>NZ_LQXM01000005.1 GCF_001648555.1 Rossellomorea aquimaris TF-12 | reverse complement strand
GGCGGGAGTTCCCCTCGCTGTATCAAAATTCGTTTCAAAATATAACGCCATTGAAGAGTATGCCGTAGGGAGAAGGTTATTTAAATCCGGTTTACTGCTAATGACGATTACAGGAATTGTTACCTTTTTAATCATGTATGCATTTGCTCCACTTTTCGCTGGAATTGTGATTAAAAGTGATGAACAGGTGATATCAGTAGCTCAAGTAACCACAGTTATTCGTGCCGTCAGTTTTGCGTTAATCATTATTCCTTTCATGAGCTTAATTCGTGGTTTTTTCCAAGGTCATCAATCAATGGGACCTACAGCAGTTTCACAGGTTATCGAACAAATCGTTCGGATTGCCTTTTTACTTGGGGGAATTTATGTTGTCTTGGATTTAATGGATGGTACAGTGACAACAGCCATTGCTGTGGCAACATTTGCTGCTTTTGTTGGAGGACTGGCGAGTTTAGCAGCGCTGATTTGGTATTGGTATAAACGAAAGCCTCATCTCGATGAATTATTGGAAGAAGATCGAGGAGAAGCAAACGTATCATTACGCTCTATGTACAAAGAGATTATCGCCTACTCCGTACCGTTCATCTTTGTGGGATTGGCTAATCCTTTGTTTCAATTAGTTGATACCATTACGTTTAATACAGCCATGGACGCAATCGGGAAGGCAAAAACATCTGACTATGCTTTTGCCGTTTTAAATTTTTACACTCATAAGCTTGTGATTATTCCTGTATCATTGGCCACAGCGTTTTCCATGACCCTGATTCCTTTGATTACAACTTCTTATACAAGTGGTGATCGTAAAACACTTCGCAGGAATATAGATCAAACGTTCCAAATCCTTATGTTCTTAACTGTACCTGCTGCTATAGGTATTGCATTGCTGGCAGAACCAACGTATACCTTGTTTTATCATAGTGATGCTTTAGGAACATCTGTGTTAAGAGCCTATGCACCAGTTGCCATTTTATTTTCCTTATATGCTGTGACAGCAGCGATACTTCAAGGGATTGATGAGCAAAAGTTTACGATTTTCAGTCTTCTCGTGGGATTACTGATTAAGCTGGTGCTAAACATTCCGTTAATTAGATTGTTTGAGACACAAGGAGCGGTCATGGCCACAACGATTGGTTATGCTGTTGCGATAGCGATTAACTTATATGTCATAAAGAAATATGCGCGCTATAAATTTTCACTTATTATGAGAAGAACCATGTTCATATTTGGTCTTAATGCCATTATGGCAGTAGTTGTGCTGATTTTATATGGTATTTTAGCTCAATACTTAAATCCTGAGTCCGGGTTCCAATCCATCATACTTGTAGCTATTTGTGGTGGGGTTGGTGCACTAGTTTATTTTTACTTAAGTCTGAAAAGCAAGTTAGCAGACAAGTTATTTGGAGAAAGAGTGACAAAAATACGTAACCGCTTGAGAATAGGGTAAAAGCAAATAGGGGATGACATCTTGTCAGTCCCCTATTTTTTTCTCAGTATTGTGTAACTTAATGGGAGAAGGCTCGAGGTCATAAGTCAAACCCACCAAAAAGGCACAGAACGCCTTTCTGGCGGGTATGCCTTATGCTTGTCGCCTCTGAACGAGCCACCTTCGCTTTTCTAGTTATTATAATACCCAAGCTGTCTTTCGAGTCTTTCTACTTTTCTTTCAAGGCGATCTACTTTACGGTTTAGTCGTCGGTATTGTCTTTCTAAGCGATCGATGCGGTCATCATAGCTTCCGCCGCCTCCATAACCACCACCAGGGTAACCTGGATACTGACCTTGGCCACCTGGAAGAGGAATGGGGATTAATATTCCGCCTGATCCTTGTTGTCTAAATGGATACATCGTTTACACCTCATTCGTCATGTAAATTTTCTTACCTGTAATAGCCTATGATAAGAATGGGATAATGAATGGGCTAAAGCCTGCATAAGTGATGAACAAGATGAAGAGGAAAAAAATACAACAAATAAATGTTATAAATAGGAGTGTTACTACAGATGAGAGTTGATAAACTACTTGCAAATATGGGCTATGGCAGCCGTAAAGAAGTGAAGAAATTATTAAAAGATGGCGGTCTTCAAGTGAATGGAGAGGTTATTAAGGATGGAAAGAATCATGTTCATCCTGAAAAAGATACGGTAATGTTGAACGGAGAGCGCGTTGAGTATAGAGAATATATTTATTTACTTATGAACAAGCCTCCGGGAGTCATTTCTGCAACAGAAGATCAGCAGGATGAGACGGTTATTGATTTACTCCAGCTTGAGGATCAAATATTTAGTCCTTTCCCAGTAGGAAGACTGGATAAGGATACGGAAGGGTTCCTATTAATTACAAATGATGGACAGCTTTCACATCAACTTCTATCTCCAAAACGTCATGTACCTAAAACGTATTTTGCGGTGATTGAAGGCGAAGTAACACAAGAGGATGTAGAAGCCTTTAAAAGGGGTGTTACATTAGATGATGGATACCATACGAAACCAGGAGAATTGACCATATTAAAAGCTGGCTTAACCTCTGATATCGAATTGAAAATAACAGAAGGTAAGTTTCATCAGGTGAAAAGGATGTTTGAGAGCGTGGGAAAACGTGTCGTTTATTTAAAACGTTTGTCCATGGGACCACTACAACTTGACGAAGATCTGGAGCTTGGTGAATATCGCGAGTTAACTGAGGAAGAAGTAACGTTACTTAAAGAGTATCGTCCATCTTAAATGCAGGAAAAGAGACTGTCCGTTACTGTGAAGTGAGTACTCGGCAGTCTCTTTTTTTAAATTTTCTCTCATATGTTTAACAATAAGATTGGTCTTAAAGAAAGCAGAAGGCAAAATGTACTGCTTCTGACTTCCTTACGCCATACAGGTCGGGACTTAGCCCCGTTAATTTTAAGAAGACATCTTTACTTTCTTCTCAGTTGTTGTCCATTGGCCGCGACTTGGGCTTTGAACCAAGTCGTTATACGCTAACACGTTGAGGTCTCTTTGTATGGTTCTAGGAGTAATGCCAAATTCGTCAACGAGATCTTGAGTTGTTACAGTACCTTTCTTATTAATGTACATGTATACAGCTTTTATTCTAGTTAGCATACGATTGGTTGAAGGCTTCAAAGAACCACTCCTTGATTATTTTTCCAAAGGCAAAGACTACATTTGTCGTTTTGCACCGAAACGTGCTACCTATGTACTATGCGCTTTAGACAACCCCTTTTCTAAATAAAGTGTACTCATAAGATGTCAGACAATTATATTGTACCCCTAAAGATACAAAATTTCTAGGGAAATGTCCAAATTTACAAACAATTTACGTTTCCTACTTCTAGCCTATGTACAAAAGCAACAAAAGATGAACTATTCTGAAAATTAACCTGCTAAATCGTCCCTATATGTTTGGATTTCATAATAAAACAGTATAAAATGAATGAGGGAATAATTTTAAAAATACATATAGAACGGGTGTATAAGGATGACAATCAATTGGACGAGTGAAGTCGACAAAAGAAAAGACGATTTATTAAGTGATTTACAGCAATTTTTGCAAATAAAAAGTGTCCTGGATGAAGAAAATGGAACGGAAGAGGCGCCATTAGGGAAAGGGATAAAAGAAGCACTTGACTATTTATTAAATCTAGGTGAAAAAGATGGTTTCATACCTAAAAATGTTGATCATCTAGCAGGGCATCTGGAAGTAGGAGAAGGAAGTGACCTACTTGGAGTTCTATGTCATGTCGATGTAGTTCCAGAGGGGGATGGCTGGAGTGTAGATCCTTTTGGAGGACAAATAAAAGACGGTAAGATTTTTGCTAGAGGAGCGATTGATGATAAAGGTCCTACCATTGCAGCTTACTATGCTATGAAAATTGTAAAAGAGCTTGGTGTTCCTTTCAACAAACGGGTACGAATGATTATCGGAACCGATGAAGAGAGTGATTGGAGATGTGTGGAGCAATATTTCAAAAAGGAAGAAATGCCAACGATGGGGTTTGCTCCAGATGCAGATTTTCCAATCATTTATGCTGAAAAAGGAATTGCAGATTTTGATTTAGTGCAAAAGTCAGTTGATAAAAAGAATGATTCAGGATTTGAGGTAGTATCATTTGAATCTGGACGTCGTTATAATATGGTTCCTGATTATGCCAAAGCAATCGTACTTATTGATGAAGACCACACAAAATGGGTTCAAAATTTTGAAATCTTCATGAAAGAAGAAGATATTAAAGGGAGCTATTATATTGAAAATGGTGAGCTGGTTTTTCAAATTGAAGGTGTCTCTGCTCACGGTATGGAACCGAAGAATGGAAGAAATGCAGGTTTATATTTAGGAGCTTTCTTATCAGAGCTTCCCTTGAACTCTCAGGCGAAAGAATTCTTTGAATTTACTACAAAACACTTTTTCAAGGAATCACGTGGAGTTGAATTAGGAGTCAGTTACCATGATGATATTACAGGCGATTTGACCATTAACGTAGGGAAGCTACGTTTTTCAAATGAGGACGGTGGTCGTATAGGATTGAATATGCGATATCCTGTTACGTTTGAAATGGAAAAAGGAATGAAAATCTTCGAGAGCATTGAAACCTTTGAGATTGAAAATTTGACTGATAGTAAACCCCATCATGTTTCGTCTGATGATCCTTTAGTGCGTACGTTGCAGAAGGTATATGAAGAACAAACAGGGGAAAAAGCAGAACTTCTCAGTATTGGTGGAGGTACGTATGCTAGAAGTTTAGAAGCAGGAGTTGCCTTTGGTCCTTTATTTCCTGGTAGAGAAGATATCGCTCATCAGAAGGATGAATATATGTATATTGAGGATTTGCTTAAAGCAACGGCTATCTATGCCCAAGCAATCTATGAATTAGCGTGTAAATCGTAAAGAGAAGAAAAAGGAGAGGACTCAATGAATACTGTATTTCTGAATGGGGAATTTATAAATCGAGAAGAAGCGAAGGTTGCTATTGAAGATCGTGGGTATCAATTCGGAGATGGTATCTATGAGGTGATCCGAGTTTACAGTGGAAAAACGTTTACAATGAAAGAACATATGGAACGCCTATATCAAAGTGCTGACAAAATGAAGCTCACCATTCCATATGAATTAGATGAATTGACAGGCGTTATTCATGAACTCATAAAAGCCAATAGCATCCAGGATGGCAGTGTCTATTTACAAGTCACTCGAGGAGTAGCACCACGCCAACATAACTTCCCTTCTTCAGAAATAAAAGGAAGTGTTGTGGCTTATGCCAATGAAGTTCCACGTCCTCTTCAGCAAATGCAAGATGGGGTGACCGCTAAGCTTGTAGAGGATATTCGTTGGTTGCGATGTGATATTAAAAGTCTGAATCTACTTGGAAACTTACTGGCAAAAGAAGAGGCGGTCTCAGAAGGGCACTATGAGGCTATCTTACATCGCGGAGATACGGTAACAGAAGGGTCTGCATCCAATGCATTTATAATAAAAAATGATGAGATAGTCACTCATCCCGCAACCAATTTAATCTTAAATGGCATAACCAGAAGAGTCATTCAAGATATTTGCAAGAGGAATGGAATGTCATTTCAAGAAAAATCGTTTAGTGTGGATGAAGTACTGGATGCGGATGAGTTATTTATTGCAAGTACCACATCAGAAGTGATGCCCGTAGTTAAAATTGATGATAAGGAAATAGGAAACGGGAAACCAGGATCTGTAACGAAAAAGCTCCAAGAACTATTTGAAGAACGTATTAATAAGGGATGAGTAATTGATCGCCAAACTGTTGGAGGCTTTACATGACATTGATTTGTTCACAACCATTTATGAGAACAGAAAGAAGAATTGAAGACAACCAACAATTTACCGTGGAAACGGAAGGGCATATTTATCTTTATAAGGATAAAATTGTAACTCCTTCTAAAAGTTTTACGTTAAAGGATGTAATGGACGTTTCTAGTAGATCTCTTTCATCTTATTACACTTTTCTATACCTTCACACTATTGAAGGTGTTTGGACGTATGTTGTAAAATCTTCTCCTGAAGAGTTTATTACCCACTATCACAGTATAAAATAAAAGACTTTGTGTACTTGTTATAAAACAAAATACAGTCAAGAAAAAAGACGATTCCTTATTAATCAGGAATCGTCTTTTTATGATCAATCATTCAAAGCGAAATAAATCACTTGATAAGTATCTTTCTCCAGTATCACAAGCAATACAAACAACCACATCATCAGGTGACAATCTTTTCGCTACTTCAATAGCAGCGTAGCAGGCAGCACCAGAGGATGGTCCAACAAGAATCCCTTCTTCCCTGGCCATTCTTCGCGTAATATCATATGCTTGTTCATCTTCTATTTTGTGAATTTCGTCATAGACAGCTGTATTCAAAATGTCTGGAACAAACCCAGGACTAGTTCCGACTAGTTTATGCTTTCCTGGCTTACCGCCTGAAAGAACAGGAGACCCTGCTGGTTCGACAACGTGAACTTGAAGGTCAGGATAATGTTCTTTTAACACTTCGCCAGTTCCCGTAATCGTTCCCCCAGTACCAGCTGTGGCTACAAAAGCGGAAAGAGGC
>NZ_LQXM01000030.1 GCF_001648555.1 Rossellomorea aquimaris TF-12 | reverse complement strand
CCCTCGAGATGAGATTTCCCATCACTTTATGTGAGTAAGATCCCTAGAAGATGACTAGGTAGATAGGTCAGAGGTGGAAGCATGGCGACATGTGGAGCTGACTGATACTAATCGATCGAGGACTTAACCACACAGTATCATTTTGAAAATGAACAATATTGGTCGATATTCGGCTTTCTTGACATCAACTCTTTATCTAGTTTTGAAGGAACAACCTTCAATGAAATATTCGTCTGGTGATTATGGCGAAGAGGTCACACCCGTTCCCATGCCGAACACGGAAGTTAAGCTCTTCAGCGCCAATGGTAGTTGGGGGATCTCCCCCTGTGAGAGTAGGACGTCGCCAGGCGAGTAGAAAGAGTAGCTCTTAGGAGTTACTCTTTTTTTTGTTGTTTGGTTGTTTGTTCACAATTTGGCGCAATTAATTGTGAAAGTGGCCCAATTAAGTCTGAATCTGGCCCAATTCTCGAGCAAAGTGGCCCAATTTGTTTGACTTCTGGCCCAATTGAGCACAGTGTCGGGAATACAAGCCACTTGAAATAACCACCTGTTCACCATTTCGCACATTCTAGCCTCGGTTTCGCACATTTACGTTGGTTTTTCGCACATTTCACCCCCGATTTCGCACATTCCCCATCAAAACTCGCACATTCTTTCACATAACCCTCAACCCAGCAGCACTCAATCCCACTATTTTCAAACAAAAACCTCTCAACAGAACAAAAAATATTCATTAAACAATAAGAACTAATAAAAAGTTACTCTTCTTTATTGTTTTAAATGAGATGGGAAAATACAAAATCGTTCAAAATTCTGGCCCCCATATCAATTGCCCAGCTGTGCATAAATTAACCAATACAAACTTCAGTTTCGCACATTCCATACCAAAATCCGCACTTTCCTATGAAACTACCACACCAATAACAGACCACCCCCACTCCAACCAACACAAGATTTCCATTAAACACTTCTACCCCAAACTCTAAAACCAACCAAGCACATCGCTTTTCTTTTATTAATAACCATTTTATACTTAACACATATTTAAAAGGAGGTTATCAAATTGCAAACAACGAAAATGCGAGAGAAGTATGAAGAGTATATTTCAAAGTTTAAAGAGAAAACCCCTCAGGATGTTCAGGATAAAATGAAGAAGGCAATAGATGAGTTGGAAGGTTCTAATGAAGGTAAAGGGTTAAAGGTAGGAGAGAAGGCACCTGGATTCACTCTACCAGATGCGACGGGTAAAGAGGTTCATCTTGGAAGTGTATTAGAGAAGGGACCAGTAATTGTCACGTTTTATCGTGGTGGTTGGTGTCCATATTGTAATATGGAGTTACGAGCTTATCAGGAACTGATTCAGGAGATTCACAGTGAAGGAGCTGAGTTAATTGCAATTAGTCCGCAAACTCCCGATGCTTCTCTTTCTACGAAGGAAAAGAATGAATTAGCGTATTATGTGTTAAGTGATGAAGGGAATAAAGTGGCGAATGATTATAATCTTGTTTACCATCTCCCTCCTTACCTAGTAGAGATTTATAAGGAGAAAGGATTGGATTTAGAGAAGGCGAATGATAGTGATTCATGGACCTTGCCTGTTTCGGCAACGTATATCATTAGGCAGGATGGGACGATTGCTTATGAGTATACGAAGGCGGATTATAAGGATCGAGTAGAGCCTTCTGAGGTTGTTCAGAAGTTAAAAGAAATTTAATTTTATTCAGTAGAACCCTTTGGTTGAGGTTGTTTCATCCAAAGGGTTCTATTTTTTTAGTTTTATTTTTAAAAATTAGGATAGAAACAGGTATAGGCAGTTGCTAGATTTTGTCAGAGAGAGAATTTTGTTGAAAGTGGTTCATATTCGAAATCATTTCTAGTAAAATAGAGACTTAATTTGAGCATACTACTAATGATATTGGTTAGTAGAGGGGAGGAATCTAGAATGTTGGAAAATAGTTATCTAATGGTTGCCATCATCTTAATCATTAATATTGTATACGTATCCTTTTTTACGATAAGAATGATTTTAACCTTAAAGGGTTATCGATATATTGCAGCTTTTGTCAGTTCGTTTGAAGTGGTTATTTATGTTGTCGGGTTAGGTCTTGTGTTAGACAATCTGAATGAGATTCAGAATTTGGTTGCTTATGCCGTTGGGTATGGTCTCGGTGTCATTGTTGGAATGAAGATTGAGGAGAAGCTGGCACTTGGGTATATTACGGTGAATGTGATTACAAAAGAATATGATAAGGCTCTTCCAAATGAACTCCGTGCGAGAGGGTATGGTGTAACCAACTGGGAAGCAAATGGTTTGGAAGGGAACCGTATGGCCCTTCAAATTCTAACTCCTCGTAAGTATGAAATGAAGTTATATGATACGATTAAAGAGCTTGATCCTAAAGCTTTTATTATTGCTTATGAACCAAAAGCCATTCACGGAGGGTTCTGGGTTAAGACCGTTCGAAATATACGCAAAGGAAAATTAAAACAATGAGTAAAAAGAAAATGTTATTTGAAGTGCAGGAGAATGAAACCATTAGTGATTGTTTAGATCGAATGAAACAGGAAGGCTTTATGCCGGTTCGCCGGATGGAAAAGCCAGTGTTTGAGGAACAAAAGCAGCAAGGGAAAAGTGAATATGTCCCTGTAAAACAGACAATTGTTTTCGAAGGGAAGAAAATAGAAGAATAACACCCGTAAATCCGAACATTAATTTTCAGACTTTTATAATCGTTCGATTATTCGTTGACACTCTCTCTTTATCGCGTTATGATGGAGACAAATAAACCGAATACCCTCATATAATAATGGGAATATGGCCCATGAGTCTCTACCTGACTACCGTAAATGGTCGGACTATGAGGGAAAGTAGCTGTCTGGATACGTGAACGTCTGAGGACCCTGTCGGATAATAGGGGCTCATTCTTTAATAATGCCCAGATCAAGTGCTTTCTCTCATGAGAGCATTTGATCTGGGTATTTTTTGTACATAAAATTTGGGAGGTGCCTGTCACCATTATGATAGCAGTAATCATGGGAAGTACATCTGACTGGGGAACAATGAAGTTTACGTGTGATGTTCTGAAGGAGCTTGAAATTCCGTTTGAAAAGCGTGTGGTGTCGGCTCATCGGACGCCTGATTATATGTTTGAGTATGCTGAGAGTGCAAGAAATCGAGGAATTAAGGTAATTATTGCAGGTGCTGGTGGAGCTGCTCATTTACCTGGTATGGTAGCTGCAAAAACGACGTTGCCGGTCATTGGTGTTCCGGTGCAGTCAAAAGCTCTAAATGGAATGGATTCATTATTATCCATCGTTCAGATGCCAGGAGGAGTCCCGGTAGCGACTGTGGCAATAGGGAAAGCAGGAGCCACGAATGCAGGCTTACTGGCAGCACAAATCCTTTCGATTGAAGATCACAAGTTAGCCTCAACTTTACAAAAAAGAAGAGAAGCATTACGAGTGAAAGTTCTAGAAAGTAGTGATGACCTTGAATAAGAAAACGGTATTACCTGGACAAATGATCGGAATCATCGGTGGAGGACAGCTTGGGAGAATGATGGGACTTGCTGCAAAGCAAAATGGTTTTAAAGTGGCGGTATTAGATCCTTCTCCCCATTCTCCTTGTGCTCAAATAGCCGATCTTGTTATTACGGCTCCCTTTGATCAATATGATGCACTCTATCGATTGGCTGAAGAGTGTGAAGTCATTACGTATGAATTTGAAAATATAGATTATGAGGCTTTAAAGTGGCTGTCAGAAAGAGCGTATCTTCCTCAAGGAGCCGAATTAATCAGAATAACCCAAGATCGAATCATGGAGAAGGAAGCCCTTACGTTCGCGGGTGTTGAAGTGGCGCCATATGCCGTGATTCAACAGCAGAAGGATATCTATGATAATATAGATAGGCTCGGCCTTCCAGCGGTTCTGAAAACGAGTAGAGGAGGATATGACGGGAAAGGTCAATATGTCATCTCCAATACTAATCAAATAGAAGAAGCAGCAGTTTTACTTGAGAATGGACCTTGTGTGTTAGAAAAATGGATACCATTTGAAAAAGAATTATCTGTTATTGTGACGAGAAATCCTGATGGAGACCATACTTATTTTCCAGTAGTAGAAAACATACATGTGGATAATATTCTTCACGAAACCATTGCTCCTGCCAGAGTGAGTACAGAGGTATCGGTAAAAGCAGTTGAAATGGCGAAGAAAATCAGTGAAACCCTTGATTTAGTGGGAACGTTAGCGATTGAAATGTTCTTAACGAAAAGTGGGGATATATACGTGAATGAGCTGGCACCGAGACCTCATAATTCAGGTCATTACTCTATTGAAGCGTGTGACTCTTCGCAGTTCGCGCAGCATATTAAAGCCATTTGTAATTGGCCCCTCATTCAGCCTACCTTATTAAAGAGCGCTGTGATGGTTAATCTATTAGGAGAGCATGTGGAGCCTGTGATGAAGGTGATACCAGAGCATCCAAATTGGTTCATCCATCTATATGGAAAGGATGTTCCAAAGCCTAAACGGAAGATGGGGCATGTAACTCTTCTATCAAACAATATAGAAGAAACCCTATCAAGCATCCAAGAAGCTGGAATTTGGCAGATGCAAGAAAAGATCGGAGGACAAAAAATATGATTGAACGTTATACACGCCCGGAAATGGGAGCTATTTGGACAGAAGAGAATCGATTTCAAGCTTGGCTGGAGGTAGAAATACTTGCTTGTGAAGCTTGGGCAGAACTAGGGGACATTCCGAAAGAGGATGTAGCTAAAATTCGTGAAAATGCCGGCTTTAATGTGGATCGAATTAAAGAAATCGAAGAGGAAACACGACATGACGTTGTAGCCTTTACGAGAGCTGTTTCAGAAACCCTTGGAGAAGAAAGAAAATGGGTTCATTATGGTCTAACCTCAACAGACGTTGTAGACACAGCCCTTTCATATCAATTAAAGCAAGCCAATGACATTATCAAAAAGGATTTGGATCGTTTCGTAGAAATCCTTAAGAATAAAGCCATCGAACATAAAGATACGGTGATGATGGGGAGAACCCACGGTGTTCATGCTGAACCGACGACGTTCGGGTTAAAGCTTGCCTTATGGTATGAAGAAATGAAGCGAAATGTAGAGCGTTTTAAAGCAGCAGCTGAAGGAGTCGAGTTTGGAAAGATCTCTGGTGCTGTTGGAACTTATGCAAATATCGATCCATTTGTAGAGAAATATGTGTGTGAAAAGCTTGGAACGAAGCCTGCACCTGTTTCTACCCAAACCCTTCAACGTGATCGTCACGCTCATTACATGAGTACGATTGCCCTAATCGCAACGTCTATCGAGAAGTTCTCAGTAGAAATTCGTGGACTTCAAAAGAGTGAAACACGTGAGGTTGAGGAGTTTTTTGCGAAAGGTCAAAAAGGATCTTCCGCTATGCCTCATAAACGAAATCCGATCGGGTCAGAGAACATGACGGGAATGGCCAGGTTGATTAGGGGCTATATGCTAACTGCCTACGAAAACGTCCCTTTATGGCATGAGCGTGACATCTCTCATTCTTCAGCAGAGCGTGTCATTCTGCCTGACGCAACGATTGCCCTTAATTATATGCTTAATCGATTTGGAAATATCGTGAAGAATTTAACGGTCTTCCCAGAGAACATGCAGCGAAATATGGATCGTACCCTTGGGTTGATTTATTCACAACGAGTGCTGTTAGCTCTTATTGATAAAGGCATGACTCGTGAAGAAGCGTATGATACGGTTCAACCAAAAGCCATGGAGGCTTGGGAAAAGCAGGTTCCTTTCCGCTCTCTTATTGAAGAAGACAGCTTGATTACATCAAAGCTTTCTCCAATTGAGATAGATGATTGCTTTGATTACAACTATCACTTGAAGCATGTCGATACCATTTTTGAACGTTGCGGCTTAGTGGAATAAGCCCATCTGACAAATACATAGGGTAGGGGTTTACTTAAATCCCTCCCTTTTTTTATTGAAATTTAGACTGAAGATTGGCAAAATTCCGGTAACGAGGGGGCTTATAAATGGAAAAGGGAATGCTTTTATACGAAGGAAAAGCCAAACAAATCTTTGCTACAACTGACGAAGAGATTGTGTGGATACAGTATAAAGATTCGGCAACAGCGTTTAATGGGGAGAAGAAAACGAACATTGAAGGCAAAGGGGTTTTAAATAATAAGATTTCAAGCTTACTATTTTCAAAGCTTGCTGAAAAAGGGATCGAAAGTCATTTTATAAAGCAGTTATCGGATTATGAGCAGCTGGTCAAAAAAATACACATCATTCCTCTGGAAGTTGTGGTGCGAAATGTCATAGCGGGAAGTCTTTCGAAAAGACTCGGAATGGAGGAAGGAATTCCTCTTCAAAAACCTATCATTGAATTTTACTACAAAAACGATGATTTAGGTGATCCCCTTATAACGAATGATCACATTGATTTCTTAGAAATCGTAACCGATGAAGAACGAAATCAAATAAGAGAAATGGCTTTGGGTGTAAATGTTGTTCTTCAAGACATTTTTAAAGAAGCAGGTGTTACTCTTGTTGATTTTAAATTGGAGTTTGGGAAAGACCGCAACGGGGAGATTTTACTAGGTGATGAAATATCCCCTGATACATGCCGATTATGGGATGCTAAAACCAATCAAAAGCTCGATAAAGATGTTTTCAGAAGAGATTTAGGCAGTTTAACAGAAGTATATTCTATTATTTTAGAACGCTTAGGAGGAAACAAGTTATGTACAAAGTAAAGGTATATATCACATTAAGAGAAAGTGTATTAGATCCTCAAGGAAGTGCTGTTAAGCAGGCATTACATTCAATGGAGTTCAACGCTGTTGAGGATGTGCGTGTCGGAAAGTATATGGAGCTGACTCTTCCTTCTTCTGTAAAAAATGTAGAGGCGACGGTTGAAGAAATGTGTCATCGACTATTAGCAAACCCTGTCATCGAGGATTATCGATATGAGATCGAGGAGAGTGTGACTCAATGAAGTTTGCGGTAATTGTGTTTCCAGGCTCTAACTGTGACATTGATATGTACCATGCAATAAAGGATGAAATAGGGGAAGAAGTGGAATACGTTTGGCACGATGCTGATAATCTGGAAAAATATGATGGAATTCTTCTGCCTGGAGGATTCTCATATGGAGATTACTTACGTTCTGGAGCCATTGCCCGTTTTTCAATTGTCATGAAAGAAGTTGTAAAAGCTGCTGAGGAAGGAAAGCCGGTCCTTGGTGTGTGTAATGGATTTCAAATTTTACTAGAAACAGGATTGCTTCCAGGAGCTATGCGTCGAAATGATAGCTTGAAGTTCATTTGTAAAACAGTTCCGTTAACTGTTGAGAACAATGAAACAATGTTCACAAATGCCTATGAAAAAGGGCAGGTTATTCAAATCCCAATCGCTCATGGTGAAGGAAACTACTTCTGTGACGAAGAAACCATGATATCTCTAAAAGAAAACAACCAAATCGTATTTACGTATAGTGATGAAAATCCAAATGGAAGTGTAGAAAACATTGCCGGGATTACAAATAAGGAAGGAAACGTTTTAGGGATGATGCCTCACCCGGAACGAGCAATGGATACGTTACTAGGTAGTGAAGATGGGAAGAAACTATTTCAATCGATTGTAAAGCAATGGAGGGAAAAACATGTCGTTAATGCTTGAACCGACTTCAGCACAAGTAAAAGAAGAGCAGCTTTATCGTGAGATGGGTTTAACAGTCGAGGAATTTTCAATGGTGGAGAACATCTTAGGAAGAACACCAAACTACACAGAAACAGGTTTGTTCTCTGTTATGTGGTCAGAGCATTGCAGCTATAAAAATTCGAAGCCTGTATTAATGAAGTTTCCAACATCAGGGGAGCGTGTTCTTCAAGGACCAGGTGAAGGAGCGGGGATTGTTGATATTGGCGATGATCAAGCAGTTGTATTCAAAATCGAAAGTCATAACCACCCTTCAGCCATCGAACCATTTCAAGGGGCAGCAACAGGTGTCGGGGGTATTATACGAGACGTATTCTCGATGGGGGCAAGACCTATCGCACTCCTCAACTCTTTACGCTTTGGAGAGCTGGATTCTCCTCGTGTTCAGTATTTGTTTAAAGAAGTAGTGGCTGGTATTGCCGGCTATGGAAATTGTATCGGAATTCCAACTGTAGGTGGAGAAGTTCAATTTGATGCTTCCTACGAAGGAAATCCTTTAGTAAATGCTATGTGTGTCGGATTGATTGACCATAAAGATATTAAAAAAGGTCAGGCGCATGGGGTTGGAAATACGGTAATGTATGTTGGTGCTAAAACAGGTCGTGATGGAATTCATGGAGCAACCTTTGCATCAGAGGAATTAAATGAAGGATCTGAAGAAAAACGCCCAGCTGTTCAAGTGGGAGATCCATTCATGGAAAAATTATTGCTTGAAGCCTGCCTTGAATTAGTACAAAATGATGCTCTTGTTGGTATTCAAGATATGGGAGCGGCTGGTCTTACAAGCTCATCAGCAGAAATGGCAAGTAAAGCAGGATCCGGGATTGAGATGAATCTTGATCTTGTTCCCCAGCGAGAGGAGGGGATGACGGCATATGAAATGATGCTATCAGAATCCCAGGAGCGTATGTTAATCGTCGTTGAAAAGGGTCGTGAACAAGAGATTGTGGATCTTTTTTCAAAATATGACTTAGAAGCTGTTTCAATTGGAAAGGTAACAGATGATAAGCGTCTTCGACTTCTTCATAAAGGGGAAGTTGTAGCAGATGTTCCAGTCGATGCCCTGGCAGAAGAAGCGCCTGTATATAATAAACCTTCTCAGGAAGCGGCTTATTATAAAGAATTTCAAGGAATGGAAACTTCAGTACCTCAGGTGGATGACTATAAAGAAACCCTTCTTCAACTTTTACAGCAGCCAACGATTGCAAGTAAGGAATGGGTGTATGATCAATATGACCATCAAGTTCGAACAAGTACGGTGGTAAGCCCGGGTTCTGATGCTGCGGTGGTGCGTGTACGTGGAACAAGAAAAGCCCTTGCCATGACAACGGATTGTAATTCACGATACATTTATTTAGATCCGGAAGTCGGAGGGAAAATTGCCGTTGCTGAAGCGGCGCGTAATATTGTATGTTCGGGTGCAATTCCCCTAGCGATTACAGATTGCTTAAACTTCGGAAATCCGGAGAAGCCAGAAATTTTCTGGCAAATTGAAAAATCCGTCGATGGAATGAGTGAAGCGTGTCGAGAGCTATCGACTCCAGTCATTGGTGGAAATGTTTCCCTTTATAATGAATCCATGGGAACGGCGGTTTATCCAACACCAGTTGTTGGGATGGTGGGGTTAGTAGAAGATGTAGATCATATTACAACTCAGCACTTTAAAAATGCTGGCGATCTTATTTATGTGATTGGTGAAACGAAAGAAGAATTTGGTGGGAGTGAGCTTCAAAAGCTTACAGAAGGCAAAATCTTTGGGAAAGCGCCAAGTATTGATTTAAAAACAGAGCTTCGTCGACAAATGCAGCTTCTAGAAGCGATTCAAAAGGGTCTTGTGGCATCTGCCCATGATATGGCTGAAGGTGGCTTAGCTGTTGCTCTGGCAGAATCTGCTTTTGGCACGAAAAATTTAGGAGCAGAAATACAGGTATCAGGGGAAAACATTGTTGCCAGTCTTTTCAGCGAAACTCAATCACGTTTTATTGTGTCAGTTACTCCTGAAAATATAGATGAATTTGAGAAACTTGTTCCAGAAGCGAATATGGTTGGACGTGTGTTGGATCAATCGGACCTTCATGTGTTATCGGATAATAGAGAGACGATTTTACAAGCATCAGTTGAAGAATTGGAGACAGCTTGGAAAGGAGCAATCCCATGCCTGCTGAAATCAAAGGTTTAAACGAAGAATGTGGTGTATTTGGTATTTGGGGACATCCGAATGCCGCTCAAATCACGTATTACGGACTCCATAGCTTGCAGCACCGTGGCCAGGAAGGAACGGGAATTGTTGTGTCTGACGGAGAGAGATTACGATGCTTAAAAGGGGAAGGCCTCGTAACGGAAGTGTTTCAGGAAGGTTCCATTGAAAAGCTCGAGGGGAATGGAGCGATTGGTCATGTTCGCTATGCCACTGCTGGAGGCGGTGGCTATGAGAACGTTCAGCCCCTACTATTCAATTCACAAAATGGAAGTCTTGCACTAGCTCACAACGGAAATCTGATTAATGCCAATGCATTGAAGCACCAATTAGAGGGACAGGGTAGTATTTTTCAGACGAGCTCAGATACGGAAGTGTTAGCTCACTTAATAAAGCGAAGTGGCTACTCACAGCTGAAGGATCGTGTAAAAAACGCGTTAACCATGTTAAAGGGGGCGTATGCGTTTGTCATCATGACAGAAACAGAAATGATGATTGCTCTTGATCCAAACGGTCTTCGTCCATTATCACTGGGTAAAGTAGGGGATGCCTACTGTGTCGCATCAGAGACATGTGCCTTTGATATTGTAGGAGCTGAATTCGTACGTGATATTGAACCAGGGGAGCTTGTGATTTTAAATGCTGAGGGAATGACCTCAGAACGGTTTAGTTTTTCAGGAGGAAATGCCATGTGCACCATGGAATATGTGTATTTCTCAAGGCCAGACAGCAATATCCAGGGAATCAATGTTCACTCGGCACGTAAAAGAATGGGAATTGAGCTTGCCAAGGAAGCACCTATTGAAGCGGATGTCGTAACAGGTGTTCCGGACTCCAGTATCTCAAGTGCCATAGGGTATGCAGAGGAATCCGGGATTCCTTATGAAATGGGTCTTATTAAAAACAGATACGTAGGTCGAACATTTATTCAACCATCTCAATCCCTTCGTGAACAAGGGGTTAAAATGAAGCTTTCCCCAGTAAGAGGAGTAGTCGAGGGGAAACGAGTCGTAATGGTGGATGATTCCATTGTACGTGGTACAACAAGTAGAAGAATTGTCAGCATGCTGAAGGAAGCGGGTGCGAAGGAAGTACATGTTTGTATTAGCTCGCCGCCTATAAAAAATCCTTGTTTCTATGGTATTGATACATCGACACATGAGGAATTGATTGCCGCTAACAATTCCATTGAAGAGATGCGTCAGATTATTGGAGCGGATTCTCTAACCTTCTTGAGTACAGATGGTGTTTTAAGAGCCATTGATCGAGATGATTCTTCTGAAAATCGGGGTCAATGCTTAGCTTGTTTCACAGGGAAGTATCCAACGGAGATTTATCCGGATACACTTCACCCACATGAAAAAGAGTTAGTGAAATAGGAGGAATTAGGATGGCAAATGCGTATCGACAAGCAGGAGTAGATATTGAAGCGGGATATGAGTCCGTTGATCGAATCAAAAAGCACGTCAAACGAACAGCAAGAGAAGGAGTACTCGGTCAATTAGGCAGTTTCGGTGGCATGTTTGATCTATCCTCCTTACAACTAAAAGAACCTGTTCTTGTGTCTGGAACTGATGGTGTCGGAACGAAGCTGAAGCTTGCTTTTATGGCAGACCAACACGATACGATCGGTATCGATTGTGTGGCCATGTGTGTGAATGACATAGTCGTTCAAGGAGCAGAGCCACTGTATTTCTTAGATTATATAGCAACTGGAAAAGCACTTCCAGAAAAGATAGAAGGTATTGTAAAAGGGATTGCGGACGGATGTGAAATGGCGGGATGTGCTTTAATCGGAGGCGAAACCGCTGAGATGCCAGGAATGTATTCTGATGAAGAATATGATATAGCTGGATTTGCTGTTGGAGCTTGTGAAAAGAGAGAAATTATCACAGGTGAAGAAATTTCTGACGGAAATGTGTTAATCGGACTAGGGTCTAGTGGTATACACAGTAATGGGTACTCTTTAGTAA
Source organism: Rossellomorea aquimaris TF-12 (assembly GCF_001648555.1). Classification (GTDB taxonomy): domain Bacteria; phylum Bacillota; class Bacilli; order Bacillales; family Bacillaceae_B; genus Rossellomorea; species Rossellomorea aquimaris. Next base: position 600,480 of record NZ_LQXM01000030.1, on the reverse strand, counting down.
GAAAAATTTTCTTTAGTGATGAGTCTTTTTCTTTAGAGGAATCACTACCTGAGCTTGAGACCACACTAAAAGAAGCGTTACTTACACCCACAAAAATTTACGTAAAACCAGTACTGGCTGCATTGAAGAAATTCTCTATTAAAGGAATGTCTCACATTACAGGAGGAGGCTTTGTTGAAAATATCCCTCGTATGCTTCCTGAAGGATTACAAGCGGATATTATTCAAGGAAGCTGGAATGTGCCAAGTATTTTTGGAGCTCTTGAGCGCTATGGGAAAATACCTGGTGATGAGATGTACAATATTTTTAATATGGGGATCGGATTTGTATTAGCAGTGGAAGAACATGAAGCAGAAGATATTCTTCAATTTTTAAAAGATCAAGGAGAATCATCCTATATCATCGGGCGAGTGACAAAAGGTACTGGTGTCCGCCTGGTAAGGTGATTAAAACGGGGGCGAATCATGAGACAGATTGCCATTTTTGCATCAGGAAGCGGCAGTAATTTTCAAGCATTAGTAGACGCGGTACAAGGTGGAAGACTCAAAGCAAACATCAAGCTTCTTGTCTGTGATCAACCAGGAGCATTTGCCATTCACCGTGCTCAAACTGCAGGGATTCCAACATATGTATTCCGAGCAAAAGATTATGAAAACAAGCAGGCATTTGAACAGGAAATTCTAAATGAACTTACTCATTTAGGTGTTGATTTTATTGTATTAGCAGGATACATGAGGTTAATTGGTCCAACCTTGCTAGAAAGCTACGGAGGGAGAATTGTCAATATCCATCCGTCTCTTCTTCCTGCTTTTCCAGGAAAAGATGCCATCGGTCAAGCCATCAACGGCGGGGTGAAAATCACTGGTGTCACCATCCATTATGTGGATGCAGGCATGGATACAGGGGAAATCATCGCCCAAGAATTTGTCCGAGTGACAACAGGAGAAACCAAACAATCACTCCAAGACAAAATTCAGCACGTCGAACACCACCTGTACCCAACCACCCTCAACCACCTCTTCCTCACCACAGGCCACTGAAAATTACGCTTTAATGTGGTAAAGTGGTGGGGGACGCATCTAAAGAAGTGGAGTTTTTAAAGGGAACCAACTACCTTTTAATCGTCCACTTGTTCAACCCATAATGAAATAAAATCAACAATATCTTCAGAAGCGAACAGGTAGAGGAGGAGACAAAATGAAAAAAAGAGCATTGATTAGTGTTTCAGATAAAAGTGGTATTATCGAATTTGCTCAAGAGCTTATTCAGCTAGGTTATGAAATCATTTCAACAGGTGGTACGAAAAAACTTCTGCTTGAAAACGGATTAGAGGTTAAGGGTGTAGAAGAAGTTACCGGCTTTCCTGAAATTTTAGAAGGGAGAGTAAAAACTCTCCACCCTAACATTCACGGTGGATTACTTGCAAAGCGTGGCGAAGAGGCTCATCGCAAGCAATTAGAAGAACAAGGGATTGAAGGTATCGATTTAGTGTGTGTGAACCTTTATCCTTTTCAACAGACCATTGCAAAGCCTAATGTAGGGGTTGAAGAAGCAATTGAAAACATTGATATAGGCGGTCCTACCATGCTGCGGGCAGCTGCGAAAAATCATGAGTATGTAACCGTGATAGTAGATGCTCTGGATTATGATGAAGTGATTACTGAATTAAAGCTTCAAGGAGACGTTTCCTTAGAAAAGCGTCGTAAGCTAGCGGCTAAGGTTTTCCGACATACGGCTGCCTACGATGCTTTTATAGCTGAATATATGACGGATATCTCAGGTGAAGAAAACCCGGAACGCTTTACTCGAACATATGAGCTGAAGCAAACTCTGCGTTATGGTGAAAATCCTCATCAACAAGCATCCTTTTACCGTGCGCCACTAGGCTCGGAGTTTTCAATTGCAATGGCAAGACAGCTCCACGGTAAAGATCTTTCTTATAATAATATTAATGATGCTAATGCAGCTCTTCAAATTGTGAAGGAATTTACTGAGCCGGCGGCAGTCGCAGTAAAACATATGAATCCTTGTGGAGTAGGGGTTGGGACGACCATTCATGAAGCATTTTCTAAAGCATATGAAGCTGACTCAACATCCATCTTTGGTGGGATTGTTGCACTCAATCGTATAGTGGATGAAGATACTGCTAAGAAGCTCCATGAGATTTTCTTAGAGATTGTCATTGCTCCTGCATTTAGTGACGAAGCCTTTGAGATTTTATCCGGTAAAAAGAATATTAGATTATTAACGGTTCCATTTGAATCCACGAATAAAGTGGAGAAGAAGCTCACAACTGTAGAAGGTGGGTTACTCATTCAAGGAGACGATACCTTTACCCTTGATGATGCTGATTTACGAGTAGTCACAAAGCGCCAGCCTACTGAAGAAGAGTGGGCAAGCATGAAATTAGGCTGGAAAGTTGTGAAGCATGTAAAATCCAACGCAATTGTATTAACGGACTCCCATATGACTGTTGGAGTAGGTGCTGGACAAATGAACAGAGTAGGAGCAGCAAGCATTGCAATTGAGCAGGCTGGAGCAAAAGCAGTCGGATCAAGCATGGCTTCCGATGCATTCTTCCCAATGGATGACACTGTCGAAGCGGCTGTAAAAGCTGGTGTCACAGCCATCATTCAACCAGGAGGATCCATCCGTGACGAAGACTCTATCAAAAAAGCAGACCAACACGGCATCACCATGGTCTTCACCGGAATCCGCCACTTCAAGCATTAAGAGGGACGGACCTACCCTTCGCAAAAAGGCTTTTTTATAAGAATAGAAACTGCTTTTATTTGAAAGAGGGACGGACCCTCACAGGTACAATCATAAGGTTTCATTCATTTCTACATTTCAACCTCTCCTCAGCAGACGAAAAGAGGAGAGGTTTTTCTTAAGGGGGCTTTTCAAAATGAAGGTACTTGTCATCGGCCGTGGTGGTCGTGAGCACGCCATATGTAAGAAATTAGCGGAGAGCGAAAGTGTAACAAAAGTGTATTGTGCACCTGGGAACGCCGGGATTGCAAAAGAGGCAGAGCTTCTTTCAATAGATGAAACCAATGTAAGTGAGCTGATTGCCTTCGCCAAACAAGAAAACATCACTTTTACTTTCGTTGGTCCTGAAAATCCATTGTTAGAAGGTATTGTAAACAAATTTCAAGCTGAAGGCTTACAGATTTTTGGACCGACAAAAGAGGCGGCTATTTTAGAAGGAAGCAAATCTTTTTCAAAAGAATTAATGAAAAAATATCATATTCCCACTGCTAAGTATGAGGTGTTTACCAGGATTGAAGAAGCAATTGCTTACGTGAAATCAGCAGGAGCTCCAATTGTCGTAAAAGCAGACGGACTTGCTGCCGGCAAGGGTGTGGTGGTGGCTGAAACAGAAGATGAAGCCATACACGCTCTAGAAGAAATGCTCCTAAACGAACGATTTGGGGATGCTTCATCTAAAGTTGTAGTGGAAGAGTGTTTGTTTGGGGAAGAGTTCTCTCTAATGGCTTTTGTAAACGGTGAAAATGTCTACCCTATGGTGATTGCTCAAGATCATAAACGTGCATTCGATGGAGATCAAGGACCAAATACAGGTGGAATGGGGGCATACTCTCCGGTTCCTCATATTGCTGAAGAGGTTGTGGAAGAAGCGATTTCTAGTATTCTTTATCCAACGGCTAAAGCGATGGTGAAAGAAAATCGTTCATTTACCGGTATTCTTTATGCAGGGCTTATGTTAACAAATGAAGGTCCTAAAGTCATCGAGTTCAACGCAAGATTTGGCGATCCAGAAACACAGGTCGTATTGCCCCGTTTAAAATCTGACTTTGGCTTGGTTGTAAAAAACATGATTGAAGAAAAGTCGGTACAATTGGAATGGTATGAAGAAGCGGTTCTTGGAGTCGTATTGGCAGCAGAAGGGTATCCAGGAAAATATGAAAAGCATATTGTAATTCCTGATGTAGAAAAGGTCTTTAATGAAGAGACCCTCGTCTATCATGCTGGTACGATGCTTGGTGGAGAAAAAACTCTTGTTTCAAATGGAGGAAGAGTATTACTTGTAGCTACCAAAGCAGAATCCGTTGAAAAGGCAAAAGAAGCAGTATACAAAGAATTAAATAAAGAAGAATTTAATGGCTTATTCTACAGAAGAGATATCGGCAAAAAAGCTATCGAGCACGTCTCTTCCTAGATCGACGAATGAATACGTAGGCTATAGCAACAATTCCGCCAATTAATGAAAACAAAACATAAGACATATCCGTTAAATATTCCCAAAACATTACAAGCAACTCCTTAATGAATAAATTATTATCTAAGAGTGTCGGGCCGTGTCCTTTTTGAAGGGACGGACCTCGGCACTCTTGTTTTATTAATGCTTAATCCGTGAAATCAACAAAAATGACAGAGGTGAAAGGACGAGAGGTCCGTCCCTCCACCTCATGTATACACAATCATAAAATAAAGGTCCGTCCCTATTAGATAGGGTTGTTGCCGAGGTCGTCGTTTAGGGCGGCTTGGACTTCTTTGTTGGTGAATTCTTCTGGGTTGAAGTGGGATTCTTTTTTTGTGTTGGATAGTGGATCATCATGTTTTGTGTTGGATAGTGGATCATCATGCTGGTTGTGGTTATTCGTCTTGTGGGAGTTTGAAGACGTTTTGTCTGATTTCAGCATGTCTTTGAAATTGAGCATATCCTTCGCTTTAAAACCGCCAAATCCACCATTGCCGTCTCCATTTTTTTCAAATAGTGCCGTAATCGGGCAGTAGCGTAGTATTCCTTCTCCAACTTTCATGGCACCAATCATGGCCATAACAAGATAAGAATCTCTCCACGGACGCTTTACAAGCTTTGATGTGCTCCAAGCTAGAATCGTGAAGCCAACGGTAATTCGAATAAGGGCATTGATAATCCCTATGTTTGATGAAACTTTCATTTGTAAACTCCTCCTTAATAGAAAATTCACATAATTGTTGTAAACCTTTAATGCGTTAAATAGTAAAATATGTTAACATAATTGAAAGGTTGTCTTCTTATGGTTATGGCGTATCTAGCCACCAATAAAAGAGATATTAACCACTACTAACAAAGGCTTTGATTAGTAAATCGATTGGCTTTTATATACAAAAGTCAACATTTTTACAATAAAACCTAACCATTCCAATAGAGGAGTGTTCACATTGGAACAGCGCTACAGATGGAAGAACAAACAGCTACGAGATCATGTAAAAGTACTTGATGGAGATATCTCTCCAAGCATCGTTTTTAAGAATGCAACGTACCTTCACTCTACATTAAAGAAATGGGTGCAAGGACACATCTGGGTTTATGAAGATCGAATTGTTTATACAGGTGATCAACTACCAGAAAATCTTGAGTTTTGTGAAGTATTGGACTGTGAGTCACAGTACCTCGTTCCAGGATATATCGAACCGCATGTACACCCGTTTCAGCTTTATAATCCCCAATCTTTTTCCAAATATGCATCCCAAACTGGTACAACGACATTCGTAAATGATAACCTCATGTTGTTTTTGCAATTGGAAAAAAAGAAAGCGTTTTCTTTATTGAGGGAATTTAATGAATTACCTACGACAATGTACTGGTGGACTCGATTTGATTCACAAACAGAAATGAAAGATGAAGAAGTAATCTTTTCAAATGGAGAGGTCAAATCCTGGTTAGAGCATGACTCTGTTTTGCAGGGGGGAGAGCTTACAGCTTGGCCGAAATTACTGAAGGGTGATGACCTCACCCTCCATTGGATGCAAGAAGCGAAAAGAATAGGGAAGGTCATTGAAGGTCACCTTCCCGGGTCATCGGATAAAACGATTGCCAAGCTCAAATTGCTTGGAATTGATGGAGATCACGAAGCAATGACGGGAGAAGAAGTCTACAAAAGGCTCATTCAAGGATTAACGGTAACCTTACGTCATTCTTCCATTAGACCTGACCTGCCTGTCCTTTTAGATGGTTTAAAGGAACAGGGAATAGAACATTACGATTCCTTGCTGCTAACAACCGATGGTTCAACACCTGGCTTCTATAAAGATGGAGTCCTGGACGTATTAATAAAAATGGCGATAGATAAAGGAATTCCTCCTATTGTGGCCTATAATATGGCTAGCTATAACGTGGCTAACTATTATCATCTCACTCATCATCACGGAATGATCGCAACCGGAAGAGTGGCAAATATCAATATTCTTTCTCATAAAGATAACCCAACCCCTGTATCTGTTTTGTCTAAAGGAAAATGGGTACTCCGAGATGGAGAGCAGATCGAATATAACGAAAGTATCAATTGGGAGACAAATGGTTTCAAACCATTAGATTTAGACTGGGAAGTGAGCTATGACGATCTCCAGTTTTCCATGCCCTTTGGTCTTGAAATGATAAACGATGTCATTACAAAGCCTTATTCAATTGGTATAAATCCATCAACAGATGAGCTGCCCATGGAGCATGACGAATCTTTCCTCATGTTACTAGATCGAAAAGGTGAATGGAGAATTAGCACGATGATCAAAGGCTTCGCCAATAAAGTGATGGGCTTTGCATCGTCTTATTCAAATACGGGAGATATAATATTAATTGGTAAGAACAAATCGGATATGATATCAGCCTTTAATCGTATGAAGAGAATCGGTGGAGGAATTGTTCTAGCTGAAAAAGGTGAAGTGCTTCATGAGATTCCTTTACCGTTAAGCGGCCTTCTTTCCCAAAAGGAAATGCCTGAACTCATGAAAGAGGAAAAGGTTCTGAAAGAATTACTACACGATCGTGGATATAGGTTTCAGGATCCTATTTATACCCTATTGTTCCTTCAGTCCACTCACTTACCGTATATACGAGTGACTCAGAAGGGAATCTACGATGTTATGAAGAAAACGGTACTCTTTCCAACGATAATGCGTTAAAATATGAAAGTATAGGGAATTGGATTTTTACAAATAGGGGTGTCTAGATACATGCTGAAAAAATCTCTTATCATCGCTTTAAGTGCGTTTACACTTGTTGCATGTAGCTCAAGCAAAGAGTCGGAAAAAAAATCTATCGAACCTGAAACTGCTGCACCAGTTGTAAAAGAGGAGACCGGAGTAGAAACAGAAAAAAAGAAGAATCAATCACCGTTAACAGGTGAAGGAATAGAAGAAGAATCAACGGCGCGGTCCGTTGCTGTGATGGTCAATAATCACCCGAAAGCACGTCCTCAATCTGGTCTATCACAAGCAGATATTGTTTATGAAGTGCTTGCTGAAGGGAATGTCACTCGATTCCTAGCCATCTTCCAAAGCCATAAACCAGAGGAAGTTGGTCCAGTAAGAAGTGCCAGGGACTATTTTATTGAACTGGCCAAGGGATATGACAGCTTGTATATTGCTCACGGGTACAGTCCCGAGGCAAAAGAAATGCTTGATAACGGCTATGTAGATAGCTTAAATGGAATGGAGTATGACGGTTCGTTGTTTCAGCGGGCAAGCTTTCGAAAAGCTCCTCATAATTCGTACATTTCATTTGAGAACATTTATAAGGGAGCCAAGAAAAATAACGTTGATATGAAGCGTTCTCCTAATGCATTAAACTTTAACGATAGTGAGTCCGGTGGGGAAAATGCAAATTCTGTTATGATTTCATATTACGATAATCCACTTTTTAATGTTGTTTATGATTTTAATGATAAAGAAGGAAAGTATGAACGGTATTCAAATGGAGAACAAACCATTGATTACAGTACAAAAGATCCTGTTTTAGTAGAGAATATCTTCATAGTCGAAACCACGCATAGGGTAGTGGATGATGCTGGTAGAAGAGATATAGACCTGCAATCTGGAGGTAATGCCTACCTTATTCAAGAAGGTAAGCTCCGAAAGATTCAATGGAAAAACGTAGAGGGTCGAATTCTACCTTACGAAAATAATAAACTGATTAGCTTACGAAAAGGATCTACTTGGATTAATGTCATTCCAAGCTCTCCTGGATTAAACGCTTCAGTTTCGTATCAAGAATAGAAAATAAAGGAGACTTTTTATGCAAATCAATAAACTAAGAGGCAAGGAACTAGATCAACTCTTTAATGCCGTTCTTTCTTTGCAAGATCTTGAAGAGTGCTATCGATTTTTTGATGACCTATGCACAATAAATGAGATTCAATCTCTTGCTCAGCGTTTAGAGGTAGCGAGAATGCTTCAAGAAGGAAAGACGTATCATAAGATTGAGACGGAAACTGGAGCAAGCACCGCAACAATCTCACGTGTAAAGCGTTGTCTGAACTATGGAAACGATGCCTATACACTTGTATTGGACCGTGTTGAAAAAGAAAAAGAATAACTGCTATAAACCGCTATCTATATGAGTAGCGGTTTTTGTTTTGCTTTTTTACAGGATTCTCTCACCTTCCGCTCCCACTCATCTTTTTTTAGCGAACGATTTTAAGAGAGCGGTAGTAGAATTGTATTTATGTACTAAAAAATTTGCTTCATTAAACTTTACTTCCAACTAAATTTCTGATGGGCCCCTTCCAACACTTCTTCAACTTTTTAACAGGAAGAGAGGTAATGCGACACCCTTCTACAAATGATATAATACGTTAGATGGATGTATGAATGGAGGAACGAGCAATGTATGATGTCGAGAAGTGGCGCCATGTGTTTAAATTAGACCCGAACAAAAACATAGATGATGGAGATTTAGAGGCTATATGTGAATCAGGAACAGATGCCATTATTGTTGGGGGAACGGACGGTGTAACCCTTGAAAAGGTTCTGGATTTAATGGCGCGAGTGAGACGCTATACAGTTCCGTGTATCTTGGAAGTTTCAAACCTTGAGTCTATTACTCCAGGTTTTGACTTATATTTCATACCAATGGTATTGAATAGCTCTAATATAGATTGGGTTACCGGCTTGCACCATCAAGCTGTAAAGGAATACGGGGAAATTATGAATTGGGACGAAATCCTTGTAGAAGGATATTGTATATTAAATAATGATTGTAAAGCGGCTAAAGTAACGGAGGCGAATACTTCTCTTACAAGTGAGGAAGTAGCTGCATATGCCATGATGGCAGAGAAAATGTTTAATTTGCCGATTTTTTACTTAGAATATAGCGGTACATATGGTGACGTGGATACAGTGAAAGAAGTGAAGGATTCACTTGAACAAACAACGTTGTTTTACGGAGGCGGAATCAAAACGGTTCAGCAGGCGAAGGAAATGGCTGAAGTGGCTGATGTTGTCGTCGTTGGGAACGCTGTTTATGAAAATCTGAAAGAAGCACTTCAAACTGTAAAAGTAGTAAAAGAGTAAGAAGTTGGACTAGTGAACCTTTCCTTTTTAGGATATAATAGAAAGATAAATTCAGAACGTATGTTCGTTATGGTGGTGAGAAAGTTATGCAATTTTTGACTGATCGATTATTAAATGGAATGAACCCGGAGCAAGGAGAAGCAGTGAAGGCAACGGATGGACCATTGTTAATCATGGCAGGGGCAGGGTCTGGTAAAACAAGAGTGTTGACGCATCGAATTGCGTATCTAATGGTAGAAAAGGGTGTTAATCCTTATAATATTTTAGCCATTACTTTTACGAATAAGGCTGCTCGTGAAATGAAGGATCGTATTGATAACATTCTTGGAGGGGCTTCTGAAAATATATGGATTTCTACTTTCCATAGTATGTGTGTAAGAATTCTTCGCAGAGATATTGACCGTATCGGGTTCAATAGGAATTTTACGATACTGGATTCAACCGATCAACAATCTGTTATTAAATCTATTTTAAAAGCAAAAAACATTGATCCGAAAAAATTTGACCCACGTTCCTTATTGGGGTCTATTAGCTCGGCAAAAAATGAACTTATCCCTCCTGAAGAGTTCTCTAAACAAGTGGGAGGATATTATGATCAAGTCGTTTCGGATGTTTATACAGAATACCAAAAGAGACTTCGTAAGAATCAGGCGTTGGATTTTGATGACTTAATCATGACAACCATTCAATTATTTCAAAGAGTACCCGAAGTATTAGAATTCTATCAACGGAAATTCCAATATATTCACGTGGACGAGTATCAGGATACGAATAGAGCTCAATATATGCTGGTGAAATTATTGGCCTCTCGTTTTCAAAATCTATGTGTCGTTGGGGACTCTGATCAATCGATTTATCGTTGGCGCGGTGCGGACATTGCGAATATCCTTTCCTTTGAAAAGGATTATCCACGGGCAAAGGTTATTTTCCTTGAACAAAATTACCGTTCAACCAAGAAAATCCTGAAGGCTGCCAATGAAGTCATTCAAAAGAACTCAAATCGGAAGCCGAAAAACTTATGGACTGAAAATGATGACGGAGAGAAGATCTCTTATTTTCGTGCAGATAATGAACAATCAGAGGCTCAATTTGTAACAGGGAAAATTAAAGAGATGGTGGATAGCGGGAAGAGAAAATACTCTGATTTCGCCATTCTTTACCGTACAAATGCCCAGTCCCGTGTAATGGAGGAAGTTTTACTCAAATCGAACATCGAATATTCCATTGTCGGCGGAATCAAGTTCTACGATCGAAAAGAAATTAAAGATATTTTAGCTTACTTACGACTAATTTCTAATCCAGATGACGATATCAGTCTTCAACGTGTGATCAATGTTCCAAAACGTGGAGTAGGGGCAACGTCAGTGGACAAGATAGCCCGTTATGCACAAGATCATGATATTTCAATGTTTAATGCATTGGAAGAAGCTGATTTCATCGGGTTGAGTCCTAAAATCACCAAAGCTGTGATTGAATTTAAGGAAATGGTTAAAGGCTATACGGGAATGCAGGAGTATTTATCCGTGACAGAGCTAGTAGAAGAAATACTTGAGAAGTCGGGATACACAGATATGTTAAAGGCAGAAAAGTCAATTGAATCTCAAAGTAGATTAGAGAACTTAGACGAGTTCCTATCTGTAACGAAAAGCTTTGAACAATCTAATGACGATAAGAGTCTGGTAGCATTTTTAACAGACCTTGCATTAGTAGCGGATATAGATAAACTTGATGAAGATGATCAACCGAAAGAATCCGTTATCCTGATGACCCTTCACGCGGCAAAAGGATTGGAGTTTCCTGTTGTGTTCTTAATGGGAATGGAAGAAGGGGTCTTCCCTCATAGCCGATCTCTAATGGAAGAAGATGAAATGGAAGAAGAGCGCCGTCTGGCTTATGTTGGGATTACTCGTGCTGAGGAAGAGTTGTACTTATCAAATGCTCAAATGAGAACTCTATTTGGACAAACCAAAATGAACCCGGTTTCTCGATTTATTAATGAAATTCCAGCAGATTTGCTGGATGATGTGATGGCTGAGAAGAAGAGTGCTTTTTCATCGTTTGGAAAAGCAACATCGAAATCTCCTTCACGTCCTGCGCCACGAAAGCCCGTTTCTCGTCCTGTTCAAACAACAACAGGTGGAGAAGCAGTTGCTTGGCAGGTAGGGGATAAAGCACAGCATAAGAAGTGGGGAACTGGAACCGTCGTCAGTGTAAAAGGTTCAGGTGATAGCACGGAGCTTGATATTGCTTTCCCTAGTCCAATGGGAATTAAGCGTCTCCTTGCAAAGTTTGCCCCTATTGAAAAAGTATAATTTTTTGAGAGTGAATTAAGAAACGATTCACTCTCAATTATTCTATAAGGCTCATATCTAAAAGAGCCTATAAAAAGATATCCCATACACTTTAGCAAGAAAGGGTTGTGTAAATGGACAAGCAATCGGCTGAAAAACGTGTAAAAGAACTACATGATGTACTCAATCAATACAATTATGAATATCATGTCCTGGATAAACCTTCTGTGCCTGACTCTGAGTATGATCAATTGTTACGAGAGCTAATCGAGTTAGAGGATCAATTTCCTGATTTGAAAACATCAGATTCCCCTTCTGAGCGTGTTGGAGGTTCGATTTTAGAATCCTTTGAAAAGGTTGAGCACCGAACGCCAATGCTCAGTTTAGGAAATGCATTCAATGAAGAGGATTTACGAGATTTTGATCGTCGTGTTCGCCAATCTGTAGGAGACGATTTCTCCTATGTTTGTGAGCTGAAAATTGATGGTTTGGCCGTATCACTTCGTTATGAGGATGGAGTCTTCGTTCAGGGAGCTACTCGAGGAGACGGTACGATAGGAGAAGACATAACATCTAATCTAAAAACGATTCGATCCATTCCGCTGAAAATATCAGAACCCATTTCCTTTGAGGTTCGTGGAGAAGCCTTTATGCCAAAAGGTTCTTTTGAAGCCTTAAATAAGGTGAAAGAAGAAAAGGAAGAGGAACCCTTTGCGAATCCGCGAAACGCTGCGGCAGGCTCCTTACGTCAACTGGATCCTAAAATTGCTGCCTCTAGAAACCTGGATATTTTTCTATACGCACTCGCAGATGTTGGGGATACGGGAATTGAATCTCATAGTGAGGGATTAGATCGATTAGAACGATTAGGGTTTAAAACGAATCAAGAAAGACGTCGATGTGCTACCATAGAAGAAGTGATTGAATTCGTAGAGGGATGGACTGACAAACGTCCAAACCTTCCATATGATATTGATGGCATCGTTATTAAAGTGGATGCATTGCAACAACAACAGCAGCTGGGAACAACAGCGAAAAGTCCACGCTGGGCTATTGCGTTCAAATTTCCGGCAGAAGAAGTGGTAACTGTGTTGAAAGATATTGAACTAAGTATTGGTCGAACGGGGGTATTAACTCCAACGGCCATATTAGACCCTGTTCGTGTAGCGGGAACTACGGTTCAACGTGCCTCTCTTCACAATGAAGATCTCATTAGAGAAAAAGACATAAAAATCGGGGATCATGTGGTGATTAAAAAAGCCGGTGACATTATTCCTGAGGTAGTCAATGTCCTGGAAGACAAGCGAACAGGTGAGGAACAAGAATTTAAAATGCCTACCCATTGTCCAGAATGTGATAGTGAGCTCGTAAGGTTAGAGGGAGAAGTAGCCCTTCGCTGTATCAACCCAAAATGTCCAGCTCAAATTAGAGAAGGACTGATTCACTTTGTATCCAGAAATGCCATGAATATTGATGGTTTAGGGGAAAAAGTGATTAGTCAATTATTCAGAGAAAAGTTAATAGAAGACGTAGCTGACTTATATCGGCTAGAACGAGAACAGTTGCTTCAGCTAGAAAGAATGGGAGAGAAATCAGTTGATAATCTTTTAGAAGCAATAGAAGCTTCGAAAGAAAACTCCCTGGAAAAGCTCTTGTTTGGACTAGGAGTGCGACATGTAGGGGCGAAGGCAGCAAAGACCCTAGCTCAACAATTTCATTCCATGGAAAAGTTGATGACAGTCAGCAAGGATGAACTTACGGATATTAACGAAATAGGTGAAAAAATGGCAGCTGCTATTGTAGCTTATTTTGATAATGAAGAAGTGAAGGAATTAATCGAAGAATTAAAAGAAGCAGGAGTAAACCTGGAATACAAAGGTCCAAAGCCTGTAAAGGTAAGCGAAGTGGACTCATATTTCGCTGGTAAAACGGTTGTACTTACAGGGAAGATTGAAGTATTAAGTCGTAATGAAGCGAAAGATAAAATAGAAATGCTTGGTGGAAAAGTGACTGGTAGTGTAAGTAAGAAAACCGATCTTGTGATTGCAGGGGAAGATGCAGGATCAAAGCTTGCAAAAGCCAATGAACTAAACATAGAAGTATGGGATGAGGACAAGCTGATGGAAGAACTTAACCGATAAGAGGTGTAACGAGGGATGAAAAAAGGAATTTCGGTAGCGCTCTCCGCATTGCTATTATTAGGTGGCTGTGCTCCGACATTTGAAAAGCAGGATCAGGTCGTTCAGGAAAACCAGGATAGTAAGTCAAAAAAAGCGATCATTCCGAGTTTCCAAATTTCAAAAGAATATTATAAAACGATGCTACCCTATGAAACGAGTAAAACTCGTGGAGTAGTCGTAAATGATTTAGGATCGAGATATGATATTAATGAACTTGAAAGTGGATTAACTCGAGTTGCTCAAAAGCGTTTCTCAACGGATGAATATTTCTTTAAAGAAGGTCAATTTTTATCGAAGAAAACCGTCGATAGCTGGCTCCAAAGGAAATATACAAGTGAACAGTTAAAAGAGAAAGAACTAAAAGAATCAGAAAATGTAGGACTAAACCCGGTTCAAGCAGATGGACAAAAATCACCTATTTATTTAGCTCATATTATTGAACATAATTACTTGATGAAAAAGGAAGATGACAAAGTACAATTAGGTGGAGTAGTCCTTGGATTAGCGTTAAATTCAGTACAGTATGAAACCAATCTTTCCGTTGGGACAAGAACTGTCAAGTCCATCAGCAATGATGTTCTTAAGCAACAAGGAGCTTCCATTGCCAACGAGGTGTTGAAGCGAATTAGAGAAAAAAATGAACTTCAAAATGTACCGGTCATGATTGCCCTTTACAAGCAAACACCTAAAGAACAAGTCGTTCCAGGTCATTTCTTTGCCTATACTGAAGTTGAACCCAATGAAAACACGATCCAAAATTGGGAAGGAATCAATGAAGATCATTATTTATTTCCTTCTCCAGAAGCGGCTGATAATCATCCAAATGATTATCAAGTGTTCAACGATTTAAAAACAGATATTGAAAACTACTTTCCAGTCTATACAGGTCTAACAGGACAAGCCCTATATCAAAATCAGAAGCTTTCAGAAATAAATTTTGAAGTGGCTCTGACGTACCAAGGAAAGTCTGAAACGATAGGTTTTGCCCAACATCTTTCCACCTTAATTAAAAAACAAATGCCTCAAAGCTGGAATGTAGAATTACTCATTTCTTCTTCATATGGCCCTGAGGCACTCATTGTAAAGAAAAAAGGCAGTAAAGAAACGTATTTACACATCTATGAATAAAGATAAAAAAACTAATCTACAACAGGGTAGATTAGTTTTTTTGAAATTGAGGTCACAAAAATGGAGGTAAATATGAATGGATATTATCTATTTGGTTTAATAATAGCACTGATGCTATTCATCGTAACCATGATCATGGTTCCCATACAGTATCGTTATATTAAAAGAGTGGAAGAGGAGAGAAAGGAAGACACTTATGAAAGAATGTCAGCCCAAGAGCAATTTCTTCATTACAATGCTCAATCGAACCCCTTGTTTCTTCCAGCAAATATTATTGCTTACATTATCTATAAAAGTATAAATAAATAAGAAAAGACAGAAGAGAATATCTGTCTTTTTTTGTTCGCCTAGAGAATGTATATCGTAAAGTCTTTTGACACAAAATATAGGGGCTAACGTTAGTGAAATACTTGGATTTTTGTGGGAAAAGTGAACAAAATGTAACTTAATTTTATAAATTTTTATGAATAGATATAGCCAATAAAGCGCTTTCATAAAAATATATACAATTAAAGTGAATAATTATCCAAACACGCTAAATAATTTAGAAAATTCTGTCTGTTAACAAAGTAAATGTATGTTAGTATTATTAACGTTGTGAACTTGTTGCGGAAATTCGCTTCCAAGAAAAAACTTTTTCAAACAAAAATGAGTGAATAAGTTTACAATTTGTATGCATGGGGTAAAGAACTGTTGGGATTGAAAATAAGAAGGTCTTTTAGCATGGATCAAAAGTTAGATTAAGCACCTAACGATCGGAAGACAATTATATCGAAAGGAGAATGCAAACTACACAATGGATATAGCTACTTTAGTCACATTTATCATTTATTTAATTGGAATGCTAGCAATCGGTATTATTTCTTACAAACTAACAAGCAACTTATCGGATTACGTTCTTGGAGGACGTAGTTTAGGACCAGGGGTGGCAGCATTAAGTGCTGGTGCATCTGATATGAGTTCATGGTTACTACTTGGACTGCCTGGACTTGCTTATGCAATTGGTTTAGGTTCTATTTGGTTAAGTATAGGGTTAATTGTTGGTGCTTATCTAAACTGGAAATTCGTTGCTTCTAGACTACGCTCATACACGGAGGTTGCAAACGACTCCATTACGGTTCCGGATTTCTTTGAAAACCGTTTTAATGATGGTTCTCGTATGCTGCGTGTTATTTCAGCAGTAATTATTTTAGTGTTCTTTACCTTCTATACATCTTCAGGTCTTGTAGGTGGAGCGTTATTGTTCCAAGAAACGTTTGGAATGTCATACAATCAGGCACTATGGATTGGTGCCATTGTTATTATTTCGTACACGTTCCTTGGAGGGTTTTTAGCAGTTAGTTGGACTGACTTTGTACAAGGTATACTAATGTTCCTTGCTTTAATTATTACACCAATTGTTGCGATTGCAGAATTAGGTGGATGGGGAGCTACGGTTGATGCTGTACGTTCCGTAGACCCAGCAAATCTTGACACAATGAACACAATGACAGGAATTGGGGTAGTTTCGTTATTAGCATGGGGACTTGGTTACTTCGGTCAGCCACACATCATTACTCGTTTTATGGCATTAAAGTCTACTAAAGATGTACCAAAGGCACGCTGGATTGGTATGGGGTGGATGACAATTGCCATGATTGGAGCCGTAATCGTCGGTTTCACGGGTATTGCATACTTCGCAGATGCACCATTAATTACAGGTGATGTTGATAACTCTGAAAAAGTATTTATTTTCTTTACAGATGTTCTATTTAATCCATGGGTATCAGGTATCCTACTAGCAGCGATTCTGTCTGCGATTATGAGTACAATTGACTCTCAGCTACTTGTTTCTTCAAGTGCGTTAGCAGAGGATTTCTATAAAGCGATTATCCGTAAAAATGCTTCTGATAAAGAGCTTGTATGGGTTGGTCGTTTAGGAGTACTTCTAATTGCCTTCATCGCAATTATGCTGGCTCTTCAAGGAAACCCTGCCAATGGTGGAGGAACAAAAATCCTTGATCTAGTAAGTTATGCATGGGGTGGATTCGGTGCCGCATTCGGACCAATCATCCTGTTATCACTATACTGGAAAGGCATGACACGAAATGGAGCACTTGCTGGTATGATTACAGGTGCAGTAACCGTTGTTGTATGGAAACAGCTTACTGTCGCTGGAATCATTCCATTCAGTCTTTATGAGATTGTGCCTGGATTTATCCTCGCTGTTATTGCTATTGTAGTATTCAGTAAAGTTGGACCTCAGCCAAGCGCCGAAGTTCAAGCTGATTTCGACAAAGCCGTAGCAAATGACATTGTAAAATAATCAGAATTACCAAAACGAAAGGTCCGTCCCTCTTCATGAGGGACGGACCTTTTTTATGTTTTGCAGAATTTGTCGAAAGAAAATATTCAAAAAACAGTTCCAACTTTTTGAAGTCTGTTATATAATACAAACAGGTTAAAAAATCTGTATTATAACAATAGTCTTTTTGTTTAATACTTCTAAGGAGTGAAGGTGTTCAATGTCCACAAAAATGGTTGGTATCAAGGTGCGAGGGGAGATTAAACCTGGTTATGATGAAATATTAACTCCTGAAGCATTGCAGTTTTTAGAACAGCTAGAGCGCCGATTTGGAAGCAGAAGAGAAGAACTGTTACACAACAGAGAAAAACAACAAGAGCTGATTAACAAAGGTGAACTTCCTCACTTTCTACCAGAAACAAAGTCGATTCGACAAAGTGATTGGAAGGTAGAACCCATTCCGAAAGCTTTGCAGGATCGTAGGGTAGAAATAACAGGACCTGTCGATAGAAAGATGGTCATTAATGCACTGAATTCTGGTGCTAAATGTTTCATGGCGTGTATTGAGGATGCGACTTCGCCTACATGGTCGAATGTGATAGAGGGACAGTTGAATCTTAGAGATGCTGTCAATGGAACGATAGATTTTACGAATCCAAATGGTAAACGTTATGAATTAAACAAAGAGCATGCTGTATTAATCGTACGTCCAAGAGGGCTGCACCTGGAGGAAAAACATATAGAGCTTGATGGGAAATCAATTTCAGCTTGCTTAGTTGATTTTGGGTTATTCTTTTTCCATAATGCTTCTCAGTTAACCTCCAACAATAAAGGGCCGTACTTTTATCTGCCTAAACTGGAAAGCCACTTAGAGGCTAGACTTTGGAATGATATCTTCTTATTTGCTCAAAAATACATCGGCATTCCAAAAGGTACGATTAAAGCAACTGTCTTAATCGAAACGATATCAGCAGCTTTCGAAATGGATGAAATATTATATGAACTAAAGGAGCATTCTGCTGGCCTTAATTGCGGTAGATGGGACTACATTTTTAGTTACATTAAAAAGCTTAGAGAGCAGCCGGATGTAATTTTACCTGATCGCTCAACTGTCACAATGACAGCTCCTTTTATGAGAGCATATTCTTTACTAACAATTAAAACCTGCCATAGAAGAGGAGCACCTGCAATAGGGGGGATGGCAGCACAGATACCGGTAAAAAATGATCCAGTGAAAAATGAAGATGCCTTTAGAAAAGTTAAAGCAGATAAAGAAAGGGAAGCTAAAGACGGCCACGATGGAACATGGGTAGCTCATCCGGGATTAGTACCTGTTGCCATGGGTGTATTTGATCAAGAGATGAAAAGTGCAAATCAAATCGATGAAAAGAAATTAACCGACCTTGAGGTCTCAGAGAAAGAACTTCTTCAAGTACCAGAGGGAGTGATTACAGAAGAGGGTATGCGCTTAAACATTAACGTTGGAATACAATATATCTCTTCGTGGCTAAGTGGGCAAGGGGCAGCGCCAATTCACAATTTGATGGAAGATGTGGCAACTGCTGAAATTTCAAGAGCACAACTTTGGCAATGGATTCGCCATCCTAAAGGAGTCCTTGATGATGGTCGTAACATCACCATCGAACTATACGAAATCCTAAAACAAGAAGAACTAACAAAACTCAAAAAACAAGTGGGAGACAAACTCTATACAGAACGACGATTCCCAGAAGCAGTCCAACTATTTGACCAACTCATCCAGAGCGATCACTTCACAGAATTCCTCACCATCCCAGGATACAAAATTCTCTAGGGACGGACCTGCCAACAACAAGAAGCACACACCAAACTAAATAAATGATAGATATATCAAGATTTTTTACTTTAATTTTTTATTGCTGCACCGTGTTGAGGGACGCACCTCATCAAATACAAGAACACATTTTAAAAACCATAAAACAAAAGGGAGAGATTTTTAATGGTAAAAGCAAATAACGAACGTGTAAAGGCTCTACAAGAAAGCTGGGAATTAGATAACAGATGGAATGGTGTCACGAGACCATATTCTGCTGAAGACGTTATCCGTTTAAGAGGATCAGTTGATATTGAACATACCCTTGCGAGACTTGGTTCTGAAAAGCTTTGGAAACTTCTGCATCAAGAAGACTACATTAACGCTCTTGGAGCATTAACAGGAAATCAGGCTGTTCAGCAAGTTCGAGCAGGATTAAAGGCCATTTACTTAAGTGGTTGGCAGGTTGCAGCAGATGCCAACTTAGCGGGTCAAATGTATCCGGATCAAAGCTTATATCCAGCGAACTCGGTTCCTTCTGTTGTGAAGAGAATCAATCAAGCGCTCCAACGTGCGGATCAAGTTCATTATGTAGAAGGTGATGAGTCAATCGATTGGTTCGTTCCGATTGTAGCTGATGCAGAAGCTGGCTTTGGCGGGCAACTGAACGTGTTTGAACTCATGAAGGGCATGATCGAAGCAGGAGCTTCTGCTGTCCATTTTGAAGACCAATTATCCTCAGAGAAGAAATGTGGTCATCTAGGTGGGAAAGTACTGCTTCCAACGCAAACATCAGTAAAGAACTTGATCTCAGCTCGTCTTGCGGCAGATGTGATGGGCGTACCGACACTGATTGTTGCCCGTACCGATGCAAACGCAGCCGATTTGATTACGAGTGATGTAGATCCGTATGATGCTCAATTCATAACTGGTGATCGTACGCCTGAAGGCTTCTTCCGTACAAAAGCAGGACTGGATCAAGCGATTGCAAGAGGCTTAGCGTATGCTCCTTATGCGGATCTTGTTTGGTGTGAAACTTCAGAACCAAGTCTGGAGGAAGCTCGTCAATTCGCTGAGGCGATCCATAAAGAGCACCCTGGAAAGTTATTAGCTTATAACTGTTCTCCATCCTTTAACTGGAAAAAGAAGTTAGACGATGAAACAATCGCAAAATTCCAAGTGGAGTTAGGGAAGATGGGGTATAAATTCCAGTTCGTAACTCTTGCTGGCTTCCATGCACTAAACCATAGTATGTTTGAACTTGCTAGAGGATATAAAGAAAGTGGAATGGCTGCTTATTCTCAACTGCAAGAAGCGGAATTTGCTAGTGAAAAGCACGGTTACTCTGCAACTAGACATCAACGTGAAGTAGGAACAGGCTACTTTGACGAAGTGTCCATGGTGATTTCAGGTGGAACATCCTCCACAACTGCGCTTAAAGGTTCAACTGAAGCAGCGCAATTCTAATACTAGATACAAATGTTAATCAAAATGAGGTGCGTCCCTCGAAGGTTTGTATACCTTGAGGAACGCACCTCTTTGACTTTTAAAGAATTTCAAGACTCTTTTAGTTGCCTCAAAGCATACCAATACGAGAAAATAAGAATGGATGAACCAAAGGAACATATGTAATCATATAGTGTAAGAGAAACTTTATAGAGATCATCTTGGAGGTGCGAAGGTTTTGAGTAAACCAACGATTGATGATTATTTGGAAAATGGAATTTACGGCCAAAAGCAAACAAAGCCTGATGAAAGAAGAAAGTTCCTCGGGAGTTTACGGGAGCGCATTGTGGTTGCGTTAACCCAAAGTCAGGTAATGGAAAAAGGAACGTACAAGGAAGTTCAAGAAAGCTTGAAGAACAACCCAAATGCCAAGCTTTTGCTTAACGGAAATATGAGCTATTCATATCTTTCTAAATACATTAAGTTGGCAGATAACTATCATGTATCGTTCTCCATGGTAACGAATAAGGAAATTGAAACGGAAATTGGACTCGTTTTAGCTTATGACTACGCCATCGATAAAGAAGAGATTTATGTGAAAAAGAAGAGCGAGAAAGTTGTGGAAAAGAAAACAAAGCAAGAGCCTAAAAAGAATATCCTTTCGAAGATTAAAAATAAGCTATTCTGATTTTTACTGGAAAACGGGGCATAAAAGGTAAGGTGAAGAAGTGTAAACACTCCTTCACCGCTAACACCGAAGTAAAAAAACTCTCAAGATTTCGCCTCGTATCCTGTCATTAAAAAAGGTAGATACTGATGTGGATCCAGTTTTTCCCCTTCCGCTACAATGGCTGTCATTCCCTCACTAGAGCCCGATTCATGCATTTCCCCTTTCTCCCAGAACACTGCCATCCCAGGCTTTACTATGATCTTTTCTTCCCCTTCTATACGAACCCACCCTTGACCACTAGTCACCATCAGCAGTTGGTCGCACATGGCTGGATGCATACCGAGGACACTATTTTCTTCTAAATAAAAATATCCAATTTGAAAGGGATCTTTGGGTCTAAGCAAAGGATGGATCTTAACCCCGCTACTGTCAAATTTATCGATTACCTTACCGTCGTCCTGAAAAAAGCTAAATATTTTCATGTCATCACCTCAACCAACAAATTCGAGGTATGAAAGATAAATCCTTTTTTTCCTTTCGTTTGACAGAGCCATCGGCAGAAATGATGGACTAAAACAACAACCTTTGGGAAAAGAGTCTAATAATAAAAATACATGTGCCATTTCTGATAATGAGCTGTCTGAGAGAATGCTAAATGGAAATGTAACTTAAATAGAAACAAAATGAACAAAAACAGGAAATGAAAGCCTATCATCATAAAACCACCATCCTCTTTACGGTTTCATGATAAAATAAAACGAGTCGACATGTGCCGAGGACGTATGTTCCCTGACGGTATAGTTGCTTTAATCAAGCGAAATTTGGTATTATCATTAGTATTGTAAGTGTTCGAACATATATGGAGGTGAAGAAGATGTCTAGAATTTCTGAAGAGCAAGTGAAGCATGTTGCCCACCTTGCGCGACTAGCCATCACAGAGGACGAAGCGAAAAAATTTACAAGTCAATTAGATGCGATTATCGGGTTTGCCGAGCAGCTAAATGAATTAGATACAGATAACGTAGAAGCAACAAGCCATGTCTTAGACATGAAAAATGTCATGCGTGAAGACAAGCCTGTTGACGGATTACCACGTGAAGAAGTATTAAAGAACGCACCAGATAAACAGGATGGACAAGTACGTGTTCCATCAATCTTGGATTAAGGAGGGAAATACATGTCATTATTTGACCATAAATTATCAGAGCTTCACCAACTTTTACATAAAAAAGAAGTTTCTGTTTCAGACCTGGTAGACGAATCATACAAACGTATCGGTTCAGTCGAAGATAAAGTGAAGGCATTCCTTACATTAGATGAAGAGAATGCACGCAGTAAAGCAAAGGAAATGGACGCTAAACTAGGTACTGATGAAAGCAAAGGTTTGCTTTTTGGAATGCCGATCGGAATTAAGGATAACATTGTCACAAAAGGTCTTCGTACAACATGTGCCAGTAAAATCCTTGAAAACTTCAACCCAATCTATGATGCTACGGTTATCAATAAATTACATAGTGCAGACACGATTACCATAGGTAAATTAAACATGGATGAGTTTGCTATGGGTTCATCTACTGAGAACTCAGGCTTCCAAAAAACAAGTAATCCGTGGAATCTAGAAACAGTTCCAGGAGGATCTTCAGGTGGTTCAGCAGCAGCCGTTGCAGCGGGAGAAGTTCCATTTTCACTAGGTTCTGATACGGGTGGTTCCATCCGTCAACCGGCAGCCTTCACAGGTACAGTCGGATTAAAGCCAACATACGGACGTGTTTCACGTTTTGGACTGGTTGCCTTTGCCTCATCCCTTGATCAAATTGGACCGATTACTCGTAATGTAGAGGATAATGCTTATCTATTACAAGCCATTGCAGGTCTTGATCCGAACGACTCTACTTCAGCAAATGTAGATGTACCTAATTATGCTGAAGCATTGACTGGGGATATTAAAGGGCTAAAAATCGCTGTGCCAAAGGAATATCTTGGTGAAGGTGTTGGAGAAGAAGCTCGTCAAGCAGTTATGGCTTCACTGAAAGTTTTAGAAGGCCTTGGAGCATCTTGGGAAGAAGTATCTCTGCCTCACTCTAAATACGGTGTATCAACCTACTATTTATTAGCTTCCTCTGAAGCTTCTGCAAACCTTGCGCGCTTCGATGGTGTTCGATACGGATACCGTACACCAAACGCTGATAATCTTCTTGATTTATACAAGAAGACTCGTGCAGAAGGGTTTGGTGACGAGGTGAAGCGTCGTATTATGCTAGGAACGTTTGCCTTAAGCTCCGGGTATTATGATGCTTATTACAAGAAGGCTCAGCAAGCTCGTACTCTTATCAAGAAAGATTTTGAAGATGTATTTGAGAAGTATGATGTGATTCTTGGACCAACAACACCTACTCCAGCCTTTAAAATTGGGGAAAAAATTGATGATCCATTAACGATGTATGCAAATGATATTTTAACAATTCCAGTAAACCTTGCGGGTGTACCGGGAATCTCTATACCATGTGGATTCTCTTCAACAGGGTTACCACTCGGATTGCAAATCATTGGGAAGCACTTTGACGAAAGTACAATCTATAAAGTTGCTCATGCTTACGAGCAAGCAACAAACTTCCATAAACAAAGACCACAATTGTAAGGGGTGAAATCAATGAACTTTGAAACGGTAATCGGACTTGAAGTCCATGCAGAATTGAAAACAGATAGTAAAATGTTCTCCCCTGCACCGAACCATTTTGGTGCAGAGCCGAACACAAATACAAACGTGATTGACCTTGGATATCCAGGTGTTCTTCCTGTAGTAAACAAACGTGCTATCGAATTTGGAATGAAAGCAGCTATGGCATTAAATTGTGAAATCACCAGAGACACGAAATTTGACCGTAAAAACTATTTTTATCCGGATAATCCGAAGGCGTATCAAATTTCTCAATTTGACAAGCCAATCGGTGAAAACGGCTGGATTGAAATTGAAGTCAATGGTGAGAAGAAGCGTATTGGTATCACTCGTCTACATTTAGAGGAAGATGCCGGGAAGCTTACTCACTCAGATGATGGTTATTCTTTAGTCGATTATAATCGTCAAGGTACTCCATTAATTGAGATTGTATCTGAGCCGGATATCCGTACTCCAGAAGAGGCGTATGCGTATCTTGAAAAATTAAAATCAATCATTCAATATACAGGTGTTTCTGATTGTAAGATGGAAGAAGGGTCTCTGCGTTGTGATGCGAATATTTCCCTTCGTCCAATTGGCCAAGAGCAATTTGGAACGAAAGCAGAGCTTAAAAACCTTAACTCTTTTAACTTTGTTAAAAAAGGATTAGAGCATGAAGTTGTTCGTCAAGAAAAGGTTCTTTTTTCAGGCGGTATCATCCAACAAGAGACTCGTCGTTATGATGAATCAACGGGGAAGACGTTACTTATGCGTGTAAAAGAAGGATCCGATGATTATCGTTACTTCCCAGAGCCTGATCTACTGCATTTACACATCGACCAAGAGTGGATGGATCGCATACGTGCCGAAATCCCTGATCTTCCAGATGTCTTGAAGAAGCGTTATGTAGAAGAATTAGGTTTACCTGCCTATGATGCCATGGTTCTAACATTAACGAAAGAAATGTCTGATTTCTTCCAGGAAACAGTAGAAGCTGGAGCAGATCCGAAGCAGGCATCTAACTGGTTAATGGGTGAAGTATCTGCTTACCTCAATGCTCAACAAAAAGAGCTTGATGAGATAGCACTGACACCAACAGGACTTGCAGGTATGATCGGATTGATTGAAAAAGGAACGATTTCATCTAAGATTGCCAAAAAAGTGTTCAAAGAGTTAGTTGAAAACGGTGGGGATCCTGAACAAATCGTTAAAGATAAAGGACTTGTTCAAATCTCTGACGAAGGTGCTTTATTGAAAATCGTTACGGAAACCCTTGATGCGAATCCACAATCTATTGAGGATTACAAAAATGGTAAAGATCGTGCGATTGGCTTCCTTGTAGGTCAAATCATGAAAGCAACAAAAGGACAAGCAAATCCACCACTAGTAAACAAATTACTACTACAAGAAATCCAAAAACGCTAAGTAAATGAAAACAGCCCCCGCTTAAAAGCGGGGGCTGTTTTTTGAAGAGGGACGGACCTTGAAATTTTTTCAAGGTCCGTCCCTCTTTTTAGTTCAAGTTTTCATAAAATGGAGGGTTTTTGGTGTTTTTTTGTAGTGCTTTTGACACGATGTTGAAAAAGTTGTTTTATGAGTCTTTAGGCTCATTTCGTTTCAGGGTACTTGTACTATATTTATATATATTCTTAAAGTTAAGAAAATTCAAACAAAGAGGTGTTGTAATTGAAAAAGAAAGTCGTTGCATTAAGTTTAACAGCAGGATTAATGATGAGTCCTGTATTTGCTCCAGAGGCATTGGGGGCTCCAGATTTAAGTGAGAAGATCAATTTTAACGAAAAGGTAGGAACTCCTCAGTTTATTTCAGGGAAATTAACAAGCCCGTCGTCAAATGCACCAGAAAAAATTGTGTTTGACTATTTAAATGCTAAACAAAAAGCATTTAAGTTCACAGGGGATTCAAAGCTATCCTTCAAAGTAATCAAAACGGAGAAAGATGATTTAGGGTTTACATACTTAAGGGTTCAACAGGTATACAAAGGAACGCCTGTCTATGGAGCTGTATTAACAGCCCATGTGAATAAAGATGGTGTCCTTACTGCATTGTCCGGTACGGCAATGCCAAACCTGGATGAAAAACAAGCCCTTAAAGCAACGAAAAAGCTAACAAAAAAAGAAGCTGTTGCAGTAGGTGAAAAAGACTTAGTAGGACAAATTGGTTCTGAGCCAAGCTATGAATATAGTCCAAAATCTGAATCCGTGATCTTTGTACAAAATGGAGAAGCAAATTATGCTTATCTAGTAAACTATAATTTCTTGGCACCAGAACCAGGGAACTGGAACTATTTTGTGGATGCAGTAACAGGTGATATTCTTGGGAAAGTAAATGAAATCCATGAAGCAAAAGGTAACGCTGGCAAGCCTGGCGGAGGAGATCCTGGTAGCGGCGGAACAGACGTAGTCGGAACAGGTATTGGTGTCCTTGGAAATTCTAAATCATTAAATACGTATCTATATTCTTCTACTTATTATTTACAAGATCGAACTAGAGGTGGAGGAGTATTCACTTATGATGCGAGTAACCGTCAGCAACTACCAGGTTCTTTATGGGCAGATGCTGATAATGTTTTCAACGCAAGCTATGACGGAGCGGCAGTAGACGCACACTACTATGCTGGACAAACATATGATTATTATTCTGATATTCATAATCGTAATAGCTACGATGGCAATGGAGCACCTCTAAAGTCAACTGTTCACTATGGTAGAAACTACAATAATGCCTTCTGGAATGGACAGCAAATGGTATATGGAGATGGAGACGGTACTACCTTTGTTGAATTATCCGGTGGAGTAGATGTAGTTGCTCACGAATTGACTCATGCTGTTACTGATACGACAGCGGATCTTATTTATCAAAATGAATCTGGGGCAATCAACGAGTCTATGTCTGATATTTTCGGAACGTTAGTAGAGTATCATACTGGTAATAACCCAGATTGGGAGATTGGGGAAGATATTTACACTCCAAATAAATCAGGAGACGCTCTTCGTTCCATGTCTGATCCGGCTAAATATGGTGACCCTGATCACTATTCTGTAAGATATACAGGTACAAGTGATAACGGTGGTGTTCATATTAATAGTGGAATTGGAAACAAAGCGGCATATCTACTAAGTCAAGGTGGTAGTCACTATGGTGTGAGTGTTTCTGGAATAGGTAATGCAAAAACAGGTGCAATCTATTACCGTGCTTTAACACAGTATTTAACACCGTCATCAACATTTAGTCAGCTTCGTTCTGCAGCGGTACAAGCAGCAACTGACTTATACGGGGCAAGTAGCTCTGAAGTGGCAAGTGTGAAAGCAGCGTATAATGCTGTTGGCGTAAATTAATTAAGGGATTCAAGAGGAAGGGCTTATCATGAGCTCTTCTTCTTTTCAATTTAATAAAGTTTTTTTACGACCTCACACCAATAACCTTATTGTTCTTTACGCTGCCCCTTTTCAAGAATCTTTTTTGCAAGCCTAAAATACATATCAGCTTCAGCTTTAGATTCGGCTCTTTTAATCCCCATCATATAGTTCTGAAATCGAAGTTTGTCGACTGACGAGACTTTCATCACAATTTTCCTCATTTTGGCTCTCCTTTAGTGGACAAAATTGTGTCCAATTATCTATTCTGAATTTTCTGTTAATAATATATAATAATAGTAAATGATTCCAGAGGGTGGATAGAATGTCCTTAATTGAAGTGATTCTGTTGCCGATGTTGATGGGAGGTATTGGAGGATTAGGACATATTCTAGTTTTTAAAAACGGTCACTTTACTTTCCCGAGAAAATTTATTGATGATCAAGGTGAAAAACATTATCTTTTTGGCTCAACAAAGGATATTATCATAGGCATTCTAGCAGGGTATCTATCAGTATTGCCAGTTGTTGAAACCGTCCCCATCTGGTATGTGATCTATATTAGTTTATTATCAGGAATTGGGGGAAGTTCCGTTATTACAAGAAAAATTGAACAAAACCTAGCAAGCACAAAAGCATCTTATATCCAAGAGCTATCTCATTATCAGCTCGAACTGACCTCTAAGGGAGGATCTTCAAATCATAATGAGGTGAAACCTGTTGGCGAAGTGGAAGAAAAAAAGAATCAAGGTTGAACTGCCACCAGACGAATATGAAAAAGCACACCATTATATAAAAAAACTGAAGGAGGCAGATAGTATAATCGAGCTGAACTACTACTATAAGAAAGTGGCAAAAATAATAGAGAATTCTCAAGATATTGAAGATGATTCAATCAGAAGAAATCCTTCATCTAATGCATGATCCTCTAGAAAAGGATGGAACTGACCTTTGAGTCAGCTTTTTTTATGAAATCAAAAGAAGTATCGAAAATATTACTCTAAACGGCTATGCTTGTCCCCTCTCTGGAAATATTTTTAGGAATAGCTGATGCTATTCCTTTTTTATGCTCTTTTTTAAAGATTGTTGCTATTGTAGAGAAGAAAGTGGGAATTTCTACCTTATTCAACAGAGCTTTTATGATATGAAGGAATCTGTCAATTATAGCTTTTCTTTTATTATATTCCTCTAGGCATAATCATACAATTGTCTTTTTTTGGAGAAGTCGAAGGGCGAAATGGATATTACTTGTGGAATCAGATAAACATGAATATGATATAGAGAGAATTTTTTTTTGGCAAATGTGGTTTCTATCATGGGAATCACTAGAGGAGGAAGGAAATGAATTTACAAAAATGGTTTGAAAAAGGAATGACTTCAAAGGAATACTTAGAATATATGAATGTTCATAAAGAAAACACACAATTAATATTGGAACAATTCACGGTCCCTCCTGAAGATATGGACGTCTTAAATGCTTTAGGTAACAAGAATTTACGTGTTTTAGCCATTACCGAAGACTGGTGTGGAGATGCGATGTTGAACATTCCTATTTTATTAAAGATCGCAGAGAACTCCAATATGGATGTACGAATGATTTTAAGAGACGAAAATCTTGAACTAATGGATCAATATTTAACAAATGGAACTTCAAGGGCGATACCCATTTTTATTTTCATAGATGAAAACGGCGAAGAGAAAACAGTATGGGGCCCAAGAGCACCAATGGTGAAGAAAATCGTTGACGATGAAAGAGCAAAGATTCCACCTAGAGATCATGAGCTTTTTCCAGAAAAGCAAAAGGAAATGATTCAGCGATTAACCTCTCAATATATCGAAAACAAGGATATATGGCAGGAAGTATATGAAAGCTTGAAAACGAGCTTGGTGCAGGACGTATTAATGTAAGATAAAATTGATTAGAAGACTGGGTTATTCCTATGTCTTCTTT
This sequence comes from Rossellomorea aquimaris TF-12, assembly GCF_001648555.1. GTDB lineage: Bacteria > Bacillota > Bacilli > Bacillales > Bacillaceae_B > Rossellomorea > Rossellomorea aquimaris. The sequence continues at coordinate 571,408 of NZ_LQXM01000030.1, read as the reverse complement.
TTTTGTGCCTTTAAATCAAGTGGCATAATTTAACTGAAATCACTAAAAAAGAAATGGTATTAAGTTCCCGTTAGGATGGTACTTTTTCCCGGTTCACGAATGACGGAATTCGCGTTAATATGGTATAGGATGAGGAGTTGAAGCATCATGATTCACCAAAAGACAAATTCAATCGTTATTGAATCGCTGAATAAATTTCCCCATAAAATTCACATTAAATTGGGACAAATACTGCGTGAAAGAGGATTGACACAAGGCGATTTACATCGTCTAACTGGTTTAAGAGTGGCTACAATTAATGAGCTGGTAAATTTCAAGAAGAAATCCCTTACGGTTGCTCATCTTGTTTCCATTATGATTGCCTTACGCATTACAGACATTCGTGACTTAATCGAAATCGAATTCGATCAAGAAGTACAAGATTACTTCAATAAAGAAAACGAACGAATGAAAAATGGATTCACTCCAGACCTGACCAAAGCAGCAGAACAAAACGTTAAGCGCATTGCAACTGGAGAAAAATCAAACTAAGCACCTACAAAATGACCATGACTCATGGTCATTTTTTTATAGGGACGGACCTTTAATCATATTATCTACTCCTACTACCTTATAAAAAATCTTCCACTAACACCTCTAAAAGGTTTAGAAACTCCTTCATTAGGCTATGGGAATAGAAAGTCTGTATTTATCAACGAAACTTTAAAACTTCTGCAGAGGTGCGTCCCTCAGCAGGAGTTTTGGTGGTGGATACAGAAATGGTTATGAAGTGGTTTTGTTATGGAGTTGACATGGAATTGTAAGGTGGGTTTATGGGAAATTCATTTATGATAGGGGAAGGGTATATATGGGTGTAAATGTTGATCATGTTTCTTGTTGTTTGTCTACGTCTAGTGAGGATATACCGCACCAGTTTTTCGATAGCATTAAGGCACGTGGGGTCGTTTGGAAGGAACGAAAGGTAGCGGATATTGGCTCTGGAATAGGTGCTTTAACTAGAAAGCTTCATAAGCGTGGAGCTGACGTGATTGGAGTTGAACCTGATTCGGTTTTTATAGACACTGCCAAAGCGACGGAGAGTAAGCAGTATTTAGAAATCCCTTACCTGGTCGGTACTGCCGAATTAACGAATTTACCAGACCATGATTATGACATTGCCATTGTACATAATAGCTGGCAATTGTTTGACCGCCCTAAAGCCACAGTAGAAATGCAGCGGATTTTAAAGGATAAAGGGTCTCTTATTGTATGTGATTCAAAATTCATTCCTCACCACGAAATTGTACAAAATACAACTGAATTTCTTAATGCTCACCTGGATAATAAAATGACTGATTCTAAAGAGAATACCGTTAAACAGGTGAATGGATTTCCGTTAGAATGGCTGTTAGAATGGCAGGAAGCCGGCTTTGATGTGAAGGATTTTTATAAATTTTATTATGAAGTTGATTACTCCTTACAATCCTGGTGTGAACGGGTAGGGGAATTACCTTGGATTCTTCAGTTGGATTCAAGAGTGAAGGAAGAAGTAATGAACTCATTATTTACATATCTTTCCCAAAGGTACGACTCCCGGTATGAGTTCACTCTAAAGCACCAGTTTACAGTCTGTCTGATGAAAAAGTAGAAAGAGTGATAGGATGGAAGCAGTAAAGAAATACGTAAACTATTTGAATATGGAGGTGGAACCTCCTACAATCAATTATCTCCAGAGGTTAATTCAACAGCATCTTATTCGAATCCCATATGAAACCTTTAGTAAATTTTATTACTTCTCTGAAGGAAAGTCCTATGTCCCTTCGTTATCCACATTTGCTGAAAACCTTCACGCAAAAGGTTGGGGTGGAACGTGTTTTACATTGAATATTAATTTTGGGCGGCTATTACAAGAGCTAGGCTTTGATTGTCAATTTGTTAGGGTTAACCCGGGACACCTCGGATTAATGATTACCATTGATAATCGAAAGCTGTATGTTGATGTGGGATATGGTTCTCCTATTATGAAGCCAGTTGAACTAGAATCCCGGCACAAACATATTCTTCACGGCTTTGGTGAGGATATCATTTTTACCCAAAGGGATATTCATGAATTTGAGGTGGATCGACGTTCCAATGGGAAATCCTTTGTAAAAAAAGTAATTGAATGGATTCCTCTTTCAGAAGAACAATTAGTAAAAGATATTGAAGCCTCGTATTTAGACTCGGATGATAATATTACAATGAGAAGAATTACAGCCGTTCGATTTCAAGGAAACCAATGTTATTTTCTGCGCAACCAAACCCTTAAGGTTATGACCTATCGAAATATACGGGAATATCAAATGAGAGATATGGATAAATGGAAAGACATTGTTCAAGAAGTATATCATTTTGATGCGAATTCCTTGCAAGAGTCCATTGAGTTTCTCGAGCACCGTCAGGTTAAACTATTTAGTTAAACGTCTAGAGTATCTTGATGATATTCTAGACGTTTTTGGGTTGTGGGAAATCCCCTACAATGGAACTACTCTATTTATGGTTTTAAAATCATAAAAATAAACAATAAAATCCCTAATGTAGAAGCAAAATAAAAGTATCGATGTATCATGACTAAATGGTGTTGAATTTCAACCGGTGGAGCACCCGTTAATATTTCGTTTTCAGGTAAGATAAGCCATTCATTGATCCTCTTTGTTCGGGGTGTGATAAGACCAATCACTAGGAATTGAATGATGATATAGAGCAGAAGAGATCCTACTAACCAAATTTGTATAAATGAGCCATAATCCCCTATCCAAAAGAGTACAAATCCTGATAAAACCGCAATGCTCCCTCCTATTTTCGGAAACAGCTCCAATCCTTTCATAAGTTTCATGGATACCTGTAATTCTTCTATGGTTTTATTTGGTCGTATTAAGACGTGAATGAAAAAAGTTGGCCCAATCCCAATGATGGCAGACAGAACATGAAGCAATAGTAAAAGTTTCATCCTGTTCCCTCCATTGTCTTAATCTTAAATAATTACGATGAAAAAAAGATTTTATGTTAAAAACAAATCATTTAACACAAAAATGTTAATATTTAGTAAAGTAATATGAAAAACCTTCTAAGAATTCCTCTTATTTTATTAGATTTTTTCTTAGAAAAGAGTTATGATATTGAGCGTTACTTAGATGGCAAGTGAAAAGCAATTGTTATGAACATGATTGCAAGTGTGGATTGATTTATATATGATGTTAAATGATGGTATAAAAAGTCTTTTGTAATTTTTAAGATTAGGATGATGGGGTATGAAAAGAGCTAGAATTATATATAATCCAACTTCAGGCCGAGAGCTATTTAAAAAGCATCTTGCTGAGGTATTGATTAAATTAGAACAGGCAGGTTATGAAACTTCTGTACATGCTACGATTTGTGAAGGAGATGCCACAGAAGCAGCTAGAATAGCCGTAGAACGCAAATATGATGTCGTTGTTGCAGCTGGAGGAGACGGTACGTTAAATGAAGTAGTAAATGGACTGGCTGAGCAGGATTATCGTCCAAAGCTTGGGATCGTTCCTATGGGTACGACCAATGACTTCGCTCGTGCCCTCCATATTCCAAGAGATATTGGAGCAGCCATTGATGTAATAACTAAAGGTGATTGTATTCCTGTGGATATTGGCCGTATGAATGAGCGCTACTTTATTAATATCGCTGGTGGTGGAAGAATTACTGAACTAACCTATGAAGTACCGAGCAAGCTTAAGACTATGATGGGTCAACTAGCTTATTACTTAAAAGGAATCGAGATGCTTCCATCTATTAAACCGACAGATGTGTCCATTGAGTATGATGGGAAACTTTTTGAAGGAGAGGCCATGTTATTTCTAATTGGATTAACCAATTCTGTTGGGGGTTTCGAGCGATTGGCACCAGATGCATCCATTAACGATGGACTGTTTTCTCTCCTTATTTTAAAGAAAACAAACCTTGCTGAATTTATACGAATTGCCAGCTTAGCTGTTCGTGGAGAGCATGTAAATGACCCTAACGTTATTTATACACAAGCCAATAGAATTAAAATTCATGCCAAAGAAAAGGTTCAATTAAATGTAGATGGAGAACTTGGTGGAGTTCTGCCGGCAGAATTTGAAAACTTATATCGTCATCTTCAGGTTTTTGTTCCACTTGATAAGATACGCCCTGAAGATAAAGCTGAATAATGAAAAAAGGGAATGTCGCCTCAAAGCGACATTCCCTTTTTTCATTATTGTATCTCTCAAAACGATGTTGCATTTTCCCAAAAGACTGGAGTGTTTGATTTCTCCTCCAGGATGCTCGCTTTCCGCGGGGCGGGCGGTGAGCCCCCCTCGGCTGCGTCTGCGGGGTCTCACCTGTCTAGCCCCTGGGCAAAGCCCCTCCGCTTTTCGGACTGTCCCACTTCACCTGCAGGAGTCGAGCATCTTCCGCTCCAATCAACTTTCTTTTCATAAATCCATGTTTAGAAAACTCCCAATTAGAGAAAGTGGGGGTATATTTTAGCTTTTGTACATTGTGATAATTGTTTATTGTCACTATTAAATTCTATCGCGCATTTTTTTGGATGTTGAGGGGAACGGCGTAGACTCCTGAAAAGGCTCGACCGAACGCTAGCTGCGAGAATAGCAGTTCCCCTCAACAACTAGCACATACTCGTTGACAGAGACATTAGCAGATGAAACAACAACCTTTGCGATAATCAATTTATTTAAGATAACTAATCCTCAATGTACAAATAAAAACACTAAAAATGAGAGTGGAAACACTACGAGAAACCCCCAGCCGATTTGTTGCTTATGACGAAAAGGGATTTTTCTAACAATGACGGATAGAACATGAGCAATAATCACAAAAACAAATGCCCAGATCAGCTGTCCTACGACAAAAACAAATAAATAAGCAAGGATTGACTCTTTATTAAGGACTAAAGAAATCCCGAATCCAATGGTTAACGTTAAAAATGTGATGGTCATCAAAATATAAGGTAGCCACCAGCGACGTGATTTGAGGATGAAAAGCACCCCAAGAAAAACATTACCTACCAGAATAAGGTTTACTAAGAAGTCTGGCTCCATGATTATCAACCTACTTTTTTCTAGACTTATTGCACCTACCTTTATTCCCGTTATGAAAAAGATAAAACAAGGTAAGTTTTTACAAGAGTTTCAGAAAGGGGAAGGGTGTCATTATTTTCTTTCCCGATTGGGGTCTCACTATGTTAAAGTGAAGAAAAGTAGTCGCTTCAAAGTGGCTGGTAAAAGGGTGGAGAGTATGTATATTGTACATTCAACGTTTGTAGTACCTGACGAAAAAGCCGATGAGGTTATTGCAATCTATCATAAACGTTCAGGTTTAGTGGATAAGGCAGACGGATTCCAGCGTTTTCTCTTATTACAAAATGAGAAAAAACCAGGAGAGATTACGGTTCATATGGAATGGGATTCAAAGGAGCACTTCATGACGTGGGTTCAAGGTGAAGATTACAAGCGAATCCATGAACTTGAAAAGAAATATCCAGATCAGGAATTAGCCTCAATCATTCCTTCTATTGATAAATATAAGGTGGTCGCATATTAATGGATAACCAGTACAAGAATGTCATCGACTCCGCCGTGGAGAAGTTATATATACAGTACCCGGAATTGGATACCAAATTTGGGGAAGCGGGAAGAAAGAAATGTTACGAAGACAATGTGCATCACTTTAATTACCTGGAATCAGCATCTACTGTTAGTGAGAAAAAGGTATTTACAGATTATGCTTTATGGTTGAACAGTGTCCTTGTAAGCAGAGGGATGAAATCAGACCATCTGATTGATAATTTTAAATGTATTATAGAAGCATTAAACGAAAGCTCCCTGGAAAAAGGAGAGAACTTTCAGGTTTATTTAAAGGCGGCGATCCTTTCCATTGAGGAAGAAGACCGTAAATAGAAGCTTTCAAACTAACTTCTGTTACAAAAAAAGGATGAGCATAAATGTGCTCATCCTTTTTCATTTTATACTAAATAAATCATGCATTAGGCAGCCGTTCAGATTCCCTAATGCATGAGCTATCCATGAAACGTATAGATTATTTGTTTTATAGAAAATAACCCCAAATAGTAAACTATCGATAAAAATAGTAGATAAATCGATGAAAACAATGGCAGGAGAACCTGTTGAGATATACATAATAGAAAATAATATTGAGGTAAGAATAATAGCCAAATGTATCAATCTCCTAACCAATAAAAAAACCTAAAATGTAATGGCTAACAAAAATTGAAAGATAGATTAATGTAATCCAAGGTTGATAGTCAATATAAAATTCCTTGTGTGTAAACCTGAACGGGTGTGGAATCAAGACCCATGCTACATAATCAAGAATGATAGAAATGACTGTCCATTGAATAACCGTGTTGAACATGAGCTCTTGGAGATTATTCGTTTCTATTCCTCTTACATACAACCATAAAAAAATGGGAAATAAAACTACATTGTAAATAGCTTGATAAGGTAAGGTCTTTAGGTAAGCTGGAGACTTCAAATAGCTTGTTCCTGCTTGTTTTGCATTGGGAACTCCGTAAAAATGATGGAAGATATACATATGGATAATAGCGACGAATGTTACAACAGAGTATGCAATTAATAGCCATATAAAGGATAACCCTAAATGTTCAAACATTTTCCTCACCTCCTTCTAAAAATATGAAAATTCACCTATAATTATCCAATATTATATTTTGAAAATAAAGAAAATTATTATTTTTAATTCGACATTCACTGATTTTATCCCCTATGTCTCTTTATGGTACAATCAATAGAGTCTTAAAACGGAAGTAGTAAAGGAAGATCGATATGACGAAAAAAGCACCGGTTCAAAAAAATGATTATATAGATGACGCGGCATTTGTAGATTTAACGCATGATGGAAATGGGGTTACGAAGGTAGACGGCTACCCTCTGTTTGTTCCGAATGCTCTTCCAGGTGAAGTAGGAAAAGTTAAGGTCGTAAAAACAAGCAAAGGCTATGGCTTTGGCCGGCTCGTTGAACGAACAAAGGAAAGTTCTTTTCGTCAAGAGCCTCCATGTCCTATTTATCATGAGTGTGGAGGCTGTCAGATTCAGCACATGAGCTATGAAGGGCAGTTGGAGGCGAAGGAGAAGAACGTTCGAGACGTGATGCAGCGGATCGGGAAGCTCCATGACCTTCAAGTCCACCGGGTTCTCGGAATGGATGACCCTTGGAGATACCGAAACAAGGCGCAGGTTCCAGTAGGCGAGAAAAATGGCCGTTTTGTTGCCGGCTTTTATCAAAAACGCAGTCATGAAATCATCGATATGGATAAATGCATCATTCAATATGAGAAAAATGATGAAGTCATACAGCATGTAAAGGATATTTGTGAGAAATTAGAGGTCCGTCCCTATGATGAGACAAAACACAAAGGGGTTCTTCGCCATATTATGACTCGTACTGCGTATACGACAGGTGAGGTGATGGTGGTGTTGGTGACAAGAACACCTGAGCTGCCTCATAAAAGTAAGATTGTTGAAGAGCTTGTTCAACGAATAGAAGGTTTGAAATCAATTATCCATAATGTGAATTCTAAGAGAACAAACATCATTATGGGAGACTCGACTCACGTGTTATGGGGAGAAGAAGTGATCCATGATTTTATTGGTGACGTAAAGTTTGCCATATCAGCTAGATCCTTCTATCAGGTGAACCCGGAGCAAACGAAGGTCCTCTATGACAAAGCACTAGAATATGCAGACTTACATGGGGAAGAAACGGTGATTGATGCCTATTGTGGAATAGGGACAATCTCTTTATTCCTAGCACAAAAAGCGAAGAAGGTTTACGGTGTTGAAATTGTTCCTCAAGCCATTGAAGATGCAAAGAAAAACGCTATTCTAAATGGAATGGATAACGTTGAGTTTAAAGCTGGTCCAGCAGAAGTGGTGATTCCAGATTGGTATAAAGAAGGTATTCACGCGGATGTTCTAGTGGTCGATCCTCCACGTAAGGGCTGTGACGAAGCGTTGCTCAATACGATCTTAGAAATGAAGCCAAAGAAGGTCGTTTACGTTTCTTGTAATCCGGCAACATTAGCTCGAGATCTGAGGATACTGGAAGATGGGGGCTATAAAACAACGGAGGTTCAACCAGTTGATATGTTCCCGCAAACGATGCACTGTGAAGCAGTTGCAAAAATTGAGCTAGTATAATAAATAAAGTGAGGGATATCGATAATGTATCTCACAATTAAAGAAACAGCAGAATATTTATCTTTGCCAGAGTCCTACATTGAGACACTGGTTCAACAAAAGAAAATAAGAGCCGTTCATGATGGAGAGCAATATTTACTTTATCGTGAGCAGTTTAATCAGCATTTAGAGCAAATGGAAAAAATGAAAAGACAATTGGCTGAATACTTGAATGAACCGATTCCTGAAGATCCGGATGTGAAGGATGAGGACTAGCAAATAAAGTGTGTTTCAAAGAAGCCACTAAGAATGGAGAATTCTCATGAACGGACAACAGAGGTCAAATATTAAACCAGGACTTGAAGTAGATATTGTTTTGAAAAAAGATCAGAGATCAGGACAAACTACTCGTGGCATTGTGAAAGACATTTTAACCAACTCCCCTAATCATCCACATGGAATTAAGGTCAGGTTAGAAGATGGACAAGTCGGTCGTGTGAAAAATATACTTTAAGTATGGAAAGAGAGGTCCTATGTAGGGTCTCTCTTTTTATTTTTTCTGTATTCACTCGGCTCTTTTCGTAAACTTTGTTGCTTTTGAAAAGAGGGTAGTGGAGATAAAAGTGTTTCATGTGGAAATAAAAAGGAAGAACATCAATTGAAACTATCTTTAATAGATTTTCAAAACATAAGGAAGAGATTTGGATGGCTCAATTTTATATTAATCAAAATCAATAAGCTAATGGAGATCATGAAGTGATGTAGAAAACTGTGATTTCATGCCTATTTAAAAAAATATTCTAGAGCTTGTCGGTCATTCCAGCTGCTCAAGTGCTATGACCAGGTGAATGGTTGCAAGCACTATGCACATGACTGTCACACCTCGTAATGTAAAAAAGCCTCGCTATTAGCGAGGCTTTTTCGATTCGGATTTGGTGTAACGTGCCCTTTTATTTGAATAATTGAGGAAGTCCATTAATTAGTGCATAGACACCCATGTAAGACATGGCAATGACGATTAAAGCACCAAAAATAGTCATCCAGATTGGGTGTTTGTAGTCCCCCACAATTTTTGTTTTGTGAGCAGCGATTAGCATAACACCGAGAGCGATAGGTAAGATTAATCCATTTAAAGAACCAACCAAAATTAAAATGGCAACAGGTTTACCCACTACTACAAATACAAGAGTTGAAACGGTGATAAATCCAACGATTAACCATTTTTGATATTTTTCAAGGATAGGACTAAATGTTCTAATAAACGATACGGAGGTATAGGCTGCTCCTACAACTGAAGTGACGGCTGCAGACCACATAACGATTCCGAACATTTTATAGCCGATATTACCTGCTGCCAGTTTAAACACGGAGGCAGGAGGGTTAGAAGGATCTAATTGTAACCCTTGAGCCACGACGCCAAGTGCAGCTAAGAATAAGAAGATTCGCATAATCGATGCAATCCCAATGGCTGAAACCGAGCTCTTCGTGATTTCAGGGAGGGCTTGTTTACCTGTAATTCCTGCTTCAAGTAGGCGGTGACCACCTGCAAAGGTGATATAGCCACCAACGGTTCCACCGACAAGTGTAATAATGGCTAAGAAATCAATTGTGTCAGGCATAAATGTTTTGGTTACGGCTTCTCCAACAGGAGGATCAGCAGTGAACATAACGAACACTGTAAGAATGATCATAAGAAATCCGAGAATCTGTGCAAACTTATCCATAAGCTTGCCTGCTTCTTTCACAAGAAATATGCCGACTGCCACAATTCCACTGAACAAGGCACCCATTTCAGGAGAGATCCCAAATAAAACGTTGGTCCCTAAACCAGCTCCGGCAATATTTCCGATATTGAAAGCTAAGCCTCCAGCGACAATAAGTATGGCAAGGAAATAGCCTAACCCGGGTAGAACATCATTGGCGATATCCTGGGCTCTCTTTTCTGCAATGGCAATGATTCGCCAAATGTTTAACTGTGCACCAATATCAATGATAATGGAAACGAGAATGACAAATCCAAAGCTTGCAGCTAAGGTTTCTGTAAAGACGGTTGTTTGTGTTAAAAAACCTGGTCCAATAGCAGAGGTAGCCATTAAAAAAGCTGCCCCTAATAATAGACTCATATTTGATTTTTTCATATGCAGTCTCCTTTGTTGTATATCATCATTTGTTGAGATGGTTATCTATTGAACTTTAAGGAAATTCCTTGCTTTAGGTGACGAATCTGCTTTTCACGGTCCAAATAGAGCTGTTGGGCTTCTTCATGGGTAATAGAAGTAAACGAAAGCTTTTCACCTGGTTTCGTTTGGGCGATGATCGGAAGGTCGATTGAAGCCACATGACCGATTCTTGGGTACCCTCCCGTCGTTTGCCGATCAGCTAATAGAATGATGGGATTCCCATCTGCCGGAACTTGAATGGTTCCAAAGGTAACGGCTTCAGAAATCATGTCGAAGTCTTTCTCTAATTTTAAAGGTGATCCACTTAAACGGTAACCCATACGATCTGATTGAGGGGAGACCTTAAAGGGCTGTTGAAAGAAATGCTGTTGACTCTCTTTTGTGAAGTGCTTGTACTCCGGTCCTTCAATCACTCGTATAGGTTGATCCGGTTGATGGGTAGAGATGAATTCAGACGAAATAGACCAATCAATTTCTGTAAACGATCTTTCTTTTAAAAAGGGAGTAAGATAATCAACGATATCTGCAGAGCTTTTACTTAATGGACCTATTTTTAATTCATCGTTCGCTTTTAAGGGTCTACCTTCGAATCCGCCAATTCCAGCACGTAAGTATGTGGATTTGCTTTTCATGACAGGGGTTAATTCAACACCCCCTGCCACAGAAAGGTAGGATCTGCACCCATTTTTAGATGGGCCAAACCTGAGCTCACTTCCTGCTTTTATAAGCAATGAACGCCATAATGGCACAGGTTCACCATTGATTGAAGGAGATAGATCTCCCCCGCAGATGGAAATAAGACTCGTTTTTTGAAAGGTAAGGACGGGTCCTACCAGGGTTATTTCAATTGTTGCCTCATCTTCTTGATTGCCCACTAATAAATTTGCAATTTTATGAGCAAGGGGGTCCATACTCCCGCTTACAATAACCCCATATCTCTGAAAACCGTACCTTCCTGAATCCTGAATGCTAGAAAGGAGGCCGGACTTTACTACATTTATCATTATTCCTCCTCCAGTTCTTTGTATTCTTTTAGTGTAATTGCTTTAAAACGTATTCGATTCCCAGCCTCTAATAAACTTGGAGATTCCTTTTCTGGTTGGAACAATTTCAATGGTGTTCGACCAATCAGCTGCCATCCACCAGGAGTTTCAATGGGATAGACTCCTGTTTGTTCACCTGCTATTCCTACTGATCCGGCCGGGATTTTAAGTCTTGGTGATTCTTTACGAGGCGTGGCGATATCAGGAGACATTCCACCTATATATGGAAAGCCGGGAGCAAACCCAATCATATAGACCAAATAGTTTCCGCTTGTATGCTTTTCTATCACCTCATTTTCGGAAATGTGGTGGTATTCAGCCACTTTCTGAAGATCAGGACCAAACTCTCCGCCATAGCAGACAGGTATTTCAACGATTCTTGATTCGGTTTTTTGTCCATCCTTTACCTCAGCAAGGAACCCTTTAATATCTTCACAAACAATTTCATAAGGAAGTTTGCTTTGAGGGGATCCTATCGCTTTGATAGGATCGTAAAATAGCGTTACGGTCGTGAACGCTGGAACGAGTTCAACGAGCCATTCGATTGAACTATTTTCAAAATAAGCCGTTACTTGTTTTACTTTTTCATGAGTATTTTGCTCGATAGATTCACCTAGTTGAATGACAACTGCATGGTCACCCAATGGTCTTAGAGTATAATTCAATGGGCGTCCTCCTCTTTTGAAATTGTAGAATCATGATAAGGAATAATCTTTAAATATGTATGTAGGTGTTTACTTATACTTTTCAGAAAGTTTAGCCATGCTGTTCATTATAGTATAAATCATAATCTTTTCAATGAAAGTTTCAGACCGTTCAAGGATTTGGAGGGTGAAAAACAGCAATAGGGAAGGATGTATTCGAATTAAAGAAGTTGCTTCTCCTTAAATAATAAAGGGGAATACAACTGTAAAAAAATAGTAATTATCTTGAGGATGAAATCATATATCTTTTAACCTTAATGTGCTATTATTTAGTAATCCGAAATAAATAATGTGAGCCGTAATAATGGCTCTTGTATAGAAAAAACGTTATCGAAAGAAGGTCCATAGAATGAAAGCTAAACAACCTTTATGGACAAGCTCATTTATCATGTTGATGGTAGGGAACTTGTTTGTATTTATGTCCTTCCAAATGTTAATCCCAACCTTGCCACCGTACATTAAGTCAATTGGTGCGTCAGGATTGGAAATTGGATTAGTTACGACCCTGTTCTCCATTGGAGCAGTACTAAGTCGTCCGTTTATTGGCTATATGCTGGAATATAAGGATCGTAAACCTCTTGTATTAATAGGAGTCATCTCTTTGTTATTGATCACGGTGATTTATCCCTTATCAAGTGTGGTCGTTATCTTTTTACTATTTAGATTTGTTCATGGATTAGCCTGGGGATGGTCGACAACGGTTAATGGAACTGCAGCTGTTGATGTGGTACCTAAATCCAGACTTGGAGAAGGGATGGGATATTACGGCTTGTCTATTACCATAGGGATGATCATTGCCCCTAGCCTCGGAATCTATTTATTTCAAGTCACCACTTTTACAAACCTAATTATTACATCAAGTATTCTAGGAGTTATCGCTATCATTCTATTAGGTACTGTGAATTATCGTACTCCTCAAATTGTACAAGAAACGAAGAAAGAGGATCTGCGTTTTTCATACCTTGGATCATTAATTGAGAAATCAAGCTGGTTTCCAGCTTTTATCACAATTATGGTCACGTTTGGATACGGCTCTATTGTTACGTTTATCGTTATTTTTGGTGAAGAACGTGGGATTTCTCATATCTTTTTATTTTATTTGTGTAATGCCATTATGGCGTCAATTTCAAGGCCGATTGCAGGAAAGTGGTTTGATGAGCGAGGACCAAAAGGGTTAGTGCTATTCTGTATTGTTCTCACATTTATTGGCATGTGGGTATTGTCTTATGCACACTCTGATTCTCTTATCATCGTTTCAGGAATTCTATTTGGAGTTGGGTTCGGTTCGCTAATTCCGACCTTACAGTCATGGACGTTATCTTTAACACCTGATAATAGAAGAGGAGTAGCAAATGGAATGTTCTTTTCTTCTATTGACTTAGGAATTGGATTAAGTGGCTTAGTGTTTGGAGTGTTAGCACAATTTGTTGAAACGGGTGTTTTATTCCAAATTTCCAGTATGTTTTTACTGATTGCTCTTGTAGTAGCTCTTCTTGAAGGACGTAAACAGAAAAAATTTGTTGAGCAGACGTCATCATAGTTTAATAGCCATTTAAAGGTGGTAATGTAATAAGGACTATCTATTTCAAAGCTTCGGGAAGCCTTTTGTTATAGATAGTCCTTTTTGCTGTAAGGAAAACATTACTTTTGGATCACGGTAGAAAGTATCAATCCTTATTTGAAAAGGAATTGAAATTTTATCAAGGAAATATTCTGTTAGAATGATATCAATAGACAAGTCTGTGGGTTTCTAGTTAGGAAATTTCACATATAACGGAGGACATTATGACAGAAGAAAAATTATTAATGGAAAAGTCGTATTATCAAACTTTTTTAATAGAAAATGAACTTAATCTTCACCCCATTGAAATCCTTGGAGAAGCTTTTGTTGTTGAACAACAGAATGAGCCATATGATTTAACATTGATTCGTTATGCTCAAGGTGAAGTTTATTTTCACAGTAAGGACTACGAGGCAGCGATTTTTAAATGGGAGAGCATTCAAAATGAGCTGGAGCCTTGGGCAAAAAAGAACATTGCGGATTCCTATTATGAATTAGGCATGTTGACGGCAGCAGAAGACGTTTATACGAGTATTGGAACGGAAAGTACGATGCTGACCATGGAAGTTTCACTTCAGTTGTTTTCTCTTTATATCGAGCGGAACAAGGTGAAATCAGCTTATCGCATCATCGAAAAAGCATTAAATATCGATTCGGATTATCCTAATGTATCAGAATTGGCACGTGCTTTTTATGAGGAACAGGAAGACTGGAATCATGCAGTTGAATTAGCTGTGAAAGAATCGATCCGGACTCAAAGAGCCATATGGTTTGCGACCCTTCGTGAATATTCAGATCAAGGGTATACAACCTCATTCACCCCGACTTATTTTTATGATGTATTGATTACTGTTTATGAAAATGACCGGAATCAGTTTAAGGATTTAGTGTTATCTTTATGGACAGGATATCAAGGGACTTCTCAAACTCATATCGAGTGGATGTCTACTGTTAATACGATTTTTGAATATGTAGAAGTGAACACAAATGAATCATGGGAAGATATTTTATCTCAATTTCAACAATCATATGTTCAATTTCTAGAAGGGAACTTCCTTGTTAAAGAACTGGAAGGATTTATGCCAAATATGTTGACGAATTGGCTGAAAATCAGTAAGGCTCACAGCTCTTTATTCCCGGCAGCAGCTGTCTTGGCTTGGAATGATGTTTTTTCTTATTCCATAGAACCTATGGTTGTTGAAGAAGCAGAGTCATTCATTTTAAAAGAAGAATATAATCAAACACGGTTTGAAGATATCATTCTTTTCCTTAACAAGATTATCGATTGGTCCGAGCGTAATGAGGCACCAGTTAGTTACAAAACAAACTGGATTGCTGAACAGTTACTTGACTTAAGTGAACGCCATTTGATTGTTGCTGGAAGTGAAGCAAGCGGAAAGTCCTCCTTTGTTGAATCAGTCATTGGAGAAAGTGTAGGAGAAGCGGAAGGATCAACGGTTATTTATCGCTACCATGATCAGCAGGTGGAAGTACAGGAAATACATGACCATGGATGCAATAAGGTGGAAAGTATTGCAGACTTCGAGGAATTGATGCAGCGGGAAGCCTTTGTTGAATATAAACTGCCTTCTGACTTTCTTAAGAAAACGGGCAGTACGTTGATAGACGTACAAAATGGCAGCAGGAAGCTTGAGGATTTAACCTCTTTTTACCCAGTTGCCGATGGATTGCTGTATGTCTTGAATGCAGATGCACCATTTAATGCAGAAGACCGCCAAACGTTGAGAAAGTTAACAGAGTTAGATCAGCCAGTTACCGTTCATTTCTTATTGAATAAGATGGATAAAGTAGTGAATGCCGAGCATTCGGAACAGTTGATAACATCCATGAAAAATAAAGCAAGAGAGTGGTTTCCTGATGCGGAAGTATTACCATACTCTTCAATGGAAGCCGTTCATCTTCAACAAAAAGATGTTCAAGTATTTTTAAGGGATCAGTATGTATCTAATCACAGCACCTTAAAAGCTGAACGAGGAGCAAAACTATTTTACCTTGTAAGAAAAACGCTCAAGGACTTATTTTTAAAACGAAAAGACCGGGAAAATGACCTTAAGGATTCCATAGAAAAGAATAAAGATATACTGGTCCGACTAAATGGATTCCACCATTATCTAGGTGATATGCAAAGTGAAAAGGTCTCAGTGATTAAAGATACGTTCCATCAAAAGAAAGAGGCCATAAAAAAAGAAATCTCTGCACAAATTCCGAAGATACTCAGCGGTTGCTCTGAGTTGATTACGGAAGAAAGTGATTTTAAACAAATTCACATTGAATTGAATGAGGTCATGAATACTCGCATTCAAAAGTATATACAGGAAGATCTAATGCTTCGCTATGTTGTTTCTCTAGAAGAATGGCTTGCCTTTTCTAGACAGGAACTTCAGGATAGTCAGAATTATTTAAATGAAATGAGTGAGACCTTTAACGAATTATTTGGTAAGGATCGAGTGGTATTACAATGTGATTTCCAAGTTCTTGATGACTGGCGTCGTGATGTAAGCCGAATGGGGACTAGAGCACAAATTGAAAAAGAAAATATTTTGTTACGCTTTAACCCGGCTCAGTTTTTATTAAAGAGTGCTGGAAAACTATTAGGTGTATTACCTCAAAACAAGTCATTACTATATAACCAATACAAACGATATTTAGAAAATGAAGATTATAGTGATATTACAGCTTCTATTGTGGATAAATTTTTCCTTCAATTTGATTTGTTTGAAAAATCACTAGAACAGGATGTACATTCCTTCTTCATTGAACCATTTAAGCAATTGGACATTACCATTCAGGATACAAAAGAAGAAATCGCATCAAGCGAAGAAACGTTAAAATTATTAAAAGCAAATCCAGAACGATACTTTGATCCTATCACTCTATTCGAGGTGAAACTCCTTCAATATGAGTATATGGTTAAATCCAGCTATAAAACGTCACAATACTATTAATATCGTAGGGATTTCTGTTTTATCACATGAGTTCTGCTAATGGCTCTGTCAACTAGTATGTAACAGATATTGAGGGGAACGACCTCGAGCGCCTAAGCCCTGGAGCTAGACAGTGAGACCCCGGAAGGCGAAGCATGAGGATGCTCACCGCCCGCCCTGCGGAAAGCGAGCATCCTGGAGTGTAAATCAACCATTACTCTCCTTGATAATAGCCACTATGTTTAATGAAAATCGTGAAAAAAAGACTAATTTGTAAGGAGTCTAACCCTTCAAATTAGTCTTTTTGTTATTTTACAGCACGCCTCTGTTTTTTAAATCTGTCGCTATTTCTTTAAAAGAATCAACGGCTACAAACGGGATTTCTTTTTCTTTCAATATCCTTTGTAAATCAGCTTTAGCATACGTTACATCTGCGTATTGTGCTGGATGTGAGTCTGGTTCACTGTCTCCGGCAAAGTAAATCACATCGTACTTTTCTTTTAGATTCTGAATCACTTTTGATTTATCAATGCCATACCGTTTTGAGAAATGAACATGATTTTCATCAATATTCATGTGTATATTTTTATCTTTAAAATACCCTTCGTTTGAGAATACCTCAACGTTTTTGATACCGTGATTCTTTAAAATATGATAAATATAATAGTCGGTACCGGCACTCAAAATATAGAAATCTGCACCTTCATGCTGAACATCTTGAATAAAGGACGGGACGAATTCGTCAATAGGGATATTTAAAATGTCATGAATGATTTGCTCTTCATTCTGATTAATGGATGTAAACACAGTAGTTAAGAAATCGATATCAAGAATCTCTTCATTTTTCCACTTTTTAAAAAGGATTTCCCCTTCTGGAAAGTATTGATCCATCACCAATCTATAGAAATCTTGTTTAGATATGGTGCCGTCAAAATCAGAAACAAATGCCCATGTTTTATCCATCAGAAACCCTCCATTTTTCTTTGTTTTTACAATATAAGCGGATATCATCATAATGAAGGAAATAGTGAAGGATATCAACTGCACATATTAAAATAGATAAATATGGATGTGAAGGAATTATTTTAACTTATACCCAAAAAAATCATTACCTTAGACGAAAGGTATATAGGAGGTTCATGCATAGAAAATACATATAGAAGGTTTTGGGGGACAAACACTTGAATACGATTACGATGAAACGAAAAGAACGAATAGCCATTACACAAAAAAAACGGATAAAAGCCCGGAATAAAAGAATTGCAGCAGCAACGGTTGCAGGGACGATTACAGCACTCATACTAATGAATGGTAAGGCTGGAGCTTGTAGCACCGAGTATTTAGTCAAACCAAATGATACTTTATATAGCTTATCGAAAAAATATGACATTACTGTGGATCAATTAATGGAGGCGAACTCTTTAACGTCTGAAAAAATCCTGGTGGGCCAGCAGCTTCTCGTGCCAGATCTAGTTAAACCTATCATGTATTCGGTTCAAAGAGGAGATACACTCTATTCCCTTTCAAAAATGTACGGTTCGACAGTAAAAGAATTGAAAGAGATCAATTTTCTTCAATCTAATCAAATTAATATTGGTCAAACAATCCTTATACCTCAGGTAGCATTCAATCAGGAGGTTGGAGAAATGTACACAGTTCTTCCTGGTGATACATTATGGGGAATAGCCAATCGTTATGGGATTGATCCTCAAGAGCTTGCGAAAGAAAATGACCTTCATATGGAAATGGTGATCATTGGACAGCAATTGTTTATTCCGGGAACCGCGTCAGTTTCGGAAGTAGAAATAGTGGGTGCTGCAGATAGTTTCACTGTTGAATTTAATGATGAAGGTAAATTACTTGTTTTAAAAGTACCATACGGAACAGCTTCCGCCTATCAGGAAATGTCGGGTCAATACGTAAGAGTGATTCACAAAAATGGGGCTGTGATTTCAGCATCCTAACCACTTTTCTAATACAAAAGAATTAAAAAGGAGAGGCAAATGCCTCTCCTTTTTAATTAAATTTAGTCAGTGATTTTGCATATTCCAAAGGAGTTGGTAGGATATTCGGAAGAACGGCTCTTTCATCATCTTCTCTAAATGCTTTAATTTCAGCTGCGTAATTGACTTGAACCTCTAGTAAATAGACATGCAGGTTTGCATCAATCACAAAATCAATGGCTACATCGCCAAGATGCATGGAGCGCTTCTCTAATGTTTTTAATACTGTGATGCATAGATTTGATATATCTATGATTTTTTCCTCAGCCTTGAGTTGAGATAAACCATAAAATTCTTGCAGGGCTACTAATCCCGGTACGACACGATTTCGGTTGTTTGAGTTTGAAATGATGCTTCCTTTATTCGCTACCTTTGTTTCTAGTCCAGAATATTTCCATTTCTGTGTACCATCCTTTTGAATATACATTCGGAAATCAACTTTCTCTCCATTAGGATTCACCGAAAGGATTTCCTGTTGAATGATATACTCTTTGTTCTCTACTAATTTCTTTTTTAGGCAGTTATTTAATTCATTTCTAGAGGTAGCCTTCTCTTTTACTCCGTCTCGGTCAGTAACAACAAAATGATTGTCCACCTTTTTAATATGGAGTATACCGTTTCCACCAGCTAAAGTAGAGGGTTTTATATAAGCTGAATGGTTTGTCTTTAGAAAATGAAGGACGCTATTAATGCCTTTATATTCTTTTGTGAGGGGCAAGGCATCTTTAGTACTTGATTTTCGTGACATGAGCGTCCAAAAATCTAATTTGTTTGTATTTCCATAAGGATAATTAAATATGGTATCTCCTAATATTTCTTTGAAATATTGATATCTTTTCTCTCTTAATGGAACGCGATTTAAAAAGGAAGAGGGGTAAGGAAATATCCCAGGTTTAAAAGAATTTGATTTTTGATCAAAGTAAAAACCTGACATGGTTTGTTGTTGGAAATCAGTAGTAGTAGGATTAAAAAGAAAGATCAGCCCTCCAATTTTTTCGTAGTGAGCTAAACGAAGTAGCTGCTGGGGAGGATCTTTCATATATCTGTCATAAACATTAATTCCAATGACGGGACCTAAGAAAAGCTGTCCATCCTCAATAATCACTTCATATGTGACGGGAGGAATGGTTAAGTTGTTTTCTAATTCAGGAGATAGACGAATCTCCCCATGGGCAAGTTGATCGTTCAGTTTTATTTTGAAATTTCGAGTGTAGGCTCCAAAATGAAAGGATATTCGGTTAGATTTGATTCCTATAAGGTTATATGTTTCTCTACTAAGCATCAATTGATTCTTGCTCATGCTATCATCCAGTTTAATAGTAAACATATAACGGTGTTTCATCATCTTGACCGTTTCGTACATCTTCATGGCGCTGGATCCTTTAACGAGAATCACATCGTTTTTCGTTAATAGCTGCTTTAATTGGCTGTGAAGCTCATCACGAGATGTGAAATGCTGTGCTTTCAATGATGGAAATCCTTTTTTTATGGCAGCATCAATTACCCATTTAGAGTCTTGTCCAAAAGTGTAAATGTAATCGATATTTCTTTTGACTGCATACTCTCCTACTTCTAAATGTCCTTCTTTTGAATAGTTTCCCAATTCTAACATATCTCCTAAAACTAAAATCTTCTTTTTACCTTTATTTATATTGTGGAGAACATCAATTCCTGCCTTGACCGATTGTGGATTGGCATTTGCCGTATCATCAATTAATAAGGAGTTGTTTCTTAACGGAAACCGATTTAATCGTTTGATAGGAATCGTAAAGTTTTTTAAACCTTTTCTAATATCAGAGGCAGTGAAATGCAGTTCATGACAAATGGCAATAGCAAATAAGGCGTTGTATACATTATGAAGACCAAAGGTAGGGATGAAATACGGCTCCTTATGGTCCTTAGCTAGAACCGTGAACTCCATACCTTCCTCTGTATAGTGAATATCGATTGCTTGATAGTCTGCTTTCGAATGGATTCCAATTTTAGTGATCCTCCCCTTAAAAGAGTGAGTATCGAGAAGTTCAGAGTTTTTATCATCTCCGTTAAGAAATAATTTTCCATCTTGTTTCATTCTTTTTATTAAACCTGATTTGTTTTTAGCGGTGGATTCATAGCTGTTTCCTAAGCTTCCATAATGAGCGGTACCGATATTGGTTATAACAGAAATGTTTGGTTGTAAGTATCTGCAGTGTCTCTTTGCGGCGTCAGGCTTTCCCATTCCCATTTCAAGTACCATGGCTTCACAAGAAGAATCGTATCTATTGGCAATATTTCTTGTGTTATAAGGCAGGTTTTTATTTCCAATCGATTTTAGAATTTTCCATTTTGATTCTACAATCGACACAATAAATTCTCTTGTAGTCGTTTTCCCCGTACTTCCGGTAATGGCTATAGTGGGGATGTCCAAAACAAGTGGTTTCATATGTTTCCCTCCATAAAGAACTATAATATATAGTAATTTATGCTTAGTTACTATAAGTGTGTGGTTGAAATTCCTACTTTCTAGTAAATAGTTTATGAGGGAATATTAGGAGTGGAATTTTTCGGCGTATTGAAAAACCTACAGTTTGTTTAAAAGAATGGGTTCGGTTTTGAAGTGCAGAAACTACATTAGATATAAAATAAAAGGTTCAAATCGCATATGATTTGAACCTTTTATGCCCCTCTTCGTAAACTTTGTTGCCTTTGAAAAAGTGAGTGGTGGTTGATTTCCTCTCTAGATGCTCGCTTTCCGTTTTCCGCAGGAGTTCGAGCACCTTCCGCTCCAATCAACATCAATCACATACTGGTTGACAGAGCCATCGGCAAAAATGATAAAACAAAAAATCTGTGCGAAAAGAGCCAATAGTTAAATATAATTTATTTAAGAAAATGATAACCTGTGTTCTTCTGGTAAGGTACATAAAATCTTTCGGAGTGCCATAACTGTTTAAAAGGGGGTCAAATTTTATGTTTAATGTACTGATTTTCTTAGTGATAGCTTTGATTGGAATAATACTATATTTAACTATTACAAAAAAGAAGTACTGGAAATTCATTTTAGTAATTTTGATCATAATCATAGCCGTATTATTACTAATTGGCTTCCGCTTTACTGCATCAAGTGCCTTACCTTTCGGTTCCAATGTGATAGAAAGTGTTGATACAAATTACGGTAAAGCAATATTATATGAGGATGGAACCGATCATGCATTTGGCTTAGCGAAAATTAATCGTAGCCTTGGGTTTTTATATCATTACTCAGGTGGCACTTTCGACTATATGGTTGAAGGAAATGAACCCTTCCAAGCTGCTGGCTTTGGAAATGATAAAGGTTTTATGGTTGGGGTGAAAACTAGCAATCCAAATATTAAGTATATTGTGGTTGGTGATCACCTGGAAAATTCAACACCATCAGACCCATACAACTTTAATATGGAAACGGTTGAAAAATATCCCGAAAGATACCATGTTGAAGAGTTAGTTGCTGATTATGCATTCTTTGTGCTTGATGAGTATTCTGAAGCAACATGGACAATAAGAGCCCTTGATAAGGAAGGGAATCTAATTGCAGACAAATTGTTTGGAGCAGGTGAAGCTAGAAATATTGATTGAAAAATAAAAAATAAAAGTGAAAAGGCATTGTTATTTAACAATGCCTTTTCACTTTTATACTAGGAAACCGAACTCGATATATTTAAATAGATTGGGTTTAAAAGCTAAAGCTAATTAAAATTTCAAAAACTGACTATTCTCCGTAATGACCCCTTCAATAATTCTCTCAAGGGAATTCTCTGTATGTATGGTGGAGAAATCAATTCCTAAATGAATGGCGGTTTGAGCTACCTCAGGTCGAATACCTGTAAGGATTGTTTTTATTCCTATGAGATTCAAGGCATTTATTAGATGGAAGATTTGTTGCGCCACCATAGTGTCAATTAACACTACTCCAGATAAATCGATGACAAGCATGGATAGGTTGGCGTCGGCGCTTTGTTGAAGGGTAGACTCTAGAATGGACCGGGCTCTAGTGGTATCAATGTCACCAATAATAGGGAGTAAGCCTACCTCTGATGTTATGGAAATGACAGGTGTGCTTAACTCTTGAATTAAATTTGACTGTGCCTTTAGACGATTCATCAGGATTCCTAAGAAAGTGCACGTAAACGTCTCTAATACATAATCCAATGCAAAATTTAGTTTGCGCTCCCAATGAAAAATATCTTTTCCTGCAATATTCAAATTCGTTTCTTCAACAAATCTTTCTATATATGTCCATAGAACTCTTCTGAAATTCCCGCCATTTCGAATAACCTCATCCAGGGTTGTTTGGGATTTACTTCGCTCGGAAGCGGTTTTTTGTGTCCAATTCGAAATGACTTCTTTTGTTTCCTCTTCTGTCAAAAATAAGCTTTCACCTAATATTTTCAAGTAGTTTTTATTCTGAGCTTTAATCTTCTGGAGAACGTCAAAGGGAGCGTCTAGAGAATATTCTGAACCCGTCTTAATCTGCTGGTATTTCAACCAATCTTCTGTAAACTCATCGGCGTGATTCATTAAATAGTTATATAATTCGTTGGAATGTGTATCCATAAAATCTCCCTTTTCGAATTGTCATTATCTACTATTTTCAACGTTTTCATAACAACTGTCAATATTCTACGGTAAAAGAAGAAATAGGTAGATAGATTTCAATTTTATACAGGAAAATATACAAAAATAAAAACACAATGCTATATTAATATTTTAAAAACTACTAATTTTCTAAAAATTGTTGGAATTTGTATGAATAATATGTATAATTATAATTATTAGAAAAATATAAAAATACTAGGGGGACAATATGAAGAAAAAAGTCAGAGGATTATTTATTGTATGTATGATTGGTATGTTAGCTATTTTGACCGCATGTGGGTCAGAAGGAGCAAGTGGAGATAAGAAGGAAAAGCTGGTTGTTGGAACAGATGCTGCCTTTGCTCCATTTGAATACATGGATAAAGGGACAATCGTTGGGTTTGATATCGATTTCTTGGAAGCCGTTATGGAAGAAGCAGGATACGAATATGATGTGAAGAATATCGGTTGGGATCCACTATTTGCTGCTGTTCAAGGTGGGAAAGAAGTTGATATGGGGATCTCAGGAATTACGATTAATGATAAACGAAAGCAAACATTTGACTTCTCTCATCCATACTTTGAATCAACTCATATGATCATGTTTGGTGAAGGAGTAGACATCAAAAATGCTAATGATCTAAAAGGATTAAAAGTAGGGGTTCAAAACGGAACGACAGGACAAGCAGCAGCTGAGAAAATTTTAGGTGAAAACAGCTCTGATATTTCGAAGTATGAGAACAATGTTGTAGCAATTACAGCGTTAAAGCAAGGACAAGTAGATGCAGTAGTAACGGATAATACCGTTGTAAATGAATATGTGAAGAACAATCCAGACGATAATTTCAAAACAGTAGAAGATCCGGAAAACTTCGAATCAGAATATTACGGTTTAATGTTCCCTAAAGACAGTGAGCTAAAGGCTGATTTCGATAAAGCTGTAAAAGAAGTCATTGAAAATGGAACATATGCAAAAATTTATAAAGAATGGTTTGGTACTGAGCCGAACACTGACGCATTATTAGAGCAGGGAGAATAAGAAACACTTAGGGGCTTGGGTAAGGAGAATACATAGATCTTCTTTGTGAAAGGTTTCTACTTTAAGAGGAGGGTCATGTACCTTCTTTACCCGCCCCTTTTATATGAACGTTTTTATAAAAGGAGGACTATTCTCCTTGAAATTCTATCTAACAATCTATGACAAATGATAGAAAGTGGCAAAATGCTTTCTATGACAAAAGGAGTTATTATATGTTTGATTTCAGATGGGACATTATTGCTGAGTATTTGCCCTTTTTCCTAAAGGGAGCACTATTAACGATTGGTTTGTCAATTGGAGGGATCCTTTTAGGCTTAGTCTTTGGATTGCTCATGGGGATACTCCGAATTTCTCCATATCTTTTAGTTCGAACCCCATTTATTTGGTACATAAACTTTTTTAGAGGTACTCCACTATTTGTTCAAATCTTACTTATCCACTTTGGTGTCATGCCAATCATTATGACAGAGATAAATCCTGCCGTTTCAGCATTAGTCGCTTTGTCTCTGAATGCTACAGCTTATATTGCTGAAATATTCCGTGGAGGAATTCAATCCATTGACCGAGGTCAAATGGAAGCCGCAAGATCCTTAGGAATGACGAATATACAAGCAATGAGATATATCATTATTCCTCAAGCATTTAAGCGTATGATCCCACCGCTTGGTAATGAGTTTATTGTGTTACTGAAGGATTCATCCCTGGCAGCCGTTATTGCTGCTCCAGAGTTAATGTATTGGGGACGAGCCATGCAGGGGCAATATTATCGTGTATGGGAACCGTACTTAGCCGTAGCTATTATCTATTTAATCCTTACTCTATCACTTACGTATCTACTAAACTATATTGAGCGGAGGATGGCAACAGAATGATTAAAGCAGTGAATCTTAAAAAGTCCTTTGGGGCACTTGAAGTATTAAAAGATATAAATGTAGAAATTAAACCACAGGAAGTGGTAGTAGTAATCGGACCATCCGGTTCAGGAAAATCGACATTTTTAAGGTGTTTGAACCTTTTGGAATCCATCACTGATGGTCATGTCTATATTAAAGACCGTGATATTACCGCAAAAGAAACGAATATAAATAAGGTGAGAACAGATGTTGGAATGGTGTTTCAGCAATTCAACCTCTTTCCTCATAAAACCGTTATTCAAAATATTATGCTTTCACCAATGAAAGTAAGAAACTGGACAAAGGACAAGGCAGAACAGAAAGCGTTAGAGCTTTTAGAAAAAGTTGGGTTGGAAGAAAAGGCGTATGTTTACCCTGATTCCTTATCCGGTGGACAGAAACAGCGTGTTGCCATTGCAAGAGCTCTCGCTATGGAACCGGAAATCATGCTGTTTGATGAACCAACTTCAGCACTGGATCCTGAGATGGTAGGAGAGGTGCTTGAGGTTATGAAGCAGTTAGCGAAAGAAGGTATGACCATGGTTGTGGTGACTCACGAGATGGGCTTTGCAAGAGAAGTGGGGGACCGTGTAATCTTTATGGATGGTGGATACATTGTAGAAGAGAACGAACCTTCTGAGTTATTTGGGAATCCTCAGCACGAAAGAACCCAAGCCTTTTTAGGTAAAATATTATAAGGAACATGGAAAAGGAGCCTCCCTTATGAGGCTCCTTTTTATTATGCTGATTGCTTCATGCAAACCATGGAATACAATTGTTTTCTTCCACGGTGATAGCGAGTTTTGACTGTGGATGGAGATAAGTTTAATTTTAAAGCAATTTCAGAGTCACTTAAATCGTAAGTCACCTTCAAGGACATAACCTCTTGCTGAGTAGGAGGAAGTAAGGCGATGTTCTCTTGTATGGCTTTTTTGAGAAACAGAGCATCAATTTCTGATTCTATATGATTACCCCCATGAAGGCATTGGATGTCATTAAGATTTTTCTCTTGGTCTATATACATTTCGTTTCGTTTAGACTCTTTACGAATAAAATCAATCGCCGTACTGTTCGCGATAGAAGTGAGCCAGGACTTTATTTTCCCTGGGTCTAGCAAGGTGTCCATCTTTTTATAGGCTTTAAGAAAGGTTTCTTGAACTATATCCTCTGATAAGTACGCATCACGCGTTATTTTAAAAGCAATGTGGTAAATGAGATTGTGAAATTGATGATACATCTCCTCAAAAGGTAGAGGAGATGGTTTTGTTTGAAGCGAATTCATCTTGCTTTCACCTCGGCTTTCTATTCATTCTCGTTAATATAGTCCTTGATAAAGGCAGGGGTATCTTGTTCAGTTAATCCTCTGATTTCGATATAGCCTTTATGTGCTTTATATTTAACAGCTACAAGATACTGATTTTTCATATTGCCATAATTGAGATGATTCATTAATTTTTGAATATCCGGTGAATCATTTATCTCTATTCCTTTGTTTTCTTTCATTAATTCCATAACAGCTTGTTCTTGATCCATTGAATTGAAGATGCGATCACCATATTCTCGCTGATTTATTACGTACATCCATTCAATATCATCTGAAGTTACTTGTATCTCTTCTAAATAGCCTTTCTCACGTAACCAATCCTCAAATTGTTTGTAGTTATTTTTCACCCCTACATGCATCCACTTTTCTGTTGAAAGGAGTAATTCAACATTATAAAGGTGGACTTTGCCACGATCCTCAAACGAGGTGTTATACACTTCATCTTTAAGGATGTTGATGGCTTCTTGAATTTCTTCTGGATCAACGATGGCCACGCGCTTATTACCGCCCATATCAGGATAAATGGTTAGCTTATCAACCTTAGAAGTATCGACTTGGAAGATTTGCTCAGTTGTTTCTTTGAAATTCTTGGATTCATAGATGGAAGCGTAGTATGACTTGTAGTTTTCTAATTTAATAGAGTAATCTCTTACTAGCTTACTGCCATCTTTTAACTTGTAATAAAGAAAAATGCGTTCATATTCTTCCATATTTCTTTCACTTTTCTCTTGCTTCTCTACGATGGATTCATGGAGGCTTAGAACGGCTTCGATGCTATTGGATTCTTTGATAAACGGGTCTTTAATATAGACTTCTTGATTATTGTTCATTAAATGATAATATCCAGAACTTATATGCACTGCTTCCACATCGTCTAAGTCAGGAACCTTCTTTTCATATTGAAATAAATCAAAGTGAATGAGAAGACCGATAAGTCCGATCACCACGAGAAATCCAGCATAGCCCTTCCATTGTTTAAACACTCTCCAATGCTTTTGTAAAACCATTTCAGCCAGGTAATAGCCAAATAAGGAGCCCACAAAATAGCCGAACCATATCCACCCTTGCTGTTGCTGAATCTCATTAAAATACAAACCGCCAACGAGCATGGTACAAAATGCTACACCAAATTTGAAAATAGGTCTTAGTACAGGAAAGACGATGGATTGTGAAGCCACTTCCACTTTTCTAGTTTTATAGAGAAAAAAGGACAACACATAGAAAATGATTGAAATGAACAAGAATAAACATGCGTCCCACCAGGAAAAGATTTCATTTTCAAGATAGGAAGCCTTAATGATTGGAGAATATTTTTCAATCTGGATATTGAAAAAATAATCCTCTGGAAAACCGAATAAAAGGTCTTTTAAGCTAAAGCAAACCAACATAAACATTCCAGCTGGAAATAAGAGAAGAATGTAGGTTAGCGCACCTTGGACAGCAGTTAAGCCTGTTACCATGGCTATGAAGGTTGCGGTTGTGAAAAAGAGTGTGTTCATCAGGATGGTAATTCCGCACCAGATGAATATGTCTTGAACCTGTACAAATTGTTGGAAATCTGTGAAGGCATAAAGTGATAATAAAATAACTGTATTTAATAGAATGGGAATGATAAGAATCCCGAATCCCATTATGGTAAAGTGTAAAAACAATTTGCTTCGTTTGATGGGAAGACTATGGATGAAATCTGTCGCTTGTTTCACATGTAAAAATCTAAATAAAAATAGAGAAAGAATGACTGGAATAATCAGCATTAGCCAAATTTGGATGGGGTACTGCATTTTAAATAGATTGTCATAAATTGCGTAAAATGGGTCATCATTTGATAATTTTCCGATAATATCGATGGGTAAAGAAAAAAGAAGTCCAATAAAATAGACGATGCCTACCCACCCAACATTTCGGAGGTTTTGAATCATTAATTCTTTATTAATCCATGATGTTTTGGATGGCATATCCCACGTCCTCCATTTCAAAAATAAAAATTTCTTCAAGTGTTAATGGCAACATATCAAAAATCACGGGATGATAGGGCTGAATAATGTTTCGAACCTCTTGTTCATCTCCCCGAACGATGGATAGAGTAACACTACCGCGCGTTTCTTGATGAAGTATACTTAGCTCTCTGAAGAGTTGCTGTGGAACTTCGTCTTTAAAGGCTAGCTGCACCTTATGGATGCCGGACTTTAGATCATCAAGCTCTTTTTCCAATAAAAACCTACCTTGATGGAGAATGCCGATGTGATCACATAGATCTTCCACTTCCCTAAGATTATGAGAAGAAATAAGAATCGTCATCTCACGGTTGGCAACTTCTGAAATAAGTACACTTTTTACTTTTTTTCGTACAACAGGATCAAGTCCATCCATGGGCTCATCTAAAATCAACACATCTGGCTGAGTGGCTAAAGCCAAAATAAATGCTGCTTGACGTTGAACCCCCTTCGAGAACTTTTGAAGCTTCTTCTGAGGATCTATGGAAAATAAAGTTGTTAAAGCTTTGTACTGACCATCATCCCATCGGCTGTATGTGTTTTGATAAAATTGAGCCATTTGATCCAAAGTGTAGTGAGAAAAGAAGAATGGCTGATCAGGTATGAAAAATAAGGTTTCCTTCGTAGCAATATTTTCATAGATCTGTGTATTCCTTAAAAGAATATCTCCGCTTTCAGGCTTTAACACTCCCGCGATGGATTTAAGAAGAGTCGTTTTTCCTGCTCCATTGGATCCGAGCAATCCATAGATAGACCCCTTTTGAACGGAAAAGGAAACGTTATGGATAATTTCAGTATGGTCAAAGGCTTTACTTACATGTTTAATTTCTATCATCAGTATGTTCCCTCCCAACTGACGCCTCAATATCAGCGATCATCTGTTTTAAATCATCAGCTGTCATTCCAAGATAAAGAGCTTCAGATAAAAGTTTCGATAATTCCTCTTTTACTTTCATGAGTTTCTCCGTGTTTTGAATGTGACTTGAAGGATTAACAAAGCTACCCCGTCCTTTCACTGAATAAATATATCCTTGGTTTTCAAGCTCCCTATAAGCTTTTTGAATCGTGTTTGGATTTATGGTCAGCTGCTGGGCCAACGAACGAACAGAAGGCAACTGTTCATCAGGCTTTAACACCTCATTAATCATCAGCTCTTTCAGCTTTTCTACTAACTGTTCGTATATGGGCATGCGACTTCTTAAATCGAGTTCAAACATATTCACCCTCCCAACTGTATACAGTGTACTATGTCTCTTAATACAGTTAGATTATATAACAAGTTCTACCAATTTGGGAAGGGGGAAAATGAATTTTTTTGGAAATATTTTTATCATCTTTAAAAAGAAATCATTAGCCTAATAGGCTTTAGAGAATAGATCAGCTAAGGTTTGGAAGAATAACAATGGAAGTTCTTGCTATAAATTTAAGTTTCGAACAAGTATGAAGTGATAAAAAAACACTTCCTTTGACAAAGAAAGTTTACTTCATACAAAATGGTAGTATTCATTATCCTATCAAAGGAGGATTAGTATGTTTTTAGACTGGTTAAGTGGTTTTAATCCAACTGTTCAAGCCCTGTTTGGCGGACTGTTAACCTGGGGGCTAACAGCACTGGGAGCGGCAACAGTTTTTTTCTTTACACGCATTGAGAAGCATACATTAAATATGATGCTAGGATTTGCAGCAGGTGTTATGATTGCTGCCTCGTTTTGGTCACTATTGGCACCTTCCATTGAGTTTAGTGAGAAAAACGGACAAATTCCATGGCTGGCTCCTGCCATTGGTTTTCTACTCGGGGGTCTATTTATTAGACTATTGGATTTTGTTGTTCCTCACTTACATTTATCAGAAGAGAAAGCGGAAGGTCCTCCAACACAATTGAAAAAATCGACTCTCCTGTTCCTGGCAATTACCCTTCATAATATACCTGAAGGGTTGGCCATCGGAGTTGCCTTTGGAGCAGCCTCATTAGGGCTTGGAGATGCAACACTGGTAGGCGCAATTGGACTTGCGATTGGGATTGGTATTCAGAACATGCCAGAAGGAGCAGCCCTTTCTGTTCCTCTCCGTGGAGAAGGGATGTCACGCTGGAAAGCCTTTAACTACGGGCAAGTATCGGCCATTGTGGAACCCATTGCAGCTGTAATTGGTGCCGCAGCGGTATTATTAGTACAACCAATTCTTCCTTACGCATTGGCATTTGCAGCAGGTGCTATGATTTTCGTTGTAGTAGAAGAGCTGATTCCGGAATCTCAGTCTTCCGGAAGTACAGATTTAGCTACTTTAGGATTAATGGTGGGATTTGTCGTTATGATGATTTTGGATGTTTCTTTAGGATAAAAAAACACAGGTGTTGACCTGTGTTTTTTTGTTGTACAAAAATGTACCTTTAACATAGTTTATACCGTTTTTAGTATGATGAGTGTAAGGGGGTAAAGGGGGGGGGAACGTGAAAATTGGATTGCTTAGACATTTGGAAGTGGAAAGGGGATACCCAAAAATATTCGTAGCAACACGTGAGTTAATGAAATGGGAAGAAGAATATGATGCTTCCGACGTATTAGTAAAAGATATCGACTTACATAATATTGATTGGAAGAAATGCTACTCAAGTGATTTAAGAAGAGCGGTCGTAACTGCTAATAGTGTATTTGATGGGGAAGTATATTTAGTAAAAGAGCTTAGGGAGATTAAACTTTCACCGGTATTTCCAACGTTCTTAAAGCTCCCAGTCTTTGTTCATCTCATTTTTATCCGTATGGCATGGTGGCTGAATCATAAATCACAGTCTGAAAGTAAATCTGAAGTTTTAAAAAAGATAAAAAATTTTGTAGATGAAGTTGTTCAGGAAGGTGAAGATGTTCTAATCGTAAGTCATGGGGGAATCATGCTGTATATGAGAAAAGAATTGTTGCGAAGAGGGTTTCAGGGACCGGGATTTAGGCAGCCGGAAAATGGTAAGCTCTTTGTTTATGAACAAGTAAAGAAAGGGTGATATACAATATGAAAGCAATTCATACATTACATTCCATCAGTAACCTGATCCAACAGGAAAAGCTCGTTTTACTCTATATTTCAAGACCGAATTGCTCTGTATGCCATGCGCTACTTCCTCAGGTGGAACAGGTCCTAAAAGAGTATCCAAGTATGGTGTCTATACATGCAGATGCTGATGAGATTCCTGAAATAGCCGGTGAGTTTTCTATCTTCACAGTTCCCGTTGTCATTGTGTTTGTAGAAGGGAAAGAAATGTTCAGAAAGGCCAGATTCGTACCAATTGAAGAGTTGAAGGGTCAAATTCAACGTCTCGTTACCATGATGGAAAATTAAACAAACGTTTGTTTAACATGAATAATCGTTGTGATGACTCGGTTTATCTACTTAAACAGTTGTTTAATTCACTACTCGAATATTATGTGGCTATCAAGAAGATGAATAAGTGGCTATATCAAATATAACAATGGTGGAGAAGGAATTGCAGGTTTCCGTATGATAAAAGATGAAGACGGATATTGGAGTGTAAGCTTTAATCCAATTCAATAATGGGCAAAGTAAAGAGCTGCTGAAAAGGTGGCTCTTTTGTCATGTGCTGATGAATAGGTATATAATAATAGAAAAGGGAGGGTGATGGACGGTGAGGTTATCGAGGCCCATAAAAGTCATGATGCTTTTAGTCATACTTTTTTTAATAATAGCAGCTAATCAGATTAGTAGTGTTCAGCAACTAACTGCGCGTATGGCGACGAAGTTGTATGTTGGCTGGAAGTATAGTCATTTAGATTTAAAATACCAGAACGTAGAATATTCCCCTCAATTTGGAGACTATTCCGTATCATATAAAGATAAAGACGGGAAGATATATGGGTTTATGGTTACTCCTAAAAAGATGCCTGTCATCATCCTTCACGATCCACTAAGTGATAGCGCTTATTAGTAGGTCTATGATTCTTCTTCACACTCTAACTTCAATGATAAAAGACTTGATATTCCTAATGATCAATGTGTATACTACAATTGAAATGACAATTACATAAACGTTACCACAAGGGGAGCGAAATGCTGAGAGTGAACAGATTGATCTGTTCTGACCCTTAGAACCTGTTAGTTAGTACTAGCGTAGGAATGTGGAAGACAGGCTAAGTCTGTTTATTTTTCGTGTGTTCTCCCTTATGGTTTCGTTTAATGATTAAAGGGGAGCTTTTTTTATGGGAAAATTAAGTCTTATTGTGTTAATTGAAGCATCATTAATGGCTGCGTTTGCGGTTATTCTTGATCTGCTTCCATCTATTAAACTATCACCTAGCATCTCGATTTCCATTTCTATGGTACCGATATTTATTTTAGCTTTCAGGAGAGGTTTTAAGGCGAGTTTACTGGCTGGGTTTGTTTGGGGGATTCTGCAAATTGCATTAGGTGATGCTTGGATTGCAACTCCAGTCCAGATGGTTATAGAATATTTTATTGCCTTTGCATTTATTGGATTCGCAGGTCTTTTTGCTAAGAGGATTCAAGGCTCCTTGCGGGATAACAGAACATCTAATGCCGTCATTTGGGTGATTATTGCTACCTTTGTAGGAAGTCTCGCCCGTTATGTTTGGCACTTCATCGCAGGCTTTATATTCTTTGCTGAATATGCACCGAAGGGGATGTCGCCTGTGTTATTCTCTCTTATCGCGAATGGAAGCACCATGCTTGGTTCAGCGATTTTATGTTCAATTGTGCTTGTGTTGATCATAATAAC
This sequence comes from Rossellomorea aquimaris TF-12, assembly GCF_001648555.1. GTDB lineage: Bacteria > Bacillota > Bacilli > Bacillales > Bacillaceae_B > Rossellomorea > Rossellomorea aquimaris. Next base: position 538,196 of record NZ_LQXM01000030.1, on the reverse strand, counting down.
AACTCCGAGGCTCATTCAATTAAAAATGGTGGATCGGGGTATTGATCGAAAAGCGTCATAATATATAGAGGCCGATCCCAGTGGGGGTCGGTTTTTTTTATTTGGGGTAGGGGTTTGTGAGGTTGTGTGAAAAATGTCGAGATTTGAAGAATGGCAGATAAAATGAAAAAATGGCATATAAATCGAAATTTTGGCACGTAAATCGTAAAAATGGCATGTAAATTAAAATATTGGCACATAAATCACCTCACCCCCAACCCCATAACCAAATCAGTCCAGAAATCCCACCCCAATTCACCTCTCTTCATTGCGAACATTCACTCTTTCCTATAAACTTAACCTATTCAAAAACGTTAGTTTGTTTGGAGAGATACAATGGAAGCAAAAATGATCAGAAGATATGACATTATGGAGGTTTGCTTGCTGGCAGGGAAAATTATGCTGGAAAGTGGTGCAGAAACGTATCGAGTAGAAGATACAATGATGAGAATTGCCGCTTCTTATGGCATTAGAGATTCTCATAGCTATGTAACTCCTACGGGAATTATCTTCTCTATTGAAACATCGGAACCGACCAAAACCAAACTGATCCGGATAAACGAGCGTTCAACGGATTTAGAGAAGGTCACCTTGGTTAATAGCATCTCAAGGCAAATCAGTAAAGGACATTTAAACCTAGAAGAAGCATTCACTGCCCTTGAAAAGCTTGATGAGTCAGATCTGTCTTATTCCTTCCTTATTCAGGTTTTAGCAGCGTCCATTGCAAGTGGATGTTTTTTGATTATGTTTCAAGGGATGTGGGACGACTTTCTACCGTCTCTCATTTCTGGTGGGGTAGGCTATATTAGTCTTATCTATTTGCACCGACTTGTACCGATCAAGTTTTTTGCTGAATTTCTTGCATCATTTATTATAGGGATGGTCTCCTTTGGGTTTGTTCAGTTGGGACTCGGGAATGAGTTGGATAAAATTATTATTGGCTCTGTCATGCCTCTTGTACCAGGATTACTTATCACCAATGCTGTTCGTGATCTAATGGCAGGTCATCTTATTTCTGGATTGTCTAAGGGAGCAGAAGCTTTCTTAACGGCTTTTGCCATTGGAACAGGAATTGCCGTTGTATTTACCTTGATTTAAAAGAATGGAGTGAGAATGGGATGCTTATTGTTGAACATCTAATAACCAGCTTTATTGCAGCAGCTGCGTTTGGAATTATTTTTAACGCCCCGAAGCAATCTCTATTCAAATGTGGGATAGTTGGAATGCTGGGATGGACTATTTACATATTGATGATTCTCAACGAATTTGATGTTGTTCTTGCAACGTTGCTCGCTTCATTCGTTGTCGCGGTTATTAGTCAGGTTTTTGCAAAAATGTACAAAACCCCTGTTATCATCTTTAGTGTTGCAGGCATCATTCCCCTTGTACCAGGAGGGATGGCATACGATGCCATGAGAAACTTCGTACAGAACGATTACAATGCAGCTATCAACCTTGCTGCAAAAGCCTTTATGATCTCGGGTTCCATCGCTATTGGACTCATCTTCTCCGAAGTCATCAACCAAGTCATCCGAAACGCCCGCCTAAACACAAGTGCCAGAAGAATGCGTTAGAGGGACGGACCTTCAAGGAGGTCTGTTTTTTCATCTTAAAGGAAGGAAATGGAATTTTTATATAGAATTCTACAAAAGAAGACATAGCCCATTAGGAGATTTTTCATGATTAAAGGAATTGTATTTGATTTTGATGGATTAATGATCGATACCGAGAGTGTATGGTTTGATGCTTTTCGAGACACGTTAAATGAGCTACACGATGTTGAGATTGAGTTAGAGCGATATTCCAGCTGTATTGGAACCGATGATGCTCCTCTGTTTTCTTATTACACTGAGCTGGTAGGAGAAGAAATAGATTCAGAACTCATTACAGAAATGGTTGAGAAGAGATACCATGAGAGAATGAGTGACCCCCAACTGCGAGAAGGGGTTATGGACTATTTAGAAGCTGCAAAGAAACAAGGTCTTAAAATTGGTCTAGCCTCCAGCTCATCTAGAAAATGGGTATTATCTTATCTTGAGAAATGTAATGTGAAAGGGTATTTTGAAGTCATAAAAGGGAAAGAGGATGTGGAAAAGGTAAAACCTGATCCGGCCCTGTATCGAGAAGCGGTAAAAGAATTAGGGTTAATGCCTCAAGAAGTAGTGGCATTTGAAGATTCATTGAATGGTTCAAAAGCTGCTATTGAAGCTGGACTTTTTTGTGTCATCGTACCGAATCCCGTTACGAGCCATCTACCCTTTGAAGGGTATCACGGTCGACTGGCTACTATGAAAGAGAAGGGATTAATTGAGGTCCTCGAATCCGTACAAAAAGCCCATGTGCTGGACTAAAATTTAAAATTCCCTAAACCGTTTGCTACTTGGCAAACGGTTTTTGTAACTTTTCTCCTATCCGTACGTCTAATTTACAAATAACGTTTTTAGGAGGATGAAACATGAGTAAAAAATCATATTTACTCAGTATTGCAGGCATTGTTTTGTTCTTTGCTCTCGCATTTGTGCTCTATCAACAAAGGCCAGTGGTAAAGGCAGAAGGAATGCTGGAAGAAAATATTCTTGTGATGGAAAACAAAACATGGAATCTTCAATTTTCCAATTCAATTCAAGAGGATACCGTCAACTCAGACAATATTTATGTTAAAGATTCGAATGGAAAGAAAGTGGATGTCACCTTAAAGGTAAGTGATGATCAAAGGTCTATTCAAATTCAAGCACCTCCCAATGGATACTCTACTGAACCTCAATATTATACACTTCATATTTCTCCCAACGTAAAGACGAAGTGGGGTTTCTCTTATAAAGGAGATACGGAAATTACGTATACGGTAACCTCACAATTACCAAGTATTCAATCTAAAGAAGAACTTACACAGTACTTCAAAAAGATTATGAAAAAGCAAAAAGAAAATCAAAAACATCCCCTTTTTGGTTTTTCAAAGGGCATGGAAGAGGAATCATCGAACGATACAGCCTCTGGAGAATCGGAGAAGTCCAGCTCTAATCACTCTGAAACAAACAACCAAGTCCAGGGTGTTGACGAGGGGGATATGGTGAAAACCGATGGAAACTATATTTACCAGGTAGCCAATCAACAGCTATTGATTACAAAAGCCAATCCAGCAAAAGAAATGAAGGTCGTCAGTACCGTTTCCTTTAAAGGAAATGTGCAGCCCCAACACCTTTTTATACAGGGAGACAGGATTTTAGTGATCGGAAATAGCTGGTCCCCTCCTCAATATAAAGAGAATATGGCCTCCTCCAGTATGCTGGTGGAAGGAACGACGGTTGCCCTTTTGTACAATATTTCAGACAAAGAGAAACCTGCTCTCCTTAGAAAAGTAGAGCTTGAAGGTCAATATGTTACGGCTAGAAAAATTGATTCTACTGTCTATTTCATTTCTAATTTCTATCCAAACTATTGGATGGCTGAAGATCAGAAGGATGTTGATTTAAGGCCTCGTGTATCCGATAGCCTTAAAAATGAAAAGTATACTCCGATTCCTGTAGAGAATATAAAGTATTTCCCTCAATCTTTACAGCCTAATTATACGTTGATTTCTAATTTGAATATGGAGAATCCCCAAGCCTCATTGAATGTCCAATCGTATTTAGGAAGTGGCCATCAGATTTATATGTCGAAGGAAAATCTTTATGTAGCTGTTGAAAAGTATGAAGAAGATGATAGAACGGACTGGAACACAGCGAATACTGAAATTTATAAGTTTGCTGTGAACGATTCGTCCATTACATTCAGAGCTTCCGGTGAAGTAGAAGGCAGGGCATTGAATCAATTTTCCATGGATGAACATGAAGGGTATTTCAGGATTGTAACAACGAAAGGCGAAGTATGGAATGATGACACACCTTCTTCCAATGCCCTATACATTTTAGATAAAAACATGAAGCATGTTGGCGAAGTGACGGATTTGGCTAAGGGAGAGAGGATATATTCTGCTAGATTTATGGGGGACAAAGCATACATGGTGACCTTTAAGCAAGTAGACCCTCTTTTCGTAATTGATACATCGGACCCGGCGAAGCCTCAAGTGTTAGGGGAGTTGAAAATCCCTGGTTTTAGCACATACCTTCATCCTATCGATGAGAATCATTTAATTGGTTTTGGATTCGATACAAAGATTATGGATGATAATAAAGAATTTAATCAAGAGCCTCGTATCATAAGAAATGGGATGAAAATCTCTTTATTTGATATTACTGATTTTCAAAATCCACAGGAATCTCACACGGAAATCATTGGGGGATCGGGCACACACTCCTACCTTTTAGACGATCATAAGGCTTTGTTTCATGAACCTTCAAGAAACCTATACGGCTTTCCAATCTCCGTTTATCAAAACAAAGAAGGAAGTCAATTCGAACAAATCTTTGATTACCAGGGAGCCTTAGTATATGAAATCACACCAGAAAAGGGGATTGTCTTAAAAGCAAAACTAAAAGATCTCCCGGAAGACAGTTTTGAACCCTATGAGCTATGGGAACACCAGATTCAACGACTTCTCTATATTGAAAATCACCTGTATACCCTTTCTAATAGTAGAATAAATGCTTACTCATTAGATAACTTCACAAAAGAAAGTTCTATTATAATTAATTAGGTTCTTTCTTGAAGAATGTTGCTTTATTGTGAAAAGAGTCTTTCGTAGAGCAAAGATTGGTGTTTTCTAACATGAGTTCTACTAATATATCTGTCAACCAGTATGTGCAAGATGGTGAGTGACAGAGTTAAATAGTGACAAAACAATTGATACAAAACAGAATCCAGACAAGCATAAGCTAAATGGGCCTAAGAAGGCGCTTTTGACCTTTCGAGTGGCTAGTCGCCGGAGCTAGACAATTGAGACCCCACAGGCGCAGCCGAGGAGACTCACCGCCCATCCTGCGGAAAGCGAGCATCCTGAAGCGGACATCAACTATTACTCTCTTTTCTGAAATAGCAACATTCTTTTAGAAAACAGCATAGATTAAAAACAACCCTCAAGACCATCACGGTTTTTGGGGGTGTTTTTTTAATTGTCACAAGGTTTTGAAAACGGTCCAATGGGTAGATAAGTATTAGCTTTACATAATTGAGATAATGAAGGGAGAACGTCGAATGAACAATGGAATTACACAAGAATGGTATTCATATTTAGGTAAGCTTCCGGATCTTTTACTAGCTTTACTGGTTTTATTGATTGGTTGGATCATAGCAAAAGCGATTGAGAAAGCAGTGTACGGCATTTTAAAGCGAGTGAAAATTGATGATAAGCTCTATTTTGGAAGTAGAGTAGGAGAACGAAAGTGGACTTCTGAAAAGGTGATTAGTAAGATTGTTTATTTTATTCTATTAGTATTTGTGTTTATTGCCTTTTTCAATATGCTCGACCTAACATTTATTGCTTCTCCACTAGTTGGAATGCTAAGTACGATGGCGGCGGCGATTCCTAATGTATTAAAAGCAGCACTTATCTTATTATTTGCATGGATTGTAGCTTCTCTGCTAAAGGTGTTGATTGAGAAATTAGGTATGAGAGCACCAATAAAGAATATGCTGATGAAATCGAACGTAGCGAAGGATGAGAATGATGTCCATCGCTATGTGTATACAGCAGCACGAATTGTCTTTTATTTAGTCCTTCTCATATTCTTGCCAGGTGTTCTGGCAGCTCTGAATATTACAGGTGTTTCTGGTCCTTTCACAGAAATGCTGCAAAGCTTCTTAGTCTTTATTCCAAAACTATTTGCTGCTGCTATCATTTTACTTGTTGGATGGTTTGTAGCGAAAATTGTTCGAGATATTGTAACCAATTTCTTATCTGCCATTGGAACGGAAAGAGTAGCAGAGCGATTTGGTATTAGTAAGCTATTTCAAGGGACTACTGTTTCATCAGTGATTGGAACAATTGTCTTTGTATTAATCATGATTCCAGTTACGATTTCTGCACTGGATCAATTAGATATTAGAGGTATTTCAGAGCCAGCCATCAATATGCTGAATCAAGTTCTTATTATGTTACCGAACATCGCCATTGCCATCCTGTTGATCCTGGTAGGTATCTGGGTCGGTAAGTGGGTCGGAGCCATGGTATCCCGTTTGCTTAATCGAGTTGGATTTAATTCACTCCTACGAAATATGGGAATTGGACGATTGACCACAACGGAACATCCTTATGATCCAACAAGAAAAACGTATATGAATCTTTCCGGCCTTGTGGGGAAAATCGTTCAAATTATCATTGTCTTCTTATTTACTGTTGAAGCGCTTGAAATCGTTCATTTAGATTTTCTTGTTGTCCTGGCGACGGGTATTCTTGCATATTTGCCACACGTTCTAGCCGCTATTATTATTATCGGAGCGGGATTATATCTAGGTAACTTAGTGAAGACCATCATGTCGAATGTATTAAGTGATCACTTTCAAGTACTGGGAACCATCACTAAATATGCCATTATCGCCTTAAGTTTCTTTATGGCGTTAGATCAGTTAAAGGTAGCAGATTCAATTGTGAATATCGCCTTCATGCTTATTCTTGGCGGGTTAGCACTTGCCTTTGGACTAGCCTTTGGATTGGGTGGAAAAGAGTTTGCTCAAAAATATTTATCTAAGCTTGATCGGAAAATTGAAGAAGAGAAAAGAAAGCCAAATAACGGAGGGAATGATTTCACTCCACCGCATAATCAATAAAAAATTATTCGCTAAACGGCCTGTTCCAAATGGAATAGGTCGTTTTAGCATGTAGAATTTCATAATGCATACTAGTACCTACCAACCAACATAAAAAAACGATATGATAATACATATATTCATTGGGTGAGGAATTTTGAAGGGGTGTTTCTTTTGAGGGTAATAAGCTATCTAAAGCCCTATCGATGGGCGATGGGAGTAGCATGGAGTTTAATGCTTGTGGAGCTCGCTGTCGAGCTTTTGAATCCGTTGTTTATGGCGAAAATTATCGATGACGGAGTATTAAAAGAGGATATGGACCTTGTCTTGACTTGGGGTGGCATAATGGTTGGAATGTCCATTCTTGCTTTTATTTCCGGTATAACAAATTCCTTCTTTGCTGCCCATACGAGTCAAGGATTTGGATACGATGTTCGGGGAAGCTTATACCAAAAAATTCAGTCTTTTTCCTTTGAGAGCTTCAATAAGCTACCAACTTCGTCGTTAATTACAAGATTGACAAACGACGTGAGGCAGCTTCAAAATACGATATTTATGAGTTTACGTATTATGCTGAGAGCACCACTGCTTGTTATCGGGTCGACGATCATGGCATTGATCGTTAATGCTCGTCTAGCCATCATCTTATTGTTCGTTATTCCAGTTGTGTGGTTGTTTTTACTGTGGGTATTAAAACGTGGATGGAAGCTCTTTGAACGGGTTCAAGGACGTTTAGACCGAGTAAATGAAGTAATGAAAGAAAATCTCGGGGGCATGAGGTTAATCAAAGCTTATACTCGCGGGAAATTTGAAGAAAATCGATTTCACACAGCGAGTGAAGACTTGAAAGAGCGAACGATGAGTGCCCTTCGATTCATGGAAATTATCATGCCACTCTTAATGCTGATGATGAACATGGCAATTCTGTTTGTATTGTGGTTTGGAAGTGTGGAGGTGACAACCGGGGGAGCGAAAGTAGGAGAGGTAGTAGCGATTGTTACCTATGTGACACGGATATCTTCTGTTTTTTCCATCTTCTCATTTATTATTACTAGTTTTTCTAGAGCAAGAGCATCTGCCCAAAGAGTGGATGAGGTGTTACATACAGAGGTTGATTTAAAGGATGGAGATGATGTTAAGGCTGAAAATAGCATCGAAAAAGGAGAAATCTCGTTTCATTCTGTCTCTTTTCAGTACCCGAATACAAAAGAGAAGGTCCTTCACAATCTCTCTTTTAAAATTGAACCAGGACAAACCGTTTCGATTCTTGGAGCAACGGGATCAGGGAAATCCTCCCTCTTTCAACTTATTCCAAGACTCTATGATGCTTCTGAAGGAGAAATACAGATAGATGGCTTACCGATTGGATCCATGCTTCTTAAGAATCTGCGAAAGAGTATCGGATATGTTCCTCAAGAAGCAATCCTGTTCTCAGGGTCTGTAAAAGAGAATCTTTTATGGGGAAAAGAAGAAGCGACAGAAGAAGACATGATTCAGGCAGTAAAAGACGCTCAAATTTATGAAACGATTGAGAATTTACAAGAAGGCTTCGACACGGTACTTGGTCAAAAAGGAATCAACCTGTCCGGTGGCCAAAAACAACGATTATCCATTGCGAGAGCACTCATTCGTAAGCCGAAAATTCTTTTATTAGATGACAGTACAAGTGCTTTGGATTTGAAAACAGAAGGGAAGCTTCTTAAGGCATTAAAGAATTACAATTGCACTACTCTCATTATTACGCAGAAAATTAGTACCGCCATGGAATCTGATTGTATTTTACTTCTTGAAGATGGCGTTCTTATTGGCAATGGGTCACATGAATCTCTTATAAAAGAATCTTCCTTGTACCGTCGTATTTTTCATTCTCAATTTGGAGAGGAGGAAATACATTATGTCCAGGCACATTCGAAAGAAATTAGGTGAAAAGGATAAGGCGAAAGATGTCAAAGGGACACTCCGCAGGTTATGGGATTACCTTTCGAATCGAAAAGGTATTTTATATCTCGTTATTTTAATGGTGATTATCAGCTCGGGAGCTGCTCTTCTTGGTCCGTTTTTAGTTGGGAAAGCCATTGATGAATATATTGTAACGAAGAATACATCCGGATTGTTGGAATTGATTATTGCTTTAATAGTCGTGTACATTTTTCATTCTCTTTCCGTCTGGTTTCAAAACTTTTGGATGATTGGCGTAGCTCAAGATACCGTTTACCGTTTGAGACGGGATCTTTTTCACCAATTGCACTTATTGTCAATTCCCTTTTTTGATAAAAGGAAGCATGGAGAGCTCATGAGCCGCGTCACGAATGATATTGATAATGTAAGCAATACGTTGAATAGCTCCTTTATTCAAATCATTGCAAGCATACTCACATTAGTAGGAACCGTCTCCATTATGCTGTGGCTGAGCCCACTTCTAACGCTTATTACATTAACCATTGTTCCTTTAATGGTTCTTGGAATGAAGTGGATTACGAAACGAACAGGACGCTTATTTAAGGAATATCAACAAAATATAGGTGAATTAAACGGCTATATTGAGGAAACCATTTCAGGACATAGCATCATCAAAACATTCTCTAGAGAAGAAACAGCTATGAAGGATTTTGATGGTAAAAATCGCAGGCTGAGAACATCGGCTTATTGGGCAGATACGTATTCCGGGTTTATTCCAAAGCTGATGAATGTGTTGAATAATCTAAGCTTTGCCATTATAGCAGGAGTAGGTGGGATTTTTGTATTAAATGATATGATCACGATTGGGGTCATTGTCATTTTTGCTGAATACTCCCGTCAATTTACTAGACCGTTAAATGAACTAGCCAATCAGTACAATACAATGTTGTCAGCTATTGCTGGTGCAGAGCGCGTGTTTCAAATTTTAGATGAAGAGGAAGAAGCGAAGGACGAGAAACATGCTGTTGAGATTGATGAGATTCGTGGAGAAGTTGATTTTCAAAACGTTTCCTTTTCTTACGGAAAAGAAGCTCAAACGTTGGTGGATGTCTCGTTTTCCATTACACCAGGTGAAACCGTTGCCTTGGTAGGTCCAACAGGAGCAGGTAAAACCACTATCACGAATCTGCTTACTCGATTCTATGAACATGATAAAGGGATGGTTCTCATCGATCATCAGGATATTCGATCGATAAAAAGAAATAGTCTTCGCCAGCAGATGGGCTTTGTTCTTCAGGACAGCTTCCTATTTCAAGAAACGATTTTGGAAAATATTCGCTATGGTCGATTAGATGCTAGTGATGAAGAAGTAATAGAAGCAGCAAAATTGGCAAATGCCCATTCCTTTATTGAAAAAATGCCAGAGGGTTACGCTACGCTTTTAAGGCAGGATGGAAGCGGGATTAGCCAAGGACAAAAGCAACTTCTATCCATTGCTCGAGCGATTCTATCCAATCCATCTATTCTTATTTTAGACGAAGCGACCAGTAGCATTGACACCATTACAGAATTGAAGATTCAAGAAGCTCTTAAGCGGTTAATGGAAGGTAGAACAAGTATTGTAGTGGCCCATCGTTTGAATACCATTCTTCAGGCCGATCAAATTTTAGTTCTTGATGGGGGAGAAATCATTGAAAGTGGAACCCATGAACAGCTATTAGAAAAACAAGGATTTTATCATGGGCTGTATCAGAGTCAATTAAAGGCAAGCAGTTAAAAAAACACCTCAAAAGGGTAACCCTTTTGAGGTGTTTTCTATCAGTAGAGGGCTAATCATCCCGTTAGTAATCCCTCTAGTTATTTGCCTTAATCGGAATAAGGCATTTACTGTAACTTGCAACATCACAAGTAAATATATTTATATCTTAATGTTTGTAGATAATAAACAGCCGCGGGCAATTCCTTGAGTCGTTTGATATACCTAAACGACGTAAGCCCTACCTCTCTTACATCCTAACGGCTCCGAAGCCGATCCAGTGTGAATAAGTTGTTAAATCAAAACGTATTAGAATTACAATTTATCTAATTCATCGTTTTAATGTATGTTACAAGTTTACAATAAAAAAATATACCATGTTAATAAAGTATTGTCAACTTATAATTCTAATGTATGTGGTGAGCCTTCATCATCATTCATTAAGCGAATGAGAGTAGGTTCAATCTTTAAAACGATATAATTCGGGTCATTTGGTCCCTCGAACCATTTCTTTAAATGCTCGTTCCATAGCTTTTCCTTATATTCTGAAGAGTCTTCAATGGATGCCTTTCCTTCAATTTCAACAAATGTATCACCGTATCCCCTTCCTTCATATCCAAGAAGTATGTGGACATTAGGATTATCGTCTATTTCATCTGTTTTATGAGTATCTTTACTAGTTGGTGTGTAAAGAGTGAGATCGTCATGATAATACGTCATGTAACGTGAGTGAGGTTTATTATTTTTTACAGTGGCTAACGTTCCGACTTTACTCTCTTCAAGAACACCAAGAATCTGTTGTTTTATTTCTGCTGTTGACAATCAAATCATCTCCTTTTTTATGTATCCATACTATTCCTTCTGCAGCCCTGGAATAAACATAGGAATGTGTTCAAACACTTCATCTATGGGTATAACGAAGATAACAGGAAGGAGGAAGAATGTGATACCTGATGAATTAGTTGAGTTATGTAAAAAAAGAATGGAACCCTATCCGTGTGAAGGGTTTGTCTATGGAAGGGGTCCTGTGAATCCAACACTTATGGTTGTAGGTGAAGCCCCTGGAGAAACGGAGATTCACAATGGAATTCCCTTTAGCGGAAGAGCCGGGAAGGTATTAAATGAATGCCTTGAGTATCTCGGTGTATCAAGAGAGGACGTCTATTTTACCTCCTCAGTAAGAAGTAGACCATATAAAAAGGTTGGACATAAAAATAGAGCTCCTACAATGAAAGAGCAGATTGCTCATGCACCTATATTGGATTATGAGATGGAGCATATTAAGCCAAAGCAACTTGTGACATTAGGAAATATAGGATTACAAAGATTATTAGGTAAAAAATACACTATATCCAAGGTTCATGGACAACTTCTTCACTCTCCTATAAGAAGATTAATGAGTCTTGATACCAATGAATGGGTCACCTCAAAGGAAGAATACGCCATTTTTCCAACCTTTCATCCTGCGTCAATATTTTATAACCGAACACTTTTAAAGAAAATGTACAGTGATCTTGATATATTAAAAAAGATTTTAGCTGAAAAATAACGTTTTAGGTGTATATAGAAGGGGAATCACATGAAAAAAATGAGTGAAAGGTGATAAATGATGTTTTTTGGAACATGGTATGGAATTTACCGAATCATAGTAGTGGGGGTGTTGGCCTATCTTTCTCTTGTAGTCCTTTTACGCATATCAGGAAAGCGGACCCTTTCAAAGATGAATGCCTTCGATTTAGTGGTGACTGTGGGAATAGGATCTGTACTGGGGATTATTCTCTTAAATAAAAAAGTTCCCTTGTTGGAAGGTATTACAGCCTATCTGGTTTTAATTGTGATGCAGTATGTCGTAGCCTGGCTGTCTGTTCGTTCACATCTGATTGATCGGTTAGTGAAATCTTCACCAACTCTGCTGTTTTATCGAGACGACTATATTCGAGAGATGATGAAAAAAGAAAGAATTGCTGAAATGGAAGTACTTCAAGCAGTACGCGACGCAGGATACGGCTCCTTGAAGGACGTGAATATGGTCATTCTTGAAGCGGATGGAGGCATGTCTGTTATTGGAAAAGAAAAGGAAGATGATGAAGAAGTGATGAAGCATGTAACGGGTTATTAGTTGGGTGAAAATGGGTGAGCGTTTCACAATTTCGCACATTTATAGCTTGGTTTCGCACATTCTCGGTGCATTTTCACACATTTATTTATAAAATGATATGGATTGCGCAAGAACTCGCACAATTGGGCCACTTTCAATTGGAATTGGGCCAGAAACGTCCATAATTGTGCCACTTTGAGTCATAATTGTGCCAAATTGTGAACATAACCACCATACCAACAAAATCCCATGTGGCCAATTCGGCTTCAGGGATTTTTTTATGCACTATTGTTTATTTAGATTTTCCTGTGCCATTCTGACTAATTCCTTCACCATATTTCCTCCTAGTTTTCCACCGACTTTTCCGGCTTGAAGAGAGGTTAGTTTACCATTATAGCCCCTTTCTAAAGGAATCCCCTGTTCTCTTGCCACTTCATATTTAGCTTCTTTTGGATCCAACGTACCTGAAACCTTTGCTTTTAATTGATCCATAGCATCTCGAGCTTCAGGAACAAGAATTTTTCTTTTTGACATATAGATTGCCTCCTTTTTCTTAGGGTGTCCAAAAAACTTTTTAATAAAATTACTGATTCTACACCGTTTTTTGTCTGTTTTTGAAAAAAGTCGTAAAAAAAGATTGTCTAAATTGTGTCAAATAAAATATAATTCTTAATAGTTAGATAATTTTTTACGAAAAAGGGGGAAATGCGGTGGAAGATTTTATTGGATGGTTAGTAGGAATATTGTGGTCTCCTGTCATGATTTATTTTTGTTTAGGTGTGGGCTTATTATTTTCTATTTTAACAAGGTTTTTACAAGTTCGTCTTATTAAGGACATGGTTGTCCAAATGTTTAAGGGTGGCAGCTCAGAAGCAGGGGTTTCTTCTTTCCAGGCCTTGGCCCTTTCTTTATCTGGTCGTGTTGGAACAGGGAACATCGCAGGTACGGCAACAGCCATTGCCTTTGGAGGTCCGGGAGCTGTTTTCTGGATGTGGACAATCGCCTTTATTGGTGCCAGTAGTGCATTTATCGAATCAACTCTTGCTCAGATTTATAAAGTAAAGCAGGATGGTGAATACCGTGGGGGACCAGCCTACTACATAGAAAAAGGAATTGGCTGGAAATGGTATGCCGTTCTATTCTCATTCGCTACCTTACTGGCTATGAGTATCCTAATGCCGGGGATTCAATCGAACTCTATTGCACTTGGTCTGGAAAATGCATTTGGTCTGAACACAACCATAACAGGAATTGGACTAGTTGTATTAATTGGGGTCATCATTTTCGGTGGGGTTAAACGTATTGCTGGAGTGGCATCTTACGTAGTACCATTTATGGCCGTTGCCTATATCCTTCTATCCCTTGTTATTGTAGGGATGAATATTACGGAAATTCCAGCTGTTTTTGCTCTTATTTTCAAAAGTGCATTCGGAATTGATTCAGCTTTTGGTGGAATCATCGGTATGGCAGTATCATGGGGAGTAAAACGAGGAATCTATTCCAATGAAGCAGGTCAAGGTACAGGGCCACATGCTGCTGCGGCAGCTGAGGTTTCCCACCCAGCAAAGCAAGGGCTTGTTCAAGCGTTTTCAGTATACATTGATACTATCTTAGTTTGTTCGGCTACGGCCTTTATGATTTTATTTACAGGATCATTCAATACGGAAGGGCCAGATGGCACAATGCTTGCAAATAATTTAGAAGGAATAGAAGCAGGTCCTGGCTACACACAAGCAGCGATTGAATCGGTTATTCCTGGATTCGGTGCTTCCTTTGTAGCTGTTGCTCTTTTCTTCTTTGCCTTTACAACGATTATGGCTTACTATTACATGGCTGAAACGAATGTAGCCTATTTATTACGAGGGAAAAATACAAAGGTAGCTATGATTATATTAAAGGTAATTCTTCTTGGAGCTACATTTTACGGTGCTGTAAGAGAAGCGGCACTAGCATGGGCCCTTGGGGATATTGGTCTTGGAATCATGGTATGGCTTAACCTTATTGCCATTCTCATACTCGCAAAACCGGCATTACGGGCTCTTAAAGATTACGAAGAGCAGAAGAAGCAAGGTCTTGACCCTGTGTTTAACTCTACAAAGCTGGGAATCAAGAATGCAGAGTATTGGGAGCAAGAATATATAACGGATAAAGAAAACATATCTTAATTAAGAAGACCTGTTACTGAATGTCAGTAACAGGTCTTTTTTCATTATCCCGATCTCTCAGTGGCTCTACGATATATCGCTGAAAGGCATACATAAGCAAGGATTTATAAAAGAACAGGAGGGACAATTGAAATTGAGATAAGCGAATCAGCCTCCAAACACCAAGGCGTCTAAATAAAGTATAAAATGGATAGGTAAAAAGGGAGTCGACCACAATATTGACGATTAAGTATAAATAAAAATTCCGATAGGTTAATTTCAATATCCAAATGGAGCCTGTTAGAAATGAACCTAAAACGAATGGAAGGATGCCATTTACATTAGGAACCAGTTTAACAGGAATCGTCCACCACTTTATTTTTTCTGCTAAGATATTTTCAGCAAATACAAGAGATGACATGAATATCGAGGCAGGTAAATATTTTTTAATGTTTTCTTTTCCGACGAATAATAAAGATAACCAAGATATAAGCATGATGATTAGTATGTAGATTTTACTTTTGTTCTTCTTCATCCTTATTCCTCCAATTAGCTTTCAGTAGAATATATCTAGTCTTTAGAATGGTTTAAATGAGTGAAAATATACGGATAATTGATTATTTTTAATTCAGATAGGATTAGTAGACAATATCTTTGAACTGACATCATAAATTGACTAATATAAGAGCAAGAGGTAAAAGGAGGAGGCGTAAAAATTGGATATATATGAAACATTTATTCAGAATGACCGACAAAGGAAGCTAATTGAATTAGCCGGAGAATTAGGCGATACGTTTTCGAAACGGGCTGAAAGCTATGATCGGGAAGATGCTTTTCCGTTTGAAAACTTTACTGATTTGCAGAGGAAAGATTACACAAAATTAACGTTGCCAAAAGAGTACGGGGGAGACGAAATTAGTTTATATGAACTTGTGATGGTTCAAGAACGCTTAGCTACCGGAGATGCGGCAACTGCATTATCGATTGGGTGGCATCTTGGAGGATTAATGGAATTAACGGAAAATCGGCCTTGGAAAGAAGATGTTTTTAAAGGGCTTTGTGAAGAAATTGTTCAGCATAAAGCGCTGATCAATCGAGCAGCCACAGAACCTGCAACTGGTAGTCCAACCAGGGGAGGTCTTCCTGAAACGAAAGCAATAGAAACAAAAACCGGCTGGATATTAAATGGCCGTAAAACCTTTACCTCCATGGCTCAAGCATTGGACTATTCTTTAGTATCGACAAGAATTGGTGAAACAGACGAAAAAGGTTTCTTTTTAGTTGATCATAAAAAAGACGGTGTCAGAATAGAAGAAACATGGGACTCTATCTCCATGAAGGGGACTGGAAGTGATGATCTCATCCTTGAAGGTGTAGAGCTGTCACATTCGTCATTAGTGGAGCGAGACAGTGTAAATCCAAGGGGGACCAATCATCTCCCTAAAGCATGGCTGCTCCATATACCTGCCTGCTATATAGGCGTAGCTATTGCTGCAAGGAACTATGCAATTGAATTCGCCAAGGAATATTCCCCTAATAGCTTACCTGGACCAATTAAGGATGTTCCAGAAGTACAGAGGAAAATTGGAGAAATTGAGTTAGAACTCTTCAAAGCAAGACAGGTTCTCTATTCTGTCGCCGATAAATGGGTGAAGGAACCTCATAAGAGAAAGGATATGGCAGCTGAACTATCAGCAGTGAAACATATCGTAACGAATAGTGCTTTTCATATAGTAGATACAGCCATGAGAATTGTTGGAGCAAGAAGTTTATTTAAGTCAAATCCTATGCAACGCTTCTATCGTGATGTGAGAGCTGGACTTCATAACCCTCCTATGGATGATATGGTTATTGGTATGTTGGCTAAGAATGCTTTAAAATAAATGGCTCTTTTCGCAAAAAATGTTGTTATTTAACATGTATTCGGTTAATAACTCTGTCATCAAGTATGTGCAAGAAGGAGGCTCACCACCCTCTTGTTACTTCTGTGAAATATCCCAAAACTTTACTCGGACAGCCAAATAAAAAAGGAATCGGCCTAGATAAGCTGATTCCTTTTTTTATGGTTGCAATGTCTTTTCTAGTACGTTTTCATGTTGAGCCTCCAATAGATGAACTTCGCTCAATTCCTCTACTAAGTCGTGAATCGATAACAATTCGTACAATAAGACAGTTTCACACGAGAAATGCTGTTTAATAGATTGAAAAGGTTTACTATGAAGGTCATCGTGATCCTCCCAAAACTCCTCTAACAAGTCCTTCATTAATGTGAAATGTTGGTCCTCAATAAGAAATGAAGGGTGGTGCATAATTCCTTTTAATGATTGTGTAGCGTTAAGAATGCGTTCTTGCTCTTCTTCACTAAATGAATAATGCTGTACAGGAAGATAAATTAGATTTCCAATATGAAAAAGAATTTGCCTAAGAAGATTGAGTTTCTTGTATTCATAATGAAAATAACGTAATTCTTGTCGACTTGAGCGATGAAGCTTCCATTCTTCCTTTTGGTATTCACATAAGGTATCCGTTGATTCAATCTCACGTAAAATATCATTGAAAATTAATTTTGTTTCTCGATCAAGAGGTTGGTTTTGAAGAACCTCCGTACCTCGTTTCTCCAATAGATTACCTGTTTTAAAATATAGGTTATGGATTTTCGTGGTGATAGCATTAGAGTATTTTGGTGGAAGAATCAATAAATTGACTAAAGTTGAGATAATCAAGCCAATCGTTGTGGTCCCAAGACGAATGAAGAACGTAGCAACATAATGGTCATGGATGGTAGGGATCATTGCGATTCCTGTGAGTGTAGCCACCAATATACCGGCTCCTAGATGAAGCCTGTGACACGTGATAATGGTTAGGAGAGCCACAAATGCATAAGTAATGGGGTGATCTCCAAATAAAGAAGCAATGATGACGGCGAATAAAGCACCTATAGCGGATGCTGGAAAACGAATAAATGCTTTCTTGATCGAGTTGGCAGCAGTTGGCTCAATGGTCACGATTGCTGTGATCACAGCAAAGGTAGCCGGCCAGTTCAGTAATTCACAAACGAGTGCTGTTAGAAAAACAGCTAACCCTGTCTTGGCAATCCTACCCCCGACAAATTGAAATTTTTTAAGAAAATTCATAAACTAACCCTCTTTTTAATAAATGCTCTTCTTTCTATTATAAAGAAAGATGGTACCTAATGAAAACAAACAAAAAAGAACTGTTCCTCAGAACAGTTCTCGATATATGTAATCTCTTCTAAAAAGAGATTATCTAAGAGGTAAAGGACGCAATGTAATTTTAATTGACCGAGGCATCTTGAAGTTGTTTTGTGCCTCTTTTAAGTACTTATACATTTCTTTCCCACCAACAGCGTTTGCAGAGTGAATGGTAATTCTTTCAGCAAATAGCTGTTTTTCCACCATGAATTGAACGAGCATTAGCCCATTTCGAGTCTTGCTTTCTAAGTCATGATCTAATGAAAGATGAGCGATAGAAAAATTCAGAAGCAGGTCAATACATTCATCAATATCCTTAGCGAGAATGTACCCTTGAGGACAGTGTCGGTAATCATCTAGAAACACATTTACTGTCATTTTTATTCTTCTTTCGTCATTTGACTTTCTATAAGCGTAACAGAGAATAGTAGTAACTTATATAGTTCTAAAGAACCATAATTACCATTATATTTGTAAATGGGGTTTTATCGTGCTTCGATCACCTCGATTAATAAATCAGGACGGTCCGTTATAATGCCGTCAGCACCGGCATCTAGTAATCTCTTCATTGTAGACTTATCATTAACTGTCCAATAATGGACATGAAGGCCTCTCCGGTGTGCTCCATTAATAATATCCTTATGAGTTAAATCAACCCTTCCTTCTTGAAGGGGAATTTGAAACGCATCAGCATTTGGCTTGTAAAGATTACGCAAAAACAATTTATGGAGAATGACAAATTTTTTTGCTTCCTGTCTCCCACCTTGAGTAGCTACAATTCCTTTACTGTATTTCTGGAACGTTCGGATGATCTTTTGATCAAAGGAAGCTACAAGTACTTTGTCTTCCATATCATATTCTTCAATTAGCAACATAAGCTTTTGAGAAATTTCATCCATTCTTGAACTAGGGTTATCATCTTTGATTTCGATGTTTACTTTTGTATGTGGAAATCGTTGAAATACCTCTTCTAAAGTAGGGATGTAAACTCCTTTTCCACGATAAGAATACTCACCCTTTAAGTCTTGAAAATGAAAAGCTGCATCCATTTGTTGAAGTTCTTTTAAGGTGTAGTCTTCTACACTTCCTTTTCCATCCGTTGAAGCATCAATGGTAGGGTCATGAATCGTTACCAAATAACCATCCTTTGTTATATGTATATCCGTTTCAATAACATCCACTCCCAGATCAACGGCTTTTTGAAAAGCAGGAATTGTATTCCCGGGGGCAAGGTGTTTTCCCCCTTGATGGGCAATCACCAGGGGACGATTATTCTCTTTTATTAAAAAAGGAGGAGTCTCCACTTTCTTAACCGGTACCCAATATACGATTATGAAGAAAATTAAGAAAAAAAGAAGGGCAAGACCAATAGAAAGAGAAGTATTTTGGACCGGTTGTTTCGTTTTTACTTTGTTCATTTTCTTTCATCCTTTTAGTGAAAAGATTGTTATTTAATAAGTATAAGTTTCACTTCATCTTTTTAGGACACAAAAAAACTATTACGTGAGAATTGTGAACATATTGCAAATAAATTACGTTAAAGAGGAAATTAATTACTTTTTAAAGAAAATATGTATTGCTTTTAAAAGTAAAATGAATTACCTTATAAAGTAAGGAGGGTGATATACATGAATGACCACTTAAAGCTGAATGTATCATTATTACGTCGACGTGTTCCAAATTTAACAACTGCTGCACGGTCTGTTGGATTAAGGCCCGCAACAGTATCAAATCTATGTACTGGAAAAATCTCAGTCGGAAGAGCAGAAGTAAAAACCATTTTGACATTAGCGAATCTGGCAAATTGCACGATGGACGAATTAATTATTCAAGGAGGGAAATTAAACATGATTGAAACAGGAATTAAACCACTCGATTTATTTGCTCCAATTGTACAGGGAGGGACAAATGGATTCATTGCACGATCTCAAATTGGTCAATTTGTCGTTTTAGCTGAGTTAACACAGCTCCTAAAGGAGAAAGGCTATTCCTCGATCCTTTTAACACCCAATCAAACATTCCCAGGATTAAGCGATCTAGAGGGGTTTGTAAATACAAAATGTCATTCGATTGAAGATGCCTTTGCAGAAGTTGCATTAATTGAAGAAAAGCAGAACGTTATTTTATATGTGGACCGATCATTCATCGTTTCAGGAGAGTTATATGAATTAAGAGAACGATTTGAAGCTGAAGGATACCCAGACGTAACCACGATCCTATTTGACCCAAGTGGAGAAGCAGTTGACGTAGACGATCCTTTTGGTCCACTAGACAGCTTATGCTACTTTGATATCGATTTGGCTACACGAGGAATTTATCCGGCTATTCACCCAGTTCAATCCACATCCGTATTAGTTGAAGAGGACGCCTTAGAATCTAACCACACAGCTATCCACCGCAAAGCCAAGAAATTACTCAGACGCTACAAAGAAATTCGCGTACTCATGAACACCCTTGGAAAAGAAAAAATCCCAGAAGCAGATCTTGAATTATTTGAAAAAGGAGAAAGACTAGAAGCCTATCTCAGTCAACCTTTCTATGTTGCAGAAGAATTCACCAAAATAAAAGGAGAAACAGTCTCCATCCAAGACAGCATTCAAGATATCGAAAAAATTCTTTCCGGCAGCTACAACCATCTCAAACCAGTAGACATGAAATATAAAGGAACACTGAGCAAATAGAACATTCTAGGAAGAGATTTGTAGAGGTCCGAGGTCCGTCCCTCAGCCCAAGTTGGTTGCTGAGGGACGGACCTCTTTGTTGTTCAGTGTTCAGATTAGATTAGAATGATTCTCGTTGTTCACAGTGAAACGGGAAAACAAGCGATTTGTACGTATAAAAAGAGAGAATTCGCGGAAAAAAGTAGGATTTGTACGGACTAATCTAAATTTCCACGCAAAAAACAGTTCGATCATTGGGTAAAAGGTACGGAGACTGTTCTGAGGCAAGTAAAAGATTAGAATCATTCTCGTTATTCACAGTGAAACGGATAAATCAGTTCTACTCACGCATAAAGAGATCGAGTTCACGGATAAAACGAGGATTCGACTGGGTAAATCTAGATTCCCACGCATAACCCAGTCAAATCCACGGATACAGTACCCAGCACTAACCCGAAGCAAAGTAGAAGAAAAACACACCAACAAAAAATATGAATCTCAAAAAAAGGAAGGATTTCACCCCCATCAAATCGAATGAATTCTAAAATGAAAAGGAGGTTGATCTATTGATACTAAAAGAAAGAAAAGTTCCCCTACGAATACTCCAAAGCGAGGCATTATTAAGAAGGTTATCCCCGGAACATCCCCTTATTCCAATCATTCAAGAAGATTTACGGAAAAGACGAGCTGGTTTTCGTGGCGAACAAGATGTTGATCGTCATTTAGAGTTACTGGCAGATGAGGATTTTACTATTTTCCATGATGTAAGACTACTCTTTGGAAATCATTATTTTCAAATGGACACGTTAATTTTAACCTCATATTTTGCTGTGATTCTCGAGGTGAAGAATATATTTGGTACGTTGGAGTTTGATTTGGGTTTAAAGCAATTAATTAGGAAAGCAAATGGAAAGGGGGAGGGCTTTTTAGATCCCATTACTCAGGTGAAGAAGCAGGAATATATTTTTAGAAAGTGGTTGTTGGAAAATAAAATAAATCAACTGCCAATCAAATCGTTTGTGGTCATTTCAAATCCTACAACCATATTGAAAGTACAAAACAATGAGGAGCTAAGAAAATATGTAACTCACTTACATAATCTATATCAGATTTTGTTAGAGTATAAGCAACATCATCAATCATTAAAATTAGAAGTAAAAGATTTACGGAGACTTAGTAAAAAGATTATTAAATCGAATACACCAGTAACTAGTAATAGTCTTGAATACTACAATTTGAAAAAAGAAGATATTCAAACGGGGGTAATTTGTCCAGAGTGTGGAACATCCCCTATGATGAGAAAATGTGGGGTGTGGATTTGTTCGTATTGTCGTGCTACTTCAAAGTCCGCTCATGTCCAAGCTCTTTCTGATTTTTTCATTCTTCTAAAACCTACCATTACGAACCAGGAAGCAAAGACATTCCTCCATCTCTCATCGAGAGACCAAACCTATACTATTTTAAAGAAATCTAATTTCTCTTCAACTGACTCTACCAAAAATAGAGAGTACTTCCTTCCCACCATTCTTCAATAAATACCTTTTTTTCACAAAAAACCCATCCAGAAAAAGGATTTCAGAGAAATTTGTCGTATGTGTAAAGTAATAAATATTTTTAGGAGACTAATCGATGCTGATTGAAAAATTGCTGTTGCATGTATTAATAATATTGGCTCCTGTTCTTATCCAAGCTTCTTTGCTGGAAAATAATAAGTTAGGTAAATCCCCTGTTTTTATAGGGATTCTTCATGGTTTCGCTGCGTTTATGTGTATGATTTTTGCTTATGAAAGCTTTGGGTTGTATTGGGATTTCCGTTACATTCCTCTCGTCCTTTCCATGTTGTATGGTGGGAGAAAGGCTGGATTAATTGTACTTTTGTTTATACTGTCTGCTCGGGTCATCAATGGTGGTGATGCCATCGTTTTTGGATTTATTAGTGCATTCCTTGCAGGAATTCTCCCATTTCTCATAGCAAACCGATTTTGGACATATGCTCCTAAAAAGAGGGTGTCCTTCGCTGTCCTATTAGGGTTTTGGCCAGCCTTGGTTATGCTGGCTATTCTGCTTTCCTATTCCCTTATAAGTGGGATACCCGTATCTGGAAATCAAGAAATGGGGATATATGTTTTAGCATTTGGTGGAATTCAGGTGTTAGGTGTAGGAATTGCAGCTCAGTTGAATGAATGGATGCTTGAGAAGCAACTATTGAGAGAAGAGATTTTAAAGTCGGAGAAGCTTAATACTCTTGGTGAACTTGCTGCCTCAATTGCTCATGAAGTGAGAAATCCATTAACGGTTGTAAAAGGGTTTCTTCAATTAATGAAAAAACAAGCATCGGGGAGTCAGCAGGAATACTTAACCATTGTTTTAACTGAATTAGGAAGGGCAGAGGAAATCATTAATGACTATTTGAATTTTGCTAAGCCGGAATTCGAAAAAATTGAGCAAATCAATGTGAAAGACGTTCTTTCTGATGTTACGTTGCTATTAAATGCCTATGCATTAAAAGAAGGAGTCTCTCTTGAGGAAGAAGTTAAAGAAGATGGATATTTACACACGGATCGGAATAAATTGAAACAGGCATTTGTAAATATTATAAAAAATGCTATAGAAGCCACGCCACCACAAGGAAAAGTGAAGGTAAGCTTAAATAGAACCAATAATCAATCGGTCATTATTGTACAAGATACTGGAAAAGGTATGACGAGAGAAGAGTTAGGAAGGCTTGGCACGTTGTTTTACACAACGAAGGATCGAGGCACTGGTCTTGGTACAAGTGTATCTATCCGAATCATTGAAGCGATGGGCGGTTCTGTTCATTATGCAAGTGAAGTTAATAAAGGGACGATTGTTACCATTACCCTTCCTTTAAACAGAGAACAATTAAAACAAGTTGATGAAGATATTCAAGATGCAATGTAACACCGAAAAACACTTAGAAAACTCTAAGTGTTTTTATAAACTCCATTTATCGTACATACGTTCCATGATAGGATAGAAGAAATGAATAATAAATCCAAGACAACAGGCAACAATGACAGTGGCAATCCCAACAGCACCGTGAAAAAGAATCGCCAAAGTAATGGCGATCGCTTCATTTAGGAGTCGGGAATTCCGTAAATTTAATCCGAATCTATAGTGGATTGCCACCATGAAGGTATCCATTGGACTCGAAGGAAGCTTGGCTTGCAGGTAGATGGAAATGCCGATGCCAAGGATTAAGATGCCCATTAATACTAGTCCTAGCTGTTGAAGGAATCCAATAGGCTCTAAGGTTCGAAGTCCAACAGTTATCCAATAGTCCACAAGCATTCCAATCACGAATATAGAAAGAGCCGCCAACCACTCTATGCGTTCTTTTAATAAAATAGCGTTGATGCAAATGAGTATACAGCCATTGATAAAAATGCACGTACCAATTGATAGGTGGAACAAGTAAGATTCTCCCACGGCTAGTGCGTCCCAAGGAGCTGCCCCTAAATCTCCTTTGATAATAAGAGACACACCTAATGAGAGACAAAATAGACCGATACAATAAAAGATGAATCTTACTTTCATTCTTACGTCCTCCATTTCAATTAGAAAGCTTGTCTACTAGATACAATATGAAATGGTGAGGTAAATTAGAATATTTTTTATAGGGAGAAAGCCAGGGTGATATGTTGGAAGGGAAAGTAAAGGTTTCTATACGGGAATTAGTTGAGTTTGTTTACAAAGAAGGAAGCATTGATGTTCGGTTTCAGACTCGATCGTCCATGACCCTAGGCACCAGGCTCCACCAAAAAATACAGAAAGCCTATAAAGAAGGGGATGAGAAGGAGGTCTTCCTTCAAGGGGAGTTCATGGCTGGTTCAATTCTTTATCAATTAGAAGGCTGATGTGATGGAATACTGTATGAAAACGAAGAAGTCATCATTGAAGAGATAAAATCAACGGCAAGAAGCTTGCTGGATATTGAGGAAGGTGCAAGGGTTCACTGGGCTCAAGCTGAGTGTTATGCCTTCTTATTGGCAAAAGAAAGGCAATTAGACCACATCGGAGTACAGCTTACTTACATACAAATAGAGACAGAAAAAACGAAAACATTTCTGAGAAAATATTCATTAAATGAGCTTGAAAACATTGTTCATGAGACACTAGTTTCCTATACACCTTTAGCATTGGTGCTTTTACATAATCAATCAAGGCGGCAACAGAGCATACAGAATCTATCCTTCCCTTATCCTGCTTTTAGAAAAGGGCAGAAAAAGCTGGCGGGAGCAGTATATAAAACCATCGAAGAGTCGAAAACCTTATTTGCTAATGCACCAACTGGAACAGGAAAAACGATATCAACTCTTTTTCCTACCATAAAGGGAATAGTTGACGAGCCGGAAAGAAAATGGTTTTATGTAACGGCGAAAACGATTACGCGAACGGTGGCAGAAGAGACACTGTCTCTATTAGAAAAACAAGGGTTGTCACACAGTGCTGTTACCCTAACGGCAAAAGATAAAATTTGCTTCAAGGAAGAAACGATCTGCCAAAAGGAATACTGTGAATTTGCTAATGGATACTATGATCGAATCAATGGAGCCTTAATTGATATTTTGAAAAATGAAATGTCGATGACACGACCTATTATTGAAAGCTATGCAAAAAAACACAGGGTTTGTCCTTTTGAATTTTCCATAGACCTTACTTATCTAGTAGATGGAGTCATTTGTGATTATAATTATGTCTTTGATCCGAAAGTTTCTCTGCAAAGAATGAAGGAAGAAAAAAAGAAAAAAACCGCTTTACTTATTGATGAAGCACATAATCTGGTTAGTCGAGGCAGGGAGATGTATTCAGCAGAATTAAAGAAATCATCCTTTTTAGAAGTAAAAAGGTTACACGGTGACAATGAGCACATCAAGAAAAGTACTAACTCTGTAAATAAATATTTTCTTCAATTGAAAAAAGAAGTAGAAAATAGATGTGAAGCGAGGACAGAATTAGATAAACAGCTTGTAGAGGAAATCGAAGGGTTTGTGGAGATTGCAGAAAAATGCTTGGGAGAAGACGGCAAAGAATGGTCAGAGGAATTTCTCCAATTGTATTTTGATGCCTTAAGCTTTATGAGGATTTCAAAGATATATTCCCAAGAACACCGGTTTGTAATCGATCATTCCAGCAAAGACGTAGAAATAAAGTTATTTTGTATCGATCCTTCTAAAGTGATTAGAAACGTAACGAAATCGTTTCAATCAACGGTATTCTTCTCTGCTACGCTTCATCCCTTTTCCTATTTTTTTAAACAGCTTGGAGGGAGGGAAGAGGATTATCGTTTTCTTATTCCTTCTCCATTTCAGAAAGAACAATGGGATGTTGGTGTTTTACCTATTTCCACAAGGTTTAAAGATCGAGACAGAACCTTGCCGATGATTGTAGATTCCATCGAAGCAGCCATAAAAAAATATGGTGGAAACTTTTTGGTCTTTTTTTCTTCCTATTCCTATATGCGTGAAGCCTTTGAAAGAATAGACTCTTCATCAATAGACGCAACGTTCCTCATTCAAGAACAAGGGATGAGAGAGGATGAAAGGGAAGCATTTCTTTCTCAATTTCATGGAAATCGAGAAAAGCCTGTCATTGGTTTTGCAGTATTAGGTGGAATCTTCTCAGAAGGAATTGATTTAAAAGGGGATCGTTTAACAGGTGTCATTATTGTAGGAGTAGGGTTGCCACAACCAAGTAATGAGCAAGAGCTGATTAAAGAATATTTTAATGCTCAAGGAATGAATGGCTTCGACTATGCCTATGTATATCCGGGCTTAAACAAGGTATTTCAATCAGGAGGAAGACTGATACGTTCTGAAGAGGATAGAGGAGTGCTTCTGTTAATCGATGACAGATATTTAACCCCTAAATATCAAGGGCTTATGTTAGAAGAATGGAAATAAAAAAGACCGCTTCGCAAGCGGTCTTTTTTCATGCTATTAGTTAAAAGAAGGATCCATTAACATACGATCGAATTCTTCTAAATGATGAGTTTCATCGGCAATCATGTCATCAAGCTTAATAACAAGCTCTGTATAACCTAATTCTTCTGCTAACTCTTTACGCTTTTTATAGCGCTCAATGGTATCAGCCTCAGCTTTACGGCCTTCTTCTAGCATTTCTTTCACATTATCTGTTTGCTTAACAGGAGCAGGAGTTGTTGTTGGCTCTCCACCTAATGTTTTAATTTTTTCCGCTAAGTATAAAGCGTGTCCTTGCTCATCAGGAATTTCCTTTTCAAAGAAAGGCTTAAGTACTTGGCGATATAAGCCACTTACAACAGCAGCATAATTTGTGTAAAGAATTGTTGCTGCATATTCATTAGCTAAATCTACATTCAATCCATCGATTAACTCTTTTAATTTTGCATCCATCTGTTTATTACCACCCTTTTAAATTTGTTATATAAATTTTTTACCCTCAGGATTCTTTCATTAAACATTCGAACCTCTTCAAATATTTTGTCTTTAAAAGGGGATTCTAATTCTATAAAGATTAAGGGAGGGATGAAAATGTCCAAACAGGGAAAGAAAAGTATGGATCAAACATCTGAACAGCTGGCCAAACAAAAAGCAAAAAATGATGTGGAATTTGGAGCAGATACTCAGGTAGGGAACGCCAAGGGGCAAAGTCAAAAAAAGAGTGGAAGACAAACAAATAAAAAATGAATATCTTTTTCCATGAAAGAAAAACCTATATGTAGAAATAGGAGGTGTAAAGGCATGACAAGAAGAATTGGTGTTGAACAATCTTTACAGAACGTTGTACAAGCCTTACGTGAAAAAGGACATGATGTGGTAGAACTGAAGCAGGAATCTGATGCAAATGGTTGCGATTGCTGTGTCGTTACAGGAATGGATTCAAATGTAATGGGAATCCAAAACGCAGTCACTCAAGGATCTGTTATTGAAGCAAGCGGATTAAGTGCAGATGAGGTATGTCAACAAGTCGAAAGCAGAATGCAATAAGAAAAAAGAGGACAGGAATGGATACCTGTCCTCTTTTCATTTTGACGATTTTTATCCAATCTGAGCGAGTGGTTGATTACGCAAGTGTTCTCGAAGAAGATCTGGTGCAGTTAGGAATAGGAGTCCATTTCCTTCTAACGTCTTAGGAAAGCTTAAAGGAACGGTTCGTTTGATGAGTTGAGCGTAAATTTCAGTTTCAGATAAGGAACGGTCAAAAGCAGCCTGCTCAAATTCCTTGATAAGAGCTACTGCTCCAGAGACATGTGGTGCCGACATGGATGTACCACTGAGCTTTGCGTATTTATCACCAGGGATTGTAGAGAGGATTTTTTCTCCGGGGGCAACCAAATCTACTTCATTGTTGGAATTGGTAAAGTAAGAGGATTTTCTGGATAGATCAATGGCTCCTACGGAAATGACTTCATTATAGCTGGCTGGGTACGAGAACTCGTCTGTTTCACTATCTGAGTCTCCTTCATTTCCAGCGGCACATACTACTGAAATATTGGCGGCGACCGCTTTTTTAATAACATCGTGTAACGGCTTGTAATCAGTAGGTCCACCTAGAGACATAGAAATAATGTCTACATCTTGATCAATGGCATACTGAATACCATTAACGATCCAATCGTATTTTCCGCTTCCTCTACTTCCAGCAAGGACTTTTACGATAATTAACTCAGCTAACGGTGCTACACCAATGACCCCTGCACCATTTTCTTTGGCAGCAATCGTACCCGCCACATGGGTACCATGCCCACTGTAATCTGTTACATTATCTTCAGCCTTATTATTGTCATCTGTGAAGTTACGATAACTAGTGATCTGCCCGGCTAAATCAGGATGATCCATGTCACAGCCGGTATCAAGGACAGCAATTTTAATGCCTTTCCCTTTGTAACCGTTCTTCCATAAGCTTGGAGACTGTATCAAATCGACGCCTTTGGGAATTTCATTCACATCAACAATCATTTCCTCCATAAAATACGGAATTAACTTCATTTCACCTTGCATAGCAATCCCTCCTAAAATGGTTTACCTTGCAAAAAAACTGAACTTTCTGAAAATATAACATTTTTTGGACAAGAATAAAAGTGTCATTAGTAATAGGAAAATTAAACCAATTAATTTCATTGGAGATGCCACACTGGCCAAAAGGAAAACGGTTTGTATTTGGTTTATTCGTAGGTTTAGTTGATTTATGAGTAAGTATCTTGGGTATATACGTAGGTTTCCACGGTTTTTACGTGAATATCGTGTCTTTATCCGTACAAAATTGATATTTATCCGTTTCACTGTGAATGATGATAATGATTCTAAATAAATGTTGGTTCCTCAAGATGGGTCGAGTCTGCGTAATAAACGTATGCTTATAAGTTTTACTGTGAAGGTCAATTTTTCAATCAAACGATTGTTTAGTCCAATAAATCCCTATTTAAAAAGGGGTATCCCATTTAAACAAACGTTTGTTTAAATTTCCATTGAACAGGAAGAAAAAGCTCCCGATTTTCAAACAAACGTTTGTTTAACGATGAAAACCCTTTATAAATAAAGGGGTTGAGCCATTGAACAAACGTTTGATTAAGTTTCAGAATGAGCTTTTTATCATTTCTTTACTCCTTTTCACATAGACTGTTTCTGAAGTGAAATGAAAAGGAGGAAGCAATGATGAATTATTATCAATATGGCTATCCTGCTTATTCTTATTATCCATATCGAAATATGCCTGCTATGGCATATGCTCAAATACAGGGAGGTCCATTAGCTCCCGCATTACAAGGATATGTTTTTTTTAGAGAAGTTCCGAAGGGAGTAGAAGTGTACGTTGAAGTTACAGGATTACCAACGTATCAAGAAGGAAAGGATGGTCAGAAGCCAATTGGCCCCCACGGTTTTCATATACATGAAAAAGGGGTGTGTGAAATTGGTGATGAAAAAGAGCCTTTCTCGTCTGCTGGAGGGCATTGGAATCCGACCAATCAACCACATGGAAATCATGCAGGTGATTTTCCTGTTCTTTTTTCAAATGACGGATATGGGAAAATGTCTTTTTTCTCAAATAAGTTTAAAGTGAAGGATGTAATAGGAAAGGGAGTCATTATTCATCAAAATCCAGATGACTTTCGATCACAGCCTTCAGGAGATGCTGGAAAAAGACTCGCATGTGGTGTGGTTATAGGATATGGAACGAACGGATAAAAAGGGTTGACCTTCATAGGTCAACCCTTCGTTGTTACTAATTAAAATAGTCCTAATCCGTCAAGCATCACGGCAATAATTAAGATAGGTGCCACATATCGAATCAGGATAAACCATGCTTCGAATAGACCTTTTTTCAAGCCGCTGCCAAGCTTCAATTCTTCGTAGAGAGCAGTTTTCTTCATTCTAGCTGGGACGAATAAGGCAATGAGAAGGGCCCCAATAGGAAGAAGGACGTTACTTACGGCAAAATCCGCTAAATCAAAAATGGTTTTATCAAATAGAACAACATCTGACAGGATACCAAATGATAAGGCAGATGGTACTCCGCAAATGAAGATAGCCAGGCCAATGATCCAAGACCATTTTTTGCGAAGTGCGGCGTCTCCTTTTGAAATCACTGAAACGATAATTTCAAGCATTGAAAAAGCTGAAGTTAAGGCTGCAAATAGGAACAATATGAGAAATGCAATAAAGAATAACATTCCAAATGGCAATTGACTAAATACAGTTGGTAATACATTGAATAGTAAAACCGGTCCTGCTCCAGGTTCTAAATCAAAAGCAAAGACTGCTGGGAAAATAGCCAATCCTGCTAAAAGTACGATAAAGATATTCATTCCCACGATAGAAAAAGCGGAACGAGGTAAACTCTGTGATTTTGGTAAATACGAGCTGTAGGTTACCATAACAGATACCCCGACACTTAAAGTGAAGAATGATTGTCCCATGGCTTCTAAAATAGTCTGAGACGTTACTTTAGAAAAATCAGGCTGTAATAAGAAAATAATACCCTCCATTGCTCCATCTAAAGTAACTGCTCGGATGACTAGGATGAAGAACAGGATGAATAGAGCGGGCATCATAATCTTACTTGCCAGTTCAATTCCTTTTTGAATTCCTTTTGCTACTACGATAATTGTCATAAGAATAAATAAGAATTGAACGAATACACTCGTTAACGGACTTGATATAGTTGCCCCAAACACTTCTGCGTATTGATCAGAAGTCAGACCGTTCATTTGTCCTGTCAAAGCCTTAAACAAGTAAACGACAATCCAGCCTCCGATGACACTGTAAAACGATAATAAAATGAAAGATGTAATCATACCAAGAATACCAACCCAGTGCCATTTCGAATTGGGGGCTATTTTTCGATAGGAATCAACGGCATTGCTTTGAGCTGTACGTCCAATAGAAAACTCGGCCAGAAGTAAAGGAAGCCCAAGTAATAAAGTAAAAAGGATAAAGATCAGGAAAAAAGCTCCGCCTCCATTTTGACCAGCCGTATAAGGGAATTTCCAGATTGCCCCCAGTCCAATAGCAGACCCTGCTGCCGCTAATATAAAGCCAAGCTTGGATGACCATTGTTCACGTTGACTCATTCTTATTCTCCTTTCTCTCAGTTCGTTAGTTGTATTGCTCCTTTGAAGGGGTTCATGGCAATAAAAAAATCGCCCCTACATAAATGTAGGGACGATTGGATATCGCGGTACCACCCTAGTTATGAGAAAAAACTCTCATCACTCTTCACGTATAACGGTTTACACCGTCTCTTGATCTCGTCAAAAGAAGCTCCAGAATCGAAATTCACTACTCATCTTTGTACCGATTCACACCAACCATCGGCTCTCTTTAACAGGGAAATGTCAGCTACTGCTTTCCTTCAAAGCTTATTCAATATTAGGTTATACAATTTTTATCATGAAACGAAACAACTTGTCAATATATTTCGAAAAATGTAGTGAGAATTGTCTGGAAATGTTGGTGTCAGTGCCAGGTACAAAAAGTTCAAATTGTGCCAGGCACAAATGCATTGAAATGTGCCAGGCACAAAAAGCACAAACATGAAGGTACAACTTGAAAACCGCTCCTCCATTGAGTTCCCCTTTCTTCTCAAGTAAAATAAAGAGAAAAACGAAGTGAAAAGGTGTTCTAAAATGAAAACATATATTGTCGTTGGCGCAGGAATCTTAGGGGCTTCTACGGCTTATCACCTGGCTAAAAAAGGTGCAAATGTATTGATCATCGATCGACAGGATTCTGGACAAGCAACAGATGCAGCAGCTGGTATTGTCTGTCCGTGGCTTTCCCAGCGCCGAAATAAAATATGGTATAGATTAGCCAAAGGGGGAGCGAAATACTACCCTCAACTTATTAAAGAATTAGAGTTAGACGGAGAAACGGAAACTGGTTATAGCCGTGTGGGGGCCATCAGTTTACATACAGACGAAAAAAAATTAGATAAAATGATGGAGAGAGCCTTTAAACGTCGTGAAGATGCTCCGGAAATTGGTTCTATTACAAAGCTATCCAATGAAGAAATTCGAGAGAAGTTCCCTCTCCTTTCTGAAGAGTATATGGCTGTCCATGTTAGCGGAGCTGCCAGGGTAGACGGAAGAGCCCTTAAAAAGGCTCTTATTCGTGCCGCCCAAAAACACGGTGCAGCATTTCGGACAGGAAATGCAGAACTATTGGTTGAAAAAAACCAGGTAGTAGGTGTTATGCTTGGTGAAGAGAAAATCGTAGCCCATGGGGTGATCGTAACGGCCGGTGTTTGGGCGAAAGAACTATTTGCACCTTTAGGAATTGATTTTCTGGTTTCTTCCCAAAAAGCACAAATTCTTCACTTAGGGGTTAACGACAGAGAAACGAGTCAATGGCCAGTGGTGATGCCCCCAAATGACCAATACCTACTTGCTTTCCCTGAAGGGCGAGTCGTAGCAGGGGCAACTCATGAAAATGAAGTGGGTCTTGATAACAGAGTAACAGCTGGAGGAATGAATGAGGTTCTCCACAAAGCCCTAAGCATAGGTCCAGGGCTTCATGACAGTACTGTTATGGAAACGAGAGTAGGGTTCCGTCCCTTTACCCCAGGATTCCTGCCAGTTTTTGGAGCTATTCCTACTATGAACGGAGTATTCGTTGCCAACGGTCTTGGTGCATCGGGGTTAACTGTTGGTCCGTTTCTTGGTTCAGAGCTGGCTAACCTGGCATTAGGAGAAAACACAGAACTGGATCCACTTGACTATGATGTAAATGGCGCTATTGGGTAAGGGGATTTCAGAAAGGATTTTCCTCTATCTTCTAGCCTCAATGACCTTTATAATAGAGAAAGCGAACTTAGTATACAAAGAAAAGGTGTAATAGATATGAGTTTATTAACAGTCAAAGATTTAACACACGGTTTCGGAGACCGTGCGATTTTTAACGACGTTTCTTTCCGATTGTTAAAAGGAGAACACATCGGATTAATTGGTGCAAACGGAGAAGGAAAGTCTACTTTTATGAATATTATTACGGGGAAGCTTGAGCCTGACGAAGGAAAAGTGGAGTGGGCAAAGCGAATTCGTATTGGATATCTTGATCAGCATGCACAGCTAAAGCAAGGAATGTCCATTCGGGATGTATTGAAAACGGCCTTTCAATATTTATTTGATATGGAAACAGAAATGAATGAGCTGTTTGCAAAAATGGGAGAGGCATCTCCTGAAGAGCTAGAGGAATTGTTAGAAGAAACAGGAACCTTGCAGGATGCATTAACAAACAATGACTTTTATATTATTGATGCAAAGGTTGAAGAAGTTGGGCGCGGTCTAGGGTTAGATGATATTGGTCTTGATAAGGATGTTCATGATTTAAGTGGAGGACAGCGTACGAAGGTGCTGCTGGCCAAACTTCTACTTGAAAAACCAGACATTCTACTACTGGATGAGCCTACAAACTATCTGGATGAACAGCATATTCAGTGGTTAAGACGTTATCTTCTAGAATACGAAAATGCATTTATTTTAATCTCACATGATATTCCATTCTTAAACAGCGTGATAAACCTTATTTATCATATGGAAAATCAAGAATTAAATCGCTATGCTGGAGATTATCATGAATTCAAAAAAGTTCATGAAATGAGAAAACAGCAGCTTGAATCAGCCTTTAAGAGGCAACAACAGGAGATCTCGGAACTGAAGGATTTCGTTGCACGTAACAAGGCTCGTGTATCAACTCGTAACATGGCCATGTCCCGTCAGAAAAAGCTTGATAAGATGGACATGATTGAACTGGCTGCTGAAAAACCTAAGCCCGAGTTCAACTTTAAACAAGCAAGAACAGCAGGAAGAGTCATTTTTGAAACGAAGGACCTTGTAATCGGGTATGATGAACCGTTATCAAGACCACTTAATTTAAAAATGGAACGTGGTCAAAAAATTGCCCTTTCAGGAGCGAATGGAATTGGAAAGACGACGCTTTTAAGAAGCATTTTAGGAGAAATTAAACCAATTTCAGGCTCAGTGGAGCTTGGAGACTATCTTCATATTGGCTATTTTGAGCAAGAAATTAAAACCAAAAACAATAATACATGTATTGAAGAGGTGTGGAATGAGTTCCCATCCTTTAATCAAGCCGAAGTACGTGCGGCCCTTGCGAAATGCGGCCTAACGACAAAGCATATTGAAAGTAAGGTAGAAGTACTGAGTGGTGGAGAAAAAGCAAAGGTCCGTCTTTGTAAATTAATGAACAATGAATCAAACGTTCTAGTATTTGATGAGCCGACCAACCACTTAGACGTTGAGGCAAAAGAAGAATTAAAACGAGCATTAAAAGAATACAAAGGCAGCGTTATCCTTATCAGTCACGAACCGGAATTCTATCAAGATGTGGCAACAGATGTTTGGAATTGTGAGTCTTGGACAACGAAACTATTTTAATTTAATAAAAGCCGGATCTTTAGCATTGTATTGCTAAAAGATCCGGCTTTTTTACATTGGTTAAAGGAATATAAATATTTAAAATGGCCTATTAATTTCTAGAAACGGCTCATAAATCGAAAAAAATGGTGTGCTCATAACTCACTCTAAGCAACAGATTTAAAGTTATGTCCCCAAATCTCATTCATGCTATGGACCGTAATAAATGCTTTTTCATCAGTATTTTGAATATACGATTTCAATTTTGAGAAGTCTTTACGACCAAGAATGGTGGTGATGACTTCTTTTTGATCGTTGGAAAACGCTCCTTTTGCCGAATGAATGGTGGCACCCTTTTCTAAATCATCTACGATAAACTGTGTAATTTCTTCGCTGTGTTCACTAATAATAACAATTTCCTTGTTTTCATTAAAAAATTGAAGAGTACGATCAATGAGCATTCCTTTAATTAATAAACCCAGAAATGCGTAGAGACCAATTTGAATCCCAAAGAAACATGCAGAAGCGGTCACAATGACAACATCTGAGGCAAGTACAGCACGTCCAAGCTCAAGACCGGTGAATTTATGAATGATCTTTGCAAGGACACCTGTTCCACCTGCTGATGCTTCTTCATTAAAAACCATGGCAACACCAATGGCTCCAATCATGGTACCTATCACAATTTGAATTAAGACATCGTGACTAATGGGATTGTGAAGAGGGAGGAATACTTCTAATCCCCACACCATTCCACTTAGTGAAAGACTGGCGAAAATGGTTTTGACGCCAAAACTTGGACCAATCAGAATAAGGCCTAGAATAAATAAAACCATATCAAGTGTGAACATCAACACACCAACCGGTAAATCAATAAATTGAGCTAGAACAATTCCTGCTCCACTGGTTCCGCCTGTGCCAACCATATTTGGTGACAGGAAGAAATGTATATTTAAGGCTATCAAGAATGCGCCGAGTACAATATTGAATAAGGATTGAATTTGTTTCATCACGGAGCGAGCTCCTTCCTTTATTGAGAGTTAAAAAACAATCAACCCGATTATAAAGATAGGAAACTTCACTGTAAATGATAAATTTTGATGAAAGCATTTTCTTATAAAAGTCTTTATTATGGCTTTTTTCAGACAATTTTTGAGGAAGAAAACAATGTTGACTTTTTTACATAACATAATTAATATTTAAATAGGTTAAATATTATATGAGTGAAATGAAATGGAGGGAGAATGTGAACGAAGACCAAATTAAAAATGTATATATAGATCGTTTATTTAGAGTATTTCAAGTATCCAATCGTCAAATTCAGCAGGACATGGCTACTACTTTAAAAGAATTGAAATTAACAGGTCCACAATTTTATATTCTTTCCCTTTTATCAACAACAGATAGTACGAAGTCAACTGAGTTGGCTGAACAATTAGATGTTAAACCCAGTGCGATTACAGTGATGATTGATCGCTTACTTAAAAATAAATTTGTAACTCGTGAGCGTGATGAAAGGGATAGGCGAATTGTTAAATTAGCCCTCACCTCGGAAGGAAAAGAGGCTTTTGAAAAAGCAAAGACATTAAGAAGAGAAATATTCACTCGTTACTTATCCTATCTCGAGGAAGATGATGTCGATAGATTTGTCTCAATTTATGAAAAATTAGCAGCGGCGATAGAGAAAGATTTAACAGAATAGGGGAGAATAGTATGACCGTTCAACAAGGAATTAACAGACGCTTAGTTCTTACTGGATTAATTATCGGTATGTTTTTCAGTGCCTTAGAACAAACAGTAGTTGGTACAGCAATGCCGACCATTATTGCAGAATTGAATGGTTTTTCAATTTTTGCATGGGTCACAACAGCCTATTTAATCACATCCACATCCGTCACACCCATTGTAGGTAAATTATCGGACTTATATGGAAGACGATTATTATACCTAATTGGAGTCATCATTTTTATTATCGGTTCAGGCTTGTGTGCCACAGCCACTTCAATGGAGCAGTTAGTCCTGTATCGAGGACTGCAAGGGATTGGTGGAGGAATGATTATGCCACTATCACAAACCATTATCGGTGATATTTTTACAGCTGAGCAACGTGCAAAATGGCAGGGTGTTTTTGGAGCATTATTCGGTTTAAGTTCAGTTATTGGTCCATTTATTGGTGGATTTATTGTTGATACGATTAGCTGGCATTGGATTTTCTTAATCA
The DNA here is from genome assembly GCF_001648555.1 of Rossellomorea aquimaris TF-12. Classification (GTDB taxonomy): domain Bacteria; phylum Bacillota; class Bacilli; order Bacillales; family Bacillaceae_B; genus Rossellomorea; species Rossellomorea aquimaris. The sequence goes on along the minus strand of NZ_LQXM01000030.1, from coordinate 501,607 downwards.
ATGTTCCATTTGGTTTATTATCAGCTCTCCTTTTATTTGTAGGTCTGAAATATGAAAATATTGGTCGTTCAAAAGAAAAAGTTAGCATTGATTACTTAGGAATCATGACTCTTATTCCAGCCCTGGTTCTATTATTGCTTGGTCTCAATTTTGGCGGGGACAAATTTGATTGGGTATCTGGAACAAGTTTCCTTCTCTTTGGTGGCTCTTTACTGTTATTACTTGTCTTCGGATTCATTGAAAAAAAAGCAAAAGAACCAATCTTGGATTTAAGTTTATTTAAAAATAGAGTATTTGCCACAACGAATGCATTGGGCTTCCTGTTAGGGTTAGGGATGTTTGGTGCCATTATGTTCGTACCGATGTTTATGCAGGGAATACTGGGAGTAACGCCTACTCAAGCAGGGTCTACTATGACTCCCATGATGATCGCTTTAATTACAGCCAGCGTCATTGGAGGTAGGCTGTTATTAAAACTCAAATACCGTACAGTTCTAACGATGGGTATGGTCATTACGTTAGTAGGATTTTTCCTAATGAGTACTATGGGGCCATCTTCAAAAGTATTTACGGCTTATCTCTTTATGATCGTGATGGGATTTGGTATGGGTCTTGTCATGCCAACGCTGATGATTGCGGTACAAAATGAATTTCCTAAATCAAAATTAGGAGCAGTAACTTCTGCTTCAACCTTCTTCCGATCCATTGGAGGAACTATTGGAATTACCGTTTTAAATGCTGTAATGAATCAGTCTCTCCAGGGGAATATGAAGGAAGTGACAGAACAGCAACAAAATCCTGCTGCTGGTCAAATTCTAGCCATACTAAGTGAAAAAACGGATGCTCTATTCGGGTTACTTGTGACACCAAGCTTACTTCAAGCTCCTAAAGAGATAGGGAGTATCGTGATAGCTTCTATTGAAACGGCATGGTCTGATTCATTCACAACTGTATTTTTAACAGGACTTGTGTTTATTTCAATTGGGGTAGGCGTAGCTCTATCAGTAGGAAACGGTAAAATTAAACGTGATAAAGAATTAAAGGCAGAACAAGAAGAAGCTGAAGGAACCAAACTAAACCCAGCTTATTCTGAATAAAGAGCAAAGGCTTGCTTTAGAATTTTTTTCTAAAGCAAGCCTTTTTATTTAGCCTTTTTTTATCTCATACAAATGAAATTTTAAACCATAAGGATCTGAAATCATTTCGCTTTTAGAGGAATGGGTCTTATCCACTGTGCAGCCGCTATCAAGAAGCTTCTGTTTTGAACTCTGAAAATCATCTACTGCAAATTCAAAATGTACGGTATTTTTATCGCTGTTTTCAATGAAGAAGTTGACTCCGTTCATTGAAAACTTTGTTTCCGTCTCCCCTTGGCTGACAGCTTTCATGCCGAGAATAGTTGAGTAAAACTGAAGAGCATTCTCATAATTCTTCACACCGACGGCCACGTTATTCGTTAGTTGAAAGGAAGAGTTCGACCGTTTTAATTGGGGGACAAAATCCTCTGAACCCGACGGCAATAAATCAAGAAGTGAATAGGTTACACAGTATTCATCATGAGGGCCAAAAAAAGCAGAATGATGGTGGAAAATAGTTCCTTCGGTGTCCTTGGTAAAAGTGGAGACTCCAGGCATAAACCCTTGTTCATTTTTAAAACCAAGATCTTCTGAAAATGTACTTTCCTTAGAAGATACCATTGGAAAGGACCATCCTTTAGAAGCAGCAAAGTCTTCTTGAACAATGGGGTCATCAGGTGAAGAAAGAACAAATTCACAGGATGGAAGTAAATGATGATAGATACCATTAAAGCCGTCAGCCCACATGGAACAGTAACGACAAGTGCTGCCCATATTATGAATGATGATTAATTGATTCTTATCTTTAAATAATTCTTTAAGAGTAATCGTGTAGTGGTCGACGGTCTGAAACATGTAGTTTTCTACTATTTGTAAGCTTTGTTCTTTCCGGAGTTCGGCAAGCTGTTTTTTCTTTGTCATAATTTCCAATTCCAACGATTGAATTTGTTTCGTCACTTCATAGATTGTCATAGAATCGCCCTCCTATAATCATGAGTCTATTAATCAATTCTGCATGGTTAGTCGTTGTCCTTCAATTACCTTAAAAAAGCGCAAGATTAATTATTAAATTTTCTGAAAATATATTGACAATTTTCTGTAAAGGCGTTATCTTTTGAGTAGTTAAATATAACACATATTTACACAAACGAATTATTAACGTTATATAAATATAGGTTTATATAATGGAGAAAATAGGGAGGCACGCATAATGATTTTGCATGAGATTGAAACGGTCAGTCGAACGCAAATGGAGCGCCTTCAACTAGAACGACTTCAAAGAGTTGCTCATGTCGTTTATAACCATGTCCCTTTTTATCGAGAGCATTTTGATAAGAGACAACTGAAGCCCGAAGATATCAAGTCTTTGTCAGACATAAAAATGTTACCGCTTACAACGAAGAAGGATTTGAGGGATCATTATCCCTTTGGCCTGTTTGCTGTGAAGCGCGAAGAGATGGTCAGGGTACATGCATCTTCCGGAACAAGTGGAAAGCCGACAGTCGTTGGATATACTCAGAATGATATACACATGTGGGGAGATATTGTAGCACGTTCAATCGCCATGGCAGGAGGTCGTCCTGGAGAAGTACTACATAACGCATACGGCTACGGACTCTTTACCGGTGGACTTGGTCTTCATTATGGAAGCGAAAAGTTAGGAATGATTACCGTTCCTGTTTCCGGTGGGAACATGTCCAGACAGATTACCTTAATAGAAGATTTTAAACCAACTGTCATTTGTGGAACTCCTTCCTACATTCTGAATTTAGCTGAAACCATGGAAGCAGAAGGAAAAGATCCGTCAATATTATCGTTACAATACGGAATATTCGGAGCAGAACCATGGTCAAACTCAATGAGAGTAACTCTCGAAGAAAAGCTTGGTATTAAAGCTTGTGATATTTACGGTCTTAGTGAAGTCATTGGGCCGGGAGTGGCGATGGAATGTCATGAAGCTCAGGAGGGACTTCATATTGCTGAAGACCATTTTCTTGTGGAAGTGATTCATCCGGATACATTAGAACCTTTACCTGAAGGAGAGGTGGGTGAACTTGTTTTTACGAGCTTAACGAAGGAAGCCTTCCCAATTATTCGTTACCGGACAGGAGATATCGCCTCGATTCAACACGGAAAGTGCTCTTGTGGAAGAACAACAGTGAAAATGTCCAGAGTGAAGGGAAGAGTCGATGACATGCTGATCATTAGAGGTGTCAATGTATTCCCTTCCGAAATGGAGCATTTCTTATTACAGGTTGGGGAGTTAGCTCCTCATTATCAGGTTCACTTAAAGAAAAAAGGGGCACTTGATCTTGTTGAATTGCAGGTTGAAATAACAGATGAATTCTATCGTAAGGTTTCAAAAGATATACAACATGAAAAAATAAATGAATTAGAAGCAAAGGTAAAGGGGTTAATGAAAGATCATTGCTATGTCTCAATGGATATTAAGGTGAGACCTCCTAAAGAAATTCCTCGTTCAGAAGGGAAAGCGATTCGTATTGTTGACTTAAGGGAGGAACCGATGCTTCAGTAAATTTTTTTGTTAAAAATTTTTATCACGAATTACGTATGATGCGTGAAAACATCGTGATAAAGGAGGATGGACAATGAGTGATCTATTATCGAATCCACTAACGGAAGAAGAGAATATGACACGGTTTATGAAAAAGATTGAACTTGATGAAAAGATTGAAGCAGACGATTGGATGCCTGATGAATACCGGAATGCTTTAATAAAGCTCATCTCTATGCATGGAATAAGTGAGATTATGGGAGCACTTCCTGAAAAAGAGTGGGTCCCAAAAGCTCCTTCTTTAAGACGGAAACTGGGAATCATGGCAAAGGTTCAAGATGAGATGGGACATGGGCAGCTTTTACTTCGTGTGGCAGAAGATTTGATGAAACCATATGGAAAAACGAGAGAACATATTATGAGAGATTTATTCTCAGGAGATTTAAAGTTTCATAATGTCTTTCATATGGAAGCACCGACTTGGGGAGATGCAGGATTAATAGGCTGGCTCGTGGATGGAGCGGCGATTATTACCCAGACCAATATGCTAAGCGCATCTTATGGACCTTATGCAAGAGCACTAAAACGAATTTGCGCTGAGGAAGTCTTTCATGCCCAGCATGGGGAAGCAATCATCATGGCCTTGGCTGAAGGAACGGACGATCAAAAAGCGTTGGTGCAAGATGCCGTGGACCGCTGGTGGGAATCTCTTCTTATGTTCTTTGGACCTGGAGATGCGAAAACGACTGGATCTTCAAAACAAGATATTACGATTAAATACAAAATTCGAACGAAAACAAATGAACAGCTCAGACAAGACTTTTTCACTAAATATGTACCCAGAATGCTGTCATTAGGTCTTACCCTTCCAGATGAAACCATGTATTTCGATGAAGAAAAAGAGCTGTGGATCTACAAGCAGCCAGACTGGAATCGCTTTAAGGAAATCATTAAGAACAAGGGACCTAAGTCGAAGGATCGTCTTCGTTTAAGAGAATTATCCTATGACAATAATGCTTGGGTTCGTGAAGCACTTAGCCCTAGTGATCAAGTTAGTTAGAAGGGAATGAGAGGATGTCAGACAAGGGGCAGAATTTTTATCAAGAATTTGAAGTGTTTAGCAAGAGAACAGATGGGGCACCTATGCAACACCAATTCAGTCTGCTAGCTCCGAATCATGAATTAGCTATGGTAATGGCTCAAGAGAATTTTATGAGAAGAGAGCCTGTATCTGATATTTGGGTAGTCAAACGTTCAGACGTTCGCATGATGACACCTGAAGAAAGAGAAAGTGTAAAACGACTGGATAATAAAGATTATCGTAATGCAAAAGGGTATGGCTACTTAAAGAAAAAGTGGAGACAGTATGAACAGGAAATGCTAGATGAAAAAGAAATCATGTCATGGGGAGAGTTGGTGAAGAAGAAATGAAAGTAAATAGCCCAAGTGATATCCCTAACCCGGATTATAAAAAAGCTCTCCTAAGCTTACTCTACCAATTAGCAGATGATGATTTTATCATAGCCTACCGCGGCTCTGAGTGGCTGGGATTGGCTCCCCATATTGAAGAGGATGTTGCTTTCTCGTCTATTAATCAAGACACCATGGGGCATGCCACCATGTTTTATCAGTTGCTTGAAGATTTGGGTGAAGGAGATCAAGATTATTTAGCTCATGGTCGAAAAGCAGCGGAACGAAAAAATGCCATTTTACTAGAAGAAGTGAATGGTCCGGGTCACTATTTGAAAGAACCTGACTACGACTGGGCTTATGCCGTGGTGAGACACTATTTTTACACCGTTGCCAAAAAAGTGAAAATTGACTCCTTGAAAAATTCCTCCTATGAGCCACTTGCAGAAATGGCAATCAAAATGAATACAGAGTTATATTACCACCTGCTTCACTGGAAAACATGGTTTATACAGCTGGTGAATGCAGGAGGAGAAGCGACCTCTAGAATGAACAACGCCATTGAAAGAGTATTAAATGAATTCAAAGGTGTCCTCACATTAGGACCACTAGGGAAAGAAATGACCCTCATGGCACTGATTGAAGGGGAAGAGAATCTGACGAAACGATGGGAGTTAGCACTACAACCCGTTTTCCAATCAACAAGCCTTTCCTTTCCTCCAAAAGTAGATATGAAAAAAGGAAACGGACGCAATGGTGAGCACACTACTGATTTAGACACAGCACTTGAAACATTAAGTGAAGTGTATAACTCAAATCCCGCAGCAACCTGGTAAAGGATGAAGTGAAATGACCCAACATATTTGGAACATCCTTCATTCTGTGAAGGACCCGGAAATTGATTCCGTTAGCATCGTTGATTTAGGAATGGTCAATAGTATCAAACAAGTTGAAGACACAATAGTCATCGAGCTGCTCCCAACCTTTATGGGCTGCCCAGCTTTAGACATTATTAAGGGAAATGTTAAAAAGGCTTGTAAGGAAGAATTAGGGACAGACTTAGTAGAGGTCAACTTTGTCTACTCACCTCCATGGACCTCAGATCGTTTAACGGAGGGTGGACGAGATAGATTAAAAGAGTTTGGAATTGCTCCCCCACCTAAGAATTTCACGGGGGAAGAGGATTGGCAAATCCAATGCCCTTATTGTGATTCACCTTATACTTCTATGGAGAATCTGTTTGGCCCTACGGCTTGTAGGAGCATTCTTTATTGCAAGCAATGCAAAAATCCCTTTGAAGCCATGAAGCCCATTTCAACCATGATGTAAATAAAACCTATTAAACTACTAAACCTAAAGGAGAGATTTGAAAATGGTAAAACTAATCGCATTATACAAACACCCTGAGGACAAAGAAAAGTTTGATGAGCATTACTTCAATACCCATGCACCAATCACGGCAAAGATTCCTGGTCTTAAAAAGATGGATGTGACGAAGATTGTTGGGTCTCCAATGGGTGGAGAAGGCAAATATTACTTAATGTGTGAAATGTACTATGAAAGTCATGAGGCACTGAAATCAGCCATGAAATCTGATGAAGGAAAAGCATCTGGAAAGGACTTAATGGGCTTTGCAGCTGAACTCGTCACCCTCATGATCGGTGAAGAAGTGAATGAATAAAAAATACGAATATATTGTCGTTAGTGAGAGGGACGGACTTGGTGTTATTGAGCTAAACAGACCGAAAGTATTGAATGCCATCAATCGTCCCATGGTATCTGAGCTTGTAGCTGCCTTTGAAGCATTTGATCGAGACGACAACGTAAAGGTTATTGTGTTATCAGGTAAAGGTAGAGCCTTTGCAGCAGGAGCCGATATTGATGAAATGGCTGAAGATGGAGCGATTGACCTAGAACTATTAAATCAGTTCACAGAATGGGATCGCCTTGCCTGGATTAAAAAGCCGATCATTGGAGCGGTTCAAGGATTTGCCCTTGGAGGTGGGTTTGAACTAGCACTATGCTGTGATATTTTGTTTGCTTCCGAGGATGCGAGCTTTGGTTTTCCTGAAGTTAACCTTGGTGTTATGCCTGGAGCAGGGGGAACCCAGCGTCTAACAAAGTTAATGGGAAAATCAAGAGCGATGGAATGGCTATTATCAGGTGAAATGTTCTCCGCATCTCAAGCCCTCGAGTGGGGAGTAATCAACAGAAGCATCGCGAAGGAATTATTAATAGAAGAAACAGAGAAATTCGCTCGAAAATTAGCAACTAAACCGCCTCTATCCCTTCGTCTCATCAAAGAGTCAGTTCACAAAGCAGTGGATTACTCCATATATGAAGGAATGCAATTTGAACGAAAGAATTTCTATCTTCTTTTTGCCTCTGAAGATCAAAAGGAAGGCATGAAAGCTTTTGTAGAAAAACGAAAACCACATTTCAAAGGGAATTAAGGAGGCTGCATAATGTTTGAAACGATTAACTATGAAGTGAAAAATAACGTAGCCTGGATTACCTTAAATCGACCGGATAAACTCAATGCCTTTATTCGTCAGTTAAACCTTGAAGTGCAGAAAGCTGTGAAGGAATCGTCTCGAAATGATGAAGTGAGGGCGATTGTCATCACAGGTGAAGGGCGGGCTTTTTGTTCAGGTCAGGATTTAAGTGAAGTAGACGAGAGCATGGATCATGGTGAAGTACTAAGAAACAATTATGGTCCAATGGTGAAAGAAATTGAGTTGTGTGAAAAACCAATCATCGCCGCAGTAAACGGGGTGGCTGCCGGAGCGGGATTCAGCTTAGCCCTTGCCTGTGATTTCAGGCTGGTTTCTGAAAAAGGAAGCTTTGTTCAAGCCTTTGTTCATGTTGGGCTAGTCCCTGACTCAGGTAATCTCTACTACCTGTCTAATATTTTAGGTTACGCAAAAGCATTGGAGCTGGCGGTGTTTGGAGAAAAAATATCCGCAGAACAGGCAGAAAGATTAGGGCTAGTAACGAAACTGATTCCACTTGAGCAATGGCAGGAAGAAACAACGGCATTTGCTGAAAGAATCGCTTCTATGCCAACAAAAGCCATTGGTCTGATGAAACGTTTATTAAAGGGAAGTAAAGATGTTTCCTTCCATGAATATTTAGAAAAAGAAGCCTATGCCCAGCGGATAGCAGGTCAGACTAAAGACCATCGAGAAGGTGTGACAGCCTTCTTAGAAAAAAGAAGACCAACCTTTCACGGAAAATAAACCAATCGAAAAGGAGATGGACGTATGTCTACAGTAAAAGAGCAGAGCTTTGAAGTTCTTGAAATGAAAAGAGAGCATTATTCATTAGTGATTAATGGTCAACGCATGGAAAGTGAATCAGGTGAAACCTTTACAACGTATAATCCAGCGACAGGTGAGGCGATTGCCACCGTTTCAATGGCATCAGTTGAGGATGCAGAAAAAGCAGTAGAAGCTGCACGAAACGCCTTTGATTTTGGAAAGTGGAAGAAGTTTCCGATTAATAAACGCTCTCGCGTGTTGAATAAAATTGCCGGCATTATGAGATCTCGTTTTAATGAATTAGTTGCCCTAGAAATCATGGATAGTGGAAAATCATTATCTGCTGCACAAGGTCAAGTCATGCAAGCCATTGAAGATTTCGAATTCTATGCTGGAGCAATTGTTGGACATCGTGGAACAGTCAACAACGTACCAGGACAATTTACGAATGTTGCTGAGAAAGAACCTGTTGGGGTATGTGCCCAAATCATTCCTTGGAACTACCCATTAATGATGGCAGCCTGGAAGATTGCCCCTGCCATTGCAGCTGGCTGTTCCGTAGTGGTAAAACCAGCATCCCTGACTCCATTAACAGCAATTGTTCTTGGTGAAATTTGTATTGAAGCAGGAGTACCTGAAGGAGTGGTCAATGTAATCCCGGGTGCAGGTTCCTCCGTAGGAAACCACTTAGTCGAGCATGAGAAAGTAGATAAAGTAGCATTTACAGGTTCAACACCTATAGGGAAAAATATAATGGAAAAAGCGTCTCAAACTCTAAAAAGAGTAACACTGGAGCTAGGTGGGAAATCCCCGAATATCGTATTTGACGATGCAGATGTAGATGCTGCCGTTGATGGATCTTTATTCGGTATCTTTTATAACACAGGTCAATCCTGTGAAGCACGTTCAAGATTATATGTTCACGAGGACATTTATGACGAGTTTATGGAGAAATTCGTAGAAAAAACGAAGAAGCTTCAGCTCGGTAATCCCCATGACAAGGGAACTCATATAGGAGCGATTATTAATCAAGGACAGCTTGATACCATCCATGGCTATGTAGAATCAGCCAAAGAGGATGGAGCCACTATATTAGTAGGTGGAAATGCTGCGAAGGTAGAAGGATTTGAAAAAGGCTACTGGTATGAGCCAACCATCATTACAGATGTAAACCATGATATGAAGGTCGTAAAGGAAGAAATCTTTGGACCAGTTGTAGTAGTGATGAAATTCAAGGAAGAAAAAGAAGTGATCAAAATGGCCAATGATAGTGAGTACGGATTAGGTTCAGCCGTTTGGACTCAAAATCATGGTCGTGCTACAAGAGTCTCAAAAGCGATTCAAGCAGGAATTGTCATGGTCAATTGTCCATTCTCAGCATTTCCAGGTACACCTTTTGGAGGCTACAAGCAGTCAGGGTTTGGTCGTGAGCTGTGTGTAGAAACGCTGGATCTTTATACAGAAACAAAGAGTATTATCTCCTATTTTGGAAATCGTCCTTTGAATCCATTTGGGGTATAAGAATTTATTAGGGGTTGTCCTTTAAAAAGGTCAACCCCTTATTGCTAGAAAAGGAGGAGACAGAAATGACACAACATATTGTCGTCGTAGGATCAGGAGTAATGGGCAGAGGAATTGCCTATGTAAGCGCAGTTGGAGGTTTTAAAACGACTCTGGTAGATATTAAGAAAGAACAATTAGACCATGCTGAACAAGACATTCAAAGCATTTTTCAAAAAGGGTTGGAACGAGGAAAGCTTACCCAACAGGAGTATATAGAAGCAAAAGAACAATTGTCTTACTCTACCAATCTATCCATTGCTGTGCGTAATGCTGACGTAGTCATAGAGGCAGTACCTGAAAAAACAGACATTAAGCGAGGAGTATTTGAAGTAATCGACGCACATGCTCCTGAGGCTTGTTATTTTGCCACCAATACGTCAACGATGAGTCCTACTGAAATTGGTTCCTTCACGAAACGCCCGCAAAAAGTCATTGCCATGCACTTTTTTAATCCTGTACATAAAATGCCTCTGATTGAAATTGTAAGGGGACTTGAAACGAGTGATGAAACAACGGAAGTCATTCAAAAAGTGGCTCATCTAATGGGAAAGGAAACGGTCGTTATCAATGAATTCCCAGGTTTCGTTACCAGTCGAATCAGTGCGTTGGTTGGAAATGAAGCCTTTTATATGCTTCAGGAAGGCTTAGGGTCCCCTGAAGAAATCGATAAAGCTATCAAGCTGGGACTCAACTATCCAATGGGTCCATTTGAGCTTGGAGATTTAGTTGGGCTGGATACACGCTTAAATAATCTTAAATATTTACACGAGAAGTTAGGTGAGAAGTATCGACCAGCTCCACTACTAGAAAAGTATGTGAAGGCAGGCAGACTCGGCAGGAAATCTGGAAAAGGGGTTTATGATTACTCAGAGCTAAAGGAAAAGGAGCGACAGTCATGAGGGAGGTCGTAATCGTAGATGCCGTTCGTACGCCAGTGGGTAGATACAAAGGGGCATTAAAAGACGTTCGACCTGATGATTTAGGAGCCCTTGTCATTAAAGGTTTAGTAGAACGAAATCCACAAGTACCTGTTAATACCATTGAAGAAGTAGTCTTTGGTAATGCCAATGGAGCGGGAGAGGACAATCGAAATGTAGCCCGAATGTCGTCTCTTCTGGCAGGTCTTCCAGTCGAAGTAGGTGGAACAACCATCAATCGACTATGTGGTTCAGGCTTAGATGCCGTTAACTATGCAGCAAGGGCGATTCTCGCAGGAGAAGGAGATATCTTTATTGCAGGTGGTACAGAAAGTATGACAAGGGCCCCTTATGTAATGGCAAAGCCAACAAAGGATTTTCCAAGAGGAAACATGGAAATGTTTGATACAACCATAGGTTGGCGATTCGTTAATTCTCGATTAAAAGAAACATTCGGTACCGATTCAATGCCTGAAACAGCAGAAAATGTGGCGAAGCAGTATCGGATTTCGAGAGTAGAACAGGACCAGTTTGCTCTTTTGAGCCAAATGAAAGCAAAGCGAGCCACAGAGGAAGAGCGTTTCAAGGAAGAAATAATTCCAGTAGAACTGAGGGACAGGAAAGGTAATGTCTCCACTTTTATCGAGGATGAACATCCCAGACCGGAAACAAGCATGGCAAAACTAGAAAAATTAAAGCCACTCTTTGACGGAGGTACGGTCACTGCGGGAAATGCATCTGGAGTGAATGATGGTGCATCGGCACTTCTGCTTATGAGTAAAGAAAAGGCTGATGAGCTTGGTGTTGTGCCCCTGGCTCGCTATGTAACCTCAGCCACCGCAGGCCTAGAACCGTCTGTCATGGGGTTGGGACCGATTTATGCGACGCAAAAGGTGTTGAAGCGTTCTGGTTTAGCCCTTGATCAAATTGGGCTAGTAGAGCTAAATGAAGCTTTTGCTGCACAATCCATTGCATGTATACGTGAGCTGGGCTTAAATGAAGATATCGTGAATGTAAATGGCGGTGCTATTGCCTTCGGTCATCCATTAGGAGCAAGTGGAGCAAGAATCCTAACCACACTCCTATATGAAATGAAAAAGAGGAAAGTTCAATATGGCCTTTCAACCATGTGTATTGGAGTTGGCCAGGGAATTGCCACATTGGTTGAGAATATTGAATCGTAGAGCTCTGACTTGGTCAGGGCTTTTTCTTTCTCATCCCTATAGCTAATGGAACCAGCAAATAAAGAATTTTCATTTATTTATATTTCTAATATGTGATAAGATATTATTTAAACGTAAATTAAACGTCACAAGATGAATGCTAAGTAAAAACAGATAAAAGGGGTTACACCGATGAATACCAGATCAATGATTTTCACATTATACGGAGATTACATCCGCCATTACGGGAATAAAATTTGGATAGGAAGTTTAATCCGTTTATTAAATGAATTTGGCCATAACGACCAAGCCGTACGTGCAGCTATTTCCCGAATGAATAAACAAGGATGGGTGCAGGCTGAGAAGCAGGGCAACAAAAGCTACTATTCCCTTACTGAGCGCGGAGTCAATCGAATGGAAGAAGCAGCAAACAGAATTTTTAAACTAAAGCCTGAAAAATGGGACGGTAAATGGAGAATTTTCATGTACAGCATTCCAGAAGAGATTCGAAGCATACGAGACGAACTGAGAAAAGAATTAGTATGGAGCGGATTCGGTACGCTTTCAACAAGCACTTGGATTTCACCTAACAACTTAGACAAACAAGTACAATCTCTCATTAAAAAATATGAAATAAAAGAATACGTTGATTTTTTTATTGCAGATTATGATGGCCCAAACGAAAATAAACGTTTAATTGAAAAAAGCTGGGACCTTAAAGAAATCAATGAACGATACCAGGAATTTATTTCTCATTACAGTCAACAGTACATGATTGATAAAAATAAAATTCAAAAAGGTGACATGAGCGATGCCGAATGCTTTGTAGAAAGAACAAAGCTCGTCCATGAATACAGAAAATTTCTCTTCGTTGACCCAGGTTTACCAGAAGAACTACTACCTGAGAAATGGTTAGGAGCACACGCAGCCTCTCTGTTCGGAGAATACTATAAAGCACTGGCAGAACCTGCATCACGCTTCTTTGAAAGTGTATTCGAAGACGGCAACGAACTAAAACACAAAGACCTGAGCCACGACATCATGACCCATCCCCTCCTACTTGAATAAAAACTAAAACACTTGCCAAAAAGGCAAGTGTTTTTTGAGGGACGGACCTCTATTATCCCCCCCCTTGTCTAATAATTCTAAAAAGTATAACATTAATTTAACGAAGGGGGATTTTTATGAATAACTTAACTGATTTATTACATATAAAATATCCAATTATTCAAGGAGGTATGGGGAATATCAGCAATGCCCCACTTACAGGGGCGATCTCAGAAGCAGGAGCCCTAGGTACCATCGGAGTGGGAACCATGAGTGTAGAGGAAGTAGAAGAACTGATTGTGGATACAAAGAAAAGAACAAAGAAGCCATTTGCACTCAATATCCCGATCTCTATTACACCTCATTTACAAGAATTGATGGAATTAGTCGTAACTCATGAAGTACCGGTAGTATCATTATCAGCTGGAAACCCTGCGCCTCTCATGCCTTATTTTCATGAACAAGGTGTTAAAGTTATTTGTGTAGTGGCTTCCAAAAAACAAGCCAAGAAAGCAGAAGATGCAGGTGCAGATATCCTGGTTGCAGAAGGATATGAAGCAGCCGGGATAAACTCGAATCTTGAGACAACAACCCTGGCATTGATACCGCAGCTTGTGGATGCAGTGAATATTCCGGTTGTTGCTGCAGGTGGAATTGGAGATGGAAGAGGATTAGCTGCCATGCTGGCTCTCGGTGCGAGTGGTGTGCAAATGGGAACCCGATTTATTGCTACAAAAGAAGCTCCATTTCATGAAAACTATAAAACAACTTTAGTAGAAGCAAACGACGATAGCACAGTCATCGTTGGTCGTTCCGTTGGTAGAGTGAGAAGAGTCATGAAGACCCCTTATGCAGCCCAATTAATACAAAAAGAAAAAGAGGGAGTCCCCCTGGAACAATTCAGTGAGATGACATCAGAGGATTATCATCGAATCGGTGCTCTTGAAGGAAAACTTGATCAAGGTTTTATTAATGGGGGGCAGGTTTCAGGACTAGTATCCCATGTGCCGACTGTAAAAGAGTTAGTAGAGAACATGATGGTGGATGTTAACAAGATTTTTAGTAAACTATCAAAATCTTATGGGAGTAAATAATATATTTGAGCACGTTCTTCCTTGGGAGGGCCGTGTTTTTTTTGTGTTTGGCCCAATTATGTCTGAAAGTGGCCCGAATTTTGTAGAAAGTGGCCCAATTCCAGCTTAAAGTAGCTCAATTAATAGAGTCATCGCTGTTTGAAATTAAAAGAATGTGAGAAATACGTACAAGAATGTGCGAAATCACCTGATTAATGTGCGAAAATTCCAACTGAATGTGCGAAAAACCTATAAGAATGTGCGAAAATCTCTAATTAATGTGCGAAACTCAATCAACAATGTACAAACGACACTTTTCCACCTAAAAAGCAGTCACTACTCTACATTTCGACATAAATTTTACGCTCTCCCCCTAGAATTACTCTCCACTTACAGCTATAATTATATTAATTTTTAAATTTTCCGAATATTATTGACTATTTCGTGACAAGAGTGATAATATAACGTTGTAATTACGTTGATTACTATTTTTATCATAGAAAATACATATTGGGTTTGCTAGTCTCATAGACTACTCATCATACATTAAGAAAGAAAAAGGGGGATTTCTGTGAAGAAGAAGAGTTTGTTAATCGGTGTTATGACAATGCTACTAGGAATGCTAGTTTTATCGGGCTGTGGAAGTGACAAGAGCTCAGGAAATGGTGATAAGGAATATGTAATCGGTGTAACCCAGATTGTTGAACATCCTTCTCTTGACGCTGCATTTGAAGGTTTTAAGAAAGCGTTAGCAGATAATGGATTTAAAGAAGGCGAAAATGTTAAATTTGATGTACAAATCGCTCAAGGGGATCCAACTAACTCCCAAACGATTGCCAAAAATTTTGTTGGTGATAGTGTCGATCTCATCTTTGCGAACTCTACCCCAAGTGCTCAACATGCTTTAAATGCCACAAAAGACATTCCAATCGTATTCACGTCTGTAACGGACCCAGTTGGTGCTGAACTAGTAAAATCTTTCGATGAACCAGGTGAAAATATAACAGGAACAACGGATACACATCCTGAAGCGATTTCTAAAACGATTTCCTTCATTACGGATGAAATGAAAGCGAAAACAATCGGGATTATTTATAATTCTGGAGAGCAAAACGCTGTAGTGCAAGCGGCTGAAATTAATAAGCTTGCTAAGGAAAAAGGAGTAAAAATTGTTGAAGTATCTGTTTCTACTTCAGCTGATGTAAAGCAAGCGGCAGAATCCTTAACAGGAAGAGTAGATGCTATTTATATTCCGAAAGATAATACGGTGGTATCTGCTTTGGAATCTGTAATCGGAGTTGCAAATGAAAAGGATATTCCTCTTTTTGTAGGAGAGTTGGATTCGTTGAAAAAAGGTGCTATAGCAGCGAGTGGATTTAGCTATGAGGATCTTGGCTATGAAACAGGATTAATGGCAGTGAAGATTTTAAAAGGAGAGAAGAAACCTTCTGAACTTCCTGTACAAGCACCTCAAAATTTTGAATTGATGTTTAATCAGGCAGCAGCAGAAGAACAAGGAGTCGAAGTGCAGGATTCTTGGTCTGAATTAGGGAAGTTCTTAGAAGATAAATAGGAAGGGATGATGATTCGTGCCAACAGCAATATTCGCATCCTTTGAATCTGGAATCATATACGCTATTATGGCCCTCGGAGTCTATTTGTCCTTTCGGATACTGGATTTTCCTGATTTAACAGTAGATGGTAGCTTCGTAACGGGAGCTGCCGTTGCTGCTACCATGATTGTCAGTGGCGTTAACCCAATTATAGCTACATTGACAGCGATCATTATTGGATTTGTAGCGGGATGCATTACAGGACTACTTCATACATTTGGTAAAATCAATGCGCTTTTGTCAGGTATTTTAATGATGATTGCTTTGTATTCCATCAATCTCAGAATTATGGGAAGATCGAATGTACCGTTATTGAGCCAGGAGACCGCTTTTTCTGGTATAGAAGGTTTTTGGTCACCACTGGGAATAGATGCTGCTTTAAATAAGCTTTGGGTGGCAGTTGGACTGGGGAATCCTCTACCGAGTACGTGGAGCGTTTTATTTTTTATGACGATTATTACTCTTGCGATTAAGTTTTTGACAGACGGATTTTTGAAGACAGAAATTGGTCTGGCACTGCGAGCAACAGGGGATAATCAACGAATGATTCGAAGCTTTTCCGCAAACACCAATCTGATGATTATTTTGGGGTTAGGAATTTCGAATGGAATGGTAGCTTTATCTGGAGCGTTAATTGCTCAATATAGTCGATTTGCTGATGTTGGGATGGGAATCGGAATGATTATCATCGGACTTGCATCTGTTATCATCGGTGAGGCTTTATTTGGAACAAAGACCATTGCTCGTACAACGTTAGCTGTCATCGGTGGGGCGATTATCTACCGACTGGTTGTCAGTATGGCCCTTCGTGTAGACTTCTTAGAAACGGGAGATATGAAGCTGATCACAGCATCGATTGTTATTTTAGCGCTGATTATGCCTAAAGTGATGGACCGTTATAGGGATAAAAAACGCAAATCTCAACGAATGGCTGAGCGAATTAAGAAAGCTCCTATCTCTGATGGAAAGGGTGATCGTGGTGTTACAATTAAATAGAGTTCACAAAGTATTTAATGAGGGAACACCAGACGAAAAAATTGCCCTAGATGATATTCAACTGACCTTAAATCCAGGAGATTTTGTTACTGTAATCGGAAGTAATGGTGCTGGTAAATCAACTTTAATGAATATTGTTTCCGGTGTTTTACTGCCTGACATAGGACATGTACTGATTGATGATCATGAAGTTTCGAAGGTTTCTGAGTATAAGCGTTCGAAATTAATTGGTCGAGTGTTTCAGGACCCAATGGCAGGAACCGCTCCTTCTATGACAATTGAAGAAAACCTGGCTATGGCTTACTCACGGAATAGAAGTCGTACGTTTAAATTAGGGGTAACCAAAAAACGACGAGTGTTTTTTAAAGAAGTACTTGAAACCTTGCATTTAGGACTTGAGAATCGATTGAATGCAAAAGTTGGTCTTTTATCTGGTGGGGAAAGACAAGCTCTCTCCTTACTAATGGCAACCTTTACCGAACCATCCATTTTACTTCTTGATGAGCATACGGCAGCATTGGATCCGGCAAGAGCTGATTTAATTACCAACTTAACAAAAGAGATTGTGGAAAAATATCACCTCACCACTCTCATGGTAACTCATAATATGCAACAAGCTCTAGACTTAGGAAACCGTCTCATTATGATGGATAAAGGGCAGATTATATTAGAAGTAAATGAAGAAGAGAAAAAGCACCTAACCGTTGAAGGACTACTGAACGAATTCCAACGCATTCGCGGAAGTAAACTTGCCAGTGACCGTGCACTCCTCTCATAGAAAACAGAACATAGACCACAAAAAGGAACGAGGGAACCACTCGTTCCTTTTTTGCGTTACATGAGTGAGGGACGGACCCATCGGCTTTGCCGAAGGTCCGTCCCTATGCATAATTTATATTAATATAATATTTTAAATTTTAACAATTTATTGACTATTCATAATACAAAATGTTATTATATCGTTGAATTAACGTTATATAAAAATATATAATTTGTTAGTTTAAAGGGGGAAAGCAATGAAGTCTGGATTAGGTGAAGGAAAGACAGAAATCATCACAATTGTAGTGACCCCAGACATGCATGCTCAGTTTGAAGGAAACGTTGTACATCCTGTCTATTCAACGGTTTCCATGGTGTATCACATGGAATGGGCATCAAGAAAGATTATTCTTCCGTATTTAGAAGAACATGAAGAAGGCATGGGTTCGAAGGTAACCGTTGAGCACGTGGCACCTGCGAAGAATGGTACCTGCCTTGAAATCAAAGCAGTCGTTATTCAATATGAACAAAACATGATCCTGACCGAGGTTACTGTCAAAGAAAGTAAGAGAGACAAATTGATCGGAAAAGGTCATGTAAAGCAAGTCGTTCTCCCTAAAGAGAAGATTAAAGAAAGAACGGCAAACTAGATTTTTTTAATATAGGTTGAAAGCGTTTACAAAAGGATTAGGGGTGACTTCATGAAAATGGATATGTTTGAACAAATCAAAAATCACGAACAAGTCGTTTTTTGTAACGATGAAGATACAGGTTTAAAAGCCATTATTGCTATACATAACACAACTCTGGGACCTGCATTAGGCGGGTGTCGAATGAGACCCTATGGTTCAGTTGATGAAGCATTAGAGGACGTACTTCGGTTGTCCAAAGGAATGACCTACAAGTGTGCAGCAGCTGATGTAGATTTTGGCGGCGGGAAAGCCGTTATCATCGGTGACCCTGAAAAAGACAAACACCCAGAGCTATTCCGTGCTTTCGGTCAATTTGTAGAATCACTGAACGGTAGATTTTATACAGGGACGGACATGGGAACGACTCCGGAGGATTTTGTTTACGCACTAAGAGAAACCAATTGTATTGTAGGCGTAGATGAAGTGTACGGGGGAAGTGGAGATTCATCCATTCCAACTGCAATGGGTGTTATTTATGGACTTCAGGCTACGAATCAAACAGTTTGGGGCTCAAGAGATCTTCATGGGAAAAGTTATGCCATTCAAGGCTTAGGAAAAGTAGGCTATAAAGTGGCGGAGCGCTTACTTGATGAAGGGGCAGACTTATATGTCACAGATATTAGTCAAAAATCGATTGATCAGTTAGTTTCTAAGGCTAAAAACATGGGGGCTGCCATTAAAGTAGTATCAGGAGATGAAATATATTCGGTTGATGCTGATGTTTTTATCCCTTGTGCCATTGGTGGAATTATTAATAATGAAACTGTTGACCAGTTAAAAGTCAAAGCGGTCGTAGGTTCTGCCAATAACCAATTGTTAGAGATTTCTCATGGGAAAAAACTTCATGAAAAAGGAATCCTGTACGCTCCCGATTATATTGTCAATGCAGGTGGCTTGATTCAAGTAGCCGATGAATTGTATGAACCAAATAAAGAACGAGTCCTTCAAAAAACAAGTGCCATCTACAACACCCTTCAGAATATTTACCTACAATCAGAAAACCAACAGATGACAACCGTTGAAGCAGCCAATCTCTTCTGTGAAGAAAGAATCCATTCTCGCTCAAGAAGAAACAGCTTCTTCTCCCATATGAAACGACCAAAATGGTCTGTAAGACAATAAAGGAAAAACCATCAGAGGAAGGTGTCCATTGGCTTCCTAATGATTGACGTGAATCGAGCTCAAGTCTCTATCTGTTCTCCAGTAGCTTGTTGTTTTTTCACGAAATTTCATTCTGAGATCTGTTCACCGTTCGCCCAATTAGGGATTTGCGAAACTCTACTAGAGAAAATCCATCCAATAAAATAATTCCACCAAAAGAGGTGATGAAATGATTGAGGAATTTCAACTTGTTCAAGTATTGAACCAGCAAGGAGAATTCGTTCATGAAGAGTATGAAAAAGAAATTTCTGAAGAATTAACTCGGAATTTTTATCGTCATATGATGCGCATTCGTACCTTTGACAGAAAAGCCGTTAGCTTGCAGCGCCAAGGGAGAATTGGGACATATGCTCCTTATGAAGGACAGGAAGCTTCTCAAGTGGGAAGTGCTCTAGCTTTGAAAGGGAATGATTGGTTGTTTCCTTCCTATCGTGACCATGGGGCTACCATGACCTTTGGACATTCATTACTCCATATTCTCCTGTTTTGGAAAGGAAGAAATGAAGGGTGTGTACCGCCTGAAGGAAAAAAAATTTTCACTCCTGGAATTCCGATTGCGACTCAACTCCCACATGCAGTAGGAGCAGCTTATGCAGAAAAAAGAAGAGGAACGAAGAACGCAGCCATCGTGTATTTTGGAGACGGGGCGACGTCTGAAGGTGATTTCCATGAAGGGCTGAACCTTGCCAGTGTGTGGGAAGCACCTGTTGTCTTCTTTAATCAAAATAATCAATATGCCATTTCAGTTCCCGTGAATAAGCAAATGAAAACGAAAACCATTGCTCAAAAGGCACTTGCCTACGATATTCCAAGCGTACGAATCGATGGCAATGACGTGTTTGCTGTTTATTTTGAAACGTTAAAAGCATTAAAAAGAGCAAGAAACGGGGACGGACCTACGTTAATTGAAGCCGTTACGTGGAGGTATGGAGCTCATACCACTGCTGATGATCCAACCAAGTATCGTGATCAGTTAGAAAGCGAAACTCGTCGTAAGGATAGTGATCCTGTAGACCGGCTGACGAATTTCATGGAGAAACAGGGTTGGTTAGACGAAGAATGGGTGACTTCTGTAAAAGAAGAATGTGCAAAAGAAGTGGATCTGGCAGTTGAAGAGCTTGAGGCATACCCACCAGCTGATCCAAGTGTCATCTTTGATTATGTGTTTGCGACTCCTACATGGACCATTCAAGAACAAAAAGAAAAGCTCCTTGAGCATAGGAGAGGTGAATAGAATGAGCACCTTAATAAAAACAAAGACCCTCACAATGGTTCAAGCCATAACGGATGGTCTTCGAGTAATGCTAAAGGAAAGGGAAGAAGTTCTTTTAATGGGTGAAGACATCGGCAAGAATGGTGGTGTTTTTCGAGCGACAGATGGCCTTCAGGAGGAGTTTGGAGAAGAGAGAGTTCTTGATACCCCATTAAGTGAAGCGGGTTTTATCGGGGCAGCTATCGGCATGGCTGTCAATGGCTATTTGCCGGTTGCTGAAATTCAATTTTTAGGATTTATTTACCCTGCTTATGAGCAAATAATGACTCATGCATCCCGTTTACGTTCACGTACTTTAGGTCATTTTACTTGTCCAATTGTCATCCGGGCTCCTTATGGTGCAGGAGTTAGGGCACCTGAAATCCATTCTGATAGCACAGAGGCTCTGTTTACTCACATGCCTGGTATTAAGGTTGTCTGTCCCTCCACTCCTTATGATGCAAAAGGATTAATGATTGCTGCCATTGAAGATCCTGATCCTGTTTTGTTTCTAGAGCCTATGAGATGTTATCGCTCTTCCCGTGAGGACATTCCAGAAGAGAAATATACAGTGCAAATTGGAAAAGGGAAGGTTGTTCGAGAAGGGGAAGACGTAACCGTCATTGCATGGGGAGCGATGGTGAAGGTAGCAGAGGATGCAGCAAGGGAAGCCTCTGAAAAGGGAATCTCATGTGAAGTTCTTGACCTGAGAACTCTCTATCCATTAGATAAGGACCTTATAGCAGCATCGGTTCAGAAAACGGGAAGGACCGTAATTGTTCATGAAGCTCATGCCACTGGTGGAGTAGGAAATGATGTCATGTCAATTATTAATGATACCTCCTTTTTATATCAAAAGGCACCAACAGAGAGAGTAACAGGGTTTGATACACCAGTACCTTATTTTGGATTTGAAGATTTCTATTTGCCTGATAGCAAGCGAGTGTTGGCGGCGGTGGAAAAAGTAGCAATCTACTAGAAGAGGAGGGAGTTCATGGAAGTCAAGCTTCATGATATTGGAGAAGGAATGACCGAAGCCAATATCAATCACTTTCTTGTAAATGTTGGTGACGTTGTAAGGGCAGACCAGCCATTAGTAGAGGTTCAAACCGACAAAATGACAGCTGAGATCCCAGCCCCTTTTTCAGGTGTGATTAAGGAATTCACCGTAAAAGAAGGTGAAACCATTCCTGTTGGATCAACGGTTCTTTTAATGGAAAAAGAAAGTGCACTCTCGATAGCAGCACCCAAAAAAGCGAGAGTAATGAAGAATCAAAGAATACTAGCATCGCCTTACACTAGAAAAATTGCACGTGAGAATGGAGTGAATATTGAAGAGGTCAAAGGTTCTGGAGCAGGAGGGAGAATCCTAGATGAAGATGTTCTTCAATATTTAAATGGTGGGTCACAAGAAGATTCCTCATCTGAAAGAAAAGAGGATATCGTTCAAGAGAACTCCGTCAAGGTAGTTGAATCCACAACGATTCCATTCAGAGGAAGACGGAGGCAAATTGCTGCTAAGATGTCACAGTCATTAAGAACGATTCCTCATTGCACTCATTTTGAAGAAATAGATGTAACGAATCTATTAGAGTGGAAAGAAACCATGAAAGCCAGCAATGGATCAATCTCCATGGGAGCTTATTTTATCAAAGCGATTTCGGTTTGTTTAAAAGAGTACCCGATCTTCAATGCACGTCTCAATGAGAAGGAAGAGTGTGTGGAACTGCAAAACCAACACAATATTGGTATCGCCGTCGATACAGAAGAAGGATTGATTGTTCCGGTCATCAAACATGTGGAAAGTAAAACAATGAAGGACATTCATGGAGAAATGAAGGAACTGACAATCAAAGCACAAGAAGATACGTTAACGATAAAAGATATTTCAGGCGGAACCTTTACGGTTAGTAATGTAGGACCACTAGGTGGCTCAATTGGAGCCACTCCGATTATTAATGAGCCAGAGGTTGCTCTCCTCGCCTTTCACAAAACTAAAAAACGACCAATGGTGAATGAAAAGGATGAAATTGTCGTTCGCTCCATGATGAACGTTTCCATGTCCTATGATCATCGAATCGTCGATGGCGGAATGGCCGTAAGGTTTACGAATCGATTAAGAGATCTTATTGAACAACCCCAATCTATGCTTCTGGAGTTGATGTAAATGGTCGTAGGGGAAATAACAGAGGATAAAGATGTTGTGATCTTAGGTGGAGGTCCTGGAGGCTACCATGCAGCGATTCGTGCAGCTAGCTTAGGGTCAAACGTAACATTGATAGAGCGGGAAGAACTAGGGGGTACCTGCTTAAATAAAGGATGCATCCCGTCGAAGGTGTTTACCCATTTTGCCCAACAATTTAAAAAGATGAGCCATTTAAATGAAATGGGTATGGAGTTTGGAGAAGTTGAGGCAAATATTGCTATTCTTCAGCAGTATAAAGAGAAACGAGTTACTCAATTACGAAAAGGTGTAGAATCTCTTTGCAACGCAAACAAGATTGAAGTAGTGAAGGGATCAGCATCCTTCCTTTCAGAATCTCGTATTGGAGTTGAAAATGGGCATGAATTTTCCCTTTTCAACTTTAAGCATGCCATTGTGGCAACGGGTGGAGATTTTCATTATCCAAAAGGAATAGAGTTTGACTCTGTTCATGTCTTAAAGGAAAGAGAAATTTTTCAATTAGAAGAGATACCGAATGAATTACTTATCTATGGTGTAGATTACATTTCTTTAGAAATCGCCTCGGTTTTTTCTATCCTTGGCAGTAGTGTCACTCTTATTATGAATGAGCCTTTACCCTTTGATTCCGGGATTTCAAAAGAGCTGTTCAGGCAGTTTAAGAAACAGAAAATCCATGTGATGAAGAATGCGTTCCTTCAAGAAGCTAAAACGTCAGAAGGAAAAGTACAGTTGAAGCTTAAGAGTGAGTCAGGTGAAATGGTTTCTCTTGAAGGGACTCATTTTGTAGTAAGTGGAAAAGTAAAGCCTAACGTAAAAGACTTGGGACTTGATCGATTAGGTATTCAATTAACTGAACAGGGCTATATCGAAACAGATGCTCAAGGGAGAACATCGATTTCAACTATATGGGCAATTGGAGATGTCACGGAAGGTCCGTCCCTCGCAGTAAAGGCCATTAAGCAAGGGAAGGTGGCAGCGGAGGCGATTGGTGGGCTTAGTGTAGAGGTGGATTTGCAGTTTGTTCCCACGGTTGTTCAGATGAGTCCTCCGATTGCTTGTGTAGGATTGACGGAGGAAGAGGCTGTTGATGAGGGTTATTCTGTGGCAGTGAGTGAATTTCCCATTAGAGGAAATGGGTATGCGCATCTGACAAATGAGAAAGACGGCTTCGTCAAAGTTGTGTCAGACAGTGAGACGGATTTGATTGTGGGTATTCATATAATGGGAGTCGGGGCAGCTGAGCTGATCACTTCAGGGATTCTTGGTCTTGAGATGGTAGCGAGAGATGAGGACTTTCATTTTCCGCTATACCCCCATCCAAGCTATAACGAGGGCTTATTAGAAGCCGTGGAAGGATTAAAAGGAGCAGCCGTTCATCTGCCTCCCCGAAAAAAAGAGATAGCCAATAGATAACAGGCTTTATCACAGAGAAGCGTTTCAGCTTTACTAGCTGCTCTTGAGAAGTTCTGGAAAACTATTTAATATAATATTCAGAAAATACTAAACTTTGTGGAGGGATTAGGATGCAAGAAAATGTAGCGAAGAAAACGATAGAAGTAGAAGATTTTTTCCCAGTAAGAGATGTTGACTATTTAGAGTATTATACGGGAAATGCCAAGCAAGCTGCTCATTTCTTTTGTACGGCATTTGGTTTTAAAACCGTTGCATATTCAGGTTTAGAAACAGGGAATCGTGACACTGTATCCTATGTGCTGCAGCAGAACAAAGTACGCTTAGTTGTGACAGGAAGTTTACATGAAGGCAGTCGTGTTTCCCAATTTGTGAAGAAGCATGGAGACGGAATTAAAGACATCGCTCTTATGGTGGATGATGTTGAAAAGGCTTACAAGGGTGCAGTATCCCGTGGAGCAATTGAAATCATGCCTCCTTCGACTTTAGAAGATGACAACGGTACATTGAAAAAAGCCGTAATAGGTACATATGGAGATACAATTCATACTCTTGTGGAACGTAAAGATTACAAGGGTGTCTTCATGCCAGGCTTTGAAAAATACGATTCTGTCCTAACAAATGGAGATGCAGGTATTATCGCTGTGGATCACGTAGTTGGAAACGTTGAGAGAATGGAAGAATGGGTAGAGTACTATGGGAAAGTCTTAGGCTTTAAAGAAATGCGTCACTTTACAGATGAAGATATTACAACGGAATATTCGGCTCTAATGTCCAAGGTTATGCATAATGGCGGAAGAATTAAATTCCCAATCAACGAGCCGGCTGAAGGAAAACGCAAATCTCAAATTCAAGAATATCTTGAGTTTTACGGCGGGCCAGGTGTGCAGCATATCGCCATCCTGACGGAGGACATCGTTAAGACCGTGGGAATCTTAAAAGAAAATGGCGTTGAGTTTCTAAATACTCCAGATTCATATTATGAGATGTTGTCTGAGCGTGTTGGAGAAATTGATGAAGAAATCTCTAAAATTAAAGAATTAAATATATTAGTAGATCGTGATGACGAAGGATATCTTCTTCAAATCTTTACAAAGCCAATCGTAGATCGTCCAACACTCTTTATTGAAGTGATTCAACGTAAAGGATCAAGAGGATTTGGAGAAGGAAACTTTAAAGCATTATTTGAATCTATTGAACGTGAGCAAGAGCGTAGAGGAAACCTATAAAAAGTAGATAAATAGAGATAGATTGACGGGGGTCAAAGGGACCGGTTAGGGGGTTAACTCAAGAAGAGAGTACCTGCTTCTACACACAAGATAGTACACAGTACTAGATGGTGGTGGGAGGAGGTCTCCATTGAGTCAACCCCCTTCATCCATGAGGAAGGCGAGGATCTGCGTATGACACTAAAGTTTAAAACGAGAGAGGTCGTCACACAAATCGCACCATATGTACTAGGGAAAACATTAGGGGATTTACAAAAAGAACACGGACTAAGATCTATAAGAAAGCTTTCGGAAAATGAGAATATATATGGCTGCTCACCTAAGGTGAAGGAATGGTTTAAAGGTAATGGAGGAGACTTATTTCTCTATCCTGACGGAGCTACTATGGAGCTCGGACATAAAGTCTCCACCTTTTTAGGAGTTCCTAAAGAACAGCTTGTGTTTGGGAATGGTTCTGATGAAGTGATAAGACTTTTAACGAGAGCCTATCTTAATAGTGGAGATGAAGCCATTATGGCGGACGTTACATTTCCAAGATATCAAACGAATGTGTTTTTAGAAGGCGGAACTCCTGTAATCGTACCTCTAGTAGACGGGACTCATGACTTAAATGAGATGTACAATAAAATCACTCCAAAGACAAAGCTTATGTTTGTGTGTAATCCCAACAATCCTACTGGAACCATTGTAGGCAAAAAAGAGCTTTTACAATTTTTAGAGAGTGTCCCATCCCATATATTAGTCGTTGTCGATGAAGCCTATATGGAGTATGTGACAACAGATGATTATTTAGAGACTCTACCATTACTTAAAACCTTTGAAAATTTGATTGTGCTGAGGACGTTTTCAAAAATATACGGGCTTGCAGGACTCCGAGTTGGATTTGGCGCCATGAATGAAGAAATTGCTGAACAGCTGAAAAAGGTGAAAGATGTGTTCAATGTAAACTCAGTCGCTCAGAAGTCAGCCGTCATAGCGTTAGAAGATCAGGAATTCATTCGAGAGTGTACGTATAAAAATGAAAAAGGGCGTGCTTTTCTAGAAAAGGAATTTGATCGATTAGGATTAAAATACTTTCCGTCTCAATCTAATTTTATTATGGTGGATACTACATTAAATGGTGAAATCGTTGCCTCTGAACTAGTAAAAAGAGGGTTGGTGATCCGGTCGGGAACACTATTAGGCTATCCTACAACCGTTCGGGTAACGGTGGGGACAGAGGAAGATAATCAACGATTCATCGTCGCTTTAGAAGAAATATTGGAAGAGAAAGGAGTGAAGTAAGTGGATATCAAGCCAAACACACTCCAATGGCAGGATGCCTATAAATTAATGATTGGCTCCATTTTGCCGCGTCCCATTGCCTTTGTTTCTTCATTGGATGAAGAAGGAAATGCTAATTTAGCTCCATATAGCTTCTTTACTGCCATTTCTGCTGAACCTATGCTCGTTTGCTTCTCACCTATGCGAAGAGGCAGTGACGGCAGCAAAAAGGATACCCTTGCCAATATTGAAGCAACAAAGGAATTTGTTATCAACATCGTAAGTGAAGAATTTGCAGAAAAAATGAATGATTGTGCCATTGAGTATGATTCTACTACGGATGAATTTGAAGAAGTAGGATTAACGAAGAAAAATTCAATAACAGTAAAACCTCCAGGTGTTTCTGAAAGTAAGGTGCAATTGGAATGTGTTTTACATGAAGTCCTTCATTTTGGAAATCATCCGGGAGCGGGAAGTCTGGTCATTGGAAAAGTTGAATGTGTAAGAATCGAAGATCAGCTTTACTATGACGGAAAGATTGATTCAGAGAAATTAAAGCCAGTGGGAAGACTCGCTGGACAAATGTACACAAAGCCATTAACTGATTCATTTGAATTGATTCGAAAAAGGTGATGTGAAATGAAACTAGTAAGCTTTTTAAAAGAGAATGAAATAAGAGTTGGTAAAATCCAAGAAGACTTCGTCGTGGATTTACATACAGTAAGTAACGGGGGCTTACCAAAGGATATCCTTTCCTTAATTCAGTTAGGGGAGGATGGAATAAAGCAGGTTGAGAATCTAGGTGGATTTTCTGAGGGAGACGAAGGTGTAGAACGATTAGAAAAAGTGAAGCTTGAGTCTCCGATTCCAAGGCCTGTCAGCATTCGAGATTTCTATGCATTCGAAGATCATGTAAAAACAGCTCGTAAACGAAGAGGGCTTGAGGTGGTTCCTGAATGGTATGACATACCCGTTTTCTATTTCACCAATCACTTAGCTGTAAAGGGACCCCAGGATGTGATTGGAATCCCTTCAGATTGTCAGTGGCTAGATTATGAATTGGAAATAGCCTGTGTGATTGGCAAAGAGGGGCGGAACATTTCCAAAGAAAATGCAGAGGAATACATTTACGGCTATTTCATCATGAATGATTGGAGCGCAAGAGATATTCAAAAACATGAGATGAAAGTAGGCTTAGGTCCTGCGAAAGGGAAGGATTTTGCTACATCCTTTGGACCATATCTTGTGACAAAAGATGAACTTGATTCTTTCAAAGAAGGAGATCGATTCAATCTCACTATGACTGCAAAGGTAAATGGAAAGCTATTATCAAAAGGGAATTATAAAGATATTTATTATACATTTGCGGAAATGATTGAAAGAGCTTCTAAGGATGTAACACTTTACCCAGGAGAAGTCATTGGGTCAGGTACAGTAGGTACAGGATGTATTTTAGAACTTGGTACTGAAACTCATCCCTGGTTAAAAGCTGGGGATGTGGTGGAATTAGAGATTGATGGATTAGGAGTTTTGCAAAATACTGTTGCCAATATTAGAGAGGGGGAAAACCATGTATTATCGTCAAATGGGGAAGATACCTCACAAACGTCACACCATATTTAAAAAAGATGATGGAAACCTTTACAGAGAACAGGTCATGGGGACAAAAGGGTTCTCTGGTACACAATCAATCCTGTATCATCATCATCTCCCTACTGCAGTGGCCAAAACGAAATTTCTAGGCAACTATATGCCTGAATTTGAAGAGGATAGTGCTCTTCGTCACCGTCACTTTTTTACAGACGGAATTGAAAAGAAGGGCGACGCACTGGAAAGTAGAGAATACTTGCTTGGAAACACCGATTTATTAATTGGAACGGCCTATGTAACGGAAGAAATGAACGGCTTTTATCGAAACGGTGATGGAGATGAAATGCTCTATATTCATTTTGGGAGTGGAACTGTAGAGACCATGTTTGGTTCGATTACTTATGGAAAAGGCGACTACGTCGTTATACCGATTGGAACCATTTATCGAGTCGTTCCTGAACAAGATACAAAAATGCTTATTGTGGAATCCTTCAGCCAAATAACGACACCACGGAGATACCGCAATGAATATGGTCAGCTCCTCGAGCATAGTCCATTTTGTGAACGGGATTTGAGAGGTCCTGAAACACTTCAAACCCATGAAGATGAAGGGGAGTTTGAAGTGATTACAAAATCCCGGGGAGCACTTCATTCACATGTACTGAATCATCATCCTCTTGATGTAGTCGGTTGGGACGGCTACTTGTATCCGTGGGTGTTTAACATTGAGGATTTTGAACCAATCACGGGCCGTATTCACCAGCCACCACCCGTTCATCAGACCTTTGAAGGGCATAATTTCGTGGTCTGCTCATTTGTCCCAAGATTGTACGATTATCATCCAGAATCGATTCCGGCACCATACAATCACAGTAACGTAAACAGTGATGAATTACTGTATTATGTGGAAGGCAACTTTATGAGTAGAAAAGGAATTAAAGAAGGATCGATCACCCTGCATCCAAGTGGAATTCCTCATGGTCCACATCCTGGTACAACTGAAGCAAGTATTGGAAAAAAAGAAACCTTGGAGCTCGCCGTAATGATTGATACGTTCAAGCCATTAAAAATAGTCAAAAAGGCTAAAGATGTCGAAGATCCTAACTATATGTTTACTTGGGTATAATCATGGAACCAATGATAAGTGCTAATGGTGCTTATCATTGGTTTTTTTATTTATAAAAATTTTAATTTGAGCGAATGAAGAAAAGGCTCTGTCAACTAGCGTGTGCTAGATGGTGAGGGGAACTGCTTTCCGCGGACGTTCGGCCGAGCCTCCTCAGCTTCGCTTCCGGGGTTTCGGTACGCCCGTACTTCCGCAGGAGTCTACATAGTTTCCCTCACCATCTAAGAGAATTTTTTGTGGCAGAGCTTAAAGTGAATAAGATATTCTAAAGAAAAATTATTATTACAATACAAGCTAAAATCGTCCAATGCACACTTTGAAAAATGATGTTTTTAAACTTGAAAGGTATTTATTTTAATCTTTATTAAGAAACTCATACTTAGAAAGTTGATTAGAGCGGAAGGTGCTCGACTCACGTCCCACGGAAAGCGAGCACCTTTCGCTGCAATCAACCACTACTCTCTTTGTGAAAAACATCAAACCTTCCGAAAATAGCCTTTCGTAAACACTTGCAGTAAATTTTCACTTAGCCTCTAATAAAAATTCGAATCATTATCAATTGAGTAAAAATGTTGAGAAAAAGACAACCTTACTTCAAGTAGGACAATCCTCCCCTAAAGCTATATAAAGTAAATAATGTCGAATAATTTTAAACAAAATCCCCCAACATGAATGAATCTCCATTCATACCCTTTTTATAAAAAAATCCAAAAAAATTTATCATCAATCAAACTCTATAAGGACAAAGATGAAAGCGTTTTCTTAATATCAGATTAATCTAAATAATCTAAAAATTTACAAAAAGACTGTTGACCTTCCTCGCAAACGAGAGTAATATTGTCCTCAATTAAATTTTTCAAGCCAAACAAAAACAGTCAAAGGGATCCAAAATAAGCTTCTTGAAAGTAGCTGAAACAATAGTCCTTAAGCTGTACAATTAAGTTTCTGAATAATCAGATAAATAACAAGGAGAAAGGAATGATTAACATGAACGAACAGTGGATTTACTTAGACGGTCAATACGTGAAAAAGGAAGATGCAGTTGTATCAGTTTATGACCATGGATTTCTTTATGGAGATGGAGTGTTCGAAGGAATTCGAATGTACGATGGAAATGTGTTCCGTCTAGAAGAACATGTTGATCGCCTTTATGACTCAGCAAAATCAATCATGTTGCATATCGAAGCTTCTAAGCAGGAGATGTGTGACATTATCGTCAATACATTAAAAAAGAATGAACTAGAAAATGCCTACATACGAGTGGTCATCTCGAGAGGTGTTGGAAACCTGGGGCTCGACCCCTTCACCTGTAAGAGACCACAAATTATTGTCATCGCAGAACAATTAGCTCTATTTCCTAAAAGCTTATATGAAACGGGTATTGATATCGTCACCGTAGCAAGTCGTCGGAATCGGGCAGATGTTCTGTCACCAAAGGTTAAGTCCTTAAACTACTTAAATAACATTCTGGTAAAAATCGAAGCGAACCTTGCTGGAGTAAGTGAAGCTTTGATGCTAAATGATCAAGGGTATGTGGCAGAAGGTTCTGCCGATAATATTTTCATTGTCAAAAAAGGAAAAATCCTAACTCCTCCAGGATACGTTGGAGCGTTAGAAGGAATCACGAGGAATGCCATCATCGAAATTGCTGACAGATTAGGGTTCCAAATGAAGGAAGAGGTATTTACTCGTCATGATGTGTATACAGCAGATGAAGTGTTTTTAACAGGAACGGCAGCAGAAGTGATTGCTGTTGTAAAAGTGGATGGTCGCATTATCGGAGATGGAAAACCGGGAGAGCATACGAATCGACTGCTCCATGAATTTAGAAATACAGTGACTCAGGATGGAACGAAGGTGTATGAGAGAAAAGTTCATGTTGGATAAGTTGGGGGTGATGATGTGCGAAGTGACATGATCAAGAAAGGAATCGATCGAGCTCCCCATCGCAGCTTACTGTATGCGACGGGAGTCAAGCTGGAAGACCTAGAAAAACCATTTATCGGGGTGTGTAATTCCTATATCGACATAATTCCAGGGCATATGCATTTAAACGGCTTTGCTCAAGTCGTGAAAGAAGCGATTCGAGAAGCAGGTGGAATCCCGTTTGAATTCAATACCATTGGAGTAGATGACGGGATTGCCATGGGGCACATCGGGATGAGGTACTCATTACCAAGTAGGGAACTCATCGCCGACTCCGCAGAAACAGTGATCAACGCACATTGGTTTGACGGAGTTTTCTATATTCCAAACTGTGACAAAATCACTCCAGGAATGCTGATGTCAGCCGTCAGAACCAATGTCCCTTCTGTTTTCGTATCAGGTGGTCCAATGGAGGCTGGAATATCCAGTGATGGAAAGCCACTATCCCTTGTATCCGTATTTGAAGGAGTGGGAGCCCATCAGTCAGGCAGAATGTCGGCTCAAGAACTCCTTGATATTGAAGCCAATGCGTGCCCAACTTGTGGTTCATGTTCCGGGATGTTTACAGCGAACTCCATGAACTCACTGATGGAAATGCTCGGTATGGCTCCTCCAGGAAACGGAACGATTGTAGCCACTTCAGCCGAGAGGCATCAATTAATTAAAGATGCAGCGAAATATTTAGTCGAGATGATTAAGAAGGATATCAAACCGAGAGACATTATAACAGAGGATACGATTGATGATGCATTTGCATTAGATATGGCCATGGGAGGCTCAACTAATACCGTTCTCCACACACTGGCCATTGCCAACGAAGCAGAAATTGATTACGACATTAATCGAATTAATAAAGTGGCTGAGAGAGTCCCCTATTTATCAAAAATAAGTCCAGCATCCGATTACTCTATGCAGGACGTCCATAATGCAGGAGGAGTCAGCGCCATTATTAAAGAGCTTTGTGAGATGGAAGGTGCAGTCCACAGAGACCGGATCACTGTGACAGGAAAGTCTCTATATGAAAATGTAAAAGATGCTCATATTCAAAATGATGATGTGATACGAAGAAGAGAGAAGGCTCATAGTCCCGTTGGAGGATTATCAGTACTCTTTGGAAATATTGCTCCAAATGGTGGTGTAATTAAGGTAGGAGCTGTTGACCCTTCCATTGAGACCTTTATGGGAGAAGCGATTATTTACGAATCTCAAGATGATGCCCTGTCAGGAATTGAAAGTGGTGAAGTAAAAGAAGGGCATGTCGTGGTCATTCGTTATGAAGGACCTAAGGGTGGACCTGGAATGCCGGAAATGCTTGCACCAACAGCGGCTATTGCAGGAAGAGGGTTAGAGAAGAAGGTTGCTCTAATGACAGACGGTCGATTCTCAGGAGCTTCCCGAGGAATTTCCATCGGTCATGTATCACCAGAAGCAGCGGAAGGAGGACCAATTGGTGTTATTCAAAACGGTGATCCTATTTTCATCGATTTAACCAATCGGACCATTTCCCTAATGGTCTCTGAAGATGAATTAAACGAACGGAAAAAGGAGTGGGTACAGCCTCCTCCAAAGATAAAGAAGGGTTACTTAGCAAGATATGCTAAGCTCGTCACCTCGGCTAGTACAGGTGGAGTGTTGAAAACGGAATAACAAAAAAACGTTGAAGAGGCAAAAGGATTGGATTTTGTATTTACAGAGAGCTGGTGGTGCTGCGAACCAGTAATACGCCCAATGCCGACATCCCCTCTGAGTATCCCTCTGAAAATCGTAGTAGGAGTGATCGAGTAACTGTTACTCGTTATCAAAACGAAGGTTGATTGTTTGTAAAGTCGACCTGCAAAGGGAAATAGCTGTTTACAGTTATTTTCGAAATAGGGTGGTACCGTGGAAAGGAAAAGAGCCTTTTCGCCCCTGCGAAAGATAAATTCTGTCGTAGTGGGTGGAAGGGCTCTTTTATATTTTATAAATTAGCTGTCTTGAAATGTTGTTTTAACTTAATTCTTACCAGGGAGGAGATTAAAATGAGAGCAAAATTAGAGGAAGAACCAGCTTCACAGACATTAACAGGAAATGTTAATGGAGCCGACATGCTTATGGTTGCTTTGAAGAAGGAGAAGGTTGATATTCTGTTTGGTTACCCTGGAGGAGCGGTTTTGCCCATTTATGATGCTCTATATAAAGCTCCTATCAAACACGTACTTGCTCGTCATGAACAAGGAGCGATACATGCTGCAGAAGGATATGCACGGGTGTCTGGGAAACCGGGTGTGGTTATTGCAACTTCAGGGCCGGGAGCTACTAATCTGGTAACTGGAATTGCAGATGCCATGATGGATTCCTTGCCACTCGTGATTTTTACAGGACAGGTTGCTTCAGGTGTCATCGGAACGGACGCATTCCAGGAAGCGGATGTTGTAGGGATTACCATGCCGATCACGAAGCATAATTATCAGGTGCGGGATATTAATGATTTGCCGAGAATTGTAAAGGAAGCTTTTCATATTGCCTCAACGGGAAGGCCAGGACCTGTTCTTGTTGATATCCCAAAGGATTTAACTCTTCAGCAAGCTTATCCGAGCCTGGAGGCGGAGATGGACTTACCGGGTTACCAGCCCAATTTGCATCCCAACCCTCTCCAACTAAAGAAACTGGTGGAAGCTATAAAGCTTTCAAAAAAACCAGTAATTTTAGCAGGTGCAGGAGTTCTTCACGGAAAAGCTTCTGAAGAATTGAAGAAGTTCGCTGAAGGGTATGATCTACCCGTTGTTCACACTCTACTAGGTTTAGGCGGATTCCCAGCAGACCACCCTTTATTTCTAGGAATGGCCGGAATGCACGGATGTTATTCCAGTAATATGGCTCTGCATGAATGTGATCTATTACTTAATATAGGAGCCCGATTCGATGATCGATTAACAGGCAATCTAGCCACCTTTGCACCAAGAGCCAAGGTAGCACACATCGATATTGATCCAGCTGAAATTGGTAAGAATGTCGAAACCCATATCCCAATCGTAGCGGATTCGAAGCTGGCTCTCACAAAACTGTTGGAGTATGAAACAGAAAAAGCAGATTTAGAAGGTTGGCATAAGCATCTGCAATCATATAAACAGGAATATCCTTATTGGTATAACCAGTCAGCTGACGTGCTATCTCCCCAACGATTAATTGAACAGGTGTATGAAATGACGAACGGAGATGCAGTAGTAACAACAGATGTAGGTCAACATCAAATGTGGGCAGCACAATATTATTCATTTAAATCGCCTAACAATTGGGTAACCTCTGGAGGGCTTGGCACCATGGGATTTGGATTTCCGGCAGCCATAGGGGCTCAGTTAGCAAATCCATCGAGTACGGTTGTTGCTTTTGTAGGAGATGGGGGATTTCAAATGACTCTCCAGGAGTTAGTTCTACTAAAAGAGCTGAATCTTCCCGTCAAGGTGGTTTTGTTAAATAACGGTACGTTAGGAATGGTAAGACAGTGGCAGGAAACCTTTTTTGAAGAACGTTATTCACAGTCAGTATTTTCCCTTCAGCCTGATTTTGTCAAGCTGGCTGAATCGTATGGAATACAAGGCTACCAAGTGAAAACCCAAGAGGAAGTAGACAAAGTTTTAAAAGAAGCATTAACCAGTGATGAACCCGTTCTTATCGATTGTTTGGTAAATCCGAAGGAAAATGTCTACCCGATGGTAGCTCCAGGGAAAGGATTACACGAAATGTTAGGAGTGAAACCATGAGGAAGCGGATTGTCACAGCTCTCGTCCATAATCGAAGCGGAGTCTTAAATCGGGTAACCGGATTGTTCACGAAGAGACAATTTAATATTGAAAGCATTTCAGTAGGTTACACAGAGGTAGAAGGGATTTCGCGAATGACCTTTGTTGTAAACGTTGAGGATGATCGGAAAATTGAACAGCTTTTAAAGCAACTTCATAAGCAAATTGATGTGTTAAAGGTTTCAGATATTACGGATCAAGGAGTCGTTGCGAGAGAATTGGCACTTATTAAAGTATTGAGCACTGGACAGACACGGTCAGAGATAAATGGAATTGTAGAACCTTTCAGAGCGGGGATTATCGATGTCGCCCGCGACAGTGTAACCGTACAAGTAACAGGTGAAACAGCAAAAATCGAAGCAATTATTGATCTGCTAAGACCTTATGGGATTAAGGAAATCGCTCGAACGGGGATTACAGCTTTTGCTAGAGGAAATGGAAAATCGGTTACGGATTTGAAACAGTATTCGATTGTGAATTAGAAGAAAGTAGGATCAGTAAATTCGTGTTTTTACATTCTATTAATAAATTTTGTAGAGTTGATTGGAGCGGAAGGTGCATGACTCCTGCGGAAATTGTAGGAAAGTTGAGATCCCGCAGGGCAAATCCGAGGAGGCTCAACTCAAGCCCCGCGGAAAGCAAGCACCTGGAGCGGAAATTAACCACTACTCGCATTTTCAAAAAAAAACAAAGTTTGCGAAAAGTTCCTAATAACAAAATGGAGAGGATGAGGGAAATGGTAAAGGTATATTATAACGGCGATGTAAACGAAGAGGTTCTAAAAGGAAAGAAGGTAGCAGTTGTTGGCTACGGATCCCAGGGTCACGCACATGCACTAAACCTGAAGGAAAGTGGATTTGATGTAGTCGTCGGTTTACGAAAAGGGAAGTCATGGGACCAGGCTGAGAAAGATGGATTCAACGTTTACTCTGTCCGGGAAGCGTGTGAACAAGCAGAAGTCATCATGGTGCTTCTTCCCGATGAGCATCAGCCGAAAGTGTATGAAGCAGAAATCAAGCCAGCACTGTCAGCAGGGAAAGCACTGGCTTTCGCACACGGATTTAATATTCACTTTCACCAAGTCGTTCCTCCAGAGGACGTAGATGTCTTTTTAGTAGCTCCGAAAGGACCTGGGCATCTTGTCAGAAGGACCTTTGAAGAAGGAGCTGGGGTTCCTGCTTTATTTGGAGTATTTCAAGACGAATCGGGCCATGCCCGCGAGCTAGCTTTAGCCTATGCAAAGGGTGTGGGGGCAGGACGCGCTGGAATTCTTGAGACCTCATTTCAAGAGGAAACCGAAACCGATCTCTTCGGTGAACAAGCAGTATTATGTGGAGGTTTAACCTCTCTTGTAAAAGCAGGATTTGAAACTCTTGTAGAAGCGGGTTATCAAAAAGAAGTGGCCTACTTCGAATGCTTACATGAATTAAAACTCATTGTTGATCTTATGTATGAACAAGGGTTAGAAGGAATGCGATTTTCAATCTCTGATACAGCCCAATGGGGAGATTTTGTTTCCGGTCCAAGAGTGGTGAACGAGGAAACAAAATCCCGTATGAAGGAAGTATTAACAGATATTCAAACAGGGAAATTTGCCAAGGGATGGATTTTAGAAAATCAAGCGAACCGTCCTGAATTTAACGCCATCAATCATCGAGAAAGTCAGCATCCTATTGAAGTGGTGGGAAAAGAGCTTCGTAAAATGATGCCATTTGTACAAAAGCCTTCTACAAAAGAAAAGGAAGTGGTTGCGAGTGCGAACCATTGATATTTTTGACACAACCCTACGAGACGGTGAACAGTCCGCTGGAGTAAACCTCAATACGGTTGAAAAGGTAGAAGTAGCAAAACAATTAGAACGATTAGGAGTCGATGTGATAGAAGCGGGTTTCCCGGCAGCTTCAAAGGGAGATTTTGATGCAGTAAAAATGATCGGATCGACTGTAAAAAACAGTTCCGTTACGGGACTTGCGAGAGCTCAACAACGAGATATTGATGCTGTCTGGGAGTCCCTGAAGAATACGGCAGAGCCAAGGCTGCATGTGTTTCTTGCCACCTCTCCCATTCATATGACCCATAAATTGAAGATGACACCAGACCAAGTCATTGATTCCGCTGTAAAGGCTGTGACTTACGCGAAGAAATTTTTCCCTGTCGTTCAATGGTCAGCTGAGGATGCCTGCCGGTCGGATTTAAATTTTTTGGTCAAAATCATGGAGGAAGTGATTCGAGCAGGAGCTTCTGTCATCAATCTTCCTGACACTGTGGGATATATCACGCCTCATAAATACGGGGAATTGTTTCGATACGTTAGAGAACATGTTCCAAATATCGAAGCGGTGAAGCTATCGGCACATTGTCACGATGACCTGGGGATGGCGACGGCAAACTCCTTAGCAGCCATTGAAAATGGAGCCGATCAAATTGAAGGAACCATCAATGGTATTGGAGAGAGGGCTGGAAATGCAGCCCTTGAAGAAGTAGCCGTCGCTCTTCGTATTCGAGAAGATTTTTACGGGGCGACAACTCGATTGAAGCTGGATGAAATCAAGAAAACGAGTGCTCTTGTAAGCAAGTTGACAGGTATGAGAGTTCCAGCCAATAAAGCTGTTGTAGGTGATAATGCTTTCGCTCATGAATCGGGAATTCATCAGGATGGTGTGTTGAAGGAGAAAACCACCTACGAAATCATTACCCCTGAACTCATTGGAGTCAGCTCCAACCGTCTCGTTCTCGGCAAGCATTCTGGACGCCACGCTTTTAAAAATAAAGCCATTGAACTTGGCTTTGAGCTTACAGAAGAAAAGCTAAATGAAGCATTTAAAACATTTAAAGATTTAGCTGATAGAAAGAAAGAGATTGTCGATGAAGATCTCTTTAGCATTCTAACCAACAAGCAAACAGAAATGGCTGACGGAGTAGGCTTTAGATTAGAACGGATGCAGGTTCAATACGGAATGGATAATATTCCGACAGCTACGATTGAGTTGAAAATGGAAGATGGGAAACTGACTCAGCTAGCTTCAACCGGGTCCGGTAGTGTAGAAGCCATCTATAACACAATTGAGAAGATTCTCCCAAGTCCATCGAAGCTGCTGGATTATAAGATTAACTCCGTCGGTGGAGGTAGGGATGCTCTCGCTGAGGTCTATGTTCGACTGGAATATAACGGCGAAAACACAAGCGGACGGGGAACTGCCCAAGATGTATTAGAGGCATCGGCCAGAGCTTATCTAAATGCAGTGAATCGATTAAGTCAGAGGAATGAATATATGAAAGAGAAGGAAGCAGTGAAAGCTAGTTTGTAAGAGTTAGCAAATTTGGAGGTCCGTCCCTCAAATAAAAAAATAGGAGGTAGTTCTAATGAAGAAGAAAGTCGCTGTATTACCTGGAGATGGTATTGGTCAAGAGATTATGGATGGAGCATTAGAAGTACTGAAGGCAGTGGGGGATTGGTTTGGTCATGAATTTGAAGTAGAAAAAGGATATATTGGCGGGGCTGCCATTGACCGTTTCGGAGAACCATTACCTTCAGAAACTATTTCCCTTTGCAAAGGGAGCGATGCGGTCCTTTTAGGAGCTGTTGGAGGTCCGAAGTGGGAGCATCTTCCTCCTCATCTACGTCCTGAAAAAGGGCTCCTATCTATTCGAAAAGAGTTTGATTTATTCGCGAATCTCCGTCCTGTAAAGGCATTTGAAAGTTTATTGGGGGCATCTCCATTGAAACGGGACATCGTGGAAGAAGTAGATTTAGTCATTGTCAGGGAATTAACAGGCGGCTTGTACTTCGGTCAGCCATCCGGTCGACAAGGCAAGCATAATGAAGTAGCCGTTGATACCCTTGTATATGACAGAAATGAAATCGAACGAATTGTCCATAAAGGGTTCAAATTAGCTCAAAGAAGAAAGAACAAACTAACGTCTGTTGATAAAGCAAATGTCTTAGAAACAAGTCGAATGTGGCGTGAGGTTGTAAATGAAGTGGCTTCAGAATATCCCGATGTGGAGGTAGAGCACATGCTGGTGGATGTAGCAGCTATGAAGCTCATGTATCAGCCGAAGCAATTTGATGTCATCGTAACGGAAAACATGTTCGGAGATATTTTAAGTGACGAAGCCTCCATGATCACAGGCTCACTTGGTATGCTCCCGTCAGCTAGTTTAAGAGGCGATACCTTTGGACTGTACGAACCAGTCCACGGATCGGCCCCAGACATTGCAGGCAAAGGAAAAGCTAATCCACTAGCTATGATTCTATCAGTGGCCATGATGCTGAGACATTCCTTCGGCTTAAAAGAAGAAGCAGAAATGATTGAACTGGCAGTACAGGAAGTATTGAACGCAGGCTTCCGCACTGGAGATCTGTGGACCATGGGACGGGGGACCGTTGTTGGTACAGGTGCCATGAGTCAGCTTGTAGTAGAGAGATTAGAAGCAGATCATGCGTTATCTTCGATTTTAGCGGCTTATATGTGATGAGGTAAGAGTGTATTGGAAGTTTTGTCGGAAAATCGGTATATCGCTGATATTTTTCGATTTTCGCTGATATATTCAGAATTCCGCTGATATTTATCTATATTCGTAAAAAATACCTAAACCAGGAGGGAGTTCATGGCAGGGAAAAATATTATCGAGAAGATATGGGAGAAACACATTGTTCACAGTGAAAAGGGAAAGCCTGATTTACTGTATATAGATCTACACCTTGTACATGAAGTGACTTCTCCCCAAGCATTCGAAGGACTTCGTATGAAAAATCGAAAGGTGCGCAGGCCAGATTTAACCTACGCGACGATGGATCATAACGTGCCAACACGAGAACGTCACATGATTCGGGATGAAATAGCCCGTTTGCAAATGGATACCCTCCAAAGAAACTGTGAGGAATTTGGTGTTCCTCTTGCAGATATCCATCATCCTGATCAAGGGATTGTTCACGTGATTGGTCCTGAGCTTGGTCTGACTCAACCAGGAAAAACGATTGTCTGTGGAGATAGTCATACCTCTACCCACGGTGCCTTTGGTGCCCTGGCATTTGGGATTGGCACAAGTGAAGTAGAGCATGTTCTAGCCACTCAATCCCTTTGGCAAACAAAACCTAAATCACTGCAAATCGAAGTGTCTGGAGAGCTGGGTTTCGGTGTGACCGCAAAGGACGTCATTTTATATATCATCTCTTCCTATGGAGTAGGTTTTGGAACCGGGTATGTAATAGAATTTACAGGTAACGTCATTCGGAACCTGTCCATGGAAGAGAGGATGACGGTATGCAATATGAGCATTGAAGGTGGGGCGAAAGCAGGGTTGATTAGTCCTGACGAAGTCACCTTTGATTATTTAGAAGGAAGACAATTTATCCCGAAAAACAAATCCTATGTAGAGTGTAAAGCTGAATGGCGTAAGCTTGCAAGTGATGAAGACGCCACGTTTGATCACAAAATCATCGTGAAAGGTGAAGACATAGAGCCCCATGTGACATGGGGGACGAACCCTGGGATGGGGACCTCGATTTCGAGGTCCGTCCCTCATCCCCATGATTATAGAGACCCTTCTGAGCGTAAAGGGGTGGAGAGGGCTCTTGAGTATATGGGTCTTCATGGAGGGATGTCCTTGGAGGAGGTTGAAGTGGATTATGTGTTCATTGGGTCGTGTACGAATTCACGGTTGAGTGATTTGAGGGCGGCTGCTGAAGTGGTGAAGGGTCATTCTGTGAAACAAGGTGTCACGGCTTTAGTAGTACCAGGCTCGTTTAAGGTGAAAAAAGAAGCCGAGGAAGAAGGGTTAGATCATATTTTCAAAGAAGCGGGATTCCAGTGGAGAGAAGCTGGGTGCAGTATGTGCTTGGCCATGAACGATGATATTGTGCCTCCTGGTAAACGATGTGCTTCTACTTCAAATCGGAACTTCGAAGGGAGACAGGGAAATGGATCTAGAACTCATCTCCTTAGTCCAGGGATGGCGGCAGCTGCTGCTATTACAGGCAAACTAACAGACGTAAGAAAATTTGAAAGAGTACTAGTTTCCTAAGGAGGTGAGTCGATGGCAATAAATACAGTTCAAGGAAAGGTCTTTCCTCTTCATCGAGACAATATCGATACAGATCAAATTATTCCTAAGCAGTTTTTAAAGAGAATTGAAAGAAAAGGATTTGGCCAATATTTATTTTATCATTGGCGATTTGAGGATGATGGGAAAACCATTAAACAAAACTTTTCATTAGACTCACCAAAATACAAGGATGCCCAGGTTCTTCTGGCAGGAAAAAATTTCGGATGTGGTTCGTCAAGAGAGCATGCGCCATGGGCACTGAAAGATTATGGATTTCAAGTGATCATCGCCAAAAGCTTTGCTGATATTTTTTACAACAATTGCTTAAAAAATGGTCTTTTACCCATTCAACTAAAGGAAGATACGGTAGAGGCATTATGGAAAAATGAGAGCCAAGTAGATTTATACAAAATAGAAGTTTCTCTTTTGCATCAGACGATCTGTGATTCGGAAGGATTACGTGTTTCCTTTGAAATTGATCCATATTGGAAGACAATGCTGTTAGAAGGCTTGGATGAGATCGATTTGACGTTAAACTATGAAAAAAATATTAAACAATATGAGGTGAGTGGCTTGGGAATTTAATAAACAGCGCTGAAGTTGTAGAAGCAATGGAAAGAATCAGTCATCGGGTGCATCGTACACCGTTAAAGCAATCCTCTACTTTAAATGCTTTTACCGGTGGGGAAATCTATTTGAAAATGGAAAATCTCCAACGTACAGGTTCTTTTAAGGTAAGGGGAGCCATGAACAAAATAATGTCCTTGTCTGAAGGAGAGGCTGGAAAAGGAATCATCGCTGCTTCAGCTGGAAATCACGCTCAAGGAGTCGCTCTAGCTGCCGCCCTACGAGGAGTGAAGTCAAAAATATTTATGCCAAAAAGAACTCCTTCTACAAAGGTTGCAGCTACAAAGCATTACGGAGCAGAAATTGTTCTTGGTGGAGATACCTACCAAGAAGCCTATCAAGCAGCAATAGAAGAAATGCAATCAAATGGATCCACCTATGTTCATGCTTTTGATGACCCTAAAGTGATGGCTGGTCAAGGAACGGTAGCCCTTGAAATGCTTCAACAACTCAGTGACTTGGACATGATTTTAGTGCCGGTTGGAGGAGGAGGATTACTGGCGGGTATGGCGTTAGCAGTAAAAGCCTTTAATCCGAAAGTTCAAATTGTCGGTGTTCAGGCCCTTGGTGCACCTGCTACGTATAACTTTTTTACCGGCAGAAACAAAGGCTCACTGGAACATGTTCATACAATTGCCGATGGAATTCTCGTGAAGAAACCCGGAGAATTAACCTTCCCCGTCATTCGAAAGTACGTAGATGACATGGTCACGGTGACAGACGAAGAAATCTCATACAGCATTATGTTTATGCTTCAACGAGAAAAAACATTGGTAGAAGGCGCTGGAGCAGCATCGCTAGCGGCAGCCATGTGTCACAAAGTGAACGTCAGAAGGAAGAAAGTAGGCTGCGTGATTAGCGGTGGAAATGCAGACCCCAGCAAAATCCCAGTCTATCGTGACCTTTCGAAGATGGTTAGGCAAATTCATCATATTGTGTAAATAGAAGGACTACTCGGTTAGGAGTGGTCCTCTATTTGTAAATATGGGAGTGGTTTTCATAATTTGGCTCGATTATTGAAGGGAGTGGCCCAATCAGACACGAATATGGCCCAATAAAAGAACATACCAGCTAATCCGGCCAAAGAAGTCTTTCTAATCAACAGTAA
The DNA here is from genome assembly GCF_001648555.1 of Rossellomorea aquimaris TF-12. Taxonomy (GTDB): domain Bacteria; phylum Bacillota; class Bacilli; order Bacillales; family Bacillaceae_B; genus Rossellomorea; species Rossellomorea aquimaris. The sequence continues at coordinate 458,819 of NZ_LQXM01000030.1, read as the reverse complement.
ACGTTTTTTATAGAAAAAGTTTCTCCTTATCTACCAACAAAGAAAGCTCTTACATTAGCGAAAAAAAGAAAAATGATATTGTAATAGGGAAAAATTTCTATTATAATGTCCTCTATATAAATACAAATGTACGCAAGAAATAAACAAAATGGAGGTTTTCGACATATGGAATCAATTTCAATTGGACTTTTAGGACTGGGAACGGTGGGAGCCGGAGTGGTGAAAATTGTTGAGAATCATCAAGATAAATTGTCACATCAAATTGGTTGTCCAGTAAAAGTAAAAAAAGCCCTTGTTCAGGATTTACAGAAAGATAGAGGGTTCGCGGTTGAGCATGGAATGTTAACCTTAAATCCAGAAGAAGTCCTGTTTGATCCTGAAATTGATATTGTGGTCGAGGTCATGGGAGGAATTGAAGCAACAAAGGAACACCTCCTCCATGCATTAAACCAAAAAAAGCATGTCGTTACGGCAAACAAGGATTTAATGGCACTTCATGGTCCCGAACTATTGGCGGCAGCCTCAAAAAACGGCTGTGATTTATTCTATGAAGCCAGTGTAGCAGGAGGAATCCCCATCCTCAGAAGCTTAGTCGATGGCCTAGCTTCCGATCGAATCACCAAAATGATGGGCATCGTCAACGGCACAACCAACTTCATCTTAACCAAAATGACAAAAGAGGGACGGACCTTCGATGATGTCTTAAAACAAGCTCAAGAATTAGGCTATGCAGAAGCAGATCCCACTGCAGATGTTGGAGGACTAGATGCAGCAAGGAAAATGGCGATTCTTTCGACTTTAGGTTTTTCCATGAATGTGGACCTGGCTGACGTGAAGGTAAAGGGCATTACAGAGGTGACAGAGGATGATATTCAGTATGCCGAGCAATTTGGTTATACGATGAAATTGATTGGTTATGCACATCGTGAAGGTGAAAAGGTTGAAGTAAGCGTCGAGCCGACGTTACTTCAAAATGAACATCCACTAGCTTCTGTTCATGATGAATACAATGCTGTCTATGTGTATGGTGAAGCGGTTGGTGAGACGATGTTTTACGGACCAGGTGCCGGAAGTCTTCCAACTGCAACTGCTGTAGTGTCTGATATGGTAGGGATCATGAAAAATATGCGACTCGGAGTTACGGGTAAAAGTGCTGTGAATCCACAGTATCCTAAAAAACTCAAAGAGCGAAATGAAATCTCATCTAAATATTTCTTACGCCTGCACGTTCAAGATGAAGTAGGGGTTTTAGCAAAGTTAACATCTATCTTTTCAAATCATGGAGTAAGTTTTGAAAAAATACTGCAAAATCCCTTAAACGAAGAGGGCTATTCCGAAATTGTTCTCGTTACCCACAGAGCTTCTCTGGATCGGTATGAAGATATTTTAATGGAGCTTAAGGATTTTCATGGGATTGAGTCTGTTCAAAGCTCATATCGCGTAGAGGGAGGGGAGAAACCATGAGGTGGAATGGGTTATTAGAGAAGTTTAGAGAGTACCTTCCAGTAAATGAAGACACCCCTCTTTTAAGCTTAAATGAAGGGAACACTCCATTAATTGAATTAAAAACCTTGTCAAAAGAATGGGGTATTGAGCTATATGCAAAGGTAGAGGGAGCGAATCCTACAGGCTCCTTCAAGGATCGAGGGATGGTACTGGCGGTGGCAAAGGCTATTGAATCTGGGAGCTCTACAGTAATCTGCGCATCTACAGGAAATACATCTGCTTCAGCAGCTGCTTACGCTGCAAGAGCAGGGATAAAATGCATCGTAGTCATTCCAGAAGGGAAAATTGCTCAAGGGAAATTAGCTCAGGCTGTTATGTACGGTGCAGAGATCATTTCGATCCAAGGTAACTTTGATGAAGCTTTGGAAATTGTAAGGGAGTTAAGCAAAACAGAATCCGTTACGCTTGTGAATTCTGTTAATCCATATCGTTTGGAAGGTCAAAAAACAGCAGCCTTTGAAGTGGTTGAAGACTTAGGTGGAGCTCCAGATGTATTGGCGATTCCTGTAGGAAATGCGGGAAATATATCAGCTTATTGGAAGGGATTTAAAGAGTTTCATCAGCATAAAAAATCAAGTCTTCCTCGAATGTTTGGTTTTGAAGCCTCAGGTGCAGCTGCTTTGGTGCATAATCGAGTATTTTCTCAACCCGAAACGATTGCCACTGCCATACGAATTGGGAATCCAGCAAGCTGGGAGCTGGCTGTTTCCGCTCTAAAAGAATCGAATGGGCATATTGATGAAGTAACCGACGGAGAGATTATTGATGCTTACCAGCTTCTGGCTTCTAAAGAAGGAATTTTTGCCGAACCTGCTTCCTGTGCATCCATTGCCGGTATAAAAAAATCATTGGAAGACGGCAATCTTGAAAAAGGTGTGAAAGTAGTAGCTGTCTTAACGGGTAATGGGTTGAAAGATCCTTCAACGGCAATGGAATTTAGTCCGGTTCATCCCGTTAAATTGCCAAATAATCGGGATATGGTGATGGATTATATCAAAGGAACGATTGGTGTATGAAAAAACGGGCAGCTCGATCCTGGAAGATAACGGTCCCTGGTAGTACAGCTAACTTAGGTGCTGGCTTTGATTCTCTTGGACTGGCGTTGAATTTATTTTTAACGGTAGAGGTACAGGAAGCTTCTGAATGGAAGGTGGTTCCTTTATCACCGGAGTTGAAGGTGTTTCCTGAAGATGAATCCCACTCCATAGTGGAGGTTGCTTGTGAGGTTGGAGAACTGTATGGAAAAAAACCAAGACCTTGTCACTTATTTGTTTCTAGTGATATTCCATTAACAAGGGGGCTTGGGTCAAGTGCGGCTGCTGTGGTGGCAGGGGTTGAGCTTGCAAATATCATATGCGATTTACATTTATCTCAAGGGGAAAAGCTTTCGTTAGCAACAAAGTTTGAAGGGCATCCTGATAATGTCGGGGCGTCTTTGTACGGTGGCTTTGTCATTAGTTGTTACAACGAAAAAGGTGTTAACCTGATCACGGTAAAAGATTTACCTATTGATGTCGTTTCAGTTATTCCTAAGGCAGAGCTGAAAACCTCTGAATCTCGAAGGGTGCTGCCTAATAGCGTTTCATATGAAGAATCTGTTAAAGCAGGGGCAGTTTCGAATGTGTTAGTGGCGGCCTTTTTAACGGAAGATTGGGAGTCCGTAGGAAAGATGATGAAACAAGACAGGTACCATCAGCCTTACAGAAAAAAATTACTTCCCCATTATGAAGCAGTAGAGGAAGTAGCCATTAGATTCGGAGCTTTCGGTGTTTCCTTAAGCGGAGCAGGTCCGACCATAGCATGCTTTGTTGAAAGAGAAGCAAGTGAATGGCTAACCCGCCAACTTCAGCAGGTATTTCCTAACATGAACGTGAAAAGACTATCCATCTCTCAATCAGGAAGCAACACGATCCTCCAAGAAACACAGGTGCGTCCCTCATCGCTTTAAAGCAATGGGGGACGCACCTGTTTATTCGTCTTCATGGGTGATCACAATACAGTGTTCATCTTCGTTGACGTGTAGAAAATAGGGTGACTGATAAGTGATCCCCATTTCGCGACGGAGTTCTTGTGGGATATGAATCGTGCCTTTTTCAGAAATGTACCGTTTATTATGAGTGGATTCTTTTTCGGCTGGCTTAATGTAGATGGAATTATTTTGATAAAAGAGCTCCGCTAGTTTTCCGGGCAGAAGTCCAAAGCGTTGCCTCCATTTAGTGGGCAACGTAATCGTTCCGCTTTTGCTAAATGCCTTACTCTTGTCCATAATGCTCAAAATAGTGCATCACCTACTTTCTGCATATAGTACCCTTTTACCTTTTTTATGGAAATTAAACTTAATATTGAAAAAATAGGAAGAAGGATAGAGAAGTTCAAGTTTATGAAAAAGAGGAGTAAGGGAATAAAAAAAGAATACAATACTTTAGGTATGGAGGTGCCTTCTATGGAACCAATTCAAATTCTTATTTTATTAGTTATTGGATATAGTGTTTTTATCATGGATAGAAAGAAGAAGAATATTCCTGTTCCTGTTGTATTACTTTTAATTGGGATCGGGCTATCCTTTCTCCCGTTTTTTACAGAAGTGAAGTTAACAAAGGAAATTATATTTTATTGGTTTTTACCTGCTTTACTATTTATCTCAGCATATCAATTTCCCATTAAAGATTTAAAAAAGCATGTGGGCATCATTTCGATATTAAGTACTGTGGGAATTGTCTTAACGACGCTGTTAATGAGCTTATTATTTTATTATTCCCTACAGCCACTTTTTTCGATTTCCTATCTTGAAGCCCTTTTAATGGCGACCATTTTGACACCTACTGATCCAGTATCAGTTGTTTCTATATTAAAACAGTCATCAAACCAACAAGATATTGCAGATGTGGTAGAAGGAGAATCCATGATAAATGATGGTACGAGTATTGTCTTGTTTACTGTGGTTGCAGGCATGTATTTTGGTGAACGCACGTTTTCGGCCACTTCATTTACATGGGAATTCTTATGGGTATCTATTGGAGGTGCCCTAATCGGGGGTGTTCTCGGCTGGCTGGTAAGTAAAGCGATCCATTTTACTACAGATTCAAACTATCAAGTTATGTTAAGTATTATTTTAGCTTATGGAAGTTTTTACATAGGAGAAGAGATGGGTGTTTCTGGGGTATTAGCTACTGTTGCAAGTGGAATCATGCTTTCTTATGAATATGGACGCACGATTAAAGAAAATCACTTTAGAAATGACCTGGACCGTTTTTGGGGAGTCATTGAACCGACTATTTTGACGTTTTTATTCCTATTAATAGGGATTGAATTTACTAAGTACTTGTCCTTTTCTTTAGTAGGGTGGATTTTCCTTCTATTTATTCTCTCCTTAATCGTTCGCTATGTTATTATTATTGGAGTTGTGAAATTGCGAAAATCTTGGAGAAGGAATTATGGTTGGAAGGAAGTTCTTATTTTAACCTGGTCAGGCATAAAAGGCACAATGTCTATTGCTTTATTACTTGGAATTGAAAAACAAGGAACTGAATATCTGCATTCATTAACATTTGGTGTTATCATGCTATCCTTACTTATCCAAAGTATTGCCATATACCCATTCTCTTCCTATTTATTTAAAGAAAAAGATTTTTGATAAATTGGTAAGAATTGTGAAAGGATAGGAGTAACACTACGATGAATTCAGGTGAACCAACAACAATGAAAAAAGCAAAAGAAATCTCTTTAAGGGTTGCCATTACATATGTTCTTCTTGGAGGACTATGGATCATCCTATCTGATACTGTTTCTATGGCGCTTGCTCATGAACAACTGAGTATCTATATTTACTTTCAGCGGTATAAAGGCTGGTTTTTTATACTCATAACAGGTTTTATTATTTATTTGTTGGTATATCGAAGAACTCAAGAGCTGATTGTATCTAATGAAAAGCTGACAAACAAAGAGCGTCAATTACAAATACAAAACCAACATTATCATTCGTTATTTGAACAGAATCCTGATGGAGTATTTGAGTTGAATTTAGAAGGAAATGTCGTTTCTGTCAATAAAGAGGCTGAAGATTTATTGGAATCTACTCAAGAGGAATTAAAGAAAGTGAAATTCAGAACATTTCTAGATGAAAGTGACATAAGGTTAGTGACCAAACATTTTCGGGGGATTTTTTTAGGGAAGGCTTCGAAATTTGAAACGACCATACATCTGCCAAATGATAAAAGCAAGATTCTTCGATGCTCATTTGTACCAATCATTGTTGATGAGGAAGTAACAGGGTTATATGCCATAGCGAGAGACATTACTCATTATCGCAAAAATGAAGAAATGATGGTCGCATCTGAAAAACTGTCTGTCATCGGACAACTGGCTGCTGCTGTTGCTCATGAAATACGAAATCCTTTAACTTCATTAAAAGGATTCATTCAATTAATGCAAACGACGAATACAATCGATCATAACCATTTAGATATCATGCTTTCTGAAGTAGGTCGAATTGACCTTATCTCCGGCGAAATGCTCATACTTGGAAAGCAGCAGGATGTTCATTTTCAAAAACAAAAAGTGGATGAACTGCTCAGACAGGTGCTCATCCTGATGGAGGCACAGGCGAATCTCGATAATGTGTCCATCCAATACGAGAATAATGAATATGAATCCCTTTATGTAATGGGAGAAGGTAACCAACTCAAACAGGTTTTTATCAATATAATAAAAAATGCTGTGGAGGCTATACCAGCTACAAAAGAGGGGAAAGTGACCATTTCATTATTTAAAGAGAGTACGAACGTGTGTATATTGGTAGAGGATAATGGAGTAGGTATGGAGTCTGAACGTGTTGAAAAATTAGGTGAACCATTCTATTCCACAAAGGAAAAAGGAACAGGCCTTGGCTTAGCGGTCTGTCATAAAATTATAGAAAGACATAACGGAAAAATTCATTTTCAAAGTGAAAAAGAAATAGGGACGGTTGTGAAGATTTGTTTGCCTCTTGTAGACAAGGATTAGTAACACAGCATCTTCCCATTAGGAAAGGAACGTAATGATCTTATGAACTCAATTTCTACTATTATGAAAGCACCCTTTATTCAACAAAACTGGGAAGAAAACAAGTTTAGCTCTTTAACACCTGTACAGGAGCGTGTTCTCCCTCTTATTATGTCGGGAAAGGACGTTGTATGTGAGTCTCCAACTGGGACAGGGAAAACGTTAGCTTATCTACTCCCGGTCCTTGAGTCAATCGATCCAAATCGAAAGCAGGCACAGGCAGTCATTCTTGCTCCATCTAGAGAGCTTGTCATGCAAATTCAACAAGAAATCCAGAAGTGGGCAAAAGGAAGCGAAGTGACCAGTGCTGCCTTTATTGGCGGTGCGAATATTAAGAAACAGCTAGAAAAGCTAAAGAAAAAGCCTCATATTGTAGTCGGTACGACTGGACGATTATTAGAACTAATGAAGCTGAAAAAATTAAAAATGCACGAGGTGAAAACCATCATCGTGGATGAGTTTGACTTAATGATTTCTCCAGAACATATCCGTGAGGTAAAGGACATCATTAAATCAACCTTAAAAGAGCGTCAGGTTCTCTTTTTCTCTGCCACTCTTTCAGATGAAACAGAGAGTGTAGCAGATGACTTATTACAAGACTATGAAATTGTAAAGATGGAGGCAAATCTCGATAATCCTAAAGTCGATCATGTATTTGTATACAGTGAGCTACGTGATAAAGTGGAAGCCCTTCGAAGTCTTGCTTATTTCAAAGACATAAAGGCATTAGTATTCTTCAATCAGCTAGAAAAGCTTTCTGAAGCAGAAGAAAAGTTAAAATTCAAGGGTGTCGAGCTTGAAGTTCTTGCAGGTGAATCTAACAAAATGGAGCGTAAGCATTCTCTAGATCGCTTTAGAGCAGGGAAAGTATCACTCCTTTTGACAACGGATGTAGCAGCAAGAGGGTTAGATATTACCGATGTCACACATGTTATCCATTACGATTTTCCAACAGACACAAAGCAATATATTCATCGTTCCGGTAGAACTGGGCGTATGGGAGCTGAAGGAACCGTCATTTGTCTGGTATCTAAACGAGAACTGAGCTTTCTCGAAAAATTAAGCAAAGAACTAAATCTCCCCTTCACAGAAAAAACCATCCGCGGCGGCGGACTTAGCGAACCACCAAAATCATAAATAAGAAAGGTCCGTCCCTCAAAGAAGAGCATTCTTTGAGGGACGGACCTATTTTTTACCCAATTTGTTTATTTTTCATAGATTATGTCCCCATCCATCATCGTCATCCGAACGGCTGTTTCAAGAATTTCAGAGGAATCTACTTCAAAGATGTTCCGATCCAGTACAACGATATCGGCTTTCTTTCCTCTTTCGATGGTTCCTAAATCATGCTCTCTGAAATTTCCGTAAGCTGGAGATTTTGTATAATGGATAAGAGCATCTGACAAAGACAATTTTTCTTGTGGATTCCACCCTTCAAGAGGAGATCCATCCTCATGTCTTCGTGTAACGGCTCGATAAATGCCCAGCATTGGGTTAATATCGACAATCGGAAAATCGGTTCCAAAGGCAAGTGGAGCATGATGTTTCTGCAAGGAACCAAATGGCCAAGTGAATTGTGAGCGCTCTTTTCCTAAACGATCTAAATAGGCATGCGTTTCCATGGATCCAGAGGTGAGGTGCTCAGGCTGAACCGAAGCGATAACTCCAAGTTTTGAAAAACGCTCAAAGTCCTTTGGGTCACAAACTTCAATATGCTCTATCGTATGGCGGGAGTCGCGCTTCCCATTTACATTTTGAGCGTGCTCAAATAAATCCAGTCCAAGTCTAACTGCTCCATCCCCACAAGCATGAAGCCTTACTCTAAAGCCTTCTCTATCAGCTTCATCTATCCATTTTTGATAGACCTCAGACTCATAAATCGTACCACCGATTTCAGATGGCCGGTCCGAGTAAGGACGTAATAGATAGCCTGTATAGGTAAGGGGAACACCATCTAAAAATTGTTTTAATCCTGAAAATTGAAGCTTATCCGAGCGATATTTTTCCCTGAGGCTCTTAGCGCGTTCAAAGTTACCGTCTAACACATCTAAGAAATGAATCCTTGTGGTGAGTCTCCCCCTTTCCTCGATACTTCTATAAAAAGCAGGGTCTCCCAGTGTATAGCCCGGTAAGGGAAGCATATCTGATACAGAAGTGATTCCATAACTGGCGGTCTTTTTTAGAAACGATTCCATTAGGTTGTTCGTTTTTTCATTATCAAATATAAAGGCATTGATAACGTATTGAACTGCTGTTTCATATAAGAAACCCGTAGGCTCTCCATCCTCATCTTTTTCAATTCTTCCAAATTGAGGCTCTTCAGTATCTCGACGAATCCCAAGCTTGTGAAGAGCAGCTGTATTAAGCCAAGCACTATGAGCTTCTTCGTTTAGAAGAATGACCGGGCGATGGGATAGAACACGATCTAATGAATGACGAGTGGGTAAGGTCTGACCCTGCCAGCGAACATGATGCCACCCAAAGCCAAGTACCCATTCATCCTCAGGGTGCTCACTGGCATATTGTGCAATCATTTGTGCAGCTTCTTCTTCTGAATAGGCAAATGTCAGCTGACAAAAGCTTTCAAACATGGCACCTAAAAATAAATGAAGGTGGAAGTCATGGAAGCCTGCCATCACAAGACGGTTGCCAACATCCCGTTTTTCTGTGTGTGGACCAACAAAGATTTCCATTTCAGATCGTGGGCCAACACCGATAATGGTGTCCCCTTGTACTGCAATAAATCCATCAAATGGAACAGTTGAATTTCCTGTGAAAATCGCGTTACTTACGATTATTTTAGTTGCTTCCATAATAATCACCGTTTCTCCTGTTCTTTTTAGTAGCTTACCTTGATTGTAAACAGAAAGGGCGAGGGAATACAAATTTATAGTTAATATATGGTATAGGTCATTGAGAAGAAGTAGTAGAGGATTGCAGGCATGGACCGGATCCGGAAAACATCCCATTGAAAACCGTTCTTGAGAAAGGAGTCTTTATTTTTTGAAGGAGTGTTAAAGGAGTCTGCTTTTGAAAAATAAAGGGAAAATAAATGTAAGACGCTGCTTATGTATACATCACATAAACAGCGCCTTAAATTAAGTAAACCGTATTCAATTATACTTTCTATCCTTTCTTACTAATAAACATACTTCACATTCATTTAAATTTAATGGTAGTGCATGTATTATATAGTTTATTTTTACTTGCTCCTTTTAGTCCCAACACGCCCACATGCTACAAAGATAGTTTTCACAGGCTATCTTTAACCGTATCATGATTCTAGCATGTCTCGCTAACATTCTTCATTGGAATCATCTCCTGAAATAAGATTTGCGCATTCCCGCATATCCACACATCTTGAAATCAGTTTTCACGGGCCGATTTCAAAGTCCAGATGTGATGTTGACATGCTTTGCTTACTTACGTCATTGGAATCACGCCTTCCTTTAAAGAGTGTATTGTAAATCTTTTATTAAGTATATATTAACAAAATCTTAATTTTATTTAAATCTTCAGAATAATCAATATAATGCGATTTGGGCTGTTTTTATAATCAATTTTACTTGTTATCTTTCTTTTTCTTATTTTTTCTCACTATTTCAAAAAGGCTGTCACAGAATCAAATCTTACGTGTTTTTCGATTAAAGTAATATGTCTCTAAATCAAGTTCACGATTAACGAGTATCTCCATTTCCTCAAGATGATGTTTTTCTACAACAGGATCAAGCTGAGACCAGTGGATTTTGTGAATAAAATAGTAATTCTTAATTTTCCGAAGGATAACAAGGGAATGTGGATAGGAATCAAATTCTGCCTTTATGCTATTACGACGGGTAAATCCCCATTTTGTTAAAATCATCGTATATCACCTATGTATTTAATACCCGCTAATGGACATTTTATAATCCTTAAGAAGCATATTCAATTTAAACAAACGTTTGTTTAATATAAAAAATCCCTCTCAAATTAAGGATAAAGAGCTTAAACGGTTGTTTAACATCATAAAAAGGATCCTCTCAAAACAATGACTCTGTCTACCATCTTCAAGAGAATTAGTGACAGATATTTATATTGACAAAATATTTTATATAAATATCTTTAGAACGAAATCAAAAATTAATCATTACTCTCCTTGGGTGGATTTTTCCAAAAGTTTTTGTATTTATTAGGTGTGAGGATCACCGCCCGCCCGAGGGAAAGCGAGCAGCCTCTCGATGCAATCAACCTCTACTTTTTCTCTCAAAGAGCAAACACAATAATTTAATTGTGAAAAAATAAAAAAAATAGATTAAAATATGAGTATTTAGTAGGATATAGATGGTTTTTAAGGTAAAATGAAAAAGTGAGAGAATTGTGTTAATTTACTCAATACCGTAAAATCTACTATGGAAATATTTTAGAGTGATAGAGAAATTCCATGAAATGATAGGAAGATTATTATGAAATCATTGCTGTTAACAAGGAACATGTTGTTTTTAAGCATTCTTTATATTGTGATATATTCTTACCTCTTCACACAAGTTACCGAGAGTACTAGAGTCAGCCTTAATATTGCCTTTGGGTTCATAGGTATGGGAATGGTTCTACTTTTACTAATACTCTCATTCATAAACACTAAGGGATTTAAGAAGAAGTTTATTGGTTTTATTGCAGTGGGAATGTCCTTTTACTTCTCAGGGAAAATCGTATTGATGCTTCAACAACCTCTTCCAGAAGCCACTGCCTTGTGGGATCTGACAAACATCTTGAATCTTCTATACATATCAATTTACATCCTTAGTTTTACCTTACTCATCCTACCAATCAGGAATCGGATAAACTTTTTATATTATTCTTTTGATACTTTAATCGTTTTTGTTGCGTTATTTATTATGTCTTGGCATTGGTGGATTTCTTCTTTAGTCCAACCCCTGGGTCTACCTTTATCAACAAGTTTTTTAGTGATTAGTTACCCAATTATACAGTTTCTGTTGTTTATTGGATTATTATTAACTGTTTTTATTAAAAGGTACTTCTTTCCCAGATTGGCGTTACTACTATTCTCTATTTCTATGGGTATTCAATTAGGAATGGAAAGCTTTTTTGTTTTTAATAGAACCTTTTTCCAAGGGACGATACTTGAGTTGGTATGGATGGTGCCTATTTTACTTCAATCTATGGCCATCACTCGTTTAGTAAAAGATAAACGAGAATTTAAATTAGGGGAAAGTGTTTTCTATTATAAAGATTATTCCCATTCACTTTGGAGGAATATCCTAAGCGGAATGGGGATCCTTTCGTTATTTCTACTTTATACAAGTACAGATGACATCGTTGTAGGGATAGGTTTTATAAGTATTATTTTTTTCCTTTTCCTGAGGCAGCTCCTTTCTTCATATCAATATAAAAGGCTAGCTGGATCCTACCAGCTTTTAAGTAGGAATTTAGAAGGGCAAATTGAAGCACGGACAGTAGAGTTACAAGAGAAAAATGAAGAGCTTCAGCGGACTTTCACTCAATTAGAGCATATGGCTATGCATGATCAATTAACGGGATTGCCAAATCGTCGAGGATTGAAGGTAGAGATAGACCGGTTGATGAAAAAGGAAACACCATTTTCGTTAGTGTTTATGGACATAGATCAGTTTAAAGAGGTAAATGATCGTTATGGACATTCATATGGAGATCAATTGCTGGTTGAGTTTACTAAGAGATTTACGTCTCTGTTACCAAATGGATCCATGCTGGCAAGGCAATCAGGAGATGAATTTATTATTGTTCATCACGTACATAAAAGAGAGGAAATTCTTTCTTATTCTAAAGAACTCCTATTATTATGCAAAAAACCTTTTCAAGTTATGGAAAAACAAATTCATGTCACTTTTAGTGCAGGGATTGCCATCTACCCTGAGCATGGAAGTGATATTGAAGACTTAATGAAAAGTGCTGATCAGGCAATGTACAAAGTAAAGGAACAAGGAAAAGATAATTTTCATATTGTATGCTAAGAAGAGTGTTTCAGAGAAAGTATCTGGAGCACTCTTTTTTCACTGGAAAATGAAGTTCTCGTCACCTCTACTACTTACTGGTCGACTTAGCCATTGAAAAACACATTGCTATTCCCGATTCTCTCTTGTTATGATGAGAAGGTTATGAATCGTTAAGTAAAGCTAGGAGAATGAGCTTTGAATAAAGTATTGACCAATTATGCTATCTATCCATATGAAGCAGAGAAGAAAGAGATTCCCCTTGCTCCATTGTATAAAGGAGACACCTCTCATGAAATAATAGGTGCAAATGAGCAGGATGCCTTTTTCTTTCGTACAATCGAAGAGGCAGGGATTCATTTAAACCGATCTCAAATTGAAGCTGTACGCCATGTTGATGGACCTTGTTTAACATTAGCTGGTGCTGGAACGGGTAAAACGACGGTATTAGTGTGTCGAGCAGGCTACCTTATGTCAGTGAAAAAGATACATCCAAGGAATATATTGCTCGTGACGTTTACGAAAAAAGCGGCTGAAGAAATGAAGCAAAGGATTTCCGTTTTGCCTGGTGCAGAAGGAGGTTATGGGGTTCATGCCAGTACGTTTCATGCCTTGTTTTTATACTTATTAAGATCTCGTCATTATACTCAAGAAATCATTGGGAACGAACGTTACAAGCAAATTCTTTTGAAGCAGATTCAGCGGGAAATGAGTATTTATGATCCTTACGATGCTGAAACGTTACTTGCTCAATTGTCACATTATAAATTAAATAAAATGAATGTAAAGGACCTTCCACAGAAGTCCAAGTCAGAAAAAGAGATTCGAGAGATTCTGTTAAAATATGAAGAATGGAAGAGGATGAATCATAAACTGGATTTTGATGATATTTTAACAGAGTCCTATGAATTACTAATGAATAATCCTAATCTCTTAAAATCGTTACAGCATCGCTTTCAATATGTGATGGTGGATGAATTTCAAGATACGAACTTAGTTCAGTATGAATTGATTAAATTAATTGCTGCTCATGAAAACTTGTTCGTGGTAGGTGATGATGATCAGACCATCTATACGTTTAACGGAGCGCGCAATGAATTTATTTTAGACTTTGATCAAGAGTTTCCAACGGCTCAGGTGGTTACGTTAAAAGAAAATTATCGATCTGATGCGTACATTATTGGTCTAGGAAATGAAGTTATTGGACGAAATACTCATCGGCGGGATAAAGAGCTTATCGCCACAAAGGTAGAAGGGCTAAAGCCTCTCTATTCAAGGCCATCCACCGCAGATGAAGAAGCGGTTTGGGTGACGGAAGAGATTGTTAGACTCATAGGAGAGGGCTATTCATATGGTGATGTTACTATCCTTCACCGGACGATGAGTAGTGGGCGAGCAGTATTTGAGCAACTATTATTAAAAGAAATCCCCTTTCACCCTTACAATCAAAAGGACTCTCTATTTTATGAAAATTGGACTGTAAAGCCGGTTGTGGATTATCTTCGGTTATCCATTGTCCCAAGAAACTTCTCGGCAATGGAATCCATATTACCTACCATGTTCATAAGGAAAGAGAGAGGGATGGCTCATATTTTAGAGGAAGATCGTAAAGTGAGGAAAAAATATCCTCTTATACACTTAACGACTTTATCAGGTCTCAAGCCATTTCAAGTAAAGAATCTAAAGGATCGAATGAAGTTTTTAAAAGACATTCAAGAGGATTCACCAGAAGCAGCCATCAAACGTATACGTAGAGAGTTCTATCATAAATATATTGATGCTCAAGAATCCCATGTGGTAACGGAGCAGAAGGAATTAATTAAAGAAATGTTAGATGAACTTGAAGGATCTGCTAAACGATTTGATACGATTTCAAGTTTCATTAGCTTTATTGATGAAATGAAAGCGAAGTATGAAGAAATTTATTTGAACCAGAACAAGCGGAAAGATACGAACAGTGTTTCGTTGATGACAATACACCGTTCGAAGGGATTAGAGTTTCCTGTCGTTTTTCTTATCGGAGCCATAGAAGGGAATTTACCTCATAGCTCTGCCTTAAATGCTGACAAGCTTGAGGACAAGGTTCTAAATAGCCCTAATCAAAAAGAGAAATACGCCAGTGCATTAGAGGAAGAACGAAGGTTAGCTTATGTAGCCATTACAAGAGCAAAGGAAAAGTTATTTATTTCTTCCCCTGCTTATTATCAAGGAGATACTCGAAAATGCTCTCGTTTTATTGCAGATATTTTTCGGGAAAAAGCTCCAAAAGAAGAACAGGCTCCTTCTGTAAAGGAAGTAAAAGGGCCAACTACTACAATCACTGCATGGATCTGTACGAGTGATTCCTGTATTGCCTGGCAGAAGAACGATGGAAAGGAAGACAATGGGAAAAAAAGTTGTCCTCTTTGTTCGAGTTCAATGGAGTTAGGCGAAAAAGAAATTGCCATATAAAAGAGCATGCTTCCTTATGAGGAAGCATGCTCTTTTCATTTTATTATTGTGAAAAATGATCTTGATCTTTGTCATATGAATCAATTTTCTTGGAATCATTTGAATCTAAAGCTTGTCTTAAGAAATAAATTAGAATGCCCATAATCATCGCCAGTATAACGACTAAACCAATGGTTGTCGCAATTCCCATTTTCCCGCCTCCTTTCACTTTATTAGTTATGGTGAACTTTTTGATAATTTAAACCTCTATATAGTTAGTCTATGAAAAAGAGTAGAGAAAATATTCGATGAAAAACAAGATAGGAGATAGGAAGGAATTCAGTAAAAAGGAACTATTTTCTATTTATGCTTATAATTATAGAACATACGTTCTGTTTTTGTGTTAAAATAAACATACGGTGTACATAGCTGGGTGGGCAAGAGGCAGCTCCCTAAGGTGGGAGGTGATGAGTAGAAATGATTGAAACAGCAGACGTACTACAACTGATGATTGCCTTTGGTACATTAACAGTAGCAATAATCGCAGTAACACAAAAAAAGAAGTAACCCACCCGCTATTACAACTGCAAGGGATAGGTTACTTCAGATTTTATTAAAAGAATATAATATTGCGCAAACGGCAATGTATACTGTCAGAGTTCTGGTGGCAGCCAGGACTCTGTAATTCATGTTTTTTATGCTCTCTCTATTATACCGAACTCCAGGAAATAGTGTAAAGCAATCTTATGAATTTCGATCAATTAAAACAGCACGTACAGGACAGCCGTCTCCTTCTTGAAGAGGAAGAGGAAGGGCATATAATTCATACCTTCCAGGCTCAACGTCTTTTAAAACAATTCCTTCAAGAATTCCAATATCGTTCTCATGTAAGGAATGATGAGCTTTTAAGTCTTTACTGTCTAATGGGTCAACAGATGGAAGGTCAACTCCGATAAGATCCACTTCTTTGTCACGTAAGTAAGACGCAAGCTCTTTTTGGATAGCAGGAATACGTTCTGGAAAGCGTTCAGGGTTCTTCCAGGCATTGGTTTTAAACAAGACCTTTTTAATCCCTGTTAAGTCTATTTTTTCAATATGCTGACGTCCAATTTCCATCGTGTCGTCAACAGAAATGACAATGGCGGGACCAATAAAACGCTCTAATGGAAGATCGAGGATTTTTCCTCCCTTGCTATCAAAATGGAAAGGAGCATCCACATGAGTGCCAGTATGGGAGCTCATGGTGATTTGTCCAACATTAACAGATCCAGTGTCTTCCTTCGTCCAATTCAAAGAAAAGGAAAAGGGGGTATCCCCTGGCCAAACAGGGATGCCACTATGTAATGGTTGAGAAATATCAATGATTTTCAACTGTTTCATCCTCTCTGGAGATTGTTAGGCTATAACATTTCGTGTATTTTTAAATTGTTTATATTCTTCTTTATCCATAATTTCTTTCAGAATACGAATGGTGTTAAAAACATCATTATAAGAAGAATAAAGAGCCACAGGTGCTAAACGAATCACATTTGGAGAGCGAAAGTCCGGTGTTACATGATTGACTTTCAGAGCTTTGCATATTCTTGCTGCTTCTTCATGCTTTAAGCTCACATGACCGCCACGACGCTGATCTTCAAGTGGATTGCAAATGGTAAATCCATGTTCAGAAAGCTCTTGGTTGATTAAGTTCATCATAAACGTTGTAAGGGAAAGGGACTTATTTCTAAGATTCTCGATTCCAGCTTCCTCAAATAGTTCTAATGATCCGAGTAAAGGTGCACTGCTTAGGATATGGGGTGTTCCAATTTGAAAGGCACCAGCAGACTCGGCAGGTGTCAACGTGTGCTCCATATCAAATTGCTTATCCTTCCTAGAACCGAACCAGCCAGCAAGTCCTGGTTTTCTTCCAAAGTGTCGATTGTTCACATATAATCCTCCAACACCACCGGGACCACTATTTAAGTATTTATAATTACACCAAACAGCGAAGTCTACATCATCTTCATGCAATTGATGTGGGAGAGCGCCAATGGAATGAGCCAAATCAAATCCAATGACGATATTTCTTTTGTGAGCTTCCTTCGTTAAATACTTTATATCGAGTAGCTGTCCACTTCGATACAGGACGGAAGGTAATAGAATAAGAGCAACATCATCAGTCATGGCGTTTACGATGTCCTCTTCTTTTAACGTGTTTCCATCATGGCTTTCTACTTTAATCAGATGTTCTTCAGGTGAAAAACCTTTTAACTCCAGCTGACTTTGAATCGCATAAATGTCAGAGGGGAAGGTAAGGGCATCTGCTAAAATCTTAGAGCGACTTCCACTAGGTTGGTAGAAGGTAGCGAGCAACTGATGGAGGTTGGTAGTAATGGACCCGGTAACAATCACTTCGTCTTTTTTAGCGCCTACTAAAGGGGCAGTCATTTCACCCAGTTTCTCAGAATAATAATACCAAGGCTCTTGTCCATCCATCCAACCGTCGATTCCATGCTCTTTCCAGTCGTCAAGGGAAATCAGGAGGGATTTCTCTGCACGTTTTGATAATAACCCCAGTGAATTCCCATCCATATAATAGTGTCCATCTCTTATGTAAAATTCGTTTCGAAAGCTTGCTAATGAGTCTTGTTTGTCCAATTGTAATGCATCTTCTAAAGTATACTGTTTTTCCTGCTTCATCCTCATCCCGCCTTTGCTGTTCTCTATAAAAATCATAATGGAAATGGTTAGAATAGTAAAATAATTTCGAGAGGATAATGAAAGGATTGATAGAATATCAGCCTGAAAGGGATTAAACCATAATTCTCTTACATATCCATGCGCTTCTTTAAAATAAAAGGTATAATACAAGTGGCATTTCTGCATAGTAGTGCTCAAAATCTACTTGTATAGTAAGAATTTAGTTTGTATAAATGGTTTTTATCACTACCCATCTCGGTCACGCAATTTCCTATAGATAGTGAAGCAGTTCTCCTGACCATCAAGCACACACAAATTGACAGAGCTATCCTATGACAAACAACTTTGAGAAAAGAGACATTTATTAATAGAGTTAAATATAATATGAGAAATGGATTCATTAGAAAATCCATCACTATGGAGGAATGTAAAGATGATAGATTTACCAAATTGCCCAAAATGTAATTCAGAATATACGTATGAGGATGGCACTCTTTTTGTTTGTCCGGAATGTGCTAATGAATGGACACTAGAATCGGGAAATAGCGAAGATACTAAGGTTGTAAAGGACGCAAACGGAAATGTTTTAAGCGATGGAGATGCTGTAACAGTTATCAAAGACCTTAAAGTAAAAGGGAGCTCTTCAGTCTTGAAAATCGGTACAAAAGTAAAAAGTATCAGATTGGTTGAAGGTGATCATGATATTGATTGCAAGATTGATGGTTTTGGAGCCATGAAATTAAAATCTGAATTTGTTAAGAAAATATAAGTCTATAGTAGTGTAATCATAATCAACCAATAGTACGTTCATAAGTAATTTTAGTACCATTAGTAGATGTCTTTTTTATTTTTTAAAAGCTATTTTCGAAATATTAAATGCAACGAATAAAATGAGGGTTATGAACAGTAGAACACCAAAAAGGTTGATCAGTTTTTTTACTGATCAACCTTTTTTATAGCCTTTTTACAGAAATGGCATTTCTCATTTTTCTTAAGGCTTCCTGTCCTTCTTTTTCTCGACGCATCATTAAGTTTACATAAAGGGCATCAATCAAAGTCAGCTGTGCAATTCGAGATGACAGAGCTTCTGAGCGATAATCGGTTTCCTCAGAGACCGTAAAGAGAGAAGTATCAACTTGTTGGCTCAGTGGAGACTTAGCAAAATTAGTAATACAAATCGTTTTAGCACCCGTATCCTTTACGATATCCAATACTTGAAGAATATCTTTCGTAGACCCGGAGTGAGAAATAAAGACGGCACAATCAGCACTTGTCATTTGAGAAGCAGTCATAAGTTGAATGTGACTATCACTTGTTGCATGGACACGAAGGCCTGTACGAATAAATTTATGATAGGCATCCAGAGCAATGACACCTGAACCTCCACTACCAAAAAATTCAATACTCCGTGCATCCACCATCATATCAACGGCTTTCATTAGCTTTTTCTCATCTACTACCATTAAGGTATCTTCTATTGTTTTTATATTTGAACGAAATACTTTGGTGGCGATTGTTTGAGTTGTGTCTCCTTCATCAATTCGCTCGTGAATATCCTTTAATCCTGTCACGATTTCAGATGCAAGGGCTATTTTCATTGCTTGATAGCCTTTAAATCCAATTCTTTTACAAAAGCGAAAAACAGTTGAATCTGCTACCCCTAAATCTTCAGCTAAGCCGTTAATAGTGGAATGGATAATGTCAGTGGGGTTTTCCAAAATGTAATCGGCAATCTTCTTCTCTGTCACACTAAATTGTGGGTAATGTGATCGGATACTTGCTAAACAATGTTGATGTTCTTGATTCATAAGCAACACTCCTGTAAGGGTTTTCATAATGTAATTATACAAGAATTAGAGAAAAATAAAAATAATTTCTGTAAACGGTTGCAAAAATAAAAATATTTTTTATAATAGAGTATATGGAAAAAATTTCTTAATTATCTCAAGGGCACGAAATAAGTTTTTATATCTCTATGAGAATTAGAGATACATAGAACTTTTTGTAAACGTTTTATCGTTGCTTTAAAGGGTCATGGTTTAAGTTAATGAAAGCAGTATAGCTGTCTCTATAAAAGAAGGGTATTGTTAGAAGAAGGAAATACGTTGCGTTCCGTATTAACATTCTTAGGTCATCCGTTTGTAGCGTTAACGATTGCAACCCTTCTAACGTTCATTTTCTTAGGAACGAAACGAGGATATTCTCGCCAAGATGTTCAAGATATTGCAACGAAAGCACTTGAGCCAGCTGGAATTATCATTTTAGTTACAGGTGCTGGTGGAGTATTCAAACAGGTACTGATTAACTCCGGTGTCGGTGAAGTACTGGGAGAAATGATGGCAGGTTCAAGTTTACCGCCTATCGCTCTTGCCTTCTTAATTGCCATGGTTGTTCGAATCGCTCAAGATTCAGCGACAGTATCTATGGTTACAGCAGCTGGATTAATGAGTCCGTTAATTGCTACATTAGGTATGGAAGGTCCGGTTCTTGGGTTAATGGTCATTGCCATTGCTTCAGGAGCAACTGCGTTCTCTCATGTGAATGACAGTGGATTCTGGTTAGTGAACCGTTATTTTGGATTAGACGTAAAAGATACATTAAAATTATGGACGATAATGGAAACGATGATCGGTTGCTGTTGCATTCATTTTAGGGATATTCATTAGCTAAAATAGGATAAAATATGAGTAGGAGAAGGAAGAGCCGTGTTGCTTCTTCCTTTTCTCTATTTTATTAGGAGGAACGATAATGTCAGAACTGATGATAGGTGTTGATATAGGGACAACCAGTACAAAAGCAGTACTTTTTAACGAAAGAGGAGAAGCGATTCATCGCCATGGAGTCGAATATCCATTACATACACCGTCACCGGGAACGGCAGAACAGGACCCAGAAGAAATATTCCATGCCGTCATGAGCTGTATGAAAGAAGTTACATCTCAAACGAATGAGAAGATTTCATTCGTTTCCTTTAGTTCTGCTATGCATAGTTTAATTTTAGTAGATGAAAATCATCAGCCAATCACCCCTTCCATTACATGGGCAGATAATAGAAGCTCTGAATGGGCAGAGAAAATCAAAAGAGATTTGAACGGAATGAATATTTATCGTCGGACAGGAACCCCTATTCATCCTATGTCTCCATTAGTTAAGCTGACTTGGCTAAAGAATGAGAAACCAGAACTATTTTCAAAGGCTGCGAAATTCATTTCCATTAAGGAATTTGTTTTCCATCGTCTGTTTGGAAAGTATGTTGTGGACTATTCCATTGCCTCTGCAACGGGAATGTTCCATTTAGAAAACTTGTATTGGGACAAAGAGGCTTTAGAGGTAGCCGGGGTTAGAGAAGATCAGTTATCAGACCCAGTTTCGACAACTGAAAGTATTGTTGGCTTAAAACCAGAGTATACAGAGATATTAGGTCTCCCTGAAAAAACGCCATTTATTATTGGAGCAAGCGATGGAGTTCTATCCAATTTAGGTGTGAACGCTATTGAACCTGGTGTTGTGGCCGTGACAATCGGAACAAGTGGAGCGATTCGTGCTGTCACGGACCGTCCAGTGACAGATCCAAAAGGAAGAATTTTTTGTTATGCTTTAACGGATAAACACTGGGTGATTGGAGGTCCAGTCAATAATGGAGGAATGATTTTTAGATGGGTGCGGGACGAGCTTGCCTCTGCAGAGGTGGAGGTAGCGAATAGAGTAGGCAAAGATCCATACGAGGTTTTAACGGATATTGCTGCAAAAGTAGCACCAGGTTCTGATGGCTTGCTTTTCCATCCTTATATGGCAGGAGAAAGAGCCCCCCTTTGGAATGCAAAAGCACGTGGGTCATTCTTTGGTCTTGGAATGCACCATAAAAAAGAGCATATGATCCGTGCTGTTTTAGAAGGAATTGTGATGAACTTATATAGCGTTCTACTGGCACTTGAAGAATTAGTCGGGGCCCCTAAACGTGTCCAGGCAACAGGAGGATTTGCCCGTTCTGAATTGTGGCGTCAGATGCTGGCAGATGTATTTGATCAGGAGGTACAAATTCCTGAAAGCTTTGAAAGCTCTTGTCTAGGAGCTATTGTTTTAGGAATGTATGGTCAAGGAAAACTAAATTCATTAGAGAAGGTAAGTGAAATGGTAGGATCGGTTCACTCTCATATGCCAAATCCTGAAGCAACGGAAGCATATAGAAAATTAATGCCTATTTTCATCCGACTCCCACGATTGCTTGAAGAAGAATATGAGGCGATTAGTGCGTATCAAGAAGGAAGCTGACTCTTTTAAGAGTCGGCTTCTTTTAAAAGAGTGACAGGTAAACACATAGCCAATTCCCCTATTTTTAAGGTATAATAGAGACGAGTGAAATATCAGAGATATAGATATAATCGGGAAAGAGAGTGAAACGAGATGGGACGTAAGTGGAACAATATTAAAGAAAAAAAAGCGTCAAAAGATGCTAATACTAGTCGTATATATGCGAAATTCGGAAGAGAAATATATGTAGCTGCAAAACAGGGTGAACCAGATCCTGAGTTAAATCAAACCTTGAAATTTGTACTAGAGCGTGCGAAAACATACAGTGTACCTAAACATATCGTGGATCGTGCCATCGATAAAGCAAAGGGCGGTTCTGAAGAGAATTTCGACGAGCTTCGTTATGAGGGATTTGGACCAAACGGATCAATGGTTATTGTTGATGCCCTAACAAATAACGTTAATCGTACCGCTTCAGAAGTACGTGCTGCCTTTGGTAAAAATGGTGGGAATATGGGTGTAAGTGGCTCTGTTGCCTATATGTTTGATGCTACTGCAGTTATTGGTGTCGAGGGGAAATCAGAAGAAGAAGTTCTTGAGATATTAATGGAAGCAGATGTCGATGCGCGTGATATTTTAGAAGAAGAAGATGCTGTCATCGTATACGCAGAACCTGATCAGTTCCATGCAGTCCAGGAGGCATTCAAAGGTGCCGGGGTTACTGAATTTTCAGTGGCAGAGTTAACAATGCTTGCACAAAATGATGTAGAACTACCTGAAGATGCACAGGAACAATTCGAGAAAATGATCGATGCGATTGAAGACCTGGAAGATGTTCAACAGGTGTACCATAATGTTGATTTAGGAGAATAATCTCCTGGATTTCTATTCCTCTAATGCCTATGCATTAGAGGATTTTTAATATCAATAGAGTGGAGGGAAGAGATATGGTTACGTTTCAATTCAGCCCATTTCCAACTTTGGAGACGGACAGAATCCTTTTAAGAAAACTAGAATCGAAGGACGCTTTATCCATTTTTGAATACCAATCAAATAAAGAAAATTTTCCTTATGTGGACATGCAGGTTTATACAGAAAAAGAAGAAGCGCAAAGCTATATTAAAAAAATGAATGCAGGAGTGGAAAGCAATAAATGGATTATTTGGGCCATAGCAGATGTTCACTCCGATCAAATTCTAGGAACTGCATCCATATGGAATTTATCAGAAGAACAACGTAAAGGGGAGTTAGGATACGGACTATTCCCTAGTTAT
Source organism: Rossellomorea aquimaris TF-12 (assembly GCF_001648555.1). Lineage (GTDB taxonomy): Bacteria > Bacillota > Bacilli > Bacillales > Bacillaceae_B > Rossellomorea > Rossellomorea aquimaris. The sequence continues at coordinate 435,670 of NZ_LQXM01000030.1, read as the reverse complement.
AGAGGGAAAGGCTTGATGAGCGAAGCGTTAACAAAAGTTGTTGAGTATGGAGTGAACACAATGGGTCTAAAAACCATTGAAGCTTATACAAACTCCAAAAATAAAGACTCTATTGCATTGTTGAAGAATGGTTATTTTATAAAAAAGGCAAATAGCAGAGAAGCAAATACATATAGCGGCGAGCCAATGGACATGGTTATCTACCAACGGATATTTGAATGAAGAAAAATGTCTGCCTAATAGAATCCATATTTCAGGGGAGACTATTCACTACATTTCTTTCATGATTGGTGGTAGAAAAAGTGAATAAAAAAGCATGGTTGCTTCTAGGCTCAATGGTATTGATTTTTCTATTTTTACAGAAGACGAATTTGGTAATTGCTAGCCATGAATCAAGTCAAATTGATTTAAGCAATGTCACCTTTGTAAAATCAGAAATGGAACCTGATCGTGAATTGGAAGAGGCTTTCAGTAAAGTATATCATTTGAAACGTGGCGAAGATAAAGTTCAGTATTATTATAATCGGATTGATTTAAACGATGATGGAACCCCTGAAACATTTGTTTACCTGGTTGGTCCAACAGTTTGTGGTACAGGAGGATGCAGTGCTCTTATTTATCAAAAGGTTGATGACCAGTACAAATTAAGCTCGCAATTCTCATTAGTGAGAAACCCGATTATTGTTCAAGACAAGAAAACGAATGGTTGGAGGAACATCATCATGTATGTATCCGGTGGTGGGATTAAGAGTAGCTACAAAATGCTTACATTCGATGGTGAAAAGTACCCGTCCAATCCATCGGTCCAACCGGATGTGGAGAACGGTGTAATTGAAGGTACAGGAATTATTAATGATGATTTATTGATAGATAAGGGGATAAGCTTTTGAGTTGTTTATAACATGGGTGTTGACATGGTTAGGTTGATAATAAAGTTTTGTTTTTGATAATAAACGATTAGTGTTGATACTAATTCATAAAAGTTGTTTATATTTTTAATGGATTTTTTAAAGTTGAAAATAAAAGTCTAAAAGTTGAAAATAAAGTTTGAAAAGTTGAAAATAAATCCTTGATTGTCGATAATATCTCTTGCTTGAAGTAGTGATTCCGTCTATAAATCGTAAAAAAGAGGTTAATTTATAGAGATTATGACCATAAGGAACCTAATTTAGTATTGAAATTGTTCTTTTCTTAAAAAAATGTTGCAATTTTAGAGTGAAAAGTAGTACATTTTCTGCTACCTGATACTAGCGGCAAACGAAGCACTTCCCTTTAAAACGACTTGTCAAATTGACAAGTCGTTTTTGTTGTTCTAAAAATAAGGAAATTGTCTACTAAAGTCGTCTTATCACTTGTTTTGTCGAATTGATTGAAAATTCAGCATATTACTTCATTCTAGCTATCGTCTTTGTTATGCTAAAAAAGGAATGTAAAAAAATATGTGATAAGGGAGAGGTAATAATGGGATTAGATCAACTTGAATTACAGCAAGAAAAACTGAAAGTGGATCAGAAGGAAAAAACCAAACCCTATTTAACGGCATTGATCGGCTGGAGTCTACCTGCAATTGAAGCCTGTGCAAAATTAGAGAGACCTTTCGTCGTTGTCGGTCCGCCAGACTTTGAATCATATGCAGAGAAGCATGATATAGCATTTGTAGGCTGGGATTTTGAACGATTAAATGAAGGGTCAGACCATCTTTATAAGCAATTAAAAGCAATGGGAGCAGAGGTGGCGGTCCCTCTTTACGAAGAGTGTGTAGAGTGGGCAGGAGCTTTAAATTCACGCTTTCGAAATGAGCCAAGAATCTTTAACCGTTCCCTACTTTTAAGAGATAAAGGAATGATGAAGCGGAAGGCACAAATTGCCGGAATTAAAGTTGGCGTATTTGAAGAAGCAAGAGATAAGGAAGATGTTAAACGCTTTTTAAAGCGAGTTAACGAAGCCCTTCTAAAAGTAGAAGGAGATAAAAACGACCCTATCCACGTAAAGCCCCTAGATAAAGCCGGTTCAGTAGGACACCGTGCAATAGAAAACCCAGAAGATATTGATGCCATCGCAGATGGAGATTTTCCACTACTGATGGAAAGTCATCTTGATGGTCAGGAATTTTCTTGTGAAGCCTTCATTCATAATGGGAAAATTCAATTTTTAAATATAACAGAGTATGTTCGTTTAGGATACTCAAACTTTGTTCCACCATCTCCTTCCTTAGAAGAAAAAAGACCCATCATCCGAAAGGCAATTGAGCAGTTAATTGAAGCATTTGAAATTGAAAACGGAGTCATTCATCCAGAGTATTTCATTACTTCCGATGGCACTCTGCATTTTGGAGAGGTTGCTGCCAGAGTACCGGGAGGTCATATTTTTGACCTAATAGAAAAAGCTTATGGATTCAGTGCGTACCAAGCTCAAATTTTATGTTCTGATCCAAACACAACGGAAGAAGAGCTCCGTGAATTCTTTCCTTCAACAGGGGAAAAGGCTGAAAAACATGCGGGCTGCTTAATGGTTCATCCTCACGTGAATTATGTAGAAAAGCTGGAAGTACCTGATGAACTGGAAAACCACCCTTATTTTGAGAAGCATGATATGTTTAGCCCGGCACAAGGTAAAGTGGCCCAAAGAATTGGCTTCGGAAATCATTATGGAACAATATTCTTTTATGGAGAAGACAGCGAAGAAATGCGGAGCTTATTGAAGGAATATGAAAAGTTTAATTTTTATATTTGATTCCCTTATTCATACGGCATTCTGATTGATAAAGGAGATTTGAAATGGCTTTTGAATTAACGTCTAAGTTAGAGGAACGATTTATGCGGGCGTTGGATGACCTGGAGAACTCAGCGTCTTTCGCAAAATCAATGTATCAAACTGATGTGTATCAAGAAGCTCAAAGACTTTTGGAGACAAGTGAAGGTCTAGAGACCTTATATCGCTATGCTAATCGCTTTGAAAGGGCTGGAGTTTTTCAGGATGGACCGTGGGAGCAGGCATCTAAGCTCCAACCCCCCCTTGTGGCTGGATCTCTACAAGCAAAGGGACTTCCATCTATCATTGAAATTCTTAGTGAACTGAGAATGTTATCCATAGCAGAAGGGGAATATGATAACCCTAATGTCTCTTCTGAAATGGCAGGAGACTACTTAAACGAAGTAATGGTGCTAAACCTTAACCTTCTTTTTCCTGAAGCTACGGAAGTTTCTCGGATTGAAGGTGGGGAGGAAAGTGAAAGGGCCACAGAGCTGTTTCAATTTTTGTCCCAAAAGCTTTCCTATCAAGCACTCACAACTACATTGATTAAGGAAATTGAACGACTTACTGCTCAAAGACCTATCATGGTAAAACGTACAACCTCGATGATCAAAACGGCGAAAAGGATGCTTCATTCAGAATTGAGTGTTGCTGAGAGACTTGTATTAGAACGGTATGTAGCTGCGATCGAAGGACCATCTCCGTTAAGTAAAAGTATCAGTAGCCCTGGAGAGTACCGGAAAAAACTGATGGAGCTATCAAAAGAAGAGCTGGAGAAAGAATCTATTACATTTGCTCAATCGATGCGTGAGACGGGATTAGTTTCTCCCCATCATGCCATTCTGCTTCGATTTTTAAGTAGAAAGATGCAAGAGCTTATTCCCGTGGCCTTGCAATTGAATGATAAAGGGAAAGCGAACCTTGACGAGCATTCAGAATTAGTTGGTCAACTAATAAAAGTGGCCATATTCCCTGCTACAAAGCAATCTGTGTATGGTTTAGCACTGATGCTTGAAAGAGGTGTACTTTCGTCTTCACCGGTCTCACCGGGACTTAGAAGGCTCATTGAGCTGGATATTAGACCTGAAGTAAGAAAAACGCTTCTAAATGCATATAAACCTGGTGAAGGAATTACGGCTAACTCTGTTCTTCTAGCGGGTGTAATCAGTGTTCTCGGACAGCCCCTCGGAATTGGTCAGGGTCTGAACCCTACCTGCCAGGCAGCTAGAGGGATTAGTCTCTGGTCCCAGCATGCCCCAGGATATTTGCTTGAAATTATTCCAAGGGCAGCTCGGGATGGTGATATTGATATCAAATTTGAGGGAATACCCATTCACTCGAAAGATTTGAGCGGTGGGTTAGCCCCTGAGCTTCATCAGGAGCTTGATTCTGTGTCACTCGTTCTTGTTCCTCATCTTGATCGGATATATAGTGAGATGATGATGAGGGTATCCTTGAGGGGAGAAGATGGACATCGATGGGTAAATCCTGAATTTTATGGAGACTGGGTTCAAAAAGGGTTTAGCAACGTAATTGACCCTTTAACTGGCCGTATTTCTGATTTTCAAGGGTTCGTGAGGTTGTTCTACTCTACTCACCACCCAGATTATAATGATGACTACGGATTAATTTACCCAAATCCAGTGGGGATTTTCATAACAAATGTCCATGGGAAGCTTCTTGGCTTTCACGCTGTGTCGATCTTAAGAATTACTGAGGATCCTAAAGGAGACTATCGAGTTTATTTTTACAATCCAAACAATGACGGATCTCAGAACTGGGGACAGGGCATTGAGTCATCAGTCATGGATAACGGAGAGAGGGAAGGGGAATGCTCCCTTCCATTCCACGAATTTGTATCTAGACTCTATGCTTTTCATTACAATCCTTATGAACAAGGAGATTCTTTTGCTGTTGAGAATGATATTGTCGAAAAAATTGAAGAACTTGCAAGAGATAGCTGGGGGAAGGATTATTCCTGGGTATAAAAATAAAGTCTGTTTCTTAGCAACAATCTATTTGTAAACAGGCAAAAGTAAAGAGGGTTAAGCAACCGAGACGTTGCTTAGCCCTTTTCATAAGAGTTGAAGTGTAATAAAAGAATAATTAGCCATACTAATAATGGAGGTGGAATATATGAATGGCAGAAAAAAGAAAGAAGCAGAAATGGAGATGGACACAGCTCTTAACCCGGAATTCACAATGAAAAGTGATACGTCTACTTTTAAAGAAAATGAAGTGAACGCCTATACACCTGGTGATTCTGTGAATGAGCATAGCCAAGTGGAAGAAGGGAACGAATTCATAGCTGGTAAGGAAATAGGACAGCAAATAGAAAATGGATGAGGTGTAAAAAGTGAACAATCAAGAGTTTCCAGTGGCAAGTCTTACAGACGACTCTTTAGAAAAAGTAAAGCATATGGAAAATGAGCTTCGTCAGGAGACAAACGAAGATATCATTTTAATTGCTTATAAGAATGGGAAAATCCAACAAAACATAAATACGAGTACTTAAACCCTCCATCCTTAAAATGAACGAAATACAAACAGAGGAGGAAACTAAATGGAAAAAGGAAATAAAAACATACCGGATTTCAAACAGCTAAATGATCGAGTTATTGCAGAACCTTCAAATGGTCCATTTTTTGCAATCAAGACGAACCTCGATGATCCCGATGACAAGGAAAACCCATACGCTTCAGAACGTGCTAGTGAGGAAGAAAGTGAAAAGTTAAAGCGTTTTTTTAATGACGACATTCTGTAATGAGACATTATCAAATCATTCCATATTAGGTGTATTCCATTTTGTGTTTAAATGGAATACACCTTTTTTAATTCGCATCATTCGATAAGTGTTTATCATAAGGATTTAAAAAAACCCTAAAAAAAGAGTCTGTTACCACTAAAGGTAACAGACTCTTTTACAAAAGAATTAAAGCTTTTCATTGTACTGTTCAGCAAGTAATTCTTTCGAAACTTTAGGTGCAAGCCACAGCATAGGCAGCAATAATATAGAAACTGGAACAGCTGTCACGACGATAAAGCTTTGTAGTGCATTTATGCTTCCGTCACCAATATAAAGAAGAATGGCTGAAATGGCTCCCATTAGCATTGCCCAGAATACACGAAGGGAAACCTTTGGATCTCCTTCTCCTGAAACCGCCATGGCAATCGTGTAGGACATGGAATCACCAGTGGTCACAACAAAAATAATGGTTAGAAGCAAGAACAGTGGTGAAATAATCGCTGCTAGCGGTAGCTGATCTGTAATAGCAATCATCGCTGCCGGCATTCCACCGTTTGTAAGCTGCTCAGAAACACTTCCTGGATTCTGTAATTCATAGAAAATTCCTGAGCCACCTACGACTGTAAACCAGAACGTTGTAACGAGAGGAGCGATAACAGCAATAGCAACTATGATCTGTCGAATTGTTCTTCCTCGAGAGATACGACTAACTAAAATCGCCATCATAGGTCCATATCCGATAAACCAGCCCCAGAAAAACACGGTCCAGCTACCTAACCAACTTTTGTCGGCACGATAAGTACTTAATTCTATAAAGTGATCAACGTAGAAACCAAAAGATGAAATAAAGGAATCAAAGATAAATCCTCCAGGACCAAAGATCAGAACGAATACGATTAATCCGAAGGCCAAACGAACATTGAAATTACTTAAAATTTGAATACCTTTATGAATACCAGTAGCTGCAGAAATTGTTGAAACAATCACTAGTCCGATAATAATGGCAAGCTGTGTAGAGAATTGATCAGGAATACCGAATAAAGCAGATAATCCATAGCTCGCTTGCAGTCCTAAGAATCCAATTGGACCAATCGTACCAGCTGCAACAGCAATAATGGCAAATGCATCAACGATTGTTCCTAAAATACTTGTTTTCAGCTTTTCACCGAAAATAGGGTATAAAAGAGTACGCGGTTTTAATGGCATACCTTTATGATAATGACCGTACATCATAACGACAGCACTTAAAGTTCCTAAAATTGCCCATGCAAGGAATCCCCAGTGCATATAGCTTTGAGCGAGGGCAGGCATGATGGCACCTGCGGTTTTTGCATCAACACCCTCATGCATAGGTGGGACCGTCATGAAATGATACATAGGCTCAGCGGCAGCCCAGAATACACCGCCACCTGCTAGTAATGTCGCCATAATAATGGACAACCATTTAAACGTGGTGATTTCAGGTTTTTCTAAGTACCCTAATCGAACCTTCCCGTATTTTGAAAATGCAATATACAAAGCCACAAGAAAATGAAGTAGCATTAGTACTTGCCAAAATGCTCCAAAGTACTTTGATGACCATGCAAAGCCACCATTTACAAAAGTCTTAACGCTATCAATACTTACAAAAGCTGCGATAACGAAAGCAATTAATAATCCACCACTGATGGCAAATACGGGCCAATCAATTTTGGATGTCGTTCTATTTTTAGTAGACATGTATTATAAGCTCCTTTAATTTATTACTTTGCAAAAAACACATTTGGTTACTATCTCATGAAAAATATGAATATGTAAAGGATAGAATTAAATTATTGAGAGAGTTTTTTTATGATAACCCTTACATTGTAATAATATGCAGAGGTATTTCTTTATCAAAAATATTCAAAAAAATTCCTGACTTCTCTATCCATTTTAAGAAAAAAAGTTATACTAAAAGGAAGATGAAAACAAACTGAAAAAGGCAAACTTGTTGAAAGATAAGGACGCAAAGCCATGGGCCTAAAGCGAATAATCGTAAGGCTGCCAGGTTACCAGACTCTTCTTAAGAGTCGCGGCTCAAAGAAGAGGAGCATGGATGATGAAAAAGCAGTTTTTCCAATGTATTTTGGTCTTACTTTTGGGTATCAATTTATTAGGCACAGCAATGAATGAAAAGGCGGCGGCAATGAGTATTCAAGGGAAAAGTACTTGGCTTTGGAACACAGAGGAATTGATTGAAAATAAAGATGAAATCATTACTTTCCTGAAAGCAAACGGAGTAAATGAACTCTATTTGCAAATTAATCGGTCAGTTTCTAATGAGCATTATCAGCAGTTCATTGAAAGAGCTTCAATGGAACATATTAAGGTTTATGCTCTTGATGGAGCAGCGACCTGGGCCACAGTTAAAGGGGGAAAGTCACTTGCAACTTTCTTTGAGTGGGTTGAGAACTATCAACACCAGTCAAATGAAAACCAACAGTTTACCGGTGTTCATTTAGACGTAGAACCTTATTTATTACCGGGCTGGAGCTCTTCATATAAAAAAACGGTTTTAAACTACCAAAAAATGATTCGGGATGCAGCTATCTTTTCTAAGTCTCATAAGCTTTCATTAGGAGTAGATATTCCTTTTTGGTTTGATGAAAAATACTTTCAAAATGAATTTGGTAAAGGAAATCTTGCCCAGTGGGTTATATCTGAGACCGATGAAGTAGCGATAATGGCATATCGAGATCGGGCAGAGGGTCCAAATGGAATCATCCAACTAGTAAAAAATGAAATGGATTTTGCCTTTTTAGAAGGTAAGAAGGTAAAGGTAGGAGTTGAAACAGCTCCCAGCTCAGAGGGTGGATTTCTAACCTTTTTTGAGGAAGGACAGGATGAAATGAATAGGCAGATTGAGATTGTTGATAGGTACTATTCAAATGACCTGCCCTATCATGGTATAGCCATTCACCACTTAGATAGCTGGATGAAGCTTCCATGAAATATCAAAAAACAACTGATTTAAGGCAATATCAGTTGTTTTTGCTTTAATTATGGAATAAAAAAGAGAGAAGGAATGAAAATGGAAAAAGAAAAAGTAGCATTAGTTGCTGGATCTACCGGTTTGGTAGGAAAAGAGTTAATTGAAATCCTTCTAAAAAGTCCAAATTATAAAAAGGTTATTTCCTTCGTAAGAAGAAGTAGTGGATTGAAGCATAAAAAGCTGGAAGAGAGGGTTATTTCTTTCGATTCCATGAAGCTTCTACCACATGAAGAGGTGGATGATGTGTTTTGTTGTCTCGGTACGACAATTAAAATAGCAAAAACAAGAGAAGCCTTTAAAAAAGTAGACTTTGATTATCCAATTCAGCTTGCGAAATTAGGGAAGGAACATGGTGCGACGCAGTATTTAATCATTTCAGCTATGGGAGCAAACTCCAACTCAAGATTTTTTTACAGTCGAGTAAAAGGAGACGTAGAAGAAGCTTTAAAGGCCATGCACTTTTCTTTGTTACATATCTTTAGACCGTCCTTGCTTTTAGGAGAGAGGGAAGAATTCAGGTTAGGGGAAAAAGCTGGAGAGCTATTTTCTAGAGTGATACGCCCTGTAATGGTAGGGAAGTTAAGGAAATATCAAAGTATTGCCGGAAAGCAAGTTGCTTATGGAATGTACCAAGCTGCTAATCAACCTGCACAAATGGGCATTTCTATTTATGAATCGGATCACATTCAGCAATTTTAAAGGAGGAGAGACATGAAGAGAATCATTAGAGGTCATCATCTACTATGTATTCACGGCTTTAAAGGAATGGGATACAGCCCTAAGTTTATTGAAGTGATGAGTAGCATTGTAGAAGATATAAGCCATGATGACACGGACTTCCCAATTCAAGTGGTTCAATCCTTTGATGATGCTTGCCAAGCATGTCCCCATAAAGGAAAGACCCAGTGTGAAAAAAGTGAAGATTCTAATACACATGTACTCAGCTTAGATGGGAAGGTGCTTCACCATTTAAGGATAAAGCACGGTGAAACATATATGAAATCAGAGATCATTAAGAAAACCGCCACTTTGGTTCAGCCTGATGACTTAGATCATTTATGTGAAGGGTGTTCATGGCTCGAATACGGAGTTTGCAAGGAAGGGATTCAGAATTTAAAAGAAAAGGTGTTGTCTTAAAAAGAAGACCCATTCTCACATGTGAGGATGGGTTAATTTGTTTATGGATTTTAAAAAAATGCTTATTTCGTAAGGGTATTTTCGGAAACTTTGTTGCTATTTTAAAGAAGAGAGTAGTAGTTGATTGCAGTGAGAGGAAGCTCGCTTTCCGCGGGGCTGGCGGTGAGGCTCCTCGGCAGAACGCCTGTGGAAAGTGGAGCAGTTCCCCCCACCATCCAGCACACACTGATTGACAGAGCAAGGGCAGAACCCATGTTAAAAACAACAATCTTTGTGAAAAGAGCATTGTTGTTTAAATATCATAATACTGCCGAATCATATGAACAGCTTCCTTGAGAGACGAATCACCCTCTATATTCACCAGCATTCCTTTGATCACAATGGGGCGAGTTTGCTCTTTTTGAATTTCTTCTTTAATTACTTCTAGAGATATTCTAGTGTTCTCATCATTTGTGTTATTAATTGAGTTTTCTATCAAAGTAACTAGAGTCGCCTCTGTGATTTTAGAGGTGGTGTGCCCTTTCATCATATCGTCCATCTTTTCAAATGAAAGTACAGGCTGTTCCCCACTTTTTAATAACCCCTCCACGACATCATCCGTACGCTTGAGGATAAAGGTAGAGAGATAATCAAAATCTAATTCCATATTATCAAGCATAACCAGTTCTAAATAGGATTGAAAAAAACCTTGAATCATTAGAGTTATATCCCAAAAGTAAGGTTCTATTTTATTACCATATATAGCAAATAAGCGTCGCTTGTAGAATTGATTGGTATTTACTTTCATTTCCCGAATTAGATCATGAATCTCATCGTTGAAAGGCATTGCGTTTTCTCTAATCTGCATAATAATAAACTCTTTATGTTTGCAAATTTCAACCAGCTGACATTGAATCTGCTTTCGGAATTTTTCATATGGGGGTAAATCCTCATGTTCAATTTCATTTACTTTTGAATGAATCATTTGGAAATAGTAGCTCATTATGGCTAACAACAGGGCTTCCTTAGACTTGAAATATAAATAAAAAGCACCTTTCGAGATGTCACATTCATTCACAATTTCTTGAACAGAGGTGGCGTTAAACCCTTTGGTTGCAAATAACTTTATTGATGTTTCAATGATTAACTTTTCTTTTTCCTTCATACGTTCCTCTCCTCAATAAAACTCCTATCTTCTATTATGACTGATTGGTCATAAAAAATAAACCTTTTAATATTGACTAGTGACTGTACGGTCAGTTATATTTGAATGTGTTATGACTAGTCGGTCATTAATAGAGAAAAGGGGAGAGTAAAGAGTGAATAAAACAATCAATTTTGTTCTGAAAAATAAATTCGCGGTATGGTTGATGACCATCATTGTGATTATTGCCGGATTGTATTCTGGCTTTAATATGAAGCTTGAAACATTACCGAATATTAACACTCCTATTGTTAGTGTTACGACCATTTATCCAGGGGCAACCCCTGAAGATGTAGCAGAAAAAGTATCGGTTCCTATTGAAAAACGGTTGGGGAATTTAAATGGAGTAAATGTTGTAAGCTCTACTTCTTACCAAAATGCTTCTGCCGTTCAAATTGAATATAAATTTTCAAAAGACATGGATGAAGCTAAAACAGAAGTAGAAGAAGCACTTTCTGATCTATCATTTCCAGAAGGCGTAAATGAACCGGATGTTTCTAGACTGAGCTTTAACGCTTTCCCAGTCATTGCTTTTAGTGTAGCGAATGAGGATCAATCCTTATCACAATTAACGACAACAGTTGAAGAAACCATCGTACCTCAGCTTGAGGGAGTAGATGGAGTCGCTTCTATTCAAGTATCAGGTCAAGAAATGGAAGAGGCTCAGCTTGTCTTTGATCAAGATAAATTGGCTGAATATGGACTATCTGAAGAAACTGTTAAAAATATGATTAAAGGTTCAGATATCTCAGCCCCTTTAGGCTTGTATACGTTTAAAGACACCCAAAAGTCGGTACTCATTGATGGAAATATTACAAGTATTGAAGATTTAAAAAAGGTGAAGATACCTGTTACTCCTTCGATGAATCGGGAAGGCACGGTAAACCCTTCACAAGGGGGGCAAACAACGCCACCATCACCTCAAACGGGTGGGGAAGCTACAGTATCTCCAAACATTCCGACGGTTGAGTTATCAGATATAGCGGATATTAAACTAGTTGGTAAAGCGGAATCCATTTCAAGAACGAATGGAATTGAGTCTATTGGACTTCAAGTAGTGAAAACAGCAGATGCAAATACGGTGGATGTTGTGAATGCCGTAAAAGAAGAAGTAAGAAAGTTTGAAAAAGATTTAGATGGTATAGAAATTATATCTACCTTTGACCAAGGAGAGCCTATTGAAGAGTCTGTAAGCACTATGTTAAATAAAGCGTTATTTGGTGCCGTGTTTGCAGTCATCATTATTTTGCTTTTCTTACGAGATATAAAATCTACGATTATCTCAGTTGTATCCATTCCATTATCACTATTAATCGCTATTCTGTTATTAAAACAAATGGATATCACATTAAATATTATGACCTTAGGTGCCATGACGGTTGCCATTGGGCGTGTAATTGATGATTCCATTGTCGTAGTAGAAAATATTTATCGCAGAATGTCGTTAAAAGACGAAGAACTACGAGGGAAGGCATTGATTCGTGAAGCAACGAAGGAAATGTTTGTTCCGATTATGTCTTCAACAATCGTAACTATTGCAGTGTTCCTTCCATTAGGATTAGTGCAAGGGATGATTGGGGAGTTATTCCTTCCATTTGCGTTAACCATTGTATTTGCCTTATTGGCTTCATTGTTGGTTGCCGTAACGATCGTTCCCATGCTTGCCCACTCCATGTTTAAACAAGGTGTTGGAAAGAAACAGCATAAGGAGAAACCAAGCACTTTAGCAAAGTGGTATAGAAGTATTTTGAGTTGGACATTAAACCATAAAATCATTTCCTCTATTCTAGCCATTGCTATGCTGGTTGGAAGTTTGTTCTTAGTTCCTCTTATTGGTGTCAGCTTCCTGCCGTCAGATGAAGAGAAGATGGTCATGGCAACTTATAAGCCGGAGCCGGGTCAAACAGAAGAAGAGGTTAATAAAATTGCTCAAGAAGCAAATGAATACTTCGAAGGACGCAAGGATGCTGAAACGATTCAGTATTCTGTTGGTGGAGAGAATCCAATGAGTCCAGGAAGCACGAATAATGCCATTTTCTACGTGCAATATAGTGATGACACTGAGAATTTCTCAGAGGAAAAAGAACAGGTAATCAAAGACTTACAGGAATCAACGAATACTGGTGAGTGGGCTTCACAGGATTTCTCTGCAAGCGCAGGAAGTAATGAGATTGTTGTGTATGTTTACGGAGAAACCCTTAAAGAAATTGAACCAGTCGTAAAAGAAGTTCAATCTATGATGGAAGAAAATAAAGATTTCAAGAAAGTCGGATCGAGCATTTCTGAATCCTATGATGAATATTCATTTATCGCGGATCAAGAAAAGCTAAGTGAGCTTGGTTTAACAGCGGGTCAAATTGCCATGGAGCTTAGTCAAACTCGCCAACGTCCAGTCTTAACCACTATTGAAAAAGATGGTGAAGAAGTAAACGTATATCTTGACGTTGAAAAAGAAAGCTACGAAAGTATCGAAGATTTAACAGACAAAACCATTCAATCTCCATTGGGAATGGAAGTTCCGATTAAAGAGGTTGTAGAAGTAAAAGAAGGAAAAACATCAGATACGGTTTCAAGAAGAGACGGAAAAGTTTTTGCTCAAGTGAGTGGAGAATTAAAGACTGATGATGTATCAAAAGCATCTGCGGATGTTCAAAAAAAGGTTAAAGAAATGGATTTACCATCCGGAGTAACGGTAGACATGGGTGGAGTAACAGAGGATATTCAAGAATCATTTACTCAATTAGGTTTAGCTATGCTGGCAGCCATCGCCATTGTTTACTTGATTCTCGTGATTACTTTCGGTGGGGGACTTGCACCATTTGCGATTTTATTCTCCTTACCATTTACGATTATCGGTGCGTTAGTAGGATTACTAATTGCTGGCGAAACAATCAGTATCTCATCAATGATTGGAGCTCTTATGCTGATTGGTATTGTTGTAACAAATGCCATTGTCCTGGTTGATCGTGTTATCCATAAAGAGAAAGAAGGATTATCAACGAGAGAAGCCTTATTGGAAGCGGGAGTTACTCGCCTTCGTCCAATCTTGATGACGGCCATCGCTACGATCGGAGCACTATTCCCTCTAGCACTTGGTTTGGAAGGAAGTGGACTGATTTCAAAAGGTCTTGGTGTAACCGTTATTGGTGGTCTCACAAGCTCAACGTTATTAACTCTTGTGGTAGTCCCAATCGTGTATGAAGTGTTAATGAAAATAAAAGGGAAATTAACTCGACGTAAAGTAGTAAAAGAATAGAGTGGAAAAAAGCAGCCCTGAGGAGGGCTGCTTTTTTTGTAAACTTTTAATCTATTTAACTGAGTAACTACTATAGCTGAATATAGAAGCCTTTTATGAAAGCTTTTCATTCAATAGAGAAGTATGAAAAAAGTACAATGGTTTCTCTCTCAATCTAACATTAAATTTTCTAAAAATTATATTGATTCAATACAATGTCTAGGATATAATAATTTTAACGAAAGCGCTTTCGATAAAGAGGAGATCACAATGGTAACTATCTATGATTTAGCTAGAAAGACTGGATTTTCAAGTACGACAGTTTCTAAAGCTCTAAATAATTACACAGATGTTAGTGAAAAGACGAAGAAGAAAATTCTACAGGCAGCAGCAGATTTGGGATATTTACCAAATGCTCATGCCCAATCCCTTTCTACTAAAAAGTCTTGGACAATAGGTGTGATGTTTTCTGAGGCGAATGAAGTTGGGATGAAGCATCCGTTTTTTAGTGCCATTATTGAAAGTTTCAGGAAAAATGCAGAGCGTGAAGGCTACGATCTCATTTTCGCATCTCGTAATCTCAGAAACCGTGATACTAGCTATCTAGAACATTTTCTTTATCGTGCCGTTGATGGCATAGTTGTGATTTGTTCCGATCCTCATGATCCACAGGTGCAGGATATGATTAATAGCAGTGTGCCGATAGTCGTAATCGATATGAACAATCAGAATTGCAGTGTTGTTTATTCCGATAACATTGAGGGCGGGAATCTTGCCGTTAACTATCTACATACTCTTGGCCACACAAAGATTGCTCATATTGCCGGAGACTCTATGATTGATGCTGGTGCTGAAAGAATTAAAGGATATTCTCAGGCAATGAAGGGATTAAATCTTCCAATTCCACAAGAATACATTGTAGAAGCAGGGATGTTTTCCATTCAAGAAGGTAAGGAAGCAATGAAGAAGCTGCTTACTCTAAAGGATAAGCCCACTGCAGTATTTGTAGCAGGGGATCATATGGCTATTGGAGCAATAGAAGCCATAAAGGAACAAGGATTAAGAGTGCCAGAAGATATTTCAATCGTTGGTTATGATGATATTGAAATGTCCAGTTATATTACACCGAAGCTTACTACTATAAGGCAAGATACTGATCTTATAGGGACTAAAGCTGCTAAGCTGTTAATGCATCAAATTTTACAAAAACAGAAAGTGAAGATTACTGAGGTTGTCCCAGTAGAACTTATGATTAGAGAATCTTGTACAAGCTTGAAAAAAGAAAAAAGAAACTAATTTTTTTTGGTATTTTCGAAACCGGTTTCGAAAACAGGCATTTTTTATTTAACTTAATACGAAACCGCTTTCGTAATATATATATATAAAACCATTAGGAGGAAATTCCATGAAAAAAGTTTTAAGTTTATTTATGGCATTTGTATTGGTGTTTGGGGTACTTGCAGCTTGTTCTGGTGATTCAAAAACATCTGGTGATTCTAAATCTGACAAGAAAAAGGTAGATTTAAAGGTTTGGTCATTTACAGATGAGTTGAAAAAACCAATTACGACTTTTGAAGAAAAGAATGGTGTAAAGGTTGAATTAACGATTGTTCCTATTGCGGACTATCCAACAAAATTAAAGCCTGTTCTTGAAAGTGGCGTAGGTGCACCCGATGTATTTACCGGCGAAATTGCTTTCCTAAAGCAATGGGTTGATGCAGGTTATTGGGAGAATTTATCCGAAGATCCTTATAATGTAAATGATATTGCTGATAAATATGTTCCTTATGTATTTGATTTAGGAAAAGATCAAGACGGAAATGTTCGAGCTCTTTCTTGGCAAACAACACCTGGTGGTCTCTTCTATAAGAGAAGCATTGCCAAAGAAGTTTTAGGAACAGATGACCCTACTGAAATAGGTAATATGCTTAGTTCTATGGATAAAGTATTTGAAGTATCTGAAAAGATGAAAGAAAAAGGATACAGAATGTTTCCAGATGAAGGTTCTATCCGTTGGTTCGCACAAGGAGATAACCCACAGCCTTGGGTGAACGAAGATAATGAGTTAAAACTGACTGATCAGAAAATCGAATTTTTAGATTATGCAAAAAAATTAAGAGAAAACAGCTATACAGCTTTAGCTCCTGAATGGTCTCCGTCTTGGTTTGAAGCTATGGATAAGCCAATTAAAGTAAAAGAAGATGGTAAGGAACAAGAAACACAGGTTTTCTCTTATGTACTTCCTACTTGGGGATTACATAGTGTTCTAAAAACAAATGTTAAAGATTCTTCTGGCGATTGGGCTGTAACGAATGGACCAAGTCCTTATTTCTGGGGTGGAACATGGCTTGGAGTTTATAACAAATCAGAAAATAAAGAACTTGCGTACGACTTTGTGAAAATGATGACTCAAGACGATGAGTTCTTAACTGAATGGGCGAAAGAAACAGGAGATGTTCTTTCTTACCTGCCTGTAACAAATGCCATTAAAGATGACTTCAGTGATGAATTTCTTGGTGGACAAAATAACTATCAGTTCTTCCTGGAGCAAGCTAAAGAAATTGAACCAGGAATTGTAACGAAGTATGATCAACAGCTTGATACTTTCTACGGTAATGCAGTTCAGCAATATGTAGATGGTAAGAAATCCAAGGATGATGCCATTAAGGAATTTTACCAAAAAGCACAGAATGCATATCCGGATTTAAAAGTACCAAAAAAATAATTTAGATTAATAAAAAAGTGAAGTTGATTGGAGTTGAGATCAACTTCACCTGTCTCAAAGGTTATGAGTCTTATAAAAAGAGCAAGTAAGGCTGTCTAAATGAAAGACAGCCCCTTGCTAAATTCGTTATTCGAAGGAGGAAGGGGATATGAGTAAATTAAACCGATACGGTTACATTTTTATTGCCCCATTTTGGATTATCTTTTTAATATTTAGTATTTATCCTGTAGCGCTTACTTTCTACTATAGCTTTACGAACTATTCTGGCAGTGGAGTTGCTGAGGTAGTAGGACTGGCTAACTATACACGTTTGCTAACGGATACTTATTTTGTAGAAGCATTTGTTAATACATGGAAAATTTGGGGGATAAATTTCGCGTTACAAATTGGTTTAGCTCTTATTCTAGCATTAATCTTTTCGGATATGAGAATGAAGTTAAGGGGATTGCCTTTCTTCAGGTCTATCTTTTATTTACCTAATCTGATCACGATTAGCTCGGTTGCTTTATTATTTGGTATTTTATTAGATTGGCAGCATGGATCATTGAATATGCTTCTATTAAAAATAGGGCTTATTTCAGATCCAATAAATTGGTTAAACGAACCTGCAACAGCTCAACTATCCGTATCATTAATTCTGACATGGATGTGGTTTGGTCATTCTTTTATTGTTGTGATGGCTGGGGTATCTGGAATTTCGAAGGATTACTATGAAGCTGCATTAATTGATGGAGCCAATCGTTGGCAGACGTTTACCAAAATCACGCTTCCTCTATTAAAGCCTATTTTACTTTATATCATGATCACTTCTTTAATAGGTGGTCTCCAATTATTTGATTTACCAATGCTGATAACAGATGGAATCGGATCACCAGATGGTTCGCTTAACACGATGGTTCTTTACTTATACAATCAAGCATTTAAATATAACAATTATGGCTACGCATCTGCAGTGGCATATGGATTGTTCGTCATTACTTTAATTTTCTCAGCAGTTATTTTTAAAGGAATGTATGGAAATAATCGCAAACAACCAAGGCGGGTGTAAATCATGTTAGGAAGAACAGCAGTTGAAAAAAATATAGAAAATAGTAAGTTACCAAAGTCAAAACCAACTCTTTTACCACATGAATCAAAGTTAAAAAGAAGAAGCATGATGGTAAAAGCGGTTATATATGGTTCATTATGCATGCTGGCCATCATCTGTTTTATTCCCTTTTTAATGATGTTAGTCAATGCTACACGTTCAAATGAAGCAATCCTGACTGGTTTCACGCTGATTCCGGGAAGTTCTTTAGTAGAAAACTACACGAACATGATGGAATACGTGAATATTTGGACGGGATTTAAAAACAGTTTAATTATTTCTGTTTTAGTCACGGTTTTATCTGGCTATTTCTCAGCCCTGACAGCCTATGGATTTGCTTTTTATACATTTAAAGGGAAGAACTTCTTATTTGTATTCATGCTTGTCATGATGATGGTTCCAGGTCAGCTGGGCCTGATTGGTTTTTATGAGTTAAGTAAAACACTAGGGATTTTAGACACGTTTATTCCTTTAATCGTTCCAACGATTGCTAGTCCCTTCGTGGTCTTCTTTCTTAGACAATATATTCAGACAACATTACATCCCAGTCTGATTGAAGCAGCTAGAATTGATGGGGCGAGTGAATTCAAAATTTTTCATACTGTCGGCATACCCATCATGATGCCAGCAGTTGCAACCATGTCCATCTTTACATTTATCGGGTCTTGGAATAACTACATTATGCCTTTAGTGATCTTATTTTCACCTGAAAAGTACACCTTACCAGTGTTGATGGGCTTCTTAAAAGGTTCTCAAGTAGCTCAAAACTTAGGCTCAATGTATTTAGGTATTGCTATTTCAGTTGTACCAATCATGATTGCATTTTTATTCTTATCAAAATATATCGTAAACAGTATTTCAGCAGGGTCAATTAAGGAATAGGGGAGAGGAACAACTATGAATTTTGATAAAACATTCGTTTTTGGCACAGCAACTTCTTCGTATCAAATTGAAGGAGCTCATAAAGAAGGTGGAAGAACACCTTCCATCTGGGATATGTTTTGTGATATTCCAGGGAAAGTATATAAGCAACACAATGGAGATGTAGCTTGCGATCATTATCATCGTTATGAAGAGGACATCCAACATATTAAACGTCTTGGAGTAGATACCTATCGATTCTCTATTGCGTGGCCAAGAATTTTCCCGGAAAAAGGAAAGTACAATCCAGAGGGAATGGATTTTTATAAGAAGCTAATACGCGAATTGAAAGAAGCAGGAATTAAGCCGGCTGTAACGCTGTATCACTGGGATCTTCCTTTATGGGCACATGAGGAAGGAGGATGGGTCAACCGAGATTCAGTTGACTGGTTTGTAGACTACGCAAGGGTTTGTTTTACCGAGCTAGATGCAGAAATCGATTCTTGGATCACTCATAATGAACCTTGGTGTGCAGGCTTTCTTGGCTATCATCAGGGAGTGCATGCCCCGGGACATACAAATTTAGATGAAGCAGTAAAAGCGGTTCACCATATGCTGGTGTCTCACGGGAAAGCGGTTAAGTTATTAAAGGAAGAGCTTAAATCAAAGACTGATATTGGGATTACGTTGAATCTTTCTCCAATCTATCCAAACAGCCATTCCTATAATGATCAACTTGCAGCAAACAATGCGGATGGATATTCAAATCGTTGGTTCCTCGATCCGGTATTTAAAGGGAGTTACCCGGTGGATATGATGAACCTATTCTCTAAATACGTCCATTCTTATGATTTCATTCATGCAGGTGATATGGAACTCATTTCAACAGAATGTGATTTTTTTGGGATCAATTTTTATAGCCGTGGACTTGTAGAGTTTAGTGCTGCTAATGACTTCTTACATAGAGGAGCACATTCAGATTATAAGAAGACGGGAATGGGTTGGGACATTGCACCTAATGAGTTCAAAGACTTAATTCGTCGTTTGAGAAAAGAGTATACGGACCTTCCAATCTTTATTACAGAAAACGGAGCAGCATTTGATGATGTTTTGGAGAACGGGAGAGTACATGACCAAGAGCGAGTGGAATATGTAGAACAACATCTTCAAGCCGTTTCTGAATTGAATAAGGATGGAATGAACATCCAAGGGTACTATTTATGGTCTCTTATGGATAACTTCGAATGGAGCTTCGGGTACGATAAACGATTCGGTATACTTTATATTGATTTTGATACACAAGAAAGAATCTGGAAAGACAGCGCATATCGATATGCTGAAATCATCAGAGATCACAAAAAGGCTCATTCCATTTACGAAGATCATGAAGGAGTAACAAAGTGATTAAGAAGAAAGTGCAAGTGATTCAAACAACAAAAGACACTGGAGATCGGTTCGCAATAAAAGAACCACTCACATTCGGTACAGAGGCTCAATCTTCATCTATCGTAATTAAGCTGGATGAACAGCAGAAATATCAGGAAATGCTTGGATTTGGTGGCGCTTTTACTGAGGCAGCAGCTCATTCGCTTTCTTTGATCAGTCCTGAAAAAAGAGACGAAATCATCCACTCTTACTTTGACCCAAAGGAAGGGTTAGGCTATCGATTGGGAAGAACGCATATTAATAGCTGTGATTTTTCTTTAGGAAACTACACTTATGTAGAAGAGAAGGATACTTCTTTAGAGAGTTTCTCCATAGAACGGGAGAGGAAGTTGGTTATTCCTCTTATCAAGGATGCCATGAAGGTAGCGGGTGAGGATGTAACCATTGTTTCTTCACCATGGAGTCCGCCATCTTGGATGAAAACAAACTGTGAAATGAATCATGGTGGGAAGCTGTTACCTGAATATCAGTCTCTATGGGCAGAGTACTACTCAAAATATATCCATGCTATGGAAGAAGAGGGAATCCCAATTTGGGGTATTACCATTCAGAATGAGCCTGAAGCAAAGCAGGTGTGGGATTCTTGTTTATATTCAGCAGAAGAAGAGAGAGATTTCATCAAAAATTACCTAGGTCCGTCCCTCGAAAAAAATGGGTATGAGGATGTTAAGGTGATTATTTGGGATCATAATCGCGATGTTGTGTTTGAGCGTGCTTCTACTGTGTTATCTGATCCTGAGGCAGCTAAGTATGTCTGGGGAACGGGTGTCCACTGGTATGTATCGGAAGAGTTTGAAAATCTTTCTAAAGTCCATCATGCCTTTCCGAGTAAGCATTTAATTTTTACGGAAGGGTGCATAGAAGGTGGAGTCCAATTAGGAGCTTGGCATACGGGCGAGCGTTATGGCAGAAATATTATGGGTGATTTGAACAATTACCTTGAAGCATGGATTGATTGGAACCTGGTGTTAAACGAGCACGGTGGACCCAACCATGTAGGGAATTTCTGTGATGCCCCCATTATTGTCGATACGGAGAAGGATCAAGTACACTATAATAGCTCCTACTACTATATTGGACATTTCAGTAAGTATATTAAGGCGGGGGCAAGAAGGATTTCATGCCATGTTCCAGTTGAAAGCATTCTTGTAACAGCCTTTGAAAATGTAGACGGAGAGATTGTTGTTGTAATGATGAATGAGACAGATGAAGAGCAAACGACATCACTTATGTGTTCGGAAGGAAGAATAAATACTCTGCTTCCTGCCCATTCGATCACAACCCTCCTAATAAAATAATAGTGAATTCTATTCAAGATGGACTGACTTTACTTAGCTTCTGCTATGTTTAAGTCAGTTTTTTTGTCTTCTTTATAAAAGCTTCCAATGCCTCTGTCATCTATATGAGAATGCGTTGACAAGCTAATTAGCGACAAAAGCAAGAATGGACTACTGCTCACTTTGTATTTATTTTAGGTTTATAAAGAATTCACGCCTAGAAAGTTGATTGGAGCAGAAATCAACTATCACTCTCTATTTTAGAAGCAACAAAATTTCCGGGTACAGCTTTTTATATGCCTACGCCTTAAAATTCACCTTAAGACCAATTAGAGAAGTGCGTGCGCCTACATATTCCATGGACAACCATCATAGAATAGACCATCCTAAATAAAGGTAGGGTATGAAGCATGAGTGTGTTTTTAAGGGGTACGTTGGTATTGATTGCGACAGCTTTTGTAGGTGAATGTTTGGAATTTGTGATTAATATGATTTTGGCTCGTGAGCTTGGGGAAGCGGGTCTTGGTACATATATGTCCATATTACCGACAGTTTTTTTGATAGTTATTCTGTCCAGCATGGAGCTGCCTATTAGCCTGTCTAAGTTTTTTGCTGAACGGGAGGAGAGGTATCATAGGGGGATGCTTCATTATGCATTTCGGTTTGCTGTTATTACGATCATTGTTTTACTTTTAATCCTAACCTTCATTCTATCTTCAACACCGTTATTTCAAGGGTACCACCCTGGCATTCCCTGGCTCATTCTGTTGGTTGTCCCGATTGTAGCGTTTACCTCTATCACTAGAGGATATTTCATGGGAATCCAACAGATGGGGAAAATAGCCGCTGCAAATTTTTTGCGGAAAGGAATACAGCTTTTATTATTGATCTCTATTTATCATTTTCTATCCTTTGGAATTGATACATCTATTTTTATTGCTTTGTGCACATTAATTGCCAGCGAGGCATTCGTATTTGCGTATTTACTCCATGCTTACTTTATTGAGATTAAGGGTAAAAGGAAGAATAAACATATAAACTTATCTCAGGTTGAAATGAGAAATTCAATTTTATCTGTTTCTGTCCCTACAACGATATTAAGGATTTTTCATGCATTCACTCACGCCATACAGCCATTTCTTATTAAGTGGACACTTATACAATCAGGAATGAACGGAATCGAAGCAAACGAGCATTTTGGAATGGTAGCTGGAATTGCTCTGACCATTGGATTCTTTCCAGCATTTATTGCTTTTTCCATGCTGATTGTTTTAATTCCAACGATCTCAGAGAAGGTTTCATCTAATGATATAACAGGAATCCTGACTCATCTGAAGCAGGTGATGTGGATGACCCTGGGTTATGGAATTCCGGCTGTATTTATTTACTATTATATTGGGGATTACATAACAGAAACGTTTTTTCATTCCTTGTACTCAGCCTATTATTTAAAGTTATTATGGCCGTATTTTCTCTTTCACTTTTTAGTGCTACCTTTACAAGCATTTTTAATTGGATTAGGGCTCGTAAAGGATGCACTGCTTCATACGATTTGGTCCAGCATATTTTCTTTCTCTTTCATTTATTTACTTGGCTCTGAGCTCCAATTAGGAATGGAAGGAGTGATTATGGGAATGAATGCAGGAGCAGTACTCATTACGCTCCTGCATTATTTTACAATATGTAGAGAATTGGAAACGACTCTTTGGTTAAAACCTATGATTAAAATGTAAACTATAAAAGCGTGGTATTTATTTAGGTTCATTTTATGAACTTTGTTGGTATTGAAGATAGGTGTGGTTGATTTTCGCTCCAGGTGCTCGCTTTCCGCGGGGCGGGCGGTGAGCTCCTCGGCGCAAGCGCCTGTGGGGGCTCACCTGTCCCACTTTTCCCGCAGGAATCTCGCACCTTCCGATTCAATCAACTTTTTTAACAACGGTTTACTTTCACAAACTATTTCAATAGTACAATAATACGAAATGCTTTGTTTTAAAAAGAACCGCACTCATAAATAATCATGAATAAACAGTTGATCAAGCGTTTGTTTTGCATTAAAAGGGTCGAACCTTATAAGATACTTGTAATCAGTAATAAAGGGAAAATCGATACATACTATCATTACTTGTTATGATGACTGATTTCATAACCTTCAAAGGAGAAAGCTATGATTGATTCTATTCTTTTCAACATCATGTTAGTCGGAGTACTAGGAATTGCATCCCAATGGCTTGCCTGGAGGTTTAGGTTTCCTGCAATTGTGGTCATGTCCATAGTTGGTCTTTTAGTAGGACCGATATTTGGCTTTATCGATCCAAAGGATGATTTTGGAGAAGTATTTAAGCCAATCATTTCTATGGCCGTTGCCATTATATTATTTGAAGGTAGTTTGAATCTTGATTTCCGAGAAGTAAAGGGTTTAGGAAAGCCAGTTTTTCGAATTGTTACATTCGGAGCCCTTTTAGCCTGGATTCTGGGTTCACTTGGAGCCCATTATGTTGCAGGGCTATCTTGGGCAGTAGCTTTTGTTATCGGGGGATTGTTCATTGTAACAGGGCCTACCGTTATTCTCCCATTATTAAGACAAGCTAAGTTGAAACCAAGACCGGCAGCTATATTAAAATGGGAAGGGATCGTAGTAGATCCATTTGGCGCATTACTAGCAGTATTTGCTTTTGAAATTATTAACTTCCTTATCAGTGATGATGTAACGGGATTATCCCTACTTTTATTCTTTGCAGCCTCTCTATTTGCTGTATTGTTTGGTTGGGGTTTAGGAAGATTCACAGGGTTTATTTATGATAAAGGTCATGTGCCTGAGTTTTTAAAATCACCAGTAGTATTTGCACTCGTCCTTGCCTGTTTTACCATTTCAGACCAAATCACTCATGAAACAGGATTATTGGCTGTTACAGCCATGGGAATGACCTTGGCAAATATGCATATCTCTTCTATTGATGATATGCGTCACTTTAAAGAAAATATTTCAGTACTATTAATCTCAACTATATTCGTTATGCTGACTGCATCACTTAAAGTCGATACCCTTTTGGAAATCTTTAATTGGAAGATCATCGCTTTCGTGCTACTTATGCTATTCGTAGTCCGCCCTCTTTCAATTTGGTTATCTACGATAGGGACGGACCTCTCAAACAAAGAAAAACTTCTTATCGGTTGGATTGCTCCCAGAGGAATAGTAGCTTTAACGGTATCAGGTTATTTTGCATCCGTATTGTTGGATAAGGGCTTTGAGGACGCGGCGATTTTGACATCCTTAACCTTTGCTCTTGTGTTTTCTACAGTTTGTGCCCATGGATTTTCAATTAAATGGATGGCTAAGAAGCTTGATTTAGCCATTGATGACAGACCGGGTGTCATTATTGTCGGTGGAAGCAGTTTTAGCACTGAATTTGCGAAAACTCTTCAAGAGCTGAAGGTGCCAGTCTTGATTGCAGATTCATCGTGGCAACGTCTGTTTTCAGTGCGTAAGGCGGGAATTCCCTTCTATCGAGGAGAGATTCTTTCTGAACAAACGGAGTATTACTTAGACATGACACCATATGAATACATGATTGCAGCCACAGAATTAGATTCTTATAATGCCCTTGTTTGCACAACGTTTGTTCCTGAAATTGGACGAAACAACTTGTTCCAATTAAGCTTGCGGAGTCAACGGGGGGATGACCTCGAGGACATGGTTCATACGATCGGCGGACGTATTCTATTCCAAGATCATGTTACATGGGAGGAATTAAATAAGAGAGTGGAACGGGGAGACATTTTAAGAAAAACCAATATCACGGAAAAATACACGTTTGAATCCTATCTACAAGAGAGGGACGAAGGAACATTACTTATGTTTGCCTTCAAGCCTACTGGAAAGATTGAATTCTTTACAGAAGGCGCATCTCCTAAAATAGAACAAGGGGATGTTATTATTAGTCTTACTAAGCCTCATAAAGAGTTCAATAAGATTCAAGAAAAATTAACGGTTCAACGAAAAAAAGAACAGCAAGCGATAGATGAAAAACAAGCTAAGGAAGAGAGAATATATCACGATGAAGAAAGCGTCGACTAGACAGTCGACGCTTTTCTTATACCAACGCTGTTTTGGAACAGAGCCAGCATTCTAAAAGATATTCTTGATGGGGACTTTGACAAATATTTTATCTTACTTCTTTCCAGTATACTTTTCACCGAGAATCTGCTTTATTTGATTGTACGTCAATCCTGAGTTTTGATTCTGGCGCTTTACTTCATCAATATCTGTACCTGCAATCGTTTGGCTTTTCTTTTGTTCAGTCACAAAAACACCCCCTAAGACTTAATGTAAGTCAGAAGGAGGTATTCTATACGACATCTATTTTTTACGGTGATAAAAGAAGTTAAAAACCAAAATAACTACAGCTAAAGCATAAGCAACGTATGAGAATGTTGTATGATCAACTCCATTTTTAACTCCTATTCCAACAAAGGCCCAAACAAATACAAGGGGGAACAACCAATCCTTCTCACGGATTCGAAACCAAAAGGCAAGAATCGTAGCCACAACAAGACCAGCAAATGCCCAAACACTATCTGAAATACCAAAACCATCCCAGCCGATATCCGTCAAATAGTACGTAATATTTACGATCGTCGCAATCGATATCCATCCTAAATATATAGAAAATGGAGCAAAATCCAGGAGGGACGGACTTGCATGTTTCACTCGTTTATAAAGGGCGATAAGAGTGAGAAGCAGTCCTAACATAATTAATACAGAAACTAAAAAATAATTATAATGCCATACTAATATCCAAGTGGAATTCAATAAACAGCTAAGCACAAATAGGCCGCTCGATTCCTGATAAAGAGGAAGGTTCTTTCTTGTTTTCGGGATTTGACGGATAATCCAAATGGCAAGGAGTAAATATATGAGACTCCAAATAGAGAACACATACCCCGCAGGTGTAATCATAATATCGAGTCTGTCACTAATTTCTTGGGTAGATTGATTATTTAAAGGCAAGGTCACAGCTAAGGTGTTCATCACAATGACCAAAGCGAAAGCAAAAATGTTCAGAATTAATTTTTTCAACGTCATTCCTCCTCGATTCTTATTGTGTGTGAAAAGGCTTGTTAGTTTATCATTTTTTTATTACTATTCCACTTTTGCCATATTCATAACCTTTTTTGAGAGAGTTTAAGAAAAGAGAGAGAGTAATTCATTAAAGGATTTCACACTTCAATCGAGAATTAGAAATAAGACAGAATTTATAGAGAAAATTAGGGGGCCATTATGAATCATACAAATAATACATATTCTGATGTTTGGGATTTAGATGTTTTTTTTAAAGGTGGAAGTGAGTCACAGGAGTTTCGACAGCATCTCGAAGCTTTGAAAGAAAAGAAAAATCATTTTGAGGAAAATGCATCTGCCTTTTATCCTCCTCAGTCCAAAAAGGACAGCACATTGATTTGGAATTTGATTGAAGAAGCAAAAGAAGTGATGCTTTATTTACGTCAAGCAGGTGCCTTTGTCGGGTGTTTAGAAGCGCAAAACATGCATGATAGAAAAGCAGATTCTTTGAGAGGAGAAGTAACGAGCTTAAGTGCAGACTTTTCTTCTACCTTCACAAAATTTCAACAACAGCTGTCAGATTGCTCAGAGGACATTTGGAACGAACTTTTACAAGATGAGAACCTGAGTCAGATTGAGTTTGTGTTAAACGAATGGAGACAAAAAGCAAAGGATAAACTTTCAAGCACTGAAGAGTCACTCATACAAGCTCTGGCAGTCGATGGCTATCATGGGTGGGGTCAGATGTATGACACCATTGTAGGCTCTATGGAAATACCCCATGATGGAAAAAAGTTATCCGTAGGTCAAGCAAATAATTTGTTATCGAGTCCAGATCCCAAAACACGTAAAGAGGTGTTTGAGAAGCTTGAAAAGTCTTGGGAGCAAAATGAGGAATTGTTTGCCCGTACGCTCAATCACTTAGGTGGATTTAGATTAAGTGTCTATAAAAAACGAGGCTGGGAAGAAATTTTAAAGGAGCCTTTAGAATACAACCGCATGAAGCAGGAAACACTTGATGCAATGTGGGGAGCCATATCAAAACATAAAGCTCCGTTTGTAAAATATTTAGAGAGAAAAGCCAAAATGCTAGGCAAAGAGAACTTGGATTGGTACGACTTGGATGCACCAGTTGCAGAGTCAACAAGCACTATGTCCTATGATGAAGGTGCAAAATTTATTTTAAAGCAGTTCTCACGCTTTGGTAGTGAGATGTCTCAATTTGCCGAAAAAGCATTTGAGGATAACTGGATTGAAGCTGAAGATCGTCCAGGGAAGCGTCCAGGAGGTTTCTGTACGTCGTTTCCACTGAGTGATCAATCCCGTATCTTTATGACGTATTCAGGCTCTATGTCAAATGTGTCTACACTTGCCCATGAATTAGGCCATGCATTTCATTCCTACGCCCTTAGACCAATGCATACATTAAATCGAAACTATGCTATGAACGTAGCAGAAACGGCTTCTACCTTTGCCGAAATGATTGTAGCAGATGCAGCGGTAAAAGAAGCAGAGACGAAAGAAGAAAAGATTGCTTTAGTTGAGGACAAGCTTCAACGGAGTGTTGCATTCTTCATGAACATTCATTCTCGTTTCTTATTTGAAACACGTTTCTATGAAGAACGTCAAAAAGGGATGGTTTCTTCTGAAAAGTTAAATGAGCTAATGGTCGAAGCACAAAAAGAAGGATTTGCTGGTGCACTTGGAGAAGTGCATCCTCGCTTCTGGGCATCGAAGCTTCATTTCTATATCACGGGAGTACCATTCTATAACTTCCCGTACACTTTCGGATACTTATTCTCTTTAAGTATTTACGCGAAGGCATTGGAATCCAATGAAAGCTATGAAGAAAAATACATGTCTCTTCTTCGAGATACAGCAGTCATGAACGTCGAAGAGCTAGCCATGAAACACCTTGGCGAAGATATCACCAAAGAAGCCTTCTGGGAAAAAGGGATTCAACTTTGCATCAAAGACGCAGAAGAATTCCTTGAACTAACAAACTAAACATTTAGGTCCGTCCCTCTCTTGAGGACGGACCTTCTTTTATTTCAAGAATGTTTTATACCATGAGTTCTGGCCATGGTTCATTCCATTAGTGTTTGGCTGAGAATGTACTACCGTAAGGGTTCATACTTGGCAAGTTGATATCCTTGGAATAGTTCAATGCTTACCCACTATACACGTTCTGATACATGAAATCAGGGGTTCATTCGTCTGCTTTAGTAATAAAATAACTCGTATTTCTACTCAAGACGCAGCTTAGGTGTCAGTTAATACGATTCTTTATGTGAACTTTTTTAAAGTCCACACCTTCGACTTCCATCTTATAAGCCGGAATTCTGATTTATAAGCCGTTTTGAAATTTTTTAAGCCATTTTCCGATTTTATGAGCCGTTTGCCAAATGATATAAGTCATTTTCCAAAAATATACATATATTACACTCTTTCTGATTGGTCTCATTAACAACAAAGTTTACATAACAAACCCCTGCCACTCAACCCAGTCCTACTCCCACTAAGTCTCAAGTCCTATTAGAAAATAAAGCTCGAGCTCGTTATGAGAAATTCAAAAAGTAGGTAGGATAGAGACATGAAGAAGAAAGGAGGCAATAACATATGAAAAAATTTGGATTGCTAGTAGCTGGAGGGATTGCCGCCATCGTCCTGCTTGCTAATTTAGGACCGATTGTCGGGTTAGCCATTAGCTTATTGATTATGTATTACAGCTTCAAGGAGTTTGTGAAATCCGACTCCACATTTAAAAAAATCATCTGGGCCTTGATTGGATTAGCGGCATTCAGTGCTACCGTATCTAATTTTCCAGCCCTTATCGGTTTAGTCGCTCTATACATCCTCTACATCATCTATAAGAACTGGAAAAAAGAAGAGAATATTGTTCAAGAAAAAACAACTGATCCATTCAAAAATTTTGAAAGAGAATGGTCTCAATTAAACAAAAACTAAAGGAGAGTTCAATATATGGCAAACTTATTTGAGAGAATGAAAAATACGGTCATGTCTGACCTGCACGAAGCATTAGATAAGAAAGAAAAGAAAAATCCGATAGCCGTCTTAAACCAATACTTAAGACAATGTGAGCAAGAGGTAGAAAAAGTTAGAAAGCTCGTGAAAAGGCAATATCTTCTGAAAGAGGAATTTCGAAAAGAATATGAGCAAGCGTCTAAGCTAGCTGAAAAACGAAAATATCAAGCAGAAGTCGCTTCAAGTGCCAACGAAGATGAGCTGTATGAGTTTGCACGTCAAGAACAAACGTATTACGAAGAACGTGTGGAACGGATCGCTGAGTCGAAAATAAATGCTTCTAAGGAACTTCAAGAATTAGAACGCAAATATGAAGAGATGAAACATAAATTAAAGGATATGTATATTAAGCGAATGGAACTGATGGGCCGAGAGAACATTGCTCGAGCGCATAATAAAATGAATTCAGTACTAGAATCATCCTCAAGCTATAACGATCAGACATTTTCAAAATTTAACGAAATAGAAACGTATTTAGATCAGTTAGAGTATGGAGTAAACTCATCCTATTATCGAAACACCATCGATGCTAAAATAGCAAAATTGGAAAAAGAAATGAAAAAAGAGGAAACGGCAGCACTTTCATAAAAAAACATGGTATTCTAGTTCTAGTTAGTAATAAAGGGGGAGCCAAAAGGTTCACCCCCTTTCATGATTTCAAGGGAAAGATCCATTACATATATTCGGAAAGGAGGAACCCCCTTGTTCAATCGTTTACGGTCAGATGGAATTAGTTGGATTATTTTGATTGGTACATTACTCATTCTTTTAGAAGTCTCCTTTTATGATGGGGGGGTTCTCGTCTTTCTGGTACTCGCTGCATTTTGTATTTATATTGGAAGAAAAAGATTACCCAAAACGTCAGGTAAGCTTCTATTATGGTTTGGGATCATTAGCTTAGCCATCAATATACTGAATACGGTGGCCTTTAAATTTTTACTTTTTGCTATTTTACTTTTCATAATCGTTCGTTTTGCGGATTCCAAAAAGCATCCTAAGTATATTACACCTTCCATAAAAGACACCTTTACCCAGTCACAAGAACCACTGGTGATGAAGAAATCAGCTATCCAAAACGAGTGGTTCGGACCAAAGAGAACACCAGAAGATGTGTACGAATGGAACGACATTAATATTCAAGGTCTGATAGGAGATTCTGTGATTGACATGGGAAATACGGTGCTACCGAAAGGAACTACCGTTGTAACCATTCGAAACATTTTAGGAAATATTGAAATTTTAGTTCCCTATGATGTGGAAGTCAGCGTTCATCACTCAATTTTAGCTGGATCAATTGAACTGTTTGATCAAGTGGAACCAAAGGCTATTAATCAATCCTTGTACTATCAAACTCCAGGATATGATACAGCTGTTCAGAAGGTGAAAATTGTTACCTCTATGTGGATTGGTGATTTAGAGGTGAAGAGAATATGAGTACAGTCGGAAAACAAATAGTTGCCGGTTTACTTTTTTCCCTCTTGGTCCTGGTCTTCCTGGCTATCTCATTCTTTTACTTATATCCATTAGAGGATTGGTCTCTCCTCTGGGAGGTTCAAATGATGGATATCCCAGGAGGCGTCTTTATTCTTGTAGTCACTTTGCTCCTGGGAGTAGGGTTTGGCATTCAATCAGGCTTAACGAATAAAAAGCAGCTGGGAGAAATTGAAGACGCCCTTATGCAGGTGGAACAAGGGAGAACGGTTTCAATTCCTGAAGCTACCACGACAGAATTACAACAAGTTTGGAAAAAGGTTGATACCTTAAGAAAGCATATTGCAGATCAAACCCGGTACTCTCAAAAACTGGCCAATGAAAAAGCAGAAGAACAAGAAAAGAGAATTCAAGAAATTGTTTCACAGGAACGAAATCGTCTAGCAAGAGAGCTTCATGATTCCGTTAGTCAGCAGTTATTTGCCGCTTCTATGCTGATGTCAGCTATTACTGAAACCCCATCGTCCACTCGCTCGTTACACGAGGAAAAACAGCTGGGCATGGTAGAGGAAATGATTCATCAATCTCAGCTGGAAATGAGAGCTCTTCTTCTCCACCTTCGTCCCGTTGCTCTAAAGGGAAAAAATCTTCAAGAAGGAATGAAGGAGCTACTGGTCGAATTATCACAGAAAGTTCCATTGGATATTGAATGGAAAGTCGAAGATATGCCTCTTGATAAAGGGGTTGAGGATCACTTGTTCAGAATTTTGCAGGAGTCTGTTTCCAATACTCTTCGGCATGCAAAAGCGACGTCCCTTGACGTTCGCTTGATCAAAAGAGAATCCATCATCATTCTTCGGGTAGTGGATGATGGGCAAGGATTTGATGTAAATGAATCGAAAGTGACTAGCTCTTATGGACTTCAAAATATGAGAGAGCGAGCCATTGAAATTGGTGGAACGTTTAAAATTATAAGTGTACCCAACAAAGGAACGCGCTTGGAAGTTAAGGTACCCGTAATCGAGGATGTAGGTGAAAAAAATGATTAGTGTAGTATTTGTTGATGACCATGAAATGGTTCGGATTGGTGTATCATCCTATCTTTCAGCTCAAAATGATATCGAAGTGATAGGTGAAGCATCCGATGGAAAAGAAGGAGTAAAGCTAGCCCTCGAATTACGTCCAGATATTGTTTTAATGGACCTCGTGATGAAGGAAGTGGACGGAATTCAAGCAACGAAAGAAATCATTCAGCAATGGCCGGACGCCAAAATTATTATCGTAACGAGCTTTTTAGATGATGATAAGGTGTATCCTGCGCTTGAAGCTGGAGCTGTCAGCTATATGCTGAAAACGTCAAAGGCAAGTGAAATTGCAGAAGCTGTTCGGAAAACATATAGTGGTCAGTCGATTTTAGAGCCGGAAGTGACAGGAAAGATGATGACAAGAATGAGACAGAGAACAGTCTCTAAGCCCCACGAAGAACTAACAAATCGTGAACTGGAAATCCTTCTTCTTATGACACAAGGAAAGACCAATCAAGAAATTGCCGATGAATTGTTTATTGCATTGAAAACAGTGAAAACTCACGTAAGCAATATCCTTTCAAAACTAAATGTTCAAGATAGAACACAAGCAGTCATTTACGCCTTCAAGCATGATTTAGTTAAATAAATGAAAAAAGGGACCTGAAAAATAAAACTTTTTGGGTCTCTTTTTCGTATAGGAAAGAAAGGGGTGGTTTGACAAAGCCATTGAAGAAATCGTATTGAAAAATTACCTCTAATAAAGTCATAATCCCTCCAATCGAAGATATGAATGAAAGGAGGGAGGGTGCGAAGTGGAAATAATAACAAAATATTACATTACTAGACCGAAATAGGATAATTAATGGTAAAATAAACGATATATTGTCAATTTTTGAATATTTATTAATGGGGGTAAAAGTATGAATGAACAATTTAGTAGACCAAAAGGGTTTGGTGAAATACTGGACCATACGTTTCGATTAAGTAAAAATCGCTTTAAAGACTTTTTTCTGATTTATTTAATATTAGTAGGACCTGTTTATTTACTACAAGGACTCATCCAATTAGCAGCAGGCACGAGCTTCTTTAGAGCTGCCGGTAATAGTGGGAACTGGATTGAGGATATTATAAATAGCTTTAATACAGAAACAGTTGCTGTGTCAGAACCCATCAATATGGCAGCAGAAATAGGAATTGCATTAATTGGTTTGATTGCTATTATTCTATTACCTGTCGCAGAAGCGGCTATCCTTTTTGCCTTAAATCATATTCGCAAAAATGAAGAGTATACTGTCAAGAAGGTTATTAAACAAGCATTCTCTCGTTTTTGGCCGATCATTGGAAGCAGTATTTTATTTGGACTTATTGTTTTTGGACTCATCGTTGTGCCAATGATCATAATTGGTATAGGTGGTGGAGTATTTGGAGTCTTTATGGAGCCTTCAGTTGGTATCATCTTTGCTATTATCGCATTTTTAGCCGTTGCTGTAGGAATTGCTTACTTACTGACTCGTTGGAGCTTTTACTTTGGGGCGGTTGTATTAGAAAATGATGCACCAGGAATTTCAAGAAGTTGGACACTAACTAAAAAACGCACGTGGGTGCTTATGGGATTATATATTATATTCTCACTCATTGTTGGAATCGTAAGCATTGCCTTTGAATTGTCATTTGGAGCTCTACTAGGAAACAGTGTAGTGTATGGCATGATTATTAATCTGGTTTCATTGTTTACAGGAATGGTGTTCGCGGTAGGTTACGGTGTTATGTTCCTGGATTTAAAAACAAGACATGATGGAGACGACTTAAATGAAATGATCGATGACTATAATGCAGTTCAATAATGAACCTATTTCCTCGTGAAAGCTAGGTGATGATAGAAGTGTTTAAAGAAGATGTAGCACGAGATAAGATGCAAGATATTTTGAATGGTTCTGAATATAAGGCGTACGCATCAGAAAACGTCCTTACAAAACTGTGGGAGAATGCAAAAGAGTGGCTAGCTGAAAAGCTGGCCAACCTTTTTCCTTCTTTGGTTCCAACCAGTGAAGTGGCGTCAAGTTTATTCATTATCATCATCATTGTTGTTGTGTTGGTTCTTCTTGTAACGTTGACGCTTTCGATCCGTAATGGGCTTCGCAGACGGAAGTTCCGCTACAATAAACCACTACAAACGATGAATGAAATGCAGTGGTCCTTTGAGAGTCATTTAGCAGAAGCAAAACGACAAGAGGAATTAGAAGAATATTCATTAGCCACACGTCATATGTTCCTGGCCTTACTATTATTTTTTCACGAGAAGGAATGGCTTGAGGCGAGAGTTTGGAAAACGAACTGGGATTATTACGAAGAGCTTAGAAGGGTTCATGAAGGTAAGGCAGACAGGTTCTATCACCTCGCCATTTTATTTGATGAAGTAGCCTATGGAGAACGATTTATACTGAAGGAAGAGTATGAAAAGTATCGAAATGAAGCCAAGAGTTGGATGGACAGGGAGAGGGAAGCATCTGCTTAATGTCTCTGAGGAAAGGTGGAATGAATAGCGTTGAAATCAAATGTAAATCTAAAAGCATGGATATGGCTCGCCTTTCTTCTTGCTCTGTTTTTAATCCTGAGCTACATCCTTGGATCTCACAAGCCTCAGGAATATCCTCCATACGATTCAGAGTCTCCCGCTCCTACTGGTACAAAAGCAGTTTATACATACTTGGAAAATGAGCAGGGTTCAGTGAAACGATGGTCTCATTCACCTGCCTACTTATCTTTGGAGTCTAAGGATCAAGTACTCATTATGGTAGAACCTTTCGCAATTTCCAGTGAAGAAGACATGAATGCCTATAAAAAATTTATGGAAGCTGGAAACACCATTCTCCTTTTTAAAGAAAACCCAAAGGACATGTTTTCTATTAAAACGAAATATCCCGAAGCAGAACAGGATAAAGAAAAGATTAAAGATGCTGAGGGTCATACATATCAAGGAGATCTTCTATCGGATGTCCGACTTGTCCCAAATGAAAGAGATGACATTTTACTACAAGACGAACTGGGAGTTCTGGCTTTAAAACGAAAAGTGGGGGAAGGGGATTTAATTGTTTCGAATTCCCCAAATTGGTTAATGAATGAGCGCATTTTAACGAGAGATCATCTTCATCTTGTTCTTTCCTTGTTGGAAGAAGGAATGACATCAGAAAAAAAGATTTTATTTGATGAGTATCACCATGGGGGAGAAGGGGGAGCACCTGTTCACACTCTTTATCCAAAGTGGTTTTTACTTATTATTCTGCAATGTGTCATCTTCACATTATTATGGCTGTGGTATCGGGGCAAACGCTTTGGGTCCATTTTAGTACCAAGAGAAGAGACCGTCCGCTTCAGTGATGAAAGAATAAAAGCACTAGGAGCATGGTATTTAAAGGGACGTCAATATAGGGACTCGATAAACATTCAATCTGACTATGTTCGGGGATTGCTTCAAGAAAAATGGGGTATTCCTACAACCAGGGATTGGGTGGATTTAGAAGAGCAGCTGGCTCGAAAAATCATGGGAATTCCTCGGAAAGAAATCCCAGGTCTTCTCAAAGGTTTACATGAAATCATAGACAAAGAAAGCCTCAGTAAACAGGAATATTTACTCTGGTCTAAAAAGATAAATAGAATCAGGAAAGAGGTGGAGGAGCGTTGAAACCAGAAGTCGCGTCCTTAATGGAGAAATATGAATCTCGGATTGTAGGTCAAAGTACGAATCTTAAACTCTTGTTATCTGCTATTCTGGCAGGTGGTCATGTATTAGTTGAAGGTGTCCCCGGGACAGGCAAAACCCAAATGGTCAAAACACTCTCTCATTTACTGGGGGGAGATTTTAATCGAATCCAATTCACTCCAGATTTACTTCCAAGTGATATTACAGGAAGCACGATTTACAGCATGAAGGATAGCGGTTTCCAAACCATCAAAGGTCCTATTTTCACGAATATTCTTTTAGCTGACGAAATCAACCGCACTCCAGCAAAAACTCAAGCAGCTTTATTAGAGGCAATGGAAGAGAAGCAAGTAACGATTCAAGGAGAAACATATCCATTATCTGACGTATTCTTTGTAGTAGCTACTCAAAACCCGATTGAATTTGAAGGAACGTACCCTCTGCCTGAGGCACAACAAGATCGATTTTTGTTTAAGCTGGATATGCATTTTCCTGCTTTTGAAGAGGAGAAAAGTGTATTAAAGCAAGTACTTGAGAATCGTAGTTATGGGAATGACATTGATGCAGTCCTCGACATTGAGTCTTTTTTAGCCATTAGAAAAGAAATAGGAGAAGTCACATTAAATGATTCGATTCTAGACTATATTATGCAAATTGTCCGCCGAACGAGGGAGTCTGAGTCGATTCGCTTTGGAGCCAGTACGAGAGCAGCGATTTCCATTGGAAAAGCCAGTCAGGCATGGGCATACCTTTCGGGACGAGACTATGTGACACCAGATGATATCAAGATTGTTTCACGACCTGCCCTCAGACATCGTATTCAATTATCTCCTCATATAGAATTGGAGGGAGTGACCATTGACCAAATCATCCAGGACCTTGTTGGGTCGATTACTGTTCCAAGATAGAGGAATTGTGCCAACGAAACGGTTATTGCTGTTTTATTTTGCAGTCTCTGCTTGTCTATTAGTAGGAGCGATTTTCCAATTATCCTGGCAGGTCATCCTGATTGTAAATGGACTATTTCTAGCTTTTAGCTTATTCGATTTACTTCTTTCACCAGGGAAAAAAGAGGTGAAAGTGAAGCGGAAAATAACTGATCAACTAGAAAGAGGACTTCAATACACGGTGGAGCTCCATGTGAGTAATTCTTCTCACCATGAAACAAATATCCGAATGATAGACGGTACACCACAAAGCTTTATTGTCCGTTTTCCCTTACAAGGAAAGCTTGCTGGAAACTCCACTTCTACCTTCTATTATGATACGGTAGCTCACGTTAGAGGAGATTATAAGCTGTCAAAGCTCTATCTTCGTTACAGGAGTATATTAGGCTTATGGGAAAAGCAAAATGCAATAGAGCTAGTGGATAAAGTAAAAGTCATTCCGGATTTGTCTGAAACTAAAAAAGTCATAGAGAGTGCTCAGCAATTCCTGTTGTATGACGGTGTAAAGATTCGCAAACAACGAAGCGGTGTTGGAGAATTTGCAAAGATTAGAAGCTACGTCGTTGGTGACGATCCACGAAAAATAAACTGGCGGCAAACAGCAAAGCTTCAAGAAGTCATGACAAACGAATACGAACCTGAACATGGTAAGTATATAACCATTCTCATCGATTGTGGACGAATGATGGGGGCAGAGCTCAAACGGGGAAACCGATTAGAGAAGTCCATTGAAGCAGCATTAACCGTTGCGGCAGCAGCCTTACAAAAAGGAGACTATGTGTCTGTTCTCGCTTTTAGTAAAGATGTCAAGGTCTTCATCCCGGCTGCTAAAGGAATGGAACACCTTCAAACCATCATTCATCAAGTGTATAACCTCACAGTAGATACAGCAGAATCTAATTATGCCGTCGTCCTTCATTACCTTGAAACGAAACAGAAGAAGAGAAGTTTACTATTGTTGTTCAGTGATGTTCACACATTTCTTCATGAAGATAATGCTTTACTCTATTTAAAAAGGCTAAGAAGAAGACACCTCTTTTTAACGATAGGAATTGAAGATGAAACCTTATTAAAAAACTTAAAGTCAGAGCCTGTAGATGTTCAAAGCGCAATGGTGAAAAGCATGGCGCAAAATCAAGCGCTTGTCAAAAAAAGAGAAAAAGCAAAATGGGAAAAAAATGGCCTCCTAATGGTGGAGGCCCGGGAAGAGAAACTGGCAACAACAGCTGTTTCGTATTATATCGATATGATGAATCGTGGACTATTGTAAGTTCAACTTAGCTTTATTCCATCGCAGCCTGCCAATGGTAACATATAAAATTAAACCGATGACCGTTACAAAGGCAACCATATATTTTGTTTCAAGAGAAATGGCAGCAGGCGTAATGAATCCTTCTATGATCCCAGCTATCACAAAGAGTGGAACCGTTCCCAGTAGTAATTGTACGGATCGTTTTGCTTGTTGCTTTAATTGAAAGCTTCTCGTAAAACGACCGGGAACAAAAAGCTTATAGCCCATTAACAGTCCTGCACCGCCTGCAATGAAAATAGCTGTAAGCTCAATCATCCCGTGAGGAACGATATAAGCCCAGAATTCGTATGTTTTACCGTGATGCCAAAACAGAGCAGCTAAGGCTCCGATAATGATGCCATTATAAACCATCATATAAACAGTGAGTAATCCAAACGTAACACCACCAGCAAAAGCTAAAAAGGCGACCTTAATATTATTCGTCATAATCGAAGCAGACATAAATGAGGAATCCACCTCACCGTCACTTTGTCCGAGAGTCGTTGGATCAACGTTTTGCGAGATATTAGCCGGGAGTATGGAATAGATGTTTAATGGGTCATTCAGTACGGAGAGGTAAGCCCCGATAGCTCCAACCATGAATAGCCCCAGTGCAATCAGAACAAACTTCCATTGCTCAAACAATAAGCCTACAAAAGTAGTGGAGAAGAAACGCCGAACCTGCTTCATACTTGAAATCTGATCTTTATATAAAAGATTATGAGATTTAGATACTAAACCATTTAAGTAAGACGTAACCTCTTCATTCGGAAAATAGGTTTGGCTATAAGATAGATTTTGAGCAGCCTTTTGATACAGTCGCTGAAACTTATCTATATTTTTTCCGGTCTTATTCTTGTTTTTACGAAGGGAAGTAAGGAGCTCTTCAAGTTCCTTCCACTCTTCACGGTGCTGTTTGATAAATTGCTTCACATTCATTAAAACACCTTCTTGTTTTGGATTTATCATATCTACTATTATAGTAATTCTATAGAAGAATAGAAACAAAAACAGGAAAATTAAACCAAAGGAGGGGGAGCTGTCATGTACGATAATCAAGTTGATATTAAAACTCCTGAATATGTATCACTGCAGTTTCAGCCTGCTGGATTAGGAAGCAGAGCAGCAGCCTTTATTCTGGACCAACTCATCTTAATGGCGGTTAATCTATTGATTATCATTGTCCTTCTGATAATTACATACGGTCAGGCGGATTTCTTTTTTTTACAATCCATGCCTTCATATGTATTTGGCATCGGGATTGTCGCCATTTTCGCTATCAACTGGGGGTACTATTTCCTCTTGGAATTTTTCTGGGGAGGAAAAACCGTAGGGAAAAGAGTGCTCGGTATTCGTGTCATCCAAGAAAATGGTCACAGCATCACCCTGTTATCAAGCTTTATACGAAATCTTTTGAGATTAATTGATTCATTACCTGCTTTTTATTTCATTGGTATGACCATGCTTTATCTTCACTCTAAGCACAAACGAATCGGTGATCTGGTCGCAGGTACCATAGTGGTTCATGAGGAAAAAGTGAAGAAAAAGAAAAAAATGAAGGCCATTGAGAAGGAAATCAATCGTCGAGGGCTTAGGAAAGAAGACCTCGTAATAGAAACATGGAATTTGAATCAGCTTGGAACAAAGGAATGGAATTTACTGAAAACATACAGCAATCGTTTCTTGCAACTGCCATTGGGTCAACGAAATCATTTAACGAGAAAGCTGGCTTTTATTCTCTATCCCAAACTAGGGTTAGAGGTGGAGGAACAAACCTATGAAGAATTAGAAGATACCCTGTTAATTCTGTATCTTGTTTTAAAAGAAGAATGGGATTTTGAAAGGTAAAAAAGGAAGGGTGAAGGAATGAAAAAGTCTTTAAGTATAATCTTATTGACCATCTCCATTGAAGCCATTGTATTTTGGATTGTTTCACTAGCCTTTGGTTGGAAAGCAGTCGACACTTTTTTCGTTGGTGGGCTCGTCACTTTTTGTGCCATATGGTTATTTACTTTTTTTACGAAGCAGTCCAGCAATCAATTTAATGCTGGTATACGGGGATGGACAGGACAGGATGCCGGTGAAATCAAGGCCATTACATTCGGAATGGGTCCAGTGAAAATAGGGTTAGTTCTGTTTATCCTCATTAATTTTATCTTTGCATTCATATATTATTGATTTGAAAAGGATCCGTTAAGGGTCCTTTTTTATGTTGTAAGATATATATCAGCGAAAACCCGTCATTTATCAGCGGAATTTGAAATTTTTCGGCGAAGTAACGATTTTTCGACAGCACGGTCCTTTTGAACTAGATGGAAAAACTCTTATTATAAGGTCTTTTCACATATTTAAGAAATTAAAGGAAGTTACATAGGAAAAAAGATTAGAACATTTACAATCTTTATATTTAATTTACAAAATAATTAGAAAAATAATGTCTTTTAGCCTATTACACTACAAAATACGACAAAATATACTAGTATTGTAATCTTTTTTTTAGAATTGTAATCTATTTTTGAAAGGGGAAAGCAATGAGAAATAAAAAGGTATCGTTATCTGTCGTAAGTATTTTGTTTTTACTTCTAGGGGGACTTGTACAGCCTCAAGAGACCATGGAAAAGGGAGTAGCAGCTGCTTCTAAATCAGTGGTGATTAATGAGGTAGCCTGGATGGGGACAACTGCTTCATACAATGATGAATGGATTGAATTATACAACGGAACATCATCGAGCATGTCTCTTGACGGATGGGTGTTGGAAGCTCAAGATGGAACACCTAGTATTCCATTAAGCGGAACAGTCAAAGCAAACGGATTTTACTTACTAGAAAGAACGAGTGATGATACGATTCCTAGTATCCCGGCTAATTTGATTTATACTGGAGGACTTGGAAATTCAAGTGAAGTTCTTTATTTAAAAGATGCGAGCGGGACGGTTATTGATGAAGTAAATAACTGGTATGCCGGGGACAATAATACAAAGGCGACAATGGAACGAAACGACAGCACTGTAGATGGTACTTTATCATCGAATTGGAGCACATCAACAACTACATATGAAGGCGGCTTGGGTACACCTAAAGGAGTGAATTCAAAGACGTCTTCAACGAACTCAGGAGAATCTCTTACGAATGTAAGCGAGGAGCTTGGGGCTATGAATGTTTATTTTAATAAAAGTGCTTCCACACAATATGCTTCTAGTGGAAATGATGCAAATTACAATGTGAATTTAGAAAATCGTTTACTTAAACGTTTAAACGAGGCAACGACTTCCATTGATTTAGCTACGTATGAAATCAATTTACCAAGAGTGATCGACACACTCATTCAAAAAGCGGCACAGGGCGTAGATGTTAGAGTTCTGGCAGATGCAAAGGATGCCACAGACCCTCACTATACAGAACGTTATGAAACAATGAGATTATACTTAGAAAAACTAGTTCGTGGACAAGATCAAGTTGTTGGAACCGCAGATGATGTTCATATCTTATCTGATTCTCCTATGTTTGTAGTAGAAGATGCAGCGAAACGAGCAGAATATAGCTTGCCAGCTAGCTTTAATGACTTCCAACAACGCACGGTTACGGTCGGAAGCTCTGATATGACAGGCTATCTATTTGTTGAAGGGGAATTAAAGGAAGCCAATAGCTACTATTCTCCAGGAAACCAAATGCACAACAAATTTGCCCTTGTAGATAACAAATGGGTATTCACAGGAAGCTGGAACTTTACTGTAACAGGATTATATGGTTCTGAAGAAAACATGAATCAAGGAATATTAGATGGCAATCAACAGCATGTAGTAGAGGTTCATTCTCCTGAGCTTGCTTCTATTTATAAAACTGAATTTGAGGAAATGTGGGGAAGTAGCACAACGACGCCTGATAACACCGTTGCAAACTTCAGTACGAGAAAAATAGACAACACTCCTCACTCTGTTACGGTTGGTGGAGAGACAGTTGAAGTCTATTTCTCTTCTGGTGACGATGCCGTTGGCCATATGACAGAGCTTGTAAAAACCGAAGCAGATGAAAGTGCATATTTCACCATTTTTGCATGGAGTGATCAAGCACTTGTTGACGAATTAAAGAACAAATGGGAAGGCAGTTACCTTGATAACCAAGGAACATTAACAGGATTTGATGTGAAAGGATTATTTGATGCCAGCTTCTGGAACCAATGGTGGTCTGCAAGCATTGAAATGACAGGAAGAACCGCTTCCCAGACAAGCACAAACAACCCAAATACACGCTGGGCAAATCCAGCCCCAGTTTACACGGCGAATGAAAGCCGAAAGCTTCATGCCAAAACTATGATTATTGATGCCGATACAAACAGTGATCCAACGGTTATTGTGGGCTCTACCAACTGGAGCGAAAATGGCAACAACGTAAATGATGAAAATATGCTTATCATTCATGACACTGAAATTGCTAACCAATTCGTCCAGGAATTTAATGCTAGATATGTAAATGCAGGTGGAGTCGTTCAGTAAAGGGATTTCAATTAGAATCACTATTATTATTCACAGTGAAACGGATAAATGAGTGTTTTTCACGAATAAAAGTGGGAATCTTACGCATAAAACCAGGATTCATACGCATAAACTGAGGATGCATCCCCATAAATAGCCGAAAACACCGGATAAAGGGATTGGAACCAGTTAAAATGAAAACGCAGGAGTTCAAAACTCCTGCGTTTTTACTATTACTCCATCCCAGGAGCTTTCTGAATTTCAAAAATAAGTACAATGGCCGTAACGGCATGGGCAATTAATCGAATGACCGGGAAAAAATTTAGGAAAGACGCGATAATACCAAGAACACTGCCGAGAATCGGTTGATCTTCAGATCTGGAGATAACCAACACCCCAAAATGCCACAGAGCAATTAAACATAAGAGAAAAGGAATACCATCACCAGCAATATTTCCGAATATGGGAACAGCTAAAAATAATTCAATCGAAAAGGATAACCATTTTATACGAGAAAGCACGGGCACACACCTCCTAGTTTCATTGTATGAAGTGATCAGGAGCGTGTGCCTGTTTTTCGAGTAGAGTTTTGACATGATATATAATATGGGAAAGGTAAGATGGAGGTAAAGGTTGAAAAAATCACTCTCAATAACTTTAATGATAGTCGTTCTTATACTTTCATTCTCTATTTATAAAATGAGGAGTCAAAAGGTCGAATACGAAGTCCTTAACATTGAGGACGTACCAGTAGAAGTTCAGAATGAGATGTTAGCAAACCCTCAAAAAAATGGTTTCTCTATACACAGTTTTGAAAATTACACGTATGTATTCTATAGACTTGACCACAAAGAAAATGAGTATATTTCTACCGAGCTATCCGTTCACAAGAAAAAGGATGAATATATTATTACTTCGTTAGTCGATTGGGCTACTAACGATCATTTAGTTTCATATGAAAAAGTAATGAAATTTGAGAAAGTTTCAGAAGAAGATATTGTATTAAAGGAAAAAGATAAGAGATAAATTGAAATCTAAAAATAAAAAGGACTCGCACAGACATTTCCATGCGAGTCCTTCCTCTAAGCTAATAATTTCTCAACAACTCGATGCTCATTTTCATTTAATAAGTTCTTCTGAATGGTTTCATGTACCTTTTTGTTCATGCTTTCTTCTAATACGTTAGCCTCTTCTTTATCACCAACGAGAACGATTTTTTCCCAAGCTTCATCGGCGGCTTTTTTATCAAGAATACTTCCAAGGCTTTTCCACCATCGCTGTTGATTCGCTTTTAGCCGATTTTCATATTCTTCTTGTTGATTGGCTTTTCCTCCACCGTTGATGTCCGCATGGTGGGGTCCTTCATACGTTCTCCAATCCTCAGTGTCGAGATCAAATTCCATAAATTCTTTCGTCTCAAGCTGCCCAAATACAGAAGTGAGAATTTTAATTTGGTTTTGTTGCAGGAGAACAAGACCTGTCAATGGATATTGATTGTGTAATGCCTTTAATTGGTTGAGGTTAGGATTCTCTTCCCAATAAAAGTTGGTCTCAACAGGTACTTGAAGTTCAAAGGTTTCCCATATTCCACTATCAGCAGAAGCAAAAATGATAAAGCTTCGTGGCAAATCCCTTTCTAAGCTGTAAACATGGTTTTCTACTTTTTCCCGGAGGGTTTTCAATCGATCCAATTCTTCAGGGGCGCTTTCTAAATATTCTTCTAATCGGTTGAATCCATTTTTTAACGCAATCTTCCATTCGCCACCTTGTTGGTCCTGGTCTCTTCGATCTGTATTTAAGTACAAGGTTAATAGTTTATCAGGCTTTTGTAAGTATAAGTTTTCTAAAACGCTTATCGTTTTCTTTAAAGACATGGAACTCCTCCTTATTGAAAATTTGTAACCTTACTATTCTATAAACGGCATGGATACTTCTTAAACGTGAATTAGGTAAATAAAGTAAACTTGACCTGTTAATAGAAGTAAGGAAAAATAATTGAATGAAGGAGGGGAAGGGTTTGAAGATTTCTAAGCAATGGATAGATGAAGATAGTGACTATATAAGAAAGAAATTGATTGAGTACAATATGTCCCAGATTGAAGAAGAAACGAAAACGCCACTTGAAAAAGTTAGCTTTGTTATGAGAAATGATGAAGAGGAGATTGTCGGTGGTATAGTAGGTGAAATGTTCTGGCACCATTTACATGTAGATTTCCTTTGGGTAGCGGAAGAATATCGACAAGGGGGGTATGGTACGAAACTAATTAGGAAGATTGAAGAGTATGCCAAGGAGAAAGGATGTTATGTGGTGATCCTTGATACATTTAGTTTTCAAGCACCTCATTTTTATCAAAAAATAGGATACAAAGAATTTGGTGTGGTAGAGGATTTCCCTAAAGGTCACCGTCAAGTTTATATGGAAAAGAGATTGTAACCGGCCCCTTGAGGCTGGTT
Source organism: Rossellomorea aquimaris TF-12 (assembly GCF_001648555.1). GTDB lineage: Bacteria > Bacillota > Bacilli > Bacillales > Bacillaceae_B > Rossellomorea > Rossellomorea aquimaris. The sequence continues at coordinate 390,779 of NZ_LQXM01000030.1, read as the reverse complement.
TTTTTGAAAACGGGCTGTTAGGTCAAACTCTCTAAGTCTACGTATCTAGAACAATTTGGTGAAACTCTCCATTTTTTTAGAAAAAATTACATAAAAAATGTTTCAACCTTTGAAGAGGGGGTAAATATTAAGTAAATAAAACTTGACAGGAGAGAAAAAAAGTGACATACATTAACCGAGGTAGAGAGCGCATACAATTTGATCGTAAAGGAAAGAAGAGAGATCTACACATTCTGGAGTGCACACAATGTGAAAACGAATTTCGTACAACGATGAATGTATCAAATATTAAATGTTCACAGTGTTCTGCATCAACCAATCCAGCTTTTGACTTATCTACTTTTAAAATCATTGGATTTATTGAAAATATTCAAGGGAGTGAAGTTCCATGCTAAACAAAGAAAAAATAACTGACATGAAAATGGATTTCAACGATATTCTTTGGATGAGTTCTGGAGTTGCTATTATCTTACTTCTTATCGCAATGGCAAATTTCTTCATTGTTTCATAATACAACTGAATGTATTTTCAATAAGTCCTATGGATATAGGGCTTTTTTTATGGGCAAAAATAGTACGAAAAAATAAAAAGCCTATCTGAAAAGGCACTCAGATAGGCTTTCTTCATTTATCCTTTATAGTTCTCATCATACTCCAGGTAAACAACATGAGTTTCAAGGTATTCGTTTAAACCATGCTTCCCATCAGCTCCACCAATACCGGATTGACCTCGACCAGCGTGGAAGCCGTTAATTGCTTCAAAGTTTTCACGGTTTACGAAGGTTTCACCGTATCGCAGTTCGTTGGCTGCTCTCATAATCTCATGTAAGTTTTCACTGAAAATAGAAGAAGAGAGACCGTACTCTGTATCGTTAGCTAATTCAATCACTTCATCAAAATCTGTATACGTCATAATTGGCAGGACAGGTCCGAAGATTTCTTCTTGGATAATTTCCATGTCCTGTTTTACATCCACGAGAATGGTTGGCTCGTAATAGAAGCCTTTGCCGGCATCAACAGGCTTTCCACCCGTAAGGATTTTGGCTCCATTTTCAACGGCAGTATTCACCATTTTAGTTACAGTATCAAGTCGATCCTTATTAACAAGAGGACCAATGTCATTGTCACGATTCGTTGGATCGCCAACAGCTGTGTTTTTCATGGCTTCTGTCATTTTACTGATAAATTCTTTGGCAACACTTTCATGTACATACACTCTTTCAGCATTCGTACAAGCTTGACCTGAGTTGGTAATTCTGGATGTTTTTATTTTTTCAACAGCCAACTCGATATTCGCATGCTTTGTTACGATGGCTGGAGCTTTTCCTCCCAACTCCAAATTTACTTTCGTAATCGATTTAGAAGCTGCCTCCATTACCTTCGTTCCGGCTGGGTAGCTACCAGTCATGGAAACCATGCGTACCTTAGGATGACTGGATAGAGGGTTTCCGATATCAGATCCTTTTCCTGTAACAAGGTTAAAGACCCCTTTAGGGAGCTCGATTTCGTCTATGATCTTCGCAAATTCACATGCTGTATTTGGTGTATATTGACTTGGCTTTATCACAATTGGACATCCAGTCACAATTGCAGGAGCTACCTTCCTGGCAAGAATAAACATAGGGAAGTTCCAAGGTATGAGACCTGAAACGACGCCAATCGGTTTCTTATAAACCAGGATATTCTCATTGGAGCGTTCACTTTCAAGAATTTCACCTTCATATCTCAGTGCCCATCCGGCCATATAGCGGAAATACTCAATAGCCAGATCAATTTCACCTTCAGAAGCTTCCAATGTTTTTCCGTTTTCCTCTGTTAGCATCTGAACAAATGAATCTCTACGTTCTTCAAGCTTATCGGCTATTTTATATAAATAGGCAGCTCGTTCTTTAGAAGGCACCTTCTCCCAATTCTTAAAGGCGGAATGAGCTGCCTCAATTGCTCGATTGACATCCTCCTCTGAGGCCTTCTGAATCGAAGAAATCGTTTCCTCCGTAGCAGGATTAATCACATCCAACGACTCATGAGTCGTCCCATCGACAAATTCACCATTAATATATAACTGATACTTCTTCATACTACCTGCTCCTCCTCGCTCTCGCTGTATATACATACCTACTCCATTCCCGTTCTAAACAACGACGTAAACATGGGAATGTGTCGAGAAAGAGAAGAGGGACGGACCTCTTCTACTCATTCCATTAATCAAAAAGTTGATTTAATGGGATTCGAGTAGAAATGGAGGTCCGTCCCTCAAATGTATTAATTACTTAGTTGGGTCGGCGATTTTGACGAGTTGTTTGCCGATGTTTTTTCCTTGGAATAGTCCGAGGAAGGCGTCGGTTACGTTGTCAAGGCCTTCGGTGATGGTTTCTTCGTAGGAGAGTTTACCTTCACTAAGCCATTGTCCTAGTTGAGTTGCTCCTTCTTTGAAACGTTCGTTGTAGTCGTTCACAACGAATCCTTTCATGAGGGCGCTTGATTTGATTAATCTGGTTTGAACACGAGGTCCAAGATCTCTGTCCGTTTTATTATAAGAAGAAATCGCTCCGCAGACTGGAATACGAGCATGTTTGTTTAGTAAACTTAAGGCAGCGTCCCCAATTTCTCCACCTACATTTTCAAAGTAAACATCAATTCCGTTAGGACATGCTTCTTTTAATGAAGCATAAATGTTATCGGTTGTTTTATAGTTGATTCCTTGGTCAAATCCTAATGTTTCAGTAAGGTAGCTCACTTTTTCATCAGAACCGGCAATTCCTACAACACGAGCTCCTTTAATTTTCGCAATTTGTCCAACAACCGAACCGACTGCACCGGCAGCTCCTGATACAACGACTGTTTCGCCTTCTTTTGGTTGGCCGATATCAAGGAGACCGAAATAAGCAGTTAATCCTGTTAATCCTAAAATTCCTAAGTGAGTGGAAATAGGAGCAACGTTTGGGTCGATGGTTCTTACCTGTTGTTCAGTAGCGATGGAGTATTCCTGCCAAGGAAGCATACCGACAACAAAATCACCTTTCTGAAATTGCTCAGATTTTGATTCGACAACCTCACCAACGGCCCCACCCATTAAGGGTTCATGCAATTGAAATGGCTCTACATAAGATTTCGCATCGGACATTCTTCCACGCATATAAGGGTCGACAGATAGGTAAAGGGTTTTAACTAAAACCTCTCGTTCCGAAGGCTGAGGGACATTCACTTTTTTGTAATGAAAATTTGCATTCGTTGGCGTTCCTTCTGGGCGAGAAGCCAATTGGATTTGTTGCTGTGATTCGGGTAACATAATGATTCCTCCTTTAATCTTTCCTTCAATAGAATTTACTGTTTGATTGAAACTTATCACAATTAACGGAATCTCTACAAAGAAAAACACTCGAAGAAATGGGGAATGCATGTGCAAAACGTATGGGAGCCAGAAGTGGCTATGACTATAGAGGTTGCCCGGGAGCTTATCGGAACCCAGTTTCCCGAGTTAGCTCCTCTTCAACTGAACATAATGGATTATGGGTTCGATAATACAGTTTTTCAAGTGAATCATCGATGGGTTTTCCGATTCCCAAGGCGTGAAATCGCAGTGGAATTACTGGAAGCTGAAGGAGGTATTTTACCATTTCTTCATCAACAAAATCTACAGTTAGAGTTGCCATTACCTACATACTACGGTAAGCCTTCTTCTATGTATCCATGGCCTTTTCTTGGCTATCATTATGTAAAGGGAAAGCTTCCTTCACATATGAAGTTGGTAAAGAGGGGAGAGGAGTCAGCTGTTAAACTAGCAGCCTTTATGAAATCTCTTCATAAGGTGGATAGAAAGAAACTGCAAGAGTACTATGTGCCACAAGACGAATTAGCCCGCTTAGATGTAGAGAAACGATTTGAACCGTTAGAGAAAAATATACAAAAAATAAGAGAGCTACAACTATTTACCGAAGTCGAGACTCTACATCATTATCTAAGTAAAGTACCTACAGACCTTTTACCAGAAGAAAAAACACTTGTACATGGAGATCTTCATTTTAAAAATGTAGTAGTGAATGAAGAAGGAATTCTTTCTGGAATTATTGATTGGGGAGATGTACATATTGGGCATCGCGCAGTAGATTTAAACATGGTATACAGTTTCTTAACACTAGAAGGAAGAGCAGCATTTTTTAATATTTACGGAGAAGTTCAGCCAATTGAACTCGAATATGCCCGCTTTAAAGCGATCTATACAAACGTTGTGTTACTTTTATACGGATACCATGAGAACCAAAAGGCTACTGTGAAAGAAGCTCAGAGAAGTTTAGAACTAGCGTTAATATAAAAAAAGCCGTTTTGACATGTCAAAACGGCTTTTTCATGCTATTTAATATTTTTTCCAATATATTTAACAATTTTTCGAAGCTCATTGGCATGTGGTCGACCAAATGGGCTTGTTTGTCGTTGCTGATATAGGAATTGACCCTTTTCGTTTACTAAGAAATAAGCAGGCTCTCCATGTTGTCCATGGTCCTCATACGGAGCATCCTCTCCATGATAAAAAACATCATAGGCTTTTATCGCTTCCAGGTTTTCATCTGCAAGAACTGGGAATGTCAGATCCTCATCATTTGCAAATTTTTGTAAGTCTTCCATTTTGTCACTCGAGATGGTCAGTAAGTGCACATTGTGTTTCTCGAAGTATTCTTTATTTGCTTGAAGTTCTCTTAGTTCTTCTTGACATACAGGACACCATGAACCTCTAAAGAATACGATAAGATGCCAGTGATTATGTTCTTTTCGGTGTTTCTCAAATGAGAAATCCTCACCGGAAACGGTTGGAAGAGTGAAGTCAGGTGCTTGATCTTTTAATTTAAAACTTGCCATTTTTAATTCCTCCTACATTTTATAATTATCGTGCTTCTAGGCTAAAGGACAAACCCCGTCAAAAATAATTCATATTATGTTATGTGGTTATAGTAAACTAATTCCCTTTTGGTAGAGAGTTAAACGTTAGAATATGCAGGAAGGAAGATGCTCAATATGGAAAAGAGGAAAAATCATAGACGTCCAGGCTTTTGTATTCCCCGGGGATACAGATGGTGTGGACCTGGATGTAGCGGTCCAGGAGCTCCCATAAATGCAGTAGATGCGGCATGTAAAGCCCATGACTTATGCTATGAGCGCTATGGACCATCTTGCAAATGTGATCGGATGTTCATGAAGCAACTTCAATCAAGAATCAATCCTCATACAAGAGAAGGAAGGCACGCATTACTTTACTATCAATATATGAAGTTACAAACAAAATTTACATGCAATGATCAGAGGGACAGAGGATGCAGCTCCCGAAAATGGTAAAGTTCAATAGGTGAAAAGGGCATGGAGTACGTGAAACCATGCCTATTTTATATGATCATTGTTAACAATCTGGCAATATGGTAAAATCTAACTTTAATTATGTTAATTTTCAAAATTCAGGAGGCGTCTATGGAAATTTTATTGATTCGTCATGGAGAATCAGAAGCAGATATTTTACATGTTCACGAAGGAAGGGCGGACTTTTCTCTAACAGCTCATGGTGTAAAACAGGTTCATGCCATGGCCAATCGAGTGAAGAGGGAATATCCACCGGATGTGATTTGGTCTAGTACCTTAAAAAGAGCAAAGGAAACAGCAACCGTTTTAGCTGAAAAAGTAGGATGTGAGGTGCGGTTCCAAGAGGATCTCATGGAGCATAATAATGGAGTGCTGGCTGGTTTATCCTATGAAGAGGCAAAGAAAATTATCATGCCAAACCACCTTCACGAAAGCGTTGAAAATGGAGAATCCCACATAGAATTCCGTATGAGAATTGAGATGATTTTCTCTAAAATAATAGCAGAATCTTCTAATGAAAGTAGGGTTGCCATCGTGGCTCATGGTGGAGTTATCAATAATCTTTTATGCTCTTTTTTAAAACTTCCGATTGATGCTGAAGTTTACTTTCACTGTGGAGATACAACCCTTCATTTACTGGAAATGACCGAACGAGGACGGGCTGTACGATTTATGAACGATACGAATCATTTAAATGAATGAACCGGATCTACAAAGGAGCGTTGATCCGGCTATTTATATTACTGGAGAGGCAATGTGTAATGAAAGACCTTGGTGTCTCGTTCATAATCATTTTTTTCGTACAATTTTTGAGCAAAAACATTATCCCAATCGGTTTCCAGTATGAGAGATTTTGCCCCTGATTGAATTGCATGTTCTTTCGCACCATCTAAGAGCATTTGGCCAACACCTTGTTTTCTTGCCTGAGGTGCAACGAACAAATCATTTAAGATCCACATAGGTTGCAGTGAAACCGAAGAAAAGGAAGGATACAGCTGAGTAAAACCAACCATTTCTTTTTCATCAACGACCACAAAAACCACAGATTCATCACGAGATAATCGTTCCTTAAGAAAGAGTCGTGCCCCTTCTATGTCCGAGGGCTGATGATAAAATGTTCGATAATCATTAAATAATTGAGCGAGTTCCTCTACGTCTGAAAGTACTGCACGTCTAACCTTCATAATCGTCCTCCTAATAAATAAATAGTTACATATACTATACCTTAAGATAAAGGATGAAGAACATGACAAATATTCCACCAGTCATAAAAGAAACGTTAAGTACGTATGAAAAATTCCTCCTCAGTGAATTTCCAGCAGAGCTGATAATCGAGACCTATTTATATGGATCCATAACCCTTGGAGCTTTTGAGGTGAACAGTAGTGACATAGATTTTGTCACTGTTATCAAGAGGCCTTTAACAATAAGGGAAGAAAATACTTTGAAAGAAGTCCATAAGAAAATGGCCGGTATTCCTTATGGAGACCGTATGGACGGCATGTATCTCACTCGAGAGAATCTAGGGAAAAAGAATCGAGATTTAGAACCTTATCTATACTGTGCAGAAGGTGAGCTTCATAAAGGACATTGGGATATTAATGCTGTCACATGGTATGGATTAAAGGCCGCGAATACTCGAATCCTTCATAAAACGGATCACCAATTGAACTATGAGATCTCATGGAAGGACGTAAAAGAAGAAATGAAATATAACCTCTATAGTTACTGGAAAGGGAAGATAGAAAAGGCCCCTCTTTATGTTCCAAACGAGTGGGTGGAGTTTGCTGTTTCCACTCTGTGTCGAATTTTGATTACGTTAGAGGAAGAAAGAATTGTTTCTAAAAGAGAAGCTTTGATAAAGGTTAGAGATCGGTTCAACGGTAGGTTTAGTGAGTTAATTCAAAAAGCACTCTCCATTCGAGAAGGTAAGAGTGGTGAGTCTGCTTCAGAGGACATGACGAGGGAAACGATCTATTTTATCGAATGTGTGTTGGATTTTTGTGAGGATCGATTTTTTAATGAGAAAATGGTATCGAAAACAGAATAATCATTGCTGGGTTGGTTCGTTGTATTCCAAACGTGTCATTTTATTATTTTGCATGTCTGTAATGAGTAGCACGATGCTTCCCACTTTCGCGAAAACTTCAAATTTTTTGCTGAGATCCAAAGAATATTTCGCTTGTTGTGAAGTCTCCGGAGTTTTCATAACAACGGGCATGGCAAAACTTGCACCTAATCCTGCAACTGCAGTAATGACGTGGATAAGAACCAATAATCCGTAGATTGACATGTAAGTAACATCCATTCAAAAATTGTTTTTGCAATTATTTATTTTATAGGATTTATTAAAAAGGGAGGGAAATTAATGAAAGCAAAAGATGAAATTAGACAGATGGTTTGGCACAATCTTACGGAGAAAAAGCTCGGCCGCTTCCCATTTCCGTTAGTGAATCGAATTCCTAACTTTAAAGGAGCTGAAAGTGCTGCTAAGTTTGTGCAAAGTTTAGGTGTCTATCAACATGCTCAAGTGGTAAAAGTAAATCCTGATGCTCCCCAGCTTCCTCTTAGAGCTTCTGTATTAAAGGACAAAAAAACTTTGCTTATTCCAACACCACGCTTGAAGGATGGCTTTGTTATGATTAAGCCGGAGTGGGTGCCAGATGGGGAAGAAAGAAAAGCGGCTAGTATCAAGCATATGAATACATACGGGAAAGTGAGTCCTTTGACTGACATTCCAGAAATTGATCTAATTGTAGTCGGTTCCGTTGCGATTCATCCCGATGGAAGAAGGCTGGGGAAGGGAGAGGGCTATGCTGATAGGGAGTATGCCATTATTAGGGAGATAGGAAATAAGCCTGTCCCTGTCATCACCACGATCATTAGTGAACAGTTAGTCTCAGAAGATATTCCGAGAGATTCTTATGATCTGGCTGTCGATTATATCGTGACGGAGAAGGGGATATCTGAAACAAACACGCCGTACGAGAAGCCTGAAGGAATACAATGGAAACATGTAACACAAGAGGAAATGGAAGAAATGCCGATTTTGAAAGAATTGAAGAGCTTGGAGAAAAACTAGAAGGAAAAAGATAAAAAAAGAGAGGGACGGACCTAAGGTCCGTCCCTCTCTTTTTTATCATTTTTTACTCTTCGTTTCCGTATCCATCGACAACAAGATCAAGTTTTCCTGTTTCCGGTGAGATGACAAGGCCGTGAACAGGTATTTTTTTGTCCATTAGTGGGTGTTGTTTGATCATATCGACACTATGGGCGACGCTTTCTTGAACAGAATTGAAGCCCTTAAGCCAGTCGTGAAGGTCGATACCAGAGTAGTTTACCGTGTTCAAGGTATCTTCGGTTACTCCGCGGCTTTTAATTTTGTCCAACAGACTGTGACTGTCCAAAGCACTCATGCCGCAATCATGGTGTCCAACAACGAGTACCTCATCTGCTTGAAGCTCGTACACTGCAACAAGAAGGCTGCGCATGATACTTCCGAATGGATGAGAGACAAGGGCACCGGCGTTTTTGACGATTTTTATATCACCGTTTTTTACATTCATTGATTTAGGCAGTAGCTCAACTAAGCGTGTATCCATACATGTAAGAATAACTAATTTTTTATCAGGAAATTTGGTGGTGCGATATTGTTCGTATGCTTTCTCTTCAACAAATTGTTGGTTGAACTCAAGAATATTAGTCAATAATTTCATCATTTACCTCTCCTATATAATAAATTATTTTACATTCTTCTGAAGCTGATTTTCAATTTCCTTAATCTTATTCATTACTTCTTGTCGATTCCAATCAGATGTATTAGACAGTTTCAAATAAAGAGATGAAACCTGAGCTAATACATCAGTAAGGTTTGGTTCTTTTCTAGGGAAGGTTGATTTCCCCATCAGATCAAAAAGTCCATTCATCTGTTCAGAGACCTTGTTGTACTGTGTATCCTTTGAAATAATCGCAACATGATAGGCTTGCTGCATCTCTGAAAACTGGTAAAATAACTCAACTAACTCAAAGGTAGAGTTTTGTTTAATATTTAATTCCATTTCCCCTGTGCTGTTTTTATGAATCATACGAGAGAATTTAGGAGCACTCTCTTCTTCTATTATAGATAAAAAATTCTCGCCATCCTTGATAAAAGAATAGCCTGAATTTGATGCTTCCATTACAGTGAATTTCCTATCTAAAATTAAATAAGGGATAGGACATAAATGAAGATTTTCCACATGATCACTCCTTTATTACAGGTCAACGGACGTTATAGCCCTCCCTACTCAATCGAAAAAACATTGATTGTTGAAGGTGACATGTGGGATAACTATCAGTGAAACCTAATGAAAAATGGTTATACTTTAAGAGAAATCATTTGCTGAGAGAAATCAGCCAGGTATTTGTTTAACTCAAATAAATCATCAAAACATGTTATTTGATCTGTCTCTAAAAAGCTTAATGTATAGTGAGAAATGAGTCTGCCACCAATTAGAATGTTCATTTTCGGGTGGTTCTTTTCAATTTCTTGGATACATTCTTTCAATCGTGGTAATTCAGTTGTCATTCCAATAGAAATAGCCACTGTATGTGGTTCCCAAGACTGTATAAACGTTACTATATCCTTAATTGGCACATTTGAACCTAGAAAACGAGTATTCCAATCGTTTGTCTTGAACACTTCGTGGGCCATTTCTAAACCTAAGCTATGCTCCTCACCTTCTATGCAAAATAAAAGAGCCTTTGGACTTGTTTCATTTATGACATGAGGGGTATACAGACTAGCAAGTAAATATTTAAGTGTAGCAGTCGCTAAGTGCTCGTCAGCTACGGTGATTTGATTTTTTTCCCATAGCTCACCAATTCGATACATGGAAGGTTTAACAACCTTTTCGTAAAAATTTATCTCATCCATCTTAGATTGTATAGAAGACGAATGAAAATCCAACAAGGCGTGGACGTCTCCGGTTAAAATTGACTTGGTGAAGGTCTGGACAAGTTGGTTCATTTCATCACTCCTGGAAATGTGAAAATACAAGTAGTATATTCAATAAAAATCATGTAAATCCTTCATCATTTTTGACGATTTTTATTGGAATTGACTTTCTCTCAATTGTTATATATGATAACCTCAGTAAAGATAGATGTAACTCTTAAATTGAGAGAGGTTCATAGCATTTACCCTCTATAAAAAACTATGGTTCTATGAATAAAAAGGCCATAATACTCAAGCCAATTATCCTTTAAGATTAACAGCTAATAAAGGAAATTGCAAAATGACAGCTTGATATATGATTCATAGGCAAATGCTATGTCCTCCTTTAGTTCGAGTCGCACTTAAAGGGAGGATTTTTACATGTCAGGAAGAAAAGACGAAGATTTAACAGAACTATCATTATTAGGAAATCAAGGAACGAATTACTTATTTGAATACGCTCCTCATATTCTGGAAAGCTTTGATAATAAACATTCAAACAGAGACTATTTCGTGAAGTTCAATTGTCCTGAGTTTACAAGCCTTTGTCCAAAAACAGGACAGCCTGACTTTGCAACGATTTACATCAGCTATATACCTGGTGAAAAGATGGTTGAAAGTAAATCATTGAAGCTCTATCTGTTTAGTTTTAGAAATCATGGAGATTTCCACGAAGACTGTATGAATATTATCATGAACGATTTGATAGAATTAATGGACCCACGCTACATTGAGGTATGGGGAAAGTTCACTCCACGTGGTGGAATCAGCATTGATCCATATTGTAACTACGGGAAGCCGGGTACGAAATACGAAACAATGGCAGACCACCGTTTAATGAATCACGACTTGTATCCTGAAAAGATAGATAATCGATAAGAGTGAGGAACGATCCTGAATGAAGGATCGTTCTTTTATTTAGGCTCTTTTCGCAACAATAGTCACAAAATACAATCGAAAGAAAAAACATTTCTATTATAAAAGCTAAAATTGACTACTGGACACTTTGAAAAGAGCTTTATTATTAGAGTGGGGAGAGCATCAAGGTGATCAAGAAAAAGACATTAATATTTCTATTGCCGAAATAAACAACAAGGCATTATACTTGCGAGAGAGAATGGAGAGGGGGAGTAGGATTGAAACCCTTACATGCAGCCCTTTGTGTGTTAATCGGAGCAAGCAGCTATGGTATTCATGCTGCTGTGGTAAAAATAGGATTTGCTAAAGGCTACACAGTAACAGAAGTAACGGGGATTCAATATTTATTTGGGTTAATAATGCTTTGCTTAGCCTTTCTATTTACCAAAAAAGTAAAATTATCCATGAAGCAGTTGAATTCACTTCTTGGAATTGGGATTCTTCTAAGTATTACCGGGATTTTTTACGGGCTTAGTCTTCATGAAGTTCCTGCGTCCATTGCAGTGGTGATGTTATTTCAATTTACTTGGATCGGACTGGTAATTGAATCGATATACATGAAGAAATGGCCGAGCACTAAAAAACTCGTTTCTGTTCTACTTTTATGGATGGGAACTTTGCTCGCTGGAGGAGTTGGTGCTCCAGGCGGATTTCAATGGAGTGGGAACATATTAGGAATTTTCTACGGTTTTGTTGCAGCCATCACCTTTGCCTTATTTCTTTTTTTTAGTGGAAAGGTAGCCAAAGGAGTACCAACCATACAAAAAAGCATGGTGATAACATTGGGTGGTGTAATCGTCGTCTTTCTTGCTTTTCAGCCTTCCTTTATACAAGAGCCGGTTGGAATCATTGAAATGGCAGACTTTGGCCTGCTAGTGGCTATATTCGGAAGTATTCTTCCTGTCATTTTTTTTGCAGTGGGAACACCTCATTTAGATTCAAGTATATCTACCATTGTTGGGGCAGCAGAATTACCGGCTGCAATCCTGGCGGCAATGTGGATTCTTCATGAACATGTAGCATTGCTACAGTTTATAGGTATTTTTCTAATTCTCCTCGGGATTGCCATACCACAGCTTCAATTCAAAACGACTCATTCACGAAAACAGTTTAGTTGAAAAAATCCTCTTCATCTTTGAAGGGGATTTTTTGTATGATACACCTGCTCTTACGTTAAAATAACTGGACCCTATCAGACTCGCATCTGCAAACCCTTTCAATTTTCACAATTATTAAACCTTATTTTTTTAACCGTATTCCCTTTACAAAGGGTCTCAATGGGCTTTATAATCCCGTTGTTCAACTTTTTACGGAAAACGAAAAAATACATTTAATAAAGGAGGTTGCGGTGATGCGACAAAGAATCTTTTCTTTCTTAATGATGAATTTAGGTGCATTTCTTGTTTCAGTAAATGTTCACTTTTTCTTATCGCCTAATAATTTAGCGACAGGAGGAGTAAGTGGATTGTCGATTATTCTAAATGATCTGTTCCCAGGACTGTCTTTAGGAACCTTTATGATCATAACGAATATCGTACTGTTTATCGTTGGTGTTATCTTTCTTGGCTTCAATTTCGGTGCCAAAACGATTTATGCAAGCTTTGCCCTTTCTTTTTATGTGTGGATATTAGAACGATTCGCACCAATGAATCAAGCATTAAGTGATGATATACTCATACAGTTAATTATCGGTCAGTGTATTGCCGCAATCGGCATGGCGATTGTTTTCAATCAGCAAGCCTCAACAGGTGGAACGGATATTGTTGCCTTGATCTTTAATAAATATTTTAATATTGAAGTAGGACGAGGAGTACTGTTAGCGGATTTAGCTATCGCTTTATCTTCTGCTGTTCTGTTCGGTCCACAAGTCGGAATGTACGCATTCTTTGGAGTAATCTTAAACGGACTTGTCATTGATTACGCATTGCAGCAATTTAACTCAAATAAAGAAATAGTGATCATCAGCGCATATAGCGATGAAATCAAATCCTATATCGTACATGAATTAGGGAAAGGTGCCACGATCCATACGGCAACTGGAGCCTTTACATCAGATCAGAAAGAAGTCATCACGACCATTCTTGGACGTAAAGACTTTTCTAAACTGAAAGGGTACATTACTGAAGTGGATAATCGAGCCTTTATCACCGTTCATACGATGAATGAGATATTAGGACAAAACTTTAAGAGATTGGCATAGATGGAAAAGCATCATCCTTTTAGACAAAAAATAAAATAATAAAACTTTAAGCAGTCCAAGTAACAAATGGGACTGCTTATTTTTATTGGTTTAGTTGATTTCAAACAACAAGCGAAATGGATATTTATGTTAAAGTGATAATATGAATAATAATTGTACTTAAACTATCTGGCAGTAGAGTTGTATTAAAAAGGCAACAATCATGATAAAGATAGGGGAACAAATCCATGAAAAAACTGAGTATCATATTGGGTGTGGTCATTCTAATCCTCATATTGGCAAATCTATCGCAAATAGTGGCTCATACAAAACTGTATTCATTCAACAATAATAAAAAAGTTACAAACGAAACAAAAGTCATAACTTTTGACGAAATATTTCAGACTTTGTATCAACAAATGAGATTGGCTCAGGAATTGCGTCACTCAATGAAATATTCATTGATAGGCGATGAAGTGCTAAAAGGTCTTGATGATGCTTCTGATTACGAAATGTTTTTAGGAGAGAATAATCAAATCAAATCTATAAAAGTTAAATTTCCAATAACTACGTATAAAGACGATGATATGATAATTAAATTTATATCAGGAAAAGGTGAAGTGTTAGGAATATTCGAGAACGGTCAATGGACAGGTTTTAATGGTTCATGGAATGATTTAATTGAAAAATATAATCCTCCTATCAATTAAAAATGAGAATTGTTCACGGGATGAATTGAATAAAACCTGAATAAAAACGCTCGGAGATTAAAATTTCTGAGCGTTTTTATTCAGTGCTAACTATAGTGTGATTTTATTGGTTCATTCGGATGCTATATCCATTGTGCTATAACTTTATACTCCAAACTGAACGCGTTACTTTTAACGTATGAAGCTTTTTGTTTTGCTGTAAAAGAGATCTTTCTAATCCATTCATAATATTTTTCTATTTTTCAAAAAAATAAAAGGAAAATATTACACTTTTATTGTAAAATAACATCAAGGGGGTGTAGGGATGGAAAAAGAAGAGTTTGAACAGTTGGAAAGGCGTATTCATTCCTTAGAGAGAGAATTATATTCTGTTAAGAGGCAGTTAATGAGTGTGAAAAGTGAGAGTGAGACAGGTGAAGATCATTCTCACGTTCAACAGAGAGAGGTTCTTAAGGCAAGTACTGTGTTTCCAATGAAAAACCAAACAGAATCGAGTGATTTCACTAAAGACAAAGAGACCTTTGACTTCTCTGTTGAATGGTGGCTGCCGAAAGTATTTTTGTTCGTATTATTAATTGGTAGTGTGTGGGGATTCATGGCTGCTTCTCAAAATGGGTGGATTACGCCGAGTTTAAGGGTTCTTACCGGTGCACTGATCAGTATCGTAATGTATGTTTTAGGGGAGCGATCCATTAAAGACCAACGTAAGCTAGGCGTGACTTTATTGTCAGGAAGTATTGTCCTTGGGGTTATTACTTTGTTTTCAGCTAATGTTCTTTACGGATACATTGGTGGAATCGGAACGAATCTTTTACTAATTCTCATTATTTCAGCGGGACTATGGTTATCTCATAAACACGGGTCCGAGCTTATTCTTTGCTTAATCGGTATAGGTGCATATTTGTTCCCATTTATTTTTGCAGGAGATGAACGAAATGAGTGGTTATTCTATGGCTATGAGTTAGTTCTGTTTTTCATTTTAATGACCTTCAGCACAATGAAACGTTATCGTTTTGCATGGAATATTCATTATTACTTACTGTATTTTTCTCTGTTTTTCTTCGCATCCTTTGGTGTAGGGGAGATTACCTTTACGGTCTTTATTCCATTTGCGATTCAACATGCCTACATCTTATTCTTAATTGTGTTAAATCGAGATGAACGTGTTAGTGCAGAGATGATTCCGGCTCTTGCTTCTGGAAGCTTTATTTTACTTAGTTTATTAAATACAATCTATACAGAAATTCCTCTTTATTATTATGGAATACTGGCTGGACTATATATCGGGATTTCTTATGTAGAGCCGAAGGAAAAGAAACAGACGAAGGATGTATTGCTGGTACTTGGATTCCTTCAATTGATTCTGTTTGTATTTGAGCTATTCGATTATGAGTGGACGTTTGTTTTGATTGCTGTTGAAGCCATGGCTTTACTTTGGTTGTCGGGGAGAAGAGAGAGCTACTTAGGGTTAGCAGGTTCTTATTTATTAATCATGTTTTCGTTCTTAGGGGTGTTGGTGGGAACATCAGAAGACTTCTTATCAAAGGAGCTGCCCATTTTTGCACTAGCCTTTGGCTACACCTATTTATTTACCTATTACAATAAAAGAGATTCTTCGTTCTTAAATGTTTCAATTGTCGCTATTAAAACAGTGTTAACAGGTTTAGTATTTTTCTTAGTCTTAAGGACAACAGACTTCATTGTGATTGGTTGGGATTACACACCGCGAACCACTGCGTTTACAGTAGCCATCGCAGCTTTTTCTATCGTGTACTTGATTGTTGGAGAAAGCAAAAAGGATGTCTTTTATCGATGGGTAGGAATCGGCTTTTTAGGGTTGGCTTTAGTAAAATTTTTCTTAGCCGATTTAGTCTTCCTAGACTTTACGATTCGAGCGATGATCCTGATTCCAATTGGTGTAATTGGACTAATTCTATCGAGAGTACTATACAAAAAGACATAAAACAAGTTGCAAAAGCATTCTGAAAAATTATATAATAACAATATAAATAATCGTTTTAATGAAAAGGAGGTGGAATTGAGATGAATCGTTCAGTAGGATTGCGTGGTAAGTTTTTAGACTTTATTCATATGTGCCGTGCAATTTTTCATGTATTTGCATTCAAAGGGACACGTATGCCCTTTTTTAGCAAATGAATATGAATACTTGAACGGTAAGAGGTCTCAATTCCAGTAACTTTTCTATAAGGAAATGGAAAGAGGGCGGATGCTCTCTTTTTTCATGCTCTTTTATAGCCAGAAGTGAGCCTTCGCTTACATCTGGCTATTTTTTATATTTGCGAGATCCTCTTACTCCTTATTTTGAACCGGTGAAAGGAAGAGGAAAATGATACTATGTAGTGCACAACAATTAAGTAAAATGTTTGGTGGTCATTTAATATTTGAAAACTTATCTTTTGAAATACCAGAAGGATCACGAATCGGCCTTGTCGGTCGAAATGGAACAGGGAAAACAACCATTTTTAAATTATTATCAGGTGTAGAGACTCCTGACCAAGGTCAGATCCATATGAAAAAAGGAGCAAAGATTGGTTATCTCGCTCAGATTCCTCAATATCCAGAAGGGACGAAAGGAATTGATGTATTACGCTCTGCATTCAAAGACTTGTTACGAACAGAGGAACGTTTGAAAGAATTAGAAGCACAAATGGGGAAGGAAGAAAACCCTGATCTTCTCAATGGGCTGCTGGAGGAGTACGGAAAATTGCAGGATCATTTTACCTTATCTGGAGGATATGAGATTGACTCGAATATCTCAAAAATTGTCAATGGATTAGAAGTCAATAATCTGTTAGAAATGGACTTCAATCAGTGTAGTGGCGGAGAACAAACGAAGCTTTGCTTAGGTCTAATACTTCTTCAAAATCCTGATTTATTACTACTTGATGAGCCGACGAATCATTTAGATATTGGAGCGGTTGAGTGGCTGGAAGAATTTTTAAAGGATTATGATGGCACCGTCGTATGCATTTCCCATGACCGCTATTTCCTTGATCATATCATCACGAAGGTGTTTGACCTGGAAGACGGAGAGCTAACCATATACCACACCAATTATTCTGGTTTTGTAAAAGAGAAGGAAGAACGCTTGATGATTGAATTCCAAGTGTATCAAGAGCAGCAGAAGAAAATAAAGAAAATGAAAGAAGCCATCAAAAGGCTGAGAGAGTGGGCAAACCAAGCCAATCCTCCCAATGAAGCCTTGCACAAACGAGCTCGCAATATGGAACGGGCATTAGAAAGAATGGAGAAAATTAAGCGCCCTATCTTAGATCGCAAGAAAATGGGGTTAGAATTTGAAGAAACTGATCGAAGTGGGAAAGTTGTCTTTTCCATGAAGGATGTTTCAAAAGCATTTGGAGAAAAATCTTTATTTAATGAAGCGAATATCCTTGTCCATTTCAAGGATCGAACGGCCATTGTTGGACAAAATGGAACAGGCAAATCCACCATCGTGAAAATGCTTTTAGAGCAACAATCCCCTGACAGTGGAGAGGTGAAAATCGGAAGCAATGTAAAGCTTGGTTATCTATCGCAACACTTTACTGTTGCTGACCCTAATGCCCGGTTAATTGACGCGTTCAGGGAAGAAGTTCCCGTAGCAGAAGGAGATGCCCGTCACATTCTAGCCAGGTTTCTCTTTTATGGTCCCAATGTGTTTAGAAAGGTTGGACAGCTAAGCGGAGGAGAAAAAATGAGGCTAAGATTAGCTCAGCTTATGCATCAGGATATTAACTTTTTAGTCCTGGATGAGCCAACCAATCATCTCGATATCGATTCCAGAGAAGTATTAGAGGATGCGTTAGAAGACTTTAAAGGAACCATATTAGCTGTTTCCCATGATCGCTATTTTTTAAATAAGCTGTTTAAGAAAACCTACTGGATTCATAGCAACAAGCTCTTTTCCTTTGAAGGACCATACAGCTGGGCAAAGGAAAAGCTTCATGAATTGTTACCGCAGGAAGAACCCGTTGTAGAGTTGAAGAAGACAGAGAAGACTGTGGAAAAGAAAGTTGAACCTAAGAATAAGCTTTTTTCAATGGGGCATTTAGAAAGAGAGCTTGAGGGATTAGAAGAAGAAATCTTGTTAATTGAGGAAAAATTATTAGTGCAGGAAGATATAAATACCCTCCAAGAGCTTTACACAGAAAAAGAAAGGATGGAAAAGGAACGAGATAAAAAATATGAACAGCTAGAGGAATTGTTATAATCAAAGCGATAAAAGCAGTGGGTTTCAATTTACCCACTGCTTTTATTATATTGTTAGGAAAAATATGTTAAAATTGACATAGTTATATAATGGCAGAATATTATGTCAAATTAATGGGAGATTTAGTATGTTCAACCTTAAAAAAATTTTCAATAAATGGGAACTGAATTACTCTACTCAAGAAGTAGGAGAATACTCTAACATAATCGGAAGACTACAGAATAAAGGAGTGAAGTATAAAACTAAAACGATTAGTTCTGGAGGAGGAGAAAGAGGAGGGTATGGATTTGCCTCCACTTATCAAGTATATGTGCCGAAAGAAGCTGTTCACATGGCTAATAAGGCTATACACCATTCCAAGCACTAATCAATTTAGAAAGTTTGAATTTAGATCCTGCTTACACAGATGTCTCTGTGGATTTGGCAGTGGAGTTTAAGGTTGAGTGAAGAGTTATATGGATAAATGTTTAAGAGGATCATAAAAAATAGTCAGTTCAAAGGGGAAGATTCTGTGCGTAGGTATGGTCTAATTTTATTAATAGTGTTAACTGGTATTATCCCAGGTTGTCAGCTTTCTGACACTCTTACTTTTAAAGGAGCGAGTGAGAACTGGCAAGCCAAAGTAGTTGTCCATAAAGCATCTGGTCAGGAAAGTGAAGATGTAATTATCACTTATACAGGAGATAAGCCAGAGAATGTAGGGATGATCGAATATCAAGTAGAAGCTCCAAGCTGGGGAAGTGGGAGAAGTGGAGTGGAATTAAATAAAGAAGGGGTATTCATGAACGAAGGGAAAAGTCTAAATGAAAGAAATACGCCAGAATATGTGGAATTACTAATGACAATTAATTGGGAAGACGGGTCTGAAACTCTTTCATTAAAAAGAGAAGAAGAGTAGAAACTTCTTGAACTGGCAGTCTACTAAATTAATTAGAAAAGGAGGATTTTAATGAATGTGGTTAGGATAGGACTTACTTTCTTAATCCCACTATCATTCTATTTTTAATTTTCTCCACCTGGATTGGATACATTGCTGAAACTATCAGAGAGTAATATAACTTTAAATGGTTAGCTATATTACTAATGTTAGTAGGGCATTTTCTTCAGTTTTATAAAAAGATGATGGGATACATTCTAGTAGGTATTGGTATTGGGTTGTGGTTTTTGTTTTAGTGGTTGAATTGATAGACAAAAATACTATTCTATGTAAAAGATAAGGTGATGAAAATGTACAAATCCTTAGATTACAAACCAAAAATGCGATCTGCATTTCGTGTGTTTCTAGGTACCTGTTATTATCGAACGAAGCGATATATTCAATGGCAGACATCGAAAGAAACGTTTGCTAAAGTAAAGGAAAAGGTTTTGCAGCGAAATGTTATTTTCACTCATAGGACGCCTTTATTTAGAAAATTAAAGGACGTGGATATGTGGTATCAGCAAAACAAAGTAATAAACTTGAAGATTGCAGTGAAGGAACTCGATGGGCTGACCATCAAGCCCGGGGAGACATTTTCCTATTGGAAGACCCTCGGTAACACAACGAAGAGAAAGGGGTATGTGGATGGGATGGTTCTGTACTACGGATCCTTTAAACCTGGTATCGGGGGAGGATTGTGTCAGCTGTCTAATCTGATTTACTGGATGACAATTCATACACCACTTACTGTAACTGAAAGGCATCGACATAGTTATGATGTATTCCCTGATTCGAATCGTCGCCAGCCCTTTGGTAGTGGGGCAACCTGTGCGTATAACTACTTAGATTTACAAATAAAGAATGAAACGGATTCAACCTACCAACTACATGTTTATCTAACGGATCAACAATTGGTGGGAGAGTGGAGAGCGAGCTCGCCTTCCCTTTATACATATGAAGTATATGAAAAGGAACACCGAATAAGCCATGAATTTTGGGGCGGGTATTTACGTCACAATCAAATTTATAGGAAAGTGTATAATCGGGAGCGTGTGGAAATAGACGATCAGTTTATTACAGAAAATCATGCTCTTATGATGTACGAGCCATTATTAGAGCAAAAGTCAGTCTAGAGAGGTGCTTGAAGGAAATGAATGTTAAAGACGTTGTCCTCATTGGTGGAGGATTGTCAGGAATAATGGCTGCTTCAATATTAAAAAGAAATGGTATAGAAAACTTTATCATACTAGAAAAAAGCAAAAGTGTAGGTGGAAGACTTGCTACAAGGAGAATAGGAGAAGGGAAGGCTGATCATGGAGCTCAATTCTTTACCGTACGCTCAAAAGAACTCCAAGATGAAGTGGAAAAATGGCTCCAGGCAGGCTGGATCAAAAAATGGTTTGGTCACCCATACCCACGCTACACCAGCACAGACGGCATGAACACCCTAACCAAAAAACTAGCCCAACACCTCCCAACCAAACTCAACTCACAGGTCTTGCACGTTAGGGAAAAGAGGGACGGACCTCTCGAAATTGAATTCCATGATGGAGATAGAATAAATGCAAAACACGTCATTATTACGCCCCCAGCACCACAAGCATTTGAGCTAATCGATTCAGAGTTTGACAAGAAGCAGCTTAATCAAATTTCGTTTGCCCCTTCGTTAGTTGGACTCTTTACTTTGGAAAAGGAAAGTGCGATTCCTTCCCCAGGTCATCTTGATGAACAACTTCCTGACGGGGTGGAAAGAATCGTGGATCATCAGAAAAAAGGCATTTCAAAAACTGTAACGATTAGTGTGTATATGACAGGAATATGGGCAGAAAAGCATTATGAAGAAAGTGATCAATCTATTCTAGAGAAGATAAAAGCCATTGTTGAGCAGTATACAGGCCCTAATAATTCTCTCGTCCATTGTCAATTGAAGCGTTGGAAATATGCAGAGGCTAAAGAGGTATTTCACTCTCCTTACATAGAACTGGGAGAGCGGGGGAAAATCATAGTTTGTGGAGATGCATTTTTAAGAGAGAATGATGAAGCAGGACGTACTCGATTTGAGAGTGCTTTTTTGTCAGGGATATCAGCAGGAGAGAGAATGGTGGATTGTTTAAAGGGGTGAGTGTTTGGCTCAACATCCTCTCATTTTTAACCAAATAACTTTCAAGGGTTGTTCAAAAGTACCAACGAAAATAGCCCTATAAGAGTGTTATACTAAAAGGTACAGTATGCGCTGAATAAGATTGCGAGGAAGCGATTATATTGACACCGATTTTAAGTGAGGCGAAAGCCTTTATTGAACAGTGCTATAAAGAATTAAATAAAAGTGAATCTGACATAGATTTTCGAATACAACAAATAGAGAAGGAACTACAGGCAGATGGCACTTATACACATACAACGGAAGAACTAGAGCATGGAGCAAAGATGGCATGGAGAAATAGTAATCGCTGCATAGGACGGCTTTTTTGGCATTCCTTACATGTATTTGACCAACGTCATGCATCAACAGCAGATGAAGTGTTCAACTCTTTAGAGCGGCATTTGGAGTTTGCAACTAATGGAGGGAGAATAAGGCCAACCATTACAATTTTTCGTCCATCTCAACCGAACCAGCCTGAAATTCGATTATGGAATCACCAACTTGTTAGGTATGCGGGTTATGAAGAGAGTGGGACATATATTGGAGATCCACATTCCGTTGAATTTACAAAAAAATGCTTAGACCTTGGTTGGAACGGATCAAAAACAAATTTTGATGTGCTTCCAATGGTCGTTCAAATTGGGGATCAAAAGCCTCATTGGAAAGAAATTAAGAAAGATTTAGCGTTGGAGGTGCCACTTCGCCATCCGGAGTTTTCTTGGTTTGAGGACCTCGGTTTAAGATGGTATGGGGTTCCTATTATTTCTGATATGGAATTAAAGATTGGTGGAATTTCGTACAAAGCTGCCCCATTCAATGGATGGTACATGGAAACAGAAATAGGCGCGCGAAATCTTGCGGATGAACAACGATACAATCTCCTTCCAAAAGTCGCAAGCTGTATGAAATTAGATACTTCTAGAGCAGCTACTTTGTGGAAGGATAAAGCGCTGATTGAATTAAATATTGCTGTATTACATTCCTTTAAAGAGGATCGAGTAAACATCGTAGACCATCATACAGCAGCCCAGCAATTTCGATTGTTCGAAGAAAATGAAAAGAATGCTGACCGTTCTGTAACAGGAGATTGGACGTGGCTTATTCCACCAGTTTCTCCTGCAACGACGCATGTTTTTCATAAAGATTACGATAATACCTGGAATCAAACGAATTATTTTTATCAAGAAAAACCATATTAAAAAAGCTGTTTTCTGTGTTTTTGCAGAAAACAGCTTTTTTTAATAAGTAAAAGGAGGGCGTTTCGATACTTCATAATACTGAAACCAAAACCGGAATTCATCAAACAAAATGGAATGATCTAGAGTGAAGTTTTCAAAAAAATCTTCTAATAGTTCGGTGTCAACATGATCGAGGATACCAGTTACATATATAGGGGTTTTAAAACGTCTGTATAAATCTTCATGTCCATAAAAGCTGAATAAGTCTTCCAGTTGTTGTTCGTTCATTTCATGCACCTGCCTTCATGAATAGCATTTCTTATCTTGTTAGAAATTATCCAAATAAAGGCTCTCCAAATGAACATGAAAATAAAACAACAGCACCAATGAAAATTGTGCCGTTGTTTTATGATTTTAATTTAGTATAAACAACTAAACGTTTGCTGTAATTCTCCGCCGCGCGGTCGTAGTCGCCTGTACAAGTAATTAAATTTAAAGTGCTTGCGTGAGAGTATCCAAAGATGGATCTTAGGGGAGCTTCGTCCCAAGGGAATTCTTTTTTATCAGTAACAACAAAGGTTCTTTTTTCTCCGTCTTTACTCGTCACGATGACTTCGTCTCCAGCTTTAAGTTTTTTTATATCATAAAAAATGGCTGGACCTTCTTTACTGTCTACATGACCTCCGATGACAGCATTTCCAGGTTCACCTGGTTTGTAGCCTTTGTCAAACCAAAAGGTTTCTTCAAAGCTTTTGGTTACATCCATCTCACCATTTTCCTTTAGGCCGACTCCTACTGATGGAGCTTTCACATTAATGGCCGGTATTTCAATGGATGCAGGGACAATACCTGTACGTTCATCTTTGACAATGGTATTTGCAAATTCTGATGATTTTGTTGTCGTACTGGCCATTTGTCTCTCTGTTTTTTCTTCCTTCTGTTCTGTTGCCTTTTCTTTAGGCTCATCCGCTGTATTATTCATATTTATTCCGGCACTGCATGCAGAAATAGTCATTAGTACAAGCACAAGGAATGCTGCTCTCATAGAATACAACATGTGAAGCCACTCCTTTCATCTTCACATTGTGGGACGGACCTTATAGGTCCGTCCCTCTTGTTAGGATTATTGTTTGTTTGAAGCGTATTTTTTCATTCCAAGTGTTGTTCCACCAGCGATGACCATTAGTGCTGCCAGTAGAAATTCAATTGGGAATTGGTTTTGGTCAGCTGTTCCACCCATACCAGTGTTCGGCATATCTGAAGGCATTGTAGCTTTGAATTTGTCAGGGAATTGATCAGTGAATGCTGCTGATAATCCTTTTGCCGGATTTAGCATATGCTCATAAGCCATTCGGATTTCATCCCAAGCTTTTTCATAGTCTCCAGCTGCATAGCTATCGAATGCTCCAGTAAGTTGAATTACGTGCATTTGTAGTCCTTCTGCAAGAGCATCAGATTTTAAGCGGCCGTCCGTTGCCGTTTCAAGGAAATTTGAGAATTCAGCACGGTAACCATCAAGATTCTGAAGAGCTTCTTCTTTCGCGGCTTCATCTTCAGCTCCAGTAGCTTTTACATAGTCTACAAAGAATCCAATATGCTTACTCCACATATCTTGAAATTGCATACCAGCTTCTTCACCGTATACAGAGGTAATCGCTGCTGCAAGATCTTCAGTATTAGTGTTTAAAGCATTAACAGATGCGTCAAAGTCTTCTGATCCATCAATACCATTTTGCATTGCCATTGTGGCTAAAGCGGCATGCTCAGTTAGTAAGTGGTTCAATGTTGAACGTAAATCAGTTGCTGGCGTTACAGCCATTGTATTTTCAAATTTGTCAGGATATTGGTCAGTGATGGCACTGGATAATCCTTTTGATACCATACTCATATGATGGATAGCTTGACGTTCGTATTCGTAAGCCTTTTCATAATCTCCAGCTACATAGCTGTCAAAAGCACCAATTAGTTGGTTAATATGCATTTGTAAACCTTCTGCTAAACTATCTGATTCTAAACGTTCTCCAGTCGCTGATTCAAGGAATTTAGAAAACTCTGATTTATAGCCTGCTAGGTTTGCTAATGCTTTATCTTTTGCTTCCTGGTCATCTGCTCCAGTAGCTTTTACATAATCGACGAAGAATCCAATATGATTCGTCCAGATTTTATTAAATTGATTACCAGCTTCTTCACCATATACAGAAGCGATGGCTCCTTTAAGGTCAGCGGCGTTATCATTTAGTGCTCCAGCGGCTGCATCGAAATCTTCAGCACCTTCAGCTCCTCTTCTCATTGCTTCGACTGCTAAGTATGCGTGCTCTGTAAGTAAATGATCTAAAGAAGTTCTTAATTCTCCTGCTGGCGT
Organism: Rossellomorea aquimaris TF-12; assembly: GCF_001648555.1. Lineage (GTDB taxonomy): Bacteria > Bacillota > Bacilli > Bacillales > Bacillaceae_B > Rossellomorea > Rossellomorea aquimaris. The sequence continues at coordinate 365,819 of NZ_LQXM01000030.1, read as the reverse complement.
ATCTACTTTTGCATCGTGACTGTGATCTTCCCCGTTGTGTGCAGATACAGAACCTACTGTTGGAATCATAAGAGTCATACTTAATGGGATGGCAAGATAACCTTTTTTCATTTTCATAATCAAATCTCTCCTTTAGTTTTTTTATATTTTCGTAAAGCTAACGACAGAAGTTAAACGATGGATCACTATTTTTCGAAAAATATTTTAAAAGATTTATTAAGTAGGTTGAAAGTGGTTAGATATGTAATCTCTTTTACTTGTGTATCCTTTAATTATAGGTAAAAAAATAGAGTGTTTAATATTTGTTATATATTTGTATAACTACTGTCTTATGTTTAGGTGTATTCCCTGGGTATTTTAGACCTAAACAATAAGTAGAACATTCGAATCAAAACAGAAAGTGAATAAATGAAAAAAACCCAGCAGCCAATAGGCTCCTGAGCTTTTAAAAGTTTTGTATTTATTTTCGGGAAACGAAATAATCGGATGTTTTTACAATTCAGAGGCCAGCACAATACTTCCTTTTGGAGTTTGACTATTGGCATCTGGTTCCAGGGTAATGGCAACAGTGTCCCAATCTTTTTCAGTCAGATTTTCACTAATACTATATACGACTGAACCTTTTCCATCTTTAGTAGAGATAAATGTACCTGCACGTTCAGGTTTATCATCTTTAATCAACCATACTTGGTAAACTTCATTGTTTGATAATGACTTTAATTGAGAAGCCTGAATTACCATGCTCGTTTGCTCACCGTGTTGGATTAAGCTTGCTGTCCCTGTAGCTTCACCTTCAACAGCTGCAAGATTTACTGATTTGAGTACCTTATCAATAGTAGCTTGCTCTGTTGTTGGAGGCTTAACCTCGTTGTTGATTTCATTATATAAATAAATATTTCCTATGAGAGACAACGCGAAGATAGCAGCTACGGAAGGGAATATCCACTTCATTCGTTTTTGTCTGCTTGACCTAGGCTCTCGTTGTATATCTATGTGAGTAGGATTCTCTTCTTTGAAAATGTGAGAAAAAACTCGTTCTTCCAAGCCTTTCGGAGGTTCGATAGGATTCGTAGCATAAGGCAAATAGTCTGCTAGCTGTTGATATTCTATCAACTCTTCCTGGCAAGAGGAACAAGTAGCCAAATGCTTTTCGAATGCTGCTTTCTCAACCTGTGATAAATGTCCATTGAAATAATCCAGCAGCTGATCACATTGGTGTTGAGTCATTCGAAAATACCTCCTTTCCCTTTAAGGCAAGTGTGTAAATGTTTTAAAGCCAAACGAATTCGCCCTTTAACAGTTCCAAGTGGAAGATCAGAATGATCAGCAATGGACTGCTGAGTTAACCCTTTAAAATAGAACAGCTCAACAATTTTCTGTTGATCGCCTTTTAAAAGGCTGATACAGTCTCTGATTGCTGAACCTTTTTCCTTCCATTCTAATAAGTCTGAAGGCGTTTCATGACTAATCTGAAGTGAATCTTTTTCAATATACTCAACAGATTCATGCTTCTTTCTTTTTCTAAGAGCATCTAAACAAGAATTTCGTGTCATGGTTAATAACCAGGAAGAGAATTTTCCTTTGGTGCTATCATAAGGAGAATGTTTTTTCCATAGCTTTAAAAACACTTCCTGAATGACTTCCTCAGCAATTTCTCGATCTTGTGTCATTTTATAAGAAAAAGAATAAATGAGTTTCTCATACTTCTGATATAAACTTCGTAACGCAGATGAATCTTTTTGATTTAATATCTTTTGATATAAATCAATATCCTTAAGTTCTTCGGACATAGTATGCTCCTTAAGTTTGACATGAATAGTTTAAGGATACTAGAAAATCCAAGGTATCTCAATTTCTAAGAAGCTAACGTATGAAAGAGGAATTTGGATCACTTTGGTTTAAAGAGAATTGAAGAGGGGTAATATATCTGATTGCGAAAAAATATTGTGTGTTGAGTATGGGGGTAGAATAGGGTGGAAAGGGAGAAATTTAACATTGAGGTTATTGTTATATTAGAGGAGAAAGTAGTTGTTGATTTACGCTGCTGGAGTTTTGCACCTGCAGCATAAATCAGCTTTAAACAACAATCATTGCGAAAGAGCAAAAAAACGCCGTTCAGAATAAATCTGAACGGCATGTTCATTATTTTACTTTTTGTAACTTATGAATTACGGTTAATGAGCGTCCTGTCCCAATTGCAACCGATTCAAGAGGATTCGGTGCTAGATGAACTGGTACAACAATTTCTTCACTTAACCAGTCTTGAAGTCCATTCAACAATGCGCCTCCACCAGTAAGAATGACACCTCGGTCGACAATGTCTCCACTCAATTCAGGTGGACAATTCTCTAATGTGGCACGAATGGTTTCCAAGATATGAAGAAGGGACTCCTTTAAAGCGTCTTGAATTTCAGTTGAAGATAAAACAATCGTCTTTGGTAACCCCGTTACTAAGTCCCGACCGCGAATTTCCATTGATCTTTCTTCATGATCAATCAGGGCTTGTCCAACTTCAATCTTTACATTTTCTGCTGTTCTTTCACCAATAAGAAGGTTGTAACGCTTTCTAACATGGTGAACAATGTCCTCATCCATTTGATCTCCACCGATGCGAATGGTGTTACAAGAAACGACTCCACCATATGAAATGATGGCTACTTCAGTAGTACCTCCACCAATATCAACAATTACATTAGCAACAGGTTCATCAACTGGTAAGTCTGCTCCAATAGCAGCAGCGACAGGCTCTTCAATAAGAGTAACAGATTTCGCTCCGCTGCCTCTTACAGCATCTTGAATGGCTCTGCGCTCAACACTTGTTGCACCAGAAGGAGTACATACGACTACATTTGGCTTTCGGATAGAGAAGCCTAGTTTCTTACTCGCTTTTTTCATCACTTGTTTTAACATTTCAGTCGTTACATCAAAGTCTGCAATGACTCCGTCTTTAAGAGGGCGAACAGCCACAATTTTTCCTGGTGTTTTACCAATCATGCTCTTCGCTTCCGTTCCGACAGCTAATACATTTTTAGTTTCTGTGTCGATAGCAACAACAGAAGGTTCATTTAAAATTATTCCTTTATTCTTACTATACACAAGTATATTTGCAGTTCCTAAATCGATCCCAATTTCAGAGTTTGATAACATCAGTATTCCTCCAACTATAAGAATTCTACACAGTATAACCTTCTATACAGTATAGGAGATTTTAGAGGGTAATGAATGTGGAGAAATTTACCACCGACAAAATATTACAAAGTGTGACAGATTACAGGCTTTCATTTTTGAGAAAAAGAGTGATTATATAGCTGTTTTTGATACCCATATACGTATATTGGTCTGTTGAAAGAATATTTCTTCGTTAAAAAGATTTAAACGTTCTGTAACAAAAACGGAGGATAAATAGACTAGTAGGAAGGTGGTGGGGATATTAAAGGGGATAACCAAATGGTTCTTGGATGATATGTTTTGAGTGGATTCTGAGTGTAAATGCTGGTAATTCTAATAGATTTAGGGATATTAGGTGAAAAACGAGGTTTTCTCGGAAGAAATCAATCCACATTCGGCTAAAATCGATCCACAATCTGGTAGAAACGATCCGGAGATTAGAGAAATCAAGCCGGTGCAGAATAAAAACAATCCGTTTTACACTTTACCCCAATTGGAGTGCAGGTGCCATCACAAATTAACCTACAATAAAAACGCTCAGATAAGAAATCCGAGCGTTTCTAAATCCTACTATTAAAGTGTAAAGCGTTCCAGCTGTTTTTTCATTTCAATGGTCATCGTGTTTAGATGCTGTACCTGCTCTTTCATTTGATCGAAGTATCGAAGCTGCTCCTCAGTAGAGGACGAAATTTCTTCCGTACCAGCGGCTGTTTCTTCAGTGATGGCTGATATGTTTTCAACGGCTTCAATGACTTGAGTGGTTCTCTCATTTGAAGATTGCATCGCATTTTCCAGCTTTGTCAGTTTTTCATAAATGGAGGAAACATTGCCTGATATGTCTTCAAATGCATTCTCGGTAACGAGCATAGAGTCTACTTGTTGATTGGAAAGGGAGTTTCCTTGCTCTGAAGCCTCCATAATCGAATGAATACCTTGCTTAATGTTTGCCACCATATTTCCTATACGCTGCGTAGCAACAGAAGAATCTTCAGCTAGTTTACGAACTTCTTCTGCTACAACAGCAAATCCTTTTCCAGCTTCTCCGGCTCTTGCGGCTTCAATAGCTGCATTAAGGGCAAGGAGATTGGTTTGATCCGCAATTTCTTTAACGGAGTGAGATGCATGTTCAATTTCACCAGCATACTGGGCAAAGGATTCGATGGACTGTTTAATAGATGAAGATGATGTTGCAATCATTTCAGCGAATTCCTTCTGTTTATCTAAAGAAGAGCGACCATGCTGGACGGATTGAAGGGCAATCTTACTGTTGGCAGCTGATTCTTGACCTTGCTTTACGTTTTCAGCAAAGTCATCTGCCATTACAGACATCAGAGCAGCTGTTTCTTGAACATCCTCTGAGATAGACTGACTGCCTCTCGCTAATTCTTCAGTGGAGGTAGCTACTTGGTGACTTCCTTCAGCAAGACTGTTCATTTGGTCTTGTACATCATGAGTGAATTTCTCAACACTGATTCCAATTGTATGAACAGATTGAACAGTATTCCGAAGGTTATTCACCATATGAGTAAATGCTTTTTCTAATTTTATTACCTCGAATTTACTATCTTTTTGATTCGTATTTTTCAATGTAATGGTTAAGTCTCCATCTGCAATTTTTTCTGCATTTAGAACCATAGCATTTAAGGGACGTACGATTCGCTGAGTAAGAATCGTTGAAGCTCCAAGTGAAAGGAGAACCGTCAGTAAAAACCCAATGATCGAAGCCCAAACAATGAAAGAGATTTTTTGTTTGTTTTCTTTTAATAATGACTGGTACCAATCATTCGTTTGTTTGGTCAATAAGTACATATCATTTAAGACACCTGATATACGAATGGATTGACGCTTGATCTCTGCTTTATTACTTGCTTTAAGGGCATCTTCTGAAATAGTTCTTAAATCTTTGAACTTTTTTTCAATAGTGTTTAGTGTGTTTTGTTGCTCTTTTACCGAAAGAAGAGCGGTTAATTCGTTAATTTGAGAAGAGGAGTCATTTAATAAATTCTCAACAGCTAGTTTATTTTCTTCTGTTGAATTCACAGAGTAATTAGATAGAGCCTGTTTCGTAACGATAAGATCTCCTCTTAATTGCTCAGTTTCTAGTAAAACCTGTACATCATCCTTAGCCGAGCTTTGTATCGATATCAATTGAGACACGATATACCCAATAATGAAGGTAGAAAGGATGAGGGGGATAAGCCCTAAAATCAATAATCTGTTTTTTAGCCTCATATATGTTACTCCTTAGGTGGTTTTTATTGCATATTAACGGAAATTTCTCCAGAAATAATTTTATTTTTAGCATCTTCAATCTGTTTCTTTTCATCATCAGATAAAGTTAGAACACGAATGGGTGCCAAACCAACACCGTCTTCTGTAAGACCTAATTCGAATGATTGTTGTGTTGATTTTTTGTCAGAGAGTAACTCCTCTGATATGTTGAATACGGCATTATCAATCTTTTTAACCATGGAAGTGACGACTGCTTTCTCAGCGATGAAATATTGATCCGAATCGACTCCGCCGGCAAACTTCCCCTTTTGTTGAGCGGCTTGAATGGCACCGACTCCTGTAAAACCTGCGGCTGGATAAAGAAAATCTGCTCCTTGTTCCATTTGCTTCTCTGCAAGGGCACGACCAATTTCTGCATCACCGAAGTTATTGGCATTGTCTTTAAGTATTTTAATAGATGGATTGATGTATTTAGCTCCTTGTTCAAATCCTTTTTCAAACCGCTGGATAACAGGGACATCTGCTCCACCTATGAAACCTAAAGTATTACTTTTCGTTTTCATGGCTGCAACCATTCCAACGAGAAAGCTCCCTTCATGTTCTTTAAAGGTAATGGACGTAATATTATCAAGTTCTGAGTAACCATCGATTAATAAAAATTGTTGGTTTGGATTATCTTGAGCAACCTTTTCAATCGCCTCTTGAATGGAAAAACCAAGTCCAATGACAAGATCATGCTTTTGCTTCACAAGCTCTTGAAGAGCCTCTTCAAAGTTTCCGTCTGGAGCCTCGCGATAATCAAATAGAATACCTAGCTCATCTCGAGCACGTTCTAACCCTCGAAAGGCTGAATCATTAAAGGAACCATCTCCTAACCCTGTATCAGAAAGAAGAATTCCAATTGTATGCTGTTTCTCTTTGCTGCTTTCTTCTTGTGCTGGTGAACAACCTGCCATCACCATCATCACAACAAGAAATATCATCCCTAACTTCTTCAAATCTTTACCTCCAAATAAAATAAAATAATAAATCCCCGAACAAGTTTGTACATTCCCGACATGTTCGTACCTCTCTATTATCGGAGGGACGGACCTAATTATAAGAGGTATTTCAATAAAAATGATAGGAAAAAAGTATCAAGTGTAGAATCATTAAAATGTAAAGGTTTGAAAGGAATAAAAAAAACAAACACCCAGAGTAATAAATACTCTAAGTGTTTGTTTTGAATACTAGTATGCTTTTTTAAAGAACTCGGCAAGTTCTTGACTATGCTTTTTTCTAGCTTTTCGGTGTTCGGCACGGTTTTGAGCCGTTTCGTTAAGCCATTTCTCTTCTTCTGTTTCTGGAACGATTTCAGGAACAACCGCCGTCTTATCACCATCAACTGCTACAAAGGTTAAAAAGGAAATGGCTGCTACATTCGTTTCTCCCGTAAGAAGAACTTCTGTTGTCACCTTAACGCATACCTCCATAGAACTTCGACCCGTGTACGTAACGATAGCCTCTAAAGTAACAGAGTCTCCAACCTTTATAGGTTTAAGGAAATCCACAGAATCCGTTGATGCAGTGACTACTGGCTTACGTGCATGCCGAGTTGCAGCAATGGATGCCACATCATCTATATAGGCCATTAATTTCCCGCCAAATAATGTTCCGTGATGATTTGTATCAGGTGGAAGAACGTGAGTCGTTTTTGTCGTTTTCGTTTCTTTCATGAATTTTTTTTGTCTCATTAAGAGTCAACCTCCGTAATCTAGTGTGAAAAGTTCACTATCTTTTACTATTCACTAAATGACGTTGAAAGAAACCTATCTTATTAGAAAATATTATAGAAATATACTAATGATAATAGCTGTAATGAAACTAGCCAGTGTTCCAGCGACGATTGCTTTAAGACTAAGCTTAGATACAGTTGGACGTTGAGTAGGTTCAAGTGATCCTAAACCAACGATTAACTGACCGATAGAAGATAAGTTAGCAAAGTTACAAAGAGCTACTGATAAAATGGCAATCGTTTTTGGAGATAGGTCATTCATCATTTCCGATAGTTCTTTATAGGCTACAAATTCATTAACTGAAAGCTTGGTTCCAATAATGGAGGCCGCACGAAATGCTTCATCCATAGGGATTCCAACTAATAGAGCGAAAGGATAGAACAAGTAACCAAATACAGTGGATAGACTTGTATCGACAGTACCTAACAGACCGTTTACTAAAGCAAGAATTCCGATAAAGGCGATCAATAATCCACCGATATTGATGGCTAATTGAGTTCCACTTAAAGCACCCTCAGAAATCGCTTCGAATACGTTTGTGTGAGTAGTTTTTCCTAAAGATATGTCTCCATTCGTTTTTGATTCCTCTGTTTCAGGCTCCATAATTTTTGCAATAACGAGTGAAACAATCGGTACACTAAAGACCGATAGAAGGAGGAATTTCATGTCGATTCCCATTAAAGAATAGCCAATTAAAATCGCTCCACTTGCTGATGCCGTTCCACCAACCATTACGGCAAATAGTTCAGAACGGGTTAATTTGATTAAATAGGGCTTAATTAATAATGGTGCTTCAGCCAGGCCTAGAAATGAATTTCCGATGGCATTGAAGGATTCCACCTTTGTTGTTCCTAAAATTTTACCTAATCCAATTCCAATGTATTTCACAAAGAATGGAATGATTCGCAAATAGTAAAGGGCAGAGATAAGAGCAGAAATAAAAATAATAGCACCAAGTACATTGATGGCAAAAACGAAAGAAATATTCGTTCCTTTATCAAAGAACCCTCCGAAAACGAACATAATTCCTTCATTACTGAAATCAATGACTTTCTGAACCCCTAGGGCTGCTTTTTTCAAAACAGTCTGACCGAAAGGAACTTTTAGAACAAATAACACTAGTAAGAATTCCATACAAATTCCTATAATGACAGTACGCCACTGAATAGCTGAACGATTACTGCTCCACAGCCAACCTAGAAACAGGACGCCTAACAGGGATAAAACGCCATAAATTAAACTCACAGTAAAAAACCTCCTAAAATGTATCCTTCAACGAATCCTGATAAAAAGAAAATTATGTTGTATGATGTCAGACCTCTTTGAAAATCAATTAAAAAAAGTGCATGAAGACAATCTCTACTCAACATAAAGAAAGCCTCCACACACTTTGTCAGTATATAGATAAGACTTTCCTTATAGTCTAGCAATTTACGGCTGCCAGGTAGAGACTTATGGTCCATATCACCATAGATATATAAGGAATTCGTATGAAGTTTTTAAAATATGTTCTTTACTTTACCACACAGGAAAGCCGTGCAACAACAGTTTTCTAAAAAGAAAATATGGAAAATACAATTGTTTCTTTTTTCCTACTTTTATCAATTTTCAATCTAAGGATAATAAAAGAGGGACGGACCTCCATGGGAGGTCCGTCCCTCTTTTGTATCTATTATTTTGTACGTTCTAATAGGTTTGCTAGAACGTGTTTTTTGTATGATTCAACATAGCGTTCTTCGTAGTGACGAACACCTGCTTTTTTTAGTTCGTGTACGTACCAGCCTTTGCTTCCGATATGCATTGAAAACATCCTTTCTTTGCGTAGTATTGATTGGAATCTCCGACTAACCCGAAGTGCTCCGAGTTACGTTAAGATTGCTTACGGTTGTACATTGTAACATCTCCTTTTAAGTCATAAAAGGGGGGAAAAGGAATTTTTCACATTCATCCTATTCTGAAAATTTTTTATAACCTAAATCCGTTTATCTTCCCTTGTGATGCAGCGGGGATTTGAGATATCTTAGGATATTTAGGTAAATGGAATAACATATTGTCTAAAAAGTGATTTTTTGAAATAATTGGAATTAAGTTATTTAAAATAATCCAGAGGTGTCAAATGTATATATCTAAATTAGACGTTGAAAATCTCTCCAATGATCAAATGACAAAGCTGTTGTTCTCCGGGGTTGAAGATGATAATGAAAATGGAGACTGTATTTTCGTTGTAGGCAGCAGCAAGGCGATTCAGTACCGCTTACCTAAAGCAGTTGAATTATATAAAGAAGGAAGAGCGGGTAAAATTTTGTTCTCCGGTGGTGTTAGATGGCGAGATAAGGAACTCCCGGAAGCTCTTGAGCTGAAAAAAGAAGCAATTGCACTGGGTGTGCCTGAAAAGGATATATTAACGGAAGCCATATCGTTACAAACACTAGAAAATGTATTGGCATCACTATTGGTTTTAGACAGGGAATTTCACTTACACAACATTAAAAGAATTCTAGTAGTAACAACCTCATACCATATGAGAAGGGTACATTTAACCTTAAGAACCTATATGCCTGATTGGATTCACTTCACCTTGTGTCCAGCTGAAGATCAAAATACAAGAGAGGATAACTGGTTCCTTACGGAAATAGGAAGGAAACGAGTGAAGGATGAATGTGCAAAGGTAATAAAGTATGTTCAGGAAGGCGCTCTGTTAGACCAAAACATAAGATTTTAGTAATGCCAGAAGGCTAAAATTTGTTGTTTTGAAAAGGTATAATACCTTACTTGTTTCAATAAAAGCCTTTTTAAGGTTAAAGTGGTCGATTATATACTGTATTTTCACTATTAAGCTCTGTCACTTATTCTCTTATAGATGTGTGAGGGGGAACTGCGTAGACTCCTGCGAAAGTATGGGCGGAACATCCGAAAAGCGAAATAGTTCTCCTCACCATCAACTACGTACTGGTTGCCAGAGCATAATAGACTCATGTTATAAAACAACATACCAGCAGTTTCGAGGTAAATTGTTGAAACCTTTTATTCGTTTTATCGTAAAGTTAGACAACAGGGGGGGATTTTTTTGAAAAAAATGACAATGCTTTTACTGGTAGTTTTATTGTTTGCAACGGCAGGATGCAATAATGGACAGGAATTAATAGGTTTTAATAATGAAGAGCTATCGAAAGAATTGAAAAATGAAGGAATACAACCGAAGTTACCTACTCAATTTCCGATGGAAGTTGATGGTTATGAACTTCAGCTGCCTCCTCACAAATCTGCCATTTACCCCGTAATGTTTAAAGGTAAAGAGGGAGAAATATTCAATCTAAGAGTACACACTGGAGATGTATCATATCATGGAGAGTTCAAAAAAGAAGATGTTGAGGTAAACGGAAATGAAGGTTTTTTTACAGAAGATGATCGAGCTGGTCTTGACTTAGCCTGGGCCGAGGGAGACTATTATTATATTTTAAATTACCAAACGGTTGGGTTAGACACTGAAGTAACAAAAGAGACGATGATAAGGGTGGCTGAGTCATTTAAGTAGATAGTTGTTATTCCACTTAAGGGGAGATTGGGGCATGATTCGTGCCCTTTTTATAGTTTAACAGATATAAAAGTTCTTTATTCTAGAGGGTGGATAAATGAATCCAGAGAGTAAGAGTAGAATTGGTTTATAAGCTCTCTTCAGCTTTGTGAGAAGGGACTATCATCCTTTTGCCCTCCAATATAAGAATAACCTTATTTAAGAAGAAAGGGCTTATCCAAAACAGGATATGCCTCTTTTTTTATGAAAATTTCACTTGAGCAAGCCGACCGATTTTGAAATAATTGGTATTATGTTCACTTGAAAGAGAGGTTTATTTACAACACCAACCTCAGGGTATTTTGATGAATTTGTAAAAAAATCCAAACTTTTTTCCTCAGTGATACGTCATATTAACAGAGATACAGATAAAGCAGGTGAGTTTTAGCTAATGGAGCAACCAAGGAATGTTTCTAAATCAGAGAAGGATCGACTACTTGAGAAAGCCATGACGGAATATGGAAATGATGTCTATTATATTGTCTATTCCTATGTGAAGGAGCATAGCCTGGCCGAGGATCTGACACAGGAGATTTTCATCAAGTTCTATCAAAAGATGGATACCTTTCGCGAGGAATCTACCCTTAAAACATGGATTATCAGCGTCGCCGTTAACCACTGTAAGGATTATTTAAGACGGTGGGATACGAGGATGGTCAGTATATCCAATAAGATTAATGATATGGTCAAAGGAAAGATGGGAGCACCTGAACAAACCGTGATTGAAAAAGAACGGAATTCAGAGCTGATCCAAAAGGTCTTATCCCTGCCCATCAAATATCGAGAAATTATCTTTTTATATTATTTTGAAGAAATGAAGCTTTCCGAGATTGGTGCCTGTATGAATATAAACACCAATACAGTGAAGACCCGACTGACAAGAGGGAAGGCATTACTCGGTTCAACGATTAAACGAAACGAGGTGTATAAGAATGGATGAGCTTAAACATTTACGAGGTTTAATGAAAGAAGAGACCTTTAAAGGACACGGTTTTACCAATAAGATGAGAGAAAATATCTTAAATGAGATTCATTCGAAGTCTTCATCCAAGTCGTTTTCTTTCAATAAAAGACCAGTCTTTGCTCCTTTAATGTCTTTTCTGTTCGTTGTGGCATGCCTTTCTGTCTTCGTCTATTTTGGTGGAACGCAATTAGGGCTCATTGACGGAAATAATGCCAGCGCGCCCATCTATCAATACGAGTCTTCTGACCGACCGGCATCACTTGGTAAGGAGTTCAAGTTTCTTACAAAGGCCCCTTTTGAAGTGTATAATGTCAATACGAAAACGAGAGAGGACACAATAGGACCGATGCATATGATTACCTTGATGGGAAAAGAAAAGCAGAGGCTCAAACTGACCTTTCAGTCCTTTGATCCGGATACGAATCTGACATTGTCCCAGGAAGAAGTGAAAGTAGGGCAATTCAAGGGAAGTTACTATGAATCAGATGGTGCTGCGAAGATCAATCGCCTGACATGGATTGAAGGGGATATCCTATACGAAATCGAATACTTGCCTGGACAATCTGATGTCACCCTATCCAAACGTGACATGATTAAAGTGGCAGAGTCCTTTCAATAAAAAGCAAAAAGATGATGGATCTAAGTGACCCTTCATCCTTTTGCTTTTAGTATGTTCCGTATACGACCTTTACGATATTTCCATACTGATCATAGGTGACTTCTTTCCACTGGTTCCCCCCGTTTGCACTTCTATACACGATGATGGTATAACTGCCTGAAGTCTTCCGGTATGATTCCTCCCAGGTGACTCCTCCCTGACCGCCTCCGTCTTCTATAACTTTGGAGCCGTCATTCTCTGCAGCGAATATCTGTGTTACGCCTACTGCCTCACCAGCAGAAAGAATCAATGAAGACGCGACCAAATACTTTACGGAATTCTTAAAGAAATCATTCATTCTAGCCATCTCCCATTTGTTATAAATTGTCATTTATATATGATAATCATACTATAACTATTTTAATTGTGGTTAAGTGTATTATCTTTTCTAGTAGAAATATACCCCTGAAAATAGGATCTACCTCTATCATTCATGTAGGAATATTAAAATTTTAATACTTCCTCATTTTCCTATTTAAAGCTGATACTTTCTTTTGTGTTTAAAAGAAAGAGGGGGTTGTCAGTTTGGGTAGCATTTGAAATAATTGGAATTAAATTGAAGTGCAGGGGGGGCTTTCTTTGAACGAACTAATGGTGCAGATCATATTGGTTGCTGGAATGATATATGGTTTCACTTCGTTTCTACTAGTTATAAGAAAGAAAGAAAAAAGGGAAAAGAATCAGTTGATCATGCCTATTGCTTTAATTGTTACTTGTGGAGCCACTTTCCTTATGACAATCACTTGAGGAAAAAACGGATTCCTAGCTGAGTAAAAAATAAAATTATTGATATGTAAGAGTTAGTTCTGTTCTCGTTGACAAGTTAACAGGAAAGATTAATGAACCTTAAGTTTGATCAGTAGGGGGATGGAGGATGGTAGTGCATCCAATATCAGTAATAGAAATTACAATGTCTGTTTTTTTAATAATAATTATTTTTGTAGCCGCATTGTTAGTGCCAAAAAAGAGTAGAAATTTGAGTTTAATTATTGCATCCTCAATAACTGTAATATTACTTTCATTCTTTGCTATTCGCCCTTATTGGATAGATGATCAAGTATCCAATAAGGCAGAACAACTAGAAGATTATCTTGAGGGAAAATATCCTAATCAAGAGTGGGAAATTAGCCGTCAAACAGGAAGACAATACAATCCTTATCACTTAAATGTTGAGTTCGATAATGAAAAGGGGTGGATTTATACTTACTCAGTGGTAGTAGAAAAGAATATTTGCCAAAGCGTTTGGACACCCCCAGAAGGTAAAAGCCCTCACGAAGGGGAGCATTTTGAAAGTAATCATTGTGAATGAATAAAATCTTCTTTATAACTCCTCTAAATAAGAAAAGCTCAGCAGTAAACTCTGAGCTTTTTTTTGCGTGCTATTTATTGTTGTGTGATAGAACCTGTAATAACTGTACTACTTAAACAAAATAGGGTTAATTCAAAAATGATATATAGTGAAAAAAACTTTTTAACACAAATGCAGGACTTTGGGTTGAATCAATGGAAAATGAGCAGGAGGAGTGCACAAATGCTGGAGTAGCAGCGATACTGGTACAACTCTAGGTTACTTATTTTCTGACGAAGAAGATAAGTCTTTACTAATGTCAAACCTTGGTGTAAATGCTGATGCAAACTACACTCAATAGGATAATTCTTCTGATCGTGAGTTAAACCTTGGTCTTTCAACAGATCTTGGTCTAGAAACAATGACACATTCTTCTGAAGATAGTTTTGGTTTAGGACTGTAATAGAGTAAGAGAAAAGGAATGACCCCCAAGGGGGTCATTCCTTTTCTGTGATTTGTTGGAAAACGGCTTGATTGCGCACTATTTTCGCTCGATTTTACGTGAAATTGGCTCGATTGTTATAGAAAACGGCTCGATTATCACTTAATCCGGCTTGATTCTACTAACGACGACTCAATTTCCACCACACCTTCAACTATTCACTTCTTTCTTCACCGATGCTTGCTCCTTCTCAAAGCGTTCGAACATAATAAAAAACAATCCTGCACTTATTAAAGCAAGAATGGATAAGATGATAAACGTCCAATCGTATCCTACATATAATGAAAGGGTAATTGACAATGGAGCGATCGTTCTTGCGATAGTAAAGCGTAAGCTCGCAGCGGCAAAATATTGTCCTCTCATATGGTCAGGAGCCAGCTTTGAAACAAAGCTTTGTTGAATTCCTGCTGTCATAAGCTCTGCAAAGGTAAACACGGCCATGGCGATGATAAACAGCCAAACGGAGCTTGTTTGTCCAAACATAAAGATAGAGATTGCATAAATGACAGAAGATAATATGAATACATTTCGCTCGCGGAACTTCGTGATCCATCGTGTGATGACGACGGTAAGTAAAGCGACTAAAAATCCATTTTCCGAAAGTATGAGTCCAAATACTTGTTCACTTACTAATGTTAAAGACCAATTTCCTATGCTAAACAATGTGGCTTGATCCATCACATCTTTAATATAAACGGGTATTAACAGGTCTAACTGCATAAAGGTTTGACCGACGAGAATCCCTGCTAAAATGAATAGTAAAAACGTTTTGTCTTTAAAAATAACACCATAATCCTTAAATTGATCCGTCATGACACTGTACCAAACCTTCTTTTTACCTTCTGTAACAAGAAGCTTGCTCTTGTCGGTTGGTGCCGTTTCTCTTGTCATTTTATATAAGAGAAGGCCTAGCATCATACAAATCAGTGCAGCAGAAAGTAATAACTCGAAGCGGTAGTGGACATAGAAGATCCCACCTAAAATCGGTCCAATAACTACGGCGATATTAATCGATGTATAAAAAACAGCGAACACATGGCTTCGGTCTTTTTCATCAACGACATCCGCAACCATTGCCTGACTCGCTGGCCAATAAAATGAACCGAATACTCCTACTAAACTAAAACAGATAAATCCAATCATGGCTGAATCAAGCCAAGGTGAGCTTGCTAATCCAAATATTAAGAAAGCAAAGCCTTGTCCGAAGGCTGAAAATACCATCATGCGCTTTCGACCAAAACGGTCTGCACAATAACCACCCATTAAATTAGCAACAACAGCAAATACTTGTGAAAGTACCAACAGTAATCCAGCTGTCTGCTTTCCGAACGATTCTGTAAAATAAATCGTTAAAAATGGAAAAAACATCCAAAATGTAATATTGATGGCTGCTTCTCCAAATAAACGAACCTTTAAATTCCGGTCCCAATCTCGAATTCTCATCTATATTCCTCCCCTCTGAAACGATAGATGAACTAGAATATCATAGCTTGATAATTGAGATTAGACAAGAACGATTTACTGGAATTTACATTATTTTTTTTAATAACTAATTGTAGAATATGGAACTATGGTAAAACAAAAATGAGAGGGGGAGGATGGTGTTGATCAATGAGTTGATTTTACTAACTGGGGCGTGGACACAGGTGGTTGGAACCGTGATAGCAGCAATCGGGGAAACATTAGTTGTAAAAGGGGAGCCCTTAGGGTTTCGCTTGGTTTCCATAGGCAACGGGTTTGAAGCCACGGGGAATTCGTTGCAAGGGGTAGCTGCATCAAAATTGTCTTCGGGATCAGAAGGAGAGACATTTAGGATTTTGGGTGATTGGACTCAAGCGGCAGGGAACATGACAAATGTGGTGGCAGCGGAACTCCAATTTTCGGGAGAAGAATTAGAGGGACTGCGACTTGATGTAATCGGAGACACGGTCCAGTCCATTGGAGTAGCCTTTGAAGCATATGGAGCGAGTTTAAGTGATGAGGAATTCTCAAGGCTTCTAACGGCTGGAAATACGATTCAATCTCTAGGCGCTGCAATCGAGGCAACCGGTGAAACCTATATTTTAAATGACAATAAAGAAAAAGGGTTGCAAATTACAGCCTTTGGAAGCTATGCACAAGCTGCTGGCGCGACCATCGCGGCGATTGCTTTGACGAAGCAGTTTGAATCAAGGGTTGAAAAAAGGTGAAGTAACCGAGATCGGTTACTTCACCTTATAGTTCATTAAAACGCCCATCCACCATCGCGGAATACTGCTTCGGTTGTTCCGTCTTCTTTGATTCCATCGATGTTCATTTTGTCTGAACCAATCATGAAATCAACGTGGGTGATGCTGTTGTTTAAGCCATTTTTCTCTAATTCCTCTTTGTTCATTTTCTTTCCGCCTTCGATACAGAATGCATAAGCACTTCCGATTGCAAGGTGATTAGAAGCGTTCTCATCGAATAATGTGTTATAGAAAAGAATATTGGATTGAGAAATAGGTGATTTATGTGGTACTAATGCGACTTCTCCTAAATAATGTGAGCCTTCATCTGTATCAACAAGACGTTTTAAAATTTCTTCGCCTTCCTCAGCTTTCACATCAACGATACGTCCATTTTCAAAAGTGATGGTAAAGTTGTCAATGACGTTTCCGCCGTAGCTAAGTGGCTTTGAGCTTGAAACCGTTCCATTTACTCCTGTTTTTAAAGGAACCGTAAACACTTCTTCTGTTGGCATATTTGCCATGAAGGTTGTGCCGTCTTCGTTTACACTTCCAGCTCCAACCCAAAGGTGGCCGTTAGGAAGTTCGATTGTAAGGTCCGTCCCTGGAGCAGTGTAGTGAAGCTTTTTGTAGTTTTTGTCGTTTAGGTATTCGACTTTTTCGTGAAGGTTTGCATCGTGATCCTTCCATGCTTGGACAGGATCTGCTTGATCAGCACGAACAGCTTTGAAGATAGCGTCCCATAGAAGGTCAACTTGCTCTTCTTCTGAAGCATCCGGGAATACTTTTGCAGCCCAGTTTTTAGAAGGAGCAGCTAATACACACCAGCTTACTTTATCTGATTGGATAAACTGACGGTATTTAGACATAGCTTGACCAGCTACTTTTTGGAAGTTTGAGATGCGTTCAGGATCTACTCCTTTTAGCAGGTCAGGGCTTGAAGATACGATGCTCATGAATGCAGCGCCGCCTTCAGCAAGCTCTTCCACTTCTCTAGCTTTCCATTGAGGGAACTCTTGGAATGCTTCGTCTGGAGCTAGATCATACTTTGTACGATTAACAACATCGTCATTCCAATTCACATAAACGTGCTTTGCTCCTACTTCATAGGCTTTTTTTACTACAAGACGTACAAATTCTGCTGAATCAATAGAAGTGTTAATCACAAGTGTTTGTCCTTTTTGTACATTAACTCCTACTTCAACGGCTAGGTTTGCATACTTTTCTAAATTTTGTTGAAAATTTGACATGTTATGTAGTCTCCTTTTTTCAGAATGTTCCATTACATTCTTATTGTATCAGTGCGCACAGGCTTTGCAAGTGTTTACACTTTAATCTTTATAGAGTATGCAGTGTCTGATGAAAGTATTTGTACTGCTATAAAAAAAGAAGTGGAACCAATCATTCCACTTCTAAAAGATTATTCAAATTGATGAAACAGATCCTGTAAAATGTAATACGATTGTTTTAACCGTTCCTTTGAAGGAGGTAAGTCCCATTTGTCCCATTCATATAGTTGCTGAGGTGTCGTATCAAGTTCTTGATTGTTCATCCCTTTTCCGAAAGAGAAGCTCATGGTGATACCTTTTGAATCAACAGCTCCTTCAAGACCTTTTTTCCACAGGTCATCCATAATGACATGCTGACTCGGATCACGATAATTTAGGAGCAGCCAAGGGATCCGAACTTCAATATTTCCCGTTTTATCGTTAACATAGAAGTCAGAAAGGGAATTGTACGCTTTTTCCTCAGGGTTTCCAATTCCATAGGTGAGTTTTCCAGTTTCATAATAGTGAAACGGCAGCTTCTCACCTGTTAAAGGAAGAGTCATTGGCTTACTTAGGGCTAGTCGAATAGGATTGAAGAACCCGGAGTTCTTGATTCCATGCTTTTTCTCTTGAGGTAAAAATTTTAGTTTTTCACCATATTCATAATAAAAAGGATCATAATAACGATCGACATATAAGGCTGAATTCTCTTTTCCATTTATATGAAGAACAAAATCTGTCCCCTCCATAATGGGCATTGCTTGAAACGTGTCATTCCCAGTAAAGGAAGCTGTATCAAAATAGCCAAATATGTCTGTATCTTCCCAATCGAAACTCTCCTTTAAGGAGAATTGAAGGTAGAGATACCGTTCATCGTGGGTAACCTGGATATCTTTAAAAGTAGAATCGTTACTGTAAAAGGAATCAACATCAGACCAATCGTTTATTTCTCCATCAATTTTTATTTTTTGACGGTCAAAGCTCAGTAATCCGAAATGTTGTTCATTGGTTTGTGAATTAGACCAGTAGGGGCGTCTCTCTGGGTCATCGAGATCTTTCGTATTCCACGTTCGTTTAAACCATTCATCCTGCCAGCTAAAGACAAGTCCACCCAGTAAGCCTTCATCGATAATGTTTTTATAGAGAATCGAGTCAATTACTCCCTGTTCTTTTTCACTTAGTGCTCCTTGGTTCCAGCCGTAAGAGTTGTCATGGGCTTTTCCTCTTGATGATGGGACACCGAATTCAGCAATCAGAATGGGCATACGATGGGCCTGATGGAGTTGATTTAAGTAGCCAGCATAGCTGTTTCTTTCTCCGTTTTTATCCTTATATTGTGCTAATTCTGGTTCGAGATAAAGGAAGTCAGGGTAATAAGGATACACGTGATAGGAAGCAAACTGTCCCGGTTCCATCTTCTCATTTACATAAATAGTATTAGGGTCAATGCCGACTAAATCTTCCTGCTCCAGTGGTTCGAAAGGATGATCCAGTAAATCCGTTGTGACCCAGTTGGTAAAGCTTATGGGTCTTAAGGTTTTATAGTGTTCATAGTCATAGGTTAATATGGTATCCATCATGCTTCCTAACCAGTGCTCAAAAGGCTTTGCGTCCTTGGTATAAATCAGTGTTCCTTTATAATCACCGATATCATGGTGGAGTTTGTTTGTGTTTTCTACCATGTACGGATACCACTCAATGCCAATGATCCATCCAGCTACATATTGAGAAATATCTGCGGAATAAAGACCACTTGCATGACCTGCTTTTTTCTCTACATTGGCATTTCCATGAATCACATCCACCATACGCTTCATTTCTTCTTTAAATGGCTCTGTGCTTTCCTTATGAAAGGCATCTAAGTTTTTTTCTAATGGCTCTTCTTCAATCCATATACCGTGAAGAACATAAAGGGGATTGTCTGTATGAGCTTCATTAAATTCCTTCAATGCTTGATAGAAAGCAGGTGGATGTAAGGTGTAAACCCGAATTGTATTAGCATTCATCTCTGAAATTTGAGTGAACCAACGAAGGTATTCCTCTTTTGTGATGGCTGTTTCACCTGGGAAGTACCCGGGTTTCCCCATTCCGATGTTAACGCCTTTAATCGTGAGGTTTTCCCACTTCCCCTTTTGTAACACTTGAAATTGATCGTCCTTGATTTTGGAGTAGTAAGGCTCAGTAGGTTTCTTAGGATCATCACTAGATGCAATATCATCATTCTCGATGTTCTCGATGATCTTTTTCATCATTGGAATATATGTTTTCCAGAAGAAGGGGGCATGTCCTTTGCGTTCATAGGAGAGCCATCTTCGAATCGAATCCATTCCACTATAATGATAGAACGCTGGAGTATCATCAATATCCACGTAATCTCCTGCAAAATAATACACCTCGGATTTCCCTGTCATGTGATGGGTAACAGCAGGGAAAGTGGAGGGAATCGAATGTTCTGCAAGCAGATTTTCTCCTTCGTCAGTTAAATCTATCTGATAGGAAGCTAATGAGTCTGCATTAGTAGGCTGAACAATATCAAACCAATATTGATAGGAAGGACTTTTATCCAATCCAAATTGACTCTCGCCCTTTTTAGTAAACTCTATCCAAACAAAATCTTCACTAATATGCTTTTCTTCCTCAAGGACAACAATGTCTCCGTTTGCATGAGAAAAGACGACTCCTGAGCCGTTGAAGCTCCAAGGTGAACCATAGTTTGAAATGAGCCATTCAGGAATCTCATCATTTTTAGCTGGATTCAATTCATGAAAATAACGACCAATCCATCCTGTCCATTCGACTCCTAGTAGCTTTTCCATTTCTACGCGTGCTTTTTTTGAAGTAGGGCTTGCTAACGTATTGAATTCCGTTACCAATGTTGTAGGTTGATTGAACAATTGGTTTTGAATCAATGTGACTTCTTCATTTGTAAGTCCACCATACAGAGGTTCGTTTCCACGTTCATCATCTGCTTGCTGATCCGGGTAAACGCCGTACGTATCAGCTAAGTAAATAAGAGGGACATCTAAGTTGTCCTTAGTGAGGGGCTGAATTTTGTTTTCATCATTTTTTTCTGGGTGATAGCCGGCATAATCTGTTTGTAGATACTGTTTATCACTCTCGGGGTGTTGTATTTTTAAATAGTTTAAGAGCCAAACTAGTCCTCCATGCTCCCGATAATCTGCCTGAGGTACAGTTTTATCAACAATAAGAATATCGATTGGGGTGTCAGACTTTAAAAGCCAAGTAGCTATGGGAAGGAAGGGAAGGAGTAACAATAAAAAACTAGCTTTTTTAAACAACAATGATCACCTATACTTTTGTTAGAAATTTCAAATCCCATTCATTGTATAATGGATCGTGGAAAAAGAATACTATTGATTTTATAGAATATGAACGTTCTCTAACATTCTAGTTAATTCATAGCAAAGGACTAATAAACGATATATAATGATTGGATAACGATGAAAGGGAAGGGGGATACAAAGTGGCGTGGAATGTACTACTATTAAGAATGTCGGCAATCTATGGATTTATTGGAGCGTTTCTGGGATCTCATATGGCAGGGGCAGGATCATATGCCTTTAAACCCATTCATGCCCATATATTAGTTGTCGGATGGTTAAGCTTGTTTGCGTTTTCTTCTTACTATCGCTCATATGAAGTACCGAAGAATTCAAAGCTGGCCTTTGCCCATGTATGGACAAGCATTATTGGATCCATAGGCTTAACAGTCGGAATGTGGTTGTATAACTTAAACCCGTTCAATCTACCTCAAAACTTTACGATGGTCTTTTACATCGTTGGAGGAAGTACTTTATTGCTAAGCTTTTTACTGTTTGTGTTTATGACCTTTAAATATAGTAAAAGCAAAAGATAAATGAAGAAAAGAGCCTTTCTTATTAAAGTCAGGCTCTATTTTTTATAGCTTATACGCTTAAATCGTTGTTTGATAATATGAGTGCTACCACCAATGGCTCTTTCAACTAATGTGTGCTTAGATGGTGAGGGGAACCACTTCGCTTGCAGCTAGCGTTCGGCCGAGCCTGGGGTCTCGCCACGCCCGTACTTCCGAGAGGAGTCTCCGCTGTTCCCCTCACCATCTATAATTGAAGAAAGTTGATCGACTCCAGCGGAAAGCAATCAATCTGGAACGGCAATCAACCAATACTTTCTCCTCTTAAATAGCCAAGAGTATTATTTAACAAACTTTCGATAAACATGAGTGTTTTGTAAAGGCTTGAAGCCTAGAGAATAGTATAATTCCTCTGCGCCTTGATTATTCTCCATATAACATATTCGAATGTACTCATTGCCACGTTCGATCATCGCATTCATTGCAAATTGAAGAGCACATTTTCCGAGCCCTTTTCCTTGATAGGCAGGAGAGACCATGAGGTTATCGATGGTTTCGTCACCAATGGTTACGGAGGCGACGAGGTTGTCATCTTTTGTAAGGATATAAATATTTTCCTTGCTTTTTAAAAGTGCTGCTCGTTCTGTTTCATTTGGTGGATATGTATAAGGCTTAATGTCATTTGAGACTTGAATATGGTAATAACAATCGTTTTTTACCTTGCTGTACCTCTCGTAAAATTCATCCTCATATGGAATGAAGTCCAGCTCAACAGTTGGAAACCCCTTCCCAAAGTAGATTAGTTCCGGAGAACCCCACCATTTCTTAAAGCCCTGTTTTTCATAAAAAGGACTTGGGTCTTCTTGATCGACTCTTATATATACAACTAGAGAACGAGGGTTTTCAGGTAGAAGAAAAGCTAGAAGCTCTCGATATAGAAGAGTTCCAATTCCGTTCCGTCTACTGTTTGGCAAGGTAAATAGATTCAGCTGCGCCTCTTTTTCGTTCAATCCATTCTGATAAAGGGAAGAATAGCCAAACCCTTGGATTCCACCTACTTCATACAAAAGGAATTGATGGGCATCACGAAATTCTTCCCCCAGGTCGATCGGTTCATAGTCCGTCCCTACCTCTTTAACCAATTTATTTAACGTTTCGATATCCTCTAATTTACATTCTCGTATCAATGATAGCACTCCTTTGAAGGGACTTTTTGGATGTCCATCCTTACTAGTTCTAGTTAAAGAGGGTGAATTCCTGTAAAAAAAACTCCTTACCCATAAAGGTAAAGAGTTTTTCATCGACTTGTTACGTCGTCTCAGGTGATTTTGCCTGAAAGAGCATTCGATATTCCATTGGATTTTGAACGAGATCGGCTAAAGTATATTCATCTAATACAGAGAGATAGGCTTGTAATGCTTTTCCTAACACATGCTTTAATCCACAAACAGGTGTGATAACGCAGTTATTATGTTCACTGTCAAAGCATTCTACTAAGTGGAAATCTTCTTCTGTAATTCGCACGAGTTCTCCAATATTGATGTGTTCTGGTTCTTTGGCCAGTTTAATTCCACCATTTCTTCCGCGAATGGTTTCCACCAGCCCGGCTTTACCTAATTCATAGGTTACTTTCATCAGGTGATTTTTTGAGATGGAGTAGGCATCTGCAATTTCTTTTATATTAGAGAGTTCGTCAGTTGGTTTGGATGCCAAAAAGATCAAAACTCTCAGAGAGTAGTCAGTGTATAAAGTTAGTCTCATTTATCTCACCTTTCTATTCCGATAATTCTATTATACAAAAAGGAGAGAGCAATGTATCTAAATGTGTCTATATTATTAAAGATGTATTTTAAGTATTGCTTTGAATGAATTTTAGACGTACATTAAAGATGTATTTAAAATATATCTTTTAGAGGTGATTGTTATGCTTTCTCCAAAAACAATTGAAATCGTAAAATCCACAGCTCCTATTTTAGAGGTAAAAGGGAAAGAGATTACCACGTATTTTTATAAAACAATGTTTTCGAACCATCCAGAATTATTAAATGTGTTTAACCATGCAAACCAGAAAAAAGGACGTCAGCAAACGGCTCTTGCGAATACGATTTATGCTGCTGCAAAAAATATAGATCAATTAGAATCGTTACTTCCAGCAGTAAAGCAAATTGCACACAAGCATAGAAGCTTAGGGATTAAGCCTGAGCAATATCCAATCGTAGGTGAGCATTTACTTCTTGCTATAAAAGAAGTACTTGGAGAAGCGGCTACAGACGAAATTATCGAAGCATGGGGTGCAGCCTACGGTGTAATCGCTCAAGTATTTATCGATGTGGAAGAGGAAATGTACGTAGAAGCAGAGAGAAAAGAGGCTGGCTTTAGAGACTTCAAGTCATTTATTGTCACAGAGAAGGTTCAGGAAAGTGACGTGATTACATCTTTTTACCTTAAACCGTCTGATGGAATGAAAGTCCCTGAGTTTAAGCCTGGTCAATACATTTCCGTTCGAGTGAGAATTCCCGGAGAAGAGAATACCCACATCCGTCAATATAGTTTATCGTCTGTATCTAATAGTGAGTATTATCGAATTTCAGTGAAAAGAGAAGGGGAATTCGAGCCAAACGGTAAGGTTTCCACGTATTTACATGATGAGGTAAGGGAAGGATCTACTTTAGAAGTCAGCGCTCCTGCTGGAGATTTTGTACTACAAGACCAGAATAATGGAAAAGTAGCTTTTATTAGCGGAGGAGTTGGGATTACTCCAATGTTAAGCATGCTTGAAACAGTTGTTCATACGTCTCCTGAACGTCAAACCGTCTTTATTCACGCTAGTAAAAATGAAGGGGTTCAAGCATTTCGACATGATGTAGAAGCAGCTATGAAACAATTATCCAGTGGTGAAGCTTGCTATATTCTTGAAAATCCCAGTGAAGAGTCTTCGTGCCATTACAAAGGATATATCACGAAGGAAATCTTATCTACTTATGTAGATTCTCATGTGGAATGTTATGTTTGCGGACCAGCTCCATTTATGAAAACAGCTATTACGGCATTAAAGGAAATGGGTGTACCTGACAGTCATATTCACTATGAATTCTTTGGACCTTCTATGGATTTGGCACAGGTTGATGAAAAGGAAATGATGAAGGTTTGATGAGTATAGAATAAAAGCTTAAATCTGAAAAAAAACTTCAGCCAAAACGGCTGAAGTTTTTATTTTTCTTCTTAAAAACGATGCTCGTCTTTATCCACTCTATTTTTAAAAGCCTCTTGGGTAGCGATTAATTCTTCATCTCCTGCAGGGTCTTCTGAGTGCTTTTGTGAAAGGCTGTTTTTAGGAAAATTTCCAGGATGCCCTTTTTTCTTTGATTCAAACGATTTACCACGTGACATATTAAACACTCCTTTAGTAAGTGATAGGTGTAGTTTTTCCAGCTATACTTAAAATATGTAGTAATGAATTGTCAGAAAATAGACGTAAATAATCCGTAAAAAGAAAACGTTTATGGATAAAATAGAAGTACAAGTGGTTGTTACGATAACGTCAAGGAACTGGATCACCTATACCCACTGAGAATTCATGTTGGAGGGATAGCGTATGGATTTCGCGATGATACTGTCTGAACAAAGAATTAAAAAGGCTTATGAAGACGGGGAATTTAAAGAGCTTTCAGGGTTCGGTAAGCCGATGAACTTAGACGATGAACTGGGAGTGCCTCAGGAGTTAAAAATGGCTCATCGAATATTAAAAAATGCCGGTTTCTCACCTGAAGAAATGAATGTAAAAAAAGAAATGATGCAGATTGAAGACCTGATTCGAGTATGTGAAGACGGATTAGAGAAGGAAGAACTTCGTCGGAGTCTTAATGAAAAAATGGTGAGATACAATTCCATGCTCTCTAAAAAGGGAATCAAGACGAACAGTGCTCTTTTTAAAAATTATGAACAAAAAATAGAAAGTAAATTACTATAATGGGTTCCGTTTAAGGAGGGAATTCCTTAAACCACACCCAAATTATCCATAGAAATAGGAGTGTTAATAAACGTTATTTAAAAAGAAAAACCGAGACCAGATGCTCTGGGTTTTCTTTGTTTCAATAAAGTCCCCTTTAGTTGAATACCGTTTTAACCTTCAACCATTTTTAAATAGAGAATCTTTTTTCCATCAACTACCGCGATATAAGCAGGTGTATTAGTGTTGAATATCTTTGTGCCAATTGGCAATTTATTAGCTGTGCCATTTTTGAAGTTGGATGCCCTATCTGCCTGACTTGTTATTTCCCCCAATTCTTCCCCTAATTCATATTCCAGTTCAGAAACCCAGTCCAAATCTTGTGCGTTTGAATATACATAATCGCCTAGGAGGAAAATATCAGCATTCTCGTACTTTAAATAATCATTTGGGCTTGGGTTGCCGGTAGATTGATTTATCGAAATTTCACTATTACAACCGACCAGAAATACAGCCAAGATATTAAGAAGTAATAAAATTTTTAAAAACCTCATTAAAAACCTCCTTGTAGATCATTCCAAAATTAACAGACTTCCTCTAATGACCTTCCAGTTAATGGAATGTTTGTTTCGATTATATCACATGAACTTTTACATGAGAGCGCCTGAGAATAGGTAACAGTTCAATTGCAAATTGAAATGGTAATCGAAGTGCTAAATCTTCACAAAATTGAATGCAAACAAGGACATAACAACAAATGAAGCAGGCATAATTCATTTGTGTATTAACCTGCTATTTTCTATTCTATGTAAAATTTTATTCTCCCAAAAAAGAACCCTTACTTTGATAAGCAAGGGTTCTTTTATTATTTATTTTACCTCGGCATCTTTTTTAAATAGAAAGAAGGAAATGACCCCTGATAAGAGGGTACCACCTATGACAATGAGAATTCTCGTTTCATCTGGAATTTCCGAATAGTCCTTATTTAAGATCCAATTTGCCAAGTAAGCGACGATAAACATGATTGGTATAATCATGATGATTCTTTTCAAGCTGACACACCCTTTATTCCTAGATAGTTCTTAAAGTTTACCATAAATTCTTTAGTTATGGATGCTCTTCTGGATGCGGTCAGCACTTTGAGCTGTATCCTGTATATATTCGGCAATGGTTGTGTTGTCTTGGTTTAATGTTTCAATCGTTGCACTGATTTCTTCAAGTCCTGCAGAAGATTGTTCAATGACAGCCGCAAGTTCTTTCGTTGACAGCCCTGCTTCTTCCGTTTGGTCTTTAACAGAGGAGGCTGTGGTAGATAACCTTTGGAATTCTTTTGAAATGGCATCCAGTTTCTCACGAAGGGATTTGAAATATTCGGTTACATCACCTGTAGCGCTAACATTTTCGTTTAACTTCGTTGAGCTTAAATTCATAATCTCTAAGGCAGAGGAGTTCACTGAGTTAACAGATGAGAGATTTTCATTGATTCTCGTTGCTGTGTTACGGGTAATTTCAGCAAGCTTACGAATTTCGTCAGCCACAATACTGAATCCTCTGCCAGCTTCTCCTGCACGAGCTGCTTCGATGGAAGCATTTAAAGCTAATAAATTCGTTTGGTCCGTAATATCTTGAATGCTACCAATAAATGTGTTGGTTTCCTCAATTTTGCTAGTCAGTTCTTTAAAGGTATGACTAAGTCCTTCTATAATATTCTTTAATTCAATCATGTTTTCATGAAGATAGGTAACTCGTTCATTTCCTGATACAGCAAGTGAATTGGCATCAGAAGAATGAATAGATAGGTCATTTGATAGGTGAGTAACTTCTTCCATTCTTGTCATGGTCATTTCCGCAACAGAAGCGATATGGTTGATCTGGTCGCTTTGATTCACACTTCCAGCTGAAATTTCTGTAACGGCTGTTCTCATTTCATCATGGGATACAAGATGAGTTTGAATCTGCTCATTGATTTGTTTAATGCTTTTTGTGATCGTAGTCAATTCTTTTGCAAGGAAAGAACGCTGTTCATCTTTATTCTTACTTTCAATCTCATTATTAAGGATAAATTCTTGAATTTGTTTAAATTGATTTCGGTTTAATTTGATGACAACTCCAAGGACGATTCCTAACAGAATATAAACTAATAATGAAGGAACAAATAATTCAGCAAAAAGTACGTTATCAGCAGGTGCCATTACTTTGTTTAAGATAAGCAAAATAAGTCCTGAAGTAAAGCCAAATCCAAATACAATTGAATGAAAGTGAATCGCAGAAAAAATGGCGAGAAGAATCAACGTAACCATATTTGTAGGGTTTGAGCCTTCAAGGAACAGCCAAATGCCGTTAATAATATAAATCGTAGGAATGCTTATATACACAAATAATCCTGGTTTTTTACTAACAAAATGCAAAACAAGAAAATACCCAGTAAGTAGTACTAATTGTGAAGAGTAAACGGTTAAATTAATGATTCCTGATTCGTTTAAAATAGAATAACCTAGTCCTGCCATCAAGCTTATTCCATAGGTGATGAGCATAAGTAAATTCTTTCGTTTACTGTCTACTTCTTTCAGTTGTTTAGGGGTCATGATCTTTCTCTCCTTTAATTTATCTATTCATAATATCGGACGAGCAAATCTTAATATTAATAACGGAATAGCGTAAAATACATATTTTTTCAGAAAAAAGAGAAAGTTATTTACCCTCAATAAATGAAAATCCGTACCGATATAAAAGATAGACTAAGATGAGTAAGGTGGAGCTATCAGATGGATAAGACGTCATTAATAGGTGTAATTTTAGGGATCATTGCCGTAGGTGTAGGAATGGTGTTTAAAGGAGTAAGTCCCATTGCCCTTGTCAACCCTGCTGCAATTTTAATCATTATCCTGGGGACGGTGGCAGCAGTAACGATTGCTTTCCCAACCTACGAGATAAAAAAAGTTCCCAAGTTATTTGGGATTTTATTTAAAGAACAAAATTTACAAGATCCAAAACAAGTAATACAATTTTTCTCTCAAATCGCAGATTTAGCTCGTAAGGAAGGTCTACTAGCACTAGAATCCAAAACTCACGAAGTAGATGATTTATTTTTGAGGGACGGACTTATTTTAGCTGTTGATGGCCAAAGTGCTGATTACATAAGAGATGTTCTGCATGAAGAAATTGATGCAATGGAAGAAAGGCATAGTGGAGGAGCAGCGATCTTCACTCAAGCCGGGACCTATGCCCCAACATTAGGAGTTCTTGGTGCTGTTATTGGTTTAATTGCTGCGCTAAGTCATATGGATAACACGGATGAACTGGGTCATGCTATTTCAGCAGCCTTCGTTGCCACTTTGCTTGGAATTTTTACAGGATACGTTTTATGGCATCCTTTTGCCAACAAATTAAAGCGAAAATCAAAACGTGAAGTACAGCTGAAAATGATGATGGTAGAAGGAATTCTTTCAATTATAGAAGGAGAATCCCCACGAGTGATTGAGCAGAAGCTTGCATCGTATCTACCAGCATCTGAGAGAGTGCTGTTAATGAAGGGGGATGCAGATGAGCCGGCGTAAAAAGAAACACGACGATGATCACATGGACGAATCCTGGCTCATTCCCTATGCGGATCTCCTCACTCTTTTATTGGCTCTCTTCATCGTTTTGTATGCATCAAGTTCAGTGGATGCTGAAAAATTTGAAGAGCTTTCCCAAGTGTTTAGTGAAATTTTTACCGGGGGAACAGGGATGATGGATTTTCCGAGTCCGGTGGCTCCTCAGCAATCAAGTGACCAGGAAGAGAAAGAAGGAGCAGCCAATAACGATGAATCCGATAAGGAAGATGCTAAGAAACTGGCATTTGAGAAGGATCAGGAAGAGTTAAAAGAAATTCAGAAAAAAGTAAACCAATACATCAAGACGAATGAATTAGAAGCACAATTTGTCACAAAGTTAACAAAAGAAGGGTTACTGCTCACCATTCGGGATAATGTCTTGTTCGATTCAGGATCCGCAACGGTTCAAGTAAACGATACGAATGTAGCCAAAGAATTATCTAAGCTGTTAGAAATGAATCCTCCCAGAAATATTATTATAAGTGGTCATACAGATAACGTACCAATCAGCAACGCCGAGTATGAATCAAACTGGGAGCTCAGTGTCATGAGAGCTGTAAACTTTATGAAAATTATATTAGACAACCCAAACCTCAAGCCTGAATGGTTCAGTGCCAAAGGATTTGGAGAGTTCGAACCAGCCGCAGACAACTCAACAGCAGAAGGTCGCGGAAAAAACCGAAGAGTAGAAGTATTGATCCTCCCCCGCGTATCACCAGAATAAAAATGGAAAAATCTCAAGCCAGCGAATGAACCGGCTTGAGATTTTTTTGTTGGATGGGCTGAGGGACGGACCTTTAACGTGGTTATGGGTTAGAGGTCCGTCCCTCGAAAGTGTTCACAATTTTGCACATTCTTTTGTGGGTTTTACACATTCTTGAAGGAATTTCGCACATTAGTGAACCAATTTCGCACATTTTCCAATTAAAATCGCACATTCATCGTTGTTTTTCGCACATTTCAAAACTGTCTCAGAAGATATAGAGCCATATTACCACCGCAAGCAACCCCATTTAATAATATCCACTCCAATCGGTAACAATTCTCCTAATTTTCTAACAAAATGTTTGGTTGTGCCCATAAAAGGGAAATGTTTGAAAAATATTTAGAAGTAGTGGCTAATTTCTGGAAACGAGCTATATTCTTTACCATTCCAATTTTTAGCCACTTCGTCTACCTAAGGAGGAGCACTATTGGATCAGTTTTTTGACATCATTGGAAAAGTTTCAGCATGGATATGGGGTCCACCCTTAATCATCATCTTAGCTGGGACAGGCTTGTATTTAACTTTCATTTTGAAATTTATTCAATTTCGCTACCCACTCTACATATTTCAACAAACCATTGGTAGCATATTTAAGAAGCCCAAGGGAGAAGGAACTGTTACACCACTGCAGGCATTAACATCAGCATTATCCTCTACGATTGGTGCAGCGAACATCGTTGGGGTTCCCGCAGCTATTATGTTTGGTGGCCCTGGAGCCGTATTTTGGATGTGGGTTATCGCATTAATCGGTATGGCTCTCAAGTTCTCAGAGAGTGTTCTTGCAGTGCGTTATCGAGAGAAGAATGAAAAGGGAGAGTATGTTGGTGGGCCAATGTACTATATGAAAAAGGGATTGAACATGAAATGGCTGGGTGTATGGTTTGCTTTTGCCCTCATGATTGAATTGATTCCAAGCGTGATGGTACAAGGAAATGCAGTAGCCTCAACTGTTGAAGAAACCTTTCATATCGACGGATGGATTACAGGGCTAATGATTGCTTTCATAGTGATCTTAATTGTATTCGGTGGAATTAAACGAATTGGTAAGGTAACAGAAATATTTGTTCCATTCATGGCTCTTATTTATGTAGGAAGTGCCGTTGTTATTCTATTTATGAATCTGGATGCAGTTCCAGAGTTCTTCCAATTGATATTATCGAATGCATTTCAACCCATGTCAGCCATGGGTGGGTTTGCAGGGGTAGCCGTTGCAGAAACGATTCGATGGGGATTTGCCCGTGGTCTTTATTCCAATGAAGCAGGACTAGGAACCGCGCCGATTGCCCATGCAGCAGCCACAACGGACCACCCAGTGAGACAAGGTCTTTGGGCAATTATTGGTATTGTCATTGACACACTTATTGTTTGTACAGCAACAGCGTTCGTTGTTCTATCATCTGGTGTTTGGACAGCAGAGAATGCTTTAGATGATCCATCGGCCTTAACAACAGAAGCCTTTACAAACTACTTTGGCTCATTTGGAGGAATCTTAGTAACCGTTTCCCTTATATTCTTCGTCTTATCGACGATTATTGTCATCGTGTTTTACGGTGCGAAGCAAGCAGAGTTTTTATTTGGATGGAAAGCAGCCCAAGTAATTAAGGTCGTATATACAGTAGCGATTGTACTCGGGTCCATAGGTGCAGCTAAAGTGATTTGGCAGTTCCTGGATTTAGCACTTGTAGCTATTTTAATTCCAAATATTATTGCTGTTCTTTTATTAAGCAAAGAGGTTAAGAGATTAACTGATGAATTTTTTACATCTGACCAGTACTACTTAAAAGACATAGGTAAAGTGAAGGAACCGGAAAATAGAAAAATTAACTAGGGAGAATAAAAAAACCTCTTCTAAAAACGTTATTCTATTTCGATTGAGAAGGAAAAAACACAAAATGGTATTGATTTTTGGAGGTGCGAGTTATTATAATCATTCGCACCTCTTTTTTTGTTGGCATATCAATATCTATGTACTATTGTTTATGGGGTTCGAACCCATTTGTTAATACTGGTTCGTTTTTAATAACCGAGTTATTATTAGCTTGTACTATAGGGTTTGAGCTAATTAACTGTATACTTCGAAATAATTAACATACAGGTATTTGTTACTAAGTTAATAATACTACTACAACAAAAATTGACAAAATATTCTTTCTGCTTATGATAGGATTGGTACATTCCTTTGTAAACTAATTTTGTGACCAACATGAAGCATACATAGTAAGAACAACTAATGATCTTCATCTTAATCAAAATCTAGGAGGTATTTTTAACATGAAGAAATTATTAACAGTTACATTAGTCATGCTTTTTACAATGAGTTTAATGGTATCGGGGGTGTCGGCTAAGAGTACCGTCGTTCCTGGTCAACAGACAGATGATGGCAGTATTCCGGTGGGCGATGTAACGGGCATGTATACTCAAGATGATGGTGTGTATCATTACAAAGTTCAATATCGTGGTGACTTTGGAGGAGATCCTTATCTAGACAGTGGATGGATGATAAATCACATCACGAACACGGAAACGGGTGAAAAGTATTTTTACCTTATTGTTCATGAAACAGATCCCCGTTATACAGGAGAAGGAACTCCAGTGTGGGGTAGTTGGGAATATCATCTTGCAGTCAGTGGAAATCAATCTGATCCAGTAGACAATGGGGTTATTGATATTAACAAACCTAATCATCCTGTGAAACGCTAAATGAGTGACATCTGGCAAGCAATCAACAAGTAGTAGGCTTAAAATTTCTATCTTTAAAGATTAGTTTACAAAGTGAATTATTCTACTAAAAGGGTCCAAATTGAAAAAAGCAACGCTTCAATGCGTTGCTTTTTTAGTTGTGAATTTAATTGTACTCCAAAGGCGAATTAGTATCTTCAACATCTGAATCGAGGAGGTTACTCAAAAATGAAGCGGGTCTTTTCTAGGACATCTATACTATATAATCTTCAAAATCAACCTTGTACATAAATGAACAAAAGTTTAGAATATTAACAAAAGTTAAATTTAAAGAGGGTAGGAGCTTATGAACGATGATAAAGAAAAGCTTTTGTTATCTTATATAGAAGAAAATCCATTTATGACCCAGCAGGAATTATCGGACCGAAGTGGCATATCAAGATCGGCAGTTTCAGGGTATATCTCCAACTTGATAAAAGAAGGAAGAATTCTAGGGCGTGCTTATGTTCTGCCAACCAAAAAAGGAATCACATGTATTGGTGGCGCGAATATTGATCGCAAGCTTCAATGCGAGAACTCATTGCTTAAGGGGACATCTAATCCTGTAAAGACCAGTCAAACAAGTGGAGGAGTTGCCAGGAATATCGCTGAAAATTTAGGTCGGTTGGGTATCGATTCGAACCTGGTTTCCGTTGTAGGAGAAGATACGGAAGGAAAATGGCTTCTTAACCAAACAAGGCCGTTTGTTGATATTAGCTCTACTCAACTGTTAAATAATGAGACGACGGGATCATACTCAGCGCTGCTCGATGAGACAGGTGAAATGGTGTATGCGTTAGCTGACATGAACATTTATGAAAGCGTTGACATTGGGTTTATTGATAAAAGATGGTGCACGATTGCTTCTTCTAAAATGGTGTTGCTGGATACGAATTTTCCTGAAGAAGTGATCAAGTATATTATTCGTCGATGTCAGAACGAGGGAATTCCCTTAACCATCACTCCTGTTTCAGCTCCTAAAATAAACAAACTTCCCTCTTCTTTAGAAGGAGTAACGTGGTTCATTTGCAATAAAGGTGAAGCGGAAGCGTATCTAGGAATGGAGATTGAAAAGGAAGGCGACTATTTTAAAGCAGCGAAAGCCATCACTCAAAGAGGTGCAAAACGAGTCGTCATTACGAGAGGAGATCGTGGATTAATCTATTACACTACCTATAAAGAAGCAAGTGCGATTCTTCCTCCAAAAATAGACGTAGTAGACGTAACAGGTGCCGGAGATGCTCTTGTGGCGGGTATTTTATACGGCTATATGAAAGGCTCTGATACGGAAGGCGCGTGTCGTATTGGAATCGCCTGTTCCTCTATTACTCTACAATCCAAT
This sequence comes from Rossellomorea aquimaris TF-12, assembly GCF_001648555.1. Classification (GTDB taxonomy): domain Bacteria; phylum Bacillota; class Bacilli; order Bacillales; family Bacillaceae_B; genus Rossellomorea; species Rossellomorea aquimaris. The sequence continues at coordinate 331,959 of NZ_LQXM01000030.1, read as the reverse complement.
CGAACCGTCACTCCTTTTCTGACACAAAGTAAGGTTCAAAAGGAGTTTAGCAATCATTTTAAATAAAGTAGGAGGAAGAAGGATGGAACTAAAACAGTATATTGAGTTTTCTCGAGAGGTTATTGAAGGAATGGAAGATGGGAAAGCCATTGTTGCGTTGGAGTCGACCATCATTTCCCATGGTATGCCTTACCCTCAAAATGTAAAGACGGCTCGTGAGGTGGAGGATATCATCCGGACAGAGGGGTGTGTCCCAGCAACGATTGCCATCTTAAATGGGAAAGTAAAGATCGGGTTGTCTGATGAAGAACTTGAGTATTTAGGGCAGGCCCCGAATGTTATCAAAGCAAGTCGGAGAGACCTTCCATACATACTGGCTAGTAAGAAAGATGGGGCAACGACCGTCGCTGCAACAATGATTTGTGCAGAGCTGGCAGGCATCTCCATCTTTGTTACAGGTGGGATTGGTGGGGTCCACAGAGGTGCACAGGAAACAATGGACATTTCAGCAGATCTTGAAGAGCTTGCCACAACCAATGTAGCCGTTGTTTGTGCTGGTGCGAAATCTATATTGGATCTCGGATTGACGATGGAATATTTGGAAACGAAAGGTGTTCCTGTGCTTGGATACAAAACGGATTCCCTCCCGGCTTTTTACACAAGAGAGAGCCCTCACTCCGTTAATTACAATATCGATACACCAGAGGAAACTGCATCTATTCTTAAAGCTAAATGGGATCTTGGCTTAAACGGCGGTGTTGTTATTGCTAATCCAATCCCAAGAGAGTATGCCATGAAGGAAGACGAGATGAGCTCGATCATCGAAAGAGCACTAAGGGAAGCTGCACAACAGCAAATTACGGGAAAAGAAGTCACTCCATACCTACTTGGTAAAGTTAAGGAGTTGACTGAAGGAAAGAGCCTACTGGCAAACATTGCTCTAGTAAAACATAATGCTCGTGTAGGAGCAGAGATTGCACAATGTTTTCAGTTGCAAAAAGTACGAACCTAAACGTATACTCGTTTAGGTTTTTATTATGGTTTTTTTTGCTACTTTTTAAGAAAAGAGCCTTCTAATAAGATGGAATTACAGAATTACGTTTATATGTGTGAAAATCTAGGGTAAAATGGAATAAATATGGTTACGTAAAGGAAGGTATTATGACAGATATGAAACCCATGAATGCATTGACCATTTATTCTATTCCATTTCCAGCAGCATTATGGGATCGACAAACTCAATCGGTAGTCGAAGAAAATGAAGAATGGAAAGAACTAATAAAAAATGAGGATGTACATCAAGACACATTATTAAATAGAAGTATGGATTTATTTCAATTCAATCATCATCATTTCGTCATGAAGAGGAAGGGAATTGACGAACAGCTGGAGCTTTTAACGATTGTTCCAAAAGATAATAGAGAAGAACCCAATGTCATCACTAGCCATTTTTTAAGTGATTCACGGTCGGCTATTTATGAATCATTAATCCATAACACACCGACATGCGTGTGTATTATAGATGAAAACGAAAAAGTAGTAGAGATGAATGCATCTTTTCAAGAATTATTTGATGTTCAGGATGAGTTTTTAGGGGAATCGTTATGTCAGCAGCCTCCACTCCAAAACCCTGATTTTGTCCATTTAGTGAAGAAAGGTCTTGGGGGCATCAGCACCACAGGAGAAGAAGTGACTTTTGTAATGAATAATCAACGGCTGAGCACCTGTAATATTACGATCTCACCGGCCAATTACAAGAATGACGGCACTGTTAACAGTGTAGGGATTATTCTCCATGATATAACAGAAAAGAAAAACTATGAAAACGAACTCGTTTCGTTGAAAATTGAACTTGAAAACACTTTGCGTCTTCAGAAAACCATTACATATAAAATTAAGAAAAAAAACGAAGACTTTGTGATTGAAATGGCAGCAGGGGAATTGCTGAAAAAGCTAAATTTAACTCCCTCCAAGGTGATAGGGAAAACGATTCAAGAAGTATTTGATTCTCATCACTTAGGGAAAATCCAGCCTAAACTTAATAGAATTTGGGAAACGGGAGAAGAATTAACCTATGAAGATAAATATAAAAATTTAGAGTATTTGGCTTCTATTGTGCCTGTTTTCCAAAACGGAAAAGTCGTAGAGATTATTTGCTCCATTTCCGATATTTCTCTTGTGAAGGATATTCAACGAAAGCTGATAGAAAGTGAACAAAAATACAAATCGATTGTGAAATATAGTCCAGATAATATTTATATGGTTGATATTAACGGAATTATTCAGGAAGTAAATCCTGCAGCTAAAACCCAGTGGAATCACATTGCTCCCCATATGATAGGAAGTCATTATACAACATTCATTGCTGAGGGCAGTAAGAAAGAAGCCATAGAGAATTTTGAAATCGCCCTTAGAGGAGATGCCGCAAAATTCATCACCACGTTTGAAAATGGAGAAGGTGTAAAAAGTCATGTAGCAGTGACAAACATTCCGATTCGAGTGAGAAACAAAGTGATTGGGATCTATGGATTTGGACAAGACATCACAGAAAAACTGAAAATGGAAGAGGAATTAAAGGAAGCGAAAGAGCTGCTTGAGGCATATTTCGAACATGCAGGAGACGGTATTGCTCTCCTTGACCCGGATGGGAAGGTTCTAAAGGTCAATCAGCAGTTTGAAATGATGTTTGGTTGGAATAAGGATGAAATTGTGGGAACACCGATTACTTTTTTACATAAAGAAAATCAACTTGGACAATTTAAGCAAAATTTAATAACCGTTAAAGCCGGGAAGCGGATAAAGGATTATGAAACGGTTCGCTATCATAAAGACGGAAATCCAGTGGAAATTGCTTTCAACATGAACCCAATCCTAAACGACAGTGGGACTCTGATAGGGGTCTCTGCCATTATTCGTGATTTATCTGAAAAGAAACGAAACGAGGATCTTTTAAAGAAATCAGAACAATTGGCTATGATTGGACAGCTTGCAGCGGGAGTGGCTCATGAAATTCGGAATCCACTGACCACTCTGAAAGGGTTTCTCCAGCTAATGACAGAGAGTGCTCAAGACGATTTTTATTTAGGTGTAATCCAAGGTGAGTTGGATCGAATAGAGATTATTACGAATGAGTTTCTGGCACTGGCTAAGCCGAGAGCAGTGCAATTTTCATTAACCTCCCTCACATCGCTACTAACAAGCTCAGTTGAATTTATTAAAATGGAGTGTTTGAAGCAAGGTGTAGATGTGCGCTTTTCAGTAGAGGAAGCAGAAATCTATTGCGATTCTCATCAAATAAAGCAAGTCATTCTCAATGTCATGAAAAATGCGTTAGAAGCTATGCCAAGTGGAGGTCTCCTGAGTGTACAACTTGAGAAGAATGAAAATGACGCAAATATCACCATACAAGATACAGGAAGCGGAATTCCACCGGAGAGAATGAAGCATTTAGGCGAGCCCTTTTACAGTACGAAGGAAAAAGGTACAGGATTAGGATTGATGATTTGCCAAAAGATCATAAAAGAACATAACGGTTCGATTTCCATTCAGAGCAATGTGAATGAAGGAACTACAGTGAGTATTTTGCTTCCGATTGTAAACGAAGAGGAATAGGAGAAACACCCAAAAAGAATTCTTTTTGGGTGTTTTTTAATTAATGGCTATTTTCATAAGCATTGTTGCTTTTTCAGACTTGATGATTACATGGGCAGAGCCATTGGTTCTTGCGAAAAGAATCTTGTCGAAGGATGTATGTGACAAAATCTGCTCTTTTTATGGAAATAAATTCATTTTCACTTATTTTCCGGGAAATAGTTTTGTTTTAAAAGAACGGAATTTGTCTAAACGTGTACTCTATTTTCCAGCACATCGGTGTGTTTTGTTTTTCCTCATATTGGTTAAATGGAAGAAAAGAGGTGAGAGTGGATGAAGACAAATGTCTTTATTAGCGGAGGAGGCATAGGTGGTCTTACACTAGGCCTGAAATTAGCACAATGCAACATCGATGTAACAGTTGTAGAACGTCTTCCAGGACCGAGTTCCATATATAAGGGTGAACTCTTACAGCCGAAAAGCTTGGAAATTTTTCAATCTCTCGGCGTAATAGAAAAGGTTTTTGAAAATGGACATTCAATAACCGATTTAGAGCTCATTGAATTGAAGAGTACCAAGAGTTCAGCAGAGAATTCCACAATGAGCTATTCTATTTTACCAAGCGACTACCCTTTTTCATTAATGATTCACCATGAAACCCTAAAAGAAATCCTTCGTGAAAAAGGGGAGAGATATCCTTCGTTTCATTATAAAGCGAATACAGTTTGTCAAAAAATAAATGGGCATACTGTGATCATTGAAGATCGAGATACAAAACACCAACAAGAGATAGAGTGTGATTTCATCGTTGGAGCTGAAGGAAGAAGCTCTGTTACTCGTGATTATATGGACATTCAAGTTAAGGAGAAGAAATATAATCACCATTTCCTAACGGTGACATTTCCAAGGCCAAAAGACATGGTAAAGGGAAGGATTGTCTCTACGTATCAATCGTTTCTCGGGTTATTTCCGTTACCAAACGATGAAGTGAGATCAGTGTACTTAATTCCAGCAGGAGAATATAAATCTCTTCGAAAAAAGCCAATATCCGAATTTCATAAGCTGTATATTGAAATGTGTCCGGACCTTGATGGGTATGTAAACCAAATTAAGGACTGGAAGCAAATTCAACTCATGGTTCCTTTAAAATACCATGCGGAAAAATATGTGATGGATCATTTAGCTCTGATAGGAGATGCAGTCCATACGGTTCATCCAATGGCTGGAGAAGGAATGAATATGGCTATTCAAGATGGAAGCATCCTTGGAGAGTTATTATGTGACATGTATGAGGAAAATAAATTAAATCCCGTTAATTTAGAGTGGTATCCAAAAGTGAGAAAGAGCAGGGTAGCACATCAAATGCATTTAAGTCACTTATCGGCTCTTGTCTACTCATATCCCTACCGACCAGTAGGGTGGCTGCGAAATAAAAGTCTTCAACGCATGGAACGCGACTCAATTTCCCAATTCAAGCAAATGCTCAATATTTCTGGTCTTGGAATGTGGAGAGAGACTCTTTATGATCGAATGGTTCAAGGTGGAGTATTACCAATTCGTACAAAGCCGCTATCGATAGAAGATAAACGAAAAACGACATTTACAAAAGAACAAGATTATCCCTGGAAAGGAAAGGAGGTCCTACAATGATTAAAGAAATGGTCAAGGTGTGGAGAGCAAGAACATGGATGAAGAAAAATGTCCCTTTTTTATATAGCTGGCACGCCTATGTAGGATATGAATTAGAGTTGTTTGAAAGCTTTAAAGAACCTTCATCTATACAAGAAGTGGCCATCGGAAAGAATATTGAAATGGATTTGCTGGAGCAGTGGGTAGAGGTTGGGATTACAATCAAGCACCTTAAACGGGTGGCGGATGAAAAGGTAACGACTCGAAACAGGTGGAAATTACCCACGTCAAAAAAGGATCCCCACTCCTCTGGAATCCTTCTAAAGGAAATGATGGAATTACATATTCCCGCTCTATTATCCTATCCGCAATTACTTCGAAACCAGACAAAGCAGCATTTCAACTCAGATCTACATGGATCCACCGTGGCAAAAACATCGATTCTATTAGAACGCTTCGCTTTTCCAAAGGTGCAAAAGGCTATCAAAAAATACAATGTGGAATCCCTGCTTGATTTAGGCTGTGGAGAAGGAGGATATATTAAGAGAATAGGAGATCGATATCCAACAAAGAGAATGGTAGGGATTGAGATTCATGAAGCCGTGGCAAAAGCAGCACAAGAATCTCTGGCGACCTATAAAAATATTGATATTTACAACAAAGATTTGCATGAATATGATCCTGAAGAACCATTTGGAATGATCATGGCCAACAATCTTTTTCACTATATCGATCCTACTGATCGACTCCAATTTTTCGAAAAGGCAGCGACCTGGCTTGAGCCTGAAGGAATATTCTTTGTCTTAACCCCCATGCAAAAATCAAAACATGGAAAACAATTTTCAAGTGCCTTTAACAGCTTTTTCATGACCTTTGAAAATTTATATCCTATCCCATCCCAAAAAGAGATGGAGATTCTAGCTGAAAAAACAAATTTCACAGTAGAGTCCGTTGAGCCTATTGTTAAAGAAGGCGGGTGGTATGTGTTGGTGTTTAGAAAGGGTTAATCTTACAGTTTTTTTCGATAAATCTATAACAACTTTCTTAGTGTGAGTTTTTTAATGTTCTAAAACATTCAACTTTCAGAAAAAAATTTTAATAGTCAGCGGTGGTAGATTTCTACCGTCACATTAAAGTCACTATTGCTCTGTCACGTGTATTCTTATTGATGGTGAGGGGAATTGCGTAGACTCCTGCGAAAGTACGGGCGTGCCGAGACCCCGAAAAGCGGAGCAGTTCCCCTCACCATTCAGAACATCCTAGTTGACAGAGCCTTTGTTTTAATAAATCCTACAAATATTTTTAACAAACCATGATATTCTCTCATCCTATTAGGGTAAAAATAAGAAAAGAAGATAAGTGAAAGTGGAGGAGAGCCAATTGAATAGAAGAGAAGTATATGATTGTATCGGGGTTGGAATCGGACCCTATAATTTAAGCCTAGCAGCCCTAATGGAAGAAAAAACGGATCTTAAAGTACGGTTTTTTGATCAAACACCAGAATTTCAGTGGCATCCTGGCATGCTCATTGACCTAACCGATTTGCAGGTGCCGTTCATAGCAGACTTGGTGACGTTTGCTAATCCACAAAGCAAGTATACGTATTTAACCTATTTACATACACATAATCGTTTATATAAATTCTTCTTTTTCCATAAGTTCGAAATGCCTAGGCAGGAGTACAATGACTATGCTCGATGGGTAGTCAGTCAGCTCGACAATTGTCAATTTGACAGTAGAGTGGTAGGGGTAACGGACGAAGGAGATTGCTATAAGGTAGTCATTCATAATCGCCTAAAGGATGAAGAGGAAGTGTATTATGCTAAACATGTCGTCATGGGAACGGGAAGCAAACCGTTGATTCTAGAAGGAATGGATGGACTCCCAGATGAAGATGTGCACCATACAAGTCAGTATCTTTTTCACAAAGATCATACACTAAAAAGCTCCTCCATTACGATTGTTGGATCAGGTCAAAGTGCAGCTGAAGTGTTTTATGACTTGTTAAAGGAGCAAAAGGATCACTCCTATCAGCTCACATGGCTCACTCGTTCAGAAGGGATTTTACAGCTTGAATCCTCTAAGCTTGGACAAGAATTCTTTGCTCCAGACTATGTGGACTATTTTCACTCCCTTACATATAAAAAACGAATGGAAGCTTTGGAAACATTAGATCAGCTCCGAAACGGAATAGACCAGGATACGTTGAACAATATTTATAATATCCTTTACAACCACTCTGTTAGCGAATCGAAGCCTAACATTACGATTCAACCTCTTACAGAGGTAAATAAGATTCGGAAGGAAGAAGGTAAGTATGTCTTAAGCTGCAGACAGTGGCAGGAAGACAGAGATTTTTCGTACCTTTCTGAAAAGGTCATTCTGGCTACGGGCTACAAGCCAAATATTCCAACCTGGTTTTTTGAAAACTTTAAGGACAGAATCGTCTGGGAGGATGAGAAAAAATATAAGGTGACGAGAGATTATAAATTGGTTTTTAAGGAGAACGAGGACCGAGATCATCATTTTTATACCGTCACCAATTTAGAGCATTCCCATGGGGCAGGTGCTACAAACTTAGGCTTAGCCGTGGACCGAAATATTCAAATCATCAACGATATTGTAGGAGAAGAAGTATACCCGAATCAAAGAGATACGATCTTTTCACAATTTACGATGAAAGACAGTTGAGATGTTTGAACTCATGTTAGCAGGGTAATTTTTAAGTGAGAACAATTTCAATAATCTTACAAATAGGAGTGTTTTATGAAATGGCTAAAATAGCATGCTTACTAACAGATATGTTTGAGGATGTGGAATTTACAGATCCAGAAAAAGCCCTTAAAGAAGCAGGACATAGTGTGATCACGATTGAAAAGAAAAAAGGAAAGAGTGTAAAAGGAAAGCAGGGAGAAGCGAAGGTTACCATTGATGAAAGCATTGATAACGTTAATCCGTCTGACTTTGATGCGTTGCTGCTACCAGGAGGGTTTTCACCGGATCAGCTCCGTGGGGATGATCGCTTCGTGACCTTCACAAAGCATTTCATGGACGAAAAAAAGCCAGTGTTTGCAATCTGTCACGGCCCTCAGCTACTTATAACGGCAAAAGCATTAGAAGGAAGAAAAGCAACAGGGTTTAAGTCTATTAAAGTAGACATGGAGTATGCTGGAGCAACCTACGAGGATAAAGAGGTTGTTGTATGCGGGAACCAGCTTGTAACAAGCAGAACTCCTGATGACCTCCCTGCATTTAACCGTGAATCTCTAGCGTTACTTTCAAAATAAAAGGAAGGGGACATTCCCCAAGAGGTAAAAAGATACCTTGGAGGGAATGTCCCCATTTTTTCTTATTTGCGCAGCTTTCCTAGTTCTTCGATAATGGCTGTCATTTCACTTGGACTAAATCGATCCTTTCGATCCACCATGACATAAAGGTCATGAAGATCTTCATACATTTCTTCGTCGAAGTGTTCAGGCTTAATCGCCCCGGCATTGACAACGTTCAGCTTTTCTTTGATGGAAGTAATCATAAATTCTATATTTTCTGTTGTATTTTGTGATAAATCCATTTGGACATCTTCCTTTCCTTCACCGTTTTAACTATTCTCATCTTTCCATGATTCACTCACCGTGTCAACTTAACATGATGGGGATTTTTTTCAAAGGATGTTTTACAATATAAAGGAATGGGAACTTATTAGTTAAGATTGTTCTAATGAAGGAACTTTAGCCATCATTACAGAACTTAATAAAGTATGAAATAAAATAAAGCAGTCTATTTTCTGAAGGAGGGTAATACATATGGGAAGTAATAAATTTTTTAAAGGAATTGTGTTTGGAGCAATGGCCGGGGGGCTTCTATCTCTTCTGGATCGGACAACTCGTCAAGAAGTAGGGTCTACCTTAAAGAACAGTGGCCAATACATTTCTACCTACTCGAAAAATCCAAAACAGCTTGTGGATTCTTCAAGAGAAGTGTACGAAAAGTTAAAGGTTACAGCTGATCAAGTCAGCAAAGATATTCAATTCATTTCAGAAAAAGTAGATGAAATCAAAGGGATGACGCCTCAGGTGAAAGAAATCATTGAGGAAACAAAGGAAACCTTTGAAGACTCTTCAGAAGCTTATAAAGATACCTTTACGGAAAAAGAAACAGCCAATGAACTGACAGGGGAGAACGAAGAAAGTCAGCCTGTCACATCGTCGTTTAAAGGATATTGATGAAAGAGGTGAAAGCATGTCAGATGAAACCGTAAAAGGAGGATGGAAAGGTTTTTCAAAAAGTCTATTCTCCAATATAAGTGCCAATGATGTAACAGGCCTTGCTGCGCAAATTGCCTATTACTTTCTTCTGTCACTCTTTCCCCTTCTTATTTTTCTAGTGACACTATTGCCTTATCTTCCTGTTGAACAAGGGGATGTACTGGGAGTTGTAAGAGATTTTGCTCCAGGGGAAACCATGAAGATGATTGATGAAACCTTACAGGACGTCATGTCTAATCGGAATTCCGGACTATTATCCATCAGTATCATCGCCACAATGTGGTCTGCATCCAATGGGATGAACGCCATTGTAAAAAGCTTAAACCGAGCGTATGACGTATCAGAGACAAGGTCATTCCTTGTTACCAGGTTCATGTCGATCCTGTTAACCCTGGCGATGATTTTAGTGTTTGTCATTGCTCTTTTACTACCGGTATTTGGAAAACAAATTGGAATTTATTTATTTTCCCAATTCGGTTTTTCTGAACAATTCCTAACGGTTTGGAATGGTATTCGCTGGGCAATCAGTCCAATTATTCTCTTCATTATCTTTGTTGGTCTGTACTTTTTTGCTCCAAGTAAACGAATCAAATGCCTAAGTGCTTTTCCAGGTGCAATCTTTGCTACATTAGGATGGGTACTCGTATCCTTGGCTTTTTCCTTTTACGTAGGAAGCTTTGGAAACTACTCAGCAACTTATGGAAGTATTGGAGGAATCATCGTTCTGATGATCTGGTTCTATCTAACGGGAATCATCATTATGATCGGTGGCGAAATCAATGCATTAATTACAATTAAAGAGAATGATTCATGTTAAAATGGGGAAATCACTCCCCGAACATATAGGTTGTCTTTATTGGGGAAGATTCTATTAAGAGTTGTTAATAGGTCTTCTTTTTTGTTTGATTTAAAAAGTAAAAAGAGGTGTCCACGCTTGCTAATTGCTGCAATGATTGAACGTTTAGGAATTATTGTGACCATTGCCTTTGTTATGACAAGGATTGGTTTTTTTCGAAATTTAATTGATCAAAGAACGAACATGAAAAAATCTCAAACCCTTTTAATTATCTTGTTATTTGGTTTCTTTGGAATTGTCGGTACATACACAGGGTTAATCGTTAATCCATTTCAAGAAGAATATACGAAGTGGCAATGGCACTTGCAGGAAAATGAAGCCATCGCCAATTCCCGAGTGATTGGCGTTGTAGTAGCAGGTCTTCTAGGAGGACCATGGATTGGAATTGGAGCTGGAATCGTCGCTGGGGTCCATCGCTTTTTTCTAGGGGGCTTTACAGCACTCGCTTGCGCCATTTCAACCATCATAGCAGGCTTAATGGCCGGCTGGATTGGGAAGCGTGAGAAAAAAAGCAGACTTGTATCTCCCCAGAAAGCATTTATCGTTGGGTTTATAGCAGAGGGAATACAGATGATCTTAATTCTCCTTATTGCTAAGCCCTTCGATGATGCATACTTATTGGTTTCTAACATTGGCTGGCCCATGATTATCGCCAACGGGATCGGCACTGGTATTTTCCTGCTCATCATAAAAAGTGTTTTTCATGAAGAAGAGCGAATGGGAGCTGCACAATCACAGAAAGCCCTGCGTCTGGCAGACAGTACAGTCAAATATATGAGGAAAGGCTTGAATGAGACAAGCGCACAGGCAACATGCCAAATTCTCATGAGGGATGTTGATGCCCTTGCCGTATCCATTACCAATACCACTCACATATTGGCTCATGTTGGACTAGCTTCAGATCACCATCAACAAGGACGTCCCATCCAAACCGAAGCAACCAAACGAGTCATTCAAACGGGAGAATTAATGAAGGTGGGAAGAGAAGAAATTCAATGTGATCGAAACGACTGTCCCCTCGGAGCTGCCATCATGGCACCACTGCACAAAGGAGATGAAATAGTCGGGTCATTGAAGTTCTATTTCCATTCAGAAAAAGAAATTACACCGATTTTAATGGAGTTAACAAAAGGAATCGCAACTTTGCTCAGTCACCAGTTGGAGTTAGCTGAAATTGATTACCATAAAGAACTCGCAAAGGAATCAGAGGTAAAGGCGTTACAAGCTCAAATCAGTCCTCACTTTTTATTTAACACTATTAATGTCATCGTGTCCCTTACCAGAATAAATCCGGATAAAGCAAGAACCCTATTGATTTCCCTTTCTCAATTTATCCGCCAGAACCTGACAGGAAGCACAAAATCCACCTCTACGTTAAAAGAGGAATGTCAGCATGTGAAAGCCTATCTGGCAATTGAAGAGGCAAGATTTTATGACCGTTTACATGTCGAATACAAAATAGATGAAGAAGCATTACGCACAACGGTCCCATCCATTACTTTACAGCCACTGGTAGAAAATAGCATCAAACATGGAATGAAGAATCAAACGGAAGGATTTCAATTAACGATTTCGATCATTGCTGAGAATGACATAGTCGTTGTAAGAATAGAAGACAACGGAGATGGAATGGAACCCAGTCGCTTAGAAAAAATTCTTCAACAGCCATTAGAGTCAACATCAGGAACTGGCATTGGCCTTTACAACGTAAACAAACGATTAGAAATGCTAAAAGGAAAAGAAGCAGGACTGCTCATACAATCAAGTAAAGGAATGGGAACAGCCGTTCAATTTTCCATCAAGAAAGAAGGAGTGAACCACATTGAAGATCGCCATCATTGATGATGAACCATATAGCCGGGAAGAAATGAAGCACCTTCTAAAAAAATACTCCTGGATCGAGGTTGTAGGAGAAGCAAGCTCAGCAGAAAAAGGCTTGGAAATCATTTTAACTAAAGAACCAGACGTATTATTTCTAGATATCGAAATGCCTGGTATGAGTGGTGTAGAACTAGCCGAAACGCTACAAAAAATGAAACACAAACCAGAAATCGTCTTCGCCACAGCCTATCCAGATTACGCCCTAAAAGCATTTCAAGTCGATGCCGTTGATTATCTGGTCAAACCCTTCGATGAAGAACAGCTCGACAAAGCAGTGGAACGATTAAAGAAAGTAGTCCATTTCGAAACAAAGGAAGAAACAAAATCATTAGGCAAACTGGCCGTTCAAGACGAAGATAAAATCGTCTTTATCAAGCCCCGTGACATTCTCTACATAAGTCGAGAAGAAAGAGAAACCTTCATCTGTACAGAAAAGAAAAAATACACATGCCGACTAACCATCAAGGACCTTGAAACAAAATTAAACACCTATCCCTTTTTCCGGGTCCACAAAAGCTACCTCGTCCAGCTTCCATATGTAGAAGAACTCATTCCCTGGGGAAGCGGCGTGTACCAATTAAAGGTTCATGGAGCAAACGAAGCTATACCTGTTAGTCGGAATTATGTGAAGGAATTGAGGGAGAGGTTGGAGTTGTAGGTCTGTTGGAGTTGTTGTTGTTGGTGGTGGTGGGGGTGCCAGGTACCAAAGTGGGTAGATGTGCCAGGCACAAAAGCCAACATTTGTACCAGGCACCAAAGCGAAGAAATGTACCAGGCACAGAAACCAACATTCGTACCAGGCACCAAACCCTTGAAATGTACCAGGCACCCTCCTAACCCCCACACGTCATCCCCACCTCCCAACATCTTAACCCGATTTTGGGACATGTTAAACAGAATGTGTCGAATGTGTGAATGCAGTTGATATAATGTAAGCGTATTCACAAAAGAACGAAAGGGGATCATCATCATGGTCACATTTCTGGTCTCAATTGCATTATTAGTTATTGGTTATTTCACATATGGAAAATTTATTGAAAAGATATTTGGTATTAATGAGGGACGTTCGACTCCGGCTTATGCGAAAGCGGATGGGGTGGATTACGTACCGATGGACACGAAGCGAAACTCGATGATTCAGTTATTGAACATTGCAGGGGTGGGTCCAATTTTTGGTCCGATTATGGGAGCTTTGTATGGTCCCGTTGCGTTTCTTTGGATTGTACTTGGAGCTATTTTTGCAGGAGCGGTTCACGATTATTTAACGGGTATGATTTCCATTCGTAACGGTGGGGCTCATTTACCTCAGCTTGCAGGGAAATTCCTTGGTAAATCTATGAAGCATATTGTAAACGCATTCTCGATTCTTTTATTAGTGTTAGTAGGGACGGTTTTCGTTACAGCACCTGCTACATTAATTTCTAATTTAACACCGGCTTGGGTTGGTTTAGGGGTTATTCTTGCAGCCATCTTTATTTATTATATTGTAGCAACCCTTCTTCCGATTGATAAAATCATTGGTCGTCTCTATCCGTTTTTCGGAGCACTGCTTGTTGTGAGTGCCGTTGGAATTGGAGCAGGATTGGTGATTACAGGAGCGGACATTCCTGAAATCACTCTTAGCAATATGCATCCTGATTCTGTTGCAATTTTCCCATTATTATTCTTAACCATTTCATGTGGAGCACTTTCAGGTTTTCATGCAACTCAATCTCCAATCATTTCTAGAACGACACAAAATGAAAAGAATGGACGTAAAATTTTCTACGGTATGATGATTTTAGAAGCAATTATCGCTATGATCTGGGCAGCAGCAGCTATGAGTTTATTCCAACCAGGCGAGCTGAATGCCATTCTTAAAGAAGGCGGACCAGCAGCGGTTGTGAGTGAAGTTTCGATTCTAATGCTTGGATCGGTTGGAGGAACGTTAGCGATTCTAGGTGTTATTATTCTTCCAATCACATCTGGTGATACATCATTTAGAAGTGCACGTATGATCATTGCGGATTACATCAAAGTAGGACAAGCAAAGATTTCAAGTCGTTTATGGATTGCCTTACCACTATTTGCGATTTCCTTTGTTCTAACAAAAATTGATTTTAACCTTTTATGGAGATACTTCTCATGGGCAAATCAATCAACGGCTATGATTGCCCTTTGGGTCGGTGCCATGTATTTAGCCCTTCAGAGGAAGCCTCACTGGGTGGCGACAATTCCAGCGGTGTTCATGACCATGGTAACCTTTACGTATATTTTAAGTGCACCAATCGGATTTGGATTATCTATGACGGTGGCTTATGCAGGCGCAACTATTGTTACGATCGGTGCTATTCTTGCTTTTATTTCTACAGTGAAAAAACGTTTGAATGCTGGTGTAGACATTATTGTCGACGAGGAAATAGCCGCATAATGGAAAAGGGTTTTCCGGAAATTACCGGGAAACTCTTTTCTTTTTTGGTGCAAAATAAGAATGCTTCACCAACGATCAGTTTTCCTTGCTTACACCATTCAATAGGAGTGATTCAACGTGACAAAGAAAACGAAAAAAGACGGCGGAACAAAGCAAAACAGCAAACACAAACCAAAAAACAAAACCTCCAGCTCTGCAAATGGGCAGAATGGATATCACTAGTAGGTAGAGACCAATCCCTTAGAGGGTTGGTCTTTTTTTTGGTTGCTTAAGGAACATTTGAATTATCCAGATGTTTTCTGTCAACGCTTGTATTATAATGAAAAAGAGTCAAAAAATAGTTGTCTCAGAAGGAGATTACATTATGTCTAATAATAATGATCAAACAATACAGCCGGAAAAAAAGAAAATCAGCCTGCAAGAAGCGATGAAGCAACAGCTGGCTAAGAAGAAAGAAGCACAAGGCAAAGGAAAGCAAGCGAACAATGGCCAGGCTTCAAACCAGCGCATGCAAAGTCAGCAAACGAAGAAGCCTAGCAATACTCGTCGTAAAATGGGTAGCTAATCATGACAGGGAAGAGAAGAGTGCTGAGGAGCGCTCTTTTTTTGTGTCGAAAAATGTAGAATGGCAGATATATAGAGTTTTTGGAACGTAAATTTTAAAAATGGAATGAAAAATGAAATTTTGGAATGTAAATCAAAAATATGGAACGTATTTCACCAAATCGGCAGGAAAAATAAAATCAAACTTTTTCCCCCTAGCCTCGTCAAAAGTATACAAGGGAAGTAGAGCAGAGGTGATGACACATTGAGGGATAACCTTAAGCAACCAATCGAAAGATCAAAAGATGAATTACTAGAAAACGTCATGAACGAATATGGCAATGAGGTGTTGTATCTTGCCTATTCATATGTGAAGGATTACGGCCTTGCTGAGGATATTGCTCAAGAGGTGTTTGTGAAGTTTTATCAAAAATATGATGAGTTTAGAGGCGAATCTTCCCTTAAAACGTGGATTATACGAATTGCCATTAATCAAAGCAAAGACCATTTAAAGAGGTGGGACACGAGGAAAGTTTTAATTTCGAATAAGGTAAGTGAATTGCTCAAGGAGCGGGATATCCCTGAATCACTTGCTATACAAAATGAAAGCAGCAAGGAGCTTCATGCTCATTTATTATCCTTACCTGTAAAGTATCGAGAGGTATTATTTTTATACTATTATGAAGAGCTGAAGATCAATGAAATAGCTGAATGTTTACATATCAATGCAAATACAGTGAAAACCCGATTGAAAAATGGAAAACGGCGATTACATAAAATGTATCCGAAAGGGGGGCATCAGGATGGATAGGGAGCTTCAGAATCAGATCAAAAAAATGACGGAGGAAGGGTTAAATGGGTTTGAATTTACCCATCAAATGAAGGATGAGGTACGGAAAAAGGTATCCCAAAAGAACAAAAAGGAGTACCGACGTCGATGGTATGCCCCTTTTGTAAGCTTTGGGATTATACTGGTGATTGTCCTCATTTATGGTTTGGTAAAGGGCGAATTTAACCCGTTCCCTGGTGATGAAGTGAAGGAAGTCACTAGGGGGTTCGACGAGGTTGAAAACCTGGAGGATTTCGAGTCATTTTATAAAAAGGTTAAAAATAAGAAGAAAGCGGAAATCAAGGTTATCTCTTTTGGGATAGAGGGCCAGGAAGGGATTCACCATGTTCGCTTCGATGGTAATAATTTCGACCTTACCTTTAAGGTTGATGGGGATTTCATTGGAAAGCATGAGTGCGAAGAGTTGGAGTACGGTGAAAATCGTGATTATGGAAAGTATGTACTTCAAGGATGCAGGAAAGAGAAGGATGAAATGGCGACGGAAATCACACTACTCACGGTCCCGTTTATTGTGGATCATGTGTTTGCAAAAGGACAAGTGATAGATAAAGAAGTCATCGGTGAAAAGCATTATGTTGTAATGGATATTCGTACACCAAGGAAGTATGCTAAAAAGAGTGACTTCATTAAAATCGAGGTAAGAAATAAAGTCTTATGGGAACAAATGAACAATGGGGAATTTTATAATGTGCGTTATGGGTGGAAGCTTGAAGATGACTTTATTTTATCAGAGGCTGAAAAAGCTGAAAATTAAACATTTACACAAAAATGGTAACATGATAATATAGTAAAAATTAACAAAACGCGATGACGAGAAGATTAGATGGCTGAATTCTTTACAGAGAGCTCCGGTAGCTGAAAGGGAGCAAGAGGGACGTTGTTGAACCAAGACTCTGAGCAGCACATTGGAACTAAATTGGTGATGATGTGACAGGAGCTCCTGTTATAGAGCTAGGGTATAAGCTTATTTTTGCCGTACCCGAAAAGGTTAATATGGTGACATATTAATAAACTGGGGTGGCACCGCGATACAAATCTCGCCCCCAAGATGAATGTCTTGGGGGTGGGATTTTTTTATTGGTTTAATCATATCGCGGGAGGAATTCACATGAAAAAAGGAAAATATCCATTGTTACTGTTGCTCGGAATCGGAATATCGAATGTGGGGGCATGGATTTATCTTATCGCTCTAAACTTAATTGTCCTGGATGAAAGTGGTTCAGCTCTTGCTGTTGGTATTTTATACGTTTTAAAACCATTAGCAGCTCTTTTTACAAACAGCTGGGCAGGAAGTGTTATCGATCGAATGAACAAACGTAATGCAATGGTAGCTCTGGATTTGTTTAGGGGAGCATTGATCGGGACATTGCCATTCATCTCTTCTATGGAATTGATGTATGCCGTTGTATTTATCATCAATATGGCAAGTGCCATGTTTTATCCTACATCTATCACGTATATGACGAAGCTGATTCCAGCAGAAAGCAGACAGCGTTTTAACGCACTTAAAACACTGATCGGTTCAGGTGCTTTTCTTATAGGTCCAGCCATTGCAGGGGTATTATTTATCATTGGGACCCCTGTATTTGCTCTCTATATGAATGCTCTGGCATTAATTTTGTCGGGAATGATCACATTGCTTTTGCCTAATCTTGATACAGAGCATACCGCAGGCAATACCGTTTCCATTGAACTTTTAAAAAAGGATTGGCAAGTAGTATGGAGCTTTAGTCTTCGTCATACCTATGTGATGCTCATATGCTTTTTATTCAGCCTTATGCTGGTGATGACAGCAGCGGTGGATTCCCTTGAAGCTGCTTTTTCAAAAGAAGTTCTTTCCCTTTCAAACAGTACGTACGGGTATCTTGTCAGTATTGCTGGAGGTGGATTTGTCGTCGGGTCCATTGTGAATACTGTATTTGTCAAAAGGCTTCAACCTTCATTGCTGATTGGAATCGGCTCTGTTATGGTTTCGGCTGGTTATGTGGTGTATTCGATTTCAAACGGATTCACATTAGCAGCGATAGGAGTCTTTGTTTTATCCTTTGCCCTCGCCTTTGCTAACACAGGCTTTCAAACCTTTTACCAAAATAACATCCCTGTGGAGATCATGGGGAGAGTAGGGAGTATATATGGATTGATCGAGGGAGTGCTCGTCATCATCACGACTATATTGATTGGAGTTTTAGCCCACCTGATCTCCCTTGAGACCATGGTCATAACCGGTTGTTTAACAATGTTGATTGTTACCATCATTCTTTGTTTTTACAGCTTGTACCCAAAGAAATTAAATAACGGAATTTTATGGAAAATAAATGTATAAAGGTTACAATGAGAATAAGGGAGTGAAGCTATGAAAAAAATATCCAGCATGTTTCTTGTGATGATGCTTCTATTAGGAGCTTGTAGTGAGGAAGATTCCACTCAATGGTTTGATACAAAAAAAGAAGCCATTGAATATGGATTAAATAGTGAAGTAGAGGATTCCACTGCTAAAACAGAACTTCTATCAACAAAAGAGGTCGAAGGGGAGACCCTTGTTTTCTATTCGCGAGACGGTTCTCTATGGGTGGCTAGTATAACTAAAGGGGAAAAAGGTTATAGCTGGTATAGAAGTAGTCCTGGTCATGGCTTCGAAGGAGAAAGCAACTTCACAACAGTAGGATTCGATTACATCACAGAGTCCGGTCTCAAAGTTCCCATACTCGCAGGCAAAGCCTACGACTACACCATCGAAAAAATACTCCTTTCCGGGGACGGACCTCAAAGAGAATTAAGTATTTCAAAGGATTCACGATTATTCTATGCAATCCATGATGGGGATTTCGTGAATCTTGAAGTGAATCCCGTTATGTCCGGTGAATAAACAGTGATTGACACATATAAGAAATCTCTATATAATCATCTAAAATAGTTGAAACAATGCCGAGGATTAGTAAAATGATCTTGTCTTTTTAGAGAGGGAGCCGTGTGGTGAAAAGCTCCTACTGACAACCGTTTGAACCTGCCTCTAAGTTCTGATTTATCAGCGGTTCAATACCGTTATCATGTATGAGAGTAAAGCTTTGCTTTGAATTAGGGTGGTACCGCCGGAAATGGTCCCTAATGAGAAGTAGGGCTTTTTTTATTTTATAAAAAAGAGGTGCTTACAATGGCAAAGGAATTTGTGAAAAATGTAACGGGAATGAAGGAAGACTTCGCCCAATGGTATACTGATGTGGTTACGAAAGCAGAGCTTATTGATTACTCAAGCGTGCGAGGCTCCATGATCATTCGACCTTACGGGTACGCCATTTGGGAAAATATTAAGAATGCTCTGGATGTAAAAATTAAAGAAACAGGCCATGAAAATGTGTATATGCCATTGTTTATTCCTGAAAGCCTGCTCCAGCGAGAGAAGGATCATATTGAAGGCTTTGCACCTGAAGTAGCATGGGTGACACATGGTGGAGAAGAGGAGTTAGCTGAACGATTATGCGTCCGCCCAACGTCAGAAGTACTGTTTGGTGAGCATTACAAAAACATTATTCATTCCTATCGAGATCTGCCTAAGCTATACAATCAATGGGCCAATGTGGTTCGGTGGGAAAAGACTACACGTCCATTTCTTCGCACACTGGAATTTTTGTGGCAGGAGGGACATACATGTCACGAAACCCATGAGGATGCACATGAAGAAACCCTGAAAATGCTTGAGGTATATGGAGAGCTATGTGAGGAATTACTTGCGATTCCTGTTATCAAAGGTCAAAAAACGGAGAAAGAAAAGTTTGCAGGTGCAACATACACCTATACCATCGAAAGCTTAATGCATGACGGAAAGGCCCTTCAATCAGGAACATCCCATCACTTAGGAGATGGTTTTGCCAAAGCATTTGGCATTCAGTTCACCGATCGAGAAGGAAAGCTCCAATATGTACAGCAAACATCCTGGGGATTCACGACTCGAATTATCGGAGCCATGATTATGGTCCACGGTGACGACAGAGGCCTCGTCGTACCACCAAGAATTGCTCCGACTCAACTGATGATTGTTCCGATTGCTCAACACAAGGAAGGGGTTCTCGATTTTGCTTATGCCTTAAAAGACCAGCTGTCTTCTGTTGCTCGAGTCGATATCGATGCAAGTGACAAGAAGCCAGGCTGGAAGTTTAATGAATACGAAATGAAGGGAATCCCATTACGACTTGAAGTAGGACCACGAGACATAGAGAATGGTCAAGTTATTCTGGCAAGAAGAGATACAGGTGAAAAGATTACTGTGCCAGTAAGTGAATTAGAAGAAAAAGTAGCCGAATTGCTAACCGACATCCAAATTCATTTATTGGAAAAAGCAAGAGATCATCGGGAAGAACAAACGACCGTAGCAAAAACTTTCAAAGAGTTTACAGAAACCATTCGAACCAAGGGCGGGTTCGTCAAAGCCATGTGGTGTGGAGACGAAGCTTGCGAGGATAAAATCAAAGAAGAAACAAGTGCTACGTCAAGATGCATACCGTTTGCACAGGAGTCTCTTTCTGATACGTGTATCTGCTGCGACAAAGAATCGAAGCATTTGGTATATTGGGCGAAAGCATATTAAAAGGATCTTTCCGGAAGGGATATTCTAATGTTAAGCTTATCGTTGATTTCTACACTAAGTTGATTGGTGAGGAAATCAATTATTACTCGTTTTTTCAATACCAACAAAGTTTACGAAAACAGCTTTAAAAAAAGATCTGGTTCTTCCCACCTTTTTCTAGGATAAGTCGTCTATTTACCGATTGTTTTTAATAAACATAGGTAAAGGAGGCGATTATATGGAAGTGGAAATCATCTTTGTTTTATTTATGCTATATGTAGTAATCAGCCTTTGGGTCATTCATGCCAAATTGAACACCATCACTGAGCACGTGAAACGTCAGGATGAAGACTTCTTAACCGATGAGCAGATTGAAAAAGAATTAGAGGAAGAATGGGATGAAAAGTAGGTTCCTGGAGCGTTTCTCAGATGAGGAACGCTCTTTTACATCCATGGTATACTTTAGTCATAATCAAACGGAGGGGAGCGGTGTCCCATGAACCATAATGACTTAACGATTGAAACAGAACGACTAATCGTAAGGCCCTTTGTAAAAAGAGATTACCAGAATTGGCTCCATGAACATCTTAATAGACTTCCATCTCAGCATAAATATGATATAGGGTATCAGGATATGAGTGAGTGCACAGAATACTGGTTCAACGAAATGATTGATAAGCATAATCAGATGATCGAAAACGATCAGGTATACATCTTAGGAGTGTTTTTGAGAAAGGGTGGAGCCAACATTGGTACCATTGATTTCTCTACTCTCATGAGGTACAACTTCCAATGGGGTAGAGTTGGGTACATATTACACAACAGCTACTGGAGCAGAGGGTACGGGAAAGAAGCGGTGAAAGCGGCCATTCAATTAGCACATGTGAAAATCAATTACCATCGAATCGAGGCTCATATTAACCTTGATAATCTTCCTTCTATTAAACTGGCAGAAAGCATTGGGATGAAGTATGAGTGTACCAGGAAAGGCTTCATTCATGAGCAGGGGAAGTGGACGGATAATCTTATTTACTATGTAAATGCAGAGGAGTTTCTATATTAATGCAAAAAAAAGACGAAATCATGAGGATTCCGTCTTTTCTTCTATTTTACAAGCCTTCAATTTTCATTTCTTTGACTGGTAAGAACGCTTCACCAGTATCTAAGTAGGTAACGTTAACCTTATCGTTCTCTTTTAAATAAATGGCAAGTAAGCTATTTTCAGATGAAACAATGTAGCTTTGACCGTTGTCCAGTAGGAATGAAACCGTAGTGTATTCACCGGCTTTTTCCTTGTAGACCCTGACGACGGTTCCCTTTACTTGCTTCTCTTCGGCCTTTGAGCTTCCGTCAACGCTGCTGCCGCCTCGTTGCAGGGCTGTTTTATACTGCTTTAAGGCTTGATTTGGGGTGTTGGCATAGGCTGAGATTTCTGGATTCGCTGCTGAAACGATAAAATAATTTTGCAGGAAGCCATTGGCATCCAATACAGGTGTTAACCAGCTTGCTTCACCGTAGAAGTTGTAAAGAACAGGCATTTCTCCGTCCCATTTCTTCTCGATGAATTTTTTCTGTATGATTTGCAGAGCTCCTTGAGAATCCATGTAAGACTTCTCTAAGTTTCCTGTATAGAAGGTGGCTTCACCTGTTCTAGAGTTAGTCAGTGAATACCCGAGCATGGAATCTACGCCTTCTTTAGGAGACGTGAAGTCCGTGAAATAATACATGTCGCCATTTTCGTCAAAAATAGGACTCACATTCGCTTCCGTTCCTTCATCAGAAGGAAGCTTTACATCCGATTTACCAAACTTGCTGTTCCAAAACCCTTGAACGTAGTTACCAAAATAACTGTTTTGTAAACTAACCGTGTCCGGTGATAAAGCTCCATCGATAAATTCTGGTACATCCTTTAGCGCATAGGATGTTGCCCCGCCATTTTTCGGATCTACCATCACGATTCCTTTTACTTCAAAACCGTTTCGAGCAGAAATAAACTCTCCATACGTGCGAATATAATAAGGCTTTCCATCATCATCAATTTCAAGCTGAACGTCACCATTAAAAATGTACGTTGGATAGCTCATACGAATATGCCGTTCAATTTTCTTATTAAAGTAAGCAGATGGTGTGTAGACCATTTCTTCTTTGATAAAGGTTGGATTATCAGACGAATCTGTGGCGCTCAAGGTGAAATACCCAGGTGTTTTATCTCCCTTAAACCATTTGAAAAATCCAGAGAATTCAACAGGAGCAATATATACATACTCCCCATTAACCTTTTGAATTTGCAAACGTCCAAGATCATAGTAACTCGTATTCGGTACCTGACCGAAGGACTTCTTCATTTTATTTCGAGCAAACTGTGGTGGAACACTGGCTGGTGTTTCACTTTCATCAAATGCTTCAATTTCAGTTTGAACCTCCATCTTAGCAGAATCATATTTTTCATCAGCATTAAAGACAAAGGCTGATAGAAAATAAGCTCCTACGAGAAGGCTGGCTAGAAACAGAGCACTCTTCACCAATCGTTCGACTCCAGTGGCAAAGGCAGCTCCCACTCCAGTAGCAAATATCAGTAAGATCCAAACCGAAGTGAAGTTTCGATCAAGATTTGTCACATAATAAAAAACAAATACGGCCACAAAAGATAATATTAGTGTGACAACCATGAACCCAATAAGCGGAGGATGCCCCTCTTTTTTACGGTCCTTTCTAGAGAGTGTTACAGGAACAATCAATAAGGCCATAACCAAGCCTACGATAACGGAAAATAATAAGATGTTACTCATGTCGATCCCCTTTCAAGGTTCTATTTCTATTTATACTGTATATACGTTTGGAAGGACGTCTAGGTTTCATTTTGTTTTTGTGGTGAGGTGTTTGAAAGGTTTTTGAGAGATGTTTGAGGATGTTTGAGGGACGGACCTCCAAGGAAACGGTGTGGATATTGTCGAAATTGGAAGAATGGCAGATATATTTGGATTTTGGCAGATAAAAAGAAATAATGGCAGATATATTTCAGGAACGGCAGATAAATTGAAAAGACGGCAGATATATCTCCGAAACGGCAGATAAACATAAACCAAACACAACCAATCCATCATCGGCTATAATATAACGTAAAGAAAGACCAACCAATCAGGAGGAAATTATGGATATATTTGATATTGCGAAGCTTGCGGGGGTATCGAGGAAGACGGTACAGCGTGTGCTAAACAATTCGGACCAAGTACGACCTGAAACGCGGGATCGTATTCTTACCATTATGGAAGAGCATCAATATCAGCCTAATGTTTCGGCAAGGCGACTCGTAAAGAAAAAAACGCACACGATTGGGCTTTTTATCATACAAGATCCTTCCAAACACCGAATCTATTCTGATGATCTTTTTTACAGTGTGGTGATTGGATCGATAATCAGTGCTTGCTCTGAGCGGGGGTACAATGTGCTTGTGACCATGACCGACGTGACGGATTCTTCTCCTATTTTAAAGCTGTACCGTGAAAAAAGCATAGATGGGGGAATCATCATCAGTTGGACAAACGTTCAAGAGATTGTGGATCAAATCACATCAGCCAACTTTTTGGTAGGGGTATTTGATCAGAACAATGTGGGCAATCCTGCGCCTTCAATTCCCATGCCATTATTTGAAAATGAAGCAAGTGCCATGGAGGCTACCCATTACTTCCTTCAGCTTGGCCATAGGGACATTGGCATCATTACAGGGGACGAAGATAATAATGCTGCCAATGAACGCTATAGAGGTTACCAAAAAGCTCTTGAAAAAGCAGGGATTCAACCAAAATCAGAATTTGTTTTCAAAGGAAAATTCGTGGAAGAAGCAGGGACAGAAGCGATTAATCATTGGATTCAAAAGGGGACACTACCGTCTGCCATTGTGTGCTCAAATGATTATATTGCTATTGGTGCTCTTAAAGCTTTAAGAGCGGCCAATCGAAGGGTTCCAGAAGACGTCTCCCTTATTGGGTTTGATGATATATTGCTGACAGAACATACCTCTCCGCCTTTAACAACGATGCATGTACCACGAATAGAGATGGCGGTTTCATTAGTTGAGCAGTTGATTAATCAGATGGAGCAGCAGCCCATTGAAAAAACGAGTTCCTTTCAAGCATCCCTTGTCAAAAGGGGTTCCTGTATTTCAAAAAAATAATTTTCAGAAAATGCTTAAATCCTAAGGGTTTGAGCGTTTTTTTGTGTCTCTTCTCCTTATTATTATTGTAAAAAAATGTTGTCAAAGATGGGATATGCTCTTATAGTTATAAGCAAATGTCCTACGTGGGACATAAATGAAAAAGGAGGCGTATCATGATTAAAAAAGTAGTCACCTCTCTTACGGCTGCATGCCTGATCTTTGCTTTGGCTCCCGGAAATATGGGGAAAGCAAATAGCAAAGAAAAGCAATACCATCTCAAGGATTCTATTTTAAAGGACACAACGATTGAAGGGAACTTAGTCATTACACCTGACGCTGGTGAGAATATTACGTTAGATAACGTGACGGTACTTGGTACAACCCTAATAAAGGGAACAGCACCTGAAACTCTTCAAGTAACAGATTCAAAGTTACACATCCTCTCTGTAATTACACCATCATTTTCAACGAAAATTACTGTCTCTGGAAAATCAGACATAAATGAAACCTTGCTGAGTGCAAATGCTAGTTTAGAAGAAAACGAGATTACGTCTGAAGGGTTTCAAGATGTAACGGTATTTTCATCTCCCTCTAAAAAAGAAAAATCTACACTAGACGGGGAATTTGAGACCATTACAATGGCTGGTAAAAGTGGTCTTGCTCAATTAGAGCTTCAAGGTATTTCTGAAGGGTTAATTTTGAACGCGCTTTCATCTATTCTTCTACCTACTGATAGTTTAGTGCAGGAGTTAGTGGTATCAGAGGGTGGTCAAAGCTCTACGATTGATGGGGAAGGTTCCATAGAAAAGGCAACCTTAAAAACCTCCATTGTGGTGAATGGGAAGGAAACAAGCGACGCCGCCTCCTTCGTTACACCATGGTCACTCATTTGGCATGATGAATTTAATCAAACGAAGATTGATCGGGATAAGTGGACATTTGATATTGGCAACGGGTTTTTAGATGAAAACGGACAATTTATTTCGGGTTGGGGTAATAATGAAAAGCAATACTACACAGACCGACCTGAAAATGCAAAAACAGAAGATGGAAAGCTTTTCATAACAGCAAAAGAAGAGGAGTATGAAGGCTATTCCTATACTTCTGCCCGCTTGAAAACAAAAGGGCTTTTCGCTAAGGCATATGGGAAATTTGAAATGAAGGCTTCCCTCCCGGTTGGGAAAGGCTATTGGCCGGCATTTTGGATGCTTCCTGAGGATGATGTGTATGGAGCGTGGGCTTCATCTGGAGAAATTGACATCATGGAGGTACAAGGGAGTAACCCTCATGAGGTAATCGGAACTATTCATTATGGAGAAACCTGGCCAAACAACAAGTATACAGGTTCCCACTATGCGTTCGAAGACGGAACAACGATCTCTGACGAACATGTTTATTCTCTTGAATGGGAGCCGGGAGAAATTCGCTGGTATGTGGATGGAAAGCTAACTCAAACCCAAAACAATTGGTACAGCAAAGGTACTAGTACTGCTGCAAACTACACGTACCCAGCTCCGTTTGATCAACCATTTCATCTGCTTTTAAACCTGGCAGTTGGAGGGAACTTTGATGGAGATCCAACGGCAGAAACGATGTTCCCTCAGTCAATGGAAGTTGAATACGTACGTGCCTATGATTTAACAGGTCGTCCATATAAAACACTGGAGCTTCCAACGGTAGAACCAGAGCCTTTACCAGAGGGTGCGAAACAGCCATTAGAGGACGGGAATTTAATCTATAACAATGGATTTGACCAAGATTGGGAAAACGTAGAAGGAATTCAAGGGGTAGAGAATACAGATTATTGGTATTTCCTTACACTACCAGACTTTGGCGGTGAAGCGGATATTGCCATCGACCAGCTTGACGGTCAATCGTATGCGAAAGTAGATATTCAAAATCCAGGCAGTCAGCCTTATTCGGTACAACTAATTCAGGATGCATCAATTGGAAAAGGACGATATTATCGAGTTACATTTGATGCGAAATCAAGTGATAATCGTCCAATCAATGTAAAGGTTAATGGTGGGGCAGAAAGAGGGTTTGCAACCTATTCAAGAAGTGAATCTTTTTCTCTTACTGATCAACTTCAAACATATGAAATGGTGTTTCAAATGACAGAAGAGACGGACCTTGCCGCTCGTATGGAATTTAACCTTGGACTTTCCACTATGCCTGTATGGATAGGCAACGCAAGAATAGAAGAAATTTCTCCTATTGTTATGAATCCGGATGCTTCAAAATCACCACTTCCTGATGGGAACCTAGTGTACAACGGTACCTTTGATCAAGGCTATCCAGACCGTTTACTTTACTGGAACATAGTAGACCCGGCAAATGCAGCTTCTATTAAAGTGGATGCGGATGAACGTGTTCTATGGGCTCAATTCGCGGATCTTTCTGAAGATGTTCAACTCGTTCAAAAGGGACTGCAGCTACAAAGTGAAAGTGAATATGAGCTAACCCTGAACGCAAAAGCTGAAAGTGCTCGGGATATTCAAATAGAATTCAAAAGTCATGATGGTCATGTTACCTATGCATCAGAAACCCTTTCCCTTGATACAGAATGGGGAGAGCAATCCATGAGCTTCATGATGCCAGATGTAACGGATTTAGAATCGCAACTCATCATTCATCTAGGTGGAAGCACAGAAGAGGTAAAACTGGACGGGATCAAGCTAGTGAAAATAGGAGGGCCAGCTGACTCATCCCTCATTAAAAACGGAACCTTCGATGGTGGACTAGACCCATGGACTTCCTATATTCACAAGGATGCTGCAGCAAGCGTTCAGCATGAAGACGGTCAGGCAAAAGTTGTGATTGGACAAGAGGGAAATGAAACTTGGAGCGTTCAGTTCTATCAAGGAAATGTCGTTTTAGAACCGAATAGACAATACACCCTTTCCTTCGATGCACAATCAACCGTCGAACGATCAATGGAAGTAACCATTGAAAACAGTCAATACACACGCTTTCTATCAGAAAAGGTTCAACTCAATGGCGAGAAAACACACTATGAATATACCTTTACCATGCCAAAAAGTGAACTAACAAGTTTAAAGTTCTTATTAGGTGCAACAGGCTCACCAATAGGAGAGCATGAAGTGATGATTGATAATGTAGAACTGAAGTAAATCACTATAAAAGCACAGCGCCTGTTGGCGCTGTGCTTTTATTTATTGAGGGACGGACCTCCAGGGGAACGGTGCGGATTTTTCCGAACGGAAGATGAGGGACGGACCTTGTGGAGGGCAGGGGGTTTTTTGTCGAATTTACAAGAATGGCAGATATATTGGAATTTTGGCAGATAAAAAGAAATAATGGAAGATAAAATTCCAAAACGGAAGATAAATCCCCAAAACAGCAGAAAAACCCAACACCCATCAAAAAAAAGCAGCTAATCCATAAAGATTAGCTGCCATTCCTCTATTTCAATAAACGCAATCCATTTAAAATAACCAAAATCGTACTTCCTTCGTGACCGATGACTCCGTATGGAAGATCCAGTAGCTGCAGGAAGTTTGAAGCGATCAGTATCATAATGACGGCGATGGAGAAGACGACATTTTGTTGAACGATACGCTTCATTTTTTTCGATAGTTTAATGGCTTCTGCGATCCGGGTAAGGTCGTTTTTCATTAAGACGACATCGGCGGTTTCGAGAGCTACGTCGGTTCCTTCACCCATGGCGATGCCGACGTTCGCCGTTGCCAGGGCAGGAGCATCGTTGATACCGTCTCCAACCATTCCAACTGTTCCAAATTGTTCTTTTAGCTTTTTCAGCTCTTCTACTTTGGTTTCAGGCAGACATTCGGCGATAAAGGAAGCCACTTTTGCTTCTTCGGCAATGGCGCGTGCTGTTTTTTCATTGTCTCCCGTTAGCATGATGGTTTGGACGCCTTCTTTTTTCAAGAGTTCAAGTGCTTCAATGGTTTCTTTGCGAACGACGTCTTTTAGAGCGATAAGAGCGACGATTGTATTTTCCTTCGCGACGAAGACGGTGGTTTTTCCTTCTGAAGCAAGCTTGTTAAAAGCACCATCCATGAATTGTTCTGCTAACACTTTATCCACAAAATCAGCTTTTCCAATTTTCCATTCTTCGCCGTTTACCATTGCTTTGACTCCCCATCCTGATACATCTTCGAGAGAATCGGGTTGGAATAGAGCCCGGTCTAACTGTTTACGAGCGTGACCGACAATGGCTTGTGCCAGTGGATGATTGGATTGATTTTCAATGGATGCCACAATGTGTAACACGTCATGTTCCTCTAATTGACTACTTACTAACAGATCCGTCACAACTGGCTTTCCTTTTGTTAAGGTACCTGTTTTATCAAAGGCAATGGCTTTAATATTGCTGAGGTTTTCTAAGTGAGCGCCACCTTTAAAGAGAATACCGTGTCTCGCTCCGTTTGAAATAGCCGATAGACTTGCAGGCATAATGGCTGCTACGAGAGCACAAGGAGATGCGACCACCAGTAAGACCATTGCTCTGTAAAAGGTTTCTGTCCAGCTCCACCCAAGGAAGAAGTGTGGGAGAAACATCATAAGAAAGACAACAACTAGAACGACTTTCACATAAGTCCCTTCAAAGCGTTCGATAAACAGCTGGGAAGGGGACTTTTCGCTTTGAGCAGATTGAACGAGATCGATGATTTTTTGGAAAAGGGTTTCGCTGCTTGGTTTGGTCATTTCAATGGTAATAGCACCATTGATGTTTACCGTACCAGCAAACACCTCGTCTTGTTGAGCTTTTGTAACGGGAACGGCTTCTCCCGTGATAGCTGCCTCATCAATCGTCGTGTTTCCTTTGATGACGACACCATCGGTTGGAACACGCTCACCTGGTTTAATTAATATTTGGTCCCCAATATCAAGGGTGGATACTTGGACCTTCTTTTCGCCACCATTGGTTACAAGCCATGCTTCCTCAGGCTGCAATTCCATCAGTGCTGAGATTTCTTTCTGACTCTTATTCATCGTATAGGTTTCAAGTGCACCACTGACTGCAAAGATGAAAATAAGGATGGCTCCTTCAGTCCAGTATCCAATGATGGCAGAACCGACGGCTGCGAAAATCATGAGCATTTCCACATTCAGTTCTTTATTTTCAATCGTTTCTTCGATTCCTTCTTTTGCTTTGGCAAATCCTCCAATAACGAAGGCCAATAAATAAAAGACGATGCTCAAGGTGGCAGAGGATTCATCCTTTGAAAACAGCCATCCCAGTAAAATAAAGACACCACTGACTAAAGCGGCGATTAATTCTGCATGAGGCTTTATTTTATCAAGTAATTGTATTTTTTCATTATGGCTTCCCATAGGAAAGGCTTTAGATTGAGAGCTCATTACGTTTTCCTCCTTGTAATAAATGAAAATCCAGGATTCTCATTGAGAATAATAATCAACGTCAATACCCTTATAAAACGACGAAAGCTGCCACCTTTTACAGGTGACAGCAAATCTGCTGGTGTTCGTGGACATATATTTATAAAAGTTTTTAATTTATAATTATTATAATTTATAATACCACATTTATACGAGGTTGGAAAGTTTTTTGTGCTGATTAGTTCTGAGTAATTTCCCGGCGTCGATTTTGAAGGGAAAAGGATAATAAGCTTACAAAAATAATGAATAGCATGAAGCTTATTAAATAGAAGAAGCTTGAACCTTTGAGCCAGTCTATCGTAATTCCCCCAACAAATGGACCAATCATACTACCGAAGCTAAAAAAGATTCCGCACATAATATTACCGGCTGGAAGTAATTCCTTTGGCAAAAGGTCCGTCATGTAACTAATGCCAAGTGAAAAGGTAGATCCTACAGCCATACCTGCCAGTGTGAAGCAAATGAATAAGCCTAGTATAGAGTCAGCTACGATTCCTGCTGCTGAAAAGGAAAGGAAGCCGATTAGCATAACGATAAGGAGAATATTTTGTCTCCCAAATTTATCGCTTAAAATTCCAAGGGGAAGCTGAGACACAATGCCACCTACAGCAAATGCAGGTAAAAGAATCGATACGGCTTCGATGGAAAGTCCGTTTCTTAGTGCGAATACGGGGAAGTTTCCATTTAAAGAAGCTTCTAAAAATCCATAGCCTAATGGAGGCAAAAGGGCGACCCAAGCGTACTTGAACACCTTGCCAAATCGTTGGAAGGAGCCGATGAAAGTGGCACTGCCCATATTCTGTTGCTCAGGAAATTCGTTTTGTAGCTTAAATACAAACAGCCAAACGATGATGCTTAATAAGGACGAAATGATAAACGGTAAAGCCGGATGTATTGAAACCAATGTAGTCATCATCGGTCCTACGGCAAAGCCAATCCCAAAGGAAACACCATAAATGGAAATGTTTCGTCCCCGGTGTTCTTTTGGTGAGAAAGAAGTGATCCACGTTTGGGTGGAAAAATGGAGCATTTGATCGCCGACTCCAATGCATAAACGCAGGAAAAACCAAAACCAAAAGGATTTCCACAGAGGAAATAGGAGGAGTGATGACGCAACTATGATTCCACCTATTATGATCATTGGTTTGTAGCCTAGCTTTTGCAAAGGTCTTTCCATTAATGGAGAGGCGAGTAGAATTCCTATATATAAAGCGGTTGCGTTTAGTCCGTTTAAGGAAGAAGAGATGCCTTCCTGTTCGAGAATGATAGCGATTAGAGGAAGTAGCATCCCTTGGGAAAACCCGGAGATCGCAACAATCCCGACTAAGACCCTAAAGCGAAATCGTAATGCCTGATTCATAAAAAAACTCCCAATCAAATAAATTATACCTCTCTGATGGTACCTTCAATTTGAATGTTTGGCAATACGAAACGAATAGAGTAAAATTTAGTACATCATACTACATAAATAGGAAGGAAGGAATTAATAATGGAATTTTCTATGCAAGATGGAGGCTTTTATACAGAGTTAGGGTTTGGAAAGTTAGAGGTTTCGGGTAACGAAGAATATGGCTTTCGACCATATCAATTACTCGTTTCATCCGTAGCAGTTTGCAGTGGAGGAGTACTTCGAAAAGTACTGGAGAAAATGCGCATTGAATTTGACGATATACATATCAAAGCAGACGTCACCCGAAACGAAGAAGAAGCAAACCGTGTAGAAGAAATCTCTCTGCACTTTACGATTAGAGGGACGGACCTTGACGAGAAGAAAATTCAAAAAGCCATGCACCTAACACGCAAAAACTGCTCCATGGTCCAATCCGTACAAGACAGCATCAAAATCGAAGAAACCTTTGAACTCGTACAATAAAAAATGAGGTCCGAGAAACGGACCTCAAAAATAATTCTACTAAAGGCTGAGCTCCTGTGGTTCTTTACCTGGTTTTTCATAGTAGAGAATGGTTTTGGGCGTTAGCTTGAGAAGCATGTATTCGGGATCGTCCGGACTTGGAATCCAGGCTTTAAGCTCTTCATTCCAAAATTTATGCTTCAGTTCTTCGGATTCTTCAACCTCGGCAGTTGCTTCAATTTCTACATAATGTTCATGGTTTGAGTCACGATCATAGCCTAACAGAATATGAACATGAGGATTTTGTGAAATGTCTACGGCTTTATGGGCATGCTCATTCGTAGCGGTGTAAAGTGTTAACTCATCATGGTAGAACATCATAAATCGAGAGTAGGGCTTCCCGTCACGAATGGTTGCCAGAGTTCCTGTTTTATGATGAGAAAGGAGCTCTAATACTTGATCTTTTAATGCTTTTGCCATCATGTTACCTCCTTAAATGGTTCTACCTTTAATGTGTCTAATCTCATTCTTTTTAATCAAATTTCTTTAGAAGGAAGGATATAAAACGTGAATAAAATTTTTGCACTGCTTGTTTTTGCCGGAGTTCCATTATCCGTTATCGGTTCACTTTTACACTGGCCGAGTGTTGTCATGTTTGCTGTATACTGTGTCACCATCATAGCCCTTGCAGCCTTTATGGGAAGATCAACGGAAAGCTTGGCGGTCGTGTCCGGTCCACGTATTGGAGGATTGTTGAACGCTACCTTTGGAAATGCCGTTGAACTGATTATTTCCATTTTTGCCTTGAAGGCTGGATTGATTGGAGTCGTATTAGCATCTCTAACAGGATCGGTTCTTGGTAACCTATTATTAGTTGCGGGATTGTCTTTCTTTGTTGGTGGCTTAAAGTTTAAACGTCAGAAGTTTAACGTCTTTGATGCACGCCATAACTCAGGACTTTTAATGTTTGCTATTATTGTTGCCTTTGTTATACCGGAAGTATTCGCGCAGGATATAGATGAAGCAAAAACAATGACACTAAGCATTGGGATCTCTGTAATCTTAATTGCTCTCTATTTATTTGCCCTATTCTTCAAGCTAGTGACCCATCGAGGTGTATATCAGCATGAAAGTGAAGGAGAGCAAGCCCACGAAGAAGAGCCGGAATGGAGTAAAGGGAAAGCCTTACTCATTCTTGCTGCTTCCACTGTCGCTGTTGCCTATGTATCTGAACGTCTCGTTCATACATTTGAAGAGGTTGGTGAAGCATTCGGTTGGAGTGAATTGTTTATTGGGGTTATCATTGTTGCCATTGTAGGAAATGCAGCTGAGCATGCGTCAGCTATTATTATGGCTTATAAGAACAAGATGGATGTGGCCGTTGAAATTGCTGTAGGATCCACTCTTCAAGTGGCCATGTTTGTTGCCCCGGTACTCGTTTTAATCTCATTGTTATTTGAGAAAAGCATGTCCCTTGTGTTTACATTGCCTGAGCTCGTGGCCATGGTATCAGCGGTATTACTAACCATTATCATTTCAAATGATGGAGAAACGAACTGGTTTGAAGGACTCACCTTGCTGGCGGCCTATTTAATAATGGGAATTGGATTTTATCTGTTGTAAAAAAAAGACTCAGGTCCGCATGCGGGCCTGAGTCTTTTTTAGGGAAAAAATAGAAATGAACTTTACATAAAAAATAATCAGATATGCTTTGTAGGAGAAGCCTGATTATTTTCTTTTCAGTTAGATTATAAAATAAAATAAGAATTTTGTAAATATTCTTTCAAATAAAGTTTTTTGGATAAGCCTGTTTATATAGGAAAAACTAACGGCAAACCTGAAAAGTTAAGATTGAAAGGAGTTAGTTTTATGAAAATGATGCGTACTGCTCTAATGATCATTCTCGCATTTTTCGTTGCAACAACTGGTATTCATGCTGAAAAAAATGCAGAGAAGAGTCCTAAAAAGGAAAGCAGCCCTGCGAAGGTCACGGTTCCAAACTCTGTTTTAAATATTGCCAAAGAAAACACGTATCCTAATTCAACACAAGATCAACCGTATCTCCAACCAAGTGAAATGTCACAAGAACTAATTGATACATCCAATGTTAAAATCGAAAATCCCAACCTGATTCGTATTTTAAACGAAACCAATATTAATAAAGCACCGACAATAGGGTTAAGGGCAACTATTTATTTAGGAGAGTGGCCATTAAACTATGCTTCAAACGAAACGTCCCCTAACTGGGAATACCAAAAGATCAACACCAACTATTTCGATAACCGTGGTGGAAAAGGAAATCACCAAATCCACTATGTTCAAGAAGCTCAGAAAGCCGTAAAAGGCGGGCTGACAGCAAAAGTTCCTCACGCAGAAGATGTGGAAAAGATGATGCTCATCAAAGCAATGGATAAATCCCAGCTACCACTCGCGTTTCAAACGATTGTAGGAGCAGGAACAAAAAAAGACCAGGTCTATAACATTTCACCAAAACGACTTGGCTATCTATATGCATACGCTCCTGCCATTAACGAAAAAGGAAAGGTAACCTACGGGGAAGTTTTCCTTGTCATGAAAGGGATGGAGCGTTCCATCGTTGTGAAAAACGTCACGTCACAAGGTGTCGGAGCATGGATTCCTGTTCAGGATCATGTCCATTTCGGATTTATGGCAAGCGAGTCTCCGCGATAAGAATAGAAAAAAGAGTGAGTTGTAGGAATCCTGACATTCACTCTTTTTTTCATGTGTAAAATATGTTACAATAATTAGAATATTCAGAATAAAGGAGAGGGAAAATGGAATATCTATTCTTATTTGTAGGGTTGCTTATTGTTTTTACAGGTTTAAGAATTTGGTTTGGAGTAAGAAGAGCAAAAAGAGATCGAGGAAAACGACGGGGAGATTCGTATGAACTCATCTCTAAGCATTCTCAAGAACCCAATCATAATGACGGCGCGTCACATTAGAAGCACTTCGGACATAGTTTCCGGGGTGTTTTTTTGATGTGGATGGGGTTTGTGTTTAGAATGAATTTAATCGTTCACAATTATACGGATAAATGGAGGACTTTAACGGATAAAAGACTGAAACTTACGCATAAATGTTTCTTTGTGACGGGTAAAACTCTCATTTTAACGGAAATCATAAAAAGGTGCCTAGATTCAATACGAATCTAAGCATCTTTCTTATCGTGAAATCTTGGCCTGGCGTTTTGAAAAATCAACATCTTCATAATACATGGATTTTACCAGGACATTCGGTCCTAAGCAGCGAGCCATTGGACAATGACAGTTTAATTCTTTTGCAAGAGGCTCTTGCTTCCATTTCGTGAAGATTTCCGGAAGAGAATCCTTTGTGATATTTCCTAGGGGAGGTGTATCTCCGAAATCAGTCACAATGACATCCCCAGTAAAAATACTTACATTTAGTCGAGAACGTCCATCAGGATCGTTACGGACACTTACATTTTTGGCAGAGTATAACTTCTTTAATAATTCGAGGTCTTCTTCAGAAGAGCTGCAAGGATAAAATGGAAGAGTTCCAAACAGCATCCATACATTTTCATCTCTGAAGGTAAGAATATTTCGAATCGCCTCACGAGTTTCTTCTAATGAAAGAGTTTCTAAGCTTGAAGCAAAGTCAGATGGATACATAGGGTGAATTTCATGACGGCCACATTTCATTTCATCAACGATTTGTCGATGAATTTTTTCTAAATAAGGCAGAGTATTTTTATTTAACATGGTTTCTGCAGAAACGAGGACACCGTTTTCAGAAAGAGCCCTACTGTTTTCGATCATGCGATCAAACAGCTTTCTTCTTTGCTCACGGGTAGGTTTTCGTTCCATGTTGGCAAATCCAACGTCGATAAACTCATCAATGGTTCCCCAGTTATGAGAAATGTGTAAAACATCTAAATACGGGGCAATTAATAAGTATCGATCTAATTCCAGGGTTAAATTAGAGTTGATTTGAGTATGTACGCCTCGTGAATGGGCGTATTTCAATAAAGGTAATACATAATTTTCAACGGATTTCTTTGAAAGCATCGGCTCTCCGCCGGTAATACTAAGAGAACGAAGCGTCGTTATTTCATCCAGTTTTGAAAGAATCAGCTCAATGGGAAGAGCACTAGGATCCTTTGGTGATAGGGTGTATCCCACGGCACAATGTTCGCATCTCATATTGCAAAGAGTCGTAGTAGTAAATTCAATATTGGAGAGCGTAATGTCACCATGCTCATCTACATCTAAGTAAGCCTCCCAAGGATCATGTTCTATGGACATTTTCTTGGAGAGAGTATTTGTTTTCATGATAAGAAACTCCTTTTTATTTAAGTCACCTATCCATTATTGAGAAATCACAAGTCCTTGTCAATCCGAATAATATTGGTTACCATAGTAAAGGTACGAAAGGAGAGAGTACATTGGGTAAAGCAGTTAACGATAAAGATTCACAAGTTACTTATTTAAAACAACGTCTAAACTTATTCGTCGATGTATTAGATTCAATCGACCCTGAACAAGCAGATGTAGAAGATATCGATCGACTAATCGCGATGATCGATGATATAGAAGTAAAATGCGAACAATTTAAGAAAAGCGAATAAACCGATTAGAGGGACGGACCTCCAAAATTTTTGGAGGTCCGTCCCTCTTTTTTGTGCAGAGGAATTTCCAGTCTTTGTGTCTAATTTAATTATAGAAGATAAAGGGGATATTTTTAGGGACGGACCTCTCTGGTGGATGATGACATGTTCACAAGAATCAGTATGAGCAATAGCACGGTATTTGGTTACAAATGAGGTCCGTCCCTCATCAAAGAGGATAAAAGATAAAGGGGATAGGGTCATGGTGATTAATCCGATTAGTCAGGCAGATTGTCAGGAAGCAAGGGATGTGATTTTATCAGGGTTTCGTGAGCGTTTTGGGTTCATCGATTATTCGTTGAATCCTGATATCTATAATATTATTGAAGAATACAAAGGGGGGGCTCATCACTTTTTTGTAGGAATGAAAAACGAACGAATCGTTTCAACTGGGGCGATCAGAAAAGAAAAAGATGCCACCTACCAAATTGTTCGCATGTCCGTATTAAAGGAGTACCGCCAACAAGGGCTTGGACGTGCGATGCTACTCCATCTTGAGAATGAAGCTGTAAAATTAGGAGCAAGGAGACTCATCCTCGAAACCAATAAAAAGTGGGAGGATGCTATTCAATTTTATAAAAATTACGGTTTTACATACATGGAAGAAGACGAGGTTTCTTGTTATTTTGAAAAGGAAATTCCGTTGTGAAATCCCTTTCAATCTTATTCTTATAGGAGTATAATAATGAATGAAAAATGAGAATATTCCTATGAAAATAGACAATAAATAGCTTTACGCAAAGGGAAGGGGAAGAACGATGAATAAAGAGACATTACAGCAAAGCATGTATGACTTAATTGTAGAAACCTCAACGAACTTACCAAAGGATGTGCGTCGTGCGATCCGTTCTGCAAAAGCTCGTGAAAATGCAGGCACAAGAGCGGCCATGAGCCTTGATACTATTTCGAATAACGTAAAAATGGCTGATGACAATGTATCTCCTATCTGTCAGGATACAGGTCTTCCAACCTTTAAAATAAAAACGCCAATCGGTGTCAACCAGCTTGAAATCAAAGAAGCAATTTATGCTGCTATGGTTCAAGCAACGAAGGACGGAAAGCTTCGTCCAAACTCCGTTGATTCATTAACAGGAGCAAACAGTGGGGACAACCTCGGCCTTGGTACTCCTGTTATCAAATTCGAGCAATGGGAAAAAGATTACGTTGATGCCCGCCTGATTTTAAAAGGTGGCGGATGTGAAAATAAAAACATTCAATATAGCCTGCCTTGTGAGCTTGATGGGCTTGGCCGCGCTGGCCGTGACCTTGATGGAATCCGTAAATGTGTAATGCATTCGGTGTATCAAGCACAAGGGCAAGGGTGTAGTGCCGGATTCATCGGTGTAGGAATCGGTGGAGATCGTTCATCTGGATATGATCTTGCCAAAGAACAATTATTCCGTTCCGTGGATGATGTGAATACCAACGAAGACCTTCGTAAGCTTGAAGAATATGTGATGGAAAATGCAAATGAGCTTGGAATCGGAACCATGGGCTTTGGAGGAGAGACGACGCTGCTTGGTTGTAAAGTCGGCGTGATGAATCGTATTCCAGCAAGCTTTTTCGTTTCTGTTGCTTACAACTGCTGGGCGTTCCGTCGCTTAGGTGTGAAGCTAAACACGGAAACAGGCGGAATAGATGAGTGGATGTACCAAGAAGGAGACAAAATCGACTTAACAGAAGGATTTGCAGCAGAAAAAGAAACGGCAGCAGCTTCTTCTGGTGAGCAGCCAAACGTTGTCGTTCTTGAAGCACCTATTACAGAAGAAAAAGTGCGCGAGCTGAAAGTAGGAGACGTTGTTCAAATCAACGGCCGTATGTACACAGGTCGTGACGCGATCCATAAGCATCTTTCAGACAATGATGCACCAGTGGATTTAAATGGCCAAGTCATCTACCACTGTGGTCCGGTTATGTTAAAAGATGAAGAAGGTCAATGGCATGTGAAAGCAGCAGGTCCAACCACTTCCATTCGTGAAGAGCCTTACCAAGGTGATATTATGAAACGTTTTGGTATCCGTGCCGTTATCGGAAAAGGCGGAATGGGTCCTAAAACACTTGCAGCACTGAAAGAGCACGGAGGCGTTTACTTGAACGCAATCGGTGGAGCGGCTCAATACTACGCAGACTGCATCAAAGGTGTAGACGGAGTAGACCTCATGCAATTCGGTATCCCTGAAGCCATGTGGCACCTGAACGTAGAAGGCTTCACAGCCGTTGTAACCATGGACTCACACGGAAACAGCCTACATGAAGAAGTAGACAAATCATCACTGGAAAAACTAGCTCAATTTAAAGAGCCGGTATTTAAATAATTGAAATGAAGCCACCTCGATTGATGCGGGGTGGTTTTTTGTGTAGTGGTTTTGGAGGGACGGACCTTAGTTCGTTACGCTGCGCTTCGTTCACAATTTGGCACAATGTTAGGTGATTATGGCCCAATAAAGTTAAAAAGAGGCCCAATTAAGGCTTAATGTGGCCCAAATACGTCAAAAAGTGGCCCGATTAAGCCCGATTATGTTTCAACTGTAAGTGTAAAGCCATTTCTAAAAGGATTTTCATAAAATTGGATACTATTAGTAAGCATGAAACCTCAATCTTCTCAAAAACTAAAGAAAACGAATATGAAGGAAGGGTTACATGTTGAAAATTTTAAAAATCCTCATCATTGCTACCATTCTAATCCTCGTTATTCCTTCTCAAGCCCAAGCCGTCTCGAATCAACCGATTGGCTGGGGATTTAAGAAGAGTCAAAATGAAGTGCCGGCAGAAGCTGGGCGGCAATACGATGATTTACTTGAGAAATATGGTGCTTTTTATAAAGGGTCTTCTGACAAAAAAGAACTGTATCTTACCTTTGACAATGGATACGAAAATGGATTTACAGAAAAAGTTCTCAATACTCTAAAGCAAGAAAAAGTACCTGCTACGTTCTTTGTCACCGGGCATTATCTGTTAAGTGCAGAGGACCTCGTGAAAAGAATGGTAAAGGAAGGTCACATTGTTGGAAATCACTCCTGGCATCATCCAGATTTCACAGCGGTAACAGATCAACGAGTAAGAGAAGAATTAGAAAAAGTAAAAGTGAAAACAGCGGAGCTAACGGGTCAAAAGGAGATGAAATATCTCAGACCACCAAGAGGAGTATTTAGTGAACGTACATTGAAAATTGCCAAAGAAGAAGGGTATACACATGTTTTCTGGTCACTGGCCTTTGTCGACTGGAAAACCGACCAGCAAAGAGGATGGCGATATTCCTACGATAACATCATGAACCAAGCCCATCCGGGAGCCATCATCCTGCTACACACAGTATCAAAAGACAACGCCGAAGCACTCGAAAAAGCTATCCAAGACCTCAAGAAAAAAGGCTACACCTTCAAAAGCCTGGATGAGCACCCCATGATGAAAAAATAAACCAGAGGGACGGACCTTCATTCCTAGGACAAGGTACTAGGAATGAAGGTCCGTCCCTCTAACCCTTTCTCAATACCATATCACAGTCCGATTATACTCATCATTGTCACACTCTTTCAGCTCATAAACGTGATCATACCTCGAAGTGTTCTGAGTGTATTCCAATTTCATGCACGACATTCGTTCCACAACACCAGAGCCGAATCGGTCTCTGCGAGAATCCAGCTTGGATTGGATGGTCTCGCCATCATAGTCCAGCTCCTGGAGAATCGCGTCACCCTCCTCAGTATAAGAGACCACTCGAATCCAATCAGGTTTACCACTTGATACATGATCAAAAAACTCCTTGAATCGATCTAGGTTCTCAATCTCTCCATGAGTCGCCACAATGTCAGTAGAAATGGGATTGTAATCCTGCAAGAGTTCTTTGTTATCTATTGAAGATGTTTCCTCTTCACAAGCCCATAGGACGAAACAAGAAGCGAAAATGATTATCCACAATTGCTTCATATAAGTTCTCCCCCTTTTACCTAATAATACCATAAGGGACGGACCTTTACTTGTAGAGGTCCGTCCCTCTTGTGCTATAATACACATACAAGAAATGAGCGGGAGGAAGAGGTATATGTTTGTGAGGAATGTGGCGATTGAGGGTCCGTATAATTTTGATCGTGTGTTAGATCGTTTGTCTTTGGATCCATTGAATGCTGTTGATAAAGAGGAAAGAAGCGTCAAGGTTCCTTATTATCTTAAGAATGGGCAAGGGGAAGTCATCAAGGTGCAAGCAACGGGAACCACGGATGAACCCGAGTTCACGATTACCTTTGAAAACAAGAACGATTTAGATGAGAAAGAAAAGCATATCTTTCATATCTTTCAGTGGCATATCAGTCTTCACTCGGTTCACGAACACTTCTTGAACACAGACCTAAAGCCCATTTTTGAAGAGCATAAGGGAACACCCATCATCCTTGAGTTCGATCCCTTTGCTACGATTATTAAAAGCATTATCCATCAGCAGCTCAACCTGAAGTTTGCCTTTACTTTAACTCATCGATTTGTGACGACCTATGGCTGGCAAAAGGACGATGTCTGGTTTTACCCATCACCAGAAGTAGTGTCTACACTAACGGTGGAAGAATTAAGAGAGCTTCAATTCAGTCAGCGAAAAGCAGAATACGTCATTGGAACCGCTGAAAAAATCATAAGTGGTGAACTGGATTTAGACGAACTAGCACAGCAATCAGACGAAGAAATTATAAAAGAACTGACAAAAGTACGTGGAATTGGACCATGGACGGCTCAAAGCTTCTTATTATTTGGGCTTGGTCGACCAAACCTTTTTCCAAAAGCGGACATCGGCATTCAGAACGCCATTAAAATTCTTTTTGAAATGGACCGAAAGCCAACCATGGAAGAGCTTGATTCCTTCAGCGACCCGTGGCACCCTTATTTAAGTTATGCATCATTGTATTTATGGAGAAGTATTGAATAGAACGGACGTGGAAAAATGAAAAAACAACAAGATAAAAGTGTCAAAATTGAGTTGAAACAACAGTTTCCTCTTACAATAAAAAAGATCGGAATTAACGGAGAAGGCATCGGCTTCTTTAAACGCAAAATCGTTTTCGTTCCTGGAGCACTTACAGGAGAAGAGGTAGTCGTTGAAGTCACAAAGGTTCATCCGAAATTCACAGAGGCTCGCGTGAAAAAAATTCGTAAAAAGTCTCCGCAACGAACAAAAGCTCCATGCCCGGTCTACGAGCAATGCGGAGGATGTCAGCTTCAGCATCTAAGCTACGACGGACAATTGGAAGCAAAACGTGACATCGTTCTTCAATCCATGGAACGACACACCAAGCTCAACCTGGATGAACTGGATATCCGTCCAACCATCGGAATGGAAAACCCTTGGCACTATCGGAACAAGAGCCAATTCCAAATGGGTACAGACAAAGGAAAAGCCATTGCTGGCCTCTACAGCATGAACTCAAACAAGCTTATCGACATCGACGAGTGTATCGTTCAGCACCCATTAACCAATAAAATCACAACGGAAATCAAACGCATCATCAACGACTTTAAGATTCCAGTCTTTGATGTTAAAACGAAAAAACAATTCATCAAAACCATCGTTACTCGTGTTGG
Organism: Rossellomorea aquimaris TF-12; assembly: GCF_001648555.1. Lineage (GTDB taxonomy): Bacteria > Bacillota > Bacilli > Bacillales > Bacillaceae_B > Rossellomorea > Rossellomorea aquimaris. Next base: position 289,764 of record NZ_LQXM01000030.1, on the reverse strand, counting down.
TTTTGAAACAGGACAAGTCCAAGTCGTACTCGTGACAACAGTGAAGAATATTCCACGTAAGGAATTACTGCTCACTGAGATTCAAAAGCGTTTACCTGAAGTAGTTTCCATTGCTCAAAATATCAATCCACAGAAAACGTCCCTTGTCTTTGGAGACGAAACGATTCATCTGGCAGGAAAAGAGAGCATCGAAGAACGCTTAGAAGAATTCACCTACGAACTTTCAGCGCGGGCATTCTTCCAGCTGAACCCGATCCAAACAAGCAAGCTGTATAACGAAGCAAAAAAAGCAGCGGGATTAACAGGTGAAGAGAAGATAGTGGATGCCTACTGTGGAGTAGGAACCATCGGTCTTTGGCTGGCAGATGGTGCAAAAGAAATCCGCGGAATGGACGTCATCAAAGAAGGTATTGAGGATGCAAAGAAAAATGCCGAAAAATTTGGAGTCGACCATGCCGAGTACTTTGTAGGCAGTGCCGAAACCCTCATGCCGAAGTGGAAAAAAGAAGGCTGGCGCCCCGATGTGGTCGTAGTTGATCCACCAAGAACGGGCTGTGACAACAAGTTTCTTGATACGATTAAAGAAGTAAAGCCGAAGAAGCTCGTGTATGTATCATGTAATCCATCCACCTTAGCGAAGGATATTGATTATTTGAAGAAGCATTATCGCGTGGAGTATTTGCAGCCGGTGGATATGTTTCCGCAGACGGCGCATGTGGAGTGCGTTGCACAGCTAACATTAAAATAAACAACCAAAAGAGCCTTTGGGATCATCCCAAAGGCTCTTTCTCTTGCACCGGGAAATCATGATAAGGGTATTCTTTAAGGAAATGAAGAAATAATAGTAAAAATAAGGATGTCGGGGAGATGGGTAGGGTGGAGTGGAAAGATATATTATTCGAAGCAGAAGAGCTTAGTTATTTGGAATTATTTTTCCGAACAACAATCTTATATTTTGTTCTTTTTCTGGCAGATAAATCGTTAGGGTTCCGACAGCCGGGGATTGTGACTCCTTATAATTTCCTGGTGGGTGCGGGGATTAGTCATATTGCAGCCGCTCGAATGGTGCAGCCCCAGTCACGGCCGATTGATGCGATTGCGATTACGTTTGTATATATCGTCATCATTTTATTGGTTTCATACAGTTATATAAAGCTGTCACCATACATTGCTTCGAAAAAGCAAAATGTACTAGTGAAAAATGGGAAGGTGAAAAAAGGCAATCTGAGAAAGTCATTGCTTACCATCGACAATATGTTTTCAATTTTAAGACAAAAAAATGTGTTTGGATTGGAAAATGTCGATTATTTAATTGCTGAACCAAACGGACATTACAGTGTGGCTAAAAATAGCCATTCCTTACCCGTGACGAAATCGACAATGGGGATACCAATGACAACGAAAGAACTCACAAGAATATTGATTTATGAGGGGAAAATTGACAGAAAAGTATTGAAAGATAAAAACCTAAAAATAGACTGGGTTCATGCTCAATTAAAAGAACAAAAAGTAACTTCTATTGGGGAAGTCTATATTGGACTCATAACGGAACAAAATGAGTTGTATTTAAATTAAGGGGGTGCTGATGTTTGCCGGATGTATTTGGTGTCATAGATGAAATAACGTTTCTGGGATACTTAATCAGAACCTTAATTGTTGGGGTTATTGGATTTTTCGTAGGAAGGTTCGTATCAAGGCGTGCTGTAAGTCAATTGACTACGTATGATTTTGCTCTTATTTGGATTCTAGGGGCTATAACCGTATCGCCCCTTTTAGATGGAAAGGTTTCCTTTACCTATATGTTGGTCCCCTTGTTGACACTAATCTCTTGGCACATCATTTTAAGCTTGATTTCATTGAAAAATAGGAGATTTAGTTTTTTCTTTAATGGGAAGCCAGCCCTACTGATTGATAATGGGAGAGTTGTCGTGAAAAACTTAAAACGGCAATTTATCAATATCGAGTTGCTGCTTTCGGAACTTCGCGTAAACGGTGTATTCGATGTGAGTCAGGTTAAATACGCTATTTTAGAACCCAATGGATTTATTTCTGTTATAAAATATGATCGTGAATCTCATGTGACCCCTAAGGATATGAAGCTTCCTGTGAGTGCCACTGAAATTCCTCTCATTGTCATAAATGAAGGGCATTTGATACCAGAGAACTTAAAACAACTTGATGTTGATGAATCATGGCTAATGAATAAGCTGGCTAAACAAAACATATCGGATATCAATGAAGTCTTTTTGGGTACGTTAAATCAATCAAAATCCCTGTATGTTCTAAAAAATGAGGACTGTTCTTCTGCTTCTGAAACGTAAGCAAAAGAGTAGTCCTTTTTCGATGGAAGAGCCTCAAAAAAAGGAAATATTACCCTTTAACAAGAATACTATTCCTGTAACGAGAAAATTGTTCAAGGGGGTATTTTTTTGACGAGTAAAGAAAACAGTGTGGCCTCAGCCCTTTATGTGATTGGTGTTGTATCCATCGTATTGGGAATAATAACGGGTTTGTATTATGGAATGAATGATGCCTTTAACGCTTTAGGTGCAACGCAGGCTATTGTTGGAATAGGTTTAATGATTAACGGTGTCGTGTGGGGAATTGTCTTTTTTGGTTTCTCAGAGATTATCAAGCTCCTTCAGGGGATTTTTAATCAAAATGAACCGTCTGTTCCTAAAATAAGAACAATTCCTGCTGAACCAGCGGTGGAAAAGGGAAAGAAGAAAAATGAGGTTTCCAACATTGAACGGAGTGAAATTGAAGAGTTCTACTCAGCGAAGGGATTAACCGTTCAAGATATCGCTTGCACAGAAAGAGAAGACTATTTTATGGTAACGGTAGATGGGAAGAAAGAAATCGTTGAATTAGGCGGCTTTAAACCGATTGTTCATCCGGTGAACTAAAATTCTTTTTTTCTATTAGTCTCTTTCCTTTAAGTTGCCCCCTTTTATAAAACCGATTGGTTCCAAATTGGGGAGAAAGTGATCAAAAAAATAGATTATCCCTTCTGAAAAAACGTTCTAAAGATATGGTAAAGTGGGAAAAAGGAAAACTTTATTACGGAAAAGTATGGTTATAAAATAAGGAGTCTGCTTCTAGATGCAAACATTAATTGATGCACTGGGATGCAGGCTCCTTTTTAATTTTCTAAGTTTCTCCAGTGGTAGCGAACTTGTATTCATCCATGGTGGTCGAAGTCCTGCAAAGTTATCAAAAATAAACTGTTGACAATTATCCATTTACTGAATAAAATACCTATAGGGGTATAATTCATACTAAAAAAATCTTATACTAAGTAAAAGGAGAGATGGAAAAATGAATAAAAGTGTTACTGTTTATTCAACAAATACATGTCCTTACTGTACAATGATGAAAAACTTCCTGAACGACCAGGGAATTCCTTTTAAAGAAGTAAATGTTCAAGTGGACCCTGTGGCAGCAAGGAAGTTAGTCGAGGCCACAGGTCAAATGGGTGTACCGCAGACTGAAGTGAATGGTCAATGGGTTCTTGGGTTTGATCCAAATAAAGTAGTGGAACTATTAAATAAATAAGACACTATATTTTTTTATCATAAAATATACCTTAGGGGGTAATTGAGATGACTATTAGAAAATGGACGGCTAAAGAGATAACCGAGAAGATTTTAAATAAGGAAAACACATTTATCCTGGACGTTCGTAATATAAGTGACTTCGAGGATTGGAAAATCGAAGGTGAAAACTTCGAATATTTAAATGTGCCATACTTTGAGTTACTTGATGGTATAGAAGGGATCATGGATAAGATCCCTTCCGATCGTGAGATACTAGTGGTCTGTGCAAAAGAAGGTTCTTCCATGATGGTGGCTGAAATGCTGGATGAGGAAGGAATCAATTCAGCATACCTCAGTGGTGGTATGAAATCATGGAGCGAGCATTTGTATCAAGCGAAGGTATATGAAGATGAGAAGATAAAAGTCTATCAATTCGTGCGTGTCGGAAAAGGATGCTTATCTTATATGGTTGTTTCTGATGGTGAAGCATTGATCGTTGACCCAGCAAGATTTGTGGATGAATATATCGATGCAGCAAAGGCTGAAGGAGCGAAGATCACTCATATCGTCGACTCACATTTGCACGCTGATCATATTTCAGGAGGGAAGGACTTAGCGGATCAGACAGGCGGATCCTATTACCTGATGAAGAGCGAAGGTGCCGTATTCGACTTCAACCCATTTGAAAACCATGAGAAGATTGAGTTCAAAGATATCGAGTTGGAAGTACTTGCCGTAAAGACACCTGGTCATACACCGGGGAGCGTATCTTTCTTTGTGAATAAGAAGCTATTATTCTCTGGTGATACGATCTTTGTAAGCGGACTTGGCCGACCGGACCTTGGAAACAAAGTAAGGGAATGGGCGAATGACTTGTACAATACCGTATACAATAAAGTTTCTGAAATTGCGGATGATGTCATAGTTCTGCCATCCCACTATGCGGACTTTGATACGGAACTGAACGAAGAGGGATACATTGGCGACACCTTGGGCAATATCAGAAAGCGTAACGAAAAAATGTTCACCGCTTCAAGAGAAGATTTCCTCAATGATGTAGAGAAATCAGCAAGTTCTGTGAAGCCGCCTAACTTTGAAGAAATCATTATGATTAACCGTGGCGTTCAAGATGCCGATTATGAAAGAAAGCAAGAGCTGGAAATCGGACCGAATCGTTGTGCGGTACATCATACAGATTGATCAAACATAGAAGAAAGAGGGTATCGGATGATACCCTTTTTTCTATTGCTGAACCGTCAGTGGAAAAAGGGAGAAGGAAAATGAGGTTTTCGAATAATCTTCTAGAACGGCACATTCCTTCATAAACGTATATAATGAAAGAAGAATAGGAGGTTACATAATGAATCAACAAAACTATCAACATCACAGAAAGATCGACCCACTATTTCATGGGGTTATTGCACTGCTTTCTCTCATAACGCTTATTTTTTCAATTATGTTTTTCGTGCAAAATCTGGGGAGTCAGTGGCTGCTAAGTCTTGTCCTGCTATTGACTACGGTCACTCTTGTATTTTTGGCACTTATGGTAAGAGGATACGCCCTGAAGCTTCAGGACAGAATCATTCGGACTGAAGAAAATTTTCGGTATTATCGTTTAACAGGGAAACTATTAGACTCTAAGCTTTCACTGAAGCAAGTGATTGCTCTACGATTTGCAGATGATGAAGAGTTCCCTGAATTAGTGGCAAAAGCCGTGTCTGAGAATCTTTCTCCAGACGACATAAAGCAGGCTGTACAAAAGTGGCGTGCAGACCATCATCGTGTATAAATACAAATGGAAGCAGCTAACAAAGCTGTTTCTTTTTTTGTTTTGAGAATTGTAATGGGAAAGAGTAACAGAGGTGTGAAGTAGAAGGAGTATATATAGAGAATAAATGTGCTCGTAATGATATTTAAATATACATGTCATTACGGGCACATTCTACTGATAATGATATTTTTTCATGAGTATCTCCTTTAATGATATTCATAGTGAAACTTGATTTAAAGCATTCGATTATAGAAGCTGGATTTCTGATCAAGCAGTTTATCCTTGATTTGCTTCACTTCAGTGTCTTGAGAGTGTAAGAAAAAGAATTTAATAATGACCAACATAAGAAAACCTCCTTTTCATTGAAAATTAAAGAATTCGATTATAGTAACTCGACTTCAGATCAAGAATTTTATCTTTGATTTGCTTCACTTCAGCATTTTTGAAAATGGCCGCCAACATAAGAATCCCTCCTTTATTTAAAGTATTTGTTTATAAAAACTGGATTTCTGATCAAGCAGTTTATCCTTGAGTTTCTTGACTTCAGCATCTTGTGAGTGTAAGTAAAATACTTTAATAATCCCTAACATGGAAATTCCCCTTTCTGTGTCTGTTTTTAAATCATATGTGAGTGACACAATAAAAATGACACCTTTGTCGTTATTATAATCGACATTAGTGTCTTTTAAAACCTTTTTTTGAAATTTTTTAAAAAAAGTACAGGCTGAACCCCGTATCCAAGCCCATTTTCAAATATCTTTTAAAAAACACTTGTAAAAAGACATTGGTGTCGATATAATAAAACTAACAAAACGACATTAGTGTCATTTTAAAAGGAGAGATAATATGGGTCCTTCATTAAGAAAGAACAAACACTTTATTAGGTTGATGACAGCACAGGCGATTTCAAGCTTAGGGGATTGGTTGAGTATTGTAGCGATTATGACGTTAGTGGGGTTAAAGTGGGAAGCAACGTCCATGCAAATGTCCTTCATCATTTTAAGTTTGGCTGTGCCGATGGCTTTGTTCGGACCGGTTTCCGGTGCCGTTGCAGACAGGATGGAACGGAAAACGTTGATGATTCTTTCAGATGTGGTAAGAGGTGTCTTGATCCTTTTACTAACGATTGCGACAAATGTTTGGATGGTGTATGGCTGCTTGTTCCTTTTGGGACTCTTCGCATCTGTTTTTATCCCGGCAAAAAACGGGAAGTTAAAGGAAGTAGTTCCTGATGAACATATGAAGGAAGCGATGGCTATTACGTCTATGATTAATTCCAGCTCCAAAGTGATTGGTCCCCTATTAAGTGGGATCCTTGTTACCATGCTTGGAGCGTATACTGTCTTTTATATCGATTCAGCAACCTTTTTCCTTTCAGCCCTGCTCATTCTCTTTTTACCTAAGGGAGTAGTAGAAGTATCCTCTGAAAAAGAGAAAAGCCATTCTTTTAAAGAGGAGGTAAAGGTAGGGTTTCAGTTCATTAAGAAAATTAATTTTTTGATGTTTGGATTATTTTTACTTGGAGTAAGCTTATTGATTCTCCAATTATCTGATTCTCAAATTATCGTTCTGGTTCGTCAATTAACTAATGCCTCACCAGATTTGTTTGGTTATTGTGTTGCCGGATCAGGTCTTGGAATGCTGTTTACGGGAATGTATCTATCAAAAAAAACAGAATATAATGCCTTTCTTTATATGTGTCTAGGCGTATTGGGAATTGGATTGGGATTCGGGGCCATGGGGGTTCTTACTTATTATGATTTGAGTCAATCCATCCTCTGGTTTCCTACACTTGGATTGCTTGTTGGTACGGCATTCGGATTGGTCATCATTCCTTTTCAGTCGGCGGCACAAGAGAAGACCCCGGTTCATATGACTGGAAGGGTATTTGGAGTCATCAACAGCACCACGACCACAGCAACCATCATCGGACCTTTAGCAGGCGGAGGACTTGCTACACTCATTGGCGTTATTCCATCCTTCATCGTGACTGGTTCCCTATTAGTTCTTCTATTTATTATTTCGGTGGCGGTGAGGAATAAAATCGAAGGTGAGACTCCGTCAAGTGCACAATCAGCAACATCGATTTAAAGAAATATATTGGTTCATGTTTTAGGAAAATCAAGTATAATGAAAAGAGAAACAGCTTATAAATGCTGTTTCTTTTTTTTGAACAAAAACACTACAATCCTGAGGAGGTTTGTTATGCATACGGAAGTAATGGTAGACGTCAAAGGACTTGTGAAACGATACGGTTCCTTTACAGCGGTTAAGGGCGTGGAATTTCAGGTGGAAAAAGGAGAAATATTCGGCCTCCTTGGACCCAATGGTGCCGGAAAAACAACCACCATTGAAATGCTTGTTGGTCTAAGGAAACCAGATGAAGGAACGGCCTCACTGGCAGGTTTTGATGTCCGTAAACAGGTGAACAAAGTGAAAGAGGTGATTGGCGTACAGCTTCAATCCACTTCATTGTTTGAATTATTAAAGGTAGAAGAAATTCTCCATTTGTATGCGAGCTTTTATCCAAAAAACGTAGACATTAATGAATTAATAGAGGATATGCTTCTAACCGAGAAGCGAAATGACCGAATAAAAGGGCTATCTGGTGGACAGAAACAGCGTTTAGCGATTGCGTTGGCACTTATTCATGATCCGAACATTGTGTTTTTAGATGAACCGACGACGGGACTCGACCCACAGGCAAGAAGAACTCTTTGGGATATCGTCATACGCTTGAAGGAACGGGGGAAAACGGTGATTCTTTCCACTCATTATATGGATGAAGCCCATGTGCTTTGTGACAGGATCGGCATCATGGACCAAGGAGAACTGATTGCACTTGATACCCCAACGAACCTGGTGAAAAAATTACAATCTACGAGTACAGTAGAATTCCATTTGGCCAATCCGCCTAAAAAAGAATGGTTCTTGGAAATGGATGGAGTAGAGGAAGCCTCAATCAAGGATACCTTTGTCCAGCTGTATACAGACAATCTTCAGCAAGCCCTAACATCCCTGATTCAGGTTTCAACAGAACATCATTTGAAAATCGAGGATCTACAAACGCGCTTAGCAACACTAGAGGATGTATTCATACATATGACAGGAAGGAGTATCAGAGAATCATGAGAGCTTATTGGCAATTAACACTGGCACAATTACGGATTTTTGCCCGAAACAAACAGGTCTTAATCTTTACATTACTCTTCCCGATTATCTTAATGCTGGCTCTTGGATCTTTTGCCGGAAATGAAAATGATTTTTCCTTAACAGTAGGGGTCATCGATAAAGATCAAACCAATTCTTCAACGGATTTAAAGGATCTGTTTTACAAAAATGAGGGACTGAAAACACGGAAGTACGAAAAGGTTAAAACGGGAAAAGAAGCCGTTGAAAATGGAGACATCCAGCTTCTTATTGAAATTCCTAAAGGATACGAAGAGAATCTGAAGGATGAAAATCAAGCCTTCTCCCTTCCTGTTTATTATAATGAAAAAAATCTCACCACCTCCGAGCTTGGACTAACGGTTTTGAACGGAATCATTGATCAGTACAGTAAAGATCTTGTGGATTACAAGCCTTTAGTGACGGTTGAAAAGGTTGGAATTGAAGCCTTAAATATTCGATATGTTGATTTTCTTGTTCCGGGAATCGTCGCCATGATGATTATGAGCAACAACATGAACGGTGTCGCAGGACAAATTTCCGCCTGGCGTGAAAGAGGAATTCTGCGCAGAATGCAAGGAACGAGACTGAAAGCATCGACCTTTATTGCTGCTCAAATCACGGCGAGACTGGTATTAAACGGAACCCAGGCGTTACTGGTTGTGCTAATCGCCAATCTGATCTTTAACATAAACGTCGCAGGCTCCTGGCTTGCGTTAATTTTCTTCATTGTACTCGGGACACTTGCGTTTATGTCACTGGGCTTTATCATCGCTGGCCTTGCGAAGAACCCGGAAAGTGCGGGACCGATTGCAGGATTCGTGACGTTTCCCTTGCTGTTTTTAGGAGGCGTGTTCTTTCCCATCAGCGATATGCCGGATATCATTCAGCCTATTGTGAAGATCCTGCCGATTGCTCATTTGAGTTCGGCTTTGAGGGAGACGATGAATCTAGGGACTCCGTTTTTTGAATTAGGGACGGAGACGCTGATCTTAGGTGCCTGGCTTATTGGCGGGTTTGCGTTGGCCAGTTATGTGTTTAAGTGGGAGTAATGAAAGTTCGGTACGAAAGATAGGGTATGCTAGTGGTACCTAATGGAGGGCATACATGATAAAACTAATGGCTGATTCAACATGTGATTTATCCAATGAAGTATTGGAATTATACGATATTAGCTTGGCTCCACTGACGGTTACGATCGGTGGTAAGGATTACAAGGATAGGGTAGATATTGAACCGGATGAATTCTATGGATTCATGGAGGACTTACCTGAGTTTCCCACTACGGGAATGCCGAGCCCTGCGGAATACCTCGCCATTTTCCATCAAGCTGTTAAGGACGGATATAAGGAAATCCTTTGTATATGTATGTCCAGTGGAACGAGCGGCTCGTATCAATCAGCAGAGATTGCCAAAGGGTATTTCTATGAGGCAGAGAGTGACTCCCTAGTGAAGATACATGTTGTGGACTCAAAATGCATGAGCCATGGAAGTGGATTGCTTCTATTACAAAGTGCCATGATGAGGGAGCAGGGAGCAACATTTGAAGAAATTGTAGAGTTTAATGAAACATATAAAGAAAAGGTCAAACACTTCCTTTCGGTAAACGACTTGGATCATTTATTAAAAAGTGGCAGACTTACCAATGCCAGTGCATTTATAGGAAAACTGCTAATGCTAAAGCCGATTATGACCATGAAAAAAGGTAAAGGTGCCATCGTGGCAAAGGAAAGAGGACTAAAAAAAGTACTGAAGCATTACGTCACCGAACTTTCCAATCGATATGACCGTGATATAACGGAGTTCATCATCATTGGTTATACATCCGATATCAAAGTAGCCGAAAACCTTAAAGCCAAAATCCAATCAAACACAGATTTTTCTAAAGAAATCTATATTATGCAAATGGGCGTCTCAGTCGGAACCCATGTTGGATTAGGAGCCATTTCCATGTTCTTTTTTGAAAAGTGATCAATAAAAAAGGTCTGCCTCTGATGATGGTACACATCACAGGCAGACCTTTTTACATAGTAATATCCTTCGCTCTTCTATTTCACTCTTTTCGTAAGCATCAACAATTCCCATATCTTTAATTAGCTTCTTTGAAACAGCTTTGTATTTTAAAGATAAGTGAAAATCATTCATAAAAGGAAACGCATCAAATGTGACTTCATGTTCCTTGATCCATTCAGCCATAAGTGGTTGTTTCAAAGGATGAAACAACTCCGTGTTCTTAAATCCGTTCTGAAACCACGGATGTTCTTCTTCTTTTTCAGCACCAGGCTCATTCAAACAAAGATACAAAGACAGGTCATCGGAAAATTGAAGTAAACGAAAATGCTGAAGGAGTAATTTCTCATCAACGTCAAGTTGACTCTTAATAGACGATTGCCTTTTTGCTTCTTCCTGTAAAAAAACAAGACAATCCTTATTTTTAGACTGAGTAAAGAATGAGCAAAAGTGCAGGCTGCAAAGCAGACTCGAATAGGGATTCACGTTTTCAATCTCATCTAAACCAATTTTGTAGAATGCTAGTTTGGGTAGTAGTGGGTAATCTGAAAAGGTGTAAGGGATATTCAGTTGATCATTCCAAATGGGTGTGTCATCTAAGCCTATCCAGCTGCGGTCATGTTCATATGCGGCATATTGTACATCATTAAAGAAGCTATGGGATTTTAGTAGACTTGGTTTAAAATGCTCTGTGATTTTTCCGGATAAAAAGGCGTGGTCATGCTGCTTGATCATGATAAATGAATCTTTCGTATCTCGTATAATCATGGTTATACCATTCCTTTCTATAATTTTGGGTGGGGGCCAGGTATGTAGTTTAATATTTCCATTATAGCAAAATCACTCTCTATGATTTATCTGTTTGAACCGATCGATCACTACGATGATTCTAATATAATGTCGAAAATTCCTTCTAAAGTGTCCTGATTCTGGACAGTTTGGATTCTCTTCCTCTTACAAACACAAGAAAATCCAGTATGGCACAATTCTTGCAATATAAATCATTGAATAGAATATACAGGAGGTCATTCCATGAAAATCAGTGAATCAATTGCAATTGTGACAGGTGGGGCTTCAGGGTTAGGGGAAGCGACAGTAAGACAGATTATCAAGCAAGGAGGCAAAGCAGCTATCCTTGATTTATCCGATGAAAGAGGTCAATCCCTTGTTGAAGAACTAGGGGAGGGTGCCATTTTTGTCAGAACGGATGTAACAAGTGAGGAAGAAGTCTCGAACGCCATTACCAAAACCGTTGAGGCATTCGGATCGATTAATACAGTGGTTAATTGCGCAGGAATCGGGATTGCCTCTAAGCTGTTGTCACGAAAAGGAATTCATTCTCTTGAGCAGTTTTCTAAGGTGGTTACCATTAACTTGATCGGCACGTTCAATGTGATCAGGCTGGCATCTGAACAAATGTCTAAGAATGAGCTGAGTGAACTTGGCGAAAGGGGAGTTGTGATCAATACGGCATCGGTAGCGGCTTATGAGGGGCAAATCGGACAGGCAGCCTATAGTGCTTCAAAAGGGGGAGTTGTGGGAATGACGCTACCTATCGCAAGGGAGCTTGCTTCTTACGGCATCAGAGTGATGACCATTGCACCAGGGCTGTTCCACACCCCGATGTTCGAATCATTACCGGAGGAAGCGATTGAATCACTTGGTAAAATGGTTCCATTTCCAAAGAGGCTCGGACATCCTGAGGAATATGCTCATCTGGTAGAAAGTATCCTCACAAACCCTATGTTGAATGGAGAAACAATCCGTCTCGACGGAGGGATACGAATGCAGCCAAAATAATAGAGAAGACCCCTTTTGATCAAAAGGGGCCTTTTTTATGGAGAAGTTCCCTTGAGGAAGTGACCTTTGAACAGTAAAGCCTTATAATAGAAATAACAGATTGAATTTTCAGATTTTACTAAGTGCTGTTTTTAAAATGAGCCGGTATGCGCTGTAATAGCATAACTCTAAGGGAAAGAAACCATCTATAAAAGGGGGATTGAAATGCTTCAGTTCAGGGATATTGTTACTCCAGTCGATTGTGTGATTACAGAAGGTACAACATTGAAAGAAGCAATAGAAATCATAAAGAAGAAGAAATGGAATCTGCTGCCTGTAACAGATGAAAATCGGAACATCAAGGGTGTATTTACACGCAGCGGATTATATCAAATGATTCTCGACCGATTGCCACTTGAGACAACGATCGAGTCATACATAAAGAAGAAATCACTCACCATCCGAGTGGATACACCGTATCACCAAATCGAGGAAATGGTTAAAACGAGCAAGGCTGGTACCGGGGTCGTCCTTGATGAAGAGGGCAAGGTAATGGGATTACTGACAAAGACAGAAATGGTGTTGGCGTTATTAAAATCAGCCAACACTCTGAAGGAGCAGCTGGAAACAATTTTAAGGCATTCTAATATAGGTGTATTAATGACGGATGAGGATTCACAGATTATCTATGCCAATGAAGCTTTTTCGAAAATCACAGGGCGATCGATCGACTCCATTCTTTCTCATCAGCTTGGTAACGTATTTCCAAGCCTGGCCATTTCTCCACAAGGCCATCATCATGATGAGAAATATAAATCCATCATCCATCTTTCATCCTACGAAACCGTGAACCGTAAGGAAGGTAAAATAATCTTATTTCAGGACATTTCCGAAATCGAAAAAATGGCTGAGGAGTTGCAAACGGTTAAGAAATTGAAGCTGACAATCGAGACTTCATTAGAGCATGCATACGATGGAATCCTGATGACGGATGAAAAGAACATCATTAAAATGGTAAGTCCACCGCTTCTTGAGCTTTTCGATCTTGAAAAAGCCCAGGTATTACATCAAGATGTTGACAGCGTGCTACCCCAATTGAAGCTTGCGAATGTATTTAAGACCGAAACAGCTGAAATAAGTGATTTTAACGAAAGGAAAGGGATTAAATATATTGTTCACAGAATCCCAATCTTGAAGGATGGCAAGGTCATCGGAGCGATAGGAAAGGTGATGTTCCGCCAGTTAAATGAGGTGAGTGAGCTATTCAAAAGGCTGCAAAAAGCTGAAAACAAGGCAAGCTTTTATCACCGGCAGCTTCAACAAACCGAATCAGCACGATTTACCTGGGACCATATTTTAAGTGAATACCCGTATATGGATAAATTAAAGAAAAGTGCTGCCAAAGCGGCGAAAGGCCGGTCGACTGTGCTGATCAGGGGAGAAAGCGGGACAGGTAAGGAATTGTTTGCCCATGCAATTCATAACAGCAGTGCCCGAAGTGATGGCAGATTTGTCATCGTCAACTGTGCAGCGATCCCTGAAGACCTTCTGGAATCTGAGTTTTTCGGGTATGAGGAAGGGGCGTTTACAGGAGCGAAGCAGCGTGGCAAGGTAGGGAAGTTTGACTTAGCCAATGGTGGAACGCTGTTTCTTGATGAAATTGGAGATATGTCTATCGCTCTGCAGGCAAAGTTATTACGAGTCCTGCAGGAACGTGAATTTTACCGTGTCGGTGGAAATGAACGCATCAAGGTAGATGTGCGTATTATCGCTGCAACCAATCGGAATCTAGAGAAGATGGTGAAGGAAGGAGAATTTCGTGAGGATTTATATTACAGACTGAACGTGATCTCCTTAAATATTCCCCCATTACGTGAGCGTGTTCATGATGTGGAGCATCTAACCAACAAATTAATGATCGAGCTAAATTCCATGCTTGGTACAAGTATTACCGGGATATCTGGAAAGGCGAAGGACGCATTACTTCAATACAGCTGGCCGGGAAATGTACGTGAGCTTCGAAATGTACTTGAGCGTGCTATGACGTTTGCAGAGCATGGAAATATACAGACAGAGGATCTTCCTGATTATCTCATTTCCCAAGTTTCAGAGCCGCTGATGCAAAAAAACGCAGGTCTTGCAGGAGATGCGGAACTTGGAGCAATCAAAAAGGCCATGATCCAGGCAAACGGTAACAAAGCCCAGGCAGCCAGGCTACTTGGAATCAGCCGTTCTGGATTATATGAAAAACTGAAAAAGTACGAGTTATCTGTATAGGAAGTTCACTATACGTACCTTGCACTGTCCAAATCAAGGTGTCCAATTTCTGGACACCTTTTCTTTTCTCTCTTTTGTCACAGGTCAGAAATACCATGCTGTCTACTGTTTTCTGAAAGTTGGCACAATTATTGCATGTAAGATAATGAATGCGTTTTCAATATTGATTATAATAGGGGGAAGCGAGAATGGATATCGGATCATATTTAGCACAAAATGCGAGAAAGAAGCCAGAAAAGCTTGCGATTGAGTGTGAAGGAAGAAAGTATACGTACAAGCAATTTAATGAAGAAGTGAATAAGTTGGCACATGGGCTACTTGGCCTTGGAGTTCAAAAGGGTGAAAAAATTGCTTTGATGATGAAGAATTCTGATCAGTTTGTCCTTGCTTTCTTTGCAGGAGCCAAAATAGGTGCGGTAATCGTACCTGTCAATTTCCGCCTGACGTCATCTGAGGTTCATTATATTCTTGAACAGTCTGACGCGGCTGTCGTCTTCTGTGACGGGGAATTCGAGGAAACAATCACGTCTGCGAGAGAAGGAACGGGTGTCTTGCATGTGGTTACGACTGGAGCTCCGAAAGTAGTGGGGCATCATTCATTCGAAAGAGTCGTTGGGGTAAGTACAGAGAATCCGTCCGTTCTCGTCAGTGATGATGATGATTTGGAAATATTATATACATCAGGTACAACAGGTAGACCTAAAGGAGCCTTGTTTGACCACAAACGGATTTTTAATGTGGGACTTACGATGATGATCAGCATGGGGATCAACGAAGAAGAACACTTCCTTCATATTGCTCCGTTATTCCATTCAGCTCAACTAAACCTGTTCCTTATTTCAGGGGTGGTGCTTGGAGCCACTCACATCATCCATCGTGACTTCCACCCGGTGAAGACACTTGAAGCAATACAGGAGCATAAGATTACTCATTTCTTTGGGGTACCGGCCATGTATAACTTTATGCTGCAGGTACCAAATGCCACTGATTATGATCTTTCTTCTATTAAAAGATGCGGCTATGGTGCAGCACCGATGGCACCAGAGGTTGTAAGGAAAAGTATCGAATTGTTTAAGACAGACCAATTTTATAACCTATGTGGTCTGACTGAAGCAGGACCAGGAGGAATTCTCCTTACCCCAGAGGGACACAGAACCCATTTTGGAAAGGGTGGGAAAGCAGCTTTTCTGACTGAAGCACGAGTGGTGAACGAAGAAGGGATGGATATTAAGCCTGGTGCTGTGGGAGAGTTCATTATCAAAGGTGAATCAATTATGAAGGAGTATTACGGAAAACCGGAAGAGACCGCGAAAACGATAAAGGATGGCTGGTTGTACACCGGCGATCTTGCCACCATTGATGAAGATGGATACATCACACTCGTAGACCGGAAAAAGGACATGATCATTTCTGGCGGAGAAAATGTGTATTCAATTGAAGTGGAGGAAGTTCTCTATGAACATCCAGCCGTATTGGAAGCTGCCATTATCGGTCTACCCGATGAAACGTGGGGTGAAGCGGTCTGTGCCGTCATTGTACCAAAACAGGGTGCCAGCATAGACGAACAGGAATTAAAAAGCTTTTGCCGCCAAAAACTCGCAGGTTATAAGGTTCCAAGGAGAATCTTTATCGAAGATGCTCTGCCAAGAAATGCTTCTGGGAAAATATTAAAATATCAGCTGCGCCAATCGCTGAACGGAGTAAAACAATAGGCGCATATCTAAAACTCGAGGAGAGATGAAAATGACCCCCCCTTATATAACAGACGATCACGAAATCTTTCGCAAGTCCTTACGGAAATTTTTAGAGAAGGAAGCCTATCCATTCTATGATCAGTGGGAGGAGGAGCGGATGATTCCACGCTCCTTCTGGAGGAAGATGGGAGAGCAGGGCTATCTCTGCCCGGATATTGATGAACAATATGGCGGCAGCGAGGTCGACTGGGGATTCTCGGTCATTATTAATGAAGAGATTGAGCGAGTGGGCTCCGGTCTTGTTGGTATTGGACTTCATAATGATATTGTTGTTCCTTATATCACAGCGTATGGGACGGAAGAACAGAAAAAACGCTGGCTGCCGAAATGCACTACGGGTGAAATTATTACGGCGATTGCCATGACAGAGCCTGGTACCGGGTCGGATCTCGCGAACATTCAAACCACGGCGACCCTTGAAGGTGACCACTACATCCTAAACGGTTCAAAAACGTTTATCACCAATGGCATTCACTCGGATCTCATCGTTGTTGCTTGTAAAACGGATCCAAAAGCGAACCCCAAGCATAAGGGTGTCAGCTTGCTGGTTGTCGAACGTGATAATCCAGGTTTTTCACGAGGGAGGAAGCTGAACAAAGTAGGTCTTCATTCTCAGGACACAGCAGAGCTTATCTTTGAGGATTGCCTCGTACCGAAGGAAAACCTGCTTGGTGAAGAAGGAAAAGGCTTCGTTTACTTAATGGAAAAGCTTCAGCAGGAACGCCTATTGGTGGCCATCGCTGCACAAATAGCATCAGAAGTGATGCTCAAACAGACCATTGAGTATGTAAAAAGCCGTGATGCCTTCGGAAAGCCCGTGAGCAAATTCCAAAACACTCAATTTAAGATAGCGGAAATGGCGACAGAAATCGAAATGGGCAGGGCATTCCTTGATCAGTTGATTACTGAGCATATCGAAGGGAACGATATTGTAACAAAGGTTTCCATGGCGAAGTGGAAGCTGACGGACATTGCCAAGAAAATCGCCGGGGAATGCATGCAGCTCCACGGTGGATACGGATATATGGAAGAGTACGAGATTGCCAGGCGGTTCCGCGACATTCCCGTAGCGAGTATTTACGCAGGAACAAATGAAATCATGAAGACGATTATTGCTAAAAACTTAGGTTTATAGAGTGATAGATCTTAGAAGACAGAAGGGTGGAATAAACATGAGAGAAGTCGTCATTGTAGAAGGTGTGAGAACACCTGTTGGAAGAAGAAAGGGAGCTTTAAAGGATATCCGTCCAGATGATCTTGCTGCAAAGGTACTGCAAGAAGTGGTGAAACGAGCGGGTATCGATGCTGGTCTTGTGGAGGATGTCATTCTTGGCTGCGTAACTCAGGCAGGCGAACAAGCAGGTGATATTGCCCGGGTGGCAGCACTGATTGCAGGCTTTCCAATTCAAGTGCCAGGCACCACGATCGATCGTCAGTGCGGTTCGAGCCAGCAGGCTGTCCATTTCGCAGCACAAGCCATATTAGCAGGTGACATGGACATCGTGATTGCCGGAGGCGTGGAGAATATGTCCAGAGTCCCGATGGCATCGAACTATGGGGATGCCGTCCCGTTCAGCCCGAAGTTAAAGGAACGCTATGAAATCATTCACCAAGGGCTATCAGCAGAAAGGATTGCTGAGAAATATGGATTTACACGTGAAGAGCTTGATACATTCTCCACAGAAAGTCATCGCCGAGCTTTGAAGGCGCAGGCTGAAGGATATTTTAAAAAGGAAATCATGCCACTCGAGGTCACACTGGAAAACGGCGAAACAACATTCGTGACCGAGGACTCCGGTCCAAGGAAAGGCACGACACCAGAAACCCTTTCCGAATTAAAAACGGTTTTTAAGGAAGACGGTGTCATCCATGCAGGAAACTCAAGCCAAATCAGTGATGGTGCAGCGGCTCTCCTATTGATGAGCCGTGAAAAAGCAGAAGAACTGGGCTTGAAACCACGCTTCAAGGTCCATACAAGAGTAGTGGTCGGCTCAGATCCCACCTTGATGCTGACAGGACCGATTCCAGCTACAGAGAAAGTCCTGAAAAAGGCTGGTTTAAAGCTAGAAGATATTGATGTATTCGAGGTCAATGAAGCGTTTGCTCCTGTCCCGATGGCTTGGCTCAAAGAAACAGGCGCAGATCCCGCAAAATTAAATCCGAATGGTGGGGCCATCGCACTTGGCCATCCACTTGGAGCAAGTGGGGCACGGCTGATGATTACCATGCTACACGAGCTTGAAAGAACCGGCGGTCGCTATGGCTTGCAGACCATGTGCGAAGGTCATGGAATGGCAAACGCGACCATTATTGAGCGACTGGATTGAAAAGGGGTTGAGTATAGGAAGTGGGTAAGGGGTTAGGGTTTGGGTGGTGGTGGTGCCAGGCACCGATAGACCATTTGGTGCAGGTACAAAAAGAACAATCTGTACCAGGCACTGATAGACCATTTGGTGCCAGGCACAAAAAGAACAATCTGTACCAGGCACTGATAGACCATTTGGTGCCAGGCACAAAAAGAACAATCTGTACCTGGCACCAATAGACCATTTAGTACCAGGTACAAAAAGAGCAATTTGTACCTGGCACCACAAAACATTAAAATACCAACTGATAAAGCGCAGAACGTCTTTACAAAAGGTCACATCACGTAAGGAGGAAGGATCTCTTACTATGCTAAGTGGCATTAAAATTATCGACTTTACCAACTATATACCAGGACCCTTTGCCACATTACGACTTGCTGAACTGGGAGCTGAGGTTATTAAGGTGGAAGCCCCTGAAGGAGATCCGGCAAGACATAATGAGAATGGTTTCGTTTTTACAGCCCATAACCGCGGCAAAAAGAGTATCTCCATGAATTTGAAACATGAAGAGGGGAAAAAGATTGCCCTCGACTTACTTAAAAAGGCTGATGCTGTCATTGAAAGTTTCCGGCCTGGTGTTATGGAAAAGCTAGGACTTGGTTATAAGGCTGTCAGCAGTCTCAATCCCGCGATTATCTACTGTTCCATTACAGGCTACGGAAACAGCGGGAAAATGTCTGAGCTTGGCAGTCATGATTTGAATTATATGAGTGTTAGCGGTGCTCTTGCCCAGCTTAAGGATGGGACGGGCAAGCCGGTCCATCCGAACCATACCTTTGCAGACTATATCGGCGGTTTAGCAGCAAGTGAACGGATCCTGGCAGGACTTGTGGCCAGAGGTCGATCAGGTGAAGGAAGCTATCATTGCATTTCGATTGCCGATAGCATGGCTTCGTTGATGACGAACCATGTTCTAATCCAGAAGGAGACAGGCTACCCGAATGGCATTCAAGTTTTAAACGGTACCGTGATTTCATATGGTCTGTATGAAACGAAGGATAAGAGATATGTGAGCCTTGCTGCCTTGGAGCCTAAATTTTGGCGAAACTTTTGTCAGGCACTTGGCAGGGAGGAGTGGCTGACTGCCCACTACTTGAAACCAAAATCAGAAAATTCGATTTATTGTGAACTGGTTGATTTGTTTCGTAGCAAGTCACAATCAGAGTGGTCTGCATTTGGCCAGGAGGTGGACTGCTGTCTTACGCCTGTACTTGAAGCGGATCAGCTTGCTGACTACCCTATTTTTAAGGAAAAGGACTTTGTTTCTTTAGAAGGACAAGTGAAAATCCATGGGGACTTAAATTGGAAGTCTGTCACATCGCCACCTGAAAAAGGTGAACAAACAAAGGAAATTTTACAAGAGTGGCTTAATGCTACTGATCAGGAAGTTCTTGATTGGCAGAAGAAGGGTGTTATTGAATAAAAATATGGAGAAAACGGAAGGGGAAATATCAGTATGATGAATGTTCCATTAACAGTAGGTTCACTACTCGAAAGAGCAGAAAAGTTTTTCCCGAAAAAGCAAATCGTTTCACGGACATTTTCGGGTACGCATCGTTTTACGTATAAGGAAATCGGAGAACGTACACGGAGACTTTCAAGCGCCCTAGAGAATCTGGGTGTAGGAAAAGGAGATAGAGTCGGGACATTTGCTTGGAATCACCATCGCCATCTGGAGGTTTATTTTGCAGCTCCAGGAATGGGGGCGGTTCTTCATACCATCAATATCCGCCTGTCTCCTGAACATATTTCATACATTATCAACCATGCTGAAGATAAGGTGTTATTCGTTGATGAGGATTTACTGCCAATCATTGAACAGAGTAAAGACCAATTCAAAACAGTAGAAGCCTATATCATCATGACGGACAAAGACGAGCTTCCGGAGACCACACTTGAACCCGTCTATTCATATGAAGAACTATTGAAAGAAGCCAATCCACATTTCGAATTCGTAAAGGACATCGATGAAAATGAACCGGCGGGAATGTGCTATACATCTGCTACCACAGGCAAACCAAAAGGTGTAGTCTACTCACACAGAGGAATTGTCCTTCACAGCTTTGCCTTTGGGTTAGCTGATACGGCTGCGCTTTCAGAAAGGGATGTCGTTATGCCGGTTGTGCCGATGTTCCATGCCAACGCCTGGGGAATGCCGTTTGCCGCCACCTGGTTTGGCTCCACTCAAGTTTTACCAGGTCCGTCATTCACACCAAAGCTTCTTGCTGAACTGATTGAAGAAGAAGAAGTGACCCTTACTGCTGGCGTTCCAACCATTTGGCTGGGACTTCTGAATGAACTGGAAAATGGGAACTATACGACTTCTTCGTTACGATCCATTATATGCGGTGGTTCAGCAGCTCCACGGGGAATGATCAAAACCTTCGAAACGAAGTACAAAATTCCATTCCTTCACGCATACGGCATGACAGAGACCACTCCACTTGCGGTTGTTTCTCGACTCAAGAGCTACCAGACCGAACTTGATGAAGAGGAAATCCTTGATATCCGTTCGAAGCAAGGACTCATTGTACCAGGTCTTGAAATGAAAGTAATGGGAGTCGATGGAGAGGTGAAATGGGACGGCGAGGAAATGGGGGAAATCATGCTCCGTGGACCGTGGATAGCAGATGAATATTACAAGGATGATCGTTCCCATGAGGCATTCAAGGATGGCTGGCTTTACACAGGTGACGTTGCGACAGTCGATGAAGAAGGTATTATCAAGCTTGTTGACCGAACAAAGGATCTGATCAAGAGTGGGGGAGAATGGATTTCGTCTGTTGACCTCGAAAATGCCTTGATGGCACATGAAGCTGTCTTTGAAGCAAGCATTGTCGCTGTCCCTCACCAGCAGTGGCAAGAACGTCCTGTTGCCTGCGTAGTGTTGAAGGATCCATATAAAGGAAAAGTGGGTAACCAAGAGTTAATCGATTTCATTGCCCCTCAATTCGCAAAATGGTGGCTTCCTGATGATATCGTCTTTATGGACGAAATACCGAAAACATCTGTAGGTAAATTTCTGAAACGTGCACTACGTGAGCAGTTGAAGGATCACTTGGTGCAGAAGTCTTAAGAGTGGTAGCCACTATGGCCCCCTAATGAGTCGAACGGTTTCTATTTATTTTATTGAAAAAAAGGGTTTTAATTGACGAAAAAGAATGATTATAGTGAATGATATTTTAGGGGGCGATGGTCGATGGGAAGATTAGTGCATTTCGAAGTTCATGTGGATGACATGGAAAGAGCAAAGAAGTTTTATGGAGAAGTATTCCAGTGGAAATTCGAGGATTGGAGCGAATTCGCCGGGATGCCTTACTTTGGAGCGGTGACGGGTGACGAAAGTGTACCCGGGATCAACGGTGCATTGATGCAGAGGCAAGGTCCTCCTCCTGAAGCAAACCAGCCGATGAATGGGTATTCGTGTACGATGGGAGTAGGGAATTACGATGAAACAGAGAAGCGCATTCTGGAACATGGCGGAAAGGTCGCCCTGCCCAAGTATGCCCTGCCTGGAATGGCGTGGCAAGGATACTACATAGACACCGAAGGGAATATTTTTGGGATTCATCAGCCGGATGAGAATGCGAAATAAAAGGATTTAGAACCATTAGATGCCTGGTCAGTATTATAGATGACCAGGCATTTTTTGTTTTTGTAAGCTTTGTTGCTGATAAAATCAATGAATGGGATGTATATTTTTGGAAAATATCTCATATATGAGAATTTCGGCTCGTAAATTCCCAAAAACGGCTCATAAATCCTAAAAGTGGCTCGAAAAGAGTGAAAACCTGCTCATAAAATAGCAGTGAGAATGATAGTCCAAAGTGTCGACCGTATAAAATATTAAGATCGATTGAACAAACATCTAAGAAGCAGTTTTATCGTTTTTAATCAAAATCAAGAGTAATATAAAGGTGATTTTCCATTCCATGATACCGGTCAATTTGACGAGCGGTAAGGTATGCATTCATAAAATGCAATTAAGTACTGATCAGTTAATAGCTACATTCTTTACAAAAAACCCTTTTTGTATGAAACATGTATGCCTGTTCATGAAACGTATAAAATAACAGCGATTGAACAATGAAGATAATGGAAGGGTGAGGGCTAATGAAGGCTGTTCAAGTTACCGGATACGGAGATATCGACAAATTAGAAGTAAAAACAGTTCCGATCCCGACGCCGAAACAGGATGAAGTCCTGGTCAAGGTTAAGGCATGTGCCATTAATAACACAGAGATTTGGATGAGAGAAGGCGCGTATGGAACAGGTGCAAAGTCAGGCTGGCGTCCTGAAGGGGTCCAGTTTCCGAGAACTCCCGGTTCCGATATTGCAGGTGAGATTGTAGAAGTCGGAGAGAACGTTTCGAAAGCCTTGATCGGTAAGAGGGTTGTCCTTTTTCCTTTCACCTCAAGTGGCGAGGAGGGTTATGAGCATATTTCTGAGGATATGTCCTTCATAGGTTCTGAGTATGATGGAGGGTACGCTGAATATGTCGTATGGCCTGCTGAACTTTGTTATGACATGCCACTCTCAACATATGAAGAAAGTGCTGTGTTTTCTGTAAGCGGGCTGACAGCTTGGCATATGGTGGAGCAAATCCAGGCTAAGGCAGGAGAGACAATCGTCGTCACAGGTGCGAATGGCGGTGTAGGGTCATTGAATGTTCAAATTGCTTCTAACGTTTTTGGAGCAAAGGTCATTGCCATAGTGGGGGATATTGGCTTAGAGGATAAAATGAAAGAACTAGGAGCCACACATGTATTGTCTTACAGATCTCATAACCTTGCTGAAGAAATAGTCGAAGTGAATGGAGGTCCCGTCGACTCTGTATTAGATGTCGTGGGGGATGCGTTGTTTTCAATATCCCTTCAAGTATTGAAAAAAGGAGGGAAGTTTTGTATCTCGGGATCTGCCGGTGGTCAGAAAACGGAACTCGATTTCAGAACGGTTTATTTAAAGCATATCACTTTATATGGCTCCGTTTTAGGAACACGACAAGAGTTTACACGTATGCTTGAAGCCATCTCTTCCGGGAAAATTAAACCTGTCATTGATCGCACATTTGCTCTTGAAAAAGCGGGAGAAGCACAAACGTATTTTAAACAATCAGGAAAGATCGGGAAGATTGTATTACTTCCAGGATGATTTCTTGAAAGGATCGGAGCAAAATCCGAAATAGCAGTGCAAAAAACATATGATTTGTAGCACAACAAAAAAACCTTGGGATATTCCCAAGGTTTTTATTCGCTATTCTTTTATCGCTAGGTAATCTTATTCTTTTCTGACGCAACATTCTCATTCATGATTTTTTTAAATAGCATTATCTCTTCACTTAATTCGAAAAATCTCTTCGGTATGACGATTGCTTTATTTTTAGATACATATATAAGAAACATAGGAGGGTACTCTCGAATTGAAACAATATCATTCCATTCAATATAGGTGATCGACCTTCCTCTTTTTTGATTTATCCCATTTTCATGAAAAGTATAGGTGAATTCATTCTTTATCAATTGGTCACTCTTATATTCCCTTGTTGCTTTAATTCGAATGATTAACTTAGCGTATAGAAAAAATAGGATTGAAATCGAAACGGAGACCGTGGAACTCACCAAAAAAATGGCAGCCATGTTTTCAAAATAAAAAATATCTCGAGGATTATAAAGAATGTAAGTGATAAAAGGGAAGATTAGTAAAAAAGTAGATAGCACAAGCCATTTAATCCATCCTCTGGTATGAAAAGATGAAAACTTCTTATATTCTTTGATCGTTAATGTCCCACGTACAGACAGTTCTCTTTTGGTATTTATATCTATATTGCTCATGAAACTCCTCCTACCTTCTATGATTTCAATCTATTATTGGAAGATATACAACAGCAACTAGCCGATTTTTTCCATCTTTTAACGTTGCTTAACTAAATTTCCAACTACATTTTACCATACAATACAATAGCAGAATCCGTTCTCTTTCATGAAGGATCTGCTTATTTTGTTCGATTAAAGGATTATAGCAGTGAAACGATGAACTATTTACTAATGGAATTTCCTTTGAGGTTTGAAATAAAAGAGGAATAAGCGTAAAGGGGTTTTACACGTGAAACAGGCATTGCTCGTCATTGATGTTCAGCAGGAATTAGTGGAAGGAAACGAAAAGGAACAGGCCGTCTTTCAAAAGGAAAAACTGATTGAAACCATCAATCGGGTCATCGAAATGGCCAAGGAAGCCGATGCCCATATCGTCTTCATAAGAGACAAGGATGTGGCGGGTGGAAACGGGGAAGGCTTTCAGGTCCACAGGGATTTACAGGTTCCGGACCACGCCGTCGTGTTTGACAAGCTGGCGACCAATTCCTTCTATGGGACGCCGTTACTAGATTTTTTAAAAGAAAAAGAGGTTGCTCATGTTGTAATAGCAGGCTGTCAGACCGAGTATTGCATCGACACTGCCGTTCGGTATGCAACGGTCAGTGGATTGGACGTCACGCTGGTGGCAGACGGTCATTCCACCAAGGATTCATCTGCATTAAAGGCTGAACAAATCATCGCCCATCATAATGTCGCACTGAGGGGGCATTATAATGTAAATCATTTCTCGGATGTCAGATCTTCCAATGAGGATCTATTTCAGCCTAAGCAAGATGGATATCGAAAGGAATACGGGATGTAGAAAGGGAAGACATCATAAGTAAGGTCTATTTTTATTTAAATTTGTCTATTTCCATCAAACCTTCTACAATGTAATGAACAAGTGGTGATATTGGAGGTATAAATCAAATGGACAACATGGAAAAACATTTTTCAGAAGATAAATTTTGGACTAAGCTGAAGAAGTTTGGCGTGAAAGCCGGGCATTCAGTCGTTTACACGGCTTTGCTTCTTTATTTTACCTTGCAAAAGCCGGATATTCCCGTAAAAGCAAAGATGGTAATCATCGGAGCTCTTGGGTATTTCATTCTTCCGACCGACTTGATACCAGACATAGCCGTGGGTGTTGGGTTTACCGACGACCTGGGTGCGTTAGGTCTGGCTTTATTACAGGTGGCCATGTATATCGATGACGAAGTAAAAGCAAAAGCCAAGGCGAAGCTGAGTGATTGGTTCGGAGATGATGTAGATACTTCGGAGGTTGATGATAAGTTATAGGAAAGAAACAGATAATTTGTAACCATTCACTTTACATGTCATGATGAATTCATACCAAATCTATCGGGATAAGGAGATGATGAAATGAACGTAGCAGTTGTAGGAGCGAATGGACAAATCGGAAAGCAAGTGGTTGGTCTTTTAAAGGAAAGCAGTGAGCACACACCAAGAGCCATTGTAAGGAAGGAAGAGCAAGCGCAGTCTTTTGAGCAGGATGGGGTTCAATCCTCTCTGGTTGATTTAGAGGGTACTGTGGATGAGATTACGAATGGTCTTAAAGGTGCTGACGCCATTGTCTTCACGGCAGGATCCGGTGGCAAAACAGGTGCGGATAAAACATTGCTCATCGATCTGGACGGAGCGGTGAAAACGATGGAGGCAGCCAAGCAGGCGGGAATCCAACGATTCATCTTGGTGAGTGCTCTACAAGCTCATAATCGAAAGAATTGGAATGAGTCCATAAAAGCTTATTATGTAGCAAAGCACTTTGCTGACTTGGCATTGGAACAGAGTGGCTTAACCTATACCATTATCCGTCCTGGGGGATTATTAAATGAACCGGGTACAGGGAAGGTAGCCGCAGCAGAAAATCTTTCAAGAAACTCTATTTCACGTGAAGATGTAGCTCACACGATTGTAGCGTCCTTAACAGAGGAACGCACCTTCAACCGAGGCTTTGATCTGACTTCAGGAAATGATGGGATCGAAGAGGCGGTACGAAAACTATAAGAATGAAAAAGGAATGATCATCGTGATGATGGTCATTCTTTTTTCATGGGAGTTAATATCGCTTTTGTTTGCCATATCACAAAAAAGGCAACCCTTAGGACATATGTCCTTTCACAAAACCTTAACCTCCTATTTAATAGAACAAAGAATAGGAGGATGAACGATGAAAGGTGCTTTATTTGCTCTGCTTGGGGGACTATGTATCACCATGCAGGGAATTTTCAATGCAAGAATGAGTGACGCGATCGGTGGATGGCATACGACTTCGATGGTTCATCTTGTGGCCTTTACGATTGCGATGATCATCTATATGAAAGTAAGAGATGGAAAAGGAAAGAGCTTCAGGCAGGTGCCGTTTCTGTACTTGATTGGAGGATCGTTCGGTGTGATTGTCGTGTTCTCAGAACTAACGGCGATTCATATGATCGGCCCGGCAGCGGCTATTGCGATTCTTCTTGTGGCACAGATCGGTACGGCATTTCTCATTGAGTCACGAGGATGGTTCGGCGAGAAGAAGATCCCGGTTACGCCCAGGCAGGCTGTGGGACTGACGATGATGCTTGCAGGGGTTATCCTTTTCCAATTGTAGAAGAAGGAGTCAAATGATGAAAGAAATACAAAGTGCGGAAACAGACCATTATATAAAACAATTCGAGCTGGAAGAGTTATTTCCAAATCATTTTAGAAAATATATCAAAGTGTATTCCTTTGAAAAAGGAGACGTCTTATTTTCCACGGGGGAAGAAGTCGATGAACTGTATTTCCTTATGGAAGGGAAAATTAAGATCTTCACCCATACACCAGAGGGCAAGCTGCTGATCAACCGGTTCAAGCGTCCCCTTGCCCTGATTGGGGATGTGGAATATGCAAAAGGGACGGCGGTTCTTAACTCTGTGGAAGCCGTCACGGACGGGGTGTTCCTATCGGTTCCGTTCACGGATCTCTCAAGGCTCGAGAAGGAGCATCCGGCGATCCTGCGCTTTTTATTTGATACAGTGGCCCACAAGTTTTACACGGAATCTCATATCACGAGCATGCATATGCTGTATCCCGTCGAAGTACGCCTGGCGAGCTATTTATTATCCATTTCAGAAGCCGGCGAAGGGACGATGTTTCATCAGGAGATGCATACATCCAATCTCATGGAGCTCGCCGAATGGATCGGAACGAGCTATCGTCACCTGAACCGGGTACTAAAGAAGATGGCAACGGACGACCTCATCGAGCGGGTCAACGGTTCCATCACCATCAAAGATCTTGAAAAACTCAGCATCCTTGCAAAAGGAAACATCTATGAATAAGGAGGGAATCATATGATCGGAATCGGATTAGCCATTATGGCAGGAATCTTAATCAGTTTACAAAATGTATTCAATGCTCGTGTCAGTGAAAAAACAGGTCCGTGGGCAACAACAAGCCTGGTCCTTGGTCTCGGTCTCGTCTGTTCACTGCCGGTATTCTATACAATGGAAGATAAAAGTTTGCTGGACTTTAGTGGGGTCAATCCTGTCTTTCTATTTAGCGGGGTGTTCGGTGTCGGAATCGTGTTCTTCTTGATGAGGGGAGTTACACTCATTGGTCCAGCTTATGCGATTTCGATCGCGCTCATTTCTCAAATTACCATCGCATTTATCGTCAATACAGGAGGCATGTTCGGGTTTGAACCCTCTGCACTTTCTTGGGAGAAGCTGCTTGGGATTGCTTTGTTGATTGGTGGGGTGTTGGTTTATAAGTTGGAGAAGAGAACAGATGA
Organism: Rossellomorea aquimaris TF-12; assembly: GCF_001648555.1. Classification (GTDB taxonomy): domain Bacteria; phylum Bacillota; class Bacilli; order Bacillales; family Bacillaceae_B; genus Rossellomorea; species Rossellomorea aquimaris. The sequence goes on along the minus strand of NZ_LQXM01000030.1, from coordinate 261,470 downwards.
AAAAGAAGATGTGATACGTGAGAAAGTAGGGGCGTAAACTCTTTATTCCCAACTGAATCCTTTAAGGAAAAATATAACATCATATTAGTTGTTTTGAAAATGTGAAGGGAAGCACTATATGAGGGTTCCTGAAAAGGTGGACGTTTATAAAATGAGGAAATTAAATGAAGGACTTGTTTTCTTCAATTGTACCCTCATACGAATGGATTATGAATAATGGGGGATAATAGTGGCGAGAAATAACGAGGAGGCTATTCCATGACAAGTGCTCTTGAAGCGATTTCCGCCATTATAAAAAATTTTGCAGATGAAGCACCTAAACCGCCTTTACATGTAGGAGAAGTAATGGACTTATGGACAGCTTTCACTGCTTTTCATGAAGCCCACTCCCTCTATCAAATAGGGTTAAATACTTCCACTGATAAAGATATGCTGCATGTGTTACAAAACGCATTGGAAGGTAGTAAGTCTGATACGAAAAAAATAGAAGAATTCCTTTTAAAAGAAGGAGTGCCCTTACCTTTGGTCAATCCTAAAAAACCGATATCAAATTCCAACGCTGTGCCGGAAGGGGTTAAGCTGAATGACGATGAGATTGCCAATCTCATTTCAGCCAAAGTGGCAACATCCATTACCTTTTGTGCTCAGGCAATGTCGAAAACCGTTCGAACCGATGTGGGATTAATGTTCTTTTCCATTCAAATCAACTTAATGAAATTCGCAGCACCGTTAAAAAACTTGATGATATCGAGAGGGTGGCTCAGGATTCCACCGAAATATAATCCCCCCGGTTCTCCAGATAGAGAAGGAGAATAAGATTTAGGAGAAATCTTATTCACGTTATAAGAAAAAACACGCCTCACCCATCTAGGTGGAGGCGTGTTTTTTTCTTATACCGTAATCGTTATTTCAAATCAAACCGATCCGCATCCATCACCTTTACCCAAGCGGCAACAAAGTCACGGACAAATTTCTCTTTGTTATCATCCTGGGCATATACTTCAGCTAATGAACGAAGCACCGAGTTAGAACCGAACACAAGGTCAAAGCGTGAGGCCGTTCGCACCACTTCACCTGTTTTGCGGTCACGACCTTCATATTGGTTGAAGCCTGCTGGCTTCCACTCAATGCCCATGTCGAGTAAGTTCACGAAGAAGTCGTTGTTTAAAGTACCGACTTTGTCTGTGAAAACACCGTGATCCGTGCCACCATGGTTGGTACCAAGGACACGCATACCGCCGAGAAGGACAGTCATTTCTGGCGCAGTCAGGCCGAGTAGCTGTGCTTTGTCCACAAGCATTTCTTCAGGGCTGACAGCGTATTCCTGCTTCTGGTAGTTACGGAATCCGTCTGATACGGGCTCAAGTACGCCGAAGTTTTCCACATCGGTCTGCTCAGCTGTTGCGTCGCCTCGACCTGGTGAGAATGGAACCGTAACCTCAAAGCCGGCGTCTTTTGCGGCTTTTTCGATCGCTGCGTTTCCTCCAAGTACGATGAGATCAGCCAGGCTGACTTTCTTGTTCAGCTTGCTCTGGAGGTCTTCGTAGACTCCAAGGACTTTTTCAAGCTGTTGTGGTTCGTTCGCTTCCCAGTCTTTCTGAGGAGCCAGGCGGATGCGTGCACCGTTCGCGCCTCCGCGCATATCAGAACCTCGATATGTGCTTGCTGATGCCCAAGCGGTTTTCACCAGTTCGCTCTCGGTTAAGCCTGTGTTTAGGATCTTTTCTTTCAGTTCGGCAATTTCACCATCCGATAGATCGTAATCCACTGCAGGAACTGGATCCTGCCAGATCAGGTCTTCCTGTGGAACCTCTGGACCCCAGTATCTTGCTTTTGGACCCATGTCACGGTGAAGTAGCTTGAACCAGGCACGGGAGAAGGCATCGGCGAACTCCTCAGGATTCTCGTGGAATCGACGGGAAATCTTCTCATAGTCGGGATCCATGCGCAGGGCCATATCCGCCGTTGTCATCATCGTCTTCACCTTGATGGATGGATCTTCCGCGTCCGGTGCCATATGCTCTTCCTTCATACCGACCGGTGTCCATTGAGAAGCGCCTGCCGCACTCTTCGTTTTCTCCCACTCATAGCCGAATAGAAGATCAAAGTAGCCATTATCCCATTTGGTTGGATTTGTTGTCCAGGCACCATCGACACCACTTGAAATCGTGTCGCGTCCTTTTCCGCTTCCATAAGAGCTGTTCCAACCAAACCCTTGTGTTTCCAGCGGAGCAGCTTCCGGATCGTCACCAACAAGAGAAGCGTCACCAGCTCCATGGGCCTTACCGAATGTATGACCACCGGCGACAAGGGCCACTGTTTCTTCATCATTCATTCCCATACGTCCGAATGTATCCCGGATATCACGGGCACTTCCCAGTGGATCCGGCTCCCCGTTTGGTCCTTCCGGGTTCACATAAATCAGACCCATCTGCACGGCAGCCAGTGGATTCTCAAGCTCACGGTCACCGGAATAACGGTTGTCAGCAAGCCATTCCTTCTCAGAACCCCAATACACATCTTCCTCAGGATGCCAAATGTCTTCACGTCCTGCACCAAATCCGAATGTCTTCAAGCCCATGGATTCAAGGGCCACATTCCCTGTTAACACAAGCAAATCCGCCCAGGAAATCTTATTTCCATACTTTTGTTTAATCGGCCATAACAGACGGCGAGCCTTATCAAGGTTAACATTATCCGGCCAGCTGTTCAGAGGGGCAAAGCGCTGTGCACCTGACGAGCCGCCTCCGCGTCCGTCGGTCTCACGATATGTACCTGCTGCGTGCCAAGACATCCGGATAAAGAATGGACCGTAATGACCGTAGTCAGCCGGCCACCAATCCTGGCTGTCTGTCATTAGATTGTGAAGATCTTGTTTCAGTGCATCGTAATCCAGCTTAGAGAATTCTTCCTTATAATTGAAGTCTTCCCCCATAGGGTTCGATTTCCTATCGTGCTGGCGAAGAATGTTCAAGTTCAGCATGTTCGGCCACCAGTGTTGATTCGTTGTACCACCAGGGGCTGTCGTTGTTGTGATCGCACTATCCTTGTGATGTGTCACAGGACACTGACCTGCAGCTGCTGAGTGATCCTTTTGATCGGGACGATGATTGTTTTCCATTTATCATTCTCCTTTCTGATATGAGACACTGCTTACTAAGGATGAAGTGTTAGATTATTGTGATAATTCTTACTTATTATTATAGTGGACTAGGAGTTTGATTAAAAGTGAGAAGTGTTGAAGGAATGTTTTTATAAAAAAAGAATTCTAATAGAATAAGAGAAAACAGGAGAAATATAACATGATTGAAACAAATCGAAGTGGCTCTGACAAATGTAAAATTGTGTTATAAGATAATAAGTATAAACCTGATGGACTAAATCAAAAAAATAACCTCCCAAAAAAGGAAGTGTAGAGATGAATTCACAAACCGTAATGCAAGAGCTGGAAGCCCTCGGTAAGGAACGATCGAAGAAAATGTACCTATCCAATGGTGCACATGAGCCGGTATTTGGGGTTGCAACAGGTGCGATGAAACCAATCGCTAAGAAAATCAAAAAGGATCAGGAATTGGCTGAGGAGTTATATGCAACAGGCAATTACGATGCCATGTACTTTGCCGGTATCATTGCTGATCCAAAAGCCATGACAGAGAAGGACTTTGATCGTTGGATTGATGGGGCGTATTTCTATATGCTGTCCGATTACGTGGTAGCCGTTACATTGGCTGAAGCTGATATCGCACAAGAGGTGGCTGATAAATGGATTGCAAGCGGAGAAGAGCTGAAAATGTCAGCGGGGTGGAGCTGCTACTGCTGGCTGCTCGGGAATCGAAAAGACGAAGAGTTTTCGGAAACGAAGCTTGCAGGGATGCTTGAAAAAGTAAAAGAGACCATTCACAGTGCTCCAGAACGAACGAAATCCTCGATGAATAATTTCGTCACGACAGTAGCAGTTTCTTATGTACCTCTTCATGAAAGGGCCCTCGAGACGGCAAAAGAAATTGGACCGGTAGAAATGAAACGGGACAACAAACCGAACAGCATCCTAAAGGCTGCCGATGATATTCAGAAGCAAGTAGAGAAAGGAAGGATTGGGTTTAAGCGGAAGTATGTAAGGTGCTAGATGTTCATGGGAGGTATTCTAATGAACAAATCAACAAAAGCAACGGAATGTCCAAAATGCGGTGGGAAGGAATTGGGCTTGGGTAAACAAACCGGGTATGCAGTAATGGCACCGGTAAAGAAAATGAGTCTTGGCTCAAATGTTGAATATGTGATTTGCACAGCCTGTGGATTTATTATTGAAGGGTATGTGAAGAAACCGGAGAAGTTTAAGGGGACGATATGATGAAATTCCTTCTCCAAAAAAAGCCGGCTCAGGCCGGCTTTTTTCATGTTTAGCTTTTTTGAGCATTCATCGCTTCCCATTCTTCTTTACTGGGACCATAAACGCCAGGAACTTTCAAATAAGCTTGTCTCATAAGAGCTGTCAATTGTCCACGATGGTGAACCTGGTGTTGAATGAGTAAACGGAATACAGCCTGTACCGGCATGTCCATTCCGAACAGATTCACCATTTCATTCATCTTTTCATCAGACACCTGCTCAGAAACGGCTTCTGTCAGGCGATCACTTACCAGCTTATACGTTTCGCTGATTTCTGTTGCAGATGTCGGTGCATCTTTCCGAAGATCTGGAACCTCAAAGGTGACACCTACCTGAGCAGGGAAGTAATAAGCGGCTCCTGTGATATGCCAGGCTACGCTCCCAATACTGTACAGATCCGGAGAAACCTCTTGCTTCAACGACTCATCCGTTAGTGCATCCAGCACTTTTTGGGTGACGGCTGCTTCTTGTTTCCATTCTTGTAAGAAATCATTTTTTGATGTGAACATTGTGATTCCCTCCTTTAATGTGAGAAACATACTTTCATTATTATTGTATCATGAGGAGTTCATTTTACGCTTCTTTCTACGGCTGTATCTCATTATTATTCAAAAAAGTTACAAACTCGAATGGAGCAGTTGGGAAGTGTATTTCTCTATCGCCACCTGTAAATTTTTTTAAATTTTATAGGTATAAAGACACATGCGTTCTCTGGCTCCCCATAATAAAATAACAAAGAAAAAGGTGGATGTTTTTGGAAAGGGGAAAATATGAGCGAAATTAAAATAAGAAATATGATGAAGCAGTTGCATAGTCCTGAGCCTGAGAAGCGGTTTGATGCTTTGGGGAATTTGTATGAATTAAAACAGAATGATCAACTGAAGATTCGAGTTGAAGTGTTAAAGGATATGGTGAAGTTAGCTGCTTCTTCTTTCCCTGAACGTGTCGACAGTTGGGATAATCCTTCTTTTGCTTTGATAGATTTTGTTTGTGATTATCCGATGCCGGAAATCATTGATGAGATCATTCTCTGTTTTGATACATTGGATCGAGACGCCAAAGTCCGTGCTCTGGTCTGTCTGTTGATGACGAAGGATGAGGGGATTTTTCAAGAAATCCATGATAAAACGGTCCGATTGATTTCAGAAGAGGAAGTCGAGTTGCCAGTCGAGGAACTATGTGAGTTTCCGGTGCTGTTAAGAGGCATTGTCGATAAGACAATCGAAAAACTGGAATCTTCTCATTATAAATTCATGTACTATGACTTCATTACAGCAATTAATGAGTCCGGTGTGGAGCCGGGTTACAAAAGGGCGAAAATTCTTCCGTTGCTCATTGCCGATTATAAAAAGCTAAGGGACGAGTACCGCGTGTATGATGGGGAATACAAGCCTGAATATGTGTATCGATCCTGGAAGGATTCCTATTTCCTTCTGAGGTATCGAATGAATGTGCTGATAGGATTAATGAACTTTTATTTTTCCGAAGAAACAGAGGACCTTCTGAAAGAGGCTACAATGTTCAAGGATCCGAGGATCAGCACAAATGCCTCAATCGTCTGTTTGAACAAGAATATCCAAGTTTTATCGGATATCCTTGAAAGGCTTTCTGTCAATGTTGAAAGTGCCGAAATGATGTACTGGGGACTAGCGGAAAGTAATAAAGAACATTTATATCCAGTCAGTCCCAAGCAGCCTGTTTTGGCCAAGTCGCACCTTTTTACACATCTTGTCTATTTGCAGGATGAAGAAGGGGAACTAATGAATATCTATCCAAATAATATCCAAGTGGTGGATTCAGTGGACACCGTCAATTCATACGGTCAGCCACTCCGCTATTATCTTCTGAGCTTTTCGCATGGGGAAGAAGTGCTCACGGGGTGGACAGGAGGATACGCATTGGAAGAAGAGGATGACGGTGCGGATATGTGGGAAGGGACTTACACCGATCTTGAGCCTTTTCACAACAGGTCCATTGAAGAGCATAAGCTACTGTTTATGAAAAAGCGTGAAGAGAATGCTCTCGAGGTTGAACAGACCATTCATTATGAAAGTTCACCTAAACTATCAAAAGGCTTATGGTTCTTCTATGCCATTCTAATTTCCCACTGGATAAGAGTTTTCATTAACGGAATAGATGAAGAGATTTTTATTTCCATAGGCTTCACTCTCCTTGGTGGAATACTCACAATCTATGAACTTTGGAAGAAAAAACGGAGTGCTGTCTCCATTGTAGGTAAAGAATTGATTAAGGTAAAAGGGGATAAGAAGGAAAGCATCCCTCTTCAAGAAATTAAAAAAGTGACTTATGATAAGAAATATATCAGCGTGTTCAACAAAGAGAATAGCCTTAAACTGAAGGTTCCATTAAGATGGGTGGAGTATGATCATTTTTATTATGCGATGGTGGAGCGGACGAGTCATTTGAGGGAGCAGCCGTATATTGAAGAGTAGGGGACAAGGGGACTTGTCCCTTTTTTCTGTCGAATATTCGTGACAAATGGAAAGGAATTCCGGAAAGAATGTCGAAGAACATAGAAAAGACTCTGTCTACTTAAAGGAGATCCTATATGTTAGAGACTGTCCACCATTTAATTTTGCATGTGGTATTTATTCTGTTTACGATTCTTCTCTTTCAAATGGTTACAAATGAATCGGACAGTAGCACAAAAAGGTTTACCCTTAAGTTCTTTTTCATGAATCTTGTAGTTTTAGTGTTTACCATGATCTTTCCCGTAGTTTACTCAAGCGGATATGTGTACGATTTCAAAGTGATTCCCATTATCCTTGCCTTTCTCTATGGTGGGAAGAGGGTGGGGGTTGGTACGTACTTCACCATGCTTGTGATCGGTTTGTTTACTGACCATGTATGGCTTTTTTTACTCATGAATTATGCGATTTACGTTGTGTTGCTGATCCCTCTATCTAAATGGTATGGAAGGTTAAACTGGAAGAACAAAATGCTCCTGCTTTCGGTTTTTTATCTGTTCATACCAATTACAAGATCGCTTTATTTACTCCAGAAAGATGAGTTGAAACAGCTCCCATTAGTGGCAGGCTCCACGTTAATCATATGGATCACGCTGATCCTGACCGCTTATCTGATTGAAAATCGATTAGAACAGATAAGAATCAAAAAAGAGCTCATGAAGGCTGAAAAGTTCAATGTCGTCAGTCAATTGGCAGCCTCTGTGGCACATGAAATCCGGAATCCCATGACCACTGTAAGAGGGTTTATGCAGCTCCTGCAGAGAGAAACCTTAACAGAGAAACAAAAGAGCTTTATCGACATATCCATACAGGAACTCGATCACGCGCAAGGTGTCATCAATCAATACCTTGCCCTTGCAAAGCCCCAGACGGAGGAATACGAGGTGTTCAGTTTGACCGACACCATGCATGAATCCGTTGATGTCATGTCTACTTATGCTGTCATGAACAGCATAAAAATCAACCAAAACTTTGAAAACGACCTGATGGTCAAAGGGATGAAGATAGAAGTGAAACAAGTCCTGCTCAATCTTCTGAAAAATGCCATCGAAGCGATAAAAGAAAATGGAGAAATCACGGCTTCAGCAAGTCGTCATCATGACGGCCGGATGATGATCACGATTCAAGATAATGGAGCCGGCATGTCTTCAGAACAACTCAAGGTACTCGGCAGACCCTATTATTCGACCAAGGAAAAAGGAACGGGACTTGGATTGACGGTCTGCTATCAGATTGTTAAACGGATGAAAGGGGAAATTCAGGTGGAAAGTGAGCGAGGGGAGGGGACGACGTTTAGGGTTTATTTGCCTGGGGGTGTGTAGGAGAGGTACGAGGACAGGTTAAGTGGTTTTGTTAGAAGGAATGGGGTTCTTGATGGAAAACCGTGGCTAAAGGTTATCGTGTTTCTTTTTACATTAAGAGGAAGCATCAGAACCGTCCCAGTGCTTCCCGGTACTTTACTCTTAAATGAGCCATGTAACCTGTCCCTTTGGCTTTCTCTATTTGCTAACATAATAACTTCCTTCACTTCGATTTGGGCAATCACTGGTACGCTAAAGCATTAGAAATCCGGGAGTCTGCCAATGTATGATGGCCACGAAAAAAGCTAGGGGAGTCCCAAGCTTTTTGTCATAGTTTCGTATCGGTATTCTATTCTCCGACCATCCCGTCTCCATCATTGTCTCGCATATAAGGGTATAACCAGTGATCGCTTGTGATTGGCATGCTGAAGCCAGCTGCTTTTGCTTCTTTGATTGTCACCAGTCCATTACCGTTCGTATCAATGCTTGAGATATCGCCTTCTGTGTTTGAATTCGTTGAGTTTGTGTTTGAGCTCTTTGAACTCGAGGGCTTACTTTCTGTTAAACCAAGTGATTCATTTACTTCATCAGGGTTTACATTGTCGAATGTATCAACGATTACGTTCCCTCTTAATGTATAGGTATACTGATAACTTGAAGGGATCTGGGTTTCCGTATTTGGATAGGTGATAATGGCTTGAAAATTAGTAACTCCACCTGCATCCCGGATACTTTTTTCCATATACGCTTGATCACCGTGTCGGTTAAGCGTGCTGTCTTGAGGGGTGATATTATAAGCATTCGATACCCCGCCGAGAGAGTCAGCAATGATATGCCCTTCATCTAACACAGCACTTTCGACGCCAGGAACCTTTGCTTCATCAGAGTAATATCTGCCAGACGATAATACCGGTTCCGTTCGGTCATTTTGTAAAATGATTTCGTCTGCAATGACGCGCACTAGCTGACCGTATTCATTCGTGAATGCCCAATACTCACGGTCCCCAAAACCGATGTCAACGACGACGTTCGGTTGACGATACCCAGACAAATCACCACCATCGACTTCAAGGAGATCGAATCCTGGAAACCCTTCATCATTTGTTTTTGTTTCGGTTGAGTTTTCTTCTGCGACTGCTTCCTCTACTTCAGGCTCATCCACAACCTCCGGAGCAGCTTCTTCCTTCTCATCTTTTACATCAGTATTCTCCGTGGCTTCTACTTTCTGATCTGCTTCTTTATCTATAGGGGTTGCACCTTCTACATTGGCACAACCAGCGATAAACACAGTTGTTAAAAACAAGAGTAATCTGTTTATTTTCTTATTCATTTTTTTGCTACCCCTTTCTGAATAACCGAAATCACTTTGTTCATTTTACCGCAAATTCTTATTTCCTCTTTGAATTTTAACAAATCTGAATAGAATCGCATTTCAAATAATTTGTCGAATAATATGAAATCGATACCCTGTGATACGGCAAGGGTTCTTTAGGCAAAAAAAAGAACTGACACCCTTTTCAGGTGCCGGCTCTACAATACATATGCGAATATCCTCTCTTATATACGTTGGAGATAGCCCGTGATCTGGAAAACCCGGTCGGTCGATTTCATGCTAACTCTTCGGCAGCTTCATATAGGTAAAAGTATACGGGGAATCTGGGCCAGATCCCCCGGTCGGCTAACGCATTAACGCCGAGGGGGTCAGACCCTGAACTTTGGGCAGAGCTAAGGACTTAATCTCAAAAAACAGCCCTTTCCATAAAAAAAGTTTCATATCCCTCTAAAACAGAGATATATGAAACTTTTTTTATTTCACCAACAAACCGACCTTTCAAAACAATCAAATAAATTACACCAACACAAAAATCTAAGCGGTTTTATAATAAAGCGCTCGCAATGAAATTGAAGGTAATGTAAAGGAAGGGGTTAAGGATGTGAATGCTTATATATAGAAATAATCAAGGGGACAGGTCATCTGGTTGTAAATAGACACGGCACCTGTCCCTTTGGTTTTAAATTTGACATTCACTTGTAAAATACCAAATTTAGTTAAATAATAGAATCATACTGTTAGAAAAAGGAATGACAAAACATAATGGTATACGAATCAACCTAGTTAGTGGGGTCTGACCCTCAACACGTTAAGACTTCAGATTACCCGTGGGGGCAGACCTCTTTGTCGCAAGGCATTCAATGCGTTATCCTTTTCTGCAGGGTACACCAACGAACACACTGACCTGGTAAACGCTCGATGTGGATACCTGATACAAGGTTTATTCAAGATGGACAGAGAGCTACGAAGAATTATACTGGATATCAGGTAGGAAAACAGAAAGTAAATAAAATGACGGGAAAAGCTCTAAATCAGGAGGGATGCCATGAATATAAACGGAAGGGTGAAAAGCTATATGATGCGCATAATGAATGTGGGAGATTTCCTGAAGCATGTATCAGGAATCATTGAGCGGTAGCTTCATGAATGGGATCTAAATTATGAAGTGTTCGTCATGAAGTTAAAGGATTACGAACTCTTTGTGAAAAATAGCGATCACTATTACCAATTGTTTCTGACTGAGCAAGACCTTAACGTACCGAAAAGAAAAAGATTATTCAAAATCGGCCAGACGACCTGGACTGATTTTATTGATCAGGGGCTTCCCATCAAGAAAGAGTAAGGTACAATTTGAATACAGCCTTCAAAGAATCATTTGACATATGAAAAGAGTCTCTCTAGGCAGGTGGCTCTTTTCCCATTGATTTGGTAAGATTAGGGTGGAAATTAGTATAACTTTATAATACATGTGGGAGGAATTCCCTATGCCTACATACAAAAAACTAGTACGAGACCGAATCCCGGAAATCATTGAATCTAGCGGTAAGAAACTCTCAACAAGAATTCTATCTGATGAAGAATACATAACAGAGTTGAAGAATAAAAGTTTTGAAGAGCTAGAGGAGTACCGGGATGCAGAAACAAGGGAAGAAGCTCTGGAAGAATTGGCAGACCTGATGGAAATCGTACATGAATTTGCCAAATCTCTTGGTACAACATTTGAGGAAGTGGAAGAAATCCGCCGGAAGAAAGCAGAAAAACGAGGGGGGTTTGAGGAGAAGATTTTCTTGATTGATGTAGAGGACTAGACAGAGCAAGGGCAGGATATATTTTAGTTGTTAACTTGAAGGTAGGAGAAACAATCTAATGAGAGACATTGAAATTAGACTTAACGATATTGTCAAAATGAAGAAAATTCATCCTTGTGGAACAAATAGTTGGAAAATTATTAGAGTAGGGGCAGATATACGCATCAAGTGCCAGGGGTGTGAGCACAGTGTCTTAATGCCAAGAAATCAATTTATCAAAAAGGTGAAAGCAGTTGTTGTAGAACCCCAAACTGTTTATTCAGATAATGAGAATCAAACCGAAAGTAGCATTTCAAATAACGATACTTCAAATAAATCGGAGACAAATGGGCGGGAAACATCCAAGATAGAATTCAATGCAGAGTCTGAATTGCGAAAAATAGGATATCGTATCACTGGTTTGAATCGGGATCAAAGGTGGCGAGTACTAATAAATTATGCGTTGCCTAATTTAGGTTTGGAACAGACAGTCAAAACAATAACCTCCCATATAAGGAACAGAACGAGTCAAGTGAATGGTGCTACAAAGTTTAAATATTCAATAACAGAGTGGGAATACGACTTGAACCGATTAAAAAAACAATTTTATAAAAATGATTTTAAATGGCCATCCGTTAAATAGATTATGAATGTTCCTTCTATAGGGACCTTTTTTTATACTAGTTTACCTCTGATTCAATTAATGCTTTATCCTACAATTGATTAGTCATCATTACGCGGATTATTAAATCAAAAATTATTTTGCCTCTTATAGCTCTTTTACCTCTTATTTGGTAATATTAATGCAGAGTTTTCTTAATTTTAAAAATTTTATATTTCATCACTTCTGACTATTATTCATAAATAACCAAATCATTCATCTATACCCTTGGAGGAAGAACTAAATATGATTGATCTAGTGAAGGCTTGGAATATCGTGGTTTTCTGGTAAAGGAAGAAGAAAATAAAATCCTTCTTACTTCAGCAAATCATCCTGAAGATTTATATGATATTAGGTGGCTTATTCAAAAATTGAATTTACCGATTCATTTAGAAGGTAGAACATTTTTTATAAATGAAGGATTGTATAATAAAGACAAGCTAATCTGGTATCCAGCACAAAATCATGAAGCAGGGGGAAATGGTGGTTGGCGGAGCTGGAAATATTTTATAAAATCCATCCATGGTCCAAAGGTTCGAACTTTAACATTGGAAACCGGGGTGGCTTTGTTTATAAAATCTTTAAGTTCAGCTGGCATAACTACAATCTCCAGTTGTGATGGCCATGGTAGAAAGGCTCCCTTTGTCTCTTTTTTTGGACGATATAATGCATGTTGGTTCAAGGTGCTTTTTTGTAATAATTTTAAGAGTGATACACTGAATTATGAATGGAATTTTAGAACCTCACTTTCTTCAGATTGGGATTTAGTTGCAGTCAAGAAAGAATTGAGATGGGACCTTCATTATGTATTAGAAGATACATACCAATTTGCGAATTTCTTCTTGGAAAACTCAAAGACTATTTCTACAATGAAACGTCACATTTTCAAGAATAATCGTAACAGTAACAGAAAACTCCTGAAAGGAAAAGATTTCGGTGAACTTTATGATTGGATGGAAACAAGGTACTTGGCATTCTTAAAGGAACAAGAAGGTCAGATTTTCATTAATAAGGGGGATTGATTATGGGGGTACCATTGTCGGATTTTACGGTTCTCAAATATATAGCCGACGGGATGGAACAAAATCCTATGAGACGAGAAAGCATAGAAATGGAATTGGCTTTGGACTCATTAAGTGATTACAGTGTCTATGCTTTTATAATACATGACCCTCTAGAGCATAAAGACTTCCATGAGTATTTTGTTAAAGAATTCGCCAATTTACACAACAGCTCTGGAGAACACCTGGTGTTTTTTGGCTTGGTCGATTCACCAGGTGCATTGAATCTGGTTGGAAGGAAGCCATTTTATCAGGATATCCGTGATATGGTTTCTTCTTTTGAAAAGACACCAAACATGGAAGATGGGAGTTATTCTGTATTTGCACTGGCCCATAGTTTGAATATAAGTCCTGAAATGTTGCCTGCAATCATTGTGACACAAGATGTACGTAATTCCTCCTTCCGTTATTACAAGACTTGCCCGAATCAAATAGAGAAGCAAATGTTCAAGCTCACGGGTGTTTCTTATAAAATGCATACTGTCAAAGAATCATCCGAACACTCAGTGTCAGAGAAACAAGAAATGTTATATCAGATGCTGGATGAACAAGACCTTGACCTATGTAAGGGAATGGGGGATTCACAACTGACTGAAAGTATAGCAAGGGCTTTATCAGACGTCTTGAGCTTTTTGGTGGAAGGAGAACGGGATTACAATAGTATTTATGTGAAAAAAATTGCAATCAGGCATAGAAAGGATTCAATTAAACGGGTGATTAAAGAACTCAAGGGACTTCGTAGGAAAATCAAGGACCTTGGTCACGATGACCTGGAACCACAACCTGAATTTCAACTATTGGAAAGTATTTATATAAAATTGGCAACCTTTTTGAATATGGTTGAGAGAAAAGGCAGTTTTGATTCGGAGGATGCGTTTCCTATAAAAACGGAATGGCTGGATGGTCATTCTTTCAAATTTCTGCAGACTGGATTGAGAGTAGAACGGTTCTTGGGAATGAGAGAACTTAATCTGGATCATTCGGCAAGCGCTATCTGCTTTGCCAAGATGTTTGAAAGAGAAATCAATAGTTCGTTGATTCACTGGGTCCGTAAACATCTTGGAATTGAATTGCCTTATTATTATTATAAATATCAACCGGATAAAAATGCTATTGTAGACATTAATTATACTGGTAACAGAAGAAATGGTTTTTCTGTAGATCTCAATAACAATCATTATGGAAAGTGGACCCCTCCGGAACTAGGGAAATCCAAAAAGCTTGCAGTGAGTTATATTAACGACGATGGATGGACCAGTATGGGAATAGGTAATAAAGATATTTTCTTGAGAAACTGGCAGACTATACATCGGGTAAGAAATAAAGTTGCACATACAGATGAAGTTGGTGAGTCCGAAGTTAAAATGATGAAGGATGCATTAGTGTCTCTTTCCACAAGTAATATTTTCAAAGAGTTATCATCTTTAAAGTTAAAACTCAGAAGTTAGATATTGAAAAAAATAATTGATTACTTGAAAGAGCCGCTAGAGTAGGTGGCTCTTTTTTCAATGTTTTGATAATATGGGAATGGAAGATTTTATGAATTTACTGATTTCTTGATTACATTGAAAAACCTTTTTTTAAAGTAAACGCTTAAGGAAGAAATCAAATATTGAAACCAAAACAATCATGATTTGACAAGAGGGAACTATGCTGAAGCTTTAGCAGAAGGAGCGTGTGGAACTGTACAACAATAAGTACGAGCGCAATCCTTTAGCTAGAAAGAAATGCATAGAACAATATGAGGTTCGTTGCCAAGTTTGTAACCTGGACTTCGAAAATATCTATGGTGAAGTGGGAAAAGACTTCATCCACGTCCATCACAACATCCCCTTCACGAGATACAGAATGATTATATTATAGAAGCTCAAAGAGTGATAAGCAGCCGGAAAGAGGTTACCTTGGAGGTATTGTGGAGAGTAATGAGAAGCTCGCTTCTATTGATACCGATAATCAGTTGATCAAGCTGATGCAGAACTATAGGCCGAAGAAGATGATCTTGCTTTATGATTATTCTGTCAAGAATGATATTGACGCTATTTGGACTCCTTAAAGATACATTAAGAAAAAAAGTTTACAGTTTCTCTAAACTAAAAGGAGAATCCGCATTCCATGGATATGAAAATTGAGAGTTTCGTAATGGAAGACAATGTTAAAGATATTACAAAAAAATTACTAGAAGCACGAACAGACATTTTAGCAATTAACTACCTTAAAGATATTAATTCCGTTGGGGAACTATGTAAAATCAGTGTCTTTTTAAAATGTCAAAAGAAAGAGGTAGGGAATAACTTCTCTATCATTGCTATATACATATCAACCGTTGCCCTGGTACTCCCAGCCTTTGAGAAACTTACACCTGATACTCCATACGTCTATTTTATCCTATGCTTAATATGGGCCGTTAGTTTAAGTGTGTCAGTAATAAAAGATGGGGTTCCATTTATTAGGAAAACCAATGAATTTAATAGTAAAGTTGATTATTTATTATGGCTTATAGAAGAAGAGATAAAACAACGAGATTTAACAATAGGCTAGGATATGAATTTTTAATAAAGAGGTGTAAAAGATGAAATTACATGAGAAACATTTTGAACTGTTCGATAGGGAGTTTTTTTTGTTTGCAAAGCTGAAGGAAGAAATGTCTCCTGAAGAAGTTGAAAGAGTTAAAGAAACCTATAAAGAATCATGGGGATCTTGGAAAGCTTTAATGCAAAATGTATATAATTCAATAAGCAGTGAATTCAGTGAACCAATTACTGAGAGTTGGACAAATGGTTGGTCAGTCCGTACCCGGTTTTGGACAAGATTAAAGTATAAGGATAGGGAGCAATCATCGTCTTGTATTGCTGCCATGATCAATGAATATACACTACGGGTTTATTTGGAGTGGCATAAGCACAGTAGTGAGAGCTCCTCCACCTCAGTCCAGGAACATAACTTATGGTTGGACCATATGGAAGAGTGGATTGAGAGTGAAAATATAAACACTAGTGAATACAGTGTTTGGACGACTGCAGAAGGGGACGATGAAAAGTATATTACACTGGATACTTTTCTAAGAGACAAAGAACTTCAGAAACAATATAAAGAATTATTAAGTACTTCAGAAGGTCGATGGATTAGGGTGGGCAAGGTCTTTTCGAAAAAAGAAGTCCTCAGCTGGGATGAAGCAGATCAAGAGATTGCAAAAATCATAGAGGAGTTGCAAGGTATTTATGATAAAACCCAGGATGGAAGTGATGTAAAACGGAACTACTGGCTTTTCAATGTGTATCACTCTCAGAATCCGATGGTATGGGAAAAATCCAGGGAATATGGCGTTGCTGCAATGCAATATGAAGAAGGAAAACAAAAGTTGGCAGCAGTCACCCGGAATTTGAACATTATAAAAGAGATAGCCATAGGGGATTATGTAATCGCTTATACTGGAAATAAAGGGTTCTTGGCTATCGGACAGGTAACCAAACCATTCTTTAATGAAGAGGATGAATCTAAATTCATTGATGTAAATGGTGAAGGGTGGAGACAACGTATCGGTGTCGAATGGTTCAAGACATTAGATGAACCGGTCAGGTCATCAGAATCCGGCTTCAAATCCAGAATGGGGCTGGATTCAGCTACTGTGATGGGTTCTGCATCCATTTTCAAGATTCCTGAAGAGGGGTATCGGTTTGTGCAACAACTCATGGATGATGAATCTACGGCATTAACAAATACATTTTCGGGAATTTTCAATTCTATGGAAGAAGCAGAATGGACTTTCAATTTAACAAATCAATCCCTAAATCAACTTGGAATCTTGGAGCCGGGCGACCAGCGAGTTTCAATGACGTTATCTTCAAAAAAATTACGAGTCAATTTCTGTAAATGGTTGATTTTAGGTTTTTATAAAGACGAAGAACGGCTTTTCTTAGAGCTTGCCTTACCTGAAAGCGAAATAAATGATGCATATCACAAGAATATGTTTGCCAATGAAGAAAGCGAAGAACCGATTGCCATAGCTCATGTCCCAGCAGAGGATTTTAAGAATGACTCTCACTTGCAGAAGGTCTATTTTGATACATTGAAAATGGTGAAGGATAGATTTAAGAATTACTCCAAATCACCATACAGAAAGGCACATATACCACAACTAGAACAAGCAGTATTTAATCCTGAAAAGAGGCCAGAGGTGCTAACAAAAGAATTTTATAGTACCATTCCACCTACCGAGGACAAGAAAACAAGGTATTTCTGGTTGACTGCCAGCCCATCAATTTGGAGTGTAGAGGAAATCAAAGATGGCGGTGCGGTTAACTACACAGCTTATAATGAAAAAGGAAACAAAAGGAGAGTTTATTCAGCATTTGAAAACGCACGTCCAGAAGACAAGATTATCTTTTATGAGTCCACGCCTAGAAAGGAAATCGTTGCTCAAGGGGAAGTGGTCAAGGGTCTTCATGAAGTTGAAGAAGAAGGGTTCGATGAGCCGATATTGGGGGTATCTTTTCGTTATATTGAGGATATCACCCCTATAAGTTGGGAAACAATTTCTCAAGTTGAGGAACTGCAAAGTTGTTCCCCAATCAAGAATGGAGCACAGGGAAGCCTGTTTGAGATAACGAAGGAAGAATTCGAGACAATTTTATCATTGGAGCCCACTAATGAAGTAATCAAAGAAGTGAAGATTCCTACAGTCTCTTTTAAAAGGAAATTGAATCTATATAATTTGTATTTCGAGGATAAAGATTTACTGCTGAAACAAGTCGAGACAGCCTTGCGTAATGGTAAGCACATCATCCTTACCGGACCTCCAGGGACGGGCAAATCAAAATTGGCCAAACAGATATGTCGCTCTTTTGAGGCTGACTATAAAATGGCGACCGCGACCTCTGACTGGTCAACTTATGAAACAATCGGGGGATACAGACCAAAGAGTGACGGGACCTTGTCCTTCAATCCTGGGTTGTTCCTTCAATGCTTCAAGGATGGAAACAATAATAAGCCAATCAACAAATGGTTAATCATCGATGAAATGAATCGTGCCGATATCGATAAAGCATTTGGTTCTCTATTTTCTGCACTAACCGGAGATACGATAACCTTGAATTTCCTAGCAGAGAGTGGACATCCCCTCTTATTACGACCTCAAGGGGAAGAGGAAACAATGGAGCCCAACAATCATGAATACCTGATTCCAAATGACTGGCGCTTGATCGGTACGATGAATACAATGGATAAGGCTTCCCTATATGAAATGAGCTATGCTTTCATGAGGCGTTTCGCCTTCATTCCGGTGGGTGTCCCGAAACGCATCGATGAAGATTTGGTACAACACTTCCTTAACGCATGGGATATAAGTGATTATAAATATACGGAAGTATTGGCTGTTACATGGCAGAAAATCAATGACTATCGCCAAATCGGCCCGGCGATTGTCGAGGATTTGGCTAAATACACTGCATTGGATTCGAACTTCACTTCGGCTATCATCCTATACGTACTTCCGCAGTTTGAAGGATTGATGGATAAGGAAATACTTGAATTCATCGAAGGTATAAGTCATTTGAAGGAAGTGGATGGGGAACTGTTAAAACAATTTGCAGAAGATTTCTTCCATGTAAAGGGTTAGTCTATGAAACGAAGTGCAGAAGAACTGATTGAGGAAATCAGTGACTTTCTTGTCATTTACCTCAAATCAGGGAAAGTGGAACTCAACTCCTTCATCAAGAAAACGGACTTGCAGATATCCCAACTGGAACAATTACTTCAGATTCACTTTTTATTAAAAGATGAAGTAAAACAGTTCGTCCGGGAATTACCTATACTCATAAGGAGGATAAAAACTTCTACGACCGAAAAGCAGAACACATATCACGGGCAAATAAAAGGACAGATCAATTGGCCAAAAACCATCAATGATCGCATTGCAAGGAATGCAAAGGATAAAACGATCTTCGGAGTGAAGGAACGGAACAGGGAATATGCCATAAAAGAAAATCTGGTACTTTTAGAAGTTATCCAGACACTGTACGACATCTTATATAAGAAAATAGACAGTGACTATTATAAAAGATATACATGGTTTCAAGATTGGAATAGGTTGAAGCCTATCGTCAATTATATGCTCACTAAAAATATATACCTGTCAAGAATTCAATCAGATAAAGCAAAAGTAACGGATCGGATGATACTTGATACGTTAAAGCACAGAAATCCACTGTATAGGAACGCCGCTTCAATTTTACAGCAATATCGAAAGGTACTTTCGTGTGAGATGAATCAACTAGAAATTCAACAACTATTGCGGGAAACATTCGTTTATCCGCAGGAAGAGGATGTCCTATTCGAGTTATACTGGGTAGTCAAATTGATTGAACAGAACAACAAGAACGCCCATTTGCAGATGATAGATGGCCGAAATAATCTTCTAGCTCATTGGAGCGATAAAGATTTTTTATATAAGATGTACCATGATTCATCAGGCTCGAGTCAAATAAGATTTAACATTACTACGAATGAAGTGAGCCTTCATGAGCATCCATTCATAAGAAGGAAATTAGGTTCAATGGAAAGAGCAGAAAGATTTGCAAATGAATTCTTCGGAAAAGGCTTAAATACTTCTACCTATTGGAGTGGAAGACCAGATATATTGGTTGAAGTGTATGATAAAGGAACCAAAAAATTAAAGAAAGTTTTCATAGGGGAAGTAAAACATACTTCCAGGAGGGAATATGCCATAACAGGACTTAGGGAACTTGTGGATTATATCAGTTTCATCAAGGATGAAACCAATCAGTATATGGATCAAAATAATGGAGTGGAAGTCAGAGGTATTTTGTTTACGGATAATCTGAATTTGAATGATTCTCTTGAAAACGAGTTGGATTTAAGTAAATTACATGATGAAATAACTTTCGTTTCTTTATAGCTTAACTTGAAGCAGTGAGAGGGCCAAAATCCAGTATTGGCTTTCACTGTTTTTTTATCTGGAGGATTTTAACAATAATTGTCGAATCATAGTTAATAACAAAGTCAGGGATTATTGTTTTACTTAAATAAATGTAAAGTTCTTATAACATCGTTTATGTCAATTTATACTCAAATTAAATAAAATGGCACACCTAATAATCTAACGATCGTTTGAAATTAATACATCTCTAAATCTCTAATACATCTAAAAACCACATATAGTATTTTGACACTATAAGTTGGCTTATCTATTATTATCTTATACTTGAATAAGTGTGCGCAGTTGCGGGTTCGAATCCCGTACTCCTCGCCCAATCATTAAACATTGCCCTTAGTAGCAGTTATTGGATTATTGGCATATTTATCGCTAATACCCTTTCACTTGCTATGGAGACTACTTGGGAGTCGCTCTCTAAAGATGATAAGGAGATGATAGGGATGACAATGTTAACATTCTTTACCCTGCTAATAACCTTCGCGGATTCCGAGGAGTTAGTTTAATTGGTAAAACGGTTGATATAGGAACCGAGGTTATTAGCAAACCATCATAAAATAGTGGAATCTCATTGCGTTATTATTAGACTCATCTTCATCATGGAGATGAGTCATTTTTTAGGTTTTCTAAGTTAATGTCGAAATATAAAAATGAAAGTGGGTGTAGTACGTATAACATTGATTATAAACCAGATTTTTTCCACAAATAACCCATATTGAGGACATTAGTACAAAGCTAGTAATCTCATTCGAAAAATTCTTTTACTTGTTGGTACATATAATTTTTATTTAACCAGAAGGCTTGCTTTACCATATAATTATTTGTCAAAATATCTTTCATATTCTCAGGTCTAAACTTCCATATTGCAGGAGAGGGAAGCTGATCTGAATTAATACTTTCACGATAATCCGACTTGTCAGCTGATGGTCGAATATGAAGAATTTGAGGACCACTCACTTGACTCGGCAGATTATTCTCTATTTTGTAACCTTTCTTATTTGAGGCACTTTTCTTAACATGTTTAAACGTTAACTCGACACCATTAATGAGAGTTTGTTTAATTCTTTCCCATGTTTTTTTGACAGTACCCATGAGTTCGTTTTCTGGCATATACCAAAATTTTGCACCCCTAAATATCTCGCCTTCTGGTGTTTCCTCGTAAACTACTAATAAGAATTTTGTTGTGGAAAGGTAGTCATACACTCGGGTATCTTCCCAATCAAGGTTACTAATATCTTTGATGAAGCTAACATCCGATTCAAGTTTAAATCCTTCAGTAGTGAGTCTTTTTTTGGATGCTTTTTTTCTCTGATTAGATTTTACGGTAACTGTTTTTACAGCAATTCCAGCCTTCTTAAACTCATCTGTTTTTTCTAAATCACCTTTTAGATTAAACATTTTCTGCGCAATTAGCCGTGAACTTGCTTTATCATTCTTTTCTTTAATTCTAACGCCAAATTTTTCTGCTAAGGATTGTTTATCCATATTGTAGAACGGTGTAAACTGATCGAGAATGATTTGTTCAAACGTTTTGTGTTTTAACTCGGATAAATTTTTTATGACATGCTCTTGAGTACCAATTTGCTTAGCATTGATTTTTTTATGTAACTCAGGATAATCATATTGATAAGAATCGTAAGTAATTGAACTCTTTAATTCGCCCTGTACAATTCGCTTCGTAATTTCCTTCATGTAAGCTGGTCTTAAAGAAAAAGCTCGTCTATGTGCTTTCTCATCACTACACGGTTGTGTTGTTTGGTTCTTTTCAGTTTTACTTCCTTTTGTCACTGCGCCAAGGTATTGTGTCATACCTTCGGAAATGTCCTCAGCCCTCCCCTGACGAATCATATCCATTATAATGTTCCAATCGTTTTCCATGATTGCCCAATCATCCTCTAACAAGTCGTACAAATTCAAAAGAATAGAATGGGTCATTGAGAAATCTGGATAGGTTGGGTATTCCTTTCCTTCGAATTGAAAATAATCAACTGGGTCATATTTATACAACATGAGTTCTACAAGCTTTGACTTTTTTAAAAAGGAAGAATTCTGAAACTCCCTCACATATTCTTCATTAAAATCAAAAATGTTAAGAACTAGTCTTTCTTTGGCAGCCCAAGAATTTTCATTTTTGAAAAATTTAAGCCCAGCGCATTTGAGTTCTACACCTAGATTTTTGAAATCAGCCTCAGGTCGACTGTTATTCGCTAGCCCGAACCAATCTTTTTCAACTGCATTCCCAAGCCAACCTTTATTTCTTGGGCTAGCGTACCACTTATCCACATTCTCCTGTGTCACAAGCTCCTTTATCATTTTACCAATAGCAGCTTCACCACGTTCTTTTATTTCTCGAATTGTTTTATATTCTCTATCCATCGCCATCTCCCTAATAGAAACTTTCATCCACTACTCAACTTCATTATAAATTACATTCAATTTTTTGTCTGTATAGGGTATTAATGGGAATGACTTAGTTACAGAAATCGTTGAACGTATAGGAATGAGTTTAAGTAAAGTACATGAGTACAATAGCGTAAAAGTTTAAGGTTATAATGTTCTTTTTTTAATACACAAGTACAACAAACAAAGGACTCATGTACCTCAGGAGTTTTATGCCCTCAAGTAAAAGCCATGAAAAGAACATTTTGTTTTAAACAATCTTATATGACCTATGTATTGAATGAATATAATCGTAAGAAAGTGGATGCTTATGACTCTATTATAAGTAGTCCACATGAAATTGAGGAGTTCACTAACTTATCGAATACTTGTTGTTAAATCCGATTGGGCCAGAGAGTTTGAAAAAGCTAATATTGAAGTTAAGACAATAAGTATAGAAGAAAAAGAAAATATTGAGCAAAGTATTTCAATTCCACACAAAACATTCAAAGAGTTTGTACACTAAGACTGGGAAGAGTCTGATTTTTATAATGACTTAAGCTCAAAACAATATTTACTTGTTATTTACAAAAAACATGGGGATTGTTTTGTCTTAAGGGGGTTGCCAGTTGTGGAATATATCAAATTAAGATTTAGATGAAGCTCGAATTGGGTGGGAAGAAGTTCAAAAAATTGTTCGCAAGAAATTAACTCTTAAGAAGAAGTACAAAAAAATTAAATTGACCTTATAATTACAAACAACTTTCCTAATAAGGACGCCAATCGAATTATTCATATTCATCCACATACATGGGTGGAAAATTATTACATTGAATAATACCTACATGTTTAGTCAACTTGATGGTAGTTTATAAGAATAATATAATCTTAATATTATAAAGGGAAGTCATTTAATGACTTTCCTTTATTCAACACCTCATATTTACAAAACATAAAAAGTAATAAGTTTCATCCTATTCCCACTAACTTCTTCAACCGCATTACAGAAACCTTTCTAAGCAAATACTTCTTTTTATCCTTCTGATTTATGGCTATGTATTTACTGTTGCGATAAACAATATTGAACTTCCAATGGATGCAGTTGTTTTTGGTTTTAGCAAAAATATCATCTGAAATCATTTTATCGATGAAGTTTACCAGTTTGCAGATAAGGAATTTATCAAGCAACCTGACCAGCAGAAAGCCCTGTTCTATATTTCTATTAAATTTATCAATATTAACTTTTCTGAGATCGAACCACCAGTGATTGTTCTGGACGGATGGTGATAAGAAGAAGTACCCGCTTTTCTGGTAGATCGTTGTATTAGAGTATTGGATTAGTTCCAGGTCAGATAAGAGAATATGTTTATTGACGTTTGAGGAATTTGCACGTGTATTCGCCAAAATCCTAGCCCCTTTTTTATGTAATCAGTGAAAGGTTAAAATTGAATTCATAGAAAATATTATACGACTATTTAAGGATAATTATTAGGCGCCAGACATATTTCCCGTTTCCATATAAATGGTATTCTAGTAAAATAGATAGAGTCACATTTTCCTGCAGGGGAGGAATTTTGAAAAAATGCAACGGACGATACGATACTCTTACGTATTATTTTCAGATAATGAAAGCATTAATAGAAAACTAGTAGAAATAGCCGAGTTGTTGGCAAGAGGGATTAAGGTCCTCCTGTTCACAAATTCAGATTTTCTGTTGGAAGATAAAGATGATTTTGAAGGATATCTCGACGCCAATCTTTTACATATTCATAAAGAGGATATATCGATAACACAGACGTTTGAAGTTATTGATGGTCAATCACTCGAGGAGATGAAACACATAGTCAGGTTCTTCCCTCGTTTCAATATCGAACAGTTCTTGATTGAGCATGCAGCCTATGATGAAAATATCATGGTGAAGGCAGGGGCGGGTACAGGGAAGACGACCGTCATGATCGATCGGATTCTTTATCTATTGCTAGCAGCAAAGGTCAAACCTGCTGAGATAGTAATGATCACTTTCACGAGGGAAGCTGCACGGAATATGTATGATAAGCTGAGGGAAAGCTTATTTTTACGCTTCAAGGCTACAGGGAGCCGGGGAATTTTAACGTTGATCGAGCATCTTGCCGATATAAGGATCCAAACGATTCACTCCTTTTCTAAATCTTTACTGAAGGAAGTTGGTTCACTCGGGGGCTTTGGGTTGAATGTGGCGCTACGAAGCTTTAAACAGGAAAAGAAAGAATGGATTGAAGAGGAGCTCGATAGGTTTTTCGAAAAGGAACTCTCTCAAGCATCGGGGACGATTGAAGCGCTGATTTCTCCATTGAAGCTCTATGAGTTGATAGATACTATATATGATTTTTCTGAGAGGTTCGAGCAAAAGGGCTTTTCGACAGCAGAAATACTTATTGGAACGGATTTCGGAGAAGGGACGATGGGCAATGAGCGCATGAACAACCTGCTGCAAACAGTTATTCGGAATTTGGAGCGCCGCTTTCAGGAAGAGAAGAATCTTTTGAATGCGGTTACAATGAATGATTTGACAAGGCAAATAGATGAAATAAGAGAAAGACATGGAGTGGATGCATTCAAGAATATAAGCCAGCCCATTTCCCATCTGTTCGTGGATGAGTTCCAGGATAGTGATGATATCCAAATACGGTTGATAGCGACCATCCAAGAGGCATTTTCGGCAACTTTGTTTGTTGTTGGGGATATAAAGCAGTCTATCTATCGCTTCAGGGGCGCAAACCACACTGCGTTCAAAATCTTGAAAGAGAAGCTTGGACAACGCGATATTTTCATCGATGACGGAAAGTATTACCTAAAGAAGAATTATCGGACTACCGAGCGGTTGTTGGAACAAATGGATGTCCATTTCTCCTTGTGGGGGGAAAGAGGCTATCTTGATTATGATGTTGATGGCGAGGAAAGCAGTGACCGCTTGGTGGGGATGAGAAGCGGCGAAGAAGATGACCCTTTGAAAATTGAGACTAAACGTGAGGAAACGAAAGAGAATATGAGGAATCATATTCTACCAAAGGTAGTCTCCGGATTTAAGAGGATAGTTGAGCTGAATGACTCTAACCCACAGGAAGAAAAGCGGGAAAAGATTGCAGTCCTGACCAGGACGGTCGAGGAGGCCCGTTTGGTGGATGAATGGTGCAGGGGGCAGCAACTATTGACAAAGCTTGAAGTCGGTGGTGGATTCTTTCAGTCAAAGGCCATCCGTCATTTTCATTCTTTGGTACTCGCCCTCCTCCATCCTGAAGATGGTAAATATCTAAGCAACCTATTGCATGGTCCTTACGGGCAATTGGAGGACTATATCCTTCATGAAGTTGTTGATCGAAATGGATTCAAAGAGTCGTCAATCGAGAGGATGAAGGAATCGACCTCTTTCCCATTCCAGCGTTATCAGCGGCTTCTGACTTATCAACCTGTCTTATCGGTACTGAGGACGATCATTGAGGAAAGGGAGCCATTCAATTGGATATATTCCCGCCGTATGGATGATTTGGTGAATCTTCTTTCGGAAGATTATACACCTGAGCAACTCCAACAACAGTCAGTCAACGATACGGAAAAATATAAGTTGAATGTAGGTAAATTATTCGAAATGCTCCATCAGGCATTTTCAGCTGAATTTGTCTCCCTTCACAAAATCGAGAGTTGGCTGCGTGTACAGATTGCAACCAACCGTGATGAAGAGGAAATGACTGTGGAAGGCATGGATGCGGAAATCGATCACGTCCATATCTTGACTGCTCACAGAGCAAAGGGGCTTGAATATCATACAGTCATCATCCCTTTCACAGAACGTCCTTTCACGACTTCATTCAGCAAAATCATCTTTGACAATGAGCGCCGAAGGGTAGGTTGGCTAATAAATAAACCAGGCCATGAAGAGAGGAAAAATAATCATTTTGAGTTGCTTAATTCACAGGATGACACTGAATCCATCCACGAAGAAACAAGGCTTCTCTATGTAGCGATGACCAGGGCGAAGAATGAGTTGATGATCATCCGGAACCTGAAAAACGATACCTACAAAATGACTTGGTCGAAAATATTGAAAAAAGAGCGATAGGAGGAGTAAAGGATGAGTGTAAAAGTGGATGTCATCATGTATGAAAATCCGTTTACCTTTCAAGATTTGCCCGAATATGCTCCATTTAGGAATTCCCCTCACATCTGTGCTACAGAGTCATTGAAGCATGGTCTCACGGGGGAGGTGGCGTCCGGGCTTTTCTCGGCGACAGAGGTCATCCAGAAATTCTATCCTGAATGGAATGATGTGGATAAACGGTTCGAGCAATATGCTGAGCTGGCGGATCATCTAAGGGCATGGGATGATGATGGTTCAGCAGAAATCATCCAATCATTTAAGCGCAATCAGTTGAATGTCTTGATAACCATGAGGAACCTTACAGAAATCGGGTTGAGACCGGAAAGTCTTCGCCCCCTCTGTAAAAAGGTGGAGGAGCGTGTTTTTTGCGATGTGTGGGAGAAAATGCTGTCTACCTTCGATACCTATATGGAAGATGCAGTAAAAAACCTGGATTCCTTTGATACCATACAATCGTTCCTTGATACAACGGGTAATACCGTAGTCCTCCATGGCTTCTACTTCATCACGCCTGTACAGCACCATGTTTTCACAAAGTGGAAGGAGCGGGGGATGAACCTGGTATTCATTAATCTCTACCATAAGGACCATCCTGCAATTTTTTCCTTCTTGGAGGAAAATTTCTCAGTGGAAAATGGTTGGGTCTCCAAAGAGGAGTGGATGCTGACGGAATCAAAGGGCATGTCTATGGCAAGCAGGTTGTTTGCCTCTGCATTTGAAGGGAGTTATAAAAGGCAGCCGTTGCCGTCCATTTCTGAGAAACCATATGAATATATGATTGATTTTGTACAGGATATACAGGAAAACCACCGTTATATCTCACCAAACCAGGATGAACTGACTGGGAGATTGATGGAATTCAAGCCTGATATGTTCATAGAAGAGCGACATTTTCTGTCGTATCCCATCGGTCAGTATTTGCTGCATCTTCACTCCATCTGGGATGAATCGAAACAGGAGTATCTCTTGAATGGTTCGATGTTGGCTGAATGCTTCGCATCGGGATGGCTTGAATACGATGGCCTTAATGCAAGAAGTTATACAGAGCAGCTAAGGGCAATCCTACCGTACTTTGATAAGTGTCAGACCGTTGAAGAATGGCTGTCGTCCATAGAAAAATTGAAAATGGCGAAGCGGTCATCATCCGGCCCCATTAAAACTCATGGGTTGAGAACAGGGGAACATTTCAAAGCTGTGCGTGTAAACCCGGTGCTTCGATTTTCCTTCCTGTCTTTGACACTAAAGGAAATAGGGATCATTGAGGCTTTCATCAAAAAGTTGATACAAGATGCGAAATGGTTGATAAATATAGAGGAAGAAAGGGTGACGATCAAGACACACTTCAATCGAATAAAACAATTACTCGATAATCATGAAACGCGGGACTCACTACTTGGGAAGACGGAGAAAAAACTCGTCTCACAGCTGGAGGATATGCTGGGGCGACCTGGCCGATCGAATAGCCCCTATAATATTTCCGACTTATCGGATGCAATAGTCGTATTCCTGAAAACGGGTCTTAAGGATAAGGATGAAGAGGATTTTGAAGAAGCATTGGATATTGAAGAGAATATTAAGATTCAAAAGATGCAAGCCCTGGACGGTCTCATCTATAAGAAATCCGATAAGGTCCTTCATTTATGTGGAATGGACGAAAAGCACTTTCCTAATGGGCAAACACCGATGCCCTGGCCATTGTCCGAAGCCTTATTAAGAGAATTGGATAATCCTGCAGCTAATATGTACTTATTTCGGAAAAAGCATGAGCTTTCATTTTCAAAATATTTGTTTTATACAGGACTTTGCTTCAACGGGGAAATCCAGCTGTCTTGGATCAGGAATTGGAATGACCACGAAAACCTCGACAAATCCATTTATTTGCAGCTATTGGATGTGGAAAAGGCAGCTGACGATAAAGGTTCACAGTATCAATATGTAAACTGCTCCACCGGACCGTCTGAGGATCAAAAGGCAAAAGTGGTGGAGGAACTTCTATCATATCCCAATGAAGAATTCGTTGAAATGAATTTATGCAAGCGACGCTTTTTCTACAGTAGTGTCGTCGATCGCTTTTCAACATATGATTCCTCATTTCACCAAGGATTCCTGATGGGGAATGTGGTGAAGCTGTATGCTTCCATCGGAAAAAACAAAACCGAAGTCATGCGGTTGATGAAGACCCTTTTCCCGTTCATGGGTGATGTCCGCCTACGTGCAATCATTGATACGAATATGGAGGAAAACCTCGTTCAGAGCATGAGGAAGTATGGATTGACCAATCGATTGAAGTATGAGGATGTTGAATACGCAGAAAGCACCCTGTACTTTCAATACCTGACCCACCGTGGTGCCTTCCAAAATGAACGGTGGAGGACTTCATTTGCGATGGTGAGAGGGAAGAGGCGGGAAAGGAATGAGCTCGCAACGCAAATCGCTTCAATAGATGAGGGGTTGCCTGAGGCAAATCCATCCGAATTCTGTAAACTCTGCCCACATGCCGGATATTGCGAGGATGCTTTATACGCTGTAGATATTTCCAAGAAAGGATGGGATGACAATGACACAGATGACAACTGATGAAACGAACTTTAACGAAGCATTCGGACTATTGAACGAGGCATTGTCGACAATCCCCAGCACAGCGAATGATATAGTAAACCAAACCAAGAAGTTCCTTCATAACATTGAACTGAGTGATGAGCAGCAGAAGGTAGCAAAAATGGAATCCACCCATTTGCTTGTGAAGGGCACTGCTGGAAGCGGAAAGAGTATAACCCTTTTAACTAGGATGATGCAGAAGATGTCCGAGGAATTCGGAAAAAGATTCCTGTTTGTTTCCTACAGTGAAGAGCTGATTAAAGATGCCCAGAACCGCTTTAGGCAGTCGGAGTATTATGATGCACTCCAGGAACATAACCACAGGGTCGATTTTCTGACCTTTCATGAATTGGCGCATCGTTTATTGGCCTCGATAGGTGTCAAAGTCCGTAAATTCCGCACGAATCATAAGGGATTGAACCGGGGGGAGGACGAGGTGAGGGCCCGTATCCTCCGTTTGATGGATTTGCTTGAATCCGATGAATTTAAGGAGCTTCCGGCTATCCATACAATCAAAAAAACCCAGAATACATCATTTTTATCAGAGGAATTCGCGTGGATGAAGGGAAATGGATTCATCACCGAGGAAGACTATCTATTGTGTGACCGGGTAGGGCGTGGGCAGCTGCCAAATATATCTGTGAAACAACGGTCGACCATATTCAGATTATTTGTATATTATCAAGAAGACCAACTGAAGAACTTCTATAATAGGGTTGATCCAGAAGATTTTGCATTGCTCATCATGAAGAATTTCCACCTCTTAAAGAAGGACCAGATGTATGACCACATTTTCATCGATGAGGTACAGGACCTCCAACCGATGCAGCTCAGGGTCTTAGTGGCTTTCGATAAAGGTACTTTATCCCTCAGTGGAGATGAGAGGCAAAGAATATATAAAAGCAGCCCATTTTCTTACAAGGCCCTTGGCATCAATATAAGGAGCGGAAACAACGTCGTGTTGAAACGGAACTGGCGTTCGACCTATTCCATCATGAAGCTGGCGAATTCCTTAAACTTCAATCGCTCAAGTGAAGACTCCAAGTATGACGATGAGAAGTATTTTCCACGACCCGGAGAAAAACCGCAGATAAAAGCTTTTAAAACTTATGTCGGCATGCTGGATGAAATAAGTACAAAAATTAGAAGCATAAATCAGATACATCCCAATAGGACTTTCGCAATCATCCACCGTAGGCATGAAACACAGGATGAAAATAACATTAAGATATATCTCGAACAGTATTTCAAGCTCAGGACCTATATTGAACGCAGCACCCAGTCTGGGCATCGACAGCATGGGCCTAAGGTATATCTCATCGAGGCGAAGGCGACCAAGGGATTAGAATTCGATTATGTCTTCATACTGGATATAGATAAAAAGCATTATCCACACAGGGACGAGGTGGAAAGTCTGAATAAAGTGAGACTCGTCAAGTCGAAATCTCCGGATTTTGAAGCTGATAAAAAGGAGCTTGAGGAAAAGGAAAAACGGATTCTATACGTATCCTTGACTCGGGCGAAGCAACTTGTTTTTATGTATTACCACTCTCCCAAACACCCGGAAATAAAAATCTCCCCATTTGTAAAGGATTTTGATACAAGGGATTACGAAGCAAGTGGTTTCAGGAAGACGTTATTATAAATCGGAGGTTCCCCTGAAGTTTCAGGGGACTTTTTATTATTAGGGAGTAAGGTACAAGAAAATTGTCGGGTTTTGTAAATTCATTCCCATTTCATACATAAGGTTTAGTATAATGAGACTAACTCGGTTCATTTGGAGGTTTGTTTACATTGTTTATTGAAGGAACGGTTGTTGATTATAGACCAGGAATCGATGCAGAGCGACTTGTATGGGACCATGTGAAATCATTATTCTCAAAGCGGGACAGCTTCGGTTTCCTTCATTTTCCCATGTTCAAGAAAAATCACTCGGAAAAACGGGAGATTGATATATTACTATTGGATCGCGAGTTTGGTGCGACCGTTATCGAGGTAAAAGGGATCACCATCGACAATATCGTGGGAATCCAAGGCCATAAATGGCTATATGAAGATTTTTATACAAAGCAGGGAGAACCATACAATCAGGCGATGCAGCAGCTTAATATGCTTTGCGATGATATTGAAAAGAAAGCATTGTTATATCGTTCATTCACTAAGCGGGCGGTCGTGGCGCTTCCTTATATTACAAGCACTCAGTGGAAGGAGAAAGGCTTCGATGAGCTCCTCACAAATCCACCCATCCTGTTCAAAGATGATTTCATTCAAGGGACATGGGTCCGAAAGCTTGATGGGATGGAAGTATATAAAGCCAGAAAGCCTTTAAATGACCACAAGTGGCTGTTACTCAAGAAGCATTTTTATATCAAAGAACATGAAGAGATGAATCTTGGGCAGAAACGCTCATATTCCCGGTTATATCTCTTCCATCACAAGCAAAATTTTTTAAGAGAAAAGGAAGCGATTGAAGCTTCAATGAGAGAAGGTGTCAAGATTTATCTTTTCACGACTTTTCCATTAGAGAAAGCTTGGTTGGATACATTTAAGAGCTTCCGGAAGGATTTCCAATTTCAGGTGTTTGTTACTGATAAATGGAAGGGACCTTTGGAGACTGTGGTGATGAAGGATGGGAAGGGCGATGTTGGATTCCTTAAGGATTTCCTTGCCCCTGCTTTCCCAGACTTTAACTATGGGCAGTTCACCGCAGCACACACACTTCCTTCAAATCACTTGATGATAACGGCAGGCGCGGGTACCGGGAAGACTTATGTGATGATCGACCGGATATTGTATTTAGTTGAAATGGCGGATATCACAATGAAGGACATCGTCATGATTACTTTCACCAATTCGTCCACAAATGAAATGAAGGAACGGCTACAAAAGAAATTGTTGACCATGTTCGAGCTGACAGGGAAAACAAAGTACCTTTTATTGGCTGAAGATGTGAAGAACATGCAAATCAGTACGATTCATTCCTTTTCAAAGACCATTTTGACTCAGCTGGCACATGAGTTGGGTTTTGGTCGCAACATGAAGCTGAGGAGCTTTATCAAAAAGAAAAAGGAAATCATCGAAAGATTGGCTGATGAATATTTCAAAATTCATCCTATCACTGACTTGATATCTCTTAAGTTTAATCATTATGAAGTTGTCAATTTGATGAACAACTTTTGGGATGAAATGGAGAAGAAGGGTTTGACGAAGGAAGAAATCCAGAAATTGGAGTGGGGGATGGCCATAGATGAAAGATATACGATCCTTCATAACCTTTTCAAATATGTATTTACTCGTTGTGAAACGATGCTGGAGATTGAGAAGAAGAAAGAAAATGCGATTGACATGGGCGACCTTATCCGCAAGTTGAAGCTTTTTACAAGAGACGGAGATAAAATGAAGCAGCTTGAAACTGAAAAGTATCTGTTTGTGGATGAATTCCAGGACAGCGATAATACCCAGATAGAGCTTGTTGCAAACCTTCAAATCCTTTTAGATTATAAGCTATTTGTGGTGGGAGATGTAAAACAATCCATATATCGCTTCAGGGGTGCGGATTATACCTCCTTTGAGCGGCTGAAAGAGTTTGCAAAGAAGAATAATCAATCTGGATTTGTTCCCATTTCCTTGAATCAGAATTATCGGACCACCAAGAGCCTGCTGAATGAATTGGATAAACTTTTCTTGGTATGGGGGCAAAAGAGATGGGGCAAGGGGGGAAATCTTCAAAGCCTTCTTCCTTATTCCCAGGAAGACCGCCTTATTGGCATGGACATTGATAGTGAAGATAATGAGTTCTGTACAATAGAATCGAAGGCAAAAGAACTTGAAGTGAATACAGTTCTTGAGATTCAAAATGCATTCCAACATGTCGAAAAATTATCGGAAAAGGAAAATAAAAAAATTGCCCTCATCGTCAGGACCAATAAACAAGCTTTGGAAGTCCTGAAATGGTGTGATAGAGCTAAATTAGGCACTGTACAAAATCTGGATGGGACATTCTTTAAGTCAGATGCCGTGCTGCACTTCAAGATGTTACTGGATGCTTTAATGTATCCACATGAGGCAACACATATGGTCAATGTCCTTCAGTCACCTTATTTCGGTTATTCAATCCCAGGCAAACTTTTGGTTCCTTTCAAAGGGGATGACGAGAAAATCATCAAATTCCTTCGGTCCCATCTCGAAGGGGATTTCGACTGTTACTTGGAAGACCTGCGTTTATTACCTGCAACAGCCGTCATCCAGAAGGTAATTTCAGAAAAAGGTCTTCTTCGAAATGTGGAAGGATTTTATAAGTCAAGCATCGACAATGAAAATACACTCAGGAATGCCATTAAGCAATATGAAAAGAATTTATTCCATCTCGTGAATCTCATACAACAACAATTCGATTCCATGAATGGGACGTTATGGAGGCTACATGAGTGGTTATCTTTGCAGATACGTGTGAATCGTACGGAAAATGAGCCAATGATCAAGACTGAAAGTGGGGCTGTTGAGATAACAACGGTACACCGTTCGAAGGGATTGGAATATCATACGGTGATTATTCCAAAGGTCGGCCACAAATTTACGAGCGATAGGACCACTTTTTACGTTCAGGATGAAAAGGAAATGGAAGGGCACCAACGAATGGTTGGTTGGTCAATCAAAGAACATACGGAAAATGATCGATATTCATCCTTGAATTCTTATGAGAAATTTGAAGTGGAACGTGAGGAAACACGTCTCCTATATGTGGCAATGACAAGGGCAAAGAAGCGCTTAATCCTCCTGATGCCGAAGAGGGTCCAGGATTTCACTTGGGGATTCCTACTAGATCAGGCAATAAAAGGAGCTCACAATGAAGATAAAAGTTTACACCTATGATGATCCTAAGAGATGGAGGCATCATTCTCAGTTTGAAAAAATAAATAAATCCATCCATATCTGCGCCACAAAAAATCTGGCTGATGGCATTGCGGATGCGTACAGGGACAAACAGAAGGGCGAGTTCCATTCCATTTTTACGATTCGTGAAGTCATCGACACATTATTGATTAAATGGAATAAGCCAGAGGAGCAATTAAAGCAGTATCTTGCACTTTCCAAAGTGATGGCTGAAAGTGAACCTACCAACCCTTTATTAAAGGAAGCCTTCAGGAATAATATAGCGGATACACTTGAAACTATCCGATTATTGACTTATATAGGGGTGATGCCCGAGGATTTATCCGGGCTTTGCCACACTGAGAAAGAAGAGTATTTCCAACAAATCTGGTCAGAGGCATATGAAGCGGATTTTTCCTATCGTTCAATCAGGAGGAAATTGCAGGATGGTTGGTCGATTGCCAATGTGAAGGCCAAACTTGTTGAATTATTGGAAGAGAAGAATAAGAAAAATAAATCGGATTACCGGCTTACCGAAGGACAAAGAATCGTCTTACATGGCTTTTACTTCATCACGCCTGAACAGCAGATGTTCTTGCAGGCGCTAGCAAAAGCGGGATTTGAAGTTGTATTTTTCAATTTTTATGATCAGCGATTTTCCGAGACCTTTGACTTTACAAGGGCTTTCATTTCAGAACAATTCAATTGGACCGATGAGTGGGCTATTGAAAGTAACCGTGATATCTTGAAGGAGACAATTGGAACTAACTTCCTATCGGCATTTGAAGGGGAAAAAGTCCAGAAGAAGAATCATGGGGGGAATATCATAAAATATGATTCATTTTTTGAGTTCCTTAATGAAGTGATTATACCTT
Organism: Rossellomorea aquimaris TF-12; assembly: GCF_001648555.1. Lineage (GTDB taxonomy): Bacteria > Bacillota > Bacilli > Bacillales > Bacillaceae_B > Rossellomorea > Rossellomorea aquimaris. The sequence goes on along the minus strand of NZ_LQXM01000030.1, from coordinate 226,641 downwards.
CTTACCCCATTGGAAGGAAACAGGAAGACAAAGAGGATGTTCAAATAATTGCGACGAATGCCGACATGCTGAATGATATCCTTGTTCAGTATTACCCGGAAAGATTTGCAGAAAATCGGAATTTCCTTCAGTATCCGATAGGACAATTTATAAGCAAAATTCATGGGATGTTGGATGGGAAAAGGTTCATCCTTGATGAAGATATTCTGATGTCTACCTTTTCATCAGGCTGGCTTTTCAATCCTAATAATAAGAAAAACGCGAGGGACTTTACCTACATCCTGAAACAACTTTTGCCGTTCTTTTCGGGGTGCGAAAGTACACAAAGCTGGATGAAAAGGTTTGAAGAGCTGCTGGATCATTACGAGAATGTACTACCACATTTTGAGGAACCCGGGGATGATAGGATTGTAAAGAGTGTCCGGAGTCCATTCACCAAGATTGCACATTTCTCTTTTACAAAAAAACAAGTGGTAGAGGTCAAGTACTTCGCCGATCAGCTGATATTCATTGCTGAAGAGTTGTTTGAAGCGGGGACAGAAGAAACATCGATCTCCCGGCATTTTACCAAACTTCTCAATATCGTCCAAAACCGGAATCCCATAAAAAATTCCGTATTATTCGAGGATGAAATCGAGGTCATCAATGAATTGAATACCAAGTTGGAGACCATCAAAGATGATAACTTCTTCCTTTACGATGACATCGGCGAAGCAATCAACCTTTACTTAAGCGGGAAGCTTTCAAAGAAAGATAATACATTCATCAAGCCCTTCATCGAAGTAGATGGAGAAGCGTTCAAGAGGAAAGTGAAGTCCTTTTATTTGACAGGGTTGGATGAGAAGGGGCTGCCTCTAGACGAGTTCAGTACGCCTTGGCCGCTTCAGGAGGAGACGTTCGAAAAACTATCACTTCGTTATGAAGTGCTTGAATTGAATATCCTTCGGAACAAATCCATCAAGCAAATATCAAGATACTTACTATTCATCGCCTTGGAATTCCTTGATGGAGAAAATATGAAGCTTGAACTTTCATGGATGGAAAACTTTTTAGATCGAAAAGATTTACATCCGGCGATGTATGTCCATCAGCTTGGCATGAAGATATTGTCCTCCCAGCAGAATAGGGAGGGGAAACACGAGGAAATCCGTCCAAACCCTGTCAATTTCAAGGAAATACATTCAAGTCAAATAGAAGAGTCCCGTCGTGAACTTTCATTTTATGATTACTTAGTAGAATTCAATCAATGTCAACGGCGTTTCTACTATAGCTATATCACGAATGAATATCCTGTTTTTGCTGATGATTTCGTTCATCAATTTCTTTACACTGAGTTGATTCGAACCGTCAAACGAAGCACGACCCTGAAAAAAGATGAGATCATCCAATTGGTTGGAAATTTATTTCCCCAATGGACGCATTACAAGAAGGAATCTATTGCCCGGAAGTTCATCAACGGTGTCTCGTCTGTCGGTCATGATGATGTCAACGAAACTGTCAGCGTCAGTTCTTCAAGGAAAGTGGTACAATTTCCAGGGATGAGTTCTTATGAACGCAATCGGTTATTCCAAGAAACATTGGAAAAGAAGGAATCGTTACATGAAATGATGATTGAAAGTATTGAAAATGATTCGACAAACCCACCGGCATCACCAGGAAAGCATTGTAAGTTCTGTCCTCATCTTGATACATGTATGGATGCAAGACTGGCAATGGATAAGGGGTGAAAAGAAGGATGGATTCTATATGGAAGCAAGTCGCTGCCAATTGGAGAATGACGATTGATGATGCTCCTTCCGCTTCAATTGAGGACCTGACCGATGAAGCGCTGGAATTGATTGAGATAGAAGGGTTGATAGGTCAATCGCAGGATGATTTCGACGATGACGATGATGATGATGATGATGACTGGCCATAAAGCGATTGAAGATTGTGAGGTGTAAGGAATAAAAGGGGAGTTTGTTCACCTTTTATGTATTATGACAAATTCAGAACCGACTTTGACTAAAGAACAACAGGATATAGTGGATTATAAAGGGAATGAAGTATTGATAAGAGGTATTGCCGGAAGTGGAAAAACCCTCGTGATGTTGAAAAAAGCAAAGAAAACAGCTATGAAATACCCGGAAGATAAAGTTGTCATCTTCACATATGCCGGGGCCTTGAACAATTCAACCAAGCATATCATTGAAAAATATGCCCTTAAAAATCTGGAGGTCAAGACCTTCCATTCTTGGGCAATGGGAGCATTCACGCGGGCAATGAAAAAGAAATATTGGTTGGTGAAAGGGAAACATCAGGATAACTTCATCAAACAAGGGGTTGAAAAGGTGAAGTCCAACCGCTCTCATAGATTCGTTGATAATGGCGAATACTTTGATTTCTTGAAGGAAGAAATCCAATGGATAAAGGGAAAAGCGATTCAGACCATGGATGAATACCTGGATGTCAACCGTAGGGGGCGAGGTACAACCACACGTGTAACCATGGCTGACCGTGAAGTCATATTTGATATTTTCGAAGCCTATAACAAGGAAAAGGACTATCGGAATGACTTTGACGATGCTGCAGTGGCGTTGTTCCTAAATAAAGAAAAAATCTCGGATGGGGATAAATATGACCATATCTTTGTGGATGAGGCACAGGATCTTCAGCAGGTCCAATTACAGGTGCTGAAGAATATCGCACGGAGAACGTTCATTGTTGCTGCCGATAAAGGTCAGAAAATCTACAAGACCTCGTTCACCTGGAAGGAAATAGGGATAAATATCACTGGTGGACGCACGAAGGTCCTGAAGGAATCTTACCGTTCCACAAAACAGATCATCGAATTGGCAAATAGCCTTCAGCAAAATGACACTGTCATACATGATGAAGAATACGTAGCGCCGACATTGCCGACAAGGGAAGGGCCGATGCCTATCCTGTATAAATGTAAATCCGAAAGTGTCCAGGACGATGAAATCATCAAATCGATAAAAAAAATCCAGGCTAAAACGCCAGACTGTACGATAGGCATATTATATCGTAATGGAATTTCCTGGAGGAAAGATTCATCCAGGAACCGGATACTGAGAAAATTAGAGACAGCAGGGTACCGTCCTGAGGATATTAAAGAAGGTGGCAATCCACATACTCCCGGCATAAAGCTATGTACGTTCCACTCTGCCAAGGGGCTGGAATTTGATTTTGTATTCATTATCGATCTGGTTGAACCCACGAGTACACCTGACGAAGAAAAAGAAGAAAACTATTGGGAGATTGAGAGACGCTTATTATACGTTTCAATCACACGTGCTCGAGCACATCTTCAACTCTTCACTCATGGGGAGCCATTGCGCCTTTTAAAAGAGCTGGATACACAATTTAATAAAAGTATGAATCTGTATTAAGGTAAGAGCTGGAAATCCCAGCTCTTATTATTTTTACCCATAATCAGGTTCATTAGGTTGTTCTGCCTTATTCCCTTAGTTAATATTAAAATAAGTAAATAGGGGACTGATATGAATATACTTCTAGGATTGTTCAATTTTAAAATATACCTACAAATGGTGACCGTTTTTCTGATATAATATACTTTTGTAAACCTATAATAATTTTTATTTTTGAGATAAAAAAAGTTGATCTTTTGTTCAACTTTTATTATAATGAACCTAAGTAATAAAACCGAAAGGATGTTCGGTCATGATAAATGTAATAGAATTATTTGCGGGAGTAGGTGGATTCAGAATCGGTTTGGAAGCAGTAGGTGGTTTCGGTGTTGTATGGGGAAACCAGTGGGAGCCTTCCAAGAAGGTTCAGCATGCATTCGACTGTTATGCACGTCGGTTTGAGGGTCAAGGAATACACTCCAACGAGGATATCAGTACCGTTAATGCCCATACTTTCAAGGGTCATTCCATCGATATGATAGTTGGGGGATTCCCTTGTCAGGATTATTCCGTGGCGAGAAGTTTGAACGGTGAAAAGGGTCTTCAGGGTAAAAAGGGTGTCCTTTTTTGGGAAATCACCAGATTAATGAAGGAGACCAACCCTAAATATGTCTTGCTTGAAAATGTTGATAGATTACTGAAATCCCCTTCTAAACAACGTGGAAGGGACTTCTCGATTATGTTGGCAAGCCTGAGAGACCTAGGATATTCAGTAGAGTGGAGGATTATCAATGCTGCTGAATATGGAAAAGCACAAAGAAGAAGGAGGGTTTTCATCTTTGCCACCAAAAATGAAACTTCTTATGTTATCAATAGAAGAAATGTAGATGAGAGCAAAATGATTCATGAGGAGGGATTTTTTGCAAAAGCTTTCCCGGTAAAAGAGGGGATTTCTGAAAAGAAAAAACCTCAGTCATTCATCATGAAAAAGGATTTAGTTGAGATTTCCGACGACTTTTCGATGAATTATTATAATTCAGGCATTATGAGGGATGACCTAGTTTATACAGAAGAAGTTACACCTAAGGAAGAATCACCGGTTTCCTTGAGAGAAATTCTTCAGTCAGGTGTGGATGAAAGGTTCTATTTGTCAGAGGCGGCAATTGATAAATTTAAATATCTAAAAGGCCCTAAGAAAATAGAAAGAACTTCGGCTACAGGTCATAAGTATATATTTTCTGAAGGCGGCATGGCGTTCCCTGAACCTCTTGAAAGGCCAGGAAGGACCATGTTAACGAGCGAGGGCACTGTCAATCGAAGTACTCATGTTGTTGAAGATCCCGAGACAAACAGGTTGCGCTTCCTTACCCCAGTGGAATGTGAACGGCTGAATGGGTTTCCTGATGAGTGGACAGAAGGCATGACTGAACGGATGAGGTACTTCTGTATGGGTAATGCATTAGTAGTTGGTTTAATAGAACGAATGGGCAAAATAATTTTGGAAATTGAAAAAGAAAATATAGATGGAAATCAAGAAGAACTTGATTTGGTATATTCTGATACAGGTTTGAATGAATAAAAAACTCTCCAATAAAGGAGAGTTTTTATTTGTAAACAATTTTAAATCCTTCTATGAATATAGACATTTTGTGGACTCCCACTTTACAAATTCCTCACGTATTTGATGCTTCTATAGGTGTAAAATGTTCCAATTTCTTTTTTTCTTAAAAGTCTGTTGCCTTTTATCACATTCCTGATTTCTCATAAACTTGTTTGACCAGAATTACATTGAATATAAGAAATATATTTAAGAGAAAAACTACAAGAATGAACTTTTCTGGTTTAGTATTTTATTGATTACTTTAAAAGGTTATCAGATTTCAATAATTTTTAGATTTTAATTCATTCTTTGCTTTTTTCATAACTTTTTGTCTATCATATCCTCTAAATACATATGTTGTTGATCGTTTATCTCTTAAATGTATTTCTCCATACCCATCTTTTCCATTAAAACCTAATATGGTTATAAGGTGGGCTTCTTTATCTTTGATTAACCAGAACTCTTTTTTAATCATAGCATCTCCTTGTATAGTTAATATTTGTAATATGAGTTATATTCATACATATTTTATAATTATTATAATTCTTTATTGTATTTTAAAAAAGGAATAGTTTTTTGATTTCATTAGTAATGCGTGTAGGTGCAACGAAATTCCTTTTGTTAGATTTTTGAGTGTAGTTATTCCAGAGTCGATAATTTCCTTCTCACATTTTTTCCAAGGCACGTAACAAAAAATCAGATTTTTTTAGAATTAGATTCCACGTTTTCAGCTAGACTGATGTACAAACCAACATTTTTATTTGAGGTGGTCATGTTTTCATTTACTGGGATGACTAATACCATTCCAATTCTAAGGATGGCGATGCAGTGGAAGTGGAAATCGCCATGAACTTGAATGGGCCAATTGAAACGTTGAAGCTGGAGTTTATTAGGAGTACAGGTGAGTGAGCTAGGAGAACAAATGGAAACAAAGAGTTAATTACATTACAAGTGAATAATAATTATTACAATATTCATATCTAAACAAGAAAAAAGTTAAAACCTCATATTTTACCAACAAATCTCTCCTATAAAAGCAACACATCAGAAATTCAAAACTTAATAATATGTTATATACTCACATTAAAAGTACAACTTATTAATGGGATAAACTTCCATATTACTAGACAAGGAGGTTACATTTTGAAAGTATTAACGACTAGTTTCATAATTGGGTTCATATTGCTAGTAGGGTGCACCAACAATCCCCCTGCAAATGAAAAGCAATACACAATGGAAGAATCGGTTAAAAACGGAGACACGATTGTAGATGAAGAAAGAAAGGTAGTAAACCTGGATAACCTCTTACTATTTATCGACGAGGTAAATGAAAATAAAGCTGCCAAAGTGGTGGTAGCGAACTTTGCCAATCGTCAGGTGAGTCTCAATGAACTATCCTATGATGATAATGTGTTAATATACGTATTAAAGTCTGGAACAGGGGAAGAAAAAATGAGCACTGAATGTGGCAGTATTGAGGAAAGAAGCGGATCCATTTCTTTGCAGGAATGCAAAGGGGATACCCCTACCATTGGCCTCGTTCAAGTATCAGAGTATCAAATAAATAAAGCGAAAGCCTCGATGAAAAACTGAAGCATCCAAGACGGATGCTTTTTTTGCTGATATCAGAAGGGTTCTTCCTTCATGTAAGAGAATTATGAAGATAGTAATTGTTTCGGGAGGTTTCTATGGACATACAAGAAGGAAGAGTTGGCGAACAAATTAAGGAGCTTAGAAGACACTTTGGCTTATCACAGCAAGAGCTCTGCAAGAATATCTGTAGTCAATCGTTTATCAGCAGGGTTGAAAGTGGTGATATTTCCCCATCTGCCAACTTACTTTATCGGTTGTCTATGAGGCTTGGCATTGATATTAACTATTTCCTTGAGAGCGTGTATGTATCTCGCATGGATTATGTTCAAGAGGTTCTACATCAGTTAGGTGAAGCCCTTAAGATGAAAAACTATGAACAGATAAAAGAACTGGTGGAGTATGAGAAGGAGAATCCTCTCTTTAAGCAATTCAAGAATAAACAGACATTACTTTGGTATGAAGCCATTTATCTCTATAAAGTTCATCAGGATTATAAACAGGCCATGTCACTCTTGGATGAGGCACTTTCTATGAAAGAGACAACATCGAAGAGTTATTCAGAAAAGGAAATCGAAATGAGTCTGACAAAAGCCAATATTTTTACAGAAATAAAGGATGATCAAGAAGCCATCCGTCTCTTTGATGACATATTGATCTTTTTGAAACAGCTGCCGTTCATTCGTGATAAAGTCCTCTTAATCAAGGTGTACTACAATTATTCACGGGCCTAGTATTTAGATGGTCAGTTGGATTCCTCGTTGTACTTTATCAGAAAAGGTATCAATGAATGCAAGGAAAATAGAATCCTGTTTGGAATGGGGGAGTTATATTTTCAAATGGGGAAGATATATAGGGATCAAGTAAAACATGAGCGTTCCTTGTACTATTTTGAAAAAGCACTGATGGTGTCCCAGCTGGTAGAGGATGAATCCCTAATCCAGATGTCGGAGAATCAGATTGAGTTAATAAAAAGGAATTAAAGATTTAGTACTATATTTATTTATTTATTTGAGAGTTAAAGTGATTTTACGATTGATATAAAGTCCAAGTTGGAGACCCAATGTATCACAGGAGACTTTCAGGAGAGGAATATGGTTATTACACAAACCTGTCTTATCAAGACTATTCATATCAAACTCTCTACATACTGCCTGAAACTTAACCCCCTCCATATTGAACCATCACCCAAACACATTCAACGTTTTTTATGAGAGGGAGTTAGGGTATAAGATAAGTGCAAAGAATACAAACTTGATGTATTGGAAAAAGCACTGGCACAAGGCCAGGCAGATGTTGAACGTGTTTTAGATAACCATACATAATCCAAACAAGATTTCCGAACAGGAGGAACGGTAACCATTGAAAACGAAAACGGTACTTATCATTGGAGGCGGACTCGGCGGGGTGTCGGCTGCCATTACACTCGCTCAGGCGGGATACGATGTTTCCTTATATGAAAAAAACAATCACATTGGAGGAAAGTTGAACCGGCTTGAACAAGACGGCTTTGGTTTTGATCTTGGCCCATCCATTTTGACGATGCCGCAGATCTTTGAGAAATTGTATGCTGCCAGTGGAAAATCCATGAAGGATTATGTCCAGATTGAAAGGCTGGATCATCAATGGCGTTCCTTCTTTCCCGATGGAAATATCATAGACTTGTATGAAGATGTGAACGAAATGCGAGAGAAAAACGCCTCTCTCAGTGAAAAGGACATTCGTGAATATCAACGGCTGCTGGAGCATTCGAAGACCCATTACGATATGACGGATAAAACCTTATTTAAAGGTGCGGATACGGCAAGAGGAATCGTCAAGCAAGCGGGACTGTTCAATGTCTTGAAGAACATTGACCTGATGTCCACGGTGCATAAATCCCTTGATAAGCGGATCAGTCATGAGCAGTTTCGCGATATGCTCTCCTATTTTATCAAGTATGTGGGTTCGTCCCCTTACGATGCGCCGGCCGTGATGAACATGATGATCTATATGCAGCATGATCAGGGAGCATGGTATGTTCCCGGCGGTTTGCACAAGCTCGCGGATGCTCTTGTGAAGCTGGCGGAAGAAGTGGGGGTGACCTTCCATCTGGGACGGCAGATCGTCAAACTTGAAAAGAAGGATGGCGACATTACCGGAGCCGTGTTGGAAGACGGGACACGGGTGACGGCCGATCATTATGTGTCCAATATGGAAGTCATTCCGGTTTACGAGCGATTACTGGAGGAAGACAGCGATTATATTACTAAATTAAAAAAGAAATTCGAACCGGCCAGTTCCGGTCTCGTCATGCATCTGGGTGTGAAGAAGAGTTATCCGCAGCTCCGCCATCATAATTTCTTTTTCGCCGAAAATATGAAGGAGCAAATGGAATCGATCTTCCACCGCCATGAACTGCCGGACGACCCGGTCATTTATCTCGTCAATGTCAATAAGACCGATCCGACTCAGGCCCCTCGAGGACATGAAAATATCAAAGTGCTGCCTCATATTCCGTTTATCCGGGATGAGAATCCGTATACGCAAAAGGACTATGAACAATTCGCTGAGCGTGTCCTGATCAAGTTGGAGAAAATGGGCCTTGATGGCTTGCGTGACAACATTGTCACGAAGGATATGTGGACACCGGAAGATATCAGGCGTACGTATGGATCTGACCGCGGGGCGATTTATGGGACGGTGTCGGACAGTAAGAAGAATAAAGGCTTGAAGCATCCGAAACAGAGTGAACGCTACGACAATCTCTATTTTGTCGGTGGGACGGTGAACCCCGGCGGCGGAATGCCGATGGTTACCTTAAGCGGCCAGCTTGTAGGTAAGAAGATTATGGAGAGGGATTCTGGATAAAAAAGGGGTGATGTCATGATCGTATCACTGCCTGTCCATTGGATGATACTCATTGATGTGATGGCCTGGACGTTCTTTCATCTCTTCATTTCGGCTGTTTGCTTGAAACTGCCTTTGACCTGGTTTTTGAAAGACCATTTCTGGTTTCGGACGTTCTCTTTTGAACAGTCCGGAAAACTGTGGCAGTGTCTATTTCGGGTGAAAGCGTGGAAGGGTTTGATTCTGGATGGCACGATTTTTTTCAAAAAGGGATACAGCAAAAAGGGGTTGCATGGGACGAAGTCGAGGGACTTGATGATATTTGCCGCAGAAACGAAACGCGCGGAATTAACCCATTGGCTCTCCATTCTCCCGGCTCCCCTGTTCTTCATATGGAATCCAGTATCGGTAGGATGGGTGATGGTCCTGTATGCCGTTGTCTTTAACCTTCCGATTATTGTGGTTCAACGATATAATCGTGGGCGGATCTCGGCGATTACGTCAGGGGTTGGCAAGAAGTGAAGCAGACGATTGTAAGGAAAGGTGTGGGTGGCCCGATCTTGCTGTTATCAGGCAGGAACACCAGGATACAGGCAATCTGTACGATGATTCAACTACATAAAGTCTGAACGGGGATTGTCACGTTTGTGAGTTCTAGAGGAAGGAGGCAGGTGAAATGACAATTTCAGAAGTGATTAATCTCATCCTGGGTTTCCTGGGGATTATCATTGGCATGATCATGTTTTGGTCCTTGCCGGTTCCAGGTTTCATTTCAAAAAGTACGGCCGGCTTGCCGTTTCTGTCCATCATTATCCCTGCCAGAAATGAAGAAGGCAGGATCTCCCCGTTATTGCAGTCGTTGCAGGAGCAGCGATTCAAGGGATTCGAAGTTCTGTTGGTGGATGACGATTCATCGGATCGTACCGCGGCCATCGCAGAAAGCTACGGTGTAACGGTCCTACACAATATCGGGGCAGGGAAATCGTCTGCCTGCTGGCGGGGTGCTAAGGAGGCAAAAGGGACCTGGTTGCTGTTCCTGGATGCCGATACCAGATTCACCAGTATGGATGGATTACGTAATCTTCTCCATTACTATCAGGGAAAAGGAGCAAGGGGGATCCTCGCCTTGCAGCCCTATCACACCGTGGAGCGTGTGTATGAACATCTCTCCATTGTCTTTAACATTATTGTTGTGGTAGGTATGAATCTATTTACCGTCTGGGGCTCCCGGTTCAAAGCCGCCGGATCGTTCGGTCCATGTATTCTATGTAATCGAGACGATTACTTTTTATCCGGAGGGCATGAGAAAATCGAGGGTGCCATCATGGATGATCTGGCCCTGGGAGAGGCCTTTTTGGATCAGAACCTTCCTGTTCGCTGCCTGGGCGGCAGGGGGATCATTTCGTTCCGCATGTATCCGGAAGGGGTGGGGAGTCTGATCGAAGGCTGGTGCAAAAGCTTTGCCGTCGGTTCCAAATCCACTCATCCCGTTGTCATGTTGATGGTGATCCTCTGGATTACTGGAAGTTTAACGAGCGCGTCTGCATTGATCTCTTCGATTATGGAGGGAGAAACCGCCGCCATGATCGTCAACGGGGCACTGTATTTCCTCTACACCGTTCAAACGGCATGGTTTGCCCGCAGGGTCGGGGATTTCAGATGGGTGTATTTCCCTTTTTATCCGCTTTTCTTTTTGTTTTTCGCCGTGATTTTCCTTTATTCTTTCGTTCGGGTGAATGTTTTTCATTCTGTGAAGTGGAAGGGGCGTAAGATAAAGGTGTGAAGGGTTTAGATCTCCTTTTTTATCTAAATGGTTGGACCACTGGAATTGTCTCCTCACTTATCGAAAAACAAAATTGTAAACTAGAAAAAACGTGTTCCCACGCGTTTTTTTCTTATGCCCTAACCAATAATCCAAGTTCGAAGTCGATGGAAAAAAATGAATCCTGAGTCAAGTGGATACGCAATATTTCCCATCAAGCATCTAGCAACGTGTGAAAGTGCTCGAGGAGTGTGTGATTTTGGATATGTTTTCGCCGATCTGAGAAACTTGCTGCCGGGATAAGATAGAAAAGAGTTTCACACTGTGTTTGGGTGTGAGGCTTTTTTGGGCGATTCTTTTGCTTCCATTGACGAAGAAGGAAGCATGAGAACCGTCACTTTGCTTCCATGGTACAATATAAAAAATAATACAGTAGAGGTGTCCCATATCATGAACTGGAAGGTAAAGAGCTTTAATGAATTATCAACCCATGAGCTATACGAAATACTACAAGTAAGGACCGGGGTCTTTGTGGTGGAACAGGAATGTCCCTACCTGGAAGTCGATGGGAAGGATCTGCACGCCTTTCATCTTTATAAGGAAGAAAACGGTGAGGTGGTGGCCTATGCCAGGCTCTTACCTGCAGGTGTTTCATACAAGGAACCGTCCATTGGGAGAGTCCTTGTGAAGGAAGCCTATCGTGGTCAAGGGTTCGCAAGTGAATTAGTTAAAAGAGGGTTGGCTTTCATCCATGATGAGTGGGGGGAACAAACAGTGAAGATTCAGGCTCAGGAATATTTGCGAGAGTTCTATGGGTCATTTGGATTCAAGGCGATAACGGAGACCTATCTGGATGATGGGATCCCTCATATCGATATGATTTTGCAAAATCCTGCCGGTTAAAGACGTTCAAAAAAAGGTGCCTGCCCCCAATACGGTAAAACGTTATCGTACCTGGGGCAGGCACCTTTTTTTCAATGGCCAGAGAATCTATCGTATAGGAAGGGTTTTCACCTAGTGACATAGAAATAACAATAGATTCAACATTATACGGACCTTGAAAGGAAGAGGGAAATGGTAGAGATTAAGAGATTGAAAGAATGTACGTTAGATGAAGCGGTACAGGCTTGGAACACTGGGTTCGAGGGCTATTATTTCACTATGACGATGAATGCAGACGCGTTTACCACACGGTTGGTCAACGAGGGTTTGTCGACGGAGCATTCGATTGTCGCTTTTATGGACGGGGTGCCTGTAGGACTGGTGAAGAGTGGAATAAGGGAAGTGGATGGGAAGAAGGTCGCTTGGAACGGTGGAACCGGGGTTGCGTCTTCCTATAGAAGACATGGGATTGGAAAAGCGTTAATTGAACGATCATTGGAGATCTATCAGGAAGAGGGAGTAGACATCGCAACCCTTGAGGCCATTCAGGAAAATGAGAAAGCCATTGCTCTTTACGAACAATGCGGCTACAGCATCGTCGATCATCTTGAATATTTAGAGCTTAAAGGAAGTCTGTCTGCGTCTCCCATCACGACATCAACGGGTCTGTATACGTTGCAAAATCCTGTATATATTCATGAATTAGATCGATTATCCTTTTATCAAGGCATGAATCCATGGCAGACGCATTGGCAAAGTGCAAAAGGAAGTCAGGCATTGATGGCACTTGATGAGAATGGAAAAGCCATTGGATATGCGAATTATCGGAAGGCCTTTTCGAAAGAAGGAGACCATACTCATACCATTGTGTATCAGTGTGAAGCGGACCCGGAACAAAAGGATGCAGACTCCATTATCACGTCCATGCTGGCTGAGATTTTCGGTGATTTTTCAGAGGATATTACGAGGCTTGTCCCGAATTCACCTGTCAGTGCAACATCGTATGCCGTATATAAGGGCTTGGGGTTTCAAACCACTGTAAAGCAGGTATTTATGATGAAGGAATTGTTCTCCTGATGAAATAGGATCATTGAATCATTTTCAACAAAAAACCCAAATATATTTGTCGCGATTCCCAAAGGTGAATCCCCGTGCTTCCAACTAGGGGATTTTTGTTATGTTGACATAATTTTTTAATAATTTTTACTTTTACTAATAGTCTTGTTAGTTGATAGATAATATTCTAATATAGAATTGTAGGAAGATTTGTCGAAATTTGACAAAAAATACAAAATACTTCGGGGGTACTACATAATGATTTATTCAAATCCTAACACAGAAAATGCTTTAATTCACTTCAAAGAACAATATCAAAATTTCATCGGTGGAGAATGGGTTGCGCCGGTAAAAGGGAAATACCTTGATGTTATTTCTCCAGTGACAGGTAAGGTTTTTACAGCCGTTCCTCGTTCTTCAGCTGAAGATGTTGAGTTGGCACTTGATGCAGCACATGAAGCGAAATCTTCTTGGGGAAAAACATCTGTTGCTGAACGTGCCGTTATATTAAATAAAATCGCTGATCGTATTGAAGAGAACTTAGAAATGTTAGCGGTTGCAGAGACTTGGGATAACGGGAAAGCGGTCCGTGAAACGTTGAACGCAGACCTTCCATTGGTTGTCGATCATTTCCGCTATTTTGCTGGTGTCATTCGCGCTCAAGAAGGCGGAATCAGCGAAATCAACGAAGATACAGTAGCTTACCACTTCCATGAGCCATTAGGTGTTGTAGGTCAGATTATTCCTTGGAACTTCCCACTTCTGATGGCTACCTGGAAAATTGCCCCTGCTTTAGCAGCTGGAAACTGTATCGTGCTGAAACCGGCAGAGCAAACGCCTGCTTCTATCTGTATATTACTTGACCTTATTCAAGATCTACTTCCAAAAGGCATCTTAAATGTTGTTCATGGTACAGGATTGGAAGTTGGAAAGCCACTGGCTACTAATTCGCGTATTGCCAAAATCGCTTTCACCGGATCTACTGCAGTCGGGCGTTCAATTATGCAATATGCAACGGAAAACATCATTCCGGTAACACTAGAACTTGGAGGTAAATCGCCAAACATCTTCTTCTCAGATGTAATGGATGGGGACGATGAGTATCTGGATAAGGCGATCGAAGGCTTTGTGTTATTTGCTTTAAACCAAGGAGAAGTTTGCACTTGCCCTTCTCGTGCATTAATCCATGAATCCATCTATGACAAGTTCATGGAGCGTGCGATTGAACGCGTGAAGGCTATCAAAGTCGGCAATCCACTGGATACAGAGGTTATGATGGGTGCTCAGGCTTCTAAGCAACAATTGGATAAGATTCTTTCTTATATCGAAATCGGGCAAGACGAAGGTGCAGAACTGTTGATCGGTGGCCAACAGAACAAGTTAGAAGACGAACTGTCAGAAGGCTATTATGTTGAACCAACAGTATTCAAAGGGAATAATAAAATGCGTATCTTCCAAGAAGAAATCTTTGGACCGGTCCTATCTGTTACAACCTTCAAAGATTTTGACGAAGCAATGGAAATTGCAAATGACACGTTATACGGACTTGGTGCAGGCGTATGGTCCCGTAACGGAGAAACGGCTTACCGTGCTGGGCGTGCAATCGAAGCTGGCCGTGTATGGACAAACACATATCACCAATACCCGGCACATGCGGCGTTTGGTGGCTACAAACAATCAGGTATCGGCCGTGAAAACCATTTATCCATGCTGGGTCACTACCAACAGACTAAAAATATCCTAGTTGGATATAACAAAGGTTCAATGGGCTTTTTCTAAAATGAAAAAAGTCGTTGCGACAGAAGAAGCAAAGTCACTGATTAAGCAACTGCAAGAAGAATTTGGGGAAATTATTTTCCTGCATTCAGAAGGCTGTTGTGATGGCACTTCTCCGATTTGTATGACAGCTGATGGTTTTTCCCTTGGTAGCAGAGATGAAAAAATAGGAGATGTGTTGGACTCTCCCTATTATATGAATCTCTCTAACTCCAATTATTGGGAACACTTACAGATTGTCATTGATGTCATGGACGGAATCGGTAACTCCTTTTCATTAGAAAGCACGAAAAATCGATCATTTATTATCCGTGCTAAAAAAATGTAAGAAACAAAAAAGAGAGCCAATTGGCTCTCTTTTTTTGTATATAATCGGGATGGTCTATTTTATTGTCAAACATGCTTTGCGGTGCCAGTACTCATAAACGTTACCATGACTAGGAAAAAACCATGCATGGGGACGGTTCTGCTGCTTCGTCTTGATCGAAAAGGAAGCATGAGAACCATCCCCGCGCTTCCCTTAGCCTGCAGGGGGTCTGACCTCTTTTCTAGAAACCGTCTCAACGGAAATCCCCCGTTTCTTTCCTTTGATTCCAAATAGAACTCGTAAGAATGAAACCGGACGGATCACCAGATGATAGGTAAGTGCAATGACGGTAAATGAAACCCCTATTAGGAATACAGCTTTGACTGGAATGGACCAGCTAAGGTCTTTGAGGTGGTACCCAATAAGTACGATGACCGGCTGGTGCAGGATGTAAAATGGCAGGGAGGCTTCACTGCTATACTTGAGCACCCTGTTGGAAAAGGATAAATACTTGTTGGCCAGGAAATAAAAAGACAGAATCAGATTGAAACTGCTCATCACCATTAAGGATGTGAACAGAAAGGATCCCACTGAATTCTCTGGAGGCAAGCCATTCATGAACCACGCCGTATAGAGGATGGTGGACAACAGTCCCACCGTTAAATGAATTCGGAAGGTCCTGTGCAATACGTCAAGCAATTGGCTGCTGCTGAAAATATAGTAACCTGTAAGGAAAAATAAGAGATAAACGACGAGATCCCAACCACCCAGGTGTACAGTTTCCACGAACGCTGACGCAAGGATAATCAATATGGAAACAAACAGAAAGTGGAAGGCCGTGATTTTCTTACAAGTATCGGTTTTCACAAATACATATGATGTCAGTAGTGAGAACAATAGGAGAGCCAGCAGATACCATAAATGCAGACCGAAGAAAGCAAAGTTCCCCGTGCCTCCTATTTCTAAATAGAACCCATCAAAAGCGTGAGGGATGAAATCAAGGAATGAACCTGTGAATTGATGGTTACCCATACGCTCCATATAGACTTGTGGCGGAGCCAATATGAAAACACCGAATAAAAGAGGGATTCCAAGACGGATAAACCGTTCTTTCAGGTATGTACCTGCGCTTCTCTTCTGTAACGAATAGTAAGAGCTTATCCCGGAAATGACAAAAAAGATAGGCATCATCCAGCTTCCAAGCAGTAGTGAAAAGGCGAGGATGAAAGTTGAATCAACTTCGTTATTTTTCACATGCCACTCAAATGGATTGAAAAACATGGAACAGTGATACAAAAACACACAGAAAGTGGCGATGACTTTTATCCAATCCAAATCGTACCTACGTACATTTACTGGCTTATCCATTTGGGCTCTCCTCTTAACTACATTTTATAAGGTGAAATTCGGCGTTATAGGTCAAATTTCCTTCTGGGGAAAAAAGATTGTTCGAGCTTTAGGGCAGGTTAGTAGTCTGAAGATGGATATCTAAGAAATATTAAGGGGAAGGGTTGTCATGCAAACTCCTATAATTTCATATCCTTAGAAATAGAAAGGGGTTGTTCCATATGAGTAAAGGAATTATTCTGGTTTTGATCATCCTTATCCTATTAATTTGTTTCTACCTCATGAACAGGTTAAAACAACAGGCTGTTCAGGTGATTACATTAGAGAGGTTTCTTCAATTAACTAATCAGAATGTTGAAGGGGGATCGGAACAAATCAAGGATCATGTTGATGATCATGATGAGCAGCATGATGGAGGAAAAAGAAGGAGATGATGTAGGTGATTGAGGATCTGAATCTTAATCCCAATTTTCTACATATCAACCTATCATTCCATCATTTATAACAAAAACTCCAAAGATATTTGTCACGTTTCCCAAAGGGGAATAAGGATTCCTTAAAGAATTAGTACTGTAGCTATTTATTTGGTGGTTAAAGATCTCTCCAATAAAAAACTACAGAACTGAGTGAGGACTCCATGACAATAAATAAGAAGAAACGATTGTTGTATCTAAGTCACTTCTTTTTCATCTCAGGTTTTCTTGTCATGACTCTCGTAGCTTATTTTCTAGTTCAATCCATAAGGGAATCATTCTATCAAAATCGTTTTGAAAACCAGTATGAGTTTATCTCGCTGGAGGAAGACGGTGTGGTGGATCCTGTTCAAGTGTTCCATGGAGTGAAGGTGAATACGTTTGTGGAAAAAGAGAGTGGGAACATACTCTTTGAAGTGAAGGATGAACCGTTAGCAGAGCTAAAAGGCTTTAAAATTCCTGCTGATCCGGAGGGGATGGGTGATTTTGCAGAGGCTATTCAATACCAAAAGGTGGTAGAGAATGAGAAGGAGTTCTTCATCGTTGCCATGCAAACGACACCAAACGCAGAAGTGCTGAACGCAAAGCCAATAAAATACCGTACCTATCACATTAATGAAAACGGAGTGGTAAAGGAAAGTAATTTTACCATTGATACAAAGTCTAAGCTGGAAACCCAATGGATCAGAGGACTATTAGGAGAGAAACATGGATATTACACAAACCTTCCGTATCAAAAGGGTGGGGGGATATCGTTGGTTTTTCTTGCCTTTCTAGGGGGCATATTTTTTCTTGGGGGAGTCTGGCTCAGACGAAGAGTTATTCGTACGGAAAGAGAACAAGCAGCATAGTCATCATGACCTATCAGTTTAGATATAAATGAAACTGTATTGGTGATAAAAAGGCTACCCTTTTGTTAAGGGTAGCCTTAATTAGTTTGCTAACCATAGAAGTCGTGTCAGAACTATTGATATTAAAAAATAATCTGGTCTTTGTTTATTGGAGTCATACCCTTAACAATAAAGATTTGAACCCTTTCTCAACTCATAAATTAAGAACGACTCTCTTAATTTACCTATTATCTATACTCTTACATTCCGGACACTTATGTTTCCGACGGACCATATTCCTGATTCCAGCTTGCCAGGAATGCCCACAGCGACATGCCCACCAAACTACCATGTTCATACCGGGTGAGACTTTATGGGGACCCAGAGGTTCGTTTAGATGTTCATCCCAGAATGATGCAATCTTCGGATGAAGGGTCTCTAGGGAGTTTATCTCCTCTTTACATTGAGGGCAACTGGCTCTGCCTTCATTTCTATGATGAATTTTTGCTTTCCATTCATGACCATGTGTGCATTGCCAATAAACCATTTTACTAGATCCAGTTACAAATTGCTGTGGTGTGAATTCACCATTTTTAGTAGGGTGCCATTCAGCAGCAAGATCCGGTCTGAGTACTGCTAAGCAATTATCTCTGCTTACTTTTTTACCATTGCAATAGGGACATCCTACTCCTCCAGCACGGCTTCCAATCCTTGCTTTCCATTCATGTTTTTTTTCACAAATCCACCAAGCATCTTTCCCAGAACCGGGTGTAACATCGGTTGGCAGTAAACCATTATTCTTTGAAGGGTGCCATTGTTTTGCCAAGTCAGGCATGAGTACTTCGAGATTATTGTCTGCTCCTACACTAAAGCTATTGCAATAAGGGCAACCACGTCCAGCAGCACGATGTGAAACTCTGGTTTGCCATTCATGTCCATTTTCACACTTCCACCAAACACGTAACTGAGAACCTAATTTTATGGCTCTTGAATCAATATTTTCATTCTTCGTATCATGCCATTGAGAAGCCAGCACCTCATGTGAAGAGACACTTTTTTCTTCAATTTTCATTTTGTACATCTCAATGATTTTCAGTTCGTCACGTTCAACGTCAACGTCGAGAGTCATTAATTTAGTACCGATTTCCTGGGTCGTTAAAGTTGTTAGAGCTTTAAGACATAATTGGATGACAGATGTAAAAGGTTGTTTTAGGTCTCTGAAAATTTCTATATATTTTTTATGATAGGCCAGGCTGGGTAATCCCAATTCTCTAATTCGAATGATGACGATATTCTTAGAAATTAAATAATCATTTTTAAGCTGGTCAGATTCCACTCTATCCTTATGGTAATAGACACCGTCGTACTCTATCGCTATGCCGGCGATAGTGTCATTGAGTGGTGCATGTTTATTTGAAAGATAAAGATCGACACTTTCTTTGCTGTCAGGATTATAGGTGAATGCTCCGTCTATTTCGGTAAAAACCATTTTTAAATAATAAAATAATGCTTGCTCAGGAAAAGAAGTAGATTGATGTGAACAGTAGCTACACCCATTTCCTCTCTCTCGATAATACACAGGTGCTTCCCACGAATGTCCTTTTTCACAGAGCCACCACACTTTTTTTGATGAACAGGAGGTGACGTCGTAGGGAGTTAATTTCCCATTGTTAGTTGGATGCCATTGCTTTGCAAGGTCAGGACGTAAGAATGCCAGGTTATTATCATGGGATACTTTTTGGCCCGCACAATAAGGACATCCAGTTTCTTTTCTGGCACGATCATTAACGGACGCTATCCACTCATGGCCTTTCCAACACTTCCACCAAACTTTCCTTTCGGTACCTGATAGTACTTGAGAAGGAGTAAGCCCTTCATTATGATCATGGTGCCATTCTTTGACTAAATGAGGATGGGTGGAGGTAATACTATTCTCTTCGTTTGCTTTCCGTCTGTTACAGTAAGGACATCCTTGACCATCTTTTGTTCGGTGTCCAATTGTTTCCTCCCACTCATGTCCATTTTTGCAACTCCACCAAGCTCTGAGTTTTGAAGTGAATGGCATCACTTCCGTGGGGATAAGATCACCATTCTTAGTAGAGTGCCATTCATCGGCAACTTCAGGATAAAGGGCGGCTAAGTTATATTCGGGACTTGGTCTTTTTTTAAAGCAATAAGGACAGCCTTGTTGTTGACTTCGAACTCTAATGTTTTCCTCCCACTCATGTCCGTTTGAACATAACCACCAAACTACTTTATTGCTCAATGGAAGATAATCGGATGGCTTCTTTTTATTTTTAAGAGGATGCCAGTCTATGGAGATATATGGATATAATACCTCTAGATTATTCTTTTCGTCTGGTAATCTTCCCGAACAATATGGACATTTTGAGCCCTTTGATCGTACGTGAATGGGAGATTCCCACTCATGTCCCTTTGAGCATATCCACCAGGCTTTCTTATGGGAGCCTGGAGAAACCGTTTCCGGCTGTTTAGCATTCTTTTCAGGATGCCATTCTTTTGCTAACTGAGGGAACTTGCCTTTTAAACTATCTTCATATGTAACTTTCTTTCCAGCGCAGTATGGGCAGCCAGTGCCGTTTACTCTGTTAGATATTGCAGCCTCCCATTCGTGGGAAACGTCGCAAATCCACCAAGCTTTGTTTTTTAGGCGTATGTTTGATGGGTTAATCTCTCTATTTTTCTCGTGGTGCCACTGGTTCTTTAAAGCAGGATTTTTAGTGAAGATTTCTTCAAGGTTCATATCTTGTCACTCCAAGTTATATTATTCTTTCAGGCTTTCAAACTATATAGTCAATTTATCACAGAACTTTGAGGGAGGGTTTCTCCAAAATATGCCTTTTATGAGGTATTGTCCCTCGGTGTACTAATGGATTAGGTCTCTCTAATTAATTATGATACATACGGTCCCAGATAAAAAAACATTAGGGTTGAATAATTACTATTGGTTAAACTGCCTAAGAGCTATTAATATTTTTTGAGAATTTCCTCTCAAATGAATATTGTATAAAGAATTTGATTCTTATCCCTGTCACCCAAAACATTCCTAACTCAAAAGATAATTTAAAGGGAACAGGTAGGATTTCTTTTAGGCAGTCTGTTAAAAAGGTACTTATTGATTAAAGGCCATTCACACAAAAAAAAGAACAATCCCCCTGCTACATCCAGCAAGAAAAGTGTCCTTTTTCTGATAGAAAATCCACCTATTAGATATTATTCCGTACTCTAAATATGATTTAATTCCTCCGTTAAGCGCAGGAACTCTTCTTTATTCCGTTGACGTAATGATTGGTCAATGCCCTGTGTGATTTGCTCTTTTCGAAATGTAAGCAGAGCCTCGTCCAATATCATTTCTGCAAATAATGAATCCATGTGATTTACATCAGACTGTGGTGAGTTAAGCAAATTCTTCTTCATGAAATCAGCTCCTTGACCTTTTTTCTATTATACTAACCATTATAAGAATATTCAAACATTTTACACAAAAAGTTATATGATAATCAACCTTGAGTTAAACATTGGCTTAAAAGTTGTACTCTTCAATATATCAACAGAATACGATTGATAAGGGTTATTCCGAAGAACCCAAGTTTGATGAGGGATCCCTTATGTTTTTAGAAATGATGCAGGAACAGAAAAAACATACTGCAACAAATAGAAGACACAAGAGAAAATTCAACTGAAAATAAGTATAAAAATGAAATAGAGTAGTAGCTATAGAATAAGCACAAGCACGGTTCTCTTACTTCCTTGGAACCGTTCCTATGCTTATTGTTTGATTGTCACGCCGCCCTCATCACGTTACGCCAATCATAAAAGGAGAATGCGAGAGTTCGCATTCTCCTTTTATCCTAATGTATGAAACCCGTTTCATAGCAAGGGGAAATGATAAAAAAGGTTTTTGGGTGCGTCCCTCAACACGTTAAAGCTTTATCGTGACGAGGGACGCACCCCCTTTCTTATTCCCGCAAATACTCCTCATTACTCCAATCCATCACAAACATACACCCAGGAGAATGGGTAATCATAAACGGAACCTTCCCGTGTAGAGCAACCGCTTGAGGTGTGACCCCGCAAGCCCAGAACATAGGAGTCTCCCCGTCTTTAATCCCAACGAAGTCACCATAATCGGGCTTTGTTATATCCTTAATCCCAATTTCACTCGGATCGCCTATATGGACAGGAGCCCCGTGCATTTTTGGGAACAATGAAGTTATGTCCGTGGCCTTCTGTACCAGGTGATCAGGAATTGGTCTCATGGAAACCACCATCGGCCCCTCAAACACGCCTGCTTTTTCCGTCTGTATAGTTGTTGTATACATGGCGACATTCTTGTTTTCCTCAATATGGCGTAAAGGAATGTCGCCTTTGATCAGCTGGCTTTCAAACGTAAAGCTGCACCCGATTAGAAAGGTGACAAAATCGTCTCTCCAAACATCATCGATTTGATGTTTCTTTTCCACCAGTTGACCATGTTCATATACGTGATACAAAGGGATATCCCTTCGAATATCGGAGTCCTTCGCGTATTGAGATTCGAATTGACCTGCTTCGAGTACTTCGACAATTGGACAGGATTTTGGATTTCGCGTCGTAAACAGTAAAAAGTCAAAGGCATACTCTTTAGGAAGAACGACTAAATTGGTTTGAACATAATTTTGACATACACCAGAGGTATGGGTTTGGTGCTGACCGTTTCGAATGTTGGTTCTTAGATCTGACGGTAACAAGGTTTCAGGCTCCCTTCCATTGGTAACGTGATTTATTAAAAATGAATTGTACCCATTTTATCATAGTACATTGTGACAAGTTACCGACGTTCGTTTGTCATTAAAAGGGTTGCTGCGATCATGCAAATAATAGTTTGAAAGCTCTATTCTAAGAAAGTGTTGTTTTCTTTCATAATGTCTACTATTTATTGACCACATCTCTCTTGTAATATTGTTGTTTTCATTTTAATTTTAAAAAATTCAAGCTGAGAAAGTTGATTGGAGCGGAAGGTGCTCGACTCCTGCGGGAAATGCGTGAAAGTTGAGACCCCACAGGGCAAAGCCCGAGGAGGCTCAACTCGCGCCCCGCGGAAAGCGAGCATCCTGAAGCGGAAATCAACTACTTCTTTCTTATCTGAAATAGAAATACGAATACAGCCTTATTAAAAAATAGTCAAAAGCACATCTCCCTTTCCTTTGCATAAGATATCGTGGTAAAAAACTGAAGGGAATGAGCAGTATGTACAACTATCCTTATTATGGCTATGCTAATCAAAATGACATGAATAGAAACTCACTTGAAAACCATCAGCAATTAGGGGAGGTGCTCCTTAACGGAATCAAAGGGAAGGCTTCATCTGCCGAGTTTTATAGTCGGTTAGCCAATGCAGCACCGAATCAAATGCACCAGCAAGACCTTCTGCACATGATGAAGGATGAACAGCGAAACTGGTGGCAATTAACGAATCTCTATACCTCCCTTACTGGAAGTCAGCCTTACTATCAGGTAGAGAGTATTCCTTTTCACTCGTACCGGGAGGGTTTGCAAAAAGGGTATGAAACAGAATTAGCGGATTATGAGCTGTTTCGTATAGGCTGTTTACAGACCCAGAATCCACAGGTTTATGATGTTTTGGTGAATGCTTGTAAGGATGAATGGGAGCATGCGAACCGATTAAGTGCATTAGGAGCGGACGAGGACGATCGAGTTGCGTTAAAGGATTATGGTCCTTCTCCTTATACAGTGAATATTGATGAGGCGACGGTTCAAAATGATACGTTTCGGACGGCTTTATGGACCGGGGAGCATTTGCAGGTTACCTTAATGAGCATTAATCCAGGGGAGGATATCGGTTTAGAGGTTCACCCAAAAATTGATCAATTTCTTCGACTTGAACAAGGGCAGGGTATCGTGAAAATGGGTAATCGACAAGATAACTTAACTTTCCAAAGAGAAGTGAAGGAAGATTTCGCTATTATGGTTCCAGCTGGTACGTGGCACAATGTCATCAATACGGGAGACACTGCGCTAAAGCTGTACTCAATTTATGCTCCCCCACAGCATCCTCGTGGGACGATTCATGTGACGAAAGCCGATGCCGAGGCTGCTGAAGAGAAACATGGTTATATGTTTCAAGGGTATTGATGTAGTGATTTTGAGGCACCTATATGGGTGCTTTTTTTATGGTGTTTTGCCCTTACGGATTTGGGTACTAGATAAAAGAATGGAGGGGTTAATATGATCTACATATATCTAGTCATTGTCGGAGTGACGGTTAGCTTGATTGTGTGGGCGTCTCTTCCTTTTGTGGAATGGATTTCTTTTAGTCTACTATTTCTTACCCTACTCCTATCGATGGGCTATTTATCTTTTAATCTAAAGTCCGTTTGGATTTCATTCTTATCTTCTTTTGCCCTTGCTTTACTCTTTGCATTTGTCATAAATAAAGTAACGTCTCTAGAAATCCCTTATTCCATTATCCTGGTATTTGGTTTGGTCCATTTTTTCATTGGAGTGATGGCTGAGTCGAAAAGAAAATGATTGTATTTCATCATAATAGCCATACTAAAAAAATAGAAAAAGGAGGATGTATTATGAAAGCTGCTTGGTTTTCTGAATTTGGTCCTGCATCGGAGGTTCTACGTGTAGGTGAGTTCCAAACGCCTGACCCTGCTCATGGAGAAGTTCTTGTCCGTATACATACGTCAGGAGTGAACCCTTCTGATACGAAAAAACGCCTTGGATCATTTCCCTACTTACTTAATGATGGTCCGGTAATCCCTAACAGTGATGGTGCAGGTATGATTGAAGCGGTTGGTCCAGGTGTTCCTCATTCCCGCATTGGTGAACGAGTATGGATTCATCAGGCTCAGTATGGCCGTCTTCACGGCAGTGCGGCACAATATGTGGCGATTGATAGCAAGCGGGCTATTCCTCTCCCGGAGAATACGAGTTTTGTTGAGGGTGCTTGTTTAGGGATTCCTGTTATGACGGCTCACCGGAGTGTGTTCTCAGATGGTCCTGTTGAAGGTCAATTGTTGTTGATCACTGGAGGTGCTGGTCGTGTTGGTCACTATGCGATTCAATGGGCAAAGCAGGCAGGAGCGACGGTTATTGCTACTGCGAGTAACGAATTAGCTCGCAAGCATTGCATGGAGGCAGGGGCAGACTTTGTGGTGGATCATAAAAAAGATGAAATGGTGGATGAGGTATTAGGTTTTACAGGGGGAGTTAAGGTCGATCGGGTCATCGACGTTGAATTTGGTGCGAATTTACCCAGAGTATTACAGCTGATTCGAATCGGCGGCGTTATCGCGACCTACTCTTCAACAGTCGTAACGGAACCGACCTTACCCTTTAAAGAAATGATGTTTATGGATTTAACCCTGCGCTTGATTATCGTCTATGCCATGCCGGAAGAGGCGAAAAGAGATGCCATCAGGGATATTACACTTGCTTTGAAAGAAAATCGACTTCAGCATCGAATTGCAGCTACATATCAATTAGATGAGATTGCGAAGGCGAATGAACAAATTGAAGCAGGGGATTTTTATGGGTGTGTAGTGGTTGAGGTTGATTAACGATTAGATGAAAAAATTTAGAACGAAAGGGAAAGGGTTAGTAGAATGCCTCATGGCAACTTCTACTAACCCTTTTTTAGTTCCCTCCTTTTGGGACAAGGAACCTGTCCCTCCGTCCCTCTAAAATTTTAGTGAATATTTTCATTAATTGTAATAAAATAGAATTTTGGGGAGGATCAAATATGAACTTATTAAAAACTACTTTAGAGCATTTTAAACCTTATTGGAAAAAGCTATTGGTTGCACTGACGTTTTCTGTCATAGGGGGTCTCTTTACGATTGTTCCTTCTATACTGGTGAAAAAACTGGTGGACGAAGTGATAGCAGGAGGGGAGATGAACTTTTTACTGTGGGTGGTTGGAGGCGTTCTCGGAGCATTCTTAGGGAAGTCTCTGTTTGAAACTATGCAGGAATATGTCCAAGTGAAGATTGGACTCGATGTGATTACGGATATGCAAATTCGTGCCTTTCGAAAGCTGCATCGAACGCCTATGTCGTTCTTTTCAACGACACCACGGGGAGATATGTTATTCCGTTTGACTCATGATGTGGAGTCGATTCAAAACTTGAATAATACGGTTGTGCCTCGAATTCTTCAGCAGGTGGTTGGTGCCATTGCGGCGTTCTCTGCTGTGTTTGTGTTATTCTGGCCAGCTGCCATTGTCATGTTTGTTGTGTTTGCGATTTACATCATCCCGTCCTTTACATTAGGTAAAACCATGCGAAAAATGAGTGCTGTACAGCGGGAGATGAGTGCCGATATGTATCAGCATTTACAGGAAAGCATTGAGAGTGTTCGATTAGTGAGAACCTATCAAACACAGGACAAGGAAGTGGAAACACAGGAAAAGAAGCTAACAGATTGGAAGAATTACTCCATTCGAGCAGCCCTTATCGGCAAGGTCAACTGGAGACTGGGAAACTTATTTAATATTGCAGCTCCTGGAGTTGTCATGTTAATTGGTGGATTTGCCATTTGGGATGGAAGGATTTCAGTAGGGACCTTGGTTGCCTGTCTAAGTTTTATTCCCATCATGTTTTTGCCTGTTCGCTCCCTTGCTGAGCATGCCTTGACGATTCAGCAGGCGATCCCGGCGTTAAATCGAATCTATGAATATTTTGATCTGCCTGAGGAGCACGAGGAGACTCTTCCTTCCTTTGGAGAGGTAAAAGGAAAAATTGAATTAGACAATCTATGGTTTTCTTATCCCTCAAGCGACAAACAAATTCTCAAGGGTGTTTCTCTTTCCTTAGAGCAAGGGAACCATATCGGAATTGTTGGAACCAGTGGCGGAGGAAAGAGTACGCTGGTTCAGCTTTTACTAGGATTATATGAACCTCAGCAAGGCTCCGTTTTAATAGATGGGAACAATCTATTCAAATATAATCGGAACAGCTTCAGGCAACAGGTAGGAGTGGTTTCTCAGGAAACCTTTCTACTAAATAGTACCCTTCGTCAAAATCTTTTATATGGAAAGCCCGACGCCACCATGGAAGAGCTGGAGCAAGCGGTGGAAGCAGCAGGGTTAAAGGAATTGATTGAATCATTAGAGGAACGCTATGAAACGATTGTTGGAGAAAGAGGATTAAAGCTTTCTGGTGGTCAACGACAACGAGTTGCTTTAGCTCGTGCGATTTTACGACAGCCGCCTGTTTTGATATTTGATGAAGCCACTTCATCTCTCGACGGAGAAACAGAAGAAAGAGTGCAGGCATCCCTTGAAAAATTGATTCCCGGCCGAACAACGATTACGATTGCTCATCGCTTGGTGACAGTGAGAAAAGCGGATGTAATCATTCTTTTAGATCAAGGAATGGTAGCGGAAAAGGGAACCCATGAAGAACTCCTTTTACGCAAAGGAAAGTACTATGAATTATATAAAGCACAATACAGTGAGCTGGAAAAGGAGATGATTGGATGAATACTGTCTCCCAAACGAAGAATCGTGACGGCAGAAGGGTACTTGCCTTCTTAAAGCCCTATAAAAAATGGGTCATCGCAGACTCTGTTGTCATTGCCATCAGTCAAGTATTTTCAGCGTTAATTCCGACTCTGGCCCTTAGCTGGCTGGTGGATACCATCATCCCGAGTGAAAACTACAACTGGCTATGGGGATTGATGTGGTTATTGATACTATCATCCGTATTAGATTTAGTGATGATGGTCATCGATGAATATTTTTGCCATCAAACCGCAAAGACCGTGACCAATTGGCAGAAGCTGCGGTTATTCCGACATTTGCAGGTGTTACCGTACTCCCATTATCACAATAACTCTACTGGAGAAATGCTGGCGAGGGTCTCGGATGATCCCGATACCCTTCATAACTTCCTTGCTTGGGAAGGGTCAACCTTCATGGCCAGTGTTCAGGGCGTTTTCATTTATAGTCTTGTGCTGTTATGGATTCATCCTTACTTAATGGTAACCAGTGTCGTACTTGGTGTGATTTTTTATTGGACCTCTAATTATGTAGGGGCGAGAACAAGAACAGCTTCAGCCGATGCAAGAAAAGAGGCTTCAAGGTATCTTGAGAGATTAAGAGAATCGGTAACCGGCATTCATTTGTCACGGGTTCTAGGGGTTTCGGATAGTGAGGTAGAAAGTGTTATAGCCATTCGTGACACCTTTGTTCAACACTCCATTAAAGAACTAAAGGCAAGAATGCAATCCGTGGTAGTGATTGCGAGCTATAATGGATTTGCCTTAGGACTGGTTTATTTAATCTCTACGTTATTGATTTGGAATCAAGGTTTAACAAGTGGACAGATGCTGACGGCTGGTGGACTGGTGACGATTGCAGCAAACGAAATGCAGCGATTACTTCGTAACTGGCTCTCAGTCAGAAGAACGGGACCGGCCCTTGATCGTTCCGATATTCTTTTATCTAAGGAAGCTTCTGAGGCCGAGGTTCATGAAGGCATTCGTGGTGAAAGAGCAAGTGGAAGCATTGTGCTGAAGGATGTCTCGTTTGCCTATCCCGGAAAAGAAGAAAACGTCTTAAAGGGTGTTTCCTTTTCCATTGGAGCAGGTGAAAAGTGGGCGTTGGTTGGTCCGAGTGGTTCTGGGAAATCCACGATTGTCGACTTGTTGTTTAAGCTTTATGATACAGGCGTTGGCCGGATTGAAGTCGATGGACGCGATATTAAGGAATGGGATACAGCTTGGCTGAGATCACAAATGGCCATCGTGACCCAGGATGTATTATTGCGAAGCGGCACACTTGCTGAGAATTTAAGAATCGGTAAGCAGGATGCAACAGAGGAACAATTGCTGAAAGCGTTGGAGGATAGCGGGCTGGGTGAACTCATTGAAACCCTGCCGGAAGGATTGAATACCAAGGTAGGAGAAAGAGGGAGCCTTCTTTCAGGTGGGCAGAAGCAGCGTTTATCCCTGGCGAGAGCGATTTTAAAGGATGCTCCGATTCTTATTCTGGACGAAGCAAGCTCAGCACTTGATCCCATTACAGAAACCAAGATCAATGAGGCTGTATTGAGAGCCGGGAAAAATCAAACGATTATCATTGTATCCCACCGCTTATCAACGGTTCTTTCAGCTGATAAAATTGTGGTCCTGGAACATGGAAGAATCGTAGAACAAGGAAAGCATACGGATTTGCTTCAAAACCATACAGGCGTCTATTCGAGATTGTTTGGGAGAGAGGCTGAAATTGGTGGAGCGACGATTAAGGGTGTAGCGGTTAAGTAAATTGAAAAGGTAAAAGAAAAGGTACCTATTTAAAAGGTGCCTTTTCTTCATTTGACTATTTCCGATATTTGTAAGATAGTTACTATGTCCTGTCATGAATAGGAGAAAAATAGTTTACTAGTAGGAGAAATCTATGAAGGAATTTCATGATCGATTACATAAAAAATATTATTATACGATTGTTTCTTTTATCATCGTGTTGATGGTCATGGGAGTGGTGATTGATAATCCCTTTAATTCACGTTTTATCATCCATGGATTAATGGTAGCCATCATTTCTGCATGTTTGTTGTTTTATCCTCTATTCGAACATGCATGGTTGAGATACACCACAGTGATCTCTTCCACTGTGTTTTTTTACACCTTATTTTATCTGTATCCGGAGACTTGGTCGGGCTTTGTTTTGCTTTGCTTCATACCCGCCTTTTCCATACTTTTTTTTGACAGTAGGCTTTTTTATTTTTCTCTCGTATTGAATATGTTGTTCATTGCCTTTTTGTTTAGCTATATTGTGGTCGTGGATAAAGGTCAATCATACCCATACATATACACAGACGTAGTAGGAAACGTTGTAAACTTCATGGCAAGTCAAATCCTGCTATATTTTATCTTTCATTTAACCAATCTTCGCATACAGAAGCAACGATTGTATTATGAGCAGGTGCAGCAGGCAGAGCGAATGAAGACAACAGGACAGCTGGCAGCTGCAGTCGCTCATGAGATTCGGAATCCGTTGACGGTGGTGAAGGGATTTTTGCAGTATTATGCGGAGGAGAAAGAATTCAATCACAAGCAGAATTTTTCACTGATGATTAACGAACTCAATACGGCTGAGCATGTTATCTCCCAGTTCCTCTCCATTTCAAAGCCTGATCAAGGGGAGACGCTGAATCACGTTGATATCGAGCCCGTGTTGAAGGATGTAACGGAACTTTTGAATATGTACGGGTTGTTGAATGATAACAGCATTCATCTCGATGTAGAAAAAGGGTGTTATGTGATGGCCCATTCAATTGAATTGAAGCAGCTCCTTATCAATCTCATTAAAAATGCCATTGAAGCCTCTCATCACAGCGGATCCGTCTCCGTAACGGCTACTAAGCAAAAACGACATGTGGTCATTCAAATTAACGATAGTGGTCAAGGGATGACACAAGAGGAAGTGAAGAGCCTTGGTACCCCTTTCTACTCCTTGAAAAGCAAAGGAACGGGACTCGGACTCATGATCTGCTATAACATAGTAGAAAAATACAACGGCACCATTCAATTTGAAAGCGAGCCAGGAATCGGCACAACCGTAACCATTCGCTTTCCCCTCGTCCATTCTTGAAAAAGGTGCGTCCCCTATCGCTTTAAAGTGATGGGGGACGCACCTTTTGTTTTATCATTCAAAGGAAATTGGACTTTTCTTGGGGGAAATATGTTCTAGATGGGGTCATTGTAGGTAGGATTAATGTTATGTGGTTTGTGTCGCAGGAAAGAGAAGGAAGGTTTTATATTCGACCTTTTTTCGTACAGTGACTATTAACCTTCCACTTGATTTTCAAGATTAAATACCCGCTTATCGATGTCTGTCATTCTTGTATTCAAATACTCCACTTCGAAATCTGACTTCTTTTTAGTCAATTTAAGCAAAGAAATTACCTCTTCTGCTTGTGATGCTTCAATTCTATTGACCGTTTCTTTAATCGTTTTTACATCTGTTTTGGTATCCGATAAGTCCGTTCTTATTGAAGAGACATCTGCCTTGGTATCCGATAAGTCCGTTCTTATTGAAGAGACGTCTGCTTTGGTATCCGATAAGTCTGTTCTTATTGAAGAGACGTCTGCTTTGGTATCCGATAAGTCTGTTCTTATTGAAAAGACATCTGCTTTGGTATCCGATAAGTCCGTTCTTATTGAAGAGACATCTGCCTTGGTATCCGATAAGTCTGTTCTTATTGAAGAGACGTCTGCTTTGGTATCCGATAAGTCTGTTCTTATTGAAGAGACATCTGCTTTGGTTTCTTTTTGCTCACTTCGTAACTCCCTGATATCATTTTTTGTTTCCTTCATATCCTTTTGAAGCTCCAATAATATTTTGAGCATTTGCTTTTCCATGAATATCACCTCCTTACATCCATTATAAAGTATATAATTAACTCGTACTACTTTAATATATTTCCTCTTTTACATTGACTGCATTCTTTCCAAAAATGCCATTAAAGCTTTCAGGACATACTATAAAACATGTCATGAAAGTGTTAAGCTAATGATTTAGTGAACAATGACGATTGCAAAATTTCAGGAGGTACACAAATGAACATGGATAATAACGATATATTAATTCGACTACGATATGCTCTCGATATTAAAAATACAGAAATGGTTGAAATTTTTAAGCTTGGTGGCATTGATTTAACAAAAGAAGAAGTGCTAAAAGTGCTTACGAAATCGAAGGATACCGACGATTATGATGATGATTATGATATTGGTGAAGATGAAGACCATATCCCATGTGATGATGATATGTATGAGTCCTTTTTAAACGGCTTTATTACGTTTAAAAGAGGAAAACAAGAACCCAAGCCAGGACAACCGGAAAGACCGGAATTGTCGTATGAACATGCGAATAATCTTTTGCTAAAGAAAGTGAAAATCGCCTTGACCCTTACGAGTGAGGATATCATTGAGATTTTAGAAGATGCGGGAGTAATAATCACAAAAGGAGAATTAAGTGCCCTTTTAAGAAGAGAAGGACATAAGAATTATAAAATATGTGGAGATCGATACGCTCGAAACTTTTTAAAGGGATTAGCGATAAGATACAGGGATTGATGACATGAACCATACTTACTTAGGTGAGACGATCCATTACGAAGTGAAATACAAAAATCGTGCCTCCATCGGCATTTATCTCGATAACTATGGCAACATTGAAATCCATGCGCCTAAAGGAACACCGGATGAAGCTGTACTTCGAATACTAGAGGACAAGTGGGATGTGATTCTGCAAAAATCCAAAGAAATGAAGGAAAGACTGCTTGGACCACAAAAGAAAAACTATGAGCCGGGTGAGAGCTTTCTTTATTTAGGAAACTCCTTTCCAATACAAATCCATGAGGATTCAACGACCCCTCAAGACCGTGTCATGTTTGACGGAAAAACTCTTCACATCTATGTGAAACAGCTTGAGGATGACAAAATAAAACAAGCCTTAAAACGATATTATTACCAGCAGTGCAAATCGTTAGTAGAGAAGAGTATCTCTCTTCATCAACGTCACTTCAAAGCAAAACCACGCTCTATCAAGATTTCAGATAGTAAAACCACCTGGGGAACCTGCGATTCAAGAAGGCAGTTAACCTTTAACTGGCGACTGGCCATGGCACCACAAGAGGTCATTGACTATGTAGTTGTTCATGAAATGTGCCACATGGTTCATCTGAATCACGATCGTTCTTTCTGGCGTCTCGTTGGAAAAATCGTGCCTGATTATAAGGAAAAGGAAAACTGGTTGGCAGGTTCAAGTTGGAAAATGACGGTCTAGAAAAAACCCTTATTCGTTTTATGAAAAGGGTTCTTTTTTTATGCGTATTTCAGATTCAATATCTATTTCTATATGTCCCCAATGATAGTAAACTAGTTTTATATCAGTAGGAGGTCCCTTATGAAAAAGATATTTATTACTCTAATCTTAGTCGTGTTCCTGCTATTACTAGGTACTTATAAACTAATGAACTCTCGAAATATTCAACTGTTTGGTGGGCTAACCAATCATGTAGAAACTCAGCAAAAAGTAGTGGCATTGACTTTTGATGACGGACCTACAAAAAATGTAGACAAGATTCTACCGTTGTTAGAGGATTACAATGCAAAAGCTACATTCTTTCTCATTGGAAATGAAATCGAAAAAAATCCTGATGAAGCGAAAAAGATTGCAGATGCAGGACATCAGATTGGGAACCATAGTTATTCCCACCAACGAATGATTTTTAAAACGCCTGCCTTTATCGAGGAAGAGATTACGAAAACAGATACGTTAATTAGAGAGAGTGGCTATAAGGGTGAAATTGATTTCCGCCCTCCTAACGGGAAAAAACTTCTGATATTGCCTTATTATTTAAACAAACATAATAGAGAAACCATCACTTGGGATATTGAACCAGATGGTGCGGCTAATAAGGTTGATTATGTGAAGAAAAATAGTAAAAACGGTTCTATCATATTGATTCACCCAATGTATGATCAAACTGGAGAAGAACAGAAAGTATTGAAAGAGATTTTACAATCCTTGTCTGAAGCAGGCTATAAGTTTGTTACAGTGAACGAGCTTCAAAAATTAAACGTTCAGGACAAAAGTTGAAGGAGATGAAAACAAGAATGGAACGGACGATTGTCGAGTTAGAAGAAAAGAAATTAATCGGAAAATCTATGAGTATGTCTTTGGAGATGGATACTACAAGAGAGCTGTGGCGAGGCTTCATGCCTCACCGCACATCCATTCCATACAGTTTGGATGAGAAATTGTATAACGTGAAAGTTTTTGAAAGTGGATTTGATCCTACGCTATACAGTACTTCCACCATCTTTCGAAAATGGGCAGCAGTGGAGGTGGAGAGCTTTGATAACGGAATGGAAGAAATGCAGCAACTTACTATGAGTGGTGGCTTATATGCTATGTTCCTTCATCATGGTCCAGCCAGTCGTTTTAACGAAACGTTAGGATACATATACGAATCTTGGCTACCGACTTCAGGGTATGGATTAGATGAACGAGAGCATTTTGAACGCTTCACTGAAGAGTATAACCCCACTGATTTAGAAGCAGTTGAAGAAGTATGGATTCCAATAAAAAAGTTAGATAAAAAGAAAAATGCTTAGTCCTGTGACTAGGCATTTTTCTATGAACTTCAGCTTATTTATTGATTATCTGTTTTCCCAAAAATCCCAGTATCTCCCGATAAGCTACCATCTGATTTCGTTTTTTCGAAAATCCATGTCCTTCATCCTCAAATAGAAGGTACTCCACATCGATTTCTTTGTCTTGTAAATGCTTAACCATTCTTTCGGATTCTTCCGTTTTTACTCTAGGGTCGTTTTGCCCATGGATAATGAGCATAGGTGTATTCATGGATTCTATGTAAGTAATGGGAGAATCTCTCACAAGTTTGTCGTAGTCCTTTTCAGGATTTCCAACCATTTGATCCATAAGTGGCTTCCAGCTGGCCGGGACATTAGATAGGAAAGTGAGTAGGCTGGATATGCCAAATATATCGACTATTCCACAGAAGTAGTCTGGATCCCTTCCAGCAAGAAGAAGGCTCATATATCCACCATAGCTTCCACCTAAAGCAAAGATTTTTCCTTTCTCTGCGAGATTCTCTTGTATCAACCAATCCATCCCTGCCACACAATCCAGCCTTGGACCACCACCCCAGTTTTGTTCCACCATTTTTTCGAAAGATGCACCGTATCCCTGGCTCCCCCTAAAGTTTGGAGCAAAAAGGGCATAACCACTTTGTACAAGGTATTGGAATAATGGTCTATACATCATTCGTTCTGCTTCTTGTGGACCGCCGTGAGGACATAGGATGGTGTAGCCATTTGGATTCTTCGGGTTAAATAATAAAGCTTCAATCTCCAGTCCGTCAAAGGAAGAATAATGAATGATTTCAGGTTTAATCAAGTCTTCTTCACTGATCCCGAGTACTTTATTATTGGTGATCTGGGTCCAGTTCCTTTGATGGTCCAACTTGAAAATATTATCGGTCCTGTCTGCTGAAATACCTAATAGAAATAGAGTTCCATCCCTAGTCAGGATCATTTTTTTGATAATATCACAGGGACTTAAAATGAAATCAACCTTTGCCGATGCTATGTCATAGTGGTATAGCTGATCTTGAACACCTTTTTCCGTTGCTATAAATAGACTGCTTGTATCAGAATGCCATTGAATGGCTTTTACTTCTTCTTTTTCTAGTTTTAGAAGAGGTTGAAATTCATAAGTTAAGAGGTTAAAAGAAGCAAGGTAAGAAAACTCTGATTGATAGTTTGTGACGAAATATACAGTGTCGTCTGAAAATAAAACGTCACGGATCGTATGAGGCACAGCTGGATCAGGGACAAGAGATATTTTATCCCCTGATGATTGATAAAAAGCTGCCACATGAGTGTTAGAATAGCTTTCCGTAAAAACATAGGATGAATCATTTGAAGAAACAGCCGCTACCACGATTGGTGCTTTTTCTCCTTTTTGAATAAGGGTGGTTTGACTCGTTTGCAAATTGGTTTTATAGATATTTAACAAGTGGTTTTCATGATTGGCAGAATAGTAGATATCCTGCGTACTTGTAAAGCAAGCATGATAACAGGTTGATTTGGCCTCCTTTTCATTGAAGGGGATAGGTGTTCCTCCTGACAGAGGCAGGTAATGTAATTGGAAATTTTCATCTCCGTTGTTTTCAAATGTTGCTACGATCGTTTCGTTGGAGTGATCTACATGGATGAGGCTGCTTTCCTGATTGATCGTAGTTAGTAGGTATGGAAAGGAATTTGGAAAATCCATTGCCCACAGGTTATATTCACCGTTTAAATTTGTACTGAACACCAATTTCTCTCCGTTTTCGCTAACGCTAAATGTACTGATTTCTACAGTGTGAAAATAGTGTTCTATTTCCGGCTGGGGTACACGAATAGGACATTCCTCCTTATTTTAGATAGGTATATTATTCCATTATTTGTCATGTTATTCAATGAAAAATTCTCTTCTACACGAATAGTAAGCGAATTAATCGAGATAATAAAAAAAGATTTAGTGTCCGGAAAAAAATAGCTTACGTTTCTTTAATGAAAGAAGGGTTTAGACATGTCTAGCATCCTATTAATTTTTTTATTACAAATCATTTTAGTGCCAACATTATCTCTTCGCATTATTTTTGTTGTGAAGAATATGAGTGTATTTGCAGCTATTTTTGGATTTTTAGAAGCGCTCATTTATGTATTTGGTTTATCCATCGTCCTAAGCGGCGAGCAAAGTATTCCAGAGATGCTCGTTTATGCCTTGGGTTTTTCAGCAGGCATCTTTTTAGGGAATTATATTGAAACTAAATTGGCTCTAGGATATACAACTCTTACTGTTAACTTAATGAATATGAATTCTGATCTGGTGTCGATTCTTCGGAACAATGGAATCGGAGTAACCGTATTTGAAGGAATGGGGAAGGATAGTGTCCGTTATCAGCTTCAGATTTTGACAAAAAGAAGTTTAGAAAAAAATGTAATGAACATGATCGAAGAATATGAGCCGAATGCCTTTATCATTTCGTATGAGCCCCGTAAGTTTAAGGGAGGATATCTTTTAAAATCGATGAAAAAAACAAAGAAAATAAAAAACCGAGTATGATTTCATACTCGGTGTCCAAGTAGCGCAGCATTCACATATTCCTTCGTAACCGCTTGATAATAAGAAGACTGCACCGTCAACACCGATACAATCAATACATTTAACACAATGTTGAGGTTCTCTTCCTTCACTCCATTAAAAGAAGGTAACATCATCTGACATTCCTCTTTAATATATTGATCAATCAACTGATTGACAGAACCAGTTGGAGAGCTTATTTTCGCTTGTAGAGGTCGATGATGAATTTTATCAAAAATTGAAGCGTAGGCAGCATACAAATCTGTTGGGTTCACAATGTCATCTGTAGTGTCTTCAATGTTGTTAAATACCAGGGTTAGAATCTTTCGTATGGAATCAAAGTCTAGTGTAGCTTTCAAATCCTCGACGATGAATAGCATGGCGGCTTGTTCTGTCGTATATTTTTTGCCGAGCTTAGGAGAGCCAATAAGTCCCTTCACGTCACGCTTTACCCAGTTTTGTATCGTGCTTTGGGGAAAGCTGGTGAATTCAATTTGGTTTCCTAAGGAGACAATTTCCTTTAAGGAAAAGCCGATTTCTTTTTTAGCTGGTTTCATGATTTTTTGTAAGATGGGAGGCATTTCAGCTGAGGAGAGATCTATGCTCCACACGTCTTGTAAAACCATGAGAGGAGTACGATTCGTGCCACCATTCAGTGATAGGAGCAGGTCAGCCATATTTTTTCGCGTTAATGTAAATGTTTCCACCATGAATCCTCCGTCCCTTATCGTCTATATCCTTTTATAGTAATGCTTCCCCATAGTCTCGTCAATTCGGTTATTATTCTTGTATTTTAGCCTAAAAGAATTTATAATAGATTCAAATACAGGTTCATTTGAACTTGAAATGAGAGTGAGGAGTCAATATGGGGAAGCGTATATTTTATTTCCTTTTAACGAACGTATTAGTATTACTAACCATTAGTATTATTTTCTCCGTTACTGGAGCGGGGAATTATATCAATGCTCAAGGCGGAATTGATTTTGGAGCTTTATTAATTTTTAGTGCCATTATAGGTTTTTCCGGATCCTTTATTTCGTTAGCTATGTCTCGTTGGATGGCCAAAAAAATGATGGGCGTCCGTGTCATCGATCCGAATGGAGCAATGTCTTCTGAGGAACAAATGGTTGTGGAGAAAGTTCACCGTCTTTCAAGAGCGGCAGGCTTAACACATATGCCACAGGTAGGAATCTACCATTCTCCTGAAGTGAATGCTTTTGCAACAGGTCCTACGAAGAAAAGATCTTTGGTTGCCGTTTCATCTGGCTTGCTTCATCAAATGGATGATGATGCCATTGAAGGTGTAATTGCCCATGAGATTGCCCACGTTGCCAATGGAGATATGGTCACCATGACGTTGCTGCAAGGTGTGGTCAACACCTTTGTTGTCTTCCTGGCGAGAATTGCTGCATGGGTTGCTTCTCGATTTGTTAAAGAAGAAATGGCACCCATCGTTCATTTCGTTGCTGTGATTGTTTTCCAAATCGCCTTTTCAATACTCGGCAGTATGGTTGTCTTTGCATTTTCACGTCACCGTGAGTTCCACGCCGATCGTGGTGGAGCGGACTTAGCCGGTAAAGATAAAATGGTCCATGCTTTACAAACGCTGAAGGCTTATTCAAACCGTATGAAAGGTGAAGAGCAGACAGCCATTGCCACAATGAAAATTAATAATAGAAGAAAATCGGCTCTTTTCTCAACCCATCCTGACTTGGATGACCGAATTAGTCGTTTACAAGCGAAATAATGATTAAAGAATGCCTGCCCTGTAAAATTGGGGTAGGCATTTTTTTATCCGAATATTCATCCTCCTTTCTCATATAGATGTAGAGAGTGCACATTTACAAGGAGGAGATCGACATCACACAAGAAAACAATAAAAGTAGAAACATCATAAAGGACACGTCAGAAAAAGCCAATGATCTGGTTCATAAGTCAGCGGACACAGCGAACAACATTGTAAAGTCTGTTTCAGGAGAGGGAGGCTTAGTTGGTAAGGCTGCGGATGTGTCATCAGACGTGATCAAGAATACATCGAGTTTTGGAAAAGACGTCATCGGAAAAGCAACCGATACCTCTTCCAAAGCCATAAAAGGTGTCTCAAACAAAGTGTTCAAAAAGAATAAAAATGACGAGTAATGTCTAAGGACAATTCATATAACAGCCTGAGTCTTCTTTATAGACTCAGGCTGTTTTCACCTGTAAAAGTAACATTTCTCACATACAATTCATTCCCGTTTGAGAGATAATGAGTTTGAAAGGGGAGAACTTGCCATGAAATCTAACGTTGGAAGTGTAGACAAAGTCATTCGGATCATTCTTGGAATCATTCTTTTATCTTTATTATTCTTTATAGAAGGCAGCTTGAAATGGATTGGTTTATTCGGTGGAGTCTTATTATTAACAGCATTTATTAACTGGTGTCCACTCTATCTTCCTTTTGGAATTAGTACGTGTAGAAGAGGATAGTAGTTGAGGAAGGGACCTTTATTGGAGGGTTCCTTTTTTATTGGTGTTGGCGTTAGAATATCCAAAAAAAGTAAAATGGATTGATTATGATCAAAATCGGCTCGATTAGCTTTCATTTTGGATCGATTAGTCGTTGAGGCGGCTCGTATTTGTATGGAATCGGCTCGATTAAGAGGTAAATCGGCTCGATTTGTTATTTGTGAGGCGAAATGGTTGTATAATTTTTTACAAAAAAAGTAAAATGGCAAGATTATGAGCAATATCGGCAAGATTAATCCTCGTATCAGCAAGATTAACTCTCAAAACGGCAAGATAAACGGGTGAATCGGCAAGTTTTCCTATGAAAAATCGAACAATTATCAAATGAAACAATATACAGGTTTTACCTACGAATTCTTCCCTTTCAACCAAATCTTGTAACCAGTGATTTTCTTTTCCAGCATCTCATTGGTAGCGAGTAAGGTATCTATTTGCTGCTGAATCATCTTTTGATGGTTTTCTAAAAGGGAAATACGTTCAGATGTTGTTTCTTCACCCTGTTTGACGAATTTCGTATATTCTTTTATTTGGGCAATGGGCATTTGCGTTTCTTTTAGTTTGAGGACGAAGCGGAGCCATTTTATTTGAGATTCATCATACATTCTTTTTCCGTTGTGATTGCGAAGAGGGGAAAGGATGTTTTCTTGTTCATAGTATCGTAATGTATGAACGCTTATACCGAACAGGTCTGCTACTTCACCGATTGAGTACATAGTTACCTCCTACTGTTTTGTTCAAGTCTATCACTTGACCTAGAGTAAACTCTAGCCATTATACTCATACTAGTAACGAAAATTCAATGGCATTGTCCATTTAGGAGGAGAACATGATGAAGTATACAGTTATCACTGGTGCCAGTTCTGGAATTGGATATGAAGCAACCCACGCATTTGCAGGTCGTGGGAAAAACCTTATTATCGTTGCTAGAAGAGAAGAAAAGCTTGAAGAACTAAAAAAAGAAATACAACAGAAGCATCCTGAATTAGAGGTTGTTATCAAGACCTCTGATTTATCAATCTCAGAAAATGTACATGATTTCTATAACTCGTTGAAAGACTATGACATTGAAACGTGGATCAATAACGCTGGTTTTGGGAATTTTGATCCAGTTGGTGAACAAAAGCTTCCAAAAATTGAAACCATGCTTCACTTGAATATCGAAGCCCTCACCATTTTGTCATCTTTATATGTAAGAGACTATTCATCCATAGAAGGCACACAGCTAATAAACGTGTCCTCAGCTGGAGGATATACGATTGTAGGTGGTGCTGTGACATATTGTGCCACAAAGTTTTATGTTAGTGCATTTACCGAAGGACTTGCTCAAGAATTGAAGGCGATGGGAGCGAAAATGCAGGCTAAAGTATTAGCACCTGCTGCAACAGAAACAGAATTTGCACAACGCTCTATGGATATGGATGAATTTCAATATGAAGGCACCATTCCTCAATTTCATACAGCAAAGGAAATGGCTGATTTCATGTTGGAGCTATATGATGGGGAAAAAGTCGTTGGGATTGTAAACGGCGAAACATATGAATTTTCACTAAGAGATCCTCTTTATCCTTATGTAGAACGAACTAGATAATTAAAAATAAAGAATGCCCCGGACTATTAGGAAGTCAGGGGCATCTTTATTCTAAGCAAAAATCGACCATTCATTTTGTTCCGCAATTTTCACCATATCTTCTCTTGGATTGACCACAATAGGGTGGGTGACGTACTTCAATAAGGGGATATCGCTCTCACTATCAGCGTATGCCCAAATTTCTTTTGAATGATGGGTTAAGTGCTGCTGTTCCTCGATCCATTGGAGTAATTTCTCCACTTTCACATTTCCGTTAATGATTGGACCAAGCTCACCTGTGCAATGACCTTTTTCATTAAAAAGTAATTCAGTGCTTAAAACATGAACGTCTAATTTCAAGTCTTTTGTAAAGATTTTTAAAAAGGGTTGAAGTGCACCTGATAGTAATATGACTGTATCCCCGTCTTTTTGGTGTTCACGGATTTTGTGGACAAGGGTTTGGTGAATATCTTCTCTTCCAAAATCAACAAGCTCCTGGAAAAATTCTTCTAAATCTTTATCTGTTTTCCCTTTAAATGCCTTGGCGAAGGATTTGAAAAATTCGTGGCGAAACCTGTTTTTGCCTCTGACTGAACCAATAGCTGCCGCCTTCACTAATCCACCTGCTACAATTGCCCACTGCTTCTTCGTGAATCGTTTCTTCCCAATTTGAAGCATGATTTTAAAGGAGTTTCCTTGATAGAGAGTACCATCAAAATCTACGGTAACGATTGCCAAAATCTAACACCTCGCTTTTTTAGTTAGTATAGGGGAGTTGGGACTAATTGTAAATGGGATAGAGGAGACAGGTTTTATGTCCTACAACCAGTTGCAATACACCTCAAATTTTAATAAAGTATAAAGTTAGACAGAAGTTATCAAGGAGGATCCAAAATTGACGAATATCAAACCAGAGACAATGGTTGCTCATATAGAACAATTTGATCGGAAAGGCTCAGGAGAAGCCGTCATTTGGCGAGAAAATGAACTTGGCAATCCTAAGAAATTAAGGCTTACTATTCCGCAAACGCTAATAGGAGAAAAGGTTCGGCTAACGGTTGACCAGCCTGACAGAAGAAGAAGAAAGGCTATGCCCGATGAAATACTGGAGGCCCATCCTGAACGAACGGTACCGCCATGCCCCCACTTTGAACGATGTGGAGGATGTGTGTGGCAGCATTGGGATTATGAAGGTCAGTTAAAGCAAAAGACGGATCACGTAAAGCATGCATTAGCAGAGCAGGGCTATGATCCCGATCTTGTAAGAGATACTTTAGGTATGGACAATCCTTGGCGTTATCGTAATAAGATGGAATTTACGTTTTCACCAGAAGGCGAATTGGGATTACATGAGCAAGGAAACTTTCGCAAAATCATTTCACTGGAAACATGCTTGATTGCCAGTGAAGAAATGGTGGAAGCGACCATGGAAGTAGCCGATTGGGTGAAGGATCACGGACTAGTAGGATATAACAAGGATCTTCACGAAGGGTTACTTCGTCATTTAATGGTTCGACAATCCTTTGAAACAGGTGAGCTTATGCTGGGGTTATTCGCAACAGAAGCACCTTCTGCTCATCAAAAGGCCGTTGATGATTTGGTAAATCGTATTAGCGAGAAATTCCCTCAAGTAAAAAGCTTGTTATGGATGGAAAATACAGCATGGGCTGACCGGACGCAAGCGGAGGAAATTCATCTCTTAGCTGGACGTGATTACATTTATGATGAAATGGCGGGCTACCGTTTCCGCCTTTGGTTTGATACCTTCTTCCAAACCAATCCAACACAGGCGCAGAAGTTAGTGGACTTAGCGATTGAATTGGGACAACCAAAGGAAACAGAAAAGATGATTGATCTGTTCTGTGGTGTCGGAACGTTTTCTCTTCCTTTCGCAAGCAAGGTAGGCAAGCTTGCAGGAATTGAGATTGTTGAGAGCTCGATTGAATCGGCGAAACGAAATGCTGAGGATAACGGCATCTCAAACACAACCTTCCTGGCGAAGGATGCAAGAAAAGGAATCGACGAAATGTTAGAGAGCTTTGGACATCCAGAGTTATTGATGCTCGATCCTCCTCGTTCAGGTGCAGGTGGAAAAGTGATGAGAAGAATTGGACGTTCTAAACCAGACCGTATTGTGTATGTATCCTGTAATCCAGATACCTTCGCAACGGATATTAAGGAGCTTGAACCGTTTGGATATACTTTAAAAGAGGTTCAGCCCGTAGATTTATTCCCTCATACGGTTCATGTTGAGTGCGTAGCAATTTTAGTTTTAAAATAGTGTAAAAAAAGGAATCCAACTAGTTGGATTCCTTTTTTGATTTGATAGACAAAAAAGTCTTGATGCAGTTTATCCCTACATGATAGCTTTAAAACAGATAATTCCAAATATTTAAAGAGGGGGCAATGTATGAAAGAAATCCTTATTAACTATATGAAACGCTTTTCTGAATTAAGTGAGCCCGAACTTGAAAAAGTGGCAGCAGATGTTCC
Source organism: Rossellomorea aquimaris TF-12 (assembly GCF_001648555.1). Classification (GTDB taxonomy): domain Bacteria; phylum Bacillota; class Bacilli; order Bacillales; family Bacillaceae_B; genus Rossellomorea; species Rossellomorea aquimaris. The sequence goes on along the minus strand of NZ_LQXM01000030.1, from coordinate 183,550 downwards.
GGTTGCTACTTTTGAGAAGGGGAGCATTCTATTACGTCAAGGTGAGGTTCCTGATAAATGTTACTTTGTATTAAAAGGATGTGTCCGACAGTTTTCTGTTGATGAGTCAGGTAAAGAAATTACATCGGATTTTTATACAGAAGAGCAGAGTGTAACTGTTTTTAATCAGCATACGATTGATAAAGCATCTAACTATTCTTTGGTTTGTCTTGAAGACAGTGTTATGGTCGTTGGTGATGTAACAGTAGAGCAAAATCTTTATAATGAAAATCCTTTTCTTGAAAGGATGGTTCGTAAAATGGTGGAAGAAGATATGGGTAAAATGAAGGATGATTTTGCTGCGTTTATCTCTTCAAAACCAGAAGATCGATATAAAGATTTACAGAAAGAGAGGCCGGACCTAGTCAACAGAGTACCACAGCATCAGCTTGCCAGTTATCTTGGTATCACTCCAGAGTCATTGAGCCGCATTAAAAAACGGCATCATTCCATGTAAGGATTGACCTTTCCCCCTTTTAGCAATAGCCAGATACCAAATCCTACTTCACCAATCATCATCGGTATGCTCAATATTGTCGTTACGCTATCAAACTGTGGGAGAAAACCATGTAATACATGAATAAGCATGTAGCTGACTCCAGCTACTATTAATAAAATACTGATCCACTTAGGAATATGAGTGGCTTTCATCGCGACGTAACCAATCAAGATTAGATGTGTGCCAAATACAATTAACCCGATTGACCAAATGGATTCAAAACTTCCTATAGATGTCATGATCTTTGAAGCAAGCATTTCAGTTGAAAAAGTGTTTTCTTGGAGGATTCTGCTAGCCGTAATTAAATTTGAAACAGCAGAAACGAGTATGGACGTATAGATCAGGCGAAGCCAGGCTGCCAATAGGGAGTATTCTGCGTGCACAGGCTTTAAATAAACATAAAAAGCCCATGAAATAACAATGTCTAAAAGAATGATAACAACCCATCCAACGATTTCTAATTGAAATAAGGAGAAGGATTCTTGGATGTTTCGGACTGTTGAAGCAGGATCTCCACTTACCATCAGTGAAAGATGAACATAACCGTAAGATATAAAAGCTGCAACTGCCATGATGAGTAATGAAACACCTGCAATGATTGCTGATGACCGTTGAATATTTTGGTTTATTAATGATGTTTTCATTAAGAACCTCCTTTAAAATCAGTATCAAGATTATATGTATTGTACCTCCATCAGTAAAATGTCTCATTGACTTAAGTCAATAGAATAGTAGAAAAAAACAGCATCATTCATGTTTGAATGATGCTGTTTTTATGTTTTATTGTAGTGGTCTGGATTTCCCTTGAAACACGTCCGTTAAGTTCCATTTGAACCCATTGCCGCTGTAGTCATCGATGTTTACAATTGGAGCAACCTTTATCATCCCATTCACGAAGTTTCCGTTGTGTTTGAATTCTGTGTACCCGATGTTGGTCCTAATATTTTCTCCTGTCATTCCGTAGATTTCCTGGATTTTTGATTTTTGTATGGCTGGGTTGAAGAGAACTTCCAGTTTGTATCGTTTTTTTGGATTGATGCGATCAATTCTTATTTGAAATTGTCCCTCATCATTCACCTTTCCAGTACCTTCAGCTATATATTCTTCAAATTCCTCGGCCTTAGCATTGATCACCCTGGCGTATGATTCATGATCTCCATATTCTTTGATTCCAGCATACATGATGGCATCTTTCGGGAGATTGGTTTGTCCTTCAACAATAAGTTCTTTTTCCTGAAGCATAACGGTTCCGGCAATATCAACTTTTATACCCGTAGGCTTTGGAATAGGATGTACCTGTTCCGTCGCCATCTCCACCCGACAGCCTGTTAACAATAGGAAAGCAAAAAGAAGGGCAGCGCTTAGTTTTATTTTCAATGGAAGCCCTCCTTTGAATGGACGTTACGTGAGAAAGTGAATGGTTCTTCAAGTTCCTTTGAAGAGTAAGGAGCTATGTTTTCTTGTTTGTTCTTTTTAACAGCAATCGTATCCTCGAGCAATACCTCTTTAAGGAACCGTGTGATTTCATTGACGCAGAAAATCGATACAGCAAAGAATCCAAGAGGAGCAAGGGCTAGCCATGTATAAAGGAACACCTGATGGAGGTTAATACTCATGGTTGCTGCCCATTCATTTGTATAAGAAAAGTATTCAGGTACCGATTCCATGATGCCAAATTCCACGATCTTAAGTCCACCTAAACAAATGTAAAGGACACCAAGCTGGATGAGTAAATAAAGTGTTTGCGAAAGCTGTTCTGAAAACATAACAAGAGCATTTCTGCTGAACTGTGGTGGCAAGTGCTTTTTAATAATATAGAATTTGCTTGCACCAATTTGCCTGGAAACGGTAATGAAATCATTTTTCAAATATTCCTTTATCTCTTCTCCTATGTACATACCGAGAGAAGGGATGACGATGACGGATATCACGATGATTTCAATGACGAGAAAACGAAATGAGAACAATGCGCCTGACTGAAAGGCAAGCTGTAAAGGAGTGAGAAGCACAAAGGCAATAATCGCTAGTGGGATAAAGTTGAATGTATCCCCAATTCCTTTGATAACCTGTCTGCTCCAACTTGGAAGAAAAGCATACACAATACCAAATGCAAATCCTCCAATCATGCGAAGAAGAGCAATAATAGCAGCTGATAATAGGGTGTATTTTGCTCCTGCAATCAAGATATAGAACAGGTTTCTCCCCAGTTTATCGCTCCCCAATGGCTTCATTTCAGACGGTGTATAGGGAGGATCAGCAAGTAACTCTCCTGTTTCTTCATCTTTTAAATAGGGCGGCCCCTGCTCCAAAAGCTCAGGATAGAATGCAGAGATTATAAAGCTCGCAGCCAGCAGGATGATCAGAAAGCTTAGGGGCAGCCAAAATCGAAGCGATCGAAAGATATTCATGAACGAACCTCCTCGTCAGGCAGCCATTTTTTTAAGAACACAGCTCCCATTGAAAATACAACAAAGAATGGAATGTAAATCATCAGCATCCCTAAGAAAAATGCACTTGGTGTATTGCTGGATACATCAAGGAGTATATTCATAAACCCATGAATATTAAAAAGGATCTCAATAATTAATAGGTTTGACAGCATGAGTAGAAAAATCGGTTTAATGTGGTAATAAAAGTGAATCCAAACATTCCGAAACAGGTGAACCCAAATCGTATAGGCTTTAGAGAAGCCCTTTGAAAATGAGTATTCTACGTATGGTTTTTCTTGTTCTTCACGAAGCTGGAATAAAAAATGCTTGGTTAAGAAAGCGATAGGCATGACAGCAAGACATATAATAGGAAGAAGATAGATTTTTTCTTCACCTAGCGTATAGATGTCAAACAACAGGATATCAGTTTTCTTGAAAAACCAAATGATGAAAAGCTGGATAAAGACAATGATGAGTACATCTGGAAGGGAATCTAACAAATCCAGCAACCGAAAGCAGAAACGGTACACGTTTCTTGGCAGAAACATAAATAAGTAACTTAGAATGGTAGATATAAAGGTTGCGAGTAAAAATGCAAGAAGTAAAAGGGAAAATGAGTAGCCGAACAACTGAAAAAACAGTGGATAAATTGGATAGCTCTTGGTATCAAAGGGCTCTCCAATTTCGATGATAATAGAGGTTGGGTGAAAAAAATCTTGAACGATTTCCCTCAAAGTTTGAATGTATTTACCCAGCATGATCACTAATTCGCTATCATAGGCAAGCAGTGAACCAGCGCCACTAAAAAGGAATAATCCAAAACATGTAAGTACAAATTGCATAGGTAAGGTAATGGTATTGCCTCTGTTCATGAAAACAACTCCTAACAGTAACTAGTTCTTTAAGTATAAAAGTTTATGTCAATAATTACAAAATAATTTTATTTTTTACAATAATGTTAAAAATGAACAATTAATTAAATGTATATTTTAATGGTTTGAAATTTTTCCTTTGGTATTAATGTTTGAGAGAAGACGACAGAGCTAAATCAAAAAATACCTTTCAATTTTGTAAGAATTATTTTCAAACTTTTTTTGACAAATTGGTCCTATGGGGAATATGATGAAACTATAAAGTTGCATCGAGGAAACTTTTTATGGAACAGGCAATATACTTTACTGGAGGAATGAAAGATGTCCGAATCAAAAAACATGCTTCTGTCTGAATGTAAACCAGGGGATGAAGTTCTTATAAAATCATTATCATTAGAAGGTACGATGAGAAGAAGATTACTAGATTTAGGGTTTGTAAGGGGATCGGAGCTTAAGGTAATACAAAAAAGTCCCCTAGGGGATCCGATGGCATTTCGAGTGAGTGATACAACGATTGCATTAAGAAAAGAGGAAAGCTCGAAAATTATCGTGGAAAAGATAGGAGGGGATGAGTGATGAGTTCATATAGAATAGCTCTAGCCGGAAATCCGAATACAGGAAAAAGTACACTGTTTAACTTATTAACAGGCTTACGTCAGCATACAGGAAATTGGCCGGGAAAAACCGTCATTCATGCAGAAGGGGAGTTTCGTCATAACGAATCAAAATTCACCATTATAGACTTACCGGGAACGTATTCCCTTTACTCCAATTCTGCTGATGAAGAGGTGGCTCGTGATTACATTGTATTTGAAAAGCCGGAGGTAACATTGGTGGTCTTGGATGCCACTTCGATTGAACGGAATTTAAATCTTGCTCTTCAAGTATTAGAGATGACCGATCGGGTCATTGTTTGTTTGAACCTGATGGATGAAGCAAAGAAAAAAGGGATTGAAGTAAATAGTGAGGCTCTTAGTATGAAGCTTGGAGCTCCAGTTGTGAAAATATCCGCAAGAAATAAAACTGGAATTAAAGAGTTGTTGGATACGGTTGATGAAATGGCTAAGGGGAATGTACCCACAAACCCTTATCGAATGACCTATTCAGAAGATATTGAAGCGAAAATAGAAGAGCTGACACCGAAGGTAAGACAAATGATCGGGGATGACTTTCCAATTCGATGGATTGCATTACGTTTATTAGACGGTGATGAAAGTATTATTGAGTCACTAAACAATTATTTCAGAAAAGAGAGTAAAGGAGGAGGAGTATCCAATGTCTCGGTCAATGCAACCACATGAAGGTGATCAATCCCTAACGTACCTGCTTAACCACGCGAAAGGGATGTCGAGTGAAAACCTGCGAGATGAAATTGTTGAAAATATTTATAGTACGAGTCGATCCATCTGTAAAGAAGTCGTGAGCTACAAAAATAAAGATAGAATTCACTCTGAGAAGCTGGATAAAGTGCTAACGTCACCAATTTGGGGATTCCCAATCATGCTTGCTATGCTTGGAGCGGTTTTCTATTTGACGATTGCTGGTGCTAATGTCCCTTCGAGTATGCTGGCCCAAGGATTTGCTTGGATGGAAGGGCAACTGACTGTTTTATTTAATGCACTGAATGCTCCGGCTTGGCTACACGGCGTATTGGTCCTTGGATTTTTTAGAGGAACTGGATGGGTAATCAGTGTCATGCTTCCTCCAATGGCGATTTTCTTTCCTGCTTTTGCACTTTTAGAGAATTATGGTTACTTACCTCGTGTTGCTTTTAACATGGATCGACTGTTTAAAAAGGCAGGTGGACATGGAAAACAGTCACTTACTATGGCGATGGGATTCGGTTGTAATGCGGCAGCGATTATGTCAACCAGAATCATCGAATCACCAAGAGAAAGAATGCTTGCGATTTTGACAAATAACTTTGTTCCATGTAATGGCCGGTGGCCTACGTTGATTTTGCTTGCTTCTCTATTTATGGCGGCAGGATACGCAGGTGCGTCAGCTTCACTTGTTACAGCTGCGATGGTCATGTCCATGGTGCTGATCGGTATCGTTGTGACCATCTCGGTATCATGGGTATTATCCAAAACAGCCTTAAAAGGGGTACCAACTCAATATACATTAGAGCTTCCTCCCTATAGACGTCCAAAATTTTGGAACACTGTATTGCGTTCTAGTATCGATAAATCATGGTATGTGTTAAAAAGAGCCGTCATCGTGGCTGCGCCAGCATCGATTCTGACATGGATTGTGGCGAATATTTATATCGGTGACACTAGTGTTCTCATGTACTTTGTTAATTTCCTTGACCCATTTGGTCAGGCTCTCGGGATGGATGGGTTCATTATGGCCGCTTTCATTCTTGGATTACCTGCGAACGAAATTGTTGTTCCCATTTTGATCATGGCATATCTGTCACAAGGTGCGATGCTGGAGCTTGATGATTTAACGGAATTGAAGGCCGTTTTCGTCAGCCATGGCTGGACCTGGTTAACGGCGTTAAGCATGATGTTATTCTCCCTGCTCCATTTCCCTTGTGGAACAACGCTTGTAAATATTTATAAAGAAACAAAGAGTAAAAAGTGGACGTTTTTATCCTTCGCCATCCCAACTGCGATTGCCATTGCAGTAACCTTCCTTGTTGCAACGATTGTTAGAGGAATGGGTTGGGTGTAAAGCGAGCATCGTATTTTATAAAGAAGTAGGAGCAGTTGCTCCTGCTTTTTTTTTATAGGCTATTTTCATAAACTTTGTTGCTCTTGAAAAGAGAGAAGTGGTTGATATCACTCCAATCCACTTTCTAAAGCAGGAGTATTTTAATATAGACGAATCTAAATTCCTTTCACGTTTAGAGAACATCATTTTTTCAATGTGTACAGTCATTGATTTTTGCTTGTATAGTTGAAATACTTTTTCTTTGTTTGCTCTTTGCACAACTAAGCAATGAGGAGGCGCGGCCGAATGCTATCTGCCACCTAGCACATACTGATTGACAGAGAAATCGGTAAAGAATATTTAATAAAACAACAATCTTTGCGTTAATATCCTTTTTAAAAGGTGAGTTTTAATTGTACTCGTGAAACAATGTGTGAAACAAACAACCCGTGACATCCATCCCCGGTTACGTTACCCTTTTATATAGGAGACAATGGGTATCACTTTATTCTTTTCTCCTAATAATAGAACAAAGAGCACTAAGGGAGGAAGTTTTGTCGTGTCTAGCAAAATGTATGATTTAATTGGAGTTGGGGTTGGACCTTTCAATTTGAGTCTTGCGGCTTTATTGGAAGGGAATTGTGAGGTGGATGCGGTCTTTTTTGACCAAAAACCACAGTTTGATTGGCATAAGGGGATGTTAATTGTAGGGACAAGGCTGCAGGTTCCGTTTATGGCGGACTTAGTGACGTTGGCGGATCCTACAAATCAATATAGCTTTTTAAATTATTTATCTCAGAAGAACCGCTTGTATCCTTTTTACTTCCTGCAACGATTGGATATTCCAAGAAGGGAATACAATGATTATTGTCAGTGGGTTGCCAATGAATTGGACAATTGTCGTTTTGGAAAAAAGGTTGTTGAATTGGATTATAATGAAAGTGAAAACTATTTTACTGTAACAGTTGAAGATGTTCATACGAATGAACAGGCTACATACCATAGTAAAAATCTTGTGCTAGGAACAGGAAGTATTCCTGTACTGCCAAAAACGTTTCAAGGTCTTCCAGAAGAAAACGTATTCCATACGTCAAAATTTCTTGAAAATCAAGATCGCTGTCGAAAAGCAAAATCGATTACGGTTATCGGGTCTGGTCAAAGTGCTGCAGAAGCGTTCCGTGAATTATTAAAAGAGAGAATGGAGCATCCTTACAAATTAACGTGGATCACTCGTTCGAAGAGCTTCCTGTCCATGGAAGAATCAAAACTGAGTGTAGAGCAATTCTCTCCGGATTATGTGAATTATTTCTATCAATTCCCACAAGAAAAAAAGGATGAAATCTTTAAAACTCAAGATTTATTATACAAAGGGATCAGCTCCCATACGATAACGGATATTTATAATTTACTTTATGAACATTCCGTTTCAGGTGAAGATATGAACTTAGGGTTACAGGTTCTGACAGAAGTGAAAGGGATAGAGCAGAAAGGCGATATGTGTGAAATTCAATGTCATCAGTGGCAGCAGGATAAAGACTTCACTCATGAAAGTGAAGTAGTTATTGTAGGTACAGGGTATCGCCCGAATGTACCTGGCTTTATTCGAGAAAATTTAGGCTCCTATATGAATTGGGATGACCAGGGCAGATATGAAGTAGAAGCCGACTATCGCTTGCGTTTAAATATCCCTAACCAAATCTATGTCCATAGTGGAATCTCTCATTCCCATGGTGTAGGGTCCACAAATTTAGGACTTGCTGTTCACCGAAACAAAGTCATCATCAATCACCTGGTGGGAAGAGAAGTATTCCCGATGCATGATAAGAATGTGTTCCAGAATTTCGATGCAGATAAGTTTAATCAGCTGTAATTCAAAACCTAACGAAAAGAAGGAGATATGATGGAAACAGGGTGGAATCTAGAGAACAGTTATGCTACTCTTCCAGAAACGTTTTTTACAAAACAGCTCCCCACTCCAGTAAGCTCACCGGAGTTAAGGGTTTTCAATCATTCCTTGGCAGCGTCTCTTGGATTGAAGGAAGATCGGGCAGCCGTTTTTGCTGGTAATGAGATCCCAAAGGGGGCTGACCCTCTTGCTCAAGCCTATGGGGGTCATCAATTCGGTCATTTTAATATGCTAGGGGACGGTCGTGCCATCCTTCTTGGCGAGCAGGTTACTCCTACGGATGAACGAGTTGATATACAGCTAAAAGGTCCTGGTAGAACTCCTTATTCACGGGGAGGCGATGGTCGAGCCGGGCTTGGACCGATGCTGCGTGAATACATCATCAGTGAAGGAATGTATGGCCTTGGTATTCCAACGACTCGCAGCTTAGCAGTAGTGACAACAGGTGAACCAATCTACAGGCAAACAAAACAGGAGGGGGCAATTCTGACTCGTGTTGCAGCAAGTCATCTGCGAGTAGGGACGTTTCAATATGCTTCCAAATTCGCCTCGGTTGAGGAGTTACGTGCACTAGCTGATTATGCTATTGAACGCCACTACCCAGAAGGGAAATCGGCTTCCAATCCTTATGTTTTCCTTCTGAAGGAAGTCATCAAACGTCAGGCTGCTCTCATTGCTAAATGGCAATTGGTAGGCTTTATTCACGGAGTGATGAACACCGACAACATGACGATTAGCGGAGAAACCATTGATTATGGGCCATGCGCATTTATGGATACATATCATCCAGCAACCGTATTCAGCTCCATTGATACTCAAGGGCGATATGCGTACGGCAATCAGCCGCCTATTGCTGGTTGGAATCTAGCGAGATTTGCTGAAAGTCTATTGCCACTTCTCCATGATAATCAAGAGGAGTCTCTCAAACTGGCCCAGGATACGATTGCAGAATTTCCTAAATTGTATTACTCCCATTGGCTTAAAGGAATGAGAAAGAAACTGGGGATATTTAATGAAGAGGAGAAAGATAAAGCTCTCATTGAAGACCTTCATAACATAATGGAGAAACATCGTGCTGACTTTACCAACACCTTCCGTGGATTAACGTTGGATAAAGAGGACCATTCTCCACTATGTAAGGCCACTGAATTTACTCAATGGAAAGTGCGCTGGCAGGAGAGGCTTTCGAGGCAAACAGAATCAAAAGACTCTTCTTACCAGTTAATGAGGGAAAGCAATCCAGCGATCATTCCTCGTAACCACCGGGTGGAGGAAGCTTTATCAGCAGCGGAACAAGGAGACTACAGTGTAATGGAGAGACTTCTTGAAGTTCTTTCAAATCCTTATGAGTACTCTGACGAACAGGCTAAGTACGCCACGTTGCCAGAACCGTCAGACCGTCCTTACCGTACATTTTGTGGTACGTGATGAACCTATTAGTTTGAAAATGCAGCCCTCGTTTGAGGGCTGCATTTTCTATTGAAATAAAACTCTTAAGGGAGAATCACAATGCCTGACACACTGGACAGTAATACAGTCTCCTTGAACCCGCCATGATTTTCTCAATTTCACTCCCGCACACAAAACAAGCTGCCCCTTCCCGATTAAATACCCAATGACGATAACGAGAACGTTTCATGCCTTTTGCTTTTAGCTTTTCTACAAGCTGAAGGTCATTTGTGATACCTCCTGTTGTGTATGATTGATGCATTAATTCCAACATTCCTTTGGCTGCTTTGCCTATCTGTTCATCTGTACAGTCAATAGGACGAAGGGAGGGATGGATTCCTGCTACATAGAGAATCTCTGACCTCAAGTAATTTCCGATTCCAGCGACAAATCCTTGATCTAACAGCAGAATCGACCACTTTCTTCTGTGAAACTTCTTGTCTCTTATGCGTTGTTGCAGTTCCTCCATCGTAACCGTTTCACTTAATAGATCTGGACCTACTTTTGAGACGAAAGGATGATGGGGTACCTCTTCATCCCGAAGTACTTCGATGTCCGACGCACTATAAAGAAGGGCTGATTTTTTTTCATTATGTAAGGCTAATCGTAGCTGGCGATTGGTTTTAGGATAGTTGTAGGCGTTTCTTACATACCATTTCCCGTACAGCTGGTTGTGGGAATAGATGCTGTAGCCATTGTCAAAGCGGATGAGCATGGCTTTTCCTTTCGTATCCACACGGGTCACCACTGCTCCTTTTAACAAGTCTTCATATTCCCCTAAGTGTGGAAATGCAAAGTGAACATCTAATACGGGTTTATGTTGAAGGGCACGCTGTATATCATCTGCTGCTCTTCTGATTTCTGGACCTTCAGGCATCATTCCAACTCCTTTTTAGTATAGATGTTCCCCTATTAGCCTGAGGAATAACCTTCCGATTTATAGACGAACAGCCCAAGTGAATTCACTTGGGCTGTTCTATATTGGTATTCATTTTATTCTTTAATAGAAAAGGTCTCTTTGATGAGTAAATCCTCTGGTGATTTTCCGATTTGATCTTGGTGGAAGTAATCTCTAATCACTCCATCATGTAAATAGTTGGCGATTGAGACCATGATCATACCCTGATCTAAAGCGAGGTATGCCTGGGTCACTTCTCCTGTTTCTACATTGACAGAATCAAGGAAACCATATTTATCGTAGGTGTCGAAACGTTTCAATGCTTGAATATTCTCGAAAGCTTCCATTGGTGCGTACTCCAGTGCTAGAAAGGTAGCGTGTGGAGTGACAGTACCATCAGCCTTATATCCATCCATTCCAAGTGGAGTCGCTGCAAATTCAGAATAATTTTCTGGTGTAGCTGCAGGTGACATGCCCCAAGCTTCATATCCTTGGTCTTTGGCATATTGGATTTGGATGTCTACATGACGCTTGTTGTTTAAACCAAGGGCATTTTTTCCGAGTTCCTTTTCCTTCAGGACAAGCTGTGGCATTAAGGCTTCAAACATACTTCCACCCCAGCTTGGTACATATTTCGTTCCCTTATAGCTATAATGTCCTTCAAACACATCTATTCCATCATACGTTTCCGTATAGCCTTCAGGGGTTTGGGCTTGCCAGTCCCAACTTTCAGGCATAGTGCGGAACATTTTCCACCAATGTTCTTCTGGAACATCTTCTTTTCCAATGGCGATATAGCTGGCTACGCGAGGTTCTGTATAAAAGGCACCATAATGGTGAGCTGTATAGCTCTCTGTTGCTACATCATATCCGCCTCTCATTTGTCCTACTTCTGGTGTGTAAAGTTTAGCGTAATCCATATCTTCTACAAGTGCATGTGCTTGGTCATAGAGTTCCGGATAGGCTTGTCCTACAACAATCAAACCGGCAGAAAGCCATCCATTATCTACGGTGGAGATGAATTGTCCCCAATCGGTCATGAGGGATGCATCTTCCGTGTTATACCAGTTGTAAAATAACCCGTTCCATTTATCCATACCATCTAAAGAATTCAGCGTATTTTTAATTTTATTTACAGCTTCTTCTCGTGAAATTATGCCTGCATCTTCAGCTGCAATCGTGCTCATCATATACATTGAGATATTGGTTGGTGACGTGAATTCTTGAGAAGTGATCTCACCGTCGTCCATTCGTACGGCATCGTACGTCAATCCTGTTTCTTCATTTGTAAAGTCTTCAAAATATCGATAGGTTTTCTTTGAAATCGCTTTCAATTGTTTGGATAAAGCGACCTCTTTTCCTTTGTTATCTTGTTCTGCAAGTGCAGCAGAAGGGAGAGTGGCACTGGCAATTAGCAACATGACTAAAAGCACTGATAAATATTTCTTCAAATAATTCACTTCCTTTCAATTTGGTGAAACGTTTCGATTCCAAGTATACAAGAGTGGTTAGAACACGTAAATCGATAAATAGTAACAATTGTCTGAAAAATACAATGTGGTTCTAAAGTGATGAAGTTGTGACAAATAGACTAGTAAATGAGAATGTTACGATTACATAAAATGAAGGAGATTTTCCAAAATAATACTTCCGTCCTATATGATACAATAAGCTAGTATACTAACAGAGTTTATTCATCGTATGGAGTTGATCATAATAGAAACGAAAACGTATATATACAATTATTCTTGGGAGAGTAACGAAGAATCCCTTTGTGCCTTAGAAAGAAGAGCATTATTTGGCAAGAGCTCTGAATCTAGTCTTCTAGAAAGTTCAGTGAAAATTGATCCTAGCAGAAGTCCTTTTATAAGGGAAAGACTTGGTGTGATTTGCGAGGGGAATAGTTTTGAAGAATTGTTAGAAGCAGTGAATCAGTTAGAAGCACTGGATGGATTCAAAGTCGTTTTTGTCCAAAACCCTGATGATGAAAAGGTTGGTTTTAAGAAGCTTCGAAAGATAGAGAAGGAAGTGGGCTTGCATCTTAAAGGTGAAGCCGAATTAGTGGATCCCACCATATGGTTTGGGGTTATGAAGACAAATGAACGATGGGTATTTGGGAAGTACGTAAAAAATGAAGCGGTGTGGCTTCGACACCAATGGAAGCCTCATAGTTATTCCACGGCACTCGGCACACGACTGGCAAGAGCAGCTGTGAATATTGCTGCTCCCAATCCTGATGGAATCAAGATGATTGATCCTTGCTGTGGAATTGGAACGGTACTCATAGAAGCATTATCCATGGGAATCGATATTGTAGGCAGCGATCGAAACCCCTTGATCCTTTCAGGAGTAAGGGAGAATATGGAGCATTTTGGTTTAGATGGAGAAGTAACACTTAAGGATATCAATGACGTCACCGACCACTATGATGCAGCAATCATTGATCTTCCTTACAACTTATGCTCAGTGATTACAGAGGATGAACAGCTCGAAATGCTTCGAAGTGCCAGAAGATTTGCCACGAAGGTAGTGATTATCACCTTAGAAGACGTGGATTCCGTTATTGAAAAAGCCGGCTTTACGATTGAAGATCGTGCTGAAGTGAGTAAAGGGAGATTTGTTCGCCAGGTTTTGGTTTGTGCGTAAGGAAAACTTTTTAATACATGCTCTATACTAGAACAAAGGATGAAATCATAATGATTTCATTCTTTTTCTATGTGAAAAGCTCTTTTCGCATAGATTTTAGTGCTTCCAATTCTGTCAACCAGGGTGCAACTAATTCTATTTAAAAAGTGAGTAGTGGTTGATTTCCACTCCAGGTGCTCGCTTTCCGCGGGGCGGGCGGTGAGCCTCCTCGGCTGCGCCTGCGGGGTCTCACCTGCCCCGCTTTTCCCGCAGGAGTCGAGCACCTTCCGCTCCAATCAACTTTCTAAGCATGAATCTTTTAATAATCTAAAATAAATCTAAAAACTATTAGAAAAAATTATTCAAAGGATGAAATGGTCAATTTCTTCTTCCTTCCTAGAAATATTATATAAATTGCTTTTTTGCTCTGTCACGCCTTTTTTATAGATGGTGTGGAGAAATGCGTAGACTCCTGCGGAAGTACGGTCGTGCCGAGACCCCGGAAGCGAAGCTGAGGAGGCTCGGCCGAACGTCCGCGGAAAGCGAAGCAGTTCCCCTCTCCATCCTGCACAATCTAATTGACAGAGCCAATGACGAACTCATGTTACCAATTAACAATTATAGCAAATAGAAATATTTTAAATTAACCATTCATAAACGTAAATTATTTAGTAAAATATTGTATATACTACTATTGTCGGGGGTGAAATGATATGGAAAATAAACCATTCCATTATGATGGAAGCATTCAACACATAAGCGATTTTGAAAATGAAGAAAACAAAAAGGAAGAATTTACTTTAACAGAGGAAATGAGAAAAAGTATAAGTGGAAATCCTTATATGAGCAATATGGAATAATACTACATAAAAAGGGGTATGGTTAGTATGAAACGTACCTCTTTATTTTATGAGCAGTTTCTTTGCTTTCTAAAGTATAGTTATATAGAATTATCTTTAATTCAATATATATGAATTAAATATATTTGAATATAGGATAATTGGCGTGTTCTAATGTACCCACTCAACCTATGACAAACTATAAAGAAAGAAGGAATAACAAAATGGCAAAAGTATTGTACATCACAGCACATCCACATGATGACACACAATCCTACAGCATGGCTGTCGGGAAGGCGTTTATCGATACTTATAAAGAAGCAAATCCAAACGATGAAATCGTAAACGTTGACCTTTATAAGGAACATATTCCACATATTGATGCAGATGTTTTTAGTGGTTGGGGTAAACTTCAAACAGGAAAAGGTTTTGAAGAACTTTCATCAGAGGAGAAAACAAAAGTAAGCAGACTCACAGAACTATGTGATCAATTTATTTCAGCTGACAAATATGTATTCGTTACACCTCTGTGGAATTTTTCTTTCCCGCCAGTATTGAAAGCATATATTGACTCAGTCTCTGTGGCTGGTAAAACGTTCAAATATACAGAACAAGGACCAGTTGGTCTTTTAACTGATAAAAAAGCCCTGCATATTCAAGCTCGTGGAGGAATCTATTCAGAGGGACCGGCAGCTCAAATGGAAATGGGTCACCGCTATTTAAATATTATCATGCAATTCTATGGGGTACCTTCCTTTGAAGGCTTATTTGTAGAAGGCCATGCCGCCATGCCTGATAAAGCACAAGAAATTAAAGAAGATGCAATTGGACGAGCTAAGGATTTAGCTCACACTTTTTAATAGTATTTAAAGAGCCAACAAATGTTGGTTCTTTTTTTGTTAAAGTTTTTTTTCTGTAAGTTGGCACACAAAAAGCCATATCAATGGTATGACTTTCTGTGTGTCCTATTTCACTAAGCCCCTTTGACTTGAATGAAAACTCTATTGACGTGGTGCAAGTAGCATAACGGAAACACCTATTAAACATATTCCTGCACCCACCCAATCATATAAATCAGGTGTTTTCTTATCTATGCCCCATCCCCATAAAACAGATAGAATAATAAACACTCCACCATATGCAGCATAAACTCTGCCGAATGATGGAAAAGATTGAAATGTAGCAATTACTCCATATATGGCTAATGCTATTCCTCCACCTAATCCCCAATAAAAAGGCTTACCTTCTCTCAGCCATAACCAGATTAAATAACCTCCACCTATTTCTGCTATTCCTGCAAGTATAAATAAAACAATTGCACTAATTTTAATCACTTCCTAAATGCGTATAGTTTATTTCAAATACTAATGAAATTATTCTGCTCCGTTCGTTGAACAATCTTAATGATCATTATACTCCATTAAGAAAAATTCATAAAAGTAACGAATACAACTTTTTATCTTAATGTCATGAGCACTCGCATAAAATTCTTCACTTAGGGTAATGGAAATAAAAGAAGCAATTTGAACCTGATTGCGAAGTGGAGGATGAAAGAGATGAAGAAGATGAACAGAGGAATTTTGACAGCCATATCGTCGATTGCGATTGCACAAGGACTGAAGATCCTGACCCATAAGAAGCTGACAGGGGAATGGGATGTAAAGCAGGTTGCGACAACGGGTGGAATGCCAAGCTCCCATTCAGCCGGGGTTTCGGCACTTAGTACCTACATAGCGGCGAATAAAGGCTCAGGTCATACTGAAACGGCACTGGCCGTCATTTTTGGTGTAATCGTCATGTATGATGCTCAGGGAATTCGCCGTCATACAGGTGAAATAGCACGTTTGGTCAATGAATTGGAGGATAACTTTGCCGCCATTTCAAGTTCAGGAAAATTTCCTAGCTTTGAATTTGTGGAAAGGGAAAAAGAACTGAAGGAGCTTTTAGGACATCAGCCGATAGAAGTCCTTGGCGGAGCTATATTAGGCGCTGTTTTAGGGTACTTATCCGCGATGTATGAAAATAAATAAAGGATCAGAGACATCTTAATTAACGTTTGGGATTTGGTTGAAAAAGGATGAAATCATCACGATTTCATCCTTTTTTGATTCATAATTGGATATTTATGTTAAAGTTAAAATATGGAATTAATCGTTCAAAAGGAGGAAAAACCTTGAGTTCTTTACAAGATCAAGTAATGAAGCATGCCAGGTTTTTATCTAGGGAAATTGGATGTCGGCCAGTTGGCACAGTGGAAAACCTGAGAGCTGGTAACTATATCGAAAACGTTTTTAAAGAAGCAGGATTAGAGGTGGAGACACAAGAATTTGACGTTCCCCACTGGGAGCTTAATGAAGCTTATGTCACTTTAGATAGTGAGAGACTGGATGTGAAAAGCAATAACTTCTCAGCGCCTTGCGAGGTAAGAGGAGAGGTGATGGCTTTTTGTACGATAGAAGAGTTGGAAGCAGCTCAGGATCTATCAGGAAAAATCGCTTTTTTATATGGCGAGCTGTCAAAGGAGAATTTTGTTCCTAAAGGATTTACTATATACAATCCAGTGCATCACCAACAAATCATTTCTTTACTTGAGCAGAAAAAGCCTGCTGCTGTTATCACAGTCCGAATGCAAAAGGAGAGCAGCCTGCCTATTTTTAATGACTGGGATTTTGCGATTCCTTCTGCTACGGTGACACCTGAAGTAGGATTGAGAATACGTAATAATCATTCTTCTCCTTTATCATTGATCATCAAAAGTGAAAGAACGCCTGGTAAAACGAAGAATATTATCGGAAGAGTAAACGGTACTCGACCAGAAAGAATTATTATCTGTGCCCATTATGATACGGTGTTTGAAACCAGTGGTGCATTCGACAATGCTTCAGGAGTTTCTGTCATGCTTTTGCTGGCCGAAGAAATCATGAAACAGAATAGTCGTCGTGTAGGATTTGAGTTTATTTCCTTTAGTTCAGAGGAATATCTTGGACTAGGTGACGAAATATTTTTAAGAGAAAACAAACATGACCTTCAACAAGCGTTAGTCGCTATGAATTTTGATGGTGTTGGTCAAGCTCTTGGTACAAACAATCTTACTCTTATGTCCGGTTCAAAGGAACTCGAGAATCAATTGAAGTTGTTAAAAAAGAACTTCCCATCTGTTCAATGGACGAACCCTTGGTATGAAAGCAATCATTTTACTTTTTTTGCAAAAGGAATTCCGAGTATTCCGTTCAGTTGTACGGGAGTCGCTGATCTATTGCATACAAAAGATGACCAAATCCACTGGCTACGTTCCGATAAATTAGTGGAAGTTTTTTCATTAGCTATGGACATTATAAGGGACTTACAAGATAAAAAAGTTGAATGGAGTAGAGAAGCAAAGGGAGTAGGCATTTAAAGCAGTGGAATGGGAGCTGTCCCTGCTAAAAAATTGCAAATAACCTTAAAAAAATCCCCCTAATATGACAAATGTCATAACCTGTACATGACACCTACTACTAACAAGAACAATTTCCTTCCTCTATAATGAGTCTTATCAAGTTAAAGGAAAGGAATTCAACTCTATGACAAATCTTAAAACCTTGAAAAAAGATATAGCACCTTTTGAAAAATCAACTACAAAGGAAAGTGTATGGCAAATCATTAATACACTTGGCCCATTTGTTCTTTTATGGTTCCTTGCCTATCAAAGCCTATCCATTTCGTATTGGTTAGCGTTAGTTCCAATCATAATAGCTGCTGGATTTTTGACAAGAATGTTCATTATTTTTCATGATTGTACCCATTTTTCTTTCTTTAAAAGTCGTCGTGCCAATCGAATTCTCGGAACGATTATGGGTGTACTGACCCTGTTTCCTTTCGATCAGTGGGGACATGAGCATACGATTCACCATGCTACAAGTGGTAACTTAGACAAGCGTGGAACGGGTGACATTTGGACACTTACTGTCAAAGAATATAAAGAAGCACCATTGAAGCTTCGTTTAGCGTATCGTTTTTATCGTAATCCAATCGTCATGTTTGGTTTAGGTCCGATATATGTTTTCCTTTTAAAAAATCGTTTTAATCGTAAAAATGCCAGAAAAAAAGAACGTAACAACACCTATTTAACCAATGTATTAATCGTAGCTGTGGTTGCACTTCTGTGTCTCGCAGTTGGTTGGCAGTCATTTCTACTTGTACAAGGATCAATTTTCATGATTTCAGGTTCAGTTGGAATTTGGTTGTTTTATGTACAGCACACATTCGAGGATTCTTACTTTGAAGAAAATAAAGAGTGGGAATATGTTTTAGCGGCAGTGGAAGGAAGTTCATTTTACAAGCTTCCAAAGCTAATGCAATTCTTAACCGGGAACATTGGTTTCCACCATGTGCATCATTTAAGCCCAAGAGTACCGAACTACAAGCTTGAAGAAGCACACAAAAATACAGCTCCATTGCAACACGTTCCAACGATTTCGCTTGCAACGAGCTTAGGATCGCTACGTTTTAAACTTTGGGACGACGATATAAAGAATTTTGTCAGCTTTAAAGCCGTTAAGTCTTCTTCAAAGAAAACGAGCATTGCGCCTCAAGCAAAACC
The DNA here is from genome assembly GCF_001648555.1 of Rossellomorea aquimaris TF-12. Taxonomy (GTDB): domain Bacteria; phylum Bacillota; class Bacilli; order Bacillales; family Bacillaceae_B; genus Rossellomorea; species Rossellomorea aquimaris. The sequence continues at coordinate 164,754 of NZ_LQXM01000030.1, read as the reverse complement.
TGAACATTAATTCACTAACCCTGACTCCCCTGATCAAATACTCAAAGGGGAGTCTTTGCTTAGTAACGGCCAGATAAGGAGAGAACATACATGATTCGAATTGTCATTTTAGAGGATCAAGAATTATTGTTGGGAACAATAGGTTCCTTACTCAACTTAGAAGACGATATGGAAGTGGTCGGAAAAGCGGGAAAAGGGGAAAAAATACTCGACCTTGTAAACCGATTACGCCCAGATATTTGTATGATGGATATCGAGATGCTCGAGAGGGACGGACTTGCAGACAATTTAAAGAGGATGGGATGTAAAGTCATTGTCCTTTCAACATTTCCTAGTGAAGGATATTTTCAAAAAGTAGTTAAGTCAGATATTAAAGGCTATCTCTTAAAGGATAGTCCTAGTGAAGAGTTAACCTCATCGATTCGCTTCATTATGGAAGGAAAAAGGATATACTCTCCTAAGCTAATGGAGGATAACCTGGATCACCATGAAGAAGCGTTCTTAAAGGATGAAGTCTTTACCCAAACCAATCCCGTACGTCATTACTTTTCAACAATGATTGGTAAGATGAAAATGCCCGCTGGTTAATGATGTGAGAACCCTTGTGAAGAGATGAAACAGCAAATAACAGATGAAATAGCAGGCTAATTCTCATTAGAATTAGACCTGCTTTATTTTTTGTTATAGATCTGTTTTTAACCGAGTTTTAGACGAATTAACACATCGATCAGTAATTGAACAAAAACTAGTGTCTAACAAATAAGCGTGTTGAAATCGCTGTTAATCTACATTTTACTACTGCTGATCAATTACTCTTAGAACCTCCCTTGTAAGGAATTATGTTTACATACACAATTAATGGCCGTTTAATTGAGCAAATGTTCATAAAAAAACATTTATAATAAATTTTCTCAAGTATGTAAAATATAAGGACATTAATGAACACAAGAGGGCGGACTCATTTTGGAAAATTATTCGAACAATAACACTGCAAGAAGATATAAGGCACATGTCAGTATTCTAGGCACTACCCAAATACATTTAAGAAATCCTTATATTATTGCATGGTGGTCAGTATCTTTTCCTGGATTTGGTCATTTGCTGTTGTCGAAGTATATAAGAGGATTCCTCTTATTTGCATGGGAAGTAGTTATAAATTTAAAGGCACATGTAAACCTAGCAATGATCTATTCTTTTCAGGGGAACATCCCCATGGCAAAAGAGGTATTAGATACTCGCTGGCTGCTAATTTATATACCAGTCTATATTTTTGCCATATGGGATAGTTATCGCACAACAGTTGATTTGAATAACGTTTATATACTTACTGAAAGAGAAGATCATGAAATAAACTCCTTTAGTATAGGTGCATTAGAAATCAATTATTTGGATAAAAGAAGTCCTATCCAAGCCGTATTATGGTCATTATTCATGCCTGGATTAGGGCAACTATACATTCATAGAATCGTTGCAGCTTTCATGATCATCATTTGGAGTGTCGTATTCTTTTACTACTCTCACATGTTAGAAGGCATATCTTGGATTTTTTTAGGGGAAATAGAAAGGGCGACTAACGTACTAAAACCTGAGTGGTTACTTATGTTTCCTTCTGTATATGGTTTCGCTATATTTGATGCGTATACGAATACTGTAGAAAATAATAAGCTTTACGAAAAAGAACAGAGGCGTTTCCTAAAGAATCAGTATCAAGTCAAAACATTTCGAATTCTGAAAGGAAAAAAGATTGTATGAGTATGCAATTGTTTTCAACTTTTGAAAATAACATGTTTTTAGAAATCGCTATATCAAATTTAGAAAAAATTGGCATAAAAAAAGAAAATATATATGCTGTCCCCCTTGATAATCGAGAAGAAAGCAGAAAGATATTTGATACGTTGCACCGGTCAGACGGAATTTCTCTTATTGATATTGCCATGCCTTTAGCAACAGCATTTGCTGTCATCACGTCTAGCATCGGTTTTGAACTTAAGTGGGGACCAATCTATTGGGGATTAATCGGTGCGATTGGTGGATTTATTATTGGACTACTGATTCGGTTGTTTATTGTCTTAATGAGCAATAAAAAACAGCAAAGATTAAAGGGAAAACAATCCGAAGTCATTCTAATTGTTGAGTGTGACGAAACAAAGGGTGAGGCCGTAGAAAAAATACTCTGGGAGCATTTTGCTTTAGGATTAGCCAAAGTAAAAAGTTGATATCACATTATGCTTATTCAATTTCAATTATAGTGGACGAAGCCGCTTATATATAGTTCAAGTCTAGGAGCATTAATGGAATAAGAAGTTCATGAAGATATAAAAACCCAGAACCATTAGGATCTGGGTTTTAGTGTTTAAATACAGCACTAATTACAGTGTTATTTCAATACCTACTTTAGGTGTGATTTAAGTTTTTCCCGCCCTAATCGTAAGCCTTTAAGAGATCATAATTCCATTGCAAGGAATGTTGTTTCAGAAAGGCTGTTTTCGTAAACTTTGTGGCTATTGAATAGATAAAGCGAGTAGTAGTTGATTTCAGCTCCAGGTGCTCGCTTTCCGCGGGGCGCATGCCCTGTGGGGTCTCAATGTCTAGCTCCGGGCTTAGAGGCTCGAGGTCATAAGTCAATTCTGCCAAAAAGGCAAAAAGCGCATTTCCGGCAGAATCGCCTTATGCTTGTCGCCCCTGAACAAAGCCCCTACGCTTTTCGTATCTTCCCGCATTTCCCGCAGGAGCCGAGCACCTGCAGCGAGAATCAACTTTCTTAGCCTGAGGTTCTTGCTATAGACTAATATTAATACCATATACGGTTGAAAAACAGCATTTTTAAAAGTGTGTAGTGGTTAATTGAACTTGAATTATAGCAAGACAGCTTCTTTCGATTGTTTTTTGTCACCATTAAGCTCTGTCACTTAAAACTCTTATAGGTGGTGAGGGGAAATGCGTAGACTCCTGCGGAAGAACGGGCGTGCCGAGACCCCGGAAGCGAAGCTGAGGAGGCTCGGCCGAACGTCCGCGGAAAGCGAAGCAGTTCCCCTCACTACCTGGCACACACTGGTTGACAGAGCCATAGAGAGAAGCAAATCTTTGCAATAACAACCTTTTATATATAGGATTAAACAAACGATTTAGAAATAGATTTAATAAGAGGCACATACTAAAAAACTAGTTTTAAAGAGAATGAAGGAGGAAGTATATGAGTAATAAATGGGAAGATGCCATTCATTCTCTTTCTCAAGTGACGGTCATGTCTAATCCAAACAATGAGCCTGTAACCATTTTTGGTGGTGATGATAGCCTTAGGTGTGTCGGGGTGGGGACTGATGCAGCGGTTTTTCAATCTGTTTATTCACCGGAATATGCCTTTAAACTGTATGCCGAAGACAAAATAGCCAAAATAAAAATTGAAGAAAAAGTTTACAGTTTAATAGGAGAATCTCCTTTTTTCTCAACGTGCTTTGCTGCAAATGATAAATATCTCGTATTAAGCTATGAGGAAGGAATCACCCTCTATGACTGCTTGCTACAAGGCGTTCATATCCCGGAACAAGTGGTTAGAGACGTGGAAGAAGCGAGAGAATACGTCCGTCAAAAAGGGCTCAATCCTAGAGACATTCATTTGAAAAATATATTGCTTCAAGACGGACGGGCAAAAATTATTGATGTATCTGAATACGTCCAGCCTGGAAACGACTTCAGGTGGGAGCATTTAAAAAAAGGATATGATGAGCATTATCATTTAATCGATGGGAAATCAGTACCGTTCTGGTTACTAGAGACCATCCGCAAATGGTATAACCAATGGAACAAACATTTTGCATCCTACGAAGAATTTATGAAGGGTGTGTTGAAGTTTACATCATTTAAAAAATAGAATTTTTTAGAGAGCCTGACCTTCAGAACTAACGTGAGGTCAGGTTTTTTAATGGAAGAAGATAGATGTACCAAAAAGAGGCTGGGACAAAACTCTAATCACCTCTATTGATATCCGTGCAAGACTTCCCTTTCCGCGGGTAGCCCGTGAGCCTCCTCGTCACTGGGTTCCTGCGGGGTCTCACATTAGCTACTCTTCCCGCAGGAGTCTTCGTCTTGCACTCCAATCAACCGCTTGAATGAACGAATATCTAACTGAACATTTAAACTAAAAACCCGAAAAATTTTGCCAGGTGAATCGCAAATTTTTTCGGGTTTTACGTAGGCTAAATCACTTATGTTCCAGTTAAACTAGCGATTGTCCTTCACAGAACTTCTTTCCACTAACTCAGTTGTCAACTTATAATATGGATCGACTTCTTCTTTCGCCAGCTTCTGGAAGATCAGATGAACGGCTAAGGCACCTGCTTCGTATTTCGGCTGCCTCATGGTAGTAAGGGGAGGCGAAACATACTCAGACAGTTGAATATCATCGAATCCAATAATAGAAATGTCTTCTGGAACGTTGATTTTTTTTTCTGAAAGAGCTTGTAATCCACCAATGGCCATTTCATCGTTTGCGTAAAAAATAGCTTGGGGGATATCTTGCTGAGCAATGAGCATTTTGGTTGCTTTATATCCACCTTCACGTGTGAACCCACCTGAGGTTTTCCATTTAGAGCGATAGTGGATTCCGTGTTTTTCAAGGGCCTCTTTATACCCTTTGAAACGTAGTTCATTATCATGGGAATTATACGGACCACTGATATACGCGATATCTTTATGGCCTTTTTCAATGAGGTGTTCTGTTGCTTGAAAGGCTCCTTCCACATTGTCCACTTCCACTTGTAAAACAAAGTCGTTTTGAATATCCCGGTCTAATACAACGATAGGAAATCCTTCTCTTGTAGATTCCATGATGGTTTCATCTGTGATGTTATGAGCTAAAATAATCACACCGTCGACTCGTTTTTCTTTCAAAAATTTAATCGCAGTCGATTGTGCTCCTCCAATAGAGCTGCATGCGATAAGATCATAGCCGTTTGTGGAGGTTACATCCTGAACGCCTTTAATCAATTCAGAATAGTAAGGACCTGATAAATCACTTAGAATCAAGGCAATGGTATTCGTACTGGTCCGTTTTAAATCAGATGCAAGTCCGTTCTTTTGATAGTTCAATTGTTTTGCTGCATCTAATACTTTCTTTCTTGTTTCTTCACTTACTTTGGTGCTGTTATTTAAAGCGTAGGAGGCCGTGGAAACGGCTACTCCTGAAAGCTTTGCTACATCTTTAATGGTTGCCATGTATTCACATCCTATGCTTGCTATACAAATAGCAGTTGCTCTCCGGTAATAAGTCTGAGTATTCTGTACTACTCTTATTATACCGTTATGTTCCTTCAATTACAGGCTTCAGAACGAGAAAATCATTCCTTCATTGCATAAACGACGGCTTCGTAGGGTCTCAATGTAAGGGAAGCAGGGTGAGTGTTCGAATCATCATAATTACTGATAATGAGAGTGGCATTGGAATCGCTTATTTCTTTCGGCAATCTAAATTCTGTTTCTTCTTCATAAAAATTTGCCACTACAAGTAATGTTTCATTCTGATAGCGTCGAACGTAAGAGAAGATCTCCTTGTGTTCTTTTAATAGAAGTTCGTACTCACCATAAACGATAATGTCGAGTTTCTTTCGTAGTTCAATTAGTTTTTTATAGTGATAAAAGATGGATTGCTTGTTTTGAAGAGAAGCTTCGGCATTGATTGCCTTATAATTAGGGTTCACTTCAATCCAAGGCTTTCCTTCCGTAAATCCAGCATTCTGTTCCGTATCCCATTGAAAAGGGGTTCTCGCATTATCTCGTCCCTTGACTTGAATCGATTGCATAATCGTGTCGTGGGGGACCCCTTCATCTCTTTTTTCCCTATAATAATTCAATGTTTCAATATCTTTATAGTCGTTGATGGTATCGAATTGAATATTCGTCATGCCGATTTCTTCCCCCTGATAGATATAGGGAGTGCCTTGCATCATATGAAGGACGGTGGCAAGCATTTTAGCTGATTCTACTCGATATTCTCCATCATTTCCAAAGCGAGATACAATTCGTGGTTGATCATGGTTGTTCCAATACAAACTATTCCAGCCCTTGTCGTGAAGAGCCGTTTGCCAATGACTGAGAGTGTTTTTTAAATCTAACAGGTCTAATGGTTTTAGCTCCCATTTTCCTTTTCCTTGAACTTCATCAAGGGACATATGTTGAAAGGTGAATACCATATCTAATTCATTTCTGCCTGGCCCTGTAAATTGCTTGGCGATCTCAGTAGTGGCAGATGGTGTTTCTCCAACGGTCATCACATTGTATTTCGAAAGAACATTCTCGTTCATTTCCTGTAAATACTCATGGAGCTTCGGTCCGTTTGGGATAATGTTTTGATCAATTTCTTTTCCGATAAGATCAATGACATCCATTCGGAATCCGCTTATTCCTTTATCCAGCCAAAAGCTCATCATGTTGTACAAGTGCTCTCGTACTTCCTTGTGATGAAGGTTAAGATCCGGTTGCTTTTTACTAAATAAATGAAAGTAGTATTGATCCGTTTCTTCATCATACTCCCAAGCTGAGCCGCTGAAGATGGAGGTTAGCTCACTTGGAGGTCCGTCCCTCCCGTCTCGCCAAATGTAGAAGTCGCGATAGGGGTTGTTTTTGGATTTGCGGGATTCGATGAACCATGGGTGTTCGTCGGATGTATGGTTGATGACGAGATCCATGATGATATGGATGTTTCTTTTTTTTGCTTCTTTAATGAGTTGTTCCATGTCTTCCATCGTCCCGAATTCTTCATGAATACGGTAATAATCACTGATGTCGTATCCGTTGTCATCGTTGGGGGATTCGTAGACAGGACTTAACCATATAACATCAATACCAAGAAAAGCTAGATAATCTAGCTTTTCAATGATACCTTGTATGTCTCCGATCCCGTCTCCATTGTGATCATGGAAACTTCTTGGATAGATTTGATAAACTGTCGACTTATGCCACCATTTCTGTTCCATCGTCATCATTATTTAATCCCCGACATGGTGAATCCTTCAACGATATACTTCTGGAAGAAGGAAAAGATGATGATAATAGGAACCACCATGAAGGCAGCACCAGCCATTTGTAAGCCGAAGTTATTTGCATATTGTCCTTGAAGCAAAGAAAGTCCTACTGATAGGGTATAGAGGCTTTCGTCATTAGCAATGATTAACGGCCATAAGAAGCTATTCCAAGCACCAATAAACGTTAGAATTCCTTGTACAGCAAAGATTGGCTTTGCAATCGGAACAATTAGTTTAAAGAAGATGTAGAATTCTCCTGCTCCATCTAAACGAGCCGCTTCAATTAAGTCAGTTGGAATCGTGGTCATAAACTGCCTAAATAGAAAGATACTAAATGCTGCTGCCAGACCCGGCAGGATAATCCCGGCCATTGTATTCGTTAAGCCCATTTCATTTAAAATCAAATAAACTGGAATCATCGTAACTTGTGCAGGAATCATCATAGTGGCTAACACAAGGTAAAAGATTTTATCCTTCCCTTTAAAATGAAACTTGGCAAATCCATAACCAGCCATAGCATTAAAGAATAATCCTAAAAAGGAAAATAAGACGATCACAAGGGTATTTCTTAAATACACCCCAAAGTTCATGCTTTCAAATAAGTTAAAATAGTTTTCCAATGTAGGATTCTCTGGGAACAAGGTAGGTGGGATTTGCAAGACTTCACTTTCAGGCTTGAATGAGCTTGAAATCATCCATATGAAAGGAATGGACACCAGGATTCCACCAAGAATCATGAGTAAGGTAACTAGCGTTTTTTCGGTTTTTCGTTTCATTGTATTTGCTTTCATTGTTTCAGCCCCGATACTAATAAATTTTCAGACTTAATATTCTGTATCAGATTTTCTAAGCTTGAATTGAAATAACGTAATAAGAATGATAAAGATAAATAAAATAAAGGAACCAGCTGCAGCATAACCAAATTCACTAAATTGGAAGCCTTTTTTGTAGATGAATAGGGCCATTGAGATTGTCCCATCTAATGGACCACCGTTTGTCATTACAAATGGTTCTTCGAAGAATTGTAACCAACCAATTAAGGTGGTAATCGTGACGAAGAAAGTTGCGTATCTCAATAATGGGATCGTTACATTAAATAATACCTGCAATCGATTGGCCCCATCCATTTCAGCAGCCTCGTAATAGGATTTTGGAATTCCTTGTAATGCAGCAAGGAAAATGATCATATTGATTCCGATTCCCTTCCATACGGCTAAAACAATCAACGATAGTTTCGCAATCGTTGGCTCTCCTAACCAAGGAATTTTATCCACATCCAATAGTGATAATAGGTAGTTAAATAATCCGTACTCTGTGTTGTAAAGAAATCCCCAAATCACTGCAACGGCAATGATGTTTGTGATAGAAGGCATGTAGTATACGCCCCGAAACACTTTGAACAACGAGCTTGTTCCGTAGTTCAGCAATAAGGCGATTCCCAATGAGAATATAATGACAAGGGGAACACCGATAACAACATAAAACAATGTATTGATGATCGACTTATGAAATAAATCATCCGTTATCAACTTTGAATAATTCTCAAATCCGATGAAACTGATGTTGGACCAATCGGCTAGGCCTTTTAAGTCAAGGTCTGTAAAGCTTATAAAGAATGCTACTATGATCGGAATGATACTAAAGACAGTCAATATAATAACCGCAGGAGCTATAAACACATATGGATGTTTATTGTTTTTATTGAATTTAAATCCATTGCCCATGATATCCCACCTAACTAAAACTACGCTTCGTAAAGGTCAGCTTGCTAAAAATGGAGCTCAGGCAAAGGTGTGATCCATATGCCTGTAACTCCAAATGTACTTTACTATAACTTCATAATAGAAGCGTTTGTTTCATTTATTTTCGTCTTGAATGATTCTGTTTACTCTTCTACCATTTCTTGTGCTTTTTTATTAAACTGCTCTAATTCTTTGTCTAAGTCAGCGTCGCCAACAGTTACTCTTTCAATCGTTGAAAGGAATTCCTGTGCAATTTTTTCAAACTCTTTAATTTGAGGAGATGCTTTAGTAGATTTCAGCTGTTCTCCAAAAACAGATAATAGAGGATCGTCCTTTAATTTAGGCTCTTCCCATGCTTCTTTTCTTGATGGAAGGGTATTAGACATTTCCAGCCATTCCATTTGTGTGTCCACTTCATTTACGAAAGAAATAAACTTAAGTGATTCATCTACATTCTCTGAATTATGGAAGATAGAGAAGTTGGCTCCACCCATGCTTGAAGTGTTCTTTTCTTTCTTCGGCATAACAGCTACTGCCCATTTATCCTTAAGATCAGGAGCCTGGTCATTAATGATATTAATCATCCATGGACCACTGAAGAACATTGGCTTCACGCCGTCTTTAAACGCTTGGACAATATCCATTCCTTCAGTAGTAGGGCTGATTCCTTCTTTAAAATAGCTTGTATAGTATTCCATTGCTTCTTTAAATTCAGGACTATCGAAATTCATCTTATCTTTACCTTCAAATTCATATCCATTTTGCCAAGCAAAGATAAACGGTGTGATTTGGTCGTTGCGGTCGATATCAAGACCGTACACGTCGTCGCCTCTGTCGTTTAACTTCTTCGCTGCATCTTTCATTTCATCCCAAGTAGCAGGGGCTTTATCGTATCCTGCTTCTTTTAATAAATCTGTACGGTAGTAAAGAACACGAGTGTCAATATACCAAGGTATACCAACAACTTGATCATCATATGTCATAGAGTCTGCTGAACCTGCGAAATAATTCTCAGGTTTGAAATCCGGATAATCCTTTAAGTAAGGAGTTAGATCAAGTAGTGCACCTGCATCTGCAAATTCCGGCACCCAAGTTGTTCCTAATTGAAGAACATCAGGACCATTTTTTGACGCCACAGCAGTTAACAGTTTGTCATGAGCTGTTTCCCAAGGAATTGCTTGTACCTTTACATTAATATCTGTGTTTTCTTTTTCAAATTTGTCAGCAAGTTTACTAAGCTTTTTACCTTCTTCACCCATTGCCCAAACTGTGATTGTTTTCTTCCCATCCTCTGAGTCGCTTCCGCCACCACAACCTGCTAATACAGTAGATAACGCAAGTACACAAATCATTAAGAAAGACCATGTTTTCTTTTTCATACCTTCATCTCCATTTCTATTAGTTTAAAACCCTATTAAAAAATTTTGAATCAGTGCTGATAAGATTTATTGTCCTGAAAAGGATACCAGGAAAATAAATATTTAAACTTATCAACTATTATTGAAACGTTTCGATGACTATATTATAATCAAACATGAATACGCTTTCAATACTTTTCTGAAAAATACTAGATTTTTAAGTTATTTACCAAATGATACCTATAATTTTTTGACTGTTAAGATTGGTTTATCAAGGTTTTTGTTGGGTTGATAGATTGATAATATTAAGTTGACGGGTTCATCATTTACCTTTATAATTCTTTTCAACTGTTAATCGAAACGTTTCAATTTAAGCAAGAAAACCTTAATTTGGAGGTTCTACCAATGAATGAAAATAAACTCACTGTATTACTTGGTCAAATGACCTTGGATGAAAAAATTGCTCAGCTTACACAGCTGGCGACTCCTTTCTTTAAAGGGGCAAGTGATCAAGGGCAAATTACAGGTCCTATGGTTAATATGGGCATAGACGAAGAAGTTGTGATGAATAGTGGCTCCGTTCTTGGTGCGTCAGGTGCAAAGGAAATAATTAATATTCAGCGCACTCATATAGAAGAAAATAGACTGGGTATTCCTTTGTTATTTATGTCTGATATTGTTCACGGTTTTAAAACCATCTTTCCTGTTCCTCTTGGGATTGGTTGTTCTTGGGACTTGGAATTAACGGAAAAGAGCGCAGAAATTGCTGCTAAAGAAGCGTCAGTATCAGGTGTTCACGTCACGTTTGCTCCAATGGTAGACCTCGTTCGGGATCCTCGTTGGGGGAGAGTGATGGAGTCAACCGGTGAAGATTCCTATTTAAACAGCCAATTTGCCAGGGCTTATGTAAGAGGGTTTCAAGGAAGCGATTTAACTCATGATCTCCATCGTGTTGCAGCATGCGTCAAGCATTTTGCCGCCTATGGAGCAGCTGAAGGGGGTCGTGATTATAACACGGTTGATATGTCAGAGAGAGAACTTCGTGAAACCTATCTTCCGGCCTATAAAGCAGCACTAGCTGAAGGCTGTGAAATGGTGATGGCTGCTTTTAATACAGTACTTGGTATTCCTGCCACGGGAAACAAGAAGCTCATGCGTTCTATTCTGAGAGAAGAAATGAACTTTAATGGTGTTCTTATTTCCGACTGGGGAGCTGTAAAAGAAATGATTCCCCACGGTGTAGCAGAGGATGAAAAGGAAGCGGCCCTTAAATCCATTACAGCAGGTATTGATATCGAAATGATGACAGCCACCTACGTGAACTATTTAAAAGAACTGGTAGCCGAAAAAGTAGTGGATGAAACAATAATCGACGAAGCCGTTTTACGTATATTAGAACTTAAAGAAAGGCTTGGGTTGTTCGAAAATCCTTATCGTGGTGCAGATGAGAAGCTTGAACAAGAAATTGTGATGAGCGCAGAACACCGTGATATTGCCCGTAAGCTAGCTGTTAAGTCTTGTGTGCTATTAAAAAATGAGAACGTTTTACCTTTAAATAAGAAACAGAAGATTTCACTCATTGGTCCCTTTGCTCAAAGTGGCGATATCTTAGGTCCGTGGTCATGGTTAGGGTCTAAAGAAGACGCAGTGACGTTAAGGGAAGGAATGAAAATGAAAGTGGAGTCATCTCAGCTTACATTAGCAAAAGGGTCTGGGATTGAAACGGTTTCAGAAGAGCAATTGCATGAAGCAGAGAGAGTGGCGAAAGACGCAGATTTGATCGTCCTTGCACTTGGAGAGGATTCTGAAATGAGTGGAGAAGCTGGGTGTAGAGCGAATATTAAACTACCAGATGCTCAACTCAAATTGATTCAGCATTTGAAGAAACTGAACAAGCCAATGGTAGCCGTTCTTTTCAATGGTAGACCACTCGATTTACATGGTGTGATTGACCAAGTAGATGGGGTACTGGAAGCTTGGTATCCTGGAACAGAAGGTGGAGCCGCGGTTGCTGACCTATTATATGGAGATGAAAATCCATCAGGAAGACTATCAATGTCATTTCCATTTAGTGTTGGACAGGTTCCTGTTTACTATAATCACTTCAATACAGGGCGACCAAAAGGTGCACCAGATGCACAGGTGCGCTATGTCTCACAATACCTGGATATACCGAACGATCCCTTGTTTCCATTTGGATTTGGTTTAGGTTACACATCATTTTTTTATAGTGAAATGGCGATATCAGAAGAAGTGATGACACCAGACCAACCGATAACAGTCTCTGTTACCGTAACCAATAATGGTTCCAGGGAAGGGGAAGAAACCGTGCAGCTTTATATACGGGATGTGAGTGGCGAAGTGGTTAGACCTTTAAAAGAGCTAAAGGATTTTGAGAAAGTGGTCCTTGAACCAGGAGAATCAAAGAAGTTGACCTTTACCCTTACAGAACCACAGCTTCGCTATCATCATTCAGATTTACAATTTGAAAGTGACCCAGGGAAATTCATTGCCTATGTTGGTCCAAATAGTAAAGAAGGAACGGAACAATCCTTCACATTAGTAAAATAGACGAAAAGAGGGGAATAGAATGAATTCAACACATACCATTACATCCGGTGATCTTCAATTCATCTTTTTAAATAGTGGCGATCTTTTTGAAATAAAGCATACATCTACCATGATCAATCAATTGTTGACGAATCCAATCGATGGTTCGTTAAACAATCTTTACTTACGAATCTATCAACCATCAGGAATAGAATTTGTTCCATTGACCGGGGTTCAATCTGCTAGCAAGGTTCAATTTTCTGCATCACAAGTGAAGTGGTCAGGAAATCATGAGGAACTTTCCTATGAAGTAACGTTTACTTTATCACAAAACGGAACTTGGTTCTGGGATGTTATGGTAGATGGACAGGATGTAGAGATAGATGTGATTTATGGACAGGATCTTGGATTGGCAGATAAAGGCGGTGTCCGCTCAAATGAAGCCTATATGTCTCAATACATTGATCACAAAGTGTTTGAAGATGAACAAAAAGGATATGTCTTCTGTTCTCGCCAAAATCAGCCACAGACGAGTGGCTTCCCCTATATGCAACAGGGATCCATGGGAAAGACAGTCGGATATTCAACCGACGGGTTCCAATTTTTTGGTCTATCCTATAAGGAAACAAATAAACCAGAAATTTTAACAAAGCCTTCATTAGCAAACGAAATCTATCAATATGAATTTGCCTATACGGCCCTACAATCAGAAAAAGTTCGATTATCAGGAGAAAATCATTTTGTTTTCTACGGCCTATTTAAAGAGAATCATTCGGATGCCATCACGAATTTGGAATTCCAACAGGAGATCAAAAATGCTTGGGAGCAAACGCAGGAGCTAAAAGAAAACTTCCCACCTCCTCTGGAAAAAGTGGCTTTATCACCGGAAATGGGTGAGCCTTTGAAAACAGAAGAAATGTCTAAAGAAGACATAGAAGCTCTCTTTCCAGAGCGTCACACGGAAGAGTGGGATGGTAACCAATTACTTTCCTTCTTTACCAACACTCACGAGCATATTGTCTTGAAAGAAAAAGAGCTTGTTGTGGAACGCCCCCACGGACATATTCTTATGTCTGGTGGAAATCACGAGCTTAAAGAAGGAACAATGACGTCCACTTCCTTTATGTATGGAGTATTTAACTCCCAGTTGGTAATAGGAAATACATCCTTTAACAAGATGCTGACGAATACGCGTAATCATTTAAATGTCATGAAAACATCGGGTCAACGCATTTATGTTGAAATCGAGGGAGTATATCGATTATTAACGATGCCTTCCCTGTTTGAACTGGGATTTAATTATGCCCGTTGGTACTATAAAACAAAAACCGATACCATCGTTATCACTAATTATACGACGGTTGATTCTCCTGAAGTACAACTGAATGTACGCTCTAAGGATGGAAAACAGTACCGTTATCTTGTGACAAATCAAATGACGATGAACAATAATGAATATGAAGTCCCTTATACAATTGATCAAGATGGGGACATCTTGTCTATATCTGCTAATGCTCAATCTGAAAGCAGCGAAACATACCCAAATCTTTCTTATAAGATTAAAGTAGATGGAGCAGAATTGACCGTAGAAAACGAAGGGAAATTGGCTCATCATGTAAAAGAGGGGAGTGCCTCTCTATGTGTACTGGATTTAACTGCCTCATCAGAATGGAACATGACCATTCAAGGTCTTCTTCACGGAGAAGAAAGAGAGTTTGAAAAACGTGACATGAAAGCTGAAATCGAACGTTATCGTCAGTACTATCATCAGGTGATGAATGGATTTTCACTTTCTCAAAATGGTGAGGTTCCAGGTGAGTTGGCCAAAGTCAATTCACTGGCATGGTGGTACACACACAATATGCTTGTCCATTTCTCCGTGCCACATGGATTGGAGCAATACGGCGGAGCAGCTTGGGGAACCCGCGATGTGTGCCAGGGACCAACTGAGTACTTTATGGCCACTCACAACTACAAAAGTGTAAAAGATATCATCAAAACCGTTTATTCTCATCAATATGAAGACAACGGAAATTGGCCACAATGGTTCATGTTTGACCGCTACTTTAACATTCAGCAGGATGATAGCCATGGTGACATTATTGTTTGGCCGTTAAAAGTAGTGAGTGACTATATTAAAGCAACAAATGATTACAGCATTTTGGAGGAAGAAATTCCATATACCATCCGTGATGGCTTTGGTTTTTCTGAGGGGAAAGAAACGTTATTACACCATATTCAGAAAGAAATCGACTATATTAAAGAACATTTCTTGCACGATACACACCTGTCATCCTACGGGGATGGAGATTGGGACGACACCCTTCAACCAGCCAATTCACAACTTAAAAAGTATATGGCAAGTAGCTGGACGGTAGCTCTGACCTATCAAGTATTAAATCAGCTGGCTAACATTCTCCATGGAGTGCGTAATGAAGAAGCGTCAGAGTTCAAAGCCCTTGCATCAGGAATTCAGACAGATTTTAACCGTTATATTTTGCAAAATGATGTTATTCCAGGCTTTGTTTATATGGAAGATCCAGCTCATGCAGAATTAATGCTTCACCCGACTGACACTAAAACGGGTATTGAGTATCGACTTCTGCCAATGAACCGCAGTATTATTTCAGAATTATTTACTAAGGAACAAGCAGAATCCCATTACAAATTAGTGAAGGAGCATCTCTATTGTCCTGACGGAGTTCGATTAATGAACCGTCCTGCCAATTATAAAGGTGGAGTAAGCACACACTTCAAGCGAGCGGAGCAAGCTGCGAATTTCGGAAGAGAAATTGGCCTCCAATACGTTCACGCCCACATTCGATTTGTCGAAGCCATGGCGAAGCTTGGAAATAAGGAAGAAGTGTGGAAGGGTCTTGAAATCATTAATCCTGTTGGGTTAAAAGAAGTAGTGCCAAACGCTGAAAGAAGACAAAGTAATTCTTACTTCAGTAGCTCAGATGGTAAATTTAACACTCGATATGAAGCACAAGAACGCTTTAGCGAGCTGAGGGATGGAACTGTCCCTGTAAAAGGAGGATGGAGAATCTACTCCAGCGGACCGGGAATCTACATGAACCAATTAATCACCAACTGCCTGGGAATTCGCCAAGAAGGACAAGATCTCATCATCGATCCTGTTCTCCCAGAGAAGTTTGATGGTTTAACCTTTGAGTTTAAGTTTATGAACCGTCCTGTAACATTCATTTACCACCTAAACCGAGAAACGGAATTAATCAAAGTGAATGGTGAAGTAATATCCGTTGATTCCATTTCCAACCGATATCGTACAAGTGGTATGAGAATGAAACGCGACGTTCTAGAGAATGCATTAAATGAGGACTCTAATAGAATTGAAGTGTTTATCTAGTTGAATAGTGATAAAGAAGGAGCAAACTTTCGGGTTTGCTCCTTTGTTATTCAAAGAAGGAAATAGTGAAAATGTAACGAATTACATAATTGTTAAATATGAGGAATAAACTAGATTGTTTGTGATAAACCCATGGGAAGTAGGAATTTTAATGAGGAAATTCTTTAGAGCTCATCCTATTTTGTTTGCCGTTTTTATCCTGGTTGCTTCAAGAATTGTTGGGATAGGTGCCATCTATATTCTGAATATATTTTTCCCTGAATTACATCCAATTAAGGATTTAGGGTGGCTTCTTCAACTCTTATTCGCCACAACATCTGTTGCATTAGTGTATTGGTCGGGTGAAGCAAAAGGTTTTGGTTTTACTAAACCTGTTTCTACGAAAGAGTGGCTATTATGGTTGCCGCCACTGCTCATTCCCCTTTTCATTGTCTTATCATTTGGTTTTAACGTTAGTGACGTTTCAAAAGCGATTGTTTTAACCATTGCAGCATTATGTGTAGCGATAAATGAAGAGACCATCTTTAGGGGTGTGTTAGTAAAAGGTTTCTTACGTTTCGGTACGCTAGCCACATTAGTCGTGCCATCCGTATTATTTGGTCTCATTCACATAGGGAATATTCTGGGTGGAGGAGATATGTTATTTGGTCTATTTCAAGTTCTATGGGCCATTGCTGGCGGTATTGCCCTCACAGCCATGCGTCTTCGAAATGGCAGCATTTATCCAGTTATCATCTTTCATTTTATTGTTGATCTTTCGGAATATTTCGCCACGAATGAATATGGTGTACATGACCTAAGCTTTTCTCCATTCACTTTAGTGGTTTTTGGTGTGTTGTGCATTCTATTTGCCGTTTACGCCTTAGTTGTATTAAAGAAGAGCAATCATATCATGGTGGATTCTGAAATGAATTTGAAAAGCTAATTATTTTAAAATACCTCATATTTAATCTATTTTAGATGCCTGACTTTTAGTGAAAGCTGAAGGTTAGGTTTTTTATTTGAATTTAATAGGCTCTCTTTATAAATTTTGTTGCTTTTAAGGGAAAGTAGTGGTTGATTTCCACTCCAGGTGCTCGCTTTCCGCGGGGCGTGAGTTGAGCCTCCTCGGGCTTTGCCCTGTGGGGTCTCAACTTTCCCGCTATTCCCGCAGGAGTCGAGCACCTTCCGTTCCAATCAACTTACTAAGCGAGAGTTTCTTAAAATAGATAATATAAGTACCTATACGTTTGAAAAACCAGCATTTTTAAAGTGTTCAGCGATTGATTTTATCATTTAAGAAAAAATCCTGTCCTTTAAATTGATGTTCGTCCCTATTAAGCTCTGTAACGCAAATCTATTTAATATGGTAATTAACAGAGCCTTGCAGATCCTATGTCATAAAACAAAGATCTTTACGAATAGAGCCATTTAAAAAGAAGAATCGTAGTACAATGCTGACAGAGCCTTTTTTTTATTATAAGGTGAGAGAAATCTCTGGTTGAAATTCTAATCAAGTCATTTGACTCCTTTCGAATTTGCACCTGTATAATAGAATCATGTTCCAAGAAAGGAATGAGATTGAATTGAACCAAAACGTAGCTTCGTTTAAGAATTCAAAGGGAAGTATTGTCTTATTAGGTTTGTTAATCGCATTTGGTCCATTAACGATAGACATGTACTTACCCTCTCTACCTATATTAACCACCGAATTAGATGCCAGTACTTCCTTAACTCAGCTTAGCTTAACGGCTTGTTTATTAGGGCTTGCCTTTGGTCAGCTTATCAATGGCTCATTAAGTGATATCTATGGAAGAAGGAAGCCGTTGATTACTGCCCTAACGATTTATATTGTGTCATCCATACTTTGTGCATTCTCATCTTCGATTTGGTTCTTCATCTTGATGAGGTTTATACAAGGGTTATCAGGAGCTGGTGGAATTGTTATCGCTCGTTCGTGTGCTCGAGATCTTTTCTCGGGACCACAATTGACAAAGATATTTTCCTTGCTCATGTTGGTGATGGGGGTAGCGCCGATTCTCGCTCCAATTATAGGAGGACAATTGCTTCAGTTTGTTTCTTGGAGGGGAATCTTTATTGTTCTTGCTTTTTTAGGAGTGACAATGCTGTTAACCGTCGCGTTCCGATTGCCTGAAACATTATCGAATAATCATCGTTCTGTAGGCGGATTGAGGAATACCCTTTCTACTTTTCAAGGACTACTCAGTGATCGAACCTTTATGGGGTTTGCCCTTATACAGGGGCTTGTTTCCGGAGCGATGTTCTCGTACATTTCCGGTTCATCCTTTGTTTTTCAAGAGTATTATCATGTTTCACCTCAAGGATATAGCTTCATTTTCGGAATGAATGCAGCAGGGATTATTTTAGCGAGTCAAATAACAGGGCGATTGGCAGGACGTGTAAAAGAAACAAAAATGTTGAAATTCGGATTGATTCTCGCTGCCTTTGGAAGCTTTTCATTGCTGACTGTCTTTCTCATGGATGCTAAGCTGGTCTTTGTTCTCATTTCTATGTTCCTAGTAGTTGCAACAATAGGGGTTGTCAATCCAACGTGTACATCTCTAGCAATGCAAAGTCAGGGGAAATCAGCAGGAAGTGCATCTGCTTTACTCGGACTATTGCAATTTACGTTTGGTGGAATGATTGCTCCATTAGTTGGGATCGCAGGAAGTGAAAATGTACTTCCACTGGGAATTATTATTACTGTTTGTGAACTATTAGCGCTCATATGCTTTGTTGTGATTACAAGAATAAATCGAACCGTTCAAAAATATGAAAAACAAATCAGTTAAACCTCATCGTTATGATAGTCGTGAGGAAGCCGTAAATCGGGTATGAAATCGAAAAGATTTTATACTCGATTTTTTGTAATACCTAACATATGAAAAACTTTAAATTTCCCCTTTACCTTCACCCAACGTCAACCTATAAACTTACATTATCAGGAGGTGATTTCATGGAATACACCGTTAAAAAGCTTGGAGAATTAGCGGGAGTTAGCACCAGGACGCTACGCTATTATGATGAAATAGGGATGTTAAAGCCTGCTAGAACGAGTTCATCTGGATATCGTATTTACGGGCAGGACGAAGTGGATCGGTTGCAGCAGATTTTATTTTATAAAGAGCTGGGGGTAGGGCTTGAGGAGATAAAAAGGATTCTTGACGATCCAGACTTTGACGAAACAAAAGCCTTATTGGAACATCGTAAAAAGCTCAAGGAAAAAAGGGAGCAACTAGAACTGTTGATTGCCAATGTGGATAAAACAATCGGAGTGAAGGAAGGAAGAATGAACATGACAGATAAAGAAAAATTCAAAGGGTTTAAGAAGCAGCTGATCGATGAAAATGAAAAGAAATATGGGCAGGAAATTCGTAAGAAGTACGGAGACGACACAGTTGATCAATCCAATGCCAAGGTTATGAATATGTCCCAAGAAGAGTATGAAAAAGTGACAAATCTAGAGAAACAATTAATGGAAACCTTAGGGAAAGCATTTGAGACGGGGGATCCGTCAAGTAAGATTGCTCAGGAAGCAGCGGATTTACACAAGCAATGGCTAATGTTTTACTGGACTGAGTACAGCAAAGAAAGTCACGCAGGTCTTGCTCAAATGTATGTAGATGATGAACGGTTTAAAGCCTATTATGATAAACGGCAAGAAGGATTGGCTGAATTTCTAAAGGATGCAATCCACGTTTACACAGGTGAAAAGAAATAAATTGGAAAAACAATAAACTCATGAGCCCTACTTTCCATTATTAAAAGATGTTATGATAGGACGATATCATTTACTATTGTAACGGAGTGAACATATGAGTAAACCAAAGAAGAAAAGTGGTACTGGCCAAGGGACAGGCAAAAAAGGCTGGAATCGTTGGCAAGCCGGTGCTAAAAAGGCAAAGAGCTTTAAGCCTTATAAAAGCAAAGGTGTTAAACATGGAAACAACAAAGATGAGAATTCAGATAAGTAGTCATCATATAATTGTCCATTTCCTTTGAGGAGATGGACTTTTTGTTTGGATGTATCTTAAGCTATCTACATAATGAGGAAATTAATTTACAAAGCGAATATTTCTTAACTAAATAAATTTAATGAAATTTTTTAGTGGCAGTTTTCCTCACCATCCAGCAAAACTCAAGTCATTCAAACAACATTTTTTGAAGAAAAAGCCCAATTTTTATATTCCATTTGCTTTTTCGAAATGTATCTGTTATTCTAAGGAAGAATTATTTTTGTTCGGTCTGTAAGGAATGAAAGTATTTAAACTTTTCGCCTTTGATATCTAATTGAGCAATAATAGTAATAAATTGTGGATCAAATCCACATAGGAGGAAACACACATGCAAGAAGGTACAGTAAAATGGTTTAACGCAGAAAAAGGTTTCGGTTTCATCGAAATCGAAGGTGGAGAAGATGTATTCGTACATTTCTCAGCTATCCAAGGCGAAGGATTTAAATCTTTAGACGAAGGTCAAAAAGTTACATTTGACACTGAGCAAGGTCAACGTGGACTTCAAGCGACTAACGTAAACAAAGCGTAATAGCTTTTGTGAAAAAAGGACTCTCTCGTAGAGTCCTTTTTTTTGCCAAAAAAAGATGCCCTTCCATAAAGGGAGGCACCTTAGTTAGCGGCATACTTAATGATTCCTTGTATGTAAACAGAGGATTCCTTCTGTATGCATTCTCTAATTCGAATCTTTCCTTCTCTTTCTAATTCTCGAGCCAACTCTTCAATCTTTTCCTCTTCCTTCGTGGAATTTGTCGGAATGTCGATTGTGAAAAAATTTCCACGACTCGTCTTATTTAGATCCTTTAATAATCCCATTTTATCCATTGGGTCAACCCCTTTAGTTATCATTTCGACAAGAAGAGGAGTATATCCTTTATTTCAAAGTGAACATTCATAATTAGGAAGTTTAATGGAAGATTTGCTTTTTATGAGGTTATCTGTTATTCTAAAGAAGAATTATTTTTGTTCGGTCTGTAAGGAAAGAATAAGTTTTAAACTTTTCGCCTTTGATATCTAATTGAGCAACGATAGTAATAAAATGTGGATTCAATCCACGCAGGAGGAAACAATTATGCAACAAGGTACAGTAAAATGGTTTAACGCAGAAAAAGGTTTCGGTTTCATCGAAATCGAAGGTGGAGAAGATGTATTCGTACATTTCTCAGCTATCCAAGGCGAAGGATTTAAATCTTTAGACGAAGGTCAAAAAGTTACATTTGACACTGAGCAAGGTCAACGTGGACTTCAAGCGACTAACGTAAACAAAGCGTAATAGCTTTTGTAAAAAAGGACTCTCTCGTAGAGTCCTTTTTTTGTGGAAATTAATAAAAAGCATAAAAAAAGAGCCAACTTTTGAAAGTCAGCTCCGGAGACAACATGTTACAAGTTAAAAATGGTTAGGTAAAGCATAACACACTATTAGTGGATTACCTAAACAAATTTGAAATTATTATGTAAACTTCCTTTTCCTCCTCGTCCTTGGTCCTAATGTGTATAAAAAAAGACAATGAGTTAAGATAATAAGAATAGTTTATTTAACAGAATGAGGTTGCTATATGAGTATAAAACATTTTAAAGATTATCCATTAAGTGAAGAAATTTTAAGAGCACTTTCTGATTTAGGATATAAAAATCCAACAGAGGTGCAATCTGAAGTTTTACCCGTAGCTCTAGAAAAGAAGGATCTTGTTGTAAGATCTCAAACAGGAAGCGGGAAAACAGCATCATTCGGTATCCCAATTTGTGAAATGGTGGAGTGGGAAGAAAATAAGCCTCAAGCCTTGATTCTAACTCCCACTCGCGAGCTGGCAGCACAGGTAAAGGAAGACATCACGAATATTGGACGTTTTAAGCGAATTAAGGCTGCAGCTGTATATGGAAAGTCGCCCTTTCATCGTCAGAAATTAGAACTTAAGCAGAAAACCCATGTAGTCGTAGGTACACCTGGACGAGTGCTAGATCATATAGAAAAAGGAACTCTAACCCTCGATTGCTTAAAATACCTGGTCATTGATGAAGCTGACGAAATGCTCAATATGGGTTTTATTGACCAAGTTGAATCCATTATCCAGGAGCTCCCGAAAGACAGAGTGACATTTACCTTTTCCGCAACACTTCCAGAGGATGTTGAAAATCTCTGCTATAAATACATGAAGGCCCCTGTTGATATTGAAATCGAGGCGACAGGAATCACGACGGATAAAATTGATCATGTTCTAATAGAAGTAAAGGATGAGGCTAAGTTCTCTCTTTTAAAAGACATGACAACGGTTGAAAACCCTGATAGCTGCATCATTTTTTGCCGTACGAAGGAAAGAGTCGATACTTTATGTGAACAATTAGATGAACGAGGATATCCTGTGGATAAAATTCACGGTGGGATGATTCAGGAAGCACGCTTTGAAGTAATGGATGACTTTAAAAGAGGAGAATTCCGTTACCTGGTGGCGACAGATGTAGCAGCAAGAGGAATCGATGTGGAAAGTATTAGCCATGTCATCAATTATGATATCCCCCTTGAAAAAGAAAGCTACGTTCATAGAACGGGTAGAACAGGTCGTGCTGGTCAAAGTGGTAAAGCCATAACCTTTATCACACCGTTTGAAGAGAAATTTTTACATGAAATAGAAGAGTATATTGGGTTCGCCATTGCGAAAATACATTCTCCTTCAAAAGAAAAAGTGTTGGAGAAAAAGGCTGAATTTGAAAGAAAATTAGATGCCAATCCAAGTATTAAAAAAGATAAAAGCACAGAATTAAATAAAGAAATCATGAAGCTATATTTTAATGGCGGTAAGAAAAAGAAAATACGCGCCGTGGATTTCGTAGGGACCATTGCCAAAATTGAGGGTGTTTCCGCTGATGATATTGGCATCATATCCATCCAGGAAATCCATTCATATGTGGACATCTTAAACGGCAAAGGACCACTAGTTCTAAATGCGATGAAACATACGACTGTAAAAGGGAAGTTGTTGAAGGTTCATGAGGCGAAGAAATAGTTTCGGAGCTCTATTATATGAAAAATTGAAGAAAAGCCGAGTAAGAGATCACTTGATTTCATACTCGGTTTTTTTACGTCCGCACCTTTTTCGGTTTTCAGTGAAAAAGATCATGTTAAGGGTATTTTCTTGAAATTACAATCCAAGCTGGAGATGCAAATGAATTCATAACTTACACCCTAATGATCAAGAATACCATTTATAGAAATTTCTAGGTCCAGACTGTCTAGAAGATCTGCGAGAACAGCGACGAGAGGATCGTCTAGAGGATCTGCGGGTACTGCGACGAGAGGATCGTCTAGAGGATCTGCGGGTACTGCGACGAGAGGACCGTCTAGAGGATCTGCGGGTACTGCGACGAGAGAACCGTCTAGAGGATCTGCAGGTACTGCGACGAGAGGACCGTCTAGAGGATCTGCGGGTACTGCGACGAGAGGACCGTCTAGAGGATCTGCGGGTACTGCGACGAGAGGACCGTCTAGAGGATCTGCAGGTACTGCGACGAGAGGACCGTCTAGAGGATCTGCGGGTGCTGCGACGAGAGGACCGTCTAGAGGATCTGCAGGTACTGCGACGAGAAGAGCGTCTGGTAGATCTACGGGTACTGCGACAATCAAATGGATCGTTGTACATGAAGCATTCTATTCCTGCAGACTCCACTTCTTGAGCAGCAAGAAGTAGTTCTTCGTGATTGTAGTTTTGCATATATTTCCCTCCTATGAATTTTAGAGATATGAAGTCTTTTTTTCTCTTATTAATAAACTACGTAGAATTGACAAGCTATGTATAGACTAAAGTGGATAAATAGAAAAAATAGACACTCAAAAAAAGGCAATATGTCATTTAAAGGTAGCAAGGCAAGTCTTTAAAACATACGATTAACTATCGAAATGTTTAAGGAGGGTTTGATATGTCTACCAACAATGAGATGCCACTGTATCGATTGTTTCTGCAGCCGGAAGATGTGAAGGAACTTAAAAGTGATATATGGTGTGATGAGCCGGTAGCGGGTTCCTTAAGAATAGATAAAAAAAAGTTCGATATAGACATCGTTTATCGTGGATCTCATACGAGAAAGTTTAATAAGAAATCCTATTATGTGAGTTTTTATAAACCAAAAACGTTTTTAGGGGCAAAAGAATGGCACTTGAATGCAGAATATCGAGACCCTTCTCTCATTCGAAATAAGCTTTCATTGGATTTCTTTTCTAGCATTGGAGTATGTTCGCCTAAATCACAACATGTCTTTCTCGTAATCAATGGAAAGCAAGAGGGAGTTTACCTTCAATTAGAATCTGTGGATGAACAATTCATTATAAATAGAAATAAAGCTGCTGGGTCTATCTTTTACGCGATTGATGGGGACGCTAACTTTTCTCTTATGAGCGATCTAGATAAAGAAGTAAAGAAAAACCTGCTTTTAGGGTACGAACAAAAATGTGGAAATAAGGAAGATCGAAATGTTTTAGAAGACTTCATTTATTCCATTAACACATTATTACCAAGCGAGTTCGAGAAGAAAATCGAAAAGTATATTGATGTGGATAAGTATTTAGCATGGCTGGCAGGGGTTGTTTGTACACAAAACTATGATGGATTTGTACACAACTACTCTCTTTATGTTAGTGGGGAAACAGGAAAGATTGAAATCATCCCATGGGACTATGATGCAACGTGGGGAAGAGATGTAAATGGGAAGGCAATGGACTATGATTATGTACGTATCCAAGGATTTAATACACTGACCGCTCGTTTATTAGCAGTAAATTCTTTTAGGAAATCTTATAAGTACTTATTAACATCGATTTTGACTAATCAATTTACCCCGGAGTTTATGGAACCCAAAGTAAATTCTCTTCATGAATATATCAGGCCATACCTTTCAAAGGATCCATATAAAAAAGATGATATATCTTTGTTTGATCAAGAGCCACAATTTATTCTGAAATTCATCAAAGATCGAAGAGAATACCTTATTCAAAATATGAAACTACTAGATTAAGGTAACGGTAAATGTCCTCGTTTAGTTTTACGAGGTTACATATTTAAGGGTCTCTTCCTCGGAGAGTTGAGTTCACAATTTGGCCCAATTATTCTTGAAAGTGGCCAAATTACACTACATTCTGGCCCAATATTGATGAAAAGTGGCTCAATAAGGAGCTATTCAGGCCCAATTCGAGATGAGGAACCATACTTGTTCACAATTTTGCACATTATGGTTGGATTTTCGCACATTTATTGGGGAAATTCGCACATAAATAGGAAATATTCACACATTTTATCCCCAATTTCGCACATTTTTGTCCACATCTCACTAAATTTCAAGTTTCAATCCTCTAGGCGTAGCCATAATGACTCAATTTTTGTTCTATTCCTTCTTAAACTCGCTATCACTTCCAATTCACCATATGTGAATAATAAAAAGAACTCTTTCTCCGCGACAAATGCCCCTTTTTTATAAATTCAACCACCAAAAATAACAGTTTTAAAAAATTATAGTAGACCACTTTCAAACTGGTTGGAGGACTGGAAGCAAAAAGAGGGACGGACCTCAAACGAATCTCAACCTTTTAATAAAGGGATACACCTCCATTAGAGGTCCGACCCTCAACCTCAAATGAGTACCTCAAAGCAGTTTCTTCCAATTGGAATCACGATGTGGTAAGATGTTTTTAACTTATGAGAAATGGAGGTTTTCCTGTTGATTTTAATCAGACTTGAATTCCGTGATTTGAACTGTTAATTGAATATGTTCAAGGGCTCTGCTTTTGGTGCGGAGTAAATGGGAATGGTCTGCCTATTTTTAAAGGAATACTTCATTTTACGTTACGTAGAAAAGAGGAGGCACATGACTCCTCTTTTTGTTGTTTTTAAAGATAGAATTGAATAGGGTGCTGGATACTGTAAGCCTCTGTATTTTGGGAATGGGAGCTCCCATTCCGGAAAAAGAGTCCACCTCCATTTACTGTGAAGCACAGGCAGAAAATTGTGTTAGTAAAATAGATAAGGAAGTGAAAAATATATGGAAGAACTAAGAAGAGCTATTGCTGTAGGTGTGAATACGAAAAGTCCGAAAGAAGATTTCGAGTATTCTATGCTGGAGTTAAAGGGATTAGCCAATGCCAGATATATCGAGGTAGTAGGAGAGTTGATTCAAAACCTCCCGAAAAAGAATCATGTTCATTATATTGGTAAAGGTAAAATCGATGAGCTCTTACCGTTAATTGAAGAGCTTGAGGCAGACGTATTGATTTTTAATGATGAGCTGTCCCCTTCACAAATTCGAGTTTTGGAGGAGAAGCTTGAGACACGAGTGATGGATCGGACAATGTTAATACTAGATATTTTCGCTGAACGGGCAAAGACAAGGGAAGCTCAGCTTCAAGTTGAGGTGGCTCAACTCCGATACATGCTTCCCCGATTAATGGGTAGACAGGAATCCCTTGGTCGTCAAGGTGGCGGAGCGGGAATGAGTAACAAAGGTGCAGGTGAAACGAAGCTGGAGCTTGACCGCCGTCGAATTGAAGATAAGATTACGGCTCTTAATAAAGAACTGGATGCACTTGTAGAGCTTCGAAAAACTCAACGAAAACAGCGTCAAAAAAGCGGTCTCCCTGTTGTTTCTCTAGTCGGTTATACAAATGCGGGGAAATCTACTACGATGAATGCGTTGGTGGAGAAATTTCATCCGAATGAAAACAAGCAGGTTTTTGAGAAGGATATGCTGTTTGCTACATTGGAAACGTCGGTGCGAAACATCACACTACCTGATAATAAAGCATTTTTGCTAACGGATACCGTTGGATTTGTTCATAAGCTACCACATCATCTCGTGAAGGCATTTCGATCGACATTAGAGGAAGTAGCAGAAGCGGATTTGATTGTACACGTGATAGACTTCTCTGACCCACATTTCGAATTGTTAATGGACGTAACTCATCAAACATTAGAGGACATCGGTGTTTCTGATATTCCTGTCATTTACGCCTATAATAAATCAGACTTAATGGACCAAGCGATCCCAAGAGTAGAAGGGGATCGAATCTATTTTTCTGCAAAACAACGCATTGGTACAGACGAGTTAATTGAGCAAATCAAAACCCATCTGTTTAAAGATTATAAGAAGTGTCAAATGTTGATTCCTTTTGACCAAGGTCAGTTGATTTCATACTTTAATGAGCATGCCAACGTGTTAAACACGGAGTACGAGGAAAACGGCACGAAATTAACGATGGAATGTAAAAGTAGTGATGCAGAGAAATATAAGAAATTCTTAGTGTAAAAGAAAAAAGAACCTTTCCGAAGTTGGAAAGGTTCTTTTTGGTTTTTATAAAAAAGTAATTAAAAGAATAATGAGGAGTGGCCCAACTAGAATCAGATATCCAATCGGTCTGGCAAAATTCAATGTCCAGCCAACACCAAAACGTTTCTCTACAAAGATAGAAGGGTCATTTGGGTTGTAGTAGATGAGTCCGCCTTTCCAATAATGATCCTCATCCACATTCGTAATCTCTCCATTTTCATCTTCAATGATCTCCAAATCAAAGTCTGAATCTACTTTCCCTACCTTTACAGCTAAAATAATGGCTCCTATGAAAAGTAAGGCAGAGAATGTAAGGGGCATAAGAAGAATCAATAGGTCGTTTACGACATTCTCATAGAGGGTTGTGAATTGCAGGAACGAAAACAGCATAGTCAGAAGAATAGAAACAACGAATAAAAACCAGCTCGTGTATTTGCGTAATCGTAATTGACGAATGCGTGATGCTTTTACATTCCCGGCACTAAGCTTAATGCCTGATTTTCTTGTCATCTCTATGATTCCAATAAACATTCCTTGCATCACCAAAAGAATCAACGGCAGGGTCAGTATGGAAAAATAGCTTTTCGTTGTAAAGGCATCAGGCTTTCCATCCGGTCCCCAATGAGTAGGGATTTGGTTAGGGAACTGGTGATAGTTCATAAGGGTAAAAACGATTAAGCTAATGGAAATAAGCATGGGAATCGTAAAAATCACCCATGGAAGCATTTCATCCTTTGACCGTATGTTTAATTCAGAAATATTCACCTGCTTACGATCCTTAAACCATTCTTGCTGTTGTTTGAGTTTGGTCACTTTTGCATGGAAGTAAAAATAAAGGGATAAGGAGACGAATAGAATGACAAACGGAAGGTACAACCCTGCTAAAATAAGATGGTTTTCTTGAGGTGTGCCGCCTGACCAAATAAAGAATAGAAGCAAAATAGCCAGTGAGAAGACAAACGTAAGGATGGCATACCTTTTTTTATATCCCAGTAGTTGCTTGTTTTTTACCTGTTCGATTGGAACCGTGACACCAAACACCACCGTTCGTTTCACAATAAAGGGAACCGCGATTTGAATCATCAGCAAAAATCCGATTGTGATCAATAATAGTGCCATTTCCATAAATTATTCCCCCTTGACCTTTTTAATGATGGAACTGACTAAATCCTGAATCTGTTTCTCATCCAATCCGTAGACGAGGGACTCTGCGAGAAGTGGTCTTAAGTTTTGTGAAAGCTGTTCAATCCTTTCTTCCATAACACCTTCCTCAGACGATGAGGAAATGATGGCTCCTGATTTAGGAACAATCTTGATAACGCCTTTGTTCTCCAATTCATGATAGCTCTTATTCACCGTGTGCATGTTCACGCCGAGGTCCCCGGCAAGAGCCCGAACGGAAGGAAGAGTATCCCCAGGCTTCAATTCCCCACGAACAATTCCTTCCATAATGCCATTCTGAACTTGAGAATAAATGGGTACATCAGATTGAGGTTCAATTTGGATAAACAAGGCTTCACCTCCTGATTTGTTATATGTTTAGTATAACAAAAGTGTTCTACTTTGTGTATAACAAAGTTAGGTAGTCGCTTATACAAAAATGAATTATTTATTCGTTTTTGTATAAAACGTTAAGTTTATTTGATATAACTAAGTTAGAACACTGAATTTTCAATAAATTATTCAATAATGAATAAGCATATAAAGGGAAAGGGTGAAGTGTTGTGGGGGATGGAAAAAAAAGTTGGAATGAAAATGAAGCCATATTGGATTCGTTGCAAGATGATATTTTAGTAACAAATACGGACGGAATTATTATGAAGGTAAGTGAGGCAACAGGAGATATATACAATGTAAAATCAGAGGATATGTTAGGAAGATCGGTATATGATCTTGAAATGGAGGGGGTTTTCACCCCTTTATTAACACCGGTTGTACTGAAGGAAAAAAAGAAAATCACCCTTGTTCAAACGAGTAATGAGGGAAAAAAACTTCTTGTTACGGGGATTCCAGTGTTTAATCATAACAAAGAACTCGTAAGGGTTGTGAGCTATTCACATGATGTAACAGAATTATTGAAGATGAAGGAGTATCTCATGGACATGGAAGATGAAATGGAACGAGTGAAAACCGAGCTCGAGATTCTTAGAAGTCGCCATTATTTTTCCGATGGGATTATTGCAACAAGCGATGAAATGAAGAAGGTATTGCAAGTGGCCATCCAAGTGGCAGAAGTGGATGTGAATGTGTTATTGCTAGGGGAGTCAGGAGTAGGAAAATCTCATATAGCAAAATTCATACATAATAAAAGTAATCGAAACAAAGGACCCTTCATTGAAGTGAATTGTGGAGCCATTCCAGATTCCTTATTTGAATCAGAATTCTTTGGATATGAGTCTGGTTCATTTTCAGGTGCAAATCGGAAAGGGAAGCTTGGCTTAGCTGAGCTTGCAGAAGGGGGAACCCTTTTTCTAGATGAAATTGGAGAGCTGTCCCTTTCAAATCAAGTGAAAATATTAAAATTCATACAGGAAAAACAGTTCTATCGTGTAGGTGGAACAAAGATGAAACAGGTCGATTTTCGTGTATTAGCCGCAACGAATAAAGACTTAGAAAAATCTGTAGAGAATCGAACGTTTCGACAGGATTTATTTTTCCGTCTGAATGTAGTACCTATCACCATTCCACCTTTAAGAAAGCGGACCTCGGATATTCTTACATTAATTAACTATTTTCTTACTCATTTTTCTGAAAAATACAATCGTCAACGAAGCTTAGATGAAGGGGTTCTGCATCAGCTGTTAATACATGAGTGGAAAGGGAACGTAAGAGAATTAATGAATGTCATTGAGAGAATGATTGTGACTTCCTCTAAACCTTTAATAGAAATAGATAACCTTCCAGAGCGCTACATAAAAAGTAACCATGATATTACTACTCCTCCACATGATGGACAATCTTTGAAAGAGATCCTTGAGGGGGTAGAGAAGCAAATATTGGTCAAGTCAAAAGAGAGACATAAAACAACAACTCAAATGGCTAAGGCTTTGGGAGTCAGTCAACCTTCAATCGTCAGAAAAATGAAAAAACATAGAATTTAATATTAAATTGGCACGGAACTTGCAAGTAAGTTAAGTGATAAGGCAATTGAGAATAAGGAGGATCGTTATAAGGAGAAATCAGGGGGATTGGATTACTGAAATATTATTATTTATAAGGGGTGTATGACAGTGGAAGTCGGAAAACAAAATGTTAGTCATTTACAAACCCAGACTCAATCAGAACGTACAGTGAAAGATTCAATGAAGTTTATTATTCCTTCATTGATAGGAGTATTGTTATTTTTAGTACCCGTCATGTATCAAGGAAATATGACCATAGGGGTAGGGATATTTGCGTCTTATTTCCAAGGTCTCCTTGAAGGAATCATTCCATTATTTATGACTCTTATTTTTTGTGCATCAGCTCTTTTAGCCATTTATACGAAAATAGCTAAACCACAATGGATTTTAAGTCAATCCTTTTTACAAGGGTTATTCGATGTTGGATTCTTTTGGATTGGCATTCGAATCATCGGCTCTGCATTTGCCATCATGACACTAAACGGAATAGGTCCTGAGTGGATTACCTCTGACTTTACAGGTGGAACGGTCCTGTATTCACTGGTTCCTGTTTTAACAACGTGGTTCTTATTCGCTGGATTACTTATGCCGTTATTGCTGGATTTTGGATTAATGGATTTCTTTGGAACTCTTTTACAAAAAATTATGAAGCCACTCTTTCGGTTGCCTGGAAGGTCATCCATTGATGCACTTGCTTCTTGGATGGGAAGTGGAACGGTTGGAGTATTGATTACAACGAAACAATTTGAAGAAGGCTATTACACAAGACGAGAAGCTGCTGTCATTGCGACGAATTTCTCCGTAGCTTCGATTGCATTCAGCTTGGTCATTGTTAGCTTTATTGGCCTAGAATCCATGTTTGTACCACTTTATTCAACCGTTGTGGTGGCAGGTATTGCAGCAGCGGTACTTTGCCCGAGAATCCCACCACTTTCTACGAAAAAAGACACCTATTATGAGCCGGTAGGAATGCAAATTTCTGAATCGGTACCTGAGGATAAGTCTCGTTTTCAATGGGGGATTGAAAAAGCAGTAGAAAAAGCCTCAGAGGTGAAGGGTGTGGGAGAGGTAACGAAAAAAGGTCTTCAGAACGTCTTTGATATTTGGTTTGGGTTGATTCCACTCGTAATGGCTCTTGGAACACTTGCATTGGTTGTAGCGGAATATACATCGGTCTTTGATGTCCTTGCCTACCCGGTTGTACCACTGTTAGAGCTACTGCAAATTCCACAGGCAGCCGATGCTGCTCCAGCCATGATTGTCGGGTTTGCAGATATGTTTTTACCGGCAGTCGTTGGTAGTGGGATTGAAAGTGAGCTCACTCGTTTTGTCATTGCAGCCATGTCCTTAACTCAGCTCATCTACATGTCCGAAATCGGAATTCTATTAATAAAATCAAAAATTCCGATTAGCTTCCTGGATTTATTGATTATTTTTATCCAACGCACCATTATCACATTACCGATTGTTGCTTTAATGGCCCATATGTTTTTTATGTGATACAAGACACTCACACGTTTGGAGGATTATTGAATGAAACCAACCTTTGAGCAACTTATTCAAAAAATGCCGAATCGCCTGGCTCCCAGTATGGCAAAGGATCACCCGAATCTTCCCGTTGTAAAAGAAGAAGGTTGCTACTACTACGGGTTAGATGGGAAAAAGTATCTTGATTTCACCTCTGGAATTGCCGTAACCAATGTGGGACATCGTCACCCGAAAATCGTTCAAGCAATAAAGGACGCTGCAGACGGTTTAATGCATGGACCTTCAGGGGTGATTATGTATGATTCCATTTTAAGGCTGGCAGATGAGCTAGCAGAAATCCTCCCAGGAGATTTAGACAGTTTCTTTTTCGCCAACAGTGGAACCGAAGCTATCGAGGGAGCTATTAAGCTGGCAAAATATGTGAAGCAACGTCCGTATGTCATCTCCTTTACAGGCTGCTTTCATGGTCGGTCACTAGGTGCGTTAAGTGTGACCACCTCAAAAAGTAAGTATAGAAAGTTCATACAGCCTTCAGGACTAACCTATCAAATTCCATATGCTAATGAGAGTGAGAGTCCAGAAGGATCAGATTCTGTAAGATATGTAGTAGAGAAGCTGGAAAAAGATTTTGAAACACTATTTAATCATCAGGTGACGCCTGAAGAGGTAGCGTGTGTCATCTTAGAGCCTGTTCTTGGAGAAGGAGGCTATATTGTACCTCCAAAAGAATGGCTGAGAAAAGTAAGAGAAATCTGTGATCGCCATGATATATTATTGATTTTCGATGAAGTTCAAACAGGCTTTGGACGTACTGGTGATTGGTTTGCATCCCAAACCTTTGGGGTCACACCAGATATCATGGCAGTAGCGAAGGGGATTGCTTCAGGACTGCCTCTGAGTGCGACGGTGGCATCTTCAGAACTAATGAAGCAATGGCCACTCGGTAGTCATGGTACGACCTTTGGAGGGAATCCGATTGCCTGTTCAGTTGGCCTTGCCACGCTGGAGGTGATGAAAGAAGAAAACCTGCTGGATAATGCTAAAAGTATGGGGAAGTATGCTGTATCGAAGCTTGAGCTTCTGAAAGAAAAGCATAGGGTGATCGGCAGTATACGTGCAGTGGGTTTAATGATTGGAATTGAAATCATTCATCCTAATACAGGTAAACCGAATCAAGAGGGTTTAATGAAAATTCTTGATCTTGCCCTTGAAAAAGGAGTGTTATTCTACCTGTGCGGCAACCATAGTGAAGTCATACGCATGATTCCCCCACTCATTGTGACGAGAGAACAAATTGATGAGGGGCTAAGAATGCTGGATGAAGCTCTTACGGAATATGAAGAGGTTTTAATGAGTCATTTAGATTAATAGAATGCCTGGAGGAATGTTGCTCCAGGTTTCTTTTTGTTTTATAGATCTATGTATACCAGGAATGATTTGATCTTGTATTTAGAAAAAAATGGGGAATAGCTGTATGATAGTAATTAAGAGAATCTGAAAATGATGGGAGAGATAAAGATGAAACGGAAAGACAGTGTACCCTATTCACATAAGCAACTGGCTGTATATTGCTTTAATCAAGTGTGGGAATTCCTCGATAAAAGGGAGTTAACAGATGCTGATAAAGAGGAAATGGTTCATCTTTGTCATACGTCGTTGTGGCACTGGAATCAGGTTGAAAACCATACTTCTCAAAATCTTTCTGTAGGTTATTGGCAGCTTTCCCGTGTTTATTCAGTCGTAGGAAACGGTGAGCAGGCATTGATTTATGGACAAAAATGCCTAACGGTTAGTACTAATGAAAACCTGGAGCCTTTCTATGTAGCTTATGCATATGAAGCTTTAGCCAGGGCTACCATGAACATGATGCACACTGAAAAGGCAAAGGGATTTTTAGAGCTGGCTAAAAAATATAAAAAAATAGTGGAAGATATCGAGAGTAGAAATTTATTAGAAGTAGATTTAAAGGATATTGAAGAGGGGCTAAACTCAAAATTTCACTATGCTGTGGATAAGAAAGATGTTGAAATGAATTACACGGTTTCAAAGAATATTGGCTTTCAGGTAGAAAATGTTGAAGAAGCTAAGTTGTTTTATGAAAACGTACTGGGATTGAAGCATCCAGAACAAAGCTTTGTAAATGAAGTTGAATTTAGAACGGACAATAATAGTATTTTTTTAATAAAAGGAACCGAGAACCTAGGGCCGGTTATGGAAATTTTTGTGAACAATTTAGAAGAAGCAAAAAATCATTTACTGACAAACGGATTCGAAATAGTTCGTTGGGAAGGAAAAGGGAAAGATTGTTACGTAAAAGACCCGTTTGGAATGATTTTTAATGTGTGGGAGATAGAAAATTAAAAAGGAAGAATATTGTCTTTTTGACAATTATTATGGAATATATTGTTCTAATTAAGTAATAATAGTACACTTGCATAAAGAAATGACTTCATAGTGAGTGGGAGAAAAATATGATTAATTTTACTCAGCATAAACAAACTTTCATCATTATCTTTACTGCCATCATCCTTTTAGAACTGACTGATTTAATTTGGAAGGATCATGAGATGGTATCTTTTTTAATGCATTTAGGTTTATTGCTCATCACAATGATCCTGCTGCTTTTCTTAATCCAGGGAAGTTCAAGTACGTCTAGGGAATTAAGGAACAGTAACAAAAATTTAAATGATATATTCGAAACTCTTGATGTGGCCATTTGGTCTCATGATTTGAAAGCGGACCATCTATTAATCACACCGGGTATTGAGAAATTATATGGCTATTCATTAGATGAATTTTATCGAGATTCCCTTCTGTGGAGAAAAGTCATTTTTCCAGAAGACGAGTGTGTGTTAAATGAAAGGAAAGAGAAGCTTAGCACAGGAGAACCTTGTACAAGCATCTATCGAATCATTAAGCCTGATGGGCAAGTGCGTTGGATTCAAGATCGGGGCATCCCTACTCTTGATGAAAAAGGTGAGATGACTTCGTTTACAAGTGTGCTATTTGATATTACGGATCGGAAGGAAAGTGAAGATCAATACCGCAGCTTAGTGGAAATGTCTCCGGATATTATTGCCGTGATCAGTAACAGTAAGTTCGAGTATATCAATGAAGCAGGGAGTAAACTAATCGGTGCTTCAAGTCCTTCAGAAGTTTTAAATAAAGATGTTTCCGAATTTTCCGACTCGAAAACGGTTTCTAACATAAAAGAGAAGGTTAGTAATTCCTTTGTAGGAGAACGATTTGAGGTAAAGGTATTCCGCCTCGATGGGCAAGAAATAGAAGTGGAGATTTCAATTATGCCGATTTTATACGGAGGTAGAACAGCCATCCAGCTGGTTGGCCGTGATATCACAGAACGTAAGAAGGCAGAGAAAACTATTCATCACATGGCCTATTATGATTCCTTGACTGATATTCCGAATCGAAATATGTTTAAAAAATATTTGAATGAAACATTAGACACTTCTTCTGATCAACCCTTTGCTATTCTTTTCCTTGATTTAGATCGTTTTAAGGTGATCAATGATACAAAGGGACATTCAACAGGAGATATCATCCTGAAAAAAGTGGCGATTCGTTTGAAGCAGGTTGTTCAAGAGGAAGGGGTAGTATTCAGGCAAGGGGGAGATGAATTCATCCTCATTCTGCCTAATATGAATCGTAAAAGTGTGAAGTTAATGGCAAACAAAATACTTCATTATTTTACGACCCCGTTCATCATTAACGACCAGGAGTTCTTTGTCACTCCTAGTATAGGAATTAGTATGTACCCGGAGGATGGCAGAGAAGAAGAAAGCCTCATTAAACACGCGGATAAAGCGATGTACCTGGCAAAGGATGCGGGAAAAAACAACTATCAATTTTATTTTGCTCATCTGGACAAGGCTTCTTCCAAGAAAATGGAGCTTGAAACAGGACTGCGAAAAGCATTGGAACTAGAACAATTCACCCTTTTCTATCAGCCTAAAATCCATTTAGAAACGAAAGAAATACTAGGAGTTGAAGCCCTCATCCGATGGGAACATCCGACTCGCGGAACGATTTCACCTATTGAATTTATTCCATTAGCTGAAGAAACAGGATTAATCATTCCAATGGGAAAATGGGTATTAAAACAAGCATGTGAACAGAGTAAAGCATGGGAAAAACAAGGAGTCGGAATCATTCCAGTTGCAGTGAACATCTCTGTTAGACAGATCAAGGATGAAGGTTTCGTTGACGTCATCAAAGAGATTTTAGCAGAGACTGACCTTGAACCTTCTCGCCTTGAGCTTGAGATTACAGAAAGTATCATGCAGGATTTTGAACATTCTACAAAGGTGTTAACTCAGTTAAAGGAATTAGGTATTGTCCTCTCCATGGATGATTTCGGTACCGGATATTCATCTTTGAACAATCTTAGATTTTTACCGATAGACAATATTAAGATAGACAAATCCTTTATTGACGATATCATAACAGACACCAATCACGTTTCCATCGTTAAAGCCATCATCGATATGAGTCAAAACATGAACTTTAACACCATCGCAGAAGGAATTGAAACAGAAGAGCAAGTTCATTTCCTAAAACAAAATTCATGTGAAATTGGTCAGGGCTATCATTTTAGTAGACCATTGCCACCGAAGGAATTAGAAATGTTTTTAAGAAAACAAGTTTAGACTATAAAACCTGTCCTTGCGTAATCATGCGGGGGCAGGTTTTTACAATTAATGTAAAACGGACCGAATGTGTGCTGGATCGGATTGATTCCAACTAAAATCGGCTCGATAAGTAACCATTTCGGACCGATAAACTATTTTTTATGAATCGTAAACCTACTTTTCCCTGTGTTAAAGTAAAGGGTATAGTATTCAATAAGAGAATCATCCTCCTGGAGGGAGCAACATTGAAATTAAACCATAAAATCATTAAAGAGATGTGCGGAACTGTCTCCTTTAAAAAGGGAGAGTCGTACTATCGTTCCAATAAAGTTGTGTTTAAGGAGTATGGTTCACTTGGATGTGAGGCATCGGTTCTTGGTACAGAAGAATTTCATGTGAAAATCGAAAAGGGAAAGCAAGGGGATATTCATACGAATTGCAGCTGTCCAAGCTTAGCTTCCTTTGACCGTGATTGTCAGCATATAGCAGCCGTTTTGCTTGCTGTTTATGACCAGCAACGGAATGGATTGGACCCATCTGGACCGACTAATATGCTGACGGAAGGATTATTCAATCTTTTCGACGATCAGAAAAATCGATCAAGTGGCCACCAGCTTCATTTTGAAAATAGAGAAGTACTCGAAGCAGAGTTTATATGTACCCCTGTCACCGTTGAAAAAGATCAGCAAATACTGGGGATTAAAGTCAAAATCGGTTCTGTAAAAGTACAGGATATACGAAGTTTTTTAGTGGAAGTAAAAAAAGGGAACCCGTACAGTCTGTCTAACTCTTTTACCTTTCAGCAAAATCTTCACTGCTTTCAACAGGAACCACATGCTGTAATGGAAGAGCTTGTACAAGTTCTTCACGATGAAGAGGTCTATGGAACTCACTTGAGAGACAATTCAGATCTCCTTCTGATTCCTCCTACTTCATGGGAGAGAGTCATGCCCTTACTTCGTAAAGCAAAAGTGAAGGTAGAGTATGATGGGAAACAAGTTGAAGAGATTCAGGTATCAGAAAAAAAGCTCCCTTTGCAATTTGATTTTACTGAAGCAGAGAAAGGGGGCTACCAGCTGAAAGTCAAAGGATTAAAAGACGTGCTGGTCCTGGAGTCGTATCGATTTGTTTTGTATAACGGGGTCTTTTTTTCCTTAGAGCAAGAGGATTGTCAGCGTCTGACCCAGTTGCAAAAGATGTTGACGGCTTCAGGGACTGATCGGATTCCTGTTTCACAAGATCAAATTGGCTTGTTTTTAGATAAAGTAGCCCATGGGCTTAAGAAGCTGGGGGAGGTTCATCTTTCAGAGACAGTCGCCAAGCAGTTTATGAAAACTCCCTTGGTGGCGAAGCTGTATTTAGATCGAGTGAAAAATCGTCTTTTGGCAGGGCTTGAGTTTCACTATGGAAACTATGTACTCAATCCACAAGAGGAAAATCAATTACCTGCAAATACTCCTGTCATTAGAGATGTGGAGAAAGAACAAGAAATTTTACAGCTGATGAAGGACAGCTCCTTTGCTGAGACAGAAAGCGGTTATTTCCTCCATAACGAAGAGCTTGAGTATGAATTTCTATATTACGTGGTTCCAAAGCTTCAAAAGCTGGTTCAAATGTATGCCACAACCGCTGTGCGTAATCGGATTTTCAGAAAGAACAGTCACCCAAAGGTGAGAGTAAAGGTTAAGAGAGAACGAACGAATTGGTTGGAATTCAAATTTGAAATGGATGGAATCAATGATCATGACATTCGAGAAATATTAGGAGCACTTGAAGAGAAAAGAAAATATTATCGAATGAAGAATGGAGCCCTTCTCTCTTTAGAGACGAGAGAGTTTCAGGATATACATCGTTTTCTTCAATCTCCTCAAGTTCAGAATGGAGATCTTGGGAGCGAATTGGTCTTGCCATTGAATCAGAGCTTACAGCTTCTAGATACGGTAGAGGGTGGGAATATTTTTGAGCTGGAGAAATCGTTCCGTGAGTTCTTTGATCATCTCCAAAATCCAGATCAACTAGACTTCCCTGTACCTGAAAGTTTAGAGAGCATCCTAAGAGACTATCAAAAGCAAGGATATAAATGGATGAAAACACTGGCTTACTATGGATTCGGAGGAATTCTTGCCGATGATATGGGTCTAGGTAAAACCCTTCAAAGCATCGCCTATATCCTTTCTGAGCTTCCATCCATCCGTCAAAACCGTCTTCCTGTCTTGGTTGTATGTCCCTCTTCATTAACTTATAACTGGTTGAATGAATTGATGAAGTTCGCTCCAAACATTGAGGCTGTTGTTCTTGATGGAAATAAAACTGAGCGAGTGAACTTGCAGAAGGAAATCGAGGGTGTGGATGTACTGATTACGTCATATCCACTTCTACGAAAAGATATTCATTGGTATGAGAAACAAAGCTTTCACACGGTATTCTTTGATGAGGCACAGGCATTTAAAAACCCAATCACTCAAACGGCACGGGCAGTGAAAAAACTTAAGGCTGATCACTCCTTTGCTCTATCAGGTACGCCGGTTGAAAACTCAATCGAAGAGCTTTGGTCCATCTTTCATGTGGTTTTCCCTGAACTGTTTCTTGGTTTAAAAGAATACAGCAAGCTTACAAGGAAAACCATTTCAAAAAGAATTCGACCCTTTATGCTTCGGAGATTGAAGGAGGATGTCCTTGCAGACCTTCCTGAGAAAATGGAGATGCTGGAAACCGTAGAACTTCTCCCTTCCCAAAAACAGTTATACGCTGCTTATTTAGCAAAGCTCAAACACGATACACTGAAGCATTTAGATAAGCAAACTCTTAGTAAAAATCGCATCAAAATTTTGGCAGGCTTAACCCGCTTACGACAAATCTGCTGTCACCCCAGTCTGTTTGTAGACGGCTATCAAGGCAGCTCAGCCAAATTTGAACAGTTAATGAGGATCATCAGAGAATCCAAGCTTTCAGGAAGAAGAGTATTGGTGTTCTCTCAATTCACCAAAATGCTCGAGATCATCAGCCGGGAGCTTTCAATGGAAGGGCATGGATTCCTTTATCTTGATGGACAAACACCCTCAGAAGAACGAGTCGAAATTTGCCAACGTTTTAACTCCGGTGAGCGTGACATCTTCCTGATTTCCCTTAAGGCCGGAGGGACAGGTCTGAATCTGACGAGTGCAGACACAGTCATTCTCTACGACACATGGTGGAACCCTGCCGTTGAAGAACAGGCAGCGGACCGAGCCCATCGAATGGGGCAGAAAAATGTTGTACAAGTCATCAAACTTGTTACCCATGGAACAATAGAGGAAAAAATGAATGACCTTCAAGATCGAAAGCGGCAATTAGTAGAAGAAATCATTGATCCTAAAGAAAAAGGGGGTTCAACCCTTACAGAAGAGGATCTACGGGAGATATTAATGATATAAAATAAACTAGCCCCCAGTTTGGAATCTCTGCTGGGGGCTTATTTTTGGAATATCTGCCGTTTTTGAGATTTATGTGCCGTTTTCATGACTTATCTTCCATAATAAATTTTTATCTGCCTTTTATATTTTTTATCTGCCAAAAAATCAATATATCTGCCATTCTGCAAATTTCGACACCCTCACCAAATCTTATTCTATGCTAAAATATAACAATAGAAAAATTTTACATATTAACAAAAGGAGAAATCAATGGGAGAAATAAAAAAACAATATCAAAACTCATCAAATCTTCAGATGCGAATTAATATCCACGATCTTTACAGCACAAATAAAAAAGACTGGCACTCATGGCTATTCGAACAGTACGATATTCCGCCCAAGGCTCAAATACTAGAAATTGGGTGTGGGAACGGGCTATTCTGGTTGAAAAATAAACACCGGGTTCCAGAGCAATGGACGATTACTCTCTCTGATTTTTCAGCAGGGATGATAGAGGATGCAAAGCAACAGTTAGTGGGCATGCCGAACATCCAATACAATCAAATCAACATTGAGGATATTCCTTATGACACAAATCAATTTGATGCCGTCATCGCCAACCATATGCTTTATCATGTACAGGATAAACAATTGGGTATTCAAGAAGTTCGCAGAGTATTAAAGCCTGGTGGAGTGTTCTATTCTTCGACTATTGGAGACACTCATATGATGGAATTGGGAGAGTTATTGAAAGAATTTGACCCTACCTTAAACTATTCTTCAGCACTGAATCATTCAAAAGCCTTTGGAGTTGAAAATGGGGCAGAACACCTGAAATCACAATTCGAAGAAGTGAACCTGAAGATGTTCCCGGGAAACCTCAAGGTGACAGATGTTCAGGGTATTGTCGATTACCTCCTATCAACCCATACAGATCTTAAAAATAGATTAGTAGAGAAGAAACTAGCAGAGTTTATTCGCTTTTTAGAAGAGAAACGGGTAAGGAATGATGGGGTTATTCATGTAACGAAGAGTACGGGGTTGTTTGAGTCTAGATAGATTCTTATTTTTTAGAGTCTGTCTTTTTTTATCAGAAAAATATTCAGTCAAATTAGAATATTCTTTACTTCCCTCACATATCATTTTAAACTGTGAGTGGGGGAAGAAAATTTTCCCATTAATTATTGGAAGGAGGAGAAGATGATGATTAAAATCGTCGATGTAAAGCAAGAAGTAAAAAAGGGTGAGGTTAGACACATAAAAACGTAGTGTAGGAGGAAGTTATGAAATCAACTTTAGAGCAAGTGAAAATAGTAGAATATCATGAGGGCCTTGCAAAGGGCATCGCGAAAATGTGGAATGAAAGCCGGGAAAATTGGGGTGGAGATTCCACTGTAACAACGGAGCAGGATGTGAAAGAAAAAGAAGCCAACTCTACGAATCTACATTTATTCCTGGCGACAGTAGGGGAAGAGGTTGTAGGATATTGTGGATTATCAGAGTATCGAGAAGATCAGGGGGCTCTTTACATTCCTTTATTAAACGTCCATCCAGGCTATCAGGGATTGAAGATCGGGAAGAAGCTGGTTTTAAAAGCCCTTGAGAAAACGGTAGAGTTAAAATGGCCGAGACTGGATTTATTTACGTGGGCGGGGAATACCAAAGCGGTTCCATTGTACAAGAAATGCGGATTCTTCTGGGAAGATCGAGATGACAGCACTCATTTGATGAACTTTATCCCAATGGTACTACAGATTGACTGGCTGCGACCTTTCTTTGAAAAGAATGATTGGTATTCTACGAGTCAACGGATCATTGACATCAAGCCTGACGGACTGAAAGAAAAGGAACATACCTTTTATGAGTACAAATGGGAAGCGGGAGATGAATTCGTTCGTGTTCAGTTTGAACGAACAGGAAGAGGAATTCGACTCATTGAAACGCAAGATCTTTTAATAGAAATGAAGCTTCCTGACTTTAAACTCCTTGAAAAAGAAGAACACGCTGTGACTTATCATGTGATCAATAAAACGGAAAACCCGCTACCTGTTTCCTTGTCAGGGGTATCAACAGAGACTGTCGATCACGACTTCAAACAGTCCATTGAAGTGGCCAACGAGTGGAAGGGAGAATTCCCTGTTACAGTGAACTTGCCTCAAAGAGAGCCGAGTCCTTGGAAAACCCATCCTGTGATTGGGGCAGATATCGAGATTAACGGACAATCATCTACGTTTAAAATGGGTGTGTTTCCTAAACAAGCAGGAAAGCTTCACCTTCGTTCAGTTAAAAAGAACTGGAGAGCCCATCAAAAGGGAACCCTCCATCTTGACCTCGAGAGTCAGCTGGAAGAGAATTCAAATTGGACCATTACATTGCCCGTGAATTCTGTCGTGAAGTGGGAAAAGTCTGAGGTTAAGGCGGTACTCAAAGGAAAGGGAAGAGTATCGATACCTTTAGAAAGCACCCTGTTGAAAAATGGTTTCTTATCAGAAACTGTAGAAGTAGAGGTAGAACGTGAAAATGGAGAAACCTTTACCTTAAACACGACTCTATCCTTGGCATTCCCGGGCTATGGAGCCAAGTTTGGTGGAGAAACTGATGAGCAC
This sequence comes from Rossellomorea aquimaris TF-12, assembly GCF_001648555.1. Taxonomy (GTDB): domain Bacteria; phylum Bacillota; class Bacilli; order Bacillales; family Bacillaceae_B; genus Rossellomorea; species Rossellomorea aquimaris. The sequence continues at coordinate 122,140 of NZ_LQXM01000030.1, read as the reverse complement.
TGGCTTGGCTACAATGGTCCATTTTATGTAGAAGTAGAAAAGCGGAATCATATTGTAAAGGTTGGATCTGTGCATTCAGTAGAGGAACCTATCACCCTTCTGTCTCCTAAACTGGGTAAACCATTTAGTGAAGAATTTTCAAAGAAGGAAGCATCTACAATTGAATACATTGAGCTGCCTGAAGCTTTTGTGATGAAAACATCACTAGAGTCAGAAGCTTTTGCTCCTCTTTTACTGAACACATACTTAAAAGTATATGGAGATGGTTTAGTAGAAGTGAAGCATGAAATCGTGAATAAGGGTCCTGAGGATCTGAATGATCTGTTTCTGCTGCAACCGTTTTTTCCAATGTTGAAAGGTATTGCCCTTCCGCAAAAAGATGGCGTCATGGTAGGTGACGAGGCGCTTATTCCGTTTATGGATTACATCCGTGATAAAGATATTTCTGAAGAGTGGTTATTCACTTCCTCCACTAATGGTGAAACGAAAGGACTTGCCTGGACCAAAGAAGCCGTTGGAAGAAAAGATGACTGGAAATTCAGTATTGAATACCAACGTCTATCCATTCCTTCTCAAGGTGAGATTGGCCTAGGACCTATTCAAGTAGGAGTGAATATGGCTAATTCCTGGTCAGAGTGGCGTGAATGGGTCATGGGAGCTGATGCACCGAGTATGAAGGAATTCCCACTTTATGCATTAGAAGCAGAAGGCGGAGATTTGATTACAAGTGTTGGTAGAAAAGTCAATTACTCATTCCGTTCAATGTTGACTCCATATGTCCATGGAAGCTTAACGTTAGAGAACGAAGGAGAAACTTTTGTCAAAGAAGCAAGTAAAGAGGATGCTGTCACAAGAATGAATGTACCAATAGAGCATGGGACTCCTGGAGTGAAGAGCATTACAGGACATTTCCGTTCAGCCAGTCAACGAGCAGACCTTCATTCTCTCCAGCTTGTAAAAGGAGAAAGTGCGATTGAAGTAAAAAGGAATGAAGAAGACTGGACTGTTGATAATGGAGTTATTACCTTTAAAGCTTCTTCATCGTACTATCCAGGAATTTACTCCTTAATGTATGAAGGAAGAGAAAGCTTCCATCACCAGTATCCGAAAACCGGTCCAAAAGCATGGTGGAATCCGTGGGGAGGTGGCGCTCATTTTAAGTTCCATAATGTGAGTGACTACTCTATGACGAAGGAGCAAACAATTATTGAAGAAGTTACAAAACTGGATGGGCATGGTCATCAATGGACGGGGCTTTGTCTATCAACCACCTTCAAAGAACATGAAACGATGAAAGGTGTGACTCTTCGTCAATATGCCTTAACACTGCCAGAGGTTCCGGTACTTGCTCTTTACGGAGAGATTCATCAAGATTCAAATAGAACATTTGTAAAGGAACAGCTTGTTTTAGAGGCTTTCTTCAAACCAAGTGAGAACCTGTCATCCTGCTATGCGAATCTACCAAGTGATGGGGTATTTCATACCTATTATGCTGGAGTTGAAGAATTTTTCTTAAGAGGCACACCTTACGTCACAATAGGATCAGACGATAGAAAAGAGAGAGTAACCGTCGTTCATCCTGAGAAGAAAAAGATAGCAGAAATGTACATGAATCAAGAGGTATTTTTAACAGGATCTGTACAAGAATTCTCGACAGCGTCAGGAGAAGTGACAACCTTAGAACCAACGATTATGTTCTATGGGGAAGCAAATCTTCCTGGAGTGGTAGAGCAATTGCGTGGGATATCGTTCAAATAAGAATGAAATAATGACACCTGATCCAGACACTTTGTAGTGTTTAGGTTGGGTGTGTTTTTGATTTGTGGAACGATTATTAGGTTATCAATAAAGATAATAGATTCATAATAAACCTCTAGAAATGACGAAATAGACCCAAAGTTGATAATAAATTCCCGATAATTTTTGAAGTTGAAAATAAAAGTGCAGAAGCTGATAATAAACTCTCAAAAGTTGAAAATAAACTTTCAAATCTCCTGAATTTTAGTGCGAAACGTCTTTGTTTTACTCTCCCCAACCCGGTTTTTGATTCTTTCACCCCTCAAATTGTCTTTTTTAGTGAAAACACCCGCTATTTGTTAAGGAAATTAATCGGTTGTATGAAAATTTACTAGGTTACGGTGGGATTCATCCTATTATGTCTATTTTTCAATAAAAATTTATTGTTTATCAATAAATAATAATATATAATTTAGAAAAACATGGAAATAGGGGTGCGTTATGAAACGAGGAACCATTCTTTTTTTAAAGTCGGCATTAGTTATGATGGGCATCATCGTATTCAGTCTATGTTTGACTTTGCTCCCTTGGTTGGCAGAGCATACGGTAGAACTGAATCCAGAGTTTGCACATTTAAGATATCCGGTCCTATTTGGTTTGTATAGTTCGGCGGTTCCATTTTTTATGGCATTATATCAAGCTTTTAAGCTATTGCAGTATATTGAGAATAGGCAAGCTTTTTCAGAATTAGCTGTGGTTTCATTGAAGCTTATCAAGAATTATGCCATAGTCATTATTTTTATTTATATTTTAGGGGTGTTGCTTCTCTTAGTGCAAAATGCACTTCACCCTGGGATAGCCATATTAGGGATCATCATCATATTTGCTAGTTTGACCATTTCCTTCTTTGCAGCCTTGCTTCAAGGTCTTTTAAGAAACGCATTAGAAATAAAATCGGAAAATGATTTAACGGTTTAATGGGAGAGAACAATGAAAAATTTACTTGTTTTATGTGCCATTCTTCTGACATTTCTCACGAGTTGTGACATATCCTCTAAGGATAAAATGGAGTTCTATGATGGAACAAAAAGTACAGATTTATCAAAAGAAAATATTCTAACTGTACCTTTGCTATCGAATGAACATGACATAAAAGATACGTTCGGTGAGCCTGAACATATGACGAGCATCACAAACCCAAAGTCAAAATATCTCCAGTACGAGGAGGTAGAGTTTGGACTCAAAGATGGAAAGACTTTCCGTTATTATTTTAAAGGAGGCTATCAAACTGAAAAAGGGATTAATATAGGAAAAACGAAAGAAGAAGTCATTGAAGCATACGGGAAGAGTTATTATGAAAGAAATGAAACAGGTTCAAGGGTTATTGGGTACTTTGATAAACGGAATAAGATAAATATGGAGTTTACCATTGATGAAGACGAAGTTGTGGGAGTTATAGTTGAGAAGATTGGAAAGTGAGAGAAAATCGTTTGTTTCTTATTTTCAAATGTACGGACTTTATTATTTGTAATCAAGAGATAATGAGGGGCGGAGAAATGTTATTAATGAAAGGGAGCCTACCGTAAGTGCCAGGCTCCTATTTTTATTTCGACATAAAATCAAAAGTCGTTTCCGTATCTGCAAACCAACGTAAAATTTCATTGTGATGCTGAATGATTTGCATAGCAGATAGGTAATCTTTATCAAAAGTAGAATGGGCATCTGTTAGTAAAGTAATCTTGTACTCCAAGCCAAAGCCACTTCGACAGGTAGAATCAACACACGCTTCTGTTTGAATACCTGTAATAATTAAATGTTCTACGTTTAACTTTTCTAAGTGGTCTTTAAGGTTTGTTTTATAAAAGCTGTCTGGAGTGGTCTTTTGTATGACCGTATCTTGATTACGCGGCGAAATGTCCCTATGTATACTCCAGCCTTCTGATCCGAACTCTAATGGACTGTTCGCTGGACCATTATGCTGAACATAAATGATAGGAATGTTTCGTTTGTCTGCAAAATCTCTCATTTTGTTTATATTCTCTAGTAGCTGTTCTCCATGGTGCACAGGCGGGTTCATGGTAAACATTCCATTTTGTACATCGATAATCAACAATGCTGATTTCATTAGTTTTCCCCCCTAGAATTGACTACTCTGAACTTGGTTTTTTTATAAGCCCTCCACTACAATTAGGACAAATAAAAAGATGTTTTTTTGTACAATCCTCACAAAAAGTACATTCGTGAACACAACTGTATGTATTTGTGGAAAGCTGGTTTTGACAAGCTTGACAGTGAGTTTTCATGTATTAGCCCCCTTAAATCTCATTAGTTCCCTGTTTTATTGTAATATAAGTTAATATAGTAAATAAATAACAATTTTCAGGGAGAGGGATTCTGATGACATTTATGATCAGAAATAGAACCGATGAGGACATTCAAGAATTTCTAACATGGACCTTTGACGGGATTTATTCATTCTATGACAATTCTATACAACAGGAAAAGATCGATGGTTTTATAGAGAGCGTTCATGACAAACGGGCATTTACAGTTGTGAATGCAGCAGATGAAGTAGTGGGAAATTGTGAATTTTTTAATGTAGGCGATGAAGGTGAAGAAATTTTAGCTGTCGGCGTTCAAATGAAGCCTTCTTTAACAGGGAAGGGAAATGGAGCAGGTTTTATTCACGCAATCGTTGAGCAGGGAAGAAGTATGTTAGGGTACGACCATTTAGAGTTAGCCGTTGCAGATTTTAATGAACGTGCCATAAACGTATATGAAAAAGAAGGTTTTCAAAAGAAAGCAGAATTTCAAAATGAAATCAGAGGAAAAAATTATCGATTCATTATCATGTTTAAAGATTGGTAAAGAAGTGGGGAGAGGAATTTCAATGAAAAAATGGTGGTTTTTGATAGGCATAGTAAGTGTGTTTATCTTTTTGCATCTATCTCCTATCTTAGCATTAAGAACGCATCTTTTTTTAACAGGGTATCCAAAGACGGCCCTTACATCAGGAATAATAGACGATGAATACCATAACCAAGTAGATAAAGAAAAATTTGAATTATTGTCTGCTAAAGCGTACACCCTTACAGAACCTCCAATTGAAAAAGAGACAGATGGGGAGCTGAGGAATTACCTTGTCAAAAAAGTGTTTTTTTTGTATTTTGCTGAGTACTACGGCGAGGGATAATGAGACGTAATCATACATAAATCCCACACTAACCTCACACACTAAACGTATGTTCGGGAGGTGTAGAGATTGGAAAAAAAAGATTTTGAAAAAGCATATGAAGAGTACTTAGCTCAAGGTGAAGTACAGCCAGAGGCACAAGTAGAGAGTGTAGACTTTGGAAAAGAACAGATCGTCGCCGTTCGAAAAAATGACGATGGAGATTTGATCGCCTTTAAAACAAGCAGCGGAAGAGAATTAGACTACCTTACAGCTCTCCAAGAAGCAAAAGCAGGTAATATTGCTCATGTAGATGTCTTCCATAAATATGGGAGAGATATAATACGAAGCGAACCGGATGGGATAAAGGAAAATAATTTTGATCATTTGCCTATTTTCTAGGAAAAAGAAGCATGTGCTTGAAGAGAAATGATTGTTTTTCTCTTCAAGCTTTTTTATTTTACATTGATGAAATTGTTGTATTTTGAAATAATTGGTAGTAAACAAGTTTAAGCTTAAAGGAGAAAGTCTATAGAAGCGCTCCTTCATGCATATAAACAAATATTGAGGAGGAACTAATTTGATCTATGTAGTAAGACATGGTCAAACAGATTTGAACAAAGAAGGAAGAATGCAAGGAAGGTTAGGGTTACCTTTAAACGAAGTAGGCTTAAAGCAAGCAGAAAAGGTAAGAGAAAAGCTTAAAGACTTCCGATTCGATTATGTATTCTCCTCTCCACAGGAAAGAGCGATTCAAACAGCAGAGATAGTTACAGGAAAAAAAGCACTCATAGATCAAAGGCTTGATGTGTTTGACATTGGGGAGGCTGACAGATTAAAAAAGGAAGAAGTAACGCTAGCAGGAATCGTTCCGGATTCTACTATTTATAAAGGTGTCGAGGATATTCAACAATATATGGGTAGAGTATTATCCTTTATGAAAGAACTCGAAGGTACATACGGAAAAAGAGATGTAAACATCCTATTATCCGGCCATCGATGCACAACAGGCTGTATTGGTGCTTATTTTAAAGGGATACCCGAAGATCAAAATATTTTAAAGCTATCATCAGATAATGGAGATTATAAAATGTACGATTGGAATTGAACATTAAAACGAGCATCTCCCCTTCGTGAGGGAAGGTGTTTTTATTATTAGGCTCTTTTCGCAAAGATTCATGCTTAGAAAGTTGAGACCTCGCAGAGTAAAGCCCGAGGAGAGGCTCAACTCACGCCCCTCCGAAAGCGAGCACCCTTCGCTGCAATCAACCATTACTCTCTTTTCAAAAGTAACAAAGTTTACGAAAAACCTTATATTAAAAGAACAAAATTGATTTTAGCTTAAGTTCATTAGAGAGAGCTTTAATAGCACTCCTTACCATTGAATGTGCTGAATGAGCGAAATAAATGGTTAACAGGATATTTTACAGGGAAGAACAAATACTATTGATTCTATATATAAAATAGGAGGAAATCATATGAAAGCTATTGTTATTAATCAATATGGAGATAAAGAAGTATTAGAGGAAAGTGTTCTGGACAAGCCGGTAATTGAAGACGATCAGGTTTTAGTGGAGAGCTATGCTACCTCAATAAACCCTATCGATTGGAAGGTGAGAGCCGGGTACCTAAAAGAAATGTTGTCCTTTGACTTTCCCATCATCCTCGGATGGGATACTGCGGGAATTATTGTAGAGAAAGGAAAAGATGTAACTAGCTTTGAAGTAGGGGATCGGGTGTTTGCGAGACCTGCAACTACTCGACAAGGTACTTACGCTGAGTATGTTCCAGTGGATGAATCGTTACTCGCGAGAATCCCTGAATCTATGAGCTATTCAGAAGCAGCATCTATTCCACTGGCTGGTCTAACAGCGTGGCAATGTCTAGTGGATTTTGGAAAGATTAAAGAAGGGGATAAGGTGCTTATTCATGCTGGATCCGGTGGTGTTGGTAATTTTGCTATTCAAATAGCAAAGAGCTTCGGTGCTTATGTTGCGACAACTGCAAGCGGGAAGAATGAAGAGTTTGTGAAATCTCTAGGTGCAGATCAATTTATTAATTATAAGGAAGAGGACTTTAGTGAAGTTCTTCAAGATTTTGATCTCGTTTTAGATTCAATGGGCGGTGAAGTTCAGTCTAATAGTTACAAGGTTCTTAAGAAAGGTGGAAAACTTGTTTCGATTGCTCAACCACCGAACGAAGAGGAAGCGAAAAAGTACGGAGTCCATGCTGAATTTCTTTGGCTTGATCCAAAAGGAGATCAGCTACAAAAACTAGCTAGTATGTTTGAAGCAGGAGAATTAAAACCTGTTGTTGGTGAGACATATCAATTCAGTGAGCAGGGGTTAAAGGATGCTCACGCACTTAGTGAAACTCACCATGCTAAAGGGAAGATCGTCATTAACTTCAAATAATTAATCGTTATGAATAAGGAGCCTGAACTACCTCATTATAAAGGTAGTTCAGGCTGTTTTTTTATGCTTCTTACAGTCAGGATAGATTATGCTGCATCCACTCATTCAATGTATGAATCCCCGTATTAGAATCTCCATGAACACCACTTGTTCCCAATACCATTTATAAGAAAGCTTATTCAAAACAGAACTTCTCTTACTTAAACAGAAATTGACTACAACTCTCTTTAAAAGAGTTGATTTTACTAAGTTTATTGTATTCATTTTAGATTATATCTAAAAATCAATCACACCTATCTTTTTACAAAAAAAGTAACAAAGTATCTAAAATACCTTAAAATAAAATGAACTTTTTTACAAATCTGATACTCTTATATAGAAGAGAGGTGACAGAATGGATGTAAAGGGTAGAGTCAAAAAAGCGAAGAAAGGCAACAAGGATGCATTGGTAGAGTTAATCATGAATCAAAAAGACGATTATTATCGATTGGCGTATGTGTACATGGGAAATGAGCATGATGCATTGGACGCCATGGAAGAGATGATTGTACAACTCTATGAAAACATTCATCAATTAAAAAAGGCAGAAGCATTTTATAGCTGGAGTAAAACCATTCTTGTCAATCGGTGTAAAACAATATTAAGAAGAAAGAAGAAAGTCGTTCTTGTTGAAGATTGGCAACAGGATATCAGCCATATAGAGATGAGGATGGAGGCACCTAACGGTTTTATTGAAATTGAGCAGCGGATGGATATCAATCAATTACTCGAAAAACTCAACCCTAATCAGGCTGAGGCGATTCGGTTAAAATATTTTCTCGATTACGATTATCAAACTATCTCTGAAATAACACAGGTTTCTGTTGGAACCGTCAAATCAAGAACCTTTCAAGGGTTGAAAAAAATGAAAGATTTGTACGGAGGGGAAAATGATGAATGAAATAAATAAAATGCTGAAGGAAGAGTCAAAGCGGATCAATAAAATGGGAGCCCCTGATGAGTTAGAAGCAAGGCTGAAAAATGCTGTCCGTCAAAAGCCAAAGCGAATTAGTCCAATGTGGAAAATAGCTGCAATCGCCGTCTTACTTCTGTTCATGGTAGGGTATCAGTATAATGCCTTTGCCTATTACGGTAAAAAAATCTTAGGTTTTGATGATATCCTGTCAGGAACGTTGAAGGACTTAAACGATGATGGTATGGGGCAGGTGGTAGATCGAAGCTATCATCTAGGACAGGGCACGACGATTACAATAAACGGTGTTTTAACAGATGAGAACAGAATGATAGTCTATTACACATTATCCAATCCAAATGGTGTGGATGATTCTTATGAGAATCATTTTAACCCAACAGAAATCACAGGTTTTTTAACAAAGGCTAGATACGAAGGCGGACGGGCACTTATAAATGATGAGAAAACAGAAATCAAAGGGCAGATGGAATTTGAACCGCCAAGCGCTTTTTCTAAAACATTGACCCTTCATTATTATGGAGAGCTAGTCAACGGTCTGGCAACTAGTGGTAAACTGGCCTTTCCTTATGAACCAAACGAAGCCTTGGAAACAAAATTTAAACAGTCCATCAATAAAAAAATAAAGGTAGATAAGGGGTCGGTATCGTTTAAATCAATTCTGGCTACTCCAACATTAACGGTGATTAATGGAACAATGAGTGTGGCAAATGTAGATCGAATTTCACAACCATTAAGCGAAATCGAATTACTGGCAAACGGTAATCCTGTACAAGTGAGGGGAAGTGGAATGAGCTCGTCCTTTGGAGACCGATTCACGTTTAACTTGGATTACGATGCTCTTCCTAAAGATCTTACATCCCTTCAGCTTCATATAAAGGAATTTGCTGGGTATAAACGAGTCAATCAATCCATACCTTTAATGAAAGTCGTTGACGATGTACCTATACAGGTAGGAGGGCAAAGCCTTTGGATAAAGAATGTATCAAAAGCCTCGAATTCAATTGAAATCAAAATCAAGACAGAAGAGTCCGTCATGCTAGATGAGGTGTTCATTGGAGATGAAGCTCAGAAAGTCCCACTCCTTACAATCAAGAATCAAGACATGATCAAGGAACGAAATGGAACTCTTATGAAAGAGCGTACACTCAGATTTGAAACCGATAAGATACCGGAGTATATGTATATAGAAGGAATACATTATATGAAAGGGTATGATAAGAGAATTGATATTCCAATAGATTAAATTATGCAGTCCTGGCCTCCAGCTCGGTTACTGGGGGTCATTTTTTTAGGGTATTGTATAATCACTTATCAGAAGCGAGTAGAGCAGTTGAAGCACCGTTTGCTGCAGAATGCAAAAATACAAGAATGGGAACCCCTAACGGTAACGAAAATAGTTTGATTGTAGCAGAGGTTCGGGGTGTCCTCAGAGGTTCAAATCCTCTTCTAACATGTTATACCCATTAATGTTAAATGAGTACAACTTACTTTAACCATTTACAACCAAGTACTGATCCTTTTTCGTGGGACACGGTTTAATCAGAGTATAGAATAAGGACAAGAACCATAGGGTTAATTTAAAAAAGGAAAGGTTCAAAGAAAAATCTGAACCTTTCCTTCTTTTTATTTACCGATAAGTGCCATTACGCCTTTAAATATTAGGAATAAAGAAAAAATTAAAATGGCCAAGATACCGATTAAATCAGTTATTGGGTCAATACTCGATAAGAATGTGCCTTCTAAAGGAACTTTTAATAAAGCAAAACCTGACAGAATACTGGCTAACATTAAAAGGATAAACCGGTCCATTCAGTTCCCCCTCCTCTCCATACATTGTATGTAAGAGAATGAAAAAAAGAATTCGTTTTAAAAAGAAGCTTAAGGACTTAACACAATGTAGTTTACCGATTAATGTGTCAACCTATAATAATAGAGGGATGCTTCATCAACTAAATGATTCAATTCAAAAGCTGGTACAAGAATTTGATAAATGGCATAGCCTAATAAACCAATAATGAAGATCCAAACACTTCTTGGAATGATGATGTTCTTTTTTTTAGCGAAAAACAATGAGGTTAATATGATGAGGAAATAGAAAGAGAAAATAATCAGTTGGTAAATGGAAATATCTAACTTATTCACAATGAGAAAAAAGTGTTCTAAGTCCTCACGATTTTTTTTGTTTTCTTTCACTGTGACTAGTTGATCTTGATGACCGATTTCCCAAAGGAATGTATCATCTTTTTGGTAAATCGAATACTGATAACCGAATGCTTTTTCTTTAGATATGATCACCTGTGTTTGTGCAGAGGCATGGTTGAGGGAAATTCCTAAGAAGAATAGTAAAAGAGCCGAGACTAACAGGTGTGCATGTTTTCTTTTCAATAGTAACCCCACCTATTCTCTTCGTTCTTACTTAAAACTATAACAGTTATCCACTTTGGATGCACCAACTATTTCCATATTGAGTATTAGGAAAAATAACGTTGGGATACATTTGTATAAATCGTTTAAAGCAACTAAGGGTAAACATAGTATAAGAATCCTTGACCATTTAAAGACATCATGTTACTATAAAGTCACATATTACATGTGACCTTTTATTCACATGAAAATACAATTGAAAGGGTCGTTGGTATGAAAGACGAACTTTCCACACTGTTTAAGGCGTTAGGGCACCCCATCCGGAGGGGGATTCTTGACATTCTTAAGCAATCTGCGAAAACAACGGGAGAATTAAATGAGTATTTTCCTGAAGTAACAAGGTATAGCATTATGAAGCACTTATCGATTTTGGAAGAAGAAAATCTAATAGTAGTGAAGAGAGAAGGGAAATTTCGCCGAAATTATTTAAACGCAGTTCCCCTTCAGGAAATGCATAATCGCTGGGTAGGTAAGTATATGGAAGCGAATGCTAATTCATTACTCAAAATACGTTCATTAGTAGAAAACAAAGGAGGAGAAGAAGAAATGAAAGCAACAAATCAAGAACAAAGTCGCGTATTTCGCATTGAACAAGAGGTAAGAATTGAGGCACCGCGCGAGCAAGTATTCAAAGCATTAACAGAACAGGCAGGAGATTGGTGGGAGTTTCGAGTAGCACCTGAAGGAGTTCCCTCTGAATTTACCTTTGATCCAGTAGTAGGTGGTCAATTCGTTGAGAAGTGGCGTGAAAATGAAGGGGCAGTATGGGGAAATGTATACTATGTTAATGCCCCTGAAGAAATTCGCATGCAAGGGCATCTTGGTATGCAAGGGGCAGTAAATAGTTCTTATACGTATCGACTCATTGAGGAAGACGGGGCAACTCTTCTACAACTATCTCATCATGCGTCCGGTATTATTCAGGATGATTGGGAACAAGCTCATACCGAAGGATGGACGTATTTACTTGGAACACTCCTTAAAGATTATGTTGAGAAAAAGAAATAGGGATACACGGAGGATCAATCAATGGTAGATGTTTTAACTGAAATCGAAATTCATCGCCCACTTCAGGAGGTTGCCGATTATGCAGCCAATCCTGACAATGCACCGGAATGGTATGTAAATATTGACTCTTCAGAATGGTTGACAGAAAGACCCTTATCGATTTCATCACAAATAGCCTTTAAAGCTCAATTCCTGGGCAAGCAGTTATCCTATGTTTATGAAATAGTTGAATGGATACCAGGACAAAAGCTAGTGATGAAAACAGCAGACGGTCCATTTCCAATGGAAACCATTTACACATGGGAAGCCATTCGTTCTAATGTAACCAAAATGACTTTGAGAAACAAAGGAATCCCAACTGGTTTTTCAAAATGGATGACTCCATTCATGTCTATGATGATGAAAAGAGCGAATCAGAAGGATTTGAAGAAGATTAAAGACATTTTAGAATAGCTGTTTTCTTCTAAGGAAATAAAAACACCTAGTCCGTAGTACGATAAAATCGTTCTTGGACTAGGTGTTTTTTTATTTTTCTTGAGGAGTGTCCGTTTTTTTACTTTTTTCTCTCGTGTTTTGACGAGTGTGTGATACAGGGATTTCCACCACATCTTCCAACTTAAACTGTAAAAGCATTTCCTTTTTGATAATGGTTCTTAGCATTCTCTCTACACTTTTGTTTGCATTTAAAAGGTCATCTGAGCAATTTGCCAAACTGATCGATTTTTGCAGCTTTTCCCCTTCTGCATTAAGTAAATGAGATAAACCTATTTCTTCTAAGGCAATAGATGCTAACAATAAACTAATAACATCTTCTCTTTTTAAATCAATATCAGGCTTTATATTTGGAATGTTTGGCATTGACATAAGTAATCACCTCCAAATTCTTTTACAAAATATATATATACAATGTATGTATGTCTTAATTCCAATAAGTAAGGGGAATTTTTCACAACATTGATGCTAAAGGGAATGATCTATCTCTGGATAAGAAGAATTTATGTGAGAGATTTACGTTTCTACTCTACTAATAAGAAATATTATAATAATAGGATTGTTCATAGTGTGTGTTCGCCTTTTTTTCCTTTCGATAGATAGAGTGTAGGCAGATATACCTTTCAGAAACACTATCATTTCATAGAATGAAAACAAATACATGAAATGAGGTGAAAAATATGAGTTTTCCTAATATTCCTAACATAACACCTTCTATTGATTTAACTCGTGAAGAAGTGATCAATCTATTACTGGCTTCCATTGCGTTTGAGGAACTAGGGTTAGCACATATCATTAATGCAGAAGCTGAAAAAATCCAGGCAGTAGTGGGTACTTTACCAAATACAGATTTAGCTGCTACAACAATATCAGAACTTACGGATACGAATGAGAGTGTTAATCGTATTCTGAAAACGGTTCTGAAAACCCAGATGCTTCTTCAATTCAAATTGGAGGATGTAATAGGTATTACAACAGAAACAACAACATCCACAACAACAACGACTACAACGACCACAACAACAGAAACGACAACAACAGAAACGACAACAACAGAAACGACAACAACAGAAACGACAACAACAGAAACGACAACAACAGAAACGACAACAACAGAAACGACAACAACGGAAACGACAACAACGGAAACGACAACAACGGAAACGACAACAACAGAAACGACAACAACGGAAACGACAACAACAGAAACCACAACAACAACTACGACTTCAACGACGTCAACAACGACAACAACAACTGAACCACAGCCTGTTATTTTCCAAAATATCGCTTCTGCTACTGGTGAATTCAATAATGAAACGTATTCTGAGAATGATAACGCCTTTTACAACAGTACAGAGATTCCGGTTATTTCAGGATACAATTTTAATGATTCTCCATTAGCACCTGGAACAGAAGATATTCTTGTTGGTGGAATCAATCTTGGTGAGTTGCCCAATTATTTATTCTTCTTTGGTGACGGTCGAGATGATGCTAACTGGCAAGGAGCTACAAAGGGCTTCGTTGGAGATGTTGCAGTAGACGGGATTCAAGCAGATGAAAGAACGTCTGGTGGAGTTCCTTATGCAGGAACAATCTATACGAATGATATCACTCTAGGTGCATGGCAAGATATTGTTGATCAAAATGATCCACCAGAAGTGTCTCCAGCGCAGGCATTTGGATCGACGGGTAATGTTTCTCTAATTAGTAATCTTGAAACAGACCTTGTGAGTGCTTTTCAACAAATCAATGCACTTCCTGCTTCACCGGGGTTTGCTAGTGTATCAGCAGGTTCTTTAGATGGATTAAATACCCAAAATAATATAGATGAAGTTTTTGTTATTAACGTGACTTCAGGTTTCACTGTTTCTAGTGAAATCAATATTACTGGTGATCCAGGGGATGTATACATCCTTAGATGGGATACGGATGCAAATCCAATAAATGGTTATCAAGGGCAGGTAAAGTTCCAAAGTGGAGGAGCTATTGTTCCACTTGGAGGATTAGAGCCTACAAACTTTATCCATGTTGCTGGTGATATCAACTCTTCAGGTGGTGGAACTACTCCGTTGCCGCCTTATCCGCAAGGACCAAGGTTTGATGATGGACAAGGTGCACTAATTGATGGAGGAAGTGACTTTAGTGGTGGTGGCTTCTTTACAGGGTATTGGCTGACAACAGGGGATCCAACTATTGCTGGACCGGGTGGTCTTTTGATTGGAAGTACCCAGTCATTAAGTAACGGCATTTTTGTTGGTGGTTGGTACACTCTTACAACACAATTTAGTATGACTTCTGGTACAAGTGGTGTGTATGTATCGCCAAATCCAAATGCCCTCGGTACACCTTCTATTAATATTGTAAAAGAGGTTTCAGTGGATCAGGGTGTAACATGGGATGATGCAAACAGTCCGAATGGTCCTTTCTTAAATCCAGGTGATAAGCCGTGGTTTAGATATACCGTAACCAATACAGGTGATGTTCCTCTAACTGATATTGAGGTTATAGATAATATCATTGGTACAATTGGTACACTCCCAATTCTAAACCCTGGTGGAGTACACCAATTTGTTGCAGAGGGCTTTTAGGAGGTATATTGGAAGTAGAAAGAAAAAGGATGTCTGACATTGTTCAGACATCCTTTTTTACTATATTAGAGTAATTATCCCCTTAATAGAGGTTCGAGCTGATTTCGCCATACCCACTCTGGACTAAAACGTTGTCTTGCTAGTGTTTTAGCATGTAGTACAGGATTCTCTCTGATACGACTTATTACCTTAGCGGCATGTTCTTCATAATATGCCTGTTCAGAAGGCTTATACGTTTCCCGCGTATCAAAACCAAAGTTTCGAGCATCCCATCTCATAAAATGGGCATTCAACTTTTTACCTAACTCCTCCAAAGCAGGAACAGCCTCATTTACAATCAAAAAATTTCCTTTTGTGGCTGCTTCAAGTACTGTGAGTCCAAAGGATTCTGAGAATGAAGGGCAAATAAATAAGTTTGAAAGGGCAAGAAGCTCTAATACACCTTTTCTTGGAAAACCATGTGGGAATCCGAGATCTGAAGTGAAGGCCATGTCTTTATAATCGAGTCCACTTTTACACCCTGCTAATTGAATAATTGTTTTATATTTTTCCCCTTCAATATCTTTTGAGGGAAAATCACAAAACAGCACCTTAACGTCATACTCGCTAACCTTTTTTAAGGCTCCACAAAAAGAAGCTACCTTTTCGAATTTTTTAGCCGTCGTTAATCTGCCAGGATAGACGACAAAAATATCGGCTTCTTGAAAAAGAAACTTCTCTTTGATTTTAAGAACTTCTTCTCCTTGAAAAGAAGAGAGATCAAGACTATTGCTAACTACTCTGCACATTCCTTCAGGAACGTTGTATTGTTTTGCAAGGGCTGGAATGCCTGATTGTGTAGGGTATACATAAACTGTATTTGGCATTGAACTGTATCGAGCTGAAAGAGGCCATTCTATTTTAAGGGGACGATTTGCTGGTGCAGAGTGGGTGAATGCGATAAATTTTACATTTGGTAGTTGTTTTTGAGCTTTACGTATGGCCACATTATGAACCAAGTGCCACCCTTGAAAGTGAATGTCATGCATGATACATACATCTACATCAGAGAGTTGATCAACAAAATCCTCAGCAATAATATCAGCTTCTTTAAAAAAGGTATCGTGTACTTTTTCTTTAGGGTTGGAATAATCCTTCCAGTGAATAATCTTTCCATCTATTTTATTTTTGATTTTCACCCATTCAATTCGATCATCTAAGAAAACTCCTCTTCTTTCCTCATCAGGACAATTTTCACTTACTAGGAGTTTAACCTCTGTGTTTGAGTCAAGTAGCATTCGAAGCTGTTCTGCTACGATATTGACTAATGAGTACGTACTGCTAAGCCCGTTGAACATAGTTAAGAGAGCTACCTTCATTTCCGTTATTCCTCCATTTCTTGTTTCATTCTATGTATAGTATTCAAGCAAATTTATTTGTGATATCAACCAATGAATTTTCCATAGTCAAATCGTATAACAAACATGAAGTGCCTATTTACAAGACAGGCTTCCATTTCTTTCTGTAATGCCCACAGTATCTTACTGTTGCTGTCATATACTACATTAATGACATGGAAAGGCGGGAGAATATGAGCATGGTGAAAATCTCATTATGTATGATTGTTAAAGACGAAGAGGAAAGTATTGAACGGTGCTTAAATAGTGTGAAAGGGGTAGTAGACGAAATCATCATTGTCGATACAGGTTCAACTGATAAGACGGTGGAGTTATGTCAAAACTACCAATCTAATATTGTGAAATATACATGGAATGGTAGTTTTGCTGATGCGAGGAACTTTGGTATTCAGAAGGCAACGGGGGATTGGATCTTATGGTTGGATGCTGATGAAGAACTAGATTTAAGCGATCAATCTTTTCTGAAGGAACGAAAAAATTTTAATAAATATGATGTAATAAATCTTCGATTAATAAATTATTACGGAAAGTGTATTGATGAAGATAATACGACTGAAATTGCCCATACGCGCTTATTTAGGAATAAAGGTATTAGATTCATTAATAACATGCACGAACGTTTAGACTTAACAAATATCTCTAAAGATCGTATAGGCTTTCTTCCTGTTAAGGTGTATCACTATGGCTACCTTGATTCTACAATTCAAAAAAAGAAAAAGCCTGAACGAAATATGGGAATGTTAATGCGACAGATCGAAGAAGGAGAGAATATTTATTGGGCTCATTACTTTATAGCATTAGAATATTACAATAAAAAACAATATTCAGAAGCACTCGAACATGTGAATTTATCTATTCTATCCTTCTTAGAGAATGGAGTATTGCCTCAATCCATGGTCTATAAATTAAAATATTCAATTCTTATCGCTATGGGTAAATTTAAGGAGGCATTACTTGGGATTGAGAAGGCCCTTAAGCTTTATCCAGATTATGTGGACTTAGTATATCTAAAAGGTGTCATCTTGTATTATTTGAAAAAGTATGAGGATGCTATTCAATGCTTTAAGGACTGTATTGAAATGGGAGAAGAGAACAAGCATTATCTCATCTTAAAGGGAGTCGGTTCTTTTCTAGCATGGAACTATATAAGTCGTTGCCACCAAAAACTTAAAAATGCCGAAGAGGCTATTGTTTCTATTATGAGATCATTATTGCTGTCACCAAGTCATAAAGATTCTCAAAATCTACTATCTTCCCTTTTAAATAATGAAAGACATGTACCAAAATTATTAAAAAAACATTTTAACGGGAAAGAAAGGTTAAAGCTTGAGGAGATTCTTACCACAGTAGAAAAGAAAAATGGGTGATTAATAGGCCGTATTTGTAGGTAGAAGTTTATTCCACATTCTATTTTTTGAATATCTTGGTTATATAAATAGAAAGGAGGAAATGGATATGTCTTTTCCTAACATACCCAACGTAACACCTTCTATCGATATCGATAGAGATGATGTTATTAATTTATTGTTAGCTTCGATTGCTTTTGAAGAACTTGGTTTAGCGCATATTATCAATGCGGAAGCTGAAAAAATTCAAGCGGTAATTGGTACGTTACCAGCTACGATGGTGCGTGCCCAAACGATTGATGAGCTTCTTGCTGTAAACGAGAATGTAAACAGCACGCTCAAAACCGCTTTGAAAACTCAAATGCTATTGCAATTCAAGCTAGAAGACGTTTTGGATATTCCACCTGCAGTACCTACTCCGCCAGCTCTATAATCTTTCTATGACTTAGGCATTGTCTATTAATAGACAATGCCTATTTTAATATAACAATAATTTTTACTTCGTTTGTAAGGAATTCAACTATACCTATGTAAATAATGAAACATATACTATAAAAACGATCTAGGAGGCATACCATGATGTTTGAAAATAAAACAATTCTTATAACAGGAGCGACGGGTTCATGGGGACATGAGTTGGTCAGACAGCTTATTCTACTAAGGCCAAAAGAAATTCGGTTGTTTTCCAGGAATGAGTATGCTCAAGTAAATATGAAAAGACAATTTAATAGTCTTACAATACTTAAGTTTTTAGTAGGGGATGTAAGAGACTATCTTGCAGTATTAAACGCGTGTGAAAATGTTGATTATGTCTTTCACCTGGCTGCTCTCAAGCATGTACCTGTATGTGAGGAGCAGCCTTTGGAGGCAATTAAGACGAACGTAACAGGTACCGAAAATGTGATTCGTGCCAGTATTGCTCAAAAGGTTAATAAAGTTGTAGATGTATCAAGTGATAAAGCAGTCGACCCTATTAATTTTTATGGTATGACTAAAGCCATTGGGGAGAAACTTGTGATTCAAGCCAATCAAAATCAACTGAAAACAAAATTCGTATGTATTCGGGGAGGGAATGTTTTAGGAACAAATGGTAGTGTAGTTCCTCTTTTTAAAAATTTATTAAAAGAAAACAAAGATATCCCTATTACTTCTAGGGCAATGACTCGGTTCTTTTTAACAATAAATGATGCGATTAAGCTTTTACTTACAGCAGCAATGGAGTCTTATGGTGGAGAAACTTTTGTGATGAAGATGAAATCATGTAAAATGATCGATTTAGCTGAGGTAATGATAGAAACTTTAGGCAAAACATCAACGATTATAGATATTGGAATTAGATCTGGAGAAAAGCTGCATGAAACACTTATTTCAAAATATGAATCCAAGCAAACCTACGAACTCAACAACGATTACTATGTGATTCTACCTCAAACTTCACCTGAAATCCTTCTTAATAAATATAAAGCATATCCAAAAGTTGTGTTTGAAATATATGAATCAAATGAAAACCTAATGAGCAAAGAACAAATAAAGGGTCTTCTTGAACAAGGAGGATTCTTAAGGTGAGGATATGTATATTAGGCGGAAATGGCATGGCAGGACACCTTTTAGTGCAATTTCTTAATGAAAAAACAACCTGCGAAGTCCATTATACAACTCGTAAAACTTCCTCGAATCCAAGAGAGGAAACATTGGATCTAACAGATGAACCCCTGACCTATAACTATCTCAAAAAATTGAAACCTGATGTTGTCATCAATACGGCAGGTATCTTGAATAATGAAGCCTCAGAAAGGTTAGAAGAATCCATTTATATTAATAGTTTACTACCACATAGGTTAGCTAAATGGGGAGATGAACTGGAATATCGTTTTATTCATATTAGTACAGACTGTGTATTTTCTGGGAAAAAAGGTCATTATACGGAGTCAGATTTGAAAGATGGTACAACAATATATGCCAAAACGAAGAGTTTAGGTGAAGTTACAAATCAAAGGCACGTTACGATACGAACCTCCATTATCGGGCCGGAAATAAGAAGAAATGGAATAGGATTGTTTCACTGGTTTATGAAGCAGACTGAAAGCATTCAGGGGTTTAAGGACGTATATTGGAATGGGGTTACCACCCTGGAGCTATCCAAAGCGATATATTGGATACTCCAAAATAGCGTTTCTGGACTGGTTCACTTAACAGGAACAGAACGAATATCAAAATATAAATTACTTCTTATGATAAGAGAAGAATTTAATAAAGATGATATTAGTATAATACCTGTTGATCTATTAAAAGGTGATAAAACACTTATTAATAGCAGAAGAGATTTCTCTTATAAGGTATTGGATTATAAAGATATGTTAACAGAGTTGAGAGAGTGGATGAAGAATCAAGAACAAGTATATGAACATTATAGATTAATGTGAGGAGGTATAGATGTGAACAGGAAGACGTTGTTTATTATCTCATCTGCGATCAGTGTTTCCACAAATCCTTTATGCTACTCTCCCACTCGGTCAGCGTATACAGATCAAGTAAGGGCACGGCAAACTTTGAAGACAATTCAATCTATTCGGGATTATATACCAAATGCGAAAATTTTGTTCATTGAAATAGGCTTAGATAAAAACCTTCCCTACCAAATTGAAAAAAAGGTAGATAAATATGTATATCTAGGAGATAAGAGAATAATTAGAGATGCAGCAGATGGACCTTATAAAGGTCTTGGTGAAGCAATTAGTTTATATTTATCCCATCGTTGGATTAGTTCTTTTAATGCGGATTATTACTACAAACTAAGTGGGCGATATTTTTTAAATCAGCAGTTTAAGGAATTCGAATGGATTGGTAATGCTTTTACAGGAAAAAACTATCATGGTGGACTATTTACTGTTCTTTATGGATTTCCTGCCCAGTCCTATTTAAATTGGAGGTATTCCTTAAAGCAAAGTATCCCAGGGTTAGTACAAGGTCAATCCATTGAGATTATTCAGCCGAGCTTTTTTGAAAAGCCGATTCATTACCTGGATACCCTTGGAGTTAGTGGCTGGGAATCTCATTCTGGTAACAGTATATTACTTTAAAAAAAGAGGGGAAAGAATCATGAATAGAGCGGTTGTCGTTTATCTGGATTATACCCGTGGCTTACTTCAACAATTTGCATGCTTGTATCGTTCTTATCAGTATATAGGGGCTAATAAGGATACAGACCTAGTTGTATTTGGACCGAAAAAATCCTTAGAGCTTGTACCTGATGATTGTATAAAGATTGAATTAGAACCTTTAGAGGGTATCTGGAAGACCTACCGATTTATGAATTCAATTTACTGTGTCGCAAGCAAAGAAGCGGATTTTTTGACATCCTATGATTATATATTGAGAACCGATGTGGATACTTTTTTAACTCCGTCATGGAATGATTATATTCCCGCATATTACACTGTGGGAAGAGGTGCTTACGCTAACTCGGATCTTGTGCGGACAAATCTAAAGCAAATATCACAAAGGTTTAACCTGAGACATCAAGGAATTCACAACATAGGATCTACTCATTATGGAAATGCATCATTAGTTAGAGAGGTATGCAAGCTAAGTGTTGATATTGCCAAATACTTACTTGAAGAAGAATTCAGTGAAAATGAAGGGCAATGGCCAGGGTGGTTTAGAGGAGTTTCTTCTATGTATAGTACAGAAATAGCCGTTAATCATCTCGTAGATATGATCGACATCAAACCTGAAATGCTGGATTATGATAGTACATCAATAAACTCTATATCACTTCACCCTCATATTCATTGTTGGCACACAAACAACTTATTTTCTAAGTTTAAATATGGAGACGGTGAGTATGATCAGTTACAACCCAATTTGGCATCAAATGAAGTTAGACACTATTGTCTTAAAATGGGATTAGACGCAAAGAGAATGTTCCCCAATCTCTTTGTTTAGTTAATTCTAAAAAGTCAATTTTTCTTGGTAGAGCTTGAAGGCTTCCATGGAGGAGAAGGTTTCCCCTCTTTTATAGAAATTCGTTTCGTTCTGTTTCCTAAGCTGCTTTTATAACTAATAATGTTTTTAGGATTCTCCAATTCCGGCATACTCTTTTTAGTCATGTTAGGTTGCTTATATGAACGAATGATTTTTTTGTTTTTTGATTGTTCTCTATTTTCTTCACGGGAAGAAAAGTGACCATTACTCAGAAGCTTTACTTTCTTATATTGAAGAGATTTAAGATTTAAGACGGTTCCTTTAATGAAGTTAGACATGAGTTTAGCATTTTCTGTAAGCTTAGCATCTTTTGAATCCCTTCTATTAACTGCTTCTAACATTGTGTTAATGGCTAGGAGATACTTTTGAAATGCCAGCTCACTCAATCGATATAATTCATCATAATTTTCCTTCGACTCTTGCTTCATTCATTCCCCTCCCTTCATAGCTAAGTGATTATTGATCCTCCTCTTCAATGAGAGGGGGATTATTTTTTATTTCATTTTTGTTTTCATTTTCCAGTTTTTCTTTCAAGG
Source organism: Rossellomorea aquimaris TF-12 (assembly GCF_001648555.1). Lineage (GTDB taxonomy): Bacteria > Bacillota > Bacilli > Bacillales > Bacillaceae_B > Rossellomorea > Rossellomorea aquimaris. Next base: position 100,066 of record NZ_LQXM01000030.1, on the reverse strand, counting down.
AAAGGACGGTTTCAATCTTTTTTAGCAGTAACCATTCTTTCATTAGTAAGGATTCAATGATTCGATATATGGTTTGGTTAAAGGTGATAATCTCTTGATTTGTTGGATTTGTTGGGAAGTTATTTTTCTCTCCAACGAAAGCAGTAATTTTATCAGCTTCAGAGGATATGAGATTCGTGATAGCAATCTCCTCTTCCACAATACTTTCCAGTAACTTGGAAACGATTTCTTCACTAGAAGGAGGGAGTTTGTCTTGAAATAGATTTGGAATAATCATGGCTCATTTCTCCTTTAGATAAATAGATGTCCTTAACATTGTATGAGAAATATTGTAAAGTAGTATATTTTTTAAAGCATGTTTAAAGAATGGGTTGTGGTAATGAAGAAGGAAATCCTAACGGTCTTCTAGAATTTCAGTTAGATATAGACCACTCTGACCTGTCAGTAATGAGCACGAAAGAACAGGAGGACGCGTTCTCCTACTGTTACTCTATACATAAGGAGGTGAGAAATGATGGAAATGCTGAACAAACTGAATGAATGCATCCAGTATATAGAGGATCATCTCGATGATACGATTGATCTTGACCATTTAGCTCGGATGTCATACCACTCTAAATTTCATTTTCAACGATTGTTTCATATGGTGACAGGTTATACAGTAGCTGATTATATCCGAAAGAGAAGACTTACCCTAGCGGCTCAACAGTTAACGAATAGTCATGTGAAGGTCATTGATGTTGCCATGCAATTTGGTTATGAAACACCAGAGTCGTTCTCGAAGGCATTTCGAAAAGCACATGGAATATCTCCATCACAAGTGAAGGAGTATGGTTCTCCTTTAAAGGCATTTCCTCGTATCTCATTTCAAATCCAGCTTAAAGGAGAGAAGGAAATGGACTATAAAATTATTGAAAAAGAAGGCTTTCAAGTCATAGGTAAAGGAAAAAAAGTGACTACCACTAATGGAGAAAACAATAAACAAATCCCAGCCTTTTGGGATGAAATGATTAGCACGGGTACGGATGAAAAAATGTGTAAAGCGGCAGACAACAATGAAATGCTTGGTATTTGTATGGAGTTTGAGCATGGAAAAGGAGAGTTTACCTATTTCATCGGAGCAGAGAGCACTAACACAGCCGATGCATTTGAGACGAAGAGTATCCCAGCCGCTACTTGGGCTGTATTTGAGTCAGTTGGACCCATGCCCCATTCCATTCAAAATGTATGGCAACGCATTTTCTCCGAGTGGTTTCCTTCGACAGGTTATGAGCATGGAGGTGGACCAGAATTCGAATTATATCCACCAGGAAACCCTAATGATGAGAATTATCGCTGTGAGGTTTGGATTCCAATTAAAAAATAAAAATGAATTAAAGCATATGTAAGAAAACAGAAAAACGATTGAAAAGACCTGTTCCTATTCAAAGAGGAAGCAGGTCTTTTTTGGAAGGGTCTATTTATTTCTTTTACACAGAAGAATCTTTGTTTAAATACGGATGAACATCAGCTGCCTTAACGTTCAAAAAGACATTAAGAACAAAAAGGATCACACTCAAAACAAGAATGTTAGGGAAAATGACAAGTAGGAACATCAAAGATTGATTACCTACTAAAAAGAATGATAAACCTAACATAAATAACGGAAAGGATATGTTATAAAGCCAAAAATGAAGTTTCCCCAAGGTAGAATCTCCTGCTTTAGGAAAGAGAACATATAGAACTCCGAACAAAGCCATTGAAGCCCAACCAACGAGATTTATATGAGCATGAGCACCTGCCAAACGATGATCTTCTATCATCTCCATTGTTAACCCCAGACCAACCCCTACTAAAAAGTAAAGGGAAGCAAGCTTAAGAAAAAGAACGCCTATTTTCAATAAATACACCTCCTTGTTTACAATTTCTGTAACAGTAAAGTATATAGTATAAAAATAGGGAATATGATTGGTTTTCAGGAAAAAAACCAGCTTAAGGGCTGGTTTAGTAAAGATTGTCGCTAATCAATGGGAAGTAGGGAGGCTCTTCCTTGGTGGGGTAAGAGGTTTTTAGCAGGAAGTTAAACGCCCACCCTTTGAAAAGCAAAGAATAGATATTTACGAAGTCCTTCTAACCACCTTTCTTCCATCCACCTTTTCCTATGAATAGTAAGGATAGGAACACTAATAGAAATGCTAGAATAAATTCGGGAATGACGACATAAAGGTAGTGAAATTCAGTGATCATTTCAGCTGCCTCTGGCTGCCTTGCAATACCCTCCACAGCTGCTGCTCCTGATAATCCAATTCCATAGCCAATCCCCATAAAACCTAGTAAAGCTAATGCCGCAGCAATGCAACATGAGAAATAAGAGATACATCTTTCTTTCATTTTTTTCAACCCCTATTAATAGATTCCTATTAGTATATTGATAGAGATGAGATTTGCTTGGACAATTGCTATTGTTTTCAGGGTTATGGAAGAAAATGTTTTAACCTATTATAGATTGTTAGGCATTGATAGGATTTTATGGTTTACTTTAATAAAGAAAGCTTTTTTACGTAAGTCCAAATGATTGCATGCCAACATTGTATTGTGTGAGGATTAAAGTCATTATCTTAATTAAAGAAGGCGATAAAAATGGAACAGCATTCAATCTTATCCCTTATGCTTGTTGTATCAGTTTCCTTTTTAGTACCTATATTTCTTCAGCACTTCCGGTTATCGTTTGTTCCAGTAGTGATTGCAGAAATTATTGCAGGACTAATCATAGGGAAAAGTGGATTTAATATCGTATCGGAAGATTTTTCTTTAGAATTACTATCCTTACTTGGATTTATTTTTCTCATGTTTATTAGTGGTTTAGAAATTGACTTTAATGCCTTTGATGTGAAGAAAAACGTTAAGAAAAATGGAAATAAGAAAAAATTACCCAACCCTTTCTTACTGGCATTATCTATATTTATTGCCATACTTGTTACATCCTTTGGATTATCAACAATCCTGGTAGGGTTTGATTTAATTACAGAGCCTTATTTAATGACGTTAATCATCTCAACGATTTCATTAGGAATTGTCGTTCCGGTGTTAAAAGAAAAAAATCTTCTTCAGAGTGAATTAGGACAAACCATTTTGTTAGTGACGGTTATTTCAGATGTTTCTACAATGGTTTTATTAACGGTCTATGCCATGATTCAAGCTGAAAAAGGGATGCAAATTTCCCTGTTACTCATTCTGTTTCTAGGCGTATTTGTAGCCTATCGCTTTATTAAACGTTTCTTTAAAGTAGAAGTTTTTGATCGATTATTAGGTGGAACAGTCCAGCTTGGAACACGCGGGGTGTTTACATTAATCTTGTTTTTTGTTGCACTATCTGAAACGTTAGGTGCAGAGAATATTTTAGGTGCATTTTTGGCAGGAGTAATCGTTTCTCTCTTATCTCCACGAAAAGAATTTGTACAGCAATTAGATTCCATTGGTTTTGGTTTTTTTATCCCTATTTTTTTTGTAATGGTGGGGGTGAAATTAAATATACCGAAGTTATTTAGTGATCCGAAAATTTTATTATTGATGCCAATTCTATTAGTTTTTATGTATGTGGCAAAAATGATTCCGTCCCTTGTGATGAGGAAATGGTATTCATGGAGAGAGGTACTTAGTGTCGGAATTCTAACAACTTCTAAATTGAGTTTGGTCATAGCTGCCTCTGCCGTTGCCTTAGAGCTTGGTGTTATAACAGATGAATTCAATGGAGCGCTCATTTTAGTTTCTGTATTAACGTGCTTAATCTCACCCATTATTTTTACAAGAATTTTTCCAAAACAAGAAAAAGTACAGGAAACTGTATGCATTGTTGGAGCGAATAGCTCAAGCTTAGCTGTTTCTTTAGATTTGTTGAAGGAAGGGTACTTAGTAAAGGTAATTAGTAAAGAAGAAAATAATAATGCAGCATTTTTAAGAGAGTATACAGAGTTCCCAATCATCTACGTTGAGGATTTCACTATCGACTTACTGGAAAATGAAGATGCTTTTGACACAGATAAAATCGTCTTCTCAACGAGTGATGATGTACAAAACATTCAACTAGCCAAGTATGCAAAAAATAGAGGTACACCAAACATCATTGTTAGAGTAGAGAGCCCAGACCTCCATGAACAGGTATCAAAAGAAGGGCTAACATTATACTCCATGTTATACTCGACCAGAACATTATTGAAAGCCTTAATCAATAACCCAGGAGTTGTCGATTTTATCTCCCAGCACAATGATTCTATTCGTGAAGTGTATATGAATAATGGGAAATATGACAGTACTTCACTTAAGAAGATCCCGTTTTTGGGAGACTCATTGATTTTAGTGGTGAATCGAAACGGCCACTACATTATTCCACATGGAGATACACAGCTGAAACTTGGGGATAAATTATTAGTAAGTGGAAGTATGGCAAGTTTATACGCTTTGAGACAAGAATTGGAACTTACGATGTACTCTCCTTTTTTATAAGGTTTACCATCCCACTAGACCACAGGTGGGATGTTTTTTTGTGCAGTGATATTTTGGAATGTTTTTCCATAAACGCCTTTTAGAGAATGACATTTTGAAGTACGATGTAGTAAAGAAAACTTCAGTTGAGTAGGTGAAGGGCATGAGTAAAAATCGATTGTTCAATTTGGGTGCCGTTTTATTGCTATTTATTTTTTATTATTGGAATGATCATCGGATAAAAGGTTTAGATGATCTTGTTCGATATAAGTCGGAGGATTTTTTGGGAATTGGGTTTACGAAACATTATGGTCAACGTGAATCATTTTTCGAATGGAGTAGCGAAGATCCAAGAGCTGCCGACGAGTTAATGGACTTTTTGGCACAGTATCGCGTCAAGAGAGTAAGTGAAGAAATATTCACACAGAATGCAATAGATGAAAAAACAAAGATTGAGAGGTTCGAATTCACTATCACCCATTCAACAGCAAATCCAGCCATCGTATATGCCACTAAAGATGTGGTTCATATTGTGGCAGGTGATTATTACGAAGTGGTAAATGATCCGATTGATATGGTATGGGTTGAGGAATTTAATGAAAAATATGTTAATAGGGAGGGGCAATAGTTGAAGGGGCTATTCCTATACATTCTAGTGACTTCATTCCTTCTAATAGGGTGTTCAGTTGGGAAGGATTATGAGATTGATGAAGAGAAGCTTCAGGGTATGATAGAAAAAGTGGAGAGCTATCATCCTGGTGAAGCAATGTCTGGGGAGCTGGAAACCAGTATTTCAACCCCTGCCATTTTTGAAAAACAAGAGGATGGCTCGTACTTATATTATGTTTCCATTACCATTGAATTCCCAGTAACACCGCATTTTAAAACGATGACTCTAGCAGAAAAAGAACAGGTGCTAAGCGGGTTACGAAAAGAATTGAATCTTCAACCAAACGGAATCAGCTGTGGAAAAAATATCGTTTGCTTTATGAATCAGGTTCATTTTAAGGATGGGGACTATTTATTAAAAAGGAGAATTACTGATGGTGAGAAATAACTCTCATTAGGGTGGTTTTTATTGGAGGTAAATGTAAAACGGATTTATTTTTCTTCATTTTGGACTGATTTCACTCGCAAATGGCTCGGTTTTCAGGATAACTGGACCGATTTTTCATCATATTGGATCGATTATCTGTGAAACCGGCTCGATTAGCCATAAATCTCATTAAGAAATACGTAAAGCTATCCAATAATAAAGGAGAGATCTTATGAAGTTTGTTCTTGTATTTGGACCTCAAGCGGTGGGGAAAATGACAGTTGGACAAGAATTAGCTAAAATTACGGGTTTGAAACTTTTTCATAATCATATGACGATTGATTTGGTTAGTCATTTCTTTGACTACGGTACTAAAGAAGGAAAGAGATTAGTCAGTCTGTTTCGTCAAGAAATATTTGAAGAAGTATCAAAGAGTCATTTGAAAGGACTGATTTTTACTTACGTCTGGGCCTTTGATATGCAGGAGGATTGGGATTATGTTCATCATGTCTCTCAGTTGTTCGAGAAGAGAGGAGGCACAGTTTACTTTGTCGAGCTTGAGGCGGATTTAGAAGAAAGACTTGAGCGAAATAAAAGCTTTAATAGACTTGAACATAAGCCATCGAAAAGGGATATTGAATGGTCTGAAGGTGATTTGAAAAAGTCGATGGAAAAATACAGATTGAATTCTTATGAAGGTGAACTGACCTATTCAAACTTTATAAAGATAAACAATACAAACTTGAGTGCCGAAGAAGTGGCAACGATCATCAAAGAAAAATTCCATTTATAATAATAGTAAAAACGCTTGGGTACCCAAGCGTTTTTTTGAACCTACGTAAATCTAAATTAAACCCACTTCACAATATCATCATACGGTCTACGGGTTTTCTCATTTGGTTCTTTCACTCGATATCCGAAAGCAACCATTACAGAGATACTAAAGTGACCGTCTTCAAGTAATCCTTCCTCAGCTAGTAGATGGTTCATCTTTTCAATGTCGAAGCCTTCGATTGGACACGAGTCGACGCCAATTTGAGCAGCTGCTGTCATCATGTTTCCTAGTGCTAAATAGGTCTGCTTACCAGCCCAATCGTATAATGGACGCTCGCCTTCAAGCAGGTCGAAATCAACCTTTTGAAATTGCTCGATTTTTTCAAGGTATTTGGTCAAATGTTCATCAGGCAGTTTTTTTACATTTTTGAAATGGTCCTGCAAATAGGAGGAATCATATTTTGTGTCTACCTTCGTTCTTGCTAAAATAACGACGAAGTGACTTGCTTCAGGTAGCTTACCGTATGCTCCCCATGCCGTATTCTTAATTTTTTCTCTAAGCTCTGGGTTTTGGATGACAAGGAATCTCCATGGTTCAAAACCAAAGGAGCTTGGAGACAGTCGACCGGTTTCCATAATGAATTTGAAATCATCATCGGAAACTTTTTTCTCTGGATCAAATTCCTTTGTGGCATGTCTAAAATGGGACGCATCTAAAATTTCTTGTTTCAAAATCTCTTTATCACGCATATTCCATTCGCTCCTTTTTCGGTAAAATGATTCCTTTTAAAATTAACACAAGCTGACCTATGATTCATTTATTTAGCATTGAAACCATTTGTAGTTTCGTTCGTATAGTTATAGAGAGAGGGGATTTGTGTTGATGGAGATCATTTTTGTTGGACTAACAGGGCTAGGACTTTTTTTATTATTCAATTGGTTGATGGGATATAAACAAGGCTATATACAAATCGACTTTGATGAACGATATTATAAAGAAAAAGAATATATTGACGCCATTCAAAATGAACTTGAGTCTCAAGGGAAAGAGGTAAACTATCAAGGTGACCACAAATTTCTGATAGATGGGAAACCATTTTTATTTATTGAGCGAAACGTTAGTATGGGCGGGGTACCTTTGCAAAGAACCATTCTTAAACCAGTGAAGAAATAAGAGATGGAGTCGATTCCTTTGAAAATCAATAAAATATTTGAAATGGATATCCATGATGGAATGAAAGAAGAAATTCAATCATTGTTGAGTGAGTGCTTTCAACCAGATTATCCAACCAGTCGAATTTATTATAAACAGCTTCCCCACGCTAGGGTTCTTGCTTTAAATGAAGAAGGTGTCCTGGTGGGGCATGCTGGACTGGATTATAGAGTGATGAACGTAAATGATACACCTGTGAGAGTCCTCGGAATTATAGACTTATGTGTGGCACCTCGTTATCGTTCCCAAGGAATTGGCTCACGTATCCTTTTAGAAGTTGAATCTTTTTGTCAAAATCGAAAGGTAGATTTCCTATTGTTATTTGCAGATCAAAAGGGTCTATACGAACGAAACGGATTCTCTTCTGCACATAATAAGTGTAGATGGCTGAAAATTAATGACCAAAATCAGACCACAATTGGGATTGGTTATGAATACATAGAAGAATTGATGATAAAAGAAGTCGGTGAAAGGGAATGGCCTAATGGAGATTTAGATTTTTTAGGGTATCTTTATTAATGTGAAGTCGAAAGGAATGTAAACATGACTGATTTAACGAAAATAGTTCTCTTTTCATTTGTACCATATATTATCCTGATTGGGCTTGTAGCTGTTTTTGTCTTATATAAAAAAAGCAGAAAGAAACCATGAGCAGGATAAAAAATATCGTTCAAGAAATCGATAGCCAACTTCAATTACTCCGCATGTGGCAACTTAAAGGTGGAGTCTCAGCAAATGTTACGGCAATAGAGGTCATGCAACCAAACGGTAAAATCAAGAAAATGGTTGTTCGAGAGCATGGGGAAACGGATCGTAAACAAAATCCGCGAATGGCCAGAGATGAATTTAATTTGTTGAAAAATATGAAATCAGCTGGAGTTTTGGTTCCTGAACCTCTTCATTATAGAGAAAAGGGTTCGTATATATTAATTGAATATATAGAAGGGAAACCTGATTTTACTCCGTCTGATATCGATTGCTATCTTATACAGGCTGCATCGAATCTTGTTGAAATACATAGAGTGGAATGCTCAGAAATAAATTTTCTACCAAAGCTCGATGTGAATTGGATAGAAGTGCTTAGGGATTTTACAGAAGAAGGTTCGGACATACATGAACCTCAATCACAAAATCAACATGTAATTTTACATGGAGACTTCTGGCCAGGCAATATTCTATGGAGAAGTGGCGAACTGGTATCTATAATCGATTGGGAGGATGCATCAGTAGGTGATCCATTATCTGATCTATCCAATGCTCGCTTAGAAATGTTATGGGCATTTGGAGTTGAAGCGATGACAATATTCACACACTTGTATCAATCAAAAATGCCTCATCTTGATATTACCACCCTCCCTTATTGGGACTTGTGGGCAACGCTAAAGCATGCATCCAGCATCTCAAGCTGGGGGTTGGAAAAACGCACAGAAGAAACCATGAGAGAGCAGTATCATTGGTTTGCTCAAAGAGCACTCCAAGAGATAAAGCATAAATAATACCATCTTCCAATAAAATATAGAGTTAAATCCCTATATTAGAGGAGGATGGAAATGCTTAAAAAAGAAATAGAGAAATTAGCCAATAACCTTATTCAAATTGAGCATGTATCTACAACCTTGTACTTAGCAATGTCTGCTTATATGGCTCAACAAAATTATACAGGCATGGCAAGCTGGTTAAGACTTCAGGCTGAAGAAGAAAGGACTCATATGCTGAAGTGGATTGACTATGTAACAGATCGTGGAGGGAAGGTTGAAATACAGGCTTTACCTGCACAGCCAGCAGAGTATGGAACCCCTCTACAAACCTTTCAGAAGGTGTTAGAGCATGAACAATTTGTAACAGAATCCTATCGTAAAGCCTATGAGTATGCAGCACAAAATGATCAGCAAACATCAGTTATTATTCAAGAATTCTTAAGAGAACAAATTGATGAAGAGGCTCAATCCCAAACCATTGTTGACCGGTTAAAGATAGCTGAAGATAATCCTGCAGCACTATTGGTTTTGGACCAGGAGCTTGGTCAGAGAACGGCAGCAGGTTAATGAAAGAAATGCTTACTTCCCTAAGGTGAGGTAAGTATTTTTTTATTATGTGATTTAGAATTCATTTCCTTTCTTTCTCTTCTTGTATCCCTTATCCTAAAGGAAAGAAATACATACAAAAGAGGGACAATCATGAAGGAAATTTATACAGACGTAATTCAATTTCGTGGAACTCATTATGACTTTGGCGTTATGCAAGGTGAACGAATAAAGAATTCCTTGACGGTTCAAAACCGTAAGAATCAATGGAAGGTGAGAAAGCCCCGTTTCATAATTGAGATCGAGGAAGTGAAGGAAGCGATTACAGAGTTTGCTCCTGGAGTATGGGATGAACTATTAGGTCTTGAGGCTGCTCTTCAGTGGCCAATGGAACGAGTACTTCAAGAGTTTGGGGGATATCGCTTAGATTACGTACGATCTGGTTGCTCCATCATAACAGGAGATTCTTACCTCATTCGGAATTATGATTATCATCCAAAGACATACGAAGGTCGGTATGTGTTCTTTCAACCGAGTGATGGAGGATATGCCATTGTAGGACCTAGTCAGCGGGTAACCGGCAGAATGGATGGAATGAATGAAAAAGGCTTGGCTATTGGCTACAACTTCATGCATCGTAAAAAACCTGGTGAGGGCTTCATCTGTTGTATGATTGGGCGGTTGATACTTGAATCGTGTGGGAATGTCTTAGAGGCAGTCCATATGCTAAAGGAAATTCCACATCGTCATTCCTTTAGTTATGTGGTGTATGACAAGAGTGGTGACACCTATGTTGTGGAAACTTCCCCTCGTGGAGTGGAGGTCCGTCCCTCAAATATTTGTACGAATCATTTTGAGGTGATGAAGGGTGAGAATCGGAACCATTTGGTTGATTCGATGCGGAGGTTATCGGTATTGAAGGAAAGTCAAGTGTCTGATGCACGGGAAGCATTCCGGTTATTGAATGATAAGGATAAAGGAATCTTTTCGGACTTATATGGAAGCTGGGCAGGGACCATCCATACATCGGCTTACTTTCCCAAGGATTTAAAAGCCTGGTTTGCATTGGGTGGAAATCGAGAACCAGTAACAATCGATTTTGCAAGATGGCTTCTTGGAGAAGATGTTAATATGAAGCGTATGACTGGAGAAATCGAAACGGATATTCCATTTGTTCATATGGATAAGAATGCAGATTGGTTTCTTTAAGGAGTAAACTATGAGCGAACACTATTATGATGATTTACTCAATATTAAAACTGGAAAGGATAAAATGGCGGTTCACCGATCGATCCATTACCATCGATATGAACCGACCCCTTACCATGCACTAAAAGCCTTGTTTCAACAATATGAATTGAAAAGCAGTGACCGGGTAGTCGATTTTGGATGTGGAAAAGGTCGATTGAACTTTTTGATTCACTATTTATTTCATTCAACTGTTGTAGGAATCGAAATGAATGAATCGTTTTATCGAAAGGCTCTGGAAAATCGTACAAGCTATGGTCAAAAACATAAAGGAAATAACACCATTCACTTTGAATGCACGTTCGCTGAAGATTATGAAGTTCATCCTGAGGACAATCGCTTTTACTTTTTTAATCCTTTCTCTGTTGAAATTTTCATGAAGGTCATGAACAATATTCTCTACTCACTTGAGACTTCACCACGAAATATTGAGCTCATGCTGTATTATGTATCCGATGATTATATTCATTACTTAGAGGATCATCCTTTATTTGAATTGAAGAAAGAAATCAACCTTACTGGCATCCATGAGCACAACCTGTACGAGAGGTTTTTGGTTTATGGATTAAAATATTAAGTGAAAAAAGCGCCTTGATGGAATCAAGGCGCTTTTTTGGTATAGAGAATGTAAAGTATATGTACAGAATGATTTTAACTTTGGTAAACTTCATGTATTAGGAAATATTGTCTACTAAAAGCAAAAAGAGGAAATGATAGGTAGATAGGTTTAGAAAGGTGGAGAGTGCATGTTTAAGGACATGACAATAAATGAATTGATTCATCTGGACCGAAATAAGTTCGTGTTTATCGATGTCAGATCACCTTCTGAATTCGAAGAGATGACCATTCCTGGAAGTGTGAATATACCGGTGTTTGATGATGAGGAAAGAGCAGAGGTAGGTACACTGTATAAACAAGCAAGTGCTGAGAAAGCGACGGATCGGGGTCTGGAGCTGTTTTCTGCTAAACTCCCACAATTTATAAAAGAGATTAAACGACTTGAAGGAGAAAAGGTGGTTTTTTGTTGGCGTGGAGGAATGAGGAGTAAGGCGGCTGCTACATTTCTTGATTTGATGGGAGTGAAAGTCCTTCGCATAGAAGGGGGAGTTCGAGCTTATCGCCATTGGGTTTTAGATCAATTAGAGACTGTAGACTTAAAACCCCATGCCTATGTATTAAATGGCGGAACGGGTATTGGGAAAACCACCATTTTAAAGCAACTGAAAAAAGAAGGGTACCCGACACTGGATATCGAAGGATTAGCCAATCATAGAGGCTCTATTTTTGGTGGAATCGGTTTAGATCCTAACAATCAGAAAACGTTTGATTCCTTACTCATTGAAGAAATCCACAAGCTTCAAAAATCTGCTTTTTTCGTGTTTGAAGCGGAAAGCAAAAGAATAGGTAAGCTATTGCTTCCAGGATTTTTACTGGAGAAAAAAGAAAAAGGAACCCATATCTTTATCAACATGCCTATGGAAGAAAGAGTTCGTCATATTTTAGAAGAATATAAACTACAAGACCATCATGAAGAGTTTAATGAAGCATTCCGGGTAATAAAAAGAAGAATTCATAGTCCAATAGCCAACGAGATTGAAGAAGAATTACAGGAAAGAAACTATGAAAGAATCCTACAATTGTTATTGGAGTACTATTATGATCCGAGATACATACATACGGCACAGCAATATTCAGAGGAACAAATGATTACTCTAAACGTAAGTAATATTGAGGAAGCGGTTAAAGAGATAAAGGGAATCCTTTTGTCTAAGACCGACTTACTACCAGTGAGGTAAATGGGCAGTATAATACCGTCAAATTCTTAAGACCTGCCACCTTGGCCGCCAGGTCTTATTTTTATAAAAAGAAAGTAGTTGACCGTGTGGTGCACTACATAGTTTAAGATTTTGTTGAGGGGTGGAAGGCATGTACAAGGTTAGTGAGTTCTCAAAAATGACAGGACTAAGCAAGGAAACATTACGCTATTATGCCGATATAAAATTACTTGAGCCCGTCTATATCGATCCAAAAAACAACTATCGATACTATGACAACGGTTCATATCTTGTTGGACGGTTACTCGTCTATTTAAGAAGATTCAATTTTTCCATTCAAGAAATGCTCACTGTCGTGAACGATGAGTCATTTGAGAATTTGGAAAAGCTGATAAAAGCAAAGAAGCAGGACTTAGAAACAGAGATTACACGAATTCAAAATATTATCGAAGAAATGGATGATTTTTTCGAAATGGGAATAGGAGAGGATCTAGATGATTAAATGGCATGAAGAACGAACCATTCCAGTCAATATTGAAGTTATGTGGAACTTGTTTGAAATTGAAAACATTCAGCGGATCATGCCGAATGTGATTGAAAACAAAGTACTTGAAAGGAAAGAAGGCGTTGTAGGTTCAACCTATCGACAAAAATACAAAGAAGGAAAAAGAGTGGAAACCTATATTGTAGAGGACCTTGAATATGAAAATACTCCAGAGAAAAAACATAATAAAATCGGCTTCTCACTAGCCAATGCATTCGATATTGAAGCTGCATTCACCCTCATCAAACTAGAAGAAAACCAAACAAAATTCATCTACCAAGGTCAAAATACAGGCAAAAACTTCTTAGGTAAAGTCCTACTAAAACTTGGTGGAGAAAAAAACAACAAAAAAGTTGTCACCGACTTCATGGATAGAGTAGAAAGTGAAGCAATAAAAGAAGCATAGTAGAGGGACGGACCTCCCCGGGGAGGTCCGTCCCTCTTTTACTCCCTTCCCTAACATTTATCTTCCAAAAAAAATGCGAAAGAACTATATTTAACTTAGGAAGCAAATGAGATCTAAAAGTAGTCAAGGAGCTGATTGTATTGAATACGAGTAAACAAGAGATTCTTTCTCATCACACTCACTTTATCGAATGGGTAAAGTCTTTAAATACCTTATCAAATGAGCAATGGAGAGCTCCAATGGAAGAGAATAAATGGAGTATCAGTGAAACCGTTGGTCATTTGATTCCTTGGGATGAATTTGTTTTAGAGATGAGAATACCATATTTTCGATTAGACAATGTCATTCTGCCTCCAGCGCCAGATGTCGAAGAACTGAATCGTCAATCATCGGAAACGAGCAGACATCAGACTAGAGAAGAGACCTTAGCATCATTTATTTCCAAGAGACAAGGGCTTATGGAAGCAATCTCTCAACTGGAAGACGATTTATGGACCAGGCAAATATCCATTGGACCGACCAAAATAACCTTAAAAGAATACTTCACAAACTTAGCTCAACACGACCACCATCATCTTAATCAAATAAAGAATTTCCTGCAAAAATAGGGACGGACCTCTGAACATTTCAGAGGTCCGTCCCTAACTGTGTTCCTCATAAAATAACAGAAGAAATTAAAGAAATAAAAAATTTTTTTTGTGAATAAAATAGACAGAATTGATTGTTAAATATGTATAAATATAAGAAAAGAATTCATAAAGATGTAAGCGATTTCTTTATTGGAATAACAAGGATTTAAACATTCTGAAAATTTAGTTAAATAAGGTGAATAGGCACAGCAATCACAGAGGAAATTCAATGAATTAGAGGTGTGAAAGGCATTTTTTTATTGACTAAATTTTTCGTTTTTTCTAAATTTCATGATATACTTACGAAAATTAAGAAAATTTAATTAATCATTTATTATCTTGAAATAATACAAGTTTTGAAGAGGGGGACGCTAGATGAAAACGAATCTTCCTGTTGCGCAAGGGTTGTATGATCCAGCGCATGAACATGAAGCATGTGGAATTGGAATGATCGCGAACATTGATGGCAAAAAGACACACAATATAGTTCAAAATGCTATTAATATTTTATGTAATTTGGAGCACCGTGGAGGACAATCAGCTGATACAAGCACTGGAGACGGTGCAGGTATCCTAACGCAAATTCCTCATTATTTCTTTAAAAAACAATGTGAGAAGGAAGACATATTACTGCCACGTGAAGGTGAGTATGGCATTGGGATGGTCTTTCTTCCTGAAAATTACGATAAAAGAATGAAGAGCAAAGAAATATTTGAAAAAATCATTGAAGAAGAAGGGCAGAAAACACTCGGATGGCGACCTGTACCTTTGAATGATTCCTTTGTAGGAAAGGTTGCTTCCAAGTCGAAGCCGTTTATACGACAAGTATTCATTGGAGCATCTGATGATGTTAAAACTCGAATGGATTTTGAACGAAAGCTATATGTGATCCGTAAACGAATTGAAAAAGAAGTAGCTAACGTTGAAGGACTGGAGGATATATACCTTTGCAGTTTATCTTCAACTACCATAGTGTACAAAGGGATGCTTATTCCGGAGCAGCTAGACTCCTTTTATATTGACCTCAATCACCCTGAGTTTCAGTCAGCATTAGCCCTTGTACATTCCCGCTTTAGTACAAATACCTTTCCAAGCTGGCAACGATCACATCCTAACCGCTATACCATTCATAACGGAGAATTCAATACATTACGTGGAAACGTGAATTGGATGAGAGCACGTGAGAAGCTGTGTCATTCAAGTGTCTTTAGTGATGAAGACTTAGAGAAAATTCTTCCGGTTATTGATGAGACAGGTAGTGACTCTTCCATGTTTGATAACTGCTTTGAGTTCCTCCACCTTTCTGGACGCTCTCTCGCTCACACTGCCATGATGATGGTACCTGAGCCTTGGGAAAATGATACAACCATTCACCCAAAGAAAAAGGATTTTTATGAATATCATAGTTGTTTAATGGAGCCATGGGATGGACCGGCGGCTCTTGTTTTTACAGATGGAAAACAGATTGGAGCCTGTTTGGACCGAAATGGACTAAGACCTGCCCGTTATTACGTAACAAAGGGAGGCATGATTGTTCTTGGTTCAGAAGTAGGGGCACTCGATATTTTCGCTGATGATATTGTGTACAAAGATCGTTTGCAACCAGGGAAAATGCTTCTTGTTGATCTGGAAAAAGGTCGCATCATCCCTGATGAAGAAATCAAGCTTCGTGTAGCATCTGAACAGCCATACAGAAATTGGTTAGATAACAATAAATACGAGCTGGAGGATTTACCAGAACCAACTCAAGAGCCTGCTTATCTTGCAGATAATCAAATTTTGTTGCAGCAACAAGCATTTGGCTATACCACTGAGGAAATAAATAAAATCATCAAGCCGATGATAACGGATAAGAAAGACCCTGTTGGATCTATGGGGTATGATTCTCCTCTTGCTGTTTTATCAAAAAAACCTCAGCTTTTATACAATTACTTCAAACAATTGTTTGCCCAAGTCACAAACCCACCGATTGATGCGATTCGAGAGCAGATTATTACTTCTGTTGGAACAACCATTGGAGCAGAAGGAAACCTTGTCAATCCAATACCAGAAAGCTGCAGACATATCCATTTAAGAACGCCTATTTTAACTGGGTTAGAATTGGAAAAGCTACGTCATCAAACGGAAAAGGGTTTTAAAGCTGTTACATTATCCATTTTGTTTAATGCAACGGAGGAAGAGGATCAGCTTGATAAAACCTTAGATTCTCTTTTTGCAAAAGCAGACCAGGAAATTGAAAACGGCGCGACTCTCATCATTCTATCCGATAGAGGAGTACAGAAAGAGAGAGCTGCGATTCCCGCACTGCTTGCAGTCTCAGGACTTCATCACCATCTGATTCGAAAAGGAACAAGAACCACTGTCAGTATTCTCCTTGAATCAGGTGAGCCAAGAGAAGTTCATCACTACGCGGCACTACTTGGATACGGTGCTGAAGCAATTAATCCGTATCTTGCATTTGAAACCCTTCGCGACCTGATTAATAAGGGTGAGCTTCCGGAACAAACCTATGAGGATGCTGTGAATACCTATGTTCAAGCCGTAACCGATGGTGTCATCAAGGTATTGTCCAAAATGGGAATTTCAACAATTCAAAGCTATCGTGGTGCTCAAATTTTTGAAGCAGTTGGAATCCGTAAAGATGTCATCGATAAATATTTTACTCGTACTCCGTCCAGATTAGGCGGTATTGGCATGGATCTAATTGAAAAAGAAGTTCTATTAAGACACGGAAAAGCATTTAATGACCGGAAAGATGGGAACAGGACCTTAGATTCAGGCGATGAATTCCAATACCGTAAAAACGGTGAAGATCACGCCTACAATCCAAGTACCATTCATACCCTTCAGCATGCTTGTCGAACAAACAATTATGATTTGTTCAAAAAATATTCCAACATGTTAACGGATGAAAAACAAAATCTTCAATCTCTTCGTGGTCTTCTTTCTTTCAAAGAATCAAAGCCTATTCCGATTGAAGAGGTGGAATCAGTAGAAGAAATCTGTCGCCGTTTCAAAACAGGTGCCATGTCTTTTGGTTCGATTAGTCAGGAAGCACATGAAGCATTAGCCATTGCTATGAATAAAATCGGTGGAAGAAGTAATTCCGGTGAAGGTGGAGAACATCCAAACCGTTTTACTCCTGATGAAAATGGTGATTCTCGTCGAAGCTCCATTAAGCAGGTAGCTTCAGGACGCTTTGGTGTGACGAGCCATTACTTGGTGAACGCAGATGAAATTCAAATCAAAGTAGCTCAAGGGGCAAAACCAGGTGAAGGTGGTCACCTACCTGGTAAAAAAGTCTATCCTTGGGTGGCAGAGGTAAGGGGATCGACTCCTGGAGTTGAGTTAATTTCTCCACCACCTCATCATGATATTTACTCCATTGAAGATTTAGCGGAGCTCATCTATAACTTAAAAAATGCTAATCCTAATGCCCGAATCAGTGTAAAACTTGTTTCAGCAGTAGGTGTTGGAACCATTGCAGCTGGAGTGGCAAAAGGAAGAGCGGACGTTGTTTTAATCAGTGGATATGACGGGGGAACAGGAGCAGCCCCTCGAACAAGTCTGAAGCATACTGGCTTACCATGGGAAATTGGACTTGCAGAAGCTCACCAAACCCTCCTTTTGAACCGTCTTCGCGATCGAATTGTTGTCGAAGCAGATGGGAAAATGATGACAGGTAGAGACGTTGTGATTGCATCCTTACTTGGAGCTGAAGAGTATGGTTTCTCAACTGCCCCGCTTGTTGTTCTTGGCTGCGTCATGATGCGTGTATGTCATATGAATACATGTCCAGTGGGAATTGCAACCCAAGACCCTGAGCTTAGAAAAAAATACATGGGGGACCCGGAGCATGTAGCGAACTTTATGCGTTTTGTTGCTCAAGAAGCAAGGGAACTAATGGCTCAGCTTGGTTTCAGAACGATTAATGAAATGATTGGCCGTACAGATATCCTCCAAACCAATGAAGCCATCGACCACTGGAAAGGGAAAGGCATCGACTTATCAGCTCTCCTTTATCAACCGGACGTTCCTGAAAAAGTGGGACGATATGCAACGAAAAAGCAAGACCATGAATTAGAGAAAACCCTGGATTATCAGGAGCTTATTCCTAGATGCAGAGAAACTCTGGAAACGGGAGACCCTGTTGAGTGGACCACTGCTATTCGAAATATCCACCGAGTAACAGGAACCATGCTTGGTAGTGAAATTACGAAACGCTATGGTGCAGATGGATTGCCAGAGGACACAATTAAGTTAACCTTCAAAGGGTCTGCTGGTCAAAGCTTCGGAGCTTTCATTCCTAAAGGATTAACATTAAGACTCATTGGAGACTCAAATGACTTCGTAGGAAAAGGACTATCAGGCGGGAAAATCATCGTTCACCCTGATCCGAATTCTACATTCATCCCTGAACGCAATACCATCATCGGAAATGTTTCTTTCTACGGTGCCTCAGCAGGAGAAGCCTATATCTATGGTGTAGCAGGAGAACGCTTCTGCGTTCGAAATAGTGGAGCACAAGTAGTTGTTGAAAGTGTTGGAGACCATGCTTGTGAATATATGACGGGTGGAAAAGTTGTCGTATTAGGCAGCACCGGCCGAAATTTTGCCGCTGGTATGTCTGGTGGAGTCGCTTACGTCCTTGATGAAGATGATACGTTTAGATCAAGATGTAACCAAGAGCTTGTCCTTATTCAACCGTTATTTGATCCAGAGGAAACAAAGGAAGTTTACGATATGATTCAGCAATATGTAGAATACACTCAGAGTGCGAATGGGAAGAAAATATTGTCTAATTGGGATGCGTACCTGTCTAAATTCGTGCGAGTCATTCCTAAGTCATATTTGAAGATGAGAGAAAGAATTTCAGAGCTTGAAAACAGCGGTCTTGAGAAATTTGATGCTGAGATGAAAGCTTTTGAAGAGGGAACAAAAATATTAGAGCCAGCTAAATAAAAGGAGGGGATATGAATGGGAAAAGCCACTGGTTTCATGGAATATAAAAGACGATCATTAGATGAACGAAATCCTGCTGAGCGAACGAAGGATTGGGAAGATTACACGATTCCACTCTCAGAGGAGGAAGTAAAGAAGCAGGGGGCGCGCTGCATGGATTGCGGCGTTCCCACATGCCATACTGGAATGGAAATCAACGGAGTTACAACAGGATGCCCTGTGTATCACCTTATCCCGGAATGGAATGACCTTGTGTATCAAGGACAATGGAAGGAAGCCTTAAGACGTGAGCACGAAATGAATAATTTCCCTGAGTTCACAGGCTTCGCGTGCCCGGCACCTTGTGAAGGAGCATGTGTTTTAGGAATTAATGAGCCACCTGTCGCCATCCGAACCGTTGAACGTTCCATTATCGAAAAAGGATTCGCTGAAGGCTGGGTCGTACCAGAGCCGCCAGAAAAACGAACGGGAAAGAGAATCGCTGTCGTTGGATCTGGGCCAGCTGGATTAGCTGCTGCTGCTCAGCTTAACAAAGCAGGTCATCTCGTTACAGTATTTGAACGCAATGATCGAGTAGGAGGACTCTTAACCTACGGAATTCCGGAAATGAAGCTTCCCTATTCAATAGTGAAGCGTCGTGTGGATATTTTAGAGCAAGAAGGCATTGAATTTGTTACAAATACAGAGGTTGGCCAAGACTACCCTGTTTCAGACTTACGGCAAAACTATGATGCTGTCATTCTATGTGGAGGTGCAGCCGTCCATCGAAACATTCAAGTAGAGGGACGCGCGTTAAAGGGAGTCCATTATGCCATGGAGTTCCTTCATTCCAACACAAAAAGCTTACTGGATTCTAACCTTGAAGATGGTGAATACATTTCAGCTACGGGGAAAAATGTCATCGTCATTGGTGGAGGAGACACGGGTACAGACTGTTTGGCGACATCAGTACGTCACAACTGTAAAAGCTTAACTCAATTTGATATCTACGATAAAAAAGGCTCCATTCGAGATGAAGTAGGGAACCCATGGCCACAATATCCTGTCGTCCATCGAGTAGAATATGGTCAAAAAGAAGCCGCTGAAGTATTTGGGGACGACCCACGCGCCTATGCTGTCATGACCAAAAAATTCGTAGGAGATGAAAACGGTCATATTAAGGAAGTTCATACGGTTAACGTTAAGCTCCGTTATGATGAACAAGGAAACAAAATTCGAGAAGAAATACCAGGTACTGAAAAAGTCTGGCCAGCTGACCTGGTCCTGCTAGCCATCGGCTTCAGCGGTCCCGAGCAGGGACTACTTGGCCAACTCGAAATCGAAACCGAAAGCAATACGACGGTTAAAGCAGAATACGGAAAATACACAACCAATGTAGAAGGAATCTTCGCTGCAGGAGACATGCGCCGAGGCCAAAGCCTCATCGTCTGGGCCATCAACGAAGGAAGAGAAGCCGCCCGCGAATGCGACCGCTACCTCATGGGCACAACCGAACTACCATAAGAGGGACGGACCTCCAGTGGGCTTAATCGCCCACTTGTGAGGTCCTTTTTTTATGGGGTAAGAGAGTGGTTGTAAGGGGATGTGTCGATTTGTGTGTGGTGGTGTCGAAAAATCGTTAGCTCGCTGATATATTTTAAATTTCGCTGATAAACGTAGTGATTTCCCTGATAAAATTGAAATTTCGCCGATAAATCCATTAATTTCGCCGATAAAAGTCCAATTAGGCGTAAAAACCCGTCTAGAAGCTAACACACCCTCATCGTGACATTTCGTTTCTCCTGAAAATGCTCTATACTTTTAGATAGAATAATTTTTCACGAGAAAGGTATTTACATATGAATCAGAAAAAAAAGGAAGTAGACCTCTATCAACCTATACAAAAACATTTTACAAAGCTAGGGTATCGTGTGAATGGGGAAGTGAATGATTGTGATTTAACGGCTGTTAAAGATGAGGATCTCGTAATCGTCGAGCTTAAGCTGTCCTTGACCATTGACCTTCTAATTCAAGCTGCCAAACGTCAAAGACTCACTGACTTGGTGTACATTGCGATCCCAAAGCCGAAACGTCTTCGTTCAAAACGATGGAGTGACGTGTGTCATTTGGTTCGTCGTTTGGATTTAGGCCTTATCACGGTTTCGCTCAATGGTAACACCCCTAAGATCGACTTTGTCTTTCATCCTGAACCCTTTGACCGTAAAAAGAGTATGAAATACAGTAAGAAAAAACGTTTGTCACTAATTAAAGAGATCGAAGGAAGAAGTGCCGATTACAATACAGGAGGCAGCAATAAAACGAAAATCATGACGGCGTACAAAGAAAGCTGTATCCACATAGCCTGTTTTCTGGAGAAAAATGGTCCGATGTCTCCGAAGGCTCTTAAAGAAATGGGGACCGGTGACAAAACCTCTTCTATTCTCCAAAAAAATTATTATCGTTGGTTTGAACGCGTCAAAAGAGGAGTATATGATTTAAGTGATACAGGTAAAAAAGAGTTCGCTCAATATCCTGAGCTTGTGGAGTATTATAAAGGAAAAATGAATGATGAAAGAAAGACCTGACTCTGAATGGAGTCAGGTCTTTCTTATGTATCCACTACCTTCCATATTATAGACATATCCAACTGGTCCTAATTATATATGCCATCATATAGCTATCAAAGGATTTTTCCTTCTTGACGTTGAGTCCTTTTATAAAAGTTGCCACTATAAACAGTTAGATTAATTTTACCTTCAAATCGTTTCCATTTTCTATTAAAATAAAAGAAAGAATCTTCTGAAAAAGGGGTGAGTATTATAAAAAATCTTGATTTTTTTCCATATCCATTTAAAGATGATATGTATCGTTATTCCAATAATTCACTTCCTCTCGAACCTCCCATCAGTATTCAATTGACACCATCATATTGTGAAGAAATAAAGCTTAAAAGAGAACTCTTAACGGAACATCCAAAAAGATGTTTTCAATCCCGGCCACATGCAATGAGAGGACAATGGGAAATAGTTCATATGATCCTCGAGCATCTTGTTTCAGAATATCCTAATCATTTTTCTCTTGAGAAAAACGGTGAAAATTGGACATTTCACAATCATATCCTAAGTGAAAAACAATCGTTTGTATCCGGTGATCATACTACCTTGCCATTTGAGCCTTTAGATTTTATCGGTCGTCATGTCCAGGAGGACTTGATTTTGATGATGGAGAGGGATGGAGATTTATTTTTAGATGCCGGACAACTGTGTTTCCCGGCGAATTGGTCACTCGCCTTTAACGTGGGAATGAGTTTCAAGGAAATCCATCGTCCCATTCCTGGTTTTAAAGAAGAAGGGTTAGATGATCGTATAGTACGCTTCTTAATGAGAATGGAAGCGGGGGAACCTTGGAGTAGGAGAAATTGGTCCCTTATGGCGGGAAGTCGCTTAGACACATCCCTTGAAACCTTTGATGTGTGGGGGAAAGGCAGAAATGAAGTGACTAAGGAAAACGTAGGGGAATTAGTTCACTTACGAGTAGAGGTTCAAAAACTATTTCGCTTACCCCGTTCAAATAGCATTCTATTTACCATTCATACTCATCTCCTCCCTTTAAGAACTTTCGTTGAAAACAAAGAATGGAGAAGACAATTTTTTGAGCTTTTAAAAGAGCTTCCAGATCAGATTGCAGAATATAAGGGGCTATCACAATACAGACAAACCGTTCTAGAATACTTAAAAAGCAGGTGAGGTGGATGATAGGTAGATCCAAACCCATGTTCATTGAGGGAAAGAATAAATATTTATTTTATGCAGATAAGAGAGGGTTAGAAATTCTCGCTCCTATTATGTATGAAGTAAGGAAGAAGACGATTCCTTTGGAAGTGGTACTTGAGCCGGAGGATGCCTCTCCCTGGTTACGAAATCAAAAAATGGGAAGCTATTTATACATATGTACAGCTTGGGAAAAGCTTGAGCGTTTAAAATCGGTAGCCGAGGAAATAGGTTATTCTGAAGAAGAAGCACAATATATTGGCTACGGTGTAAAAACCATCCAAATCTTTTGCTGTCGTTGTCATGGATTAACAGAAGTAATTGATCAAACGAAGATGGCAAAATGCGATCACTGTCAATTAAAACTTTCCGTATCTGATCATTATTCTTCATTACGACAAGCTTATTTAGGATATATAGCGACAATAAAGTAGGAGGAACATCTTTGAATCTTGAAAAAACAATACGTGTAACCGTTCAATCTATTCAACAAGAGACTCCTTCGATTAAAAGCTTTACATTGAGCTCAGTAGAAGGAGAGACATTGCCTTTGTTTAGTGGAGGCTCACATATTACTACCTATATAGAAAAAGAGAACGAAATAATAGCGAGATCTTATTCCTTAACGACTCATCCCGAACACAACCAATCATATAGGATTTCAATCTCCCTGAGTGAAGCTTCAAAAGGAGGTTCCTATTATTGGCATCATCATATTCAAATCGGAGATACTTTAAGGATTAGTTATCCAAAGAATGACTTCCCACTTAGTTTTAAAGCAAAACATCATGTTTTTTACGCAGGTGGAATAGGAATTACACCTTTTCTTTCCATGATGGCAGAGCTACAAAGCGAAGGTGGTTCATTTGAACTTCACTATGCTGCAAAAACAAAAGAGACCTGCGCGTTTTATTCCTTTATAAAGGAACAGTACCCTAAGCAGACTTCATTCTATTTTTCTCAAGAAAGTGAATCAAATAGACTGAGTGAAGCTACTCTGTTAGAACATCCAATTGGCTCACATGTTTACTTTTGCGGGCCTGAAGGATTTACACGTCACTTTATTAAAACGGCAAAGCAAATAGGCTACCCAACATGTAGTATTCACTATGAACAATTTACACCCCCACTGCCGTTGAAAATGAATCCATTCCAAGTAGAGCTGACAAATGGCCAAACAATATATGTTACAAAGGAAAAAACGTTACTAGAAGCATTGTTAGAATCAGGAATAGAGGTTCCTTACTCCTGTCGCCTCGGTCGATGCGGGACCTGCGAGCTAGAGGTATTAGAGGGACAAGTGGATCATTATGATTCCTTTTTAAGTGAAGAGGAAAAGAAGAATCAGGATGTTATCATAAGTTGTGTATCAAGAGCAAAGTCGGACAAAATAGTAGTTAAATAGATAAATGATCAAGGAAGATACAATGAAACTATTAAGTTCGCTGTGTAAACATTTTCGAACAAAGTATGAACATGGTGGATTTTTTGAAGAGAAGCTTGGGACTTCAAATGCAAGGTGGTATTTTCAAGAGTTGAGACAGCTGGTTAGAGTTTTAATCCGGAATTTTTAATCCATTTTGAAAAAACATTAGTCAGCTTGCTTACCAATATGGTAATCAGGCTATTTTTTTGGTTGAGAACAGTCGATTTCAGCTCCAATTAAGTATATTAAGATTGCCGTTGTCGATTTCTTTTCATAGAAGTACAAGAAAAATCTAAATAGAATTCTTCTTCCTTCTAAAAAATCAATCTCAACTCATCCTAGAAATTTTGGTTGCTAAAAGTTTTGTATTTATTTCTTTTAAAAAAACATGCTGGGAAGTTGATTGGTGCGGAAGGTGCTCGACTTCTGCGGGAAAGTACGAAAAGCGGAGGGGCTTGGTTCAGGGGCGAAATGCAATAGGCGATTCTGTCGGAAATGCGCATTTTGCCTTTGTGGAAGAATGGACTTATGCTCAACTCACGCCCGGCGGAAAGCGAGCAACTGAAGCGGAAATCCACTACTCCTTTCTTTTCTGCGTTATCTATAAACATTACAAAAAGAGCCACTTGGTAAGCAGGCTTTTACTTTTTTATGAAAATTTCAATCCCATGACAGCCTGTAATAGAATTTAGAAAATCTATTGAGATTGTTTCTCAACTAGGGTATACTCAATGGTAATGAAAATCATTATCAATTGAAAGTGTTGAGAGGAGATACATAATATGAACAGACCATGGAAAGTACTTTCTGCCTCTGTCCTGGCTTCTTCCCTAGTTTTAGCCGGATGTTTTAACGATAAAGAAGAGGTTTCAAACAAAGATGGAGGGAAATCTGAAGAAACAAATAAGAGCGCAAGCAAGGTAGCCGTATCAGATTACACGTTTGATACAGCAGGAAACATGTTTGCCTATGCAGAATTCGAATTATCTGGAGAGCCCTTGGCAGAAAGCTTAGGCCTGGATTTAGATATATTAGATATTAATACATTAGATCAACCTACAAAGTTTGATTATACAGCCGGAGTCGAATCATACGAGTATTCTGAAGAAGCCATGTATGAAGTGGTTGAGAAATCAGGATTAGGTCTTCATCTTATTAATGGGCCAGAAGTAGAGAACCTTGACAATGGTCAAACAAATGAAGAAAAGTTAGGCAACCGTTTTTATGAATTAGCAGATGCAGTTGGATATTCCCAAGATGAAATTTTTAGCAATATGTTTCCAACCTTTATTGAATATTCTGCTGGAGACCCCCATTATAAAGGGGAAGTGGATACGAGTGAGTATGCGTCGAATGATGATGGAAGCTATGTTCCTATGTATCAAGTAAACTTTAAGTCGTTACGATGGGACCGTGAGAAAATGGAAAAAACGCTGGTTCCTTCAGCGTATGGAGCTACCTTCCTAAAACAGGCACTTTGGGCTGGAGACTTTATGGGTGGATTCCATACAGTAGATGGCGATGAAGAGCTTGCAGGAGAAACCTCCAAGGATGACGATGACAATAATATTGCATTAGGTGTGAGTTCCGCAGACGGTTTTCAAGGAGCGGTATTAACCGAGGAAATCTGGAATAAAGTACACTATATTTCAAAAGAATTATTTGTAAATGGTTCAACAGGTGAATTAACATCCGCAGAATTAGGCAGCCAGTATGACCCGGCAGATGGTTTTGTTTATTTACCTCACAGTATTGAAGTTACTGAAGAAGGGGAAGCGCAAGCTCCAATGGCAAAATCATTAGAGGTTAAAGATGCTAAAAGTATGCTTCAAGATAAATGGCTAATGCTTTGGCCTAGTTCTGAATTCTTTGGCATGACAGATCAAAGAGAGAGCAATCCTAATAAAACGCCATCTTTCCAAGCATTATTTGACGGTGCCCCATATCCTTCCGCACCAGCACAAAATATCGATGGAAATCCTGATAACGATGTAAAAGGGACGGACCCCTTCACTGCAAACTATAATGTTATGCTCCATGTCTTTAAAAACATGGATGCCATGCATTTCAATAATGATAGTGGTGTATTTGTAACAGAGCATGATGGTAAAGAGCAAGGAACTTATATGGATACTTTCCAAGCAGGATACGCAATGGAATCAATGAGAATCTTCCAGCGTGCCATCGACGGACTACCGGTTGGATATGCTTCAGGAGAATCTGCTGAAGGGTTAAAGACAGAGGAAGGAAAACGTGCTCTTGAAATGATTCAGAAGCAAGGAAACTTTATCATTAAAAATCTTGTGTTAGATTCTGGCCTTGTTGCCAAAGGATATGACATCGAAAAGAGTGCAGATAAAGAAATAACGTTAGACGCCCAACTCGGTGCGATTCGAGGGTTAACAGCAGCCTATTTAGCAACAGATGATGAGAAGTATAGAGAAGCGGCTCGTTCCATTTATGATGCGATGGATTCCCAATTATGGAACAAAGAATTGAAAGCATATGAAACATCAAAAGGAAAAATGGAGTATACGCCTTATACAGCAGGTGCTTTATCAGCAACCTATCGTGTAGCTCTTCAAAACCTAAGCAATAATGGATCTGATTCTGATGCGCCAGATAGCTTAGAAATCGAAACGATTACCTCTCGTTACGCTGAGTTCTATGATACAGTGATTGACGGACCAGCACTTGATGAAGGGATGCAGGCTAGTGAATTCTGGGATACAGGAGATTATTATGACAGCAAGGACTCATCTGGTAATACGGATGGAGACAAGGTTCCTCAAATTCAAGCTGGGCACGGAAAATATGGAATTTCCCCAATATTACTTCCTGTGACGGTTGAAAAACGATAAAGAAGGGGTTCTATGAAAAAAATAATCGTATATGCAGCGGCGTTTCTCATTGTAGGAACGCTTGCTGCTTGTTCAATAAAAATGAGCGGTGTTGAAAAGCCTAGCTTTGATTCAGTCAGAGAAGTAGCAACTAATAGCAATAATATTCTTCAGAATAAAGAGGGTTCAAAGCTGTACATTGCTAATTTAGATGCCAATACAGTATCCATTGTAAATGAGAAGACTCAGAAGGTTGAAGTAGAGATTCCTGTTGGAAAAGAGCCTGTACAACTGGCATTATCACCAGATGAGGATCGACTTTATGTTTCATGTCGTTTCTCTAATAAAATCGATGTGATTTCATTAGAAAATCATAAAGTAATAGATTCCTATGAAGTAGGATTAGAGCCATTTGGAATCATAACAAGCCAAGATGGAAAGACACTATATGTATCGAATTATCGAGAAAATAGTCTTATGCTTGTTGATGTGGAAAGTGGAGATGTAACCAAAAAAATCCCTGTCCATGACAGGCCAAGAACGTTGGCTATTACGGCTAATGGGAAGAAACTATACATCCCTCATTATTTATCAGGTGAGATTTCTGTCTTCGACACGGATACACAAAAGGTGAAGAAGACGATTCAACTTGCAGACTCACCAGACGTATCGAATCCAAAACAAAGTCAAGGAATTCCGAACACACTTGAGCAGTTCGTCATTTCCCCTGATGGAAAAACAGCTTGGGTTCCACATTTAGTGACGAATGTCGATACAGCTATTCAGTTTGAAGAGACGATATTCCCTGCTATTTCTATCGTTGATTTAGAAAAAGATGAAGAGCTGGTGGATAAAAGAAAAGAACTTTTCAAAGAAATAAATGTACTCGATTCGAAAAATGAAACGATGATTGTCTCGAACCCATATGATGTGGTATTTCAATCAGATGGATCGAAAGCTTTTGTCGTCATGTCCGGGAGTGAAGATTTAGTTGTATTTGACTTAAAACGAGGTGGAAATGCCACTCAAATCGTAAGGAGAATTGAGGGGGATAATCCTCGGGGCGTTATTTTGTCCAAAGACGGGGAAACCTTATATGTTCACAATGCTATGTCCCATGATTTAGCTACCATTCGTTCAGGTGGAACGAGTAGTCATGCAAGGGCTAAAAAGCTTCATGACAATGTAAAGTTGATCGGAAAAGATCCTCTGGACCCTCAAATCCGAAGAGGGAAGACGATTTTTTATAGTGCAAACAGCGATGAATTTGCTGCAGATATTACAGGGAACAATTGGATGAGCTGTGTTTCCTGTCATAGTGATGGTGAAATTAATGGTTTAACCTTAATGACAGGGAAGGGTCAACGGAATGTACCCACCAACACACGGACGGCGGAAACGGGATTGTTTTTGTGGGATGGGAGTCGAGATGACTTTACAGATTACCTGTTAACGGTTCAAGGTGAAATGGGTGGAATGATGGAATATGACCCAGGAGAAGAGTTACCACCTGAAGTAGAAGCGATGTATGATGATTTATTTGCTTATTTACAAGAACCAAGTTCCTTCCCTGTTCCTGAAAGCCCCTATAAAACAACGAGTTCCACAAAAGACGGTAAAGCATTATTTGAAGGGAAAGCCTCCTGCATTTCTTGTCATAGTGGGAATCAGTTTACCGATAGTGTCAAAGCAGTCGATGAGGATGGAAAATTATCAACAGAATTTACAGATTATCTTCATGATATCGGAACGGCAAACAAATTGGATGCCGCCTCTAAGGGAGACGCAAGAGCTCGATTTTCCAATCCCCGTGATGGAAAGAGCTTTGACACCCCTAGTCTGGTAGGGGTCTTTGCTACAGCACCTTATTTACATGATGGCAGTGCAAAAACGATCGAAGAAGCCATTAAAAAACATGAATACGAAGAGAAGCAAGA
Organism: Rossellomorea aquimaris TF-12; assembly: GCF_001648555.1. Lineage (GTDB taxonomy): Bacteria > Bacillota > Bacilli > Bacillales > Bacillaceae_B > Rossellomorea > Rossellomorea aquimaris. Next base: position 71,042 of record NZ_LQXM01000030.1, on the reverse strand, counting down.
GCTAAGTGAAGTGGAAATTTCTAAGATTGCTGATTATGTACGGTCAATTGATGACTAAATAGAGAAAAGAAAGTCTGGTCGCCAGACCTTTCTTTTTTCATTTCGTAAGACGAGACCTTATTGAGAATCATGGAGTGAAAGGAAAGCGGAAAGTAGCAAAACAGAAATCTGAGTCCACTGCAGGTGTTTCCAATGATCTTTTTACATTGAAGGAATCAAAAGCAAGGGTGCAAATCACCCTTGCTTTTTTCTTCTATAAAATGAATGCTCTATTCTTTCGATGTTCCTTTCGAAGTGGGGCTGTTTTATATAACCGTACCTCTTCTTCACTCTGTGGAATAACTGCCGGAACTGGTTTCGGCTTGCCATTCTCATCAACAGCGACCATTGTCAGAAATGATTCTGTGGTCAATGTTTTGACATCAGTTAATAGATTAGTAGAGAATACCTTTACATAAACCTCCATAGACGTTCTACCAGTTGAGGTAACATAAGCTTCTAAACTTAAGGCATCTCCAACAGTAGCTGAGGATAAAAAATCGACAGAATCAATGGATGCTGTAACGACAACAGAGCTGGAATGCTTCATTGCTGAAAGTGCAGCGATTTCATCAATATAGGACAGCACTTTTCCTCCAAAAATCGTTTGCATGTGATTCGTGTCTGGTGGTAAAACCAATTTCGTTTGGACTGTACGTGAACGTTCAACTGAATAAGATTGTTCCATGTTCCATTCATCTCCTCAAAATAGAAATAAAAAAAGCATCTTCTAGGAGAAGATGCAGCTATTCTAAAGGAACGTTCAGAGTCCAACTGGATTTTCTTAGACGTTTCATAAGCGCAACACCCTCCTATCTCCCGTAGGAACTTTGTGTTCTTCTCGAATGGCAGGTCTCCTGGCTTAGCGTCAAGGACATCTTATCCCTTCCCATTTCTAATTGAAACAGTGGGAACCATAAGACGTCTCGTGCTTTACAGTGGCGGGACCGCGTTGGATTTTCACCAACTTCCCTTTTAAGGGGTTAACCAGCAGTGGTTAACCTCACCAACGAGCAATTATTTAATTGTGAACTTTTTCATTTTATCATAAATTTATTATTGTTGTACGTGAAGCTATGGTATCGTAAAACTAGACAACGATTAGTAACCTGGAGGCTTCATAGTGAAAGAATTTAAAAAATGTCAAAGTTGCAGTATGCCCATTAAAAAAGTAGAAGACCGAGGAACTGAAGAGAACTTAAATCCCAGTTCAATGTATTGTAAACATTGTTATCAACAAGGTGAATTCACCCAACAGGATATGACCGTTGATGAAATGAAGCAGACAGTGAAAGAAAAGTGTATAGAGATGGGGGTTCCAAAGGTCTTATCAGGGATGTTCGTAAAGAACCTTCACAAACTTAAAAGATGGAAATAGTTTGGAAAAAAGTATTACAAATCACTCCTTTAGTGTATAATTACACCAAAGGAGTGATTTTTTGTGAAGAAAATAGCTGTTAGTCTTATCAGTAGTATATTCATTTTTTTATTGATATTAACGATTCAAGGGCTTATGTCAAACACCCATTCAGTTACGACTATTCTGATCACAGCTGTGGTTTCACTCTTCGTGAATAATGTATCGGTAAAGTACTTCATTAAGCAAACTCTATTAAATAAATTAGATTTTCATATTTACGCTCTTTGCAACTTCATTTTTTTATTTATGATAGGTGTACTTTATATTCCCTTTCAGCCGCTCTCCTATGTAATGGACGGAGTAGATATGATTGTCCCGTATATTACCTTGTTCATTCTTTCTTTTATACACGGTTCCTCCTTATTGGTTCTCGTATACAAAAATAAAAAATTAGTTTAATTAGCTCAATTTTTTGATTTCAATAGATAGAAAAGGTAGGATAGGGAAGGATAAAAATAGATGTATTAGTGTAATGTGGAGGAAAGCATGAGCAATCGAAATAAAGGAATTATCTTATTACTACTATCTGCCTTCGGTTTTTCCATGATGGCTGCTTTTGTTAAGCTGTCAGGGGATGTCCCGACGATTCAAAAAACATTTTTTCGAAATGTCATATCTGCCCTAATTGCATTTGGGTTTGTTAAATTTTACAAAGAGAGATTGTTTGGAAAAGGGGAGAATCAGAAATATTTACTACTGCGTTCTAGTTTAGGTACAGTAGGAATGGTATTATTCTTCTATGCCATCGACAATCTTGTCTTATCTGACGCTGACATGTTAAATAAGCTCAGTCCTTTTTTAACCATTCTGTTTTCTGCTATATTCTTAAAGGAACGGGCACGATTTTTTCAAATTGTAGCCATGATTATTGCTTTTATCGGAACGTTGTTTATTATCAAACCACAGTTTTCATATGAAACGATCCCGTATCTGGCAGGTGTATTGTCCGCCGTCTTTGCTGCAGGAGCTTACACGGTACTACGTGTTCTAGGTGATAAAGAGAAATTTTATACGGTGGTTTTCTACTTTTCCTTTTTCACCACGATGACACTGCTTCCATTTGTCATCGCTTTTTATGAACCGATGAGCCTGAAGCAATGGATCTATCTTTTATCAGCAGGTGTCTTTGCAACGGTAGGTCAATTTGGCATAACCATGGCCTATAAATTTGCTCCAGCGAAGGAGATTTCAATTTTTTTCTATTCAACCGTCGTGTATTCAGCCATTATTAGCATCACCTTATTTGGTCAAGTGCCAGATATTTTCAGCATTATCGGATACATTACCATTTTCTCAGCTTCGTTTTATATGTTCTGGAAAAATAATAAATCTGCAACGAGTGAGGCTTAGGCCACTTTTTCAATCGATAAAACAAAAAAGGTCTGAAACCGTTATAAGACAAACGGGTTTCAGACCTTTTTTATTATTTAGTATTATCAATGGAATAACCAAGACTCTTTAAAGCATTCATCAGGGTAGAATGGATGGTCACACTGTTAAACTCGATACCCAGTTGAACAGCTGTTTGTGCAATGGAAGGTCTAATTCCTGTGATAATAGGGTTCACCCCAACAATCTTTAAAGCATTAAATAATTCAAATATTTTTTGAGCAACCATGGTATCCACAACAGCCACAGCTGATAAATCAATCACCAAATGCTCTATCTCCATATCGGAACACTCTCTAAGAGTATGCTCCATAATATACTTGGCTCTTGATGTGTCAATGTCTCCAATTAAAGGGAGAATGGCAATGTGATCAGTTAAGGAAATGACAGGAGAACTCAATTCGTTAATAAGTCCAAGCTGGTCTATCAATCTATTTTCATAGTGCTTTTTAAAGGAGTCTACGAATGTTTGAATCACATCATCAAAAATAAGATGATAATCTTCAATCACTTTAAAAAGATTATGGTGGAAGTAATCAGGATTCTGGGTGAAAAATTCTTTCATATATTGAAAATACAAGTGTCTAAAAATCTTAAACTGTTCGAGAACCTTTTCAATGCTCGTTCCATCATTGACTCGTTTTTGAGCGATTAATTGACTCCAGTCTTTCAGTTCTTTAGAAATGCTATTTTCATTATTTTCCAATAAGTTTGTCATATAGTTTATAAACAGTGAAGACTCTTCTATTAATTGCTTTTCTACTTTAGTACTAGCATTTGAATTGAATATAGAGAATTCATCTTTTTCTCGAAACCCCAGCCATTTAGCAACAATTTCTTCAGTATTCTCTTGAAAATATGTTGTGAAATTTAATGTTTTTTCCATGTTTCCCTCCGTAGCTTAAATCCGATAACAGGATTATTTCTGTATTATATTATACTACGTAAATGAGTTTTTTACTAAATATTAAAATATTTTTGAAACCAATTGCCATTTTATTCCGTAAATAATGATGAGAAAGATATTTTTGAGGGGGTAAAAAAATGCTAGCATCTTTAAGTGTAATTGGTTTCATTATGTTCCTCATTCCTGTACTCATTATTGCTGCAATTGTAGGAGTTGGGTATTATTTTTGGATGAGGTTTCGCTACCGTACAGCGAAATCAAATCAGGCATTGATTATTACTGGACCGAAGCTTGGTGATCCTGAAAAGGAAACAAATATTTTTACCGATGATGAAGGACGTTCCATGAAAATCATCAGGGGTGGAGGATACAGATTAAGACGATTCCAAACGTCTACACCAGTTAACCTTACTTCATTCCAATTAAAGCTTTCGACACCAAGAGTCTACACAAATGGTGGCGTACCAATTGTGGCAGATGCTGTAGCTATGGTAAAGGTAGCTGACACATTAAACGGAATCGCCAACTATGCTGAGCAATTTCTTGGGAAAAATCAAAATGAAATTGAAGATGAAATTATAGAAGTACTGGGAAGTAATCTTCGCGCTATTTTGTCAAAAATGACCGTTGAAGACATTAATAGCAATCGTGAAAAATTCAATGCGGATGTTTCAGAAATTGCTCAGAAGCAGCTGGATTTAATGGGCTTCAAAATCACGTCCCTTGGATTAACAGATATACGCGATGCAGATGAAGAAAATGGATACTTAAAGAATCTTGGCCGACCAAGAATTGCCGAGGTACGTAAGCAGGCGGAAATTGCTGAAGCAAATACCGAGAGAGAAACTCGTATTCACCGTGCACAAACAGACCAGGAAGCGAAGGAAGAAGAATACAAACGACAAATTTCCATCGCTGAGTCCAAAAAAGAGAAAGACATTAAAGACGCTGCTTTTAAAGAAGAAACAGAACGAGCACGTGCAAAATCTGAGCAATCGTATGAATTGGAAAGAGCAAAGCTTTCAAAAGAAGTAAAAGAAGAAGAGCTGACCCTTCAATTCTTAGAAAGAGAACGTGCTGTAAAGCTTGAAGAAGAAGAATCAAAGGTTCGTAAAACAAAAGCTGATGCTGAATACTATGAAACAACTCGTAAGGCAGAAGCCGAAGCACGTAAATCAGAAATCGACGGTGAAGCAAAAGCGAAAATACGTCGTGAGGAAGGTTCTGCTGAAGCAGACGTTATTCGCGAACGCGGTAAAGCCGAAGCCGAAGCTCGTAAACTATTAGCTGAAGCCATGGAGAAACATGGAGATGTTATTATTACAGAGAAGCTAATTGAAATGCTTCCAGTCTTTGCAGAAAAAATTGCTCAGCCACTTAACAATATCGATTCTGTTAAAATCATTGATTCAGGAAATGGCCAAGGAGTACCTTCCTTTGGCAAAAGTATCACAAGAACTATGGTTGACATGCAAGAGCCTTTAAGAGAACTAACTGGCATCGATGTAGGGGAACTACTGAAATCCTATGCAAACCGAGGTCATGAAAGACCATATCAGCCAGCCATCTCTGAATCAGCAGACAAAGAAGCAGCTGCGACGAGAAGTGATGAAGAGCAGGCAGGTCAAAAAGAAGAATAGTATAAAAGAGATGATTCTTTGTGGGAATCATCTCTTTTTTTATGAAATATTATTTGTGAAAAGTGTTTTTTTTGAATAAAACGTGGAGGAGATATTTTATTCTCAACATTTCAATTTTTATTTTCAACTTTTCGGACTTAATTATCAACAATGGCACAGTTATTTTCAACTGTATTATTTAATCGTCAACAATGACAATTTATCATCAATATCGGACCAAAATCCTAATAGATAGAATAATGTTGAAAGCAGCAGCACCTAAATTCCAACCTCAATATGACGAGAAAGCTCGACATCGAACAAGCCGAGATCAGTAAGCTTCAGGCTTGGAATAACAGGCAAGGTAAGGAATGATAAAGTTAAGAAGGGATTGAATTGCCCAGAAAATCCAACATGAGGAAAAGCATTTTTTAATTGATGAAGTCCAACATTCACGCTTTTATATCCTTCATCCGACATCAATCCTCCAATCGGTAAGGAGAGGGACGCGATGACCTTTTCTTCTTTTACAATGACCAAGCCACCATTCATTTGGTCAAGAGCATCGATTGCCTTTAAAATATCTTGGTCATTCGTACCGGTTGCCACGATGTTATGGGAGTCATGTGCGATGGTTGTCGCAATGGCTCCATTTTTAAGACCAAATCCTTTTACTATGCCCAATCCAATATTCCCTGTATTTTTATGTCTTTCTACTACCACCATTTTAAGTTGGTCAGTTTTAATCGAAGGAGTAAAATATCCATCCTTCACCCGCACAACTTCAATCAACTTATTTGTTCTTAATTGATTTGGAATAATTTCTATGATATTTGCTTTTTCTCCAATTGGAATTCGTAAATCCTTTGTATGAATCTGCGGAATATGGACGGTAGATGTGAGAGAAGCTTTTGGTGAAGGTTTTTCAACATTGTCACCAACATAGGTGCCCTCTGTTGCCACAAGGGCACCTTGTTTGTATACCTCAATAATGTTCAATTTTTTAAGATCCTCAAATAGCACAAAGTCAGCATCGTATCCAGGGGCAATGGCTCCCTTATTTTTTAAACCGTAACACTCAGCTGCATTTAAAGTGGCCATTCCAATCGCCATTAGAGGATCAATACCAGATTGAATGGCTAGTCTAATATTATGATCGATACTGCCTTCCTCTATTAAGTCATCCAAATGTTTATCATCAGTACAAAATAGGCATCGACGAGCATTCTTTTCATTTACTACAGAAATAAGGGAGGTTAGATCTTTTGCAACAGAGCCTTCCCGAATGAGCAGGTACATGCCACGTCGTAAGCGTTCACGTGCATCGGAAACCGTGTTGCACTCGTGATCGGTTTGAACCCCGGCGGTTTTATAAATGTTGATGGCATTTGGATCTAAACCTGCTAAATGTCCATCAATGTAATCACGGTTTTTTAATGTCATGGTAATTTTGTCTATCATGGAATTTTCTCCTTTTTGAAGAGAAGGATAATCCATTACCTCTGCCAGTCCAAGAACACGTTTTTCCTTATAAAAAGGTTCCAGGTGATGAGCTGTTAATTCTGCACCTGAATTTTCGAAGGGGGTAGCAGGTACACAGGAAGGGAGCATTAATAAGACATCTAACGGAATGCTTTCAGAGTTATCGAGCATGAATTGAATACCTTCTTCACCCGACACATTGGCAATTTCGTGTGGGTCTGTAATGACAGTTGTTACTCCATGGGGAAGCACTACTTTGGCAAATTCAGCTGGCGTCACCATCGATGATTCAATATGAACATGAGCATCAATAAAGGAGGGACTCACATATCGTCCTTTAGCATCCAAAGTTTCCTTACCCTGAAATTCTCCGATTCCAACAATCACCCCGTTTGAAATCGCAACATCTTCTTCTATAATGTCTAAGTTAAAAACATCTATTAGTTTTCCATTTTTAATGACAAGGTCTGCTGGCACTTCTTTATTTGCAACAGCTATTCGTTTTTTTAGCTTTTCATTATCTTTATTCACGTGAACCCTCTCCTTATCAAAGCCTAAAAATAAAAACCCCAGTTTTCCTAGGGTTTGACATTGAAGAGGGAATCATACGGTATCCAAAAAAACCTACATGTTTTCCCTCTCGTAGTCAAACTATTTACGGTAGTTTGGTAGAAACTTATGGACCCTATCTCCAAGATTATACGAGCGTAAAATGTAATTGTTCCTTGATATTAGTTCAACATTTTATATTCATGAAATAGGATGTGTCAATCCTAAATGTTATAAAGAGTATAATAAGAGCAAAAAGGAGACTTACGATGAACTTATACTGTCAAAGCACGTTGAATCAAATGGAGGTAGCCATTTCGTCAATCGTCAAAATAATAGATGGGCTTACAGAAGAAGACTTACATAAAAAACCTGTCACTACAAAGCGTTCTATTGGAGAGTTGCTTATTCATACAGCTCTTATTTGTAAAGCAGATTACTATTTGTTAAATGAAGCAACTAAAGAAGAAATGGACACTTACTATTCCAGTGTATCCTTAAATTCCCTAACTGAGATTCAAGAAGAACTTATCCAGAATTTCACCTTTTTAAAAGAAAGGGTATCACAACTAACAGAATTAGAGCTTGAGGAAGAAACAACCGCTTATTGGGGTGTAACTTATTCAAGATTTGAATGGCTTGTAGAAATCGTCGCTCACCTTTATCACCATAGAGGTCAGCTTCATACCATTCTCATTCATTGTTTTGATCTAGATCTCCAGGTTCCTTTATTTGAATAAATGTAGTCCTTAAGTTAATTGTATGATTAATAGTTGTTAAAAAAGTCTTATCCTATCTTTTTTTCCGTGCTGGTTTCCTTTACTATTAAAGTAGTGAATTTTCCAAATAGTACTAAAATAGTGAAACGACGGAGGTATACGATGAAACTGAAAATTTTACATACAAATGATCTTCACAGCCATTTTGAAGCATTTTCAAGAGCAGCTACTCTCATGAAGGAACTGAAGGATGAAAATACTCTTATTTTTGACGGAGGAGATTTTGCCGATTTCAAAAGCATCGAATTGCAAGGAACAAAAGGAATAGCAGCAATTGAATTGTTAGAGTACGTTGGGTATGACGCATTGACAGTTGGGAACAATGAAATGTTTAACGGAATTGATACACTAGAGCATATGGCAACCAACAGCTCCGTACCGTTTATTAGTAATAACCTTCTTAGGAAGGAAGGCGCCAAGGTCAAAGGTGTTGTTTCCAGTGTCATTCTAAATAAAAATGGTCTTCGAATTCTCGTAACGGGATCGTCTCCCGATTTAGAAGATTTTAATGACGGCTTAGGCATACATATTACACCTTATAAAGAAGCGATTAAGGAAGAGATCGATCGTAATAAAGGAAACTATGATCTATCTATTCTCCTTAATCATGTGGGAACATTTGCTGACGATGAAATTGTCCATGAAATAAAAGAGTTTGATGTCATCCTTTCAGCACATGATCACAAGCTATATTCTGAAGCAAAAGTAGTACATAACACAATCATGAACAGTGCTGGCTGCTTTGGTGAACATATTGGAGTTCTTGAAATTGAAGTGAAAAGTGAGGGAGTAAAATTAATTCGCTCAACGACGATCCCCACCAAAAACTCTAGCCAGGACGAAAGCATTCTTTCCATTTTAAAACGTAACAAAGAACGGGCAATCGAAATGTTAAGTGAACCTCTTTATCCACTTGAGCAGCCTCTTTGGCATGATGTTTTGGAAGAAAACCCCATCACGAACTTAATCGCTGACGGAGTAAAGGATATATTGAAGTGTGATATAGGGCTAATGAACAGTGGTATCATCAATGCAGGAGCTTTTCACTATTTGTCTAATAAAAAATTAATTGAAATCTGTCCTTCTCCATTAAATCCAACCTCCTTTGAAATACAAGGAAAGTTCTTAAGAGAGGCTTTAGAACAGTCTCTTGACGCACAGATTTGTCTTGCTGATGGAAAGGGACCGGGATTTAGAGGGAAATATGTTGGAAGCCTTCATGTTTCAGGAGCAGAGATTATCCATAATGGAAAACAAATCTCTGAAATCCTTATAGGAGAAACACCACTAGAAGATGAAAAATGGTATACTGTCGCAACTTCAGACTACCTACAACGTGGCTCAGGCTATGAATCTCTCAAAAACAATCAAAATGAACAATACAGACCAGGATACATACGAGACGTCATCCGACAATACGCCAACAAACCAGCATTCATCCAACAAGCCATGCGCCCAAGATGGAAACAAACGACAGAGCGTGCACTTGTTTGAGGGACGGACCTCTAAAATTGAAATAAGGAGAAACCAAGAATGAAAAAGAAAATGGTGAAGATCATTAGTAGTTTAGTAGTACTAACCCTCATTGTTCTTGTCGGGGCAGGAAACTATTTCTACAACGTAGCCATTCATCGAAGCGACGAATCGATCCAATTATACGGTGGAACTGAAGACGAAGCCCAAGCAGTTAGTGCCAACCCTGAAGAACAGGAAAAACTAAAAGAGCTAATGGAGTGGACAGAGAATCAGTCATTTGAAACTGTTGAAATTCAATCAGACGACGACTTAACATTACAAGCCGTTTTTTTGAAAAATAAAAACTCCAACGGAAAAGCAGTTATCCTTGCTCATGGCTATAAGGGAAATAACGAGCAAATGCCCGGGATTACAAAGTATTATTATGAACTAGGATTCGATATTTTAAAGCCTGATGCAAGAGGTCACGGGAAAAGTGAAGGCAGCTACGTCGGCTATGGGTGGCCCGATCGGAAAGACTATCAAAGATGGACAGAGCTATTAATCAACGAAAAAAGGGCAGACTCTATTTTCCTGCATGGATTTTCAATGGGAGCAGCAACTGTTTTAATGACGAGCGGAGAGGAACTTCCTCCAGAAGTGAAAGGGATTATTGCAGATAGTGGGTATACGTCGGTTCACGAAGAATTGGCACATCAATTAAATTATTTATACAAATTACCTGCGTTTCCCATCATGGAAGTCACAAGTGTTGTCACCAAGCTAAGAGCCGGCTATACCTTTACAGAAGCTTCTGCAATCCAGCAAGTAAAAAACAATGGTCTCCCATTATTCATTATCCATGGTGATCAAGACAAACTCGTCCCAACAGAAATGGCATCACGAATATATGATGCCGCAACGAGTGAAAAGGAAATATGGATTGTTCCTGGAGCAGGACATACAGAAGGATATACAATAGCTGAACGTGAATACAAAGAACGACTCAAGAACTTTATCGATAAAGTGATAGAAGAATAGAAAGGGGTACCTATATGTCAAAAATCTTATTCCAAGCATTTAAAAGCACGAATCAGCAATTAAATGGCCATGGCAAACGGAACGCAGGTGTTTTAAAAGAAGCATTACAAGAAATAGACGACGACCAGGAAAGCGATATTTACGGTTCTGGTCCATTAATAGAAGACTTCCAGGATAAAATGGCAAAGTACCTCGGAAAGGAAAAAGCCGTTTTCTTTCCAAGTGGAACGATGGCTCAGCAAATTGCTCTTAGAATTTGGTGTGATCAAAAAGGGATAAAGAAAGTAGCCTATCATCCATTGAGTCATTTAGAAATCCATGAAGAGGATGGCTTAAAGGAATTGCATCATATTGAACCTATCCTATTAGCAGATAAAGATCGAGTCATTGAATTAGAAGACGTTCAAAATATGAAGGAGGACATCTCCTGCTTATTGCTTGAGCTGCCTCAACGTGAAATCGGAGGACAGCTTCCTGAATTCAAGACCCTTGAAAAAATCTCTGCTTATTGTAGGGGAAATGGAGTGAAACTACATCTAGATGGTGCCAGACTCTATGAAATTCTACCATACTACGGAAAATCAGCTGCTGAATTATGCAGTCTGTTTGATAGCGTTTATATCTCTTTTTATAAAGGAATCGGAGGGCTTGCCGGTGCCATCCTTGCTGGAGAAGAGGACTTCATAAAAGAGTCGAAAGTGTGGAAGAGACGTCACGGGGGAGATTTGATTAGTCTTTACCCTTATATTATTAGTGCAGATTATTACTTTGAAAAAAGAATCTCCAAAATGGATCAGTATTATAAGGAAACAAAAGAACTTGCCGAGTTGTTTCAACAATGCCACGGGGTTTCCACGAAACCTGAAATACCAGTCTCGAATATGTTTCATGTCATCTTCCATGAGTCAAAAGAAAAGATGGAAGAGGTACTAATCGAAATCTATGAAAAAACAGGTATAGGAATTACGGCTTACGTCAATGCCATAAATGATAATCAATGCGGCTATGAAGTAACGGTTGGTGACCTTTATTCTCAAATTCCAAAAAATGCATTAAGAAACCTGTTTGAATTGCTTGATGAACGAATGAAAGGAAATTGAGATTCCAGATTTAAGGGTGAAAAAAGGTATTTACGCGTTAAAAAGCGCATTTTATTCGCACAACCAAGCTATTTATCCGTTTCACTGTGAATAACAAGAATCATTCAAATCTCACCAACATAAGGAGCATACAATGAACAATCAACCTTCTGACCTTTTTAATGGAACTGCCCATTACTATGAAAAGTTTCGCCCAGCTTATCCAAAGGAACTGCTAAATTTCATCCTTACTTTCGTAGAAAAAAAGAGCGAAAGTAAACTACTGGATTTAGGATGCGGAACGGGTCAGCTTGCGATTCCATTGTCCCAAAGCTTTCATGAAGTTCATGCCATCGATAGTAGCTTGGAAATGCTCTCTAAAGGACAGGAAGCAGGAAGGTCAAACATAAAGTGGCATCATCTATCTGCTGAGAAAATGGAAGAACTACATCAATCCTTTGATGCCATCTTCATTGGCAATGCTTTTCACTGGATGAATCGGGAAAAAGTACTACATTCCTGCTTTAACATGCTTGAGCCTAAAGGCACGTTGGTCATTTTAGCAGGGGGAAGCGTGTGGAACGGGAAAAAGGAATGGCAGAAAAAAATCGTAGAAGTAATTCAAAAATATTTAGGTACCGACCGGAGAGCAGGCTCAAGTACGTATCAGAAAGACGCAAAAAAACATGAGTATTATCTCGAAAGATCCCCATTGACTCAAGTTACTAAAGGGAATTACACATTTAATTATCCGTGGACCATCGACCATATCATCGGTTATCTTTATTCAACATCTTTTTGTAATCGGGCTCTTCTAGGAGAAAAGGTAGAGGAATTTGAAGCCGAGATCACAGACGAATTAACTAAATTATCGTCAACTGGTTCATTTATTGAAACGATTGAAGTCACCTATTTCGTATTAAAAAAATAAATTCAGTACAAAAAAAGATGCCTACACCAGTAAGCATCTTTTTTCTATATCATTAATTAGCTTCTTGAGTTTTGTCAGAACGATTAGCCTCTTTTTGATTGACTAAGAATCCCGCGAGTAGAACACTAATAGTTAAGACAATCGTTATGACCGTGGTGATAAATCCATGATGTAAATTAATCAAATCTAAAAACTTCTTATCAGATACAATCATCTCACCGGCTGTATAGGCAAGAATTCCTGAACCAAGATAAGCAATCCAACGATATTTGTCCAGCATTTTTACAATTGCTTTTGATCCGAAAATCATAATCGGAATACTGATGAAAACACCTAGGGCAATCATTCCGATATGACCATGGGCAGCACCTGCTACTGCAATAACGTTATCAAGACTCATTACAGCATCAGCAATAATAATCGTCGTAATCGCTTGCTTCAGTCCGCTGTGTGACTTAATATTGGCTTCTTCTTCACCTTCTACAAGCACTTTGTATGCAATCCAAAGAAGAAGAACACCACCTATTAAATGAACAAACGGTATTTTCAATAAATAAACTATAACAGCGGCGAAAAGAATACGTAAGATGACAGCACCAGCTGTTCCGTAAAAGATCGCTTTATTTTGATGTTCCTTTGGTAATCCTCTTGTTGCCATTGCAATCACAATTGCATTATCTCCAGACAAAATGATATCTATCGCTATGATTTTTAACAGCGCAATAATTGCTCCAGATGATATGGCAAGTCCAAGTGGGAATAAGAAATCCATCTTCTGTTCCTCCTTGTAACGAATCTATAAATCTAACACTAACTAATATATAGTAACATATCTATCATGAATTTGAACGGCTAATATATCCAAATGCTTTTTTTAAAAACCTATAAATAAAAAACTATTAGGGTCATTTTTATAGAGTGACTCTAATAGTTTTATATTTTTTAACGTAATCCTGTTTGCATTTTTGTAATGACTTTATTATTTTGAAAAGAAATATGGGCAAAGGAATTTGCTGCCTCTCCGTCCCACACATAGCCAATTTGATAGGATGGAGTCCCTTTTTTACCACTCTCGCTTGAAATTTTTCCTTCTCCACCAATAATTTCGATTGCTTCTTCTAATGGTAGCCCTTTGGTCAATTGATGGTATTCATCAAGGGTAATCACACGAGAATTGATTGTTTCCAGCTGATTGACTGAACAACCTACAAGGATAAAAAAAGGAAGTATACATATTAATAGAGCATGTTTACGGAAGTACATATGAAATAGCCTCCTTTATCTGTTATTTATATAACGGAACCAACCTGGGAATTGTTTCAAAAATTTCATAGCTTTGAAAAGTGTGTGGTGCTATGATGAAAAGATTACAAATATCTAAGATCATAAATGAGGGCTTAATAACATGAAAAAATGGCAGACCTATATTGTATTAGTGTTCATCATGTTGATTTGGGGATTTAATGTACCTGTTTTAAAAATTTTAGTAAGTGAGTTCAACCCCGTCACGATAACCTCTTTACGTATATTTACAGCTAGCATAACGGTGTTCATCCTATTAGGTATTATGAAGAAAGTACGTAAACCATCTCTGAGAGAATGGATGTTCATAATGGTGGGAGGCTCGCTAAATGTAGTTAGTCATCATTACTTCCTATCCGTCGGGTTAACTCAAACCACTTCAACAAATGGAGGATTAATTCTGGGTACAGGCCCCCTGTTAACAGCAATGCTCGCTTCTATTTTGCTAAGGAATCGTCCAACGGTTATAAAAATAATGGGGTTTCTATCGGGAAGTGTTGGGGTAGCGATCATTGTTTTATCAAGTGGTGAGGGAATAGGTGATCTTAACACAGGAGATTTATTTGTATTCATCTCTATTTTCTCGCAGGCAATGAGCTTTATCATTATTAGCAAAGCGGCTAAAACGTTAGATCCTAGATTATTAACAGGATATATGCTTCTGTTTGGATCTATGGTGTTGTTCATTATCAGCTTATTCAAAGAACCAACAGGCTTAGAGGAGCTTGGGAATGCACCAAGCTGGGTATGGATCTTATTCTTTGCCTCTGCTATGCTGGCAACAGCTGTCGGACATATGGTATACAACCATTCCATCGGAAAAATTGGAGCAGCTGAAACCTCTATTTTTCTAAATTTAAATACGTTCTTCTCTCTGATAGGAGCAGCTGTCATATTAGGTGAGGTCATCTCATACTATCACTTGATTGGACTACTGTTCATCGTGGTCGGGGTTATCTGTGGATCAGGTACTTTAGAGGAATTGATTATAAGAAGAAAACAATCCTGGTTTATGAATAAGAAAAAGAGGCATGAGATGTAATCAGGAAAATAGCTTGGTTCTCAATTTTGAATAATTGGGCCGGAATTGTTACTTATTGGGCCACTTTTCACTGTTATTGGGCCAAAATAGTGAAAAATTGGGCCACTTTTGGGGAAAATTGAGCCAAATTGTGAACAAGGCATTGTGTTACCTGCTTCTTATAGAATAACAGTTTGAAAGAATGTGCGAAAATGGGAGGGGAATGTGCGAAAACTTCTCGTTAATGTGCGAAAATCTATGCAGAATGTGCGAAACTCAACCATAAATGTGCGAAATTGTGAACACACACTCGAACCAAACCAATATACATGAGGTCCGTCCCTCAATCCAAAAGACTGACTGCGTACTCGCAGTCAGTCTTTTGGTTATACGATAGTGGGTTTTGGAATTTCGTTTTCTTTTGGTTCGGGTACGAAGGCTAGTATGACTAATCCGATGATAAACAGGATGACTAGACTGAATACGCCGCTGTTGGAATTGCCTGTCATTTGGGCAGTGACTCCTACGAGTAGTGGTCCAAGGATGGAGGCGAATTTTCCGAATATATTGTAGAATCCGAAGAATTCGTTAGAGTTTTGCTTAGGTATCAGTTTTGCAAAGTAAGCACGGCTTAAGGCTTGGATGCCTCCTTGTGATGAAGCAACCAGCATAGCCAGGATCCAAAAATCCATGGTTGTTTTTAAGAAGTAAGCGTAAATGCAAACGATAATATAAACGAATATTCCTACGTAAAGCATTTTTTTTCCTGTGAACTTTTCAGCGAGTCTTCCGTATAAAATGGCAAACGGGCCAGCTACAACCTGAGTGACAAAAAGGATAATCAATAGGTTAGTAGAGGTGATACCCAGGTCCGTCCCGTAGGCTGTGGACATGGTAATGATTGTACCGACACCGTCAATGTAGAAAAAGTAAGCAAGAAGGAATAGAAAGAGTGCACGGTATTTGCGAATTTCTTTCATTGTTTTTCCTAAACGTTTAAAGCTTTTGATGACAGGACTGGTTTCTCGTTCAATGTAATAGCGCTGATGTACGTTTTTGAGCAGGGGAATGGAGAAAAATCCCCACCATAAGGCAGTAATCAAAAATGCAATTTTACTAGCAACGGTTGTTGTAATCGGGATAATGTTACTTTGTGCCATAATGATGATAGCAATGCTGATGATAAACGGTATGGTACTCCCAATATATCCGAAACCAAAGCCTCGAGACGATACTCTGTTCATTCGATCTTCTGTTGTGACATCCGTTAAAAATGCATCATAGAAGACGTTTGAACCTGCTGACCCTATAGCAGCAACTGTATAAAAGATTAATAATAGCAACCATTGATCACTTGGAACAAAGGCAAGAATAGCAGTAAAGGTAACCCCTAAAGCCAGGAAAAAGGTGAAAAATTTCTTCTTATAGCCTTCGTAATCGGCAATGGTTCCTAATATGGGTCCGAGCATAGCCAGGATAAAGGTGGCAATGGCAATGGTATAGCCTAAATAAGCAGTTGAATTGGCTCCGCTGATCCCTGCATTTGTAGCTGCTGCTTTATAAAATAAAGGAAAGACAGCAGTAGAGATGATAATGGAATACGCTGAGTTTGCCCAATCATAAAAAACCCAACTGCTTTCTTCTTTTGAAAAGCGTTTCATTTTCATTTCCCCCTATGGAAACATTATCTTTCTATCATTTCTTCTATCACTTTTCCATCGGTGTCTCCTAGTTGAAGTCCAAGTAAATGAGCGAATGTTGGACCCTCGTCGATGAGACGCATAGAAGAAATGTTCGTCTGTTTTTTAATTCCTTTTCCAGCCGCCATGAATATTGTCTGGTAGTGTTCTTTCTTAGGGGAGTATCCATGGGAAGCATAGGTATAACGCTTTTCCTTAACATCTTCTGGTGTGATGGTGTGAAGAAACGTACCTTCAAGGGTGTCTTTATAATAAAATCCTTTTCGGGCTTCTAACATAAAGGCGCATTGTTCATCGGCTCCCAATAAACCAGCTTCTTCACCCGTTAGAATGTTTTCAATGCCGTTCTTTGGATCTTTTTGCAGCTCTTTTAAAAGTGCATGTACAGCGTTCTTTGTGTTAATATCATTGTTTTTTACGTACACATAAGCGGAACCATCACACCCCTTACAATAGGCATTCCAGTCCTTCACTTTTCCTTTTTTATTGACTGTGATGAATCCTTTTTCCTTTAATAGTACATTTAATTGAACTGCCTTTGACTCATCAAGTGCACTATGGTCGCCAAGGGCAACGATAGTAGAGTTCTCATAGATTCCACTCTCTTTAAGGGCATCTACAATTCTTCCAAGTCTTTCATCATGGCGACGGATACTGGCGTGTGCTTCTTCTGATGAGAAGCCATGATAATGTCGTTGAGTATCGAGGTCTGTAAAATGAACCATTAGTAAATCGGGTTTCTTCTTTTTGATGGTCTCCACGGTTGATTCCAGAACAAAGTCATCGAGTGCTGGCTGATTCAGACCATCCCGAAGGTGTCCGAAGCGACGATTCATGCTTAATTGATAGAGGGGACTCCCATTAAACAGTGAGACCATAATTTGATTGTGCCAGGAACGATTGGCGAAGATTTCCGGCATATTATAATCTATATTTGCTTTGGCTGTTACAGGCCATAATAAAGCGGCCGTCGTCATGCGAGCTTTTTTCGCTTCATCATATAAGGTCGTTCCTTTTACATATTTTCTGTGCCAGTACCAATCGGGTGAGAGACGGCCAGGCTGAATGAATGTGTTGTTGGTAATACCATGGCGGTTGGGGTAGTTTCCAGTAACGATTGTTGCGTGACATGGATACGTGACGGATGGATAAATGCTTTCAACATTCTTACAATAGAATCCTTTTGTAAGTAATTCTCGAAAGTGGGGAAGCTCTAGAAGCATAGGATAATCGAGTGAAGAAAGGCAATCAAAGGATATCACAATCAAGTGATCAGTAAGGCGATTCATAACGGCCTCCAACTTAAGTGACATAAGTTTGTACTATATACCTATTAATATAGCAGACTATTCAGAATAAAAATATGAATTTTTCAAAAAAGCGAATGGAGCCTCTCATCCTCATTTTTTCATAAAAAAAGGCTCTATTTCTAGAGCCATAAAGAAATATCCAGCTACATTTTCACTTGATTCTGAACCTTACTTTCCTTTTTTATATCAAGAGAACCAGAGTATTCTACTGTTTCAATTTCACAGTTTTCTCCTATGACCACGTTTTTCCCACGAACCAGCTTTGCTTTCGTATTTTCAAGATACACTTCGTCACCTTCAATTAAGTCTGAATGAAGATGATCATCCTTTTGGAAAAAGAAGTTCACTACTTGCTTTAGAAGTCTTGTAGAGTTTTGATTCTTTACTACAATGGTTTCACCACCAATTTCCTTAATGGAAGATTGATGCTCCAATTGAATATCTACTTTATCAGCGCTTAGTAAGCCATCTATGGTCACTGCCCCATGTGAAGTGAAGGTTTCGACTTCACAATCTTTAAGAACCTTTAATAAGCCCGATGATTTTACGTTTTCACCTTGAAGTTTTCCTTGTACGACACAAGAGCCGCTCGCTTTAAAATCCTTACAAATAAGATTTTCAGAGACTTTACTAGATCCACTGACTTCCATGGTAGCGGCCATAATTGAGCCTTCAAATTTAGAGCTGCCGCTTATACTGATTTTTTCAGCCTTCAAGTCCCCGTGAATATGGGAAGAACCACTTGACTTCATATAACCTGTTTTGATGTTCCCGTTAATTTTACCTGAACCAGAGATTTTAAGCTCTTTACAATCAATGTCACCGGAGATTTTGCCACTGCCGCTTATTTTCACTTTATTGAATTGTCCTCCACCTGAGCTGCCAGATCCACTAATCTTTAAATCGTGTAATTCTTGTTTTTCCGCGGTATTCATATTAATTCCTCCTATTTTTAGGGACGTTCCCCATTTGATAATGTTGTTTTTAATTCTTCAATTATTTGAAGTAAATCGAGCTTTATTTCTGTACCACCATCCGTTGAAAAAGGAGTATGAGGTGGAAGTAGCAACCATATGACCTCTAGTCCTTTACGCAAACCGATTAATTGATAAGCCGGATTTTTAAGAGGATCAAAATGCTCTTTTAGAAAATGAAAAACTCTCTCTTGATCTTTTTTTGTTAAGGAAACCTTTTCTACAATGGTCATATTTAAAATGTCTGGAAATTCTAGTGAGTCTATGTTGGATAAAAGGGGAGTGCAAAGCGTAAGTGTGTCTTCTGAAATAAGATTTTGTACCCGTAGTTCTTCTATGCTCAGTTCGATCTTTGTTGGGTTAGGCGAAAAGAAATCCGATAATTCGTCTAGTGAATAGGTATCTTTCATTTCCTTTATCTTATCAATTCTAGAAAGCATTTTCTCACGTGGAAAGAACGTTTCTTGTCCAGTAAAGCTGGATTTCTTAATAAACCAGTCCTCTGGTATGATGTTCTTTCGTTTCCACCGGTAAAGCTGTCCGTAAGAAATCCCAGTAAGCTCTAATACTTCTTTTTTTGAAATGAGATTTCCTTCCAATGTTCATTCACCTCTTTTCTGTAACAAAACATTGTTACGCTTCTTGCTCTTACTTTAACAGAACATTGTTACGTTAGTAAAGGACTTTTTAGAAAATTTTCACAAATTAGGCATAAACCTATTGTAATATTCATCCAATTATTATATAGTACATTACAACAGTAATGCACTATGGTGGATTTTAAGGAGGTGTACGTTTGATTCTTAACTCTGATAGCATGAAGCCTATTTATATACAGATTGCAGAGTGGATAGAGACAGAGATATTAGGTGATGAGATTCAGGCCCATGAAAAGGTTTACTCTCAATACCAGTTGGCAGAAATGTATAATATCAATCCGGCAACAGCAGGTAAAGGGTTAACTATGTTGGTGGATGAAGGCGTTTTGTATAAAAAGAGGGGGCTTGGGATGTTTGTATCAGAAGAAGCTCAAAAAATCATTCTTTCAAAAAGGAAAAATCAGACCTTAGCTTCTCTTATAAAAGATTTAGTGAAAGAAGCCTCATTTTTACATGTGTCTGAACAGGAGTTACTTGAGATGCTCAAACTGGAAATGAAAAAGGGGGAAGAAAAGTGAATGTGATGGAATGTCGTGAATTAACGAAAGAATATGGAAATAAAAAAGCTCTAAACAATCTTTCATTTACACTTGGTGAAAATAAAATAACAGGTCTAATAGGAAGGAACGGGGCGGGCAAAACCACCTTATTGAAAATGATGGCAGGTTATACAAAGGAATCCTCGGGTGAAATCAATGTATTTTCTGAAAATCCTTTTAATAGCTTAAAGGTTTCAGCCAATATGGTCTATGTAGATGATGAGTTAAGCTTTTCCCCATACCTTACTCTCGGGGAATTATTAGAAATGGGAGCCTCTTTTTATGAAAATTGGGATATGGATTTTGCCCAGCGGCTGTTTCAGTATTTCTCTTTTGATCCTGACCAATATCATGCAAATCTTTCAAAAGGAATGGGAAGCACCTTTAATATGATTTTTGGTCTTTCTGCAAGATGTCCATTAACTATTTTTGATGAACCAACGACTGGAATGGATGCAGCCGTAAGAAAGGATTTTTACAGAGTTCTTTTAAAAGATTATATTGCCTACCCTCGGACTATGATTTTATCGAGTCATTTGCTAAATGAGGTAGAAGACATTTTAGAAGATATTCTTCTTTTAAAAGATGGAGAAAAGTGCCTTCACATGCCTATTGAAGATTTAAGAACCTATGCTGTCGGAGTGAGTGGTAAGACGGAAGCAGTAAACGAGTGGATAAAAAATAAAGAAGTCATTCATCACAGATCTATGGAAATGAATCGGGTATTTGCCGTGGTGAAAAGAGATGGTAGGGAAAGTGATTTTGAGAGTAATGGATTAGAAGTTTCTTCTGTATCAGCAGAGGATGTATGTGTCTATCTCACAAGTAAATCAAAAGGAGGGATCGATGATGTTTTTAACAGAGAGTAAGCCATGGAATGTTATAAAGAAACAATTTTTCTATAAACTAAAGGCCTATCGCGGTGTTTACACATCGATGATTGTTATACAACTGTTGGCACTCCTGTTTTCCTTAGGTGGTATGGGAATGGGTGGCGGTGGCAGTGCCATTGTTTCATATGAAGTGAATCTGTATTCCGTCAACTTAATCATCGGTTTTATGATGATCTGGGCATTTATTATCTCGATTGTAACGACTACTAAAGCCTATCGTGAGGATGATTTTACCTTTGTGACGAATCGATTCACAAGTCATTTGTCTACGATTCTATTTCTAATAACAGCGAGTATTGTAGGAGCCATCACCACGTTCTTAGCAGGTTATACTCTAAAAGTGATCATGTTCTTTATTACTAAAGGAGACATTGTAACGGAGAGTGTGTTCCAAATCTCCATTTGGGGATTCTTCGGTCTGATCCTTTATTTACTTCTCTTTGCAAGTTTCGGCTATACGTGTGGGATGCTTGTTCAGATGAGTAAGATCTTTATTATTCTCATCCCTGCCCTTCTATTTGGAAGTATGTTTTTAATGTCGCAATTGCTGAATAAGGATATTACCTTAGCTGAAATTGGGCTGGTATTTGCAGGAGAATCTTCTTTTCTCATCTTCCTGGTGAAAATCTTCATAACCGTGATTCCTCTGCTGGGACTTGTCACGATGTTGACTAATCGAATGGAGGTAAGGTCATGAGTATTCTTGTTGCATTCTTACCCATTCTGTTCATTATTGTCCTTGCATTGGTCATCCCTGTAATTTACAGAAAAGGCGGGTTGTTTACTGGCTGGAAAACTAAATGGATATTCATAGCGTACTTTTGTATTTTAATCGTATCGGTTCCCATCGCTTATCTATTACCAGAAAAGGAATCAGCCTATGGGGAAAAGTTAACTGATGAAGAAATCAAGCAGTTAAATAAAGACAGAGAAGCTTTTTTTGAAGATGCAATGAATGGAAAGATTAAAGAAGGGGAAGGAACGGTTTTAAAAAAGGAATGGGAGTTTAAGGTGGATGAATCCCGATTAACGATTTCCAATTTCACTGTAAATATGTTCATATTAGCGAAAAGAACGGAGTCTAATGACCAAAGAATAAAGGTGGATTATTACACATCAAAATCCATTGTTCACCGAATAGATGTGACGGATAAACTATCTTCACCGACTATTACGTTCTATGATAATCAATTAGTCGTTCACGATCCGGAACATGTTGAAATAAAGCTTGCCAGCTTTACGAATGAATTTATTACGAATCAATTTAAAAATGATTCCCAAGACAATTACGAATACGGGTCTTCATTGGGTGGAGATCTACTGCTTTTGAGTATTCCACAAGGAGTAGAGGTAGAGGGAGATATTGAGTTTATCGAATAGTCATGTTTGAGAAAATAATGCTTGATTCCCTTTGGGGTCAGGCATATTTTTTTATGAGAAAAAGAGATTGGATATTAATGGTAAAAAATGCTAGAGTCAAAAAATGAAGGAGTGATGAAATGAGATTTAACATATATCGAATGATCCATTTGATTATAACAGGCATTATCACGATTCCTATTACTCTATTTATTGCATCAGGAGGAATAGGTGAAAATTACACAGACAGTGTGTTTGTTCTTCCGCAATTCCTAGTCATCATTCTAGTATGGTTAGTCGGTGCTATCCTTTCGTTTCATTCGGCGTACGCTAAATATGGTTTGATGTTGAGCGCACTACCACCGTTGTTTTTTATTGGGAGTGTTTTGGGTGTTCTGGTTGAACTTTGATAGTTGCCAATAAACAATGTATGTTGATAATAAATTTTGATAGTTGCTTATATAACCCTTTACTTCATAATAAAACCAACGCAATATTTAAAGTTAAAAATAAAAGTTCAAAAGTTGAAAATAAATCCTCAAAAGTTAAAAATAAAAGTTCAAAAGTTGATAATATATCTTGTCCCGCAAGAAATTCCCTCATGAAAATTAGGCGAAAACGGCAAATTTAGCATGATTCTTTCTTAATCTTTGTTAAATATTAAAATTTGCCCTCCTTAATACTCTTTATCGCTAGAAACTAAAAGAATAGGGCAGTTCTCACAACGGCCTATCAGTAATAATATAGTCAATAATCTAAAAACTCAAAATAATAATAGTATTTATTACTCTTTTAGTGTAAAATTACCCTAAAGTGAGGACGATTCAAATAACTTTAAATGGTTGGTGTTGTATTACTGGCTAATATATTATGGGGGACTTTATGATTAAAAAACGAATTTTCAAAATTATAATAACACTTATTTTTTCTTTTCTTCTTATTTTTTTCTACTCTATATTTAATGGTATTCCTTTTGGTAGTTATATAGCAAAAGCAAAAATAACTGATTACGTGGAGCAAGTATATGACTTTAATGAAAGTATCCCCGAACCACAATATAATATTGAAAATTCATCCTATGAAGTTTACCTACCTCAATTGGGAAACGAATTTTCCTATGACCTTTTAAATAATCTAATCATTGATAAGAAACTAGTAAACGATATTAATAATAAATTCCAATATGATTACAATAAGTTAAAAAATTCATATGTAGATAATATTGAGTTGCCACCAAGCGCGGGATTGTATAGTTCAGTTTTTGCTAATGGTGAATATTCAAAGGGGATATCTCTTTATCAAAAAATTTATCTTTTAGGCATTATTAACCGAGAGAAGATTGCTTCTGAGGACAGTATTAAAATGCCTGCAAAACTTACAAAAGAAATAATAGACAGTCTAAGGGGAAATTACAACATTACATCTCTTCAAGTGTTATATACTGATTTAAATGGTCAATATGAAATTACAGTAGATCACAAGAAATCAATTTCAATCGAGACATTGGGTAAGAATACATCCAAAACGGTTCGAGTTGGTGAGGAAGATAAAGAATTAATTCGTGAATTAAATAAACCTTAATTGAATAAAAATAGCAAAAAAATGGTCGGAGGCTTCAGATGCTGATCATTTTTTGCAAATATCATTGTTTTATTGACTGCGCATAACGCAACCATTTCTTCGCTTATTGGACAATCCAACAAGAGAGGTTTTTCGAAAATTCCTCGTTAATTCTAAGGTGGAGGATAAAGATATCTTACAGTCTCATTAAGTTGAATTCCCCGATGATTGGAAAAAGTGAGATAAAAAGCGTTACTGGTATGGGAAAGGGACAGAACAAGATAATATGTATACCAATGAATTTGTCTTTTATGCCAAGGGTTTAAGTGAAGATGAAATAATTAAAGCATTTAGTTCTGCAGTCATAACAGTTACGTTGGCTACAGAAAAAGGAAAAGAAAGGATGCAAGATTATATAGTTGGTGAGCTCATTGAGTTTCATTAAGTCATAAGATCCATCAAAATGCTCAGAGAGAAAACTCTGAGCATTATTTTTTTGGACGCTTGTTTTCAGGTTGCTTAATCCAATAACGAAGCCCTTTTCCGGCCAAGGGCTCATCGTTGTATCGAGGGATTACATGAAAATGACTGTGGAAAATAAATTGATTCGATACCTTCCCAACATTCCAGCCTAGGGTGTATCCATCTGCTGCAAAATTCTTGTCCAGATATTCTTTTGCTTGCTGCAATAAATCATATGTATCAGTCCATTCCTCTTTGGTAAGAGAGAATGCGTCTTGACGGTGCTCTTTTGGAACAATGACTCCACAGCCTTCAAGGACATTTTGCTGGTGATTATGTTGAAGAAAGTAACATGTATCATTTTCAAAAATAATATGTTGGTCTGGATCGTTGTGTGGGTTGCAAAACGGGCATTGTTCATGAATTTGCATACTTTCCCTCCTTCTTTAAAAATACTTATTATCGCTACTAATATATCATAATTTTTCATACTTCCAATAAGTGTTTATTGGTGAATGATTGGGGTAATAGTCAATCAGAATGACTTACATAATGTGAGTAAGGGATGAAAAAATGGGAAGTGAACGCCAAAAAGGTAATCGTAAAGAAGAACAGCTTGAGGAGTATCGAGTGGATGATCAAGGAAAGGACATGACGACTAATACAGGTGTAAAGGTGTCAAAAGATGAGTAGTGAATCAGTCTTGTTTGATAGTCTGTATGTAGTAGGTGGAGAAGGCGCGGATAAAAAATTCCGTAATGAAGCAACCTATTTTGAATCGTGAATTAGTATAGTAAAGAAGAGAGGAGAGAGATCCTCTCTTTTTTTTTTGTCCCCATAGAAATTTCTTTACTATTTTACTAGTTTCTAGACTCCTATAATAAACATTACTAGAAGGACAGGCATAGGATAGCTATGTAAGGTGTTTTACCAATCTCGAATAAGAGAGGTGATAGGTTATGAGTTATACGAATAGTCATTCAAGAGAGGAATTCGATTTCTTCAGCCTACTGTTGGTTCTGTTGCTAGTAGCTTTTATCGTACTACTAGGAATTGATATTATCGCGGCCATTATTGTAGGAATTGCGTTGCTGATTCTTTTAGTTGTTGGAGCGATTAGCTAATCTACCTGCAATGGAAGTATCTATTCTCCTTGAAAACAGTGAAAGCTGCTTTCAAGGAATCCTTTCAAAAAACACTATTCTTTTAAAGCTAGATTTGAAAAGAAGGGAGGAATTCTGAAATGAGTGATCAAAGACATCCAGCAGAAGCTCTGTTGAGTTTAGTAACACAATATGCAAAACAAAACGGGAAATCTTTTAATTTAGAATCGATTAAAACGTCTCTTACTCCTTTATTAGAAGGAGGTACACTAGCAGATTTAGTCAAAAAAAATGAAGGTACATCATCAGAAGTCTTATCGAATTTGATGAATGTAATTCCTATGGTTGAAAAAGTATTAAATCAAGATTCAACTAATAATCAAGAAGAAATAGAAGAAATCAAGGAAGAGTTAAGCGAAATGAGAGAATACCTGAAATATGGTATTGATCCCACAGATATGTGGTAAAGATGAAGAAAAGCTGGGTTAGTTTAACCCAGCTTTTCTTTCGTACATATAAGTCTCACTCATGATCATTAGCATCTTTATAAACGCCCTTCATAATCCCTGAATCAACACTTCGAATATGTAAATCTCGTTGTGGAAATGGAATTTCAACTTGATGTTGAGCGAGTATTTTATTGATTCTAAAATTAATATTACTCTTTATCACAACCACTTGATTAGGGTCTGTTATCCATACAAACAGTTCAAAGTCTAAAGAAGAGTTGCCGAATCCTACGAAATTAACGAAGGGCTTTGGATAGAGTAACACTGTATCAGAGACACTCTTTTCCTCCTCTGCAACCTGTAAAAGGAGTTCTCGTACCTTTTCTACATCCGTTCCGTATGCGACACCAATAGGAATAACCAATCGTAATCGTGGATCACTATATGAACGATTGACCACCTGTTCTTCAAGAAAATATGAGTTTGGGACAATAATGTGTTCATTATCCAGGGTTTTGATGATTGTTGCCCTCATATTTATTCTCTCAACATCCCCAATAATGTCATCTACTATTACACGGTCCCCTACCTTAATGGGACGTTCAAATAATAAAATGATTCCTGAGATAAAGTTCGAAGCAATGTTTTGCAAGCCAAACCCAATCCCAACACCAAGCATTCCTGCAAATACAGTTAAGGCACTAAGATCTATCCCGACAGTCGTTAAGCTGACAACAAAGGCAATAACCATCACACTATAATGAAAAATCCGATCAAACGTAAACTGAATCCCACGATCCAGGTGATATCGACGATACACATTCGGTAAAATATATTTAGTGATTACATTCGACGCTCTGTTTGCTAAAGAAATAATTAAAATAGCAATGATGATAAGAAAGATCGTAATTTTCACATTACCAATTGAAATAATTTCCTTCGTCAGCCAATTCGATTCAGAAAAATAAAACAGCATAAAGAGAAGGATGCCATAAGTTGTCACCCAGTTCAGGATATACCTGGTCAGTGATTCTACTTGATTCAAAAAGGGATGGTTCTCTGATTTAATCTTTTTTGTCAAATAAAGAATAATCCATCTTGCCAAAAAGATGAGCAAAACATAAACAAAAAACAATAGAATATCCAACCAATTAATATGTAAGAACAAATGGTTCCATTCATCCATGACAATTTCTGACGAAATGTTGGAAACCATCTTATCACCTCCAAAAATTCAATGGGTACCTTTATTGTATCATTTTAAAAACCTTCAATGCTTCCTTCGTTACCGAAAATTCCCATAAGCAAAAATCTTGAAAGTCAAAATAGGTCAAAGTATACTTGGTTTATAAGGTCAAAGAAAGTCAAAGTCAAAAAGACCTTAAAAAAATTTTAGATAATTGCTGTAAATAAGATGATATATAGGAGGTTATGTATTGATGAAATGTCAAGTATGTCAGCATAATCAAGCTACCGTAGAAGTATATACCCAACTGAATGGACAGAAAGCGAGCATGCGTATGTGTTCAAGCTGCTTTAAGGAGCAGCAGGCAAAAATACCAACATCAAGCTTTCCTTTTGATGAATTATTTAAAGGAATAAGCATGGGCGGTACTCAACCACAAGGGTTTCAAAATAAACATCCACAAGAACCAAATACCCAAAACGGGCAAGGTGGAAACGGAATACTGGATCAATTTGGTCGTAATGTCACTCATGCGGCGAAAGCGGGACTGATTGATCCCGTGATTGGTCGAGATAAAGAAGTTGAGCGTGTGATAGAAATCTTAAACCGTCGCAATAAAAATAATCCCGTTCTTATCGGTGAGCCTGGTGTAGGGAAAACAGCGATTGCAGAAGGGTTAGCTCTTAAAATTGTGGAAGGAACTGTACCATCAAAATTAATCAATAAAGAGGTTTATGTCATGGATGTAGCGTCTCTAACAGCAGGTACAGGAGTACGTGGTTCCTTCGAAGAGCGACTAAAAGCCATCATTAGTGAGCTTCAAAATCGGAAAAATGTCATGTTATTTATTGATGAAATCCATCAGCTGGTGGGTGCTGGTTCGGCTGAAGGATCTATGGATGCAGGCAACATTTTAAAACCTGCATTAGCTCGTGGCGAACTGCAAGTGATTGGAGCCACAACGTTAAAAGAGTACAGACAAATTGAAAAGGATGCAGCCCTTGAACGTCGTTTTCAGCCAGTTATGGTAAACGAGCCGTCAATCGAACAATCAATCAATATTTTAAAAGGCCTGAAAGAAAAGTATGAAGAATATCATGGTGTGCAATTTTCAGATGAGGCCATTGAAGCATGTGTAAGTTTGTCCCACCGTTATATTCAAGATCGTTTCTTACCAGATAAAGCCATTGATTTATTAGATGAAGCTGGATCTAAAATGAATCTCCAATTTGAAGGAAAAGACATTTCAGTTATTCATAAGAAATTAAATGATGTAAAAGCCAAAAAAGAACTTGCCACGAAAGAAGAGAACTATGAACAAGCAGCGATTCTGCGGGATCAGGAAACTGAGATTGAAAAACAACTACACTCAAATGGAGACAACAGTAAGGCTGTAGTTGAAAAAGAATTAATTCAAACGATTATTGAGGCAAAAACAGGTATTCCCGTCGGAAAGCTTCACCGTGATGACCGCAAACGTATGAAGTCATTGGAAGAGAATCTTTCAAACAACGTTATTGGCCAGGAAGAAGCCGTGAAGAAAGTATCGAAAGCAATCCGTCGAAGTCGTGCAGGGTTAAAAGCAAAGCACCGTCCAATTGGAACCTTTCTATTTGTCGGGCCAACTGGTGTAGGGAAAACGGAGCTGACCAAAACCCTTGCGGAAGAACTATTCGGATCAAAAGATGCCATGCTTAGATTAGACATGAGTGAATATATGGAGAAGCATTCTGTCTCTAAGCTGATTGGTTCACCTCCTGGTTATGTAGGTCATGAAGAATCAGGACAATTAACTGAAAAAGTAAGAAGAAATCCTTATTCCATCATTTTACTGGATGAAATTGAAAAAGCTCATCCAGATGTTCAGCACATGTTCCTGCAAATCCTTGAAGACGGTCGTTTAACAGACAGTCAGGGTAGAACAGTGAACTTTAAGGAAACAGTCATTATTATGACAAGTAATGCTGGAGTGACAGATAAAGAAGCACCAGTCGTAGGGTTTGACACCGGTGGCACCGATGCCATAAAAGAAACAACGATTCTTCAATCTCTTGGTGCGTACTTTAAGCCGGAATTTTTAAACCGTTTTGACAGTATCATTGAGTTTGATTCCCTTAATAAGGATCAATTACTTCAAATCCTTGAGCTCATGTTAACGGATTTACAAAAAGAGTTAACGGAGCAAAACATTACAATGACAATTGAACAGGATGCAAAAGAGAAGTTAGTTGATCTTGGCTACCACCCTGAATTTGGTGCGCGACCACTTCGCCGTGTCATCCAGGAAAGAGTGGAAGATAAGATCGCAGATTTATTATTAGAAGAAGAAAACGTAAGTAATGTTAGAGTTTCACTAAATGAAAATGAAATCGTAGTTACTAAAATATAAAAAAAGGGAGGCCATTCAAAAGGCCTCTCTTTTTTATGTAAGAATGCCAAGAGAATGGAATTTAATGCTAAAATAAAACTTAATCCCATTAAATTTTAATTAGAATCATTATCGTTGTTCACAATGATACGCAAAAATGGGAGGCATTCACGGGAAAATCTATGAATTTTACGTATAAATCCACCAAAGTAACGGATAAACCTCTGATTCATATGGATTAACCGACCAAAGTAACGGATAAGTATTCGAGTACTTGTTCAATAACGAAGCGATATTTTTCAGCTAAAGGAGCTAAAGCAAATGGATTTCATTTTTAAACCTATCACTATGGAATATGTAAAAGAAATTGATTCTTGGAATTATGAAGGTTTCATTGAAGAAGTATTAATGACCCCTTATTTTAATTCATTTGAGAAGTCTGGAACGTTGATTGGCCCCGGAGGCTGCGATGGATTTGTAGCATTCATAGACAACGAGGCTGCCGGTTTATTTGAGTTTAATATAAAGGGATCGACTATGGAAATAGGATTGGCTTTAAAACCTGATTTAGTAGGTAAAGGTTTAGGAGTGAAATTTGTCAATCAAGGAATAGAGTTTGGCATTGAACACTATAATCGTAAACTTAACAACATTAAATTAGTTGTGGATTCAGAAAACAAGGCAGCCATTTGCGTGTATGAAAAAGTAGGTTTTAAAAGGGTAGAACAAACTGATAACGAGATTGAAATGAATATGGATTTGCAGAAAAGATATTCCCTTTAAAATCGAATATAGAAGTGGAGAAAAAATGTATGAATTGCTTAGTTACAAAAGGAAGTATTTATTACGAAGTTGTCGGAAATGGCTTTCCAATCGTAATATTGCATTCAATGGGGACAGACCACAGGTCCATGAAGACATGGATTGAGCCAATCTTTAATGATATAGAAGGGTTTCAGAGAATATACATAGATTTACCTGCTCATGGTCGAAGTTTAATTGACAATCATTTCAGCTCTTCAGATGATATGCTTTCAAATATTTTAGAATTTATTGATAAGACCATACCGAACGAAGATTTTTCTCTTATTGGTTTTTCATATGGTGGATATTTAGCTCAAGGAATTTTGCGTCAAAAACGAAATAATGTTAAGAGTATTTGTTTAATGGCTACTGCACTCCATCTAAAAGAAAGAAATCTTCCAGAAAAAATGGTTTTTAAAAAGGATGAGGAATTATTAAATACATTGGATCCTGATATTAAAAGAGCATTTGAAACGTTGATGAACGATCAAAGCGAAGAAAGTATTCAATGCTTTTTAGATGAAATTCAACCTGGACGTTCACTAGCCAATAAAGATTTTCTATCATCAAATTGGAGAGAAAATGGCTATTTCCTTTCTGAAGAACCCTTTAAAGGTTTAGAGAGTCTTTCTCAATCTGCTCTCATAATAGTAGGAAAACAAGATTCAATCTGTGGATATAAAGATCACTATTTTCTTCTAGAAAAGCTTCCTAATGCCACATTTGTCGTTTTAAATAAAGCAGGTCATATGCTTCAAATAGAAAAACGTGAAATAGTACAAGAGCTAATCAAAGATTGGTTAATAAGTTAATATTCATAAAAAATACTTAACCAGCCAGGAGAAAAAAACATGAGAAAAATAACACTATCAAACGGAGAAACAGTAGACGTAGAATGTTTAAGCTGTGCCTTAACCAGTGGACTCATTGAACCCGATGGGGGTGTGGTAATAGAAACGGAGCACTTTCACGCCCATCAGGACGTTGCTTATCCAATTAAAGGGTTGATTATCTTAGCATCTAAAAGGCATATTAAATGCTTTGATGAATTAACAGAAGCTGAAAAAATTGATTACATCACTCTTTTAACTAAGATAAGAAAGGCTCAAAGAGAAGTATTGGGAATTGAATATGTTTATTATTTTTACAACGAAGATACGACTCATCATTTCCATACCTGGATGGTTCCAAGGTACGAATGGATGTATGAGTTTGGACGTTCAGTGGAGTCTGTTCGACCGTCATTACTACATGCTAGAAACAAGATGAATCATAAGGATAATATTCAAGAGGTACTGGAAGCTATTAACGCTTTAAAGGAAGAGTTGGATAAATAAATCACGTTGCTTTGGGAGATATAGACGAACCTCAGGACACTGAACTTTTTGATGTGAGTTACCCTTTAAATAAAATTACTTCAATTCATGAAGCAAAGGATGAAAGAATAATAGCAAAACCGCAATGAGTGGAACTGAAATGATGAGTGCTACCACTGGTTTTTTAAAATGCAAAGAAATCATAGAGAAAGTAACTACATTGAATAGGGCAGACCACCATAGATTCCAGCCATTATCATAAACAAATAATCCTATTTTAGAGAAAAACAGCTCAAGTAGGGTGAAATAAAGAACCCAAAGAAACAAATATAGAAAACGTTTCTTGCCTTTTGGATAGTACTGAAGGAAAAACATGAGGGCTATGGGAATCACCGTGAAGGTAAAGGTAAGAGAAATAAAGGTATGGTTTAGCCACTTCCAGGAAGCTCCTTTGTATGCCCACAAAGTATGATGGTAAAAGACAAAATTATATAGAAGGTCCCCGATCACGTAGAATTGGATGGTTGGATAATACTCCTTCCACCGGCTCCAATTCATGAATTTGATAGCGATTAATATATAGGCGATGACGATTAAAAGTAAATACATAAGAGTTTGTCCTTATCCTATCGATTTTTATCAGTATGGCCGGTTACAGTGTAGGATAGACGTTTGTAACAAAAAATGGAAAAAGTTATATTAACTTTTTCCATTCATGTTTTTCAAGATGTAAGAATTCGATCAATGGCTTGAGCTACGCCATGATCCGTGTTTATTCCAGTTACCCAATTAGCCGCCTGTTTGACTTCTTCTTGAGCATTTCCCATTGCTACGCCTAACCCTGCTTCCCGTATCATGGCAATGTCATTCATACTATCTCCAACAGCCATCACTTGATCCATGGATAAATCCAACCACTTACAAACTTTTACTAAGGCTGCTGCTTTATTAACGCCGGCAGGGTTAATTTCTATATTTGTTGGACTTGAGTTTGTAATCTCAAGTGCTTCGTTTTTCATTAGTTCATCCCGAATGACTTGACGTACTTCATCATCCTTAATGTCGTATCCAAACTTTAACCAATCATAAGTATCAATTTCCTGGTCAAAGGGATTTCTACTATTAAACAGTCCTTGTTTAGTGGTTGACCAGAAATACACATCGTGCTCCTGTTTTAATTTCCAAAGATGTTTTACCAGCTCCGTGTCTAGTGGAGTACTATCTACTAATTGATAGTCATGATCGTATATTTCTCCGCCATTCACAGTGACCAGGTAGGATGAGCGACCTAACTGATCAGAAATATCCCTGGCTCTAGTAAGGGAACGCCCTGTACTTAACACCACATGAATTCCTTTCTCTTTTGCTTGTTGAATAGCTCGTTCATTCTCAGGAGAAACATCTCCCTCATGATTCACTAGAGTTCCATCCATATCTAATGCTATTAACTTAATATCCATTGTCAAATACCTCACGTCCTCTCTAAATGTACTATTAGTGTAATACATCATGGAATTCTTATGTAGGATTTAGCTCAGAGAGAGGGACGGACCTCATGAGGTCCGTCCCTCTCTCTGAACTTCATTTTCGTTTTTTTTCTCTGATTTTTTCATACATGCTCTTATCTTCAATCATTCTGAAAATGGTTAAGTCGGGCCATAAATTTGCTTCAATGATCCAAAGTTGCCCATACGTATCAATCCCTATATCAAATCCAACGATGGAAACTGTAGAAAAATGTTCTTCTAAAAGCTGAGAAGTGAGAAGACAAAGGGTTTCCAACTCTGCAATCAGATCGATAGATTGCTTCATATTCATCCCAATCCTATTCAAAGCATCTTCTAAAAATATAAGAGATTTAGCTAAATTCGTAACAAATACTTTATCCATAGCTATCTTAACGAGCTTGCCGGTTACTTCCCAGTGTTCTTCAGGAATTTCTTTTTGAGTCATCACTCTAACATCAAATGGACTTTGCTCTATTTTGGATAATGGGATGTTTTCTTGAACAATGTAGCCCTTTTTCGAGAGGTAATGGCTATTTAAGTGAAAAAGGAGATCAGAGCTGTTTGAAAAGCGGGTTTTCTTCCGGTTTTCATGCAACTCATAGTCCCCTTCAGAAAGACTGTTCACTTTAATCACTCCAGCACCCCATTGCCCATTATAGGGTTTAAGAACGACTTCATTGTAAAGTGATAGAAAATTGCAGAGGGAAAGAGGCGTAGCTAACTGGGTTTGCGGAAGATAGGGGGTTAGTTCTTGAACGGATTTCATGATTTGATATTGACTCCATTTGCTTTTGGAATAGTGGAGTTTTATATCCTGTAACCATAGTTTGTCCAATACAAATCCAATCTCCAAAACGAATGTAAGGCATTGGGGGTAGTAGACTTGGAGTCTTCCAGCCATTCTAATCGCTACTTCATACATTCTACTTCTAAGGAGTGTATTACCTTTAAGGAGGGAGGGGGACTCCTTTTCTACCAGTGCAGAAACCTTCCATTCGGAAGGAGGTTCCAGTTGAACGGTAATATACAATTCAGAGGGCTTCTCTTCAAACTCATTCAAAAAATGAAAGTCTTGTAAAATGGCGTTTTTCCCTTCGAGAATTATTTCTTGTATAAAATGGAACGCTTGAGATTTCTCGATGAAAGTGACGTCTTGCTTTCTACTGATTAGTTGATAGATGTCGCGATTAACAGAGCCACCAAAGATGTTCGCCTCTCCGAAGCAAGGTCGTATAGTGAATAGATCCAATAATTCAGTTGAAAAAGTCTCTTTCTTGAGAAGTTGTGTATTTAATAAGAAAGGTTGAAGAGCTATATCTTCTCTTAAGATTTCATATAGACTCCATCTTCCACTAGAAGTACTCATTCATAACCCACCTTCCTTTGTATGTTCTAAATAGTATATGCTGGCTTTCTTCCATTGGATATCCACTAATTCACTAGAAACTATGAGTTGGAATTAAAAAAGACTATATTACCGGATTTGTAGGTCCTTTACACATGATCAATTAATTCCGCTAAATCTTTACAAGAATAGCCATGAACACCTAGTCCACATTGGAAAATCTATCATAGTATAAAATATCTTCCTATGAAAGGAGGTAATGATAATGGGCTTACGACAAGGGTGTACGAATAAATTTTGGAGAAAGTGCGAGAATGCCTGTCACTGGACTCCAACTGGCTACTCCCGTACAGATGATTTTGACACTGTATTTGGAATTCACGCTTATGATCCGGATATTACGTTAAAGGAAGCTTTAAAGTTGCAAGGATATGACTTTAACGGAGTTGCTAGAGCAGGAGTTGCAGCACTTTTGAATGCGGCACATCCAGCTATCTCTTATCCACTCACCGAGTCTGAGGTTATTGCTAAGGTACAAGATTCTTATAATAGCGGAGACTATGAAGAAGTAAGAGAAGAACTAGAAGGATATAATAGTTTAGGCTGTCCTTTAAAGGACGGAACTTGCCTACTGTAACAAAAAAGAGCTTAAATCTTTGATTCGTCAAAGGTTTAAGCTTCTTTATGCTTTCCTCTATTCTTCCCTTCATATTACAATGGAACTATCACTTATTGAGATCTGGAGATAGGGAAG
Organism: Rossellomorea aquimaris TF-12; assembly: GCF_001648555.1. Classification (GTDB taxonomy): domain Bacteria; phylum Bacillota; class Bacilli; order Bacillales; family Bacillaceae_B; genus Rossellomorea; species Rossellomorea aquimaris. The sequence continues at coordinate 35,740 of NZ_LQXM01000030.1, read as the reverse complement.
TGAATGAAAATGAAGCCTTTTACAGAAAGAGCAGTAAAAATAATTAAAGATATTCCACCTGGAAAAGTGATGACTTACGGTCAAATTGCTGCTTTAGCCGGTAGCCATAGAGCTGCAAGACAGGTGGTTAGAATATTACATTCTATGAGTGAAAAATATAACCTTCCGTGGCATCGAGTCATTAATAGCAAGGGAGAGATTGGGATTCAAGATCAGGAATCTCTTTATTTTCAAAAAAAATCACTTCAATCTGAAGGAGTTATCATTGCAAAAGAGAATAAGATAGATTTGGAGAAATATCAGCATCGTCCATCAGTAGAAGAAGTAGAGTGAAAAATTGTAGTGTGAAATACCATTATGGTATAATTTTCTAATAATATAGTTTGTAAAAGGAAGAGTTTAGTATGATTAGTGATTTAATCGTCAATATTTCATTGTTAATGTCCTTTACGTTTTTGTGGCATCAGCTCTTTCGCAAAAATCGTTTGACTATGAATTCGCCTATTTGGATCAAGTCTGTGGACGGGGTGTTGGCTGGTCTTCTTGGAATTGTCCTCATGCATTACAGCATTACTGTAAATGAGTTAACGATTCTTGATTTAAGACATATCCCTGTTATTCTTGTTGCTTATTACGGAGGGTTTTTACCAACTATTGTATCAGCAATCGTCATCACGATTGGACGCTTTTTTATTGCCGTTAATTTTTCATCTTATGTGGCTTTATTTATGATGCTGATGATTTCTATTGGAGCAGGATTCATTGTGCGATTTATAAGGATTTCTCCTTGGAAGAAATGGACAATTCTACTAGTGTATAGCCAAATGATTTTTTCCATTGCTCTTTATATAGTGGTGGATGACTATAGTCTCGTCCTGGACTTTGCAGTATTTCATATCATAAGTACGCTTATTGGAGGATACTTAACCTTTTATTTCGTCAATTATATAAGAAAAACAAGTGAACGATATTACAAATATAAAGAAAATTCACAGCGTGACTCCCTAACAGGTTTGTATAATGTTCGATCATTTGATCGCTATTACAATGATATGATCAGTGTGGCCAGGACAGAAAAGGAAACCTGTGCCATCTGCCTAATAGATGTTGATCATTTCAAACAAATTAACGATACACACGGTCATAGTGCGGGTGATGAAGTATTAAAACAGCTTGCAAAAGTATTGACGGGTTTAACTAGATCGGGGGATACGTTGTCTCGAAATGGTGGAGAAGAGTTTTCTCTTCTTCTCCCAGATTGCAGTGTAGAGCAAGCAAAAGAAATTGCCACACGAGTCAGAGAAGCGGTCTATCACCACTCTTTCGTCCTGCCGGATAAGAAGAAAATTCAGCTTACTGTCTCTATCGGTGTGTCTGTATATAATGGGGGGAAAGAAAAGCATGACTCCATGTTTCAGCAAGCGGATGACGCCTTATATAGAGCTAAGCGAAACGGTCGTAACATTGTGTGTACCAGCGGTGAGTGCATGATTTAAACATAGCTAATTTGGGCAAAAAGCTCATAGGGGGTTTATGCCTGATTCATAATGGAGGAGGAGGTGGAAGAAGATAAAACGGATGTCTTTAAACCAGTTTTTCCATTCTCTGAGTATATAGCAGATTGGGCGGGGTAATATGATTTATATGAGGATTTATTAAATAGTATATTTGGTGCTTTAAGAAATGAGAATTTTCGCTCGTTCATTGAGCCCATTGGCTTCCGTAGGCATGTACAAATTTTAAAGTCAGTAGAATTAGATAATCACCTCTACACAGTACTATTCATCCGCCAATATGATAATGCAAGCGTTGTTGTTTTAAATGTTGACTGGGACACTTCAGAGGAAAACCCACATGATCATCATGTAAGTTATTCAGTTTCGAAGTAGAAAATAAGGATAGATGAAAAAGTAAAACTGACAAGTAATTTAGAAGTATAAAAGGTAAGAAAAAATTAAAAGGAATTTCTGTTTTTAGATATCCCTTTGTATTATGGATTTAATGATGTTATCTCAATATTTAATGCTTTTGCGGAAGTGGGGGCCGATGTGTCTATCCCATCATCTACCCAAATGACAACTTCCTGTCCTTCTTGATAATTCTTGATGTCTGCGTTTTCAGGTAAGACTACCCAAGTTTCTCCTTTATCTGCATCCACTACTAAAATACGATTTTCTTTTTCGTTAATTCCAACAATATTTCCCTTAATATCAAATTGACCTTTAACTTCTTCCTTACTACTACAGCCAACCAGGGAAAAGCATATTAAAAAGAGTATAATAAAATTCTTTTCCATTTAGTTTCTACCTCCTTATCAATAACTTCAAATAATTAGTCGTAATAGTGTCCTATGGCGTTACATATTTAACCTCTAAATAATCATATGAACATTACAATACACTGATAAATCAACATAATGAAATAGTCTAATTCATATGCGAATTGGACTAAAAGTATTGGAGCTCTTTGTTTTTTCTACCTTAAAACTGAACTACATAGATCAACATGACCGTGAATCATTTGAATTATTTTTAGGGGGAAAGTAAGATTGTCGGGGAATAGGAGGTGGGGGATCATTAGAACATCATCAACTCTAATTTATTGGATCTCCTCCATTACCTGATGAAGGTACTGGACTACGGTTACCCTTTAAAGAATGACTGGCCCTTTTGATAACGAACCGACTGGGTTAGAATTCGAGATCCGAGTCGATGAAGTATATGTAAGGGAAAGGTGAATGAAAATAGAACCAAAACAAAAGGAAACCATGGGAAGTTTCCTTTTTACTGTAGTTGACCGTTCTTTAACTTTTTTAGCCATTTTTTCTGTTTCATGCCTGTGATTGAATACGAAAACCCTCCGAGTACTGTTAGTAGGACGGAACCTTGCCACACCGACTCCATTGTAAGAGAATATCCTGTAAAACTCCCCACAATACCTAGGACCATTACAGTAAATGCATACTTCTTTCCATTCTCATACATTGTAAATTGAAAAGAATTCTGATCGTGAAGCTCCCTTTGCTTTAATATCCGTTCAGGAATATCTAAAAGTCCTTTCACCTTCTGAACGGTTTGGAAAAGAGGTTGAGCCGTTATCCATTTTAGTATCAAATCCCACTTACTAGTACTACTATTTTTTAGCCAATCTAAGAAAGCCGGCTTTACTATGTCCAGAGTTTCCTCTTCTGGATGAAGGATAAAGACAAGTCCTTCAATTGTGGCAAAGGAACGTCCAAGGAATATAAACCGAGTTGGTACTTGTACTGGTAGAGATTTTACCATTTCGTTTATTTCTTTTTTAACCGATAGAAGATCCATCTGCTTAAATTGCTCCATATCAAGGGTCACAAATTCTTCAAGAACCTGTTCGATGGCTTTAGGGTCGGCTCCGGGTAGTAAAAAGCCAAGGTCAGCTAATGCTCCAGACGCTTTCGAATAATTTTTCAGAAGGATACCCTCTAGCAGTCCCTGAAAGTGAGCTGCATCACGTTTTGAAATCTCACCAATCATCCCGTAATCCAGTAATACAAAGGTTCCATCAGGCTGAATAAGAATGTTACCTGCATGTGGATCTGCGTGGAATAACCCTGCTTCAAGCCATTGAGGCAGAAACAGTCGAAACAATCTTTCCGCTAGTTCACGACCATCAAGTCCATACCGAGTAATGGCATTCCTATCATTTAATCTTGTTCCATCCACCCATTCCATGACCAAAACTTTATCTGTGCAAAGCTCCGGAAAAACAGCTGGAACTTTCACCCCGGGGTGATCGGTAAATCGTTCTTTAAAAGATATGGCTGTATTCATTTCCTTGTAAAAATCAAGCTCCTGCTCAATAACCTGCTTTAATTCTTTATATAGCATATTAAAATTGATAAACCCTTTGGGAACGGGAGCAAAATACTTAGCAAACCAAATAATGATGCTAAGGGAACGGAAATCAGTTTTGACAAGAGATGGGATTTCGGGACGCTGTACCTTAATGGCAGCTTGAGTACCATCTAATAAAGTAGCTTTGTACACCTCTCCAATGGAAGCAGATGCAACGGCTTCTCGATTAATAGAGTCTACCTTCATATGAACAGAACTATTCCATTCCTTCTCTAATACTCTTTCAATGTCCTTCCATGGTGATGGAGGAACATGATCGACGAGATCTTTAATTTGATTAATGAATCCCTTAGGTAAAAGGTCCTCACGTATACTCAATAATTGACCAACCTTAATGAGAACACCATTTAATTCAAACAGTGTTTGTTTAAACTCTTTTCCAATCCTCACCCAAAGCTGTTCCTTCTCAGCTTCAGACTTTCGACTAAGCTTATACCAATAAGTCCGTATTACAATGGATAACGCCAACGATAATATCTTCCACATTCTCCAAAGCTTTCTCTCTGACTTCATGATTTAATCCTCCGTAACACTTCTGTCTATTTCTATTATGTAGTACGAATGGGAAAGAAGAAAGTTTCTTTAACTAAAAGATCAGAAGAATCAATAATATTAGAAATATTTCCACGATACTAATACCATTATGTGGTAAAATGGTCAAAACCTCATAGGGAGTCTCTCAATGAAAAAATTGAAGGAGTGATAGGATATGTGTGGGATTTGGGCATAAGTTTAACGAAAGAGATGCTTCTTTAGTTAAAGAACGTGAAAAATTAAGAAAAGCCATCAAGGAAGACTTAATACAAGATGAATATGTATTGGCTTTCTTCTATGGAGGCTCACTAGCTAAAGGAAACTATGATGATTACTCAGATTTAGATTTGAGAATCGTTGTGAAAGAAGAAGTTTTTGAAGCATACAGAAAAAACAAAAAGGAAAGAGCAAAGTGTTGGGGGGACGTGCTCTATTACGAAGATTTTCCATGGGCCGTCCATACGGTAGCTCATTTCAAATGTTTTATAAAAGTAGATGTATTCTACTACAAGCCACAGGACTTAAAGGCATCTCTTCACTTAAAGGAAGTGGAGATTGAATATGACCCATTTCATATTGTAAAAAATATTCATAAACAATCAAATGAACTACATTATATGGTGACCCTTGATGAATTTGAAATATGGAGAAGTAAATTCTTTGCTCATATGCATGAAGTTTATAGAAGAGTGAAGAGAGGGGAAATATATTATGCTCTTCATTCATTAGACCACATGCGATGGTCCATTGCAGCAGGATGGAACATGGAGAGAGATATACTCCCGAACCCTCCAGGTGACTGGTCTAAATATGAAGGGAAACGATCGACTTTTGCAGATTGGCAAATTTCCCTATTGAAAGAATGGGGAAGTAGTCGAAGCCCAGAAGATATACTTATTGTGATGAAAGGAATTGTCCCTGAATTTAAGCGGGTACATTCATCTATCTGCAGAAAGCTTGAACTTGAAGAGCAAACAGATTGGGTAGATGAGGTTGTGGGATTAGTATTATAAATAAATTCATTAGAGGTGAAGTAAATGAAATTAGCTTTTCTTTGTCATCCAGTAAAAGATTTAATGAAATCACTTGATTACTACCGTGATACTCTTGGTTTTGAAGAAGCGTGGAGAGAAGGAGATCATACAATAGCCCTCAAGCTGCCAGGAACCGAGGTTCAACTCATGATAGAAAATGATGAACCGGAATTAACTGCTGGGGGAATTTTCATTGTAGAGAGCGTAGACGTATACTTTGAAGAACATCAAAACAAGCTCCAATTCATCAAAACACCATGTGATATACCACCAGGGAGATATGCCATTTATAAAGACGAGTCAGATAATCTCATAAGAATCATTGATTTAAGTAAAGAACGATAAAGAGTAAGATTGTATGTTTAAACCAGGAAGCCGTTAGAACGGTTTTCTGGTTTATTTTTTATAAATTTGACAGCTTTATGAATTACGGGAAAGCCTATTGTAATGGAGCTAGAAAGAAGGTATATTATAAGTGTAAAGAACATGTGAAACATTTCACAAACAAACGAATGACGTCAATCAAAAAAATGTATTAATCTCGCGAATATTTGTGAATTATTTCACAATATAATGTAAAGGAGATGGTCCATCATGAAATGGTGGCAAAATGAAAAAGTTAGCATGGTTTGGACAGTCCTTCGAATTTGGTTAGGAATTCAATGGCTTGAGGCCGGATGGCATAAGGTCAATGATGGTTTCGATGCAAGTGGTTTTCTACAAGGAGCACTAGGCAAAGCAGCAGGTGATCATCCTGCAGTTCAAGGGTGGTATGCTACATTTTTAAAAGAATTCGCCATACCAAATGTTGACGTATTTAATATTTTAATTCCTTGGGGAGAAGTTTTGGTAGGTCTTGGACTTATTATTGGGTTTATGACTATTCCTGCACTGCTGGCGGGAGCATTTATGAATTTGAATTTTCTCCTGGCAGGTACCTTAAGCACTAATCCGATTCTCTATACAATAGCAATCATCCTATTATTCACCGGGAAAGGTGCGTATTATTGGGGAGCTGACCGCTGGATGATTCCTTATTTGAAACATACATTAACTCAAAAAAAGGATGTCCATCATAAAAAAGCGATGATTGTTTAATAAATATAAACCACTTAAGAAAAACTCTTAAGTGGTTTATTCATTGTGAATTCCTCAAGTCCTGATTTGTAACTGGGATTGTTCTATTGGTTTTTCTTCACTCGTGCACGTTGGTTCGCTGCATTTGCGCGAGCCTGGGCTTCCATATCAGCCTGGTCAGCGATTTCTCGAGAGAATTCCTCGTCTACACCATCTGTTTTCTTAAGTTGTGCAGGCGTTTGAGCCAAGCTGTTTTTGTTTTTATCCCTTTTGTTATGTCCGCGTGATCTACCCAATCTAAACATCCCCTTTTTCGTTTTAATACAAAAATAAAGGTACAAGTCAGTAACTCTGACTTGTACCTTTATTTTGCATCAAAGAGATGAATTTTAGTTAGGGAAAATTTTCTTAACTATTTCGTTTAGAAGTAAATCCACCTACTCGATCAGCTGCCTTAAACTCTCTTGAATATGTTACCTCTTGTGCACTCGTTAACACTGATTTCGTTTTATCTCTTTTCTTCTTTTTATCCATACGTATGTATCTTCCCTTCTTAACAAGATTATTCCTATTTTTGACTTAAAAAGAAGGGAACATACCTTTAATAAATATTCTTTAACGCTTTTTGTAGAGTTGGGTAAAGAAACGGGAATCCATGCTGTGAAAGAACGCCAGGAAGTACTTTTTGCCCTTCTAATACGAGTGTACTCATTTCACCCATTGCTATTTTCAACGCAAAAGGAGGTACTGGTATCCAGTGGGGTCTGTTTAGTACGGAACCTAACGTTTTCCCAAATTCTTTCATTGTCACAGGTGTAGGGGCTGTAATATTCACAGGACCTTTGATATCTTCTGAATTCGCCACAAAATGAATCGCCCTTGCAACGTCTTGAATGTGAATCCAGGACATCCATTGTTTACCTGAACCTACGGTGCCACCTGCAAACATTTTATAAGGTAAAGCTATACGAGGGAGTGCCCCTTCCTTTTCTCCTAGTATGATACCAAAGCGAGTATAAGCAACTCGAATACCTAGTTCAGCTGCTTTACTTGCTTCTTTTTCCCAAATCTGAACCGTCTCTCCTAAAAAATCATTGGACGTATCGGTTGATTCTTCTGTGTAGGTATTCGTTTTAGAAGATGGATAATAACCTATTGCACTTGCGTTAATCAGGCAGGCTGGTTTTTTATCTAAGCCTTTCATAATTGAAATGATTTCTTGTGTAGAGGTGATTCGACTATTAATAATTCGTTTCTTCCGCTCATCTGTCCATCTTCCACTGTTGATGGATTCACCTGCAAGATTTATAAAGGCTTCCACCCCTTCAAGCTCTCTTTTAGGATGAGCGTTATCTGAAAGCCATTTTACATATGTGATTCCAGTGCGATTTTCGTATTTATCAGGATTTCGGGTAAGGATAAATAATTCATGGTTATGTTCGAGAAGTTCTTCTGTAAGAGCTTTCCCTACAAAACCTGTTCCACCTGTTATGGCAATTTTCATAATCATCCCTCCATTAATACTTACTATTTTACCTATCTTCTCAATAAAAAACATATGTTGATGTGTTACATTAGTAATGAGGTGGAAAAAATGGGTGTTATCACAAAAATAACGAAGCAAGTGAAGAATCTTGAACGGTACAATTTATTTATAGATGGAAAATATGCCTTTAGCGTAGATGAAGCCATTTTAGCTAAGTTTCAACTAAGAAAAGGTTTGGAAGTCGAAGAATTAAAAATTTCAGAGGTACAATATGAAGATGATGTAAAAAAGGCATTTAACAAGGCTATTCAATACTTATCTTATCGAATGAGAACAGAAAAAGAAATCCATGATCACCTTGCAGAAGGAGATCTTGAGGATGGAATCATTCCAGAAGTATTACATAAGTTGAAAGAAATCAAGTACATTAATGATTTAGAATTTGCACATGCCTTTGTAGGAACTCAAATCAACACGTCGGACAAGGGTCCAAGCTGGATTCGCGGTGAATTAATGAAGAAAGGTGTGTCTCAACAATATATTGAAGAGGCCCTATCTTCCTTCACTGTGGAAAACCAAGTTGATAAAGCAGTTGTTTTAACAGAGAAGCTTCTTCGGAAATATAAAAAAGATTCTCAAAGAATTGCTAAACAAAAAATTGAACAGAATTTGCTTCGTAAAGGGTATTCAGGATCTGTTATGAAAATCGTTTGGGAAACGGTTGAAACGGATCGGGATAGCGATGAACAATGGGATGCCATTTATCATCAAGGATTAAAAGCCCATAGAAAGTTAAGTACAAAGTATGAGGGATATGAATATGAGCAAAAAATGAAGCAAGCTCTTTATCGAAAAGGTTTTTCCATGGAGATTATCGGAAGACTGTTGGAGGAATTAAAGGAAAGTGAAGAGTAGTAAATAAACGATTAAAGCTGTATCCACTCGTGGATACAGCTTTTTTATCCTATTTCTTTGATTCAATCACAATTTCGTTTTTTTTCTTGTATTGATCCACGATTATTTCAGCTACTTCTTCTGGTGAACGTAATCGGGATCGATCACTAATATGATCGCTTTCATCCCAAAATGGTGTATCCATACCTCCCATATAAGCATTCACAATACGAAGGCTAGAGTCTTCGTATTCCTTTTGTAAGCTTTCTCCAAATCCTCTTAATGCAAATTTACTTGCTACATATAAAGATTCGTTCTTCTTCCCTCTTAAACCAGCTGTTGAAATAATATTTAGAATCGTACTGTTGTTAGAATCAAGTTGATCCAACAATGCTTTTGTCAGGCGAATGGGGCCAAGGGCATTTGTCTCAAACATGGATTCTAATTCTTCTTCATTTGAGTCTTTAAAAGCACCAAAGTATCCGACTCCAGCGTTATGTATAAGCAATTGAATATTGTGGTTATGAAGGTGATTTTCACAAACCTTTTGAATATCAGAATTTGAGCGTAAGTCAACGGTTGCGTATGAAACCTCTCCGCCGATTTCTTGTATGTCTGATGCCGCTTTTTTTAAAGTGTCAAGGGTACGACCTAATATGAAAATATGGAATCCTTGCTGGCTTAGACGTTTTCCTAACTCTAATCCGAGACCGGAACCTCCACCTGTAATAACTGCTGTATTCATGTTGATCATCCTTTCTGTATGCTGTTTTGTCTTGTGGTCAATTTTAATTACCTAAGGCTCTGATTACTAGTATGTGCTTGATGGTAAGGGGAATTGCTTCGCTTCCGGGGTCTCGTTACGCCTGTACTTCTGCAGGAATCTTCTCAGTCCTCCTAACCATCTATAAGAAAAATCGTGACAGAGTCATATTAGCAAAAAAAAAATTTATGCAAAACATAATTTTAAGTAGAAATAAACACTTAAACGGAGCAGAGATTAACCAATACTCACAAAAACAACATTCTTTAACAATTACGCCTGTTTGTACAAGTCATTCCTTCTTTTCTTATTGCCCAGCTCCGGGGCTTAGAGGCTCGAGGTCAAAAGTAAATTCATCCAAAAAGGAAAAGAACGCCTTTTAGGCTGACTTACCTTATGCTTGTCACCTCTGGGCTAAGATCCTCCGCTTTTCTTATTATAACAAATTCTCTATACTATCATTAGTAGAGGTGATTTTGATGGAACAAGAGAGAAGATACAGTCAAATGACTGAGCATGAACTGAAACAGGAAATTGCACAGTTGAAAGAAAAAGCACGAAAGGCTGAACAATTAGGAATCGTAAATGAGTTCGCCGTTTTAGAGCGTAAAGCTCTTATGGCTCAAGCTTATTTGATGGATCCTAGTGAATATCAAGCTGGTGGAATTTACGCCATTGAAGGAGATCCAGGTACATACTTTAAAATTGATTATTTAAATGGAGTATTCGCTTGGGGTTATCGATTAGGTGGTAATGGACAAGAAGAAGCATTGCCTATTTCTCTTTTAGCAGGGGAGAAAAAATAAGGTTCAAGGTGCATCCACTTAGGGACGCACCTTGAAATAGTCTAGGAACGCTTACGGGTTTGGTTCTCTAGAATAATTAAGTCTTGTGTTTGTGTTGTTTGTCCATTTGCTTGAGAATGGGCATGTTTCGGGTTGTAAAATGCCTTGTTAAATGGACTGCTGTACTTATTGCGATAAAAGTTGTTTTTCATGTTTGCCATCGTAACTACCCCCTAAACAAATTTCACTTCACTAAATCGAGTCTTGGTCTCTGTCCCCTGAAGCTTTCATACGTTCTTGAGGATGGGTATTGATGGTGCCGTTTGCCCTTTTAGATGCATATTCCGCTTTCGCTCTAGGCTCCCCTTCGAATTTATTACCTGTTGCATTTGGGAACCCTGTAGTTTTATTACGCATAATTTGCCTCCTAAAAGGTGTAGTGGACTTACACACCGTGAAAAAGCAAAGGAAATGAACTAAGCTTAATCACGTATTATTAGTATGGTTGGAATAATGAACATTATCATAAAAGCAGAAACAAAATAAATGGAAATGAAGGAGACAAAAAATGGAGTCAACATTTCACGAGTTAACAGAATTACTATTGGAAACCAATGATAATCTTTCCTATGAAAAAGCCCGAACATGGGTAGAGCTTGTTTGGGAGGACTTCGAAACGACATATGCTAAAGCAGGATACGACTATCAAGGCAAAGAAATGACCGAAAAAGTAGTACGCCAATGGATCACCAATTACGGTGGACGCATCCATGAATTCGCAGCACGTAACCCAAAATACAAACACCTGCTGGACAATGACAATAATGTAACGCATTAAAGGACAGAGGGACGGACCTGCTGAAAGCAGGTCCGTCCCTCATCACGTTAATCGATTAATATGTCGATGTCTACTTTTTTGCGTAGTTTTTCTTCACTAAAGACCCAGCCTGTGTAGGAGCTTACGACTGAGAGGTCTTTATCTAGCTGCACTAGGGCTACAAATGGATAGTGTCCGTTGTTTCTGTACCGTAGATCAATAAAGCGTACTTCGAAATGGTCGTCGTATTCATCTACTTCCCAACGATATACAGGGGAGAAGGATAGAAATGCTGATAAGTTTTTATCTTTTTTCGCTGCTTCAATCACAGGAAGTTTCGGTACTGGAACACGTTTGAATTCATCGAAAATCGTAATCGAACGTCTAAAGGCTCTGGCAACATAGTATTTATCTCTCGTTACTATGGCTAATCTCCATTGGAAGAAACGTATCGTCGGTGATACGATGATTTTTTCAGCTTCTGGGATTCTTCTTTTTACAGCGTTTTTAACTGCTTTTTGAACCTGAAACCTCAACACATAATAAGCAAAAATGACAATGTACATAACTAAAAAGGTTTCACCAGGTGGTAACCCAATGCCCCAAAGAATCAATCCGACAACATGGATACCGAAAATATATGGGTCGAACGTGTTTATGACACCTAATGCGACCCATTTCGACGAGATTGGCCTAATGGCTTGGGTTCCATAAGCGTTGAAAATGTCGACAAATACATGCAGGAATACAGCAACAAATGTCCAAATCCATAGATGAAGCAAATTAGCTTCAGGAAAAAAAGGATAAAGACATGCAATGATTAAAAGTGGCCATAAAGCAACAGCTGGAATGCTATGTGTAGCACCTCGATGATGTCGTATATAAACGGCATTATTGCGTAATTTCAAGACAGTGTCGATATCTGGTATTTGAGAGCCTATAACTGCGGCTATTAACACACTTTGAGAGGTGGCTGCACTTTCCGCAACAACGGGATCTAATGTAGCTAAGCCTCCAAGAGCAAAGCCCATAACAATGTGAGTACCTGTATCCAATGAAAGTCCTCCCTTGGCTCGTTTTTATCCTGTAACCTGTAATCTCTTGTATTCATTTTTAAACATGATATGGTTAAAAGGAGTTTATTTCAATGAAAAATTCATTGCAAATTTATTTAGAATACGAAATAAAACAAAATCTTCAACCTCAATATAAACAAATTATGAATACTATCGTAAATACATTACCACAATATGATGCTTCAAACATTCAATGGGAGAAGTCTGAAATCAGCCCCAATCGGTACATGGAAACCTTCGCTGTTCCAACAGAATCCCATTATCATGCTTTGAAACGCTTACGAACATCCCGTCGTCATTTATTATTTGGATTATTAGATGAATGTATATGTGGTGGATTAAAGGAAATCAGATGCATCGGCTTAAAAACAAAGCTTTAATTATTTATTCCCTATTCAACGTAACATTTAACATCCTGGAGGTACAAAATTGAAAGAAGAATCATTAAGACATTTACAAACAATTAATCGCGAAGAATTTCAAGAAGACTTAATTTCTTGGTTTTCAAGAGAACAAAGGGACCTACCTTGGAGAAAGGATCAGAATCCATATAAAGTATGGGTGTCCGAAATCATGCTTCAGCAAACGAGAGTAGATACTGTTATCCCTTATTTTAATCGCTTTCTAGAAAAATTCCCGTCCATTGAAGCTCTTGCTCACGCTGATGAGGAAGAGGTTTTAAAAGCATGGGAAGGTTTAGGGTATTATTCAAGGGTAAGAAACCTTCAAACTGCTGTAAAAGAAGTGAATGAGAAATACGAGGGGATTGTTCCGAACACGCCAAAAGAAATTTCGGCTTTAAAAGGGGTTGGCCCCTATACTGCCGGAGCCATTTTGAGTATTGCATATGGTAAGCCTGAACCAGCTGTTGATGGAAATGTAATGAGAGTATTTTCTCGTATTTTATCTATTTGGATTGATATTGCCAAACCATCTTCCAGAAAAGTTTTTGAGGAAGCTGTGAGAGCTTTAATATCTGAAGAAAATCCATCTTATTTTAACCAAGCCTTAATGGAGCTTGGAGCATTAATCTGCACACCAACTTCGCCTTCATGCTTATTATGTCCGGTCCGAGAACATTGTCAGGGATTTCAAGAAGGGGTTCAATCCGATCTACCAGTAAAAACTAAAAAAAAATCTGCCCGGAAACTTAATATGGCTGCTGCTGTCCTATTTACAGAAGACAATAGAGTAGTCATTCATAAACGTCCAAGCAAAGGGTTACTAGCAAATTTATGGGAATTTCCTAATTTCGAAGTAGGGAATTCGAGCAGTGGACGAAAGCAGTTGTTACAAAACATTGTAGATGAATATAAAGTAGATTGTTCGTTGAAAACTGGGGTTATAACTAAAATTCAACATGTATTTTCTCATATCATTTGGGATATTGAAGTATATGTGGGATCTATTAATAGCACTTCACTAGGAGCGAATGGTTTGGTTGCTGTTACTGAAGAAGAATTGGAAAAGTATGCTTTTCCTGTCTCTCATCAAAAGATTTGGAAAGAGACTTCAGCAGCGCTTTTACAAAAATAATTTGAAGCAACCAGTTTGCAGCTGGTTGCTTTTTTTTAATCATACGATATCTTCGTTCCGTGGGTGTAATCAGCTTCACCGCGTTTTAATCCTCCACGACTCTCAATTTCTTCTACGATTTCTCTGTGAATAGATTGTCCTTCTACGTTTAAATAGGGTACTATTTGTTGTAGTGAATGGTGAAAGAAGGCAAGCTCACTTTTTGTCCATTCATTTTTAGGGAGCATAGAAAGCTCTGTCATATCTCTACCTACATACATTTACATTCCTCCATTTTTATCGAGCTCTTTTTAGTTTGCATATTCAGTTGCTGATTATGCTCATTGATACAATTGCCCTAAATGGAAATGACATACGAAAGGATGAAAAGAATGAATCAAAAAGTAGCATTAGTAACAGGAAGCAGTCGAGGACTTGGAAGAGAAATTGCCATACAATTAGCACAAAAAGGATACGATATCGTCGTGAATTACGCCCGAAGTAAAAAAGGAGCTCTAGAAACGGCAGCAGAGGTTGAAAAGCTTGGCCGTAAAGCAATAGTGGTCCGTGCGAATGTAGGCGATGTGGAAAAAATTAAAGCCATGTTTGAGCAAGTGAAAGAAGAATTTGGTCGTCTTGACGTACTGGTTAGCAACGCCGCTTCCGGTGTGCTTCGTCCTGTTATGGAGCTTGAAGAATCACATTGGGACTGGACAATGAACATTAACAGCAAGGCTTTACTTTTTTGTGCTCAAGAAGCTGCAAAATTAATGGATAATGGCGGTCGTATTGTGAGCATTAGTTCTTTAGGTTCGATCCGTTATCTTGATAACTACACAACAGTAGGTGTTTCAAAAGCAGCAGTCGAGGCACTTACACGTTATCTTGCTGTTGAATTAGCTCCACGCAATATCATTGTAAACGCAGTTTCAGGAGGAGCAATTGATACAGATGCCTTAAAACATTTCCCAAATCGTGAAGAACTATTAGAAGATGCCCGCAGTAAAACACCAGCTGGACGAATGGTAGAAATAGATGATCTTGTAAAGTCGGTAATGTTCTTAGTTTCCGACGATTCCTCTATGATTCGAGGTCAAACAATCATTGTAGATGGTGGTCGTTCACTCTTAGTTTAATGGAATGTTTTCCCAATAAATATATTGGATAGTCACTACCACGCTTGGTTATCTTAATTAGCGTGGAGGTGATTACAATGGCAAAACAACCAAACAAAACTCAAGCTGGAACAAGCGTTCAACATGTTAAGCAACAAAACGCTCAAGCTGGAGCTCAACCTCAGAAACAACAATACGGAACTGAGTTTGCTTCAGAAACAACAGCGGCACAGCATGTGAAACAACAAAACCAACAAGCAGAAGCAAACAAAGCGAAAGCTTCTGGTAAATACGGCCAACAACAACAATAATTGTAATTGTCCTTACCGAGAAAAAGCACCCAAAACTGGGTGCTTTTTTCGTTTATTTGAGGGACGGACCTCCGAACACTAACTTCTCAATAAACCCTCTACTGAATTCATAGAGTTACATCCCTCCCATACATACTTTTGGAGGTCCGTCCCTCATGAACCTCATCCACCACATCGACAAAACTGGTGGGAATGTGACAGAAGTTGTCAAAGGGTTTGGGGTAGGAAAGGAGAATGTTTAGTAGAGTTTGTTTAGAGGAGATGGTAGAGTGGTGCAGCAACGGTTTAATCAGTTAGTAACGGAACAGTTGGAGACGATGGATAAGCTACTATATCTTCAGTCTGAAATTGAGCGTTGTCAGGAGCTTGAGGAGGAGTTACTTCAGTTGCAGGAGATGACAAAGGTTGAGTCTTTGAAACAGGAAATTACTCAGAAGAAAGTGGAGCTTAAAGAGATTCATGAAATATTTCAGCAGCAAACGGATCAGGTAATTCGGTCGTATCAAAAAGATTTGAATCGGGTGACAACATAAATTTCATAATCCAAACGAATCTTTTTATATGAAAAGTTTCTAAATGAATACGAACAAATAAATTCGATGTTGTTGACTGTTGTGAGGATTTCACTGCACAGTAAATCAGCATATTAGGCTGTTCTTAAAGGTTATTTTCTTTAAGAGCAGCCCTTTTGTTTTAAATTTTCCGTCGAAACGTTATAATGATAGAGTAGACACCCATATATACTTGTAATTTGTAAGGAAAGAAGGGGATACGATGGCGGTTCCCACTGAAGGGCAATCTGTACAAATACATAGCTATAAGCATGACGGCAACATTCATCGAATTTGGAATGAGACTACGGTTCTGAAAGGAACAAGTAATCTCATCATTGGTGGAAATGACCGTACAATGGTAACGGAATCAGACGGAAGAACGTGGATGACTCGTGAACCCGCGATTTGTTATTTTCATTCAGAGCTTTGGTTTAACATTATTTGTATGATTCGTGAGGACGGAATTTATTATTATTGCAATTTAAGTTCTCCATTTGTATACGATCATGAAGCAATTAAGTATATCGATTATGATTTAGATATCAAGGTGTTTCCTGATATGACGTATACATTACTAGATGAGGACGAGTACGAGGCTCATGGAAAATTGTATGGTTACCCAGATGTGATTGATCACATTCTTAAACGAAATGTAGACAAATTAGTGCGCTGGATACGACAAAGAAAAGGACCTTTTGCTCCTGACTTCATTGATATCTGGTATGAGCGCTATTTGACTCATCGGGGGTAGCACAGCTGGAAAACTTTATACGTTTAAAGGGCTGACCCAGTAAGGAGCCTCTCACCTATCTGTAGTGAATGGATGAGGAACAGTAGAGCGCTCCAAACAGGGTCATCCTTTTTTATTGCGGAAAAATGGGCACAATACACCTTAGAAAGGAGTAATTTCTTGGATAGTATAAAACGATACCTTCAATTTGTTAAACCCTATCGGTGGCAAATTATTGGTACATTAATTATAGGAATTATTAAATTTACTATTCCACTTTTGATTCCAATCTTAATTAAATATGTGATTGATGATATTGTGGGAAGTTCGAGTTTATCTTCTGATGAAAAAACGAGTCAGCTCTTTACGATTATGGGAATTATGCTCGTTCTTTTCTTACTTGTAAGACCGCCTGTAGAGTATTATCGACAATATTTTGCTCAGTGGACAGGAAATAAAATTTTATATGACCTGAGGGATAATCTGTTTTCTCACATACAGAAATTAAGCTTTAAGTATTATTCGAATACGAGAGCAGGGGAAGTTATTTCAAGGGTAATTAATGATGTAGAGCAAACAAAAAATTTCGTTATTACCGGTCTAATGAATTTATGGTTGGATGCAGCTACCATTATCATTGCCCTTGCCATTATGTTTACGATGGATGTATCGCTGACACTTGTATCTCTCATTGCTTTTCCTTTTTATGCTTTTTCTGTCCGTTACTTTTTTGGTCGACTTCGTGGTTTGACGCGGGAACGTTCTCAAGCACTGGCAGAGGTTCAAAGCCATTTACATGAACGTGTTCAAGGTATGTCTGTGGTGAAAAGCTTTGCAGTAGAAGATTATGAACAAAAGCACTTCCAAGATCAAAATAGTAACTTTTTAACAAAAGCATTAAAGCAAACGAGCTGGAATGCAAAGGCTTTTGCCGTAGTAAATACGATTACAGATATCTCTCCTTTAATCATAATTGGTTTTGCTGGATATGAAGTGATTCAAGATAATCTTTCTATTGGTACGATGGCAGCATTTATTGCTTATATTGATCGTTTATATAGCCCTTTAAGAAGATTAGTCAATTCATCCACAACCCTCACTCAGTCTATAGCTTCCATGGATCGTGTTTTTGAGTTTATGGATGAAAAATATGATATCGATGATGAGCCAGGTGCAATTCCTTGTAAACATGTTAAAGGTGACATTCAATTTAAAGATGTTTCTTTTCAGTATGATTCGAAAGAAGAAGAGGTTTTAAAGAACTTAAACTTACAGATTCGATCTGGAGAAACGGTTGCTCTTGTTGGAATGAGTGGAGGAGGAAAGTCTTCACTTGTCAGTTTAATTCCTCGTTTCTACGACGTAACAAAGGGATCCATCTTACTTGATGGAACCGAAATCACACGATTTCAAGTTAGGTCGTTGAGAGATAAAATCGGTATGGTTCTTCAAGATAATATTTTATTTAGCGAATCTGTGAAGATGAATATTAAGTTTGGAAACCCTGAAGCTTCTGATGAAGAAGTGATAAATGCAGCGAAAGCCGCAAATGCCCATGAGTTTATTATGAAGCTTCCCGACGGATATGACACTCGAGTTGGAGAGAGGGGCGTAAAGCTCTCTGGTGGACAAAAGCAACGGGTAGCCATTGCAAGAGTATTCTTAAAAAATCCGCCTATCTTAATACTAGATGAAGCAACCTCTGCTCTTGATCTGGAAAGTGAACACCTTATTCAAGAAGCTCTTGAAATACTAGCGAAAGACAGAACAACATTTATTGTTGCCCACCGATTATCCACCATTACTCATGCTGACCGTATTATTCACATGGAGCATGGTGAAATAGTTGAAATGGGGACCCATGAAGAGTTAATGGCGAAACAAGGTCATTATCATAAGCTCTTCCAGGTACAACAATTAGATAACTAACGTTGATATAGTCATGACTAAGATTACCACTGATGTTTAGACATTAGGGTGATAATAGTCATGACTTTTTTATTTAATCGATAAGGTTTTTTTAAAATATGAATAAGAGAATGATGAAAAAAGTAGGACTAAATAACTTTTTATGGAAGGAATGAAACCTTATTTTGGACATATATTGAAATGAATTAGGAAGGAAAGAGGAAATGTAATTAAAAGAAAAATTCTGAAAATAGATTGCAACATTTGTAACGTATTGTATAATAAGAAGCATATAAAATTTAGAAAATAATCACTATTACGAAAAGAAAGATAGTTTAAGAGGAGGATTTGAATGAACGAAACGCGTCCTTTACTAAAAGTGGAAGATTTAAGGACCTCCTTTTTTACCGATGACGGAGAAGTTCCTGCAGTCGATGGAGTTAGTTTTCATGTAAATCAAGGAGAGGTACTAGGAATTGTAGGAGAAAGTGGTTGCGGAAAGAGTGTAACCTCACTATCCATAATGGGACTAGTTCCTAGCCCACCGGGGAAAGTAGTCGGGGGGAAAATCCTTTTTAAAGATGAAGACTTAACAAAGGCTAATGAAAAGAGAATGAGAGATATTCGGGGTAATGACATAGCCATGATCTTCCAAGAACCAATGACCTCTTTAAACCCTGTTTTTACCATAGGTGATCAGTTAACAGAAGCTATACGAATACATACTAAAGTGAACAAAAAGCAGGCAAAAGAAAAAGCAATTGAAATTATGAAAATGGTAGGCTTACCAAGATCAGAAGAACTTATAAAAGATTATCCTCATCAGTTATCAGGTGGTATGAGACAAAGGGTAATGATTGCCATGGCAATGGTATGTGACCCACAAGTATTAATTGCCGATGAGCCAACAACAGCTTTGGATGTTACTATCCAAGCACAAATTCTTAAATTAATGAAGAAGTTAAACAAAGAATTAAACACTGCGGTGTTACTTATTACTCATGATCTTGGAGTCGTAGCAGAGACATGCGAAAGAGTCGTTGTGATGTATTCAGGGAAAATAGTTGAGGAAGGAACAGTAGCAGAAATTTTTAAGAACCCTCAACATCCTTATACAAAAGGCTTAATTCAGTCCGTTCCCGATATGCGTGTAAAACAACAACGATTACACTCCATTCAAGGGAGCGTTCCAAAGCCAGGTTCCATCAAAACTGGATGCCGATTTGCTGCTCGCTGTGAATTTGCATTCGATCGCTGTTTAGTTGAGACACCAGAATTATATGAAACATCACAAGGACATTGCACAAGATGCTTCCTGTTCGATGAAGTGGAGGAGGGAGTTTATGACGGAACCGTTGCTAAAGGTTGATAATCTTAAGAAGCACTTCCCTATTACAGGGGGTGTCCTCGGCAGACCTGTCAGTTCAGTAAAAGCAGTAGATGGAGTATCATTTACCGTCAATAAAGGGGAAACACTCGGAATCGTTGGGGAAAGTGGATGTGGAAAATCAACCACTGGAAGAATGCTAATGAGACTGATAGACCCTTCTGAGGGCAGTGTTACGTTTGAAGACCGGGAACTTACGAGTCTATCAAACTCAGAAATGAGAAAGGTTCGTCGAGAAATGCAAATGGTGTTTCAAGATCCTTTCGCATCTTTAAACCCAAGACATACAGTTGAAAAAATTCTAGAAGAGCCTTTAAAGGTTCATGGAATGGGATCATCAAAGGAACGAAAAGAAAGAGTGCACGAACTACTTAACATTGTTGGATTAAGCAGCTATCATGCCAAACGGTATCCTCACCAATTTAGTGGAGGACAAAGGCAAAGAATTGGGATCGCACGTGCTCTAATGACAAAACCAAAGTTAATTATAGCGGATGAACCTGTTTCAGCACTGGATGTTTCGATACAATCCCAAGTATTGAATCTTATGCAAGACCTGCAAAAAGAGTTTGGACTCACCTATATATTCATTGCTCATGATTTAGGTGTAGTTAGACATATAAGCGATCGAGTCGGCGTGATGTATCTCGGAAAAATGGTTGAGTTAAGTAAAAGTGAAAACCTGTACGACAAACCATTGCATCCATACACACAAGCGCTATTATCGGCTGTTCCGATACCAGATCCAGATTTTGAAAGAGAGACGATCCTGTTACAAGGAGATATTCCGAGTCCCTCTAATCCACCTAGTGGATGTACATTTCATACGAGATGTCCACATGCAACAGAGATTTGTAAACAGAAAGTACCAGAATTTAAGGAACACCAACCAGGGCATTATGTAGCTTGTCATCTTTATTAGAGGTCAAGTCTCATAAGTATATAAACAATATTCAGGAGGGGATTTCATTGAGGAAAAAAGGCTGGTCAATTTTAATGCTTGTCATCTTAGTCGTTTCGTCTGTCCTATATGGATGTGGCGGATCAGAAGGTTCTTCAGGTGACGGGAAAAAAGATAACGGAGATGCAAAAGTATTGATCTTTGGTCGCGGAGGAGATTCAGTTGGATTGGATCCAGGTACCGTGACAGATGGAGAATCATTTAAAGTAACGAAAAACATCTTTGAAACAATCGTTAAATTTGGTGAACAGGATACAGATGTTAACCCAGGGTTAGCAGAAGATTGGAAAGTATCTGAAGATGGTTTGACTTATAAATTTATGCTGCGTGAAGGAGTGAAATTCCAAGACGGTACAGATTTTAATGCTGATGCTGTTGTGAAAAACTTCGAACGCTGGATGAATGGAGACGCAGATAAATTCCCATACTACGGTTCAATGTTTGGTGGATTTAAAGGCGATGAAGGTCATGTAATTAAAGAAGTAAAAGCTGTAGATGAAAAAACAGTTGAATTTACACTTAAGCGTCCACAAGCTCCATTCTTAAAGAATGTCGCTATGAGTCCTTTCGCTATTGTAAGTCCTAAAGCGATTGACGAATTAGGTGACAAGCTTGCAGAAGGTCCTACTGATGCAGGTACAGGTCCTTTCAAATTCGTTGAATGGAAGCGTAATGACAAAATTGTTCTAGAAAAGAATGAAGACTATTGGAATAAAGATTTACCGAAATTAGATCAAGTAGTATTCAAATCTATCCCAGAAAACTCTGCTCGTCTTAATGCATTAATTTCTGGTGAAATCGATCTTGCTGATGGAGTTAACCCAAGTGATGCAAGTAAAGTAGATTCTGATGACAATTTACAATTATTCGAACGTCCATCCATGAACGTTGGATACTTAGGATTAACTTCAACTCGTGAGCCTTTTGATGATCCTAAAGTGCGTCAAGCTGTGAACTATGCTATTAATAAGCAAGAAATTATTGACGCTTTCTTCGAAGGAAAAGCAAACATTGCAAAGAATCCAATGCCTCCAGTAATTGCTGGATACAATGATGATGTTGAAGCATATGAATACAATCCTGAAAAAGCAAAAGAACTTCTTGCTGAAGCTGGACATCCAGATGGTTTTGAAATGGAACTATGGGCAATGCCTGTACCACGTCCATACATGCCGGACGGCCAAAAAGTTGCAGAAGCAATGCAAGCTGATTTAGCTGAGGTAGGAATTAAAGCGAAAATCGTATCTTACGAGTGGGCTACTTACCTGGAAAAAGCTAAAAACGGGGAAGCAGATGCATTCTTACTTGGCTGGACAGGTGATAACGGAGATGCTGATAACTTCTTATACGTTCTTCTTGATAAGGACAATATCGGAAGTAACAACTACTCTTACTACAGTAACGACAAAGTGCACGATATCTTAATTGATGCTCAAACAGAAGTGGATCCTGCAAAACGTGAAGAGTTATACAAACAAGCACAAGAAATTATCCATGAAGATGCTCCATGGGTACCAATTGCTCACTCTACACCACTACTTGCGGGTAGCTCAAAACTTAAAAACTTTAAACCACATCCAACTGGTTCTGACTGGTTAGGTGGAGTAGATATCGAATAGAAATAAGCAACAAACCTAGGGGAGATGTCTTTGATTCTCCCCTTTGTACATAGAAAAGCGGAAGGGCTTTGCTTAAGAGGCGACAAGCATTTCAGGGCAATCAGGAGAAGGCGTTTTTTGCCTTCAGCTGATTGGCATGAAATGACCTCGAGCCTCTAAGCCCTGTAGCTAGACAAATAGAAAAGCGGAGCCGACTGTTTTGGCCCGACAAGCACTTTGGGAAAATTCCAAAAAGCGCTCTATGCCTTATGGGATATTTCAAAAGTGACCTCGAGGGACACGGAGGCGAAGCTAGACTAATAGAAAACCAGCCTTGCTTAAGAGGCAACAAGCACTTCACGGCAACATCTATCAAGTAAGAGAATGAAAGATTCAAATAATAGAATCTCCTTTCAGAGAGGTGAACATGATGTTTCAATACACCATACGTCGATTATTACAACTTATACCCGTATTACTTGGGATGACACTTATCGTGTTTTTTATCATCCGGGCGATTCCAGGAGATCCTGCTCAGGTTATATTAGGACAACAAGCTTCAAAGGAAGCGGTTGAAGCATTAAGGGCTCAGTTAGGCCTTGATACTGTTTGGTATATACAATATTTTGATTACTTAAAAGGACTTTTAACAGGAGATTTAGGTAATTCTCTACGAACCAAAACGGAGGTTTCAAGTGAAATATGGCCATATCTGGCTGCCACGTTTGAATTAGCATTAGTTGCCATTATCGTTGCAGTAGTGATTGGTGTGAATGCAGGAATTATTAGTGCTTGGTTCCAAAATTCTTGGTTTGATTATACAGCTATGATCTTAGCTCTAATTGGAGTATCTATGCCTATTTTCTGGTTAGGGTTAATGGGCCAATGGATTTTTGGAATAGAATTGGATATTCTCCCTACCACAGGAAGGGAAAATATTCGAAACCCCATCGATTCCATTACGAATCTATATATCGTAGATACGATTATACAAGGTCGTTTTGACCAGCTTGGGGAAGTGTTTAAACACTTAGTTCTACCAGGTATTGCTTTAGCTACGATTCCTATGGCCATCATAGCTCGTATGACGCGTTCAAGTATGTTAGAAGTAATGCGCTCAGATTATATTCGTACAGCTCGGTCAAAAGGGTTGAAGATGTTTTGGGTTGTCTATAAGCATTCTTTGAAAAATGCCATCATTCCAGTATTAACGGTTATTGGTTTACAAATGGGTCTTCTTCTAGGAGGAGCTATCCTAACAGAAACCATATTTGGTTGGCCAGGAATTGGTCGCTATATCTATGAAGCGATCAGTTTTAGAGACTATCCTGTTGTACAGTCTGGAATATTAGTAGTAGCCACTATATTTGTATCAATTAACTTAATCGTTGACCTCTTATATGCAGCGGTCGACCCGCGTATTAAATACAACTAACATCAATAGAAGAAAGAGGTGAACTCTCATGGCAGAAGTAGCAGAACCGCAAAAAGAATTTAGTCCTTCGCTGCAAGAGGAAACCATATCTCCATGGAAGGAAGCTTGGAAGAGCTTTAAAAAGAATAAAGTTGCTCTTGTTGGCTTCTGTATTGTTCTATTTTTTGTCATCCTGGCCATTACTGCGCCTCTCATTGCTCCTCAAGGAATCAATGAACAGGACTTATCGAAGAGACTTCAAGCTCCTTCGTCTGAACATTGGTTAGGAACAGATGATTTTGGACGTGATATTTTATCAAGAATCATACATGGAGCCCGGATCTCATTATGGGTTGGATTCTTTGCCGTGATAGGTTCTTCTGTAGTAGGGAGCTTATTGGGAATCGTTGCTGGATACTATGGTCGATGGGTGGATACAATCATATCCCGTATCTTTGATATCATGTTAGCCTTCCCGAGTATATTACTTGCTATTGCCGTTGTAGCAGCACTTGGGCCATCCCTAAGAAATGCACTAATCGCCATTGCAATCATTAATATTCCAAACTTTGGTCGATTGATCAGGTCAAGAGTGTTAAGCGTAAAGCAAGAGGAATATGTAATGGCAGCAAAGGCTATTGGAATGAGTGATAGTCGCATTCTCTTTAGTCATGTGCTTCCGAATAGTATGGCACCGATTATTGTTCAAGGAACTCTTGCTATTGCTACAGCAATTATTGAGGCAGCAGCTCTTGGGTTCCTGGGATTAGGGGCTCAGGCACCTGAACCAGAATGGGGCAAGATGCTATCAGATGCAAGACAATTTATGCTTCAAGCACCTTGGACGATGATTTTCCCCGGACTAGCGATTATGCTGACTGTATTAGGGTTTAACCTAATGGGGGACGGACTTCGCGATGCACTTGATCCAAAAATGAAGAATTAAAAAAAGGAGCAAATGGTTTCAAACCATCTGCTCCTTTTTTAATTACTCTTCTTCTTCTTGAATCATTACCTCATTATCATCCTTGTGATAGGATTGGAAGCTTGTTATCAATTTTTCCAAATGCTCTAGGTGTTCATCGTATTCAAATATTGCTGAAAAAATGTGAAGCAGGTGGAAATTTTGAATATTATTGTCTTTGCTATGATTTTGAACTTCATCTAACATAATCTTCATGAGCTCTTTACGGTGTAGGCAAACATCCTGTTGAGCTTCAGACTCTGACTGTGGATGCATTTTGCCGATGAATTTTAAGAGAAGCTGTTCGTGATAGGTAAGGAGACAGTCAAGCTGTCCTTTAATGACACCACGAAGTTCATCGGGTAATTGAAAAATTTCGTTTTCATATCGATTCAATCTCTTAAGAATTTCTAATCCTCGGTTCGTTGAGGAGATCATTTGTCTATATATGACGAGTTTTCTACTTTTTACAACTGAGTTCTTCTTAAAATAATAACGTTCTTCTTTATATAGAAGGTACAGTTGATCAACCTTAATCAGCTTTTCTTTTAAGCGTTCAAGGTCTTTCTTTAATAAATGAAATTCCGTGGCATGTCTTGTACTTAACCGAATCCACTTTAGAATTTCTTCAGTAGAATCAGAGATTTTGTGATACAGTTTTGTTTCATACTTTGGTGGTAAAAAAATGAGATTAATAATGAAAGAGGAAAATACCCCGATCATAATAGTAGAAAATCGAATAAATGCAAATTGTATAAAGTCTTGGTTTGTTACTTCCATAATGGCAATGAGTGTTACCAGAGCTAGGCCAATCGTGTTTTCAAGCTTTAATTTTAATATAATGCCAATGGCTATAATAGCAGCAAGGCCAACTACAAGGGGATTGCTGCCAAATAAAAGTACAAAAATAACGGCTATACCAGCCCCAATGAGATTTGCTTGTATTTGTTCAATGATGGTTAAATACGATCGATAAATCGTAGGCTGAACAGCAAACACAGCTGCAATTCCGGCAAATACGGGAGAAGGTAAATTCAATAGCTGGGATACAAGTAAAGCTAATACAATCGCGATTCCTGTCTTAAGGATGCGAGCACCAAGTTTCATGGAAACAGGTCCTTTCTTGAAGTACTTTTTCATAAATAATAGTGTACTATACAGGTACTTTAAAACAATATCAATAGGCAAATGAAAATTAGTTTGTACCATTTGTGTACCATTATACAGGGTTTATTCAATCGTTTTAAGGTAGAAATCACAACACGGCCTAGAACAATTTCATAGAATACGAGAAACTTAATCCATAAAATAAAGGCTCGTACAGAGATTAACCTTCTGTTCGAGCCTTTAAAATTTTATAATTGAGCAAATGCTTTATCAACAGCCGTTAAGGTTTCTTCTATATCTTTTTCAGTATGAGCAATGGTGATAAACCAAGCTTCATATTTGGAAGGTGCAAGGTTAATCCCTTGATTCAACATTAATTTGAAAAATTTCGCAAAGGTTTCTCCATCGGTTGCTTCTGCTTGATCGTAGTTTTCAACTTTTTCTTTTGTAAAGTAAAGTGTAAGAGCTCCTTTAAGTCGGTTAATGGAAATAGGAGTGTTATGTTTTTCAGCAGCGGCTAAAATACCATCTTCCAGCATTTTTCCCAATTGATCCAGCTTGTCATACACGCCTTCTTCTTTTAATACCTCTAAACAAGCAATCCCTGATAGAATGGATGCGGGATTCCCAGCCATTGTTCCTGCCTGATAAGCAGGTCCAAGGGGAGCAACCTGTTCCATGATTTCAAGCTTTCCACCGTATGCACCGATGGGAAGACCTCCTCCGATAATCTTCCCAAGTGCTGTTAAATCGGGTTTTACATTTAACATGTCTTGTGCTCCTCCGAACATAAAACGAAAAGCAGTGATTACTTCATCATAAATGACAAGAGATCCAGCACTATGAGCAATTTCATTTACTTGCTCTAGGAAACCTTCCTTCGGTTCAACGATTCCAAAGTTTCCTACAATCGGCTCCACTAAAACGGCAGCAATTTGATCTCCCCATTTTTCCATTGCTTCTCTGAAAGGCTCGATGTCATTGAATGGGACGGTAATCACTTCCTGTGCAATACTCTTAGGCACTCCGGCAGAATCAGGTGTTCCTAATGTTGCAGGACCAGAACCTGCTGCCACAAGGACTAAATCGGAATGACCGTGGTAACAGCCGGCAAATTTAATCACTTTATCCTTGCCAGTATAAGCTCGTGCCACACGTATTGTTGTCATCACAGCTTCAGTACCTGAATTGACAAAACGGACCTTTTCCATATTAGGCATTGCTTCTTTAATCATCTTCGCAAATTTCACTTCATGGCGAGTTGGAGTTCCGTAAAGGACTCCATTTTCAGCAGCTGTTTTAATGGCTTCTGTTATATGGGGGTGGGCATGACCTGTAATAATTGGGCCATATGCTGCCAAATAATCGATGTAACGGTTTCCGTCTACGTCCCAGAAATAAGCTCCTTTTCCACGTTCCATGGCAACGGGTGATCCGCCGCCTACTGCTTTAAATGAACGGGATGGACTATTCACTCCCCCGACAATATGTTCTAGAGCTTCTTTATGTAAGGATTCTGATTGGGTATGATTCATAATTCTCCTCCTAATTTATTCTTAACTAATTTCCTTCATGTTCTATTGTAGTATGCTTATTTCCCCTTTAGCAAATAGGGGATAATAGGGAACACTATTTTGAAGCATAGTTTAAGTACTAGAACAAAACTATATGGTACACTATTTGTTGATTATTCGAGAAGTGAATTTTTTCTATATATAGATAAATGAAGGAGGCAGTAATATGAATGCCATTGAGGTAAAGCATTTACGAAAAGAGTTTAAAGCATTTTCCAGTCGCTCTGGATTAAAAGGAGCATTTAGAGATTTGTTTACTCGTAATTATAAAGTGTTGCAAGCAGTAAACGATGTATCCTTTAACGTAAAGCAAGGAGAGATGGTCGGTTATATTGGAGAAAATGGAGCTGGAAAATCCACGACCATTAAAATGCTGACAGGAATACTAACACCAAGTGATGGAGAACTGACGGTGAATGGAATGAATCCGCATCGTGATCGGGAAAAATTTGTTCAAACCATAGGGGTCGTTTTTGGACAACGATCTCAATTATGGTGGGATATTGCTGTTCAAGAATCCTTTCAACTCTTAAAAAAGGTGTACAAGGTTCCAGATCAACAATTTAAAGAACATATGGATCATGTGATTGAAACCCTTGATATAGCTCCACTACTTGATAAACCTGTACGGAAACTGTCCTTAGGTCAACGGATGAGATGTGAACTTGCCGCAGCACTCGTTCATAATCCTCCTCTATTGTTTCTGGATGAACCAACGATTGGTTTGGATGTTTTGGTAAAACTGAAGATTCGTAAATTCCTAAAAGAAATTAATGAAAAGTATAATACGACCATTCTTCTTACTACCCATGACTTATCGGATATTGAAGCCCTTTGTGAACGAGTTGTTATGCTTGATGAAGGTAAAATTATCTATGATGGAGCTTTAAGTCAACTAAAGGAAAACTGGGGGGATCAGAAGGAAGTCGTGTTTCAATTTCTAGAAGATACTTCTATTTCAGCATTAACTGAATTGACGCAGGACCTTAAAATCGAATGGATATTCGATGATAAAAAGCAAAGCTATGCTGCCATCACTGAAGCTGATGATGAGGTGATTTCTCAGCTGATATCGAAGGTTGTGTCAACAATCAAAGTCAAAGATATGAAAATTGAGGAAACAACAACTGAGGAAATCATTCGAAACATTTATGAAAAGGGATCGGTATCAAAGTGAAGGATATGATGCTAAAAATAGGAGGTTACTATGGCAAAATACATCGAAATGATTCGTATCCGCTTTTTAATGATGCTCGCTTACAGAACGAATTATTATAGTGGAATTCTAATTTATAGTATTAATATTGGAGCGTATTATTTTTTGTGGCAGGCGATCTATGGTGGGAAAGAAGACATCGAAGGACTCTCTGTTGTTCAAATGACCACTTATGTAGCAGTTTCATGGATGGCACGAGCTTTTTACTTTAATAATATTGACCGTGAAATTGCCCAAGAAATCAAAGAGGGGAAAGTAGCAGTTGAACTTATTAGGCCTTATAACTACTTAGGAATGAAAACGATGCAAGGGTTAGGAGAAGGGATTTTTAGACTGGTGTTCTTTTCTTTTCCCGGGATGATTATTGTGGGCTTTGTCTTCCCGCTGCAATTTGGTTCTGGTCTTGATACTTGGGGATTGTTTGGGATATCGATTTTATTCAGTTTTATTATCAACACCCAAATAAACTTGTTAACAGGTATTACAACATTCTTCTTATTTAATAACGATGGACTCATTCGTGCAAAGCGAGTAGTCATTGATTTGTTTTCAGGTCTGTTATTGCCGATTCACTTTTTTCCCTTATGGGCTCAAAATGTAATGGAGTACCTGCCTTTCCAAAGTATTAGCTATGTACCAAGTATGATTTTTACAAATGGATTTACATCATCTGAAGCATTCAATGCTATTTTAATGCAGGGAGTGTGGACGTTGGTTCTGTTTATTCCAATTCAAGTTCTATGGGTTATCGCAAAAAAACAAATGATTATTCAGGGAGGGTGACAAATGTTTTATTTAAAGATGTTTTTTCAATATGTCGCCCAATATATGAAAATCAGACTGCAATACAGAGCGGATTTAATTGTAGAAATTCTCTCTGATTTATTGTTTCAAGCCGTCAATTTAGTCTTCATTCTTGTAGTGTTTGGACATACGCAGCTACTTAGTGGGTGGACACGTGATGAGATTATTTTTATTTATGGATTCTTTTTGGTCCCCTTCGCGCTCTTTACTTCATTTTTCAACATTTGGGATTTTAATGACCGATACGTTGTGAAGGGAGAATTTGACCGAATTTTAACAAGGCCTATTCATAGTTTATTTCAAGTGATATTAGAACGAATGGAGTTAGAGTCATTATTCGGTGTGATTACAGGTCTTGCTGTTATGTTTTACGCAGGAAATAGACTCGATATTACCTTCGAATGGTATGAGCCGTTTCTATTTATTACCTTTGTGTTGGGTGGTGCCCTTGTTTATGCAGGGATCTTTATTGCTTTGGCAAGTATCGCCTTCTGGTCAGATGCTAAAACATCTATTATGCCTATGATGTATAACATTGGGAACTATGGAAGGTACCCGGTAGATATTTATAATAAGGTTATTCGATTTATCTTGACGTGGATTTTACCGTTTGCCTTTGTAGGGGTTTATCCTTCTGCCTTTTTCTTAGAGAAAACAGAATGGTACACCTATTCCTTTCTGACACCACTGGTTGGAGTCGGCTTCTTTCTCTTTTCAATCGTGCTGTGGAATGAAGGAGTAAAGAGATATAGAGGTGCAGGAAACTAGCATTTTTTCAGCATATAAAGCGTACATATACTATGACAAGCGTTGAAAAGAGGGTATAGGTATGCTTTATATTATGGGAATTCTCATCCTTTTTTGCATGATCATGAGTTTGAGAGCTTTGTTTTATCCTTCAAAATGGAAAGGGCATCACGTTTCCTTTCATCATTTTATGTTTCTGGGAATGAGCTATATCACAATAATGATAGGGTTTGGGTTATTGTTTACTCTTTTAGAATTAGAGGGGATTCCGATTCTCATTGAAAACGGAATGGCGGTTTCTGGCGACTTCTTGGATTATTTCTTCACGACAATGTATTTTAGTGGAATCACTCTTTTCTCAGTTGGATACGGAGATGTTACACCCGTGGGGATTGGTAGGGGAATTGCTTTAATTGAGTCATGGCTTGGTTACACGATTCCAGCTGCATTTGTCGTCAAATCCTTTTTGAACTATGAAAGAAAATAGCGTAACGTTTGAGTTTTCTCCTCCTAATGGGTACTCTAGTAATACAGAATATTTTATTGGAGGGGAATGTAAATGACAGTAGAAACAGGTCAAAAAGCACCAGCATTTGAATTGGTTGCAAGTAACGGAGAAAAGGTAAAGCTATCTGATTACAAAGGGAAAAATGTCGTTCTATATTTTTACCCAAAAGACATGACGCCTGGCTGTACCACTGAGGCATGTGATTTTAGAGATCAGCATGAAAACTTTGAGGACCTTGATGCAGTGATTCTCGGTGTAAGTCCTGATCCTGTTGAAAGACACGAAAAGTTTGTAGACAAGCATGGACTTCCATTTCTATTACTTGTCGATGAAGATCATAAAGTAGCAGAGGAATATGGTGTTTGGAAGCTTAAGAACAACTTTGGAAAAGAATATATGGGAATCGAGCGTTCTACATTTATTATTGATAAAGAAGGTAACCTTTCAAAGGAATGGAGAAAGGTAAAAGTAAAGGGACATGTGGAAGAAGCTCTTCATTATATACAAGAAAACCTTTCCTAAGCCTATTTTAAAGCCTATTTTAAAAAGGATGAGTATTCTGTCCATTCACAAATTGTTGAAGGACATATAGTAAGAGTAGGGCAACCTCCTCAAATAAGTCAGTCTCATCCGTTGAAGGATCGACTATTGTCGGTCCTCTTTTTTATTGGTTCTGGGGGCACCTCTGGCTTCTGCTGTAATCCCCTCTGTGCTTCTCCATTTTTACGGCAAACGCTAGCTGCAAGCGAAGCAGGTTCACTCAGCATCCAACACACACTTGTCAAAAAGAGCCTGATAAAAAGATGCCCATGTTCCAGAAAAATGTTATAAGTAGGGGATTTTAATTTCACTATGATAATATAAATGTAACAGGGATTTTGGGAGGATTAGTAATGAAAGTTATCGTAACCTTTAAACCTAAGGAAGAGTTTAGAGAAGATCTGCAAAAGTCCTTTCCTGAGGTTGAATTCTTATTTTATAGAACAATTGAAGATAGTAGAGACGAACTCCCAAATGCAGAAGTCATCGTTACTATGGGAGAAGATTTGACGGATGAACATATTGAAATGAGCCAGAATTTAAAATGGATCATGGTCACTTCTGCTGGCTTGGAAAAAATGCCGTTCCAATCCATTAAAGAACGAGGGATATTGGTAACAAATGCAAAAGGAATACATAAGATTCCCATGGCGGAGTTTACATTCGGTCTCATGCTCCAGCATGCTAAACAGTTACAAGCCGTATTGGATCAAGAAAAAGAAGCGGTATGGAGTAGAAGACTCCCTACGACAGAACTTCATGGATCCTCTCTACTAGTAATTGGAGCAGGTGCCATTGGGGGAGAGATTGCCAGGATAGCGAAAGCTTTTCAGATGAAGGTAAGCGGGGTAAACTCAAATGCAAAGCCTGCTCAGTACTTTGACAACATGTTTACGCTAGAAACATTTGAGGAACAACTTCCACATGCAGACTACGTAGTAGCTGTTCTCCCAAGTACAGAAAGCACAAAATCTTTCATTGGGGTTAAACACTTTAAGAAAATGAAAGATTCTAGTGTTTTTATCAATATTGGTCGAGGAGATCTTGTTAGTGAGGATGTGTTGACAGAGGTAGTGAAATCCCAGTTGATAGGTCATATTTACCTTGATGTTTTCAAGGATGAACCTTTACCGAAGGATCATCCATTTTGGAAGGAAGAAGGCATAACAGTTACACCTCATCTCTCAAGCATTACAAAAAATTACTTACCAAGAGCATTTGATATATTTAAACAGAACTTAATAACATATAGTAAGAACAATGAAGAATTTATCAATATTGTTGATGTTGAAAGGGGATATTAAGATGAAAATATATACGAAAACAGGGGATAAAGGAACAACTTCACTTGTATACGGTACACGTGTTTCAAAAAAAGATCAGCGAGTTGAGGCATATGGAACCTGTGATGAAGCAAATTCCATGATAGGCTTAGGGTTAAGCTATCTAAAGGTAGAGTACTTCGATGGGAAAGAATCCTTTGAAGCTTTTTTTCATAAAGTTCAAACAATCCTTTTTCATGTTGGAGCAGAGCTTGCTACGCCTGAAGGAAAAGAAGTAAAGTGGAAACTGGAAGAATCGAATATTTCAGAACTAGAAGAACAAATTGATTTTCTGGATGGAACCTTAACACCTCTAAGCAATTTCATTCTCCCTGGTGGTCATCCTGCTGGAGCAGCATTACACACCGCCAGAACAATTGTGAGAAGAGCAGAAAGAGAAGCAGTTGGGATAGATGAGAATATTAATCCCCTTGTGCTTTCATACTTAAATCGATTATCGGACTACCTATTTGTTGCAGGCAGGTATATTAACCAACAACTAGGAGAACAAGAGAAAAATCTGCATGAGTGAATAGTTAGAAAGATTGACAAATAGGACCTGTGATTAGTACACTATTTATAAAGATTATAAAATAATAATTCTTATGAAAAGAGGTGCATGGCGATGTTAGAAGAAGGGCAATTAAAAGAAGCGATTTCTACATTGAAGGAAACGGGAGTCCGGATAACTCCGCAACGTCATGCGATTTTAGAGTATCTCATTGAATCAATGGCTCATCCAACAGCTGATGATATTTATAAAGCACTCGAAGGGAAATTTCCCAATATGAGTGTGGCTACTGTATATAATAATTTACGAGTCTTCCGTGAAGTTGGCTTAGTAAAAGAGTTAACTTACGGTGATGCTTCTAGTCGCTTTGACTTTGTCACAACAGATCATTATCACGTTATCTGCGATGGCTGTGGAAAGATCGTTGATTTCCACTACCCTGGATTAGATGAAGTAGAGCAACTTGCTTCTCATGTAACAGGATTTAAAGTGAATAATCACCGTATGGAAATATATGGTACATGTTCTGAATGCTCGAAAAAAGAAACACACTAGAAGAATGGTTCAAATGAACCATTCTTTTTTTGCTCAGATGTAACAAAAAAAGGACTGTTCAGGAAGAGTATTCTTGAACAGTCCTTACTTTATTCATTACATTTTCTTCTTATTATATTCTTCATTGAATTCTTCGCCTTCTAAATTAGGGTCCAACGTTAGAGGCTCATTACAATACATACACATGTCTACACGGCCAAGAACCTTTGTTACTTTCCCGCAATTGGGACATGTAACCTGCACAGCTTTGGTTGAAAGCATTCCAATCCAAAAGTAAACTACAGTACTCCCAATAATGCCCAGAAAACCCAGTAGCATGAATGTTGTCATTACCCACGGATGTTCTCTAAAATATATACCGACGTACATAATAATAAATCCTATGAAAACTAAGCTTAAGGCAAAGGTCCGGATTTTATTAATTTTACTTGAATATTTCTTAGTCATGTTTGTCCCTCCTAAAAAAATACTATACCATATTTGTTGAAAAGAGGGGATATTAAAACCGTTTGTCGAAAAATGACTATATTATGAGAAGGAAATCATCATTGAATGTCGAAATAGTAACCAACCAATGATTGATGTGGAGGAGTATTTTATGGAAGACATTTTGCGCCCTTTATACCAAGAGCGAACAAGCCACCCAAATACATTAGGTGTAATCCTAATTGAACAAAGCAAGAAATCTAGTCCGTTGACTGATACATTTGATATTGTCCTATTTTTAATTGTAAAAGAAGCTGATGAGCCAGTATTTATAAAACATTATTCATATAAGGAGCAAAAAGCTGCCTTACATATCGTAACAGAAGAAAAGTTGAAGGAATGGATATTACTTGGCTCGAACCGAAAAGTGATCGATTGGCTCTTTAATGGAAAAGTGTTGTTTGATCGTAATGAGTATATTCAAAACTTAAAGACTGAACTGAGAGATTTCCCTTTCTATGGTAGAAAGATCAAGATGGGGTTAGAATTTGGAAAGCTGATACGCCGTTACATGGATGGAAAAGTATTCTTTGAGAGTAAACATTATTTGGATGCTTATAATCATATTGTACATTCATTACATCATTTAGCGAGATTGGCGGTAATAGAAAATGGATTCCACCCTGAAGTAACAGTATGGAATCAAGTGAAACAAATAGAGCCCGAAATTTATAAACTCTATGAAGAGTTGGTTACGAGTGATGAAGAAATTGAAAAAAGACTAGAGTTATTGTTTTTAGCTAGCGAATTTCTTATTCATTCAAGAACAAAGGTTTCTTCAGAACATCTATTAAGTATTTTGGAACAGAGGGATTATTGGACGTTCCAAGATCTACTGAATCATTCAGAAGCAAAACATTACTCTGTGGATTTGAGCATGTTAATAGAGTTTTTAACAGATAGAGGATTAATTGATATTGTAGATGTAGAAACAAAGGGTCAAGGTGTTTTTCATAGATATTATCGCGTATCAAAGAAATTATAGTAAAATATCATTTTTATATTGACTTCAATTTTCAACCTTGGTATAGTTGTAAATGTCGCTGCTGAACGACATCATTGAGCGGTCAGTGGCGACTCAAAAAAATACAAAAAAGTTGTTGACACGAAAAAGTGACAATGATATGATAGTTAGGTCGCTTCAAAACGAAGCACTTAACAAATTGAACCTTGAAAACTGAACAAAACAAGACAAAACGTCAACGTTAATTCTAGATTTACAAGTAACACAAGAGCTATTCAAACTTTTATCGGAGAGTTTGATCCTGGCTCAGGACGAACGCTGGCGGCGTGCCTAATACATGCAAGTCGAGCGGATTGATGGGAGCTTGCTCCCTGATATCAGCGGCGGACGGGTGAGTAACACGTGGGTAACCTGCCTGTAAGATTGGGATAACTCCGGGAAACCGGGGCTAATACCGAATAATTCATTTCCTCGCATGAGGAAATGTTGAAAGGTGGCTTTTAGCTACCACTTACAGATGGACCCGCGGCGCATTAGCTAGTTGGTGAGGTAACGGCTCACCAAGGCGACGATGCGTAGCCGACCTGAGA
>NZ_LQXM01000029.1 GCF_001648555.1 Rossellomorea aquimaris TF-12 | reverse complement strand
AACTATAGTTCATTTGGGCGTTTTTTGTATACTTTAGAATAAGATTTTAAACAAATTAAACATTTTTTTGAAAATGTTTACATATATTTTATTATTCAATAGTATGTTTTAATGGAAGAATAAAAAGTTAAATATGTTATACAATTAGAGGTTGATTTTTTAAATGTGTTATATTATTATATAAGTAAGGAAAATAAAGCGTTTTCAAAAACATCTTGTGAAGGAGAGGAAATAAAGATGGGAACAATTGTATGTCAATCTTGCCTTAACACTATTGATCATTATGAGGATGAGAAAGTTTCTGTTTTATTCTCTAACTGCTGTGATTGCAATGATGATGTAGAACTAGATGACTAATACCTGCTTAGGGGAGTAAGGAATTAGAACGGTCTCAAAAGGGGTTATCATAAATAAAAAGGATGAAGAAGTGAAACTTCTTCATCCTTTTTTGTACAGATTTAACGTATTGCTCGATGTTCTTTAATCACTCGTAAGTGTCTTAGGTCATAATCTTCAGGACCCTGAACCGGTAATCCAGCTTCGATATTTGTTTTTATATAGCTTATATTTTCTTTGGTAATGATTTCTCCTGGAATAAATATCGGAATTCCTGGAGGATATACCATGATGAATTCTGCTATTGTTCTGCCGACAGAATCATCGATTGGGATGACTTCTGTATCAGCATAAAAGGCATCTCTTGGAGTCATTGAGAGAACAGGAATATCAGGTAACATTACAGTGACTGGTTTAATATCTCCGTGTTTCTTCAATTGAGTTGCCAGTTCTTTTAAAGCCGCAACCAACTGGTTTCCTTCCACTTCTGTATCACCAGGTGTGATAATACAAAGAATATTGTATAAATCCGACATTTCAACTTCGATGTTATATGCCTCTCGCAACCATTTTTCAGCATCAAACCCGCTTATCCCCAAATCCTTCACAGAAACAATTAATTTTGTTGGGTCAAAATCAAACGTCGCTTTCGTTCCGAGTATTTCTTTCCCTACACAATGAAGTCCATCAATTGTATTAATCTCTTTACGAATTTGTTGAGATAATTCAATCGTCTTGCTTATTAATTCATATCCTTCAGTAGCCAATCTTTTTCTAGCAACATCTAATGAAGCCAGTAGCAGGTAAGAAGTGGAGGTTGTTGTTAACATACTTAATATGGTTTGAACTCTTTTAAATGAGACAAGACCTTCTTTCATATTAAGAACAGAACTTTGCGTCATTGAACCGCCCAGTTTATGAACACTTGTGGCTGCTAAATCTGCACCAGCCTGCATTGCTGACAGGGGAAGATCATCATGGAAATGTATGTGAACACCGTGTGCCTCATCAACTAACACAGGAACATCAAATGAATGGGCTATTTCAACAATTTTCTTCAAGTCAGCGGAAATGCCAAAATAAGTAGGGTTAATGACAAGAACTCCCTTTGCATCCGGGTGTTGTTCCAGGGCTTTTTCAACGGCGTCGGTTGTTATTCCGTGAGAAATACCAAGATCCTCATCAATATCAGGGTGGATAAAGATAGGAGTTGCTCCTGAAAATACGATTGCTGACATAACAGATTTATGAACATTCCTAGGAACAATAATTTTATCTCCAGGACCACACACACTCATCACCATAGTCATAATGGCGCCACTGGTGCCTTGGACTGAGAAAAATGTATGATCTGCACCAAATGCTTTTGCAGCTAAATCTTGGGCGTGCTTTATCATCCCTTTTGGCTGATGAAGATCATCCAATGGACCAATGTTTATGAGGTCAATCGAGAGAGCTTTTTCTCCGATGAAATCTTTAAAAGTAGGATCCATTCCTGCCCCTTTTTTATGTCCAGGAATATGGAATTGTACAGGATTTTTTTTACTATGTTCAATTAAGCCGGTAAATAACGGCGTTTCATATTGAGACAATTCATTCAACACCTCTTCGTATACTTATTAACATGAATCCTAAAGTGATTATTATAAAGGAATAGCAAGCTTTTTAAAACAATAAAGACAATCTCTTTCAACAAACAAATGAATTATAGCACTTAACATTTTCTTTGCATAGTGGCATATGCCCATACTTTATTCATTTTTATCATAAGAAAAGGATTTTATTTATAATATCGAGAATAGTTGAAGTATAGGAGGGATTAAGTTGAATTGGAGTACAAAAGTTACAACATTATTAAACATCAAATATCCTATCATTCAGGGTGGATTAGCTCATTTAGCATATGCTGAATTAGCAGCTGCTGTGTCGAATGCTGGTGGATTAGGACAAATTACAGCAATGTCATTAGATAACTCAGAGGAGTTAAGGGAAGAGATAAGAAAAGTAAAGACATTAACAGATCAACCTTTTGGTGTGAATTTTGCCATTGGCCAGCATGGGCGCCCATTTAAAGATTTTGTTGATGTAGCTGTAGAAGAAAATGTACCTGTTATTTCTGTAACAGGAGGTAATCCAACACCATTATTCCATCAGTTACAAGGAAAGGATATTGTGAAATTAGTATTGGTGGCTTCTAAGAGACAAGCGATTAAAGCAGAGGAGCTTGGAGCTGATGCCGTAATGGTGGTTGGCCATGAAGGAGGCGGCCACTTAGGGAAAGATGATATTGGAACCTTTGTATTAATTCCTCAGGTTGTGGATGCTGTATCGATTCCTGTAATTGCTTCTGGAGGTGTTGGTGATGGGAGAGGCTTAATGGCAGCTTTAAGCTTTGGAGCAGAAGGAGTAGAAATGGGGACTAGGTTCATTGCTACAAAGGAATGCATTCATGCTTCGGATGTTTATAAGCGCGCCTTGATTGAAGGAGATGAGAATGGTACAGTAGTCATTAAACGTTCACTTGGAGCTCCTGCAAGAGCGATTTCAAACACTTGGACTAATCAAATTATCGAGACTGAAGCATTAAACGCTGGATATGAGAGCATTAAAGATTACATAAGCGGTGAAGCAAATAAACGTTTTATTTATAACGGTGAAATGAATAATGGATTCGCATGGGCAGGACAAGTCATGGGATTAATAAAAGATAGTCCATCTGTACATGAACTGATTCAACGAATGATTGCTCAAGCAGAAGGAATTCGAAGAAAGTGGAACGAGAAATAATGACTAACAAGGAGTTGTTTGAGAAAAATGGAATATCAATACCCTTTCTCGATTGACTGGTCTACAGAAGAAGTAATCGATGTCATTTCTTTTTTTGAGGCTGTGGAAAAGGCTTATGAAAAAAGTGTAAAAAAAGAAGAGCTTATGAGTAGATATAAAAGGTTCAAAGAAATTGTACCGAGTAAATCAGAAGAGAAGAAAATTTGCAATGAATTTGAAGAATCTAGTGGCTATTCATCTTACCGAGTAGTGAAGAAAATGAAAGAATCCCAAGAGAACGAATCAATTTCTATGAATTAAAAAGAAGACTACCGACAAGGTAGTCTTCTTTTTCTGTTAAACACTTTTTCTATTGGTTTAGTTCATTTTATAAAGGGGTAAAAGTGTTTCAAAGGCGCTATTAATATTGTGGACAAGCTCATCGCCATTCATTTTTACAATTGTATCACGATCTAAATGAACGCCACATAATAGTTCAGCCTTTTTTACATTTTGAACTCTTTGAGTAAGGGAAATGAAATCATCCCGAGTCATAGAAGAAAAAGGTGTAGCATCAGGTTTAGTATGATCGCCTGACCAAACATAATGGCTTGGAATGAATGATCGGATGTCATCTGCATTTTTTTCAGCTTTTTTACCGAAGTCAGCTTTGTTTGGAGCTTCGTAAATCATTGCAAACCATATAAACACATGGGTTTTCCACAATCCTATTTGAAAATGTGGATGTTTTTTATAACCACGTTTGTTATTAGCGAAAGCAACCCAAGTATCATTAGGTGGATTTACTGATCGACGTGCATGTTTTGCTACATGATAAAACATTTCTTCACCAGTTAATGTACTCAAAGTTGGTGCAAAGTGCTCTCCCAGAAATTCTAATTTTGGCTGAATGTTTTCTTGAATCGCTTTCATTCTATTATCCAAACCGTCAATGGCAAAAACATCGAAATCATCTTGTGTAAAGCCTTTAAAATTCATTTAGTATCCTCCTTTTAACAACCATATCTTATCACAAGAAAGAGGAAGCTTGTATATTAAACGTTTTAAGTTGGGTGTTTGCACATTTTAGTTACAAGATGAGGAGAAATTTCATAACATGTAGTAATTATTATCAGAACAATCAGATAAAACGGAAGGGGTGTATGAACTTGAAACAAGTAATGAACACTTCTAAAAAACGTGATGTACAGCAGCAACGATTAAATGTATTGAGACTTGAATTAGATTATGAGCTTGCAGTATTATTTGAGGCAATTCAAACAAAAAACAAAGAGACACAAACGAAGTCTAAACAAAAGTTAGTGAGTATTCGTGAAGAGCTAATAAGAATGAAAGCCTTATAAAGCTTTAATCCTAATAAGGGGTATAAAGTATTATGATCAATAAAATGAATACAAAGGATTGAAGGCGAACTTCTAATTATGTGAAGAGTTCGCTTTTTTGTTGAGCTCTAACTTCACCAAGTTTACAAATTGGGAACGAATAAATAGATAGTTCTCTAGGGTGTTTTCCTTGAAACAGCCTCATATTTCCATTAAGCTATTTACTTATAGAAAAGCTCTTTCATATCTTATTTACATATAAATAAGTGAGTAGGGACTATGAAAAGGAACATATTAGAAATAAAGTACTTGTTTTTCATATAGTATATTGGAGGTCTAAACGATGACAAACTGGACTGAATTAGATCAAAACGTGAGATCATGGATAAAAGAAGCTGGAGAAAGAATTCGCCACTCATTTCAAACGGAACTAAATATCAAAACCAAATCAAATCGTAACGATTTAGTAACAGATATGGATGAGGCAACAGAGCATTATTTTACTGAAAACATTCGTCAAACCTACCCAGATCATCAAATACTTGGTGAAGAAGGGTATGGGGATGAGTTGAACGAATTATCTGGTATCACATGGATTATCGATCCCATAGATGGAACAATGAATTTTGTGCAT
Organism: Rossellomorea aquimaris TF-12; assembly: GCF_001648555.1. GTDB lineage: Bacteria > Bacillota > Bacilli > Bacillales > Bacillaceae_B > Rossellomorea > Rossellomorea aquimaris. The sequence goes on along the minus strand of NZ_LQXM01000029.1, from coordinate 743,402 downwards.
CAACAACGAAATTTTGCTATTTCGATTGGGATATATGATGGAAGTGTTGGTCAATTAGGTTACATATATGACGTCGTTCATGATGAGCTTTATTTCGCAAGTAAGGGCAAAGGAGCATACATGAATGATACGAAGCTCCCCACTCTTAAAAGTGTCTCCATTGCAGATGCTGTAATCGCACTTAATGCTTTGTGGGTTACAGAAAACAATCGTATTGATCATACAATTCTTGCCCCTTTAGTTAGGGATGTAAGAGGAACCCGTTCTTATGGATCAGCTGCCATGGAGATGGCTTATGTTGCAGCGGGAAGGCTAGATTCTTATTTAACGATGAGATTAGCTCCCTGGGATTTTGCGGCAGGTAAAATTTTAATCGAAGAAGTGGGTGGCGTTGTTTCTGATTTAAAAGGAGAGACATTAAACCCATTGAACAAGAGTTCAGTATTTGTCGGGAAACCTGGTCTGCATGAAACGATTTTAACAAAGTACTTAAAGGTTAAAAAATAGATAAGAAAAGGCATGGAAGGGGACATTCCTTTTCCATGCCTTTTAGTTTCTGTACAAACCACTCAATTAGAGCTTACCTTCTTCCCGGTATTTTTTCTTTGTTTTAAAGCCATATCCCATTGTTATAAACAGGCAAATCAAACTGAAGACAGCGATAAGTAAGCTACCCTCACTGATGGATATTGCGATTCCCATAAGTGAAGCTGCTGCTAATATTGAAAATAAAACAAAAATCCATTTTATGTTTCCCATTCTCTAACCCCCATCTATTATTCTTAAACGACCTTTTTCATTCTTTAATGCGGTAGTAGATTTTAACCCATAACCGTTTCCATTATTAATCATTAAACTAAATTGGCTTCAATGGTTATAATAACATGAAAGTATGTATTTTTTTATTGAATTTTACCGGTTACACAGATATTGTGCAAAGAGAAGGGGCATGGCAGGTACAAAAGCCTGAGAAGTTACGCTAGCCAAAAAGATTTATTATGGCTTTTCTACATGCTGTGATATAATGGTCTAGTTGAACAGAAATCGAACATATCTTTAACCTATTAGGAAAGAAATCCAATATTCAGGAGTGGAAATATGAACTTAAGAAATGACCTTAGAAATATTGCTATTATTGCTCACGTTGACCATGGAAAAACGACTTTAGTAGACGAGCTTTTAAAGCAATCAGGAATCTTCCGCGAAAATGAAACAGTTTCAGAACGTGCGATGGATTCAAATGATTTAGAAAGAGAACGCGGTATTACAATCCTAGCGAAAAATACGGCGATTCAATATAAAGACTCACGTATCAACATTCTTGATACTCCAGGACACGCTGACTTTGGTGGAGAAGTAGAACGTATCATGAAAATGGTAGACGGTGTACTACTAGTAGTAGACGCGTATGAAGGTTGTATGCCTCAAACCCGTTTCGTTCTTAAGAAAGCACTAGAACAAAATCTTACACCAATTGTTGTTGTCAATAAAATTGACAAGCCTTCAGCACGTCCTGAAGAAGTAATCGATGAAGTATTAGAATTATTCATTGAACTGGACGCAAATGATGAACAGCTTGAATTCCCGGTTGTCTATGCTTCAGCCATCAATGGAACAGCAAGTACAGATCCAGACCCTGAAAAACAAGATGAAAACATGCAGTGTTTATACGATTCAATCATTGAGCATATCCCTGCTCCAGTAGATAACTCTGAAGATCCACTGCAATTTCAGGTTGCGCTGCTTGATTACAATGACTATGTCGGTCGTATTGGTATCGGCCGTGTATTCAGAGGGACAATGAAGGTTGGTCAACAGGTAGTGTTAATGAAGCTTGACGGAACAGTTAAACAATTCCGTGTAACGAAAATTTTTGGTTTCTTCGGATTAAAGCGTGAAGAAATTCAAGAAGCAAAGGCTGGCGATTTAATCGCTGTTTCTGGAATGGAAGATATTAACGTCGGTGAAACGGTTTGCCCAGTTGAACATCAAGATCAACTTCCGGTTCTTCGCATTGATGAGCCTACACTTCAAATGACGTTCCTTGTAAACAACAGTCCATTTGCAGGTAGAGAAGGTAAATTCGTTACTTCAAGAAAAATCGAAGAGCGCTTACTAGCTCAGCTTCAAACAGATGTCAGCTTACGTGTTGAACCAACCGATTCACCAGATGCATGGACGGTTTCAGGAAGAGGAGAGCTTCACCTATCAATCCTGATTGAAAACATGCGTCGTGAAGGTTACGAATTACAAGTATCTAAACCACAGGTTATCATTAGAGAGATTGATGGCGTGAAAAGTGAGCCTGTTGAGCGTGTTCAAATTGACATCCCTGAAGAATATATGGGTGGAGTCATTGAATCACTTGGTCAACGTAAAGGTGAAATGCTAGATATGGTGAACAACGGTAATGGTCAGGTTCGTCTAATGTTCATGGTACCTGCACGTGGATTAATCGGTTATTCAACTGAATTCATGACCCTTACTCGCGGTTATGGTATCATCAATCACACATTCGATAGCTATCAGCCACTTCAAAAAGGTCGCGTTGGTGGACGTCGTCAAGGTGTTCTTGTATCAATGGAAACTGGGAAAGCATCTCAATACGGAATCATGCAAGTGGAAGATCGCGGCATTATCTTCGTTGAATCCGGTACAGAAATCTATGGTGGAATGATTGTTGGAGAACATACAAGAGAAAATGATATTACCGTTAATATCACGAAGCTGAAACAAGCGACGAATGTCCGTTCTGCCAACAAAGATCAAACCGTAACCATTAAAAAGGCAAGAATCATGACATTAGAAGAATCTCTTGAATATTTAAATGATGACGAGTATTGTGAAGTAACTCCAGAATCAATTCGTCTTCGTAAAAAAATTCTGGATAAGAATGAGCGAGAAAGAGCAGAAAAGAAGAACAAGGTTACTCAATAAACGGATTGAAGGGAGAGTAGGAAATGGATGTAACAGAGCGTTTGTCCTTTTTCGCATCCCTTTACCGTGTAGACGAAAACGCGGAAATGGGTATGTGGTTGCTGTATTTGACCATTGTAGGACTATGTATTTTAGTGTACAAACTCGGTTTTGCAAAGAAGCTACCGTTAATGAAGTCGATCCTAATCTATATCTTCCTGCTAGTAGGATGTACGGTTTTAACATTCTTAGGCATCTTTTTACCTGTTGCTGAGGGATTAGTGGTAGCTGCTCTTATTTTAGTCATATACAAGATTCGTTTAACAAACGAAAAGAAAAAAGGTAATGTATAAAAGATCATTAAAAAGGATGTCATCTCGGTTAAAGAGATGACATCCTTTTTTTACCTAGAAAATATATGGCTGGTAAAGATATTGCGTAAAGTAAATGTCCTAACGTCCATATAAAAATGGCATTGAAATTTAGTAGCTCTGGTACATCTTTTAGAGCTAAATAAGAAAGGGGAAAGTAAAGTAATACTGTTGGAAGGGTCAATGCAAAGGATAATAACCAAATCATTTTAATTGAACAATTTGTCTTTTTTATTAAGAATATGAAGGTTACTCCTAATATACATGAAATCAAGAGATGAAATGAAAATTCAATCCATTCTGGCCAGCTTACCTTCCCGATTAGTGGAAGAAAATCTACGTTGAGTAATAGGACATATACATTTATGTTTGTGATGTTTTGTATAAATTTTAAAAATACTCCTAGTAGGGAACCTGAAATTAATCCAACGAATACTCCGAATGAAATCTTTTTAAAATTCATCTTCCACTTGTGGAGATTTATAAAATTTAAAATTACCTGTGGATACTCTCTCTTCTGTTTTTTCTTTTATGCGGTCATGGCAGGAATCACACATATATGTGTGAATCGGTCTATTTCGTAATCTCTTCGCTTGTAATGAGTAATCATCGATATTATCAATTACTTCACACAACGCACATTTAACTCTCATATTTCACACCTCTAACTTTATCTATTCATAAGTCTAGTGTCATTAGTATATCATGTAGTAAGAACAAACGCTTTAAATAACTTTGTTGTGTGTATTTATTATGACAATTTGATATAGTATAATCAAATTGAAACATGCTAACAATAGGCTAACACTTGAAAATATTCCATTAAGCTATATAAAGGGGGATTGTATGGCTAATCAAGTAGAACGTAGCTTAATTCCTGCATTATTTGAACAACTACAAACGGAAAAATTTGTGACTTTGTCGACCGTTGATCATGAAAGTAGCGGTCCAAATGTAAGCGCCATTTCCTGGGTGTTCGCTAAAGATGAGCAGACTGTTTTTTTTGCTGTGGATCAACGATCTAGAATTGTTGAGAATATTAAGAAAAACTCTCTTGTAGTCATTAATTTAATTGCCAATGAATCTACCTATTCTATTGGCGGAAAAGCAGTGATCCATCAATCGAAACTTGATGGGGTGCCATTAAAGCTAACGCTTTTTAAGCTTGACATTGATGAGGTCAGAGACGTCATGTTTTATGGATCAAAAATTTCTACCGAACCGACTTATGAAAAGACTTACGATAAAAATGCAGCTGATCGTTTAGATCGACAAGTAATAGAAGCCATGAAAGATGCTTAAATATTAAGCGTTTCATGGCTTTTTCCTTTTTTATTTGATTCTCCTAAGACTTGTTGCCTTGAATGGGAGGGGAGTGAGTGTATTTTGTAAAATATGCTAACATCTTTCAAATTAGTCAATTTTTTTATACGATTGATTTTCTTGTTCTTTCTTTAACTGTTTCTCTTTTGTATTGTTGATTTTTTTCTTGGGTTCTTTTGGAGCATTTTCTGGATCTGTTTGTTTTAATGATTTTGGTAGCTCTGGCATTAACCTTCCGGAGATGTCAGATAATTCGTTCATAATTCCTTGTACAGGTTGTCCGTTTTGGATATCCTTGCTGATTTCCTTTAGTCTTGCATATAAGTCAGGATCTGCCACAACAATAGCTTGAGCCCCATAAGGGTCATCCTTTAAAGCTTCGGCAACGGAGTATTTGATGGAACCTACCTGTGAGCGCTCAACATTGGAGTCAATGTCAATGCCGACAAATGCGTATTTACCAAAGACAACAGCGGTGGCATCTTTAACATCTGGAATTCCAGTTGTTAAGCTTACGAGATGTTTTGAAATTTGTTGCCCAGATTTTCTTTCTACATGCTGAATATTGCTATCTTCTACAGAGATGGGTTTAGTATTCTTACTGTTTTGATCATTATTATACCCAACCTCATTTTTGTTAGCGCAGGCTGAAAGGATAAGGGTTAGTATGAAAAGATAGATAAGCTTAGTCATGTTGTACCTCCCGAATTGTGATCATTATCTCTTCTTATTGTGTAATTTTCTTCTATCTTTATACGTTTATTCATATATTTTAGAAACGGGCCGTCCTATTTACGTAGCTAGGAATAACCGGAACACCATTGGCTACATACAATAGTAAGAAGAAATCAGGAGCAGGAGGCATCGATTTGAATAAAATTTATGTTTTAGATACCAATGTCTTATTACAAGATCCACAAGCCATCTTTTCATTTCAAGATAATGAGGTGGTTATACCTGCAGTCGTTTTAGAAGAAGTGGATTCTAAGAAGCGTTATATGGATGAAATCGGAAGAAACGCAAGACATGTATCGAAGTTAATAGATAATTTAAGGCAAGAAGGAAAGCTCCATGAAAAAATCCCTTTATATACTGGGGGATCTCTTAGAATAGAATTGAATCACCGTTCCTTTCAACAATTGCAAGAAATATTTGTAGAGAAAACCAATGATAATCGAATTATTGCGGTTGCCAAAAACTTATCATTAGAAGAAGAGGCAAAGAAAGATGGAAAGTCTGTCATTTTAGTAAGTAAAGACACACTTGTGAGAGTTAAAGCCGATGCCTTAGGCTTACAAGCCGAGGATTTCTTAAGTGACCGTGTTATCGAGGTTAATGATATATATACTGGGTTTATGGAAGTATACACTGAAAGAGAGTGGCTTGATCAATTTTATGATAAGGGAGAGCTTACTCTTTCGGATATGACGAAGCAAAGATTTCATTCCCATCAATTTTTAATTATGAAAGATGCTTTAGGTAGCTCTGCTTCGGCTATTGGAATGGTAGATGCAACTGGTTTAAAGGTAAAGAAATTAGTGTACGACCAAGAACATATGTGGGGAATAAAAGCTCGAAATGTTCAACAAACAATGGCAACGGAGCTTTTGTTAAGAGACGACATTTCTTTAGTGACCATGATTGGTAAAGCGGGGACTGGCAAAACGTTATTAGCATTGGCAGCAGGTCTGCTTCAAACAGAGGATTTTCATAAATTCAACAAATTACTTGTCGCACGTCCTATTGTACCAGTAGGTAAGGACATCGGATATCTTCCAGGGGAGAAACAAGAAAAACTTCGTCCTTGGATGCAACCTATCTACGATAATTTAGAATATTTATTTAATGTAAAAAAACCTGGAGAATTAGATGATATTTTAGCAGGTATGGGATCAATAGAGGTAGAGGCTCTAACGTATATCAGGGGTAGAAGTATCCCGGATCAGTTTATTATAATTGATGAGGCTCAAAACTTAACAAAACATGAAGTGAAAACGATTTTAACACGTGTAGGAGAGCGGAGTAAGATTGTGTTAATGGGAGACCCTGCTCAAATAGATCACCCTTATTTAGATGAATACAACAACGGGTTAACCTATGTAGTAGAAAAATTTAAAGATCAAAAATTAGCAGGTCATGTAAAGTTGATGAAGGGTGAGCGTTCTGGCCTTGCACAACTTGCAGCAGATATACTTTAAGAGCATTGTTTACAAACACAATAATACTGTATGAAAAAAACGATTCAGGTGTTCCTGAATCGTTTTTTTTGTTTGTGTTTTATTGGATAATATTCAATCGTTTGTTATTCAACACGAAACCCTTTAACAGATGTAATTGGGTTGTGCTGGTTAGAGCCATCTCGATAAATGATATGTATAGGACCATCTTCCCTTAATGGTTTTCCATTTTTAGAGAAAGCTAATAATAAATCATCGATTTTAGACAGGGCTATTTTATATTCATTATTTTCCGTTTCGATTACAACGGAAGTTGCTTCATTAGTAGGTTCTGCGTTCGTAAGGAAAGGAGTTAACGGAATAGCGAAGGTTCCGGAGAGAATCTTTTCCTTTTCAAATTTCTTTTCAGTTTTTAAGGTTGGTGGATAGGTGGCACCTTCTTGTATCTCTCTAGACCAATGCTTTGATATTGCTTTCGTATACTCTTCTAATTCATCAACTCGTTCATTTGGCTGATGAAAATAAGTGGTCAGGTCAATTTTTCTGTCATCGAATATCCAGACCCCCGGATCTAGTGTGATGGTGAATTTTACTTTTCCTTTAATGGGTACAATGCTTTCCACTGAAGTTTCCTCCTTTTTCTCTAGCTGATAGTACAAGTATATATGTTATAAAAAGGTTTGTCACATATAAATGAAAGCATTTACAGTGTTTCCTAACGTGGAATTAAGGGAAACTATTTAGAGAAGAAAAGGAGCGTGTGAAAAAAATGAACCACACTCAAGATTTACTTGATGATTTAATAAATCAAGCAAGGCCATTTGCGATAAAAGGTAAAGTAGCGGATTATATTCCTGCTCTAAGTGATCAGGACCCAACTGATTTAGCTATTTGTATATACTCTTTAGATAACACCTCATTTTATAGTGGGGATTATATGAAAAAATTCACTTTACAAAGTATTTCCAAAGTCATTACTTTGGCTTTGGTCTTAATGGATTATGGGGAAGAAAAAGTGTTTTCAAAGGTGGGAATGGAACCAACGGGAGATCCATTTAATTCAATAGCAAAGCTCGAAACTCATAAACCTTCAAAACCTCTAAATCCAATGATTAATGCAGGAGCTTTGGCAGTAACCAATATGATCAAAGGTGATACGGTTATTGAGAAATGGGATAGGTTACTTGAATTTATTTGTCACTTAACAGGAGAAAAGGTTTCGTACAATGAAGATGTGGCTTATTCAGAATTACAAACAGCAAACTTAAATCGTTCCCTTTGCTATTTTATGAAACAACACGGAGTTATAACTGGTAATGTTGAAGATTTACTTGTTCTTTACACTAAACAATGTGCCGTTGAGATGAACTGTGTTGATTTAGCAAAAATTGGAGCGGTGTTTGCTAATGATGGTATAGATCTCGAAACAGGTAGGCAAGTCATCTCGAGAGATGTTGCCCGTATTTGTAAGACATTTATGGTTACATGTGGGATGTACAATAGTTCTGGTGAATTTGCAATTAAAGTAGGCATCCCTGCAAAGAGTGGAGTGTCCGGAGGGATAATGGGTTCTGTGCCGGGGAAATGTGGAATCGGAGTCTTTGGACCTGCGCTAGATGAAATAGGAAATAGCAGTGGCGGCTTAAAGCTTTTGGAAATGCTCAGTACTAAATATTCATGGAGTATTTTTTAAAGGAGTAATACAATCTTGAAGCTCTAAAATAAACAAGTGATAAAACTTACTCATTCCTAACAAAAACACTTATTTTTCTTGCAATTTTAGCGGATTAACGATAAAATTTTAAGACAGGAATGCTATTTGTTCGGAATGGGGGGGATCACTGTGGCGTCAGAAATGACAGTTAATCATCGAGAAAAAGCCTATGAATTATTAAAGGCCGACGCAGAAAAGATTTTACAACTTATAAAAGTACAAATGGATAATTTAACGATGCCCCAATGCCCTCTTTATGAGGAAGTGTTGGATACCCAAATGTTCGGATTATCCCGTGAAATAGAATTTGCAGTCCGATTAGGGCTAGTAGACGATGTAGATGGAAAAGAGCTTATTGATTCTTTAGAAAGACAACTTTCTGCCCTTCATGAAGCATCTACAAAAAAGTAAAATAGTCATGACAACTCAAACAATACATCGTTCTGTTGTTTGAGTTTTTTTGTTTATGATGATTCCATAAGCAGCTACATAATATTGAACCATTACATAATTTTTATAGTAATTTCGTGAAGAAAAATTCGGATTTGAAAATCGAGCATAGAAACAGAATAATAAAAAGGGTTGAAAATGTCATGATTAAAAAAATTTTAAAGTCCTATGACTATTCATTAATAGCTGTATATTTATTTTTATGTTTGTTTGGCTTAGTTATGATTTACAGTGCAAGTATGGTTATGGCTGTTGAACGGTTTGGTTGGGACAGTGACCATTTTTATAAAAGGCAATTGATTTTTATAGTAATTGGATTTATTGCTTTTACAGCAGCAGCATGGTTTCCATACAAAGCATTTAAGGTAGGAATCATTATAAAGCCATTTATGTTTGTCATTATCGGGTTATTGTTTGCAGTACATATTATTGGTACAGAAGTAAATAATGCTAAAAGTTGGATAGATGTTGGAATTATGAATATTCAACCTTCTGAGTTTGCAAAACTTGCTGTTATCATTTATCTTGGATCGGTTTACTCTAAGAAACAAAGTTATATAGACGATTTTAACAAGGGACTAGCTCCACCACTTTTATTTCTGGGATTTATTTGTTTCCTCGTTTTTCTTGAGCCGGATTTTGGTACCGCAGCTATCATATTTGCCATAGGAATGATTGTAATCTTATGTTCAGGTATAAGTTTTAAAACGTTCTTCAAGTTAGCTGGGGTAGGTATAGGTTTTTTCCTGATCCTATCACCAGTCATCTATTTAGCTAGGGGATTTATTTTTACAAAGGAAAGACTTAGCAGAATTGAAGCATATTTATCCCCCTTTAAATATGCTCAAGGTGAGGGCTACCACTTGGTTAACTCCTATTTGGCCATTGGTTCAGGTGGAATAAAGGGGTTAGGTTTAGGGCAAAGTGTTCAGAAACTAGGGTATCTACCCGAACCGCAAACGGATTTTATCATGGCGATTATCGCCGAAGAGCTTGGTGTGTTTGGAGTAAGTTTTGTTATTTTAGGGCTCTCGTATATTGTTCTTAGAGGGATTTATACAGGAGTTAAATGCCAGGATCCTTTCGGTACGATGTTAGCTATTGGAATCTCAAGTATGATTGGAATCCAAGCATTCATCAATTTAGGTGGTGTGTCAGGATTAATTCCAATCACAGGTGTCCCCCTTCCGTTTATTAGCTATGGAGGTTCTTCACTATTAGTGTTATCACTTTCCATGGGAGTACTTGTAAATGTCTCTATGTTTGTTAAATATGAAGAAAAATATAAAACAAAGCAGGAAAATAGTCCACCAACGGAGAATAGGAATACAAGCGGTAAAATATATGGGTTAAAAATGTAGTTTTGAAAGAATAATGATCTAAATGATAAGTCTAGGGTCTGCCCCCTAAGGTACTTTTAGTATCGTTCTTTGGGTCAGCCCTTTTTTCATAGACTGCTTAATGAAAGATTTTCAATCATGAACAGCTAAAAGGAGAGAGTGTATTGAAGAAAATTCAAAAAGTACTAGTAGCTAATCGTGGAGAAATTGCTATCCGCGTGTTCCGGGCTTGTACGGAACTAAATATTAGAACAGTTGCAATCTATAGTAAGGAAGACTCTGGAGCATATCATCGATATAAAGCTGATGAAGCATATTTAGTTGGTGAAGGAAAGAAGCCGATAGATGCTTATCTGGATATAGAAGATATCATTAGAATCGCTAAGAAAGCGGATGTAGATGCTATTCACCCAGGCTATGGTTTTTTATCAGAAAACATTCATTTTGCCAGAAGATGTGAAGAAGAAGGGATTACCTTTGTAGGGCCTCATACAAAACATCTGGATATGTTTGGAGATAAAGTGAAGGCTCGACACCAAGCTCAGTTAGCCAATATTCCAGTTATTCCTGGTAGCCCAGGCCCTGTTTCTACTTTAGAAGAGGTCATTAGCTTCGGGAAGGATAATGGGTTCCCAATAATCATTAAAGCTTCTTTAGGTGGTGGCGGACGTGGTATGCGTATTGTCAGAAACCTTGAAAGCTTGAAAGAAGCATACGAACGTGCAAAATCTGAAGCAAAAGCAGCATTCGGTAATGACGAAATTTATGTTGAGAAATTTGTTGAGAATCCAAAGCATATTGAAGTGCAGATTCTAGGAGACGAGGAAGGGAATATTGTTCATTTATATGAACGAGATTGTTCAATTCAAAGACGCCACCAAAAGGTAGTTGAAATAGCTCCTTCTGTTTCCTTACCTGAAAAGTTAAGAGAGGACATATGTGATGCAGCAGTTCGATTGATGGAAAACGTAAAATATGTTAACGCTGGTACAGTTGAGTTCCTGGTAGCTAATAATGAATTTTATTTTATCGAAGTGAATCCACGAGTTCAGGTGGAACATACGATCACTGAAATGGTAACAGGCGTGGACATTGTTCAATCACAGCTATTAATTGCTGAGGGACATTCCTTACATACGAATAAATTAGGCATACCGGTTCAGGAGAATATTCGTACAAATGGATTCGCTATTCAGTCGCGTGTCACAACGGAAGACCCATTAAATAATTTCATGCCTGATACAGGAAAGATTATGGCTTATCGTTCAGGAGGTGGCTTTGGAGTTCGTTTAGACGCTGGAAACGGATACCAAGGTGCAGTCATCACACCGTATTACGATTCTTTACTTGTGAAGCTTTCAACATGGGCGTTAACCTTTGAACAAGCTGCATCCAAAATGGTCAGAAATCTTCAAGAATTTAGAATTCGTGGAATAAAAACAAATATTCCTTTTTTAGAGAATGTAGTTAAACATGAAAAGTTCATAACTGGGGAGTATAATACTTCTTTTATTGATAAAACTCCAGAATTATTTATTTTCCCTAAACGTAAAGATCGTGGAACAAAGATGCTTGCGTATATTGGAAATGTAACAGTTAATGGATTCCCTGGAATCGAAAAAAAGAAAAAACCAGTTTTTACAAAGCCTAGAATTCCATCACTTCAGTCTTTAAATGATTTTCAACCTGGTACTAAGCAAATATTAGACCAACATGGTGCAGAAGGATTGGTTAATTGGGTGAAGGATCAAAAATCAGTTCTTTTAACCGATACGACGTTTAGGGATGCTCATCAGTCTTTACTTGCCACTCGTGTTAGAACGAATGATTTAAAGCAGATTGCTGAACCTACCTCAGAGTTGCTTCCAGATATGTTCTCCTTTGAAATGTGGGGAGGAGCAACGTTCGATGTTGCCTATCGTTTTTTAAAGGAAGACCCATGGAATCGACTGCTTACGATGAGAGAAAGAATACCAAATGTATTATTCCAAATGCTGCTTAGAGCTTCAAATGCTGTAGGATATAAAAATTATCCCGATAACGTAATTAAAGAATTTGTTGAAAAGTCTGCCTATGCTGGAATCGATGTTTTCAGAATCTTCGATAGTTTAAACTGGGTAAAAGGAATGGAAGTTGCTATAGATGCTGTAAGACAAAGTGGAAAAGTTGCAGAAGCAGCTATTTGCTATACAGGTGACATTGAAGATCCGACTCGAACGAAATATAGCATCGACTATTACAAAAATTTAGCTAAAGACTTAGAAGGAAGCGGAGCGCATATATTAGCAATCAAAGATATGGCAGGGTTATTAAAACCTCAAGCTGCTTATCGCTTAATATCTGAATTGAAAGATACGGTGAATATCCCTATTCACTTACACACTCATGATACTAGTGGAAATGGTATTTATACGTATGCAAGAGCCATTGAAGCAGGAGTAGACATCGTTGATACTGCACTTAGTACTATGGCAGGACTAACATCTCAACCAAGTGCTAACTCCCTTTATTATGCGTTAAAAGGTACCGAGCGTGAACCTAAATTGAATATTGATTCACTTGAAACACTGTCGCACTATTGGGAAGACATTCGTAAATATTATGTGGATTTTGAAAGTGGAATGATGTCTCCACATTCTGAAGTCTATAAGCACGAGATGCCAGGAGGTCAATACAGTAATCTTCAACAACAAGCAAAAGCAGTGGGCTTAGGGCATCGCTGGGAAGAAGTAAAAGAAATGTACGCACGAGTAAATCATCTTTTTGGAGATATTATAAAGGTTACTCCTTCTTCTAAAGTTGTCGGAGATATGGCATTATTCATGGTTCAAAATGATTTATCAGAAATAGATGTAATTGAAAAAGGTGAAAAAATTGATTTCCCTGATTCAGTTGTTGAGTTGTTTGAAGGATATCTTGGTCAGCCTCACGGGGGCTTCCCGGATGACCTGCAAAAGGTTATTTTAAAAGGGCGCTCACCATTAACTGTTCGACCTGGAGAGCTCTTAGATGATGTGGATTTTTCAACATTAAAAGAAGAACTTTATGAAGAACTTCGTCGCCCTGTGACAAGCTTTGATGCACTAGGCTATGCCTTATATCCAAAAGTCTTTAAGGAGTATGCTCACACGATGGAGCAATTCGGTGATATTTCAGTTCTCGATACACCAACATTCCTTTTTGGTATGAGGCTTGGAGAGGAAATTGAAGTAGAAATAGAAACGGGTAAGACATTGATCGTTAAACTAGTTTCAATTGGTCAAGCGCAAGCTGATGGTACCAGAATCGTATACTTTGAGCTCAATGGTCAACCTCGTGAAATTGTAATTAGGGATGAAAGCATCAAATCTACCGTTGCTACAAAGATGAAAGCAGATCCTAAAAATGACAGTCATATTGGTGCATCTATGCCTGGTACAGTCATAAAGGTTATTGCTGAAAAAGGAGAAAAGGTGGAGCGAGGCGATCATATAATGATCACTGAAGCCATGAAAATGGAGACCACTGTTCAAGCTCCATTTGCTGGTGTGATTAAAGATATATATGTTCAAAATGGGGATGCTATTAGCCCTGGAGATTTATTGATAGAAGTACAAAAAGCGTAAGAGTGGACATTAAATAGGTTGAAAAAGCGTTTTTAGACTTAAAAAGGTCAGAGAATTTATTCTCTGACCTTTTTTGTGAGCTATATTAGAAAATTTTTATTGGTTATTTTTGAAGACGACTACGGGATGCCAACAAGTTAAAGTAACATAGCAGTCCAAATAAGCAGGCGATAATAAGAGCGTGTAATAAAGCAATTCCGAGATTTAGTCGAGTGAACACGATTAAGGCCCCTGATATTACTTGAAGAGAAACTAGCGTAAATGCAATGATCCATCCCCAATAGATGACTTTTTGATGCTTATGTTCTTTTATGGCCAAATACGTAATATAAGCTATCCAGATAAAGATTAATCCCGCTGCCATTCGATGGCCCATTTGAACCCACTCGTATAAATTAGTGGGGAGGCTAGGGGCTGAGTTTACACATAATGGCCAATCCTTGCAAACAAGGCTTGAGTTTGTATGTCGTACTAAAGCTCCTGTATAAACCACAATATAACTATACAATGTGACACCCACCATATGAAATCTCATACGTTTGTCAATCACTAAATTGTTTGCGTCAAATTTTTGATCCACTTCAAAAATAAGCAGGGTTAATAATAATATAGAAGCAAAAGATAAAAGCGAGATGCCAAAGTGTAATGCCAATACAAAGTCAGATTGTCCCCATACAACTGCTGCTGCACCAATTAGACCTTGAAGCACAATAAAAAAGAAAGATAGTATGGATAAAAATTTGGTTTCCCGCTTATACCCTATTGACTTCCATGACCATACTGATAAGGCTAATACCAACAAACCCACTCCACCAGAAACAACGCGATGAGCCAGTTCAATAACAAGTTCAATCGTTATATTACTAGGAATTAATTGCCCATGACATAGTGGCCAGGACCGTCCGCAACCCATTCCTGATTCAGTTTTTGTCACAAGAGCTCCACCTAAAAGAACAAATAACATGCCAAGAGTAGTAAGAACGGCAAGCCATTTTAAACCTTTATGCAATCTATTCACCTTCTTAACTAATAGACTCTACACACTTTCTATAAGATAAAATACTAGAAAAATATATATGCCTTTACGATAATACATAAAAGACACAGAAAACTCAACCGATAAAATGTTACAGAATCTTGATTATTTCTAATTTAATATGCAGTATGTTCAATCTTATATAGGCGCTTGAAAAGTATGAGTAACTCAAACCAATAAAATCAATGGTTGTATACTTTGTACCATTATTTAGACCGAAAGTAGAGAAGAATTGTCTAAAAAATGACATTAGCTATTTACGTACCATAAAATGACAATTAGTGAAGAAATTATACTAATTTATAGAAATGTGAAATCTGGAAGCGCTTATTTCATATTTGTGATATGATGGGTTTAAAATGTTTGTAATATGATGAAGAATTCCTGATGAATTTCTTTCTTCACAATTTCTTCACAATATTGTTCATTTCACTCCCAAAAAGGAAAAAATATATGGTTTAATATTATATTGATAGCATATATACTATTTCTATCTATGCATGATTCATTAAAGAGAGATAGTAATGGTTATGCATTTCCTTTATAGTATAGAGGTAGTATAAGCCTCTGGCGTTTAAAGAGAGGAGGAGAAAAATGTCTAATAGTCGTACGATGGCAAATTTAGAAGAAGCTGATATAACAGCCACAACTGTTTGGAAAGATTTTTTATCATTAATAAAAATTGGAATCGTTAATTCTAACCTTATTACAACTTTTACAGGAATGTGGTTAGCATTTTATTTTACAAATACACACTTTCTAAATTCTCTCGATGTTATATTCCTTACTTTAATTGGATCATCCCTTATCATTGCAGGTTCATGTAGTATAAATAATGTATATGATCGAGATATAGATCATCTCATGGAACGAACGAAGGGAAGACCGACTGTAACTGGGAAAATTAACGGACCTAAAGCATTAGGCCTTGGGTTATTGATGATTACTATCGGTACTATCATGTTGTTTATGACAACTGTTACAGCAGGTGTAATTGGAATTATAGGAGTCTTTAGTTACGTTGTATTATATACAATGTGGTCAAAACGAAAGTATGTTAGTAATACTATTGTAGGAAGTATATCAGGTGCTGTTCCACCATTAATTGGATGGGCTGCGGTAGATGCAAATCTAGATTTAATAGCATGGGTATTGTTTTTAATGATGTTCATATGGCAACCACCACACTTCTACGCTTTAGCAATGAAGAGAGTGGAAGAATACAGAGCAGCGAATATACCAATGCTTCCAGTAGTGAAGGGATTTGCTAAAACGAAGCACCATATTGTCGCTTGGGTTGCAGCCCTTTTACCACTACCTTTCTTTTTGATGGATTTGGGAATGTTCTTCTTTGTATTAGCAACAGCTTTCAATATTGGCTGGTTAGCCCTTGGGTTAGCAGGTTATAAAATGAAAGATGATATAAAATGGTCAAAACTTATGTTTGTTTATTCTCTTAATTATTTGACCATCTTGTTTGTAGCTATGGTTATTGTTACCGTACTATAAAAAATGTGGGAATTCTTTCTGATAAGAAATCCAAATAGATATTTTTATGAGTCCTTGTTTTATTCAAAAAGTACATTACATGAAAGAGGGGTTTGATTAAGCTATGAAAGCAAGGCTATCTAAGTGGCGCTTATTCTCAATTGTAGCAATGATGGCGCTAGTTCTTTCTGGTTGTGGAGAGCCGTTTTTATCCACATTACAGCCAGCTGGTGAAGTAGCACAGTCACAATATGATTTAATGATACTGTCAACGTTAATAATGGTATTAGTAATCATTGTAGTAGTAATCGTTTATATGGTTGCGATCATTCGTTTCCGTAGAAAAAAAGGAGATACTACTATTCCTAAACAAGTTGAAGGAAGCCATACATTAGAAATTGTGTGGACAGTAATCCCAATTATCCTTCTACTGATTCTTGCCGTTCCTACTGTAACGTCTACATTCGAATTAGCTGACACAAAAGCTATGGAGAAGAAAGATAAAGATGGAAACCGTGAAGTATTAGTTGTCAATGTACGTGCTAATCTTTATTGGTGGGAATTTGAATACCCTGATCAAAAAATCATTACTTCTCAGGAACTGGTAGTTCCTACAGATGAAAGGGTTTATTTTAATGTCACTGCTTCAGATGTAAAGCATTCATTCTGGATTCCAGCTGCTGGAGGTAAGATTGATGCAAACGTTGATAATCAAAATACTTTCTTCCTTGAGTTTGATGGTCAAAAGTCTGATGAAGCTGGTGGATTATTCTACGGGAAATGTACTGAACTTTGTGGACCATCTCATGCAATCATGGACTTTAAAGTAAAAGCACTTCCGAAAGATGAGTTTACAGCATGGGTAGAAGATATGAAAAATGCAGCAGAACCTAAACCGACTACTGCAAAAGCAAAACAAGGACAAGAAATCTTCAACCAAAAATGCTTAGCTTGTCACGCAGTTTCACCACAGGATGGACGTCCAGAAGTTGCTCGTAAAGCACCAAACCTGGCTAATTTCGGTGAACGTTCTCGTATTGCAGGCTTTTTAGATCACAATGAAGAAGAACTTAAAAATTGGTTAAAAGACCCTGAGCAGTATAAGCCAGGAAACACAATGACAGGTACATATGGTAACCTGAATGAAGAAGAACTGGATGCCCTTGCAGAGTACCTTATGGGCTTAAAGGTTCAAGAATAATAGGGGATTAGTAAAAAGGGAGGTTTAATCGTGAGTAGCTATGCACAGAAAAAAGGCTTCGGAGCGACTGTATGGGATTATTTAACTACAGTAGACCATAAAAAGATCGCCATCCTTTACCTAATGGCAGGAGGATTTTTCTTCTTAGTTGGTGGTCTGGAAGCTCTTATCATTCGTATACAACTTGCAGTGCCTAACAATGATTTTGTTAGTGCAGGTTTATACAACGAAATATTAACAATGCACGGTACAACGATGATTTTCTTAGCGGCTATGCCGTTGATATTTGCATTTATGAATGCTGTTGTACCATTACAAATTGGTGCTCGAGACGTAGCGTTTCCTTTCCTAAATTCATTAGGTTTTTGGTTATTCTTCGCTGGGGGAGTATTCCTTAACCTTTCTTGGTTCTTAGGCGGAGCGCCTGATGCAGGGTGGACTTCCTATGCATCGCTTTCATTACATTCAAAAGGTCATGGTATTGACTTCTATGTATTAGGATTACAGATATCGGGTGCAGGTACCTTAATTGGTGGTATTAACTTTCTAGTTACCATCATTAATATGCGTGCTCCAGGTATGACATATATGCGTATGCCACTGTTTACGTGGACAGTATTTGTTACATCTGCTCTTATTCTATTTGCTTTCCCTGCATTAACTGTAGGATTATTCTTAATGCTATTTGATCGTATGTTTGGATCAAATTTCTTCGATGTAGCAAATGGAGGGAACACCATTATATGGGAACACTTCTTTTGGATCTTTGGTCACCCGGAAGTGTACATTCTTGTTTTACCAGCCTTTGGAATATTCTCTGAGATTATTCCACATTTCTCAAGAAAACGTTTATTTGGTTACTCTTCCATGGTTTTCGCAACAGTCCTAATCGGTTTCTTAGGATTCATGGTATGGGCTCACCATATGTTCACAGTAGGTCTAGGACCGATAGCAAATGCTATCTTCGCAGTTGCTACAATGGCGATTGCCGTTCCAACTGGAATTAAAATCTTTAACTGGCTTCTCACTATGTGGGGAGGAAGCATAAGTTTTACGACTCCTATGCTTTATGCAGTAGCTTTCATTCCTACATTCGTTGCAGGTGGAGTTACAGGGATCATGAACGCAGCTGCAACAGCAGACTATCAGTTCCATGATACTTACTTCGTAGTAGCTCACTTCCATTATGTAATCGTTGGTGGAGTAGTATTTGCCTTATTAGCAGGTGTTCATTACTACTGGCCGAAGATGTTTGGAACAATGTTAAATGATTTCTTAGGAAAGATTGGCTTCTGGCTATTCTTCTTCGGGTTCCATTTAACATTCTTCATTCAGCATTTCCTTGGCTTAATGGGAATGCCACGTCGTATTTGGAAGTTCTTACCTGGTCAAGGGTTAGAAACTGGAAACCTTATCAGTTCCATTGGAGCAGGTTTCATGGGTGTAGCCGTTCTTGTTATTGTGTATAACGTTATTTCGACTCAAGTTAAAGGAGTAAAAGTATCGAATGATCCTTGGGGAGATGGACGTACCATTGAATGGGCAATTCCATCACCACCACCATTCTATAACTTTAAGCAAACCCCACTAATCCGTGGATTAGATGCGTATTGGTTAGAGAAAATGGAAGGGAAGAAGGATCTTACACCAGCAGAACCAATTGGGGATATTCATATGCCTAATAACTCCATTTTACCGGTTATTATTTCACTAGGATTATTTATAGCTGCGTTTGGAGCTATGTATCATCCTGATGGAGACAAAGCATGGGCAATTCCTGTTCTGATTATCGGTATGTTAATCACTTTAGGTGGAATGTTCTTACGTTCTGTTGTGGATGATCATGGATACCATGTTCATAAAGAAGACTTAATGGATGACGATAAAGGGGGTAAGGCATAATGCACGCGGAAGAAAAATACACGCCGAAGACCTGGCCAGCCTCCCCTGAAAAGGCTACCCTTGAGGGGAAAAATAAATTTATGGGCTTCTGGTTCTTCCTTGGTGGAGAAACAGTTTTATTCGGTTCATTATTTGCAACATACTTAGCACTTAAAGACAAAGTTCCAAGTGATTCACATGCTCTTGCAGCTGATATCTTTGAACTTCCATTAGCATTTTTAGCAACAATGTTACTTCTTACAAGTTCTCTTACAAGTGTTTATGCAATGTACCATATGAAGAATTATAATTTTCAACGCATGCAAGCTTGGTTATTAATTACGGTTCTTCTTGGTGCTGGCTTCCTTGGATTAGAAATTTACGAGTTTAATCATTATGTTCACGAATTCGGACATACTTTTACTAGTAGTGCATTCGGTTCATCCTTTTATACATTAGTAGGATTCCATGGTGGCCACGTAGCTTTCGGTCTATTGTGGATTACGAGTTTAATGCTTCGTAATGCTAAACGTGGTTTAAACCTTTACAATGCTCCTAAGTTCTATTTAGCGTCTCTATATTGGCACTTTATCGACGTTGTATGGGTATTTATCTTTACAGTAGTATACTTAATGGGAATGGTGGGATAAACTGATGGCGAATCAACAATCAAATTCAGGTAACCCAAGTGTAGATTACGAATATCGTCGTAAGAAAAATGCAGAAGACATGAAAATGCAGGTTGCATCATTTATGTTAATGATTTTCTTAACATTAGTAGCATTTATTGCAGTAGCAGGAGATTTTGATAAGTACTTTGTTGTACCATTCATTCTTTTGCTTGCAGTAGTGCAACTTATCTTTCAACTTTATTACTTCATGCACATGAGTCATAAAGGTCATGAAGCTCCTGCATTATTCTTGTATTCTGGAGCACTTGTTGCAGGTATCACAGTATTAGCATTCGTAACGATTGTATGGATCTAATGAATAGAAAGTCAGTCACACTTTTTGTGACTGGCTTTTTTCATTGATTGGGTAGCTTTCTAATTGAAGACCGCAACTAAATTGTCAAGAACTTGTCATTACCTTACATTGAAGTAAGGTACGGATGTAAGTATAATGGGATTAGGTGTTTAATGTGAAATGAGGTGAGAAGATGCCATTAGGTATTTTTGGATTTATGGCTTTATGGAGCCCTTTCTTTATCATAACGTTAGTTTTTATAACGGTTGTTTATTTTTTGATTACAATAAAATGGAGAGATAGTTTTAAGGAAAGCAGTAAGTTAACCCGTAAAGAAGCGTCTTTCTTTCTATTATCAATGATACTTCTATATGCAATTAAAGGATCTCCAATAGAAGTATTAAGTGGAATATTGTTTTCAGCCCATATGACTCAAATGGCGTTATTATACTTAGTCTTTACTCCACTACTGATTTTAGGTATTCCAAATTGGTTATGGAGAGAAACGATTCAGCTTCCAGTATTGAGACAAATTTTCAGCTTCATGACAAAGCCATTAATATCATTACTTTCATTTAACTTACTTTTTTCAATCTATCATATTCCATTAGTATTTGATCATGTTCGAACGGATATTACCCTACACGGAATATTTACATTTATCTTATTTGTTTTAGCAGTATTTATGTGGTGGCCGTTAATTAATCCGGCAGAGGAAGATTTTGAGTTGAGTGGATTAAAGCGAATCGGATATATATTAGGAAGTGCAGTGTTACTGACACCTGCATGTGGACTCATTATCTTTGCGGAAAACCCTTTATATGCTACGTATTATGATTCAAATCAATGGCTCAAAGCTTTAGCCTTATGTGTACCGGTTGATACTCTTCAGGGCTTGACTCTTTCAGGTCCGGAATTGTTCACTTCATTGTCGACAAAGAATGATCAACAGCTTGGTGGAGTTCTGATGAAAATTGTTCAAGAAATTGTCTTCGGTGTAGTACTGTTTAACTTATTTTTTCAATGGTATAGAAAAGATCAGGAGCAGCAGGAGAATCTTTCATATAACCCTAAAGTAGATACCACTCTATCAGAAAGATAAACATCGATTAGGATGACAAGTGTCATTCTAATCGATACATAATTACCTTTAGAATTTTGAAGAAAAGAGAGGAACACATATGGATTTACCAATATTACCTACCCTCAGTACAAGCTTTATTGTATTAAGTGCTATAACAGTTGCTATCGGATGGGTACAAATTAAACAAAGAAAGATCGAACAACATCAAAAGACCATGACTTTAGCAGGGATTTTTGCCTTAACCTTTTTTATCATTTATTTAAGTAGAACCATCTTTATTGGTAATACTTCTTTTGGTGGCCCAGACAATATCAAGATTTATTATACGATCTTTTTGGTTTTTCATATCACATTAGCTACAACTGGTGCCGTATTCGGTTTAATGAGTTTATGGACAGGATATAAACAACGTTTAGCCAGACATAGGAAGTTAGGACCGATTACAAGCTTTATTTGGTTCTTTACTGCCATTACTGGTGTTGCAGTTTACCTGCTCTTATACGTGTTCTATAAAGGTGGAGAAACCACTTCCGTAATAAGAGCCATATTAGGATACTAATGTAACAGATTCTATTTGAGTTTAATGTTTACTCATGTAGAATCTGTTTTTTTCTCTTTTCTAAGTGCTGATATATATAATCTGCAAATGACTCTACCAACAAATATGAACAGGGTGGTGAGGGAATCGCCCTGCTATTTCGGAGGAGTTTCGTCAGAGTCCTCAGCTTCGTTTTCGGGACCAAGATATATCTGCACTTCAGCATGAGTCTATGCAGTTCGCTTCCCTATTTATAAGAAAGTTCCTGAATGTACTCATGAAGGAATTAATACCTGCTCTGTTTTGAAGGAATTGCTGCATAATTAGTCGAAAATAAACTGGAGAAGTGAGGAGATGATGGAATGATTAGAAAGTTAGAGAAAGCTAACTATGAAGAATCCTTACAGCTTTCTGAGTATGCTTTTCAATATAAGGTGCCTCAAGAGCAAAGGGAAAATCGATTTGAAAAGCTAAAGGAACAAAGTATTTTTGGAATTTTTGATCAGGGTATTTTAGCTGCTAAATTTCACCTTATTCCTTTAGAAGTCTGGATGGGGGAGCAGAAATATTCTATGGGTGGAATTGCAGGAGTGGCTACATATCCAGAATTTAGAAGGAGGGGGCATGTTCGTAACCTAATGAACTTTTCTTTAGAGCAAATGAAAAAGGAAAATCAGGTTATCTCTATGCTTCACCCTTTTTCTATCGACTTTTATCGGAAGTTCGGATGGGAGGTATTTTCTTTTTTTGAAAAAGTATATTTGAAAAAAAAGGACCTTACGCCTTTAAACAAAACAGAAGGATGTATTCGTCGATACTCAAAAGATAATTATCCTGTTGAGTTAGAGACTATTTATGAACGTTATGCAGTAAAACAAAACGGTATGCTTGTCCGTACTAAAAGTTGGTGGAAGGAAAGAAGTATCACTGATTTATTCATTGCAATCTATTATGATGAACTAAGTGAACCGACTGGTTATATAACTTATGAAGTGAAAAAAGAGAGACTTAAAGTAGAAGAATTTATTGCGTTAAATAGCGAAGCTAGATTTGGACTTTGGAATTATATTTGTCAGCACGATTCTATGGTAGAGGATGTCGAATTAATCTTAAATCCTATTGAGGTTCTTCCATTTATGCTAAAAGATCCAAAGGTTAAAATTGAAAAACAACCCTATTTCATGGTTCGTATAGTAGATGTGGAAAGCTTTTTGAAGATTTATCTAAAGCAAATAAGCAATTCTACACATTTCTCCTTAAGGATTTCGGATGCTAATGCAAGTTGGAACAATGAGACCTTTATGATTAAGGGTCAGGATGTAGTCGTAACCGGAAAAGAGCCTTGTGAACTTTCCATTGAAATGACTATTAATGCATTATCATCATTGGTATTTGGTGTACATACTCCTCAGTCCTTGATAGATATGGGTCAATTAATAACCAATAATCAAGAAGCTGTGAATCAATTAAAGATTTTTTCTCAACAGAATAACCCTTTCTTTTATGATTTCTTCTAACGAACAGATGTTGGTTTCCTTTCTTTCTGCAGAGGAACCCGCTCGCAACGGAGCATCCTGCAGTGGAAACTTCTTTCTTAGCTGAAATAGCAATACTCAAAGAAAAAAACTTATTAAAAAAATAAAAGGACTAATGCCAGTATTTAGCGTTAGTCCTTTTCAAATTAAATCTTAAAATTCATTTTGATAATTCCGGCTTCTTTAGCAGAATTAAATACAATCAATACTAGTGGACCAATAATAAATCCTAGTACGCCAAGGAGCTTGAGACCAAGATACATGGCAATTAACGTGGCTAATGGTGACAATCCGATATGACTCCCCATTACTTTTGGTTCAACGGTTCTCCTGATAATGAGTAGGATTGCTGCCAAGACCGCTAGCTGTGTTCCTAAAGCGATTGTTCCTGTAATTAAATGGAAGAGAGCCCAAGGCCCTAAAATGACAATAGAGCCAATTAAAGGAATGAAATCAACCACCCAGATAATAGTGGCCATTACTAATGCAACATCAGGAGCAATAAACAGTAATCCTATTAAGGATACGAAGAAAATAATGATACTAACAAGAAATTGTGCTTTAAAAAACCCAAAAATAACATACGTCAGGCGGGAGGTCATAAAGTTAACCTTTTCTGCTGTTCTTTCTGTTAAGTGACTATAAATGCTTAACTTGATTCTCGGAAGGTCAAGCATAAACAGAAATAATGCGATTAGATAAACTAGAAAACTTACCAGGTAATTTGGTATATAGGATAAAAAGGCACTTATTTTTTCTATATTTAGAGAATTAAGGATTTTCGTTTTACCACTATTTAAGAAGCTTTGCACTTCATCACTGAATTCAGTAACAACCTCATCGGGTAAATCCTCTGCTGCATTTAATAACCTATCCTCGTATTCTAACCAAATCTCACTTAATTGGTTTATATATTTAGGCGCATCTTCAATTAGTTTAATTCCTTCTCCTACAACCTTAGTTGTGACAAAAAAGGAAGAAACCCCCACTAATAATAGAAATAAAATAAATACGGATAAAACAGCTACTCTTCGATTAGTAGTCAGCTTTCTTTGAATAAATTTCACTGCAGGTTCTAAAAAAAGCGCAGTGATAATCGCAGCAATTAAGGGGACTGAAACAGGAAGAATAAAAAGAGTAAATAGTGCTAGTAACGAAATGATAAAAACAATCATTAAAACTTTTTTGGAGAAAAACTTGGACAATGGAGTACCCCTTTCTAACAGACACCTCTTACTATTATTATATTAGAGAGGACAAAGAAAGAACAGTGGGAAGTAGGGTATTTTTAATTATTTTACATGGAAATTCTACTTTCAAATGATAGAGTTTTAGCAGTTCTCCTCACCTTATAAATGAATTTTCATGAGACAAGTAGAAATCAACCATTATTTTCTTCTCTAAAGGTAACAAATTGTACATTAAAAACTAAAAAAAGAGACTGTCTACAAAGGACAGTCTCAGTTAAAAGCTTACCAAACAAAATTAGTTGCTTCCTTATTAACATCAGCAATTAGTTTTTCACATGTTGTAACAAGGTGCTTAGGAAATTCTTCACCTTCACCATATTCAACACCGTGAGGGTAATAATGTTTACCAAGTAAAGGTGTCATTAATTGAATTACAGCATCGTGCTTTCCGATGTCCCCTTCAACTGCAAGACCTTGGATTCGCAGATAAAAAGTGCCTTCTCTTACTTCGAATTTACGGTCATAGGTTACTCTTTCATAATCCCATTGTCCAGCACGAACAAGGCCGTGAGACTCCATAATTTCATCTAAACGATTTAGATCTACTTTTAATTTTTCAATTCCAGTTGTTTCAAAACGCATAAAATTTCCCTCCTATATTGTCTAGCTTATAGCTTAAAAGGTTCCCATCTTGTTAAGTTAAACTTTTATATGTTCATCATTAAAATAGTCGCCTTTTAGAGCTAAACGCTTTTCACATGGTAGAAGCATTTATATCGGTTAATGGACAAAGATAGTAAATGCACTGTTTCTCATTCTTAATAATAGTGTAAAATTCTTTTTCTTGCAATGTCTGAGTTTAATGTGAATGTCAAAATTATTAAAGGTGAATATCTATTTCAAAAGTGAGAAAAATATATAAGGTTAACCTTATTAATGGCGAACACTAGAAAAAGATTAATAAAGGATGATGATGATGACGAAAATAAAAGACATTATGGCCAAAGATGTTGAAACGTGTTCATTATTAGACAACGTATTTGAAGTAGCTGTAAAAATGAAAGAGAATAACATAGGGTCAATTCCAATTGTTGATGGTGATAGAATTGTTGGAGTAATTACGGATAGAGACATCGTCACTCGTTGTATTGCTGAAAAACACCCTGCCTCATCTAAAGTAGAAGATATTATGAGTAAGGAGTTAGTAACAGTTGGACCTGAAACAGAAGCAACGGAAGCAGCCAACGTAATGGCGGATCATCAAATTAGAAGGTTACCGATAGTAGAAGGAGAGAGACTTGTAGGAATCGTTTCTTTAGGAGATTTTGCGATTAGGGAATCTTTAGGTAAACAGGCATACATAGCGTTAGAAAATATTTCAGAATCGTATTTTAGAAATAAACCTTTTTAGGAACAGAATGCAGCCTCTTCATGTAGTACTTCATGAACCAAAAAATTTAGATATTTCACGTTTCGATAGAGATAACCACTTTTAATCAAAGTGGTTATCTCTTGTTTAATTTGTGTAAGCGGTGTTATTCATAGAAGAACATTGTTTTAGTAAAAAAAAAAATATGCTATGCTTTATATATTACATAATTTTTAGAATCGTTTTCGATGGTATAATAATCCTATTATATGCATTATGTTAAGGAAGAAATAATGAGAGGAGGGAAATTTCTGAGAACTGTTTTACGAATCATTATTATTCTTGTTATTATTTTAATTATTAGTATTTATCAAAACTACCAGCAAGAAAATGAACCATTAAAAGGTCCAGAAACCCAAACTCTTAAAGAAAATCAAGAAAGCGATATTAAACAATCGATGGAGACTACTCCTGGAGAAAGGCCAACATCGGGATTATCGATTTGGATCGGGAAAAGTAAGAATAAACTTATGGATAATTTTGGAGAGCCAATTCGGGTTGAGCCGAGTTCTTACGGTTATGATTGGTGGGTATATCCTATTTCCTCCAGCCAATATATTCAGTTCGGAGTTGAAAATAATAAAGTTGTTACCCTTTATACAATAGGAAATGAAGTGGATGTTTCTCCATATAGGTTAGGACAAAGTTTAGAAGATATTTATCGTTTTACAATAGTAGATGCTGAGGTAATAGTAAATGATGATTCCGGTTCTTATCAATTTGAACTGAGTGAAGAAGATTTGAATACACGATTGCTAGTATCTTTAGGAGAAATATATGCCCAGCTGTATTTGGATAAATTCACTGGAAAGTTAACCAGTATTCGATTTTTAGATAAACAAACCTTAGTTAAATTGCATCCATATGAAATGATGTATCGGGGTGAATTAGAAGAAGAAATAGAACCGACAGAAGAAGAATGGGATAATGTGAATCAAGCACGTGAAAAACAAATTTTCGACATATCTAATGTTATTCGTCATGACTTCGAGAAACCTGTTTTAGAGTGGGATGAAGAAACATCTATGGTAGCTAAAGGACACAGTTTAGAGATGTTTGAGTTAGATTATTTTTCACATGAATCACCAAACCTTGGTAGTCTTGCAGACCGTTTAGAAATGGAAGAAGTTCCTTTTAAAGTAGCCGGTGAAAATATTGCTTCAGAATATATTGACGCACCAGAAGCCG
Organism: Rossellomorea aquimaris TF-12; assembly: GCF_001648555.1. GTDB lineage: Bacteria > Bacillota > Bacilli > Bacillales > Bacillaceae_B > Rossellomorea > Rossellomorea aquimaris. The sequence continues at coordinate 715,970 of NZ_LQXM01000029.1, read as the reverse complement.
TGCATGGCTGGTTAAATTCGGAAGGACACCGAAAAATATTATTAGAAGAAAAATTTACGCATCTTGGTGTAGGAGTATATAGAAGGTACTATACACAAAATTTTATTGAAAAATTAAAAGATCCCGAATAAAGAAGGTTGACTCTACCAGAGACGAATGTAGAGTCAACCTTTTTTCACGCTTTTTTCTTTTCAATAATAAAGAAAGAACCTGTTGAATGAGCTACTACTCTTCCATCTCCACTAACTACTTTTCCATCAACGATAATGGTTTTTGAGCCTTTATGGACAATTGTTGCGTAAGCAGTAAGTTCGTCTCCGATTCCAGGCGCCAAGTAATGAACATTTAAATTTGTGGTAACTGCTCCAAAACCGTCAGGCAGCATCATATTGGCTAATGTTCCCATTGCTGTATCTACCAAGGTTGCAGTTACCCCACCGTGTACAATATTGAGCGAGTTATAAGTAACGGAAGTAATCGGAATGCTCATTTGGAACTTCCCATTGATTTCTTCTCTTCTCATGGCAAAAATCCCACCGATAATGGATCCATTTACTTTAGTCTGAGTACGTCTAACACCTTTTAATAATTGTTCTAACGATTCTAAATCCTTTTCTGTAGCATTTTCAATACATTCATTTAACAGTTTGTGTAAATCTTCTTTCATATTAGACATCCTTTTCTATATTCACAACCACTTATGATAACGACTGGTGTAAATCTGATTAGTGTAAATATACATGTAAATTTTACTACAAAAAGGAATGTATCACCATTCTTTTCGCACTTTCATAAAGTGTATTAGGTAATAGCCTGTAATGGAGGTGCGAAATAATGGGGAAATCACTACACCCAAAAGTTAAAGAGTTTAAAGAGTTTGTAAGGGAAAATCCTAAAATCGCAAGAGATGTTCGTAATGGTCAGGCAAATTGGCAGGATCTTTTTGAAGATTGGTATTTACTTGGAGAAGAAGATACAAGATGGGATCAATACAAAGAGGGAAATTCAAAATCAAACGTAAACTCAATAAGCAGTGAAGGAAAAAAGAGTGGATGGATGGACCAAGTCGGAGAAATGGTAAAGAAAATGGATGCAAATCAGCTACAGCAACATATCAACAGTTTGAGTGAAGCATTAGGAGCTGTTCAAGGGGTACTAAGTCAATTTCAATCAAATAATAGAGGTACGACTGATAAAAATGAAACGCCTTCAAAGCCTTCTCATCCATTTTCTTTTCGAAAAGACTAAGAAAAGAGGAGTATAGATGAGGTCAGAAATTATTGAATATATACATGGGAATGCAGACTTAAAATTGTTTTTAAGGGAAATGCCTGAATGGTATCGAACTCTCTCTAGAAGTCCCAATGAACTTGAAAAATTTGAAATCGCTTCAATTAATCATTTTCAAAAGACCATCCCACATCGAGTGCAAAAATTTTCAAATGGAGTTCAAATGGCTTCTATGATGGTCAGCATGTTTCAAGCAATGAACAGTACTGAATAGTTGGTACTATTCGTATTGCGTTCTCCACCATTTCACTTCATAAACAGTTCCTCATTTCAAGAGAATTTTGTGTAAATTTTAAATGAGATGGGGAAGGCTATTGGTAAGGAGTGGTGTTGATAATGAAAAAAATAATTGTTCTTTCTATATGTTTATTATTTGTCATGACGGGATGTAAAGAAAAGATCCCCGAACCAGAAAGTCTTATGTTTACAAAAAAAGTTGAAGCAGCACAGAAGCAAAGAGGCCTTTCTATAAAACATATTGTACAAGGAAATCAAGTATTTATTGAATGTGTTGTTCCTGGAGTAACGTTTTCGTCCTCAAATAATAAAACAAAAAAAGGTAAGATCCTGGTTACGTCAAGCACCGGTAGATTATACAAGGAATATCATACCGCGGCTTTTGTTGTTAAGGGTTTACCTAAGGGTAGGCATATCCTTAATGTTGAAATAGTTGGGTTAAACAACAAATCCTTAGGGATGAAGAAACAACTTTATGTCACAATTCCTTAAATGATGTGCGTCTATTGATGAAAAAATTTCTTATTTGTAAATTCGCTTCCTTTAATGAAACGTGTTAAAATATCATTACGGAGGTGAGCTTTTTGCTTGCTACTATTGAAAGAATGGAAATTTTAGATTCAGCAGATGAATTATCTCAATGGATTTTGCAATCCGATGTGGCAGATACTTATCGAAAATGTTTATATAAACTTCGTAACAGTAAAGACACACAGAGGAAAATTCACACTTTTTCTCGAATGAAAGAAAGTTACGAAGAGGTTCAACGTTTTGGTCGTTATCACCCTGACTATAAAACCATCATGAAAGAAATCCGTGAAGTAAAAAGAGAAATGGATTTAGATGAGAATGTAGCGGAATTTCGACGTGCGGAAAATGAGCTTCAAGATTTACTTGATGAAGTAAGCTTACTTATTGGACATTCTGTGTCCAAAAATGTAAAGGTTCCTTCGGGTAATCCCTTTTTCTCAAGCGGTAGTGCTTGTGGTGGAGGATGTGGATCCGGAGGCAGCTGTGGTTGCTCAGCATAATATAAAAAGAGCTGGTTAAATGACATTTAACCAGCTCTTTTTATATGGTTTTACTTCATCAGCTCCTGTTCTTTTGAATAGAATAATCTCAGAGCATAAAATAAATGAAAGATAGGTACCATTGTTATTGCTTCAATCTAACACAATCTACACAAAGGTTTCCACAGCAAAACATCTTTTCTTGAGGAACATAGAACCGGTGTCGGTACACAAACAGGGAATGATTTTTTCTGAAAAAGATTGTATCAGAATGCAATCTTTTTCCACGCATTGCTCGTGCAGAAGATCCTATAATTAATTCTTCAAGCTTACTCTTTTCAAGGGTAGATTCAATATATAAAAAAGGAATGCCCGCCATTCGTTTAACATAAACGGAATTGACTTTTTCTTGTTTTTGAAGCTGTTCAATAAAGAATTCCCAAATAGTATTTAAATCCATTCTGTACCTCCGTTCAGATTCCTTTGCTTGAACCTAAATAATTAAGTTTTTATTTAAGGTGAATGAATAAGAGAAATCTACGTTAGTTCAGTATAGCCTTATTGCTTATTCTCATAATTTTGTGCTAGACTAATAAAAAAGTGAGTCCTAGAGGGGAAACCATATGTTAACAGAAAGACAAGGATTAGTTGTGTGGTTACATAGCTTAAAACATGCCAAGTCCTTGAGACGTTTTGGTAATGTTCACTATGTATCCAAGAAAATGAAATATGTTTTACTGTATTGTAATCAAGACGAAATCGATAGTGTAATGGAAAAGATATCTTCGTATTCTTACGTAAAGAAAGTTGATCCATCTTTTAAACCATTCATTAAGTCTGTTTTCGAAAATTCACGACCAGATAAAGCCAAGGAATATGATTACAAAATGGGATTTTAATTAATTGCTGCCAATGAGTTTTTGTATTGGCAGCTTTTTTCATAGGCAAATACTTGTTCGTTAGTATTATTGCAACGGAAGAATGTAATGATTTAGTCTTAGTATGGCAATAAGGTGCTGATAGTACAATTGGTTTTCTGGGAAAAGAGTGGATGGTTTTACATCCATTTGAATAATAACTTTACCTAATTCTTTAGCAGTTTCTTCAAACATCGAGTATCGCTGATTAGGAGTTATATTTGGATTGGGAACTCCTTCTCTACATACGTAAATAGCTTGGAATTTTCCTTGTTCTGTTGGATTCATTACAATAGCAAGAGATGTCACCGCTCGATTGTTTACAATTGTATGAAATGCCATCATATGCTGTAACCTTTCTTTATTAGCACGGGCAAGTTCCATTAATTCATAAATATCAGAGTAGCCTTCACCTAATTCAATAAATCGTTGAATCATAATCCTGTCTCCTTTTTTTCCTTTTCAATCAATTCCTTATTATTTCAAACATACAATCATAAGTAAAGAAACTATAAAAAAATTATGGGGGGATAAATATGTTATGGATATTTCTTTTCATCGTTTTTAGTTTGATCCTTATGTATGTCTTTGGAAAGACTCATAGTGAATCATCAATGAATGTAAAGTATTCTGATTCAATCATTGTTTCTGCCATTCTTTCTACTTTAGTGGCTCATGGGATCCTGTCCATTGCTCAGGAAGAAGTATATAAAGATAGTAATTTAAAGGATCTCGAAGCTTTTCTTATTAACACCCATTTGATAAATAAAGGTGAGTGGGACACCTTAGTAACAGACCATCTTCAAGGCAATTCTTTAATTATGGATAGCAAAGACTTTGACCTGGGATGAAACAATGATTAAAACGTAAAAAAATTCCTAAAACAGGTATATATCCCTTTCATTAAATCTGATATCTTTATAGTAGGACATGGAGCTAAGGAGTTTTTTTATGAAACGCTTTTTTTTAACAATGGTGTTACTAATGATCATGGTAAGTACGTGCATACTCTTTTTTCAATGGAATGGATATTCTACTGGAAGTGCTGAAGAGTCCACTAATACTGAAGTCAAGCAAACTATTGCTCTAAAACATGAAGGCACCCGTTTTTTTGTTACTCAAGAACTATTCTTTACAGCAGACATTCCCAGTTCTATAATGATCAAATGGCCGAAGGAAGCAGAAGACTTTCAATGCTCAGATGAACAAGGAGAAAATTGTTTAACAAAAGAAAATGGCCAATATGAATTGAAGCCAATTAATAATAAGAATAAAACTTTGAAGATTAAGTATTCATTTGAACAGCAAAACGTTTCAACTTATTTACTGTTAAAAGAATGGTACCCGAAGTTAACCTCTCTTAAATTCATTGAAACACATGTGAAATTAACGGAAAAGAGTTTCAGAAACGGAAAATGGATTTCTAGTTATAAAGATGTTGCCCATAAAAAGCTCGATTACATTGATTACTATGCTTTCAGCGGAGAAAGTCAACCTCCTGAATTGATTTGGACAAGTGAACGAATGAATTCGTTAGACTATGAAAATGTAAGAATTATTTCTACTGAAAAAATGAACTCTGAAAAACTGAATCTTCATTTCGAGGCAATGAATGGCTTTGTTACAGTGATGATAAACAATGCTATGGAACCCTTCCAATCAGACAGATTACTCATTACGAATACCAATAGTAATAAAGAATTAAAAGATGCTGTTTTCTGGAGCCTGCTCCAACAAGATTATTCTGATCCCACTCACATGTGGCTGAAAGAAATAGCAGCAAATATACTTGTTAATGAGTCAAATGGTTCCTCTAAAGCTAAGTTTGGTTTCCAAGAGTTAAAGGAAGGGTTAACCCCTGCTCAATTGAATCAACTTAAACAATTTTTCATCAAGAGAAAAGGACGAGCAATTAATGTCACTCAACTTGACCATGAAATAGGAAGTATAACAGGATTTTCTTCTACTTTTTTCTTAGATAACATTGAGGAAGAAGAACGTGAGCCTTTGACATTGTATAGTAAAAAATCCATTCAATTTAATGAGGAAATTGTTCAAAATGTATCGTATCTCTTGTATAAACAAAAGGAATTAATTTCTTTTGAAGAATCTCTTGATTCCTTAGGTTTAGATGTAAAAAAAATAGAAGAGAACGTGTTTTTTACATCCTTGGATGGAAATACCTTCAGGTTCTATATAAATCAAGACTATTTTATTTACAATGAAGAAAATTACGGACTGCTAATGAAGCCAGTTCAAAAGGTAGGGAATAAGGTGTATATGGATTTAGGATGGTTCGAAAAATTATTTAAGGTAGATGTATTAAGAGAGGATAAGGTTCTTAATATAAAAGAAAAAACAATGTAAAAAGCCCTGCAGAAACTCTGCAGGGTCCTTCTATATCCATTACAGGAAAGAAGGCAAAGGGAGAGGAGAAACCGGAGGAAGAACTTATGGGGAATCGTAAGTCTTCTCCGCGGTTGGCAACAACATCAGTTTGGATGCTGTTACTTCCATTATCACCTAACAAATTGATTTTATACATTTATAGGGGAATTTCATTTGTGGCGATATGTATCAAAATATGATAGGATTATGAAGAAAAAAATACATATGTGGTGAGTAATGATGAGAGTAATTTCAGGTACTTTGAAGGGTAGACCTTTAAAAGCTGTTCCGGGAAGTGGGACGCGTCCTACAACGGATAAGGTGAAAGAATCGATATTCAATATGATTGGTCCCTATTTTCAAGGTGGAATAGGATTAGATCTGTTTGCTGGTAGTGGTGGATTAGGAATTGAGGCCATAAGTAGAGGTCTTGAAAAAGTTATTTTTGTTGATCGTGATGCGAAAGCTTTTCAAACGATAAAATTGAATTTGCAGGACTGTGACTTAGTAGAGCAAAGTGAAGTATATCGAAATGATGCCTCAAGAGCTTTAAAGGCAATACTTAAACGAGAACTATCATTTGATTACATCTTTTTAGATCCTCCTTATAAACAGCAAAAGCTGCAACAACTATTACAACTTATAGCTGAACACAGACTATTAAATGAAAGCGGTTACGTCATGTGTGAACACAGCTCAGAGATTGTTTTAGATGAACAGGTAGGAGACTTAAGGAAAATTAGGGAAGAAACATATGGCATTATTCGAATCTCTATATATGCCATTTGAAATCGGGAACTAGACAGGAGGAAAAAAGATGGCTAGTATAGCTGTTTGTCCAGGGAGTTTCGACCCCATTACGTATGGACATCTTGATATTATTACCAGAGGGGCAAAAGTATTTGAGCAAATTTATGTAGTGGTCCTCAATAACTCTTCCAAGAATTCATTGTTTTCAGTGGAAGAAAGAGTAGAGTTGATTCGTGAGGTCACAAAAGACCTTCCAAATGTAGTAGTTGATTCATTTCAAGGACTATTAGTCGAATATGCAAAGAGTGTCAATGCAAAAGCAATTATTAGGGGCTTACGTGCGGTATCGGACTTTGAGTATGAAATGCAAATCACTTCAATGAACAGAGTACTTGAAGAAGACATTGAAACATTTTTTATTATGACCAATAATCAATACTCCTTCTTAAGTTCAAGTATTGTAAAAGAAGTAGCCAAATATGGAGGCGATATTTCGGAATTGGTCCCTCGCCCTGTAAAGGAATCATTAAAAGAAAAATTCACTAAATTACATAATCAGGAATGAGAAAAGGGTTGATTCATTCAAATGAATCAACCCTTTTCTATATAGATTCTTTTCGAGTCGTGAGTGAGCTTAATTGTAATCCTATATTTATTCAAAAATTTTCTATTATACAAGGAGAAAACTTACTATGCTATCTTTAAGAAGAGCTTTTTTCGCAAAGATTGTTGTTTTATACATGAGTTTCTTAATGCCTGTGTCAACCAGTATGCATGGATGGTGAGGGGAGCTACTTCGCATTCCGCGGATGTTCGGCCGAGCCTCCTCAGCTTCGATTCCGGGGTCTTGGCACGCCCATACTTCCGCAGGAGTCTATGCAGTGCCCCCACACCATCTATAAGAGAATACGTGACAGAGCTTAATAGTGACAAAAAACATTTGAAAGAAGCTGCGTTTCTATAATAAAAGTTAAATTCATCACTACACACTTTTAAAGATTAATTGAATGTTTTTGATAATGACTTACTATAAAGAATAATATACAAGATTAAGCTTATAAGAGTTACCACTGGCCCTATTGTTTTAAACCAATACAAAAGTTCACTCCAGAAATACGAATTTTTAGCAGTGAAGACTGGGATGGCATTTGAAATTTGCTCATTTGAAAATCTATGGTAAACGGGCTTCCAAAGTATAATTGTAGCCACAGAAGCCGTAATTCCATGAATGAACCGGCCATAGAAAAACGGTTTAAATCCAATATCAGTTTCGGCTAAAATACTTGCTACTTGTGCTTGAACACTAAAGCCGCTAAACCCTAAGATAAAGCTTGTAATTATGGCTTGTTGAAGCAATGTAGCTTCTGAAACTCCACTTGTCAGCTTTGAGCCTAATGTTATTTCAAACAATCCAGAAATAAAAGGAATGCTTAATTGCTCAGGGATGTTTAAAAGTAAAAAGATAGAAGAAAACCCTTCTGCAAAAAAGGTTGTAACATGAAGGTGGAATAACATTTTATTAATCACCGAAAAAAGGATAATAAAGCCACCAATCATTAACAAAGTTTGTATGGAAGATGTGACAGCATCCCCTAGTAACTTTCCAATTGGACGTTTATCGTTTATTCTTGTTTGATGAAGAGCGGAAAACGCTTCTCTTAGTAAAAAGCGTCGACTTTTTTTGGATGTACTATTAACATCCTTCTCAGCTCCACCACCGTAAAATCTCATTACCAATCCAACACAAATGTTTCCTATGTAATGAGCACAGGCCAAAACGATGCCAAGAGTGACATTTTGAAAGAACCCGACTGAAACAGCTCCGAAAATAAAAAGAGGGTTTGAAGAATTTGTAAAAGACACGAGGCGTTCTGCTTCAATCTTTGAAATCTGTTTTTCCTGTCTTAAACGAGCCGTTAATTTAGCCCCTGCCGGGAAGCCTGAAGCCATGCCCATAGCCCAAACAAAACCACCAACTCCGGGTACCCGAAACAAAGGTCTCATAAGAGGCTCCAAAACGATTCCTATAAATCTCACAACACCAAACCCTATGAGCATTTCTGATACGATAAAAAAGGGAAGTAAAGATGGAAAGACAATTTCCCACCACATGTCTAATCCACGTATTGAGGCTTCTAAGGACTCACCGGGCATTAAGATTAGTGATCCTGCAAAGATAGTAACAGAAGAAGATAAAGCTAACGTTTTGATTTTCGATTTTAACAACCGGACTTCCTCCTCCAATTAACGATTTTGCCCTATATCAATTTCTTGTGTAACAAGAAAAGAATGATAAAATAAAATTAAATTCAACTTGTCCTCATATTATTCAATATACTCATACATCATTGAAATAGACCATATGATGAAATGAACCCGATAATACGGTGAAAAGGAGGGAGCACCATTGAGTAGACCGAAGATAGGATTAGCACTTGGCTCAGGTGGTGCAAGAGGATTCGCTCACTTAGGGGTGCTAAAAGCCCTTGACGACGCAGATATTCCCATTGACATGATTGCTGGAAGTAGCATGGGAGCATTAGTTGGCTGTTTCTATGGAGTTGGCCATAAAATGGAAGACTTATATAAGCTTTCTACAACCTTTAGAAGAAAATATTATCTGGATTTCACCGTGCCAAAAATGGGATTTATTTCTGGTAAACGAATAAAAGAGTTTATACGATTGTTTACACACAATAAAAATATTGAGGATTTAAATATTCCCGTTAGTGTAGTAGCGACGGATATTACGAATGGTGAAAAAGTGGTGTTTACTTCAGGTCCCATCTCGAGTGCTGTTCGTGCCAGTATTGCTATTCCAGGTGTCTTTGTTCCAGAAAAAATTAATGGGAGATTGTTAGTAGACGGAGGAGTAATTGATCGCGTTCCTGTTTCAGTTGTGAAAGAAATGGGTGCAGATATCGTAATAGGTGTAGATGTCTCCCACGTAAAACGAAACGCAGAAATTACCACTATTTACGATGTCATTATGCAGAGTATTGACATCCTGCAATTAGAAATTGTTGCTCACCGTGAATATGCATCTGACTTTATGATAAGACCACATGTAGAAATGTATAGTACAAGAGCATTTAAAAATATTGAAGAAATTATTGAAATGGGGGAAGAAGAAGCGAAGAAGGTTATTCCTTCTATTAAACAAGCCTTGGATGAGTGGAAGGAGTAAAATGAAATGAAAACCAAAACGTTTTTACGGACACTAATCATCATGACCATCATCATAGTAGCTACTTCTTTTTATTATCTTCCTTACTATGTAACCAAACCAGGTAATGCCCACGAACTAGATCCAATAGTTACTGTAGAAAATGGTTATGAAGATAAAGGAGAATTAATGTTAACAACCGTAAGGATGGGAAGAGCAAACATATATGCGTATTTATTAGCGAGTCTAAAGAAATATGAACATATCTATCCAGTTGATGAAATCCGAAGTCCCCATGAAAGCGATGAAGAATATAACCTTCGTCAATTGCAGCTTATGGCAAATTCTCAAAACAATGCAATAGAAGTTGCATTTAAAAAAGCAAATAAACCTTATAAATTCAATTACAATGGAATTTATGTGTTGAATGTTTACCCTTCAATGCCAGCCGAAAAAATTTTGCAGCCTGGAGACCGTATTATTTCTATTGATAACCAATCGTTTCAATCTTCCCAAGAATTTATTGAGTACGTTGAAACCAAACAGAATGGTGAAACTGTTCAGATTACATATGTTAGAGGAAAAGAGAAATTAAACAACAATATCCCCCTTGAAACATTTCCTGATATGCCAAATAAAATTGGGTTAGGGATTACTTTAAGTGATGACAGAGATATTGTAACAGACCCTCCTGTTACACTTAACACTGAAAAAATTGGCGGTCCATCAGCTGGTTTGATGTTTAGTTTAGAAATATATAACCAATTAACAAAGGATGATCTTACAAAGGGTTATTCGATTGCAGGGACAGGAACCATTTCTGAGGATGGAACCGTTGGGAGAATTGGAGGAATCGAGCAAAAAATTATTGCTGCTCATAAGGCGGGTGCAGAATATTTTTTAGCTCCAGATGAAACCATTACAAAAGAAATGAAAGAGAAATATCCAGACTTTGAATCAAATTATATAGTAGCCAAACGAACGGCTAAAGACATTGATACAAATATGAAGGTTATACCGATCCAGACGTTTGATGAGGCTCTTTCATTTCTTCAATCACTTCCAAATAAGTAACAAAAGGCAGCCAGTTGGCTGCCTTTTGTTTAGATGATGAGAATAAAATGATATTACAGTATGATGGGGTGTTGAGACCACTCCTGGTGAAGTAATTTCTTTCTGGATGCTGAGTTCTGTAAACCTAAAGAATATACTTCAGCTGCTCTTACGTCTAAAGCAATATCCTTTTGATTTGCCGTTGAAAGCTTACTAATAAGAGGCAAGGACATGTTTTTCTTTGAATGACGAAGGTATTCTCTTCCTTGTTTGTTCATCCCCAGAAGTCGAATATATGCTGGATATTCGTGTCTTTCCCTCATATCTTCTTTATATGTATTGGTCAATATATGAAGTAGCATTCGCTGCAATCTGGTCCACGTATATCGTTTTGTCTTCAGATTGAGCATAAGATCCTCAAATGACGTGGATTTTTTTACACAATCCACAATTCGATTTTCAATTCCCTCTTCAATTTCATAAATTTCTTTTAAGCTATCTTTCGTAGAAGAAACGATATTGTATTGTAGTAACGGCCAGTAATTCTCCCAATTGTGAAAATTTCCGAATTCTTGTTTGTATGTTCGTAAGATGTCAAGGGATGTTGAAGGGAGTACATTCCCGATAGTTTCCTCCTGGCTGTTTGAAGCGAAAATAGTTTTTCGTATACTTGTCGCACTGGCAATGGTAGGTGAGGAGATGTGTTCATCATGGTACTGAGCGGCTTGTCTCGTTATTGTAAATGCTCTTAATGCAGACCCTATGGATTGACGGGCTTCTAAATAATGATAGCCTAAAATATTGTTCGGTTTACTTAAATCAATCATACGATCATCCCTTGATAATGATTGATACGCTTTTGCGAGGGCAGATGGATAACTCATTCCTTCACTCACAAATTTTTTAATGTAAGTATTATAGTCCTCCTTTCTATCATTTATTAAGGTTAGTGTTGTTTCAAAAGAATCAATATCGCCATCCTCACTTCCAAAACAAAAACTGTCACATCCAATAGAGTCTAATAGACTAATTGAGCCTTTAGCGAACGTTTCAGCATGTTGAGTAGCAAAGGCATAGGGAAGTTCGATAACAAGGTCAACCCCTGCCTCTAAAGCCATTCGTGCACGTGCCCATTTAGAGACAATAGCTGGCTCTCCCCGTTGAAGAAAATGTCCACTCATAACAGCTACAACTACATCAGCTCCTGATACTTTCTTTGTCTCCTGCAAATGAAGTAAATGCCCATTGTGAAATGGATTATATTCAACAATTACACCAGTGGCTTTCATGGTTCTCATCACGTCCTGTTCATAAAAGTTTTAAAAAATTATTGAAAGAGTTGATTTTCCCTGCATGAGCGCAGCGACAAGGAGGCTCACCGGATGTCCCGCGGAAAGTGAGCTTCCTAACGAGGAAATCCACGATTACTTAGAAAAAATAAAGTTTACATTCACAGCCTTTAAGAAAAACAGACTGATATCTAAATAGAAAATCCCATTGATTTTCAATGCTATTTATTACATCATAACTAATATTATATATTATTTGAAAAAGAATATATCAAAACGTTATAATGACTACACTAACAACTGCACTATGGTTGTAAAGAGTGTAAAGAAAAAATATTGACAAACGGTATTATGAAAGCTATAATTACCTTTGTTGCCTTGAGGTGAATACATTGAAATGGTCAATAATACAATTACAAAAATTTAGAGATAAGGGACTTTCCATTGATGAAACGGTTAATTTGGATGAATTGAAAGAAATTGATCCCCAAATTATAGAAGTCTCACCTATTCGAGTGTCTGGAAAGGCAGATATCGGTTCTAAACGAGTCACTTTCCATCTTCATATTGAAGGGAAAATGGTATTACCTTGCTCAAGAACCCTTGTAGAAGTTGATTTACCTATCGATATTAATACGATAGAAACATTTCTTCTTGAACAGACTGAATATGATCAGTATGAAACAGAGGAAGTTCATCACATACAAGGTGATGTGATTGATTTAAAACCTGCAATAAAAGAATTACTGTTGCTTGAGATTCCGATGCAAGTAATTAGTAATGAAGCGAGGGAACAAGATGAGATGCCTTCTGGTAAGAACTGGGAAGTTATGACGGAAGAACAGGCTTATCAAGTCGAAGAAGAGGAACAGAAGAAAGTAGATCCTCGTCTCGCTGACTTAGCAAAGCTTCTTGATGAAAACAAGAAATCTTAAAAGCGAAGCACCAGTTCGAACTGGCTTCATAAAGTTTTTATATCTTTTAAGGAGGTGGGAAGAATGGCAGTACCTTTTAGAAGAACATCTAAAACAGCAAAAAGACAACGTCGTACACACTTCAAACTACGTGTACCTGGTATGGTAGCATGCCCAAACTGTGGTGAAATGAAACTAGCACACCGTGTTTGTAAAGAGTGCGGAACGTATAAAGGAAAAGAAGTTGTAAACAAGTAATTTACAACAAAAAAAGCGTGAAGAGACCATGGCTCTTCACGCTTTTTTATTTTTGAATTGAATCTGGAAAATATTATTAAAAAAGTGGTATGCAAAAAAGGTCTATTCATATATCTTGTAAAATCATACACTATATGTAAGGAGGGGAATGAATTGGGAGAATATAATATACATATTAATGAAGCAGGAATATTACAATTTATTATAAATCGCCGTGAAAAACGAAATGCCATCAGCTATGAGGTGATGGAAGGATTAGAAAAGGTACTAGATGAATGTACTCATAATAAAGGTGTCAAGTTGCTGGTAATCACCGGGAGTGGAAATAAAGCATTTTGCTCTGGAGGCGATTTATCAAAGTTTCACAGTCTAAAAACTGAAAGTGAGAGCTATGAAATGCTCAGTAAAATGGGTGAATTGTTAAAACAATTGGCTTTTCTGCCAATACCAACGATTGCTTTTATTAATGGAACTGCAATCGGTGGAGGGTGTGAAATAGCGACAGCATGTGATTTTAGAGTGGCAAAAAGAAGTGCAAAAATGGGCTTTGTCCAAGGAAACCTTGCTATAACTACTGGATGGGGTGGAGGTACGTTGCTTTTTGAACGAGTAGCACCATCTAGAGCACTTTCTTTACTTATGACAGCTAGAATAATGAATATAGAGAGTTTATATGAATGGGGTTATATCGATGAAATCGTAGAAGATAGTGCATCCATTTTTGATAGTCCATTATTTCATTCACTCTCTTTGAAAGTCCCTGGTGTACTAAAAGCATATAAAAAACAACTTTTAAATAAATGGGACCGTCCTAAAATAGAAGAAAATATTGAAATGGAAATTCGGCAATGTTCAAAGTTATGGGCATGTGAAGAACATCATCAGGCAGTTGACCGATTTTTAAATAAATAACGGCATTTTTAGTAGAACAGTATGAACGTTTGCTCATCACTCGTTTTCACTTTTAATGAATAATCAAAAGCTAAGTTGATTCTATCTTCTCTAGTAAGAGCATATGTTTAGATAAATGTGATTTTACAGGAGGGATAGAGATGTCTTCGAATAGACAAGATGCATGGAGTCAAGATGAAGATGTATTGTTGGCGGAAGTAGTTTTACGTCACATTCGAGAAGGTGGAACCCAGCTTCAAGCTTTTGAAGAAGTAGGTAGAAAACTCTCGAGAACATCTGCTGCTTGTGGTTTCAGATGGAATTCTTTTGTTCGCAAACAATATAAATCTGGTATTGAGCTTGCCAAAAAACAAAGAAAGCAATCAAAAAAACAGACCCCAATCCAATCAAAAGTATATAAAGTAGATACTAAAGGGAACGCACAAAAGAGTAACAATCAGAAGGAAGATTTGATTTCTCAAGAAGCGTTTTCAATGGGCGGGATCATACAATATTTACAGAAAGCCGAAGAAGCGGTTCGAAATGAAGAATTAGTCATTAATGAAAATAAAAAATTGGTAGGACAAATCTCTCATCTCCAAGAAAAACTTTTTGCAACTGAAAATCAATTGAAAGATTACGTCAGTAAATATAAATTACTCGAAGAAGATCACAAGTCCCTGTTAGCCATTTTTGAAAAAGCGAGAAAAATGGCTCTCTTGCAAGGGAATGAAGACAAAGTGAAATTTCAAATGGATAAAAATGGAAACCTTCAACGTTTAAATAAATGAAAGTATTAAAAAGGCTAGCTGATAAAACAGCTAGCCTTTTGTATTTAACCTAATTTTTGTTCGGTTACACCTTCCGGGTACCAAACATATGGATTTTCACCTAAGTCTCTTTCTACATCATAGGTTATGGCTTCAAACCCCATTTTCTCCCAAAAACCTTGTGATTTAATACGAGAGTTCGTTTTGATTGGCAAACCTAAAGATTTAGCAAACCCTACTAGTAATGCTCCATATCCTTTATTTTGATACTTTGGTAATACTTCAAGCTTCCAAAGTTCTAAGTAATTTTGGGGAGGATCAAAATATTGATCAAAGCGGGCACTTCTTTGATATAAACTCATTCGAGCAATTAATGTATCTCCAAAGTAAATCCCGTAAAAAGGTGACTCGCTATCATTCTCGATAAAATTCTCTTGTAAGTCTTCAAGCATAGAGAGTTCTTGTACGCCATATTCTTTAAATTTCTTAAACTCTTCAAGAGTTTTATAATTAACTTTTAATTTTTCAACTTTCACACCCATAACGAAACCTCCTAAGAATACGTAAAAATAATAATGTACCCTTTATCTAAATTCTATAACTTGAAAGATAAAGGAGCCAATATTATCATTATATAACAAAAAAACAAAAAATTCTGCACTTAACAAAGAAAACGTTTACAATAAAGAAGAAGGATTTCCACGATATTTGTAGAATTCGTATTATGAGCAGATGTGTTTTATGAAGAAAGGGGAGAGATTGTGCAGAAAATCTTAATCGCAAATAGAGGAGAAATTGCTTCAAGAATCATAAAAACATGTAAACAATTAAACATTCAAACCGTGGCGGTATACTCTGATGCGGATCAGGATATGCCTTTTGTTAAGGAAGCGGATATTGCCCATCGCATAGGAGAGGCGCAAGTTAACCGCTCTTATTTAGTGGTTGAAAATATTCTTGAAGTTGCTAAAAAAGAAAAAGTAGATGGGATTCACCCTGGTTATGGATTATTGTCTGAGAATGCTGATTTTGCACAAAAAGTTACAGAAGAAGGATTTATATTCATTGGGCCTGCTCATAGTATTATTAAAAAAATGGGTGACAAGGTGGAAGCTAGAAAAGTGATGAAGGAAGCTTCTGTTCCAGTTGTGCCTGGAAGTGAAGCTGGTGTAGAAACATTAGAAGAAGCGAAAAAAACAGCGAGTGGCATCGGTTATCCTATAATGCTTAAAGCAAGTGCTGGTGGAGGCGGAATTGGAATGATCCGTTGTGAAGATGAGCAAGCGCTCGTTCAAAGCTTCGATTCCACGAAAAATCGTGCAAAAGCCTATTTTGGAAAAGAAGAGGTTTTTCTCGAAAAATGCATTGAAAATGCTAGACATATTGAAGTCCAAATTTTTGGTGATCACCATGGAAATGTCGTTCATTTATTTGAACGTAATTGTTCTGTACAGCGGAGAAACCAGAAGGTTATTGAAGAGTCTCCATCACCACACCTTTCGAATAGTACTAAAGAATCGATGTTTGAAGCAGCCGTGAAAGCTGGAAAAGCAGTAAACTATTCAAATGCTGGAACAGTTGAGTTTATTGTAGATGAACAAGAAAATTTCTATTTTCTTGAAATGAACACTCGACTTCAAGTGGAGCATCCCGTAACAGAGTCGATCACAGGTTTAGATTTAGTGAAATGGCAAATATTAGTTGCGAGTGGAGAACCCTTACCGTTGAGTAAACAGGAAGAAGTTCCATTCAGTGGTCACTCAATGGAGTTTAGGATTTACGCTGAGGATCCAAAGACATTCTATCCTTCTCCTGGTCAGTTATCCACCCTTCAATTTGGAGAAGCTGAAGATGTTCGGATTGATTCAGGATATGAAGAAGGAAATAAAGTAACACCTTTTTATGATCCTATGATTGCTAAATGCATCGTTATTGGAGAAAACCGTACAGATGTAATTCAAAAAGCAATATCCTTCTTTGAAGGTGTAAAGATTGATGGAGTTAAAACAAATGTAAGTTTATTTAAAGATATTTTATCAGATTCAAACTTTCAAACAGGAAACTATACGACAAAATGGTTACAGGATTTTTTAACAGCTAACCGTACTTAACTTAAAGTGAAAAATGGAGGAATCAATCATGAAGGAAATTACAGCGTCTATGGCAGGGACAGTATTAAACATATTAGCAGAGCAAGGAAAAGAAGTTTCAGTAGGGGAAACAGTTTTAATGCTTGAATCTATGAAAATGGAAATCCCAGTAGAAGTAGAAATAGCAGGTAAAATCTCTGAAGTGAAGGTTAATGTTGGAGATTTTGTAAACGAAGGGGACGTTTTACTCGTAATCGAAGGGTAAACAAAGGGTAAACAAACGTAAAGCAGAGGGAGTAGATTTCTCTTTTCTTATCTGCTCCTTTATAAACAATTTAAGGACAAACTTGTAAGGTGAGATGGGACAAGTTTTATTACATAAATGACGGAGGGGTTAAATATGTCAACTTCTAAAACCATCATCAACACCCTTGGTGAAACAAGGGAACGTATAGCTTCAGGCGGGCAACCTAAGTATCATGAGAAACTGAAGGAGCAAAATAAGTTGTTTGTTCGTGACCGTCTCCAGCAGCTATTCGATAATGGAGATTATCAAGAAGATGGGATGTTTGCGAACAATAAAGCGGAAGATCTTCCTGCCGACGGAGTGGTGACAGCCATTGGAAAAGTTGGAGGGCAAACTGTTTGTGTCATGGCTAATGATTCAACTGTTAAGGCTGGTTCTTGGGGAGCTAGGACAGTCGAAAAAATCATACGTATACAAGAAACTGCAATAAATATGAAAGTACCTTTATTTTACCTGGTTGATTCAGCCGGTGCCCGTATCACAGATCAATTAGAGATGTTTCCTAATAGAAGAGGAGCAGGGAAAATATTTCACAACCAAGTGAAAATGTCAGGAATGGTACCTCAAATTTGTATTCTATTTGGTCCTTCAGCAGCAGGTGGTGCTTATATTCCAGCATTCTGTGATATTGTCATAATGGTAGACGGCAATGCATCTATGTATCTTGGTTCTCCACGAATGGCGGAAAAGGTCATTGGAGAAAAAGTGACACTTGAGGAAATGGGTGGCGCTAGAATGCACTGCAGCATAAGTGGTTGTGGAGATGTATTGGCAGCATCAGAAGAAGAAGCTATCGAAGAAGCCAAAAGGTACCTTAGCTATTTTCCGGCAAACTATAAAACAAGACCAGGAATTAAAGATGGTCTTGCACCTAAATCAGAAAAGCTATTAGAAGACATCATACCTGAACATCAAAATGCTCCTTTTGATATGCATGACTGCATTCGTACTTTGATTGATGAAGGTAGTTTTTTTGAAATGAAAAAGCTTTTTGCTCCAGAATTAATTACAGGATTTGCTCGCCTTGACGGAAAAGTAGTGGGAATCATTGCGAATCAGCCGAAGGTAAAAGGCGGAGTTTTATTCCATGATTCTGCTGATAAAGGAGCTAAATTCATTCAGTTGTGTGATGCTTTTCATATCCCGTTATTATTTTTAGCTGATGTACCTGGTTTTATGATAGGGACAAAGGTTGAAAGAGCTGGAATTATTCGTCATGGAGCTAAGCTGATCGCTGCAATGAGTTCTGCAACTGTCACAAAAATCTCAGTTATTGTAAGGAAGGCTTATGGTGCAGGTTTATATGCAATGGCAGGTCCTGCATTTGAACCAGATGTTTGTATTGCTCTTCCTACTGCTCAAATCGCTGTTATGGGACCAGAAGCTGCTGTAAATGCGGTGTACTCCAATAAAATCCAAGCGATTGAGGATCCGAAAGAAAGAATACAATATGTTCAAGAGAAACAGAAAGAATACAAAGAACATATTGATATCTATAAACTAGCTTCTGAATTAATAGTGGATGAAATCACAGCTCCAAATGAATTGAGATCTGTATTAATTCAGCGATATAAGCTTTATGAAACAAAAGATGTTCAATTTAGTGAAAGAAAACATCCAGTGTATCCTGTTTAAAAAAGTAATAAAAAAAGGCTTATTCTTTATAGGGGTATTCCTCAATAAAGGATAAGTCTTTTTTTGTTATCATCTGTTCGATTAAGAGAATAAGTAGAAAATATCATTCTTTTTTACTATATGGTTTTCTATTACATGGAAATTTGTTAAAATATTTGTACAATTAAGTACTAAAAGGAGTAGCTATGAACATTGGAGTAATTGGAGGGGGAGCTATTGGCCTACTTCTGTCAGGATACTTAGGAAGAAACCTAGATGTAACACTAATTGTAAGAAGACTGGAACAACGAGAAGAAATAGAACATAAAGGAATTACCATACATACGAGTGAATCTTCTATTTCAACAAGCGTGAACGTCCGTCAATTAACAGGTCATTCATTGGACGTTGATTTACTTGTTATTGCTGTAAAGGAATATGACTTAGCTTCTTTAAAAGAGTGGATCGAAACCTTACATCCAAGTCAGCCATTATTGTTTTTACAAAATGGAATCGGACATTTAGATTGGGTGAAAGATTTACCACACCATACATTATTAGTAGGGTCCATTGAACATGGTGCGTTCAAAGTAAGCGACCATACAGTTGAACATCGAGGAAAAGGGAAGATAAATGTTTCTATAATTAGAGGGGATTACAAGATTTTAGAAGAATTATTATCTAATAGCACGGAAACATTTCCATTTTATTATTGTGATGATTATGAAGAGATGCTTTTAAAAAAACTTTTTATTAACGTTCTCATCAACCCTCTTACAGCTATAACCCGGGTTCCCAATGGGGAATTAGTTAACAATACGTATTTTCATGATATTCAATTATCACTATATAAAGAAATGCTTATTCTTTTTCCAAACATGAAGGATATTATATCATTGGAAGAAATCCAGGAGATTTGTATAACCACTTTTCATAATAGATCCTCTATGCTTAAGGATATTGAGTCTTCTAAAGTGACAGAGATTGAAACAATAGTAGGGGTTCTTCTACAAAAAGCAACGGAGGAGAACCATTTCTTACCCACCATGAATGTACTATACATGTTAGTTAAAGGAATTGAATTTGAAGCTCAGGGGGGATGAAATGGCATCTGTATTCTCAACCATTATTGCTATTTTTGTGATGATTCCATTTTTAGGTTATTTTATTAGCTTTATTTTAGCAAAAGAAATCTTAAAGAATCATCGAAAAGCTGTCCATGTAGCTATTGATATTACGACGTTTCTGCTCATTATTTCTGTACATTTCATCGTTATTGCTATATGGGAAACATCTTATTTGTGGCTCATCTTTCTTATTATTTGCTGTATAGGTCTAGTTTTTGCCATATTATATTGGAAAGCAAAAGGAGAGATTCATTACCCTAAAGTCATTCGTGGTTTTTGGAGAATTAATTTTATTTTCTTTTTTATGGCGTATATTTCTTTAATGGTAACAGGATTAATTTTGCGTCTATTAGAATTGTATTGAGAATAAATACTATTATTTTTAGTAGGCAAGTTTTTTCCTTTTCCTCAAGTGGAATGATATACTCATCGTTAGATATAATGAGCTAGAAAAGGAGTAATTCATATGGAATTGGAAAGCTTGAACATTCCAGCAATAAACCGTTTTGCCTCGCAATATTTAAATCAAGAAGAACCAGTAGCTTCTTTTTTTCACTATAAAATTAATGAACCTGGAGTATTCTCTCAACGATTGTTGGATTTACAATCACGTGAATTTCCAACCTTGGAGCTTGCAGACTGTATTTCTGAATATATGACTTCGTTACCATCATCACATCAAGTAGAAGAATCGTTAACTAAATTAAGAAATGGTGCTGTAACTGTAGTTGCTGGTCAGCAAGCGGGCTTGCTAACAGGCCCTCTCTATACCATACATAAAATCATTTCCGTTATTCAATTAGCCAAGCAACAAGAGAAAGAGTTAAACCATCCAGTAGTACCTGTTTTTTGGATTGCTGGTGAAGATCATGATTACCAAGAAGTGAATCATATCTACCTTGAAAAGGATGGAAAGCTTGAAAAGTTTGGATATCCTGAAAGAGTTTTGGAGAAAAAAATGACCTCACACATCACTTTTTCGAAATCAGTAATGAAAAAGTGGCTGGATGACATTACAAAGACTTTAGGTGAAACCCAATATACGAAAGATTTAACTAAAAATTTAGATGAAATGGTTGAAAGTGAAGATAATCTTGTTCGCTTTTTTGCCCATTTGGTTATGAGCCTGTTTAAAGACTTTGGACTCCTTGTCATAGACTCCGCATACGAGCCTTTAAGGAAATTAGAGTCTTCCCACTTTCATCATTTACTAGAAAGTAGTCAATCTATATCGATGGCTGTCTTAGAACAACAAGAGGAAATTCGTCAAAAAGGTTTTTCTACTCAGTTAGAAATATCTCCGACTGCTGCAAATCTCTTTCTTCTCATTAATAATGAAAGAGCACTTTTAGAAAAAGATGGCTCAGTTTTTAAAGATAAAACAAGTGGAAGGGCTTTTTCTAACGAAGAATTAATAAGGTTAGTAGAGCAATCACCTGAAAGGTTTAGTAATAATGTTGTGACAAGACCAATCATGCAAGAATGGTTATTTCCTTCTCTTGCATTTATCGCTGGACCAGGTGAAATAGCCTATTGGGGTGAGTTGAAAAAGGCATTTGAGCACTTTGATCTGACCATGCCACCAGTGATTCCTAGGCTGAACATCACTATTTTAGAAAGAGATATTGAAAAGAAAATCCATGACCTGAATCTTTCTGTTCAACATGTTATTGCCGAAGGTGTTGAGTTTGAAAGAAAGGTTTTTTGGGAATCTTTACAAGATTACAGCATAGAAGAAGAGATCTATGAAATTGAGAAAACACTACAAGCTAAATACGAAATCATAAGGGAAAAAGCTAAAGAGATAGACCCTAATTTACATTTAATAATAAACAAAAACCTTGAATTTCACTTAAGTCAATTTGACTTCTTAAGAGATAAAAAGGAAAAGTCATTGAAAAGTAAACATGAAACTACTTTTCGTCAGTTTAATAAAATAGAAAATTGCATCCGGCCAAATGGTGGTCCACAAGAAAGAACCTGGAATACTCTTTATTTCTTGAATAAATATGGTCCTACCTTTATAAAAGATCTAACTGATTTACCATATATATTTGATGGAAAGCATAAAATTGTATATATATAATGTTACGGAAAGAAAAAAGGACCTAATTCGTTTTTAATTGCGAATTAGGTCCTTTTTACGTTGATATAAGACAAGATTTCCTTTTGTAAACATGTCACTAAAGAAGAGAAATTGGCTAAAAAAAGTTAAAGGTAAAATTTTGTAAAGAAAGAATTAAGAAAAGAGTGGAGAAAAGTGGGGGGATGTGGTACATTTGTGTTAGAAAGTGGGGGCAGTGCATATGTTCATGGGCGAATATCAACATAACATTGATAATAAAGGCCGTTTAATCGTGCCAGCTAAGTTTCGTGATCATCTTGGGGACTGTTTTGTTATTACCCGAGGATTGGATCAATGTTTGTTTGGTTATCCCATGGAAGAATGGAAAGCACTAGAAGAAAAACTTAAAGCCCTACCACTTACAAAAAAAGATGCCCGTGCCTTTACTCGATTCTTTTTTTCTGGAGCCACAGAAAGCGAGTTAGATAAAACGGGTCGAATTAATATACCTGCTACCCTTGTGAATTATGCACAATTGGATAAAGAGTGCATTATTTTAGGAGTTTCTAATCGAATTGAGATTTGGAGTAAACCATTATGGGAAGACTACTTTACACAGTCTGAAGATTCATTTGCGGAGCTTGCAGAGAATATGATAGGATTTGATATTTAGCTTATCCCACTAAATGTTCGATTGGAAAGGTGAAGTCAACATGTTTAATCACACAACTGTATTATTAAAAGAAACTGTCGATGGATTGAATATTAAGAGTGACGGCGTTTACGTAGATTGTACGTTAGGTGGAGCCGGTCATAGTGAATACTTAGTAAATCAACTTTCTGAAGATGGGCATCTATATTGTTTTGATCAAGATGAAACAGCCATTAACCACGCTATGGAAAAGCTAAGTGCCCATAAAGATAAAGTTACATTTATACAAGCCAATTTCCGATATCTTAAGGAAGAACTTGAGAAACTTGGAGTACATAGTGTAGATGGAATACTTTACGACCTCGGTGTATCATCACCTCAGCTGGATACTCCAGAAAGAGGCTTTAGTTACCATCATGATGCACCCCTTGATATGAGAATGGATTTACAAGGTGATGTGACTGCTTATGATGTAGTCAATCACTGGTCTTTTGAAGATTTAGTACGAATTTTTTATCGATATGGAGAAGAGAAATTTTCAAAGCAAATTGCGCGTAAAATTGAAGCAGCCCGTGAAGTGAAGTCTATTGAAACCACAGGTGAGCTTGTTGAATTAATAAAAGATGGGATTCCAGCCCCTGCTAGACGTAAGGGAGGACATCCTGCCAAAAGAGTCTTTCAAGCAATACGAATCGCGGTTAATGATGAATTAGGAGCTTTCGAAGACTCGCTTGAACAAGCGATTGATCTACTTAATATAGGAGGAAGAGTAAGTGTTATCACCTTCCATTCATTAGAAGATCGTATGTGCAAAACGATGTTTAAAGAGAAAGCAGCAGGACCAGAATTACCACCAGGACTTCCTATCATACCAGAAGGATATGAGCCAGTTCTAAAGCTAGTAACGAGGAAACCTATTTTACCTAGTGACGAAGAATTGGAAGAAAATAACCGAGCTCGATCAGCAAAGTTAAGAATAGCACAAAAAAATAAATAGAAAAAAGGAAATAGGAGGGAGAATAATGAGTAATTTAGCTAGAAAGCACGAACAGCAATCTGTTGAAAACTACAATCAATCCGTTCAAGTGAAGCCACAGCGTTTATCCGAAGAGAGAAGAGCGGTTATTACCCCGGGGGAAAAAATTCTTGTCGCTATTTTTGCAATGGTATTTTGCTTCTTGGCTGTACAAATTGTGTCTACTCAAGCTGCAGTTTATGATGTGAACAAAGAGGTTCAGCAGGTAGAATCGACCATTGATAAGCAAGAAAAGGCTAATAATGATTTAAAACTTCAAGTTAGTGAGCTTAGCACGTATGAGCGTATCTTGGAAAAAGCGAAAGAACTTGGGCTGAACTTGAAAGAAAAGAATGTTAAGGTTGTTGAACAATAATGAAAAAAAGACCAAGTATGAACATAGGGGCAGCCATCCTTTTCGGGATTTTCGGCTTGCTCTTTTTTGTATTGATGGTTCGTTTTGTCACCATTCAAGTAACGGGTGAAGCTGAAGGCAAAGTTTTGGCTTCTCAAGCAGCAAAAAAGTACATTAAAAGTCATATTCTAGAAGCTCATAGAGGAACGATTTACGATCGTAAGGGAGAGGTAGTAGCAGAGGATACTTCAGCGTACACTCTCGTAGCCATATTAGATTCGAGTGTAACAACTGATCCAAAGAAGCCCAATCATGTAACAGATCCTTCTCAAACGGCAAGGAAACTTGCTCAATTTCTCGACATGAAGGAAAGTGAAATTTATGAGAGATTGAATAAGGAAGGGGCGTACCAAGTCGAATTTGGATCTGCTGGCCGAGATCTTTCTCATCAGATGATGTTAAAAATAAGAGAAAGTGATATCCCGGGTATCACCTTTAGAAAAGAAGCAAAGCGCTTTTATCCAAATGGCTCTTTTGCTTCTCATTTAATAGGGTTTGCCCAGAAGACCACAGCTGATAACGGTGACACGGAGACAGTGGGTAAAATGGGGATTGAATCTAGCTTTAATGACGTATTAAGTGGTAAAGACGGTTCAGTGGAGTATAAGAGTGATGTGTGGGGCTATTTGTTACCTAATGCAGATGAACATGTAACGCCTCCTCAAGATGGAGATGATATTTACTTAACAATTGATAAAAAAATTCAAACCTTTTTAGAAGAGGCTCTTAATCAAGTGCAGAAACAGTATAAGCCTAAAAAGATGTTTGCGATTGTGTCTGACCCTAAAACGGGAAAAATATTAGCCATGTCTCAGCGTCCAACATTTCATCCTGATACAAGAGAAGGATTATTAGATAACTGGACAAACTTTATTGTTGAGGATACATATGAACCAGGCTCAACAATGAAGGCTTTTTCCCTAGCTGCTGCCATTAATGAAGGAAAGTTTAATCCAAATGAAACGTACCAGTCCGGAAAGTATTATGTAGACAATGTTCCTAATCCAATCAGAGATCACAATGGAGGAGATGGCTGGGGGACGATCTCTTATTTAGAGGGTGTTCAAAGGTCTTCGAATGTGGCTTTTGCCAATCTATTGGATAAGATTGGCTTTGATAAATACGAAGGGTACCTACATGACTTTGGATTTGGTGAAAAAACCAATTTTGGTATGCCGCATGAAGCGAAGGGGTCTATTTTATATCATTACCCTATTGAGAAATACACAACTATCTTTGGACAAGGAACAACCGTCACACCTTTACAAATGATTCAAGCAGAATCAGCCATTGCCAATGATGGAAAAATGATGAAGCCTTATGTCATTTCTAAAGTCGTAGATCCAAATACAAAGAGCGTTGTTAAAGAAACGAAGCCGGAAGTTGTAGGAAATCCCATTACAAAAGAATCAGCCGAAAAGGCCAGAGAATATCTTGCGACTACTGTCACTTCAGATGATGGTACAGGAAGAAGGTTTGCCATAGAAGGATATACAGTGGCAGGAAAATCAGGGTCGGGTCAGATACCTGATCCTGAAACTGGTCGATATATGATAGGGAAAGAAAACTATCTTTTCTCCTTTATGGGGATGGCTCCTGCTGAAAACCCGCAGCTTATTGTTTATGTAGGGATTCAGCAACCGGAACTTGAAAACATTGAAGTTGGTTCTGACCCTGTATCACAAGTGTTCAATCCTGTTATGCAAAACAGCTTGAAATATTTAAATATAAAGCCTCAGGAAAAGGTAAGTCTCAAAAAAGAGGAAATCCCTGATACACATGGGATGGCCGTTGAATCAGCAAAGAAAGAATTAGAAAAAATGGGTGCTTCTCCAATTGTAGTTGGAAATGGAATAGAGATCGTCAAACAAATTCCTGAACCGGGAAGTAAGTTGCTTGAAGGGGAAAGAGTTGTGCTCAAAACGAATGGAGAAATCACAATTCCTGATATGAAGGGTTGGTCAGTTAGAGACGTGTTTAAGGTGGCGAATATTGCTGGATTGAAAATCAATATGGTTGGCAATGGTTATGCTGTCAGTCAAAATATTCAGCCGGGATCTCCTGTGAAGGAAAATGAACCTTTAGTCGTTAATTTTAAAACACCTCAGGAGCAATTAGAGAAGAAAAAGACAGATGAAGCTGCTGAAGAGAATGAAGAAGAGAGACCATTGAATTAGTCGATTATATAAAAAGGATGACTTTAATAACAAGTCATCCTTTTTCTTGTTTCAAATGGTACTTCTCGGATTTTCAAACATACGTAAATATGTCCAAGCATATAATGGAACGAGCCATAAAAGGGGAGGTTCCATTTGTGAAAAGAGTATCGAATGTTACAGTAAGAAAAAGATTAGCGTATGCTCTTATTATAGGAGTATTCATTTTTTCCATCATTGATATCAGGCTGGGGTATGTTCAGTTTTTTAAAGGGGACTGGCTTACTTCGAATGCAAAGGATTTATGGAGCCGTAATATTCCATTTCAACCGGAAAGAGGAAAAATTGTAGACCGGAATGGAGTGGAATTAGCGACGAACCAAAGTGCACCCACAATATTTGTCGTACCGAGACAAATTACCAATCCACAAGATACTGCTGAGAAA
This sequence comes from Rossellomorea aquimaris TF-12, assembly GCF_001648555.1. GTDB lineage: Bacteria > Bacillota > Bacilli > Bacillales > Bacillaceae_B > Rossellomorea > Rossellomorea aquimaris. The sequence continues at coordinate 689,150 of NZ_LQXM01000029.1, read as the reverse complement.
CTAGCCCCTGTTCTTAATATTTCAGTAGAAGTTGCATATAAATATGTAACACAGGCAGACAGCATGGTACGAATTAATGAAGGTAGAAAAATTTCGTATGAAAAAGCGAAAGAAATTAGAGATCTAAATCTTAAGGGTGTGTATTTAGGAGAAGACTCCAAACGCTATTATCCTTACGGTAGTTATCTTTCCCATGTCTTAGGTTTCGCAGGGATTGATAACCAGGGATTAATGGGACTAGAGCTGTCATATGATGAGGAGCTTAGTGGAGATAGAGGATACGTGAAGTTTTTTTCTGATGCAAAAGGGAAAAGGATGCCTGATATGGCTGATGACTTTGAACAGCCGGAGAATGGATTGGATTTAAAGCTTACCATTGATACAAAGGTTCAAACGATTGTAGAAAGGGAATTGGACATCGCGCAAGCAACGTATAATCCAGATGGGATTATTGCCATTGCCATGAACCCTAAAACAGGTGAGGTACTTGCCATGTCAAGTCGTCCTACCTTTGATCCGGCAAATTTTAAAAATGTACCCCAAGAAATTTATAATCGTAATTTACCAATATGGAGTACCTATGAGCCAGGGTCTACATTTAAGATTATTACTCTAGCGGCAGCCTTAGAGGAAGGAAAGGTAGATTTGTATAAAGAAAAATTCCATGACCCTGGTTATATTGAAGTGGGAGGAGCCACTCTCCATTGCTGGAAAAGAAAAGGACATGGAACCCAGACATTTCTCGAAGTTGTGCAAAATTCCTGTAACCCTGGCTTTGTTGAGTTAGGAAACAGATTAGGAAAAGAAAAGTTATTTAGCTATATTGAAGATTTCGGATTCGGTAAAAAGACGGGAATTGATCTACAAGGGGAAGGGAAAGGGATATTATTCAATATTGATCGTGTAGGACCAGTGGAACAAGCAACGACTGCTTTTGGTCAGGGTGTTGCGGTTACGCCGATTCAACAAGTAGCTGCTGTATCAGCCGCTGTAAATGGTGGAATTCTATATCAGCCCTTTATTGCGAAAGAGCTTGTGGATCCTTCCAGTGGAGAAGTTGTCATGAGGAAAACGCCTGAAAAAGTTAGAAGAGTTATTTCAGAAGAAACGTCAAAACAAATACGGGAAGCTCTTGAAAGTGTCGTTGCACAAGGTACAGGTGGGAAAGCATTTGTAGATGGGTATCGTATAGGTGGAAAAACCGGTACAGCACAGAAAGCGAAGGATGGAAAGTATCTAGAAAACAATCATATTGTTTCCTTTATGGGGATCGCACCTGCTGATGACCCTGAAATAGTCGTATATGTGGCAGTTGATAACCCTAAAGGAACAATCCAATTTGGTGGGGTGGTTGCAGCACCAATTGCTGGAAGTATTATTGGGGATAGTTTGGAAGCGATGGGAGTACCTAAGCGTAAGGATCAAATTGAGAAGAAAATGAATTGGGATGATGTTCCAATGATTGAAACACCGGATTTAATTGGACTTACGAAACAGGAATTACAACAACAGCTGGTGAATTTAAAACTTGATATTAGTGGTAGTGGGAAAAAGGTAGTTCGTCAGTCACCAGACCCAGGTGTGAAGATTAAACAAGGATCTACGGTGAGAATTTATTTAGAGGAGTGAAAGACTTTACCATGACTTTTCATGATATACTATTACATTCACCTCTCACTATTTTAGTTGAATGAATAATAGGAATTTGTTGAGACGACCTTTTTCAAAGGCTGTTTTCATAAACATTGTTGCATTTAAAAGAGAGTAATGGTTAATTTCATAATTAATTTACTCATCTGATTTGGAATTAACAGAGCAGTAGTCAATATCGGCATTGTACTAGAAACTCTGTTCTTTATAAATTTTATCGTCACATTAAGCTCTGTAACTGACTTTTTAGATGGTGAGGGGAACTGCGAGTAGATGAATGAAAAAAGTACGGGTATGCCGAGACACCGGAAGCAAAGTGGAGGATCCTCGGGCAGAAAGCTGGCTACAAGCAAAGCGGTTGTCCTTACCATTAAAGCACCTACTGTATAACAGTGTCTTCTATAGAACATATTTGAAGATGGACGTAACGGAAGGAAACATCCTTTCGCTGCAATCATTGAAACTAAAATAAAGTTTATCAGTAAATCATAAGAAAAAACTATGTTAAAAGGTTGATAGCTTTCAGGCGAATTTTTTTGTAAAATAAAAAAAGGTTGCTTTCTACCTGTGAGGAGTTGAAAAAATGAGATTGCATACTTTGCTGGAAATACTACCGTTCTTCTCGGTGCAGGGTGAAGGGGATCCTGTTATTTCAGATATTACAAATCACCATAAAAAAGTTAAAAGCGGTGACTTATTTATTTGTATTAACGGATTTGAGGTTGATAGCCATACTCTAGCGCAAGTTGCTGAAAGGAATGGTGCAGCTGCTATCCTCGCAGAAAGATTTGTAGATGTTCAAATACCTGTCATTGTCGTTCCTGATACGAAGAAGGCGATGGCAATCCTCGCAGATTACTTTTATAAACAGCCCTCTCATCAATTGCTTTTAGTTGGTGTGACAGGTACCAATGGAAAAACAACGACAACTCATTTAATCGATCATGTTTTTTCGAGTTGTGGTAGAAAGACAGGTTTGATTGGAACACTTCATATTAAAATCGGAGATGAACTTGAAGTAAGCCACAACACAACTCCAGATAGTTTGACACTTCAGAAAACCTTTAAAAACTTTTGTGAAAAAGGTGTCGATTCTGCTATTATGGAGGTTTCTTCACATGCGTTAGCTCAAGGAAGAGTGAATGGGTGCGATTATGATATTGCAGTCTTTACTAATCTTACTCAGGATCATTTAGACTATCATCGGACAATGGTGGATTATCGTAATGCCAAAGGCTTATTGTTCTCACAATTAGGGAATACTTATTTTAAAAAGGCCCCAAAGTATGCCATTATTAATAAAGATGATGACGCTTCTGATTTTTACATTCATTCCACAGCCGCACATGTCATTACATATGGTTTATCAAGTGCAGCTGATTTTTATGCGAAGGACATCCTATTAAAAGCAACGGAATCATCCTTTACATTGGTCACTCCTTTAGGAGAAAAAGAAATGGTTCTCCATCTAGCTGGACAATTTAACGTATACAATGCATTAGCAGCGATTGCTACAGGATTTGCAGCTGGTATTTCAATTGAAGATAGTACGAGAAGTCTTCAAAGTGCAAAAGGAGTCAGGGGAAGATTTGAGACAGTATCTGAAGGTCAGGACTTTTCCATCATTGTAGATTATGCCCACACTCCTGATGGATTAAAAAATGTATTAGAAACCATTCAATCTATTACAACAGGTAAAATCATTGTTGTTGTCGGATGTGGAGGGGATCGAGATAAAACGAAACGTCCAATTATGTCAGAAATAGCATGTGAATATGGAGACTATGCGATTTTCACTTCAGACAACCCAAGAACTGAGGACCCAATGAGCATCTTAAAAGATATGGAGTTAGGAGTAGTTGGAAAAGGGTATACATTAATACAGGATCGAAAAGAAGCTATCAGGGAAGCAATAAACCTTGCAGGGAAAGAAGATGTAGTATTAATAGCCGGTAAGGGACATGAAACCTATCAAATCATTGGTCACAATGTGTTTGACTTTGATGATAGAGAAATAGCCAGACAGATCATAAAGGAGAAGAAAGATGCTTCTCTATGATGATGTCAAAAAATTATTTCCTCATACATTAGGTATTCATTTACCTGGCTTTGAATTTTTAGTAGTTTGTAATTCAACTAGTGTAGAAATGAAGAAGGGGTTGTATATTCCTAGTGGAAAGCGTGTAGACCTTTTTGAAAGCATAGAAAAAGGAGCCATCGCCACTTTATGGGAAAAAGATACCGATGTGCCAGCGTTCTTACCAAACCATTTCCCTGTATTTTTAGTAGAAGATATTCAAAAAGCATTTGAGGAATTACATGACTATTACAAACAAAATTACATTCAAGAAAAGTGGGAAATTATGACGAAGTTTATTTATATCAGTGAATCTAATCTAATTATTGAATCAAAGAAAATTCAAAATACAGAAACCAAAAGGGGAGGGGAATAACATGATGGAGCAAGTAATATTTTTTACAATCATAATGGCATTTTTAATTACCGTTATTCTTTCACCAATCTTTATTCCCTTCCTGAGAAGATTAAAATTCGGTCAAAGTATCCGAGATGAAGGGCCGGAATCTCACCAGAAAAAAACCGGAACCCCTACTATGGGTGGGATTCTATTCCTTTTATCTATTGTGATTACAACATTAGTAATGACCGGGAAATATTCAGAACCTGGACCAGAAACGTATTTAATGCTTCTTGTCACAGTAGGATTTGGTTTACTAGGCTTCTTAGATGACTTCATCAAAGTTGTAATGAAGAGAAACTTAGGATTAACATCAAAGCAAAAATTAGTAGGACAAATCGTGATTTCAGTCATTTTTTATTTAATTTTTAAACAAAATGATTTTCCGACGACTGTATCTATTCCGTTAACAGATTTATCAGTTGATTTAGGCGTGTTTTACGTATTATTTATCATTTTCTGGCTGGTTGGATTCTCCAATGCTGTAAATTTAACAGATGGCTTAGATGGATTGGTCTCAGGAACCGCAGCCATTGCTTTTGGTGCATTAGCAGTCCTTGCATGGAATCAGTCTCAATATGATGTAGCGATCTTCGGTGTTGCCGTTGTGGGGGCAGTCCTAGGATTTTTAGTTTTTAATGCACACCCTGCAAAAGTGTTTATGGGTGACACAGGTTCACTTGCCTTAGGAGGAGCCATTGCTACGATCGCCATCCTGACAAAACTAGAAATAATATTAATTCTTATTGGTGGGGTTTTTGTTATTGAAACCTTGTCTGTCATTCTTCAAGTAGCATCATTTAAAACGACCGGAAAACGAATCTTTAAAATGAGCCCCTTGCATCACCATTATGAGCTAGTGGGATGGTCTGAGTGGAGAGTAGTAGTGACGTTTTGGACGGTTGGTTTACTTTTTGCTGTTCTAGGAATCTATATAGAGGTGTGGTTATAATTGAAAAAAATTACGAAGTTTAAACATAAAAAGGTACTTGTATTGGGTCTGGCAAAAAGTGGGGTTAGTGCAGCCTCTCTTCTACATAAATTAGAAGCATTTGTGACGGTAAATGATCAAAAGCCTCTTGAGGAAAATCCTGAAGCACAAGGTCTATTGCAGGAAGGTATAAAAGTAATATGCGGCAGTCATCCTATTGAATTGCTTGATGAAGGATTTCAATATATTGTTAAAAATCCAGGGATCCCCTATCATAATCCACTTATTAAAAAAGCGATCGAAAAAGGAATCCCTGTTCTAACAGAGGTGGAATTAGCTTATTTGATTTCTGAGGCTGAAATGATTGGTATTACAGGTACAAATGGTAAAACCACGACAACAACGCTTTTGTTTGAAATATTAAAGCAGGCTAATCAAAACCCTCTTATTGCAGGAAACATTGGGACAGTGGCTTCCGAAGTTGCTCAGCAAGCCCAAAAAGACGATAAAATGGTAGTGGAACTATCATCATTTCAATTAATGGGTATTGAGGAATTCGCTCCTCATATTGCTATTATCACAAATCTGTATGATGCTCACTTAGATTATCACGGTAATATTAATGAGTATTGGAAGGCTAAGGCAAATATCACTAAAAATCAATCTCAAGATGATTATTTAATCATCAACGCCGACCAGGATCATTTACGTGAGACAGTTTCCTTTTCTAATGCTCAAATTATTCCTTTTTCTACGACGAGAGAGGTTGATGGAGGGGCATATATAAGGAATGGAGCAATTTATTTTAAAGATGAAAAAGTTATTGAGCTTGAGTCAGTTGTACTTCCGGGAGCTCACAATCTGGAAAATATTCTATGTGCTATCGCAGCGTCAAAAATTTATGGTGTATCAAATGAAAATATATTAAGTGTGCTAAGTACTTTTGCAGGTGTAAAACATAGAACTCAGTATGTACGAGAAGTAAACAGCAGAAAATTTTATAATGATTCAAAGGCAACGAATATATTGGCAACGAAAAGTGCTCTAAATGCTTTTGAAGCACCAACGATATTACTCGCTGGTGGGTTAGATCGTGGAAATGATTTTGACGACCTTATCCCTCATATGAAAAATGTGAAGGTATTAGTAACCTTTGGGGAAACAGCAGAGAAATTAAGGAACACGGGCAAAAAGGCAGGGATACAAACGGTCATTACTGTCGATAATGTTGAAAAGGCAGTGCCTGTTGCATATGAACATTCTGAAAAGGGTGATGTTGTGTTGCTTTCTCCTGCTTGTGCAAGCTGGGATCAATATCGAACTTTTGAAGAACGTGGTGACATTTTTATTAAAGCCGTGCATATGCTTTAATAAGGGCTTGTCTATGAAGAGCAACCAATACTTCACAACCAGTAAGGCAATCCAGGAAAGGTAGTAGAATTTGCTCGAAACGGCTCAAATAAGTCTATTCGAGGTGTTTAAGATTGCCTTTTAAAAAATCGACTCCCGATTTTATACTAATTGTTGCCACTCTTACATTGCTTGCCATTGGGCTGATTATGGTATACAGTGCAAGTGCTGTCTGGGCTGATTACAAATTTGAGGATTCCTTTTTCTTTGCTAAAAGACAAATGCTTTTTGCAGGTGTTGGATTGTTTGCTATGTTTTTTATAATGAATGTTGAGTACTGGACTTGGAGAAATTGGGCGAAAATCATTACAATCATATGCTTTGTATTACTCGTTCTTGTGTTAATTCCCGGAATCGGTGTGTTGAGAAATGGTTCCCGGAGCTGGATTGGAGTAGGAGCCTTTTCAATCCAGCCTTCTGAATTTATGAAGCTGGCTATGATTGCTTTTCTTGCGAAGTATTTATCAGAAAAACAAAAGTACATAACCTCCTTTAGAAAAGGGGTATTACCTGCTCTATTATTGGTGTTTACTGCATTTGGAATGATTATGCTGCAACCTGATTTAGGGACTGGAACAGTAATGGTTGGTACTTGTTTGGTTATGATTTTTATATCAGGAGCAAGAATCATGCATTTTGTAGGGCTTGGAATGATTGGATTGGCAGGATTTATCGGTTTAATTCTATCAGCCCCTTATCGGATTAAAAGGATAACTTCTTTTTTAGACCCTTGGGCAGACCCCTTAAATAGCGGATTTCAAATTATTCAGTCTCTCTATGCAATAGGTCCTGGTGGACTGTTTGGTTTAGGTTTGGGACAAAGCAGACAAAAGTTCTTTTACCTCCCGGAACCTCAAAATGATTTTATTTTTGCTATTTTAGCTGAAGAATTGGGATTCATTGGGGGTACGTTTGTCCTTCTTCTATTTTCAATCGTATTATGGAGGGGGATTCGAATATCTTTAGGTGCTCCTGATTTATTTGGTAGTTTTTTAGCAGTTGGAATTGTTTCAATGATTGCCATTCAGGTTATGATCAATGTAGGTGTGGTAACTGGCCTTATGCCAGTTACCGGGATTACACTTCCATTTTTAAGTTATGGAGGTTCATCATTAACATTAATGTTAATGGCTGTTGGAGTATTACTAAATATTAGTCGATATACAAGAAATTGATGTGGAATTAAAACAGGTTGGCTCATGGTGTGGAAGAGTTTATTCACTTTCTAAAGTTTAAGGGCTTTAGGTGTAAATAAGACTCTTCCAAGATCAAAGGGTCAATCTTTTTTTGCTTTCTGAGAAAAACTCTTACCGTAAAGAATGAATTTTAGAGAAAAAAATAGTAGTTGATAGCAGGGAGAAGACGCTCGCTTTCCGTGGGCCTGCCGAGATCCCCCGGAAGCGAAGCTGTTTCCCTCACCATCTAAAGCGATTCAAAAAAGGTTACGAATAGATTCCTTTTTAAATTTTCCTGCGATTTTCTTTAAATAACGATAGGATAATATTAGGTGAGATGTTACAATAAATTACATATTAGCAATTTTTATTAGTAAAGAACAGTTTTCAAATATTAGGAGAGTTTATTACTATTAGTAACCAATCGTTTTACAATTCAATTACATGCTATCTTTCTTATTCTAAAGTTGTTTAAATAGATGGTAAGAGTGTAATAAATAGGTTGTATTCTTCTGATGTACATAATAATTGGTAAAGTACCGATTACAAGAAAACTTTTCCTAAAAGCAAGCATTCATAAATAGTTTGAAAATCGTTCTTATCTAGAATGTATGACACGACAACGAATAAAGAATTTACAGTGAAAAATACGTTCTGATTCTCTTTTAACACTATTAGTAATCTTGGTGAAAAGGGACCTTTCATTATATAACGTGATAAGTATTTTCTTATTCATGTTTTGTTGAATTTAAAGTGAAATTGAGGAGAACGAAATGAAAAAAGAAAATGTCGTATCCATTGAAGACCGGATTCCTAAATTGAAACAGCACCGAAAAAAGAAAGCAAATCGCCGATTGCTGTTTTTACTTTCGATGTTCTTACTTATGATTTTATCTGTTGTCTATTTTCAATCTCCATTAAGTCATGTTAAGAATGTTGTTATAACAGGAAACCAACTCGTATCAGATCAAATCGTCCAAGAGAAAAGTGGAATTGATAAAGGGATGAATGTCTGGAGTGTGAGTAGTGATAAGACAGTAGAACAATTAAAGAAGCTTCCTGAGATTAAGGATGCAAATGTGAAATTGTCATTTCCTAATTCATATAGTATTTCCGTTGAAGAATTTGATAAAAAAGCATATCTTTCTAAAGGTAATAAGTTTTTTGTGATCTTAGAAAATGGAAATGTTTTGAATAAAGGAACGGAATCAATACCGGTAGATGCTCCATTATTAAGAGGTTTCAAGGAAGATAAAGTCCTTGTGAAGATAGTGGATGAGTTAGGTAAACTACCAAAAGAGGTTCAGCATCTTATTTCTGAAGTAAATTTAACACCTAAGAAAACGGATCAATATCATTTAACACTGTTTATGAACGATGGTTTTGAAGTAAGTGCTACTATCAGAACTTTTTCTGAGAAAATGGTGCATTACCCTTCAATTGTCAGTCAATTGGACCCGTCTAAAAAAGGTGTGATTGATTTAGAGGTTGGTTCGTTTTTTAGGGCATACGAAACGGAAGGTGAAGAAAGCAATGAAGGGGATGAAAGTGAGAGGTAAACATGTTATTCTCTCCCTCGTTTGTTTAGTATTAGGCTTCATCCTTGCTTTTTCATATAGTCTTGCTAATGCGGGTCAATCTGAACTTGGGAATAGGACGAATGGTCAATGGAAACAAGAGGAAGCATTAAGAGACCAAATTCTAAAACAGCAAAAAACGAACAATAATCTCCAAGAAAAGCTCTATGCTAAACAAGAAGAAGTAGTAAATCTAGAGGCAGAGTTTTCAAAAGAAAAACAAATTTATTTTAATTTGGCTGAAGACGCAGAAAAATATCGTATGTATTTAGGGAAAACCAAAGTAACAGGGCCAGGAGTGACTGTTACATTAGAGGACTCAAACTATGACCCTAAAGAGGAAAACGCAAATAATTATATTGTTCATGAGCATCATGTTTTCAAAGTAATAAATGAATTGTATATTGCCGGAGCATCCGCAGTAGCAATTAATGGTCAAAGGTTAAAGCATGATTCGTTTGTATTATGCTATGGTCCTGTTATTCTAATTGACGATATTGAATACCCTGCTCCATTCAAGATTACAGCCATAGGAGATCCTGAAGTACTAAGCTCTGCCATGAATATTACTGGTGGAGTTAAGGATCAGCTTGTAAATGAAAACATTAAATTCTCAATGGAAAAAAAGAATGATATTGTTTTAGAACCTGTAATAGGTGAGTGATAAAGTGTTAAATCCACTTTAATGTATTATATGGAGTGAATTTGGTACCATTATTAAGAATGTTGAAGAGATTTGAAAGTAAGGTGACACGGAATGGACAACAAACTTAAGGTGAGCTTTACAATCATTACCATGATTATTGGGTTCATGATTGCTATCCAATTCCAAACAGTCAAGGAACCTGTTGTCCGTGATACTAGAGATATTTGGGAATTAAGAGAAGCATTATTGAAAGAAAAAGAGATGGGTTCAAACCTGTATTCAGAAATTCATTCTGTTGAGAAGAAATTAGAACAATATAAAACAGAAAAGCAATCAAGTCCTGAACAGGCATTAAAACAAACCTTAGAAGAATTAAAATCAGAAGTAGGATTAACTGAAAAAAAAGGAACAGGCCTTATCTTAACAGTCGAACCAGCGATGGAAGACATTCTGCTCGGAGAGAAGGTTCAAAGTGTTTCACCAGAACTATTAGAGAGGTTAGTTAATGAATTGAATCGATATGAGGCAACGGATATATCCATAGATGGCCATCGTTTAATAAATACCTCTGTTATCCGTGATATTAATGGGGAAACGAAGGTAGATGGTTATTCTATTAATAAAATACCGTTTGAAGTAAGAGTTCTAACCAAAGATTTAAAAACGGCTAAGAACTTAAATAATCGAATGCAGGTATCCCAGTCTGTGGAAGACTTTTTTATTGATAATCTCAGAGTGTCTATATCGAAGCCTCTTGAAGAGATAGTTCTTCCTGGGTATGAAGATACAATCCGTGTCCGTCTAATGGAACCGGTAAAAGAAAGAGGAGGGAACGGATGATATGTGGCTCCCCGTATTAGGGTTGCTAGTAGGGGTTGTTTTGGGGCTTCTTACTGATATTAGGATTCCAGATGAGTATTCGAATTATTTATCGATAGCGGTTCTTGCTGCGTTAGATACACTATTTGGTGGAATTCGTGCTCACCTTCAAAATATTTATGATGATAAGGTGTTTGTATCTGGATTCTTTTTTAATATTTTACTGGCAGCAAGTTTAGCTTTTCTAGGTGTTCATCTTGGTGTAGACTTATATTTGGCCGCTGTTTTTGCTTTTGGGGTTAGATTATTCCAAAACATTGCAGTCATTAGACGTATATTAATTAGTAATTGGACAAGTAATCAAGAAAAAAGAGAAAAAAATTAGAATTTTAAAAGGGAATCGTTTTTGTTACGACGAATATCATAATAAGATATACTTAGAATAGTATTTTCTAAGATTGTTGTTCCAACAAACATTCTTTTAAGGAGGTGCCATAGAGTGAACAGCAATGAAATTTACGTAAGCCTTGACATCGGTACATCCACAGTGAAAGTAATCATTGGTGAAATGACAAATGATTCCTTAAACATTATCGGTGTAGGGAATGTGAGTTCAGAAGGAATCAGAAAAGGTTCCATCGTAGATATAGACGAAACTGTTCAAACAATTAAAAAGGCAGTAGAGCAAGCAGAACGGATGGTTGGTTTATCTATAAGCCATGTCATTGTAGGAATTACAGGCAACCATGTATCACTTCAGGCTTGTCATGGAGTGGTAGCTGTATCAAGTGATAATCGGGAAATTGGCGACGAAGATGTTTTAAGAGTAATGGATGCAGCACAAGTTGTTTCCATTCCACCTGAAAGAGAAATTATTAATGTAATCCCAAAACAATTTATTGTAGATGGGTTGGATGAAATTACTGACCCACGCGGGATGATTGGTGTTCGTTTAGAGATGGAAGGTACGATAATTACTGGCTCTAAGACGATTTTACATAATACTTTGCGTTGTGTAGAAAAAGCTGGACTTGAAATTGTTGATATTGTTCTTCAACCTCTTGCAGCTGGTTCAGTTGCACTTTCTAAAGACGAGAAGAATTTAGGTGCCGCTCTCATTGATATAGGTGGCGGTTCTACAACAATTGCAGTTTTTGAACAAGGTCACTTAAAGGCTACTACTGTTCTTCCTGTTGGTGGAGAACACATTACGAAAGATTTATCTATCGGATTGAGAACATCAACTGAAGATGCAGAAAAAATCAAAACAAAATATGGACATGCTTTTTATGATCATGCATCTGAAGATGAAGTGTTTAGTGTTCCAATTATTGGCAGTGATCAACATCAACAATTTAATCAATTAGAAATTTCTGATATCATAGAAGCAAGACTAGAAGAGATTTTAGATCTTATTAGTCATGAATTAAAAAGAATGGGTATCAGAGACCTGCCAGGTGGGTACGTATTAACTGGTGGTGTAGCAAATTTACCAGGTGTGTTAGAATTAGCACAAATCATATTCCAAAATCGTGTTAGAGTTGCGATTCCAGATTATATTGGTGTGAGAGAACCACAGTATACAACAGCAGTAGGATTGATTAAATACGCTCAGAAGAATGCTAGATTACAAGGAAGAAATGTAAGTGCAGCTCCAGTACCTGTTGAGGCTACTGAAAAAAGACAATCGAAGCAAGTTAATAAAAAACCAAAACCTGCAAAGGTTCAAGATGAAACAAATGAAGATGAAAAGGCGATGTCAAAAGTGAAAAAGTTCTTTGGATATTTCTTTGAATAGAATAAATCCATTGATTCGACGAGTTAGGAGGATTTGTCATGTTGGAGTTTGATACAAATTTAGATTCATTAGCGACAATTAAAGTTATTGGTGTCGGTGGTGGCGGAAATAACGCTGTAAACCGTATGATTGAGCATGGTGTACAAGGTGTTGAATTTATCGCTGTTAATACAGATGCACAAGCATTAAACCTTTCAAAAGCTGAAATCAAAATGCAAATCGGTGGGAAATTAACCCGAGGATTAGGAGCAGGTGCAAATCCGGAAGTGGGTAAGAAGGCTGCCGAAGAGAGCAAAGAACAGATTGAAGAAGCTCTAAGAGGAGCGGACATGGTCTTTGTTACAGCAGGAATGGGTGGAGGCACTGGAACTGGTGCAGCGCCCGTTATCGCTCAAATCGCGCGTGAAATAGGAGCGTTAACAGTAGGTGTTGTAACGCGCCCATTTACTTTCGAAGGAAGAAAACGTTCAAACCAAGCTAGCGGTGGTATTGCAGCAATGAAAGAAGGAGTAGACACTCTTATTGTCATTCCAAACGATCGACTTCTAGAAATTGTTGATAAAAGCACTCCAATGCTTGAAGCGTTCCGTGAAGCAGATAACGTATTGCGTCAAGGTGTACAAGGTATATCTGACTTAATCGCAGTTCCTGGACTGATTAACCTTGATTTTGCAGATGTTAAGACTATCATGTCAAATAAAGGTTCTGCTCTTATGGGTATCGGTGCGGCTTCTGGTGAAAATCGTGCTTCAGAAGCTGCCAAAAAGGCCATTTCCAGTCCATTACTTGAAACATCTATAGATGGTGCTCAAGGTGTGTTAATGAACATTACAGGTGGAACAAACCTGAGTCTTTATGAAGTTCAAGAAGCAGCGGATATTGTAGCCTCAGCATCTGACCAGGAAGTGAATATGATTTTTGGATCTGTCATTAACGAAGATTTAAAGGATGATATTGTCGTAACAGTTATTGCGACTGGCTTTAATGAAGAAGTGCTTCAAGCACCTAAACAGACTCGTCCTACGTTTGGTGGTATGAATCCAACTCCAAACCCTAATCAAGCTGTTAAACGTGAACAACCGAAGCGTGAAGAAACTCAGCAACAGGAGCCTGTACGCTCTTCTTCACACCAAGGTGCAGAAGAAACATTAGATATTCCAACTTTCCTACGCAATCGTAATCGCCGTAGATAATATGTAACACTAAGGCAACAAGCATAATAAGAAGAGCTATCCGTAAAGGCGTATTGCATTGGCCATTTTGGATAGCTTTTCTTATGACCTAACAGCTTCATTTCGCAAAGATTTTCTTTTTGAAATGTGCAGATGAAAATAGAATTATATATTTCACCATAAAAAAAAGACCTCATCTTCAGAGGTCTTTTTTTTATGGTGAAATAAGTTGTTAATAATTGCGACATTTTTCGTTGATATCTACTAAAAGTTTTTCCGTAATGGATACAAAAAGTGACAACGTTTTAGTGGGTATGTACGATATACTTCACCTAAGTAATTGTTAAGAGTTTTAAATTGATCTGAACTAGATGAAGTTTAACAAGGAGGGTAGCGATTGACCTTATATTTAGATGTCATCTGGTTGTTGAATCTGTTAGTAGACTTTATTCTTCTATGGTTTACAGGAATTATTTTGAAAAGGCCACTAGTCTATTGGAGAATTGGCATCGGAAGCTTAATAGGGTCAATTATTATTCTTCTTGCCTTTTCACCATATTCACCTATAACAGGAAATCCGCTTGTAAAGCTATTATTTTCGATTGTCATGGTTTTCGCTACATTTGGTTTTAAGAGATTGCGATATTTCTTAACGAATTTGCTCATGTTTTATTTTGTCACTTTTTTAACAGGTGGTATTTTAATTGGAACTCATTATTTTTTGCAATTTGATCCAAGTGCAAAATCTTCTGTATTATTAGCAAGTATTAAAGGGTTTGGTGATCCAATAAGCTGGACATTTGTCATGCTCGTACTTCCAATTGCCTGGTATTTTTCTAAGGGGCGTATTGAAAGCATTGAACACGTTAAAATTCAGTATGATCAACTTGTTGACGTCACAATTCAAATTAATAATTTTCAAGTGAATATCAAAGGTTTAGTTGATAGTGGGAATCAGCTTCAAGATCCAATTTCAAAATCCCCTGTCATGATTGTATCTCTTTCTGAGGTTTTAGGTGACATTCCGGAAGAGGTTCATACACTTTGCGGTGAAATTGATGATTTTTTCACTAATCAAAATAGTATTGACTCCTCCTGGTCTGATCGTATACGGATCATTCCTGCTCAGTCAGTGGGAAGGAGTAGTCAGCTCCTGGCAGCCATCAAACCTGATTTACTTAAAGTGAAAGATACAGATACAGAATGGGTGGTATCAAATGGTTTGGTAGTCTTTAGATCCGATGCTCTATCGGCTGATGGGAATTTTCAAGGAATTGTTCATCCAAAAATGATTTCTCAAAAGCCAATACAATATGTGTCGTAAAATCAATCTATAATACTATACTCACAAATTAAAGAAATAGAAGGGGGAGCAACATTGAAAAAATTTAAATTTAAATTTCTATATTATTGGTATAAACTTTTAATAAAACTTGGACTTAAATCAGATGAAATTTATTACATAGGTGGTAGTGAAGCACTTCCCCCTCCTTTATCGAAAGAAGAGGAACAAATCCTCTTAAATAAACTGCCTAAAGGTGATAAAACAGCACGTTCTTTATTAATTGAACGTAATTTAAGGTTAGTAGTATACATCGCAAGGAAATTTGAAAATACAGGAATTAATATTGAAGATTTAATTAGCATCGGTACTATTGGACTTATTAAAGCTGTTAATACGTTTAATCCTGAGAAAAAAATAAAATTAGCTACTTATGCTTCAAGGTGTATTGAAAACGAGATTCTCATGTATCTCAGACGAAATAATAAAATTCGTTCTGAGGTTTCCTTTGATGAACCTTTAAACATAGATTGGGATGGAAATGAATTGCTGCTATCAGACGTCCTTGGCACAGACGAGGATATTATAACTAAGGACCTTGAAGCCACAGTGGATAAAAAACTATTGTTTAATGCTCTCCATCAATTATCGGATAGAGAAAAGCAAATAATGGAACTTCGATTTGGTTTGATGGGTGAGGAGGAAAAAACACAAAAAGATGTAGCAGATATGCTGGGCATTTCCCAATCCTATATCTCAAGACTCGAAAAGAGAATTATTAAACGGTTAAAAAAGGAATTTAATAAAATGGTTTAACCATTTAGAGCTGATCTCTCTTAATTGAGGATCAGTTTTTTTATTCTCTATTACCATTGTACAGAGGTAGGAAAGGTGTGAATAGGGAATCTCACTACCACAATCTTTCACTACGCGCTTTTTCAAAGGCCATAGATAACGAAAAACAGCATCTTCAAAAAAAAAATTATAGAATTTTCCCAGATGGATAAAGGGTTTTCATGAATTTATAAAATAAGGTACTAGATCGAAATGCATATTTTTCCTCTCCAAGGAAATACTGAATTTTGTACAGCAGCTCCTACAAGGAGGGGAAAGAATGACACGTAATAAAGTCGAGATTTGTGGTGTAGATACTTCCAAATTACCTGTCTTAAAAAATGATGAAATGAGAGTACTCTTCAAACAAATGCAAGCGGGCGACATTACAGCAAGAGAAAAACTTGTGAATGGAAATTTGCGCCTCGTCTTAAGTGTAATTCAACGCTTTAATAATCGTGGTGAGTTTGTTGATGATTTATTTCAAGTAGGTTGTATCGGGTTGATGAAATCCATTGATAATTTTGACTTAGGTCAAAATGTTCGATTCTCTACATATGCGGTTCCTATGATCATTGGAGAAATACGCCGATATCTTAGAGATAATAACCCTATACGCGTTTCTCGTTCATTACGGGACATTGCTTACAAAGCTTTACAAGTTAGAGAAAAATTAATGGGTGAAACATCAAAAGAACCAACAGCAGAAGAAATTGCAAAAGTTTTAGATGTTCCTCATGAAGAAATTGTTTTTGCCTTAGATGCAATTCAAGATCCTGTATCCTTATTTGAACCAATTTATAATGATGGTGGAGATCCTATTTTTGTAATGGATCAACTGAGTGATGAGAAAAATCGTGATTTTCACTGGATTGAAGAAATCGCATTACAAGAAGGCATGAGGCGTTTAAATGATAGGGAAAAACTTATTATCAGTAAAAGGTTTTTTCAAGGTAAAACACAAATGGAAGTGGCTGACGAAATAGGTATATCACAGGCTCAAGTGTCCCGTCTAGAAAAAGCAGCAATAAAACAAATGAATAAAAACATTCAATAGTAAAGTAGGTTCACCGCCATGGGTGGATAATGCCGATCCTATGATTTATTTGAATGGTGAAACAAAATTTTTAATCTAAAGAAAGGCAGTTCCTAATCCAAGGTCTGCCTTTCTTTTTGTTGCATACAATAATAATAACTTTAATAGTAATGTTTAGTGAAAAAGATAAATATATAGCATTTAGAAAAGAGGGAAAGCGATGGTACGTATTTCTGAATTTCAAATCAAAGATGTAGTAAGTATTTCTGATGGTCGGAAATTAGGAAACATTGGAGATATTGAAATTAATCTTGATACGGGAAGAATTGATGCAATCGTTATAGGCGGAGGAGGAAAGATACTTGGTTTTTTTGGTAGAGATGAAGACATCGTTATACCGTGGAGTAATATTGTGAAAATAGGGGAAGACGTGATTTTGGTAAGGTACAAGGAAACCCACTACAATCAAGGACAGCTACAAGAGCCAAAACAGCCATCATCATAAATGACGACCGTTCGGTTTCTATGGTACACTAAATGAAAACTTAAAGGAGATTCCTACGTGTCGAACGAACCATTTTTAAAAGAAACAGAATCTTATTATTCATTAAAACAATGGACGGGTAACTTTCCTGGGTTGGTAGCCGGTATTACAACCAGGCTAGAGGGTGTGAGTAAGGCACCATTTCAATCCTTAAATATGGGTCTGCATGTGGGAGACTCAGCTCTTTCTGTGATTCGAAACCGTGAAAAAGTAGCATCTTCTCTAAATTTCCCTCTTTCTTCTTGGGTGGGATGTGAACAAACTCATGGAAATCAAATTCGTGTTGTGAATATAGATCATAAAGGCTTGGGAGCTACTTCGTATGATTCAAGTATGAATGATACGGATGGATTAATTACCATAGAGAAGAACCTTTTGTTAACAATGTGTTATGCAGACTGTGTTCCTCTCTACTTCATTGATAAAGTTACCGGATTGATTGCAGTAGCCCATGCTGGATGGAAAGGTACAGTATTAGAAATCGGGCCAAAAATGTTAAAAAAATTCTTAGATTATGGATCCTCAATTTCTAATCTAGAAGTCGTTATTGGCCCATCCATTTGTAAAAAATGTTATATTGTAGATAATCGAGTCATAGATAAAGTGAAAAAAATACTAGAAGATGAAATCAACTTGCCCTATAATTTAGTAGAAGAGGGGCAATATAATTTGGATTTAAAGAAAGTTAATGAGCTTCTATTATTAAAAAGTGGTTTGAACTCTATCCAAATCCATACTTCTAATTATTGTTCACTATGCTCCGAGGAATTTTTCTCATTTAGAGGAGACGGAGGAACAACAGGAAGAATGATGAGTTTTATTGGTTGGAAGGAGCCTTCTTATGAAAGTTAGTGAAAATTTAGAACGGGTCCAAAAAAACATCGATGCTGCATGTAAGCGGAGTGGGAGAAAGTCTGAAGAAGTAAATGTTGTGGCTGTTACGAAATATGTAACTACTGAAAGAGCAAGTGAAGCTTTTGAAGCTGGTTTAACTCATTTTGGTGAAAACCGTGATGAAGGATTGCTCAATAAGTGGGAAGTACTAAAAGATCGTCCTAATTGGCATTTTATCGGTACTCTTCAATCGAAGAAGGTTAAAAATATTATTGATAAAGTGTCATACATACATTCATTGGACAGGCTGTCTTTAGCCAAAGAGATACATAAGAGATCAGACAAGCCTGTATCCTGCTTTGTGCAAGTAAATGTTTCCGGTGAAGAATCAAAACATGGATTGTCTCCCAATGAATTAAAAGACTTCATCATACAGCTTAAAGAGTATCCCAATATTAAAGTCATAGGATTAATGACCATGGCTCCTCATACAGAAGATGAGGTTTTCCTTCGAAAATGTTTTCGGAAATTGAAAAGATTACAAGAGGAAATGAGCCAATTGAATTTTCCTCATGCTCCATGTACAGAGCTCTCAATGGGGATGAGTAATGATTACATGCTTGCAATCGAAGAAGGTGCTACCTTTATTCGTATTGGAACTGCATTAGTTGGAAATGACTGAGAGGAGATGAATGTAAGTGGGGATCAAATCTAAACTTAAAACGTTCTTTTTGCTTGACGAAGAAGAGTATGATTATGAAGATGAAAAGTTCGATGAAGAATACGAGGAGAAAAAGTCCATGAAATCACAATCCTTGGCTCAATCAAAGCAAAATGTAGTGAGTCTTCAAAGTGTACAGAAATCCTCTAAGATGATTCTGGTAGAGCCCCGGGTTTACGCAGAAGCTCAAGAAATTGCAGATCACTTAAAGAATCGCCGGTCTGTTCTTGTAAACCTACAACGCATTCAACATGATCAAGCAAAACGTATTGTGGATTTTTTAAGCGGTACTGTTTATGCAATAGGAGGAGATATTCAACGAGTTGGGAACAACATTTTCTTATGTACGCCTGATAACGTTGAGGTAAGTGGAAATATCTCTGAGTTCCTTAAAGAAGAAGATATATCGGATTCGAGGTGGTAATGTAAATTATGGGTCTTATTTATGATGTATTATCTACTCTCATACAGCTTTATTCTTGGGCATTAATTATCTATATTTTAATGTCTTGGTTTCCAAACGCAAAAGAATCGTCCATCGGACAATTTCTAACTCGTATTTGTGAGCCTTATTTAGAGCCGTTTAGACGTATCGTTCCTCCACTTGGAATGATTGATATTTCACCAATAGTCGCTTTTATCGTTTTGAATTTAGCTCAAGCCGGCTTAGCTCAACTGTTCCGTTGGTTAATTTAAATTGAATCGATCAGAAAATTATTAAAAAGAGCTGAAACATTTTTTAACGTTTCAGTTCTTTTGTTTTTAAAGCTCTTTTCGCACAGGATATCTGCAAGGCTCTGTCAACCAGTTTATACTGAATGTTGAGGAATACTGCTTCGCTTCAAGGTCTCAGCACGCAGGTTTTTCCTCAGAATTCTACGCAGCCCCCTCACAATATAGAATTTACGTGACATGGCTTAATTGCGACAAACAACAATTTTAAGAAAAGGCTTTTTTCTTACATGTTAATATCAACCGCTGAACACTTTAATAAAAGCTGTTATTTTACGCGTATAGGTCCTTATATTATCTATTTTAGAAACTCTCGCTTCGTAAGTTGATTGGAACGTAAGGTGCTCGACTCCTGCGTGAATAGCGGGAAGGCATGAAAAGCGGTGGGGATTTGTTCAGGGGCGACAAGCATAAGGCGATTCTGTTAGAAAGGGGATTTTTTCCTCTTTGCCACAATTGACTTATTACCTCTAGCCCTTAAGCCCTGGAGCTAGACAGTGAGACCCCATAGGGCTTAGCCCAAGGAGGCTCAGGCTCAGTTCATGCCCCGTGGAAAGCGAGCACTTCTCGTTGCAATCAACCTCTACTCCCTTACAGCAACAAAGTTTACGACAAGAGCCATTTTTAAAAATGTATAGGAGGTGGTTAGATGACATCTATTTATCAACATTTTAGGACAGAGGAAAAAGAGTTTGTTGACAGTGTTTTAGAATGGAAAAGTCAGGTCGAGAGCCAATATGCATCTAAACGTACTGATTTTTTAGACCCTAGGCAGCAGTACATAGTGAAGTCAATTGTTGGTCAAAATGAGGATATTCAAGTGATGTTTTATCCTGAAACTGCTGAAAGAAAGAGAGCTTTGTTATATCCACCTTACTATCATCCTGAGGAAGAAGATTTTGGTATTCTTTTATTTGAGATGGAGTATCCAAGTAAGTTTGTTACAATAGAGCATAGACAGGTTTTAGGAACACTGATGTCATTAGGATTAAAACGAGATAAATATGGAGATATCTTAACCCATAATGGTTCTATTCAGTTGATTCTTGCAGAAGAAATCTCTGACTATGTTTCTATGCAATTCACTGAGGTTGGAAAAACAAAGGTTTCTCTTATACCAAAGCCAATAGCTGATATGGTGCAAACAAATGAACAGTGGCAAGATAAAATAACAACTGTAAGCTCACTGCGATTAGATGTCATACTTTCAGCAATCTATTCCATTTCTCGACAGAAAGCCCAAGCTTTAATAAAAGCTAGCCTGGTAAAGGTTAATTGGAGAATCGTCGAAAATGCTTCTTTTGTGGTGGAAGAGTATGATGTTATCTCTTCAAGAGGGTACGGAAGAAGCAAGCTTTTATCCATTGAAGGGAAAACAAAGAAAGAAAAATGGCGAATTTCTGTAGGGGTTTTGAAATAATTTAAGAAAAATAAAGGAATTTCCACACATACTGTCGAAATATTAGTTATAATGATAATGTAATTCACCAAGTACTGGAGGTGGCTCCCATGCCTTTAACGCCATTAGACATACATAATAAGGAATTTAGTCGTGGCTTTCGTGGTTATGATGAGGATGAAGTCAATGAATTTTTAGATCAAATTATTAAAGATTATGAAATTCTTATCCGTGAGAAGAAAGAAACGGAAGAACGTTTAAATTCGATGAATGAGCGACTAGGTCATTTTACGAATATTGAAGAAACGTTAAACAAGTCAATTGTCATAGCTCAAGAAGCTGGGGAAGAAGTAAAAAGAAACGCAATGAAAGAGTCAAAGCTGATAATAAGAGAAGCAGAAAAAAATGCTGATCGAATCGTAAATGAATCATTGTCCAAGGCTCGAAAAATTGCCATTGAAATTGAAGAGCTTAAAAAGCAATCAAAAGTATTTAGAACACGTTTTAAAATGTTAATTGAGGCTCAGCTTGATTTACTGGATACAAACGATTGGGATCAATTAATGGAATTTGATCTTGATGCAACAGATTTAAAAACATTAAAAGAAGAAGAAACATTATCTTGACGAAAACAGCCGTTTTTTCATATAATTGAACAACAATCTTAATTGCCATACTGAAGGCTAAGACAGGGACAGTACGTTTCTTATATCATTTCCTTTTTAAGCGAGTCGAGGACGGTGAAAGCTCGACAAGGAACAAGAATCGGAATATCACCCTCGAGCACTAATCATGAAATTCTCTTTAGAAGAGTAATGAATAGCGTTTCATTCACGTTACGAATCGGAACGAGTGAAGATAAAGATTTACCTTTGTCTTTATGAGGGTGGTACCGCGGGAAAAGCTTTCTCGTCCCTTTATTGGGATGAGAAAGCTTTTTTTGTTCTTCATTTAGAAAACCAATTCATTTGATTAAGAAACAACTTAATTAGAAAAGATGGCAATAAGAGAAATGTTAAGGAGGATGTACGAATGGAGTACAAAGATACTTTATTAATGCCGAAAACAGAATTCCCTATGAGAGGGAATTTACCTAAAAGAGAGCCGGAAACACAAAAGAAATGGGAAGAAATGAGTATTTATAAAAAAGTACAAGAAAGAACAAGTGGGCGTCCACTATTTGTTCTTCATGATGGGCCACCATATGCTAATGGAAACATTCATATGGGGCATGCTTTAAATAAAGTTTTAAAAGACTTTATTGTACGGTATAAATCAATGAATGGATTTCATGCACCATATGTGCCAGGTTGGGATACTCATGGATTACCTATTGAGCAAGCTTTAACAAATAAAGGTGTAAAGCGTAAAGAGATGACGATTGCTGAATTTCGTAAATTGTGTGAGGAATACGCATATGAACAAGTTGATAACCAACGAACTCAATTTAAACAATTAGGAGTACGTGGTGACTGGGATAATCCATATATTACGTTAAAGCCTGAATACGAAGCTCAGCAAATTAAAGTATTTGGTGATATGGCAAAAAAGGGCTATATCTATAAAGGGAAAAAACCTGTATATTGGTCTCCTTCAAGTGAATCAGCTCTTGCTGAGGCAGAAATTGAGTACCAGGATAAGCGTTCTCCTTCTATCTATGTTGGTTTTGATATTACAGATGGAAAAGGAGTCCTTGCAGAAGGGACACAGATGATCATCTGGACCACAACTCCTTGGACGATCCCGGCAAATTTAGGTATTGCTGTTCATAAAGATCTAAGCTATGTTGTTGTTTCAGAAAAAGAAAAACAATATGTGGTAGCAGAAGATCTATTAGAAGAAGTAGCAAAAAATTTAGAGTGGGAAGACTATTCCGTTAGTAAAAAGGTAAAAGGTGAAGAACTTGAGCATCTTGTAGCAAAGCATCCTTTATATGACAGAAAATCCCTTGTTATTCTAGGCGATCATGTTACAACGGATTCGGGTACTGGTTGTGTCCATACAGCACCTGGACACGGGGAAGATGATTTCCTTGTCGGAAAAAAATATGGTTTAGATGTTCTTTGCCCGGTAGATGATAAAGGGGTCATGACGGCAGAAGCTCCTGGGTTTGAAGGCTTATTTTATGATAAAGCGAACAAACCAATCACAGAAAAGCTTCAGGAAGTTGGAGCTTTACTGAAGTTAACCTTTATTACTCACTCTTATCCGCACGACTGGCGTACAAAAAAGCCGGTTATTTTTAGAGCTACTGCACAATGGTTTGCATCCATTGACAAATTTCGCAAAGAGTTATTAGAAGCGGTGAATGAAACGAAGTGGATTCCAAGCTGGGGAGAAACGAGACTGTTCAACATGGTTCGTGATCGCGGAGATTGGTGTATTTCCCGTCAACGTGCATGGGGCGTTCCGATTCCTGTGTTCTATGCTGAGAATGGTGAAGAAATTATTACAGATGAAACGATTGAACATGTATCCAATCTTTTCCGTGAACATGGATCTAATATTTGGTTTGAAAAAGAAGCGAAGGATTTATTACCAGAAGGGTTCACTCATGAATCAAGTCCAAATGGTCACTTCACGAAAGAACAAGATATTATGGATGTTTGGTTTGATTCAGGTTCCTCTCACCAAGCTGTTCTTGAAGAAAGAGATGATTTACAAAGACCGGCGGACTTATACCTAGAAGGTTCTGATCAATACCGTGGTTGGTTTAACTCATCTTTAACTACTAGTGTTGCTGTTACAGGAAAAGCGCCTTACAAAGGTGTACTAAGCCATGGGTTTGCCCTGGATGGTGATGGAAGAAAAATGAGTAAATCACTTGGTAATGTCATGGTTCCAGAAAAAGTAATGAAACAATTAGGAGCTGATATTCTACGATTATGGGTAGCTTCCGTCGATTATCAATCCGACGTACGTGTTTCAGATCCTATCTTGAAGCAGGTAGCAGAAGTTTATCGTAAAATTCGCAACACCTATCGATTCTTACTTGGTAACCTTGCTGATTTTGATCCTAAATCAAATAGCGTACCATACGATCAATTAAGAGAAGTAGATCAGTTTATGCTTGTAAAGCTGAATGATTTAGTGAAGAATGTAAAATCTTCTTATGATAAATACGAATTTGCAAGTATTTATCATGCAGTTAATAATTTCTGTACATTGGATTTAAGCTCATTCTATTTAGATTTCGCAAAGGATGTTCTGTACATCGAATCTGAAAATAATGAAGAGCGTAGAGCAATGCAAACAGTTTTATACGAATGTTTAGTCGCACTGACAAAGTTAATGTCTCCAATCCTTTCCCATACAGCTGATGAGGTTTGGTCTTATCTTCCTGGAGTAGAAGGTGACAGTGTTCAATTAACTGATATGCCAGAAGCTAAAGACATTCAGAATGCTGATGAATTAAAGAGAAAATGGAATGCATTCCTGGAACTAAGAGATGATGTTCTAAAGGCACTGGAAGAAGCACGAAACCAAAAGATGATTGGTAAATCATTAACAGCAAAAGTGACTCTGTTTGTTAATGATGAGACGAAATCTTTATTGGATTCAATCAATGAAGACTTAAAGCAATTATTTATCGTTTCAGCTATTGAAATCGGTGGTAAAGCAGATGAAGCACCTGAACATGCATTAAATGTTGGCGAAAGCTATATTGTTGTTGAAAAAGCTGAAGGTGAAACATGTGAACGTTGTTGGGTGGTTACAACAACAGTTGGAGAAGACAAAGATCATCCAACACTTTGCACACGCTGTGCATCAGTAGTGAAAGAGAGCTATTCCCATTTAGCATAAAAGTAAATATGAGGTTGATCTCCTTTAAGGAGGTCAACCTTTTTTATTTCAACAGGACTAATTCCATAATTGCTATATCTTGCAAGACAAGTTTTTGCTTACTATTCTCCATACTATAAATGGAGGGATTAAGATGACATATGACCGATACACATCTATTGTTCAGGAGTTAACTACATCCTTAAAAGAGCTAGAGGGAAGTCAATCTCAACATCCTTTAATTCAGCAATACATTAGTGAAGAAATTTCAGAAGTGAGAAATGCATTAAATAGGGTAAAACATAATAAATATGGATATTGTGAATTGAGTGGAGAAGAAATTCCATTCAATTACATTAAAATGAGTCCCACATGCACTTCGTTAAATGAAGCATTAAATTGGAGACGTTTTGGTAAAATTCATATGAATTCTAATTCATAACGATTTCTAAGCAAATACATTGCTTAAGAAAGTGTCTTTATTTGCCCGTTTATGCTAAAATGCAAAGGTAATCATTTCTTACGATGTGGAGGTTGCCTTTGTGTTTTATTATTTAATTGCTTTGGTTGTGATTGCATTAGACCAATTAACTAAGTGGTTCGTTGTAAAGAGGATGACTGAAGGAGAAAGTATAGAAATTATTGAAAATGTTTTCTATCTTACTTCTCATCGAAATCAAGGTGCAGCATGGGGAATACTCCAAGGACAAATGTGGTTTTTTTACGTTATTACATTAGTAGTAATTGTAGGGCTCGTGTATTATATGCAAGTCCATGCAAAAGGGCAGTTTATTTTCAGCATAAGTTTAGCCTTTATGCTTGGTGGTGCAATTGGGAACTTTATTGACAGACTCCTTAGAAAAGAAGTTGTCGATTTCTTAAATACATACATCTTTTCCTATGATTTTCCGATATTTAATATTGCCGATGCATCATTAACCATTGGAGTAGTATTTTTACTAATATATATGTATTTAGACGAACGAAAAGCCAAAAAGGAGAACAAAAATGGAAGTAATTCAGCACATCATACAGCAGGAAGAACAGGGAGAACGAATTGATAAAGTAGTAAGCCAGTTGAATAAAGAATGGTCCCGTTCACAAGTTCAACAGTGGATTAAAGAAGGTCACATTAAAGTGAACGGTGAAAGTGTCAAATCTAACTTTAAATGTCCTCTTGAGGCAACGGTTGCGGTATCCATTCCAGAACCGGAAGAGTTAGATGTTGAGCCGGAAGATCTTAATCTTGAAATCACATATGAAGATCGTGATGTAATTGTTGTGAATAAACCTAAAGGGATGGTTGTACATCCTGCACCAGGACATTATTCAGGGACAATGGTAAATGGTCTTATGTATCATTGTAATGACCTTTCAGGCATCAATGGGGTATTAAGACCAGGTATTGTTCATAGAATCGATAAGGACACGTCAGGGTTATTAATGGTAGCAAAGAACGACTTAGCTCATGAACATCTTGTAAACCAGTTAGTTGAAAAATCTGTTACAAGAAAATACACAGCAATCGTCCATGGGTTAATTCCTCATGAATATGGAACGATTGATGCTCCTATTGGAAGAGATCCAAAAGATCGTCAGAGCATGGCAGTGGTCGACAACGGTAAACAGGCTGTTACTCACTTTAAAGTGTTGGATCGATATAAAGATTTTACATTAGTCGAATGTGAATTAGAGACAGGTAGAACCCATCAAATTCGTGTTCACATGAAGTACATCGGGTATCCTCTTGCCGGTGATCCTAAGTATGGACCAAGAAAAACATTGAGCATCGAGGGACAAGCTCTTCATGCTGGAGTTCTTGGTTTTGTACACCCAAGAACAGAGGAATACATGGAATTTCAAGCAGAATTACCTCAAGAATTTAAGCAGGTAATGAAGCAGCTTGAAAATAACCGTTGACAAAAATCGACTTGACCTGTACTATTTAGTTAATTGAATAAGGTAACCTTTAATACGGTCCTGTGAGGCTGAGAAGGAGCAATGTACGACCAATACTTGGCGTGCAATTTGATTATAACGATAAGTGTGCCCTCTCATCTAACAGGTGAGAGGGATTTTTTATTTTTTAAGAATTCTTAGCCTTTGAAATGTTGTGAGAAAATAGTTTTTAAAAATAGAAAAGTGAGGTGGCGAAAGTGACGAAAAAGGCAACAGTATTAGATCAGCCCGCCATTCGAAGAGCACTAACTCGAATAGCTCATGAAATTATTGAAAGAAATAAGGGTATTCAAGATTGTATACTCGTAGGTATTAGAACAAGAGGTATCTACATTGCAAAACGATTAGCTGAGCGAATTCATGAAATTGAAGGTGAAGCCATCCCGGTAGGGGAAATTGATATTACCTTATATAGAGACGACTTATCAATGAAAACAAAAGACAACGAACCTGAAGTGAAAGGATCAGATTTGCCTGTAGAAATAACCAATAGGAAAGTTATTCTAGTCGATGATGTCTTATTTACTGGAAGAACGGTCCGAGCAGGTTTGGATGCCCTTATGGATATTGGAAGACCAAGCCAAATACAACTTGCTGTATTAGTAGATAGAGGACATAGAGAATTACCGATTAGAGCAGATTTTGTGGGGAAAAACATTCCTACATCCAGCTCTGAAAAAATAATGGTGGCATTATCAGAAGTTGATCACGAAGATCAAGTAACTATACATGAAAAAGAATAAATGAAATCCTTTTAAGATTGGTCCCGAGAGGCTAACAAAGGATGGGAATGAAGGTATTAATGGCCTTCGTATACCCTCTTTGTACCCTCTAGGAGACAAAGAGGGTTTTTTTATGGAGAATTATAGGAATTTAAGAGGAGGAAAACAACAATGAATCAGAACCAAAAAGCTATTTTAGATGTTGAGGATGTTCCAAAATTAGGAAATTGGATAACGTTAAGTATACAGCATTTATTTGCCATGTTCGGTGCTACAGTATTGGTACCATTTCTAGTTGGATTAAGTCCAGGAGTTGCATTGATTTCAAGTGGATTAGGAACATTAGCATACCTACTGATCACACGAGGGAAAATTCCAGCTTATTTAGGATCATCCTTTGCATTCATAGCTCCAATTATTGCTGCCAAAAGCTTAGGTGGACCTGAAGCAGCCATGATGGGAACCTTTCTTGCGGGATTGGTATACGGAATCGTAGCACTGCTCATATCAAAATTAGGACTAAAATGGCTTACTAGAATACTTCCTCCGATTGTCGTAGGACCAGTCATAATGGTTATTGGACTCGGTCTGGCTGGAACAGCTGTTAACATGGCAATGTATGAAAATCCGGGAGCGCAGGAATTGGTGTACAGTAACACAAACTTTATGGTGGCTTTGGCAACCTTAGCCATTACGATTATATGTTCTATCTATTTTAAAGGCTTCTTAGGAATGGTGCCTATTCTTGCTGGAATAATAGGCGGGTATACAATAGCTGTGTTTGCTGGATTAGTAAATTTCAAAGGTGTAATTGACGCTCCCCTATTTCAAATGCCAGATTTCTTCATTCCGTTTATGAATTACACTCCGAGCTTTTCATGGGAAATTGTCTCGATTATGGTGCCAGTTGCAGTTGTAACATTAGCTGAACATACGGGAGATCAAATGGTATTAAGTAAAGTGGTAGGACGTAACTTTATTGAAAAGCCTGGACTTCACCGCTCAATTCTTGGTGACGGTGTAGCAACAGTCATTGCATCACTTCTTGGCGGACCGCCCAATACAACTTATGGAGAGAATATTGGAGTGCTAGCTATTACTCGAGTTTACAGCGTGTTTGTCATAGGAGGAGCAGCTGTACTTGCTATCATGTTCGGATTTATAGGGAAAATTACAGCGCTAATAAGCTCTATTCCAACAGCAGTGATGGGAGGTGTCTCCATCTTATTGTTTGGAATCATTGCTTCAAGTGGTCTTCGTATGTTAATCGATAATAAAGTGGATTTAGGAAATAAGCGTAACTTAGTGATCTCTTCTGTCATCCTTGTTATAGGGGTAGGGGGTGCCTTTGTGCAGATAAGCGAAGAGGTATCCTTATCAGGAATGGCTCTTGCCGCAATCGTGGGAGTCGTCTTAAATCTAGTATTACCAGGTAGAGAAGAAAGTGAAGGATCTAACATTTTGTTTGAAGAAAAATCAACACAAAAGAATGATGTTGCATAGAAACACCTTTTAAAATGGTCCAGAGAGTCTATAAGGGTGAAATGATCAAGACGGTGAGAATGCTATTCTCCAACTGTCTTTCTTGTCATGTTCCAAACACCCTGTCCTAACTAGACAGGGTGTTTTTTTAGAAAGAGGGGAAGAAAGGATGACCAAAATGAGAAATCTACTCACCATGAACGATTTATCTGAAGTAGATATTACAGAAATTTTAAATCAGGCGGAGCGGTTTAAAAATGGGGAAATGTGGATGGACGGCGCTAACCGATATGTAGCGAATCTATTTTTTGAAGCCAGTACCCGAACAAAATGTAGCTTTGAAATGGCAGAAAGAAAATTAGGTTTACAGGTCATTCCCTTTGAAGCTCATACTTCAAGTGTTCAAAAGGGAGAAACTCTTTATGACACAGTTAGGACGTTAGAAGCCATAGGTGTTGAAACAGTTGTCATTAGGCATAATCTTGAAAGATATTTTGATGATCTTAACGGGATTAAGACAAGGATTATCAATGGGGGAGATGGTTGTGGAAACCATCCAACTCAATGTTTATTAGATTTATTAACCATTCGACAGGAATTTGGAAGCTTTGAAAATCTAAAGGTAGCCATTGTTGGGGATATTGCTCATAGCCGAGTAGCTCGATCAAACGCCCAGGCATTAGAAATGTTGGGGGCTGAGGTAGTATTCTCCGGGCCAAAAGAATGGTTTCCATCACAATATCTGCATCAATATCGAAGTGTGGATGAAAGTGTTACGGATGCTGATGTGTTGATGTTGCTAAGAATCCAGCATGAGCGACACGAAAGTACTTCAAAGCTAACTTCAGAAGAATATCATGAAAGCTTTGGACTTACCGTAGATCGATTGGAAAAAATGAAAAAAGACAGCATCATCCTTCATCCTGCACCCATAAATCGTGGTGTAGAAATAGCAGATACCCTCGTTGAGTGCAGTAGATCAAGAATTTTTAAACAAATGGAAAATGGAGTTTATATCAGAATGGCTGTCCTTAAGAGAGCTCTTGAAATTAACAAATAAGGGGGAAACAAAATGAATTGGTTAATTCGTAATGCAAGTATTTTAACAAAAAATGGTGAACTCGAGAAAATAGATGTGAAAGTAGAGAATCAAAAAATTATCGAGATGGGGAAAGACCTTATAGGTGCCTATCATCAGGAATTTCAAGCTGATGGGTTAGTGATTTCACCGGGTTTTGTTGATTTACATGTCCATTTAAGAGAGCCAGGTGGGGAACACAAAGAAACAATTAGTACCGGAACAAAATCTGCTGCAAAAGGTGGATTCACCACCATCGCTGCTATGCCGAATACAAGACCCGTACCGGATTCAGTAGAAAACTTGCAGTCTTTAAACCAAAAAATCGCTGAAACAGCAAATATACGGGTCTTGCCATATGCAGCCATTACAGAAAGGCAAATCGGAAAAACACTTAATGACTTACCTTCCTTAAAGGAAAGGGGAGCATTTGCCTTCACTGATGACGGGGTAGGCGTTCAATCAGCAGCCATGATGTTTGAAGCCATGAAAATGGCAGCGAGTATTCATACATCCATTGTGGCTCACTGTGAAGAAAATACGTTGATTTATGGAGGAGCGGTTCATGATGGAACATTCTCCAAAGAGCATGACTTACCAGGTATTCCTTCTATTTGTGAGTCCGTACATATAGCCAGGGATGTGCTTTTGGCAGAAGCAGCAGGGGTACATTACCACATATGTCATATCTCGACAAAAGAGTCTGTAAGAGTGGTTCGAGATGCGAAAAAGGCTGGAATCAATGTGACAGCAGAAGTGACACCGCATCACCTTTTACTCTGTGAAGAAGATATCCCAGGATTAGATCCAAACTTCAAAATGAACCCTCCTTTAAGAAGCAAAGAGGATCAACAAGCTTTATTGGAAGGATTACTTGACGGAACCATCGATTTTATCGCAACGGATCATGCTCCTCATACAGAAGAAGAAAAATCTGAAGGGATGCGGCTGGCTCCATTCGGTATTGTAGGATTAGAAACTGCATTTCCGTTACTTTACACGCAGTTTGTAGAAAAAGGAATCTTTACACTAAAGCAGTTACTTGACTGGATGACCATAAAACCAAGTTCAGCCTTCAATCTTCCGTTTGGACTACTAGAAGTAGGAGGAGATGCTGATTTCACCCTTATCAATTTAAAAAAACATAAAATGATTGACCCGGCTTCATTTTTATCAAAGGGAAAGAATACTCCTTTTAAAGGCTGGGAATGCAACGGGTGGCCAGTTGCTACTTTTTATCAAGGATCTCTTGTATGGAATGAAGGAGGAAACGAATAATGAAAAGACAACTCATTTTAGACGATGGAACAGTATTCGTAGGAGAAGGTTTTGGTGCGAATAAAGAAACGATTGGTGAAGTCGTATTCAATACCAGTATGACCGGTTATCAAGAAATTCTTTCAGACCCATCTTATTGTGGGCAGCTTGTTACATTGACCTATCCACTGGTTGGGAATTACGGAATCAATCGAGATGATTTCGAATCCATCACTCCAGCAATCAAAGGCTTCATAGTGAGAGAAGTTGCAGATTTTCCTTCTAACTGGAGAAATGAATCAACATTGGATGAGTTATTAAAAGTAAAAGGAATTCCAGGTATTGCCGATATCGATACAAGAAAGCTGACAAGGGTTATCAGGCAGCATGGAGCTATGAAAGGAATTATTTGTTCAGCTGAACTAGACCCGCAAGAAATGCTAAGAAATTTACATGGAACAAAGTTAAGAACAGATCAAGTTGATCAGGTTTCCACGAAAACAGCCTATGCCAGTCCAGGGCGAGGACATCGAGTGGTGTTAATGGACTTTGGTATGAAGCACGGAATTCTTAGAGAATTAAATAAGAGAAACTGTGATGTAATTGTGGTTCCATATAATACGTCAGCTGAAGAGATTCGTCGATTGCAGCCTGATGGAATCATGCTATCAAATGGACCAGGAGATCCAAAGGATGTACCAGTTGCGATTGGAACGATCAAAGAGTTGCTTGGAGAAATTCCAATCTTCGGAATTTGTTTGGGGCATCAATTGTTTGCTTTAGCATGTGGAGGAGACTCCTTCAAAATGAAGTTTGGCCACAGGGGAGGGAATCATCCAGTTAAAGATTTGAAAACGGGTAAAGTGGCACTGACTTCTCAAAACCACGGCTACGCAGTGGATGAAGCGTCTTTAGGTGGATCCAGACTTCAAGTAACTCACACTGCCATTAATGATGGAACAATTGAAGGGTTGAAACATTTAGACTTCCCGGCCTTCACGGTTCAGTATCACCCAGAAGCATCACCAGGACCTGAGGACTCAAATTACTTATTCGATGATTTCTTACAACTTATGAAAGACGAAAAAAGAAAGGAGCTTCAACATGCCTAAACGTACAGACATTAAAAGCATCTTAGTTATCGGAAGTGGACCAATTATCATAGGGCAGGCAGCTGAATTCGACTATGCCGGAACACAAGCTTGCATTGCTCTTAGAGAGGAAGGGTATCGAGTTATCCTGGTGAACTCTAATCCTGCAACGATTATGACGGACGCAGAAATGGCGGATAAAGTATATATCGAACCATTAACCCTGGAGTTTGTCAGTCGAATTATCCGTAAAGAACGCCCTGATGCCGTTCTACCTACTTTAGGTGGTCAAACGGGGTTAAACCTGGCTGTTGAACTCGCTAAATCAGGAGTTTTAGAAGATTGTGGAGTTGAAATTCTTGGTACGAAACTTTCCGCGATTGAAAAAGCAGAAGATCGTGATTTGTTTAGAAACTTAATGAATGAACTGGGAGAGCCTGTTCCTGAAAGTGAAATTATCCGTACGGTGGATGAAGCCTTTCAGTTTATAGAACAAGTAGGCTACCCTGTCATCGTTCGACCTGCTTATACATTAGGTGGAACTGGCGGAGGTATCTGTCATAACGAAGAAGAATTAATAGAGATTGTAAGCTCAGGCTTAAAATATAGCCCGGTAACTCAATGTCTCCTAGAGAAAAGTATTGCAGGTTTTAAAGAAATAGAATATGAGGTTATGAGAGACAAAGCTGATAATGCCATTGTGGTATGTAATATGGAGAACATTGACCCGGTAGGAATACATACAGGGGATTCCATAGTGGTAGCTCCGAGTCAAACCCTGAGTGACCGTGAGTACCAAATGCTTCGTAATACGAGCTTAAAAATTATACGCGCATTAGGAATTGAAGGAGGGTGTAACGTACAGCTTGCCCTGGATCCAGAAAGCTTTCAATATTACATTATCGAAGTGAATCCAAGGGTAAGTCGTTCGTCGGCACTTGCTTCAAAAGCAACGGGATATCCGATCGCTAAGCTTGCAGCGAAAATTGCAGTAGGTTTGACATTGGATGAGATGATGAATCCGGTAACTGGTAAAACGTATGCCTCTTTTGAACCCGCACTTGACTATGTGGTGACAAAAATTCCTAGATGGCCCTTCGATAAATTTGAAGCTGCTAAGCGAAACCTAGGTACGCAAATGAAAGCAACAGGTGAAGTAATGGCGATTGGCCGAACATTTGAGGAGTCACTCCTTAAAGCGATTCGCTCCCTTGAAAGCAATACGTATTATATGGAATTAAATGATGCCGAACAATTTACAGACGAATGGATCGAGAAGAGAATTCGAAAAGCAGGAGACGAACGACTCTTCTATATAGGGGAGGCACTTAGAAGAGGTGTGACGATTGAAACCATTCATGAATGGAGCAAAATTGATCTTTTCTTCCTATATAAAATGAATAGAATTGTAGAGTTTGAAAAGGAGTTATCACGAAATCCTTTCCAAAAAGAAATAGCTAAAAAAGCTAAACGTATGGGCTTTGCTGATATCACTTTAGCAAAGTTATGGAATAGTAAAGAATCAGAAATATATAACTGGAGAAAAGAGAATGACCTGACACCTGTTTATAAAATGGTTGATACATGTGCAGCAGAGTTTGAATCAGAAACGCCATACTTCTACGGAACCTATGAAGAAGAGAATGAATCAAAGGTTACCTCACGAGAAAGTGTGATTGTTCTTGGCTCAGGACCAATCAGAATCGGGCAGGGAGTCGAATTTGATTACGCAACTGTACACTCTGTTTGGGCCATTAAAGAAGCGGGTTATGAAGCGATTATCGTGAATAACAATCCGGAGACCGTTTCGACGGACTTCAGTATATCAGACAAATTATATTTTGAACCACTGACAGTCGAAGATGTGATGCATATCATTGACCTTGAAAAACCAAAGGGAGTTGTTGTGCAGTTTGGTGGTCAAACGGCAATCAATCTAGCAGATGAACTCGTCAGAAGAGGAGTTACAATTCTGGGCACATCACTAGATGATTTAGATCGTGCAGAGAATAGGGATAAATTTGAATATACCTTGAATGAACTTGGTATTCCACAACCTGATGGGAAAACAGCAGTGTCGGTAGAAGGGGCAATTGAAATCGCAGAATCCATCGGATACCCTGTTCTAGTTAGACCTTCCTACGTTCTTGGTGGTAGAGCCATGGAAATTGTATATCGGGAAGAAGAGCTACTTCAATATATGAAGAATGCTGTAAAGGTTAATCCACAGCATCCGGTTCTAATCGACCGCTATCTGATTGGTAAAGAAATTGAAGTGGATGCCATTTCAGACGGAATGGATGTTGTCATTCCAGGAATAATGGAGCATATTGAGCGGGCAGGAGTTCACTCAGGCGATTCCATCGCCGTCTATCCTCCTCAACAGCTGACAAAAGAACAAAAACAGACCATTGTAGATTATACAACACGCTTGGCGAAAGGACTGAACATTGTTGGCTTACTGAATATCCAATATGTGATTTCAAAAGGAGAAGTGTTTGTTCTGGAAGTGAACCCTCGCTCCAGCCGAACAGTTCCATTCATTAGTAAAATTACAAATGTACCGATGGCGAATATTGCAACCAAGTCCATCCTTGGAATTTCTTTGAAGGAACAAGGGTATCAATCTGGATTAATCCCAGAAAAACAGGGGGTTTATGTAAAGGTTCCAGTATTCTCTTTCGCCAAATTGAGACGAGTAGATATAACCTTAGGACCAGAAATGAAATCAACAGGAGAAGTAATGGGGAAGGACTTAACGTTAGAAAAAGCCCTTTACAAAGGTATGGTTGCAGCTGGGATGCAAATGAAAGAATTCGGATCTGTACTGATGACCGTTGCAGATAAAGATAAAGACGAAGCTGTTCTTTTAGCGCAACGTTTTATCGAAATCGGTTACCAAATCCTTGCAACGAAAGGAACGGCTGAGCATCTGGCAAAGTCAAATATTGCTGTTCGAGAAGTTGATAAGATTGGTTCCGACGGTCCAACCCTTCTAGACATCATACAAAGTGGAGAAACACAGCTTGTCATTAATACCTTAACCAAAGGGAAACAACCTGCTCGAGATGGTTTTAGAATACGTAGAGAGTCAGTGGAAAATGGGATCCCATGCCTAACTTCTTTAGACACAGCTGAAGCAATATTAAGAGTAATTGAATCGATGACTTTTTCAGCTGAAGCCCTTCCTTCTCAAACGAAGAGCAGAGAGGCGGTATTTCTATGATAGTGAATGAAAAGATGAATGTTCTTTCTCATGAACAGATAGCCAAAAATATTTTTGAATTAGTTTTACAAGGAGAATTAGTAATGGAAGTTACGGCTCCAGGACAATTTCTTCACATTAAAGTAGGAACTGGAATTGATCCTCTCCTCAGAAGACCCATATCCATTGCCTCTCATGACCTTGTGGATCAGACAATGACATTAATTTATAGGGCTGAAGGAAAAGGAACGAAGCTTCTCACCATGGTGAAGCCGGGTGAAACAGTGGATGTGTTGGGACCTCTCGGGAATGGCTTTTTGGTAGAAGAGGCTAATTTGGAACAGAGGACCGCTTTATTAGTGGGTGGAGGAATTGGCATTCCTCCCCTGTATGGTCTTTCAATGAAATTAGTGAATCTCGGCTGGGAAGTGAAACATATTTTAGGTTTTCAAACAGAATGTTCAAGCTTTTATATCAATTCCTTTCAAGAACTGGGTGAAACGTATATTGCCTCAGTAGATGGTTCAATAGGAAAACGTGGTTTTGTAACAGATGTTATCGATTCAGAACAGCCTAGCTTTGATGTGTTTTATTCCTGTGGTCCTACACCAATGTTAAAAGCATTAGAATCTCAGCTGGAGAATAAACGAGGGTATATTTCTCTAGAGGAAAGGATGGGGTGCGGAATTGGGGCATGTTTTGCCTGTGTTTGCCATAAACAGGATGACCCACATGGAACAAGTTATGTAAAGGTTTGTAGTGATGGACCAGTATTTCCGATAGGAGTGGTGCAATTATGAAATCATTACAAATAGATCTACCTGGATTAAAGCTAAAGAACCCGATTATGCCTGCCTCAGGCTGTTTTGGATTCGGACGTGAGTTTAGTCAGTTCTATGATTTGAGTGAGTTAGGAGCAATAATGATCAAAGCTACTACAGAAGAACCTCGCTTTGGAAATCCGACACCACGAGTGGCAGAGACGAACGGGGGAATGCTAAACGCCATTGGTTTACAAAATCCAGGATTAAAAGGTGTAATGGAAAACGAACTCCCGTGGCTATCGCAATACGATGTTCCCATCATAGCAAACGTAGCTGGATCACAGATGGAAGATTACGTGGAAGTTGCAAAAGTCATTTCAACGGCATCTAATGTGAAAGCATTAGAGTTGAATATTTCATGTCCCAATGTAAAAAGTGGCGGGATTGCGTTTGGAACAATTCCAGAAGTAGCACAGGAATTAACACGAAGAGTAAAAGAGGTCTCTCAGGTACCCTTATATGTTAAATTATCCCCAAATGTATCCAATATTGTTGAAATGGCAAAGGCTGTGGAAGCTGGTGGGGCAGACGGTTTGACTATGATTAATACGTTAGTAGGTATGAGACTGGATGTAAGAACAGGTAAGCCTATTTTAGCTAATAAAACAGGAGGTCTCTCAGGGCCAGCCATTAAACCAGTAGCTATACGAATGATTTATGAAGTAAGTCAATCTGTTCAAATACCAATCATCGGTATGGGTGGAATTCAAACAGCTGAAGATGTCATAGAGTATTTTTACGCTGGAGCCAGCGCTGTTGCTATTGGAACTGCAAACTTTGTTGATCCTTTCGTATGTCAAAAGATTTTAAAACAATTACCAATATTATTAGAAGAACTAGGGGTAGAACATATATCAGAATTGACTGGAAGGAGCTGGGGAAAGAATGAATCAAAAACCGTTTATAGCTCTTGATTTCCCGACGTGGGAACAAACGTCATCCTTTCTTGAATTATTCCCAAAAGGTTTGAATGTTAAAGTGGGGATGGAATTATATCTCCAAAATGGTCCGAGCATAATTGAAAAGCTTTTACAAAAAGATCACCGAATCTTCCTGGATTTAAAGCTCCATGATATACCTAATACAGTCTATAGTGCTATGAGAGGGCTTGCACAGTATGACCTTGAATTCATAAATGTTCATGCTGCAGGTGGAAAAGTGATGATGGAAAAAGCTTTAGAAGGACTTCAAGTAGGAACAGCTTATAATAAAAGAACGAAACTTATAGCAGTGACTCAACTTACATCTACAACAGAGACTCAAATGCAAACAGAACAGCTTATATCTAAAACAATAAATGAGTCGGTTTTACATTATGCTACTCTTTCAAAACAAGCAGGACTCGACGGAGTGGTGTGTTCTCCCCACGAAGCCTCCATCATTAGAGAAAATTGTGGAGAAGAGTTTTTACGAGTTACCCCGGGAATTAGACTTGGGGAAGATGAAAAGGGTGATCAGAACCGGGTTGCAACTCCAAAAATGGCTAAAGCATTAGGCTCATCCCACATTGTTGTCGGAAGAAGCATTACGAAATCAACCGATCCAGTTAGAGCATATAGTCAGGTATTGAATGAATGGGA
The DNA here is from genome assembly GCF_001648555.1 of Rossellomorea aquimaris TF-12. GTDB lineage: Bacteria > Bacillota > Bacilli > Bacillales > Bacillaceae_B > Rossellomorea > Rossellomorea aquimaris. The sequence continues at coordinate 651,132 of NZ_LQXM01000029.1, read as the reverse complement.
GGGAATGGAATGAAACATAAGATAGCGAAAAGTTTATTAGAAATTGAAGCTGTATTTTTAAATCCGACAGAGCCTTTTACATGGTCCTCAGGTTTAAAGTCACCTATTTATTGTGATAATCGATTAACTTTGTCGTATCCAACTGTTCGAGAACAAATCTCAGATGGGTTGGTTCAAATAATAAAAGAGCATTTTCCAGAAGTAGAAGTAATCGCAGGTACAGCAACTGCAGGTATTCCACATGCAGCATGGGTAAGTGAGAAATTAAATCTGCCTATGTGTTATGTTCGGTCCAAAGCAAAAGGGCATGGAAAAGGCAAGCAAATCGAAGGGAGAGTAACACAAGGACAGAAGGTTGTTGTAGTTGAAGACCTTATTTCTACAGGAGGCAGCTGTATTACAGCAGTTCAAGCATTGCGGGAATCTGGTTGTGATGTGCTAGGAGTTGCCGCCATCTTTACGTACGAATTAGAAAAAGGAAAAAATATGTTAGAACAAAATGAAATAAAAGCAATTGCCCTATCAAATTATACTAGTTTGCTAGAAGTAGCCCTTGAAGAGTCCATCATTCGTGAAGAAGAATTAGAGCAATTGAAGAGATGGAAGGAAAACCCTGAGGAATGGATTAGTTAGGAGGGAGCAACTCACAATGAGTTGCTTCCTTCTTATTGTTTAGAGGGGGAATGTATCTGCCATTTTTGTGATATATCTGCCTAGAGTGACATATCTCTTCCATTCATTATTCGCCTTCAATTGCCATCATCTAATACAGCTCCAACCTCCACAAAAAAAGCACATTTTCCATACGCCTGCAACAGACGAAGGAAAAGTGCTTTTTTAAAAATTAATTCTTCATTGATCGGACTAAATCTAAATCAGGAGTCACGTATACTGTTTGCTGCCCTTCATAGATAACAAATCCTGGTTTGGCTCCCTTTGGTTTTTTTACTTGTTTCACTTCGGTGAAATCTACAGGAACTGAACCGGATTCTCGTGCTTTGCTAAAATAGGCCGCAATATTTGCAGCTTCTTTAATCGTTTGTTCAGAAGGGTGGTTGCTTTTAATGACCACATGTGAACCTGGAATATCTTTTGTATGAAGCCATATGTCATCCCTGCTGGCAACTTTATTTGTTAAATAATCATTTTGTTTATTGTTTTTTCCAACAATAATCTGAGTTCCATCTGTTGAAATATAGTTTTCCAGGGCAGGTTTTACATTACCTTTTTTCTTTTTAGACTGTTTTCGGGCTCTTAAGTAGCCTTCCTCTTCCAACTCTTCTCGAATTTCTTCGACGTCCTTCGTAGAGGCAGATTCTAATTGCTGTAGTAATCGCTCCAAATAAACAATTTCCTCTTCTGCTTTTTCAATCTGCTCATGAACAATTATGATTGCATTCTTTGCTTTTTGATAGCGAGAGAAATAGTTCTGTGCATTTTCAGATGGTGATTTTTGTGGATTAAGTGGAATGGTGATACTTCCCCCATTCTCATCATAATAGTTAACGACGCTTATCTCATTCATTCCTCTTTTAACAGCAAATAAATTAGAAGTAAGTAGCTCTCCTAATAGCTGATAATAATCTGCTTGTTCAGCTTCTTTTAAGGTGTTTTTTAGTTTTTTAATTTTATTAACATTCTTATCTCTTTCGTTTCGAATGAATCGTTCAAGGTCGTTTCCTTGTTGTTTGACTCGATCTCTTGCAGCCTTTTGGTAAAAGAAACGATCTAATAATGCACTTAATGATGAAAAGGCTTGTCGTTCCCCATCTATATGCTTTAAATCAATCCAGTAAAAGGTTTCTTTATCTCCACTAATTAAAGTAGGGGAAGAAGTATTTTCTTTAGCTGGTTGTATCAACTGAAGAAACGCCTCAGCAATAGAAGATGGATTACCAATTCCTGCTTGATTTAAGACTTCTTTTGCAAATATGGGTGATATACCCGCAAAAGATTGAACAATTTGTTTGTCTAATTTTCCAGCATTAAAATCCAGTGGACGAAGAACCTCTTCATTTGTTACCTCCAAAGGATTTTTTTTATTCTGTTGTGGCGGGAAAACATATTGATGACCAGGTAATACAGTTCGGTGTGTATTCATACTAGGAGAAATATGCTTAATGCTATCAAGTATCATATTTCTTTCTTTATCTACCAATATGATATTACTATGTCTCCCCATTATTTCGATGATTAGTTGTTTGTAGGAGATATCACCTAGTTCGTTTCTCCCCTTCACCTCAATAATAATCATTCGATCTAAATCGACCTGTTGAATGTCTTCGACGATATAACCTTCTAGATGCTTTCTTAGAAGCATGCAGAACATCGGTGGTACTGAAGGGTTTTCATAACTTTCATTTGTAATCTGTACTCTTGAATAGCTTGGGTGTGCTGATAATAAAACTTTATGGTTTTTCCCATTTGCTCTTACAATCATGATGATTTCATTTTTATAAGGCTGGTGAATTTTGTTGATACGACCATGTAATAAATTCTCTACCAATTCTTTCGTCATGGCTCTTGTAAATAATCCGTCAAATGACATATAAAACATCCTCTACTTTATACAATTTCAATTAATATTGAGCTTTCATCGATTTTAATTAAGAATTTTTTAAGATTAATCAATAGTCTTCCACAATCTTAAAAACAAAACATACTTAAATCATATCATTTTTTAGGACGAGTCTGAATAAGAATGCTATGAGAGGGACAACTTTTCGTATCGTAGGAGGAGAGTGAAGTGGTTGCATGAAATTTCATGAGATGAGACAGGAGGACATCGAACAGTCGTTGAATACGAATTACCAACAAGGACTATCATCAGATGATGTAGGAAAAAGAAGGAAAGAAGTTGGTTATAACCAATTAGAAGAAGCTGAGAAGCAATCAGCTTTATTATTATTTTTCAGTCAATTTAAAGACTTTATGGTACTTGTGTTATTGGCAGCCACACTCATTTCAGGATTGCTAGGAGAATATATAGATGCCATTGCCATCATTGCAATTGTGTTCATTAATGGCTTCTTGGGTTTTTTTCAAGAAAGAAAAGCAGAAAAATCCTTACAGGCACTAAAAGAACTTTCCGCTCCTCAAGTATCTGTATTGAGGGACGGAGCTTGGGTGAAAATCGCTACAAAAGAGGTTATTATTGGAGACATTACTCGATTCGGAAGCGGGGATCGTATTGGTGCTGATATAAGACTCATTGAAGCAAATAACTTAGAAATTGAAGAATCAGCATTGACAGGAGAGTCAGTCCCGGTTGCAAAGAGAACGGATGTTTTATATGGGGAGAATATGAGCCTTGGTGATTTAGAAAATATGGCATTCATGGGAACAATGGTAACCAGGGGTACAGGAGTTGGTGTGGTAACTTCCATTGGTATGAAAACGGCAATGGGTCAAATTGCCGATATGATTCAAAAGGCAGAAGTAATGACTACACCTCTTCAACGGAGACTTGAAGAACTGGGGAAGATCCTTATCACAGTAGCGCTAGTTTTAACGGCTTTGGTAGTAGGGATTGGCGTCGTTCAAGGACATGATATGTATACAATGTTCCTGGCAGGTGTATCGCTTGCTGTAGCTGCTATCCCTGAAGGTCTTCCTGCTATTGTAACCGTCGCCCTTTCTCTTGGGGTCCAACGGATGATCAAGAAGAAAGCGATTGTAAGAAAGCTGCCAGCAGTAGAAACCTTAGGATGTGCATCTGTTATTTGTTCAGACAAAACCGGTACATTAACACAAAATAAAATGACCGTTACCCATTTATGGAGTGGTGGCAGAACTTGGACCGTTACGGGTACAGGTTATGAACCTGAGGGCCAGTTCTATAATGGTGAAAATAGAGTGTCTCCGAATAATGAAAATGCTTTAAAGCAATTATTAACTTTTGGAATGCTTTGTAACCATGCTGATCTGGTCAATCGTGAGAATCGTTTTGTAGTGGATGGGGACCCTACCGAAGGAGCTCTCCTTGTTGCTGCCTTAAAAGCAGGATTAAATCGTACAACCTTACTTGAAAAATTTAACGTTGTTAAGGAATTCCCTTTTGATTCTACAAGAAAAATGATGAGTGTGATTGTTCGGGACCAAAATGGAAAATATTTTTCCATTACAAAAGGTGCTCCAGACGTATTGATTGAAAAAAGTGAATCCATTCTTTGGGATGGGAAATTACAATATAAGAACAGAGAATTATTTAATGGAATAGAAGATGCAATAAGATTAATGTCGTCCAACGCATTGCGTAATATAGCTATAGCCTATAAACCAATCAATAAGAGAGCGTATGAATCACTTACTGAAAAAGACGTCGAAGAAGGGGTAACCTTTATTGGTCTGCAGGGAATGATTGATCCACCTAGACCAGAAGTGAAACAAGCTGTGAAAGAATGTAGAGCGGCAGGAATCAAGACGGTCATGATAACAGGAGATCATATGTTAACTGCGCAAGCAATTGGAAAACAACTAGGTATATTAAAAAGTAAAGATCGGGTATTAGATGGAAAACAATTAAACCTCATGGATGTTCATGAACTGGAAGAGGTAGTAGAAGAGGTGTCGGTATTTGCCCGTGTATCACCTGAGCATAAATTAAAAATTGTAAAAGCATTACAAAATAAAGGGCATGTCGTAGCTATGACTGGTGATGGAGTAAATGATGCTCCTGCAATAAAATCAGCTGATATCGGTGTAGCCATGGGCATTACCGGGACAGACGTTGCAAAAGAGTCATCCTCCTTAGTACTACTAGATGATAATTTTGCGACAATTAAATCAGCCATTCATGAAGGAAGAAACATCTATGAAAATATTCGAAAATTTATTAGGTATCTATTGGCATCAAATGTTGGAGAAATTCTTGTTATGTTATTTGCCATGATATTAGCTCTACCCCTCCCGTTGGTACCCATTCAAATTCTTTGGGTAAACCTTGTGACAGACGGTCTACCAGCTATGGCACTCGGACTTGATAAGCCTGAGGGTGATGTGATGAAGAGAAAACCTAGGCACCCGAAAGAAGGGGTCTTTGCTAGAGGCTTAGGATGGAAAGTGGTATCTAGAGGATTTCTAATTGGCGGAGTGACTTTATTAGCATTTTTACTGGCCTATAAAACACATCCGGATCACTTAGCGTATGCTCAAACTGTTGCTTTTGCTACACTTGTTATGGCCCAATTAATCCATGTATTTGACTGTCGAAGTGAAATCTCCATATTGGCTAGAAATCCTTTTGGTAATATGTATTTGGTGTGGGCAGTATTATCATCTTTAGTCCTGATGCTATTAGTTATCTATATTCCTTCACTACAACCTATCTTCCATACAGTCTCTATTGCATTTAAAGATTGGTTGATCATTATTGGATTAAGTTCGATTCCAACGTTTTTATTGGCAGGGTCATTTTTTGCAAGAAAAAAATAGATAAATGTGGTATAATCCATAAGGTAATAGAGTGAAGTTCTCTATTGCCTTTTTTATATAAAGAAAAGTTTCAAAATGAAACAGTTGATTAACATACGAAAACCATCATATATAGAGATAGGATGTGATCGTAATGGTTGTCAGTATGACAGGCTTTGGAAGAAGTAAAGTGGAATCTGAACAACATACAATAACGGTCGAAATGAAATCTGTTAACCACAGGTTTAGTGAATGTTACATAAGAATGCCTAGACAGTTAATGAAACTTGAGGATAAAATAAAAAAACAGGTTTCTGAATTTGTAAAGCGTGGTAAAGTGGATATATTTATCTCAATAACTGGTGAAGGCTTAGTACATAGAAATCTTCATATTGACTGGAAGCTCATTCAAGATTATTATCAGTTAGTAAATAAAGTGAAAGAAACCTACTCTTTACAAGATGATATTACATTGTCGGATTTACTGAATAAAGAAGAGTTTGTAACGGTGGAAGAGACAGAAGAAGAAAATAAAGAGCTTGATTTCATAGTATTAAAGGCAGTTGAACAGGCTGCTTTCGACCTGAGGCAAATGCGGATGAAAGAAGGAGAGCTCCTTAAAAAGGACTTTTTCACCCATCTCCATCATTTTGAAAAAAAAATAACTGAATTGACTTTGCATGCTCCTGAAGTTGTTAATCAATATCGAGAAAAATTGAAAAAAAAGATTATTGAGTTTCAAGATGCTTCATTTGATGAGACACGACTTCTGACGGAGGTTGCAATTTTTGCTGATAAATCAGATATTACAGAAGAACTAACTCGGTTAGAGAGTCATATTCACTATTTTTATTCTACATTATCCATTGAAGATCCAATGGGTAGAAAGCTAGATTTTATGATTCAAGAAATGAATCGAGAAGTGAATACCATTGGTTCAAAAGCAAATGATTCCATCATTGCGACGATTGTAGTGGAATTAAAGTCAACGTTAGAAAAACTTAGAGAACAAGTGCAAAATGTAGAATAAGAAGTTTAGTTTCATGCATTTCCGGCGAAACTAAACTATTGATTAGGAGGAGCGTTATGTCTATTAAGCTCATCAATATTGGATTTGGTAATATTGTTTCTGCAAATCGAATTATTTCAATTGTTAGTCCTGAATCAGCACCCATCAAACGCTTGATTCAAGATGCAAGAGATCGAGGAACACTAGTTGATGCTACATATGGAAGAAGAACAAGAGCGGTCATCATTACCGATAGCGATCATGTGATTCTTTCTGCTGTACAACCTGAAACCGTTGCTCATCGTTTAACGGATAAAGAGGATATAGTTGAAGAAGGGCAGGGTAAATAAATGAAAGAAAAAGGGTTGCTCATCGTGCTTTCCGGACCTTCTGGTGTAGGGAAAGGAACAGTTCGTAAGGCGATTTTTTCACAAGAAGATACAAAGTTTGAATACTCCATCTCCATGACTACTCGTAAACCTCGGGAAGGAGAAGTGGATAGTGTCGATTACTTCTTTAAATCAAGAGAAGAGTTTGAAGAACTTATACAGCAAGGGAAACTATTAGAGTACGCTGAGTTTGTTGGAAACTATTACGGTACTCCCGTAGACTATGTTCGAGAAACTCTTGAGTCTGGTAGAGATGTCTTCCTTGAAATTGAAGTACAAGGTGCACAACAGGTGAGAGATAAATTCCCTGAAGGATTATTTATCTTCCTCGCTCCACCTAGTCTTTCAGAGCTTCAAAATCGTCTTGTCACTAGAGGGACAGAAACGGATGATTTAATACAAGGTAGAATGAACACTGCAAAAAAAGAAATTGAAATGATGGATCTTTACGACTATATTGTTGAAAATGATCAAATCCAAAATGCAGTGAATAAAATTAAGTCCATTGTTCAAGCAGAACATTGTAAAAGAGAAAGAGTTCAACAACGATACCTAAAAATGCTGGAGGTCGAATAAATGTTAAACCCATCCATTGATTCCTTAATGAAAAAGATTGACTCTAAATATTCTTTAGTAAGTATTGCAGCCAAGCGTGCTAGAAACCTACAAGACACTGGAGATTACCGTTTGAATAAGTACACGTCTCATAAGTTCGTAGGAAAGGCTCTTGAAGAAATTCATGCTGGTCAATTATCAATGAAAGAAAGAGATGCAAAAGCTGTTTATTCTGATGAATAAACGCAAGTGAAATCATTAGTTCAAAAATCAGGGTTGACTCAGAAAGATGATTTTATCTTTTCGAGACAACCCTATTTTCTTTTTAATTGAAAATCCTTCATAATAAAGGAAGATGAATGAGAATGAGTAATGGGGGAAACAAGAATGGTTAGAGGGAAGAAAATTCTTTTATGCGTTTCAGGAGGAATAGCTGTTTATAAAGCAGCTGCATTAACAAGCAAGCTCGTTCAAAGTGGAGCTGAAGTAAAGGTTATGATGACTGAATCAGCTCAAAAATTTGTCACTCCACTTACATTTCAAGCGTTATCTCGACAAGATGTGTATTGGGATACATTTGATGAAAAAGATTCTTCAAAAATTGCTCATATTGATTTAGCTGACTGGGCGGATTTAGTTCTAGTTGCACCGGCTACGGCTAATATGATTGGAAAGCTGGCAAATGGAATCGCCGATGATATGATTTCCACAACTATCATGGCGTCAACAGCTACTGTTTGGATTGCTCCAGCCATGAATGTACATATGTATGACCATCCAGCTGTGAAAAAGAATATCAACACTCTTTTTGATTTTGGCTATCGCTTTGTTGAACCAAGTGAAGGTTATTTAGCGTGTGGTTATGTTGGGAAAGGGCGATTGGAAGAACCCGAAAGAATCATCCAGCTCCTTGACCTTCACTTTAGCAAGAAGACAAATATTGAAACTCTTTTAAAAGGAAAGAAAGTTGTTATTACTGCAGGACCCACACGCGAAATGGTAGACCCTGTTCGTTTTTTCTCTAATCGATCTACGGGGAAAATGGGGTTTGCTCTTGCAGAAGCAGCATCAGAATTGGGAGCACACGTCACGTTAATATCCGGTCCATCCCATGAAACTATACCAACTGGAGTCGAATTTATATCAGTGAATAGTGCAGAGGAAATGTACCAACAAGTTCATTCCGTGTTCAAGGAAGCTGACATCGTAGTAAAAAGTGCAGCAGTGGCAGATTATCGACCGATTGAAGTATTTGAAAATAAATTAAAGAAAAAAGATGGCAACCTTGTTATTGAATTTGAGCGAACAAAGGATATTCTTATGAGCCTTGGTGAACTGAAAGAACATCAATATCTCATTGGTTTCGCGGCTGAAACAACAAATGTTGAGGAATATGCAAAAGCCAAGCTTGAAAAAAAGAGAGCAGACATGATTGTTTCAAATAATGTAAAAGAAGAGGGATCTGGTTTTGGTACTGATACCAACCGAGTTCTAATTGTGACGAAGGATGGTTCCATTAACTTACCCGTACTTCCTAAAGTAGAGGTTTCAAAAGAGATTTTCAAGGAAGCTATTAACCAAATGAAGAGAGCTAATCAAGATGAACGTAGCTAGTGTCATAGTAGATGTTCCTTCTATGCAAACCGATCGGACGTTTGATTATACAATTCCAAATGAATGGAAAGGAAATATCGTTCCAGGAATGAGAGTGGTTGTACCATTTGGACCAAGAAAAGTACAAGGGTTTGTGACTGAATTGAAAGCAAAAGGCGAAGTTTCAAAGCTGAAACCAATTGTAGAACCAATGGATTTGGTACCTGTGCTGAATGGAGAACTTCTGGCTTTAGGGGATTGGTTAACAGAAAAAACTCTTTGCTTTAAAATCTCTGCTTTTCAATCCATGCTTCCAGCAGCCATGAAAGCTAAATATGAAAAGTTCTTTTCCTTAGAAAATCAGAAGAAACCTGAGGAGCTTCCTTTATCTCTTCAACGTTTTTTTCATAAAAGTAGAGAAGTATCTTGGAAGGTAATAGAAGAGAGCGGCTTCCTTCCTCTTATTCATAAAGAAGTTAAAAATGGTACTGTAGAGGTTTTATATAAGGTTAAAGCAAAAGGGAAAAAGAAAACTGTACGTAAAGTATATTTGAACTTTTCTGGAAGCCAATTACACCAAATGATTGAAGATCTTCCTCCACAAGCTTCTAAGCAAAAAGAGCTATTACAATATATGAGTCAATCAACTGAAGATGAGAAAGGAATGGCAGTAACTGAACTCATTGAAGCTACTGGTGCTACTTCTTCCACCATTAAATCACTGGTTAAAAAAGGTTTGTTCCTTGAGAAGAATGAGGAAATGTATCGAGACCCTTTCCTAAACAGAACGTTTCAGAAAACGTCACCACTCACCTTAACACCTCAACAATCAGAAGCCATTACGCCAGTTTTGAAGACGATTGATGAGAAAGAACATAAAACCTTCCTCCTTTACGGTGTAACGGGGAGTGGAAAGACAGAAATATACTTACAATCTATTCAACGTGTATTAAAAGAAGGGAAAGAAGCCATTGTATTGGTTCCTGAAATTTCTTTAACCCCTCAAATGGTTCACCGTTTTAAAGGTAGGTTTGGAAATGACGTAGCCGTTCTACATAGTGGATTATCCGTTGGTGAGAAATATGATGAATGGAGAAAGATTCAACGAAAAGAAGTCAAAGTCGTCGTTGGTGCTCGTTCAGCCGTTTATGCTCCATTTGAAAACCTTGGTATTATCATAATTGATGAAGAACATGAGACGAGCTACAAACAGGAGGAAAATCCAAGATACCATGCAAGGGATGTGGCTATTTACCGTGGGCAATATCACCAGTGTCCAATCATCTTGGGTAGTGCTACCCCTTCTTTAGAATCCTTTGCAAGAGCAGCAAAGGGAGTGTATGAACTTCTGACGTTGGATAAGCGAATGAATAATGGAGATCTTCCATCTGTGTCAATTGTCGACATGAGAGAAGAATTACGAAAAGGTAATCGTTCAATGTTTTCCAAAGAGCTTTTTGAAAAGTTACAGGAACGAATAGAAAAAGGGGAACAGACGGTACTATTCTTAAATAGAAGAGGACATTCTTCATTTATTATGTGTAGAGATTGTGGCTTTGTTCTTCAATGTCCCAATTGTGATATATCCCTAACTTATCACCGATTTTCTGATGGCATGAAATGTCACTATTGTGGTTATGAAGAGGGTGTTCCAAATACATGCCCTGAATGTTTAAGCGAGCACATCCGTTATTTTGGAACGGGAACACAGAAGGTGGAAGAAGAAATCAATAAACTTTTGCCTAGTGCTAGAGTTATTCGTATGGACGTAGATACAACAACCCGTAAAGGCTCCCATGAGAAGCTCTTAACGGCTTTTGGAGAAGGGAAGGCAGATATACTTCTTGGTACACAGATGATTGCAAAAGGGTTGGACTTTCCGAATATCACTTTGGTAGGTGTGTTAAGCGCAGATACAATGTTGCATTTACCTGACTTTAGGGCGGCTGAGAAAACCTTTCAGCTATTAACCCAAGTGAGTGGGAGAGCTGGTAGACACCAACTGCCTGGAGAAGTTGTGGTACAAACCTACACTCCTGAACATTACTCCATCGAACTCGCATCATTACATGATTATAACCGATTTTATCAACAGGAAATGGTGATGAGAAAAATGGGTTCTTATCCACCTTTTTACTTCATTACTTTGGTTACACTTAGCCATGAAGATCTCATGAAGGTAGTGGACATAGCTGAAAAAATGTCGTCTTTCATTCGCTCAAGAATGTCTGAAGCCACCATCATACTTGGTCCGGTTGCTTCCCCTATTCCTCGGATAAAGAATAGATATCGGTATCAATGTTTGATAAAATACAAGCGGGAACCAAATTTAACGGCAACTTTAAAAACCTTATTGGATCAATACCAGCAGCAATACGCTTCTAAAGGGTTAACAATTTCAATTGATGTAAACCCTTATATGATGATGTAACTATATTATGAATGAAAGACGGAGGAGAAAAATGGCGATTCTTCCTATTGTAATGCACCCTAATCCAATCTTAGAAAAAGAATGTGAAAAGGTCTCGGCATATGATAAAAAATTAAAAAAATTATTAGAAAATATGTATGACACGATGATTGAAGCAGATGGAGTAGGACTTGCTGCACCTCAAGTGGGTGTGGATCTACAGGTCGCCATTGTCGATATTGGCGATGAAACAGGTACAATTGAACTGATTAATCCCGAAATTTTGTCGTTTGAAGGATCTCAAAAAGATCTGGAAGGATGCTTAAGTTTTCCGGGCTTATATGGGGAGGTTACACGCCCGTATTCGATAAAGGTTCGAACCAATGATCGAAAAGGAAGGTCAATTGAATTGCATGCTAATGATTTTCTAGCTAGAGCGATACAACATGAAATTGATCACCTTCATGGGATTTTGTTTACATCCAAAGTAGATAAGTTAATTTCTGAAGAAGAACTAGAAGGGTATGAAGCTTAATGACGAAAGTAATCTTTATGGGAACACCAGACTTTTCTGTTCCTGTTTTACAAGCATTATTAGAAGAAAAGTATGATGTGATTGCGGTTGTAACACAACCTGATCGCCCCGTGGGCAGGAAAAGAGTACTAACCCCACCTCCTGTAAAAGTAGAAGCTTTAAAGCATGGTATTCCAGTATATCAGCCAGAGAAGATTAAAAACGAAGAAGAATTAAATAAAGTTCTTTCATTAAATCCTGATCTAATTGTAACAGCAGCGTTTGGTCAAATTTTACCTAATGAATTATTAGAAGCTCCTACATTTGGTTGTATAAATGTTCATGCTTCTTTACTCCCTGAACTTAGAGGCGGAGCTCCAATTCATTATTCCATATTGCAAGGAAAACCTAAGACGGGTATTACCATTATGTATATGGTTGAGAAGCTTGATGCAGGAGACATTATTAGTCAAGTAGAAGTAGACATAGAAGAACGAGATCATGTAGGAACATTGCATGATAAATTAAGTATAGCAGGAGCAAAACTTCTCATTGAAACATTACCGAAGCTTTTAGCTGGGGAAACACAACCCGTAAAGCAAGATGATACAAAAGCCACTTTTGCGAGAAATATTAAGCGAGAGCAAGAGGTTATTAATTGGACAAAGCCTGGAGAAGAAATTTACAACCATATAAGGGGATTGCATCCTTGGCCGGTTGCATATACAACATTAGATGGCTCGGTTATGAAAGTTTGGTGGGGAGAAAAGGTAGAAGGGAAATCCACTTCAGTTCCAGGTGAAATCATCGGGATAGAGGAAGATGGTTTTATCGTTTCCACAGGGAACTCTGTTGGTATCAAAATAACTGATATACAGCCTTCAGGAAAAAAAAGAATGAGTGCTGTTGACTATTTACGTGGAGCGGGTTCTCACCTGGAAGTAGGCGACGTGTTAGGAGAGGAAAATGAGTAAACGAAATAAAAGTGTTCGAGAAGCTGCATTGGAAGTTATTGAAGCTGTAGAGAAAAATCAATCGTATAGTAATTTATTATTAAATCATGTGATTGAAAAAAATGAACTGCCAAAGAAAGATATCGGTCTTTTAACGGAACTAACATATGGGACCATTCAACGAAAGCTGACGTTAGACTTTTATTTAGCTCCTTTTATTAAAGGGAAATTGGATGATTGGGTTCGTCATTTATTGCGTTTATCCCTTTATCAGCTTGTATATTTAGATAGAATACCTGACCGGGCGGTCTTTTATGAAGCGGTTGAAATTGCTAAAAAAAGAGGTCATAAAGGTATATCCGGATTAGTCAATGGAGTGTTAAGATCCGTTCAAAGAAAGGGTCTTCCATCCTTAGAAAGTATACAAGATCCAGTAGAACGTGTTTCCATTGAAACGAGTCACCCCTATTGGCTCGTAAAAAGGTGGGTAGACCAATTTGGTCTTGAAAAAACAAGAGAAATGTGCGAAACCAATTTAATTGCTCCTAAACAAACGGCTAGAGTAAATCGTACAAAAGTGTCTAGGGAAGAACTAGTTCAATCGTTGCTTGAAGATGGTACTGAAGTGAAAGAGAGTCCTATAGTACCAGAAGCAATACAATCACTACGAGGGAATTTAGCCAAAACAAAAGCATATGAAAGCGGACAATTATCCATACAGGATGAAAGCTCCATGCTAGTCTCATATGCCTTACAATTAAACCATGACATGAAAGTATTAGACGCATGTGCAGCTCCAGGTGGGAAAACGACTCACATTGGTGAAAAGCTTAGTGGTACAGGTGAAGTTCATGCATTAGATCTACATAAGCATAAAGTCAAATTAATCGATGAAAATGCCAAAAGACTAGACCTTTCAAATATTCAAACATACGCCCTTGATAGTAGAAAGGCTGGAGAACTTTTCGAGAAAGAAAGCTTCGATCGCATTTTAGTAGATGCTCCTTGTTCTGGATTAGGTGTCCTAAGAAGAAAACCTGATATTAAATACTCTAAAAGAGAGTCAGATCTCAATTCTTTACAGAAAATTCAATTGGAAATCCTTTCGGCAGTTGCCCCATTGTTAAAAAAAGATGGACTATTGGTTTATAGCACCTGTACGGTTGACCAAAATGAAAATGAAGGAACTGTTTCTGCCTTTATAAGTGATCATCCCGAATTTGAAACATGTCCATTAGAAGGGCTGCCAGAATCCATCACGCCTTTTATTAATCAAAACTCTTTACAAATTTTCCCTCAGGATTTTGGAGGAGACGGGTTTTATATCGCATGTTTTAAGAAAAAATAACTAGTCGCTCGAAAGATGTTGTGTAGGAGTGTAAATTTATTGCAGGAAAATCCCCAATGAAAGTCGTAAATGTAGTAAGGACCATATCAAAAAATGAGGTCTAAGCTACGGGAGCACTTTGATATCAACTATTAACGACCTGTGTAAGACTTATTTACTTGTCAAAAAGGTCTAGATTCTATGGCTATTATAGAATTAAGACAAGTGAGTTTGAAGAAGAGAGAAGGTGACCATTGTGAAAACAGTTTATTATTCGGACAAAGGGAAAGTGCGTCAACTGAATGAAGACAGTGCAGGAGTATTTGTAAATCAACACGGGGATCATTTAGCTGTTGTTGCTGATGGAATGGGCGGTCATCGAGCTGGAGATGTTGCTAGTCAATTAACCATAAAAATAGTAAAGGAACTTTGGGAAAATACTGCAAAGTTTCATACAGCTGATGAAGCTGAAAATTGGTTAAAAACGACCATTAACGAAGTAAATAAAGAAGTATATACTTATTCACAATCCAACTCTGAATGTGAGGGGATGGGAACGACTCTTGTTGGAGCCGTTTGTACATCATTATTTGCAACCATTGTGAATATTGGAGACAGTAGAGGTTATATCCTTAACGAAAATGGCTTTCATCAGTTAACAGAAGACCATACATTGGTGAATGAATTAGTAAGGAGCGGTGAGATCTCCAAAGAAGACGCTGAGCATCATCCAAGAAAAAATGTAATCTTAAGAGCGATTGGAACGGAACCTACTATTTCAATGGATATTAAAACTATTATGTTTGAAGATGATGACGTTTTGTTACTTTGTTCCGACGGCCTTTCAAATAAAGTATCTGAAAAAGAAATGAAAGAAATTTTAGTGGAAAACCATTCTCTTCAACAAAAAGGAGAGAAGCTTGTTCATTTGGCAAATGAATATGGCGGTGAGGATAATATTACCGTAGTGATCGTTGAGTATGCCGCTGAAACGGAAAGCGGGTGATAACATGATGAATGGAAAGCGCATCAGTGGGCGTTACAAAATTATTAAGTTAATTGGTGGAGGCGGAATGGCCAATGTGTATCTAGCTCACGATATGATTTTAGATCGTGAAGTAGCCATTAAAATGCTCCGCATGGACTTTGCTAATGAAGAAGAGTTTATTAAAAGGTTTCAAAGAGAAGCTCAATCTGCAACTAGCTTAGCTCATCCAAACATAGTAAGTATATATGACGTAGGAGAAGAAGATGACCTCTATTATATCGTCATGGAATATGTCAATGGAATGACATTGAAGCAATACATACAACAACATTCCCCGGTTAATGTAGACAAAGCAATCGATATTATGAAGCAACTTACTTTTGCTTTATCTCATGCTCATCAAAACCATATTGTGCATCGGGATATTAAGCCACATAATATATTAGTAGATGAACATGAAAATGTGAAAATTACTGACTTTGGGATAGCCATGGCACTAACAGCAACCTCTATTACTCAGACAAACTCTGTACTAGGTTCGGTTCACTATCTTTCACCTGAACAAGCGAGAGGTGGGATGGCAACTAAGAAGTCTGATATTTATTCATTAGGGATTGTGATGTTTGAGTTATTAACGGGAAGGCTTCCTTTCTCTGGAGAATCGGCCGTTTCGATTGCCTTAAAACATTTGCAATCTGAAACGCCCTCTTTGAAAAGGTGGAACCCTTCCATCCCTCAAAGTGTTGAGAATATAGTACTGAAAGCAACAGCAAAAGATCCTTTTAGAAGATATGATAGTTTAGAGGAAATGGATGAAGATCTAAATTCTGCCTTGGATCCGGAACGATTGAATGAGCCAAAGTTTGCTGTACCTATAGATGATGAAGCAACGAAAGCGATCCCTGTCATTACAAACGAAAAGTCTTTTTCAAACTTAGATGACACCATCGTCCATCATCAAGGGAATTCAGATTCCGTACAAACTAAACCAAATATTCCTGTCTCTAAAGGGAAAGAAACGAAAAATAACAAACCTAAAAAAGAAAGCAAAAAGAAATGGCCAATCCTTATTATTAGCCTATTTTTCTTACTTATTCTGTTAGGCGTCGCAGCCGTTACAGTCGTTCCTGAATTACTTGGACCTAAAGAGATAAAAGTTCCAAATGTAGTTGGTGAAACATCTGAAGAAGCTGTTTCTATCATCGTATCCGAGGGATTCGTGGTTGGTGAAACGAAAGAGCAATCAGATGAAACAGTACCTGAAGGTGAAGTAATTAAAACAAGCCCTGTTGCCGGACGGATGGCAAAAGAAGGTTCTTCCATCAATCTGTATGTGAGTACTGGGAAAGAAAAAAGCACTGTAGAAGACTTTGTTGAAATGACCTTCGATGAAGTGGCTCCTGAGTTAGAGGAACAAGGGTTTACGGTAAAGAAAGAAGAAGAAGAAAGCAATGAATACGCTGAAGGTGTCATTATCGACCAAGACGTCTCTCCTGGTGATGAAGTGGTTCCTAGTGAAACAACGATTACGTTTACTGTCAGCAAAGGTCCCTCTTCCTTTGAACTAGGGGACTTATCAGGGTTCAATAAAACAAACCGTGAAGCATATGCTCTTTCAAATGGAATTACGATAACAGAAGAAGGGGAAGAATACTCTGAAGAAATTGATAAGGGACTTGTTATTTCTCAAGAACCGGCAGAGGGTACCTTTATTAAAGTAGGGGATACCGTAAAAGTGGTGATTTCTAAGGGACCTATTCCGACCAAAGAAAAAACGTTAGATATAAAGATTCCTTACGAGAGGGAAGATGGAAATCCCCAAATGGTTGATATTTATATCCAAGATAAAGATAGAAGTATCGAAGACAGTGACGAACTTAAAGGTATTTATAATGAAGAAACCTTTACCTTAACCTTTACAATTGAAGAAGGAAAAGAAGCTAAATATCTAATTCTAGTTGATGGTGAAGAGTATGAAAAAGGCACTGTAGAATATCCTAAAGATGAAGAATAAATCAATAAGAAGGGCTGTACCCAGGTTATACTAAACCGTACGGGACAGTCCTCTTATTTTCGTTTATAATAGGAAGTAAAGTGCATACAAAGGCAAAAGTTTAAATAAACGTTGTTATCATAAAAAGGAGGTTTCGAATGGCGAAAGGAAAGATAATCAAAGCGTTAAGCGGGTTTTATTATGTGCTTTCAAATGGAAGTATCACCCAATGTCGAGGCAGAGGTACATTTCGCAAGGATAAGATCACTCCTTTGGTGGGAGACTTTGTAGAATTTCAAGCAGAAAATCAAACAGAAGGCTACCTTTTAAAGGTTTTTGATAGAAAAAATGAATTGGTGAGACCACCCATTGCAAACGTTGATCAAGCTATTTTAGTTTTTTCTGCAAGTGAACCGGATTTTAGTCCGGCACTATTAGATCGATTTTTAGTATTAGTTGAAAGCAAGGAAATCGATCCACTTATTTGCATCACGAAAAAGGATTTATTAAGTGAAGAAAAAGTACTGGCCATCAAAAAATATGTTGAGGATTATCGATCTTTCGGTTATGAGGTTCTACTCACATCTTCCAAAACAGAAAATGGAGTCGACGAACTAAGCCCTTACTTAAAAGACAAAATCTCTGTTTTTGCCGGTCAGTCTGGAGTGGGGAAGTCGTCCTTATTAAATGCTTTAAAACCTGAGCTTGATTTAAAAACAGCCATGATTTCCTCCCATTTAGGACGAGGAAAACATACCACAAGACATGTAGAACTAATTGATATAGAAAATGGTTTGGTAGCTGATACACCTGGGTTTAGCTCACTTGAATTTTCTGAACTGGAAATAGAAGAGCTTCCAATGTGTTTTCCAGAAATGGTGGAAGTTGCTGATCATTGTAAATTTAGAGGCTGCCTTCATATCAATGAGCCAAAATGTGCTGTGAAAAAAGCAGTCGAAGCCGGAGGAATCCCTTCCTATCGATATGACCATTATTTAACATTTCATAATGAAATTAAAGACAGAAAGCCGAGGTATTAGTATGAAAATCGCACCTTCCATATTATCTGCAAATTTCGCAGAGCTAGGTAATGAAATCAAGGACGTAGAAAAGGGTGGAGCTGACTACATCCATATCGATGTCATGGACGGTCACTTTGTTCCAAATATTACGATGGGGCCAATGGTTGTGAAAGCTATTCGACCATTAACGACTTTACCACTTGATGTTCACTTGATGATTGAAAATCCAGATCAGTATATTGAAGCATTTGCTGATGCAGGTGCAGATTACATTACGGTTCATGTGGAAACATGTCCTCATTTACATAGAACCATCCAATTAATTAAGAATCAAGGAGTGAAGGCAGGCGTCGTATTAAATCCTGCCACTCCTGCTGAATCCATTAAAACCATTTTACAAGATGTAGACATGGTACTACTCATGACAGTGAATCCTGGTTTTGGCGGTCAATCTTTCATTCCTTCAGTAGTACCTAAAATCAAACAAATTCGCACTTGGGCACAAGAAGTTAATCCAACCCTAGAAATCGAAGTAGACGGAGGAATTAACCCTGAAACGCTAGCCTTATGTGCAGAGGCAGGAGCAGATGTTTTTGTTGCAGGCTCAGCCATCTATAACCGCAGTGACCGGGGAGAAGCCATAGCTGAACTTAAAAATGCCATATATTAAGAAAGTAGACTGATCTAATCATATAGGTCAGTCTGTTTTTCATAGAAAGGAAGTAGTTCAGATGGAATTGAATATTGTGGCAGGTGGGCCATCAAGATATTTTCCTGATTTGCATTCGTACCATTCAAATGAAGTGAAGTGGATAGGTGTTGACAGGGGAGTCTTTACATTATTAGAACATGGAATTGAAGCTAGTATAGCCTTTGGAGATTTTGACTCTGTTACAGAAGAACAATGGAAGACCATTCAACAAAATGTTGAAGATGTCAAAACATATCAACCTGAAAAAGATGAAACTGATCTTGAACTTGCTTTAAATTGGGCAATCAATCAAAAACCTCAATCGATCAAAATATTCGGAGCGACAGGTGGTCGCCTCGATCACTTTATGGGTAATATCCAATTATTAATGCAGCCTCGACTGTTAGATTCTAAAATAAAAGTTGAGCTAATTGATACACAAAACCGCTTGTACATTACAGAATCTGGAGAGCATACTGTTGAAAAGATGAATGATCTAAAATATATTTCTTTTATTCCAATAACCGACTGTGTAAAGGAATTAAGTTTAGAAGGATTTAAATACCCACTAAAAAAACGGAATATTTTAAGAGGTTCAGCACTATGTATTAGTAATGAACTTATACAATCATCTGGTACTTTTTCTTTTACAAATGGCATATTAATGGTGATAAGAAGTAGCGATGAAGCTTCTTAACCGAATAAAAAGAAGACAGTACTTAACTGAATCCACTTGAATACACTAAATTGTTGTCAAGTGAAACATTACGTTCTTTAGATTGTGGGGAGGGACTATTAATGCGCTTTTATACAATTAAATTACCAAAATTCTTAGGTGGGCTTGTAAGGGCAATGTTAGGTACGTTCAAGAAAGAATAAACAGTTGATGAAGGTGACCATGGTGTCACCTTCTTTTTTGTTGAACTGCCCGAGGCTCACCGACAGCCCCGGAGAAAGCGGGTACCCAGTAGGAAAATCAACTACTACATTCTACTCTGAAATAGCAACAATCCTTGTGAATAGATAGGCAGTACTCTAACAAAATGGGGTCACCTTTATATATTTTTAAGCCAAAATAAGAACAAGTACTACTTCGATTGTATTCTGAGAAAACCTCCTTCGCCTTTTCTGCCTGTAAAGTAATTTTTCTTGAAAGGTTTTAATTGTAGTATTGCAATATAGAAAGTTGTGTGATAAATTATTAAAGTATCTTTATGATAAAAGTGAATGTAGAACTGAAATTAACTTCAGCTTCTTGTTAGTGAGGAGGGAATATATTATGGCAAAACAATGCGTAGTAACAGGCCGTAAAGCTAGCTCAGGTAACGCTCGCTCTCACGCAATGAATGCGAACAAGCGTACTTGGGGTGCAAACCTGCAAAAAGTTCGTATTCTTGTAGACGGAAAACCTAAGAAAGTATGGGTTTCTGCAAGAGCGTTGAAATCTGGTAAAGTAGAACGCGTATAATACTTAATATGAGGAGACGTCTAGTTACTAGGCGTCTTTTTTCATTCTACATATTCAAAACATCAAATGATTAATGTACGAATATAAGGGAAAAATGAAATATATATCAAACAAATCACACAGAGATAATACTTTAGCTTTCAAAAAGAGGATACTTATAGTAAAATGTTTTTAGCCAAGCATGTAATTAAAGGGGGAGAACATTCCATGTCCATCGAATTAAAAACGCAGTACGGACAAATTGATATTACAAATGATGTCATTGCAATGATTGCTGGAGGTGCAGCGGTGGATTGCTACGGAATTGTTGGAATGGCTTCAAAGAACCAAATTAAAGACGGATTTACAGATATCTTACGCAAAGAAAATTTCACTCGTGGAGTGATTGTTCGTCAAGATGAAGAAGAAGTACATATTGATATGTATATTATTGTGAGCTATGGTACAAAAATTTCTGAGATTGCTCATAACGTACAATCCAAGGTTAAATATACCCTTGACAAGACCGTCGGCTTGGCGGTAGATTCAGTAAATATTTTTGTGCAGGGGGTTCGTGTGACGAACCCGTAGTGAGGAGGAAGATTCGTGTCGATTACATCTTTGGAGGGAAAACGTTTTGCAGAGATGGTTATTCAAGGTGCTACCCAGCTATCAGCTAATGCGCAACTCGTTGATGCATTAAACGTCTTTCCTGTTCCTGATGGTGATACTGGAACAAATATGAATTTATCAATGACTTCTGGAGCGAAAGAGGTTCAGAACAACATCCAAGATCATATTGGAAATGTGTCTGCCGCCCTTTCAAAGGGGTTATTGATGGGTGCGAGAGGGAACTCTGGTGTTATCTTGTCCCAGTTGTTTAGAGGATTCGGAAAAGCAATTGAGGGAAAAAGCTCTTTAACAAGTGTTGAATTCGCTCAAGCTTTACAAACCGGTGTTGAAACAGCTTATAAAGCTGTAATGAAACCTGTTGAAGGAACAATTTTAACCGTTGCAAAGGATGCCGCTAAAAAGGGTGTTGCTACTGCTGAAAAAGAGAGTGACTTCGTTAAAGTAATGCAAGCCATTGTAGATGAGGCGCAGGCTTCATTAAATCGCACACCAGATTTACTACCTGTTTTAAAGGAAGTTGGTGTAGTGGATAGTGGTGGTCAAGGGCTATTATTTGTTTATGAAGGATTTTTAGCTGAACTAAAGGGAGAAAAGGTTTCTAACCAAGCATCCCTGCCTTCTATGAATGACTTAGTAAGCGCAGAGCATCATAAGGCAGCTCAGGATTTTATGAGTACAGAAGATATTGAGTTTGGTTATTGTACAGAATTTATGGTGAGATTCGAACAAGACAAACAAGCGTTTGATGAAGAAAACTTTCGTCAGGACCTAAGTCAGTTTGGTGATTCTCTATTAGTCATTAGTGATGAAGAACTAGCTAAAGTTCATATTCACTCTGAACAACCTGGAGACGTCTTAACCTATGGACACAAATATGGAAGCTTAATTAATATTAAAATCGAAAACATGAGACAACAACATAGCAATATTGTGGGAGAACAAACTCAGGTTAAGGCAGAGGCTCCTGCAGTAAAACAAGAAGTTGATTTTGCAATTGTTACCGTTGCCATGGGTGAAGGGATTGCAGAATTATTTAAGAGCATTGGAGCGACTGCTGTCATTGAAGGCGGTCAAACAATGAACCCTAGCACTGAAGACATCGTAAAAGCCGTTGAAGAAGTAAATGCCAAGAAAGTAATTATTATGCCAAATAATAAGAACATCATCATGGCAGCTGAACAAGCAGCGGAAGTTCTTCAAAGTGAAGTAGCTGTTGTTCCAACCAAAACGGTTCCACAGGGTATGGCAGCTTTACTTGCGTTTAACCCAACTGCATCTGTATCAGAAAATAAAGAATTAATGAGTGAAGCATCTCAGTATGTGAAAACAGGTCAAGTTACATATGCTGTTAGAAACACTAGCATCGACGGAATTTCGATTTCCAAAGATGATTTTATGGGTATTTCTGAAGGGAAGATTGTTGTTGCTGAAAACGATCGACAACAAACAGCGAAAACCCTTTTAGAAAAAATGCTGGATGAAGATGCAGAAATCTTAACGATTCTCTACGGTGAAGACGTTTCAGAGGAAGATGTAAGTTCATTAAGAGATTATATAGAAGAGCAATATGAAGATTTAGAAGTGGAAGTTCATAATGGTAAACAACCACTTTACTCCTATATATTCTCAATTGAATAAAAGATAAGAGAAGGGGGCAGCTCATTTGAGTTTGTCCCCTTCAATTATGTTAGAATGAAAATATAAATTGAATGTTAGGTTAGGGGGAGAAAGTGGATGAAATATAAAAGTGTATTTGACATTATTGGCCCCATCATGATTGGACCATCTAGTTCACATACGGCTGGAGCTGCAAGAATTGGTAGAGTAGCAAGAAATCTTTTTCGTAGGGAACCTAAGTGGGCAACCATTTCTTTTTATGGATCATTTGCCAAAACTTATAAAGGTCATGGGACAGATGTTGCGATAGTAGGCGGTATTCTCGATTATGATACATATGATGAACGAATTATTCATTCGATTGATTTAGCAAAAGAAAAAGGAATAAAGATTAGGTTTAATGAGGAAGAGGCTATTACCGATCACCCCAATACGGCTCGTATTCAAATGGGTGACGATGATGGAGAAATAGAATTAGTGGGGATTTCTATCGGTGGAGGAAAGGTTGAAATTATCGAACTGAATGGATTTGAGCTTAAGCTTTCTGGCCATCACCCGGCTATTCTGGTAGTGCATGATGATCGATTCGGAGCGATTGCTTCAGTATCTAATATTCTTGCCAAACATCAATTAAATATTGGGCATATGGATGTATCCCGTAAAGAGAAGGGACAAATGGCATTGATGACCATTGAGGTGGATCAACCAATTGACGACTTGGTTATTGAAGAATTAACGTCTCTTTCTAATATTACTCAAGTTACACGAATTTCTGATTGAACAATTTCTATTATGATAACGTTTACATTAAATTCAGTAAGGAGGCTATACATTGTTTAGAAATGTTGCAGAATTAATCGAACTGGCAGAAAGTCAAAATAAAAAAATATCAGACATAATGATCGAACAGGAAATAGAATTTACAGGTAAAACATTTGAACAGGTTTATGGTCAAATGGAAAAAAATCTTGAGGTAATGGAACAAGCGGTAGCTAGAGGTTTAGAAGGAGTAAAATCTCATTCGGGATTAACAGGCGGCGACGCTGTACTTTTGCAAAAATATATTGAAAAAGGAAAATCTCTTTGTGGTGATACTATTTTAGATGCGGTTAGTAAGGCAGTTGCCACGAATGAAGTCAACGCAGCCATGGGGACAATTTGTGCAACACCAACGGCTGGGTCTGCAGGAGTTGTACCTGGGACTTTATTTGCAGTTAAAAATAAGTTGAATCCATCAAAAGACGAAATGATTCGTTTCTTATTTACTTCTGGGGCATTTGGATTTGTTGTGGCAAATAATGCTTCAATTTCAGGAGCAGCAGGTGGGTGCCAAGCGGAGGTTGGCTCTGCGAGTGGAATGGCAGCAGCTGCCATTGTGGAAATGGCAGGAGGAACGCCAAGTCAATCTGCAGAAGCAATGGCTATCACGTTAAAGAATATGCTTGGCCTTGTTTGTGATCCTGTTGCAGGATTAGTAGAAGTTCCGTGTGTAAAAAGAAATGCAATGGGGGCTGCTAACGCTATGGTAGCTGCTGATATGGCCCTTGCTGGAATAACAAGTCGAATTCCTTGTGATGAAGTCATTGATGCTATGTATAAAATTGGTCAAACGATGCCTGTTGCTTTAAGAGAGACGGCTCAAGGTGGATTAGCGGCAACTCCTACTGGTAGAGAATTAGAAGCAAAAATCTTTGGGGTTTCCCTGAATAAACGTGAAAACTCCTAACGAAGAGCTAACGATCCAGAATATCAAGGGTGTTGGTGAGGAAACGGCATTACAGATGAATGCAATGGGAATTCATTCGGTTCTGGATTTGTTAGAATATGTTCCATACCGATATGATGATTACAGATTAAGGGACTTGGAAGAAGTTGCTCACGATGAAAGGGTTACAGTTGAAGGGAAAGTTCATTCTGAACCTGCCCTTATGTACTATGGACGGAAAAAATCTCGTTTAACCCTGAGGCTATTAGTTGGTCGATATTTGATTCAAGCTGTTTTTTTTAATCAACCATATTTGAAAAAGAAAATTAATCTTCATGATACAGTTACTGTAACGGGGAAATGGGATAAGAATCGTCAAATTGTAACCGTACAGCACTTCCAGGGAGGTCCCCATGGGAAGCAGGGGGATTTTGAACCTGTCTATTCACTAAAGGGATCGGTAACCAATAACACCTTGAGAAAGTTTATAAAGAAGGCTTTTAATGATTATCCTGATGTTATTCAAGAGAATTTACCTTCTGTATTATTAGAAAAATATAAATTATCTCATCGACGAGATGCTTTATATCACTTGCACTTTCCAGATTCCACTGAGGATATGAAGCAGGCTAGAAGAAGATTTGTATATGAAGAGTTTTTATTATTTCAATTAAAAATGCAGGCATTAAGAAAATTTGAAAGAGAGCACACTTCAGGTATTCAACAACATTATGACTTAGAGAAAATAAAGGAGTTTATTCACTCTTTACCTTTTCCCCTAACAGATGCTCAAAAAAGAGTGATAAATGAAATATCAGCTGATATGAAATCACCTTATCGAATGAATCGTTTATTGCAGGGGGATGTTGGTTCAGGGAAAACAGTGGTAGCTGCCATTGCCCTTTATTCCAGTGTAACTGCTGGGTTCCAAGGAGCACTGATGGTGCCTACTGAAATACTTGCTGAACAGCATGCAAATTCATTAAGTGAATTACTCTCTCCTTCAGGGTTGTCTGTTGCTTTGCTTACCAGCTCTGTAAAAGGAAAAAAACGTGCACTTCTTTTGGAGAAGTTAAGAGATGGAGACATAGATATTCTTATCGGGACTCATGCACTTATTCAAGATGACGTCCAGTTTAAGCAATTAGGACTTGTTGTAACAGATGAACAACATCGTTTTGGTGTGAATCAGCGTCGTGTTCTTAGAGAAAAAGGAGAAAGTCCCGATGTATTATTTATGACAGCAACTCCGATTCCCCGTACATTAGCCATAACTGTGTTTGGTGAAATGGATGTAAGTATTATCGATCAAATGCCCGCTGGAAGGAAACCAATTGAGACTTACTGGGCGAAGGCGGATATGTTATCCAGGGTACTGACATTTATGGACAAAGAACTTGATAAGGGAAGACAAGCGTATGTCATTTGTCCATTGATTGAAGAGTCTGATAAATTAGATGTGCAAAACGCCATCGATGTTTATAATCAACTTTTGCACTATTTTGAAGGGCGTTATGATGTAGGCTTAATGCATGGAAGATTACATCCAGACGAAAAGGATGAAGTGATGAGGAATTTCAGTTCCAATCAGCTTCAAGTATTAGTGTCAACTACAGTGGTGGAAGTAGGAGTTAATGTACCGAATGCTACATTTATGTTAATTTACGATGCAGAGCGATTTGGGTTATCTCAACTCCATCAATTAAGAGGAAGAGTTGGTCGAGGAGAGGACCAATCCTATTGTATCCTGTTGGCAGAACCTAAAACAGAGGTTGGGAAAGAACGAATGAAAATCATGACTGAAACGAACGATGGATTTGTTTTAAGTGAAAAAGATCTCGAATTAAGAGGACCTGGAGATTTCTTTGGGAAGAAGCAGAGTGGACTTCCTGAGTTTAAAGTTGCAGATATGGTTCATGATTACCGTGCTTTAGAGGTGGCTAGAGACGACGCGAATTTTCTAATAAATTCAAAGCAGTTCTGGAGTGATTCAGAATTTAAACCTTTACGTACGTATTTATCATCGTCAGGTGTTTTAGAGGGTGAAAAGCTAGACTAGATAGGCAGATTGTAAGATTATTTCTTGCAATCTGCTTTTTTAGATTATATACTACTATTAGTACCTAGTACTAATACTGGACGGTGTATATAAATGAGATTATCAAAAAAAGAAAGACAAGGAAATCTGAAAGAAACCATCAAAGAAAATCCGTTTATTACGGATGAAGAACTAGCTGAACGATTTGGAGTAAGTGTACAAACGATTCGTTTAGATCGCATGGAATTATCTATTCCTGAATTAAGGGAAAGAATAAAGAATGTTGCTGAAAAGTCTTTTGAAGACGAGGTTAAATCATTACCAATTGAGGAAGTAATTGGTGAGATCGTAGATATAGAGCTGGATCAAAGTGCCATTTCAATCTTTGATGTAAAAACAGAACATGTTTTTGTTAGAAATCGAATTGCCAGAGGGCATCACTTATTTGCTCAAGCGAACTCCCTGGCTGTTGCAGTCATTAATGACGAATTAGCTTTAACGGCTAAGTCGACCATTCGATTTACTCGTCCCGTTAAAGAAGGTGAAAGAGTTGTGGCAAAAGCTAAAGTGGTACATATAGAAGAACACAAAGACCGAACCATCGTTGAAGTTCAAAGCTCTGTAAGTGGTGAACTTGTTTTTACAGGTGAATTTGAAATGTATCGCTCTAAAAAATCTGCAAAGGATGAGACATAGATGAGATTAGCGGTTGATGCAATGGGCGGAGATCATGCTCCTAAAGAGATTGTTCTTGGTGTAAAGCGTGCATTAGATGAATTTAAAGACATAGAAGTTATATTATATGGTGATGAAACTCAAATGAAACAATGGATAAGCCCGGTTGAACGATTATCTATTGTTCATACAGAAGAGAAGATAGAAGGAACCGACGAACCTGTCAGAGCCGTTAAGAGAAAGAAAAATGCTTCTATGGTGTTAATGGCTCAAGCTGTTAAAGATGGAAAGGCAGATGCGTGTATCTCTGCTGGAAATACTGGGGCGCTCATGGCATCAGGTTTATTTATTGTTGGCAGAATTGAAGGAATTGAACGCCCGGCATTAGCTCCTACTCTACCAACGTTGGACGGAAAAGGATTCCTAATGCTGGATTTAGGTGCAAACGTAGACGCGAAGCCTGAACACCTCCTGCAATACGCAATTATGGGGAGTATTTATGCTGAAAAGGTTAGAGGGATCACGAATCCTAAGGTCGGTCTCTTAAATATAGGAACTGAAGACAAAAAGGGAAATGAACTCGCAAAAAAATCCTTCGAATTGTTAAAGGACGCCCCTATACATTTTGTAGGTAACGTTGAATCCCGCGATTTATTGGAAGGTCCTGCGGATGTCATTGTGACAGATGGATTTACTGGAAATATGGTATTAAAGACGATTGAAGGGACAGCTATGTCGATTTTTTCTATGTTGAAAAAAACATTAACGTCATCTGTGAAAAATAAAATTGCCGCTGGACTAGTAAAAAATGATTTAAAAGAAATGAAAAATATGATGGACTATACAGAATACGGAGGAGCCGGATTATTTGGATTAAAAGCTCCTGTTATAAAAGCACACGGTTCTTCCAATGAAGTTGCTTTCTATAATGCGATGAGACAGGCTAGAGAAATGGTGAAGCATGATGTCTCAAAGACAATTAAAGAAGCTGTAAAAGGGAGTGGAGAAGAAAATGAGTAAAATTGCATTTGTTTTTCCGGGACAAGGGTCTCAATCAGTTGGCATGGGGAAAGATCTTGCTGATAAATATCAAGATGTTCAAGCCTTTTATTCTAAAGCTGATCAGCGTTTGGGAATGAATCTTTCCTCGATTATTTTTGAAGGTCCACAAGAAACATTAACACAGACAATCAATGCTCAGCCGGCACTATTGACAACAAGTGTGAGTATTTTTGAACGGTTAAAAGCTGAGGGTTTTTCTCCAGACTATACTGCTGGTCATAGTCTAGGAGAATATTCTGCACTCGTTGCTTCTGGAGCAATTAGTTTTGAGGATGCTGTTTATGCTGTACGTAAACGGGGAGAATTAATGGAAGAAGCGGTTCCTAGTGGAGAAGGGACAATGGCGGCTGTTCTCGGAATGGATAGAGACTCTTTAAAAGAACTTACTGAGACCATTTCCTTGGAAGGGCATTCCGTTGGGTTAGCCAACCTGAATTGCCCAGGTCAAATTGTTATTTCCGGTACGGTAAAAGGAGTTGAGCTTGCTTCAGAAGTTGCGAAGCAAAAAGGAGCTAAAAGGGTTATTCCTCTCCAAGTAAGCGGACCATTCCATTCAGACTTAATGAAGCCAGCCGCAAATCATTTTGTATCTGTATTAGATTCTATTACGATTCAGGATGCTTCAGTTCCTGTCATAGCAAACGTAAATGCTGAGCCTGTTACTGGAAATGAAGAGATAAAGCGTCTGTTAATTGAACAGTTGTACTCCCCGGTGTTATGGGAAGATTCAGTGGAAAAACTATTAAACTTAGGTGTAGATACTTTTATTGAAATTGGTCCAGGTAAAGTCTTGTCTGGCTTAGTGAAGAAAGTGAATAGACGAGTAAAAACATATTCTATTCAAGATGAAGCATCCTTGTTAGAAACGATTAGTAAGTTAAAGGAGGAAGCTTAAATGCATTTAGAAGGCAAAGTAGCTTTGGTAACAGGAGCGTCAAGAGGGATCGGTAAAGAAATTGCCCTTGAATTAGCACGCGAAGGTTGTAATGTAGTTGTGAATTATGCTGGAAGTGAAGCAAAGGCAAATGAAACGGTTGACGAGATTAAAAGTCTTGGAAGAGAAGCTGTGGCCATTCAATGTAATGTTTCTGATAGTGATTCGGTACAAAACATGGTGAAAGAAACCATTACCCAGTTTGGTACAGTAGATATTCTAGTTAATAATGCTGGCATAACAAAAGATAATTTATTAATGAGAATGAAGGAAAATGAATGGGACGATGTCATTAACATTAACTTAAAGGGAGTATTCCTTTGTACAAAAGCCGTAACACGTCCAATGATGAAGCAAAGAGGTGGACGAATCATCAACATCTCTTCTATCGTTGGAGTAAGTGGTAACCCTGGACAAGCCAATTATGTAGCAGCTAAATCAGGTGTAATAGGTTTAACAAAAACAACCGCAAAGGAACTGGCTCCACGTGGAATTACAGTTAATGCTATTGCCCCTGGATTTATTTCCACAGACATGACAGAACAACTTCCTGAAGATGTTCGTAGTGAAATGCTTAAGCAAATACCGCTAAATCGTTTTGGTGATCCAAAGGATATTGCAAAAGTGGTAACATTTATTGCCTCTGATTCTTCCTCATATATGACAGGTCAAACCCTTCATATAGACGGAGGAATGGTGATGTAATAAAGGACAAGGCCTAAAAATTTCAACCCTTTTTAGGTAAGGTCTTTTCATAACAGACTAAAATGCACTATAATACTTTGAGGGGAGGTGACAAAAATGGCAGAGGTTTTAGATCGTGTAACTAAAATTATTGTTGATCGTCTAGGTGTAGATGAATCTCAAGTAAAGCTTGAAGCTTCTTTCAAAGAAGATTTAGGTGCTGACTCCCTTGATGTAGTTGAGCTAGTAATGGAACTTGAAGATGAATTTGACATGGAGATTTCTGACGATGATGCTGAAAAAATCGGCACAGTAGGTGATGCTGTGAACTACATAAAAGCAAACGCTTAATCGTTGGACTGAATTCAAAGCTCTTTTGAATTGAGTTTTCATCATAAAACTTTAATTCAAGACATGACAAACTTGGTAGAGATCTCATCTCTATCAAGTTTATTTGTGTTATTACGCCAATTGTTTTGTTTTTATTTATCTATGTTATGATTACGTTTTACAGATAAGATGTGAAGTTCATAAATCCTATAAAGAAACTTTTGCGTAAATGTTTTTTTTAGCATAAACTTGATAAGTGAATATTTGAGAACATATAGAGCAAGGTGGAGTGCCTTATGCGTAAGCAGAGTAAAAACAAAGGAATAATCAAGCATAAAAATGAATTGAAGTTTAAACGATTTCAAGATGAAATCGGTATTCATTTTCACGAAGAAAAATTATTAAAACAAGCTTTTACACATTCATCTTATGTGAATGAGCATCGTCGAAAGCCATATGAAGACAACGAACGCCTGGAATTTCTTGGAGACGCTGTATTAGAATTGACGGTTTCTCAATTCCTTTATAAAAAATATCCAATGATGAGTGAAGGGGAATTAACAAAGCTAAGAGCTGCTATTGTATGTGAACCTTCCTTAGTCAAGTTTTCTACTGAAATGAAATTTGGAGAACTTATTCTTTTAGGTAAAGGAGAAGAAATGACAGGAGGGCGAGAAAGACCGGCTCTATTAGCTGATGTATTTGAGGCTTTTATAGGGGCAGTATATCTTGACCAGGGATTAGATACTGTGGTTTCAATTCTTGAAAAAGTTGTCTATCCAAAAATCAATGTCGGTGCTTTTTCTCATGTGATGGATTATAAAAGTCAGCTGCAAGAGTTAGTACAACGTGGTAGTGCAGGGATGATTGAATACAGCATCTTAGAAGAGAGCGGACCTGCTCACAATCGTCAATTTATTTCACGAGTAAGTTTGAATAATGATGAACTTGGTGTTGGCAATGGCCGTTCAAAGAAAGAGGCTGAACAACAGGCAGCACAAAAAGCACTTGAGAAGTTAAAACAGAAGCTAGACGCTTAATAGGGGGAAAGAAGATGTTCCTCAAACAACTGGAAGTAATGGGGTTTAAATCTTTTGCAGAAAGAATATCTGTGGACTTTGTTCCTGGAGTAACGGCTGTTGTCGGTCCAAATGGAAGCGGAAAGAGTAATATTATTGACGCTATCCGTTGGGTTTTAGGAGAACAGTCTGCTAAAAGTTTACGTGGTGCGAAAATGGAGGATGTTATCTTTGCTGGAAGTGACTCGAGAAAAGCACTTAACATTGCTGAGGTAACCCTTGTTCTTGACAATGACGATGGAGCGTTACCAATTGATTATAGTGAAATAAGTGTTACTCGGAGAGTGTATCGCTCCGGAGATAGCGAATATTTACTAAACAAACAACCATGTCGTCTCAAAGACATTATTGAATTATTTATGGATTCCGGGTTAGGTAAAGAAGCTTTTTCTATTATCAGTCAAGGAAAAGTGGAAGAAATCCTTAACAGTAAGCCTGAAGAAAGAAGAACTATTTTCGAAGAAGCTGCAGGAGTTCTTAAATACAAAACGAGAAAAAAGAAAGCTGAAAATAAGTTATTTGAAACACAAGAAAATTTAAATCGAGTAAATGATATTCTCTATGAGCTAGAAGGACAGGTAGAGCCCTTAAAGATTCAAGCTTCAATGGCAAGGGATTATTTAGAGAAAAAAGAAGAGCTTGAAAAATTTGAAGTGGCTTTAACAGTCCATGATATTGAGGATTTACATAAGGAATGGGAAAATTTAAGTAAGGAGTTTGAGGAGCATGGGAGGGAAGAATTAGCCCTCTCTTCCCGGATTCAAAAAAAGGAAGCTACCCTCACCCAAACTCGAGACAAGATTTCTGCATTGGACGAGTCCATTACAGATCTCCAAGAGGTTTTGCTCTCAACCAGTGAAGAGCTTGAAAAATTAGAAGGTAGAAAACAGGTTTTAGCCGAAAGAAAGAGAAATTCTTCTTCCAATGAATCTCAGCTAAAGCAATCCATACATGAATTGAAAAGTCGATTGATACAGCTGTCTTCGGAAAAACAAGAGGCAACAGAGGTATTCGCTAAAATCGATCAAGAAGTTAAGGACTTAAAAAATGTCTTGATTAAGAAGCAGAATCAATTAAAGCATTTCAACGAGAACCTTGAAGACGTTATTGAATCTTTAAAAAGTGATTATATTGAGAAGCTGAATCAGCAAGCAACTGCAAAAAACGAGATACAATACCTAGAACAACAGCTAGAACAACAATCTAGTCGAAGTGGACGCCTTGAAGCTGAAAATGAAAAATATGTTCTAGAAAGAGTTGAATTACAAAAAAATCACAAAGTACTGCTTGAGGAATTAAATGGTCAAAAAGAAAAAATAGATGAGCACCTTTTCTTATATCGTGAAGAACAACGAAAATTAGATTCGGTAAAAAAGAATTATGAAAATAGGGAAAAAACATTGTATCAAGCATTTCAATATTTACAACAAGCGAAGAGCCGTAAAGAAATGCTTGAAGAGATGGAAGATGATTATACAGGTTTTTTCCAAGGTGTAAAAGAAGTTTTAAAAGAAAGAGACGGTAAATTAAGCGGTATTCAAGGTGCTGTTGCTGAATTAATTACTGTACCAAAACAATACGAAACGGCTATGGAAACAGCTCTTGCTGCTTCCATGCAACATATTGTTGTTGAAACTGAAGAGGATGGAAGAAAAGCAATAGCCTACTTAAAGAAAAATCAATTTGGTCGAGCTACCTTCCTTCCGATGAGCGTGATGAAAGGTAAATCTATACCTGCTGGGCAAATGCAGGTGCTTAAAGAACACCCATCTTTTGTTGGGGTAGGTTCAGATCTTGTCGAATATGATACACGTTATCAAATGATTATTTCTAATTTAGTAGGAAATGTGATTATCACTAAAGACCTCAAAGGGGCAAATGACATCGCAAGACTAGTTCAATATCGCTTTCGACTTGTCACACTTGAGGGAGATGTAGTAAACCCAGGTGGATCTATGTCTGGAGGAACTGTTAAACAGAAAAAAACCTCTCTTCTTTCTAGAAAAGGTGAACTGGAAGAAATGAAAGAAAAGCTCGCTTCAATGGAAACTCAAACAGACCAGCTTCAGTCACAAGTGAAATCGTTAAAAGAAGAAAGTAACTTTCGTGAAAAAAAGCTAGAAGAAATGAGAGTAACGGGTGAGCGTTTGCGTCTGAAAGAACAAGATTTACAATCCCAGCGAAGGGAAAATGAATTATCACAAAAAAATATGGACGAAAGACTTTCATTATATGATTTAGAAAAAAAAGACTTTACTTCTATGAGGAATAAGCATGACAATCGTTCTAAAGATTTAAAATCTTCTTTGAAAAATATTGAAACAGAGATAAGAGAGTTAGATATAAAAATCAAAGAATTAACGGAACAAAAGAATAGTGACAGAACATCAAAGGATGCATTATCGGACGATATTAGTGACATTAAAGCTAGTCTGGCCGCTCGCAATGAGCAACTAGTGAATAGTCGACAACAGGTTGAAAGAGTTTCCCAATCGATTCAAGAGACTGAAAAACAGAAAAGCACCTTAGAAGAAGATTTACAGTGGTTGCAAACTGAGATGAAGGATAACTTCTCAGGAGAAGCACAATTAGGAATAAAAGCAGAAGAGTGTGGGAAACAAAAGGTTGAAACAACAAAACTGATTTCATTGCGAAGAGAAGAG
The DNA here is from genome assembly GCF_001648555.1 of Rossellomorea aquimaris TF-12. Lineage (GTDB taxonomy): Bacteria > Bacillota > Bacilli > Bacillales > Bacillaceae_B > Rossellomorea > Rossellomorea aquimaris. The sequence continues at coordinate 617,409 of NZ_LQXM01000029.1, read as the reverse complement.
CGATTAAATCTTCAAAGTAGCGTAGAAGGCGAAGAGCTAGAGCTTAAAGAAATGAAACGGCAATATAAAGGTCTGGCAAATGCTCTCAAAGATGAAGAAGTGAAAATCAACCGACTTGATGTAGAGCTTGAGAATCGCTTGAACCATTTAAGAGAAGAATATATGCTTTCGTTTGAAGCGGCGAAAGAAGACTATCCTCTTTCAATAGAGGTTGAAGAAGCGAGAAAGAAAGTGAAACTTGTTAAGTTAGCCCTAGAGGAATTAGGAACGGTTAACCTTGGTTCCATTGATGAATACGAAAGAGTAAAGGAACGTTATGAGTTTTTATTAGAACAAAAAACAGATTTAACAGAAGCCAAAGACACCCTATATCAAGTTATCAATGAAATGGATACAGAGATGATCAAACGATTTGATCAGACTTTCTCAGCCATTCAGTTGGAATTTGAGGATGTGTTTAAAGCACTGTTTGGTGGAGGACGAGCTGAATTAAAATTAACGGACCCTTCAGACTTACTTCATACAGGTGTCGACATTGTTGCCCAACCACCCGGAAAGAAATTGCAAAACCTTGGTCTGATGTCTGGTGGAGAAAGGGCTTTGACTGCTATCGCACTGCTTTTCTCTATTTTGAAAATACGTCCTGTTCCATTTTGTATACTTGATGAAGTGGAAGCAGCACTAGATGAAGCCAATGTACAGAGGTTTAGCCAATACTTGAAGAGATTCAGTCATGATACCCAGTTTATTGTCATTACCCATAGAAAGGGAACGATGGAAGAAGCTCACGTTCTGTATGGCGTTACAATGCAAGAGTCTGGTGTCTCTAAATTAGTATCCGTAAGACTACAAGAAACACATGAATTACTCGAAACATAACTAGTGAGGTGTAAGAAATGAGTTTTTTCAAAAAACTTAAAGATAAATTCACTCAATCAAGTGATAATGTAACGGAAAAATTTAAAGATGGTTTAAGTAAAACAAGGAATAATTTTTCCTCAAAGGTAAATGACCTTGTTGCCAGATATCGAAAAGTAGATGAAGAATTCTTTGAAGAATTAGAAGAAATTTTAATTGGAGCCGATGTTGGCTTCGATACTGTTATGCAATTAATTGATGAATTAAAGCTTGAGGTGAAACGCCGCAACATTCAGGATACAGAAGATGTTCAATCCGTCATTTCTGAGAAACTTGTGGAGATTTACAATGGAGATAAACAAGAAGACAGCACCTTAAACATTCAAAATGATCAATTAACGGTATTACTATTTGTAGGCGTAAACGGAGTTGGAAAAACAACAACCATCGGTAAAATTGCTCATATGTTTAAGCAAGAAGGTAAGAATGTTGTCTTAGCAGCAGGGGATACGTTTCGTGCAGGTGCAATTGAACAGCTTGAGGTTTGGGGTGACCGTGTAGGAGTACCGGTAATCAAACAAGCAGCAGGAAGTGATCCTGCTGCGGTTATGTATGATGCTGTACAATCAGCAAAAGCAAAAAAAGCAGATATCCTTATTTGTGATACAGCTGGACGACTTCAAAACAAAGTAAATCTTATGAAAGAATTAGAAAAAGTAAAGCGAGTCATTGAGAGAGAAATACCAGGTGCCCCTCATGAGGTTTTACTTGTTCTTGACGCAACAACGGGTCAAAATGCCATGATTCAAGCAAAGACTTTCAAGGACGCTACCGATGTATCTGGTATTGTGTTAACCAAATTAGACGGTACAGCCAAAGGTGGAATTGTCCTGGCGATCCGAAATGAACTTGAAATACCGGTTAAATTTGTTGGATTAGGTGAGAAGATGGATGACCTTCAACCCTTTGATGCAGAAAAGTATGTATATGGTCTGTTTTCGAATTTAGTCGACAGAGAAGAAGAATAAGATGATAGATGGAGTAACCTTGATGTGAATCACTTTCGATTTGCTCATTGCTAAAGAAATGATGAAAGCGATGAGTAGAATAAGAGTGATTCCTTGTAGGTTACTCTTTTTGTATATTTGCTTCATGAAAAATGTAGAGTAAGAAGAAGTAATTGCAAAAGAAAAAAATGAAGAAAAATCCTATGTATTCTTGACAAATGAGCTTAAAATCTGTATTCTTCATATGTAAAGGTTTTTCACTTAACAAGGAGGGATATAAGTGCTGGAGAAAACAACCAGAATGAACTATCTCTATGATTTTTATCAATCTTTGTTAACTCCAAAACAAAGAAGTTATATGTCCCTCTACTATTTGGACGATTTCTCTTTAGGAGAAATTGCTCAGGAGTATAATGTAAGTAGGCAAGCAGTTTACGACAACATTAAACGAACAGAGGCAATGCTAGAGGAGTACGAAGAAAAGCTTTTATTATTTAAGAAATTTCAAGAACGTAACGAGATACTAGATCAACTAAGAAAAAGTATAGAAGAGCCTTCAGGTGATTCTTCTCATTGCTTTAAACTTATTGATGCTCTTGAAATATTGGATTAGGAGGCGGCATGAATGGCATTTGAAGGATTAGCCGACCGACTGCAAGGTACAATACAGAAAATCCGCGGTAAAGGAAAGATTAGCGAAGCGGATGTTAAAGAAATGATGCGTGAAGTTCGTTTAGCTCTTTTAGAGGCAGACGTTAATTTTAAAGTGGTAAAGCAATTTGTTAAGAAGGTAAGTGAAAGAGCCGTTGGTCAGGAAGTCATGAAGAGTTTAACTCCAGGACAACAAGTGATCAAGGTCGTTCAAGAAGAGCTTACTGAATTAATGGGTGGCGAACAGAGTCAAATTGCTGTTGCTAAACGTCCTCCAACTGTCATTATGATGGTGGGACTACAAGGTGCAGGTAAAACGACAACCACCGGTAAACTTGCTAACTTACTTAGAAAGAAGCATAATCGCAAACCACTATTGGTAGCTGCTGATATCTATCGTCCGGCAGCCATTAATCAACTGGAAACAATAGGGAAGCAATTAAGCTTACCTGTGTTCTCTCTTGGTGATCAAGTAAGTCCGGTTGAAATTGCAAAACAAGCAATCGAAAAGGCGAAGGAAGAACATCACGATTACGTTCTAATTGATACAGCAGGTCGACTTCACATTGATGAAAATTTAATGGGAGAGTTAAAAGAAATCAAAGAACTCTCAAATCCAGATGAAATTTTCCTTGTTGTTGATGCCATGACAGGGCAAGATGCTGTTAATGTTGCTCAAAGCTTTAATGAGGCGCTTGGCATTTCAGGTGTTGTTTTAACAAAACTCGATGGAGATACTCGAGGAGGGGCAGCTTTATCAATCCGTTCAGTAACAGAAAAGCCGATTAAATTTGTTGGTATGGGTGAGAAGATGGATGCATTAGAAGCTTTCCATCCTGAGCGAATGGCTTCTAGAATTCTTGGTATGGGTGACGTATTGTCCCTTATCGAGAAGGCTCAAGCAAATGTTGATGAAGAAAAAGCAAAAGAGCTCGAACAAAAGATGCGAACTATGTCCTTTACATTTGATGACTTCCTGGAACAGTTAGGTCAAGTGAGACAAATGGGTCCACTTGATGATCTATTGAAAATGTTACCTGGAGCAAACAAAATGAAAGGTTTAGATAAGCTTCAAGTGGACGACAAGCAAATTAGTCATGTTGAAGCGATTATTCAATCAATGACAAAAAACGAAAAAAGCCATCCTGAAACGATCAACGCTGGCCGCCGTAAAAGAATTGCAAAAGGAAGCGGAACATCCATTCAAGAAGTGAATCGTCTCCTTAAGCAATTCGAAGACATGAAAAAAATGATGAAACAAATGAGCGGCATGCAAGGAAAAGGTAAGAAAAAAGGGATGAAATTCCCATTTATGTAAGCAATTTGTTCAATTTTTCTTAAAAAAAATTGAACTGTTAAGAAAAAACACTTTACAAACAAAATACACATTTGATATTATACTAACTTGTGTGAAACTATTCGGAGGTGCTTTAATAATGGCAGTAAAAATCAGATTAAAACGTATGGGAGCAAAAAAATCTCCTTTCTATCGTATCGTAGTTGCAGATTCTCGTTCACCACGTGATGGACGTCAAATCGAAACAGTTGGAACATACAACCCGGTTGCTAAACCAGCTGAAGTGAAAATCGATGAAGAATTAGCTCTTAAATGGTTATCAAATGGTGCAAAACCATCTGACACAGTTCGTAACCTATTCTCAAAACAAGGCATTATGGAAAGATTCCACAATGCTAAGAACAGTAAGTAATCGATTAAATCGATGAAAGATCTTATTCTAACGATTGTGAAACCCTTAGTCGACCATCCAGACTCTGTACAAATCAGCATTGATGAGGGAGCGAACGGTTTAACTTACAAGTTATCTGTTCACCCCGAAGACATGGGGAAGGTCATTGGGAAGCAAGGGCGTGTAGCTAAATCGATTCGAACTGTGGTATACGCTGCAGCAGGATCTTCACAACAGAAGAAAATCTTTTTAGAGATTGTGGAGTGAGAGAATATTAATTTTCCCACTATACACGGACATCTTTATTGATTCCGTGTAATATTCTCTAATGAAGATAAGGGGACTGACCCATAAAGGTTAATACATAGCCTTACGAAGTCAGTCCCTTTTTTTATAGTTGAAAATCCATAACTCCCTTTAGTGGTCACCCTTCGAGAACAAACAGCAGAAGGGGTGAAAAAAGGAGGAAGCAGGATATTGAATATCATACATACTATTACCATAAAGCAGGTCCTAACGGAAAAAAGCAAAGACTCGTTGATGAAGAAATACGAAAATCAAAAGTTGCAACTATCACAAGAATGTGATCAGTTACAATTTGAAATGAAAAAGATAGAACGCGCAAAAAAATATCCTTCTCAAAAACTAACTCAGCGTTTTGAAAGAGAATTAAATGAAAGAGCTGAGAAGATAAAGTTAATAGAATTTCAGATGGATCAAATGAATATTTTACCCATCGGAAGTGAATTGAAAGAAAAAGAAGTTCAAGGTATGATGGACATTCAAGTTGGTGACAATTGGGATGAAGAAACTTTGTCGAAAACGATTGTGATTGAGGATGGTAAGGTTAAAGAAATACGTTAAGAGTTAGAGGTGGACTATGGAAAATTGGTTTAATGTAGGAAAAATCGTGAATACCCATGGTGTTCGTGGAGAATTGAAAATTGTTTCTAAAACGGACTTCCCTGAAGAACGTTATCAAGTTGGCAATACGTTATATTTGTTTTTACCAAAACAAAAGGATCCAATGCCATTAGTGATAAAAACACACAGAAACCATAAAAGTTTTGATCTTTTAACCTTCGAGGGTTATGAAGATATCAATCAAGTAGAGAAGTTTAAAGAGGGATTGTTAAAAGTCCCTGAAGACCAACTACATGATTTAGAAGAAGGAGAGTACTATCTCCATGAAATCGTTGGTTGTAAAGTAGTAACAAATGACGGTTTAGAGATCGGTACAATTAAAGAGATCCTTAGCCCAGGAGCTAACGATGTTTGGGTTGTAAAGGGCGAAAGAGGAAAAGAACACTTAATTCCTTATATCGAAGACATAGTAAAGGAAATTGATTTAGATAATCAACTTATCACGATTGAGCCAATGGAAGGGTTACTTTCATGATGAAAATTGATGTATTATCCTTATTTCCGACAATGTTTCATGGGATTTTTGGTGAATCAATCCTGAAAAAAGCGTCAGAAAAAGAGGCAGTTTCTTATAACGTGGTTAATTTTCGGGAATTTGCAGATAACAAGCATAATCAAGTAGATGATTATCCTTATGGCGGGGGAGCTGGAATGGTGTTAAAACCTCAGCCGATCTTCGATGCAGTCGAATCATTGAAGAATGATCAAACAAAGCCAAGAGTGATTTTAATGTGTCCCCAAGGGGAACGATACACACAACAAAAGGCTGAGGAGTTAGCTAAAGAGGATCACTTAGTATTTATTTGTGGTCATTACGAGGGATATGATGAACGTATAAGAGAACATATTGTTACAGATGAAATTTCCATAGGGGATTTTGTACTGACTGGCGGTGAATTAGGCGCACTAGTTGTAATCGATAGTGTCGTTCGACTACTGCCAGGAGTTCTTGGGAATGCAGACTCCCCAGTCCTGGATTCTTTCTCTTCAGGACTACTTGAGCATCCCCATTACACCCGTCCTGCTGATTTTAGAGGTTTAAAGGTTCCAAGTGAACTAATCTCAGGGAATCACCGTGTGATTGAGGAGTGGAGAGAGAAGGAGAGTTTACGCAGAACATATAATCGTAGACCAGATCTTTTGGAGAAGTATTCACTTACAGAAAAGCAAAAGAGTTGGATAGAAGAATGGGAAAGCTCTAAATAGACTATTGCATCCTACTATCCCGTATGATATTATATTCTTTGTGGCTTGAAGAGTTATCTCTTTTTGTCATTTATCCCGATGTTCCGCTGCAATCAATCGCTTTTGTAAGAGCATCTGTTGGAAGGAGTTGAAAAAGATGCACAAATTAATCGAAGATATTACAAAAGAACAACTTCGCTCTGATCTACCATCTTTCCGTCCTGGTGATACAGTACGTGTACACGTTAACATCGTTGAGGGTACTCGTGAACGTATTCAGGTATACGAAGGAGTAGTAATCAAACGCCGCGGTGGCGGTATCAGCGAAACATTTACTGTTCGTAAAATTTCTTACGGTGTTGGTGTTGAACGTACTTTCCCTGTACACACACCAAAAATCGCTAAATTAGAAGTTATTCGTCGTGGTAAAGTACGTCGTGCGAAACTTTATTACCTACGTAACCTACGTGGTAAAGCGGCTCGTATTAAAGAAATTCGATAAGAACTTAGGAAAAGGAGCTTGGCGACAAGCTCCTTTTCCTTATTTATAATAAATAAATAGTAAGACTATTGGAGTAATTACTCTTTTTTTTGATGAGAAATCGAACGTTTTTTAGTAGAATAAAAAAGATAGAAATTACTTTGGGTGGTGGGTGTGTTGGCTAAAGAGAAAAACGAGTGGTGGGAGTGGATGAAAGCACTGTTAATTGCAGTGGGATTAGCCGCTATAATCAGATACTTTTTATTTGCACCAATTGTAGTCGATGGTTTATCTATGATGCCTACACTACATAATGGAGATCGAATGATTGTTAGTAAGCTTGGGGAGCCGGAACGATTCGATATTGTCGTTTTTCACGCTCCAGAAGAAAAGGACTATATTAAGAGAGTCATTGGACTTCCTGGAGATAAAGTGGAGTATAAGAACGACACTTTATACATAAATGGTAAAGCCATGAAAGAAGAATATCTGCAAGAATATAAGGACCAATTAAGTGATGGACCTCTTACAGAGGACTTCACCCTCAACGATATTATCGACAAAGAAACTGTTCCTGAGGGAGAGATCTTTGTAATGGGTGATAATCGTCGGTTTAGTAAAGACAGCAGGCATATAGGGACAGTCTCTTTAGATGAAGTCATTGGTGACACAAAAGTCATTTATTGGCCTGTTAAAGATATTGGTTTTGTGAAAGAATAGTAAATAAAGTCGTTTGGAGGTGGTCATATGACGATTCAGTGGTTTCCTGGACATATGGCTAAAGCCCGTAGACAAGTAACGGAAAAATTAAAGCTTGTAGACATCGTGATAGAATTAGTAGATGCGAGGATTCCTTTATCTTCGAGAAATCCAATGATTGAAGAAATCATCGGACAAAAGCCCAGACTAGTGTTGTTGAATAAAGCTGATATGGCTGACTCAACAAGGACGAAACAGTGGATATCCTATTTTGAAAAGCAGGGAATTGAGGCACTTGCTGTAAATGCAAAAGATGGTAAAGGGCTTCAAGAAATCGTGCAATCATCTAAAGGTATTTTGAAGGAGAAGTTTGATCGAATGAAATCAAGGGGAATGAGACCACGCGCAATTAGAGCAATGATTGTAGGAATTCCCAATGTTGGTAAATCTACCTTGATTAATCGGTTAGCTAAGAAAAACATAGCGAAAACAGGAAATACTCCTGGGGTTACAAAAGCTCAGCAATGGATTAAGGTAGGCAAGGAATTGGAACTTCTTGATACTCCCGGAATCTTGTGGCCGAAGTTTGAAGACCCTCAGGTCGGATATAAACTTGCCTTAACAGGAGCCATTAAAGACACAATATTAAATTTACAGGATATTGCCGTTTACGGATTAAGATTCCTTGAAAAATATTACCCGGAGCGGTTAAAAGATCGTTATGGCCTTGAAGAAATACCTGAAGAAGTTGTTTCAAGCTTTGATTTGATTGGGGAAAAAAGAGGATGTTTGATGGCTGGAGGAGAAGTCAATTATGACAAAACTTCAGAAGTCATTGTAAGAGACATCCGTAACGTTCAATTAGGCCCAATGACATTTGATACAATTGAGGATACTGAAAGTACTACGGAATAGACATGAGGCTGTTAAAGAGTATAGATTCTCTTTTTAACAGTCTCTTTATTTATGTAAGTAGTGACCGATATAAATAGAAGGAGCATTCACTTAAATGACAACGGATAAAACGATTAAGGAAATTAAAGCATTAACAGAAAACCTTGAGGCAGATGACCCAATTATAAAAGAGTTAAAAAAGGATGAACGAAAAGGAGTCATCCAACTACTCGAGAAAATGGATCGAAAGAGATTAAATATAGAAAAAGAAAAAAGCAATTTTGAAAAATTAAGGGTTTATGAAAAAGCCATTTGGCAACAAGGTTTTACAAGGATCGCAGGAATTGATGAAGTGGGTAGAGGTCCATTAGCTGGACCAGTTGTAGCAGCTGCTGTTGTATTGCCAAAGCACTTTTATTTAGGGGGTCTAAATGACAGTAAGAAGCTATCGGAGAGTAAAAGGGAAGAATACTATGAATTGATAGTACAAGGTGCAGAAGGGATTGGAGTTGGGCTGATAGAACCAGAGGAAATTGACCGTATAAATATATATGAAGCGACTAAGAAAGCCATGTACGAAGCCCTAACAAACCTTGATACCAAACCGGATTATATCCTAATCGATGCAATGAAGCTTCAAACTCCTTATCCCAGTCAATCAATAATCAAGGGTGATTCTAAGAGCATCTCGATTGCCGCGGCTTCCATTGTGGCAAAAGTGACAAGAGACCGTTTGATGAAGGAATATGCTATCAAATATCCAGGCTACGGATTTGATAAAAACGCTGGATATGGTACAAAGGATCATTTGGTTGGCCTTGAACAATTAGGTATAACCTCTATTCACCGCAAAAGCTTTGCACCAGTCAAGGAACATATCCAAAAACAATAAGGGAGAAAAGGTATATGAACCATATTAAAGGCGCATTCAGCTCACCGAGGACACCTCAAATCGATGGGAAGCCCTTTACACTACAAAATGGTAGGGTCCTTCATGTTACTGTTCATACACTATTAGGTGAAGGAAATGCCGAAGTCTCTGTATCAGGGCATAAGTTCATTGCCAAGCTTGAAGCTCCCATGGAGGCAGGGGAACGATACTGGGTTCAAGTGAAACAGACAGAAAATGGGATTAGTCTCCAGTTAATACAGAACAAAGTTCCTAAAAGTGATGAATCAGTTAAAAATATAGCCAATGATTTATTGAATCAACTTTCTCTATCAAATAAAGGAAAAGACATGCAGGCTTTAGTGATAGAATTGATTAAAAATAAAGTGCCCATACATAAGGATATGCTTCTTTTTGCAAATAAGTATTTACAGCAAGATAGTTCAACAGACCAAATGAAAGTATTAGTGGAATTGGCAAAAAACAATTTGCCTTTATCCGATCGTGTGTTTATGTCCTTAAGGGAAGGAAAGTCCAAGGATACCTTTGTAAACTTACTAGATGACTTACGCTCAAAATTAACATCAAATGATTCAGAGGCACTGGAAATAATAAAAAAAATTCAGCAGCCACTGAATAGGGTAGCTTCTGAAAACACAGCTATAAAGAGCTTGGCTACTTTACTAAATTCTACGGCTACATTTGCAAATAGATTAGCCGGTTTCGATTTGTTAAAATCATTTGGTATTATTCCTCAACAAGCTCCAATGAATGCTTGGAGGGAGGGAGTAACGAATGCTATTGTTCACCAGTTCTCTTCCAATAATATTACAGGAAGCACATTAGAGTCGTTTTCAAAATGGTTACAAATGAATGCAAGCAATTTTGACGTTCAACTTTATTCAAATAACGGAGAGAAAGTGAATGAAACCCAGTTTAGGAAGGTTATTTCAATGATTCTGGGAGACCAGTTCGTTAACAATAAAGGTAAAAGTGAGAGTTCTTTCATTGATTTGGCTGAAAAGCTTTTCAGTCTATTTGGAGAAGCGAAAAAAAATACAGTAGAGATGAATTTCTCAAGACTCTTAACCAAGTGGATGGGGAGAGTGCCGGATTCAAATGAAGCTAAGCTCTTTCAACAATTACAGCTTCAAGTGAATGAAGACCTCGCTACATTGATCAAAGGAGAGGATTTTGGGAAAAGCTTAAAAAATATGTTACGTTCGTTTGGTCTGAATTTTGAAGCTCAATTAAATAAAAACGCTGATTTAACAGGTTTTCAAAACACTCTTAAACAGCAGCTTCTCCAATTAAGTAATGAACATCCTCTACTTGAAGTAAGAGAACTGGCTGATAAAATGGTTTTAAAGATGAATAGCCAGATATTGCAATCACAAGACAATTCACCTTTTTTAAATATTATTCAACAATTCCCAATGTATTTGTTTGGGAAAAACACAGACATCACTATACAGTGGATGGGAAAAGAGAAAGAAAAAGGGGTGATTGATGAAGATTTTTGTCGTATTTTATTTTATCTGAATCTCGACAATCTAAATGAAACCTTAGTTGATATGCAGGTTCAAAATCGTGTCATTTCTGTATCGATTTGGAACGATAACCAGGATATTAAAGAGGTTTCCCAGCCACTTATTCCTGGCTTGAAACAAGGATTAGAACAAGTGGGTTACCACCTTTCTACCGTCAATATTAAAATTCCAGATAAACGTAAAAATCTATCAAATTTAATGGTTACAGACAATTCCTCTACTACATATACAGGAGTGGATCTGAAAATATGAAGAAACCTCATGTACGAAAAGAAGCCATTGCATTAGGCTACGATCAACACAGTGACTCTGCTCCCAAAGTAATGGCTAAAGGAAAAGGAATCATTGCAGAGAATATCTTATCAAAAGCCAAGGAGCACCATATACCTATTCAAGAGGACAAGAGCTTAGTTTCTCTTTTAGGGAATCTGGATATACAGGAATCGATTCCTGAAGAATTATATAATGCTGTCGCAGAGGTTTTTGCATTTGTCTACCGTGTTGACAAAAATAGTTCAAACAGAAAATAAAAGGTAGAAGTAGACTCCGGATATATTTTTCGAGAATAATAATTAGTCTGGAATTTGATATAAAAATAGCGTACACGGTAAAGAAAACTAAAGAAATATGTTCAGAATTTTTAAATTAATATAATATTTTTAGCATAATGGTAGACATATAAACTGTCATTTTATACAATGAAAGCGCAGTCTATTTTTTGAAGAGTTTGATAGGAGGATGGAAAATGAATATCCATGAATATCAAGGTAAAGAAATCCTCAGAAATTACGGGGTATCCGTACCGAATGGTAAAGTGGCATTTACAGCTGATGAAGCAGTAGAAGCGGCGAAAACGTTAGATTCTAGCGTGTATGTAGTAAAAGCTCAAATTCACGCAGGTGGTCGTGGGAAAGCTGGCGGTGTGAAAATTGCTAAGAGCCTTGACGAAGTGCGTACATATGCAGAAGAGTTAATCGGTAAAACATTAGTTACTCACCAAACAGGACCAGAAGGTAAGGAAGTTAAGCGCTTACTTATTGAAGAAGGCTGTGATATCAAGAAAGAATATTATGTTGGTTTAGTATTAGACCGCGCAACTTCCCAAGTTGTTTTAATGGCATCTGAAGAAGGTGGAACTGAAATTGAAGAAGTTGCAGAAAAAACGCCTGAAAAAATCTTTAAAGAGTATATCGATCCAGTTGTTGGATTAACAGGTTTCCAAGCTCGTCGAATTGCATTCAATATCAATATTCCTCAACAACTTGTTGGGAAGGCAGCGAAGTTCATGCTTGGCCTTTACAACGTATATGTGCAAAAGGATGCTTCCATTGTGGAAATTAATCCTTTAGTTGTTACTGGAGACGGAGATGTAATGGCTTTAGACGCTAAATTCAACTTCGATTCAAACGCTCTATATCGCCAGAAAGATGTAATGGGATTACGCGACCTTGAAGAAGAAGATGCAAAAGAAATTGAAGCTTCTAAGTATGACTTAAGCTACATTTCTCTAGATGGTAACATCGGATGTATGGTTAACGGTGCAGGGCTTGCAATGGCTACAATGGATATTGTTAAGCACTATGGCGGAGACCCGGCTAACTTCCTTGATGTTGGGGGCGGCGCTACGGCTGAGAAAGTAACAGAAGCATTCAAAATCATTCTTTCAGATGAAAATGTTAAAGGGATTTTTGTAAATATTTTTGGTGGAATTATGAAATGTGATGTTATTGCAACAGGTGTAGTTGAAGCAGCTAAACAAATCGGTCTTCAAGTACCACTTGTAGTTCGCCTTGAAGGTACAAATGTAGATTTAGGTAAAGAAATCCTAAACAAATCTGGATTAAATATTATTGCAGCTGAATCAATGGCGGACGGCGCACAAAAAATCGTTGAGCAAGTAGGCTAAGAAAGGCGGGAGACTTATGAGCGTATTTATTAATAAGGACACTAAAGTTGTTGTACAGGGAATTACAGGATCAACAGCTCTTTTCCATACGAAGCAAATGCTGGAATATGGTACACAAATCGTTGCAGGTGTAACACCTGGAAAAGGTGGAACTGAGGTTGAAGGCGTTCCTGTTTTCAATACAGTTGAAGAAGCGAAAAAAGCTACAGGCGTAAATGCTTCAGTTATATATGTTCCCGCACCATTTGCAGCGGATGCAATTATGGAAGCGGTAGATGCTGAACTGGATTTAGCAATTTGTATTACTGAACACATTCCTGTATTAGATATGGTTAAAGTAAAGCGTTACATGGAAGGCAAGAAAACACGCCTAGTTGGACCAAATTGTCCTGGCGTAATAACTCCTGATGAATGTAAAATTGGAATCATGCCTGGATATATTCACACAAAAGGTCACGTAGGTGTGGTTTCTCGTTCTGGAACACTAACATATGAAGCTGTTCATCAGCTTTCTCAAGCAGGTATCGGGCAATCGACTGCAGTAGGAATTGGTGGAGATCCTGTAAATGGAACAGATTTCATTGATGTGCTTAAAGCATTTAATGAAGATGAGGACACATACGCTGTTATTATGATTGGTGAAATCGGTGGAACAGCTGAAGAAGAAGCAGCTGAATGGGTTAAAGCAAACATGACGAAACCTGTTGTAGGCTTCATTGGTGGTCGTACAGCACCTCCAGGTAAACGTATGGGTCATGCTGGCGCCATTATTTCAGGAGGAAAAGGAACTGCTGATGAAAAAATCCGCGTAATGAACGAATGCGGAATGCAAGTAGCTCCAACACCTTCTGATATGGGTGATACGTTGATTAAGGTTCTGAAAGAAGAAGGAATCTTTGACAAATGTAAAACACATTAAGAATAGCCTGAGACTGGTTGCAACTTAGCAATCAGTCTCAGCTTTTATCATTTAACTACTAAACTCTTAATTGGAGGCGAACATGAATACCAATCGAGAAATATTATTCCATTTACACCATTGTCGTGGCATAGGGATAAGAGGAATGAAAAAGCTGCTGACCAGTTCCAATCTTCCGTCCATTTTTAACCTTTCCTCCACAACCCTTCAAAACATTCTCCAAACCACTGCCGCGAATACTGAAATCTTCTTTAAAGACCTTCACAGCTTCCCATCAGCAAAATATATGAAAATTTATAGCGAAAATAATATCAAATGGATTACCATCCTTGATGATGAATACCCCTTTCTATTAAAAAATGTATACGATCCACCTCTGATCTTCTTTTATATAGGTAATAAAAATCTTCTCCAAGCCTCCAAAAAACTTGCCATAATTGGGTCAAGAAAATCCACACTTTATACAACCAAAATCCTCCAGGAATTGATTCCAAAACTTGTAGAAAAACAAGTAATCATTATTAGTGGTTTGGCGAAAGGGGCAGATACAATCGCTCACACACTAACGATTGATAACGGAGGTGGAACAATTGGAGTTCTGGGTGGAGGTTTTAACCACATCTATCCGAAACAAAATGCCCCATTAGCAAAAAAGATGAAGGAAGAACAACTTCTTATATCTGAATACCCTCCATATGTTAAACCAGAGAAGTGGCATTTCCCATTTAGAAATCGAATTATTAGTGGATTGTCAAATGCAGTATTCATAACAGAAGCAGAGAAGAAAAGTGGAACATTTATTACAGCCGATTATGCATTGAATGAAGGAAGAGATGTGTTGTGTGTACCGGGACCTATATTTGATCACTTATCTCAAGGAACCAATGCGTTAATTCAAGAAGGGGCAAAAATGGTTTTATCAATTGAAGATATTTTTTCAGAGCTGCGTGTATAAAGTTTCACTATTTTATATAAAATCATGTAATAAAGCCCATTTTTAGCGCGAAATTGGAATTATTCCTAGTATTTTATACAAAATGGTTGCAATTATTGATAAACTGTTATACATTTTGCAACAGGTAACTAAAACTATATAAGAGATATCATTATTAATGAAAGAGTAGTACTTCGACACTGAATACAACTCCATACCTATGTGAATGTAAGTGTAAACGTTTCCTTATATTGAACGTACTTTGACAAAACAACATTCCAAGGTATCATAATAAACAGTGATTATTTTCCTCTTTAAGGAGGCTAATTGGATGGCAGATTATTTAGTAATTGTAGAATCGCCGGCAAAGGCAAAAACAATTGAACGTTATTTAGGAAAGAAATATAAAGTCCGAGCTTCGATGGGTCATGTTAGAGACCTGCCAAAAAGTCAAATGGGCGTTGATGTTGAAAATGAATTTGAACCGAAGTATATTACTATCCGTGGAAAAGGCCCCGTATTAAAAGAATTAAAAACTGCGGCCAAAAAAGTAAAGAAAATCTTTCTCGCGGCTGACCCCGACAGAGAAGGGGAGGCTATTGCTTGGCATTTAGCCCACAGTCTAGACATGGACACTGCTTCAGAATGCCGTGTAGTATTCAATGAAATTACAAAAGATGCTATAAAAGAATCTTTTAAGCATCCAAGGGCCATTAATATGGATCTAGTAGATGCTCAACAAGCCAGGAGGATTCTAGACCGATTAGTCGGATACAATATTAGTCCCCTTCTATGGAAAAAGGTAAAGAAAGGCTTAAGTGCAGGACGAGTACAATCAGTTGCTGTACGTTTGATTATTGATAGAGAAAATGAGATAAAAAGCTTTATTCCAGAAGAATATTGGTCAATAGAAGCTGAGTTTACAAAAGGAAAAGAGACATTTCAGGCATCCTTTTATGGAATAGACGGAAAGAAAGTCGAATTAAAAACCGAAGCTGATGTTAAGAATGTCCTCAGCCAAGTCAAAGGGAAAGCATTCGAAATTGATAAGGTGACAAAAAAAGAAAGAAAACGTAATCCTGCACCACCATTTACAACTTCTTCACTTCAACAAGAGGCAGCAAGAAAACTGAATTTTAGAGCCAAGAAAACGATGATGTTGGCTCAGCAATTATATGAAGGAATTGAAATGGGTAAGCAAGGAACCGTTGGTTTCATTACCTATATGAGAACGGATTCCACCCGAATTTCTGAAGTTGCAAAAAACGAAGCTAACGACTATATTCAAAACAAATACGGAAAAGAGTTCGTTAAGCAAACTGAAAGAAAAGAAAAGAAACAACAAAAATCTCAGGATGCACATGAAGCGATTCGTCCTACTAGTACTTTAAGGGATCCTTCATCAGTGAAGGAGTTTCTATCCAGAGATCAGTATCGATTATACAAATTGATTTGGGAACGATTTGTCGCTAGTGAAATGTCACCAGCAGTAATGGATACAATGAGCGTTGATATCGTAAATGGATCTGTTATGTTTAGAGCGACGGGGTCAAAGGTAAAGTTCCCGGGATTTATGAAAGTGTATGTCGAAGGATCAGACGACCAGAAGGAAGAAAAGGATAAATTTCTACCAGCACTAGTGGAAAAAGATAAAGTCAAAAGTGAATCTATTGAATCCAATCAACATTTCACACAGCCTCCTCCAAGATATACAGAAGCAAGATTAGTCAAAACCTTGGAAGAACTAGGGATAGGTAGACCATCTACTTACGCACCTACACTTGATACAATTCAACGTAGAGGATATGTTACGTTAGATAATAAAAGATTCATTCCTACTGAACTAGGGGAAATTGTTTTAGAATTAGTCAGAGAATTTTTCCCTGATATTATCGATGTAGAATTTACAGTGAATATGGAAAGAAGCCTCGATGATATTGAAGAAGGCAATGTGAAGTGGGAAAAAATCATAGAGAAATTTTACCTGGACTTTGAAAAACATTTAGAAAAAGCAGAAAATGAAATGGAAAAAATAGAAATTAGAGATGAACCAGCAGGTGAAGATTGTGAAGAGTGCGGTCATGCAATGGTTTATAAAATGGGCCGTTATGGTAAGTTCATGGCATGCAGTAATTTCCCTGACTGTCGAAATACAAAACCGATTGTGAAAGAAATTGGGGTAAAATGTCCGAAATGTGAAAAAGGAAATATCATCGAAAGAAAAAGCAAGAAAAAACGGATTTTCTATGGTTGTGATCAATACCCTGAATGTGATTTCCTATCGTGGGATAAACCGATTGAAAGACGTTGTCCAAAATGTACTGAATTACTGGTTGAGAAAAAGCTTAAAAAAGGAAACCAAATTCAATGTGTAAATTGTGATTATAAAGAAGAACCCCAAAAATAATCTATTGGCAGGGTGACACTAAAAAAAACAATTGATTGTTCGACATTGAATCTATACAATGTAACGAGGGACTGTCCCACTGGTGATTTCTCTATTGCCAACCCGGGTCAGTTCCTTTCTGTTTTCTAAAATTAAGTGCATGAATAATTCTTTTAACTTATTCAATAGGATACATATAATAAATAGCTTTGTTCAATCTTCTATAAAGGCTGGTTATTCCTAATTTTTAAGATGCAAGAGGAAGGTATGCCAGTTAAAGTGGAGATTGATCAAATCAAAACGAAATCAATGCCCCTGTCTTATTTACTATGTAAACATGTTTTCGAATTGAAACTATACAAAAAAATGATCTATCAGAAGGAGGACATCTTATATGACTGTTGTAAATGTTATTGGTGCAGGATTAGCGGGCAGCGAGGCCGCATGGCAGATTGCTAAGAGAGGAATAAAAGTAAACTTGTTTGAAATGAGACCAGTACGGCAAACCCCGGCTCATCATACAGATAAGTTTGCAGAGCTTGTTTGTAGTAATTCTCTACGAGCGAATACATTAACAAATGCCGTTGGTGTATTAAAAGAAGAGATGCGCCACTTAGATTCGGTCATCATAAGTGCAGCAGACGTTTGTGCAGTCCCAGCAGGTGGAGCATTAGCTGTTGACCGGCACGAATTTGCTGCTCATGTAACAGAGAAAGTCAAGAATCACCCTAATGTCACCGTATATCATGAAGAAGTAACGGAAATTCCAGAAGGCATCACGATTATCGCAACGGGTCCATTAACGAGTGAAGGTCTATCAGAGAAAATTAGAAAGCTGACTGGAGAAGAACACCTATATTTTTATGATGCAGCTGCACCTATTATAGAAAAAGATTCTATCGATATGGACAAGGTATACTTAAAATCACGTTATGACAAAGGTGAAGCAGCGTATTTAAATTGCCCAATGAATGAAGAGGAATTTAACACATTTTATGAAGCGCTAATTTCTGCAGAAACAGTTCCCCTTAAAGAGTTTGAAAAAGAAATATTCTTTGAAGGATGTATGCCAATTGAAGTAATGGCGGCTCGTGGGAAAAAGACAATGTTGTTCGGACCATTAAAGCCTGTTGGATTAGAAGATCCTAAAACAGGAAAACGTCCATATGCAGTTGTCCAATTAAGACAGGATGATGCAGCAGGAACCCTGTACAATATAGTTGGATTCCAAACTCATTTGAAATGGGGGCCACAAAAAGAAGTCCTTCGCTTAATTCCCGGTCTAGAAAATGCGGATATTGTTCGTTATGGTGTAATGCACCGAAATACATTTATTAATTCACCTAACGCATTAAAGGACACCTACCAATTAAAGGATCATGATCATATATTTTTTGCAGGGCAAATGACAGGTGTAGAGGGATATGTAGAATCCGCAGCCAGCGGATTAATTGCAGGAATTAATGCAGCCAAGCTAGCACAAAATGAAATACCAGTTGTGTTTCCTCATGAAACTGCAATCGGCAGTATGGCGAGATACATTACCACAGCTAATAAAAAGAACTTTCAACCTATGAATGCTAATTTTGGTCTATTTCCAGATTTACCAGTTAGATTAAAAGGGAAAAAAGAACGAAATGAAGAGCACGCTAATAGGGCGTTAGAAACAATTCAGAACTTTGTGAAAAAAGTGTAAAATTCATTGCAAGGGTTGCCAGGTTGTGTTACTATTTAGTAGCCCTTGTGAGGTGTTAACTATGATAAATCAATTAAATAAACAATTACAATCCTTTATTGAATATTTAAAAATTGAAAAGCATTATTCAACTCATACTTTTGAACAATATCGTCATGATATAGAAGAGTTCTACGTATTTATGAAAGAACAAGGTTTAGAATCATTAGAAGATGTCAATTATTTTGATGCTAGACTTTTTTTAACAAAACTACATGATAAAGGTTTAGTTAGAGCTTCGATGTCTAGAAAGGTTTCAAGCTTAAGGAGTTTTTACCGTTATTTGAACAAGGAAAAATATTTTCTTGATAATCCTTTCTCATTTGTGAATCTTCCTAAAAAAGAACAAAGATTACCAAAGTTCTTTTATGAAGAAGAGATACAAGCGTTATTAGAAGCATGTAGTGGAGATTCTTTATTAGATATACGAAATAAAGGAATATTCGAATTGTTATATGGTACTGGGATCCGTGTAAGTGAATGTTCCAACTTACAGCTAAAGGATGTAGATTTTTCTCTATCTACAATCCTTGTAAAAGGAAAAGGTAACAAGGAGAGGTATGTACCTTTTGGTAGCTTCGCTCACGATGCATTAGAAGAATACATAACAAAATCTCGACCTTTACTAATGAAAGAACAAATACATTCAACTTTATTTGTGAATCATCGTGGAGGCGCGCTCACACAAAGAGGTATTCGGTCAATTCTTAATAAAATGATCGAAAAGGCATCCTTAACAGGTAAAATACATCCCCATATGTTACGACATACTTTTGCAACTCATTTATTAAATAATGGTGCAGATTTGAGAACAGTACAAGAGCTTTTGGGACATTCCCAGTTATCATCAACTCAAGTATACACTCATGTGTCAAAGGATCATTTACGAAAAACATATTTAGCACATCATCCACGTGCTTAAGAGTTGGAGGTTTTATAATGGAACAATTCCATGCAACCACGATTTTTGCCGTTCAACATAAAGGTCAATGTGCTATGTCTGGTGATGGCCAAGTTACTTTTGGGAATACAGTTGTCATGAAGCATACTGCCAAGAAAGTAAGAAAGCTATTCAATGGAAAGGTATTAGCTGGATTTGCTGGTTCAGTAGCTGATGCTTTTACATTGTCAGAAATGTTTGAGGGCAAGCTTCAAGAATTTAATGGGAATCTTCAACGTGCTGCGGTAGAGCTTGCGAAACAGTGGCGAAGTGATAAGGTCTTGAGAAAATTAGAAGCTATGCTCATCGTAATGGATGAGACTCATCTACTACTGATCTCTGGTACAGGAGAAGTGATAGAACCAGATGATGGAATACTGGCAATTGGTTCAGGCGGGAATTATGCATTATCAGCAGGTCGAGCTTTAAAACAATTTTCTGGAGACCATTTGACAGCGAAAGAAATTGCGAAGGCCTCTTTGCAAATTGCAGCGGATATATGTGTATATACGAACAATCAAATCATTGTTGAAGAGCTTTAGTTAACAATTTATCCATCATACTTTTTTTCTCTTACAATTATAGAAAAAAGTAAGGAGTGTGCCATTTGAAGAATAAGACTGATCACTTAACCCCAAGGCAAATTGTTGAACGATTAGACCAATACATCGTTGGTCAGAAAGATGCAAAAAGAGCGGTTGCTGTTGCTCTAAGGAACCGTTATCGCCGAAGTCTTCTTTCAGATGTTTTAAAGGATGAAGTGATTCCTAAAAACATTCTAATGATGGGACCAACTGGTGTAGGTAAAACAGAGATTGCAAGGAGAATTGCAAAGCTAGTAAGGGCACCATTTGTTAAAGTGGAGGCAACAAAGTTTACTGAAGTAGGTTACGTTGGTCGTGATGTGGAATCAATGGTTCGAGATTTAGT
The DNA here is from genome assembly GCF_001648555.1 of Rossellomorea aquimaris TF-12. Lineage (GTDB taxonomy): Bacteria > Bacillota > Bacilli > Bacillales > Bacillaceae_B > Rossellomorea > Rossellomorea aquimaris. The sequence goes on along the minus strand of NZ_LQXM01000029.1, from coordinate 596,833 downwards.
TGAAACTTCAGTACGATTAGTTAAAGAGGAAAAGATGATTGGTGTACGTGAAAGGGCTGCGGAAAACGCCAATCGTCGACTCGTTGAACTACTTGTTCCCTCAAAGAAAAAGTCTTCTTCCTATAAAAATCCTTTTGAAATGATCTTTGGTGGAAATCAATCACCCGATTCATCACAAGAAGAAGAAGATGAAAAACGAGAAGAAATGTCTATTCATGAACAACGTAAAAGAATAGAGGAAAGACTTAAAGAAGGAAAATTAGAAGAAGAGTTTATCAACATAGAGGTTGAAGAACAGCAATCATCTATGTTTGATATGCTTCAAGGATCAGGTATGGAGCAAATGGGCATGAATATGCAGGATGCTCTTAGTAATTTCATGCCGAAGAAAAAGAAGAAGCGGAAATTAAAAGTGAAAGAAGCTAGAGTTGTGCTTACCAATGAAGAAGCTCAAAAGCTTATTGATATGGATGAGGTCACTCAAGAAGCAATTGAACGAACTGAGCAATCTGGGATTATCTTTATAGATGAAATGGATAAGATTGCTAGTAAAAGCTCCGGACAATCCTCTGCTGATGTATCTAGAGAAGGTGTTCAAAGAGATATCCTTCCTGTCGTTGAAGGTTCAACTGTTGTAACAAAATACGGTTCTGTTAAAACGGATCATGTCCTTTTTATTGCTGCAGGTGCTTTTCATATGAGCAAACCTTCCGATTTGATTCCAGAGCTACAAGGACGTTTCCCAATCAGAGTAGAGCTGCAAAAATTGTCTACTGAAGACTTTGTTCGAATATTGATTGAACCTGATAATGCGATCATTAAGCAATATATTGCATTAATGGAAACGGAAGGTATACAAATTGAATTTTCTGACGATGCTATACGTAGATTAGCTGAAATTGCATTTGAAGTAAATCAAAACACGGATAATATTGGTGCGAGAAGACTTCATACTATAATGGAGAAGCTTCTGGAAGATCTATCCTTTGAAGCGCCTGATATTACTTTAGAAACCATTCAAATAACTCCAAGTTATGTAGAAGATAAATTAGGTGCGATTTCAAAGGATAAGGATTTAAGCCAGTTTATCTTATAAGTTTCTTCATTATATAATCAGGGTAAGGATTAAGAATAGAATACACAAATAAAAATCAAATAATAGATACACTTAAGATGTAGTAGGAGGAAATGAAATGAATTTATTAGGGAAAACAAGAACGATTAATGCTATGCTGCAAAAAGCAGCGGGTAAACCAGTTAACTTTAAAGAAATGTCAGAAACATTAAGTAAGGTGATTGAGGCGAATGTCTTTGTTGTAAGTCGTCGAGGTAAGCTGTTAGGTTATGCCATCAATCAACAAATTGAAAATGAGCGAATGAAACAAATGCTTGCTGATCGTCAATTTCCAGAAGAGTATACACAAAACTTATTTAATGTTCAAGAAACATCTCCAAACCTGGATGTGAATAGTGAGTATACTGCTTTCCCTGTTGAAAACAGAGAACTATTTAAAAATGGTTTAACGACCATTGTTCCGATTATTGGTGGAGGAGATAGATTAGGTACTTTAATTCTTGCTCGATTAGAGGCTAGTTTTGAAGATGATGATCTTATTCTAGGTGAATATGGTGCAACAGTAGTAGGTATGGAGATTCTTCGTGAAAAAGCCGAAGAAATCGAAGTGGAAGCTAGAAGCAAAGCAGTTGTTCAAATGGCTATTAGTTCATTGTCATATAGTGAACTTGAAGCGATTGAGCATATCTTTGAAGAGTTAAATGGAAATGAAGGCTTATTAGTTGCTTCAAAAATCGCTGACAGAGTAGGTATTACCCGTTCAGTAATTGTGAATGCACTTCGTAAGCTTGAAAGTGCTGGAGTTATTGAATCCCGTTCATTAGGTATGAAAGGGACATATATCAAAGTTCTAAATAACAAATTCCTTATGGAATTAGATAAACTTCGTACAAATTAATTCAGTTAAAGTAGGAAAGCCACAGTCTCATATTTTGAGACTGTGGCTTTTTATTTTTCCTTATAGTTGCTGGATAATGAGGGTATTTTCTATGAATCTTTACATAAGGCTCTTTTCATAAACGTTGTGCTATTGCAAAAGCGAGTAGAGGTTGATTGCAGTGATAGTTGTTCGCGTTCTGCAATGCGTGAGTTGCGCCTCCCTTTAGGTCTACCTGTTTAGCTCCGGGTCTTAGGGCCTCGAGGACAATGGCGATTCTGCCAAAAAAGCAAAATACGCCTTTCTGACAGAATCGCCTTATGAATGAGCCTATGTACAAAGCCCCTAACTTTTCGTGAATTCCCGCAATCCCCGTAGGAGTCGAGCTTTTGCAGCAGAAAATCAACATTCTCAGCTTTAGTTTATTTCTATGGACTAATATAAATACAATATAAGCTTGAAACATCATTTTAAAACTGTGAAGTGGTGTATTTTACTTTTATTAAAGAAAGGTCGCTTCTTACGATTGTTTTTTTCACAATTAAGCTCTGTCACATATAATTTTTTTAGGTGTTGAGGAGAACTGAGTAGACTCCTGAGGAAAAACGGGCGTGGAAGCGAAGTTAAAAAGGCTAGGCCGAACACTAGCTGAAAGCTAAGTAGTTTCCCTCACGATTCCAGCACACACTGGTTGACAAAGCATTCGCTAGATTCATGTGTTTTAAAATAAAACCATTCTTAGTGAAAAAGAATTTTCTTAAAATAAGCCGAAAGGACTACCATTGCCAATCTATTGGGTATTGCTAACATTCCAATGAGTAGTACAATGAAATTACAAGAATGTTACGACTAATTTCGACATAGTTACAAAACCTTTGCATAAAATATATAGTGTAAAAATAAAGGATAAAAATAACAGAGGGAAATCTTCTCGTAGTTCTTAAATTGTAATTAAGGAAAAATATGTCACTTGTAAATCTCGTTTATTGGAAAAATATTCAGGTAGTGGTTAATAAAAGGAATTGTTACAATTAGAATTGTAATCTATTTGTAATAATAATAATGTCAGTGAAAAGAAGCGTGAATGTTTGATATATTTCATGGGAAAAATAGGTTGGTAATTGGTCAGAAAGTCACATTTTCTCCAAAATGCGACGATATTCTTAAAAAACTACTGAATATTCATAGACACTCTTTGTCCTAAACATTACAATAAATACTGTTACCTGCTAAAATTGTAAAAAATAGTAGTTACTTGTCAAAAAATGATTGAGGTGACTGAAATGAAATTATTTTCCAATACTTTCAACACATTGGAAAGAGGTTTAAATTACGCCTCATTAAATCAAAAAGTAATAGCTCAAAATATTGCAAATGTTGATACGCCCAATTACAAAGCAAAAGAAGTAGAATTCAAAACCTTACTACATAATTCAATGAATCAACTAGATGCTAAAAGGACAGATTCCAGGCATTTCACTTTTCAATCTGCTGCCCAACATCCTGCCGTCAAAACGAAAGTAAATAATCAATACAATCATAACGGAAATGGAGTAGACCTAGATCAGGAAATGTCAGAAATGGCTACCAATCAGATATATTTCAATGCCTTAACCGATCGAATCAACGGAAAGTTTAACAGTCTTCAATCTGTGATAAGAGGAGGTAAGTAAGAATGGCGATATTTTCAAGTATGAATACTACCGCATCTGCCTTAACCGCACAGCGCTTAAGAATGGATGTTATCTCTTCGAATATGGCAAACGTTGATACTACGAGAGGGGAAAAGGTAAATGGCGAATGGGTACCCTATCAGAGAAAATCAGTAGTATTTCAACCTAAAGAAGCTCGATTTTCATCCTTTCTAAATCAAGCGATGAATAGAAGCGAGGATCATTCAATAGGTAACGGTGTTGGCGTAGCTAGAATTGAAAAAGATACGGAAACACCCTATAAAATGGTGTTTGATCCAGAGCATCCAGATGCTAATGGAGATGGTTATGTACAATTGCCAAACGTAGACCCATTAAGAGAAATGGTTGATTTAATCTCGGCCACTCGTTCATATGAAGCAAATGTGACAGTTTTCAATGCGAACAAATCAATGTTAATGAAATCCTTAGAAATTGGTAAATAAGGAGAAAGGATGAACTTATGACAATTCATAATATTAGTTCGGTTAATCCTGGTGTTATTAGTCCGTCAATGTCAAAAAAAATTTCACCTTCTGAATTTCAAGAAAACTTTGGACAATTATTAAAAAAGTCCATTGAAGAAGTAAATCAAACCCAAGTTATATCAGATCAGATGACAGAAAAGCTTGTTCGAGGTGAAAATGTAGATCTTCACCAAGTAATGATTGCTTCGCAAAAGGCTAGCATTACGTTACAAACGACATTGGAAGTACGTAACAAAGTAATAGAAGCTTATCAAGAAATAATGAGAATGCCAATGTAATAGAAGCATGCAGTCGAGTACCGGGGGATTGTAATGAATGAATCGTATAAGAAATATACAGAGCAAATAAAGTCATTTTGGACAAGTAGAACCAAAAAGCAAAAGACTGGAATGGGGATTACCCTTTTAGTTTTTGTGATTTTTGTCAGCGTAGCTAGTTTTTTTGCAACAAGAACAACACTTGTTCCTTTATATAGTAATCTTTCTCCTTCTGAGACGGGCACAATAAAGGAAAATCTAGATGGAAGAGGAGTACCATCAGAAATCTCTGATGGAGGTACCACAATCTTGGTACCGAAGGAGCAAGTCGATACGTTGAAAGTTGAATTAGCAGCAGAAGGTATTCCAAACTCAGGAAGTATTGATTACTCTTTCTTCAGTCAAAATGCGGGATTCGGTATGACAGATAATGAGTTCAACGTCCTCAAGCTAGATGCAATGCAAACAGAGCTTGCTGATCTAATGAAGGGGATAGATGGTGTACAAGATGCTAAAGTAATGATTAATCTACCAAAGGAACAAGTTTTTTTAAATGATGACCTTCAACAGGCATCAGCTTCTATCGTCTTAAATACCAAACCAGGTTTTAATTTCGATCCAAAGCAAATTAAATCGCTTTATCATTTAGTATCCAAAAGTGTTCCTGATCTCCCTACTGAGAATATCGTCATCATGAATCAGTTTTTTGAGTATTTTGACCTAGAATCTCAAAATAATTCGGGTAGTGGGAATTTTGCACAACAAATGAACATCAAGAAAGAAATTGAGCGTGATATCCAGCGACAAGTTCAGAATATGTTAGGAACTTTAATTGGATTTAACAAAGTGGTTGTTTCCGTTACTACCGATATAGACTTTACCCAAGTAAATCAAGAAGTAAACGAAGTAACACCTGTTGATGAAGAAAATATTGAAGGAATTGCAGTAAGTGCCCATCGAATAACAGAAACATTCTCAGGTGAAGGGGCTAACCCCGGAGGGACACCTGGAACTCAGGATGGTAATGAGCCAACTAACAGCGGAGTGACTTATCAAAGTGGGTCTGAATCAAACGGTGATTATGAAAGAATTGAAGAGACCATTAACAATGAAGTGAACCGTATTCGTAAAGAAATTGTTGAAAGCCCTTATAAAATAAGAGATCTTGGCGTCCAGGTAATGGTTGAGCCACCGAATCCAGAAGAAGTAAACTCATTACCACAGGACAGAGTCGAAGATATACGTCAAATCCTATCTACCATTGTTAGAACATCAATTGACAAAGATGCTGCAACAGAACTAACAGATGAATCAATTCAGGATAAAGTTGTAGTTTCAGTACAACCGTTTAACGGTAAGATGGAATTCTCAAACGAATCTAAACCTGTATTACCGTGGTGGACATATGTTGTTGGGGCTATCTTATTGGTTGTAATTATATTATTAATATTCTTTATTCTTCGTTCACGTAAAAATAAAGAAGTTGAAGAGCTGGTTTACGAAGAAAAGAGAGAGCCTGCGTATATTCCGGATATTGAACCGAAGGAAGATACAGAGGGATCTATCCGCCGTAAGCAGCTGGAAAGAATGGCGAAAGAGAAACCAGAAGAATTTGCAAAATTACTACGAACTTGGTTAGCCGAGGATTAGGGGGATTAATATGGTGAGAAGAGAGAAAGAACTAACGGGAAAACAAAAAGCAGCCATCCTTCTAATCTCTCTTGGTCCTGATGTATCCGCATCAGTATACAAGCATTTAGCTGAAGAAGAAATAGAGAAATTGACCTTGGAGATCTCTGGAGTAAAAAAGGTAGAAACAGATGCAAAAGAAGATATATTGGAAGAATTTCATAATATCGCTATTGCTCAAGATTATATTTCTCAAGGTGGAATTGGTTATGCCAAAACGGTATTGGAAAAAGCACTTGGAACAGATCAAGCATCGGCTATTATTAATCGATTAACCTCTTCTTTGCAAGTTAAACCATTTGATTTTGCTAGAAGAGCTGACGCTGGTCAAATTCTAAATTTCATACAAAATGAACATCCACAAACGATAGCTCTTATACTATCTTATTTAGAGCCTCAACAAGCTGGACAAATCCTTTCAGAGCTACCACAAGAGGTTCAGGCTGATATAGCTAGGCGAATCGCCTTAATGGATGGTACTTCTCCAGAAGTAATTAGTGAAGTAGAAGCGATACTAGAAAGAAAGCTTTCTACAACAGTAACACAAGATTATTCTCAAACTGGTGGAGTTGAGGCTGTGGTAGAAGTATTAAATGGAGTAGACCGCTCCACAGAAAGAACCATCCTAGATGCTTTAGAAATACAAGATCCTGAATTAGCAGAAGAAATTAAAAAGAGGATGTTTGTGTTCGAAGATATTGTTACATTAGATGGTCGATCAATTCAACGAGTGATTCGCGATTGTGAAAATGAAGACCTACTTCTATCCTTAAAAGTCTCAAGTGACGAAGTGAAAGAAGTTGTCTTTAAAAATATGTCAAACCGTATGGTAGAGAGTCTAAAGGAAGAAATGGAATTTATGGGGCCTGTTAGATTACGTGATGTAGAAGAAGCACAATCTCGAATCGTTGCTGTCATAAGACGATTAGAGGATTCAGGTGAAATTATCATAGCCCGTGGTGGGGGAGACGATATTATTGTCTAGAATTATTAAATCTTCTATAACTCAAACTTCAGAAAGAAAAGGCAAGTTAATTTCTCTCAAACAAGTATCCTCCAAACATTCAAACCTTCCTGAAGAGGAAGGTAAAGAACCAATGGAGAATTCCGTTGAACTCAACAGACTATTAGAAGAAGCAGAGCAAAAGGCAGCGAATCTGGTAGATGATGCAGCTATTCAATTAAAGAAAGCACAGGAACAAATTGAGCTTGAAAGGGAAAGATGGGTAATTGAGAGAGAGCAACTCATGCAAGAAGCTTACAATGCTGGTTTTCAACAAGGAGAACAGGAAGGGAAGAGAAAAGGATATCAAGATTATTCCGCTCATCTTCAACAAGCGAATGATATTACAGAGGTTAACAAACAGCAATATTACTCTTATATTGAAAATGCAGAAAAAGTCATTCTTTCTTTAGGTGTAGCTTGTGCAGAAAAAATTATCAACCAGAAAATTGTAGATGAACCTGAAAACTTTATTTCTATTATAAAACGTAGTTTAAAGGAAGTAAGGGATTTACCTGAAATCCAAATCCATGTGCACCCAAGTAGGCATCAACTTCTTAACGAAAACAAAGATGAACTGGAAGTGGTTTTCCCCTCAAATGTTCAATGCTATATTTATGCGAATGATGAACTTGGACGAGATGAATGTTATATCGAAACGAGTCAAGGAAGAATTATGGTCAGTGTAGACATTCAACTAAAGGAATTAAAACAAAAACTTCTTGAAATTTTGCTAGGTGATGAAGAATGAGAGCGGTTGATTTAATCCAATATATCCCTTCCATTCCTACTTTTAAAAAATACGGAAAAGTTAAAAGAGTTGTTGGACTAATGATTGAATCTCAAGGTCCAGAAAGTTCTGTCGGAGAGGTTTGTCATATTCACCTTGTCAGTCGCGGAAAACCGAAAGTTATTCTTGCCGAAGTAGTTGGCTTTAATGGAGAGCTGGTCATTCTCATGCCCTATACAAATATGCATGATATTGCTCCTGGCAGTTTAGTAGAAGCCACTTCAAAACCTCTAAAGGTTAAAATTGGTTCTTCCTTAATAGGTAAGGTTATTGATTCTTTAGGAAGACCATTTGACGGTAGTGAATTACCAAGGGGTTTAAACACAACATATACAGAGCAGGATCCTCCTAACCCTTTGTCACGACCTCCAATTGACGAACCAATGGAAGTTGGAGTGAAAGCAATTGATAGCATGTTGACTGTTGGAAAGGGTCAACGTGTAGGGATATTTGCAGGAAGTGGTGTCGGGAAGAGTACGTTACTTGGAATGATTGCACGAAACACCAAAGCCGATATTAATGTCATTGCCCTCATTGGTGAGCGGGGAAGAGAAGTCCGGGAATTTATAGAAAGGGACTTGGGAGAAGAAGGTTTAAAACGCACAATCGTTGTTGCTGCAACTTCTGACCAACCTGCTTTAATGAGAATTAAAGGCGCTTTTACAGCCACAGCGATTGCAGAATATTTCCGTGACAAAGGAATGAATGTCATGCTCATGATGGATTCTGCTACTCGTGTAGCAATGGCTCAAAGGGAAATTGGATTAGCAGTTGGTGAACCGCCTACAACGAAAGGCTATACCCCTTCTGTATTTGCCATTTTGCCAAAATTACTAGAAAGAACCGGGACGAATCTACATGGAAGTATCACAGCATTTTACACTGTATTAGTAGACGGTGACGACTTAAACGAACCGATCTCTGATACGGTCAGAGGGATACTTGATGGTCACATTGTACTGGATAGAGAAATTGCAAACCGAGGTCAATTCCCAGCTATCAATATACTTAAAAGCGTCAGTCGATTAATGAATCATCTTGCATCTCCTCAGCATCTACAAGCGTCAACTAGAATTAGGGAGTTATTAAGTACCTATATGAATTCTGAGGATCTAATTCAAATCGGAGCATATAAAAAGGGTACATCAAAAGAAATCGATGAAGCAATTGTCTACTATCCGAAAATATTATCTTTTTTAAAACAAGGAGTTTACGAGCAAGTAACCCAAGCCACAAGTGTGAATGAACTGATAAGACTATCAGAAAAAGGTGATGGGAGAGAATGAGCTATCAGTATAGGTTCCAACGAATCCTGACTTTAAAAGAAAAAGAAAAAAATGAAGTTCATGAAATGTACAAAGGTTCGATAGTGAAGTTTGAACAAGCAGCTGAAAAACTTTACAAGTTTTTAAAAAAGAAAGAGGATCTTGAAAGTTACCAGGCTCAAAAACTTCAATCGGGGTTTTCTGTGCAAGACATACGCCATCATCAACAATTTATTACTAACATAGAAAAAAGCATCACATACTACCAAGATCTTGTTATACAGGCAAGAAACCGGATGAATTGGTATGAAGAAAAATTGGTTGATATGAATGTCGAAGTAAAGAAATATGAAAAAATGAAAGTGAAAGATTTTTCTCGATTCCTTCAAGAGCGAAAAAAGGACGAGAGTAAGCAGCTGGATGAAGTTTCGGTTGCTCAATATTTGAATCGAGGAATTAGGTGATTTCATGGCAAAGGGGCTAGAACAAGGGAAAGAAGGAAAATCATACAATCGTTTTCAGTCAGTACTATTTATCGTGTTTATCCCTCTTTTGTTCGCAATAACTATCGGTTTAGTTGTCATGACAGTTGCAGGAATAAACGTATTTGAAAAGGCACAGTCTATCAGTTCGGACATTCCTTTATTATCAAAGGTAATTCCCTCTGATACCAAGGAGAATGTTGATCAATTAGAAGATCGTCTTATATCACTTCAAGCTTCAATTGAAGATAAAGAAGCAAAAATTCTACAACTGCAAAGTGAAATAGATCGTAAAGAGACAGACAATGAACAACTGCAAGCGACCATTGAGCAACAAAAAAATGAATTAGAGGAATTAAGACAGATAGGGGAAGAAAACAAAAGAGCCTTTAAAGAGGTAGTGAGTACATTTGAATCCATGTCTGCAAAGAGTGCTGCCCCTGTTTTAATGAATATGGAAGACGAAGATGCCATAAAAATTCTCTCAAGCATCAAGCCAGATACACTGGGAGATATATTAGAAAAGATGCCTCCTGCCGATGCTGCAATGTATACAGAGTTACTTTCTACTGATGAAGAATAAGACATTTAAGTTGAAAGGGGGTGAAAAAAGTGGAAATGGGAATGACGTCAATACAAAGTATAAACACGGCCTTAGGTTCTGTTAATAATAACAATGGAACGAAGGGAGTTAACGGTGGGTTTTCTAAGCATCTATTAGGTATGGTATCAAATCAAACATATGAAAATACGAATGAAACCAAAGAAAGTTCCATAGCCTCACTACTTTCTCTAAGTACTATTATAGGAGCAAAAGAGCTAGAGGAATTAGGTTTAACCGAAGACCAAATTCTTTCCCTTACTGAATTAGAGGGAGTAAATATTGAAGATATTGCTAGCATTCTAGAGATAGACCTATCGACAATTGAGAAGGCTTTTGCACAACTTAAAGAACGAGTTTTAGGCATTGAAGAACAGAACCATACAGCGTTAGGTGAGTTAGATAAAATCGATATTCATGACATCATTGTTGGTACCCTTCAGTTATTACAATCGTACATCTCAAAAAATTCTAAGGAATTAAAGGGGAATAATGGGATTGAAGAGAGTGTAAAGTTGGCAAAAGTGATTGAACTTTTATCTAACAAAAAGGATTTGCATATTATTGATGCACACAAAGCATCTGAAACGAAAGAAATGCTACGAATCGTACAAGGTAAAGTAGAAAGTTCATTGGTTAATTTGATGAGCGGATCAAAAGAGTGGTCTCCTGTGTTAAAGGAAGCATTCCAGCGACAAATATCAACACCATCTAGTGTACAAAGTCATCCAAATGAAGAAACGATTAAAGATCAGAAAGTGACTGGAAATGTTCAAGGGAACACGTTTCATTTTACTCTTCCAAAAACCGAGCAATTTTCAATATCATTACAATCATCTTCAAGGTCCATTCAATATGAACAATTTGTTAAAGAATTTCAGAATGTCTTAAGTAAATCACAAATGGTCTCTCAACCCAATATGAGTAAGTTGCTCATCAAGCTCTATCCAGAGAGATTAGGTTCTTTGAGAATAGAACTCCTTCAACAAAATGGTGTCATGACTGCGAAGATCTTAGCATCATCCACTACAGCTAAAGAGCTTTTAGATTCTCAACTGCATGCCTTGAAACAAGCATTTTCTTCACAAAATTTACAAGTCGAGAAGATTGAGATATCACAAGCTTTAACTGATGCAGAACGTCAAAGTAAAGGACAGTCACAGCAACAATCTTCTCAGCAAAACAATAGGAATAATCAACAAGAAGCTTCGGAACATCATAATGAAAAGGATTCAGAATCATTTAAGGAATTTCTTATAAACAGTGAGGTTTAGGTGATCACATGACAAAGATAGACCCAAGTTTACTTTATTCCACATTACAAACGAAACGACAAGGTGCAAGTGACATTTTGGGGAAAGATGATTTCCTGAAAATATTAATGACTCAATTACAGAATCAAGATCCTTTAAATCCTATGCAGGATAAGGATTTTATTGCTCAAATGGCTACATTTTCTTCTTTAGAACAAATGACGAACTTAACCAAAACAATGGAGAAATTTGTAGAAAACCAAAATCAATCTCAATTAATAGCTTACAATCAATTTGTCGGTAAAGAAGTTACTTGGCATAAAATGATTGAATCGGATTCAAATGAAATTCCTGAAATTCAAGAAGGTCAAGGACTTGTTAAGGGTGTTCGTTTTAAGAACGACACGGTTGAATTCATAATGGAAGATGGAACAGTTCTAAATCCTGGTAATATATCTCAGGTGAACTCACAGCCTCACTCCTCACAAGAATCCTTAGTGAATGCTTCAATGTTAATAGGTAAAAAAGTGACTTGGAAGAATGAATCTGAAGAAGTGAGCGGTGTAGTTCAATCCGTTTCAAAGAAAGATTCTCAAATCTGGATTCACACAAACAATGGAGATAGTATCTCTAGTGATGACCTTTTAAAAATAGAGTCTTAATAGGAGTGGTTGTATGGAAAGAACGTTCCTTCATCGAGTTCCATCCCAACCAATTACGTCAACGTATAAACAAAAGACAAATACGATTGTTCAAAAACCTGCTACATCTTTTTCTTCCCAATTAGAAAAAGTCATGCAGGGTGGAACGGATATTGTAGTTAGTAGACATGCAAAGGTGCGAATGGAACAAAGAGGGATTTCGATATCTTCTCAAACATGGGAGAAGATTGGAGAAAAAGTAAAAGAAGCAAAATCAAAAGGTGTCCAAGATTCATTAGTCTTATTAAAAGACGCTGCTTTAATTGTCAGTGCAAAAAATTCAACGGTTATTACAGCATTAGACCGTCATGAAGCGAATTCGCAAATTTTCACGAATATCAATGGAACTATACTAATAGATTCTTAGGCTGGACCTTAAAGGAAGCCTATAGCTGTGGACCGATCGAAGCAGCTAATATGAAAGGGGAAAAATATAATGATTCGTTCAATGTATTCAGGAATAAGTGGAATGAAGAACTTTCAAACAAAACTAGATGTAATAGGGAATAACATCGCAAACGTGAATACGTATGGGTATAAAAAAGGTCGTGTAACGTTTCAGGATTTAATGAATCAGACGGTATCTGGAGCAAGTAGAGCATCCGATAATCGTGGAGGACAAAATGCCAAGCAAGTTGGACTAGGATCTTCTTTATCTTCAATCGATTCAATTCAGACACAAGGAAGTTTACAAACCACAGGAAGAACATTAGACGTGGCAGTATCTGGAGATGGATTCTTTGTTGTTAGACAAGGAAATAACGAGCTATACTCCCGTGCAGGAAACTTTTATTTAGATTCAAATGGGAGTCTTGTAAACGGTCAAGGTGGCCTTATACAAGGTTATCCAGTTGATGCGGATGGGGTTGTGAATAAGAGTGGTACAACAGATATTACCATTGATACAGATACAACCATGGCTCCACAAGCCACGACAAAGGCAACCTATAACGGAAATTTAAAGTCAAGTGCTGTTGCAAGTACTCAGGTGGAACTAGAAACAAAAGTGAAGGATTCTTTAGGGAAAGATATTAGTTTGAAAATAGTGATGACTAAGTCAGCGACTAATAATACTTGGGATGCTAAAGTATCCAGTTTAACTAATGGTGTGTCCGTTGGTAGTACTGCAACAAATGAAATGGGTACAACCTTAAACTTTGATTCAGAAGGTAAATTATCTTCAGCTGCACCTTTTACGATTACTCTGAATAACCAAACAGGTGCTGCACCTACCCAGGATATTGATTTGGATTTCTCGAAAATCAGTCAATTCGATAGCTCATCATCGGCTAATGTAAATACAGTAGACGGGAATTCTGAAGGATACTTAGAAAGCTTCAATATTGGTTCTTCAGGTGAAGTGAATGGAGTATTTTCAAATGGAGAAGTAAGGGTATTAAGTCAACTTGCACTGGCAACTTTCTCTAATCCGGGTGGACTAATTAAGACTGGAAGTAATTTATTTCAAGCTTCTAATAACTCAGGTCTTCCAAACCAAGGAGTAGCAGGAGAAGGAAGAGGAACGCTTCAGTCAGGAGCACTCGAAATGTCTAACGTTGATTTATCAGAAGAATTCACAGAAATGATTACAGCCCAGCGTGGTTTCCAAGCAAATACCCGTATCATTACAACCTCTGATGAAATCTTACAAGAACTTGTTAATTTGAAGCGATAATTCATTAATAAAGGGGGCAGGGGCTAACTTAATTAGTTTTGAGGTGATCATTAAGAATCTCAGAAAAATAAGTTAGCCCTGAAAATAAATGATTACCTTAACTAGACTAAATGGAAAAACTTTCACTATAAATGCATTATACATAGAAACAGTAGAAGCGTTCCCTGATACTACGATTCTCTTAACAAACGGTAAAAGATATGTTGTGAAAGAAACGGTTGAAGAGGTATACAACTACTCTCTATCTTTTTATGGAAAGGTTAACCTTTTAGGTAAACCATATGAAGGAGGGGGTACAAGGTGAAAAATAAAGTATTAACCATTATGACCATCTTATTGGTCACCATTACCTTAGTTGGTGTCATTGCATTGGTTGTCATTTTGAAGTTTTCTGATGATGAGGAAGCTAAGGAACCATCTATTGAAGAAGTAATTGAAACTTCCGTTGATATACCTGAGGTTACAACCAATTTATTAAGCAATGATTTTATACGTATTTCCTTTAAGATTCAAACAGACAGCAAAAAAGCGAAAGAAGAATTAGAAAAGAGAGATTTCCAGGTTAATAACATCATCATAGAAGAGCTTTCGGAAGTAAAGGCTGAAGAATTACAAGGGAAAAAAGGCAAAGAGTTTATAGAAAAAACAATAAAAGAAAAAGCAAACTCTCTTATGCAAGAAGGAATGATAGAAAAAGTGTATATCACCTCTATGATGATTCAATAAATATCCTATATTGCAAGGTTTGGAGGTGAAGGTATGGCGAATGATATTTTATCCCAAAGTGAAATTGATGCTCTCTTATCGGCTCTTAATACAGGCGAGATGAGTGCTGATGACTTTAAAAAAGAAGAAGAAGAAAGAAAAGTAAAAGTTTACGATTTTAAAAGAGCGTTACGATTTTCGAAAGACCAAATAAGAAGTTTAACTCGAATACATGAAAATTTCGCTCGTATCCTAACAACTTATTTTTCAGCTCAACTACGCACTTACGTTCAAATCAATGTAGCTTCTGCCGATCAAATTCCTTATGAAGAATTTATTCGTTCGGTTCCAAAGATGACAATATTAAATGTGTATGAATTGCCTCCATTGGATGGAAGAATACTGATGGAAATCAATCCAAATATCGCTTATTCAATGATGGACCGTGTAATGGGTGGAAAAGGTGTAAGTGTTAACAAAGTTGAGAGCCTTACGGAAATTGAAACGAGAATTATGAGTCAATTGTTTGAAAAGGCCTTTGAAAACCTAAGAGAAGCCTGGAGTACAGTAGTAGATATTGATCCATTCTTTGCCGAATTTGAAGTGAATCCACAGTTTCTGCAAATGGTCTCTCCAAATGAAACGGTTGTCGTGATTTCTCTTAATACTACTATTGGTGAAACGAGTGGGATGATAAATATTTGTATTCCTCACGTTGTGTTAGAACCAATCCTGCCGAAATTATCTGGTAGTTATTGGATGGAGAGTAAGCGGAAGGAAACAAATCCTGAAGAAACAGCTCAGTTAGAAAAAAGAATTAAAAAAGCTAATGTTCCTGTTGTAGCTGAACTAGGAAATTCAGATGTTTCAATTGAGGAATTTCTTATGCTAGATGTAGGCGATGTAATTGAATTAAATAGTAGAATCGATGACCCTCTAACTATTAAAGTAGGTGAGATTCCTAAATTTACAGCCCAGCCAGGGAAATCAAATAAAAGACTGGCCATACAAATATTGGATTCATTGAAGGGGGGAGAAGATGATGATGAGTGATGATATGTTATCTCAAGATGAAATTGATGCGTTACTTCGAGGTTCAGCAGAGCCAGAAGAAGAGGTAAAGGATAACAACGAGACAATCATAGAAGAATATTTAAACTCTATGGAACAAGATGCTTTAGGTGAAATTGGAAATATATCCTTTGGAAGCTCTGCAACAGCATTATCAACATTACTAAACCAAAAAGTTGAAATCACTACCCCTAAAGTATCTATCATCAACAAAAATCAATTAGAAGAAGAATTTCCACATCCATATGCAGCCATTCAAGTGCAATACACAGAAGGCTTTTCGGGTGCTAATCTTTTAGTCATTAAGCAGTCAGATGCAGCTATTATTGCAGACCTGATGCTAGGAGGAGATGGGAGAAATCCCTCTGGAGATTTGGGAGAAATTCAGCTTAGTGCTGTTCAGGAAGCCATGAATCAAATGATGGGATCTGCAGCTACATCAATGTCAACTGTGTTTAGTAAAAAGGTGGACATTTCACCACCATCAATTGACTTAATGTATATTCCTGAAGGCGAAGGAGAAGAAAATCTCCCTAATCAGGATTTGTTAGTGAAAATATCTTTTTCATTGAAGATTGGCGATTTGATTGATTCTAACATTATGCAGCTTTTACCATTAAGCTTCGCAAAAAGCCTTGTTGATGAATTAATGAATGGGGGGGAAGTGATGAACCAGCCCCACCTGAAAATGCACCAGTCCAAGAAAGCATCAATAGCTCTCCTATAGTAGAGCAGGGTGCTGGTAATCAAAGATTAAATGAAGAAACAACTAAGGGAGTACCTAATCACCAGCCTTCTCCTCAGCATTTAGGAGGGCAAGGAAATCAATCTTCCCAACAACCGGTTCATGTACAACCGGCATCATTTAGTAACTTTGAAACTACTTCTTTAGGTCAACAAGAAACAAAAAATTTAAATATGTTACTAGACATTCCTTTACAAGTAACTGTCGAATTAGGAAGAACGAATAGATCAGTAAAAGACATTCTAGAGCTTTCTTCAGGTTCGATTATAGAGCTTGATAAATTAGCTGGTGAACCAGTGGATATTTTGGTGAATAGCCGTTTAATTGCTAAAGGAGAAGTAGTAGTAATCGATGAAAACTTCGGCGTAAGAATAACAGACATTGTAAGCCCGAGTGATCGACTAAAACAACTTAAATAAGAATGATATTATGATGGAGGATGACGGTAATGGCAAATAAAATTCTAATTGTAGATGATGCTGCTTTTATGAGAATGATGATCAAAGATATTTTAACGAAAAATGGATTTGAAGTAGTTGGTGAAGCAGCTGACGGTGCCCAGGCAGTAGATAAATACAAAGAATTAAAACCTGATCTTGTAACAATGGATATTACGATGCCTGAAAAAGACGGTATTGCAGCTCTAAAGGATATTAAAGCGATGGACGCAGGGGCGAAAATCATCATGTGCTCTGCCATGGGACAACAGGCAATGGTTATTGATGCTATCCAAGCAGGAGCAAAAGACTTTATTGTAAAGCCTTTCCAAGCAGATCGAGTAATTGAAGCAATTCAAAAGGCTCTTAGTTAATAGATCATTAAGAAGGTGCATTTGATTGAAGAAGATTCAAAATCTATTTAGTTTTATATTATTCTTACTTTTGGTAAGTGCTGTTGATACAACGGCACTTGCCGATGTGGATAATGTAAAATCTTGTATAGAACATCCAGAAAAATGTAAGAACCAACAAGGGAATGAAATAAATTCTTCTGATACAGATACAAGTGTTTCCACCTCTGTAACGTTTATAGATTATGTAAAAATGATTTTAGCTCTTATATTTGTGGTTGCACTTATTTATATTCTACTGAAATTTATTAATCAAAAAGGTAGATCTTTTCAACAAACAAAAATCATTAATCATTTAGGTGGAACTCCTCTTGGGGGAAATCGTTCCGTCCAAATTGTAAAGGTAGGAAATCAGGTTCTTGTATTAGGAGTCGGAGAAGATATTCAATTATTAAAAGAGGTTCAAGATGAAAAAGAGAAGGAAGAGATATTATCCTTTTATCATGAAAGTCCATCCCAAATGGCTGATGCCAAAAATGTTTTGTCAACATGGTTAGGAAAAGGACCTTCATCCTCTCAAAAAGATTCAGGGAATTCGTTTCAATCCCTATTAAAATCGCAACTTGATGAAATGAGTAAAGGTAGAAAGAAATTGTTTCAAGATCTAAAGAAGAAGGAGAATCATTCAGATGAATGAATTCATGGAATTTTTTAATAGTAGCTCAGCGGATTCAGTTTCAACAAGTGTAAAACTACTATTATTATTTACAGTCCTTTCTTTAGCTCCCAGCATCCTTATTTTAATGACAGCCTTTACTAGAATAATGATTGTGTTATCTTTTGTACGAACGTCTCTAGCTACTCAGCAAATGCCGCCTAATCAAGTGTTGATAGGTATTTCTTTGTTTCTTACGTTTTTCATTATGGCTCCTACATTTCAAGAGGTGAATGATCAAGCGTTGACCCCACTTTTCAATGAGGAAATTAATCTTGAAGAAGCTTATGAACGAGCTTCTGTTCCGTTTAAAGAATTTATGAGTCAGCATACAAGACAAAAGGATTTAGAGCTTTTCTTACAATATTCTGGCGCAGAGCGTCCAAAGACAATTGAAGATATTCCTCTTACTTCCTTAGTCCCGGCATTTGCTTTAAGTGAAATTAAAACAGCATTCCAAATTGGTTTTATGATTTTTATTCCTTTTCTTGTGATTGATATGGTTGTAGCGAGTGTCTTGATGTCAATGGGGATGATGATGCTGCCACCAGTAATGATTTCCTTGCCGTTTAAAATTTTACTATTTGTTTTAGTTGACGGCTGGTATTTAGTAATTAAATCTCTTTTACAAAGTTTTTAAGTAGGTGAGTTTCAATGAATGCTGAATCTGTAATTGCTTTAGCAGAGCGTGGAATATATGTGACTCTAATCGTTTCTGGTCCTCTATTGTTACTAGCATTAGTAGTGGGACTAATTGTAAGTATTTTTCAAGCTACCACACAAATACAAGAACAAACCCTTGCTTTTATTCCGAAAATCGTTGCTGTCATGATTGGCATCGTGTTCTTTGGTCCATGGATGTTAACAAAGCTTGTGACCTATACTTCACAAATCTTTTCAGATTTGACTAGGTTTGTAGGTTAGTAGGATGGAAGAGCTTGTACCTATTCTATCGGTATATTTATTGGTATTTGTAAGAGTGTCTGCTTTTTTTGTGACCATGCCCTTATTTTCATATCGGAATATACCTGCACAACATCGAATTGCTTTTTCAGTGGTACTCTCTTGGATTATGTATTACACGTTGGATGCCAAAGCATTTGAAATTAATGGACAGTATTTCCTCCTAATCATGAAAGAGGCAATGATCGGCCTATTAATAGGCTTTGTAGCCTATATGATTGTTTCAGCTATTCAAATAGCAGGTGGATTTATTGATTTTCAAATGGGGTTCGCCATTGCAAACGTCATTGATCCCCAAACGGGAGCTCAAAGCCCACTAATGGGACAATATTTATATACATTCGCCTTATTGTTGTTACTTGCTCTAAATGGTCATCATTTATTATTGGATGGTATCTTTTATAGTTATCAACTGATACCTATTGATAGCCCCTGGATTCCATTTGGAGATGAAGAATTAGTTGATTATTTAATAAATGCATTTAATTCAATGTTTATCATTGCTTTTCAAATGTCGATTCCTGTTGTTGCTACTTTATTTCTAGTAGATGTTGCCCTTGGAATTGTGGCACGTACCGTTCCACAATTAAACGTTTTTGTTGTTGGATTCCCCATTAAAATAGCCGTTGCATTTATTGTGTTATTTATTGTGATGGGTGTCATGTTTGCGGTTATGCAGCAGTTGTTCGAAATGATGTTTGTGACCATGAGAGATTTAATGAAGATAATTGGAGGCACTTAAATTGCAATGGCTGTCACTGGATTTACAGTATTTTAGCGGTGAAAAGACGGAAAAAGCAACTCCGAAAAAAAGAGAGGACGCTCGAAAAAAAGGTCAAACAGCAAAAAGTCAAGATGTTAATACAGCGATCATTCTTCTTGCGGTCTTTTTATTCTTAACTTTTGGAGCCTCCTATATTGGAAATATTGTATTCGATTTATTCAATCATACCTTTCAAGAGTATATGCTTATGGAGCTCTCTGAAAATACAGTCCAGGTTATTACGTTGGATATTATGAAAGAGCTTGCCTTATTACTTGGACCGATCATGTTGGTGGCGCTGTTAGCTGGATTACTTTCTAATTATATTCAGGTCGGAGTTATGTTTACAACTAAGCCACTACAGCCGAAATTAGAGAAAATAGATCCAATTAAAGGATTTAAACGGATTTTTTCCCTGAGGGCCATTGTTGAGTTGCTAAAATCCATCTTGAAAATCTCTTTCGTAGGTTCCATAACGTTTGTTATATTATGGACGAATATTGATAAAGTACTCAGCCTATCCTTTAAATCGGTAGGAGATTCATTAGTGACGATGGCAAGTTTAACCGTACAAATGGGAATTGCTGCTTCACTTGCCCTATTATTTTTATCTCTTTTTGATTACCTTTATCAAAAATATGATTTTGAAAAAAACATTCGAATGTCTAAACAGGATTTAAAAGATGAACACAAAAACATCGAAGGAGATCCTTTAATAAAATCAAAGATAAAGCAAAGACAAAGAGAAATGGCCATGAGAAGAATGATGCAGGAAGTACCAGAGGCAGATGTAGTCATTACCAATCCAACTCATTTTGCCATTGCATTAAAATATGATGAAAATAAAATGGATGCTCCTTTTGTAGTTGCTAAGGGAGTCGATTTCATGGCACAAAAGATTAAGTATATCGCAAAAGAAAATGATGTTGTTATGGTAGAGAATCGACCTTTAGCCAGGTCTCTTTACGACTCAGCTGAAATTGGTGATGCAGTTCCTGAAGAATTTTTTAAAGCAGTTGCAGAGATTTTAGCTTACGTTTATCGTATAAAAAACAAAGTGTAAGCAGTTGGGAGAGAGTGTAATGTCAGCAAGAGATTTATCCGTACTAGCCAGTGTAATATTAATCGTCGCCATGTTAATCATTCCATTCCCTGCATGGTTACTGAGTGTTCTTATTATCATTAATATTTCACTCGCATTACTTGTACTCCTAACATCCATGAATATGAATGAACCTTTACAATTTTCAATATTTCCATCCCTTTTATTATTATTAACACTTTTTCGTTTGGGTCTAAATGTTTCCACAACGAGGTCAATCCTTAGTAAGGGTGACGCAGGGGACGTTGTGGAAACCTTTGGAACATTCGTAGTTGGTGGGAATGTACTTGTCGGGATCGTTGTATTCGTCATATTAATCATTATCCAATTTATTGTTATTACAAAAGGTTCAGAACGTGTCTCTGAAGTAGCAGCGCGATTTACTCTCGATGCTATGCCAGGAAAGCAAATGAGTATTGATGCTGATTTGAATGCAGGAATGATTTCTGAACATGATGCCCGTGATCGAAGAGAAAAAGTTGGTCGTGAAGCAGACTTTTATGGTGCGATGGATGGGGCATCAAAGTTCGTAAAGGGAGATGCCATTGCGGGAATCGTCATCGTAATGATCAATTTACTATTTGGAATCATTATTGGAATGACTCAACAAGGATTACCCATCGCTGAAGCGGCGACACGATATTCATTATTGACGGTAGGAGATGGTATCGTCAGTCAAATTCCAGCCCTATTAATCTCCACTGCAACCGGTATTGTTGTTACACGGGCAGCGTCTGATGGAAATCTTGGACAAGACATAATGAACCAGCTCCTTGCTTACCCTGCTATGCTGTATGTTGCTGGATTTACTATTTTTATGCTTGGAGTAGCTACTCCAATCAATGATATTCTTACAATTCCAGTTGCTGGAGCATTAGGTATTGGTGCTTTTATGCTTTCTAGGACACCAAAGCAGGATGAATCAGATCTGATGGAATTGGAAGAAGAAGTAGAGCAGGATGAAATGAAAAGCCCTGAAAGTGTCGTTAACTTATTAAATGTCGATCCAATTGAATTTGAGTTTGGTTACGGGTTGATTCCTCTAGCCGATGCAAACCAAGGTGGAGACCTCCTGGACCGAATTGTCATGATACGACGCCAACTGGCTATTGAATTAGGGCTCGTTATTCCCGTTGTGAGAATCCGTGACAATATTCAACTTCAACCAAATGAGTACAGGTTGAAAATTAAAGGAAATGAAATGGCAAGGGGAGAGCTGCTATTGGATCATTATTTAGCCATGAGCCCTGGTGTTGAAGATGACTCTATAGAGGGTATCGATACGATTGAGCCATCATTTGGACTACCTGCCAAATGGATTTCAGAAGAGATGAAGGAGCAGGCAGAGATATTTGGTTATACGGTGGTTGATCCACCTTCAGTTGTTTCTACTCATATAACAGAGATGATTAAATCAAATGCCCATGAATTATTAGGTAGACAAGAAACAAAGCAGTTAATTGATCACCTGCAAGAATCATATCCAATTTTAGTAGAAGAAGTAACACCGAATCCTTTATCTGTTGGTGAAGTACAAAAAGTATTAGCTAAGCTGTTAAAAGAAAATGTTTCCATAAGAAACTTACCCATTATATTTGAAACATTAGCAGATTTTGCAAAGATGAGCTCGGATACGGACTTGCTAGCTGAATATGTAAGGCAAGCACTGGCTAGACAAATTACGAATCAATTTGTTCAAGGAGATCAATCATTGAAAGTGGTCACCATGTCTGGAAAAGTTGAAAAAATGATTGCCGATGCGATTCAGCAAACAGATCATGGAAATTATTTATCTATGGATCCAAATGAATCACAAGGCATATTAGAAGCAATAGCTTCACAGGTAGAGCAGCTTTCTTTAATGGAAGAATCTCCAATCTTATTATGCTCGCCTGCGGTTAGGATGTATGTGAGGCAGTTAACGGAAAGATATTTCCCTCAAGTTCCGATCATTTCTTACAACGAATTAGAAGCAAACGTTGAGGTACAAAGCTTAGGGGTGGTGAATGTTGAATGAAGGTAAAGAAATTTGTAGCTCCAACCATGAATGAAGCAATGAAAAAGGTAAGAGGAGAACTAGGAGATAATGCGGTTATCTTAAATTCAAAGGTAACATTTTCAGGAGGCTTTCTTGGTTTATTTAAAAAGAAGATGATTGAAGTCATTGCCGCAATTGACCCTAGTGTAGAAATCGAAAAAAAAGAAATGAATCAAATACGAACTGAAACTTTTACACGGGTAGAAGAGACTCCTAAGAGGAATGAACAATCACGAAACGCGAATGAAGGTGTTCATTCTGAGTTAAAAGAGCTTAAACAAATGATTGCTTCTATTAAATCTAAAAGTCAATTTGACCGATTCACTGAGGACACTCAAGACATACTTGTCCATTTAAGTAAACATAATGTGAATGAGGGAATCCTTTCACATTTAGGGGAATATTTAGACTCTCAAAATAAACAATCATGGGAAAAGAATACTGATAAATATGATTGGATAAGGGAAGAAGTAAAAAAGTATTTTGTTCAGTTGTTGAAGGACATCCCCATGGGTGGAACTAGTTTTCAAAAAAAATTTATTAACGTGATTGGCCCTACCGGTGTTGGAAAAACAACCACTTTAGCCAAAATGGCAGCCGAAGCAGTCATAGAAAAGAGAATGAAAATAGGCTTTATTACAACAGATACCTACAGAATAGCTGCTATTGAACAATTAAAGACATATGCTGGTCTGCTAAATGTTCCGGTAGAAGTAGTTTATAAAATAGATGATTTTAAAAAGGCTATAGAAAAATTCAAAGATTTTGATCACATCTTTATCGATACAGCTGGAAGGAATTTTCGTGAGAAAAGATACGTAGAGGACCTTCAAAAAATTATTGACTTCGATCACGACATGGAAACGTATCTGGTCTTAGCCCTTACAAGTAAAGAGGAAGATATGAAAGACATCATTGCTCAATTCTCACAAGTTCATATTGATCGTTTTATTTTTACAAAATTAGATGAAACGTCAAGTTACGGTTCGATCATTAATATGATTAATGAAGTGAATTTAGGAGCTGCCTACCTGACGACGGGGCAAGATGTTCCTGAGGATATTTCAGAAGTGACTGTTGAAGGGTTAAGTCACCTCTTAATGAAAGGGTTCAAAGATGAAAGATCAAGCCTATAATCTACGGAAGAAAATGCTTCAATCTACATCATCCCAAGCCAAAACCATTGCCGTCGTCAGTGGGAAAGGTGGAGTAGGGAAATCAAATATTTCAACGAATCTATCAATATTATTAGGACAGGAAAATAAGAAAGTATTATTGTTTGATATGGATATTGGTATGGGGAATATTAACATATTATTAGGTGGTCAAAATAATTACTCGATTATGGAATTTATTGAGCAAGAGGAACTGGAAATCGATACGGTCATCAGTAAAAATATTCACGGAATTTCCTATATTAGTGGAGGAAATGGATTAAAAAATATAGTAGAGTGGAATGAGAGGCAGATTAACCGTTTTTTTGAAGCGATGGATTATCTTGTATTAAAGTATGATTATTTACTGTTTGATATGGGGGCAGGTGCTACTAAAGAAACGTTAGAGTTTCTATTAGCCATGGATGAAATTATTGTTATCACAACCCCTGAACCCACTTCTGTAACAGATGCTTACTCTATGATTAAGTATATACATCTACGAAATGAAGAAAAAGAATTCCATCTTCTATGCAACCGTGCTGAGAATAAGGATGAAGGCATTGAAACGATTGCTAGATTACAAGAAACAGTGAGGAAATTTTTGAACAAGGAAATTTTTTCATTAGGCTTCCTACCAGAAGACAGTACTGTGAGAAAATCAGTCACGCGTCAAACACCTATCATAATGGGGTACCCAAATTCCCCCATGGCTTCAAGTTTGAGAAAGGTAGCCAGGCAATTACTCACACCGGATACGAACGAGAACAATGATACCCCAACATTTCTAAAAAATATAAGAAAACTATTTTTTGGGAGGTAAGATGCAGTGAAGAAGAAAGTCCTAGTTGTCGATGATTCTGCATTTATGAGAAAACTTATTAGTGATTTTCTGTCTGACTCTGACCAGCTTGAAGTAGTAGGGATTGCTCGAAATGGTGAAGATGCGATTAGAAAAGTTAAAAAGCTTTGCCCTGATGTTGTTACACTTGATGTAGAAATGCCTATTATGAATGGAATTGATGCATTAAAGAAAATCATGCAGGAATGTCCAGTCCCAGTTGTCATGTTATCTTCAACGACCATGGAAGGTGCTGAGGAAACTGTAACGGCTATGCAACTAGGTGCAGTAGACTTTATTGCTAAGCCATCTGGAACTATTTCATTAGATCTTCATAAAATTCAAAGTGAAATAGTACAAAAAGTCCTATCAGCAAGTAGTGTTAACATATCTAAATTAACAACATTAGCCCATACTGAAGTGAAAAATAATCAACCTCAAGCTTCTTTAAATGGTATGCAAAAAAATAATCGATTCCCAAGCTCACCTAAAACCAGTTGGAGAAAGGACCTTCCTAACGTTATTTTAATTGGAACTTCAACAGGTGGTCCCAGGGCCTTACAACAAGTGCTAACCAAATTTCCAAAGAATTTAGATGCGCCTGTTGTGGTCGTTCAACATATGCCACCGGGTTTCACAAAATCTTTAGCCGATCGGTTAAATGGCCTTTCTGGAATCCTTGTGAAAGAAGCAGAGCAAGGAGAGATCCTCCAAAAAGGAACAGCTTACATTGCACCTGGGGGATTTCACACTAAAATAGTTGAAATAGGGAAGAATCTTGCCATTCAATTAACGAAAGAGGAAGCGCCAAGAAATGGTCACAGGCCTTCAGTAGATGTATTATTTGAATCTATAAGTGAGGTAAATCATTATAATAAAATTGCTGTCATTATGACAGGTATGGGTTCTGATGGTTCAAAAGGATTGGTAAAGCTTAAAGAATTAGGTGTAGTAAAAGCAATTGCGGAATCAAAAGAGACTTGTATTGTGTTTGGAATGCCCAAGTCGGCAATAGCTACTAATTTAGTAGATAACGTGGAAGATATAGAGAATATCGCGCAATCAATAATGAAGTACATGTTATAGAGAGGTGTGGAGCACATGGAAATGAGTCAATATTTAGAAGTCTTTATAGAGGAAAGTAAGGAAAACTTACAAACCTGCAATGAACAGTTATTAGAACTTGAGAAAAACCCTCATGATTTGGCAATTGTAAATGAAATCTTCCGTTCAGCACATACCTTAAAGGGAATGTCAGCTACGATGGGCTATGAAGATTTAGCTAATCTAACGCATAAAATGGAAAATGTTCTTGATGCAATCCGAAATGAAAAAATCAAAGTAACACCAGAAATCTTGGATGTTGTTTTTAAATCGGTTGATGACCTTGAAGCAATGGTCCTATCTATTGCAGGCGGTGGAGATGGAAAACGTGATGTCTCAGAAGTTGTAGCCATGCTTCTTGCTATTGAAAAGGGGGAAAGCATTCATCTCAAAGCAGAAAGTGAAATTGCAGTAGCGGAATCACCTGTTGAAAATGCTAGCTCTATATATTATGAGGCTTTTGAACAAACGGTTATCCAACAATCATATGAGCAAGGGTTCCGTTGTTTTGAATTGAGAATTTCCTTGAGAGAAGACTGTTTATTAAAGGCAGCTCGAGTTTATATGGTGTTTGAAGTGCTTGAAAAAACAGGTGAGGTTATTAAATCTCTTCCAACAGTAGATCAACTGGAAGAGGAACAATTTGATCATTCTTTTGTTGTGACCATTGTTTCAAAAGAACCAAGTGAAGACATTGAGAAAAAAATCCGTAAGGTTTCTGAGATTGATCAAGTGACTGTAACAGAGATCACTCCTAATCAATTACAAGAGCAAGATAACCAATTACATACTGCAGAAGATTCAACTGCTCAACAGATTCAATCAACGGACTCAGCAGAAAAAGTTAAAGATACGAAAAGCCCGTCTAAACCTTCAACACCGCAAGGCAATGTTTCAAGTAAAACAATCCGTGTCAATATCGAGCGATTAGATATTTTAATGAATCTCTTTGAAGAGCTTGTCATTGATAGAGGAAGATTAGAGCAAATTTCAAAAGAACTAAAAAATCCCGAACTGAATGAAACGGTTGAAAGAATGACTAGAATTTCAGGGGACTTACAAAATATCATTCTGAATATGCGAATGGTTCCGGTTGAAACGGTATTTAATCGTTTTCCTCGTATGGTTCGTCAGCTCGCTCGAGACTTAAATAAAAAGATCGATTTAGAGATAATTGGTGCTGAAACAGAACTGGATCGGACTGTTATTGATGAAATTGGAGATCCTTTAGTTCATTTAATACGAAATGCACTTGATCATGGTGTAGAAACACCAGAAGTTCGTTTGAAAAATGGAAAGCCTGAACAAGGAACGGTTAAATTAAAGGCTTATCATAGTGGAAATCATGTGTTTATTGAGCTTGAGGATGACGGTGCCGGTATTAACAAAGAGAGAGTACTGCAAAAAGCTATACAAAAAGGTATTGTTAACGAAGAGATAGCACACACATTGTCAGACCGACAAATTTATGAACTTATTTTAGCATCAGGTTTTTCAACAGCAGAGCAAATATCCGATATCTCTGGACGAGGAGTAGGTTTGGATGTTGTGAAAGCTACTATTGAATCATTAGGTGGCTCGATTACAATTGACTCATCAGAGGGACAAGGATCATTATTCTCTATTCAATTACCGCTAACGTTATCCATAATTTCCGTTATGCTTGTAGAAGTAGAGAGTGAAAAATATGCAATTCCTCTTTCATCTATTATCGAAACAGCAATTGTGAAAAAGGAAGAAATTATGAATGCCCATAACCAAAGGGTCATTGATTTTAGAGGGAAAGTTGTGCCTTTAGTATTATTAGAAGATGTGTTTGATATACCTAAAGAGAGTTCAGATGATGAGTTCTATTCTGTTGTAATAGTACGTAAAGGTGAAAAGATGGCTGGACTTGTTGTAGATTCATTTATTGGTCAACAGGAAATAGTTCTTAAGTCTCTAGGTAATTACTTAAATGATGTATTTGCTATCTCTGGTGCAACCATTTTAGGTGATGGTCAAGTGGCACTAATCGTTGATTGTAACGCGTTAATTAAATAGGAGGTCAAAGTATATGAGTGAATTAATAGCTGAAGTCGAAGATTTAAAGCTTATCATTTTTCAATTGGTAGATAAGGAATATGCTATTCCAGTAAATCAAGTTCGCTCCATTGAGAAATTAGAGCATATTACAAGAGTTCCAAAAACACCTTCTTATGTTAAGGGAGTCATAAACTTACGTGGTGTTGTTACGCCTATTATCGACTTAAGAAACCGCTTTGATCTAGCTCCTGTTGAACCATCTGAAAGTACCCGTGTTATTATTGTAGGTCTGGAGGATAAGGAAGTCGGATTAATAGTTGATGCGGCAAACGATGTCCTTGACGTTAAAAAGGATCAAATCGAGCCGTCTCCAGAAGTGGTAGGGATTGAGGAAGCAGAATACATTGGCGGAGTAGTGAAACAGAATAGAAGATTACTCATTTTACTTCACTTAGATCGAGTACTCCAATCTCTATAAAAGGAACGGTTAATTATGGGATACGAAGAAAAAATATCAAACATGCACTTAGATATTTTAAAAGAAATTGGAAATATAGGGGCAGGTCATGCAGCTACTGCCCTATCTACTTTATTGGATAAAAAGATTGATATGAAGGTTCCGAGTGTCAAGATTGTTTCATTTGATGGAATGATGGATATGGTTGGAGGTCCAGATAATGTAGTGGTAAGCGTTTTCCTTAGGATTGAAGGCGATGCCCCTGGAAGTATGTTTTTCTTATTACCTCTTAAACAAGCCTCTTCCTTCATTCAATCAATGATACAGGATGATACATTTTCATTTGATGAACCGCCTTATTCAGATTTAGGGTTATCTGCAATGCAAGAGTTAGGTAATATTCTTTCCGGCTCCTACCTTTCTTCTTTATCTGATTTCACTAAGTTAAACCTCTTACCTTCAGTACCTGCTTTATCTGTTGATATGGTGGGAGCTATTATTGGTTTTGGATTATTGGAAATATCACAAGAGAGTGACTATGCAATTGTAGTGGATACTGCATTAAAAGATGATGAAAATCTAAATTCTGAGAGTGTAAAAGGGCACTTTTTCTTATTACCTGATCCAGACTCTTTTGAAATCATTTTTAAAGCATTGGGTGTAAATGAATGATAGAGCTTACTACAGTCGTAAAAGTTGGAATAGCTGACTTGAACATTGCTGATCGTGGTGGTTCAATCCGTACATCGGGGTTGGGTTCATGTGTAGGGGTCGTTTTATATGATGAACTAATCCAGCTAGCTGGTATGGTACACGTCATGCTCCCAAGCTCAAATGCTTCTAAAGAAAAAACTCTGAATCTTGCAAAATATGCAGATACCGGTATCGACGAGCTTATATCTCAATTAAGGAAAAGAGGAGCTAGTTTACAAAGGTTGAAGTGCAAGTTAGCTGGTGGTGCTCAAATGTTTCAGTTTTCCTCGAAGAGTGATGTCATGAGAATCGGTCCAAGAAATATTGATGCAGTGAAAAAGGCACTATCCAATCATAGCATACCTGTTTTAGCAGAGGATTTAGGTGGAAATAAGGGAAGAACGATTGAATTTTTTACATCTACGAATATTCTTCAAGTTCGTACTGTAAATGAAGGAATAAAGGAGCTGTAATGAAAATGAAAGGAACAATATTTTGGAATTCATGGTTTGCTATAATTAGTTTTACATTCTATTTTATGTTGTCCTTTCATCCTGATTACCCGAATAAAATAATCATGGAATCGCTCATTTATGCTTTTCTTTCATTTATATTCATGTACCTCATTAGGTGGAGTTTATCGTCTATTATGGATAATAACTCAACTGAAAAACATGACCATAATCCGAATTCGGTGGAAAATGCTGTTCAAGAGTCTTTAACGGATAAATCAAGAACGGATGAAAGTGAACAAATTGCTGCCATTGTTAAAAAAATGATGGCAGAAGAACAGAGATAATATTGCTTTTTTGGATAAGTTTTGTTGTCGGAAAAGGTGGTTCACCACCTGTCAGGAGTGAAAGAAACAGCTAGATTTAACAGAGCTTTAGAAAAAGGTATCGCTATGAAACAAATTTAAAAATAAACAGTAAGGAGGAGTCTCATGTCTCAGCAACCCCCTCGAACCGATGAACAACAATATTGGGAAAAATGGATAGAAAATCGTGATACCGAAGCAGGTGACATGTTAGTTAAAAAATACATGCCGTTAGTTTCGTATCATGTTCAGCGTATTTCCGTAGGGCTACCAAGAAACGTCTCGAGAGAAGATATAAAAAGTCTTGGGTTGATGGGATTACTCGATGCACTTCAAAAGTTTGATCCTTCAAGGGATTTAAAGTTCGATACATACGCTTCATTTCGGGTAAGAGGAGCAATTCTGGATGGTCTTAGAAAAGAAGATTGGCTACCAAGATCCACTAGAGATAAGGCTAAAAGAATTGAAGCTAAAGTCGTAGAATTAGAGCAAAAATTACTAAGACATGTATCGGCTGAAGAAGTAGCAAGTGCGTTAGAGATGTCTCCTGAGGATGTTTACCAAACGACGAATGAACATTTTTTTGCCAATGTACTATCCATCGATGATCAGCTTACAGATGACGATCATGATACTCAAACCTACTCTTTGAAAGATGACAAGATGATTTCTCCTGAAGAAGAAATCGTAAAGGGTGAAAGAATAACTGAATTGGAATCAACAATTCTGAAGCTTTCTGAAAAAGAACAACTTGTGTTAAGTTTATTTTATAAAGAAGAATTAACATTAACAGAAATAGGAGAGGTCATGAAGCTATCAACATCTAGGATCTCACAAATACATTCCAAAGCCATTTATAAATTACGTAATTTACTCAGCTCATAACCTTCTCATTGAAATGAGGGATTTCCATGAGTCTTAAGGCAATCGAGATGCAAGTAGCTCTGCCTAGAACGTTTGAGGCAGGAAAAGCTGCTCAACAAAATCAGGAACAAAATCAACTCCTCCAAAGTGCAGTAGCCCTTGAAATGGAGAAAGAGTTAAAAAAGAAAAGACAATCTGTTAAACAGGCTGATGCAAAAGGGGATGCTACTCTTCATCAAGAAAAATCAAAACAGAAGCATTCTAGTGAAAAAAGCCCGAGATCAGATAGTCAGGCTCAATTAAAGCCTGGGAATCCTCATCCATTTAAAGGAAAGAGTATTGATTATTCTGGTTAATAGTTAGATATAGCTGCCATAAAGACTGTTCCTAAGAGGAAGATTTCATTTAAAGGGGCAGTCTTTTTCTTTGCTGCTTTCGAAAACTTTGTTGCTTTTTAAAAAAGATTGATGGTTGATTTCCAATTCAGATGCCCGATTTCCGGGGGAGGTCCTGCCTGTATAAGTATCACCTGTGTAGTTCAAGGCTTATGACCTCGTGTTAAGACCCTGTATTTTTCCGACTGTCCTACTTCTCCTGTAGGAATTGATCAACAATCATTGCAAATAGAGCATTGTCATTAGCAACTACTAAAATTTGAATGAGGTGATATATTGACAACTTTTTTACTGTTCCTTTCATTTCTTCTCAACATCATTTCTCTCCTTGGTATTGTTATCTTATTTACTAGACAAAATCGTGTTTCAGACATAGAGAAAAAACAAGAAAAAATAATGAAGGAAATGGAAGAGGTCATTTCCACTTATCTTCTGGAAATGAAAGAAGAGAACGAAAGCTTTCTACAAAATCTTGAGAATCGTCCTTCTAGTCAAGGTTCGGACATGAGGCCCTACGAAATCTCTAATGAAGGTCCTATTAGAGATAAAAAGGGTTATCCAGAGAATAACAATAGTATAAAAAATAGCAGCTTTAATCGTATACACGCTGCGAAAGCATATAAAAACCCCATTACTCCTCTCGGCGATGATGATGGTTCAGAAGACAGAGGGGTTAATGGAAAAGAACCAGAATTAGAAGAAAAGGACCTTTCTCATCAGGTCCTTACCATGAAAAATAAAGGATTATCCATAGAAGAAATAGCGAAAAGGGTAGGGAAAGGCAAGACGGAAATAGAGCTTCTTATAAAATTCCGTCAAAAAATGTAGGAAGTTCTTGATTGCCTCAACAAGGTATGCTATAGTATTCATGGTGTGATTACACACGTTTCTCGATTGAAGTAGATGGTGCTATATTTAATAGTTTCTACCTCAAGATGACAGAAGCGGAGGAGAAAAAGAAAAACCATTAGGAGGAAACACACATGTCAGTAATTTCAATGAAACAATTGCTAGAAGCTGGTGTACATTTCGGACACCAAACTCGCCGTTGGAACCCAAAAATGAAGAGATACATCTTCACGGAGCGTAACGGTATCTATATCATCGACCTTCAAAAAACAGTTAAAAAGGTTGAAGAAGCGTACAAATTCGTTAAAGAATTAGCTGGTAACGGCGGTAAAGTTCTTTTCGTTGGAACAAAAAAGCAAGCACAAGAGTCTGTTAAAGAAGAAGCAGAACGTGCAGGTATGTACTACATCAACCAACGTTGGTTAGGTGGAACACTTACTAACTTCGAAACAATTCAAAAGCGTATTTCTCGTCTTAAAGAAATTGAGAAAATGGAAGAAGACGGAACGTTTGAAGTACTTCCTAAGAAAGAAGTAGTTCAACTTAAAAAAGAACATGAACGCTTAGTTAAATTCCTAGGCGGTATCAAAGATATGAACACGCTACCTGATGCATTATTCATCATCGATCCTCGTAAAGAGCGTATCGCTGTAGCGGAAGCTCGTAAACTTAATATCCCTATCGTAGGTATTGTCGATACGAACTGTGATCCAGACGAAATCGACGTTGTTATTCCTGCGAATGATGATGCAATTCGCGCAGTTAAGCTTCTTACAGGTAAAATGGCAGATGCTATTTTAGAAGCGAAACAAGGTGAAGAAGCAGCTGTAGCAGCTGAGTAATTCAAGAAAGGTGATAAGTGGGGCTTACCCTTATCACCTTTTTTTAAAGAGTATTCTAAGTGCTAACTTATTTTAAGCTCTAGCACATTTATGACTAAGCCTTAAATGTGGTAAAATGAGCAGGAGGTTTTTCCCTCGTTTTACGAAACATTTCTTAAGAAGCTAATGTCTACATAGTAAATTTAAGGAGGAAATCCACTATGGCAATTACTGCACAAATGGTTAAAGAACTTCGTGAAAAAACTGGCGCTGGTATGATGGATTGTAAAAAAGCGTTAACTGAAACAGATGGTGACATGGACAAAGCAATTGACTTCCTTCGTGAAAAAGGAATCGCGAAAGCAGCGAAAAAAGCTGATCGTATTGCAGCCGAAGGAACAACTTACATCGCAAGTGAAGGAAACACTGCAATTATCTTTGAAGTGAATGCTGAGACTGATTTCGTTGCGAAAAACGAAAACTTCCAAAGCCTTGTAAAAGAACTAGCTGATCACTTACTTGCTAACAAACCTTCTTCTGTTGAGGAAGCTCTAGAGCAAAAAATGACAAATGGTTCAACAGTAACTGAATTCATTAATGCTGCCATTGCTAAAATTGGTGAAAAAATCACCCTGCGTCGTTTTGAAATCCGTACTAAAGGTGAAAACGCTGCGTTCGGTGAATATCTACACATGGGTGGCCGTATTGCTGTTCTTACAGTAGTAGAAGGCACAACTGATGCAAGTGTAGCAAAAGATGTTGCGATGCATGCTGCAGCATTAAACCCTAAGTATGTTTCTCGTGACCAGGTTTCTGCTGAAGAAGTAGAGCGTGAGCGTGAAGTTCTAAAGCAACAAGCGTTAAATGAAGGAAAGCCTGAAAATATCGTTGAAAAAATGGTAGAAGGCCGCCTAGGTAAATACTTTGAGGATATCTGTATCCTTGATCAAACATTCGTTAAGAATCCAGATCAAAAAGTACGTCAATACCTTGAAGCAAATAAAGCCACTTTAACTGATTTTATCCGTTACGAAGTTGGTGAAGGTCTTGAAAAACGTCAAGATAACTTTGCTGAAGAAGTAATGAGCCAAGTTAAGAAATAATGTAAACTGATTGAGTTAAACATTTCTTAGTAGGGAACACCTAGCGTGTTCCCTATTTTTCAAGAAAAATTCTAAATACATATGGAGGTTCCTATGAGCGTTCCTAAGTACAAACGTGTCGTTCTTAAACTAAGTGGAGAAGCTTTAGCTGGTGATGATGGCTTTGGCATTAATCCTTCTGTCATAAAAAATGTTGCAGAAGAAGTAAAGGAAATTGCAGAGCTTGGAGTAGAAGTAGCAGTTGTAGTTGGCGGAGGCAATATCTGGCGTGGTAAAATAGGAAGTGAAATGGGAATGGATCGTGCGTCAGCAGACTATATGGGTATGCTTGCAACGGTTATGAATTCCCTTGCTCTTCAAGATAGCCTCGAGCACCAAGGGATTGAGACAAGGGTTCAAACATCTATTGATATGCGTCAAGTAGCTGAACCTTATATCAGACGTAGAGCAATCCGTCATTTAGAGAAAAAGCGTGTTGTAATTTTTGCAGCAGGTACAGGTAATCCTTATTTCTCTACTGATACGACCGCGGCACTTCGAGCAGCTGAAATTGAAGCTGAAGTGATTCTTATGGCAAAGAATAATGTAGATGGTGTATATTCAGCAGATCCGAAGTTAGACGAAACAGCAGTAAAGTATAATGAACTTTCCTATCTAGATGTTTTAAAAGAAGGTTTAGCTGTAATGGATTCAACCGCCTCTTCTCTCTGTATGGACAATGATATTCCACTTATTGTATTCTCTATTATGGAGAATGGGAATATTAAAAGAGCAATTACTGGTGAGAATATTGGGACAATCGTAAGGGGGAAATCTTAATGCCAAACACAATAATAACCAATGCAAATGACCGAATGACAAAAGCAATTCAAACATTTTCTCGTGAGTTAGCTAGTATCCGTGCCGGTAGAGCAAATGCCTCTCTACTTGATAAAATAACGGTAGATTATTACGGTGCGCCAACTCCGGTAAATCAATTAGCAGGAATCTCAATTCCAGAGGCTCGTATGCTTGTAATCCAACCATACGATAAATCAGCTTTGGGAGATATTGAAAAAGCAATTTTAAAATCAGATTTAGGAATTACCCCTACGAGTGACGGAAACATTATTCGTATTGTAATTCCAGCATTAACTGAAGAACGCCGTAAGGACCTTGTAAAGCTTGTTAAAAAAGAAGCTGAAGATGCAAAAGTTGCAATTCGTAATATTCGACGAGATGCAAATGATGATTTAAAGAAAAAAGAAAAAAATGGAGATATCACAGAAGATGATCTTCGTGGCTATTCAGATGACGTTCAAAAAGCGACAGATGAAAACATTACAAAAATAGATAATATTGCAAAAGATAAAGAAAAAGAAATTTTAGAAGTATAACTTTTATAATCTAATCTTAAGGGGCTGACCTATAAGTGAAATCAAATTCCTTATTGGGCAGTCCTTTTGTTTTGACATCATTGATTTAAAGAAGTACATATTCAATTTTCTAGAAGATATCTTTCTGTTTTTTTGATATGATAGTAAAGGTAAATATTTTTTGGATTGTTGGTGGAGGATTTTTTATGCTAAACAAGCTTAAACAATGGAAACGGCAGCAGGGCTCAGATAGCTTTGAAGAACGTTTTCAAGAATTAGTCAAACACCCTATACCGGGTCATATAGCCATTATTATGGATGGAAATGGACGCTGGGCTAAAAAAAGAGCTTTACCCAGGGTTGCGGGTCATCATGAAGGAATGAAATGCGTTAGGCGAATTACGAAATTAGCTAATGAACTGGGTGTAGAAACCTTAACTTTATATGCTTTTTCTACAGAGAATTGGAAGCGTCCAAAAATGGAAGTGGAATTTCTCATGAAGTTACCAGAAGAATTTCTTGGAACCTTCTTGCCTGAATTAATTGAAGAAAATGTTCAAGTCCGAATGATGGGTTCAACAGGAGCGCTTCCATCAAATACAACAAAAGCTGTTACAAAAGCAATGGAGGAAACCAGGCATAACGATGGTCTCATTTTAAATTTTGCTTTAAACTATGGAAGTCGCTCTGAAATTATTGATTCCATGAAGCATGTCTTAAAAGATGTTCAAAATGGTATACTAGATGAAAATCAAATAAATGAGGAAGTTTTTTCAAGTTATTTAATGACTAAAGATTTAAAAGACCCTGACCTACTTATTCGTACCAGTGGAGAAATCCGTTTAAGTAATTTTATGCTTTGGCAATTAGCTTACACGGAGTTCTTTTTCACCGATGTACTGTGGCCGGATTTTGGTAAAGAGCAACTTACTGAAGCAATAGAAGCATACCAAGGTCGTTCGAGAAGATTTGGTGGGTTACAAAGTGAGGAATCATAATGAAACAACGAATTATTACAGCAGTTGTCGCGGCGGCAGTCTTTCTACCGATTATACTATTTGGTAAGACTCCATTTATTATTTTAATGTACCTAATTGCTTCCGTTGGACTTTACGAAGCATTAAAGATGCGTGGACAATGGATTTTAACAATTCCAGGTTTATTATCATTAGCTTTACTATGGGTGTTTTTGATACCAGAGGACTACATAGGGATTATTCAGGATTTTGGATATTCTAAACTTGAACTTGCATTTATTGCGGTAATCTTATTTCTAACTTATACAGTTGCAACTAAGAATCGCTTTACCTTTGATGATGTT
The DNA here is from genome assembly GCF_001648555.1 of Rossellomorea aquimaris TF-12. Taxonomy (GTDB): domain Bacteria; phylum Bacillota; class Bacilli; order Bacillales; family Bacillaceae_B; genus Rossellomorea; species Rossellomorea aquimaris. The sequence goes on along the minus strand of NZ_LQXM01000029.1, from coordinate 560,295 downwards.
GGTTTCTCTTTACTTAGTATTCTCTATGTAGGAATCGGTTTTTATTATTTTATCGATACTCGCTTAGAAGGAGTTCAATACGTATTTTATGCGTTGTTCATTATTTGGGCAACAGATTCAGGTGCATATTTCATTGGACGAGCTATCGGTAAAAAGAAGTTATGGCCAGAAATCAGTCCAAATAAAACGGTAGAAGGGTTCATTGGGGGAATAGTATGTGCCATTATAGTAGCTATACTCATGACCTTCTTTACTGAATTGGATATGTCGATTCCTAAGCTAGTGATTGTGACAGCCATATTGTCTATTTTTGGGCAAGTCGGAGATTTAGTTGAATCTGCATTAAAGCGACATTACAAAGTAAAAGATTCAGGGAGTTTATTACCTGGTCACGGTGGAATATTAGATCGTTTCGACAGTCTATTATTTGTTTTACCCCTTCTTCACTTCCTTAGCAATCTATAATTGGTGAAAGGGTTTGAAATGGGAGGAGTGCGGCGTTTGAAAAAAATTAGTTTAATGGGTGCTACTGGCTCAATAGGAATACAAACATTAGATGTGCTGAGAGAGCATCCTGAAGAATTTAAACTTGTAGCTTTATCAGTTGGTAAAAATATTATAGAAGCAAGAAAAATGATTAACGAGTTTACCCCAAGCCTTGTCTCTGTTCAATTGAAAAAGGACGCAGATCAACTTATAAGAGAATTGCCATCTTCGGTGAAAGTTTTATATGGAGAAGAAGGGTTAGTTGAAGTGGCTTGTCATCAAGATGCGGATATCCTTGTAAATGCCGTTCTCGGAAGTGTTGGTTTATACCCAACATTAAAAGCAATCGAAGCAGGTAAAACGATTGCTATCGCAAATAAAGAAACTCTTGTAACAGCTGGTCACCTTGTGATGGATGCTGCCAAATCGAAAGAGGTTACTCTACTTCCAGTAGATAGTGAACATTCAGCTATTTTCCAAGCCCTTCAAGGTGAACAGGAGAAAAATATCGAAAAATTAATTATTACTGCATCAGGTGGTAGTTTCAGAGACCGAACAAGGGAAGAGTTAGTAGGAGTGTCAGTGAAGGAAGCATTGAATCATCCTAATTGGTCTATGGGAGCAAAGATTACTATTGATTCAGCCTCTATGATGAATAAGGGTTTAGAAGTGATAGAAGCTCATTGGCTTTTTGATATCCCATATGAAAAAATAGAAGTTCTGCAACATAGAGAAAGTATTATCCACTCTATGATTCAATTTCATGATTCTTCTGTAATGGCACAATTAGGAACACCGGACATGCGTGTGCCAATTCAATATGCCTTAACATATCCTGACAGACTCCCTAGACCTAACGGAAAAAGATTAAACTTAGCTGAAATTGGACAACTTCATTTTGAAAAAATGAACTATGAAAGATTTCGTTGTTTACATTTTGCCTATGAAGCAGGTCGCATAGGAGGAAGTATGACAACGGTTTTAAATGCAGCTAATGAAGCAGCTGTCGCTTTGTTCTTGGATAATAAAATAGCTTTCCTTGAAATCGAAGAAGTTATTGAGAAAGCCTTAAATTCTCATGAAGTTATACATAGGCCAGATCTTGAAACCATTTTGACGATCGATAAACAAACTCGTAGTTCAATCACAAATGGAATTTAGAGTGTGAGGCTTGGTCATGTTTAGATTGTTTTTGACGTAGTATAATAATGCACAGTATTTTAATTTCAAAAACGTTATTATTTAAATCTGTTCGAAACAGGTTAAAAAAAGGTGGTTTTATATTTTGCAAACAGTGATTGCCTTTATTGTTATTTTTGGAGCATTAGTATTTTTTCATGAACTAGGTCACTTAATCTTTGCAAAGCGGGCTGGGATATTATGTCGAGAATTTGCAATAGGATTTGGACCTAAAGTTTTTTCTTACAAGAAAAATGAAACAACCTACACAATACGTTTATTGCCACTTGGAGGCTTTGTTCGCATGGCAGGAGAAGACCCTGAAATGATTGAATTAAAAGCCGGGCATCGAGTTGGATTAGTGTTAGGTGAAAATGAAAAAATCAAAAAAATAATCTTAAATAACAAGGATCGCTATCCGAATATTCGAGTCATAGAGGTGGAAAAAGCAGATTTAGAACACAGACTTTATATTCGGGGATATGAAGAAGATGAAGAACAACTAAAAACCTTTGATATTTCTAAAGAAGCAGTTTTTGTTGAGGATGGAGTAGAAACTCAAATTGCTCCTTGGGATCGTCAATTTGCTTCGAAGTCTCTTCCACAACGTGCCTTGGCCATTTTTGCTGGTCCATTGTTTAACTTTGTTTTAGCTTTTTTCATTTTTGTTCTGGTTGGTCTTTTACAAGGGGTACCAACAAATGATCCCGTACTTGGAAATTTAACAGAAGATGGGGCAGCAAAAGAATCAGGCTTACAAAAGAATGATATTGTACGAAGTATTGATGGTAACGAGATAACTACCTGGGAAGATATTGTATCCATTATTCAGAAGCATCCTGGGGATGAACTTCGATTTAACGTCGAACGAGATGGTACAATGGAGGAAATTCCAGTAACACCTAAACCTCAGGAAATAGAGGGCAAAGAAATAGGTATTATAGGGGTTCATAGCCCAGTGGAAAAATCACCATTAAAGGTCGTAACAAATAGTGGACAACAAACATACGAATGGACAAAAATGATTTTTGTCCTCCTCGGTAAACTGGTTTCTGGAGAATTTTCAATTGATGCCCTTTCAGGCCCGGTAGGAATCTACCAGTCAACGGATGTAGTTGCTAAATCCGGAATCTTTTATTTGATGAGATGGGCAGCTATCTTAAGTATTAACTTAGGAATCATGAACCTGCTCCCTATACCAGCACTTGATGGTGGAAGGCTGATGTTTTTTGCAGTTGAAGCGGTACGTGGGAAACCAATTGATCGCCAAATGGAAGGGATGGTCCACTTTATCGGATTTGCTCTTCTAATGGTCCTAATGCTTGTTGTAACATGGAATGATATTCAACGATTCTTTCTATAAAAAGATGAACAGAGAGTTAAAGGACTCTCTGCTAAACATTCATAAACGTAATAAAACATCTAACTATTCAGGAAAATACCTACTCTTCGGTATTTTCTTAGCAGGGTAGATCAAGAAAGTATTACGAAAAATACCTGATAAAAAGATAATCATCAACTAGTCTTTTTATTAAGGAAGTCGTTCATGAGAATGGAGTACTTCACTCCGTTCTTTTCTTGTTCAACTACTTATTGATAAAAAATTCTAAATAGTAACAGAGGTGCTAATAAATGAAGCAACGTAATACCATGATTCCTACTTTAAGAGAAACACCTGCCGATGCGGAGGTTAAAAGTCATCAACTTCTCCTTCGTGCAGGCTACATAAGACAAAATGCCAGTGGGATTTATAGTTTTTTGCCACTTGGTAAGAAAGTATTAAAGAAAGTAGAAGATATAATTCGCGAAGAGTTAGATGCAGCTGGTGCAGTTGAACTCTTAATGCCAGCATTACAGCCATCTGAGCTTTGGAAAGAATCTGGTCGTTGGGGAACTTATGGACCAGAATTGATGCGTATGAACGATCGTCATAATCGAGAATTTGCCCTTGGTGCAACTCATGAGGAAGTTATAACAAGTTTGGTGAGAGATGAAGTTAAGTCATATAAGCGCCTGCCTTTGACACTTTATCAAATCCAAACAAAGTTTAGAGATGAAAAGCGTCCTCGGTTCGGATTGCTTAGAGGAAGAGAGTTCATCATGAAGGATGCCTATTCTTTCCATGCTTCAAAAGAAAGTTTAGATGAAGCCTATGATAAATTGTTTCAAGCATATTCCAATATATTTACACGTTGTGGATTAAACTTTAGAGCGGTAATTGCCGACTCTGGAGCGATGGGTGGTAAAGATACTCATGAATTTATGGTTCTGTCTGAGGTGGGAGAAGATACCATTGCCTATTCAGATTCATCTGATTATGCTGCGAATATCGAAATGGCTGAGGTTATTGATTGTTACACTGAATCCAGTGAAGATCTACAAGAAACAGAAAAGGTTTCTACACCAGATCGTAAAACAATCGAAGAAGTTGCATCCTTCCTAAAAATAGAAAAAGAACGATGTGTTAAATCACTACTGTTTAAAGTCGACGATGAATTTATCTTAGTTTTATCCAGAGGTGATCATGAGATTAATGATATTAAATTAAAAAATGAGTTAAACGCACAGGTGGTAGAGATTGCTTCTCCTGAAGAAACAAAAGAAATCTTAGGTTGTGAAGTTGGATCGATTGGTCCTTGTTCTTTAGATGAAAAGGTAAAAGTCATTGCAGACCAGGCTGTGAAATATATTCGAAATGGTGTTTGTGGCGCAAATGAAGAAGGGTACCACTTCCTAAATGTTAACCCAGAACGGGATTTTACCGTTTCTCAATATGCTGACCTTCGTTTTATAAAAGAAGGAGATGCCTCACCGGATGGACAAGGGAAGATTGTTTTTGCTAAAGGAATCGAAGTAGGTCATGTATTTAAACTAGGTACACGATATTCAGACGCAATGAATAGTACTTTCCTTGATGAAAACGGAAGGGCACAATCCATATTGATGGGGTGCTATGGTATTGGGGTTTCAAGAACTTTGGCGGCAGTAGCGGAACAATTTAATGACGAAAATGGTTTAGTTTGGCCGACAAACTTAACACCTTACGACCTTCATTTGATCCCAATTAACATGAAGGACGACCTTCAATCATCACTAGCGAACGAATTGTATGAAGAATTTAAAAGTAATCGTATAGATGTACTGATGGATGATCGTGCTGAGCGTCCAGGTGTAAAATTCGCTGATTCTGATTTGATTGGGCTCCCTATTCGTATTACAGTTGGGAAAAAAGCCGGCGACGGAATTGTAGAAGTGAAAGTTAGAAAAACTGGAGACATGCTGGAAGTACACAAGGATGATTTACTGGCGAAAATTCAGGAATTGCTTCAATCCTAAATAGAACGGGCTAGACTTTATAAGGGTGCAATATCCTTAGCTGTCAGCCCTTTTCTTTTGTAAAGGCTCTTTTCGTATAGATTATTCGATGACTACAATATAAACGAAAAGAATTAATTAAAATAGAAATGGGGGAGAAAAAGAATGGAAGAAAAGTCCCTCGGTAAAAAAGAGAGGTTTCAATTGTTGTTACAACAATTGGGGTTAACAGAGGACGCATTTGTAAAATATTTTCACAACGCTGAAATTGAAAAATTAACAGTATATCGTGCCGAGAAAAAATGGCATTTTCATTTTGTTATTGAAGAACTTGTGCCATGTAAAGTATGGTCTGAATTTTCTATGAAGTTACAGGCTTCTTTTAAGCATATCGCTAGCGTGAGTTTCAGCATGAGAGCAATAAATCCCAATGTGACAGAGAAGCACATTTTAGAATACTGGTCTGAATGCGTAAAGGAAATCCAGGGTATTTCTCCACCACTATTAAAATTACTTACCACTCAGCAACCTAAAATAAATGGGAATAAAATCATCGTCAATGCTTCAAATGATACAGAGGCAACTCAGTTGAAGCGGAAATATGGGGATATGATTACTTCTATATTCGAGAATTTTGGATTTCCCAGATTAATTTTAGATGCTGAAGTTGCTCAAATCGAAGAGCAGACAAGTGATTACGAAAAATTCCTTGAAGAAAAACTAAAAGAAGACCAAGAAAGGGCACAACAAGCTCTTGTCGAGATGCAGAAGGCAGAGAAAGAAGAAGCCTCAGGTGTACCAAGTGGTCCGTTTATGCTAGGTCTTACCATTAAAGACGATGCTGACTTCCGTAAGATAGAAGAAATTTATGACGAGGAAAGACGTATTGCCATTGAGGGATATGTATTTGACTGTGAAACACGTGAATTACGTAGTGGTCGAACGTTATTAACTTTTAAAGTAACTGATTATTCAAGCTCAATTCTAGTTAAGATGTTCTCCCGTGATAAAGAAGACGCAGCGATTATGAACAGTATGAAAAAAGGTATGTGGGTTCGCTGTCGTGGTAGTATTCAAAATGATACCTTTGTCCGTGACTTAGTCATGATTGCAAATGATGTAAATGAAATCAAGCCCGTCTTACGCTTAGACACAGCTCCGTCGGATGAAAAGAGAGTTGAGCTTCATATGCACACTCCAATGAGTCAAATGGATGCTGTTTCATCAGTTAGCAGCCTTGTGGCTCAGGCGAAGAAATGGGGGCACAAAGCTGTAGCCATTACAGATCATGCAGTAGCTCAGTCTTTTCCGGAAGCCTATAGTGCAAGTAAAAAGAATGATATTAAGCTTCTATATGGAGTTGAAGCAAATTTAGTAAATGATGGAGTTCCTATTGCTTATAACGACAGTGACCGAAACCTTGAAGAAGAAACATATGTTGTGTTTGATGTAGAAACTACCGGTCTTTCTGCTGTATATGACACAATTATCGAGCTTGCTGCGGTAAAAATTAAAGATGGGGAGATTATTGACCGCTTTGAATCATTCTCTAATCCCCACCATCCATTGTCGGCTACTACTATCGAGTTAACAGGGATTACAGATGAAATGGTTCAAAACGCGCCTGAAATCAATGACGTTTTACATGATTTCTATAAGTGGGTTGAGAACGATATATTAGTGGCACATAATGCTTCTTTTGATATGGGATTTTTAAATGCAGGATATAAAAAAGCTGAGTTGTCTAAAGCATCTAACCCAGTCATTGATACGTTAGAGTTAGCCAGACTCCTTTATCCACAATTTAAAAATCATCGACTCAATACGCTTGCCAAAAAATTCGATGTTGAATTGACCCAACATCACCGTGCCATTTATGATGCAGAAGCAACAGGGTATCTCCTGTTAAAAATGCTCAAAGATGCCACGGAAAAAGGAATCACTAATCACAATCAGTTCAACGATTATATGGGGAAAGGCGATTCTTATAAGCGTTCTAGACCATATCATTGTACGTTGATTGCTCAAAATGAAGAGGGCTTAAAGAACCTATACAAGTTAGTATCTATCTCCCATATGAATTACTTTTATCGTGTTCCAAGAATTCCTCGGTCACAACTTCAAAAATATAGATCAGGAATTCTTGTTGGTTCAGGATGTGATAAAGGTGAAGTATTTGAAGGAATGATGCAAAAAGGAAAAGCAGAAGTTGAGGGCATTGCTCAATTTTATGATTATTTAGAAGTACATCCCAAAGCGGTATATCAACACTTAATAGAGCTTGACCTCGTCCAGAATGATCGAAACTTAGAAGATATCATTCAAAATATTGTTGAGCTTGGCAAGGAAATAAACAAACCTGTTGTTGCTACCGGTAACGTTCATTACCTAAATGAAACGGATAAAATCTATCGTAAAATATTAGTTAGCTCTCAAGGTGGGGCCAATCCTTTAAATAGACATGAGCACCCAGATGTTCATTTTCGAACGACAAATGAAATGTTAGATGCTTTCTCATTTTTAGGAAAAGAGACGGCAAAAGAAATCGTCGTGGAAAATACCAATAAAATAGCTGATTTGATTGATGTCATTAAGCCAATTAGGGATGATTTATATACTCCTAAAATCGAGGGCGCTGATGAAGAGATGCGGAGAATGAGCTATGAGATGGCAAAGAGTATTTATGGAGATGACCTGCCGGAAATTGTTGAAGCAAGACTGGAAAAAGAATTAAAAAGTATCATTGGTCACGGTTTTGCAGTCATTTATCTGATTTCCCATAAACTGGTGAAAAAGTCTTTGGATGATGGATACCTTGTAGGATCCCGTGGGTCTGTTGGATCTTCTTTTGTTGCCACCATGACTGAAATAACGGAAGTAAATCCTTTGCCGCCTCATTATGTTTGTCCTGCCTGCAAAAAATCAGAGTTCTTTGACGATGGTTCAGTAGGATCTGGTTTCGACTTGCCAAATAAAGATTGTCCTGATTGCAGTCAGCCATATCGAAAAGACGGACATGACATTCCATTTGAAACCTTCCTTGGCTTTAAAGGAGACAAAGTTCCTGATATCGATTTAAACTTCTCAGGGGAATATCAACCAAATGCCCACAATTATACGAAAGTATTATTTGGAGAGGATAATGTATATCGAGCAGGAACAATTGGTACTGTTGCAGAGAAAACAGCCTATGGTTATGTAAAAGGATATGCAAATGATCATCAATTACAAATCCGAGGTGCGGAAGTCGATCGATTGGTTAGTGGATGTACAGGTGTGAAAAGGACAACAGGTCAGCACCCTGGGGGAATCATTGTTGTCCCGGACTATATGGATATTTATGATTTTTCACCTATTCAATTTCCTGCCGATGATTCTAGCTCAGAATGGAAGACGACTCATTTCGACTTTCACTCGATTCATGATAACTTATTAAAGCTTGATATATTAGGGCACGATGATCCAACAGTCATTCGAATGCTTCAAGATTTGTCAGGAGTCGATCCTAAAACGATACCGACAGATGATCCTGAAGTGATGAAAATCTTCAGTGGCACTGAATCTCTTGGTGTAACCGAAGATCAGATCATGTGTAAAACCGGGACATTAGGAATACCTGAATTTGGAACGAGATTTGTTCGTCAAATGTTAGAAGATACCAAACCGACAACGTTTTCAGAACTCGTTCAAATCTCCGGTCTGTCACACGGTACAGATGTATGGCTTGGGAATGCTCAAGAGCTTATTCATAATAATACGTGTAATTTAAGTGAAGTAATCGGTTGTCGTGATGATATTATGGTCTACCTCATATACCAAGGTCTTGAACCTTCTTTGGCATTCAAAATAATGGAGTTTGTTCGTAAAGGGAAAGGACTTCAGGATGAATGGGTAGAAGAAATGAAAAAGAATGGTGTACCAGACTGGTATATCGACTCTTGCTTGAAAATCAAATACATGTTCCCTAAAGCCCATGCTGCTGCTTATGTATTGATGGCAGTTCGAATAGCGTATTTTAAAGTTCACCATGCACTTCTATATTATGCTGCGTATTTCACCGTACGTGCAGAGGATTTTGATATTGAAGCGATGGTCAGGGGCTCACAAGCTGTCAGAGCGAAAATTGAAGAAATCAATGGCAAAGGGCTGGATGCTTCCCCGAAAGAAAAGAACACGTTAACTGTTTTAGAATTAGCTTTAGAAATGTGTGAAAGAGGATACAAATTTCAAAAAGTAGATCTCTATCGATCTCATGCTTCAGAGTTTATCATAGATGGGGAATCATTAATTCCACCATTCAATTCTATCCCTGGATTAGGGACGAATGCGGCAATTAATATCTGTAAGGCGAGAGAACAAGGAGAGTTCCTCTCAAAGGAGGACCTTCAACAAAGAGGTCGTGTCTCCAAAACGATTATTGAGTATCTTGATAATCATGGCTGCCTTGAAGCATTACCAGATAAGAATCAACTTTCCTTATTCTAGCCTACTGTCAAGGGAATTGTTTGCATAAAAATGATGATTATGGTATATTTTTATTGGAAATACTAAAGATAGCTCTAAAGTTAGAAGAGTGGGGTCGCACCCCACTCTTTCGTTATTACATGGAGATTTTTTGAACTAATATTTCTAGTCTTGGTGCAAGATTTTCATATAAACCAGGAGGTAAGTATGAGCAAAATAACAACACTCGTAGAAGAACTTGTTACACCAATCTTAGAAGACATGTCATTAGAACTAATTGATATGGAATACGTAAAAGAAGGATCCAATTGGTTTCTTCGCGTATTTATTGATAAGGATCAAGGTGTTGACATTGAAGAATGCGGAATAGTAAGTGAGCGCTTAGGTGAAAAACTAGATGAACTCGATCCAATTCCTCACAATTATTTTCTTGAGGTTTCTTCGCCTGGAGCTGAACGTCCTTTGAAAAATGATAAGGACTTTGAAAAAGCTATTGGTAAAAACGTATTTGTAAAAACGTATGAACCATTAAACGGTGAAAAAGCTTTTGAAGGTACACTTCTTTCCTACACTTCAGAACAATTACAACTTGAAGTAACAATTAAAACAAGAAAAAAGAAGGTTGAAATTCCAACAGATAAAATAGCTATTGTAAGATTAGCTGTTACATTTTAATAGGGAATAACCGCACTAAGAAGGGGGATGACACCAACATGAGCACTCAGTTATTAGATGCTCTTACTTTTTTGGAGAAAGAGAAAGGCATCGCTAGAGATGTCATTATTGAAGCAATTGAAGCTGCGTTAGTTTCAGCATATAAACGTAACTTTAATCAGGCACAAAACGTCCGTGTAGACCTTAACCTAGATACAGGTACTATGAGAGTTTTTGCTCGTAAGGAAGTAGTAGATGAGGTTTTTGACTCCCGTCTTGAAATCTCAGTTGAAGATGCTGGAGAAATCAATCCAAGTTATGAAGTAGGCGACGTAGTCGAGTTAGAAGTTACTCCGAAGGATTTCGGTCGTATTGCTGCTCAAACGGCTAAGCAAGTAGTCACTCAACGTGTACGTGAAGCAGAAAGAGGAATTATTTATTCTGAATTTGTTGACCGTGAAGAAGATATTATGACAGGTATTGTTCAACGTCAAGATAATCGTTTCATTTATGTGGCGTTAGGAAAGATTGAAGCTCTTTTACCGGTTAGTGAGCAAATGCCAAATGAAACATACAAGCCTCATGACCGAATCAAAGTATTTATTACAAAAGTTGAAAAGACAACCAAAGGTCCTCAAATCTTTGTATCAAGAACTCATCCAGGGTTATTGAAGAGATTGTTTGAAATTGAGGTTCCTGAGATTTTCGACGGAACAGTTGAAATCAAATCTGTTGCACGGGAAGCTGGAGATCGCTCTAAAATTTCTGTTTACGCTGAAAATGAAGAAGTAGATCCAGTGGGTGCATGTGTTGGAACTAAGGGAGCTAGGGTACAGGCAATTGTGAATGAGTTAAAAGGTGAAAAGATCGATATTGTCCAATGGTCTGAAGATCCTGTTACATTCGTAGCAAATGCATTAAGCCCATCTAAAGTATTAGATGTTCAAGTGAATGAAGATGAAAAGGCGACAAGAGTCATTGTTCCTGATTATCAGCTGTCACTGGCTATTGGAAAACGTGGTCAAAATGCACGCCTTGCAGCCAAGTTAACCAACTGGAAAATTGATATAAAAAGTGAAGCAGATGCACGTGAATTAGGTTTATATCCTCGCGAAGATTCCTTTTTACCTGACGAGAAGGAAGAAGAGTATGATATGGACGAACCTTTAAATATTGATTTTGATAATCAAGATTAAGTGGTGAGCTAATTATGGGAGCTAATAAAAAAATTCCATTGCGCAAATGCGTAGCAACCGGAGAAATGAAACCTAAGAAAGAAATGATTCGAATCGTTCGATCTAAAGAAGGAGAGGTTTCCATAGATCCTACCGGTAAAAAATCAGGACGTGGTGCCTATCTTTCAAAAGATAAGGATGTCATTTTACAAGCGAAAAAAAAGAATACTTTAGCCAATCAATTACAAGCGAAAATAGATGAATCTCTATATGATGAATTGATTAGCCTTGTGGAAAAGGAGTAACGTTTAGCGTATGAATCAAAATCGTTGGATGTCACTTTTAGGATTGGCGACTCGAGCAAGAAAGATTATTTCAGGTGAAGAACTAGTAATTAAGGAAGTTCGAAGTGGAAAAGCAAAGCTTGTAATCCTTTCAAATGATGCGTCCAAAAATACCTATAAAAAAGTAACGGACAAGTGTAAGTATTTTAATGTACCGGTACGGTTTGTAGAAAGTAGGTACGAGCTGGGGCATGCCATTGGAAAAGATGCAAGGGTTGTTGTTGCTCTTTCTGACGAAGGATTTGCCAATAAATTATCTGAAATGCTCTGAATCTCAATGGGGGTGAACATATGAGCAAGATGCGTGTTTATGAATATGCAAAAAAATATAACGTTTCAAGTAAAGATGTTATCGCAAAATTAAAGCAATTGAATATTGAGGTATCAAACCATATGGCAACAATAGAAGATGAAACTGTAACAAAACTAGATTCCATGTTTAAGGGTGATTCTAACTCTAAAGCGCAAGGAACGAAAACTGCTTCAAATGATTCTAAATCAAAATCAGTAAAAGAAGATGAGTCACCAAATACTGTAAAAGTAAAAACAGCACCCAAAAGTCGTGAGGGTAAAAAACACGAACAACAGCACCAATCAAAGGAGAAAAAGGTCTTCAATAATAACAACAAGAACAACAAAAATAATAAAAACAATAATAGTAAAAATAACAAAAACAATAAAAATGTTAAGCAGGCTCCTCAACAACAACAGCCGGCTAAGAAAAAGGAACTTCCTTCTAAAATAACATTTACAGATTCTTTAACGGTATCTGAACTTGCAAAAAAATTACACAAAGAACCTTCAGAAATTATCAAGAAGCTTTTCATGCTTGGTGTTATGGCAACAATCAATCAAGAGCTGGATAAAGATTCAATTGAATTAATTGCTGGAGAATACGGTGTAGAAGTGGAAGAAGAGATCAGAGTAGATGCTACGGATCTTGAAGTATACTTCACTGAAGATTCAGAAGAGCAAGTTGAAGAACGTCCATCTGTTGTTACGATTATGGGGCACGTAGACCATGGTAAAACAACCCTACTGGACTCCATTCGAAACACTAAAGTAACTGCCGGTGAAGCGGGTGGAATCACTCAGCATATTGGTGCGTATCAAGTAGAAGAAGATGGAAAGAAAATCACTTTCCTTGATACTCCTGGACATGCTGCATTCACAACTATGCGTGCCCGTGGTGCTCAAGTAACTGATATAGCTATTATCGTTGTTGCTGCAGATGATGGTGTAATGCCTCAAACGGTTGAAGCCATTAATCATGCTAAAGCTGCTGAGGTTCCAATCATCATCGCCGTTAACAAAATGGATAAGGAAGCGGCTAACCCTGATCGTGTTATGCAGGAACTAACTGAATATGAACTTGTTCCTGAAGCGTGGGGTGGGGATACTATTTTCGTTCCTCTTTCTGCATTATCAGGTGAAGGAATTGATAATTTACTTGAGATGATTGTCCTTGTAAGTGAAGTCGAGGAACTTAAAGCGAATCCAAATCGTCCTGCCTTGGGTACTGTAATTGAAGCACAATTAGATAAAGGTCGTGGATCAGTTGCAACGCTTCTTGTTCAGAACGGAACGTTAAAAGTTGGAGACCCTATCGTTGTAGGAAATACTTTTGGTCGCGTTCGTGCAATGGTAAATGACTTAGGGCGTCGAGTAAAAGAAGCTGGTCCATCTGCTCCAGTTGAAATTACAGGTTTAAATGACGTTCCTCAAGCAGGAGATCGTTTTGTTGTATTTGAAGACGAAAAGACAGCTCGTTCTGTAGGTGAATCCCGTGCATCACAAGCACTACAGGCTCAGCGTGGAGAAAAATCCAAAGTTAGTCTGGAAAATCTATTCGAACAAATGAAGCAAGGAGAAATGAAAGATTTAAATCTTGTACTAAAGGCTGATGTACAGGGTTCTGTGGAAGCTCTTGCCGCTTCATTACTGAAAATTGAAGTAGAAGGTGTAAATATCCGCATCATTCATACTGGTGTTGGAGCAATTAATGAATCTGATATCACACTTGCTTCTGCTTCCAATGCTATCGTTATCGGCTTTAACGTACGTCCAGATGTAAACGCGAAACGTACTGCCGAGGCTGAAGGTGTTGAAATACGTCTGCATCGCATTATCTATAAAGTAATGGAAGAAATAGAGGCAGCAATGCAAGGTATGCTAGATCCTGAATTCGAAGAAAAAATCATCGGTCAGGCAGAAGTACGTCAAACGTTTAAAGTGTCTAAAGTTGGTACAATTGCGGGAAGCTATGTGACAGAGGGGAAAATCTCTCGTGATAGTGGAGTTCGCCTTATCCGTGACGGAATCGTTATCTTTGAAGGTGAGCTAGATGCCCTGAAACGTTTTAAAGATGATGCTAAAGAAGTAGCAAGAGGCTATGAGTGTGGTATTACGATTAAGAACTTTAATGATGTTAAAGAAGGCGATGTAATCGAAGCCTTTATTATGGAGGAAATTAAACGTAAATGATCACGTATGTTGAATGTGAGTGTATGATTTATCATTCTCACTCTTTAAAAGAAAAAAGAGCTGTTTTACAGAGAGTCATTACAAGACTCAAACAAAAACACAATGTAGCTGTTTCTGAAATTGATCATCAAGATGTGTGGCAGAGAACAAGAATTGCCATAGTTACTGTGGCTTCCACTAAAGGTGCCAGTGAAAGAGAAATAGAAAATGCATTAAAGTTCATCGATTCTTTTCCAGAGTGGGAAAGACTAGAAACAACAAGAGAAACATTCTAGTCAAATCTCACATTTCAATACTTTTTAGCAAAGACTTAATTATGAGGTGATATTGATGAGCCATCGTGCGAATCGAGTTGGCGAGCAAATGAAGAAAGAGCTCAGCGATATTATCGGACGAAAAATAAAGGACCCGCGTATTGGCTTTGTGACTGTTACAGATGTTGAAGTATCTGGCGATTTGCAACAGGCGAAGGTATACATTACAGTTCTAGGTGGAGAAGACCAAAGAGAGAACACACTTAAGGGTCTTGCGAAGGCAAAAGGATTCATACGTTCAGAGTTAGGACAAAGAGTTCGACTTCGTAAAACACCTGAAATTATTTTTGAGTTTGATGAATCGATTGATTATGGAAATCATATTGAAACTTTACTTCGTAAAGTGCAAGATGATCCGCAAGAAGAATCAAAAGATAAAGAAGAGTAACAAGAAAGGACTGATCCTATGGAGCGAAACAAATCCGGAGGGTCAGTCCTTTCTCATTAAGAATAAATAAAAATAGGACACTCTACAATTGGAGGTATTATAAATGAACGGGATCTTACCCTTATGGAAACCAAGAGGCATGACCTCCCATGATTGCGTTTTTAAATTAAGAAAGCTCCTAAAAACAAAAAAAGTAGGACATACCGGAACACTTGACCCAGAAGTATCTGGAGTCTTACCTATATGCATCGGACGTGCTACAAAAATTGCTGATTACATAACCTCTTCAGGAAAGACCTATGAAGGAGAAGTGACATTAGGCTTTTCCACAACGACTGAGGATGCCTGGGGAGAGAGAGTTGAGGAGAAGAGAATAGAGGGTACCATAAGTAGAGATGAGATTGAAGCAATATTAAAAGAATTAACAGGTGAGATTATTCAAACACCTCCTATGTTTTCAGCTGTGAAAGTGAACGGGAAAAGATTATATGAGTATGCAAGAAAAGGAATTGAAGTAGAAAGACCATCAAGGAAGGTGCAAATACACAGTCTCGAATTACTTGAAGATTGGCAAGAATTGAAGGGTGAAAATGTCTCATTTACATTTAAAGTTTCTTGCAGTAAGGGGACCTATGTAAGAACGCTTGCTGTTGAAATTGGCAGGCGATTAGGGTACCCAGCCCATATGTCAGCACTTACCAGAACCCAATCTGCAAGTTTTACTAGCGAAGATTGTTTAACCTTAGAACAAATTGAAGAATATGTTCAAAATGAGAATCCTGAAAGACTTTTACTGCCTTTAGAATTGGGACTTTTACATTTGCCGAAAAGGGTAATTAATGATACATTAGCAGAGAAAGTGAAGAACGGAGCACGCTTGGAAGAGCCTGAGGATTGGCCACAGAGCGTAGAAGTAGTAATGGAGTATGAAGGGAAGGCCATTGCTATTTATCAGCGTCATCCAGACAAACAAGGGATAATTAAACCTGTTAAAGTGCTTTTCAACGACTAGTGAAAAAGGTGAAATACTGTGAAAGTAATAACTTTACATCATCCACATTCAATTAGTAAAACTGAATTTCCTCCTTTAGTGTTAGCACTGGGATATTTTGATGGAGTGCACAAAGGGCATCAAGAGGTCATTAAGTCGGCAGTAGAGAAGGCAAGAGATATTAATGTCTATAGTGCTGTTATGACATTTGATCCTCACCCATCTGTTGTATTAGGTCATAAACATAAACATATCCATTACATAACCCCTCTTCAGGATAAGAAAGAAATCATGCAGGAATTAGGAGTGGATTACTTATTTATTGTTCGATTCACTTCTGACTTCGCAAGCCTGTTGCCCCAGGAATTTGTAGATCAATATATTATTGGTCTGAATGTCTTGCATGTAATAGCTGGCTTTGATTATTCTTACGGACGATTAGGAAAAGGAACCATGGAAACTCTTCCATTTCATTCAAGAGATACATTCACTTCTACAACAATACCTGAATTAACCGATCAAGACTTTAAGGTAAGTTCTACTTTAATTAGAGAAAATCTTAGATCAGGGAATGTAATGAAGGTTCAGGAACTACTTGGAAGACCGTATAGAATAAAAGGAACAGTCATCCACGGTGATAAAAGAGGTCGGAAAATAGGTTTTCCGACTGCCAATATCGAAATGGCAGATGATTATTTAACACCTAAAGTTGGTGTATATGCTGTAAGAATCCACATACATGATCAATGGTATAATGGGGTATGTAATATTGGCTATAAACCTACTTTCAAAAATCCAGAGGAGTATTCAATGTCTATCGAAGTCCATATCTTCGATTTTCATACTTCAATTTATGGAGAAGAAGTGTATGTTGACTGGTATCATCGAATCAGGGACGAAGTGAAATTTTCAGGGATTCAGGAATTAATTACCCAAATACAAAAGGATAAAGATGAAGCAATACACTACTTTTCGGAAATTTGATGTTAGCACTTGATTTTTGTCGTAAAGAGTAGTATTCTAAATAGCGTATGAAATGAACCTTTGCTTGGCATCACGATTCACCAACGGCTGCTCAGTAACAGGGGATTTGAAAGAAATTATTAGGAGGTGAAAAGGATGGCTATCACTAAAGAACGTAAAAACGAGCTTATCAGTGAATACAAAGTACATGAGAACGATACTGGATCTCCAGAAGTTCAAATTGCTGTCCTAACTGAAGAAATTAACAATCTGAACGATCATTTACGCGTTCATAAGAAAGACCACCACTCTCGTCGCGGTCTTCTTAAAATGGTAGGTCACCGTCGTAATCTATTATCTTACCTACGTAAGAAAGATGTACAACGCTACCGTGATTTAATTAACAAATTAGGTTTACGTCGATAAACAGACAAAGGAAGCGGGAATCTTTCCCGCTTTTTCTTTAGTTTTTAAAAGTGGAAATCTTTGTATGATTCCCCATTTAATTTCGCAAATTTAATCTGGAAATTGTAACAAAACGTATTCATTCTTTCTGTTTTTGTCTACAATACATAATATAAAGAAAAACGGAAGTCTCCTTTTAAATGAAATGGTGAAAAAATATTTTCATAAAAAAGCTTTATTAGTTAATTTTGGGAGTCAGCCCCCAATTATGGTTCGAAATGCGGTAATTTCAATGAATATAACAGCACCATAGTGCATGATATAGATTATTAAAATGATTTTTATTATACGGGTAAGGTTCAGCCGATGCCCTTTAAGTGATGTATAAAGAGAGGGGTACACGTTATGGAACAAACTAAACAAACCTTTTCCATTGATTGGGCCGGAAGAGAATTGACGGTCGAGGTTGGCCAATTAGCCAAACAAGCAAATGGAGCAGTATTAATTCGTTATGGAGATACTGCAGTATTAAGTAGTGCGACAGCTTCAAAAGAACCAAAACCACTCGATTTCTTCCCACTAACAGTAAACTACGAGGAAAGATTATATGCAGTAGGTAAAATACCTGGTGGCTTTATTAAGCGTGAGGGACGCCCTAGTGAAAAGGCAATCTTGGCAAGTCGTTTAATCGATCGCCCTATTCGTCCATTATTCGCTGACGGATTCCGAAATGAAGTACAAGTTATTAGTATGGTAATGAGTGTGGATCAAAACTGTTCATCTGAAATGGCAGCTATGTTTGGTTCATCATTAGCACTATCAGTTTCTGATATACCGTTTGAAGGCCCAATAGCTGGGGTTATTGTTGGACTTGTGGATGGAGAATTCATTATTAATCCTTCTGTTGAACAATTGGAGAAAAGTGAAATTCATTTATCTGTTGCCGGTACAAAGGATGCCATTAATATGGTCGAAGCCGGTGCAAATGAAGTGCCGGAAGAAACTATGCTTGAAGCAATCATGTTTGGACATGAGGAAATTAAGCGGTTAGTTTCGTTCCAAGAAGAAATTGTTGCAAAAGTAGGTAAAGAAAAAACAGAAATCAAACTTTTTGAGCTTGATGCAACGATTGAAGCTGAAGTTCGCTCACTATGTGAAAGTGAATTAATCCCAGCTATTCAAGTTCAAGAGAAGCATGCTCGTGAAGAAGCAATAAAAGCTGTAAAGAATAATGTCATTACTCATTTCGAAGAAGAGAAAGAAGCGGATGATGATTCACTTAAGCAAGTGAAAAAAGTGTTAGACAAGCTAGTGAAAAATGAAGTGCGTCGCCTTATTACTGAAGATAAAGTTCGTCCTGATGGTCGTAAAGTAGATGAAATTCGACCTCTTTCTTCTGAAGTAGGGTTACTGCCTAGAACCCATGGATCTGGACTCTTTACTCGTGGACAAACACAAGCTTTAAGTATTTGTACCCTAGGTGCCTTAGGCGATGTGCAAGTTCTTGATGGACTAGGTATTGAAGAATCTAAACGCTTTATGCATCATTACAATTTCCCACAATTTAGTGTAGGAGAAACTGGACCAATCCGAGGACCAGGCCGCCGTGAAATTGGACATGGAGCATTAGGAGAGAGAGCATTAGATCCAGTTATTCCTAATGAGAAGGATTTTCCATATACTATGCGTCTTGTTTCTGAAGTACTTGAATCAAATGGGTCTACTTCTCAAGCAAGTATCTGTGCAAGTACATTAGCCATGATGGACGCAGGTGTACCTATTAAAGCGCCAGTAGCTGGTATTGCAATGGGTCTTATAAAATCTGGAGAAAATTACTCAATCTTAACGGACATTCAAGGAATGGAAGACCATTTAGGGGATATGGACTTTAAAGTTGCAGGTACTTCAAATGGAGTTACCGCTCTTCAAATGGATATTAAGATAGATGGTTTATCACGTGAAATTCTGGAAGAAGCTCTTCAACAAGCGAAAAAGGGTAGAATGCAAATTCTAGAGAGCATGTTAGCGACAATCGGTGAATCAAGATCAACCCTTTCAAAATATGCACCAAAAATATTAACGATGCATATTAAACCAGATAAGATTCGTGATGTAATTGGACCAAGTGGTAAACAGATTAACAAGATCATTGATGAAACAGGAGTTAAAATTGACATCGAACAAGATGGAACAATTTTCATCTCTTCTATTGATGATGAGATGAACAAGGTTGCTAAGAAAACAATAGAAGATATTGTTAGAGAAGTTGAACCTGGCCAAATGTATCTTGGTAAAGTAAAGCGTATTGAAAAATTTGGTGCATTCGTTGAAATCTTCAGTGGTAAGGATGGCTTAGTGCATATTTCTGAAATTGCAGAAGAACGTATTCGTAAAGTTGAAGACGTAGTTGCCATTGGAGATGAAATCCTTGTAAAGGTATTGGATATCGATAATCAAGGAAGAGTGAACCTATCAAGAAAAGCTGTATTAAAAGAACAACGTGAAAAAGAAGAACAAAATCAAGCATAACACTTGCTAGATTGGCAGGCTGTCCTGTATGGAGCAAACTCTCCTATTGGACAGCCTTTTTATATGTGAAACCCATACCGTTCTACCTTGTCCAATTCCTACATATGTTTTAGGAGAAGGAAGGTGAACAAGTATGGAAAAAAAATACTTGCTGGGAATAAGCCTCATTGCTATTGTTACTTTAGTAGTTGTGGAAAACCCCTTATCGGATCAGTATCTCATCCAACTGAAGCAAGACTCTATAAGTGTAAATGGAGTCAGTGATTTCACTGACAGAGTTAGGCAGGAAGCAGAAGAGAGAATCATATCACCTCAAGATGCTAAAATAGATAAAGTATGGAAAGCTACCCCTGGCTATAATGGATTAAAAGTTGATGTCAATGCTTCCATTAAAAACATGAAAAAGGAAAAGAGCTTTCGTGAGGATTTACTTGTGTACGAACAAATTTCTCCAAGTATACATTTATCGGACTTACCTCCATCTCCTGTATATAGAGGCAATCCAGATAAACCGATGGCTTCATTCATAATAAATGTTGCTTGGGGGAATGAGTATATTCCCGATATGCTCTCTACTTTGAAAAAACACCATGTGTATGCTACCTTTTTTCTAGAGGGTAGATGGGTGAAAAATAATCCTGATTTAGCTAAGATGATTGTAGATGCTGGTCATGAAGTAGGGAATCATTCGTACACACATCCAGATTTGAAAACATTAGAAACAGTTAAAATAAAAGATGAGTTGAAAAAGACAAACGAAATGATTGAAGTAACAACTGGTAAAAAGGTAAAATGGTTTGCTCCACCAAGTGGAAGCTATCGTGATGAAGTCATCGAAATAGCAGATGAGATGGATATGAGAACGGTCATGTGGAGTGTAGATACGATTGATTGGCAGAAGCCGCAACCTAATGTATTAGTAAATCGTGTTATGGGTAAATTGCATAAAGGGGCAATTATTTTAATGCACCCAACAGCTTCAACTGCTAACTCTTTAAATTCGTTAATTCTGCAAATAAAGGCACAAAATTTGAGGATAGGTACAGTTACTAGTTTAGTTAATGAAGAGAGAATTGCAGCTGACATAGACCATTCACCTCAACAAGAAAGTGTTAAAAAGAAGCAGTAATTTTTTACAGCATGAATAGGAGGAACTATTTTTGATTAGGAAATATACATGCAAAAATGGACTTAGAATTGTTCTTGAAGAAATACCAACCGTACGCTCAGTAGCCATAGGTATATGGATTGGTACAGGATCACGTAATGAAACAAAGCAAAATAATGGAGTTTCACATTTCCTTGAACATATGTTTTTTAAAGGGACTAAAACAAAGAGCGCTAGGGAAATCGCAGAGTCTTTCGACAGTATTGGAGGGCAAGTAAATGCTTTTACCTCTAAGGAATATACTTGCTACTATGCGAAAGTGTTAGATAATCATGCCGATTATGCCCTACATACCCTTTCAGATATGTTTTTTAATTCTACTTTCGTAGAAGATGAAATGACTAAAGAAAAGAATGTTGTCTATGAGGAAATTAAAATGTATGAAGATACCCCGGATGACATCGTTCATGATTTACTGAGTAAAGCAGTATATGAAGAACACCCACTGGGATACCCAATTCTAGGAACAGAAGAAACACTGCACTCTTTTAATCAAGATAAACTAAAACAGTACATGTATGACATGTACACACCTGATCAAGTAGTCGTGTCCGTCGCGGGAAATGTTGATGAAAGTTTTATCAAAGAAGTTGAAAATTTATTTGGATCTTTCGAAGGTGGCAAAGGACCCGAGGAGAGAGAAAAACCTGCTTTTCATTACAATAAGCTTGCACGTAAAAAGGACACAGAACAAGCCCATTTATGCTTAGGGTTTAATGGATTACAAATCGGACACTCAGATATATATAACTTAATCGTATTAAATAATGTATTGGGTGGAAGTATGTCCTCAAGACTATTCCAAGAAGTGAGAGAACAAAGGGGACTTGCTTATTCTGTCTTCTCGTATCATTCTGCCTATGAAGATAGCGGAATGGTTACCATATATGGTGGGACGGGTGCGAATCAATTAGACCAACTATTTGAAACGATGGATACAACCCTACAAGAACTAAAAAGGGATGGAATTACCTCTAAAGAGTTAACAAACAGTAAAGAACAACTAAAAGGGAATCTCATGTTAAGTTTAGAAAGTACAAATAGTCGAATGAGTCGTAACGGGAAAAATGAATTATTACTCAAAAGACATCGTACGTTAGATGAAATTGTGGAAGAGATTGATGGGGTCACAATGGAAAGAGTCAATCAATTAGCCATTGATATTTTTACTGACGATTATGCCTTATCCTTGATTAGTCCAGACGGAAAACTTCCTGAAAAAATGAAAAAATAACGAAAAGGCAGACGAAATAGTCTGCCTTTTTCGTTTGTAGAAAGAACTTTACAAATATCTTCTTCTAAAAAATAGGGACAGTGTATACATTGTATCACAGAGCATTTTTAGGGGAGGTACCTTCATGAGGTTAAGTGAATTAAGCGGGAAAGAAATAGTTGATTATAAAAAAGCAGAAAGAATGGGAGTGCTTGGTCAAACAGATTTAGAGTTTAATGATCAGTCTGGGCAAATAAAAGCTCTCGTTATACCAACAGGGAAATGGTTACGAAAACAAGGTGGAGAAATTCGGGTGCCATGGCATCAGATTCGAACAATCGGAGCCGATATGATCATATTAGAGGTTTCGAGTGATGAATAAATAAGTCGCGATTAAAACGAGGATATCCTCGTTTTTTTTTTTTTTTTCGGCTATTTTTCCTCCATCAGCAGAATTCCAAAAGGAGAGTTCTTTCATAAGTTGTGAATAGCAGATTGAGAGGAAGATTTCAAATAAAGCAGTAATTGATTCCAATCATCATACCTTATGTATTTCCACTCACCTATTAGGTGTTCATAACATACACTGTTGAAGTGAAAAGGGATTAATTATAGCGATTATGTAAAAGAAGGTGAAAGCAGTGATGTTGACCGGAATGCAGATCGCAGTACTAGGCGGAGATGCTCGTCAACTTGAGATTATTCGAAAACTTACAGAGTTAGATGCAAAAATCTCACTTGTAGGTTTTGAACAACTAGATCATGCCTTTACAGGGGCCACTAAGGAAAAGCTCGATGAAGTGGACTTCTCCATTATAGATGCCATTATTTTACCTGTACCTGGCACGAATCTACAAGGAGAAATTGACACCATATTTTCGAATGAGAAAATTTATTTAACCGAAAATATTGTATCACAGACGCCAGATCACTGTACGATCTATTCAGGAATTAGTAATCAATATTTGGATAAAGTAATGTCTTCGACTAACCGAAAGTTAGTTCAGTTGTTTGAAAGAGATGATGTTGCCATATATAATTCGATTCCCACAGTGGAAGGAACCATCATGATGGCTATTCAACATACAGATTTTACAATTCATGGATCTACTATCATTATATTAGGTCTTGGAAGGGTTGGAATGAGTGTAGCGAGAACCTTTCACCATCTTGGAGGAAAGGTGAGGGTTGGTGTTCGGAAAAGTGAGCATTTAGCCAGGATAACAGAAATGGGTTTAGAAGCTTTCCATTTGGATCACTTACAGAAAAAGGTGGAGGATTGTGATATTTGTATTAATACGATCCCGATTCCTATTGTTAAAGCTGAAGTGATTGCAAAAATGCCTGCTCATACTTTAATTATTGATTTGGCTTCAAAGCCAGGTGGAACAGATTTTCGATATGCAGAGAAAAGAGGAATAAAAGCTTTGCTTGCACCAGGGCTACCTGGAATCGTTGCACCAAAAACTGCCGGGCAAATTTTGGCGAACGTATTAAGTCAATTAATAGAAAAAGATCTTGATTTAGGGAAGGAGAAATCGTCTTGAGTGTTAAAGGTAAACGAATAGGGTTTGGTCTGACAGGGTCGCATTGCACGTATGATGCTGTATTTCCAGAAATCGAACGATTGGTAAATAACGGAGCTGAAGTTATGCCAATTGTGACTTCAACCGTCATGAATACTGAAACAAGGTTTGGCAAAGGAGAAGATTGGATAAAGCGGATAGAAGATGTAACGGGGCATAAGGTCATTGATTCGATCGTGAAGGCAGAACCGTTAGGTCCAAAAATCCCATTAGACTGTATGGTGATTGCTCCATTAACTGGTAATTCCATGAGTAAATTTGCCAATGCTATGACAGACTCCCCAGTACTAATGGCAGCTAAAGCAACGCTTCGTAATCATCGTCCAGTTGTTCTCGGAATCTCTACAAATGATGCACTTGGTCTAAATGGCGTAAATTTAATGAGGTTAATTTCAACGAAGGATATATATTTTATTCCATTTGGGCAAGATGCTCCTGAAAAGAAACCAAAATCAATGGTTGCAAGAATGACACTCATTCAAGAAACAGTTGAAGCTGCTATGGAAGGCGTTCAAATTCAACCAGTAGTTGTCGAGAGATACTTGGATTAATACTTTATGAAGGCTATCACCTTATCAAATAAGATGGCCTTCTTTTCATGCTTAAGGAAAGATGATGAATGAAAGTAGAAAAGAAAGAATATAATCTGATACAAAAAATCTTCTATTGTCGAATAATTGTTTATGTTAAAATATTCTTTATTATAGTAATAGACTGAATGATTCACCTATTCTACTATGAGAATATTGAATGGTTGGAAGGAGAGAATATTTTGGATACATCAGGATTTCATGTAGCTGTTGTAGGCGCTACAGGCGCTGTCGGAAATCAAATGCTTAAAACTTTAGAAAAAAGGAATTTTCCAATAAAACAATTAACACTATTATCTTCTGCGCGTTCAGCTGGTAGCACAGTAACCTTTAAGGGGAAAGAGTGGGTAGTCGAGGAAGCAAAACCTGAAAGCTTTATAGGAGTAGATATTGCTTTGTTTAGTGCAGGTGGAGATGTCTCAAAACGACTTGCTCCTGAAGCGGTAAAGCATGGTGCCATCGTGGTGGATAACACAAGCGCATTCCGTATGGATCCAAACGTACCTTTAGTTGTACCAGAAGTAAATGAGGAAGATTTAAAACTTCATAATGGAATTATAGCCAATCCAAATTGTTCAACGATTCAAATGGTGGCTGCACTTGAACCTGTTCGAAAAAAATATGGTTTGACCAAGGTCATTGTTTCTACTTACCAGGCAGTTTCAGGAGCCGGGGCAGTAGCGATTGATGAATTACAACAACAATCACAAGCGATTTTATCCCAAGAGGCATTTGAGCCAAGTGTACTGCCAGTAAAGGGAGACAAGAAGCATTATCAGATTGCATTTAATGCGATTCCACAAATAGATAAATTTGATGATAACGGATTTACTTTTGAGGAAATGAAAATGATTAATGAAACAAAAAAAATTATGCACATGCCTGCTTTGAAGGTATCAGCTACATGTGTTAGATTACCGGTTGTCACAGGTCACTCTGAAAGTGTATATATTGAAATTGAACAGGATTCTGTTTCTGTGAAAGATCTGCATGAAATATTAAACGAAGCACCGGGAGTTACACTTGAGGATGTACCTGAAGAACAAATATACCCTATGCCTGCCCATGCTGTAGGGAAACCAGATGTATTTGTCGGTCGTGTTCGAAAAGATTTAGATGAAGCCAACGGCTTTCACATGTGGATTGTTTCCGACAATCTTTTAAAGGGAGCGGCTTGGAATTCGGTGCAAATTGCAGAAAGCTTATTAAAGTTAGGTTTAGTTAAATAATTTAAGAGGAATATTGTAGCCATCCCACTTACAATTCAAATAATCTATCCCCTCATACCTCTTGAACATATATGACAATTGAGGTGTAGTCATGAAGGTAATTGTTCAAAAATTTGGTGGAACATCTGTCCGTGATGAAAAGAGCAGATTAAAAGCACTTGATCACACAAAACAAGCCATCCAAAAGGGGTATAAGGTGGTTGTTGTTGTTTCGGCAATGGGAAGAAAAGGTGACCCCTATGCAACGGACTCCTTACTTTCATTAATTGGTGGTACGAATACAATTGTTAGTAAGAGAGAGCAAGATTTATTATTATCTTGTGGAGAAATTATTTCCAGTCTAGTTTTTTCAAATTTGCTTATTACCAATGGGATACGCTCTACAGCACTTACGGGGGCCCAAGCAGGATTTACAACGAATAATGACTTCAATAATGCTAAAATAATCGAAATGAATTGCAGTCGCCTAATGAAAGAATTAGAAAATCATGATGCTGTAGTAGTTGCAGGTTTTCAAGGGGCAACCAAGGGTGGCGATATAACAACGATTGGAAGAGGAGGGAGTGATACCTCAGCTTCTGCATTAGGTGTTGCTTTAAAAGCGGAATTCATTGACATTTTTACAGACGTAGATGGCGTTATGACAGCTGATCCTCGAATTTCTTCGAAGGCTAGACCGATTTCAGTTGTTTCCTATAATGAAGTTTGTAATATGGCTTATCAAGGGGCAAAAGTGATCCACCCAAGGGCTGTAGAGATTGCCATGAATTCTAATGTACCTCTAAGGATTCGCTCGACATATTCAAAAGGTGAAGGTACTCTAGTTACCACTCTCGAAAACACCAAAGCTCACAAAGAGTTTAGAAATCATCCCGTAACGGGAATTGCTCATGTAAGTCAATTAACACAAATTAAAGTGTTTGCTAAGGAAGATCAATACAATCTTCAGGCAGAAGTGTTTAAAGCAATGGCAAAAGAGAAAATCAGTGTGGACTTTATTAATATCTCTCCTAGAGGAGTAGTGTATACAGTGGCTTCATCATTGGCAGTCGCGGCAATATCTGTATTAAAGAAGCTGGGGCACGAGCCTGTTATAGAACCAGATTGTGCGAAGGTATCAGTAGTTGGTGCAGGCATGAACGGAGTACCTGGAGTTACCTCTGCCATCGTATCTTCCTTGTCAGACAAAGGAATACGGATACTACAATCAGCCGACAGTCATACGACCATCTGGGTACTGGTGAAAGAAATGGATTTAATAAACGCTATAAATGCACTTCATGACACTTTTCAATTACAAGAGAAAAACTCAACATTTAAAGTTGGATAATGGATTTATAAGGAGAGTGGAAATATTGAATTTTGGTCGCGTATCTACGGCAATGGTCACTCCATTCGACCGTAAAGGAAATATTGATTTTACAAAAACGTCACAACTGGTTGACTATTTAATTGACAATGGTACTGATTCACTAGTGGTAGCAGGTACTACAGGAGAATCACCTACTTTAACAAAAGAGGAAAAGGTCGCTTTATTTCGCCATGTTGTAAAAGTGGTAAATGGCAGAATACCTGTTATTGCAGGGACGGGAAGTAATAATACACATGAGTCAATTGAGTTAACAAAAAAAGCAGAAGATGCTGGTGTAGATGCGATAATGCTAGTGGCGCCTTATTATAATAAACCAAGTCAAGAAGGTTTATTTCTACATTTCAAAGGGATTGCTGAATCCACAACCTTACCTGTAATGCTCTATAATATTCCAGGTCGTTCCTCTGTTAATGTCGCACCTGAAACAATCATTCGTTTATCAGAAGTTGAAAACATTGTGGCGGTGAAGGAAGCAAGTGGAGATTTAGATGGGATGACTGAAATTATCTCTAAAACCCCTCAAGATTTCTTACTTTATAGTGGTGATGATGGTTTAACCCTCCCAGTATTATCAATCGGTGGAGCAGGGATTGTTTCAGTAGCTTCTCATATTATTGGAAATGAAATGCAAGAGATGATTAAAGAATTTACAGAGGGTAATCCACTTCGGTCAGCTACATTACATCAAGCTCTATTACCTGTCATGAAAGGATTATTCACAAGTCCTAGTCCGACACCTGTAAAGACTGCCCTTCAGATGAAAGGTCTTGATGTAGGTTCTGTGCGATTACCCTTGATACCATTAACAGAAGTAGAAAGGGTAAAACTGACTCAATTGCTTCAAACATTATCATGATTGTTAAAAGACTGTGCCGGATAATAACCGTCACAGTCTTTTTGCATTTATAACCACTTATGCCCTTATTTCTAATAATAATTTTTATAAAGGAGGATTTATGGAAGAGGTATCGAAATAGTTACGTAGTAAAATGATTGCGGAAGTCGACCTAATCTCCAAAAGGATACGCCTGTTCATTCCTGTTAAGGATAAAATTGGTTGTAATTAAAAATTATTATCAAGTATAATTAATTTAACTGATTAAAGATCGGGGAAGGCACAGCATAGGAGGACATAATAGTGAGTAAAACAAAAAATGAAAGTATAAAAATCATTCCACTTGGGGGAGTCGGAGAAATCGGGAAAAATATGTATGTCATTGAAGTGGACGAAGAAATCTTTGTCATCGATGCGGGATTAATGTTTCCGGAAAATGAAATGCTGGGAATTGACATTGTCATTCCAGACATACAATATTTAATCGAAAATAAAGATCGGGTAAAAGGGATATTCCTAACACATGGGCATGAGGACAGTATAGGAGCAATTACGTATGTATTAAACAGTGTCAAAGCCCCTGTATACGGTACCAGACTAACGAACGCCCTCGTTAAAGCACGTTTAAAAGATGAACAGGTTCATGAAGAAGTGAAATTTTACAATATCCATTCAGATAGTCTTCTTCACTTTAAAAGTATTGATGTAACTTTTTTCAGAACAACACATAGTATCCCTGACTCCGTCGGTGTATGTCTTCATACGTCTGAAGGTGTCATTGTACATACGGGAGAATTTAAATTTGATCAATCTGCGAAACATCTTTATCGACCTGACCTTGGAAAGATGGCACAAATAGGAGACAAGGGTGTACTTTGCCTTTTATCAGATAGTATAGAAGCAGAGAGACCGGGTTATACGACTTCTGAAGCAGTGATAGCTCAGCATGTTACTGACGCTTTCAGGATGGCAACGGGTAGAGTGATTGTTGCATCATTTGCATCTAATCTTATTCGACTTCAACAAGTTTTTGATGCTGCAGAACAAAACAATCGAAAAGTTGTTGTTGTTGGAAAGAGTTTGAAGAGGGTATATGATGTAGCTTTAAAATTAGGATATATTCACGTACGAGAAGGAATGATCATCTCCATAGATGAAATTGGAGATTATCCCAAAGATGAAGTAGTCATTATTGCTACGGGGACACAAGGTGAACCCTTTGAGGCTCTTCAAAGAATGTCCAAGCGTACACATCGCCAAGTGAATATCGAAGAAGGGGATACGGTTTTAATCACTGCAACACCTTCACCTGGGATGGAAGTAACCGTTGGAAAAACTATTGATATGCTTTATAGAGCTGGTGCAAATGTCTTAACAGCAAACAAAATGGTTCATGTATCAGGTCATGGTAGTCAGGAAGACTTGAAATTTATGTTAAATATTATGAAACCCAAGTATTTTGTACCCATTCAGGGAGAATATAAAATGCTTGTTGCTCATAGTCAATTGGCTCATGATATTGGATTACCTTATAAACAAATTTTCATCTTAGACAAAGGTGATGTTCTTCAATATAAAGATGGTAAAATGAGAATGAGCGGTCGAGTTCAAGCCGGAAATGTTTTAATCGATGGAATTGGTGTTGGAGATGTGGGAAATATTGTTCTTCGTGATCGTAAGCTTTTATCCGAGGATGGAGTTTTTACAGTAGTCGTGACGATTAACAGAAAAAACAAAACCATCGTGTCAGGACCTGAGATTATCTCTCGAGGATTTGTGTATGTAAGAGAATCAGAAGAGTTAATGGAGGGTGCCTCAGGGATTGTGACGGACATTGTTCATACCTATCTTCAAAAAGGTTCTTTTGAATGGAATGCCATTAAACAAGATGTTCGAGACCAATTAAATTATTATTTGTTTAATAAGACGAGAAGAAGACCTATGATCCTCCCTATAATTATGGAGGTATAACGATAGAAAGCAGCGAATTGTTTACGCATTAAAACAATTCGCTGCTTTTTTATAAAATCTATTAGAAAACACACTGGAAATATTCAAATAGAATTCTCTAGTACACACCAAAAACTTACCATCCCTCTCGTAAACCGACGTTATCTAAACAATTTACAGTATGAAAACACTCCTTTTTTAAAATAATAACAAGAGAATGGATATGAAAAGGAGATGTCTGATATGAATGATCAAAATCAACCGAATACAGAACAACCAAACAAAGGTCAGGAGGATGGAAAAGATAAACCTTCTGGCTTAATGGAAAAAATACAGCAATTAGGACAAACCAACGTTCCTCAGCTTTCCCAGGACTCTAATATTCATTGTTTAACAATCGTAGGTCAAATTGAAGGCCATATGCAACTTCCTCCACAAAACAAAACAACAAAATATGAGCATGTTATTCCACAGCTTGTAGCCATAGAACAGAATCCTAAAATCGAAGGATTAGTAGTCATCTTAAACACAGTTGGTGGAGATGTAGAAGCAGGTCTGGCTATATCTGAAATGATTGCATCTCTTTCAAAGCCAACTGTCTCAATTGTATTAGGGGGAGGTCACAGCATAGGGGTTCCAATAGCAGTATCATGTGATTTTTCTTACATTGCCAGCACAGCTACAATGACCATTCACCCTGTTCGATTAACTGGATTAGTCATTGGAGTGCCACAGACGTTCGAATACATGGATAAAATGCAGGATCGTGTAGTGAGCTTTGTAACGAAACATAGTAATATAACAGAAGAGGACTTCAAAGATTTAATGTTTGCAAAGGGAAATTTAACACGTGATATTGGTACAAATGTAGTAGGTGATGATGCTGTGGAATACGGACTTATAGATGGGATTGGTGGGATTGGCACAGCTATTAAAAAAATTAATGAATTAATAGAAATGAGAAGACAATCTGGGGAGAAAGAAGGGTTGGTTCAATGATTCTATATACAACAGTTCCTTATGACCTTATTTTTCAATCAGATGCAAAAGCTTATAATGCTCAAATGGTAATGGAACACAACGGTATACCTCTACTTGTTCAACAAGAGGAAAATAAGTATCGAGTAATAAGAGTGATGAGTAGTGATCCCGCTCATTTCTTAAATGATTCAGTTTGCCCAGGAGAATTTATTACGAATTAAGATAGAATGAGGATTTTCCCGAAATAGTGGTTATGATATAATAAAATTGGTAATTAAACATCCATTAACCATATATATAAAACAACAATCAAGTTAAAGGGAAGGGTCTGACACCTTAGGCATACGATTTGCCCCAAAGGATCAGCCCTTTCTTCATCTTTACATACATAATAGGGTAGACTTATAAGGAATTTAGGTGAAACATTTTGACCAAACGAAAAAGAAGAAAAAAGAGATCCTCAACTAGCTCAACATTGAAACAAACGATTAGATATGAAATTACAGGTATGATTCTTGTAGCCCTCAGTATTATTTCTATTATAGAATTAGGCGCAGTAGGTAGTGCATTAGTTTATTTCCACCGATTTTTTCTCGGGGAATGGTATATGGTTGCCTTGTTATGGATGTTATATGTTGCAGGCTACCTTATGATCAAACGTGAGGTGCCTTTATTATTCAGTCGTCGATTAATAGGTGTTTATATAATCATTGCAAGCTTCTTGCTGTTAAGTCATGTGAAATTATTTGACCTGCTGTCTAATAATGGTTCCTTTAATAATCCTAGTGTCATCATGAACACATGGGATTTATTCTGGATGGACGTACAGGGGGAAACAAGTACATCGGATTTAGGAGGAGGAATGATCGGGAGTCTCTTATTTGCCGTTTCTTATTTCCTATTTGATTCCCAGGGTGCACGAATTGTTAGTGCGACATTCATATTAATCGGTATCATTCTTGTTACAGGAAAGTCTTTAGGTGAAGTACTCGGCAAAGTTGGGAAGCGATTTGGCCAGTTCTTAAGTGATCAATGGTCTGCATTTAAAGAAGATATGAAAGAATGGAAAGAAGAACAGACGAAGAAAAAAGAAAAGAAACCAAAGAAGAAAAAGAATATTCCCGTCAAAGAAGAAAACCAAACAATTGAAGCAAATATTCCAATAGAAGAAGAGAAAAGTGAACCAATTATTTCAAATTTTGCAGAACGTGCTTACGGAACAGCGCATGGAGAGCGGAAAGAAGAGAAAAGCTTACAACAACAGGATGACGAAAAAGAGACTTCTGATTCTCAGAGAAAATCAGAATCAGAAGAAGAACCAGAATCCTCTCCTCCTATTACATTTACTGAAGTAGAGAATAAAGATTACAAGTTACCATCTTTAACTTTGTTAAAGAGCCCGAAACAAACGGACCAAAGTAATGAATATCAACTTATTCATGCCAACGCAGCTAAACTGGAAAGAACCTTTCAAAGCTTCGGAGTGAAAGCAAAAGTCACTCAGGTCCACTTAGGTCCGGCAGTAACTAAATATGAGGTTCACCCTGATGTCGGTGTAAAGGTCAGTCGAATTGTAAACCTTAGTGATGATTTGGCATTGGCTTTAGCTGCAAAAGGAATTAGAATAGAAGCTCCTATTCCAGGGAAGTCTGCCATAGGAATTGAAGTACCTAATTCAGAAGTAGCGATGGTTTCTTTACGGGAAGTATTAGAAGCAAAGGAACAAAATAAGCCGGATTCTAAACTCCAAATTGGACTTGGGCGAGATATCACAGGCGAAGCTGTTCTAGCAGAACTGAATAAAATGCCGCACCTACTTGTAGCAGGTGCTACTGGTAGCGGAAAAAGCGTATGCATCAATGGCATTATTACAAGTATTCTCATGAGAGCGAAGCCTCATGAGGTTAAGTTGATGATGATTGACCCCAAAATGGTAGAATTGAATGTATATAATGGGGTACCCCATTTATTAGCACCAGTTGTTACGGATGCTAAAAAAGCATCTCAAGCCTTAAAAAAGGTAGTTAGTGAAATGGAACGAAGATACGAATTATTCTCACATACGGGAACAAGGAATATTGAAGGATATAACGAATATGTTAAGAAACAAAACAATGAGAACGAAGAAAAAAATCCATTACTGCCGTATATTGTGGTGATTGTAGATGAATTAGCTGATTTAATGATGGTAGCATCTAATGATGTTGAGGATGCCATAACAAGACTTGCACAAATGGCACGTGCTGCTGGTATTCACCTGATTATTGCAACCCAAAGACCATCTGTTGATGTTATTACCGGAGTCATTAAAGCAAATATTCCTTCTCGAATAGCCTTTGCTGTGTCTTCTCAAACCGATTCTAGGACAATCCTGGACTCTGGAGGGGCAGAAAAATTGTTAGGTAGAGGAGATATGTTGTTTATGCCTGTAGGCGCAACAAAGCCAACAAGGGTTCAAGGGGCATTCTTATCTGATGAAGAAGTAGAAGAAATTGTCGACTTTGTCATCTCTCAACAAAAAGCACAATATCAAGAAGAAATGATACCTGATGAAGTACAAGAAGATGAAAAAACCGGTAAAGCAGAGGATGAATTATATCACGATGCCGTTCAATTGATAGCAGAAATGCAAACAGCATCAGTTTCTATGCTACAAAGAAGATTTAGAATCGGATATACAAGAGCTGCAAGACTAATTGATGAAATGGAAGTAAGAGGGGTTGTTGGTCCTTATGAAGGCAGCAAGCCAAGAACGGTTTTAATTGGGAAGCCTTCAGAAGAACATAGCTCATAAAAAAAGTGTGTTACTCTATTCAACTAAGAATAAGGTAACACACTTTTTTTAAGTTAAATGAAATTGAAATTTAGTTTTGTATACGTTTTCTTTTATAGTATTCTGGTTTATCCACGAATGTGTTATACTATTAAAAGCGTTTACAAAAGTTACGTGATTGTGTTGAGATTGTAATAAAAGAAAATCAGTCAGAATATATTTGTAAAATTATTGTAAAAATTACCCATGAAAACCTATTCATGACGTAAAATCTACTAATATTTAACATTATTACTGTCAGAATTTTAATTATTATCTTTTTTTTCGACAAAATCACACAATGCTATTTATTTATCAAAGTAAAAGTGTTATAGTATTTTCGATTAGTAGGAAAGATATACATCAGAGGTCTGATGTCTTGAGAAAATTTGGTGGTGGTTCCAGTGACAATTAAAACAGACAATCGACATTTATACTTACAAGTAATTGATCGTTTGAAGAAAGACATCGAATCGGGAATATACAAAGAGAAAGAAAAACTCCCTTCTGAATTTGATCTTTCCAAACAATTAGGTGTCAGTCGAGCTACTCTTAGGGAAGCTCTCAGAATTCTTGAGGAAGAAAGTGTCATCGTACGTCGTCATGGTGTAGGCACATTTGTAAACGCGAAACCGCTCTTTACTTCTGGTATTGAGCAGTTAAACAGTGTGACCAACATGATTAAGCAAGCGGGGATGGAGCCAGGGACCATTTTCTTAAGCTCAACTACTCAAGAAGCTACTGAAGAGGATATGAAAAGGTTTGTTTGCGAAGAGGAAGAGGACGTGATTCTCATTGAACGTGTTCGTACGGCCAATGGGGAGCCGGTTGTTTATTGTGTGGACAAAATTCCAAAAAAGATTATGCCCAGGAATTTCACTCATGAAGATAATTCAATTTTCACCGTTTTAGAAAAACGAGAGAATAAAAGAATTACTTATGCAGTCGCACAAATAGAACCAATGGGCTATCACGATAAAATTTCTCCTATTCTAAATTGTGAACCAGAAACGGCTTTACTCGTATTAAAACAAATGCATTTTGACGAGAATGATGAGCCAATTCTGTATTCAGTAAACTATTTTCGATCAGACAAATTTAGCTTCCACGTTTTAAGAAAGCGTGTCTAACACAAACAATCTTTCTACTAATTTATTACTAATTTTAGGGGGTACTCTAGGTGAAAAAGCGTAAATTTGGTTTAGCGCTGTCATTTGTTCTAGCTGCTGGTACAATTTTAGGAGCTTGTGGAACAGACGATAGTAAAGAAGGTACATCTAGTGGTGAAGGAAATAGTAAAGAAGATCAATTTACAGTAGCAATGGTAACTGATGTTGGTGGAGTAGATGATAAATCTTTCAACCAATCTGCTTGGGAAGGTTTACAGGCTTTCGGTAAAGAGCATGACTTAGAAAAAGGTAAAGAAGGTTTCGACTACTTACAATCAAAAGGTGACGCTGACTATGCTACTAACTTAAACAAATTAGCACGTCAAGACTTTGACTTAGTATATGGTATCGGATTCCTAATGCAAGGTGCAATCAATGACATTGCACAACAACAAAAAGACACTAAATTTGCAATTGTTGATGCAGTTGTAGAGCAACCAAACGTTGCAAGCATTACATTCAAAGAGCAAGAAGGTTCATTCCTAGCAGGTGTTGTTGCAGGTTTGACTACAAAAACAAATAAAATTGGTTTCCTTGGTGGAATGGAAATTCCAGTAATTGAGCGTTTTGAATCAGGATTCATCGCTGGTGTTAAAGCCGTTAACCCTGATGCAGAAATTTCATCTGACTATGCTGGTGCATTTGATGATGCTGCTAGTGGTCAAACGATTGCTTCAAAAATGTACTCTTCAGGAGTTGACGTTATCTTCCACGCTTCTGGTGGAACAGGTAACGGTTTATTTACAGAAGCAAAGAACTTAAAAGACAAAGATCCTTCTCGCGAGATTTGGGCAATTGGGGTTGACTCTGACCAATCTGCTGAAGGTGAAGTAGGCGATCACAATATTATCTTAACGTCAGCTTTAAAACGAGTTGATAATGCTGTAGTTGACCTTTCTAACAAAGCTTTAGAAGATAAGTTCCCTGGTGGAGAAGTAATTTCTTACGGTCTTACTGAAGATGGTGTAGGACTTGCACCTCTTAACGAAGAGCTTTCTAATAAAGACGAAGTTATGAGTAAAGTAGATGAGTGGAAAGAAAAGATTAAGAATGGGGATATTACTGTACCCGATTCTCTTGATGCTGCTAAATCATTTTCAGCTAACTAATATTTGAGTAAAGGGGATAAGCGGGCCTAGGTTTGCTGGTCTCTTATCCCTTTTTCTTAAAACTTTAATTGAAGTATAGAATCCTCTTCTATCTTTCATTTAGAGTTTTAAAGGGGAAACCCTTTTTTTCTAGTCAGTTAAGGTCTGACCTCTAACTACTGGATAAATATCCCTAGCCTACGCAAGGAGTGAAAACAATGGATTATGTAATTGAGATGCTGAATATTCGTAAAGAATTTCCTGGCATCGTTGCAAATGACAACATTACCCTCCAACTCAAACAAGGTGAAATACATGCACTTCTTGGTGAGAATGGAGCAGGTAAATCCACATTGATGAATGTCCTATTTGGGTTGTATCAACCTGAACAAGGAGAAATTAGAGTTAAAGGCAAGAAGGTGGACATCACAAACCCTAATATTGCAAACGACCTTGGGATTGGGATGGTACATCAACATTTTATGCTTGTCGATACCTTCACTGTAACAGAAAATATTATCCTTGGACGTGAACCTAAGTCAGGTGCTTCAGTGGATATAAAAAAGGCTGAACAAGATATCCTGGACATATCAGAGAAATACGGATTAAAAGTGGACCCCAAAGCTAAAATTTCAGAAATTTCAGTTGGGATGCAGCAACGTGTAGAAATTTTAAAAACCCTTTACCGAGGGGCTGATATTCTTATCTTCGATGAACCAACGGCAGTGCTTACTCCACAAGAAATTAAAGAACTAATTCAAATTATGAAAACACTTATTAAAGAAGGAAAGTCTATCATTCTTATTACCCATAAGCTTAAAGAGATTATGGAAGTGTGTGATAATGTTACCGTTATCAGAAAAGGTAAAGGAATTGGGACAGTAAGTGTTTCTGATACAAACCCTAACCATCTGGCTAGCTTGATGGTAGGACGTGAAGTTACATTTAAAACCGAGAAGAAGGAAGCTTCCCCTGCTGAGAATGTATTAGAAATAACAGACTTAAATGTAATAGACCATCGTAATGTTCCTGTTGTTAAAGGACTAAACCTGGAAGTGAAGGCTGGAGAAATACTTGGGATAGCAGGTGTAGATGGAAATGGTCAAAGTGAGCTCATTGAAGCCGTAACGGGGCTCCATAAAGCCGAGAGTGGTTCAATTAAGTTGAATGGGAAAGAAATTCTTAATATGAAACCTCGTAAAATTTACGAAACGGGAGTAGGTCATATTCCTCAGGACCGACACAAACATGGACTTGTTTTGGACTTCCCGATTGGTGAAAATATGGTTCTACAAACCTATTACCAAAAGCCATTTTCGAATAAAGGTATCTTAAACTATAAAAATATTTATAATCAAGCTCGAAAGTTAATTTCAGAATTTGATGTAAGAACCCCATCTGAGTACACTCTTGCCAGGGCTCTATCCGGTGGTAATCAGCAAAAAGCCATTATTGGAAGAGAGATTGATCGTGATCCGGATCTCTTGATAGCAGCCCAACCAACACGTGGTTTAGACGTAGGTGCGATCGAGTTTATTCACAAACGTTTGATTGAACAAAGAGATAATGGGAAAGCTGTATTGCTTCTATCTTTTGAACTAGAAGAGATTATGAATGTGAGTGATCGAATTGCTGTAATTTATGAAGGGCAAATAGTTGCCATCGTAAACCCTAAAGAAACGACGGAACAAGAGCTTGGACTATTGATGGCCGGTTCTAAGAGGAAGGAAGAAGGGGGAGAAACACATGTCTAATCGCTTAATTAATATATTAATCCCTGTAATTTCAGTACTTTTAGGAATCATTGTTGGAACGGTTATCATGATAATAAACGGATATAATCCAGTAGAGGGATATACAGCCTTATGGCAGGGTGTTTTTGGGGAAATTTACTATGTTGGTGAAACAGTGCGTCAAGTTACACCATATATATTAGCTGGTTTAGCAGTTGCTTTTGCTTTTAGAACTGGCCTTTTTAATATCGGTGTTGAAGGTCAATTAATTGTTGGTTGGCTGGCAGCTGTATGGGTAGGTGTTGCCTTTGATGAGCTTCCAAAGATTATTCATCTACCTCTTGCTATTATTGCGGCAGCATTAGCAGGTGCATTATGGGGCTTTATCCCCGGTTTATTAAAAGCCAAATATCGAGTACATGAAGTTATTGTAACGATTATGATGAACTATATTGCTCTTCATGTAACAAATGCTATTATACGAGACGTATTAACAGATCGAAAAGATCGTACAGATTATATTGCAGAAACAGCTTCATTAAAGTCACCATTTTTTGAAACCTTAACAGACTATTCTCGTTTACACTGGGGAATATTCATCGCTTTAATCTGTGTGTTTGTTATGTGGTTCTTGTTAGAGAAAACGACTCGTGGCTATGAGCTTCGTTCCGTTGGATTCAATCAACATGCCTCACAGTATGCAGGTATGAATGTAAATGGAAACATTATTCTTTCTATGGTTATTTCAGGTGCTTTTGCAGGCTTAGCTGGTGCTATGGAAGGACTCGGTACATTTGGTTATGCATCCATTAAGGGTGGTTTTACAGGTGTTGGGTTTGATGGGATCGCCGTTGCCCTTCTGGGAGGAAACGCGGCCATCGGTGTTGTATTTGCAGCATTATTATTTGGAGGACTTAAAATAGGGGCTTTAAACATGCCGCTTGAAGCAGGAATTCCAAATGAATTAGTTGACATTATTATTGCCCTTATTATTTTCTTTGTAGCTTCAGGATACATGATTCGTTACCTTATTCAACGATTTAGTAAAAAGGGGGTGAAGTAAGTGGGCTTTATGGACATTTTAGTAATATTAATTCCATCAACGTTACTTTGGGCTTCACCACTTATTTTCACTGCTTTAGGTGGAGCTTTCTCG
This sequence comes from Rossellomorea aquimaris TF-12, assembly GCF_001648555.1. GTDB lineage: Bacteria > Bacillota > Bacilli > Bacillales > Bacillaceae_B > Rossellomorea > Rossellomorea aquimaris. The sequence continues at coordinate 521,722 of NZ_LQXM01000029.1, read as the reverse complement.
GAACGTTCAGGAGTAGTTAACATTGGTCTTGAGGGACTTATGGTTATTGGAGCATTCTCTAGTATAGTCTTTAACATTACATTCTCTGATACACTGGGTGCTTCAACTCCTTGGATTGCTCTTTTGGTTGCCATGTTAACGGGCGCGATTCTGGCTATTTTACATGCGGTTGCTTCCATTACCTTTAGAGCAGATCAAGTTGTTTCAGGTGTTGCCATCAATTTACTTGCAGTTGGATTGACTCTTTTCTTAGTAAAGCGCATTTATGGAAAGGGGCAAACAGATATCATTTCTGAAGGATTTGGAAAAGTGGATGTACCCCTACTAAGCAAGATTCCAGTAATCGGTGATATATTCTTTTCCAATACCTATTGGCCACCTTTTGTTGCCATACTAGTTTCGTTTATTGTGTGGTTTGTCATGTTTAAAACTCCATTTGGATTAAGACTCCGTTCAGTTGGTGAACATCCAATGGCAGCAGATACAATGGGGATAAATGTAACAAGAATGAGATATATTGGAGTAATTCTATCCGGTGCCTTTGCGGGAGTTGGAGGAGGAGTATATGCTCAATCAATCTCGTCAGACTTTAGCCACTCTACAATCAGTGGACAAGGTTTCATGGCCCTTGCTGCCTTAATATTTGGAAAATGGCATCCACTTGGAGCGATGGGAGCGGCTTTATTCTTTGGTTTTGCCCAAAGCTTAAGTATTATTGGAAGCAGTATTCCCTTATTTGAGAATATTCCAAGTGTATACTTATTAATTGCCCCATACGTGTTGACGATATTAGCACTAACTGGATTCATTGGACGTGCAGATGCCCCTAAAGCATTAGGTACTCCATACATCAAAGGAAATCGTTAATTTCATTAGTTTCTACTCACGGGTGTTTCGTTCTTGTCATTGAGCGAAATACCCGTTTTTTCTATCATTTCATATTAAGAGTTGCTGATGCATATAATGGTTTACCTCAATGCCTGTTTTTCCAAAAGTGGAAGATGCTTGAAATCAATATATTGCTACATGTATAGTTAAACTTAAATACCGCACAATAAGGGTGTTTAGAATATTTTTATAAACCCATCATTGGTCGATAAAGTGGAACTAAGGAGGACGGTAGAATGACAGCTATAAACGAAGTGGTAAAAAAGAAGCAGGGGTATACGCTACATATCGTTCAAACAGATAAGTTTAAAACCAATAGTCTGGTTTTGAAAATGAAAGCTCCTTTAGATGAAGAAACAGTTACTCTGCGCGGGCTACTTCCACATGTCCTGCAAAGCAGTACAAAAACGTACCCGAATACAACTGAACTAAGATCTCATTTAGATGAGCTATACGGTGCAAACTTTTTTGTTGATTTGGGGAAAAAGGGAGAATACCATGTTGTAAGTTTATCTGTAGAAATTGCGAATGAAAAGTTTTTAAAGGATTCAGAGCCTCTTCTTGAAAAAGGAATTGAATTCTTATCTGATGTGGTGCTTAATCCTAATGTTGAGAGTAATCAATTTGATGAAAATACAGTTCAAAAGGAAAAGCGGAATCAAAAAGTGAGAATTCAAGCAGTATATGATGATAAAATGCGCTATGCTAATTCTCGACTTGTTGAAGAAATGTGCAGAGGAGAACGATTTGCACTTCATGTAAATGGAATTAGTGAACAGGTAGATGCCTTAACATCAAATGAATTGTATCAATACTATCAAAAGGCAATGAATGAGGATCAATTTGATCTTTATGTTATTGGTGATGTAGATGTTTCTGAGGTAGAGGGCCTGTGCGACAAATTATTGAATTTTAAAGTGAGAACCATTGAGCGTGTAGAATCTTCTGTACCTCAGTCTAAAAATAAAGAAAATGTAGTAAAGGAAAAACAAGATGTAAAACAAGGGAAATTGAATATCGGATATCGTACAAATACTGAATATGGCGATGAAGATTATTTTGCTCTTCAAGTGTTTAATGGAATTTTCGGTGGATTCTCACATTCAAAATTATTCATCAATGTGAGAGAAAAAGCTAGCTTAGCCTACTATGCTGCTAGTCGCTTAGAAAGTCATAAAGGCTTAATGATGGTGATGTCAGGAATTGAATTTAAAAATTATGATCAAGCAGTAGGTATTATAAAAGAGCAATTACAAGCAATGAAAGACGGAGAGTTTACAGATTCAGAAATCGATCAAACAAAGGCGGTTATCCGCAATCAGCTTTTGGAAACGATTGATACATCCAGAGGGTTAATTGAGATTTTATACCATAATGCAATTGCTGGAAAAGAGATTGGTCTTGAGCATTGGTTAAATGAAATTGAGAAGACAACTAAAGAAGAGATTGTAAAAGTAGCAAATAAAGTAGAATTAGATACTATTTATTTCTTAACAGGAATGGAGGAATAACCATGAAGAAAATTTCCTTCGATCAGTTACAAGAGGATCTCTATTACGAAAAAATGTCTAACGGACTTGACGTTTATATACTGCCTAAAAAAGGATTTAACAAAACTTATGCTACGTTTACTACTAAGTACGGAAGCATTGACAACCACTTTCAACCTTTAAACGAAGATGAATTTGTCAAAGTTCCAGATGGAATTGCTCATTTCTTAGAGCATAAATTGTTTGAGAAAGAAGATGGAGATGTTTTTCAACAGTTTAGCCGTCAAGGGGCTTCTGCTAACGCATTTACTTCTTTCACTAGAACAGCATATCTTTTTTCAAGCACTACCAATGTTGAAAAAAACCTAGAAACCCTCATTGATTTCGTTCAGGAACCTTATTTCACTGAAAAAACAGTAGAGAAAGAAAAAGGAATTATCGGTCAAGAAATAACAATGTACGATGATAATCCAGATTGGCGGTTGTACTTTGGGGTTATTCAAAATATGTATAAAAACCATCCAGTGAAAATTGATATTGCTGGGACCATAAAATCGATTACTCCTATTACAAAAGATATGCTTTATCAATGCTACAATACCTTCTATCATCCAAGCAATATGCTTTTGTTTGTTGTAGGATCAGTTGAACCGGAAAAAGTAATGAATCAAATTCGAAGTAATCAAGAGAAGAAAGATTATGAGAAAATGCCTGAAATACAACGTAAATTTGATGATGAACCTGAGACGGTAGCAGAGAAGAAGACAGTACTTGAAATGAATGTTCAAAGTCCTAAATGTTTAGTTGGGCTTAAAGCTCCGGAACCTTATCAACAAGGAAAGGAAATGCTTAAACAAGAACTATCCATGAATGTTTTCTTAGACCTTTTATTCGGTAAGAGTTCAGCCTATTATTTTGACTTGTATAATGAAGGCTTAATCGATGAAACATTCCATTATGACTACACACAAGAAAACGGCTTTGGATTTGTTACTGTCGGTGGAGATACGGAAAAACCGGACGAATTAGCCCAAAAACTTCAACAGCTGTTATTAAAAGCAAAACAAGAATCTTTATTTACAAAAGAAGGATTGGAAAGAACGAAAAAGAAGAAGATAGGAGCCTTTTTAAGAGCAATTAATTCGCCTGAATTCATTGCCAATCAATTCACTCGTTACGCATTTAACGAAATGGATTTATTTGATGTAGTCCCTACTCTAGAATCATTAACATATGAAGATATCCAATCCGTAGCAAGTTCAATTATTGCACAAGAGCGTTTCACGGTTTGCCAAGTGGTACCAAAAAAATAACCTAAAGAAAAGAACTACTCTTTAAAAGAGTAGTTCTTGTTCTTGAATACGTACACAAAGATTAAATGAAGCTCATTTCAATTTAATCAATTAATTTAAGGAAGCGTTAGAGGGTGAGGAAATGAAATACGCATTGATAACAGGTGCTTCAGGTGGAATTGGAAGAAGTACCGCATTGCAATTAGCAAAAGAAGGGTGGCATTTATATTTACACTACAATAAAAATAAAGAAGCAGTAGATGAATTGATACAAAAAATCAGCAAGTATAATATTGAAATCATTCCTATTGGAGCGGATCTTTCTTCTGGTGAAGGTGTAAAAAAAATCGTTTCATCCATTTTTCAGCTAGATGCCATTATTTATAGCAGCGGACATTCAGAATGGGGTTTATTTCAGGAACAATCAGAAGAAAGCATTGATAAGATGATAAATGTTCATGTGAAAAGTCCTATGATCCTTATTCAGAAGCTCCTTAGTAAATTAATTCGGCAAAGAGGCAATATTATCATCGTGAGCTCTATTTGGGGGCAGGTTGGTGCTGCATGTGAAGTAACATACTCTACTGTAAAAGGCGCACAAATCTCTTTTGTAAAATCATTAAGTAAGGAATTAGCTCTAAGTGGAATAAGAGTAAATGCAGTTGCACCAGGGGCGATAGACACCAACATGCTAGTATCTTTCTCAGAAGAGGAAGTAAACAGTCTTATAGAGGAAATACCAATGGGGCGCCTTGGTCAGCCTGATGAAATCGCACAAACGATTCTGTTTCTTTTATCAATCAGCGCTTCTTATATTACTGGTCAAACAATTCCTATTAATGGTGGCTGGCACACATGAAAATTTTTTTAGAACTTCCCGATAACGAATATTTTTTCCTCCTGGATACAAACTAATATTGTATTTCAATAAAGGAGGTCATGACAAATGTCTGTGTTAGATAATTGGTCAGATTGGAAAAACTTCTTAGGTGATCGTCTTCACCAGGCTCAGCATGGTGGAATGGAGAATGAAACAGTTTCTGATTTAGCTTATCAAATAGGTGAGTACTTAGCTCAACAGGTAGAGCCTAAGAATGATCAAGAAAAAGTGTTGGCTGATTTGTGGTCTGTCGCTTCTCCTGAAGAGCAACATACTATTGCGAACATGATGGTCAAACTTGTTAATAACAATGGTACTCGTTAAGGAGAGGGATTTTTCCTCTCCTTTTCTTTTTAGGCTATTTTTCAAGGGAAGTTGTTTTATAACTTAAGTCTCTTAATGGCTCTGTCAATCTGTTTGTGATAGGCGGTGAGGGGAACTGCTTCCCTTGCAGTTAGCGTTCGGCCGAGCATCCTCAGCTTCGCTTCCAGGGTCTCTGCACAAAAGAAAGAATATTTCTATTTATACAAGCTAAAATCAACCACTACTCGCTTTGTATAAGCAACAAAGTTTACGAAAAGAGCCTTTTTTTTTGATAATATAAATATATTTCATGCTTAATTCATTCAAAATCCGGAAATTGTACATATTTATGTATGTTTTCCTTTTCTATTAGAGGAAAATCATTTATTATAAAAGCTAGATGTTTGAGTTTTCTTTCGAATTTTGTCGAATTAATAGTCACCTTTTATTTAGGAGGTACCCAATGGAGAGAAAAGAATGGTATTTAGAATATGAAATTCAAAAAAATCGTCCAGGGCTCTTAGGTGATATTTCCTCATTATTAGGAATGCTATCGATTAATATAGTGACGATAAATGGTGTTGATGAAGGACGAAGGGGCATGCTTCTCCTTGCCAATAGTCATGAACAGATAACAAGACTTGAATCTATATTACAAACAATGGATACGATTAATGTTACCAAGTTAAGAGAACCGAAATTAAGAGATCGTCTGGCAGTTAGACATGGTCGTTATATTCAACGTGATGCAGATGATAAAAAAACGTTTCGATTTGTACGTGATGAACTAGGTTTACTCGTGGATTTTATGGCGGAACTTTTTAAACAGGATGGGCATAAGCTTGTCGGTATTAGGGGGATGCCTCGAGTTGGGAAAACGGAATCAGTAGTTGCTTCTAGTGTTTGCGCCAATAAGAAATGGCTTTTTGTATCTTCTACTCTATTGAAGCAAACAATAAGAAGTAAATTAATTGAAGATGAGTATTCTTCAGAAAATCTCTTTATAATCGACGGAATCGTTTCAACTCGTAGAGCAAGTGAAAAGCATTGGCAGCTAGTGAGGGAAATTATGCGTTTATCTGCAGTGAAGGTAATTGAGCACCCTGACATTTTTGTTCAAAACTCTGAATATTCACTAGAAGATTTTGACTATATTATCGAACTGAGAAACGATCCTGATGAAGAGATTACATATGATTTGGTAGAAAAAAATAATCTGTTTCAAAATTCTGATTTTGGTGGATTTGATTTTTAATATTGGAAGGTGTTAAGTAGTGACGGATTTAGGAAATCGTTTAAAGGAAGCCCGAGAAGCTAAAGGTTATAGCCTTGATGACTTACAAAGAATTACAAAGATTCAAAAGCGATATTTAATTGGTATAGAGGAAGGCTCATATGATATGATGCCTGGAAAGTTTTATGTGCGAGCATTTATTAAACAATATTGTGATGCAGTAGGACTTCCATCGGAATTAATTTTTGAAGAGCATAAGGATGAAATCCCAACAACACAGGAAGGTGAAATACCTCTTTCTCTTTCACGTGTTCAAACAAGTAAGAGAGTATCAGAAAGCTCATCTAAGGTATTTGATATTCTTCCGAAGTTACTAATTGCTGTGTTTGTGATTGGGGCATTAATTGCTTTATGGGCATTTGTGCAAAGTAAAGTTGGGAGCAATGCCGATTCGAGTGATTCAAGCAATCAAGAACAGGTTGCAGTAGATCAAAAGGACCCAGCTCCTTCTGAAAAGATTGACGAAGAAAAATCTTCAGAAGATAACAATGATGAGGATGAAAAATCTGAAGACAAACAAGCTGAAGATGATTCATCTGGAGAATCCAAAGATCAAAAAGAAGAGCAGTCTTTGGAAGCCACTAATAGTTCAGGGTATAAAACTACTTATGAATTAAAGAATACTGACAAATTTCAATTAGAACTTTTGGCTAAAGGAGATACTTGGGTCAAGGTGTTTAATTCAAAAGATGAGGTATTATTCGAAGGTTTACTTAAAGATAAAGACAAACAAAGCTTTGATCTTTCTTCTGATAAACAAGCTTATTTAGTAATTGGAAATGCAGCAAATACAAATATTTTAGTTAATGGTAATTCATTAGAATATAAAATAGCAACAGATGTTGTCAGGCAGGATATTATCATTAACTATACTCAGCCGGCATCACAGTAATCTAAGATGAAAGGAGTTTGGATGACTCCTTTTTCTTACATACAATAGAGTTTAATGTGTTTTTATGTATTGGAGGTAGTAAGGTGAACTTACCTAATAAAATTACAGTTTCAAGGATCTTTTTAATTCCATTATTTTTAATTATTATGCTGGCTCCATTAAATTGGGGAGAAATGACCTTTCTTGGTGCTAACTTACCAGTCAAGCATTTTGTTGGGGCACTAATCTTTATTATAGCTTCAACAACAGATTGGATTGACGGCTATTATGCTCGAAAGCTGGACCTAGTGACGAACTTAGGGAAGTTTTTAGATCCTTTAGCAGATAAGCTACTTGTGTCGGCAGCATTAATTGTACTTGTAGAGCTGGGACTTGCTCCTTCTTGGATAGTCATCATTATCATAAGCCGAGAGTTTGCTGTAACAGGTCTTCGTCTTGTACTGGCAGGTTCAGGAGAGGTAGTGGCGGCTGGTCAGCTTGGAAAGATTAAAACGTGGGCTCAAATTATTGCCATTTCCGCACTTCTTCTTCACAATGCAATTTTTGAACTCATCAATCTTCCATTTGCTACACTTTCTCTCTGGGTAGCTATGTTCTTTACAGTATGGTCAGGATGGGATTATTTTTACCATAACAAAAAAGCGTTTGTAAATTCAAAATAAGATAGAAAGGGTTGATTCGTATTTGAATCATCCCTTTCTTTATATTAGATAGGAGGGAATCCATTTGAACGCAGAAATTATTGCGGTTGGATCAGAATTATTACTTGGTCAAATTGCGAATACAAATGCTCAATTCATTTCCGAGCAATTAGCTGAATTAGGTGTAAATGTATATTATCATACGACTGTAGGTGATAATACTGAACGTTTAGAACAGGCAATTGCAACAGCAGAAGGCCGTGCTGATTTGCTAATCTTCACCGGTGGGCTTGGGCCCACGAAAGATGATTTAACGAAAGAAACGATTGCGAGGACTTTAGGTACTCATTTAACGATGGATAAAGCGGCTCTAGAATCAATAAAAAAGTATTTTGAAGTAACCAATCTGAGCATGACGCCTAATAACGAAAAGCAGGCTCTCATTTTAGATGGGTCTTCTCCATTAAAGAATGAGCACGGCATGGCTCCAGGGATGTTTATGAAAAAAGATACTAAAGCCTATATGCTACTCCCAGGGCCACCATCAGAAATGAAGCCCATGTTTAGTAAATATGGAAAAAAAGCTATTTTAGCCATCTTAAATAGAAAAGAAACAATTCATTCACGCGTCCTTCGTTTTTTTGGTATAGGTGAAGCTCAGCTAGAAACAGAGCTTGAAGCCATTATTGATAAGCAGACAAACCCTACCATAGCTCCATTAGCTTCAGAGGGGGAGGTTACGTTAAGGTTAACTGCAAAACACGAATCAAAGGAAGTAGCGGAAGCGCTTCTTGATAAATTAGAAGCAGAGATTATGAATATTGTCGGAGACTATTTCTACGGTTATAGTCAAGCTTCACTTATAGAAGTAGGGTTCAAGCTCCTGAAAGAAAAAGGGTTAACCCTCTCCTGTGCAGAGAGCTTGACTGGTGGACTTTTTCAAGGACAGCTTACCTCTTTGTCTGGAGCTTCGGATATCCTAAATGGCGGGGTAGTCTGCTATCAGGATGATATTAAGGAAAAAGTTCTTCAGGTGAAAAAGAGTACGCTGAAGAATTATTCAGCTGTGAGTGAACAGTGTGCAGTGGAATTAGCTGAGAATGTAAGGGATCTCTTTCATTCTGACGTTGGAATCAGCTTCACAGGTGTTGCTGGACCAGGGGATCATAATGGAAAGCCTGCGGGAACCGTTTGGATTGGATTATCGGTGAAACAACAACCAACAAAAACCTTTCTATTGAATCTCGGTGGAGGACGCAATGACAATCGAATGAGAACCGCGAAATATGGCTGGCATTATCTGATCAAGGAATTGAAAGACTAACATAACAGTATGGCTGTCTTCTACTATTTAGAGGGCAGCTTTTTTGATGTGGAATGGCTATGTCATCTAGTACACACTAGTTGACATAGCAAATGGAGAATTTTATGTTGTAAAAAAACAATTTTTACGAAAAGAGACTTTTTATAAGCAACAAAGTTTAAAAAAACAGGCGTAGAAAAAAACCGAATGAATGTTCGATTTTTATCTTGTTTTCTTGAATAAAAACGTTTATAGTATAGATAGGTTGGATTTGAGACAAACTTATAGGTTGTTTTCATTTAGTTAAGAAATTAAAGGAGGAAGATTTGTGAGCGATCGTAAAGCTGCCTTAGATATGGCGCTAAAACAAATAGAAAAACAGTTTGGTAAAGGTTCCATCATGAAGCTTGGAGAACAAACTGATAGAAAAATAGTAACATGTCCTAGTGGCTCATTAGCCTTGGACGCAGCTCTTGGAGTTGGCGGGTATCCACGTGGAAGAATCATTGAAGTATATGGTCCAGAATCTTCCGGTAAAACAACTGTAGCTCTTCATGCTATTGCAGAAGTTCAAGCTCAAGGTGGACAAGCGGCATTTATCGATGCTGAGCATGCTCTTGACCCTGAATATGCACAAAAGCTTGGAGTAAACATAGATGAATTATTGCTTTCTCAGCCTGATACAGGAGAACAAGCATTAGAGATTGCAGAAGCATTAGTACGAAGTGGTGCCGTAGATGCTATTGTTATTGACTCAGTTGCTGCTTTAGTACCTAAAGCAGAGATTGAGGGAGAGATGGGTGACGCTCATGTTGGTCTTCAAGCTCGTTTGATGTCACAAGCCCTGCGTAAGCTATCGGGTGCCATTAATAAATCTAAAACAATTGCGATTTTCATCAACCAAATTCGTGAAAAAGTCGGAGTAATGTTCGGAAATCCTGAAACAACTCCCGGCGGACGTGCGTTGAAATTCTATTCGTCTGTCCGTTTAGAAGTGCGTCGTGCAGAAACTCTTAAACAGGGTAACGAAATGGTTGGTAATAAGACCAAAATTAAAGTAGTAAAAAATAAAGTTGCTCCACCCTTCCGTGTAGCTGAAGTTGATATCATGTACGGAGAAGGGATATCCAAAGAAGGAGAAATTGTTGATCTTGGATCTGAATTGGATATCGTTCAAAAAAGCGGTGCTTGGTATTCTTACAATGATGAACGTCTTGGTCAAGGCCGTGAAAACGCTAAGATTTTCCTTAAGGAAAACCCTGAAATGCGAAGTGAGATTATGTTGAAGATTCGTGAGCATTACGGATTGGATACTGGTCGTGCAGAAACAGAAGATCAAGCTGAACTAGGTCTTTTAGAAGATTAAGAGTCCATAGAAGAGAAGCAAACCTGTTATCGTTTGCTTCTCTTTATTATGCATAAATGGGGTTTGTGTCTAAACTAGTCAGATCACCAATTACAAAAAAGGATTTAAAAACAACAATTTCTATATCGATTTTTGTCGAAAAGGAAGAAATCCTTTAGAAATCTAGTTCTACAAGGGTCAACCCCTTGACAATAAATTTTCAGAGATTTAAAATTAACATGTATATTTTACAAATTTTTCGAATGAATATTTGAAAGCCTAGCGCTGTATGTTGAGTTCATAGTGAGCAATGTACAAGCCGACATGTAAAAGACATGATGACAGTTCATAGCAAGAGGAGGTGAAATAATGCAACCTACTATTACAATCATCTCCATTTTGCTTGGCCTTATCGTCGGTGTAGTTGTTGGATACCTAATTCGTAAGTCCATTGCTGAAGCAAAGATTGCTGGTGCTAAAGGTTCAGCGGAGCATATTTTAGAAGATGCAAAGCGCGAGGCAGATGCTCTGAAGAAAGAAGCACTTTTAGAAGCAAAGGATGAAAATCATAAACTTCGCACAGAAATGGAAAATGAACTTCGTGAACGAAGAAATGAATTGCAAAAACAAGAAAATCGTTTAATGCAAAAAGAGGAAAACCTCGATCGAAAAGACGATACGCTTGATAAGCGTGAAGCTTTACTTGAAAGGAAAGAGGGAACTCTTAACGAAAGACAACAACATATTGAAGAGATGGAAAGCAAAGTGGACGAGATGGTACGATCACAGCAAACTGAGCTAGAGCGTATCTCGAGCTTAACTCGTGATGAAGCGAAAGGAATTATTCTTGAACGCGTTGAGAATGAGCTCTCCCATGATATAGCTATTATGGTTAGAGAACATGAAACACGTGCAAAAGAAGAATCAGATAAGAAAGCGAAAGAAGTCCTTTCACTAGCTATACAGCGTTGTGCAGCAGAACATGTTGCAGAAACAACAGTTAGTGTTGTGAACTTACCGAATGATGAGATGAAAGGTCGAATTATTGGGCGAGAAGGACGTAACATTCGTACGCTAGAAACATTAACAGGAATAGATCTAATTATTGATGATACTCCTGAAGCAGTTATTCTTTCTGGTTTTGATCCGATTCGTAGAGAAACGGCTCGAATTGCATTAGAGAAATTAGTACAGGATGGACGAATCCACCCTGCGCGAATTGAAGAGATGGTGGATAAATCTCGACGTGAAGTGGATGAATATATCCGTGAAATTGGTGAACAAACAACATTTGAAGTTGGCGTTCACGGACTTCACCCGGATTTAATTAAAATCTTAGGACGTTTAAAATATCGTACAAGTTACGGTCAAAACGTATTGAAACATTCAATGGAAGTGGCATACTTGTCAGGACTTCTTGCAGCCGAGCTTGGCGAAGACGAAAGACTGGCTAAACGTGCAGGCTTACTCCATGATATCGGAAAAGCGATTGATCATGAAGTAGAAGGAAGTCACGTGGAAATTGGTGTTGAATTAGCAACAAAGTATAAAGAGCATCCTGTTGTCATTAACAGTATTGCTTCTCACCATGGAGATACTGAACCAACGTCAATCATAGCTGTTCTTGTAGCAGCAGCAGATGCACTTTCAGCTGCTAGACCAGGAGCTAGAAGTGAGACGTTAGAAAACTATATTCGTCGACTTGAAAAGCTTGAAGAAATTTCTGAGTCTTATGAAGGCGTTGAAAAATCATTTGCTATTCAAGCAGGACGTGAAGTGCGCATTATGGTAAGGCCAGAAGCAATAGATGATTTAGAATCCCATCGTTTAGCGAGAGATATTCGTAAACGAATTGAAGATGAACTAGATTACCCTGGTCATATTAAAGTAACAGTTATCCGTGAAACACGAGCTGTTGAATACGCAAAATAAAAAGTTGACTCGAGAAGGATGCTTCCTTCCGGGTCAGCTTTTTTGTTATAGCTTATTTTTCATCTGGTGAATTATGATTGTTGTTTACTACCACTCTCTTCATCGTTGCTTCGATAACTAAAACAAGCTTTCGCCCCCAAAGAAAAAAGTAATTTTGGAACACCTGTGAATAGAAGAAAAGAGAAATGTGATACAATAACTACATAAATGATTGTCATCATCGAAATAAATACATATAGAGAAGGGAAATTTCATGAAAATTTTATTTGTCGGAGATGTAGTAGGCTCTTTAGGGCGCGAAATGATAACAGAGTATTTACCAAAATTAAAGAAAAAGCATGAGCCTGACTTTACAATAGTAAATGGTGAGAATGCTGCATCAGGAAGAGGAATTACTGAAAAAATATACAAGCAATTTATTCAAGAAGGAGCCAATATGGTGACGCTTGGTAATCATGCTTGGGATAATAAAGATATTTTTAACTTTATTGATACTTCAAAACAATTAGTTCGACCAGCTAATTTTCCAGAAGGCACTCCTGGTTCAGGCTTGGTGTTCGCAGAAGTATATGGTAAAGAAATTGCCGTCATTAATGCACAAGCCAGGACCTTTATGGCTCCATTAGACGATCCTTTTTACGTGATCGATGAGTTAGTTGATGAGGCTAAGAAAAGAACGTCGATTATCTTTGTTGACTTTCATGGTGAAGCTACAAGTGAAAAGCAAGCGATGGGTTGGTTTTTAGATGGACGTGTTTCGGCTGTAATCGGAACACATACTCATGTGCAGACCGCTGATAATCGAATACTACCCAACGGAACAGCTTTTATGTGTGACGTAGGGATGACGGGTCCATACGATGAAGTGTTAGGCATGAACAAAGATTCAGTACTTAAGAGATTCCAAACTAGTTTACCGGTAAGGTTTGAGGTACCCAAGTCAGGTCGGAAAATTCTAAGTGCCTGCCTAATCGATATCGACAACAAAACAGGAAAAGCGAAAAAAATCGAGCGAATTCTAATCAACGAAGACCATCCATTTATGGCTGAATATTAATTGTTCCTTCCTTTTTTCCTTATACGGGAATGAATTGTCCATTTCCTGAATATAGTATCAGTGGAATCATTTATACCAAGTTTGTTCTTTACCACGGACATACGGTATGGGGGAAATGACAAGGAGGAAAAGGAATGGAAATATTAAAAGTTTCAGCAAAATCTAATCCTAATTCTGTAGCTGGTGCACTCGCCGGTGTTCTTCGTGAGAGAGGAGGAGCTGAGATTCAAGCAATAGGTGCAGGAGCTTTAAATCAAGCTGTGAAAGCCGTTGCCATTGCAAGAGGGTTTGTTGCTCCTAGTGGTCTGGATTTAATTTGTATTCCGGCTTTCACAGATATACTGATTGATGGAGAAGAACGTACAGCGATAAAGCTAATAGTAGAACCAAGATAAAAGAATGCAGGCTGTTCATTAAGGATTAACCTTTAGTGGACAGCCTTTCTATTTTTCACTAGTATTACAGATAGAATATGTTGAAGGAGTGAAGTGAAATGATATTAGATGCTCATTGTGATGTATTATTAAAGCTTTACTTAGATCCAAAAGCACAAGCCTTTCAAACAAAGAGTGATTTACATATTACATATCCCCAACTAGAAAAAAACGGGAGTAAGTTGCAATTATTTGCTATTTACCTTCCTTCTTATTTAAAGCCTGGTGAACGTTTTCAAGCGGCACTTGAAATGGTGAACCTTTTTCACAATCAAATCCTAAAGCCAAATCCGAAACTTCAACTTGTTACATCTAAAGAAGAGGTTGATCTTTTGGAGGAAGATGAAATTGGAGCCATGCTAACTTTAGAAGGTGCAGAAGCAATCGAGGAGGATATGACAAAGCTTGAAATTTTATATCGATTAGGCGTTCGTTCAGTAGGATTAACCTGGAATTGGGCAAATGCAGTTGCTGATGGTGCTCTAGAACCTAGAGGCGCAGGACTAACAAATTTTGGTCATGAAGTCATCTCTTTTTTGAACAATAAAAAAATGTGGACAGATGTCTCACATTTATGCGAAAAGGCATTTTGGGATACGATTGATGTGGCTGATTATCCCATCGCTTCTCATTCCAATGCTTTTTCTATTTGTCCACATCCTCGTAATCTGAAAAATGAACAAATAGTGGCTCTTATAGAAAAAGATAGTGTTATGGGAATTACGTTTGTTCCTCCGTTTTTAAATAAAAAAGGGATTGCGGAAATTTCCGATATAATTAGACATATAGAGCATATCTGTAGCTTAGGAGGAGAAAATCACATAGGTTTCGGCTCGGATTTTGACGGAATAGATGACACAGTTCTGGGTCTATCTTCTTTCAGTCAGTACGAGAATCTAATAGATATTCTTCAACGATATTACAGTGAAAAACAAGTAGAGAAGTTTTTATATGAGAACTTTTTTAATCGGCTACCTAGTGCGATACAATAAAATGTATTTGATGACATCGTTTATACATAATCAAGGGTACCTATCATTTAATAATAGGCGATTAACTCACTAAGACAGTAGTGATTTATATAGAAAAGTGATAAACTGATAGAGTGAGTTTATTTGAATATAACAGTAAAAACAATGTATTATTAATAGTCTTTAGTTTCGTATAAGATACTGTTTAGTAAAATAGGGCGTGTAAGAAGGAGTGTCATAAATGAAAGAACAACTTTCTTGGAAAGTTGGTGGCCAACAAGGTGAAGGGATAGAGAGTACTGGTGAAATTTTCTCTATGGCTCTAAACCGCCTTGGATATTATCTATATGGCTACCGTCATTTCTCCTCTCGAATTAAGGGAGGACATACAAATAATAAAATCCGTGTGAGTACTTCCCAAGTACGAGCAATAGCAGATGATTTAGATATTTTAGTAGCTTTTGATCAAGAAACAATCGATGTGAATTATAAAGAACTTCATGGCAATGGAGTTATGATAGCAGATGCAAAGTTTAAGCCTGAAAAACCTGAAGAAACGAATGCATCCCTTTACATTATTCCTTTTACTGAGATTGCCTCAGAACTAGGGACGTCTCTCATGAAAAACATGGTGGCCGTCGGAGCTACTTGCGCTGTATTAAACTTAAATCCAAACGTTTTTAAAGAAGTAGTTGAAGAAATTTTTGGCCGTAAAGGCGACGCAGTGGTAGAGAAAAATATGGAAGCCATTAAGCAAGGATTCGAAGCTATGAAAGCTGAACTTGGTGAAAAGGTAGGTTCTCTACAATTAAAAGAAGCTGACGGAAATAAGCGTATGTTTATGATTGGTAATGATGCCATTGCTTTAGGAGCTCTTGCTGGTGGAGTCCGTTTAATGGCGGCTTATCCAATCACACCTGCTTCTGAAATCATGGAATACTTAATTAAGAAGCTACCAATGGTAGGAGGAACCGTTATTCAAACAGAGGATGAAATTGCCGCTGCAACAATGGCAATTGGAGCCAACTATGGTGGTATCCGTTCGTTTACTGCATCTGCCGGACCTGGCTTATCCTTAATGATGGAAGCCATAGGTTTATCAGGAATGACAGAACAACCTCTTGTGGTGGTAGATACTCAGCGTGGTGGTCCTTCAACAGGTTTACCCACGAAACAAGAACAATCTGATTTAATGGCAATGATTTATGGTACTCATGGTGAGATTCCAAAGATTGTTCTCGCTCCAAGTACAGTACAGGAAGCATTTTATGATACGGTTGAAGCATTTAATCTGGCTGAGGAATATCAGTGTCCTGTTATAATTCTTTCAGACCTTCAGCTTTCATTAGGTAAGCAAACGGTTGAACCCCTTGATTACAGTAAAGTGGAGATTCGTAGAGGAAAGCTTGTAGGAGACGCATCAAACCTGGAGGAACTTGAGCCTAAAAAGTATTTTAAACGTTATGAGGTAACAGAAGATGGTACTTCTCCACGTGTAATTCCAGGAATGAAAAATGGAATCCATCACGTTACAGGAGTAGAGCATGATGAAACAGGAAAACCATCAGAATCTCCAGTGAATAGACAAGCACAAATGGACAAGCGTATGCGGAAAATTGAAAAGATTCGTTTTAATCAACCCATTCATGTCCATGCACCTCATGAAGAGGCTGACTTATTATTGGTTGGATTTAATTCAACCCGTGGAGTAATAGAGGAAGCAATGAATCGATTAGAAGCCGATGGCATAAAAGTCAATCATGCTCATGTTCGGTTGGTTCATCCATTCCCAGCTGATGAACTACAACCATTAATGGAAAAAGCAAAGAAAGTAGTAGTGATTGAACATAATGCTACTGGACAATTGTCTAATATAATAAAAATGAATGTTGGGTATGGTAATAAGATAAAAAATCTTACAAAATATGATGGTACTCCATACTTACCACATGAAATTCATACGAAGTGTAAGGAGTTGATCTAATCCATGGCAACCTTTAAAGACTTTAGAAACAATGTTAAACCTAACTGGTGTCCAGGGTGTGGAGACTTCTCTGTACAGGCAGCTATTCAACGTGCAGCTGCCAATGTAGGTCTGGATCCTGAAAACTTAGCCGTTGTCTCGGGTATTGGTTGTTCAGGACGTATTTCCGGGTACATTAATTCATACGGCTTTCATGGTATCCATGGACGCTCTCTACCGATTGCTCAAGGGTTGAAGATGGCTAATAAAGATTTAACCGTTATTGCATCAGGTGGAGATGGAGATGGATTTGCCATTGGTCTCGGTCATACGATTCATGCCATTCGTCGTAATGTCGATGTGACATACATTGTAATGGATAACCAGATATATGGATTAACGAAAGGACAAACGTCTCCACGTTCTTCCACTGGCTTTAAAACAAAGTCCACACCTCAAGGTTCCATTGAACCAGCTTTGGCACCAATGGAAATGGCATTAACGGCAGGGGCAACGTTTGTAGCCCAAAGCTTTTCTTCAGATTTGAAAGAATTGACAGCATTAATTGAAGCTGGGCTTAATCATAAAGGATTTTCATTGATTAATGTATTTAGTCCATGTGTAACGTATAACAAAATAAATACGTATGATTGGTTTAAGGAGAATTTAACAAAGTTAAGTGAAATGGAAAATTATGATTCTTCCAATCGTGAACAAGCCATGAGTACCCTAATGGAGAACCAGGGCCTAGTAACAGGCTTAATCTATCAAAATAAAGAGCAGCCTTCTTATCAAGAGCTTGTCGCTGGATATTCTGAAGAGCCTCTTAGCACTCATGATTTAAAGCTGGATGAAGGTACATTTGATCAATTACTAAAAGAATTTATGTAATGAAACGAAGAAACAGAGGGAAGGGAATATCCTTTCCTCTGTTTCTTTTTTTGTTCAGTCGTATTCTATGCCTAATTTAATTTGGTCTCCTCTAATCTTTCTTTATCGGAAGAGGAATCTGTTTGAATTTTATCATTGGATAATACTATCTCTTTGATTGAGGCTAATTTGTCCGTTAAAGTGTTCTGGTGTTCATGAAGTTCTGAGAGTTCATTTAAGAAATATGAAAGCTTTTCTTCGACATGTTCAAATTTTGATGAAGTGGTTTCTACATACTCATTTATTTCATCACTTGCATTTTTTTGTTCCTTTGTTAGGGTATTTAATTTATGATTATGATCATTTGCCACTCGATCAATATCTGCAAACTGACCACTTAACCAAGCATCTTGCTCCTCTAATTGTCGTTTATAAGAGGAAATGATTTCAAGAAAGAATTCTTTTTTCATTTTTTCCGCTTGTATTAATTGTTTCTTCGCTTCATTAAATCGTTCAATAAGACTCTTTCTTTCTACTAATATTCCTTCAAGTTTTTCTGCTTTTATGAGTAAATCTCTGAAAATTTCTTTCTTCGTTTCTTCAGACTGATACAGTGTGTTTTTTAAATCCTTTACATTTTTTTGAAGGGTATTTACTTCAGCTTTGAGGGCAGATATAGTGAGTTGGTTTTTATGGTCTTGTTCGGAGAAGATATCATTCGTTTCAGCAAGATCTTTATTTTCTTTTTTTAATTTATTACATTCTTTCTTTAAAAGTCGAAGTTCTTTTTCAACTTGTTTTTTTTCGATCTTTACATTAGATAGTTCTTGAGCCACCTCATTTTTAGCCTGTTCAACCAGGTTGATTTGTTTTTGATGATCGTACATTTTTGAGGTGGCCAGCTTTAGTTCACCTTCCGCTTCCTCGTATTTTTCTCGGAATGTATTTCGATCTTTTATCAAATCTTCTTCAAGGGAATCTTGGATCTGAATGTGTTCGACCATTTGTTTTAATTCTGTAGAAGTTTGTAATAACTCATTTCTTAAGTACTCATTTTCTGCGAATAAGCTACTTCTTTTAAGCTTATGAATTCTCTTTTCATAGGTTTGGAGTTGAGATTTCATATAAATCAATTCCTGGTTATCTAAATGATATAATGGGCTCTTATTCTCTTCCATCGTTAAATCAATCTCCTTTGTGGGTCTTTTCCTTACTTCACGTTATTCACCTATTTAACACACCGTTACTTTCGCCTAAGCCCAATTGTGAAAAAAAGGATTTGGGAGTCTTCTTAATAAATTCGTCCATTTTTCAACACTTATGCGCCTCTATTGTATGTAAGCCCAAAAACCTTTATACTATAATAATGTGTAAGAATGTATTTTTGTTTTTATTATCAATTTTATAATAGAAGAAAACGATTGAAATATCGTATTGTTATAGAGTTAGAAAGGGGTTTTTTCATGAACGAAGAACAACGCAAACACGGACAACAATCAAAGTCAGCTACTCCATCGGACCAAAAATCCGAAAAGGATTACAGTAAATACTTCCAAAGCGTATATGTTCCACCATCCTTAAAGGATGCTAAGAAGCGCGGAAAAGAAGAAATAAGCTACCATAGTGACTTTACGATTGAAGATCAATATAGGGGCCTCGGGAACGGGAAAAAATTCTACATTCGTACGTATGGATGTCAAATGAATGAACATGACACTGAGGTTATGGCTGGAATTTTTATGGCTTTAGGCTATGAAGCAACAAATACGACAGAGGATGCAGATGTTATTCTGTTAAACACTTGTGCAATTCGTGAAAACGCAGAAAACAAAGTATTTGGTGAATTAGGTCATCTAAAGCATTTAAAACGAGAAAAGCCTGAGTTATTAATCGGTGTTTGTGGCTGTATGTCTCAAGAGGAATCTGTAGTAAATAAGATATTAAAAACATATCAACAGGTCGATATGATTTTTGGTACTCACAATATTCATCGCCTGCCAAAAATTCTTTCAGATGCGTATATGTCTAAGGCCATGGTGGTAGAGGTTTGGTCTAAAGAAGGTGATGTCATTGAGAACCTTCCAAAGGTCAGACGTGGTAATATTAAAGCATGGGTTAATATCATGTACGGATGTGATAAGTTCTGTACCTATTGTATTGTTCCATACACTCGAGGAAAAGAGCGTAGTCGCCGTCCAGAGGAAATTATTCAGGAAGTACGCCATTTAGCAGCGCAAGGTTATCAAGAAATTACACTCCTGGGTCAAAACGTAAATGCATATGGGAAAGATATCGAGGACTTGGAACAATATGGTCTTGGTGACTTGATGGATGAATTACGAAAAATTGATATCCCTCGAATTCGTTTTACAACAAGCCACCCAAGAGACTTCGATGATCATTTAATTGAAGTTCTGGCGAAAAAAGGGAACCTTGTAGAACATATACACTTACCGGTTCAATCGGGCTCAACAGATGTTTTAAAGATTATGGCTCGAAAATATAGTCGAGAACAATTCTTGGAATTGGTACGTAAAATTAAGTTAGCGATGCCTGATGTATCCCTTACAACAGATATTATTGTTGGGTACCCAAACGAAACGAACGAGCAATTTGAAGAGACGCTTTCTCTATACAGAGAAGTCGGGTTTGAATCAGCATACACTTATATTTACTCTCCAAGAGAAGGTACACCAGCTGCGAAAATGAATGACAATGTACCGATGGAAGTGAAAAAAGAACGTCTTCAACGCTTAAATGCCCTTGTTAAAGAATTTTCTGCAGAAGCCATGAAAAAATATCAAGGTCAAGTCGTTGAGGTTCTTGTAGATGGAGAAAGCAAGAAGAACCCTGATGTTTTAGCAGGTTATACGCGACGAAGTAAGCTTGTAAACTTCAAAGCTCCAAATTCTATGATTGGGAAGATTGTAAAAGTAAAAATTATTGAAGCAAAATCATGGTCTTTAGATGGAGAGTTTATTGAAGAAGGCAGTATTGGAACAGAATTTCAAGAACCAGTAGAGGTGAATTAATATGGCTAAATATACTAAAGATGACATTATGAAACGAGCAGAAGAACTTGCAACAATGATTGCTGAAACAGAAGAAGTGGATTTCTTTAAGCGAGCAGAAGCACAAATTCATGAAAACCAAAAAGTTCGTGAAATGATTGCAAGTATTAAGAGCTTGCAAAAACAAGCTGTTAACTTTCAACATTATGGGAAAATTGAAGCTTTAAAAATGGTTGAAGAGAAAATAGAGAATCTTGAAAAAGAAATCGATGCAATTCCTGTTGTTCAACAATTTAAGGAATCTCAAACTGACGTGAATGACTTATTGCAAATTGTTGCATCTGTCATTTCAAACAATGTTACAGATCATATTATTGAAACCACTGGAGGAGATTTACTCCGTGGTGAAACAGGATCACAAGTAGAAAACTCTACACCTGGAAGCTGTTCATAATAGATAGTTGCGTATGTAGCAGCACATATTTAATGAACAAAACCTATTATAATGAATGAAAAAAGCGATCGCTATTTAAAGGGACTTCCCTTTCAAATAGTGATCGCTTTTTATGTTTTGTTTGTTCTTTAATAACCATATCAAGCCTGCTTTTCGTTTTTCTCTCAAAAGTAGAAAAGTCAGGATGATGACCTCTAGATTGGGTAACATCTCTTCGGGTATTTCTTAAGTGATGTTCTCGTCTTTTTTTTGCTCTGCTTTTAGCCACTGCCAATTCACTCCTCTAATTAAGTAAACGTAGACCTCTTTTACATCTACATCACCTAGGTTATCACATTATTGTCAGTAGGATGATTTTAAGAACATTCAATGGGTATTCGCATACAATACATTATCTCGCAACAATCCTATTACGTAATGAAATTTTCTCGCACAAACACCTAGATAGTCGCATAAGATGAATTGAAAATGAATGAGGAGGTTCGCTCGAATGGCAGAATATAGAGAGATTATTACTAAAGCAGTCGTAGCGAAGGGACGTAAATTTACACAGTCTCATCATACGATTTGCCCGCCGCAAGATCCATCGAGCATATTAGGCTGCTGGATAATTAATCATCAGTATGAAGCACACAAAGTTGGTAAGAAGGTTGAGGTACACGGTTCTTATGATATCAACGTTTGGTACTCACATAGTGACAACACAAAAACATCTGTTGTGACTGAAAGAGTGGATTACACAGATGTCATTAAGCTGAAATATCGTGACCCGGATTGCCTGGACGACATTGAAGTATGTGCACGCGTACTACAACAGCCAAATTGCTGCGAAGCGGTGATTTCACCAAACGGTAACAAAATCATTGTTCATGTTGAACGTGAATTCCTAGTTGAAGTTATCGGAGAAACTAAAGTTTGTGTTCTTGTAAACCCAGAAGGCTGTGACGATGATGACTGGGATTGCGAATTAGACGATGAAGAATTCGAAGAGCTAGATCCTGACTTCTTAGAAGGAGTAGAAGAATAACGGTTACTAGGAAGACGGCCTCTTCCTAGTTTTTTCTTCTAGGTTAGTAAACAGTGTAACTCTCTTTTATCAGAAGACTTAAAGAAGTATACTGAATTATATATTATTTGTTACTTACAAATCTTTGAATTAAGGGCGTCTAATGATGCTCTTTTTTCTATTGCCCACAATGTTAAATATAGATTCTTTTCAGAAAGATTATAGTTTGCAAAAGAGCAATAGAAAAAGAGCTTTATGAATTGTATATTTTACATGAGTAAAAGCAAGCTAATCACCGCACAGGTTAAGGAGGAAATAAAGCCTGTTAGTAAAGGTTTAAATCCTAGCTTTCCAATGTCTTTAACTCTTACTTGTAAGCCAACAGCAGCCATAACCATTACAATCATAAATTTAGAAGATGTCTTCATATATGTTTCTAATACGGTTGGAATAATTTCAAAAGTATGAAGAAGTGATACGCCAAGAAATAAAAAAATAAACCAAGGGAAAACGTCTTTATAATTGGTCTTCCTTGAATCTTTGCTGTTTGTTTTCACAAAGAAAGGCAGACAAAACATAATGGGTATGAGAAATAAAGTTCTTGCTAATTTTACAGTAGTAGCAACTTCTCCTGCCTTATCTCCATATACATAGCCTACTGCAACGGCTGAAGATGTATCGTGTACAGCAGTTCCAGCCCAAATTCCAAATGAAAGATCAGACATCTGAAGAACTTGGCCAACCAGTGGGTATGTAACAAAGGCAATAAGATTGAAAAAAACAATGGTGGATAAGGCATAGGCTGTTTCATTTTCCTTTGCCCCGACAATCCCTTTTACTGCTGAGATTGCGGTGGCACCACATATGCTTGTACCAATCCCAATTAATAAACTTAGTCTTTTATCGATGTTAAGCATTTTCCCTACTAAATAGGTCACGCCAATCCCAATTGAAACAGATAGTGAAATAATCCATAAGGCTCTTTGTCCAATCTCTAGTATATCGAATAAGCTTAAACTCACGCCCAGTAATACAATGGATATTTTTAATATTTTTTTCAGGGTGAATTGAATACCAGGATTAATTTTAGACGAAAGTGGAAAGGCATTTTGAAGAATGACTCCAATTAAGATGGCAAATAAGAGGTTCCCTACCAAAGGAAACAAAGTCCCCAATCCCTTAGAAATGAAACTTATGATAACGACTAGAAGGACTCCCCAAATTAATTTTGGCAATGCAGGATCTGATTTTTTATGAATGAATACGTCTTGTTGCAATGTGTGTTAGCTCCTTTTTAAAAAATCTACCAATAAGTATAATACAAATTCTTAAAATCGAGAACGTTCGTTAAATATCTGAATTCATTTATTATGTTAGAATAAACAGATGTACGAAATAAACACCTAGAAGTGAAAGGATTTTGACTTATGATAAAAACATTAGTTCTGGCAGAAAAACCTTCTGTTGGTCGAGATATTGCACGAGTACTTCAGTGTACTAAAAAAGGGAACGGATTTCTAGAAGGAAATGAATATATTGTTACATGGGCTCTTGGTCATTTAGTTACATTAGCTGAGCCAGAAAGTTATGATGAGCGGTATAAAACCTGGAACCTGGAAGATCTGCCAATGCTCCCCGACTCATTAAAACTTGTCGTTATAAAGAAAACAGGGAAACAATTCAACTCAGTTAAAACCTTAATGAATCGACAGGATGTAAAGGAAATTATTATAGCAACAGACGCTGGACGAGAAGGTGAGCTGGTGGCTCGTTGGATTATAGAAAAGGCAAGAGTAAAGAAACCATTAAAACGATTATGGATTTCTTCCGTAACAGACAAAGCGATTAGCGATGGATTTAGTAAACTGTCTGATGCCAAAAGTTATATCCGTTTATACGAAGCCGCAGAAGCGAGGTCAGAAGCGGATTGGTATGTAGGTATGAATGCCACACGTGCACTCACTACGAAACACAATGCACAATTATCATGTGGTCGTGTACAAACACCCACCCTTAGTATAATCGCAGCAAGGGAAAAAGAGATTAAAGAGTTTAGTCCTCAACCGTTTTATGGATTGAAGGCTTCGACTGAGAAGGGTAATTTTGTTTGGATAAATTCTAAGAACCAAGATACAAAAACCTTTTCTAAGGAAATGATTTCAACCGTTTTTAACAGTTTAAAAAATGAAAAAACAGCTACAATTCATAAAGTTAATAGTACGTTTAAGAAAAATTATGCCCCTTCACTATACGACTTGACTGAATTACAAAGGGATGCACATAAACTCTATGGATTTTCTGCTAAAGAAACACTATCTATCATGCAGAAACTGTACGAACAACATAAACTAGTTACTTATCCAAGAACAGATAGTAAGCACTTATCTTCAGATATGGTAAGCACGCTAAAAGACAGACTTGATGCAATCAATGTACAACCGTATCGAACGTTTGTAAATAAAGCGGTGAAAGGTTCACTAACTCTTTCAAAAGCGTATGTAGATGATCGTAAGGTATCTGATCATCATGCCATTATTCCAACAGAAGAGACACCTTCTTTACAACGATTACAAAATAGAGAGTTAAAGGTATATGATTTAATTGTTAAGAGATTTATATCTGTTTTTTATCCACCCTATGAATTTGAGCAAACAACCGTTAAGGCTTCAATTGGGGGAGAGAGTTTTCAAACAAAAGGAAAAAGAATCGTTGAAATAGGCTGGAAAGAGATTTATAACTTTGATAATGAAGAAGACCAAGTATTATCAAAGATGGAGGAAGGTAAAAACATATCTATCCAATCTATTTCTGAAAGTGAAGGAAAAACAAATCCACCCAGTCGTTTCAACGAAGGTACCTTATTATCAGCAATGGAAAACCCAAAAACGTTCATGAAGGAAAGTAATAAAAATCTCCTGGAGACAATTAATGAAGCTGGGGGTCTCGGAACAGTAGCCACTCGTGCTGATATTATTGAAAAATTGTTTAATTCAGGGGTTATTGAGCAAAAAGGGAAAGAAATCTACATCACTTCAAAAGGAAAGCAATTATTAGAGCTGGTACCTATTGAATTACAATCCCCCGCCCTGACGGCTGAATGGGAGCAAAAACTCGAAAAAATCGCTAATGGATCTCTAAGTAAAACTGAATTCCTCAAAGAAATAAAGGAGTATACGAAAAAATCTGTTTCAGAGATCAAAAATTCCACGAAGAAATTCACTCATGATAATCTTACTGGAACAAAATGTCCGGATTGCGGTAACTTAATGTTGGAGATAAAAAATAAGCATGGGAAAAAACTAGTTTGTCAAGATCGTGAATGCGGACACAGAAAAAATATAAGTAAAAAAACGAATGCCCGTTGTCCAAACTGCCATAAAAAACTAGAATTACGTGGCCAGGGAGAAGGTCAAGTTTTCGTATGTACATGTGGACATAAAGAGAAGCTATCAACGTTTAACAATCGAAGAAAAAAAGAAAAAGACACTAAAGCAACAAAACGAGACGTTCATAAGTATTTAAAAACTCAGGAAAAAGAAGAACCAGTGAACACAGCTTTAGCAGACGCTTTAGCTAAATTAAAATTAGATCAATAAAAAATAAAAGTAATGAAGTGTGTGAGGAATCGCAAACGAAAAGAGAATCTCAAAATTTGAGGTTCTCTTTTGCTATTAAAACAAAAAATTTTTTCACTGAGAGTGTATGCGTTTACATGACTGAATAAAAAGGAATCATTCTTTTAGTCTTCGTTAATTTTTATCTGAAAAAATAATATTTTTAGAAAATTCTGTTGTTTTTTGTCGTTTAACGTATTAGAATGAACGTTAATTTCAAAATTGAAGGGAGGACGTTCGTGATGCTTACATTCCTTGCATCCATCATGATCTTACTATTAGGTTATTTTATTTATTCAAAGGTGGTAGAGAAGATTTTTGTTATCGATGACGACAATGTAACTCCAGCATACAAAAGTAAAGATAATTATGACTATATGCCCATGAGCTGGTGGAGAGCAAGTCTTATTCAATTATTAAACATTGCGGGGTTAGGTCCAATCTTCGGAGCCATTTTAGGAGCTTTATATGGACCGGTGGCGTTTATCTGGATTGTGGTTGGTACCTTATTTGCAGGGGCGGTTCATGATTATTTCTCGGGAATGCTGTCGCTCCGACATAATGGTGTTCAATTTCCAACTCTTGTCGGAAAATACCTTGGAAAACCAGTTCAGTCAGTCATGAATATTTTATCCATAATTTTAATGATTCTTGTGGCAGCTGCTTTTACTTCAGGCCCTGCTCAGTTAATGGCTGAAGTAACACCCCTTTCATTTATGACATCGTTAATAATAATTTTTACATATTTTTTAATAGCAACAGTGCTGCCCATCAATAAATTTATTGGTAAGGTATATCCATTTTTCGGAGCCATCTTAATCTTTATGGCATTAGCAATTGGAGGAGGGTTATTTTTCTTTGACAATCCGGTTCCAAACCTAACGTTTACTAACTTGCATCCTCAGGAATTACCCCTTTGGCCATTACTAATGGTAACTGTATCCTGCGGAGCAATTTCAGGGTTCCATTCCACACAAAGTCCGATTCTTGCTAGAACATTAAAGAAAGAAAGTGAAGGTCGGAAAGTCTTCTTTGGTGCAATGGTGGCGGAAGGAATTATTGCACTTATTTGGGCAGCAGCTGGAATGGCATTTTTTAATGGTACCCACGGACTTCAAGAAGCATTAGCATCAGGAGGTCCTGCAGGAGTAGTAAATGAAATTAGTAAATCCACCCTAGGTTCTTTTGGTGGTGTATTAGCTGTACTAGGAGTGATTATTCTTCCAATCACAACCGGGGACACCGCTCTAAGATCGTCCAGAATGATGCTGGCAGATCTATTAAAAGGTGTAAACAAGAAAAAAGAGAATGGGAGATGGACTTCCATGTTACTCGTAATCCCCGTTGCATTACCAACTTTTTTTCTTACTCAGATTGACTATACATTCTTATGGCGATATGTAGGGTGGTCCAATCAAGTAGTTGCAACCGTAATGTTATGGACAGCAACTATCTATTTACTACAAAATGGTAAGTTTCATTGGATATGTAGTGTTCCTGCCTTATTTATGACAGGAGTGGTTAGTTCTTATATTTTTTATGCACCAGAAGGGCTCAGTCTACCTTATAATACGTCAATGATTTTAGGAGCGATTCTATGGGGAGTAATATTCCTTTGGTTTATTTTTCAACTGATAAAATATAAACCGATCTATCGAGAAGTAATGAACGTGAAATCTATAAATTAATAGGTAGTATTTGACAGACTTTTCAGCTGAAAAGTCTGTCTTTTTAGTAGGGGAGTAGAAAATTGTCGATAAATAGTTAGAATATTCAATATTTTAAAGGTGCTATTTTACAAATTTCGCAGTATAACTGTGCTAACGTATAAGAAAATAGAGATTTGCATCTATTTTTAAATAGAATTTACATAATGACAAACGGTGGGAGGAGTTCGTTTTACATTGTGTATAGTGCAATAAAAATAAGTAGGAGTTAGAATGAAGTGAAAATACTAAATATTCTGAATAAGTAGGAATCATGTGGAATTAAGTAGGTGTTTGCTAGTTAATACAAAAGATATGTAAACGCTTACTTTTTTGATAATTCTATTAGTATAGGAGGAATAACAATGTCAGATATGGTGAAAATAGGGTTGATTCAGGCCTCTCATGATGTGGATGGTAGTGAACCAGTGGAAGTCCACAAAGAGAAAGGAATAAACAAGCACATCAAACTTGTGAGAGATGCAGCAACAAAGGGAGCTCAAATTATTTGTTTGCAAGAAATATTCTACGGACCTTATTTTTGCTCAGAGCAAAATTCTAAATGGTATGAATCAGCTGAAGAAATTCCTAACGGTCCAACTACAAAACGGTTTCAAGAGTTAGCAAAGGAACTTAAAGTAGTAATAGTTCTACCAATCTATGAAAGAGAGGGCATTGCTACATACTATAATACTGCAGCGGTCATCGATGCAGATGGTACCTATTTAGGTAAATATCGTAAACAACATATCCCTCATGTTGGAGTTGGCGAAAATGGTTACGGTTTCTGGGAGAAATATTATTTTAAGCCGGGAAATCTTGGGTATCCAGTATTCGATACGGCGTACGCTAAAGTAGGAGTTTACATTTGCTATGATCGACATTTCCCAGAAGGTGCAAGACTATTAGGTTTAAAAGGAGCGGAAATAGTCTTTAATCCTTCAGCGACAGTAGCTGGACTCTCAGAATACCTATGGAAATTAGAACAACCTGCCCATGCTGTTGCAAATGGTTACTACTTAGGTGCGATAAATCGGGTTGGATATGAAGGTCCTTGGAATATGGGAGAATTCTATGGTCAATCTTACCTAGTAGATCCAAGGGGAAGCTTTGTTTCTATTGGAAGTAGAGATCAAGATGAAGTGATTATTGGTGAAATGAATAAAAAGCTTATACGGGAAGTGCGGGATACATGGCAGTTCTATCGTGACCGAAGACCTGAAACGTATAACGATATGACGGCATTACTTCCTTAATAACTGAAATGGCTGACATTGATACGTTTTAGATAGTATTCATCGTCAGCCAAACTTATTTCTAACAAATCATCTTCGTAACAGGAACAATGAGGTAGAAAAGAATCTTTCTATTAAGGGAAGAGGGGGAATAAAATTTGTCTAACACTCTATTAAAGTTGAATCTTGAAGAGAATTTCAAAGAAGCACATAAAGGGTTAATGAATCGAGAAGCCGAAGAGGAAGCTAATCGATGCTTATATTGCTATGATGCGCCTTGTATTCAAGCGTGTCCGACTGGAATCGATATACCATCATTTATTAAGAAAATAGCATCAGGTAATCTGTATGGATCAGCTAAAACGATCATGTCGGCTAATCCAGTAGGGGCTAGTTGTTCAAGAGTGTGCCCAACAGAAGAACTCTGTGAAGGTGCGTGCGTTTTAAATCATTCAACTAAACCAATTATGATTGGAGATCTACAACGCTATGCAACAGATTGGGCTCGACATAATGATGCTACATTGTTTCAAGCAGGGAAACCTAATGGATTTAAAGTAGGGGTTGTAGG
The DNA here is from genome assembly GCF_001648555.1 of Rossellomorea aquimaris TF-12. GTDB lineage: Bacteria > Bacillota > Bacilli > Bacillales > Bacillaceae_B > Rossellomorea > Rossellomorea aquimaris. The sequence goes on along the minus strand of NZ_LQXM01000029.1, from coordinate 492,570 downwards.
TGGGGGACCTGCCGGTTTATCTGCTGCCAGGGAATTGGCCCGACTTGGGTATGAAGTGACTATTTATGAAGCAGAGAAGGAAGCAGGAGGGTTAAATACGTATGGGATCGTTTCATTCCGGCTTCCACAAAGCATCTCATACTGGGAAGTAGATCAAGTAAAAAAATTAAATGTGAAAATTACAACGAATACAGTAGTGGGGAAAGATATTTCAGTAGATGAGCTTATGGATCGTCACGATTATATCATTCTAGCAATCGGAATGGGAAATGTTCCAAACTTAAAGATTGAAGGAGAAGAGTTGAAGGGAGTTCATGATGCTATTGAGTTTGTAAAGGCAACCAAAAGCGGAGTTCTTTCTGAACAATACGCCGGGAAAAATGTAGTCGTTATTGGTGCCGGAAATACAGCTATTGATGGGGCTACCTGCTCCGTTCGATTAGGTGCAGAGAACGTGAAGATTTTATATAGAAGAACAAAGGATGAAATGACAGCCTATGATTTTGAATATGATTTTGCAAAGCAAGACGGAGTTGAGTTCAGGTGGCTTACAGCACCAAAAAGAATTATTGGGGATGAAGAAGGAAAAGTGACAGCTATAGAATGTATCAAAATGAAGTTAGGAGAGTCTGGTGAGGATGGGCGCAGGAGACCGATCCCAATTGAAGGCTCAGAATTTAATTTACCTGTAGATGTTGTGATTAAGGCAATCGGTCAGACACGTCATCTTTCTTTGATAGAACAATTTGGACTTCAGCATAATGGCGGAGTTGTGCAGGTGAATGCTGAGACCTTCCAAACATCAAACTCAAAGGTTTATGCTTGTGGAGATGTCGTTTTTGGGAAGGGGATTGGTGAGGCAATGGTTGTGACAGCAGCTGAACAAGGTAAGAGAGCTGCCTATCATTTGCATGCACAGTACTCAGAATTGCAGACCAATGAAAGAATGTTCTAGGGGGGAAACCAATGGCAAATTTATCGATTGATTTAGCAGGAATAAAATCACCCAATCCTTTTTGGTTGGCTTCTGCACCTCCAACGAATTCAGGGTATCAGGTGCAAAGAGCATTTGAAGCTGGTTGGGGTGGAGCGGTATGGAAGACACTTGGAGAACCAATTATTAATGTATCTTCAAGGTTTGCGGCAGTAAGTTTTAATGGTCAGAGAGTGGCTGGCTTTAACAATATTGAGTTAATTACAGATCGACCGTTAGAAGTGAACTTAAAAGAAATATATGAAACAAAGAAACGTTTTCCAAATCATGCTATCATTGCATCTTTGATGGTAGAGCCTAAGCAGGAGAAATGGCACGAAATCGTAAAAAAAGTAGAAGACGTTGGAGTAGACGGTTTGGAGCTTAATTTTGGATGTCCCCACGGTATGGCAGAGCGAGGAATGGGTTCTGCATCCGGACAAGTGCCTGAATTAGTTGAAAAACAAACGTATTGGGCTAAAGAAATGGCAAAAACACCCGTGATTGTTAAATTAACACCTAATATAACGGATATTACGGTAACAGCTGAAGCAGCAGTTCGTGGTGGAGCCGATGCAGTCAGTATGATCAATACAATAAACAGTCTTGCTGGAGTTGATTTGGATTCTTGGAATACTATCCCTCATGTAGGTGGTAAAGGAGCACATGGTGGTTATTGTGGTCCTGCAGTTAAACCAATTTCCTTAAATATGGTAGCAGAATGTGCAAGAAATCCACGTATTAATGTGCCAATTTCAGGAATGGGTGGAGTATCTAACTGGCAGGACGCTGTTGAGTTTATGCTCATGGGTGCGTCAGGTGTTCAGGTCTGCACGGCTGCTATGCATCATGGCTTTAGAATTGTTGAGGATATGATCGATGGATTAAATAATTATCTTGATGGTAAAGGGATATCATCAGTAGAAGATATTGTAGGAAAATCAGTTCCGAAGTTTTCTGATTGGGGAAATCTTGATTTGAATTATAGTGTTGTAGCTAAAATTAATACAGATGTGTGCATTAATTGTAATAAGTGTCATATTGCTTGTGAAGATACTTCTCACCAATGTATTGACATGTTAAAAGATCCTCATGGTAATCCTTTCCTAAAGGTGAGAGAAGAGGATTGTGTTGGTTGCAACCTTTGCAGCATTGTATGTCCTGTAGACGGTGCCATCGACATGATTGAAGTTCCGAGTGGACACATGCCCATGACATGGAATGAGCGACAGGCAGTAGTAGGGAAATTAGCAGCTTCAAAGATGGATGTAATCAAATAAATCAGGAGGGAAGAAAATGATAAAGATTATTAAAGATGGAATCATTGTTACAGCAACAGACACATATAGTGGAGATATTCTTATTAAAGATGGTGTGATTTCTGCAGTTGGTAAAGATTTTGAAGCAGAAAATGCTGAAATCATTGATGCAAAGGGGAAGTACATATTTCCCGGTGGAATCGATCCTCACACCCATCTTGAAATGCCTTTTGGGGGGACAGTTTCAAAGGACGATTTTGAAACAGGCACTATTGCTGCAGCTTTTGGTGGAACAACGACTCTAATTGACTTTTGTTTAACGAACAAAGGAGAGCCCCTTCAAAACGCTATTGATACTTGGCATGCGAAATCAAAGGATAAAGCTGTTATTGATTATAGCTTCCATTTAATGATTGGGGAAATCAATCAAGAAGTCCTATTACAACTTCCAAAAGTTATTGAGAAAGAAGGTATCACCTCATTCAAGGTCTTTATGGCATATAAAAATGTTTTTCAAGCAGATGATGAAACTCTTTTCCGCACATTAGTAGCGGCAAAAGAACTCGGTGCTCTTGTCATGGTACATGCAGAAAATGGAGACGTCATCGAATACTTAACGGAAAAAGCTCTAAAAGAAGGAAATACAGAGCCTATCTATCATGCTAAAACAAGACCACCTGAACTTGAAGGAGAAGCAACAGGGAGAGCTGCGAAACTAACCGGTCTTGCTGATTCACAACTTTATGTTGTTCATGTTTCCTGTGCTGAAGCGGTTGAGCAAATAGCTGAAGCGAGAAGTAAAGGATTAAATGTTTGGGGCGAGACATGTCCTCAATATTTAGTGTTGGATCAATCCTATCTAGAAAGACCGAATTTTGAAGGTGCAAAATATGTATGGTCTCCTCCCCTACGCGAAAAATGGAATCAAGATGTCCTTTGGAATGCGTTGAAGAGTGGGCAACTACAAACATTAGGTTCTGATCAATGTTCATTTGATTTCAATGGACAAAAAGATCTTGGAAGAAATGATTTCACTAAAATTCCGAATGGCGGACCAATCATTGAGGACCGTGTATCTATATTATTCTCAGAAGGAGTGGATAAAGGAAGAATTACCCTGAATCAGTTTGTCGATATTATGTCTACACGAAGTGCTAAATTATTTGGGTTATATCCTCAAAAAGGAACCATTGCAGTCGGCTCTGATGCTGACCTGGTCATCTTTGATCCGAAAACAGAGAGGGTTATTTCAGAACAAACCCATCATATGGCAGCAGACTATAATCCATTTGAAGGGATGAAAATTAAAGGAGAACCTGTTTCCGTTTTATCAAGAGGAGAATATGTAATTAAAGATAAGCAATTCGTCGGCAAATTGGGGAATGGGAAGTATATTAAGAGAGCGAAATACGGGAAGCAACTTTCAATAGAAGAGAGTGTAGAAGCACTTCAAGCCTCTAAATCCTAGTAAACTCCTACTCTATCCAGCTAAAACCTAGAACAACTCCTGCAAGCATAGTGAGAAAGGAGAAATGTCCCTTTTTCACTAGCTTGCCTCTCTTGTAATTAGTTTGGTTTTGCCATTTGAAGCAAACAAAAAGGAGTGTTCCATTTGAAAAGAAGCTATTTAAAGTCACCAGATTTATTACCAATTAAGGAAAGTGAAAGAAAAATTACGAAATTAGGATATTCGTTTATGTGGGTTGGAATGGTTGTTGTCCTTGCCACTTTTGCCATTGGAGGAGCCGGGGTGATGTCTCTACCTCTACCTCTAGTTGTCCTTGCCACAATTATCGGATCTTTAGCTATTGGACTATTTATTACATTAACAGGGGATATCGGAATCGAACATGGACTATCTTTTCCTGTCTATATGAGAGCACCTTTTGGAACTCTTGGTACCCATATACCGTCCATTGTTCGTGGACTGGCAGCCTCTATGTGGTTTGGAATAAATACGTATTTTGGCGCAACTGCCATGAATGGAATTTTAAATATCCTCTTTGGTTTTGATAATTGGTTTATATGCTTTCTAATATTTGCTGTTCTTCAATTAGTGAATACAGCATTAGGAATTAAAGCAGTGGAACGTTTTGCTGATCTTGCAGCACCAGTTATTATTTTGATATCTGTCTGGATGTATTCTTCCTTATCCGAATCTGCAGCAACTCAAGGAAGAGACATATGGAGCTGGGTTGAAAGTCCCGTGACAGGTGGCGCAGCGTTTACAGCATTTTTAGTTGTAGTCTTTAGCAATATGGGGTTTTGGGCTACACTTTCTGCAGATATTCCATCTATTTCCCGTTTTATGAAAGCTCCTAAAAACGAAAGAAATTGGTTTAAGAGAAATCGTAGTTCATTAATTGGGAATCTTGTTGCACTTCCTATCACCCAAGCGTTTATGGTATTAATTGGAGGGATATCATATATTGCTGTCCTAAATTATGATCCAGTTGTAGCCCTTCAGGAAGCAGCAGGTGGTCTCATTCTAGGTATTCTTCTCCTCATGATTGTGTTAGCTCAGTGGTCTACGAATATCGCAGCAAACATTGTGCCAGCCGCAACAATTTTCTCTAATGTAGGTGGACCTAAATTTCCATTCTGGGCAGGGGTTATAACAGCTGGGATTGTTGGGACCATTGTTCAACCTTGGGAGTTATTCGGTGTCATCATTCCTGTTCTTTTGTTTGTAGGGGGTATTCTATCTGCTATCGTTGGTATTTTAATAGCTGACTATTACTTTATTAGGAAGCGGAGAGTAAACGTACCGGATCTTTACGAAGACAATGGTCAATATAACTATATGAACGGTGTAAATTTAGCTGGGTTCATATCCTGGATAATAGGTGGCGTTGCATCCTATTATGTACCAAATTATTCTTTTCTAGTTGGATTTGGTTTGGGAGCTCTTTGCTATTATGTGTTGGCAAAATATTGGTGGTTTAAGAAATATGAACAGGCTGAGCTACTTGATCCTAGTGATGAAAAATATCTAGGACTGTCAGTAGGAAGAGATTGGGAGATTGATATAGAACCTGAAGTAGCCGTTGATGAAGTGCCAACGGGAACAAGTCTTACTTAGAGATAAACAAAGCTCATTTATTTGTATCGAAGACCTTTATGTTTAGTCGATTAACATAAAGGTCTTATGTTTAATGTGAAAAAGGAAATAAGGAGGGGTTTAGATGTCAGAATATCAAGAATTCCTAAGTGAAAGAGATAAGATTGATTTCCTCATTCAAAAGGGGTTCAAAATTGAAAAGGTAACAGAGAACCTTAGCGGTGCGTTTGTTCAATTTAAGCATACTGAGAATAAGAGAAGTGCCACACTTCATGTTAAAACAGCCAATGCGAGAAAGTACTTCTCCAATCTCTTGTTTACACATAAGCAATGAATGGGGGGGTTAAAGTGAAGAATTTCCTAAAGGGTAACCACTTTGATGAAAATAGGAGCCATGATGATATACAGAAGGACATTCAATCATCTGAGGAATTGGTAGAATGGGTACTATCATTCTTAACTTCAGAAAGTGTGACAGATGAAGAAATGATGTATTTGTTCAATGAGGAAGTTCAACTTTTGATCCCGAAAATAAAAGAAAAATAAAGGGTTGGGTTTTCCAATCCTTTTATCAATTCTAAAAGGTACTAAGGCGGATGACGAGGAGAGACTTATGAAAAGTAATTATTATTTTTCAGTAGAAGATATTCTAACTCGGAAGCATTTTGAACACGCAAAGGTAATTGCAGGACATAAAGGACTTAAGCGCAAAGTAAAGTGGGTACATGTAGTGGAAGTGACAGCAATAAGAAACCTTTTAAATGGAAACGAACTTATTCTTTCTACTGGATTAGCTTTAAAGGAAGAAGGTACGTTTCTTTCACTTATTAACCAATTGGTTGATTGCCAAGCAGCTGCCATTTGTATAGAGCTGGATACCAATATCTCAACTATTCCTAATTCAGTAATACGTTGCGCTGATGCAAATGATTTTCCGATAATCGTTTTTGAAAAAGAAGTTCCTTTTGTAAGCATCACTCAAGATATTCACTCTGTTCTCATTCACTACCAATATGAAATGGTTAAACAATTAGATTCTTATGCTCAACAGTTAAATAAAAAACTTCTAAATGTGAACCATTTTCGCGAAATTCTCCATGTTTTACATAAAGAGTTAGATGTACCTGTTTTTCTTGAATTAAAGGAACAAAATGTAGAAATATACCCCCCCTTTCGTCGTCCTGAAGAGCAAAGGCTTAGGATGTGTTATCTGCGCCATAAAAAAAGCATAGACGCTCAATTTGCTTCCACTAAGCTCATTCTCTTTGAACAAGAGTACGCTGAACTTTCAATCTATCGGAGTAGTCTTCCTTTTAGTGAATATGAATTATTGTTACTGGACAGAACATCAACTGCACTAGCTCAATTTCTCATGAGAGAACTTTATTTTGAGGAGAAGAAAAGGATAGAAGAGTCCAAATGGATTATGTCTTGGATAAAAGGTGAACATTCCTTTGACAGGATAGAAACATACTTATCTGATTTAAAGATAAATATTCAAGGTGGAGTTGTCAGTATCTGTCAATTAAAAAGGACAAATGAAAATGAAACACTTGATTTAACATACTTTAACTTAGTGGCTAGAAGTATTTTTGAACAACAAGGTTTTCAAGTCTTATCTGAAAGGGAGGGGAATGATCTAATTTTCATTTTGCTTGATACACGCCTAAACAAAGACTGGAAACCAAGAATTGTACATGCATATGAAAGAATACGTGATTCTGATCTTTTCCAATGTAATAGTGACATCATTTTCTCTACGGGTAAATATCAAAAAGAATTAATGAATATTCATAATAGCTATCAAACAGCAAAGGAGAGTATTTTATATCGATCTAAAATAAAAGATCATAAAGGATATTATTTCTATGACGACTTACATCTGTTCCGTTTAATATCTATTGTGCAAAAAAACGGTGATTTAGCAGAAATGTTAGAAGAATGTATACACCCAATTCTCGATTATGATAAAGAACACGATGGAAATTTATTACAAACGCTAAAAGTCTACTTAAGCTGTCAAGGCTCTAAACAAGAAACAGCCAAACGGTTATTTATCGTAAGGCAAACTTTGTACCATCGATTAAAAAAAATTGAAGAACTCCTTGGTGAACATTATATGACTCCAGAAAAAAGGATCGCTCTTGAATTTATGTTAGCAGCACATGAATATAAACAGTCTTTAAACTTTCAGGGGTGTACTAAGGTGAAAGGTGTGATCCCATAAAATTGTAAACTGTCTAATGAATGACTTGTATTTTTTACACATTGTCTAATGAAAGCCTTATCATTACTCATCATAATTGAAGTATGACAATCAGTAAGGAGAAAGAATTTAGGAAGTGAATCATTGAAGATTAAAAGGAGGATACATGATGACAATTATAAAAAAAGATGTAGAAGCAATAAAGAATTTTATTAATGGGAAATGGATCGAATCTATTAGTTCCCAGTCCCTAGAAGTGTTAAATCCCGCTTCAAATGAAGAGATTGCTAGAGTTCCCATTTCAACAAAGGAAGATGTTGAAATGGCAGTAGTGGCAGCAAAAGAAGCATCGAAAACGTGGAAGAAAATCCCTGTTCCAAAGAGAGCACGCATCTTATATAAATATCACTCAATACTATCTGAAAACCATGAACAATTGGCAAAGTTAGTTGTTGAAGAGAATGGTAAATCGTTTAAAGAAGCATATGGAGAAGTACAGAGAGGGCTGGAATGTGTCGAATTTGCATGTGGAGCTCCAACTTTAATGATGGGGGAAACGCTCAGTGGAATAGCTGAAGAAATTGACTCTGAAATGTATCGTTATCCACTTGGAGTTGTTGCTGGTATTACACCATTTAATTTTCCGATGATGGTTCCACTTTGGATGTTTCCTCTGGCAATCGCATGTGGAAATACGTTTATTCTAAAACCTTCCGAAAGAACGCCGCTTCTTGCAAACCGCCTTGCAGAATTAATTACCGAAGCAGGTCTTCCTAATGGGGTCTTAAATATTGTTCATGGAGCACATGATGTAGTAAATGGAATTCTTCAACATAAAGACATAGCAGCGGTATCATTTGTTGGTTCACAGCCAGTGGCTAAATATGTATATGAACAAGCTGCATCCCATGGAAAGAGAGTTCAAGCACTTTCAGGGGCTAAAAATCATCATGTTGTCATGCCCGATGCAGATGTTAATAAAGCTGCCGATCATATTGTTAGTTCTGCATTTGGTAGTGCAGGACAAAGGTGTATGGCTTGTAGTGCAGTCGTTGTGGTAGGAGAGAATGAACCATTTATTCAAGCATTAAATAAAAAAGCAGATGAATTATGTATAGGAAATGGTATGGATGAAGAAGTTCTTCTAACACCTGTAATTCGAAAGGAGCACCGAAATAAAACTCTTTCTTATATAGAAAAAGGAGTCGAAGAAGGTGCATCCCTTATAAGAGATGGACGTAAAGAAATGGAAACCTTTAAAGATGGAAATTTCTTAGGCGCGACAATCTTTGACCATGTTTCTCCAAGTATGACGATTGCAAAAGAGGAGATTTTTGCTCCTGTATTAAGTCTTCTACGAGCCAGGGATCTTGATGAAGGATTGGAATACATTCGTCAATCCAGATATGGAAATGGAGCCACCATTTATACAAAGGATGCAAAGGCAGTAAGACAGTTCAGAGAAGAAGCCGATGCAGGTATGTTGGGAATTAATGTTGGAGTTCCAGCTACTATGGCATTTTTCCCTTTCTCAGGATGGAAGGATTCCTTTTATGGAGATATGCATGTTAACGGTAAGGATGGAGTGAATTTCTATACCAGAAAGAAAATGATTACTTCTCGTTTTGATTTCTAAGAAAAATAGTTTAGAAGGAGAGGGCATAATGAAAACAGAACATACGCAGGATAGCTGGTTGAAGCAGGATGAACAATTAATTTGGCATTCTATGAAGCCCTATAATCCAGAAGGAACTATGGTTGTGACTGAATCTAAGGGATCTTGGATAACGGATAAAGATGGTAATAAATTTTTAGATGGAATGGCTGGGTTATGGTGTGTGAATGTTGGTTACGGTCGAGAGGAATTGGCTGAAGCTGCCTATGACCAGCTTAAAAAAATGGCATATTTCCCTCTAACTCAAAGCCATCAGCCTGCCATACTACTTGCGGAAAAGTTAAATGAAATTCTTGGTGAAGAGTATGTCTTTTTCTTCTCCAATAGTGGATCAGAGGCCAATGAGACTGCTTTTAAAATTGCCAGACAGTATCATCAACAAAAAGGTGAGCATAGCCGTTATAAAATCATATCAAGGTATAGGGCCTATCATGGTAACTCGATGGGGGCACTTGCCGCTACAGGCCAAGCTCAGCGTAAATACAAATACGAACCATTAGCACCTGGATTTGTTCACATCCCTCCACCTGATTCGTATCGAGATCATTCTGAAGGCAAGGGAGCTTATGATCTTCCTGGAGTTCAAGCAATTGATAGAACGATGACTTGGGAGCTTAGTGAAACAGTGGCTGCAATGATTTTAGAACCGATCATTACAGGTGGTGGGATACTCGTTCCACAAGAAGATTATATGAAAGCTGCTAAAGAAATTTGTGAAAAACATGGAGCTTTAATGATTGTTGATGAGGTCATCTGTGGATTTGGTCGAACAGGAAAGCCGTTTGGATTTATGAATTATGATGTAAAGCCAGATATCATAACCATGGCTAAAGGAATCACAAGTGCCTACCTTCCTTTATCAGCAACAGCAGTTAAAAGGGAGATATATGAAGCTTTTAAAGGAACGGAGGAATATGATTATTTACGTCATATAAATACTTTTGGAGGAAATCCTGCTGCTTGTGCTCTAGCGTTAAAGAACATTGAGATCATGGAAAATGAGAAGCTTTTTGACCGTTCAAAAGAGCTAGGTGAACAAGCAATTAATACATTGAAAAATAAATTGCAAAAGCACCCATATGTTGGAGATGTACGTGGAAAGGGTCTGCTAATCGGAATCGAACTAGTAAAAGATAAAAGTACGAAAGAACCACTGGATGTAAACAAAGTGAATGAAGTCATACATTATTGTAAGCAAAAGGGTGTTATCATAGGAAAAAATGGGGCGACAGTTGCTGGATATAACAATGTATTAACTCTCTCACCTCCATTAAACATTGAGGTGGAGGATATAGAATTGTTATTAAAGTCGGTTGTAGAAGGTATTAGCCATTTAAATTAAAACACCTATTAAGTCTTGTAATTGTACCGTTTTAGGAGAGAAAATTAATAAAATCAGGCCAAATTCGTATGCGAATTTGGCCTGATTTTTTTTGATATATCATGTTAAAAACAACCATCTTTGCGAAAAGAGCCTTTAAAAAAAAAGGATAAACCATCCAATATATAGAATATTATCAATGCAACATTAAGAAAATATTTTGTTAATTGCTCCTTTTGATTATTGAAGAAGATTCCTCTATATTCTTGACAGCTTCTGAGGGACATTCCTCATAAATAATCAAAAATAAACGAAAACACACATAGAAAAGGTGGAATTTTCATGTCAATCGTATTTAAAGGGATTGATCACATTCAACTTGCAGGACCAAAGGGATGTGAAGAAGAAGCAAGAAAATTTTATAATGAAATTCTTGGATTAGAAGAAATTGCAAAGCCTGAAAACTTACAAGGAAGGGGAGGGTGTTGGTTTCAATTTGGTTCTCAGGAAATTCATGTTGGAGTACAAAAAGACTTTGTTCCAGCAACGAAGGCTCATCCGGGTTTACTCGTTTCTAATCTGGAAGAGCTTCGAGAAAGGCTGGTTGGAATGGGTGTGGAGGTTAAAGAGGATACTCCCATTAAAGGAAGAGATCGTTTTTTTGTATCGGACCCTTTTGGCAATCGAATTGAATTTTTAGAGTTTCAATAATGAAAATGTACCTCATGCACTTTCTATAAAACCTTTATGTGCATGAGGTTCCATCTAAAAATGATCAATCTCTAATTGGATGATTCACATGATCTTCAATTGGAGATTCTTCAGGAAGATCACTTGATGCCATTGGAACTTGCCTATTCTTGTATTCCAGAAAATCAGAAGAATAAATGGAAATCAATACTTGACCTCCTAAAACTCTTCCTCGAATAAGTAATGGCTGGTTGTAAGAGTTTCGAAAAGTAAAGTCAGGTCCATACCAGCTTACTGTTGCATCTCTACCTTTTGGTACATAATGTACTCCTTTTGAATGATGATAAAGTTCCACGATTTCTACTCCAGCATGATCAACTGCATTATATAAAGTTGAAGATACTTGACAAATTCCTCCTCCTATATCTTCAGAAAGTTCCCCTTTTACAATGACAGGTGCCTTCATATATCCTTTTGCTTTGGTTCGTTTCCCGACAACCTTATTAAACGAGAAAACTTCACCTGGAAAAACCACTGTATTATTAATTTTTTTGGTAGCTAGTTCAATGTTTTGTGAGCGTTCCTCGTTATGATTGTTAAAGTAAGTACGGTATTGACCAATTTTGACTGTTGAAATATTGGCAAGGAGTTCACTATCTACTTGTGGGTACACCATTAGAAGTGGAACCTTCACTACTTTTGACCCTTTTGAGTAGAAAAAGTCATTTAGATGTTCCATAAACTTGTGATGATGGAGTTTGTATCCAACTACTTCAGATTTTATTTGATTTCGATCATCTATATAGGCATTTTTTGGAGGCGTATATACTTGATGACTGATTTCAGAAGTTAATGACTCAACTTGATCATGATGAAGTATTGGAATATCCACTAACTCAATCATTAAATCCTTCTTCTCTACCGAAATGATGTTTTCTTCATCTAACAGAATATGTAATTGATCTGAACTGCTTTTAAGGGTAGGTATTGAAAGAAGACACAAAAAACCGAGTTTTAACCAAAGCATATGAATATCCTCCCTTCAGAGCTAGTATAAGGTTTCTAATGATCTTTCATGTAATAAAAGATAAATATCACATTACCAAAAATTGAGGGTTATGTATTACTAAATAATTCAGAAACTAAGGGAAAAAGAGGTTTGATTGAATGTGTTTATGAAAAAGAAAATCCTGATTACAATCTCTTGTGTTCTTATCGCTTTTTTAGGTGAAGTGGAAGGAGGTATAAAAGCGAGAGAGAATGCTCCAAGGCCAAGTTTTTCAATAGAAATAATACCTTGGAGCACGGTTAACGAAATGATTCCCAATAAAACCTATTTTACGATCATTGATGTTGAAACTGGTTTACAATTTGATGTTCAAAGAAGGGCAGGCAGTAAACATGCAGATGTACAGCCTGTTACGGAGAAGGATACAGAAATCATGAAGAAAATTTTTGGAGGGAAATGGAGCTGGGATCGGAGAGCAATACTCGTAAAATTCAATGATCAATTAATATCTGCATCGATGAATGGGATGCCTCATGGGGCAGGAGCATTAGATAATGGATTTCCTGGTCATTTCTGTGTTCATTTTTATGGAAGTACAACTCATAAGACTCCTATACCTGATCTTGCTCATAAAATCATGATCCTCAAAGCTGGAGGGGAATTGCATCGGTATTTGTATGGAATGGATCCTTATGAATTAGTAAAAGTGATGGAAGTGGCCATTAATCAGAGAGAAGAAAAACTTCTCTCGCAAGTTATGATTAGTCGTAAAGGACTATCTAAGAAAATCTTAAAGGAAATGGATCATGTTGAAATAACTTATCGGTCTTTACTCCCATCAGAGGATATATACGCGTATTTCGGAATTGAGGTTAAAGCTAAGATGACATGGGTTCATGATCATCAGGTTAAAAGAAATGATGTAGTATTGTTCATTCGCAGAGACACTCCAGAGGATCAATGGAAGATCGATGGTCATGCCTTGCTTCATAGTCTAGATAAACAAAATTGAATCTTTCACGATCATTTCTAACATTATTTACCTCAAGTGGAGAAAAGAAATATTTATAATATGTTTTTTTCTTTTGGAACAGGGAAAATGATAGATAAATGAATCGTGGAGGGAACATAACCGATGTTTGAGGTTGTAATTAAATTAATTAAAGAACTTGGAATGTGGGGATTATTTGCGGGAAATGCAATCGAAGCTTCTTCCTTACCATTCCCAGGAGCTCTTGTTACGTTGACATATGGCTACCTTTTGGATCCATCATGGTCAAAACTAATTATCTTAGCGGTTTCAAGTAGTTTAATTTATACGGTTTTTAGCTACATTCCATATGGAATTGGATACAAACTAAAAGATAAACTGAAAGAAAAGACGAGCTCCAAGAAGATTGCAAAAGGACAAAAATGGTTTCGTAAATGTGGTTTATGGAGTATTGCCATAACTAGACCTTTAGGAATCGGTAATTACGTATCATATGTAGCAGGTATAAGTAAAGTAAACATGTGGAAGTTTGGAGCACTAACCTTCATCGGTATTTTCCCTGTAACCTTCGCGATGCTAGTTGTCGGTAAGAACGGAAATCTAAAATCAGTGCAATCACTAATGAGTAATATCCAAACATATTTAATAGTTGGTTTAGGTGTCATTTTGGTTGGCTATTTAGTTTATAAATATGTATACAAGAAAAAAGAAGAAGACGTTGAAAACGATGGTAAAAACAGTTGTCTTAAAGATGCAGGCTCTTTAGTAAAACAAACAAAATAAAAGAAAAAATGATAAAAATGATTTCTTTCGTAAAAGATATCTCAAAAGAGGAGGTATCTTTTTATGACATATTATCAAGGTGAAATTCTAAAAGGTTTGTTTCAAGAAGACAATGTCTTTACGGTACAAGAAATAAAACATTTTCAAACGGAAACGATTTTAGGAGAGAAGCAATTACACGCCCTTTGTCACTATTTGAAAAATCACGATCAGGATGAACAAGGTCAAGTAATAACACTAAATGACCAAATGCTCATCCCCATTCAATCACATGAAATACACCAACTACTAAATGATCTTGAAAACATACTATCTGGTCAGGTTCGTTCCTAGAATTATGAGGGACGGACCTTCTTTGGCTTTCATATTGAAAACCCTCAGTTCAATCTATTTCACACTACTTTCCTCAATCTACTAAATGCTTCACAAGGTTTTGTTATGATATAATGAATAGTCGAGATTAGTAGATTTCCGTGGAAAGGTTTGATTATAACCCATGACTCAATATACTCCAATGATAAAGCAATATCTTCAGGTAAAGGCAGAATACCAGGATGCCTTTTTATTTTTTCGTTTAGGAGATTTTTATGAAATGTTCTTTGATGATGCCATTCGAGCGTCTCAAGAACTTGAAATAACTTTAACGAGCCGTGATGGTGGTGGGAAAGAACGTATTCCTATGTGTGGTGTTCCCTATCATTCAGCTCCTAATTACATAGAGCAATTAATTGATAAAGGCTATAAAGTAGCAATTTGCGAGCAAACCGAGGATCCTAAACAAGCAAAGGGAGTTGTTCGACGAGAGGTTGTTCAACTTATTACTCCAGGTACTGTAATGGATGGGAAAGGGTTAAATGATAAAGAAAATAACTATATTGCTTCCATTTCAAATTTTGAAGATCAAACGTATGGACTGGCTTATAGCGATTTAACAACTGGTGAAACAAAGGTTACTCTTATTACAGGAGGACTCACCTCTTTATTAAACGAATTATCCACGATTGGGGCAAAAGAAGTTGTCATTCACCCTGATCTTGAAGAAGAATTCCAAGTGAAACTGAATGAACGAAACGATATCACTCTTTCATTTGAAAAAGAAAGTACAATTGCCCATGAGTTTTTACATTTAGTATCAGCTCTTTCTCAAGAAAAGCTTAAAAAAACGTCAGCCCAACTCTTGCATTATTTATTTCGTACTCAAAAGAGAAGTTTAGATCATTTACAAGCAGTAGATACGTATGAAATCCATGAATTTATGAAGATGGATTACTATTCAAAACGAAATTTAGAGCTTACTGAAACCATTCGTTCAAAAGGTAAAAAAGGCTCCCTTCTATGGTTACTGGATGAGACTATGACGGCCATGGGGGCCCGTCTTTTAAAACAATGGGTAGATCGACCATTAATACAAAAAGAAGCAATTGAAAAACGACAAAAAGTGGTAGAAGTACTCCTTCAACGATATTTTGAGCGACAAGATCTAAGAGAGCATCTAAAAGAAGTTTATGATTTGGAGAGACTTGCGGGACGTGTTGCCTTCGGTAATGTTAACGCAAGAGATCTTATTCAACTTAAAAAATCATTGCAGCAAGTTCCTGTTTTAAAGCATCTAGTTGCAACCCTTGAAAATGATGCAATGAATGAACTGTTGGAAAAGTTAGATCCCTGTGAAGATCTAACCGATATACTGGAACAAGCTTTAGTGGATAATCCACCTCTTACGATAAAAGAAGGCAGTCTCATTAGAGATGGTTATCACGAAGAACTGGATCAATTCCGTGATGCAAGCAGGAATGGAAAGTCATGGATTGCACAGCTTGAGCGAGATGAAAGAGAACGAACGGGTATTCGATCATTAAAAGTAGGATTTAACCGTGTATTTGGTTATTATATCGAGGTAACAAGAGCGAACCTTCAGCACCTTGAAGAGGGTCGTTATGAAAGAAAACAAACCTTAACGAATGCTGAGCGCTTTATCACTCCTGAATTAAAAGAAAAGGAATCCCTTATTCTTCAAGCAGATGAGAAAAGTGTCGACTTAGAATATGAGTTATTTAGTGAAATCCGTGAAAGAGTTAAGGAGTATATACCAAGACTCCAAAAGCTTGCTAAGTTGGTAAGTGAACTTGATGTCCTTCAATGTTTTGCTACTGTAAGTGAAAACCGACATTACTCCAGACCATCCTTTAATGAAGAAAGACGCATCGTATTGAAGGAAGGGCGCCACCCAGTAGTAGAAAAGGTAATGGGAGCACAGGAGTATGTACCAAATGAATGTTATATGGATGCAGAAAGAGAAATCTTACTCGTTACGGGTCCAAACATGTCTGGTAAAAGTACTTATATGAGACAAGTAGCATTAACGAGCATCCTTGCTCAAATCGGCTGCTATGTTCCTGCAAGTGAAGCCAACTTACCAATCTTTGATCAGGTCTTCACTCGTATTGGTGCAGCGGATGACCTTATTTCTGGCCAAAGCACATTCATGGTTGAAATGCTTGAAGCAAAAAATGCCATAGTAAATGCAACACAATCAAGCCTAATTTTATTTGA
This sequence comes from Rossellomorea aquimaris TF-12, assembly GCF_001648555.1. Classification (GTDB taxonomy): domain Bacteria; phylum Bacillota; class Bacilli; order Bacillales; family Bacillaceae_B; genus Rossellomorea; species Rossellomorea aquimaris. The sequence goes on along the minus strand of NZ_LQXM01000029.1, from coordinate 476,049 downwards.
TGAAATTGGACGTGGGACGTCAACTTACGATGGAATGGCTTTAGCTCAAGCGATAATAGAATATATACATGAACATATTGGAGCCAAAACTCTTTTCTCTACCCATTATCATGAGTTAACAGTCCTTGAAGAAGAGCTTCTAAGATTGAAAAATGTACATGTTAGCGCAATGGAGCAAAATGGTAAACTCGTTTTCCTTCATAAAATAAAAGAAGGTGCTGCTGATAAGAGCTATGGAATTCATGTAGCAGAATTAGCACAACTACCAAAATCTCTTATTAACAGAGCCAATGAAATCCTATTACAACTTGAGAAAAAGGAAGAACCTGTAGTTTCTAAAAAAGTACCGGAAACTAAAAAATCCAGTCAAATGGTAGACCACTCTCGGGACGAAATAGCTCAGCTATCATTCTTTGCTTCTGATCAAAAAGAAACAAAGGGAACCTCCCTGTCGGCTAAAGAGAGAAAAGTAGTAGAAGAATTTAAACAGCTTGATATTTTAGAAATGACTCCACTAGATGCAATGAATATTCTCTACGGGATACAAAAAAAATTAAAGTATTAAAGGAGGTGAAACTGTGGTGAAAATATTTCAACTTGACGATTCTCTTTCCAATAAGATTGCAGCAGGTGAGGTTGTAGAAAGACCTGCATCTGTAGTAAAAGAGCTACTGGAAAATAGTATAGATGCCAATGGAACTGTTATCGAAATTCACATAGAAGAAGCAGGTTTAAATTCCATTCGAATTATTGACAACGGAGATGGTATTGAGGAAGAAGATGTAAAAACAGCCTTTAAACGCCATGCTACTAGTAAAATTAAAGATGAAAATGATCTCTTTCGAATACGAACGTTAGGATTTAGAGGAGAAGCACTTCCTAGTATAGCTTCTGTTTCCCATTTCACTTTAAAGTCGAGTACGGGGGACGGACCTGGGACTTGGATAGAACTTGAAGGTGGGGTAATTAACACGTTTGAACATACATCCTCTCGAAAAGGGACGGATATCACAGTTTCACAGCTGTTTTTCAATACACCTGCTCGTTTGAAATATATGAAAACAATTCATACTGAGCTAGGGAACATAACCGATGTCGTCAATCGGATTGCCTTAGCCCATCCAACCGTATCAATCAAATTACTGCATAATGGCAAATCTCTTCTTCATACAAATGGGAACGGAGATGTTCTTCAAGTACTTGCTGCGATCTACGGTGTTGGAATTGCAAAAAAAATGGTGCCAATTGAAATGACTTCGCTAGATTTTAAAGTGAAAGGATACATTTCATTGCCTGAAATAACGCGTGCTTCTAGAAATTATATCTCAACGATGATCAATGGCCGATTTATCAAAAACTATTCTTTAGCAAAAGCCATTGGAGAGGGATACCATACCCTTCTTCCAATAGGGAGACATCCAATCGTATTGTTAAATATTGAAATGGACCCAATACTTGTGGATGTGAATGTTCACCCTTCAAAAATGGAAGTGCGGATTAGTAAGGAAAACGAATTAAATACGTTAGTAACGGATGGAATCAAGAAGATATTTAAAGGGAAGGAACTTATTCCCTCAGGTGCAACGACACCTAAAGCGCTGCAGACAAAATCAGAACAGACCTTTATGAGCTTGGATCATTCAGCATTATCAGAACCCAAAGCTAAGCAAAATTTCACACATTCCTTTTCGTCAGTGAAAGAACCATTGCTGCCAAAAGAAGATATGAAAAGGATATATGTAACTGAGGAAGATGTGGAAGAAAATGATCGTAGTGGAGAAGCTCGCTATACACTGGATGAGTTCTCTACACCTAGTAGTGGTTACCAAATTGAAAACACGAAAACCGATGAATCTTCTACTCATTCTGATTATGAAGAAACAGAGGATGAAAAGAACCCGACTCGGGTTCCACCTCTTTATCCGGTTGGACAAATGCATGGGACCTATATTCTTGCTCAAAATGATCGTGGTCTTTACATTATTGACCAACATGCAGCACAAGAACGTATAAAATATGAGTTTTTCAAAGAGAAAGTAGGAGACGTTGCAAAGGAACTTCAAGAATTATTAGTGCCTTTAACTCTGGAGTTTTCAACAGATGAGTATATAAAAATCAATGAACATCGGGGCCTACTTGAAGACGTTGGTGTATTTCTTGAAGAGTTTGGGCATAACAGTTTTATTGTGCGTGCTCATCCACAATGGTTTCCAAGTGGAGAAGAACAAGAGACGATTGAAGATATGATACAACAGGTATTAAAAATGAATCGAGTAGATATTAAAAAACTTAGAGAAGAGGCAGCCATCATGATGAGCTGTAAAGGCTCAATAAAAGCGAATCATCATTTACGTAATGAAGAGATGCTTGCCTTACTCGATGAACTTAGAAGAACTACAGACCCATTTACATGTCCTCATGGTAGACCAATCATTATTCATTACTCTACCTATGAAATGGAAAAAATGTTTAAACGAATCATGTAATCAAATAGAAAAAAAGCAGATTGAAAAGAATTCAATCTGCTTTTTTTATTTAGGCTTTTTTCGAAAAACTAAATAGGAATAAATCTAAATTTGATATACTTATAGAAAGAATGTTGAAAAAGGAATGTGGTCTATGGTAAAACGAATATCTCTTTTGCTAGGTCCAACCATAATGATTTTCCTTGGTATTCAAATCTATCAGAATGTACCTTTAACTTTTATACTGTTTTATGGCTGGTTAGCGTTTTTTCCTATGATAGAGATAATGAGAAAAACGTATATACCAACACTATTAGAATTGAAACGAGAACAAATGGTTGTAGGGTTAATGAGTGGGCTAGTCGCATTTATTCTGATATTCGGAAGTGCTTTTTTCCTATTAAATCATTTTTTTGAAGTGCAATCTGTGAAACAATTACTAAATGATTGGGGTTTTTCAGGTCATTATAATTGGTACCTTGTTGTCTTTTTAATTGTATTAAACCCTATTTTTGAAGAGATCTACTGGCGTGATTATATGTTAAATAAGTTAAGAGTAACCATTAGTATGAGGAAAGTGGTACTCATAACATCATTTTTTTATTGTTTATATCATTTATTAACATTAATCCCTTTAATGAATTGGCCACTCAATATATTTGCTGTCATCCCTGTATTTTTAGGCGGAGTGATCTGGGCTTATTTTCGATTAAAATTTAATAGTATTTCAACGAGTATTCTGAGTCATAGTCTTGCTGATGGAGGAATTATGTTCGTTTATATCATTTTTTTAAATTAATAGACAGTAATATCATTATGTAAACTAAGAATTAATTGGTGATAGATAAAGGGATTTTCCACAAATTGTTTAATTTATATAATAAGAGAATGTAAGCGTTTTATTTTTTGGAAGGATGATGAATGTGATTGAACTTGAAACATCGGTAAAAAATGATGTAGTAGAAGAAACATATCTTAAACCATCCTATCGTGTAGATAAAAGACAGTTCACAGAGAAAGAATACAATAAATTTGTTACATTGAATGGAGTAAGGGATTGGTCGACCTTAACCTGGAAAGAGGTAGGAAAGCCTTACGAAGTAAGGAGCTTTTCTAAAGAGAAAAAAGAATGGGAATCTGAACATGGAAGCTCTCTTCCTGTTCATACTTCATGGGAAATGTTCAATCGCTCTTTTCATGAATGGTTTGTAAAGGACGTTCCAGCTGAATTAAACGAGAGCAGGAGTCGATTTTTGAGCAGTGCCTTGAAATTAAATATGAAGGAAACGAAGTCGGCTTTGGGAGATCATTTACGTCTGCATTTATGGAATTATGTTCATAGAATTCAAGATGGGGTCTGGGATCCTCGCGGAAAGAGAGCATTATTTAGTGGCTTAGATGTAACGAAGCCTAAAATATTATTCCTAGGTGCAGCAGAAGGTTATGAAGCCATGCAGCTTGCTGCTATGTACCCGGGGAGTGAGATTGTGATGGTAGATTATGATCCATTCTGTCGGGATACTCGATACAAAGACTTCCCTGAAACGTATCCATTCCTAGGAGAAAATCCTTCAACAAGCAGCTATAAAGTATATTATAAAAATGACTTTCCCACATCATACGTTGTCGAGGATATACGAAATTTATCCTTTGGAAAAGAATTCGATATTGTCCTTAGCGTTGGACTTCTTGAACATTTTCCTGATGAATACAAACCTGAAGTCGTGGAGTGGCACCGTAAATTTTTAAAACCTAATGGGTACATGATTTTAACGACTCCAAGAGCTCAAGTTAAATCGAAAATTTATTATGAAGTAATGGCTGATGTTATGAATCATACTTACAGAGAGCTAATGACGATTGAACAAATGGGCATGTATTTATATGAAAATGGAGTAGATATTCTAAAGCATGGATTCATTAAAGTTCATAATGGAATAATTGGAAAAGCTCGTTAATAGGAAAAGCTTTCGATTGGTTATAACCAATTGAAAGCTTTTTTTTTGAAATGAAAACAAAGTTTTAAAAAACATATTGAAAATCATCTATTTTAGTGTAAAATTACACAAAAAGGATAAAGTTGGGTGATTTGGAAATGGAGTTAGCAAAAACAAAAAAGTTAAGGTTGTGGTTCATTTTTTGTATCATATTCTCTTATTCCTTGTTCTTTATTTTTAGCTATCAATCGAAAGAGTCAGAAAATGTTATAACAGATGTAGGTAAACTCATGCCAACTAAGATTAAGAAAATAGTTAAAGGAAATGAAGAAAATAGTATAGTGAAAACAATACATGAAGCCAATGAAAAAAATATGAAAATATCAATTGCTGGAAAAAGACATAGTCAAGGTGGTCACACGTATTATCGAGATGGAGTCGTACTGGATATGACGGAATTCAACAAAATTTTGAAGGTAGATACAGAGCAAAAAACGGTTCATGTTCAAAGTGGAGCGACATGGGATGATATTCAAAAAGCTGTAAATCCTCATCACCTTGCTGTGAAGGTGATGCAGTCTCAAAATATTTTTACCGTAGGGGGATCTCTTTCCGTTAATGTGCATGGGCGTGATATTCGTAATGGCTCACTCATTGAAACAGTTAACTGGTTTCGTTTACTAAAGCCTGACGGAGAAGTGATAAAAGTATCCAGGGAGAAAAATAGTGAGTATTTTCCATTAGTCATTGGTGGCTATGGGTTATTTGGAGTCATCCTCGACGTCGAGCTTCAACTTACGGATGATGAACTCTATTCATTGAAAACAGAGGAATTTAAGTATGATGAATACGAAGGATATTTTAAAGAGAACGTGTTAGGGAACGAGAAAGTGAAAATGCACTTAGCCCGTTTGTCAACTGCGCCTGATACATTTCTTTCAGAAATGTATTCCACAGATTACCTCATAACGGATCAAAAAGAATTAGAACCATATAATCAAGAACTTAAAGAAGATAGTATGACGTTTTTAACAAAATTTTTGCTTGGACTTTCCAGAGATTTCGATTGGGGGAAAGATGCATTTTGGAATATGCAAAAATCCTATTTTCGTGATAAGGACGGTTATCTGGAAACAAGAAACAATGTAATGCGTTCAGAATCAGAGTTTTTAGAATATGAAGGGAAGAGCGATACTGATATTCTCCAAGAATATTTTATTCCCATCGATCAATTTGAAGAATATATTGATGAGTTGAGAGTGTACCTTGAAGACGAAAACATTAATTTAATGAATATAACCGTTCGTTATGTAGATCACAACGAAGATGCGTTAATGTCTTTTGCAAAGGAAGATATGTTTGCTCTTGTACTTCTAATTAATCAAGATATGAGTGAAGAGGCTAAATTGGAAACAGGAGATTGTATACGAGGAATGATTGATATCACATTAAAGTATGGGGGGAGCTATTACCTTCCTTACTATGAATATCCTGCTAAAGACCAAATGATCAAAGCTTATCCATACTCGGAAGAATTTTTTAACAAAAAAAGAAATTTTGATCCAAATGAGAGGTTTGTGAATGAATTTTATGAGGAGTATGGTATATGAAATGGTTTATATGGTCTCAAAGTTTTGCCATGATGGCTGCAAGTGTGTCCTTTCCATTCTATTTGCTGTTTATACAAAATATAGGAAGATCATTTACTAGTTTTGGATTTGCTTATGGCTTGTTTACATTAAGTGCTGCCGTATGTCACTTGTTTATTGGGAGATTAGCAGACAGAATCGGAGGAGGAAAACTTCTTGTCGTATACTCCTTTGGTATGAGCCTATTATTTTTATTTATTCCTGTAATGGATTCTATTATTGAAGTATACATAATTCAAGTAGTTCTCGGCCTCTTGGGTGCGTTGCAAAAAACTAGTGAAAAAATCGTCATTAGTGATGTAACCGAAAGGAAAAAGAAAGGTGTCATAATTGGAAACTATCATTTTTGTACCTCTCTGCTGGCAAGTGCAGCTGTAATGGGAACTGGATTTTTAATCGATTATTTTACCATAACCATCATCTTTTATGGTTGTTCAATCTTTTTTCTTTTGAGTGGATTAATACTAGTCCACCATGGTTCAATGTTCAATCAATCTGTAGCAAAGGAAAGTTAGTTGGATTTTCAATTTGTATCAGATAAGGATAGATGTCCCCCCTTAACCTTATTTGGTAAGAAAGAAGGAATTCTTGGTAGAAAAGGCTAATATTAAACAAGAAGATGTTTTCAGAAAATTCCATTAATAAAACAGGGGGATAAATAATGACTGGAGGGTTAGAGCTTCAACAACAAAAAAGAAAAAAGAGGCTTAAAATCACGTTATGGGCTGCAGGTATCACCATTTTTACAATGCTTGGGATCCTAATGACAGCAAACTTTTACATAGAGCGTTCATTACCTGTTACGTCTGGAACCATTTCATTATCAGGGTTATCAGAAGATGTTGAAGTTATTCGTGACAGGGATGGGGTTCCCCATATACTAGCTGAAAATCAAAGAGATCTTTACATCGCACAGGGGTATGTACAAGCTCAAGATCGATTATTTCAAATGGATCTAAGTAGAAGACAAGCTTCTGGAGAGCTCAGTGAAGTGGTTGGTGAGAAAACAGTGGAAAGGGATAAATTCTTCCGAACATTAGGTTTAAGAAGAGCTGCTGAGGTCTCGTACATTGCTTATCCTGAAGAAGGTAAACAACTATTACAATGGTATGCAGATGGTGTGAATGCATACATGGAAGAGGCAAGGAAAGAAGGAAGATTGCCAATTGAATTTACGCTATTAGGATATAAGCCTACAAAATGGTCACCAGTAGACTCCCTTACAATTGGAAAGTATATGGCCTTTGATTTAGGTGGACATTGGCAAGGACAGGCCTTTAGATACTGGGCTTTAGAAAATCTTTCTGAAGAAAAAGCATATGATGTATTCCCAACATATCCAAAAGGTGCACCTACCATTCTTTCCGATATTGGTGGACTTGAAATAGACCTCGGTCAATCATTTGCAAGTGCTATTATTCCACCGGAATTTAATGGGAGTAATAATTGGGTCGTCAGTGGAGATAAAACAACCAGTGGGAAACCATTGCTTGCAGATGACCCACATCTCTCTTTAGGCACACCTTCCATTTGGTATCAAATGCATCTGGAATCCCCTGAAGTAAATGTAAGTGGAGTTATCTTTGCAGGGATTCCTGGAATTATTTTAGGTCATAACGAACAAATAGCATGGGGCGTAACCAATACAGGTCCGGATGTACAAGATTTATACGTGGAAAAACAAAATCCAGAAGACTCTTCCCTGTTTCTGTACAATGAAAATTGGGAGAAGGCTACTATTATATCGGAACCAATCAATATAAAGGACGAAAAAACTATTCCATATGAAGTAACAATAACAAGACATGGTCCGGTTATTTCAGAATTCGCACATCAAAATGATAGTGAAAAGGTTCTTTCCATGAGGTGGACTGCCCTTGATCCAAGCCTTGAGCTCCTAGCCATTATTAACATCAACAAAGCAAAGGATTGGGGTGAGTTTGAAGAAGCGTTAAAGGATTTCCATGTTCCTACCCAAAATTTCGTATTTGCAAGTAAAGATGGGACCATTGCATACAAAGCGAATGGAAAAATTCCCATTCGAAAAAAGGGAGATGGACTACTACCAGTGCCAGGCTGGGATCCTGACTATGAATGGCAAGGGTTTATTCCATTCGATGAACTTCCTACAATTGTTAATCCCAAATCTGGCTTTGTAGCAACCGCTAATAACAAAGTTGTTACTGACGAATATCCTTATCACATCAGTCATCACTGGGCACAACCTTATCGATACATGAGAATCGCAGAATTCTTGGAAGATCGAAATGACTTAACTATTGAAGATATGCAAAGTCTTCAAATGGACCAACTAAACTTACATGCAAGAGAATTCGTCCCGATTTTATTAGAAGATCTTAATGAAAGTGGCCTTTCATCAATAGAAAAGGACGTACTGAAGGTTATAGAACAGTGGAACTATCAAGATGATAAAGAACAAACGGCTCCTCTTCTATTTCATCAATGGATGAATGAGATCTCAAGTGAACTCTTTAAAGATGAAATACCGGATGAAATGATGAAGCTCTTTGAAGGAAGGCAAAGTGTAGTAGATGAATTAATTCGCAATGCCCATAATGGGGAGCCATCTCAATGGTTTGCGGACCGTGGAGGGTATGAAGAATTTTTAACATCAACATTTTCACAAGCGATTGGTGAGTTAGAAGAGGCATACGGATCTTCGATGGATTCCTGGAAATGGGGAGACTATCACAAGGTGTACTTTGAACACCCATTATCAGGTGCATCTCCCGTATTAAAATGGTTTTTTAACAATAAAGAACCAATTCCTGTTGGTGGCAGCAGGGTAACCGTTGAGGCTGCAAGCTATAATAAGAACGGAATTGTGAATCACGGTGCATCATGGAGATTCGTGATGGACACTGAGGATATGACTAATGGATATCATATTGTTGGTCCTGGTCAATCTGGACATTACAAAAGTACATGGTATGACAATCAAATTGAGGCATGGGTAAACGGTACTTATCACAAAACGTCCATTGGTGATCAACCTGAAAAAGATAGCCTCATTTTAAAAGCTATAGAATAGTTTCGATAATAAACCTGCTTGATATTAATCAAGCAGGTTTATTACTTTCTATCAAAAAGGTTGCTATGAAAAAAATATAAAATTTTATCAGTATGAATGCATTGAGAAATTGGCGAGTTTTATAGGACAATCATTTGGGTAAAGTGGCATCTAAGTGACTGTTTCCACAGAAAAATAAACTGCCTAGTCATGTCGACATTTTAAAGGAATATCTTATGGCAACTATTTTCAAATTATTAAGAACACTACTTTCATGAATAATCATCAAACATTTGGACATACTGACAAGATGTGATTTATCAACGGTTAATATTATGGTACGATAATATGTAATGGTGTTGAATGATTTACATAGAAAGCAGTGAACGTATGTCAAATGAATCGAAAGAAAAGGTTATTGTACTTATTGGTCCAACCGCTGTTGGAAAAACAAATACAAGTATCCAACTTGCCGAACAATTTGATGGAGAAATCATTAGCGGTGACTCCATGCAAATTTATAGAAGGATGGATATTGGGACAGCTAAAATCACAAAGGAAGAAATGAACAATATTCCACATCATTTATTGGATATAAAGGAACCACAAGAATCATTTTCAGTAGCCGAATTTCAGCAACTTGTAAGAAAGAAGATTACTGAAATTCATTCAAAAGGTCATATTCCAATAATTGTTGGAGGAACGGGACTTTATATTCAATCTGTGCTGTACGATTATCAATTTACAGAGACACCTGGAGATGAGGAGTATCGTATTCACCTTGAAGAAGAAGTCAAGAGGTATGGGAATGAATGGCTTCATACCAAACTTTTAGAAACAGATTCCGAAGCTGGAAAGAGTATACATCCTAATAATGTTAGGAGAGTTATTAGGGCTTTGGAGATTTATCATTGTACAGGTAAAAAGATGTCTGAATTCCAAGCAGAACAAAAACAAGAGCTTTTATATGATATCGCTTTAATCGGGTTAACAATGGACCGAGATTTGCTTTATGGGAGAATCAATGATCGTGTAGATTTAATGATGAACCAAGGGTTATTAGAAGAAGTAAAATCTCTTTATGATGAAGGACTAAAATCAGCTCAATCTGTACAAGCCATTGGCTATAAAGAACTTTTTGAGTACCTAGACGGAGAAGTCAGTTTAGAGCGGGCCATAGAAAATTTAAAGCAAAATTCTAGAAGGTATGCCAAGCGTCAGCTCACATGGTTTCGAAACAAGATGGATGTCACTTGGTATGATATGACGAATAAAGAGGAACATCCTAAAATTATTAAAGAGATTTCTGATTTTATTGCAGGAAAGCTTCACTTAAAGTCGAATAAGTAAAAGTAGAGAGAGAAGAGGAGGACTAAATATGAAACAATCCATTAATATCCAAGATCAGTTCCTTAATCAATTACGGAAAGACAATTCATTAGTAACGGTGTTCCTTTTAAATGGTTTCCAAATTCGTGGTCAAGTGAAAGGTTTTGACAACTTTACAGTGTTATTTGAAACTGAAGGGAAGCAGCAGCTCGTTTATAAGCACGCTATTTCTACTTTCGCTCCACAGCGAAATGTTCAGATAAACTTTGAAAATCAAGAAGCATAGTTCCACTAATAAGTAAGTTAATAAAGGCTGCCCAACGGGCAGCTTTTTTTATTTTCCCTCCCTATATTTATAAGGAATGGAAGCTAGATCTATGAGAATTAATTAATGAAAAGCTTACTAGTTGAATAGGATGATATGAGAGACTTATTGCAGCACTTAAAGGGAGCGGTAAAGGAGGATATATGGGGGAAATCATAAAGCCTCGAAAATTCACAAATCATGCATGTGGAACTCCAAATTACCGTGTCTATAATTGAATTATTTCTCGGGAAAGCGCATGAATTGACAGAATCCTCCCTAATTGTCGAAAAATGAAATGATGAAATATAGGCGTTTGTCACGCAAACACCTTCGATGCGTATACTGTCTGTAGAATAGCGAGGTGATACCTTTGGATCAACCAATGAGAATGAAAAATAACGGACAAATTAGTATTGTATTAAACTCTCAGAAGCGAACGTCCATCCGAGATACGTTAAGGACTGAAGCCATTCCTCAAACGTTTCCTCTTGAGCATATGGCCTTAAAGGAAATAGAAGAGGAGTTAGGGAGTTTAGTTGGAATGGAAGAAATGAAAAAAATGGTTAAGGAAATCTATGCATGGATTTATGTGAATAAGAAACGGGAAGCGATGGGGCTTAAAGCGGGTAAACAGGCCCTTCATATGATGTTCAAAGGGAATCCAGGTACAGGGAAAACCACCGTTGCCAGAATCATTGGAAAACTATTCCTGAAGATGAATGTTTTATCGAAGGGGCATTTAATTGAAGCAGAGAGAGCTGATCTGGTAGGGGAATATATTGGTCATACAGCTCAGAAAACAAGAGATCTTATTAAAAAAGCTTTAGGAGGTATATTGTTTATTGATGAAGCCTATTCTTTAGGTCGTGGTGGAGAGAAGGACTTTGGAAAAGAAGCAATCGATACTTTAGTAAAACATATGGAAGATAAACAGCATGATTTTATTTTAATTCTCGCAGGGTATTCGAGAGAAATGGAACATTTTTTAACCTTAAATCCAGGATTGCAATCCCGATTTCCACTGGTTTTTCATTTTCCAGATTATTCAGTAGATCAACTTATGGAAATAGGAAAAAGAATGTTGGATGAAAAGGAGTATATATTAAGTCATGATGCTGAACGGAAGATAAGGGAACATCTTCATATAGCAAAAACTAGTTTATCACCAATGGCATTTTCTAACGGAAGGTATGTAAGAAATGTATTGGAAAAATCTATCCGAGCACAAGCAATGAGGCTGTTAATGGAAAATTGTTATAATCGGCATGATTTATTAACTATTCGAAGCAATGACCTTAATTTTTCTAAAGGGAATTCTGAATGAACATACTTATATACACTACATTGTCAATCATGCAATGGTGTATGCCACGATATATAATAGATGAAATAAAAAATGCATTCATATATGAATGCATTTTTTATTTCATTAAATATACTTGATATTAAACTAGTGCATAAATTTCTTTAAGAAGTATAAATGAAAAGGGTTAACAGTAATATACGAGAAGGCTCATTCTTTGAAAAAACAGTCATTAAACATGTGCTCTTAAACTTCTATTTGGTAATCTCCATTTATATAGGAACGAAAGTACGCGTAAAGTAGTTGAAATAATAAACAAAGCATAAAGTTCAAAGGCCGAATGAACTAAACCTAATCCTATAGCAGCACCACACATGATGGCCCAAACAGCATAAATCTCTGAACGAAGGACAAGCGGTTTTCTTCCTGCAAGAAGGTCGCGTACGATTCCTCCGCCACTTCCAGTTAGAACAGCTGCCACAATGATTGCACTAATTGGATGATTCATTTCAGATGCATAAAGAGCTCCTTGTATGGCAAAAGCTGATAGACCAATGGCATCGAAAAAGTTTCCCCATTTTCTCCAATGCTTTAAAAGATTATTTGGGAAAAGGAAAACAGCTGTGATGGAAAGAAGGGCAATTTGAAATAGCATCCCTTGCTCCCAAAGTGCAGAGATAGGTACTCCAATCAACAAGTTTCTAATGGCACCTCCACCAAAAGCGGTCACAATCCCTAATATATAAACACCTAAAATATCATATTCCTCTTCCATAGCAATGATAGCTCCTGAAACGGCAAAAGCAATGGTTCCAATAATACTTAATACTTCCCACGTCATATACATTCCTCCTAACCCGTTACAATCTGCTACATTACTATATGTAGGATGCTGAATGTGTGAAGTTCTTTAATCAAACATACTGATTTTAACACGAATATAATCAATTGCAACCATTTTCGGTTTCTTTTTACATAGAGTTTACAAGGTAATTTTGATATGATGAAGAATATAATGAAATCCAAAGAAAGAAGGATGTTGAGTGAAGAACGATTCCAGAGAAAAAGTCATACTTGTTGGGTGTCAGCTTGAAGAGGATGACTTGCGTTTTCAATATAGCTTGGGGGAATTAAAAGAGTTGACTGAAACAGCTCAAGGGAAAGTCGTAGCAACTCTTTTTCAAAAGCGAGATCGAATACATCCCAGTACATATATAGGAAAAGGAAAAGTAGAAGAATTGGTTCTTTTAGAGGAGCAATTAGAGCCTGATATCATCATATTTAATGATGAATTATCACCAAGTCAGATTCGGAATTTATCAAAGGACTTGGATGCAAGAGTAATTGACCGAACTCAATTAATATTAGATATATTTGCCCAGCGTGCGCGTTCAAGAGAAGGGAAATTGCAAGTGGAACTGGCTCAACTTCAATATTTGCTTCCTAGGTTAATTGGTCAAGGAGCTTCCTTATCAAGACTTGGAGGAGGTATTGGTACAAGAGGACCTGGTGAAACAAAATTAGAGAGTGATCGACGCCATATCCGTAGAAGAATCGATGATATCAAGGGTCAGCTACAAACGATTGTTGAGCATCGTGAACGATATCGAGAAAGAAGAAAGCGTAATAAAACATTTCAAGTTGCTCTTGTAGGATACACAAACGCTGGGAAGTCTACTTTATTTAACCGTATTTCGATTGCGGATTCTTTTGAAGAAAATCAGCTTTTTGCTACATTAGACCCTATGACCAGAAAAATGGTCATTCCGAGTGGATATACCACATTACTTACAGATACAGTAGGGTTCATTCAAGATTTACCTACATCTTTAGTAGCTGCTTTTCGATCTACTTTGGAAGAAGTTAAGGAAGCAGACCTTTTATTACATATAGTGGATAGCTCAAATCCTGATTACAAGCAGCATGAAGAAACAGTTCAATCATTATTGAAGGATTTAGATATGATAGGAATGCCACAGCTTACCGTTTACAATAAAAGTGATTTAATTCACCATGAATTTGTTCCAGATAGTGATTCAGAACGGATCATTATTAGTGCCTTAAATGACAATGATCGAAACAGGCTTCTTCAAAAGATTGAAGAAATTGTGAAGCGTCAAATGTCTATCTATCATGTCCTGATTCCTGCACATGAAGGAAAGCTTCTTTCACAATTAAAGCAAGAAACCATTTTAACAAAGCTTGAATTTATAGAAGAAGCACAACAATACGAATTGACAGGGTATAACTTAGAGGATCATCCGATCGCAGGAAGCATCAAGAAATTTCAACCGTAGAAAGGAAACATGAGAATATGTTTGAACAACTGGTACATGGAGAAGAATTAAAGCCATTAGTTAAAAAAGTAGAGAGTAGTATTCGTCCATTACACCAACAAATAGACGAGCGAGCAGAAAGTAATCAATTTAAGGTATTAAAGTCCTTTCAAAATCATCGTGTAAGTGATTCCCATTTCATTCCATCAACAGGGTATGGGTATGATGACATCGGGAGGGATACGCTGGAAAGTATTTATGCAGATGTTTTTGGAGGGGAAGCTGGTTTAGTGAGACCTCAAATTATATCAGGAACCCACGCCATCTCGATTGCTTTATTTGGTGTACTAAGACCTGGAGATGAGTTGGTCTACATAACTGGAAAGCCATACGATACGTTAGAAGAAATTGTAGGGTTACGAGGGAATGGAACAGGTTCGTTAAAAGACTTTCAAATTGAGTATCAAAGTGTGGATTTAAACGCGAGTGGTAAAGTCGATTTTGACGAAGTAGGAAAGGTGATTTCCTCAAAAACCAAAATGATTGGAATTCAACGTTCAAAAGGATATGCCAATCGTCCCTCATTTACAATAGAAGAAATTAGAGAAATGATTTCATTTGTTAAAGAAATAAATCCGGAAATAGTTGTTTTTGTTGATAATTGTTACGGTGAATTTGTGGAAGGTTTAGAACCTTGCCACGTAGGAGCAGATTTAATCGCAGGCTCTCTGATTAAAAATCCAGGCGGTGGCTTAGCCAAAACCGGTGGCTATATAGTAGGGAAGAAAAAACTGGTTGAGGCTTGCTCCTATCGGATGACGTCTCCTGGCATTGGAGCCGAAGCCGGTGCATCACTTTACAGCTTACAAGAAATGTATCAAGGGTTCTTTCTTGCCCCTCATGTTGTCTCACAATCATTAAAGGGGGCAGTTTTCACATCTGCGTTATTAACGGAACTTGGAATGAACACAAATCCTAAACCGGATGCTACTAGAACAGATTTAATTCAGTCCATTCAATTTGATGACAAGGAAAAAATGATTGCATTTTGTCAGTCTATACAATTTTCATCCCCAATAAATTCGCACTTTACCCCGTATCCCAATTATATGCCTGGATACGAAGACGATGTAATTATGGCTGCGGGTACATTTATCCAAGGTTCAAGCATAGAACTATCAGCGGATGGACCGATAAGACCACCATACGTGGCGTATGTTCAAGGCGGATTAACCTATTCACATGTAAAAATTGCTGTTTGTACGGCTTTAGATAATTTAATAGAAAAAGGTTTAATCAAGATTAGGAACGGATAATATAATACTAATTGGATAGTCTAAAATCGACTATCCTTTTCTTTTGATTATTTATGTTAGATTTTCTAACATTTGATTGACAGAACTCCTGACATTACATATAATAAGAGCATGAAGGAAAAGAAAAGGAGGAATCGAGATGAGTGGAAGTGAAATTCGTCGAACCATGGCATTATTTCCAATAAGCATTGTCATGCAGCTTACGGACTTAACAGCTCGTCAGATTCGGTACTACGAAGAGCATCAACTGATAACTCCTGCACGAACAGAGGGAAATCGCAGGCTCTTTTCCTTGAATGACATTGATAAGTTATTAGAAGTGAAGGATCTGTTAGATCAAGGTGTAAATATGGCAGGTATTAAGAAGATATTCTCTGTATCTGTTCATAATGAAAACAAAGTAGTATCTGACGTAAGTAGTGAAAAGGAAGAAAAAGCACGACAAGATCTATCTGACGATGAGCTGCGGAAATTGCTTCGCAATGAATTAATGCATTCTGGACGATTTAAACGGGCTTCATTACGTCAAGGTGACATGTCTCGCTTTTTTCATTAATAAATAAGCTTTAATAAACTTGAGGAGGAATTACGCAAATGGCAAAGTTTACCCGAGAAGATATTTTAAAATTAGCTAATGAAGAAGGTGTGAAATTCATACGTCTTCAATTCACTGACATTTTAGGAACAATCAAGAATGTTGAGATTCCACTAAGTCAGCTTGAAAAAGCACTAGATAACAAAATGATGTTCGATGGTTCTTCCATTGAAGGATTTGTTCGTATCGAAGAATCGGATATGTATTTATTCCCGGACTTAGATACATGGCTTGTATTTCCTTGGACAGCCGAAAAAGGAAAGGTTGCTCGTTTAATCTGTGATATTTATAATCCAGATGGAACTCCATTCGAAGGAGATCCCCGTAACAACTTAAAGCGTATTCTAAAAGAAATGGAAGATCTAGGTTTTACTGATTTCAATCTTGGGCCAGAGCCGGAATTCTTCCTCTTTAAATTAGATGTAAATGGTGAGCCAACTCTTGAATTAAATGATAATGGTGGTTACTTTGACCTTGCCCCAACAGATTTAGGTGAAAACTGCCGTCGAGATATTGCATTAGAACTTGAAGAAATGGGATTTGAAATTGAAGCTTCTCACCATGAAGTAGCTCCTGGACAGCATGAAATTGATTTTAAATATGCAAACGCTCTAAGAGCTTGTGATGATATCCAAACATTCAAGCTTGTTGTCAAGACGATTGCTCGTAAGCATGGGTTGCATGCAACATTCATGCCAAAACCACTATTTGGAGTTAATGGTTCAGGAATGCACTGTAACATGTCTTTATTCAAAGATGGTGTGAATTCATTCTTTGATGAAAAAGGTGATTTACAGTTAAGTGATACTGCACGTCAATTCCTAGCTGGAATTATCAAGCATGCAACAGATTTCACTGCAATCACGAATCCAACTGTAAACTCATATAAACGATTAGTTCCAGGCTATGAAGCTCCTTGTTATGTAGCGTGGTCAGCTCGTAACCGTAGCCCATTAATCCGTATTCCGGCATCACGCGGACTAAGCACACGTGTAGAAGTACGTAGTGTAGACCCTGCTGCAAATCCATACTTAGCGATGGCTGTATTATTAGCTGCTGGTTTAGACGGAATTAAAAACAACCTTCCTGCGCCAAAACCAATTGATCGTAACATCTATGTTATGGATAAAAAAGAGCGTGAAGAAGCAGGAATTGTTGATCTTCCAGCAACATTACATGCTGCATTAGAAAACCTTAAATCAAATGAAGTGATTGTGAAATCACTAGGAGAACACATCTTCGAACATTTCGTAGAAGCGAAGGAAATCGAGTGGGATATGTTCCGTACACAAGTACATCCTTGGGAGCGCGAGCAATACATTCAGATGTATTAAGATAGTAAATGAACTGAATTCAGTCATAAAAAACCAAGTCCGTTAGATGATCGGACTTGGTTTTTTTTCTATTCTAATTAGGCTACATGAAAAAAAGGCAATGCATATGCATTGCCCCTTTTTTCATCATTAATGCACCTGTCGATATACTCCAACAACTTTTCCTAGAATAGATACATTTCGTAAAATAATAGGAGACATCGTTGAATTTTCCGGTTGTAATCTCACGAAATCTTTTTCTTTAAAGAAGCGTTTTACCGTTGCTTCATCTTCTTCTGTCATCGCTACGACAATATCTCCATTATTAGCTGTTTGCTGCTGACGTACAATAACAAAATCTCCATCCAAAATACCAGCTTCTATCATACTATCACCCATAATTTCTAGCATAAACACCTGTTCATCAGAAGGTGCCATACGCTCAGGCAGAGGGAAAAACTCCTCCACATTTTCAACAGCTGTTATAGGTTGACCGGCAGTAACTTTACCAATTAAGGGTACATTCACGACTCTTTGACGTGGAATGGTATCCTCATCAAGGTTCAATATCTCTATGGCTCTAGGTTTGGTAGGGTCTCGGCGAATTAATCCTTTGCTTTCTAATCTAGCTAAATGCCCGTGTACGGTGGAACTGGAAGCAAGTCCAACTGCTTCCCCGATTTCTCTTACAGAAGGTGGATAGCCCTTATCCCTTACTGCTGTTTTAATATATTCTAGTATGTCTTGCTGTCTTTTAGATAATTTTGTCATATTCACGCACCTCTATTATCGATCTTATGTTCCCATTATAGCATGGGAATTTACATGATACAAACATAAGTTCGAATTTTAGTTGACACCAAACGAATGTTCGTATTACAATAAAGTTAACAAAACAGAACAGACATTCGCATGGAGGGTTAATTATATGCTAACAAACATTTGGAATCGTTTCTCTTATATTATTATTCTCTTTATTTTAGGATTTTTATCAACGGGGTATTTATTGTTAAACCAGGCAAATCAGCCTTCTTATCAAAGTATTACAATCAAAGAAGGAGACACCCTTTGGACTATTGCCAAAGAGTACAATGAAGAATACTCTATGACGGTAGAAGAATTTATTGCGTGGGTAGGGGAAGAAAATAATTTAACATCATTTTCCATCCAACCTGGAGAATCGATTGTTTTACCCATTGAAAATCCAACCCTATCAACTCAAACAGATTATCAACTTGTAATGAATGAAGAATAGAGGGATTTTATATGAAGGCTGTCATTTATTGTAGAGTGAGTACAAAAAAAGACACACAGGAGACATCATTAGAAAGACAAGAAGAAGAACTGGTGAAACTAGCCGAGAGTCACCATTATGAAGTTCATTCCATTATTAAAGATCAAGCAAGTGGTTTTGAACTGGATCGTCCGGGAGTCTTAGAATTGTTAGACAGAATTAAAGAGGATTCCATTGAAGCTGTGTTTATTCAAGATGAAACGAGAATTGGAAGAGGAAATGCAAAGATTGCTCTTATTCATTGTTTGCTTAAAGAAGAGGTTAAGATTATTAGTTTAACTCATAGTGGAGAGCTATATTTGTCTGAATCTGATTCTATGGTTATTAATATCGTTAGTATGGTAGAGGAATATCAGCGGAAACTTCATAATTTAAAAATTAAACGTGGTATGAGAAGAGCAGTTGATAATGGTTTTCGCCCTCATAAAAATTTAAAGAACAAAGGGAACCTCGAAGGTAGAGAACGGATAGAAGTTCCTGTTGAAGAAATTGTTCGTTTACGAAGAAATGAGCTGACTTTTGCAGAAATTGCAGCCACCTTAAGGGGCTTTGGCTACGATATATCAAAGGCAACTGTCCATAGACGTTTTAAGGAATATACCGATTCAATGAATAAAACATAATTCTTGTTTTATCTCCTTTAATTTAGTAACATGACGATAGTATTTCCTTGTACTATTATTGATTACGCAATAAAGGAGTTTTTATAGATGCTTTCAAAGAAAAAAATGAATCGTATAAATGAGCTGGCTAAAAAGTCGAAATCTCAAGGACTAACACAGGATGAAGCAAAGGAACAATCCAAACTAAGAAAAGAGTACCTGGAAACCTTTCGTCAATCTATGAAGGGCACAATTGAAAATACAAGAATATTTGATCCTTCAGGCAATGAAGTGACACCTAAGAAAATACAAGATATTCAAAACAAGAAAAAAATGCACTAATAGTGTATCGTTTTCAAACTAAGCTATCAATTAGGTCTGGAATCTAATGATGGCTTTTTTGTTTTTAGAAGGTCAGAAAGATTTTTTGTTTTTAACCATATAAAAGTCATGTTATCATTCAAGATAGTTGTATAAACTATCAAAGAAGATTAATATTAAGAATGAAGATTGAAAAGGAAGGATGTCTGACAAATGTTTGATAATACAGATCATTTAGCAGTTAATACAATTCGTACATTATCTATTGATGCAATTGAAAAAGCAGGTTCGGGTCACCCGGGAATGCCTATGGGAGCCGCTCCAATGGCTTATGCTCTTTGGACGCGCTTTATGAATCATAATCCAAAAAATCCTCAATGGTTTAATCGTGACCGTTTCGTTTTATCAGCCGGTCATGGATCAATGCTATTATATAGCCTACTACACCTTTCAGGTTATGACGTTTCCATGGATGACCTAAAAGATTTTCGTCAATGGGGCAGTAAAACACCTGGACACCCTGAATATCTTCATACACCAGGAGTAGAAGCGACAACTGGTCCTCTAGGACAAGGGATTGCTATGGCAGTGGGTATGGCATTAGCCGAGAGACATTTGGCGTCAACTTATAATAAAGATAAATACAATCTTGTTGATCACTATACATACTCAATTTGCGGAGATGGAGATTTAATGGAGGGTGTATCCTCTGAAGCGGCTTCATTAGCTGCACATTTAAAGTTAGGTCGACTTGTAGTACTTTATGATTCTAATGATATTTCGCTTGACGGGGATTTAGATAAGTCGTTTTCTGAAAGTGTTGAAGGCCGATTTGAATCATATGGTTGGCAGTATATCCGTGTAGAAGATGGAAATGATTTAGAAGAGATCTCTAAAGCCATCGAAAAGGCTCAAGGAGATACGACGCGACCTACAATGATAGAAGTGAAAACAGTTATTGGATACGGTGCTCCGAATAAATCAGGTAAGTCTGCTGTCCACGGTGCTCCACTTGGAGAAGATGAGATGAAGCTTACAAAAGAAGCTTATCAATGGACATTCGAACAAGATTTCCATGTTCCTGATGAGGTGTACAGTCGTTTTGAAGATAAAATTCAAAAAGCAGGCTCAGAAGCAGAAGAAAAATGGGCTGAATTATTCATTAAATATAAAGATGAATATCCTGAACTTGCTGTTCAATTAGAAGCAGCCATTAAAGGAGAACTGCCTGAAGGATGGGATAGTGAAATTCCTGTTTATGAAGAAGGTAAAGCCCTGGCAAGTCGTGCTTCATCCGGTGAAGTATTAAATGCAATTGCACAAAAACTTCCATCGTTCATTGGTGGTTCAGCTGATTTAGCAGGATCAAACAAAACCATGATTAAAGGGGAAGTTGATTTCAGTCCAGAATCCTATGAGGGCAGAAATATTTGGTTTGGTGTACGTGAATTTGGAATGGGTGGTGCCATGAATGGTATGGCGTTGCACGGTGGTTTACATGTATTCGGCGGTACATTCTTTGTATTTAGTGATTACCTGAGACCAGCTATCCGATTAGCTGCATTAATGGGGTTACCAGTAACGTATGTATTTACTCATGATAGTATTGCTGTTGGTGAAGATGGTCCAACCCATGAGCCTGTGGAACAGCTTGCATCACTACGTGCCATGCCAAATCTATGCGTCATTAGACCGGCTGATGGGAATGAGGTAGCAGCTGCTTGGAGACTTTCATTACAGTCAAAAGATCAGCCAACAATGTTAGTGTTATCACGCCAAGATTTACCTACTCTAAAAGGTACAGCAGATAAAGCTTATAATGGTGTAGAAAAAGGTGCATATGTCGTTTCAGCGTCCGGTAAAGATCAACCAGATGCATTGCTAATTGCTTCTGGTTCAGAAGTCAGCTTAGCTGTTGAAGCACAAAACGCACTTGAAAAAGATGGAATTAGTGTTTCTGTTGTGAGTATGCCTTCATTTGATCGTTTTGAGAAGCAATCAAAAGAATATAAAGAATCTATATTACCGAAGAGTGTGAAGAAGCGCTTGGCAATTGAAATGGGTTCACCATTTGGATGGGATCGGTATGTTGGGGATGAAGGAGACATCCTAGCAATTGATGGATACGGTGCTTCAGCTCCTGGAGGAAGGGTCATTGAAGAATATGGCTTTACTCCTGATAATGTTGTTTCAAGAATTAAAGCATTACTTCAGTAACATCTTTTGGACTAACTCCTAAAGCTTTTAGGAGTTAGTCTTTTTTGATAGGAGGTTTTGGATTCAGTGAAGCTCGTACAGGAAGCTAAAGAGGATAGGTCTAAGTTTTTCCCGTTACTAAATTTAGCGGATGAATCAAAAGAGATGATATCAAAATATATCCACTCTGGAACACTTCATACAGTTTGGACTAAAGAGAAACGAATTGGAATAATCCTTCTTATTGAGAAAGATGCACAGACAATTGAAATTAAAAATTTAGGGATTCTTGAAGAATTTCGAGGGAAAGGGATGGGGAAAAGAGCTCTAGAGTTAATAACCGATTACCTCAAAGGAAAAGAATATAAAAAAATGATTGTTGGAACAGCAAATTCAAGCATCGGCAATCTTATTTTTTATCAGAAGTGTGGTTTTCGAATGAATGCAGTAGAGAAGGACTTTTTCTTATCCTATCCCCATCCAATCATTGAAAACGGCTTGAGAGCCTACGATATGGTGATGTTAGAGAAAAAGATTGATAAATAGAGTTTTCGACAAAACTAGTGTTATTTTTCAACAAATTTTGACAATTACTCCCTATTCTTTCAATTATACTTAATAAAAGAAGTAGGGGGGAGAAAAGGTGCGAAACTATCATATCTATTGGATTGAAGAAATGTTTGTTCAGCACTATTACGGTCGAGAAAGAATGTTCTTTCAACTTTTTTCTGAATGGGAAACAAGTAATGGAGAGATGTCTGATATCATAGCCAAACAAGTTGAGTATATTACAAAGCCCATACCATATCTTCCCACCCAGAGACTTCTGCAACATGAAATAGCAAAGGTAGATGGAGCGAAATGGGAAAACTCCGCTGCTAAGCTTGAAAATCCTAAATCAGGAGCTTCCTTGGTGCTGCATGAAAAATGCATAACGATTCATGCTTGGGGAAAAGATGATTCAGAGTATGTTTTCTTTGAAATTTTAAGAAGAAATATGGGACAATTACTAGCCATTGATATAAAAAATGAACGTTTTGGTTGGCTAAAACCTATAAAACAAAGAAAATTTATATATTAATTAAGAAATTGTGACAGAAATATTGTATAATGTTTCTTGGTTTAGTACACTTTTAAAAGGACAACATGAAGGAGGAAGTAAGAATATGTCAACGACTTGGCTACTTATTCTAGTTGGAGTTCTAGCACTACTTGCTGGAATTGCACTAGGATTTTTCATTGCTCGTAAATATATGATGAGCTACCTAAAGAAAAATCCACCAATTAATGAACAAATGCTTCGCATGATGATGATGCAAATGGGTCAAAAACCATCTCAAAAGAAGATTAATCAAATGATGAACGCAATGAATAAGAACATGAAGTAATAAGTGGGAGCACTCAGGTTATGAGTGCTCTTTCTTTGTGGTGTCATTTCGGGCTACCGATGACATGAGAGATAGTAGATGATTAATTATAGGTATAAACGAGGATTTTGGGAGAATAGGAAAAAACTTAAGGATAATCTTTCAAGTTAAAAATGATTTTATGATAGAATGAAGTGCGGAGGGAGTCATATGAAAAAATGGATGATTGCTTCACTTTCACTAGTAATCCTTATTTCAGGTTGTAATAATACGAAACCTCAAGAAGTGATAGATGAAGAAACACTTGAAAAGCAAAATAGTGCAGCAAGTGAGGCACGTGAATATTTAAATTATAACGTTAATAAAGAGAAGAAGTCTGTAAATCGAGGGCTCATTACGATGACGATTAATAATCGAGCAGACATGGACGAAATCGAGACAGGGCTGATGTCTTTATCGACGGAACATTTTTCTCCTGAAAAATATGTGTATGAAGAAGGGCAGTATTTAGAGGATCTTGATTTATGGTTAAGGAGAGAATCCGAATCAAATGAATTAGGCTTGAATCCAGCGATTGAAGTCAGTGAAAATATGGACTGGAAGAAGCGGATGGAAATTGAAAAAAAGAATCCTATGTATCTTGCTTACGTTCATGAACAGAACTTTGTTGATTCTAAGGGGAAAATTCAAGGTATTTCCTTAGGGCTAGCTATGAATTCAATCGATTACATTCGTGTAAAGGATGCAAATAGCTTAATGCATTTTGATGAAGTTAAAATTGATGATAAGACTTTGGAAGAGTATGGGAAGAAGGCGGCTAAAATAATAGTAAGTCGTGTAAGAGGGAACAAAGAATTAAAGAATGTTCCTATTCTTATTTCAATTTTTAAACTTCAGCCATTAAATAGTGTCATCCCTGGAAACTATTTCACATCAAGTTTTCTTGATGAAAATGATAAAGGGATAAAAAAATGGCAAGATGTGTCTGAGAACTATTTTTACTTCCCAAGTAATGCTGGTGAAGAAAAAGATCGTGATCTACATAATCGAATTAGAGACCTAGAAGATTATGTATCGAAGTATTTTTCTCATCAAGACATTGAATTTGTGGGAAAAGGATTGTATAAAAAGGACAATCTAAACAAGCTTGTTATTGATGTGCATACAGGAATGGTCAAGGAATCAGAGCTCATTGGGTTTTCTCAAGCAATTGGACCGGAAATTGTCGATTACTTTCCACATACTCCTGTTTATCTTTATGTGAAAACGCCTAAAGGCATTAAAGCAACCATTGTAAAAGAGGTTGACCAAGAGCCATTTGTTCAAATTCATGAGTAATACCAGAACTTCATACAATTAGAGCAGACCTTTCATAGGTACTGCTCTTTTTTTAGTTTAATTCTTGTTAGTTGATTGCATTTATATAATAATTTAGCCACTTATACGAAAAATCGTGTTGGAATAACTCATCAGAGATGGAGGAGTCTTGGTGGAAAGTAAGGAACGAATCCCTCACCATCTAGAACATAATGCTTGACCGAGGCAATGGCAGAATAAATGGAATAAATATCAATCATTGTGAAAGAGCCGAAAGAAAAGAAGCTTCCATAAAAAAATATTTCTCATTTTTTTGAAATTTGGTAAAATAAAGAGTCTATTTAATTAAGATACGGAGGATATAAGATGAGGGTCTTCATAGATTTGAGATGGTTCTTTTTACAAGAAAAAAAGTCGTATATAACCGGGACAATACTGCTCTTACTTGTTGCATTCTTGCAACTGATTCCACCAAAGATTGTTGGAGTAGTCGTAGATAGTATTAAAAGTAATACTCTTACACTTAAAGATATGCTCAAATGGATTGGGATTCTTTTAGGAACAGCTCTTTCTATGTACGGTTTACGATTTGTTTGGAGAATTAAAATATTTGGATCGGCTACAAAACTTTCACGCTTACTTCGCAATCGTTTGTACCATCATTTTACTAATATGTCTCCGTCATTTTACCAAAAAAGACGAGTTGGAGATCTCATGGCCCATGCTACAAATGATTTACAAGCCATTCAACAAACGGCAGGGGTTGGTGTTTTAACCCTCGTAGATTCGTTGGCAACGGGTGGATTCGTCATTCTTGCAATGGCGTTTACGATTAGTTGGAAGTTAACGCTTATTGCTCTCATCCCTATGCCTATTATGGCTCTTTTAACAAACTATTATGGAACACTCTTACATAAACGATTTCACAATGCACAAGAGGCATTTTCTTCTTTAAATGATAAAACTCAAGAGAGTGTATCAGGCATTAAAGTATTAAAGACATTTGGTCAGGAAAGAGAAGATATTGAATCTTTTCGAAAGCAATCAGAAGAAGTTGTGCAAAAAAACATGGCTGTTGCGAAAGTGGATTCATTATTTGATCCGACGATTTCGATTATTGTTGGGGTATCATTTTTCTTGTCAATCGTCTTTGGCTCTAAATTTGTAGTGAGTGGAGAGTTGACAATAGGCGAGCTTATTTCGTTTACGGCATACCTTGGTCTTCTTATTTGGCCAATGCTTGCTTTTGGGTGGTTGTTTAACATTGTTGAAAGAGGGAGAGCGTCTTATGATCGAGTATCTGATCTTCTTGATGAAGTAGTGGAAGTGAAGGATAAGGTTGATGCAATTGAGGTCCGTCCCTCGGGAGATATTCAATATAGAATTGAGAAATTTTATTATCCAGGGGAGTCGGTTGTTGCTTTAGAGGGGATTGATTTTTTATTAGAGAAGGGAAAAACGGTGGGGGTTGTAGGAAAGACTGGTGCAGGAAAGACGACTTTATTGAAGGTTCTTATGAGAGAGTTTGAGGGGTATTCTGGTGAGGTTACATTTGGTGGTCATTCCATTAAAGACTATAAGCTAAATAGCTTAAGGGAAGCAATTGGTTATGTCCCACAAGATCATTTCTTATTCTCTGCAACAATACTAGAAAATATCGCCTTCACGAACCCATTAACACATAAGGAAGAGGTCGAATCAGCAGCGAAACTTGCTCATATTCATCAGGATATTGAAGGTTTTACCCATGGATATGGAACAGTAGTTGGAGAAAGAGGAGTATCATTATCAGGTGGGCAAAAGCAAAGGATTTCAATAGCCAGGGCATTGTTAATGGACCCGGAGTTATTAATTTTAGATGATTCATTGTCAGCTGTTGACGCTAAAACGGAGGAAGCTATATTATCATCACTCCGTGAAAATAGAGAAGGGAAGACGACGATCATTACAGCGCACAGGTTAAGTGCGATTCAGCATGCTGACTTCATTATTGTGTTGGAGAATGGGAGGATTGTCGAGAGGGGAACTCACCAAGAGCTTATGAAAGAAAAGGGTTGGTACAAAGAGATGTATCTTCGCCAGCAATTAGAAGAACTTGTGGAGCATGGAGGATAAGTATGGATAAATTACCTACACTAACATATAAAGATCAACGTAAGATCTTTTTCAGACTAATGAAATTTGCACAACCTCATAAAAAGACCATTCTTTATGCATTTTCATTGTTGTTATTGACGACTATTGGTGATGTGCTTGGCCCAATAATTATTAAGGTGTTTATTGATGATTATCTAACTCCGCGGCTTTTTTCATATTGGCCTCTTGTTAGTTTAGGGTTCGCATACTTGATGATACAAATAGTGAATGTCGTGATTTCATACTTTCAATTATTAAAATTTCAAGAAATAGCCTTAAAAATTATTCAACAAATCCGTGTAGATGTTTTTACAAAGGTACAGGGACTAGGTATGAAATATTTTGATAAAACTCCTGCTGGAAGTATCGTCTCAAGAGTGACAAATGATACGGAAGCAATAAAAGATATGTTTGTAAGTGTACTGGTTTCTTTTATTCAAGGAACATTTTTGCTTACAGGAATATTTATTGCTATGTTTGCGTTAAATTCTCGACTTGCTCTCTTTTGTTTATTTATATTACCAATCATTTTTATGATAATGAAATTATACAGAAAATACAGCTCTCTTTTTTATCAAGATATGCGGGAGCGACTAAGTGAATTAAATGCAAAGTTAAGTGAATCCCTACAAGGGATGTCAATCATACAAGTATTCAGACAGGAAAAACGACTTAGAGAAGAATTTGGACATATAAATAAAAAACATTACTTAGCAGGCATGAAAAATATAAAAGTAGATGGGCTCTTACTAAGACCAGCGATTGACCTCGTTTACGTTGCTGCACTTATCCTCGTTTTAAGTTTTTTTGGTATTACCTCCATTAATCAGCCTGTTGAAATCGGTGTTCTCTATGCTTTTGTAAATTATTTGGATCGTTTCTTTGAGCCGGTCAATCAAATAATGATGAGATTATCACTGTTTCAGCAGGCAATTATTGCATCTTCAAGAGTGTTCAAACTACTGGATGAAGAAGAAATGGCCCCTTCACAAATTGTAATGAATCATAATTCAAATAAAATTAATGAAGGTGAAGTTACATTTAAGAATGTTTCTTTTTCTTATGATGGACAGAAGGATGTATTAAAGAATATTTCATTTTCGGTGAAGCCCGGTGAAACCGTTGCTT
Source organism: Rossellomorea aquimaris TF-12 (assembly GCF_001648555.1). Classification (GTDB taxonomy): domain Bacteria; phylum Bacillota; class Bacilli; order Bacillales; family Bacillaceae_B; genus Rossellomorea; species Rossellomorea aquimaris. The sequence continues at coordinate 448,167 of NZ_LQXM01000029.1, read as the reverse complement.
TAGTGGGGCATACGGGAAGTGGAAAAAGTTCAATCATCAATTTATTAATGAGGTTTTATGAGTACAATCGCGGAGAAATATTGATAGATGGTCAAAATATTAAATCCTATCACATGGAAGAGTTAAGACAAAAGATGGGACTGGTATTGCAGGATCCATTTCTCTTTTATGGTACCATTAAAGAGAATATAAGGCTTCATCATGACCATATATCTGATAGAGAAGTAGAAGAAGCTGCTACCTTTGTTCAAGCTCACTCATTTATTGATAAATTACCTGGAGGATACTCACACAAAGTAGTTGAACGTGGTTCAACGCTATCAGGTGGACAAAGACAACTCCTTGCTTTCGCTCGAACCATTGCTACTAAACCTAAAATCCTAGTACTAGATGAAGCAACAGCAAACATTGATACAGAGACGGAAGAAGCGATTCAAGCTGCATTATCAAAGATGCGGGAAGGAAGAACAACAATTGCTATCGCACATCGCCTTTCGACGATACAAGATGCAAATTTAATCTTGGTTCTTCATCAAGGCGAAGTAGTAGAACGTGGAAGTCATCAGGAATTACTTTCAAAAAGAGGGATATATCATAAGATGTATCTGTTGCAAAATGGATTAGTTGAAGGAATGGAAGCTGCCATTGCAAAAGAATAAGGAAAAGAAACAATAGAAAAGGCAGACATTCATAAATTAGGATGTCTGCCCACTTTTTATTTAAAAAACAATCATTATATCGTTAATATTATAATTTCAAAAGATTATTAGGAAAAAACTAGCTCATTTGAGGGGAATACTTTTTTATGTATTTCGAGTTATAGCTATTTAACAGACGATCAAGTTCCTGACTAAATTGAATGGCTTGAGGAGATGTAAGTCCGTTTTCAGCAACAATATCAATTAATTGAGCACGCTTTTTTTCAATTCGTTCGAGAAGCTCTTGTTTAGACACGGCTGTTTCCTTTCTTTTGTATCCAATTACAGAAGGAATACAAAACTAGTAATAATTGTAACTTTTTTTAGTATAACGAAAATGAAAACATTTTTCAAAGCAAAAATGATGTTTTTAATAAAAAGATATGTCAGTTTAATACATTTGAAATTGTAAAATGTAATTGTAAAGAGATGGTCACAAATCTTTCACATAATCAATCCTCATGGTCTTACCTGATATTTGATAGAATAGAGATATAATAAAATTTGTAGGAGATGTGAAAATGTCTGATATTAATATTTTTTTAGCATTTGGAGCAGGTTTTTTAAGTTTTATTTCCCCCTGTTGCCTGCCATTATATCCTGCGTTTCTATCCTATATTACTGGGATGAGCGTGAATGAACTTAAGACAGACAATGCTATGCTACAAAGAAGAAGTTTATTACATACGATATTCTTTTTAATAGGATTCTCAAGCATTTTTATTGCGATTGGATTTGGAACTTCGTTTATTGGAGAGTTCTTTTTAGAATATAAGGATTTGATACGACAACTTGGTGCTATCTTTATCGTAATTTTTGGTTTGGTAGTAGTAGGAATATTTACTCCAGAAATGTTGATGAAGGATCGCCGCTTTGAATTTAAGAATAGACCAGCAGGATATGTCGGTTCTGGTTTAATTGGTATGGCTTTTGCAGCAGGTTGGACACCTTGTACCGGTCCCATTCTTGCATCTGTTTTAGCATTAGCTGCAACAAATCCTGGTTCTGGTGTTTTATATATGACATCTTATGTATTAGGGTTTGCCATTCCCTTTTTAATCCTTTCTTTCTTTATTGGGAGAATGCAGTGGATTCGACGCAATAGCGGGAAAATTGTAAAGGTTGGGGGATACATCATGATTGTAGTAGGAATCATGCTATTCTTTGATTGGATGACTATTCTTCTTGCTTATTTCACTTCAATATTTGGAGGGTTTACTGGCTTTTGATTTTGATGGTGAATCTGTTCTTTCTTTTTAAATTGAATTTTTATTACGTTTAATGGTATAGTTGTAGATGGATTAATTAGGTAAAAAGAGAAGAGATTTACATCGGTAGCTTTTACGAGGAGGGACACCTGTGGCAACGATACTTGTAGTGGATGATGCGAAGTTTATGAGAATGACATTGGGTAACATGCTTACATCAAGTGGTCACGAAGTAATAGGGGAAGCAGAAAATGGAAGAGTAGCCATTGAGAAGTATCGTGAGCTTCAACCTGATCTCGTTACAATGGATATTACTATGCCTGAAGTGAATGGATTAGAAGCTGTTAAAAGTATTTTAGTTGAACATCCCCATGCTAAAATCATTATGTGTTCCGCAATGGGGCAACAGAAAGTAGTAGTTGAAGCCATTGAAGCAGGTGCAAAAGACTTTATTGTAAAACCATTTGATGAAGTTCGCGTAGAAGAATCAATTAAAAGAGTGCTAGGTTTATAATAAAAGAGAGCGTGGAAAGAAGGTCAGCCTTTTTCTGCCTCTCTTTTTTGTATTTTCGTTTTGAAGATAAATAGGATATAATAGATGGGAAAATGAATCAACTTTTAAAAAGGATGATGATTTATGATGATCGCTTCATCCATTATTGCGATATGTATGGGGTTTCTTGTTTTGTTTATTCGTATGAGAGCACAAAAAAAGCCAGTGAATGCGAAGAAAATTATTTTACCACCGTTATTTATGAGTACAGGTGCATTAATGTTTCTTTTTCCTTCTTTTCGAGTGTCCTTAGGGGAGTTTTTAGAAGCAATCACTGTAGGTATGCTTTTTTCAATTTTGTTAATAAAGACTTCCAAATTTGAAATTCGTAATAATGATATTTATTTAAAACGTTCTAAGGCATTTGCTTTTATATTAATCGGACTTCTTTTAATTCGCATTGTGGCGAAGTCAATTCTAAGTGCCTCAATCGATTATGGGGAACTTAGTGGAATGTTTTGGATACTTGCTTTTGGGATGATTGTGCCTTGGAGGGTCACAATGTATCTTCAATATCGAAAGATGCATCAAGAGAATAAAGACTTAACTACCAATTCAATATAATTCTTTCATTAAAACAGAACGACTGATATTCAGTCGTTCTGTTTTTGATTCGGATGATATTTTACTCCGGCGCGTTGAGAGGTAAATCAGCTAGCCATTTAGCGTAAAATAATGGTGCTGTTAGAATGTCCGGAAGGATGGCTTCACTACCCTCTTTTCTAGCCAGTTTTTTTTCAGCAGCAAAATTTATTTGAACCTCTAACAGCCATACTTTTAAATTCTCATCAATAATTAAATCAATAGCAGCTTCCCCTAAATGGTAATTATTTTCTTCAATCAATTGAAGTGAATGTATACCTAATCTATTAATGTATTGTGTGATATCTATAATTTTTTGAGGGGGTAAATGAAAGAGAGCTTGAAAACCCTCATTTCCTGACAAGGTTTTCTCCCTATTTTTATAATTTGAAATAATACTATCTCGTTTAGCAATTTTCGTTTCTATGCCTGAACATATCCATTCTCCAATATGGTTTTTATGGAAATACACCCTGAAATCGACTTTTTGGGATTTAATTTTAATCGGTATGTCTTGTTGAATAAGGTAGCGTTGATTTTTTTGTTTTTCTAAAATCACAATCAAATCTTCCATATTTGAAATCTTTTTCATCTCGGAATCTTCATTTGTAAGTAAAAAACTACCGTTTTCTCCTTTTTTAATATGGAGAATCCCTCTGCCCCTGGATAAATTGAAAGGCTTGAGGTAGATAGAATCAAACTGATTTATCATTTCAAATAATATATTGTAATCTGTTAACGCGGCTGTTTGAGGTATATGCTGAGAGAGGAGTGGAGATCGATTCATGATTTTCCAAAAAGTCCGCTTATCTAAGCTGAAAGGATGATTGAAGATTTTATTTCCAATATGCTCTGATAAATGTTGATATGTTGCTGTCTTTAAATAATCTCTACTAAATATTGCATTTGGATAGGGGAAGGTTCCTTTAATAAAAGTTTTTGTATCCGGATTAAAATAAAAACCAGGTATCGTTAAATTATTTGTATTAATCTCTTCTTGCAAAAAAATGAAAATAAGTCCTTTAATCTTTTCATATTGTTGAAATCGCATGAGTAATTTTTCTGGTTTAGCATATAAATGCTTAGCTGGAATAAACCCGATCACAGGACCAAGGTATAAATGTTCACCAGCGAATTTGCATTCATATGGTAAGGATGGGATTTCTAGATATGCATTTATTTTTTTGGGAAGAAGGATGGTTCCTAAACATAGATTATTATCAATATGAATATCCATTTTCTGTTCTATCATTCCGAAGTGTACGGTTAATGTAGGTGATAAGATATTGTATTTTTCTAACGTTTGTTCATGTAAGTGAATCTTGTTTTCTACTAAACCCTCACTAATTTTTATTAACGTCATTCTATTCACCCCCCCAACAGTAATCTTCACCATACTATATATAGAATATTCTTAAACGAAAAAAAGGTATAACGGAAAAGCCTAAATTGGATAAAAAGGGCGATTTTTGTCATTCTTTGAGTTCCACATTTCCTTTTGATGAATGTACCTAATCTCCATATACTCACTCTTTTTAAAAGAACATATTATTAGTAAAGTCATACTCTATATAAAGATAGAAACTTAATAATAAAAGGGTGTGAAGTGAGTCTTGGAGGATAAAACAATTGGGATCTTAGGCGGAATGGGGCCTCTTACTACGATAACTCTAGCTGAAAAAATCATTGAGAAAACACCAGCAAAGAATGATCAGGAGCATCTGCGAATGATTATTTATAATAATGCAAAGATCCCGTCTCGCATTGATTCCATAATAAAGAATTCGGAAAGTCCACAACTAGAATTGGAAAAATCAGCACAAATTTTAGAAAAAGCTGGAGCGGATTTTATTATTATACCCTGTAATACCGCTCATTACTGGTATAAGGATATTTGTCTCTCAGTTAAAATACCTGTTCTAAATATTATTGAGGAGACTACTAAATACGTAGTGAATCATTTTCAATCAGGTTCAGTATTACTATTAGGAACAGAAGCGTCCATTAAAGTAGGATTATATGAAAAAGAGTTTCATAAACATAATCGAGAAATTACTATCCCTAACCAAGACGAACAGGAGGTCATCAATCTAGCAATTAATGAAGTTAAGGCTGGACAAGTTGTTGGGAATAAAGCCATTCAAGATATGGCGAACATAATAGAAAAATATAATAGAAATGGAACAAGAACAATCATCGCAGGCTGTACTGAAATATCTATACTCCTACCACACCTCCCCTCATGTGAAAAAATAGACCCACTTGAAATATTAGCCGAAAGAGCAGTAAAAGAAGCAAAAATGAAAAGATAGAAAGAAGATCTCGAGGGACGGACCTCCTTAATTGTAATGAGATTACAATTTTATTACAATGCTAGAAAAAAAGAATAAGAACGAAAATTACGGGCAAAGTAGGAAGTATATGAAATCAAGCAGGAGGTAATACTTTGTTCACACTAGGGGATATATGGACGTTTTTTTTAGCGTTTTTCTTAACGTTACCAATTGTGACGGTTGTACATGAAGCAGGTCATGTACTAACAGCTAGAATTTTTGGAGCAAAGATTCAGTTTGCCATTGGTACAGGGAGAACTTTATTTCACATCGGCCCACTGGAAGTAAAAAGAATGTATTTTATGGAAGGATGGTGTCAGTATACTGAACTAAAGTACAATAAAGTATGGGTGCACGTTCTTATTTATTTGTCAGGGAGTATTTATAATTTAATCGTCATTTTATTAATCAACTTTTTAATTTATGAAGGAGTTTTCCCTGTTCATATTTTTTTCTATCAATTTGTATATTTCTCAGTATATTTTATCTTTTTTTCTTTATTTCCTTTTAGGAATGGAGAAGGAAAACCAAGTGATGGACAAGCTATATTAGATGTTATTCGGTTTGGGAAAGCAGAGGATCCAATTGATTAATCCATTGGTTTTAAGGGTGAAATCTTTTGGATATGGATGATAAGGTAAAGTTTAAGAATTGGAATATCTCCTTCAATAAAAAATCAAAAAAGAGGGTCTTCTCTTTTATATAGCAACATTATAAAAAGAAATATAAAAAAGGTAAACGAAAATCGTTTACCTTTTTTTAGCGTTTTTCCATTTATAAAATAGAAAGGCTGCACCTAGGAAAAAAATCAAATATAATACGATTGGAATGATTAAGATGGATCCCATAAACACTTCACCCTCTCATGTGAAATTTAGAATAAGTGTTCATAAGGTTTTACATCTATTTGCATATCATCTAATTTTTTCCTTAGAAACTTATGATCTCGTTTCGGTGTTGCCAAGATATACCCTCTGATTACTAATTCTTCAGAAATTCTGGGTGCTTTTTCAGTTATCGCAATCTCACCAATTTTTCCGGCAATTTTATGCTTTGCAACATCTCTAAATATTTCAGGAACAGGCGTAACCAATTCATTGAGCATTTTCTTTTCTTCGTCATTCCATAGATGTATGGATTCGTTTACATAAAATTCTTCCCAATCCATATCTGATTTACCATCTTCTTTCGGAAATCTTTTTAAGAATTTACGAAACATGAAAAATCCTCCGATGGCAAAGGAAACCACTAAGAATACAACCCAAAACATAATAAAATATAAAAACCAACCTTCAAGCATGCTTTCACCTCAATTTTTCAAAAGGGAATGTTTCGTATTCATTATAGACAAGGTAAGAGGATGTGACAAGAATATCGTATAAAATACAATTGAAGTCTATACTGTTCTCAATAAGAAATGATATACTTATATTACAAATAACGTGAATATTCTTTCAGTTTCGATAAAATCATTACTTTTTCGCATTGTGGATTTAGGGGGATTCAATTGATGAAATTTAGGGGTAGAATTATTTCCGTATTAATATGTCTATTAATCGTGATAACTTGGGATTTTATCTATTATTTCGTTTTAGATTATCCAATTCATATTAAAGTAGATTTAGTTTTCACATTGATGATTCTTTTTATAGGATATTATATGGGGAAATATTATGACCGTAGCGATGAAATGTTAAATGCTTTTCGAAAGAGCGAGGAAAAAGTGAATCTTCTAAATGAAGAAATGCAGCATGTGCTTCAAAGCATTGATGAAGTAGTGTTCCACACCAATTCAGTGGGAGAATTCCAATTTTTAAATAAGTCATGGGAGGATTATACTGGCTATACAGTGAATGAGAGTCTAAATAAAACGGCACTCCATTTTATCTCATTAAATGAACGTCATGAAATTCAACGTTTACTGCGAAGTAGTATTGATAAGAAAAGAGAAAAAATGAAAATTGATATTTCCTATCAAAAGAGGGATGGCCAATATCGATGGGGAGAAGTCAATATCAAGCTTAATTACAATAGTGCAGGAATGTTAATCGGCACGGTTGGAACCATATCTGATATTACTGAGAGAGTACATAATGAAGAAGAGCTCATGGAAATGAATGAAACGTTGGCTATCGAATCTCAAAAATTATCTGTAGCTGGTCAATTAGCAGCAGGAATTGCCCACGAGGTAAGAAACCCGCTTACTTCAATAAATGGCTTCCTGCAATTAATGAGAGATGAAGCAGACGAAAAAACAAAGGACTACTTAGAAATTGTGTTCTCAGAAATTAAGAGAATCGAACTGGTACTTAGTGAATTGTTAATATTGGCCAAGCCGCAATCCGTTACATACAAGAGAATAAATATTGTTGAGACCCTTGATCACGTTTCAAAATTATTAAACACCAACGCCATTCTTTATAACATAGATATACAAACTCATTTTCAAAAGAAAGAATTGTACATTCGAGGGGATGAGAATCAATTAAAGCAAGTGTTTATTAACATCATTAAAAATGCCATTGAAGCCATGCCTCATGGAGGAAATATTACGATTAAAGCTACCTTAAACCAGGATAATAAAGTGGAAGTTACATTTAAAGATGAAGGAATAGGCATGAAGAAGGAAGTTCTTGAGAAGCTAGGAGAGCCTTTCTTCACGACAAAAACAAAAGGAACCGGACTTGGTTTGACCATATGCTTACGTATCCTTCGAGATCATTCAGCTGACATAAGAGTTCAAAGTGAACAAGGAGAAGGAACTAGCTTTCATATCCATTTTGATGCTGCTCAAGGGATCGAACGAAAAAAACGTGAATACGTTCATAATCAATAAAAAAACCCCCTTCTTGGATGTATCCCAGAAGGGGGTTTTAAGTATGATCATTTTATTATTAAAATCTCAAAGTGGCGGGACTGCCTGGGAATCGAACCCAGCGGAGACGGCACGCGCCTCCCAAGAGGTTTTGAAGACCTAGGCAAGCACCAGCTAAACAATCAGCCCCGTAAATGAATGCTATCTAATTTATAACATGTGATATAGAGTTATTCAACGTTTTTGTTTAAATAGTGATTTAATAGACGGGCTTATATATTAAGAACTGTATATCGTAATAGAGAACTTCAAAAAAATACAATTTATTTCAAATATTTGTAACATTTAAACTTTAGTGAAAGTAGAAAATACTTCTTTACCAAGCCTTTATCCCCATGATATGATACTTTTTGCTGGTTAGTATCGGTTGAAGAAAGCGATTTCTTAGACTGTAGCTATACCTTTAAATATTGAACATTTTGATACAGACATAGGGGGAAATCAAGTATGAAAAAATTATGGTTCTTAGGATTAGGTTTATCTTTAGCATTAGTAGGGTGTTCTGATTCAGGTTCTGAAGGAAATAAAGAAGAGTCAAGTAAGGCAACTGAAGAAAATACCAATGTTGCTGGAGATTTAATGGAGTTTTATCTAAATTTAACTACAACCGTAAATGGTGTTGATATTGATTTAAATGGATATGAAGAAGCAATGGGTGCTGAAGAGCCTCCAACAGGTGACGATTTGACTAAACTGAAGGAAGCAGCTGCTGCATCAGCTTCAGAGAGTGCAAAGGCAGTAGAAAACCTTGAGGTCCCTGAAGGACTTGGCGATCATAAGGAAAAAGTGGAAGAATTTAAGTCAACTTTAACTGAATCTTACTCAATGAAAGCTGAAGAGCTTAAAAAAGAAGGAAAAGCAGATTTAACTTCAGCTGATGAAAAATTAAACGACGCTGAAAACCAAATCAAAACCCTTCTAGAAGAAGCAGGATTAGTAAGCTCAAGCCTGATCAGCGATCTTAACGGATAACTGGTAAAGCTAGCCTCAGTATCTTGAATTTAAAAAAATATAGTGCTCGATGTTTCATATATACGAAAAAGACGAATCCTTACAATACTAAAGGATTCGTCTTTTTGTTTTACTAATTCTACGCATATAGTTGTTTTGTGGGGCAATTTTTTCAGCTCGCGTGGAAAATAGTTGTGCAATAATCCTTAACGGTGGTTCACAAATTACAAGCTCTTTATATTTAGCCACAACAATTTTTGCGAAAAAAACCTTACATTATTATTTCAGTAAGGTGTCCTTTACCTCCAACTGCACCTATATAAAAGGTGAAAGGAGGTGAAAGGAAATGGCGACTGCAGATTTAAAGGACTTAAAAATTAGACTAGTGTTTGAAAACGGAGTAGATCTTGAAGGTAATCCCCAATTTGAATATAAAACGTATAGCTACATTAATATGTTAGCTACTCCGAATGAAATTCTTCAATCGTGTGAAGAGATTGCCAGTCTATCATCTAAACCTCTCTATGACATAGAGAAAAACGAAGTTTACGATATCAACGCATAAACTTCTTAATTTGATGAAGAAGGGGGTGAAATCATGACTAAAACACTAGAATTACAATTCTCAACGGAAACGGGAAAAGTTGCAACAGTTTCTATAGATCACCCTAAAGAACCGATTGACTCTGCTGCTGTAAAAAGTGTTATGACCAATATAATCTCATCTAATGTTTTTCAAAGCTCAAAAGGCAGGTTCATAACTGTGAAAGGAGCAAGACTTCTAGAACGAAATGTAACGGATTATGTGATTGCAGATTAAGGAGAAGTAGCTGGAACAACAAGGGCAGCCCCTTCGTTCCAGCTTTTCTTATAAGACAGAACATAAAGGAGGAAAAAGTTTGGAAGCCATTATTCCGTTTGTGTCAGAGGTAGGGTTTCCAATTATCGTAACAATGTATTTACTTTATCGAATTGAGACAAAGTTAGATGCAGTCGTTACGTCTATTCAAACCCTTCCAGAGAAGATGAAAGGATAAGGAAGAGGAGGCCAATGTACATGGCCTCCTCTTATTGAATGCACTTTGTTGAACGAAAGTTTTGTTTGTAATATGCCTAATGAGTCAATTAAAGAATGAGAATATATAAAAACAGAGAATTTCCATGGGAACAATTCCTTTCACGAAAAACTTCATAGTTTGATATAATTTGAAGAATAAGATGGATCGGAGAGGAGTATTTAACATGAAATTTATTCATACAGCTGATTGGCATTTAGGTAAATTAGTTCATGGTATTTATATGACGGAAGAACAAAGATACATATTAGAGCAATTCGTTGACCTTGTAGAAAAAGAGAAGCCTGATGCAGTTGTGATTGCAGGTGATTTGTATGACCGTTCTGTTCCACCGACAGAAGCTGTGGAGCTATTAGATGAAATATTATTCCGAATTAATGTAGAGTTAAACATCCCAATAGTTGCTGTTTCTGGAAATCATGATAGTGCAGAACGTTTATCCTTTGGTTCCTCTTGGTACAAACATAGTCAGTTTTATTTAAAAGGAAAATTAACATCTGATTTTACCCCGGTAACCATCAAGGGGGTTCATTTTCACTGTGCTCCTTATGCTGAGCCTGGGAATGTAAGACAAATTTTACAAGATGATTCTATCCACTCTCACCATGATGCTATGAAAGGGATTGTGGATCAAATGAAATCACATATGATACCAAATGAGCCACATGTATTTGTTGGACATGCCTTTGTTTTGGGAGGAAAGACAACCGATTCTGAGAGAACTTTATCTGTTGGGGGATCAGGCTGCGTAGGTGCAGATCTATTCGACCCGTTTCATTACACAGCTCTAGGGCATCTTCATAGCCCTGATGCTATTAAACATGAGACGATACGCTATTCAGGCTCACTGTTAAAATACTCTTTCTCTGAATCGAATCAAAGAAAATCAGTCACCATCATTGACATGGAAAAGGACGGGTCATTCACTTTACGAGAGGAAGTACTTCAACCAAAACAGGATATGAGAGAACTTCAAGGATATATGGAAGAATTACTCGATCCAGGTTTCTACCAAACTCAGAAAGTAGATGACTATCTTAAAATCACGTTACATGATGAAGGGACACTTATAGATCCCATTAATAAATTACGCCAAGTCTATCCGAATGTACTACATCTAGAACGGCAAATTGATAAGACAGATGCAAAAAAGAAAAATATGTTTCGCATAATTGAGGACAAAAAAAGATCAGAATTAGATTTATTTAAAGAGTTTTATTCTGATATGACAACAGGAGAATTTACCAGGGACAAAGAAGCAGTTCTTCAAAATGTAATTGAAGAAGCAAGGAAGGAGGTTGAAGAGGTATGAAGCCCCTTAAATTAGTGATGCAAGCTTTTGGCCCATACGCAGAAAGAGAAGAAATAGATTTTCGTTCTTTAGGGAACAGGACGATGTTTGTTATATCAGGAAAAACCGGATCTGGGAAGACGACCATCTTTGATGGAATATCATACGGAATTTATGGAAAAGCCAGTGGGGAAGATCGAAGTCCAAGTGAATTAAGAAGTCAATTCGCTAATGAGGATGACGTTACTGAAGTTGAACTTACCTTCAGCTTGCGTGGTAAAACGTATCGGATTTGGCGCTCTCCTCAACAAGATAAGAAAAAATCAAGAGGAGAAGGTTTTACTACCATCAATGCCAGATCAGAACTTTATATAATAAACGAAAATGGAGAAGAACAGATACTTGCTGCCAATGTTAGAGATGTAGATGAGAAGGTTAAAAGTTTGATTCAATTAGATGCCAACCAATTTAGGCAAATTCTCATGATTCCCCAAGGTGAATTCCGTAAACTCTTAATCTCTGAGAGTAAAGATAAAGAAGTTATTTTACAACGTCTCTTTCATACAGAGTTGTACAAAGTGATTCAAGAAAAATTAAAGACAGAAGCGGATAACTTGAAGCAGAATGTGGAATTATCTGTTGAAGAACGCACAAGAGAATTGCTTAGAATTCATTTTGAAGATAATGAGGAACTGAAATCATTATTACTAGAAAATCCACTTAATGACAAACAAATTCTTCACATTCTTCCTTCTCATATTGAGAAAATGGAGATTGCTGGTAAAGAAATGGAAAGACACTATCAAAGCATTCAACATAATAGGGATGATCTTCAACAGCAGCTGGTCCAAGCTAAAAACTTAGTGGAACAATTTCAGCTCAAAGAAAAACTAACCGTCGAAAAACAGAGGTTAGAAATGATCAAGCCTGAAATGGATACAATCAGTCAAGAAATACAATTAGCTCAAAGAGCTTCCTTGTTAGTTCAGCAAGATGAATACTGTCATAAGCTAAATAATAAGTTGAATGGCTTAAAGGTTGACTTAGATAGACTTATGAAAGATAAAATGAGTTTAAATGAAAAATGGAATAAAGCTAAAGAGCTACTTGATGAAGAAAAAAATAAAGAATCGATTCGAAACAATGTATCCAAAAAAATCAATCAGCTTGAAGCTATGGAAAAAGAAATAGACTCCTTAGATTCCTTAATGAAGGATACAAAGGAAATCAAAGAAAAGTATGTAAAACAACAAGAGATAACCAACAAGCAAACAGAACAAATCACCTTTCTACAAGAAGGAATTAAAGAGCGTGATAAGCGAATTGAAAAGGAAGAAAGAAGTCAAACAGAGTTTTTCCAGTTAGAAAAAGATGTCCAAGAGAAAAAAATAATACTTGATCAAATGAAACATATTCAAGAAATGAATGTGAAACGTGAGGATTATCAAAAAACATACGAATCTCTACAAAAACAGCAGGCAGTTCTGGAAAAGAAATCTGAAGACGCAGCTGAAACAGTAACGTACCTTGAAGGTAAGTGGCATTCTGCACAAGCAGCCATATTAGCAACAGGACTTCATAATGAACAACCATGTCCTGTATGCGGATCAAAACATCATCCTCATCCAGCTGACCAGGTGGCTTCGGTGCCTTCTGAGGAAGATCTGAATGCGGCAAAAGAAGAACAACAAAAACTAGATCATGAAGAAAAACAGGTGAATGTTTCCCTGGCTCAAGAGGAAACGAAGATTCAGGGAATTGAAGCGCAGATTGAAGATACAGTTATTAAAATTAAAGACATTCATCAAGACTTTATGGTAGAAAATATAGATGAAACTATTCAAAACTTCAAACAATCCATTCAATCTTTGCATTCTGAGATTGCTGAAATGAGAAAAGCGATGGAAGAAATAAATGTAATGAAGGAGGAAGTGAAAAAAGGACGTGAAAAGCTTGAAGAATTAGAACGATTACGTGAAACAAATAGTCAGAAGCTTCAAGAACTCCATACCCAATTTTTAACGAAAAATACCACATTAGATAAAGTGAAAGAAGCCATACCAAAAGAGCTTAGATCAAAGGATCATTTTACAAAAGAATTAAGAGAAACAAAACAAACTCATGAAGATCTAAAAGCTGCTTTTGAACGAGCACAAACACAGTATTATGAACTTGAAAATCTTTATAGTGTAAAAGAATCTCAAGTGAAAGATAAAAAACATCTAATGGAACAAGTGACGAAGGAAATGAAAGAGGAAAGAGAAGCCTTTTTATCCCTTCTCACTGAACAAGGGTTTCCTGATTATAAAGCCTTTCAACGAGCTAAAAAAACAGAATCAGAGATAACTATCCTCCAAGACAAAGTAAAGAAATACGGTGAGGATCTACGTTCTGTTTCAGATCGCTTACTAGATATTCAAAAGGTTTTAGAAAATAAAGAACACCCACAATTATCAACAATAGAAGAAAGAATTAAAACGATAACTGAAGAACTTCAAATTGCAAACGATCGTCTAAATAGTAATGTTGTTAATACAAAGGAAAACAAACTAATTTATAAAAAGGTAACAGATATTAATCAGGGGATAAAAGAGTTAGAAGAAAACTATCAAATGGTAGGTCACTTAGCTGAAGTGGCAAGGGGACAAAATGCAAACAGAATTACGTTTGAAAGATATGTGTTAGCTTCATTTCTTGAAGATATTCTCCATATCGCAAACGAGCGATTAATCAAAATGACTTCTGGTCGTTATCAATTGATTCGAAAAGCAGATCGGAGTAAAGGGAATGTTCAAAGTGGACTAGAACTGCTTGTTTTTGATCAATATACTGGTCAAGAACGACATGTCAAAACTTTATCAGGGGGAGAAAGCTTTAAAGCTTCATTAGCTTTAGCTCTGGGGTTAGCTGATGTTGTCCAGCAATATGCAGGCGGTGTATCCTTAGAGACCATGTTTATCGACGAAGGGTTTGGAACACTGGATCCTGAATCCCTTGATCATGCAATTGAAGCCCTTATGGATATTCAGAATAGTGGAAGACTAGTAGGATTAATTTCGCATGTTCCCGAACTAAAAGAAAGAATCGATGCTCGTTTAGAGGTTATTTCATCACAAAATGGTAGTAGAACAGAATTTCAGTTTTTAGCATAAAGGAAAGAAAACAATTTGAAGGAAAAGATCAAGGAGTTCACTCCTTGGTCTTTTTTTAATAGGTCAAGTGCAATAGAGACAGTGAAATTTTTTAATTCCTGCTACAAATGTAAGTCTCAATTATTTTCAAGTAAATCAGCCGTCGAATTCTGCTGATGCATTTAATTGTTTAATTATTTTAAGCACAGTTACGAATTTTTTGAAAACTCCAGGTGGAGTAGGCAATGTGGTTCCCATAACCATCTAGGGCATATTGGTTAACAGAGATATGTAAAACAACAACCTACGCGAAAAGATTCTACATTATACAAATCAAACCAATTTGTCCTAATTGGTTTGATTTGTATAATGTAGGACATAATTAGAGGTAAAACAATTTTCATATGGAGATATCTAATGAAAAGTATTCACCGAATTCTAATACCACGACAACTCATTTTAGTACTCATTCTTTCAACTGGACTATTAAATCATGTCATGCTTATTCCTAGTATTCTTAACGCTTCAGGACGAGATGGTTGGATTAGTATTTTGATTTCGTATCCAGTCTTATTTATAATGACATTGCTAATATTTTACATAATTAAAAATTCACCTCAAAAGGGATTCTTTCATCTTCTTAATCAGAAGTGGAACCGCTGGATAGCATTTCTCTTCTCAATACCTATGTGCTTATTTTTACTGTCCAGTGCATATATAACCTTTGTGGACTTAATAATATGGTTAAGTACCTATTTCTTAGCAGAAGTACCTCCATCCTTAATTTTAGGTAGCTTATTTATTATTTGCTTTATCATCACTTGGACAGGTATTAAATACATGGCCATAGCTAGTGGGTTCTTGCTTCCACTTGTGATGATTTTTGGTTTTTTTATAGCCTTTACAAATACAAATATGAAGGATCCAAGTTTATTACTACCGATTCTAAGTGACGGATTTGATCCTGTTCTAAAAGGAATGATATATGTTTTAAGTGGTTTACTTGAAATATATATCATTGTGTTATTACAACCATATAGTGAGGGACAGATTAAATTTCATCATCTAATCATTCTTGGACTTATTTTAATGGGCTTAATGTTTGGACCACTAACAGCATCGGTTATGGAGTTTGGTCAAGTAGAATCAGTCAACATGAGGTATCCGGCCTATGAGCAGTGGAGGATATTATCTATCGGGGAGTTTATTACACATTTAGACTTTTTTGCTCTTTATCAATGGTTAAGTGGAGCACTTATTCGAATTAGTTTATTTATGTTTCTCCTTAGTGCGTTTTTTACGAAAAAAAAAGATCAATATCGAATATCAATAAAAGTAATCATTCCTTTATTCACGGTTCTATTGGTACTCTTGCTTATAGATGTTGATACTTATAACTTCTATATGCTCTTATATAAAATCTTTTTTCCAGCTACCGTCATTCTATTTAGCATTCAAATCATTGTTTCCGCAGTAATTCTCCGAATTTTAAAGTAGGTCCTGTTAAAGTTTATTGTATATTTTCTGTGAAGTAATGTGAGGGAGTTCGTTCCCTTGTTTTGAGTATAGCGGGAAACTTTTTCATTTTCATCTCGTTATGGGGTCTTTTCTGTCCGTTTTCAGCTGGTGTCTCACGGATTTCTTTGTACCGCTTTTAAAAGCATTATTTAACAGAGCCATAAAGCAAAGGATGTTTTCCATGAAGAAGACTTCTAAAGAAAAGCAGCAAGAAATAGAAAAAGAAAGCTCTTTGGAGGATCTGAAAAGGTTATTTTCAAAGAGTCAAGATTTACTCATCAGTCATCATTTTTTTATTGGAAAAAAAGTGACACTAGTATACTTTGAAAGCTTGGTCGATCGGCATTATCTAGATGAATTTATTCTTTCAAAGCTAGAAGAAGTTCCTGTCGCATCATATATAAAAAAAATGGAAGGGTCCTTCCAGGTAGTGAATGTCACAGTGAAATCCAGTGAAGAACTTTCTGCATCCTTATTGAATGGATATATACTTTTTTTTATTGATGATGAAATACTTTCTATTCATGCAGGTAATCTTCCTAAAAGGCAACCAGAAGAATCATCATTAGAAACATCGATTCGTGGACCAAAAGATGGTTTTGTTGAAGATTTGAATACAAACATTTCCTTGATTAGAAGAAGACTATTCACTCCCTCTCTTTGTGTAGAGAAATATAAAGTAGGAACTCGTAGTCGTACAAATATTGCCATAATGTATTTAGATGATGTCATCGACAAACGAGTTCTTGAAGAGCTTCATATTCGTTTAGATAAAGTAGATATAGATGTATTAACAAGTAACCAACAGCTTGAATCCCTTTTAGATGATAATCCTTATTCGATTTTTACCACCTTTGATTACACAGGGAGACCTGATTTTATCATTGACTCTTTAACTCAAGGAAGATTTGCCCTCCTTGTGGATGGGTTCCCAACGGTTTCCGTAGCTCCAATCAATTTGCTATTACAAACAAAATCACCAGAGGATGCAAGCATTAATTATATATATGTTTCACTTGAAAGAATCATCCGGATGGTTGGCATTTTGATTTCAACCTTTTTGCCAGGCCTATGGGTTGCCTTCTCTGCTTATAACATTGAACAAATTCCATATTTACTCGTAGCCACTATATCTATGTCTAGGTTTGGATTGCCCTTATCTGCACCGGTAGAAATGTTTATCGTACTTTTTTTATTTGAATTCTTTAATGAAGCGGGGGTCCGACTTCCTAGAGCCATAGGGCAAACGGTATCCGTACTTGGGGGTCTCATTGTAGGGGATGCAGCCATACGTGCGGGATTAACATCTCCTACAATGCTTGTTATAGGTGCTATTACATATATATCCTCTTTTACACTCGTGAATCAAACATTGAAATACGGAACAACCATATTGAGGTTCATTGTGTTGCTCGTTAGTACATTTTTTGGATTGTACGGTGTTGTAATGAGTTTTATATTGACGGTCATTTATTTAGCTACAAAATCCTCATTTGGTAATCCTTTTCTTGGAAGTGTGGCCCCATTAAGTTTGAAAGAAGCAATACGCTCGTTTTTAAGAATTCCGATTCAATTTTATAATGAACGAACCGAATCAACTAGCCCAGATGACAGCACAAGGAAAGGATTATCTAAACATGAAAGACAAAGTAAGTAATCTGCTCATATTTATATTATTCCTTTTTCTCACTGGATGTACAGGCTCAAAAAATATTCAAGATCTAACTTATATTGTGACAATTGGGATAGATTATAATGAAGAAAATGAGGAATACACAGCCTATCTTCAAGGGCTGAATTTTGCGAACGTTGCAAAGCAAGAAGGGAATAAACCATCAGAACCAATTCCTACGTTTATTGGTTCTGCTAAGGGGGAAACATTAAATTTAGCTGTTAAAAAGCTCTATAAAGCATCGAGACCATCTTTGTTTTTTGGACATACAAAATCCCTCGTTGTCTCTAAAAACGTGTTGAAATATAAATATAAAGAAGTTTTGGAGGATATCGGTAGAAATCGTTCATTAAGACCAACTCTTCAAGTATTTACAACGGATGAGAATATTGAAGAAATTTTTAAAGTGAAAGGATTATTTAATTATCCTCCTGTTTATACAGTACTTCTAACAGAAAAAACAACTGAATCTCTCAAAGACGAAATTGGAGCTGTTAGTTTAATGGAATTTTTAAGAGAGTATTATGAACCAATGGGAAGTGCACTTATTCCAATTATTAAAATCAACAATAACTATTGGCAATCAGATGTACCTTATCCTTCTCTTTACCTTGACGGTTATAGTGTATTTCAACACTCTGAATTCAAAGGAGATCTTTCATCAAAAGAGTCGATTATGGTGGATTGGCTCTTTAATAAAAATACTCAATTGAATTATCCCTTATATCATGATGGCAAATTGATTTCAACTTATAGTATAACTTCGAAGAAACCTAAAATAACATATAAAAAATCGGAGACAGAGTTCCCTAATTTCTCTATTGAGGTTCATGTTCAAGCTGAATTAATAGAGAAAATTAAAGATGTTCCTTATGAAGAGGCTAAGAAAGAGTTAGAAGTAGCGTTGAAAAAAGAAATAAATAGGGTATATAGTACTGGACTAGATAAGGGTGTAGATTTACTAAATGTAGGTAAGAAATGGTATAGGTACCACCCGAATAGGTATAAAGATATCGAAGAAGCTCCTTACTTTTATTTAAAACAGGATTCATTAGAAAGAGTGGAGGTGACAGCAAAAATTACTCATTTCAATGCTTATCGCTACGGAAAGAAATAAAGAACATTTGAAGTAAGAAATGGAAAATAGAGAGAGATTGGTTCTTTTACCCATTTACTCTTTTATTTTCCTTTGTAATTGAATAACATAGAGAGAAAGATACAGAGAGGTTGGTTGAGAAATGAAAATAAGTATATACATATTAATATTATTAATTTCAGCCGTAGTGGCAATTGGTTGGAGTTGGAAAAGGTTATTAGATTTTAATAGTTATAAAAAACCATTCCTGGAAGGGGTGGCTCTTCAATTTTTTTTCCTCCTCATTGCCTCAGTATGGTGGGTTTTAACCGAGGACTTTTCTCATGGAGTAATGGGTGTCTTTTATTATTTTTTAGCATTTTTAACAATCATGGTTATTCATGGGTTTATTCTCCATTATTTATTTTCTAAAAAGAAAATGATGGAGCGTGAAAAATGAAAAATATCGGAATTGATGCAGGAGGTACTTTAACCAAAATAGTCTATGAAGAAAAAGGCAGACTTCATTACAAGTCTTTTTTAAGTGAAAATCATAGTCAGATTGCCCAATGGCTTCACTTCCTTGCACCCCATGCAAAACTTTTCGTGACAGGTGGAAAAGCAGGGGAATGGAAAGGTCGGGTTTTTCCTGAATTCGAAGCGGTTTGCCATGGGGCATCCTTTCTATTACAAGAAGAGAAACAAGAAATAGAACGTTTCATTCTAATTAATATAGGTACTGGTACCTCTTTCTTTAAAGTCGAAAAAGGGGAGTTTAAGAGACTTCTTGGTAGTGGTATTGGAGGCGGGACATTTATGGGGTTAGGTTCTCTGATTGCAGAAGAATCCAATTTTCATGAACTCGTAAACCTAACGACTAAAGGTGATCGAGAAAAGGTTGATTTACTGGTAAAGGATATTTATGAACATAGTGATCCACCTGTTCCAGGCTATCTAACAGCTGCGAATTTTGCTAAAGTAAATAGCACTCCTTCTGACAAATCTGATCAATTACGAGCCCTCTCAAACTTGATTGCAGAAACCATTATCTTGCTTTCGTCGCAAATGGCTAATGCACATCAAATGACACATCTTGTATTTGTAGGAAGCACTTTAGAAGCCCATTCACCATTAAAGGAGGATCTTTCACAATTTAAAGATCTGTTATCCTATACCCCTGTTTTTTTAGATAAAGGGGCATATACCGGTAGTTTGGGCGCCTATCTACTTGGAACGAAGAATGGAGACACCATATGAAGGGGATATTCACAAAATAGACAATGAAAGATCAATGTCATCATTGTATTCCTGTCTTCTTTTTACTAACATAAGAGTAGAAGAGAAAGATGAAGTCGGAGGAGATAAAGGTGTCAAAATATAAAACACTTATGCTCATAGTAAGCATTATTGGTATTCTCCTTGCAGGTTGCAGCAATAGTGACTTTCAAGCAGAAACAAATTACGAAGTAAAAGACTTTACCTATACAAATCAAAACAATAAAGAAGTGAGTTTAAAAGATTTAAAAGGACAGGTATGGATTGCCGATTTCATATTTACTAACTGTGAAACAGTTTGCCCCCCTATGACATTTAATCTTACAAAGCTGCAAAAGAAGTTAAAAGAAGAAGGCGTAGAGGATTATAAGATTGTTTCCTTTAGTGTAGACCCTGAAAATGATACACCGAAAGCTTTGAAAGAATATATCTCCAACTTTGAAGCGGACACAAGTAAGTGGGAATTGTTAACGGGGTACAAATTTGATGAAGTAAAAGATCTTGCTGAACATTCCTTTAAATCAATTGTAGCCAATGATCCAAACTCTGATCAAATGATTCATGGTACAAGGTTTTATCTGGTTAACGAAGAAGGGGTCGTGGTGAAAACGTATAGTGGAAATAGTGATGTTCCATACGATGAAATTGCTTTAGACATGAAGACGTTAATCAAAGAATCGAATAAATAATGTATAAAAAAGGTCGCATGAAAATGTGCCCTTTTTTTATGATGTGATTTATATAGTGTTCTCGTATAGGTCTTGAGAAAAAATTCTTTAGAAATAAGGTTGTTTGACAGGGAAAGTAAATTGCTTCAGTTATAAAAACTATTCCAAATTAAGGATATATATAGGATAATGATTTAAATAAAGCACAAGGGGATTTCTATATGACGAGGTTTCTCCCTAATATGATAAAGTGAAGAGTACGTAAAGGATAGACATTGTAGAATTATTTAAAAGAGAAGGTGAATACAGATTAAAAAATCAAAAGGACTTCTTATATTTGACATCACCATATCAATTTTCATAATGTTATGGATGCTTAAGTCGTTTGCAGAAAGAGAAATGGTAAAAGGAATCTTGTTTGCCGCATGTTTTGCGATTATGGCAGGGGTATTGTATTTTCGTTTTAGAAAAAAGAGATAGAAAGAGGGTGAGAGGGTGAATAAACAGTACTTTACAATTGGGATGGCTGGACATATAGATCATGGAAAAACCACTCTCACAAAAGCATTGACCAATGTCGATACAGATCGTTTTAAAGAAGAAAAAGAGCGTAATATTTCAATTGAGTTGGGATTTGCCCCCCTTTACCATGATGAAGAACTGGAAATTTCAGTCGTCGATGTTCCAGGTCATGAACGTTTCATTCGGCAAATGATTGCGGGAGTTGCTGGTATTGACCTTGTTGTTTTGGTTGTAGCTGCAGATGAAGGGGTTATGCCACAAACTCGTGAACATCTTGACATCTTGTCTCTGTTAGGGGTTGAAAATGGAATTGTAGTCCTTTCAAAAATCACTAAGGTGGAGGAAGAGCTAAGAGAGCTAGCCCTGGAAGAAGTGGAAGAGGAATTAAGGGGAACGGTCTTTGACCATGCACCCGTCCTATCAGTGGATAGTATATCTGGAGAAGGCATTACAAAACTAAAGGAACAAATAATTTTATTACTAAAACAACAGTCTTCAAGAAATGCTACGGGAGATTTTCGATTACCCATTGATCAAGTCTTTACGGTAAAGGGACAAGGAACGGTTGTAAGAGGAACAGTTTATGAAGGTAAAATACAGACAGGTTCGGAGCTAACGGTTTTACCACAAGGTCTTCAAACAAGAGCGAGACAAATACAGGTTCATCATAAGAAGGCGGAATGTGCAAACGCCGGTCAAAGAACAGCCATTAACTTATCAGGGGTCGATTATCAAGAACTCAAGCGAGGGAATGTATTGGTTTCATCTCATTACTTTACCGTAACGGATACTATTGATGTATCTTTTAGTCCACTTGATAATTTAAATACCCCAATTAAGCAACGTATGCAGGTAAAAGTACATATAGGAACATCTGAAGTAATGGGAAAAATAGTGTTCTTTGATCGAAACGAAGTCACGTTAGTGCAGCAGTCTATTCTATGTCAAATCAGGCTTGAAGAATCCATCGTTGTAAAAAGAGGCGATCGTTTTATTGTAAGGCGTCCCACGCCTACTGAAACCATAGGTGGAGGGTGGATTATTAATCCAAAAGGGAAAAAGTACCGCTTTGGAGAAGCAACCATTTCTAAATTACGATCTATGGAAAAAGGAAAGACCGAAGAGAGGTTGATGAGGGCTCTAGAACAGTACAAGTCTTTAAGCGAGTCCTCAATCATTAAAGAAATTTCTACAACTAATGAAGAACTCAAGGAATTGCTAAACAATGATGGTTGGGTTGTATTACCTTCATCAGCCATAACTCATGATAAGATTATTGAAGAGACCTTAAGAGCAATTCATCAACTCCTAACGGAATACCATAAAAAACATCCACTGTTAAAAGGGATAAATCGAGGAGAAATACATCAATCATTACAACAGTACCCAAAGGATATACTATATTTCGTCATTGATTTAAATATCCAGGAAGAAGGACTTTGGAAGCAAGAATCGGGTTACGTTAAAGTAAGGGCTTTTACCCCCCACCTGCCTACTCAATGGGAAAAAAGGTGTTCACAACTTCTTTTACTTTTAGAAGAGGATGGAAGAAATGTTAAGGATATGGATGAGTATTTTGAACAAGTGGGTATTCCAAAGAAATTGCAGACTGATTTCTATTTGTTTTTTGTACAGGAAAGAAAGATTGTACCTCTAGATGAAAAGAAAGCCTATGCATTTCATGTTTATCATTTAGCAATTCAACAGTTAAAAGGAAAAACGGGAAAAGAATTTGAAGTCGGTGAGGCAAAAGAAATTCTTGGTTTATCCCGAAAATACATCATTCCATTCTTGGAAAAATTAGATAAAGAAGGTTTGACTGTTAGAAACAATCAAATAAGAAAATGGATAGAAAAGAAATGAACAAGGGGAGGAACAAGTATGATTGTTCAAACCGAAATGTATACTCTTGTGATGATTGAAAGAAATGATAAGCTTTTATTATTAAATCGGCCGGAATTTAAGAAATATCCTGGATTTATATCTCCAGGTGGAAAAATTGACTTTCCAGAAAGTCCTGCAGAGGGAGCAATTCGTGAAGTAAGAGAAGAAACTGGTTTACAAGTTGAAAAAATGAGGTATAAAGGATTGGACGAATATGTTGTACCAGACAAGGCATATCGTTATATCGTTTACAATTATTTAGCCTATGAAACCTCTGGGCAGCTCATCGAGAGTCCTCCCGAAGGTGAATTAGTTTGGGTAAAGAAAAAGGATGTACTTGATTTACCGATGCAGCCATTTTTCAAAAGGAAGCTTCCACTTTTTTTTGAAGACGGAACCTTTGAAATCCATACTTCCTGGGATGGAGAAGACCCTAAATCTGCACAGGTAAACATTATTTCTTTTTGTTAGTCGAGAACTACTCAAATGAACAAGGCACATTTTCTAAGTGATAGAAAGTAGGATCGTAATCATGGAAGAACTATGGAGTGCATTTGGTTGGGTCATTCCAATTATTGCTGTTGTAACCTTTACAATGATCTTCGCTGTCTCCATTTGGAAAAGGAAAAAGGCGAAGGGAAGATGGATGAATCTACTTCCTGTCTTATTTACTGCAATTACGCTTGGTGGGATTTGTTTAATCACCCTGTCTCCTTTCATGGGCGGAGGATATTCAGAAAGTACAACCAATTTTGATCCCTTCTCTAATTTAAAACTAAATTTAATTTATCGAAAGCATTTAGATGTTCCTATTCGAAATCTAATAGCAAATATTTTACTTTTTGTGCCATTTGCTTATTTTACCGGATGGTGGATACGAAATCAGAAGGGAATTGTACTGAAGGTAACATTTCTTGGGGCTCTCTTCTCATTTCTCATTGAATTAGCTCAGTTTTATCTTCCATTGGGGAGAGCAACAGATATTGATGATTGGATTATGAATACATTGGGTGCATTCATCGGTGGAATACTATTTGTAATTAGTCGATATATGTATAAAATTTTTCAACTTAATAGACGTAAGAAATAAGAGTACTAACATTGTGTTAGTACTCTTTTTCAATTGGTAATGTATAGTCTTATCTTTCAAAGAAATGCTAACGGTAAAAAGGGGTGGAATTTTTGTTGAAGAAAATATTGAAAGGGTTTCTGTTCCTTTTGTCTCTTCTTATTGTTATCTTCCTCATAATGAATTGGGATGTGAAACATGGAGCAGAGACCTACAAAAAGTCTCACCCCATGGTTGAAACAGGTATGCTGCAAGGAAA
This sequence comes from Rossellomorea aquimaris TF-12, assembly GCF_001648555.1. GTDB lineage: Bacteria > Bacillota > Bacilli > Bacillales > Bacillaceae_B > Rossellomorea > Rossellomorea aquimaris. Next base: position 423,527 of record NZ_LQXM01000029.1, on the reverse strand, counting down.
GATCAATGTTCTAAATGAAGGGGAAGACTTTTACCATTCACTATTTAATGATATACAATCAGCTGAAAAATCTATTTGGATACATTTCTTTATTACTCGAGACGACAATATTTCAAACCAATTCTTTAACTTACTGAAACAAAGAGCGAGGGACGGACTTGATGTCCGGTTATCTGTGGATTTTTTAGGATCGGATATTTCCTCAGAATCAATGAATGACATGAAGAAATCGGGTGTTCACATTGTAAAAAGCAGACCTATTTCTCTGAAAAATGTTTTCTATTCTCTCCATCATCGAAATCATCGAAGGCTCATTTCAATCGATGGATCTATATCCTATATTGGGGGATTCAATATGGGGGATGAATACTTGGGTAAAGATCCTAAACTCGGTTACTGGCGGGATTATCACCTCCGAATAGAGGGTGAGGATGGAAGAGAGCTAGCAAATCAATTTAAAAAGGATTGGGATGAAGATGGTGGCGAGAGATTAAACCCCATATCCAAGTCGTATCATTCAATTAAAGAAAATCAAAGTTCCTATTATTATATCTTCTCAACAGGTGATGGGATTGTAGATAAGACTGTTGAGTGGATAAATGGTGCAAAATCGAGTATAACCATAACGACTCCCTATTTTATACCCAATACTTCTCTTGTAGATGCGCTTAAAAAAGCTGTTAAAAGAGGGGTAGAGATTAATATTATTGTTCCAGACGATACTGATGCATGGTTTACAAAGCCTCCTAGTTACCGTATAGAAAAAAAATTGTTAAAATCAGGAGTGAATATGTACCTGTATCAAAAAGGATTTTTCCATGGAAAAGTAATCATCATTGATCATAAGTGGGCAGATGTTGGAACAGCCAATTGGGACCCTCGAAGTTTTTACTTAAACGATGAGAGTAACTGTATTATAGAAGATAGAGAAGTCGTTAAGGAATTAGAAAAGCTGTTAGAAGGAGATATTGAAGAGAGTAAAAAACTTACCCTGAAAGAATTTAAAAAATTACCTTCATGGGAGAAATGGTTAAGAAAAACTCCTCAATGGGTATATTATTATTTCTGATTCAATAAATATTTTTGTTGTAAAGGAAAATATGGTAAAGTATTCTCATATAAATTATTAGATTTGTTTTAATTTTGACTAAGAAAGGGATTGTTCATGAGCGAACTCTTATTTGTGTCTCTGTTTATTCTTTCGTTAATGGCTTTTAAGTTTTTTAACGTTGTAAAGAAGAAACATATTTCTAAAAATCATAAATCCATAGCAGTAAGTATCGTTATATTTTCTGTGATTGGCATGATGGTGACGGTCCTTTTTTATCTGCCTAATGCTTCATAATTTAGTATAGGTTAATTATCACATGGGATTTTTCTCATGTGTTTTTTTCTGTTATGAATGCAGATTTTTACTTTGAATCAATGGTTGTACTTCTTAAAAATGATATGAATTGTATGAAATAAAGGAGAAAAAAATGAAGAAAGCAATGATTTTTGACATGGATGGAACGTTGTTTCAAACAAATAAAATACTTCAAACTTCTCTTGAAGATACATTTGAAATGCTTAGAGAGTTAGAGTTATGGAGGGGAGAAACTCCACTAGAGATGTATCGTGAAATTATGGGAGTACCATTATCAGTCGTATGGGAAACCTTGTTGCCACAGCATCAATCACCCATTCACATAAAAGCAAATGAAGTTTTTCATGAAAAATTAATAAAAAATATCAAAGCTGGAAAAGGTGATCTTTATCCTCATGCAAAGGAACTTTTAGCTTATTTATCAAATCGGGGCTATCCAATTTTTGTAGCAAGTAATGGTTGCCCTCATTATTTAGAGAGCATTATTAGCTATTATCAACTTGATAAATGGATTTCTAAATGCTATAGCATTCAAGAAATCGAGTCTAAAGAAAAAGGTGACCTGATACGTAAAGTTAAGAATGATAATCAACTTATGTATGGGGCGGTAGTTGGAGATAGGCTGTCCGATTTTCAAGGGGCTGAAATGAATGACCTCTTGTCAATAGGATGTAAATTTGACTTCTCTAAAATGGAAGAGCTGGCTCAAGCTGATGTAGTCGTAAATGATTTAATGGAAATTCGTGAGTTTCTGGAACTGATAAAAGAAAGATGAATGTGGTTAAAAAAGGTACTAATGGTATAATTAGTAAGAATTATACAATAAACCATTCTACTTAAGGAAGTGAAAAAATGAAATGGTCTGAAGTACCCTATGTTTGGCAGGAATGCTTTCAGGAAGCGTGGACTTCTTTTCAGGAAGGCTCCCGACCAGTAGGATCAATCATTGTGAATGGAGTAGGTGACATTGTTGCTAGAGGAAAGAGTGCAACATTTAAGAATCTTTCAGACAGTGTTATCTCCCAGATGAATTAGCTCATGCAGAAATAAATGCATTATTAAAATTAGATAATCGTATTCATCGAGAAGTGAATGAATATACTCTATATTCAACCTTAGAGCCATGTCCTTTGTGTTTTAGTGCATTTTATATGAGCGGCATACGCAGACTGTCTTTTGCAGCAACGGACAAGTATGGTGGAAGTACGAATTTACTGCATACAACTCCTTACCTTAGTAGAAAGCCCATTCAACTTGAAGGGCCACTCCCGTATTTAGAGCATTTATCCATTGTATTAACGGTATATTTCGATTTACTCATAAATTATACAAAAGGTCATCCGGTTCATGAAATGATGGAAGACGAATATCCAATGGCAGTGGACATTGCACGAGATTGGAGCGATACTAACAAATTAAACGATACGGACCTTTCTATTGAAGATGTGTTTACTATGCTCATAAATGAACAATTAGATAGAAATCCAATACTTGAATGTATTTAATATGGTTTGTGTTGTTTCGCAATGAGGATTCATACACAAACCACCCATTGTGAGATAAAAGAAATGAGGATGAGAAAATGAATACATATGTGGATTGGGGAGGTTCCAAAGTAAAACTTTCATGGAGAAAGAGTCAGTACTTGCCTCCAATCGAAAAAATTACAAGTGTACATGGACTTTGTTTCAAAAATGACGATCTTTTACTTGTAAACTTACCCCATAGAGGATGGGATTTTCCTGGGGGGCATAGAGAAAAAAATGAAACCCCAGAAGAAGTCATAAATAGAGAAGTAATGGAAGAGGCTTATGTAGAGGGACATTTAACCCAAATTGGCTATATCATCGTGGACCACAGTGAAAATAAAAATTGGTCTCAAGATAGCCAATACCCAAAAGTAGGGTATCAAGTCTTTTATAGAATGGATGTCCATACAATTCATCCATTTCTAGGTTCATTTGAATCTAATCAACGAATCTTCATTAACCCGAGTGAGGTTAGTGAGTATTACCCTAAATGGTCTGATTTTTATGAAATGATTCTTCAAGAAGGTATAGAGCTCAATACTCAGAATCATTTAGATGAAGTGCTTTCAATCTTTGATGAAGATGGTCGTAAAGTTGGGGTAGAAAATCGATCTGAAGTACATAGTAAAGGCTATTGGCATGAAACATTTCATTGTTGGTTAGGAAATTATGACAAAGACAGCAACCGTATCCATGTCTATTTTCAACTAAGAAGTGATAAGAAAAAGGATTTTCCAAGCTTACTAGATATTACAGCGGCTGGTCATCTTCTTTCAGAAGAAGTGATTGAGGATGGTATAAGGGAAGTAGAAGAAGAACTGGGCCTGAAAGTTTCCATTCAGGAAGTAATTTCCCTCGGAATGATAAAGGATGAATTATTTCAACCATCCTTCATAGACAGAGAAATGGCACATGTATTTTTATACCCAGATGCAGTATCCTTCGACGATTTTGACATTGGAAACGATGAGGTATCTGGGATCTTCATGGCTACATTAGAAGATTTTGAAAAATTAGTTCTACGGCATAAGGAGAAAATCTCTATTGAAGGGTTCGTCTTGAACAATCAAGAAAAAAAAGAGTCTGTAAAAAGAGAGGTCTCTTTAGAGGATTTTGTTCCACATAATATTGAGTACTTATTGGAAGTTATAAAACGAATAAAAAAGGTGTTAATTCAAGAACCTTAATATGATTCAAGATTCCCATGTTCTTATCTAGTAAAAAGCCTTATCATGGTAAATCTAGCAGTATTTATTAGATAGTATGGGAGTGGAGGATTCAATTGAACGGCACAGCACATATGACAGCAGGGGCAGCATCAGGGTTTATCGTCGCCAATTCACTTGGTTCTACTCCAGGGATAACCGCATCTCTTGTGGTTATAGGTGGAGTATCTGGATTAATGCCGGACATGGATATTGATGGGAAGCTGGCAAATAAAGTGACTGTTTCTTCTAAAATGATGAAAGCAGTTGCCCAAATGATTGGTGTATTAATGATGGTGTACAGTTATCTTGAAGGAAATGGAAAAGAACAATGGTTAGGAATTGGGTATGGAGCTGGTATGATTATTCTTTCAACCTTTATCACTCAAAGAAGAATGCTTACAATTACAGGCATAGGAGTTACTGCCTGCGGGTGGCAGCTTGATGAGAAATGGTTATGGCTACTTGGAATTTATATTTTGACTGCGTCTATTGTATCTCATCGAACCTATACACATTCTATACTCGGAATAGTCTATTTCGGGGTAATGGCTTATTATTTAGAAGCATCTCTCATGATAGAAGGTGTTTTTGAGGCATGCATGATTGGGTATGCTAGTCACCTCTTTGGAGATATGAAATTTCTCCCATTCAATAAAAGAGGGATAAAATTGTTTCTGCCATTTACCTCAAAAGAGGTATAAATAAAAATACTTGACCATCATTTTACATTATATTAAAATAATGGAAATTGATATATTTTTGCGATGATGGAGAAAAGTAGACATTAAGACCACTAAAGAGAGCTGATGGTTGGTGGGAATCAGTGTGAGAAAATTGTTGAATGGGCTTCTGAGCAACCAAACTGAAATGAAAGAGTAGGTTTGGCGGAGAGTCTCACCGATAAAAGAGACACTGTATCGAAGCAATGACTTCTGTACATATAAGTGCGTTTATTTTTTGTAAGCGAATGAAGGTGGCACCACGGGTTTCTCGTCCTTTTTAGGGGAAGAGAAACCCTTTTTGTGTTTAATTTTATTGATTGGTAAGGAGGAGAAAGAAATGAAAAAGCAAGTTCTTACAGGAATAAAGCCGACTGGACGAGTGCATTTAGGTAATTATATTGGAGCAATTAAACCTGCATTAGATTTAGCTCAAAATGAATATAGTGAAACAGCATATTTTGTAGCGGACTATCACGGACTTACTCAAATTCATAGTTGTGAAGAAATGAAAGAGTTATCTTACTGTATTGCAGCAACCTGGTTAGCACTAGGATTAGACCATGAAAAGGCTATCTTTTATAGACAATCAGATGTGCCGGAAATCTTTGAATTAAGTTGGATTCTTTCTTGTTTTGCTCCAAAAGGATTGATGAATCGAGCACATGCATATAAATCCATTGTTGAAAGTAATCAACAAATTGGTAAAGATTTAGATACAGGAGTCAATATGGGATTATTTACTTATCCAATTCTAATGGCTGCTGATATTCTCCTTTTTCAAACGGATTTAGTGCCTGTGGGTAAAGATCAAGTGCAACATGTAGAAATTGCCAGGGACATAGCTGGAAATTTCAATAAACAATACGGGGAAGTTTTTCATATCCCGGATTACGTTATTCAAGAAGAGTCTGCAGTACTTCCGGGACTTGATGGGAGAAAGATGAGTAAAAGCTATCAGAATACCATTCCAATATTTGAAGAACCCAAAAAACTTCAAAAATTAATAAATAAAATTAAAACGGACTCCTCTCTTCCCAAGGAACCAAAAGATCCCAATTCTTCAATTATTTTTTCATTGTATAAGGAATTTGCCACTTCAGTACAAATAGAAGATTTGAAGGAGAAGTTTCATTCGGGAATAGGCTGGGGGGAAGCTAAGAAAGAGTTATTCCATGTAATGAATGCCTATTTAGAAGAACCTCGTGAAAAATATTATGAACTGATGTCCTCACCAAAATTGTTGGATGAAATATTGGAACAGGGAGCCTTAAAAGCAAGAGCAAAGACAATTCCTTTCCTTGAAGAGGTCAAACAGACAATCGGGATCCATCGGTCATCACGCATTTAAAGATAAAAAATACACGTTGACAAAGCATTTCGTATGTTATAAATTATTAGAAAGTTTTTTATTTTCAATTCACCGTGCGTGGAGAAAAATGATTATTTGAAAAAATTAAATAGTTTCTTATCTAGAGAGGTAGAGGGACTGGCCCTATGACACCTCAGCAACCAGCCAAAATCAGGTATGGTGCTAATTCCAGCAAGTTGATTTCAACTTGAACGATAAGAGGGAGAACGAAATATCTAAACCTTCTTATATACAAATAAGAAGGTTTTTTGTTTTAGTCCCCTTTTCGTCATTTCGAAGGAAAAGGAGAGAGATAATGTGAAAAACCATATTGAAACATTACTTGTTCAGGGAGGGAACCGGAGGGACGAAAGAACAGGTTCAGTTAGCCTTCCGATTTATTTATCGACAGCATTTGAGCATAAAGGGATTGGTCAATCATCAGGATATGATTATTCACGAACAGGGAACCCTACCCGGTCCGTGTTAGAGGATGTCATCTCTGAATTAGAGGAGGGGTATAAGGGATTTGCCTTTAGCTCAGGCATGGCTGCTATTACAGCGGTTTTAACTCTTTTTTCCACTGGAGATGAACTGATTGTATCAGAAGATTTATACGGTGGGAGTTACAGACTATTTGTTCAATGGGAAAAGCAATATGGTTTAACATTTCATTTTATTGATACGAGAGATACGAATGCATTAGAGAATAGCATTACTCCTTCTACCAAAGGGATTATTCTAGAAACCCCAACCAACCCAATGATGAATGAAACCAGTATTACGAATGTAGCAAAAATAACTAGAGAGAAAAATATTCTTCTCATTGTCGATAATACATTTTTTACTCCAGTCCTTCAGAAGCCAATTGTTGAAGGTGCAGATATTGTTGTCCATAGTGCCACGAAATATTTAGGAGGCCATAATGATGTATTAGCTGGTCTTGTGGTTGCGAAAGACGAAATGATAGCAGAACAACTTTGTACCATACAGAATTCAAGTGGTGCTGTATTGGGACCATTCGATTGTTGGCTGTTACTTAGAGGTTTGAAAACTCTTCACCTTAGAATGGCTCAACATGAAAAAAATGCAAAGAGAATCGTAGAATACCTGTATCGCCATCCCAGTGTAGAAGAAGTTTTTTATCCAGGGAAAGGAGGCATGTTATCCTTTCGAATTCAAAAAGAAGAATGGATTCCTCCCTTTTTAAAATATTTACAGATTATCACCTTTGCAGAAAGCCTAGGGGGTGTTGAGAGTTTTATTACTTATCCTGCTTTACAAACTCATGGGGATATTCCTGAAGAAACTCGATTCCAACTTGGAATCTGTAATCGTCTATTACGTTTTTCAGTAGGGATTGAGAATGTAGAAGATTTGATTGGAGATTTAGAGAGGATATTTCAGCAGATAGGAAATGGGGTGGAAACTCATGAATAACCGGCCATTTTCTAGTCAAACTTCAATCATTCATTCTCATGGAATTGATGGGAAAACAGGTGCTGTAAGTACCCCTGTTCATCACACTACAACGTTCCATCAACAAGATTTTGACAAGTATGGCCCCTATGATTACACACGTTCTGGGAATCCAACACGCCAAACATTAGAAGAAATCATTGCCGAGCTTGAAGGGGGAATTAAGGGATTCGCCTTTGCTTCAGGGATGGCTGCTATTTCTACAAGCTTTTTATTACTATCGAGTGGAGATCACGTAGTTGTTTCTGAGGAAGTGTATGGCGGTACGTATAGAATGATTACAGAAGTGTTGACTAAATTTGGGATAGAGTACTCTTTTGTGAACATGCAGGATTTAAACGAAGTGGCATGTGCGATTAAATCGAACACTAAGGTAATCTATATGGAAACCCCATCAAACCCACTTTTAAATATTACAGACATTGAAGGAGTGGTTAAGCTTGCGAAAGCAAATCATTGCTTAACGTTTCTGGATAATACTTTTATGACGCCTTTACTTCAACGACCTTTATGCCTAGGAGTAGACGTCGTTTTACACAGCGCCACGAAGTTCCTTGCTGGCCATAGTGATGTATTAGCAGGTTTAGCCGTAACAGGAAATGAAGAAATTGCTAGAAAATTAACGTTCCTTCAAAATTCATTTGGAGCCGTTTTAGGAGTACAAGATTGCTGGTTATTGTTAAGGGGTTTGAAGACGTTACATGTCAGATTGAAAGAGTCGTCTGAATCAGCCTATAAGATTGCGAGGTTTCTAGAGTCTAGAAATGAAGTAGAAGAAGTCTTTTACCCAGGATTAAGAAGTCATCTTGGTCATGAAATACAGGTTCGCCAAGCTGAAGGGCCTGGTGCAGTACTTTCCTTTCGTTTACGAAGTGAAGAAGATGTGAGGCAGTTCATTAAAACAGTTAAAATCCCTGTATTCGCTGTTAGCCTAGGAGCTGTGGAGTCGATCCTCTCATACCCTTGCCGGATGTCCCATTCTTCCATGCCAAAAAAAGAGCGAGAAAAAAGGGGGATTACAGACGGCTTACTTCGATTATCAGTGGGATTAGAAAATACAGAGGATTTAATTAACGATATAGAACAAGGCTTACTAAAAATCAAATCTAATTCCCAAAAAGATGTAATCAACTTATAAATGGAGGTGGTGTAATGAGACCATTAATAGAAGAATTAAAAGATAGAATCCTTATTGCTGATGGTGCTATTGGAACCTTGTTGTATTCATATGGTGTAGACAGATGTTTTGAAGAATTAAATCTCTCCCACCCAAATGAAGTAGTGAAGGTTCACAGGGATTATATTCAAGCTGGAGCTGACATTATACAAACCAATACGTATGGAGCCAATTACGAAAAACTTTCAAGATACGGATTAGAAGACTCAGTTAAATTGATTAATACAACGGCAGTACGATTAGCTAAAAAGGCAGCAGGAAAATCTACTTATATATTAGGGACTATCGGGGGGATAAGATCTTTAAAACAGAACATATCATTAGAAGAAATTAAGCGAAGTTTTCGTGAACAGCTTTATTGCTTGCTTTTAGAAGGGGTGGATGGGATTCTTTTAGAAACCTTTTATGACTTTGAAGAATTATCTACAGTTTTAGGGATTGCAAAGCGTGAAACAGATATTCCAGTGATTGCCCAAGTATCTCATCATGAACCTGGAGTTCTTCAAAACGGAATGAATGTGGGGGAGGCTTTACAACAATTAGAAATGATTGGAGCAGATGTGGTAGGGATTAATTGTCGAATGGGTCCATTTCATATGGTAAATTCACTACAAGAAGTACCTCTACCTAAGTCCGCTTTTTTATCTGTATATCCAAACGCGAGTTTACCTAATTATGAAGAAGGAAGGTTTTATTATTCTGCAGAACCTGAGTATTTTGGTGACATGAGTAATGAGTTAAGAGCACAGGGAGCCAGGATTATTGGTGGATGTTGTGGAACCACTCCTGAACATATACGTGCCGTTACAAAGCGTTTAAATAACAGGGAACCCGTGAACGAAAAAGTTGTAAAAATGAAACAGAAGGTGAGTCTAGCTTCTACACCAATTACTGGAAAGCTATTGCATGAAGAAGTAAAAGATAAAAAGACGGTTATCGTGGAACTAGATCCACCTAAACATTTGGATACCCGTTTGTTTTTTCAGGGAGCTAAAGCGTTAAAAAATGTTGGAATAGATGCACTAACCCTTGCCGATAATCCTTTAGCATCTCCTAGAATAAGTAATGATGCAATCGGAAGTATAATAAAGTCCAAATTCAATTTAACTCCTTTAGTCCATCTTACCTGCCGTGATCGTAACCTCATTGGACTTCAATCTCACCTTATGGGGTTACACACTTTAGGTATTCATAACATCCTTGCGATTACAGGTGATCCTGCCAAAATAGGAGATTTTCCAGGTGCTGCATCAGTGTATGATTTATCTTCCATTGAGTTAATCGAATTAATTAAGCAAAACAATGAAGGAATATCCTTCTCTGGTAAATCATTAAGAGAGCGAACTCAATTTTCAGTTGGTGCCGCTTTTAATCCGAAATTTCGTCATTTAGATGCATCAGTAAAAAGGTTAGAAAGAAAAAGAGACGCTGGTGCTGATTATTTCATTTCTCAACCAATATTCGGAAGAGATGAAATGATTCAAATATATGAAGCTACTAAACATATAAATACACCGATATTTATTGGAGTCATGCCATTATTAAGTAGTAGAAATGCTGAATTTCTTCATTATGAGGTTCCTGGTATTAACGTTCCCCATTCGACGCGATTAAGAATGAAAAATGCTGGAAGAGATCCTGTGAGAGCAAGAGCAGTTGGGATGGAAATCGCTAAGGAGCTATTAGATACTGCTTTGGAATTATTTAATGGAATTTATCTGATTACTCCGTTTGTTCGCTATGACATGTCCATTGAATTGATTCAATATATTAATGAGAAAGTACATTCAGAAAGGGAGGTTCCCTATGACCATCACATTATTTGAAGAACAGCTTAAGAAAAAAATATTAGTCCTTGATGGGGCAATGGGAACTATGCTTCAACAAGCAAATCTAACTGCTTTGGATTTTGGTGGAGAAGAGTTAGACGGCTGTAATGAACATTTAGTCTTTACTGTTCCTGATGTCATTTACAATATTCATCTAGAATATTTACAAGCTGGTGCTGATATTATCGAGACCAACACCTTTGGTGCTACGCCAATCGTTCTAGATGAATATGGTTTAGGGTCAAAGGCATATGAGATAAACAAAGTTGCAGCCAATATTGCAATCAATGCAAAAGAGCGTCTCTCAACATCAGAATGGCCACGGTTTGTAGCAGGTTCAATGGGACCGACAACAAAAACATTATCTGTAACAGGAGGAGTAACCTTCAATGAGTTGATTGAGAATTACCGTATTCAAGCACAAGGTCTTTTAGACGGAGGAGTGGATCTCCTACTTCTAGAGACTAGTCAGGATGCGTTGAATGTCAAAGCAGCTAACCTTGGAATAAAAGAAGCTTTTCGCCTATGTGGCAGGGAGATCCCTATTTTGTTATCGGGTACGATTGAACCAATGGGTACGACTCTCGGAGGTCAAAACATAGAGGCCTTTTATTTGTCTTTGGAACATTTAAAACCTTTAGTAGTAGGTCTGAATTGTGCAACTGGACCTGAATTTATGCGTGACCACATAAGGACCTTGGCTAACTTGGCGACAACTTATGTTAGCTGTTACCCGAATGCAGGTTTACCTGATGAAGAGGGTAATTATAGTGAAACACCCAATTCCCTTGCAGAGAAAATAAAAGGATTTGCTGAAAAAGGGTGGTTAAATATCGTTGGAGGTTGCTGTGGCACGACGCCTGATCATATTCAGGCTCTCTCAAATGTAGTGAAAGGAATAAAACCTCGGAGTCCAAAGCATTCTCATCCTCATGCAATTTCTGGAATTGAACCAATTGTTTATGAAAATGAGGATTCAAGACCTATACTAGTTGGTGAAAGGACGAATGTCATTGGTTCAAGGAAATTCAAAAGGTTGATAGCTGAAAATAAAATAGAGGAAGCATCTGAGATTGCTAGGGCACAGGTGAAAAATGGGGCACAAGTGATTGATATTTGTCTTGCTGATCCCGATCGGGAAGAACGAGAAGACATGGATAGCTTTATTCAACAAGTAGTAAAGAAAGTTAAAGTTCCACTTATTATAGATTCGACAGATCAAGCTGTACTAGAGAGTTCCCTTAAATACATACAAGGGAAAGTAATTATCAATTCTATTAATTTAGAAGATGGAGAAGAAAAATTCGAAGTAGTAGCTCAGTTAATGAAAAAATATGGGGCTGCTGTTGTGGTAGGGACAATCGATGAGAAAGGGATGGGCGTAACTGCTGATCGAAAAGTTGAAATAGCTATTCGCTCACACAAGCTATTAACCGAGAAATATGGAATTAAATCTGAAGATATTATCTTCGATCCATTAGTGTTTCCTGTTGGCACCGGTGACAAGCAATATATAGGTTCTGCTAAAGCAACGATAGAAGGAATAAAAAGAATAAAACAGACTTATCCAAAATGCCCGCAGATACTTGGAGTTAGTAATGTTTCATTTGGACTTCCTCCAGTAGGAAGAGAAATATTAAATGCGATATATTTATATCACTGTACAAAAGCGGGTCTCGATTATGCAATTGTAAATACAGAAAGGCTGGAACGCTTTGCTTCCATTCCAAAAGATGAAGTAGCCTTAGGAGAAAGGCTGTTATTCGAAACAACAAATGAAAGCCTTGCAGAGTTCACAGAGTTTTACAGAGGAAAGAAAAAAGATGTGAAAGCTCCTGTTAATACGATGACTTTAGAAGAACGTTTGTCTCATTATATAGTGGAAGGGACAAAGGAAGGATTATTACATGATCTCGAAATAGCCCTTAGGAAATACCCTACACCATTATCGATTATAAACGGTCCGTTGATGAATGGTATGGGAGAAGTGGGGAGGTTGTTTAATGATAACCAGTTAATTGTCGCAGAGGTATTACAAAGTGCTGAGGTAATGAAGGCGGCAGTAGCTTATCTAGAACCTTATATGGAACAATCCGACAGTACTTCTACGAGAGGGAAAGTGTTATTGGCCACAGTAAAGGGTGACGTTCATGATATCGGGAAGAATCTTGTAGAAATCATTTTAAGTAACAATGGCTACAAAGTAATTGATTTAGGGATTAAAGTAACTCCTCAAGAATTAATTGAAGTGATACGTAAGGAAAAACCAGACATAGTAGGCTTATCGGGTCTGCTTGTGAAATCTGCCCAACAAATGGTTTTAACTGCACAAGACTTAAAGCAATCGTTTATCAATGTCCCTATTGTTGTAGGAGGAGCTGCTCTTACAAGAAAATTCACTACTACAAAAATAGCTCGAGAATATGATGGGCTGGTGATGTATGCAAAGGATGCCATGGATGGTCTAAGAATAATGAGAGATATTCAAAATAAAGAAGCCAGAGAAAAGTTGGTAAAGGAAAATCAACTAAAGCAGTTAGAAACTCCAGAAATTGAAGATGTACCGACAATCCATTCTTCAGTTGCAGTAAAAGTACGATCTTCTGTATCAAGTGATACTGAAGTGTTTACTCCAATCGATTTAAAACCACATATCATCAAAGAATTCTCCTTAGACCAGGTTCAACCATATATAAATCAACAAATGCTTTTAGGTCATCACCTGGGTTTAAAAGGGAAGATTTCTAGATTACTAGAAGAAAAAGATGCAAAAACTATACAGCTGAAAACCATGACAGATGAACTGTTTGAAAAAGCAAAAAATAAAGGAATCATTCGTGCTTCAGCCATGTATCAATTTTTCCCTGCACAATCAGATGGAAATGATATTATCATTTATGACCCAAATGATGCATCAAAACACATTGAACGCTTTTCTTTCCCTAGGCAAATGAAAAATCAGCACTTATGCCTGGCTGATTACATTCAATCAGTAGAGAGCGGAGAAGTGGATTATGTAGGTTTCTTTGCAGCCACCGCTGGATATCAAATTAGAGAGTGGGCAAAAACATTAAAAGAGCAAGGAAGATTTCTCGAAAGTCATGCCATTCAAGCTTTAGCTTTAGAAACAGCAGAAGGATTAGCAGAGAGAGTACATGAAATAATGAGAGGTCGTTGGGGATTTCCTGATCCTGTGGATTCTACAATACAAGATAAATTCAGAACAAAATATCAAGGTCAACGATTTTCATTCGGCTATCCAGCATGTCCAGAGCTTGAAGATCAGAAAAAGTTATTCAAATTAATTCAACCTGAAAGAATTGGGATAGAATTGACAGATGGGTGTATGATGGAGCCAGAGGCATCCGTCACAGCAATGGTATTTGCTCATCCAGAAGCGCGGTATTTCAATGTCCTTTGAATCGTAATAGAGGAATTCACTGAATGAAAGAAGCCAATGCCACTACAGGCATTGGCTTCTTTTGTCAAAATCGTTATCTTCCACGTATGCAGGGTGTTTTCATTGCATCCTCTCCAATAAACTGGGTATCTAGAACTTCGATGATTTTTTCTTCAGAGAACCCAGTAATCATGGAAATATTGAAGGAACTAGCCAAGATACCAATTCTGTGACAAAAGGTAATTGCATTTTGTATAGCTAATATTTCTATGCATTTTCTTGAAAGTTTTTTTTTCATTTTTACCAGCTCCCCAACAATATTAGACACACTACCTAGGTGTAAACATGTATTATGTAAAAATGAATAATAGGTAAATCTAGTATAATGGTAACAAACTCAATCAGAAATTTTGTATTATAATTAATTGGTAAAAAGTAATAAAATACCATGTATTAATTATTAGATTATTCTTACTAATAATTATATTATATACTTAAAATCGATATTTGTAGAGGTAAATTTACAAAAAATTCGAATATTCTTTAATAAATATGCATTTAATTGTATAAAATTTACATAAATAAGATAATCTACTATATTTTGATTAATTCTTGTATTCAGGAAAAGAGTATTAGGTAATTTGAGGAAAATAGAAGAATTTTATCAAATATAAATTCATTTATAAATGAGAGATTCGTGAAGCGACTAAAAGAGGAATTAAATGAAGCAATCTTTATGTTAAAAGTAGAATAACACAAAGAATTTTGTTAGAGTTAGAATTAAGTTGATTAAGAAATCCTAAAATTGGTATCCTTCTGATTGAATTTTATTTTATCAGTACCACCTTTCCACAAATTCCTTAATTACAAACAAAAGGATTAATTAATGTAATGAATGATATTGAATGATATTAAACAGGAGGAATTTATTTGCATAGAAATAAAGAATTATACGATTTTCTAATCAGTAAAGCACATAAATTAACGGACGATTGGTATGAATCCCTTGATAAAAGTGATCCAACAGGAGTATATTCTTCAAATGATCCTAGTGTAATTGAAACATTAAAGAATCAAAACTTTACGTTTCATGCAATCTTATGTAACGTATTTGTGAAGGATAGAGAGAGCTTTAATAAAGAATTAGATGAATGGGTATTAGATGTAGCTAAGGATAAAGAACACTTAGAAACGCCCAACCATTATATTTTAAGAGAGTTTATGAGAGTTCGAAATCAATACTTAGGCTTCATTAAACAATTTGTTGAAACCCAAGAGGATGAGAATATTTTTGACCTTTATAAACTTTGGAATGAGGTTTTAATTGAAGCCTTTGATAAAGCTATGATTCGTTATACTGAGTTACAAAGTGAAGTGATCGAACAACAAATTCAATCTCAGCAAGAAATTATTAATGAATTGAGCTCACCAATTATTTCATTAAACGAAGACACGGCCCTACTACCATTAGTAGGGAATATCGACCCAACTAGAGCAGGGTTAATATTGGAAAATGCTTTAGAGCAGTGTGTAGATAAAGAAGTATCTCACTTATTTATTGACTTGTCTGGCGTAGTATTAATCGATACAATGGTGGCTCACCAAATTTTTCAGTTAATAGATGCTCTTCAGTTAATAGGAGTGAAACCAATTCTATCGGGCTTACGACCTGAAATTGCCCAAACAGCTGTTCAGCTTGGATTAAGTTTTGACAATTTAACCATTACCTCAACACTTTCACAGGCATTAACAATTAAAAACCATCAATCTATTTAATAAGAGGGCATTCGCTTACAAAAGCGGATGCTTTTTTTGTCGAAAATTATGAGTATTTATTTTCAGAAGATTATAATAATATAATTGGTAATACCACTAAAAATAATTGGTCTTACCAAAGGGGATACAATGGATGGCAAAAGATAAATCTTCAGACGTTATAGAAATGAAGATTATTAAAGGGATATTGGATGAAACCTATCCTGTACACAGTGTATTAAAGCCTGAGAGAGAATTGGCAAAGGACTTTCAGGTTGGTCGTCCGACGGTTAGAGAAGCTTTACAAAGATTAGAAAAAGGAGGTTGGATTCAATCAAAAAAAGGTCAGCCGTCACAGATAATGGATTACTTAAAAAAAGGGAATCTTTCTACAATTGTGTCCATTATGAGGTATGCCGAAGAGATACCAAATGAAATGATTCAGCACTTTTTAGACTGGAGAATCTCATTTTCTCCTGTTTATGTTAAAGATGCAGTTCAGCACCAACAGGTTAAAGTAATTAGTCTACTAGCTTCATTGGAAAGTATTGAAGACAATGAAAAAGTATTTTCAAAATTTGATTGGAATCTTCAAAAACAATTGGCTAATTTATCGCCCAATCCATTGTATCTATTAACATTAAATAGCTTTGATGATGTTTATGAAGAGATTGCTCAAAACTATTTCCTGCACAAATCATTTAGAGAAGCTTCTTTACATTATTATCAAGAGCTGTTACAGGCAGCATTAGAAGGCGATAGTGAGAAAGCTGAAATAATTGTGAGGAACGAAATGAAAAACAGCTTCATAAGGTGGGGGAAATTAATACTAAATCAAGTAAAGGAGGACGAATGATGAAAAAAGTGTATAGAGATTTTTTCTTTTTTCCAGATGTACTGATCATGTTTTTTGTATTATTTAGTATATGCGGAGTTCTTATATGGCAAAGGGTCACTTTCATAACTGTCATTACGTTTATAATGGGTTTAATTTTCTTTAGTTTTAGTGAATACCTTACTCATCGCTTTTTGTTCCATTTAAAACCACCTAAAAATCAAATGATGTTAAATTTTTTAAAGCGTATTCATTATGATCATCATAAGGATCCACATGATTTACATCTGCTTTTTTTACCTATTTGGTACAGTTTACCTAATTTTATTATCCTTTGTAGCCTTTTTTATGTCATTTTTCAGAATGCAGAATACGCTTTAGCCTTTGGGGGTGGTCTGATATCAATGCTACTCATGTATGAATGGAAGCATTATGTAGCTCACCGTCCTATTAAGCCTAGAACAAAATTTGGCAGGTGGGTAAAAAAAGTGCATGTTCTACATCATTTTAAAAATGAAAACTATTGGTACGGAGTATCTACACCATTTGTTGATGTTTTATTTGGTACACTAAAAAATGAAAAGGAAGTAGAAACAAGTAAAACGGTGAAAGAATTAGAAAAGAGAGGCTCTTAAATAGTTCTTTCGTATTGTTGATATATTAGAGTAGAAAGTAGTTAGTTTTAATGAATTTCATTTTTCTCAGCGTGATTTTTATCTAAGATAACAGCAAAAGAACTTTTAGAAGACAATTTTAAAAGTATAGTGATTAATTTTAGGTAATAAAAGAGGAAAGAAACAAATTCTTTCCTCTTTTAATTTTTTTATTTAAATGGTCCATTGATCATTGATAATGGCAACGATTTTCCACTCATCTTTTTTCCATTGTTCAAATACAAGTATTACGCTTCTCCAATCCATGTTGTTGTTTTCTTCTGCCCCTGTAAAATGGTATTCTACAATAATTGAATTGGTAAATGCATTTTTAATATTATTAACTTTGTTACCTCTTTGAGTGGGGTTATTGTAAATAGCTTGTTTGGAAAGAAGAATTTTTTCATGAAAAAATTCATCCAAGAATGGTTTGGCTCGTAAAGAAATCTCCTCGCCGCTTCCTGCGTAGTATCCCCAGGTGTATATAGTTGAATCATTTAGCAGAGCCTTAACTTGTGGGGGTGAAAAGGAATGTACATCCTTGGTAATATAGGTATAAGGAGAAAAAATTGCCCCTTTATCAGGATGAACATAGGTGGAGAGAGCTAAAAAGTCTTGATTAATTAGAGCTTTTAGTATCGATTTGGATCGAGTCATGATAATGTCTTCCTGTGAAGGCAGATCTGATTTCTGCTTTTCATGACTATTTTGACAACTTGTGAGAAATAGGAAAAATATGATGAAGCTAAGCAAAGAGCGTCGAAAACCTTCTATCGAGTTTACTGATATCAATACAGTTTATGTTTGTTATTGAAGGGTAAACACACAACGTAAGGAAATACATAAATTTCAGATTTGAATATCTTGAATTAAAGATATTTGTTCTGTATACTTTAAACTAGATTAAAAAAGAATCTCTTTCTTAGGAGTGAAATATTATTATGAACCTCAAACCACTAAAAGGGCAGCATCACGTATCTGCCATAACTGCCAATGCAAAGAAAAACTATGAATTTTATACAAAAACACTGGGACTCCGCTTAGTCAAAAAATCTATAAATCAAGACGACACCTCCGTCTACCACCTTTTCTACGCTGATGAAAGAGGAAATCCAGGGACGGACCTCACGTTTTTTGAGATTCCACATGCTGGAAATACGTATGAAGGCACAAACAGCATTTCCTTAACATCTCTTCGGGTGAACAGTGATGAGTCATTAGAGTATTGGAAAAAACGATTTCAAGAATTAGAAGTCGAACATGATGAAATATCCCATCGAACGGGAAGAGCTGCATTAGGCTTCCGTGATTTTGAAGGACAGAGACTAATGCTGGTTTCAGATGAAAATAATTCTGGTGTTTCTGGAGGTAAGCCTTGGGATAAGAGTCCCGTTCCGGTACAGCATGGTATTGTGGGATTAGGACCCATTACATTAACTGTAGCACGTAGTGATTATACTGGAACAATACTAAAGAATGTATTAGGTTTTCGAGAAACTAGAAGTTTTCCTTCTCATGTTGATGGACAACCAGATGTCCGTGTATTTGAAACGGGTGAAGGTGGAACAGGTGGAGAAGTTCATTTAGAAGAGCGAAAGGATCTTCCCCAAGAACGTCCCGGAAGAGGAAGTGTCCATCATGTTGCCTTCCGTGTTGAAGATGAAAAGGAATTACGTCAATGGGTTGAGTGGGTAACGGACAACCGTTTACCGAATTCTGGTTTTGTAGAGAGATTCTATTTTCGTTCACTATACTTCCGTGACCCAAACGGAATTCTATTTGAGCTTGCCACAGACGGACCTGGATTTGAAACGGATGAAAATTTTGAAACCTTAGGTGAAAACCTTTCTTTACCACCTTTTTTTGAAAGTCAAAGAGAGTCGATAGAAGCAAAATTAAAACCATTAGATACAAAGGAATAAATGTAGAAAGGAGGATTTCAAATTGAAACATATTTATAAAGAAGGCAAAGAACCCCATTTACCGACCTTACTTCTCCTTCACGGAACAGGAGGAGATGAGCGGGACCTATTAGCATTGGCTGACATGATTCAACCACATGCATCGGTTTTGAGCGTTAAAGGTAATGTAAATGAAAAAGGAATGGCACGATTTTTTGCCAGACTCCGTGAAGGTGTTTTCGATGAGGAGGATTTAGTATTTCGTACAGGAGAATTGAATTCGTTTATTGATGAAAGTGCTGTGAAATATGGGTTTGATCGGAAAAATGTAGTCGCACTGGGTTATTCAAATGGTGCAAATATCGCTGCAAGTCTTATGTATCATCATGAAAGTGCATTAAGGGGTGGAATTCTATTTCATGCAATGGTTCCACGACGTGGTGTTGAAATCCCTGATTTAAGTGGTGTTCCTGTATTTATAGGAGCTGGTAAACGTGATCCATTAATTCCCTTACCAGAAACTGAAGAGCTAGTGAGAAATCTCCAAGAGGCCAATTCACCAGTTACAGATTTTTGGACTGATGGAGGACATGAATTACGCAAGGAAGAAGTAGATGCTGCTAAAGAATGGTTTGAAAAGAATTTTAATTAGCAATATCCAAAAGGAGATTCAGAAAACAATAATTTTCTGAATCTCCTTTTTTGTTTTAAGAAGCTTAGCTGGAATTCCTAATTGTCCCTTAAAGCTATTTTATCAAACCGGTTTAAAACTCTTAACATTTCTAAGGTTACGATTCCCCGCCATTCTTTCTCTGCAATTTCCCACGTCTCATTATATTGTCCAAACCACGACCAGTTAGGCTGCCAGTACCCATCTTCATGCACATTTTGTATTTCCACATTTAATTGAAGTTCAACTTCTTCTTTTAATAATGGATAGAATGGCGAGGTAGGGCTGCTTGCAAATTGCAATGGCTTTGCCACGTATTCATTCCACTGGTTCGGGTCAGTACAAACTGTATTTCGAACAGATAGGGATAAAAGGTCTAAAATACTCTGTCGAAGATCTCCCGTTATACAGTCTAACAATCGTTGATAACATAGGAAGTCATGCATACCATACGGAAAAGAAAGATCCTTAAGTTCGGTAAGTGCTGTTTGAGTCCATGATTTTAATCTAGGTTCTTCAGGTTGGTAGTAATGAAAGTATCCTACGATTTCAGCATTTGGATTAGCCCAAGTTGATTGTACCCCACAATGTCCTTGGTCATGATCAAAATGCCACCATGGTGCATGAGGAACATCATTAACTTCCGGTGGAACAGCATTCCAGCCTCTTAGCTTTTCATCATAGGTTTGACTAAGATAATTCATGGCGTTGATGACAATTTGATGGTTTTTTGAAAGATCTATCGTCTTTGCAATTTGTAATCCAATCGTTGTGGCTAAAGGTGATGATATAGTTAAACGGAAATCAGGCTCAATACTTTGCCCAAATCCGCCATCTGAATTTTGAAATCGAGCTAACTCTGTGATGACATTTTCTTTGGCACCACTTTCGAATAAATAAGCAAATAAATTTTGTTCTAAAGGTCGAGCATGATGAATAATATACGTTTTTACCTTATCCCATTGAATGGTTGAAAGTTTCATAAATCAGGCCCCCATTGATCTTGAAAATATGTATAGATAATTAGAAGATTTATAGAATTAAATCATTAACCTACCATGAAATAAAGAACAATATACATAATTTTACCATAAATAGCACAAACATTATAGAGGGACGGACCTCTAGAGATGGATGAAACTTTTTCATGGCTTATTCGTACATAGTAGAAAGGTTATTCTTAGGAGGAATATGAATGTTTTTTATTATAGGTTGTGTGCTGCTAGGGGTAGTAGCAATATTTCTTATCGCGAAAAAAGTGGCACCTCAATCAGAATTTATGAATTCATTTACAAAAGGAAATTCTTTTAGAAATTTAGTCGTTAGTTTAATAGTCGTTGCCGGATTGATGTTTACTTTAAATTATTTTGTTGAGAGAAATGAAATCTGGAGAGAAAATGCCATTATTCAAATAGAGAATGATCAAGGAGAAATAGAATTGTTTCAGGGGAAAAAGAATGAAGCTGCAATGGCATTTAATGAACAACCAAAAGCTAAGGCTAAATACGATTCTTCTTTGTTGTTATGGAAGAACTATGAAAATATAAAGTTAACGGTGATTAAAAAAGGAAATGAAGAAAAACAAGGATTTCAAACCGGAATTGAAGGGGAGCTAACTCCATTTAATAACAATACGTATACTGCACCAGTGTCTCTCTATTTTGAAGAAGCAGGGATTTGGAAGGTTATAGTTAAAAATAACAATGAAACCATCGGAGAAATCGTGTTTAAGGTTGAAGAATAGATAGTCGCTACCTGCATTCATTCAAATGGATTGAGAGTAGATAAAACGTTTTTCTTATAGTCCTTTCTCGATTTTAATGAAAGTTATTAAAAATCAGTGCCTGATTTTCGACGCCCTCTTCTTTCAATAAGGGATATAATGAACTCAATACGAAATACATAGGAGGGGTGTTAGTGATATCACATCAATTAAAAGAGGAGTTCTATCAAGCATTGATTGAAAAAAGAGTGGATTACGAGGGAGTATTTTATGTAGGGTAAAAACAACTGGGGTGTTCTGTAGACCAACCTGTCCTGCAAGAAAACCGAAGTTTAAAAACTGTGAATTTTATCAGACTCCACAACAAGCACTGCTTGCTTCATTTCGTCCGTGTAAAAGGTGTAAACCCCTCTCTCATCCAAATAGTGTGTCAGAGGTTGTCAGAACATTAGTAAAAGCAGTTGAGGATAATCCAGAAAAGCGATGGAAGGATAAAGACTTCCAAGCACTATCCATTGATGCTTCGACTGCACGTCGGCAATTTAAAAAGCGGTTTGGAATGACTTTCGTCGAATATGCAAGAGCAAGACGAATGGGAATTGCTTTGAAGCAAATCAGAGCGGGGGAGAAGGTATTAGATGCTCAACTTTCCACAGGATATGAATCGGGAAGTGGATTTAGAGATGCATTTTCACGCATCATGGGTAGTCCCCCTTCTTCATCAGGGGGGAATTCTGTTCTAACTGCAGCATGGATTGATACGAAACTGGGACCCATGATTGGGATTGCAGATGAAAAAGCTTTATTTCTGTTAGAATTTGTAGATCGTAGAGGATTAGAACTTGAAGTAAAGCGCCTTAGGGAAAAAACCAAGTCTGCCATAATACCTGGAACGACTGGACCATTACAATCCATTGAAAAAGAATTACAAGCGTTTTTTAAGGGAGAATTAACAATTTTTAAGACACCCGTTCATCTTCTTGGAACACCTTTTCAGAAAAGGGTTTGGCAAGAGTTACTTAGTATACCTTATGGTGTCACACGTTCTTACACTGATATTGCAACTTCTATTGGTAATTCTTCCGCTGTCAGAGCAGTCGCGAGAGCAAATGGATCTAACCAGCTGGCAATAATCATTCCTTGTCATCGTGTAATTCGGGTGAACGGTGATCTAGCAGGTTACGCCGGGGGACTAAGTCGAAAAAAGTGGCTGATAGAGCATGAAAGCAAGAGGATAGAGTAGAAGAGAAAAAACTATTTATTCAGGAAGATTATTATCTGAGATGATATGGTTTGACGTATGAAGAAGTAATGGAAGCCCTTGAACATATGGGAAATGAACAAACGAAAAATATATATCTTCGGCATGGGGCTCAAGAACCTTTTTTCGGGGTGAAAATCGGGGATATGAAAAAGCTTGTAAAACATGTTAAAAAAGATCAGAATCTTGCTATTACCCTATATAATTCTGGAAATCATGATGCAATGTATTTAGCAGGTTTGTCAATTGATCCTAAAAAAATGAAAAAGGAAACCCTTCAGGAATGGGTCGAGAAAGCCAATTGGTACATGTTATCTGAATACACAGTTGCCAACGTGACTGCTGAAAGTAATTACCCATTAGAGCTAGCTAGAGAATGGATTCAATCTGATAAAGAAAATATAGCATCAGCGGGGTGGAGTGCCTATGCAGGTTACATCAGTATTACTTCAGATGATGAATTATATTTAGAGGAAATCAAGACTTATCTTCACCAAATTGAAGAAAATATTCACCAAGAACGAAATAGAGTCCGCTATACAATGAATGGCTTTGTTATTTCAGTTGGTGCTCATGTAATACCCTTATTAGAGGAAGCAAAAAAGGTAGCCACCAGTATTGGTAAGGTACACGTTGATGTTGGAAATACAGCTTGTAAAGTTCCTATGGCGACTGACTATATCAAAAAAATTGAAGAAAAGAACAGGGTAGGCGCGAAAAGGAAGACATGCATTTGCTAGAGGTATGCTTCTATTATTCGTTGGTTAGCTCGGTTTATTCGTGGGAAATTTGATTTATGCGTGAGAGTCCGACATTTATTCGTCAACTTCATCTCTTTATGCGTGAAAAGTACTGATTTATTCTTTGCAGTGTGAATAATGAGAATGGTTCTAATACATAATCTTTTTTTCTCCGACCAAGTGTCGGAATAATATATTCGTTGATTAGCTCGGAATAAGGAGAGTTTAGTATGATTCATCCATCTGTTATGAAAATGTGGAATCAGTTTGTTTCTATGAATGAAGATGTTGATCAAGATGCCTCCTTTTCACCTTGGCATTTTTGTATAGATGAGGAGGATGCTAATAACCTGGCTCAGCTCGTTAAAAGAGGCGTAAAAACGGCAACTTCTTCTCTACACATACTCTATGATTTGGAAAATGAACCTTTGCCTACTGTTGGCGACTATAATATCATCACTAACTATAAAGGGGTTGCACAAACCATCACAAAAACTATTAACGTAAATGTACTACCTTTTAAAAAAGTAGATTGTGAATTTGCCAGGAAGGAAGGAGAAGGCGATTTATCCTTAGAGTACTGGAGAAAAGTTCATACCGACTTTTTTACTAAAGAATTAGCCCTGTTGAACAAAGAGTTTGATGAAGAAATGATCGTAGTATGTGAGGAGTTTGTTGTAGTCGCAAAATAAGTCTCTGTTTTTGCATTTGCTATTTTTATAATAGATTACTAGACTATGGATATAAATACTTCTAAGAATTAGGAGCAATTCACCAATGAATTTTATAAAAAAAGGAACATTTCTTGGAACTGGCGCCATGATTCAAGGAGTAAGTATGGCTACTTTCCTCTTTCCCCATTTGATTCCTTCAGGTGGTGCAGCAAGTATAAGCGTTTTAACAAATTTCATTCTACATACACCATTTGCTACCACCCTATGGGTATTAAATGCAGCCTTGCTGATGGCTGCATGGAAATGGCTTGGTAAAGAGAACGCATTATGGACAATGTTTTGTGTGACTGTTACTTCTGTCTTTGTAGACATCGTTAGCGTTCATGTAACGGAGCCTGTTTCATATGTTTTCATTGACTTGATGATTGGGGCAATTTTGTTTGGAATTGGGATTGGAATCTTATTCAGGCTAGGAGCATCATCAGGTGGTATGGATATTTTAGCCCTAATTATTTCGAGACTACGAGGAACGACTCCTGGTAGGACCTTATTTTACATCAATGGAAGCGTATTGCTATTAACAGGTCTCATAGTTGATTGGAAAATCATATTATATGCAGTCATATGTCAATTTATCGCAACTAAAATAGTTGACATCATGTATAACCTCCAAACACCAAGTCGATTCATGACTATTAAGAACAGCTAACCTTTATTTACCTTGCAATGGTGAATAAATAAGGTGCGTCCCTCGACTCTAGTGTCGAGGGACGCACCTTTTAAACTTCGGAACTATATTCTTTAGGAAGCTCCTTAAGAATGGAATTCACCGTATGGTTTGGTGAGTTTTCAAAAAATGAGATGTATTGAAACAGTTTGTTTTTTGGCAATAGCTCTTTGCGGATTTCCTTTGATGTTTTTCCTTGCTCAAAGGCATGTGTAACGTTTTGTTGGAGCTGAAGAAGGTAGTCTCTTTTTCTTTCTAGTAGTTTTTTTCCGTTTTTTAAATATCCACGGTGAGAACAATAAATATCTTCAAAAGAATACTTCAGCGTCTTATCAAGTGATCGAATCAATTCCGGTACAGATTCAAATGAAAAGTTTGAGGTAGGAGAATGAAATAAATACAGGTCCCCGGAGAAACAAATCCCTTTTTCTTCATCTATTAAAACGATGTGATCTTCTGCATGTCCTGGTGTATGAACGATTTCAAATGAATAATTATCTGTTGAAATGAACCGGTTTTCAAATGGAGTTGGATGAAAGGCACCTCGGTTATTCCAAAAAACTGCCCGGTATAGTGGAAGCCTGGTGCTCTTTTTGCAATGCTCAACTCCTAAAGGATGAATCAGTTGAGGGATGTGAAGGTTCCTTTCAATCCAAGAACTGTTTCCAGTATGATCTTCATGATGATGAGTGTGAATAACACGATTAATCGGGAGCTCCTTGACGATATTCACTACCTCATTTCTCATACTAAAAGGCCCTGTATCGATTAATACATCATCAACTAAAAAAATATAAACAGTCATTGTTTGCCTTAAAGTTTGAACGTTAAATTTAAAAGAATTAATCAAATTATGTAACCCCTTCAAAGTGTTATATTAATATAATTCGTAATGAAGTAAAGAGATTCCTTCTTTATTTTAATTGAATTAGAATTTATCATATGAAGTCACAGATGTTAACTGAACATTTCAACATCCTTTTGAATTGTACGAACAACGTGTAAAATTAGAAGTAAATTTGTTAGAAGGAAGTGACAAATATAAATGACAATCCTTTTATTCATTCTAGCAGGTATTGCAGAAATTGGGGGAGGATACCTTATTTGGCTGTGGCTGAGAGAAGAGAAACATTTTGGATACGGTATAAGTGGAGCTTTGGTATTAGTCATTTACGGTATCATTCCCACTCTTCAGAAGTTCCCTGATTTCGGAAGAGTTTATGCAGCCTATGGTGGAATCTTTATTATCCTGGCACTCTTATGGGGATGGGGCGTTGATCAAAAAACACCGGATATTTACGATTGGATTGGAGCCTTTATTTGCTTAATAGGGATATCTGTCATACTCTATGCACCTAGACACTAGGTTTGACGAATTATTTTTATTATGATGGTGTTAATACATGGTAGTATAGAGGTAGAGAAAGAATCATAGGAGGGAAAGCAACATGCAGAATTGTGAAGCGTGTAAGAGTCAATTTCAATGGAAAGACATCCTATTTTCAATATGGAAATCATATAAACCAATAGAATGCAGTCAATGCGGGAGAAAGCATACCATTACCTTTGGTTCAAAATATTTAGTGATATTTTTAATTATCATTCCATCCGTAATTTTCGGCTTAATTATGTCGCCTAATCTAGGATTATCAAAACCTGTCACATTTGCAATTATTGTTGTACTAGCTTATCTCATTTCATTAATTCTTCCTTTCTTTGTTAAGTATGAGTCAAAAAAGAAGAAGTTGAGCAAATAACAAAAAGAGTCACCATTAAAAGTGACTCTTTTTGTTATTCATTCTCTTATAATAGGTTAGGTGTTACCCCTATAATGGACAGCTTGTCTCATCATCGCATGTAGCCATATTTAAAACTCTTCCTATCGTTCTTTTAATACTTCCTCTAAGGAGTCTGGGTTATTCGTGAACATTCCAGTTACACCCCAATCCAGTAGTCGTTCCATATCCTCTTTTTCTACCACTGTATATGGATGGATAAGCAAATCATGTTCTCGGACTTTAGATACATAATTTTCATCAATTTTCTTAAAGCTCATACCAAGACCAACAGCATACTCTTCATAATCATTGAGCTCTTTTTCAGAAATTGTTGCTGATGTAGTGTAATCTATCAATTGTACAAGTGGAATATCTTCATTTATATTGTGTATTTTTTTAAGGCTTTCTTCACTAAAAGATTGGATGATCACTTTACTAGAAGGACCATTTTGTCGTGTTAAATTGTGCTTCTCTAAAATATCTAATAATTTTTCTTCCATCCCAGGATAAACTTCTGGTGATTTCGTTTCTATATAATAATTTTTACTTTGACCAAAGTGTTCAATGATTTCTTCGAGTGTCTGTACTTGAAGTCCTTCAAATTCCTCTTTTGCTTTTTCAGGATATTTTTTGTTAAACCAAGAACCTGCATCCAGCCTTTTTATTTCTTCCAAAGTGTATTCTTTTACGAGCCCCGTACCATTTGTTGTTCGATCAAGTGTTTCATCATGCATTGCGATAAGTTGCCCGTCTTTTGTCATTTGTAGATCAAGCTCTATGTAATCACCTTTCATTTGATCTCCTAATTCATAAGAAGGCATCGTATGTTCTGGAGCATATGCGGAAGCACCTCGGTGAGCGATATTTAATATTTTGTTACTATTTAATTGGGGATGAGTATTTGACATTGCGAAGGATGGGAGAGCCGTACTTGTACCCACACCTATAATAGCAGCTGATAAACAAATTGTTTTCATAAATTTTTTCACTTGAAAATCTCCTCTCAAATTTTAATTCTATTTAAGAATAGGATTTTAATATGAAGGAGGGATGGGGGTTTTGTAATGACTCTGTCAATTTCCTATTAAGGGGATATTTCAAGTAGGATGAAGGGACTGTAACGAAAGACGCAAGTATGAAAGAATAGAAGGTAAAAGAGGTGGTTAGGTGTTAATAAAATGGATTAGGTGTGGAGTCAAGAAAGAAAATAAACTTCTATTTTCAAAAGGTCAGGAAGCATGGAGTACCTTAAAAAAAACAGAAGGGTTCATTGGACAAATAGGTGGATGGAATAAAGAGAATCCTTTGGAAGCTTGTATTATATCCATGTGGAAGAATTCAATCTGCTATGAAAATTTCATGAGGAATGTTCATGATGATATTTTTAAAAAAAGTAATCAAGAAAAAACGTATAATAAAATTTCTGTATCTCTATTTAATGGTTCAAGTATGTATAAGGAAAGTGGATTTACTAATACAATGTGTAATGGAGATACACTTAAAGTAGCTGAGTATATAGCTGATTTAACACACCCAAAAAATGAATTAAAAAAGTGTAAAGGAAGACACCATTCCAGGATTAGTTTGTCATGGAGATAATGAAAATGACAATTATTTCATAGCGTCACTACAGTCCCAAGACTTATTCACGAATAAGAGTGTTGTAAAGACAGCCTTGTATGAGATTGCGATAGAGAGAGCGTGGACGGTTTAGCAAGAAACTCTCCTACTGTCTAAAAGATATGGCAGATAAAATGTATGAATAAGTTGGAGTTCTATAAGTAATTTCATATTCCTGGTGAGGGAATTAGGTTAAAATGAGGAAAGCGCCTACATTATCAATTTATGAAAGTGAGTGATTTTATGACGATTACATATAGGTATTTTCAAGGTGAACAGGATATAGCATTACAATATTCCTTCTGGATAAAAGCTACTTCTACGCTTCCTTATGCATGGAAACCAACCAAATCCCCCATTCATTTTAAAAATCAACAAGAATTTCACCCTAAATCTCGCTGCTTTGCATTTAACGGAGAGGATCTCGTAGGATATATGAGTTTCACAGGAAAAGGAGATTTCGTTTCCTTAGGGTACCCTTGGGTGCAAAATGGATATGAAAATATACAGGATGAACTATTTCGTCGTGTTTATGACTTCTCTACAAGTGAGGAGTACGGTGGAAAAATATTAGCTCAACGATTTAGAAGTCAATGGGAAAATCAAATTCTATATTTCGAATCGAAGGGGTTTGAAATTACTAACGAGTCAGAAATATTGGGTCGAGAAGTAAAGAATGACTTTCATTTATCCAAAATGGATTATGAAACAAATCGATGTTCTGATTTTCCATTTAATGAATGGAAAGAAATAATGGAAAGAAATGAAGAAGCCACACAAGCTCAATTGGATATGATGGAGGAATACTATTCGTCAGTGGACTTTAGCTTTGCAATGGCATTTAGCATTGAAGAACAAACTATAGGTATAATGGGTGTCACCATAAGAGAGGATACCAAATATAGTGAAGTGTTAGCTCTTGGCATTTTACAAGATTACAATATTTATAAAGAAAGTATGTTAAAACAAGTAATAAAAGAGGTGGAAGCTCGTGGTGGCAAGGTAATTGGTTTTCACGGCTCAGACATTACAGAGATAGAAATACAAAAAGAATTGGGTTTAGGGGAAATAACAAAAGATGTGATGATGGTGAAGGAACTTTAGAAGATCGGTAAAGTTGGAATCTTACAAAAATTGTTGCTATTTTAGTAGATAGTGGGTACATGGGGTTAACTTGCAGGATGCTCGTCTATTTCGAAAAATGGGTTGAGCATCTTCATCCTAATGAAGTCCAAAAGGAGAGGTTCCCAAAACCTTTTAGTACATACTGCTGACCAGAACTAGCAACAGAACATATGTAATAAAAAACATACTTAATAAGAAAAAGTAAATAACACGAAGGGAGACTTCTATGGAATTCAAAGTAAAAAGGGAATATTTTCAGAAAGCACTGATGTCTGTTGGGAAAGCAGTATCAAAAAAGTCTCTAATGCCAATTCTTACAGGAGTGAAAATAGAGGCTACTTCAGATCGGATAATGTTAACAGGTAGTAATGGTGAATTCATGATGAAATTCAGTATTACTCATGAGGAGAATAATTATGAAGTGCTAGAGGTGGGTTCAGTCGTTGCCCCTTCACAATACTTGTTAGAGGTTGTAAAAAAGCTTCCAGGTGACATACATATTAAAACGGACAAAAATCACAAAATGACAATAATTTCAGATGAAGTTGTAACGAGACTGAGTGGTCTTCATGGGGAGGATTATCCAAAGCTCCCAGAAATAGAAGCAATAGAAGCTCTTGTTATTACTTCACATGACATAAAAGAATTAATAAAGCAAACGAGATTTGCCGCATCTACCAACCATTCTCAGCCAGTGCTGACTGGAGTCCATTGGTTATTTGAAAGCAGTCTTTTAACCGCTATTGCAACGAACTCACAAAGACTATCTATGAAAACCATTATGATCCAAGAAAGCATAAACGGTTCCTATATCGTACCATCTACCAGTTTAAATGAAATGCTTCCTTTAATAGATTTAGAAGCGAAAGTTGAATTATATCTATCTGATCAGTTTATTGTATTAGTGGTGGGGCAAATAGAGTTCTATACTCGTTTACTTACAGGGCATTACCCTGATATTAAAAAGATTATCCCAACAGAATCAAAAACTGAAATCATTGTAAATCGAGATCAATTTTTAAAAGGGATTGAAAGAGCAAATCTGTTAGCGGCTCAATGGAAAAATCATAATGTTACACTAGTTATCGTTGGAGATGGGCAAGTTGAGATATCTTCTGCTCCTTCAGAGATGGGCGAGATAAAAGAAAAACAACGAGTAGTGGAGGTTTCTGGAGAAAAAGAACTGTCCATCACATTTGATGGGAAGTTTATGGAGGAGGCCTTAAAAGTTCACGTGGAAAAGCAAATTCGAATGGGTTTTGATGGGAATTTAAAACCGATTATTCTAAAAGGGATGGAAGACACATCTTGTATTCAGCTTATTTCACCAGTTTTATCAAATTGAATTTATTTGGAGGGGGGATTTTTGATGTTGACTGATTTTAATCGATTTTTTTCTGGATTTCAAACTGCCTGGAAGCGTTCATCCATCGAGGAAATGGAAAAATTAATCTCTAAAGAGTATAAAGCAAGAGAAGTGACAGGATCATCAGAGATCGTTGATTTTGGATATGAAGAGTCCCTTAAGGGATGGGAGCAAGGATTTGAATATGTTAAGAAGCATCAAGGAGAGTGGGTGTTTCTAGGAGAAAAAATTATACCATTACGAGAGAATGAAGTGATGGTAGTATTCTGGGCTACTATAAAAATAGGAGAAGAAATGAAGGATTCAGGTCATCTCTTCTTTGACAGTTTTAAAAAAGAGACTCATTCAAGTAAGTGGAAACTCATTCGAAGCTATATTGAAGCAGGAATACCACCATTAGACTTAACTAAATAGGAAAGAAATTCACTTATTGACATGATTATCACAAAATGTTCGTTATTTTTACTTTTCTATTATGACAAAACACATCAATATAAGATAGAATGGTAGTTAAAACTACGGTAAGGCTTCAAGAGTTTGGTTTGTCGCATGATTGTCCTATTGTCATCATGGATCACACCATTTCTTTATAGTTAAGCTATATAAGGAGAGAATAGATGTTAGAGTATAAAGTACAACAAGGAGTCGGCAAAGAATATGTAGTCTTTCTTCATGGAATTGGAGGGACTTCGAATATTTTTGGTAAGCAGCTTCCTGTATTTAATAAGAATTATAATGTGGTAACGATCCATTTGCCAGGACATGGACAATCTCCAAGCATTCAATCATATAATGAAGAATTTACAATTGAACTAATTGTAAAGGAAGTACTAAAGGTATTAGACCATATAAAGATAGAACGTGCCCATTTTGTAGGGATTTCATTAGGTTCTGTTCTTATACATGCTATTCTTCAAATAGCTCCAAATAGAGTTAAGAGTGCTGTGCTGGGAGGGTGTATTACCAGATTCACATTTTTCACAAAATCTTTGCTTTTGGCAGGAGACACAATAAAGAGATTTATCCCTTTTATGTGGTTGTATAAAACCTTTGCGTACATTATGATGCCGAAAAACAATCATAAAATTTCAAGAATGCTTTTCATTAGAGAAGCAAAAAAAATGAAGCGGAACGATTTTCTAGGGTGGTACAGCTTAACTCCTATTGTGAGGTCTACTTACGAATGTGTACAAGAAAAAGCCTCCCACGTGCCAAAACTTTATATATCCGGAAAAGAAGATCATCTGTTTGTTGATTCACTAAAACGTGATACAAAAAACGATCCATCTGCTAAAAGGGTTTTCATTCCTGATTGTGGACACGTTTGTAATGTAGAAAAACCAAAAATATTTAACCAATTAGCTCTCGACTTTTTGTTTCAAAATCAAGATGTCCCTTTACGAAAAGTTCAATAAATCTATTAAACCTTTCCCATTTACTTAAAATGGGAGATTTTTTTTTGATGAGTTGAACCTTAAATAGAAATTAAACAAATTGGGAATAAATTCATTAAAAAACCTATACTTGTACAACTTTCTG
Organism: Rossellomorea aquimaris TF-12; assembly: GCF_001648555.1. Taxonomy (GTDB): domain Bacteria; phylum Bacillota; class Bacilli; order Bacillales; family Bacillaceae_B; genus Rossellomorea; species Rossellomorea aquimaris. The sequence continues at coordinate 391,102 of NZ_LQXM01000029.1, read as the reverse complement.
GTGATGAATTTATTATTCTGATAAATGAGACGGAGAATAAGACTCTTACTCATTTTGTAGAAAATGTACTTGCAGTTCTGTCTGTTCCTATCAAAATATCAGAAGAGAAGAGCTTGTTGTCAGTATCAGTAAGCGTTGATGTTAGCATATCTATTAACCGGAATGAGTCTATCTTTTAGCAAGCGGATGAAAACATGTATCCCTCAAAAGTAAAAGGTGGAAATAGCTTTACCTCTTGTATTAACACCAATGAGAAAGATTGAGATAAGATAGCTTGGTAAACCCAGGCTTTTTTTATAGGGGAAAGGGTATAGTACTTTAAGGGACGAAAATTGTGGATATTAGAGGTCCGTCCCTCAATAAAGGAAAGTATAGAGAGTTAGGAGAATATATATGGATGGAAGTTTAGTTTTTTTAAGGGTGAGGGGGGAGGATGATGGGGGTTTGGGGTTTTAGGAATGAAGAGTTTACTTTTGAGCTTTTTTCTTTGTCCCACGTCTTCGCTATTACGTTTTCGATTGGTGCGATATTTGTGTTATTTGTGTTTAGAGATTGGATTCGTACAAAAGGGAAGACTCCATTAAAATATGGACTGATTGTATTATTAGTTTTTAGTGAAATAACTTTTCAGTTATGGTATTACTTACACGGTCAATGGGAAGTGGAGGTTAATCTACCACTTCAATTATGCTCCATCTCTTTGTATCTTTGTACGTTTATGTTACTAACGAAAAATTATCGTGTATTTGAAGTTACATTTTTCGCCAGCATGACAGGTGCATTTATTGCTATCATCACACCCGAATTGTTTTTTGGATTTCCTCATTTTCGATATTTTCAGTTTTTCCTTGCGCATTTAACTATTGTTTTATCATGCTTATATATGGTTTTAATTGAAGGATATACCTTAACCTTTGCCTCATTAATTAGAGCTCTAATTGCATTAAATGGTATAGCTGTTTTCGTATTTTTCATAAATAAAATGGTTAACGCAAACTATATGTTTCTTGTACATAAACCATATAACCCAAGCCCTATTGATTATTTAGGACCGTATCCCTATTATTTGCTATCACTTGAAGGGGTTGCTTTCACCCTGTTTTACCTTTTGTATTTACCGTTTTTAATCAATAGAAAAAGTGATAAAATGTAAAAATATGAAACTTTTCCTAGATTTATTCGTCTATAATCATAGATACGTAAGGTGTGTAGCTGATGAGTCCAATTACCCTTTTCTTTATAATTGTTATCTATTCATACATTTTAGGCAGTGTAACGGGGGCCTATTATGTAGTGAAGGGTCTAACGAAAAGAGATATTCGGACAGTAGGAAGTGGGAATGTTGGAGCTACAAATGCAGGGCGGCTCCTTGGGAAAACGGGGTTTCTTTTTACTTTACTGATTGATGTGTTCAAGGTAATCATTTCCCTATCTTTTACAGCGTTTTTAACTAATGGAGACGAGATGTTTTTAATTTTTAGTAGCCTTTTCTTAATCATTGGACATCTTTTTCCTTTCCAATTACGTTTTCAAGGAGGTAAAGGAGTCGTAGTATTTTTAACCTCTGCCTTCTATCTTTCTCCAATAACTCTTGGTATTTTTTCGATTATTATGGGAATCCTATATTCTTTGCTTCGTCGATATACGTTGGCAGGGTTTATTTCTATGTTCATGATTCCAATTACAGCATATTTAATTGAAGATTCGATCATTTTATCTTTAGGGCTATTCATTTTATTTATGATTGTCGCTTTAGTGCATAAAAGAACTAGAACACTAACATCCTAGGAGGTATGGGAATGGGTTTCCTTTCTCTAATTTTTAAGATTACACTTGAACCACTAGAGTTTCAACAATTCAATAAACTCCACTATTACATAAATGAAGTTTTGAACTGCTTAATTCATTCTATACACCACGATCCAATGTTCACTGAAATTAGGGATATCTAATGAGAAAACTACATTTAGAACATTTACCACCTAAGCTCATAGGAGTTACCTTATTTTCTCTCTGGTTAAAGACTGTAGTTATTTTATTGACTGGGTTTAATATTCATATTGATTCATTGCTTGATATTCTCCTAATTTTATTTAATCCAATTGGGTCTTTGATGATTCTACTCGGATTCAGTTTTTACTTTAGTAACAAGATACATAAGTTCATTGTAGTCATGATGATGGTGTTGGTAACAGGAGTTCTGTATGGAAACTTGTTGTATTTTCGCTTTTATTCGGATTTTGTAACAGTACCTATACTCTTTCAATTTAAAAACGTAGGAGGGTTAGGTCCGAGTACCTTTGAATTAATGAGCCCTTGGGATCTATTGTTATTATTTGATTTTATTATTATAGGTGTTTTACTAAAGAAAAAATGGATTAGAACCATATCCGTTACAAGTATAGAGAAAAAAACATATTTGATATTAAGTGGCATATTATTGGTCATTACGATTTCTTTAGGATTAATTAAGTCTCCGTATTTATTCGCAGAATCATATGATCGTGAGCAGATGGTGAAAACCATCGGACCATTTAATTACCATTTAGTTGATTTAGGAATTGCTCTTGTAGAGCCGTTTAATCGCACCTTAGCAACTGAATCAGATACGGATGTATCTCTCGAATACACAAAATCAAGAGCAAATAAAGCATCTGATCTATTCGGTGTGGCAAAAGGAAAAAACATTATCTTAATTAGTATGGAATCAACACAGGATTTTGTCATTAATAAAAAAGTGAATGGGAAGGAAATCACACCTTTTTTAAATTCACTGATCAAGGATAGTATTTATTTTAATTCGATTTATGATCAAACTGCCCAGGGAAAAACATCAGATGCTGAATTTCTGATCGATACAGGGTTGTATCCATTAGACAGCGGCTCTGCATTCGTAAGAAAAACAGAAAATAAATATAAAAGTTTTCCTCATATCTTAAAAAATAATGAAGATTATTATACGACGGTATTCCATGGAAACGACCGTACATTTTGGAACAGAGAAATGATGTATGACTCCTTAGGATATGACCGCTATTTTTCAAAAAGAGATTTTGATGTTACTGAGGAAAATTCGGTTAATTATGGGATAAAAGATATTCCTTTTTTTAAACAATCTATTTCATATCTAAAAGAATTACCAGAACCTTATTATGCACGTTTAATTACTTTGACGAATCATTTTCCTTTTTTACTAGAAGAAGGGGATAAGATGATTCCTGAAGCTGCTACAAGTGAGAACGTAGTCAATCGATATATAACAACAGTCCGCTATCAAGATGAAGCAATCAAAACACTATTTTCCGAACTAAAGAAGAAGGGTATGTATAAAAACACAATGTTTGTCCTTTACGGAGATCATTATGGGATATCAGAGAAGTATGAACAAGGTGTTTTTGAATTACTTGGAAAAGAGAATACACCTATAAATCATGTCAAACTTCAACAAATTCCTTTAATCATCCATGTGCCTGGCGAAGAAGGGATGACCATTTCCACAATTGGGGGAGAGATTGATATTCGTCCTACGATTCTTCACTTACTTGGTATTCAATCCAAGGAAAATCTTTCCTTTGGGCATAATCTGTTCACACGACTTGAAAATCATCCAGTCATCTTTAGAGATGGAGACTTTGTCACAGATGAATACTTATTAAAGGATAACGTATGCTTTAAAGTGGAAAATGGGGAAGTGGCAGAAGAATCTCATTGCGAACCGTATAAAGACATTGCAAGAAAAGAATTAGGAATGTCCGATGATATTGTATATGGTGACTTATTAAGATTTTTGGAGTAAATGATACTGGAATCACATTTTGACAAAACTGAATTTTAGTTTAATATAATTACATTATGTAAACTTGAATGTTGGAATAAATAAAAAAACAAGAGCCTAAGTTCTTTTTAGGCTCTTGTTTTTTAGTAACGCTCTTTTCTGAAAGATTATTGCTCTTCCCGAGAAGAAAGTAGTAGTTGATTTACGCCAAGGGGCAGGGGGAGGAGGTGAGCATCCTCGTCGCAGCGCTCCTGGGGAAGCGAAGTTCTTTCCCATATAGTTAACTGAGCCACTGATAGAACTCATGTTATACTACTCTTTTCGAAAACAGCCTAATAAAATAAGAGATTCAATTTTTCGTATACAATGGAAAGTGGATTTTAACAATCGTGCCGACATTTAAAGTACTTTCATACTCTATCATCCCATTCATTTCACGAATAATTTTGTTCGTTACCATGCTTCCAAGGCCAGTTCCTTTTGTTTTCGTCGTATAGAAGGGTAACCCAATCTTCTTGACTTCCTCTTGTGTCATACCTTTTCCATTATCCCTAATTCTCACTTCAACATTTTTCGACATTTCGTCTTCCTTTATTTCAATCGTTACTTCGCCTTTTTCGATAATGGATTCAATCCCATTTTTTATCACATTCATGATGGCTTGTTTCATGTGATGCTCATCACCTTGAATATGGTGAAGTCCATTTGATTGAAAGACTATGGAAGTATTTGAGTAAGATGCAAATGGGCATAATAAATCAACACAATCTTGAATAATTTGTTCTAGGTTAATTACTGCCAGTTTAAAATCACCAGGCTTTGCTACACTTAAATAATCTGTAATAATTTTATTCGTACGATCCAATTCATTTAAAATAAGAGGGGAGAATTTTTTAAGTTCTTCATCATTTGTACCTTCACTTAGATGTTGAATGAATCCCCTTACAGTGGACAGGGGGTTTCGAATTTCATGAGCAATAGAAGCAGCCATCTGACCTACCATATTTAATTTATCAAGATAGACCATTTCCTCTATTTGCTTATTGGTTCGAATCAAATGCTCAATAATAAAAACAATAGAAATAAATGTTAGATAAAAAGTCGTAAAATAAGTCCAATAAAATTGAGGATGTAAAATAGGAATAGTATTTTTGATAATGACAATATACAGGCTTGTGTAAATGAATAGAATGATTGTACTATTCAACCATTTCTTTTGAGATTTCTGGAAAACCTTACGAAATAATAGCCCGATAAAATAAGCTAATAAAGAGACAAGGATACCCACAAATACATAAGGTCCCCCTATGAAATATCGAAACAAACTAACGCATATAAGGACGATTAATCCAGAGAGTGGTCCAGCGTATAGGGTGATAATCAATATGGCGATCATTCTCAAGTCGAAATTAGTTTCACCAAGTGTTTCCAATGGGTACATCATGCATAATAAAGCTCCAAAAGAAGCGATGAAACCATACGTTATTTTATGCTTTAGTGAAAGAGACTGTTTAACTTTAAAAGGAAAAAAGATATTAGCGTTATATGTAAAAGATAACAAAATTGTAATATTGACCAACAGCGTCTTAATCAACGTAAACAAACAAAAGCCTCCAAGTATTAAAATAAGAAAAATTATAAAATACACCTATAATAGGCTGACTAAACCTTCATAATATACCAAAAAACACTAGTATGTACAAGTGGAACCTGCCTTATTTCTTGCATAAACACCAATGAAATCTAGTAAAAGGTAATAAGTTTTGAAGTAGAGGGACGGACCTCAGAATTTCTGAGGTCCGTCCCTCTACTTAATTATTGCAGGTATTTTAGCTGAAAGTATCGAATATATAAATAATACAAGCTAGTAATTGGTACTTAGCTAACAATATATATGAAGATGAATTTAATCCGTTACTTACATAATCACTTGTAAATAAAGGAGGAAAGACCATTGAGTGAAGGTCAAGCAGCCAATTTTATGCAAAAAGTTCAAGTGAAACATAAAAAAATTCCTCTTAAACAGGTTGTGAAAAGAGCCATCTTAATCACGATTGGGGCCATCATTATGGCTGTCGGATTAGAGATATTTTTAGTCCCCAATCATGTTATAGATGGTGGAATTGTCGGAATTTCAATTATTCTTTCTCATTTAACAGGCTTTAAATTAGGTCTTTTCATTTTCGTACTAAATATTCCATTTTTCTTTATAGGCTATAAACAAATTGGGAAAACCTTCGCATTTTCTACTCTTTATGGAATCATTGTATTATCCGTTTCCACTACTTTTCTTCACCCTGTCCCTGCTTTTACTCAAGATATCCTCTTAGCTTCATTATTTGGAGGCATTGTACTCGGTATTGGTGTTGGTTTAGTCATACGTTATGGTGGTTCCTTAGATGGAACTGAAATATTGGCGATATTATCAAGTAAGAAACTTCCATTTTCAGTTGGGGAAATCATAATGTTTGTAAATTTATTTATACTGGCAAGTGCTGGGTTTGTATTTAGCTGGGACCGAGCCATGTATTCTTTATTAGCGTACTACCTTGCGTTTAAAGTGATTGATATTACGATAAAGGGGTTAGACGAATCGAAATCTGTATGGATCATTAGTGAAAATTACAATGAGATTGGTGATGCTTTGCTCCATCGTTTAGGTAGAGGAGTTACATATTTAAATGGGGAAGGGGCATTTTCTGGTGACGATAAAAAAGTTATTTTTTGTGTGATTACAAGACTTGAAGAGGCTAAGTTAAAAGATATTGTCACTGAACATGATTCTTCCGCCTTTTTAGCCATTGCTGATATTGCTGAAGTAAGGGGAGGAAGGTTCAAAAAGATGGATATACATTAACACAAGAGAGCCACCATTTACAAGATAGGTGGTAACTCTCTTGTGGATGTTATCCTTCTTTTATCGGTTCGAGATGTCCTAACTCTCCATAGTATGAAATCCTCAAATATTCTCCCCATACCCTCTTTTTACCGATGTCATGTAACATCCAATTTTCACGTGAAATTTCCTTGTCATGATAAATGGTATTGAATGTATAAGGTACAAAATCAATATTTGTTGGTAGATGCTTCTTTAAAGTTCGAATTTGCCTGCCTGCCACATGACTTTTACAAATGACTAATAAGGAGCTAACTTTAGTAAAGTCAAATACTTCCTTTGCACATAAAACATTTTCTAAAGAATTTGTAGAACTCTCTTCAAAAACGATTTGCTCCTGTGGCACTCCTGCATTACGCAAATATGAGATAATCACACTGGCTTCTGAAAGTGTCTTATCTGCATTTCCTTTCCAGTTTAAATGGGCTGCTCCTGTAAGACTTCTTCCACCGGTAACGATAAAAGTTGAAGATAGATTTAATTGAAAAGCTTCAATTGCTTTTTCCCAATGACCGGGGTGAGTACCACTAAAAATAAAGATGGCATCGCATGGTGAAGGAGTAGTCTTGTTTCCAAATGTTAATTGTGTCAACCAAGAGATTTGATGAGTATCCATTTCAGGGAAGTGTGGTTCCTTCGATAAAATTGGTTTTACTTTCATGCTCTCACCCCTTCATAGTCTCCGGTTGCATTCCAAAATTCTTGTGTGGTTGAAATGTATAGAGGATCTAATTCTTTTTTTCTATTCTGTGCTTGTGTATGCAGTTTTGAACTTTTAATTTGCTCTTCAATTTGATGATAATGGGAAATGCTTTCATATCTCCATATAGCAATAATAGTGGATTTTTCTTTATTTACCCATCTACCAATCAAAGCTGCACCAAATCGAATTTGATTTGGCAATAAATACTCATGAAAAAAATCATTAAATTCTTTAAGTTTGGTTGGTTTTATGTGATAAGTACGAATTCTAAACACCATATTTTTCCTCCTTTTTCATTATATTACCGTTTTATGCTGTTTTGAACAATAATTAATTTCATTTTTTCTCATTTTTATTCGTGTTTTAGATAAATTCAAAATAATGAAATAGATAATCTTGACAGTTAGAAAATTCTACCATATAATCTCATTAACAAAAGTAAAGAAAATGAATATACTAACGACAAAGCAATGATGAGGACATGATTCTTCTTGCCTTTCATTAATCAGAGAACAGGGTCTATGGCTGAGAGCCCTGATGAAAAGAGATTGAATAACCACCTCGGAGCTGTTATGGAGAAACATAAGTAACCATAATCGGGAAATCCGTTATCTTGTTTTTAAGCGAAGTGTTGCCAGAAGGCACTTCGGAATTAGGGTGGAACCACGACCGCACACGTCCCTTGTATTGGGATGAGTGCGGTTTTTTATTTATATAAAGAGTGTTGATGAGGACATGAATCATTTTCTACTTTCTTAAACAGAGAACAGGGTCAAGGCTGAGAGCCCTCTAAGAAAAGAAATGATTTACCCCCTCGGAGCTATTATGGGGAAAGGAAGTAACCATAATCGGGAAAACCGTTATCTTTCTTTGAGCGAAGAGAATGTAAGTGTCTCTTCGGAAATAGGGTGGTACCACGACCACATTCGTCCCTTGTATAGGGGTGAATGTGGTCTTTTTTATTCATATAAATAGGAGGGATTTTAATGTCAGTTCAAAATGAAATTGAAAAAAATCACCGGAAATTAGGTCAAGAGTTAGAGTTATTTGTATCCATGGAGGAAGCACCCGGAATGCCATTTTTTCTTCCAAAAGGAATGGTACTCCGAAATGAGTTAGAAGCATTTTGGAAAAAAGAGCATCAAAAGGCTGGGTATTATGAAATTAGAACACCTCTTATGATGAAACAGGATTTATGGGAACAATCAGGTCATTGGGATCATTATCATGAGAATATGTATTTCTCAAATGTAGATGAGCAGAAATATGCAATCAAGCCAATGAATTGTCCAGGAGCCCTGCTCATTTATAAAAGTAAACGAAGAAGTTATCGTGAGCTACCTATTCGTTACGGAGAACTTGGGTTAGTCCATCGACACGAACTCTCAGGATCGTTAAGTGGTTTACTCAGAGTTCGATCCTTTACTCAGGATGATGCTCATATTTTCGTAAGAGAAGACCAAATACACTCAGAGCTTCAAAAGGTCCTGGATTTAATTCATCTTTTTTATAGAAAATTCGGTTTCCAATATAAAGTTGAACTATCAACTCGACCAGAGAACTTTATGGGATCTGTTGAACTTTGGGAAAAAGCTGAAGGGGATTTAGAATCAGTTCTACTAGAAAGGAAAGTCGATTTTCAAATCAATTCTGGAGATGGGGCCTTTTATGGTCCGAAAATTGATTTTCACATTCTCGATTCTTTAGGGAGAAGCTGGCAATGTGGAACTGTTCAGCTCGATTTTCAAATGCCGGAAAAATTTGATTGTGAATATATAGGAGAAGATAACAAAGCCCGCCGTCCCATTTTGATCCATCGAGCTATTTACGGGTCAATCGAACGGTTAATGGCAATTTTGATTGAACATTATGGTGGGGATTTTCCATTTTGGTTAGCTCCGGTTCAAGTGAAGGTCCTTCCTATAGGTGAGGCTCATCAAAAATTTGCTTATGAATTAAAAGGCCAATTAGAGTTAGAGGGTATTAGAGTAGATGTAGATGAACGAATTGAAAAAATAGGCCTAAAGATTAGAGAAGCTGAGCTCCAAAAAATCCCCTATATGATGGTGATTGGGGATAGAGAGATGAAAAGCAATAGTATAGCTCTAAGAAAACGAAAAAAAGGAAATGTTGGAGTATTTGAAATAGGTGAGGCTATGGTGAGAATAAAAGAGGATTTAAATGAGTGACGAATGAGGATGAGAACATTTGAAGGTAGATACATTTGGTTTGATTTTAAATCACTTGTAAATACAAAAGTCAGGCTCGGACACTGTCCGAGCCTGTTTATAATACATCGTTTATAGTAGTTGTGCCTTATCTTTCGGATCCTCAAGCTTCATTTGCTCCAGCTCAAGTCTCATCTTTTGTGTTTCAATGACAAAATTTTCGTGTTTTAGTTTTTCTAGTTCAAGTTCATCGTGAATCATCTTCTGTTTTAATTTTGTTTGTTTTTGAAAATGATCTGTTACGATTGCGATAATGGGAATTGAAAAAATCATAACAACAGCAATAGTTCCTGTCATATCGCTCCTCCTTGTTTATACTAATCGAGTAGAACCAAGCATAATGTTTAACATAATATAGTTAAATTATAACAAATATAGGTAAGAGTAGTAAGCGGAACTTTTTAAATATTCCACCTTTTATGTATAAACGTAAGCATAGAATTTCGATGCCTTTTGACGATTGAATTCATGAATGAGTAGATAAGTATGCCAAAGAAAATCAAATTAATCAGCATACCAATAATAAATGCTTTACCTATTTGAAAACCCACTTCTACTGTTTCTTCTGAGGCATCAATGGTTGTTACAGCTTGAGCGATATCAGGAGAAAAGAAGATGTGGCCAACAAGATAATTTAAATAGAAGAAAAAAGGAAATGCCCATATTAAAAATACACCACCGACTAGCCCAGCAAATGGATTTCCCTTAAATAATTTGGCACATGCTGTAGAAATGACAGGTCCCATTCCAAAGGAAGGAACAAAATTAATCAATAATCCAAGGGTAAAGCCTAAGGCGATACTATGCGAATTATCTTTTATTCTTAGAAGTTTTAACAAGAGAAATTTAATCTCTCTTAATTTTTTCTTTATCATTTTTTCACCAACTAATAGAAACTTTCGCACTCATCTATTAATAATATAACGATTAGGTTGAAGTGTAAAACTGATTTCCCTGAATTTATAAAATAATTTAGGGATTTGGCTTTTTTTTTATTCTTCTTCTTCATTATAGGGGAAATCATGGTATCCTAGTAGAAATAGAATTTTTTATAGAGTGAGGAAGATATATGAGATTCACAAAGAAAATACCTAATATGGTTACATTGGGGAACTTATATTGCGGATTCCTTTCGATTGGATTTGCCGCAAACGGACAATTTAAGAACGCTGCCATTTTAATTATCATTGGTATGATGCTCGATAGTATGGACGGTAGATTGGCTAGAATGTTAAAAGCTGATAGCTCGTTAGGAAAGGAACTAGATTCCTTAGCGGATATTGTTACCTTCGGAGTAGCACCTTCATTTCTAGTGTATTATACATATTTCTTTCAGTTTGGTTTGCTGGGCTTTATCGTAGCAGGAGTATTTCCTTTATTCGGTGCATACCGACTTGCACGTTTTAATACAAGTCCGCCTAAATCATCCTTACATTACTTTATTGGTGTTCCCATTACTGCCGCAGGTGGAATATTAGCTATTCTTACATTGTTTGGAGACAGAATTCCAAATATCCTAACGACAGTCATATTTACTGCCATGTGCTTTTTAATGGTAAGTCGGATAAGAATACCGAGTTTAAAGGAAGTTCCTCTTCCTAAATACGGTACCATCGTAACCATTTTTATTGGTGCCTTGTTATATGTGATTTATAAAGGCACTTATGAACAATTTCCGTATTTGATTTATATTGCTACACCATTGTATATTGCGTATTTAGCCTATCGTTTTATAAAAAGGTAAAAAATGAGCTTGGGATCACTCCCTGGCTCATTTTTATATTTTTCGTCCTCCAGGTCGACTTCAAAAGTCGTATAGTGAAAATACTATAGACATTCTTAGAAGAGTTTCCTTGGTTTAAAAGAATGTGCTACACACAGAATTATGTATCTATTTCTTTATGAAAAAAATTGTATGTTCTCCATAATCCGTATATAAATAGACCCATAGCAGTGTAGGCGGGCAGGAGGTGAATAAATGTTGTGTAGCCGATGGCAAAATGAATATAAACTCCAGCAATGAATGCAGGAAGTCCACCGATTAGTAGAGTCCACCATACCCAGGAATTCCCTTGCTGAAACCCCCATAGAGATAAGGTTAATACGAGCAACCCAACACTGAATAAAGCACTTCCAAAACCAGCACGGTCATGTGCAATGACAGGAATGAGGTTTTGATTGAACTGATTAAGAAGTTCTTGTGGCATACATAAGTAGAGAAGGTCAGTAGGCACAAAAACAGAGGTTATCCCCATGTAGGAAATAACGAGACCTCCGAGAACAAAAGAAAAACCTAATAGTACAAAAGCCAATTGTCCGTATAGAGAGTGTAACCATATGCTATGGTTCTTTCTGTTTGAAGAGACGGGTGTTCCGGTTATCCCTTTAGTAAGAATATATCCATATAGATAGAAAGGGAAAAGAACAAGCCAAAATAAAAGGTGTAGCCAGTCAAAATAACCGTACCCAATAGATAAAAAGATCCCTAGAAAACCTGAAATAGCCCCAATATCTATTGCTTGTTTAGACCATCGTAACCCTCTTTTAACCCCATGAAATGCGAGATTCATATAAACAATCCCACCCGAAATCATTGTACCTGCTAAGGTCATTCGATCATGTGCCATGAATTGGAGGATTCGTTCGTTAAATTTCACGATAAGCTCTCTATTTATTCCTAAATAATGCTCATCGTACGGGAGAATGACCCACGTAAGACTGAAAAAGAGTGCTAATAAACCACCTAGAAAGATAAACAAGCCAAATAACCAGTATGGTAGCCATCCGTTTTGATGAGCTTGACTATGATTTATTCTATCTAACATTGCCTCGTTTATCCTTTTTGGTAATCCCGGACCAGAAAAGACATATCCATCTGAGAGTAAAATCAAGTCGGCACCTTCACTTAATAGTAACAAAGCTTCTTCTGGTTCATGAACACCTCCAGAAGTGATGATTGAGAGACTAGGAAACTCTTTTTTATAATATCGAACAGATTCAAGTAAACATTCCGATGCTTCATCTTCAAGGACAATTCCAGAAATTTTTTCTAAGTCAAGGTTAATAATGTGATTTGTAGATTTTAATGTAATAAATAAGGGTTTGGTAGTTTGTAAGTTTAAATGTAAATAACTTGGATCTAGGATGTATCCATCAGCAAAGTTGTGTAATGTTTCCATCAACATTGGTAAGTCTTTTTCCGAACCGGATAGGCGTATGATTAAAGGTTGTTTTTTTCTTATCTTTGATAATTTTTTAATCGTTTGTTCTAATCCAACCGACTCAGGTAGATCAGGGAAATCGATCCGATTTTCTTGCATATTTAGTGTTGGATGAGATGATTCAATTGAAGGATTGATGGAAACAGGACCTATTTCAATTAAACCAAACCCTAGATTCGTAAATGCTTTCGTTCCTGTTAGTAAGGGATCGATTTTACCTGATAAGCCAATTGGGTTGGGGAATTTTATTTGCTGAATCTCTTTTTGTAAGCGTAAAGAACATTCCTCTCTTCCTAAAAAATTAATAATATGAGGACCAAGTGGGAATGAAGCTATCAAGCTCATTCCTCTATGTATAAACTCTCTTGAAATATGGTCTGGAAGTTTGGATAATATAGGTTGAAAAATTCCATGGTAAGACCAATCTGGCATAATACTTTCCTCCCCAAAACATGTTTTATAAGAACATTTTAACAGTAAATTAAGGGGATTAAGATGAGAATCTGCTTTCATTCACCTTTTTTGGGACAGACCTTCAACAAGAGCTAGTTCTATATACTCAATTCAATAAAGCCTAGTCATAACCTTTTATTTGTACCGATATACTTTATAGGTTTATTAAAAAGGTAAAGGAGAGAGGGAATGATTAAAAAGATTTGTGTGACTGTTCTTGTACTATTTCTACTGTTGCCATCATGGAGTCAAGCCGGTTCATTTGGGAAGGATGATCCTTCTGGAGTTCCTGGTCAATGGTACGTTGGTACAACTCCTTCAAGTATTGACACTTCGAAACATCCTATTTTATTTGTTCATGGGCTAAATAGTTCTTCTAACACTTGGTGGAATGAAAACAATATGTACGAAACAGCTTATCAGAACGGCTACGAAACATCCTTTATTGATCTCTATCCAACAAAAAACATGTGGGATAACGGTGCGCTCTTAGCTCAGAAAATTCATGATATCTACAATTATTATGGTGAGAAAGTAGTTGTTGTAGCACATAGTAAAGGGGGAATCGATACCCAATCTGCACTTGTTCACTATGGCGCATACCCTTATGTGGCTAGAGTCATTACCCTCTCTACTCCACACCATGGTTCGCAATTAGCAGACCTTGCTTATAGTAGCTGGGCAGGGTGGCTTACAGGGATTCTTGGAAGCAAGAATGATGCCACCTATTCTTTGCAAACAGGCTATATGAGTTATTTCCGTTCTGAAACAGATCAGCACAGTAATTGGAATAGGACCCCTATTTATACCTTCGGAGGTACGAAATGGGGAAGCTTTGGAAGCTCTCTTTACTGGGGAGGGTTATATCTAAGAGCTTATGGAAGTAATGATGGAGCCGTAACAGTAAATAGTTCCAGACTTCCCTATGCTACTGAATTAAAGGTAGGAGATTGGAATCACTCTACGATAAAAGAAGGTTCCTCAACCTTTCATTTGTTCAAAAACTATTTAAATGAAAGTACGAATACTACTTCTGGTTTTCAGGCGCAAAGTGTAATGGAATTAAATTCAGCTGAAGATGCTGGCTCTTTAGTAAGAGGTGGAGAATACAATGGATTTAAAGATGAAAAGGTCCTAATTGAAAAAGGAGTTGAGTCTGTTACATTTGATTGGATAAGTAGCAACCCATCGCCATCCCTTTCATTAAAAGACCCTTCTTCTAAAGACATTTCAACCTTCAAAATAAAAGAAGATGAAAGTGAATACTTTAACGGAGCATATCACCACACAGTAACTATTCAAGACCCTACACCCGGGGAGTGGACGGTAGAAGCATTGTCTCATTTTAAGGATCAGTACCTTCTCCAAGTCTCCTTTGGTCATTCATCTGTTAATGATGTAATGAGTTTGAATATTGTTCAAGATAAAATCATCTTAAAAGCAAAAGACACTAAGCTAAAACTGAAACATGACATGACCATTGAATACTACAAAGATGGAAAACTTAAGCATAGTAAAGTAAAAGCTAAGAATGATTCATTAACGATACCAAAGCTTGGAGAAGGAGTATATAATGTGACAATTGATGTTGAAGGAGCAATAGATAAAAATAAGTTTAATCGAACATTCATTAAAACGGTTTATGTAGATGCTTCAGGAAAGGTATTTGGTAACTAGAGAAACAATAATATGTTAATGAGAGGAGCTTATGTTTAATGAGCTTCTCTTTTTTTGTGTAATTTAATAGAAAATCATCTAAACATATAGTCGTGTTTCAATAGTTAGACAATGATCAACTAATTATTAAACAAGTAGGGATATATATCCAAACTGTATTCCGTAATTAAGTTCTAATGTTTCATTTTCAAAAATCTAAAAGGGTTTCTGTTTATTTTTATCAAATTTAAATGAGAAAGACGAAAAAAAGGAGGAGTTAAAAATGAAGAAGAATTTATTGGTTGGGGCACTTACAGGTATATTGGTTACATCAAGCTTAGCCTATTCGTTACCGGTATCAACTGTTCTAGCAGAAGGTCCAGATTATAACGGGAATGAAACGATTATGAATCAACGCTTACATAGTTATGAGGAAATGGTGAAAATGCTTGAGCAACTTGATTCAAAATCGGATGCATTAACGCTGGAGGTATATGGTCAATCAGTGAAAGGTCGAGATCTTTACCTTGCCAAGTTTGGAAACAATAAAGACAATCCTACCGTTCTATATTTAACCCAGCAGCATGGAAACGAAGCGTTGACGACTGAAGGCGCACTTCAGTTCATTAAGCATTTAACCGCAAATTCAAAAGAAACAAAAGAAATGCTTGAAAATGTAAATATTCTTATAGCACCCCGTTTAAATGTTGATGGAGCTGAAGGAGATGTAAACTTTTCATTGGACGAGTATGTAAGTGGATCCCATACTCGTTATAATGCAAATGAAGTGGATTTAAACCGAGATCATGTTGATCGAAATCAGCCGGAAACAAGAGCTCTACATGAAAATGTTTTGCAAAAATACTCTCCAGATTACATGATTGACCTACATCACCAAGGAGCTGAAACGACTCTTGGTGATACAGACGAATTGGTATCAGGATCAATTCTTTATCCTACCAATGAAGAAGTGAATCCAGAAGTAGTAGAAAGGTCCAAGAAGCTGGGAGCCGTTCTTTATAATACAGTGGAAAGTCGTGGTTTTGGTACTCTATCTAAGTATGTTGGAGGTTCAGCACAAACGATAAGCAGAAATGGACTCGCTGCTGAATACGGAATTGCTACGCTACTATTTGAGATGAGAGGGATGGCTGACCATTATCGTGACGACTACGTTCTGGGTCAAAAGAGTAATGGCTATCTCATAAAGCAAGCAGTTATTGGTTTGGAAGCAACAGCTAATGCAATTGCAGACGGATCCATTGAAGAGGCTGATCCTTCTTTCTGGGATACTTTGCCTGAAAGCTCTTATAATCGGAGTGAAAGTGAATAGAACGTTTAGCTAAAGCACTTCCTGAGGGAGGTGCTTTTTTTATAAGGACCTTTTCGTAAAGTTTGTTGCTATTTTAAAGAAGTAACATAGTAGTTGATTGCAGCCGAGGACGCTCGCTTACAGCGGGGAGTGAAGCAGTTCCCTCCACCATCCAGAACACAGGTAGAACTCAAGTTGAAAACAACAAAATTCGCGTAAATAGTCATGTATAAAGACTTTAAATTATCCACCTATTTCCACTTAATCATGATAAACTTTTACTTAAAAAAAGAGTAGCGAGGAGATTCCCCATGTACGAACATTTTGAAGTGAAGATAACCCCTTTAAATAGAAAGAGACTTGTGAGAGTTTATTTACCAAATGATTATCAACAAGAAACGAAAACCTACCCCGTATTATATATGCATGACGGACAAAATCTTTATAAGAACGAGGATGCAGGCTATGGTATGTCTTGGAAAATAGGAGAATATCTTGATAAGAGTAATTTAGATCTTATTGTAGTAGGGATCGACTGCAATGAAGGATTATATCGTTTAGATGAATATGGACCATGGCAAAGCAAAGAGATGACAGATATCTTTTCAGCTGACCGTCATACTATTGGAGGAGAAGGGAAAGTTTACATAGATTATATTGTACATGAGTTAAAACCACTTGTTGACCAAAAATACCGAACAAACCCAGAAGAAACAAGTATGGCTGGAAGTTCCATGGGAGGACTGATTTCCACTTATGCAGCTTGTATATATCCAGATACTTTTAAAAGAATAGCTTCGGTTTCACCTGCTTATTGGTTCAACCAAGAGAACATAGAAGAGCTAATTAATTTGAGTGATTTGTCTCAGATTGAGCGATTTTATATGGATATTGGCTCGAATGAAGCAACAGACAGTATAGACTGCCAAAAATATATAGAATCCAGTCGAAAGGTATATCATCTATTAAAAGAAAAAATAGACAATTGTAAGTTTGAAATTGTTAAGGACGCTGAACATAATGAAATTGCATGGAGTAAAAGAGTTCCTCAAATCTTTTCCTATTTATATAAATAGTTTCTTTACAAGTGAAGTTTGTTTTATCCTTTTGGGATTCTAATAGAAGGAAGATCTAAACTAAAGAGAAAGCTTAAGGGAACTCCCTTAAGCTTTTTCCTATTTTACAATCATGACAGGGCACTTTGCTCTTTTGGCTACTTTATGACTGACGCTGCCAAGAACCATTTCTTGAAATACATTTAAGCCTCGGCTCCCAATAACAACTGTATCGAATTCATTTTTATTTGCATACTCAACAATAGTTGGACCAGGTTCACCGTGTAAAAAAATCACTTCAATAGCAACAGAGGCTTGTTTTGCTTTCTGCTCAATCATCTGCAGTTTCTGTTTTCGTTTATCTGTTGCATCCAATCCCCAGTGTTCCAAAACATCATCTTTAGATTGTTTGCTATCTATTACATAAACAATATGTATTTTTGAGTGTATATTACACTTTGCAAGATCTATGGCTCTTTCTCCAGCCCTTAATGAATGCTCTGATCCATCTGTTGCAAGAAGGATTTTTTTGAACATCGTATTCCCTCCAGTCTTTGAAAACGCTGTTATTATAACATTCTATTTATTGCATACATTTCCTTTTTTGTTTTATGTTTTTTTTACATAATTATGATGATAGGTGGATGTAAGAGTAAAAAAGAGTATTATAAAGAAAGTAATTAATGTAAGTGTTTACATAGGTGTTTCACAAAATGACCATTCCATTATATAATGTCCCTTGTGTTTAACGGACCCGACTTTCATGAGAGTTGAAAGTCAAAATGATATAGGAAGAGGTGCATTATGAATTTAAGTTCAAAAATAAAATATGAATGGTTTGGAAATGTGAGAGGAGATGTACTTGCTGGATTAGTTGTTGCTATGGCGTTAATCCCTGAAGCGATTGCGTTTTCTATCATTGCCGGTGTAGATCCAATGGTTGGATTATATGCTTCCTTCTGTATTGCTGTTGTAATAGCGTTTGTAGGTGGAAGACCAGGAATGATTTCTGCCGCTACAGGTGCTACTGCTTTAGTCATGGTAACGTTAGTTGCGGATTATGGTTTGCAATACTTGCTTGCAGCAACGATCTTAACGGGAGTGATTCAAATTGTCATGGGTGTCCTTAAATTAGGCCGTCTAATGAAATTTGTACCACGATCCGTTATGGTTGGCTTTGTGAATGCTCTTGCTATTTTAATTTTCACTTCTCAGTTGCCACACTTTGTAGGTGAAAAATGGATTATGTACGCAATGGTAGCAGGCGCTTTAGCAATTATCTATATTTTACCACGCTTTACAAAGGCTGTCCCTTCACCTTTAGTGGCTATTATTGCAGTAACCATTTTTGCTGTGTTAACAGGAAGTGGAGTTCGTACAGTAGGAGACATGGGAGAGTTAACTCAAGCACTACCTGTGTTCTTACTACCCGAAATTCCATTAAACTTTGAGACGTTACAAATTATCTTTCCTTATTCTTTATCCATTGCCATCGTTGGATTAGTAGAGTCTTTACTAACCGCTTCTATTGTGGATGATATGACTGATACAACGAGTGACAAGAATAAAGAAGCTAAAGGACAAGGGATTGCGAATATCGTTTCAGGATTATTCGGAGGAATGGCAGGGTGTGCAATGATTGGACAATCTGTTATCAATGTGAAATCCGGGGGACGTGGACGTCTGTCAGCATTTGTTGCGGGAACATTCCTTATGATCTTAATCTTATTGTTAAATGATTTCTTAGTTCAAATCCCAATGGCAGCATTAGTGGGTGTTATGATCATGGTATCAATTGGTACCTTTGACTGGTCTTCCATCAAAAATGCACACAAAACACCGATTACAGATAACCTTGTTATGTTAGCAACAGTAGTAACAGTTCTGTTTACTCATGACTTATCAAAAGGTGTCCTGGTTGGGATTATCTTGAGTGCTATTTTCTTTGCTTCTAAAATTTCTAAAGTGAGTATTACGACATTAGGTTCTGAACAAACACATAAAAAAGTATACAAGGTATCAGGGCAATTATTCTTTGCATCTGTAACTGAATTTGTTGAAAGCTTTGATTTTACGGAAGATGTGAAAGAAGTAACGTTAGATTTAACTCAAACACATTTATGGGATGATTCTGCCGTTGGCGCAATTGATAAAATTGTGATTAAGTATCATCAAAATGGTGTGAAAGTAAACTTAATTGGATTAAATGCAGAAAGTAATAAATTAATTGATAAATTGGCTGTTCATAACAAGCCTGGTGGACTTGATAAAGCCGTTAACCACTAAATGAAAATCCTTGGTCGATAGAGACCAAGGATTTTTTATTAGCTCTGTTTAAAAAGCTGCAAAATAAGTAGATGTCTAATTAAATTGGCCGCATTCCAATTGATTATTGCGTTATTCCTATAATTCTCCTTTTAGAGCCAAATGAAAAACCAGTAAAGACCAAAGAGCCCTTACTGGTTTGAAAACGATTTAATTTATTCCGACTGCATCAAAGGATAATTTTACAGCATTTACTTCAGTAGAATTACTCCCATATAAATCTGTTGCAGATTGAACGGCCGCTGCCCTTGCTTGACTAAAGGTAGAAGAGGCTGTCAGATATACCGTATTCATTCGATAGTAGATATCCCCTAGCTTTTTGCGTCCGATACCAGGGACAGTTACTCCAAAGTGACTACCACCTTCACTTAATAGATAGGCTTGCTTGTTAATGATTCCACTATTAGTATGAACGCCGCCATTATCTCCTGTACCGGTGTATCGTTTGGAATAGTGATCAGGATCACCGAATTTTGCTGGATTACTCATTGAGCGAAGGGCATCTCCTGATGTACCAGGCGTATAAATATCTTCTCCGATTTCAAAGTCAGGATTTATCCCTGCCTCGTATTCTACTAATGTACCAAATATATCAGATATGGCTTCATTCAATGCCCCAGACTCATTTTGGTAGACAAGATCTGAAGTGAAGTCTGTTACGGCGTGGGTTAACTCATGTGCAACAACATCGATCCCTCCAGATAATGGTGCGAATGTTGATCCATCACCGTCACCATACACCATTTGTGAACCATTCCAAAACGCATTATTATATCCACTACTATAATGTACAGAGGATTTTAATGCAGCACCTTGATTATCATATGAATTACGGTTGAAATTATTTTTGTAATAATCATATGTAACACCAGCAAAATAATGAGCATCCACTGCAGGTGCATCATAAGTATTGTTCAAAACATTATCACTGTCAGACCAAAGGGTCCCTGGTAGGAAGAATTGAGGGAAAAAGGTGCGATTATTCATGTTATACGTAAAAATTCCATTTCCACGAGTATTATCTTGGAGGTAGTAACTTCCGTTTGATAAAGTCGTATTCAAAGGTTTGGAGTCACCTAAAACGCCAATACCAGTTCCTATTTGGTTTGTACCATTTACTTCGTGCATGTCATTGTATTTGTTTACAATTTCTCCTGAGCTTGCATCTATAAAGTAGTTCCAATTCCCAGGAGCAGGTTCAAGATAATTGAGGTTGATGAAATATGCGTACGTAGCCTTGTTTCCCTCTGTATAAACAACCATTTCTGGTTGGATATCTTTTTCTAATTCAGGATTTATATCAAGATCGTTAATGGCAATAGAAATGGCTCTTTCTTCATTAAGTAACTTTTTAGCTTTTTTCTTTAGATATTTTCTATCTAAGTCTGCAACTACAGAACCAGACAATGCGATTAATATTCCGTCTTTACTAACGACTGCTGATTGAGTAGAGCCCCAAACTGATATTCCATGATACATTTGTTGAAATTTAACAACGGTATTTCCAAGATTGTCATTTTCTACAGATAAAATTTTAAATTGTTGATTTGCTTTCTCATCTGTAAGTTTGAATGTTTTTTTGTGATTTTCTAAATAAGAAAGCACTATAGATTCTGCCGATTCATTTGATGGAGGGGAAAGTTGACCGGAAACAAATTCAGGCGTACCCATACTTTTGTTCATATGAATTATTGAGTCATCATTTCCTGCTGCGAATGAACTTGTAACCACCATTCCAGAAAACAAACCAACAGATAAACTCATGCTAATTAACTTTTTCTTCTTCAAAAGATCTCCTCCATTTTTATCAAAATATTCTGTCAAAATTAGATTATCATGATAAAATCTATTTGTGTATTGAGAAAGTTAGGGACTATTTTAGTAGAATAAAAGTAGATGGAACCTGTATTCTGAGGAAAATTTTCATTGTAAAGGAAGTTTATGAGAAATTATTTTTAAAATCATAATTTGGGAATTTATGTTAAAATATACTAGTGAAATTGTTTTTTTGAGGAGGAAAACTAAAGTGACAAATGATTTTTATTGTGATGAAGTGCTAAGTGGCAAAACACAGGTCGAAAAAATTTATGAGACTGAACATACATTAGTCTATTATCATACGAAGCCTTTTTATCAGATACACTAGTAGCAATTCCTAAAATACACATTCCATCTTTAACAAGAATTAAGGAAAATGAAGAAAAGATATTCGATGAATTAATGAAAACCATAAGAGAAGTTCCAAAACGAATTGAACAAGAGTATGGAGCATGTCGCGTCATTACAAATCTAGGTAACTATCAAGACTCCAAGCATCTACATTTTCATATTGTGTCGGATGATAAAGTTCAATAAGCTTTTTTAAAAAAATTAATGCAAAATGGAGGCACATTAAATGGGACCCCTTTACCTTTCAGGTGGTGGAGATAAAGAACAAACTCAAACCTTTGATAAACTCTTTGCACAAAACATTACGAAAACGAAACCTTTACTATATATTCCAATTGCTATGAATAAATATTCAATCTCCTTTGAATCTTGTTTTGAATGGATAAACAACGTTTTCAATCCTCTGGGCATCGAGGAAATAACCATGTGGACTAACCTAAAGGGTAAAACACTGGCGGATCTTAGAGCATTTTCAGCAGTCTATATTGGTGGAGGAAATACATTCAAACTATTAAAAGAGTTACAAGTATCCGGATTTGATTCCGTGTTGTATGAATTTGTCACAGAAGGAGGAATAGTGTATGGAGGAAGTGCAGGAGCGATCATCATAGGAAGTAACATTCTTACTTGTGCTCACGTGGACTCAAATGATGTACACCTTTCATCTTTTGAAGGTTTATCATTAATAAATGAGGTTGCCATTTGGTGTCATTATGAAGCATCTGAGGGTTTTATGATAAAAGAATTCATCAGGAAAACAAATAAGCCAGTACTCGCTCTGTATGAAGAAACTGGATTAATCCTTCAGGATGGACAAGTTACAGTGTGTGGGGATAAACCAGCCTGGGAGTTTAATTTAGAGGATAAGCGATCAATGGATATAGGAGTAGTCATGCATATTCCAACACGTTAATTGATTAATAACAGAAATTATTCAGGAGGTAATGAATGAAACAAAATATCTATGATAATCCAAATTTTTTTAATGAATATATGAAACTGAGAAATACTGGACAGACATACAATGATTTTATTGAACAGCCAGCCATGATTTCTTTATTACCAAAATTAAAAGGTATGAGAGTGTTAGATCTAGGTTGTGGTACAGGACAATTTTCCAGGTTCTGTTTAGAAAACGGGGCAGCACATGTGCTAGGTGTTGATATATCTATGAAGATGATTGAAAAAGCGAATTCAGAAACTCATCATCCCTGTATTGATTACCAATGTATGTCTATGGAAGATATGGTTTTACCATATAATTCTTTTGACTTAATTGTCAGCTCTCTTGCCATCCACTACATAGAAAATTACGAAAGTTTAATAAAAAAATTAGCTCGACTTCTAAAACAAAACGGGGAATTAATAATTTCAACAGAGCATCCGGTGGTAACGGCTAGAAAAGGCATGAATAATTGGGTTAAGGATGAAGAGGGTACCAAGTTACATTGGGCAGTTGATCACTACCATGAAGAAGGGAAAAGGGAGCAGTTTTGGTACGTCGAGGGAGTGATTAAATACCATAGAACATTATCAACTTTAATCAATACTTTGGTTGAAAATGGGTTAACACTTCAAAAAATCATTGAACCCGAGCCAACACAAGATGGATTAAGGGAAATGCCTAAATTAAGAAATGAACATAGAAGACCATCTTTTATCCTACTAAAATCAAAAAAATGTAATAAGGGCAAGGATCTCTGATTCTTTGCTCTTTTTTTATTTATTTCATTTTTTCTTCACAAAAATTGAGTAAGATAAATTTTGGATAAGATAAGCCATACGGTACTTTGTTTTAATGTCAGGTGTGGTAAACCTTATGCCACTTAGCTTGGGGATATCGAAAATTAAAAACACTGGGGGAAGAAAGATGAAAAAAATAAGTTTTACTCTAATGATTATTTTATTAATGATTACAGTTGCAGCCTGTTCATCTAATGAAATGGAAGGGCCCAAAAAAGTGGAGGTGAATATTCAGCTTCCAGAAGAAATATCTATAAATGAAGAAACTAGCTTGAAAGTGAAGGTTTTTCAAGGAGATACCGATGTTACAGATGCTGATGAAGTGAATTTTGAAATCTGGAAAAATGATAGTGAAAAAAAAGTGAAATGATTGAAGCTATAAATATGGGAAATGGAATTTACACAATTAAAAAGACCTTCAAAGAGGAAGGGATATATTATGTTCAAACACATGTTACAGCCAGGGACATGCATGTTATGCCTAAGAAACAATTTGTTGTTGGAGAAGTGAGTGCTGAAGAAATGAAAGCAGACGAATCTGAAGGAGAAGATCATCACAGTGAACATCATTAATACTGCACTAAAGTATGTATGTTGATGGTGAGGAGGCAGTAAACGTAATAATGTAATTGAAAAAAGACTTCACAAATGTGAAGTCTTTTAATGTTCTTTTGAATGAAATTACTGATGGTTTTCTACTGCTTTGCTCAAGGATTGATAAATATGAATTCCAGAGAGGTTGATTCCCAATTGGACAAACTCTATACTCATTTCAGGTCGCATACCTGATAAAATCGGTTTAATTCCCAAAAGCTTAAGACTATCAAGTAGTTTCATAATTCCTTGTTGGAATAAGGGATTTATTTCATAAACCCCGGATAAATCAACGATTAATTTATTAATAGAGAGTCTTTTACACTCTATTAATACATGCTCAGCCATCACTTCAGCACGGGTTTCGTCCACTTGACCAACCAAAGGCAATACGGCTAATTCAGCAAAAATAGGTACGACTGGTGTAGAGAGGGACAAAAATTTCTCTTCAGATTCTTTTAACTGCTGTTGGTCATAATCTTTATATGCCTGGCAAAAACCAGTTACCATATTATTAATGGCTAGATCGATATCGAAAGTGAGTTCGAGTAAAAGGTCTTGTACCAAATTCTTCTGAACATGTTTAAGGATATCCTCTATGATAACTTTTTTATATAAGGTTGTTTTTTGTAGAGTCGTATTTAATGGAGTTCCATTTGAAGTAGCCAAATATCCAACTTCCAGCCCCCATCTATAAGTATTTTCTTCCCATGCTTCTTCTTTAAGCAAACCTTTTCCAATCAGGTCTACAAGCTGCTCAAAGAAAGGAATGCGAAGCCCCTTACTATCTTCAGTATAGTCTGAAGGATATGCAATAGAGAGTTCTGTATAAATTCTTTCAGCAATATCTTTTTTTCTTACTGTAACTTGCTCTCCAATATCGGTGAACTCTTTTATTAATGTCATAGTGATACTCCCATAGAATTATTTTATTCAATTATAGTTTATTCTCATTAAGAAGTATAGAATAATAGGAGGCTTGCCTTTATTTGATAGTAAAAATTGACAGGGGTTTCTCTAGTAAATTATAATTATGATAATTTTTACCAATAAAGGGTGGGACCTATGAATCCAATTTTGTTAGAAGTACCAACAACTATACAGACAGAAAGACTGACTCTTCGAATGCCTATGCCTGGAGACGGAAAGGTAGTGAACGGGGCCATTAAAGCTTCTTTAAATGAGTTAAAGCCCTGGCTGGGATTTGTACAAACGGAGCCAACAGAAGAGGATACGGAAATCAATACACGCCAAGCTCACGTTAAATTTTTAAGTCGTGAAAACCTCAGATATCTCATCTTTAAAAGAGATACAAATGAATTTGTTGGAAGTACTGGTTTTCATAACATTGACTGGGATGTACCAAAATTTGAAATAGGTTATTGGATTGATACGAGAATGAGCGGTCAGGGGTATATGGTTGAAGCTATCGATCGATTAACTCATTTGGCATTAGAAGAATTAGGTGGGAAAAGAGTAGAAATAAGATGTGAATCTAAAAATAGAAAAAGTAGAGCCATTCCAGAAAGAGTAGGATATGAACTAGAAGGGATCTTACGCAATGAAGACCTCTCTGTAGATGGTGAACGTTTAACCGATACATGTATTTATGCAAGAGTACGTTCTTGAATTGAAAACGGTTCATAAGTAGTAGTGAGTTGATAATAACCGCCCTAAGGAAGCTTCTTTAGTTAATGATATGTTTCACTTTATTTCAAAAGTTGATAATAAAATCTTTAAAGTTGAAAATATCTTGGTTGTGTTCTTAAAAAATCCTGATTAAACAGTAGGTAAATTAATAAAAAGAATCTGTTTAATCTGAAGTAATAAAAAACCATCCCTTATCCACTAAAAACAACGGATAAGGGATGATTTTCTTATTTGAATATCCCGAATGGTTTTCCAACAGGAAGAGTAACTTTCCCGAAGTGAGTGTTTAAGACACTTGCAGCAGAACCATAAAAGCTGAAAAGAGCAATGAGAAATTCTGAAACGGCTGCCAGCATATGCATCGCTTCAGGGGCAATTCCTAATGTTGATAGGGAAAGACCAATAAAAAGAAAGTCAATCAAGACAAAAATAATGAATAATACTTTGTGTGTCTCCATAGCACCAACCGTCATAAATAGACTGAAGATTAAATAGCCGATAAAAGCAATTCCTAATTGGTGGGGATCAACGGCCGCTGCAGCTGCCTCTCCAAAAACGCCATATTGAATAAGCCATGATGTTCCTACACCCAGCCAAAATAATCCAAATGCACCGAATGCTGTTGTACCAAATGTGTTATTGTGCTTCGCATCTCCAAAACTAGCCATTAATTGAGCTATTCCCCCTAGGAAAATTGCCCACGGTAATACAAAGGAAACTCCGTCCGTCCATCCAAGTTTTGCAGAAGAAGCCACTAGCGTCACCATTGCTAAACCGAATAGTCCTAGAGCGGAAGGGTCAGCTGTTGTCATTTGAACTCGTTGTGTTGTTTGAGTTTGATTCATGATGATACCTCCTATTAAACATACTTGACTAATTTACATAAAAAAACGTCAGTATGCAATAGAAAATATTATGTAAGCATAATTTTCATTATTAAAATTAATGGCAGAAAAATTTGATTTTTAAAATAAAGTAAAGAAATTTATGTTTTTAATATTATTTTAAAATAATTTAATCTTTGTGAACAGAATATTATTACCAACCTGAAGGTAGAGGGGAAAGGCGAAAATATTAATTTTGACCTCTTTTTTACGAACTTACGGAATACCAACATTTCACAATCGTGATAAATGGCTTGAAACATTGGCATACTTTAAGTAGTATAGATAAGTAGAAAATTGTAGAGTTTTGAAATGAGGGTTTTAAATGGAGAAAATATCCATATATGGATTAACATTAGATCAACTAACGGCATGGTTAGTCGAACACGGTCAAAAAAAGTTCCGCGCGGCTCAAGTGTGGGATTGGTTATATAAAAAGAGAGTGACTGAATTCTCTCAAATGAAAAATGTGAATGCGGAATGTGTTCAATTACTAGAAGAACATTTTTATATCCAAACCTTAACACAAGAAATTAAGCAAGAATCAAAGGACGGAACAATTAAGTTCTTGTTTAAGCTTGAGGATGGGAACTTGATTGAAACAGTACTAATGCGTTTTAATTATGGCTTATCTGTTTGTGTTACAACTCAAGTAGGCTGTAATATCGGTTGTACATTCTGTGCAAGTGGACTATTGAAGAAGAATCGTGATCTATCTAGCGGAGAAATTGTAGAACAGATTATGAATGTTCAACATCACCTTGATGCTGCCGGCGATGGAGAGCGTGTAAGTCATATCGTTGTCATGGGGATTGGAGAGCCATTTGATAACTATGATAACATGATGGATTTCTTCCGCGTTGTGAATGATCAAAAAGGTCTTTCAATCGGTGCCCGTCATATCACAGTGTCTACAAGCGGACTAGCAGACAAGATTTATAAATTTGCCGATGAAAACATTCAAATTAACCTTGCTGTCTCTTTACATGCACCGAATAATGAATTACGTACAAAGATTATGAAAATCAATCGTGCCTATCCATTAGAAAAATTAATGCCAGCCATAGACTATTATTTAGAAAAAACGAATAGACGAATCACATTCGAGTATATCTTGCTAAGTGATGTGAACGATCATAAAGAAGAAGCTATTCAACTAGCCAAGCTTCTAAAAAACAAACGACATCTTTCATATGTTAACTTAATCCCTTATAATCCTGTTGATGAGCACAATCAGTATCAACGAAGTACAAAAGATGCCATTGTAGAATTCTATGGTACTTTACTCGAACACGGTATCAATTGTGGAGTACGTGTGGAACAGGGTACTGACATTGATGCGGCATGTGGTCAGCTAAGAAGTAAGCAGATAAAGAAAGATAAAGATAAAGTTCGTACGTAGAGTAATAAAACACGAATCCTCCTTCTGGATTCGTGTTTTTTATTGGAGTGGATATGTTAAAAATAGAAAAAAAGGGTGGGTGATTTCTATAAAAAAATTTGGTGTATTATGTATCATTCTGATTTTATTATCTGCTTGTGAGGAATCCATTAGTGAAAATGGAAAGGTAGTTAAAAAGTATCTTGAGAAAAAGGGTATGTAATAGAATCATATGAAGGAAACGGAGTCTACACATTCTCTAAAGAAGATTTGCAGGAAACTCCAAATAAAGATATTTGGGCAGTCCAAAAAAAAAACCCTTATAAATATATAAACAGGAATATTAAAAAAGAAACGTTTATCGTAACAAATCATCCATTAACAAACTCTAAAGTAATCATAACTGCCTTTCTTTTCAATGGGAAAATCATTGGTGGTACGTCATTTCCTTATAGTGAGAAGAATGATTTAGTTGGAGCACTTTATTCAATAGAAGGCAAAACGGCTGAAGAAATTGATGGAGAAAGATAAAAGTGTAGTTTAACTAATAAGTATTTCAGTTTTCGTGGAGAAACAATGTAAATGGCATATGAATTAGCATCCCTTATAACACAGTAAATCGAATAGTTGTTTTTTGATTTATCAACGTTTTATAAGATATTAACAATAAAGTAGCATAGCAAATAGCACCCCAAGTAACGTCATGACAATGGATATTGTCATCATACGAATTAGGGTGCTATTTTACTTGTTATATGAGATGCAATATTAATCTGTTCCAAGAAAACTCAAGGATTTATAACATTATGTGGTAAAATTTACTTAAAGATTATGAAAATTTAGTTATTCAATTAACGGGCAGGTTAATTGAAGAAGGACTTTTTGTTTATTATGTATCTTTTTGGTAAGGGGGAGTTAACTTGAAGAGAATGCTTCCGACTTTTAGTATTGTTTTAATTGTTTTATTAGGAATAATATTGATGTTCTATCAAACAGAAAAAATGAAACAATCAAGGACCTTAGAAGAAAAAAGACAAGAGGTTATGGATACATTAGCAAATAATTTAAGCCATTTTAATCCTGTTCTTGATGCTTTTGTTGATACTAATTACAAAACTACAAGTGCTTCTAAAATCAGTTCCGAAGGTATAGTCGAATACGATAGAGGATTGGCAAAAAATGAATCTCCTTTCGGGAATTATATTGTTATATATGATTTAAATAATTTGGAAGTTGTTTCTGAAGAAATTAAAGTTACTAATCCCGATTACTCTGAAGAGTGGCGAGATTTTCAAAAGGAAAACAAAAAGTGATTTTCGTTAAGCAAAAATGAAGAGTAGCCAATAGACCTTCGGCTTTGTCCTTCTTCAGGATAGTGAAAAAGCAATAAGAGAAAAATTTATAAAATGATATACTTTTAAACAAGGGGAGATAAAATGATTTTAGAAGATAAAAGGAGACCAGATATGGTTCTGGGGAAGGTTATAAAGAAGATCAGTATTCAGAGTGAGTACAAGACTTTTGTAGAGGAGTATACAGCTAGCTTGCTTTCAGAGTTCAGTGGGAAGATTCACAGTATTTATATGTGTGGCTCAATTCCTAAAGGTACTGCTAAGCCATTTAAGTCTGATGCAGATTTTACAATAGTATGCGAAAGACCAGAAGATATAGATTATGATAGAGTATCATGTCTGAAGGACCAGATTTTACAAAAATATCGATTAGTAACTAAGGTTGATACGGTTATTTGTTCACTGGATGATGTAAGAAATAAACCCAATGAATGGGGATTTTGGATCAAGATAATCTGTGTTTGTATACATGGTACTGATATTGGCGAAGAAGTACCGCCTATTCTTATTTCACCTGAGTTCATATTAGACTTGAATTCAGACACTCAAGAGGCAGTGGATCGCGTTCGCGGTTTTCTATCTAATGCCAATGATGACACACTGAAATCTAGATATACCAAAGGTTACTCAAAGAGATTAATTCGTGCATTATACTCTTTGGTTTTAGAAGAGACAGGGGTTTGGCAAGATGACATTACTAAGATGAAGAGTGCCATATCAGACTATTGCAATATTGATTCAGCTTTAGTTGACTATCTGTATGCGTGTTACTTGGATAGTAATGTAGATGTTGAAGAATTTCTGGGGATTGCAGAAGAAGTATATAGTTATATTGAGAAGGCTTTAACTGCATTGGCGGCTTCCAGAACTACTCCTTCAGAAATATAAGTCTTTCTCGTGCATACTCGCTGATTCGCAGATAACTATCGTTGCATTTGTAGCTGGATTTTTATTGGGTTTGAATAAACATAACAATTATCACGATGAACATATAGTAGAGAATAAAAAACTGGCACAAACATTAATTTTGATATCCACTAATTTTCATTCCGTTGATAAAGTATATGAAAAAGGACAAGTTTTGGGGTGCTGATTATTAACTATATTATCACAAAGCGTTATTCAAGTTAACGGGGGGCTTTAATGGAACAAGAACAACATATTTAATAACAAAAATCTTGGGATGTCCCAAGATTTTTTGTGCGTTAATTATATTGTTAACTCACTTGTTATTTACGTTACGAAACCGTATGTTATTTGATTTGCGATTTTAAGTTTTCTCCAAATTATATGAACTACTTATTTAACTAATACTGCCTTTTTTTGAGTGAGAATTCTAAAAATATTGAATAAATAATTCTATAAGTGTAGAATGTAGTCGTAGGAATTAGAGAGGGGTTTATCATGGATATACTACACACAAGTAGCAGAAAAAGAGAGACGTATTCAGTTCACATTAAAGCAGGTCTATTATGGGAATGTGCATTAGGCATTGCAGCAGTGACGAATTCAAAATTATTAAGTACACTTGAAAAACCTTTAAAACCAATCAAAAACTCCCTATCAAAGGAACTAACTCATGAATTGAATTATGTGGGAAAACACAATACGTGGAAGACTTTATTAATGCTTTTGCATCAAAAAGAGTTAAATGATCTTTCAGAGTTTAGTACCTACCTTAAAGAACTTGATGAACAACAACTAAGATATCACGGACTTCCTTTTACTAGTTATAAACATGGAGAAACTAGGTTACTTGCATCAAAAGGAGATTCTTCTTCGATTGAGCAGTTAAAGAAGTTGACAAGTGAAAACCCATTTTATCCAAAATATATTGAATATATTTGTTTCACCCCTATTGAACCTTTAAAGAAACACCTTGAAGAAGTTATGTATAGGTGGTACCAAGAAGTAATTGAACCAGAAGCAGAGGATCTAAAAGCCATTCTTGAAAGAGATCGCAAATCCAAAATTGACATGAGAGAAAAATTGAATCCAGAGGAATTGGTTGAATGGGCGACAGGGGGTATCACCTATTTACCTGAACCAAGTGTTCTAAATGTGTTGCTTATTCCACAATCTATTTATCGACCATGGAATGTTGAAGGAGATATTGAAGGAACGAAAATTTTTTATTATCCGATTGCAAATGAAAGCATAAGTCCAGAAGACAAAGATACACCGAATTATTTTTTGGTTCATAAGCATAAAGCGCTGGGCGACGAAGTGAGGCTAAGAATTATGAAGTTACTTTCCAGGTCTGATCTTACTTTACAAGACATTACAAACGTTTTAGAACTCGGAAAATCAACCATTCATCATCATTTAAAAATCCTCCGTTCCGCTAGGCTAGTAGAAGTCCACCAAGGGAAATATATTTTGAAAGAAAATGGAGTAACGTCTTTATCAAAGGAATTACATCAATATTTATTTGGAGAGTAAAAGGGGACATTTGAATGGGAGAACCCATAGAGTTACACAAAAATCACCATGACTTTCCACCTTTAAGAAGAAATTATTCAGCTTTTCGGTTTATGGGAGGAAACCTTATTTCCTTCTTCGGAGATCAAATCTACTTAATTGCCATTCCGCTGATGGTTTTAGCTCTTACTGGGTCCCCTGTTAGCATGGGGATTGTGGCTGCTTTAGAAAGAGTACCAATTCTACTACAACCGATAACAGGCATACTAGCAGACAGATTTAATCGAAAGAAATTACTCCTAATTTGTGACTTAGGAAGAGGAGTCATAGTAGGGATAATTGGTCTGTTGTTTATTTTTGAACTATTGAATATGTGGGCACTGTATGTATGTGCCTTAATCGTCGGGTTCCTTAGCCAAGTTTATAACACATCACAATTTGCTACAGTTCCTAATTTGGTTCGTAAAGAGGATTTACAGGCTGTAAATTCATTAAACTCAGGAACATTTAATAGTGCAGTATTTATTGCTCCTGGTATAGGCGGTTTGATCATCTCTTTTTATAACCCTGGATACGCGTTGCTTGTGAATAGCTTTAGCTTTTTTGTTTCTTTTCTTGCTATTCGGAGCATCCATATGAAGGGACAAACCCAGGGGAAGGGCAGTCACAAAAGTTTTTGGAAAGATATGAAAGAAGGATTTTCTTTCGTGATTAAAACAAAACCAATTCTCTATACCAATCTAGCCATGATTTCATCGGTGTTTGGAACAACTCTTTTTCTTACTTTGATGGTTTTTCATTTAAAGGATACGATTGGATTGGATGCTTCTCAAATAGGATGGTTATTATCTTTTGGAGGGGGGGCGGCAATTGTTGGGGCATTGGTGACGAGCCATTTAAAAAAAAAATTTTCTTATCGAAGGATCCTGTTTTCAGCATCCTTAATAGGTGGAAGTTCCATTGTGTTGTTTGGACTATTTGATTCATACCTTTTGTTGATTTTCTGTAATGGACTTGGTACCCTTTGTGCCTCCATGAAGAGCCCGTGCATTATTACCATCCGCCAGACATTAACTCCGGATGCTTTAATGGGTCGTGTGCAGGCAACAAGTCGATTTATGACATGGATGCTGATGCCCCTTGCTGCTTTATTAGCAGGAATCTTGGCTGGAGTAATTGGATCAAATAACACGATTATCATAGGAGGAGTGGTTTCAACAGTATCCTCTTTTCTATATTTGCATCCTTCTTTGAAGGATAAGTGAAAATTTTAATGGATTTTGGAATAGGGGGAGTTAGGAATTCGACTTTTTTTAGGAGAATAAATCCATTTTAGAGTGGAATCGATCGGAAATAGTATAAAATCGATCCGCTTTCTAGCAGAAACAATCCGGAAAATGTCGAAATCAATCCAATTCACAAAGGAATCGATCTGTTTTCCATTTAATTACATAAATGAACACCATAAGAGGTGCGTCCCCCCACTGAGGGACGCACCTCTTAATCCCAAACATTAAAATAGTTATGTAATTTAACTGCATGTTCTTTTTCAAGTACACCATATGTTTCGACGCCGTCTGTTTTCTTTAGGATTGTTTGTCCATTTTGAAGGTCAAACCAAATGCTGTATTCTATTAATCTTTCAGGCATGTTTTTGTCTTTTTGATAGAAGAAGGTGGCCGAGAAATGAGGAGTGCTTTCATTAACTGCGAGGGAATCATTTTCCCAGTTTACTTGTTCTAGTAAAAAACTTATGCTTCTCAAATCTGCCTCTTCTATCACCATTCCTACATCATTAACACTTCCCTCCTCATGAATCTCTTGCACATCAATTCTATTGAGTTTATCAACCTGTCCAACTTTCCAACTGATAATGCCTAAACCAATAAATATAGTAATAAAAAAGTAAGATATTTTTTTCATCTTATATCCCCTAACTCATATATTTCATCACAATGTTAGATTAGCATGAAAAGGAAAATTATTGTAAAAGCAAAATGGGATTTTATGTTAGAGTAATAAAGAGCATTCAAATATAGTCAGGGGGGATACAAATGTTTTTGCCAAAGACAACTTACTTTATTCCTATAAAAGAAACCCTTCACTGGTTCCTGGCATTTCTTTTTCTTTTATCTTTTGCATTCCATGATATAGTTGCATTCTACTACGTAGATGTTCTAAAAAAGCAGCAGCCAACACTGTTTCTGATGTGTTGGGATATTGTGATTATGGGTGTGGTTGCTTATTTCATGTATATCGTATTTATCAAAAAGCATACCTTGGTATTTGCATTTTTATCTTCTTATTTTTTCTTTTTAAGTTTTATGGTTTTTCAAGCATATCAAAATTTATAAATGAGCAAAAAGGATGAGGTATATTGAACAAATCTGTGAAAATTGCGAGATTGGAAGATTATGATAAATTAAAACCTCTACATAAGGAGGTTCATGACCTTCATGTAAAAGGGAGGCCGGATAAGTATAAAACAACTGATGATACATTAGATTATGAATACTTTAAAGAAACAGTAGAAAATGATAATGGCAGAGTTTTTATCATTGAAGAAAATCAGAAGGTTGTGGCCTTTACAATTATCCGAAAAAGCCAATCTCCACGTCTAAATACAGTAATACAGAGTGAGTCCGTTTTTATCGAAGACTTTGGAGTGGACGAGGCTTTTAGAGGGATGGGTCTAGGCAAATTACTCTTCGAAGAGGTTGTGGCATTTACCAAAGAATTAGGAATAATGACCTTGGAGCTAGGAGTATGGGAATTTAATCAAAATGCCATCGGGTTCTATGAAAGTATGGGAATGCAAGCTCAATCTAGAAAAATGGAGATAAGACTAGGCCGGGGATCTGAAAATGTTCTTAAGTCCGAATTAAAACAACTAGATTTACAAAAAAACATAAAAGTAGATTTCGACTGGCTTATAAAACAGATGCTGGAAAACATAGGCTCAACTGATCCTGAATTACGTGATAAACTTATCTATACTACCTTCTATCAATTAATAAGTGAAGATTTCTTGAGTTCCAGGCAGATGAATTTTCTATTGGAAGCTTGTTTAGAGGAGAGTTATTTATTCTATAAGATTGGTCAAATAAAAGAGGATTCCGTTTTTACTCGTTCGTTTTCCTCACTTGTTCTTGCTCTACTGATTGATAAGGATAGAGTCAAACCTTTCTTGACAGAGGAACTTGCCCAAAAAACAATAGAAAGCAGTATGCAATATTTAGAGAAGGAATTAGATACACGAGGTTATGTTGAAGGTAAAGGGTGGGCTCATAGTATAGCTCATGGAGCAGACTATCTCGTTGCTTGTATAAAACACCCTGCTTTCCAATTCACTGAACGTTGTCTTTCGGTTATAAAAGAGTGTCTATTTAAAGAAGCTCTGTATTGTGATGATGAAGATGGAAGAATCATTTTTGCTATTGAAGCACTTTTAGATAAAGGGATGGATGAAGAGTCATTAGAAAGGTGGATCTTTGGTGTATCTAATACACTAAAAGATTTATATGATAAAGAAGGATATTCATTATATTTTTACAGAAAAAAAACCAATGTCACTAACTTCATGAAAACTCTTTATTTTAGACTGGAGTTTCTTCATGTTGGAAAAGAAATACGGCAACATATAGTAGAAGAATTAGAAAAATGGCATAAAATTGGATTGTAGCCAAAGAAAGAGGCGGTTGAATGTTTGACATCACGTTAATCGGAGCAGGCGTTAGTAACGTTTTTCTTGCCTATACGTTATTAAAGGAAAATAAAGAATTAACCATACATATGATTGATATCGGTAATGAGCTTAGCAACAGAACCTGTGGTCTGGATATGGGTGGAGATTGTGATTGTGAAGGTATTTGCAATAAATATGTGGGTTTTGCTGGGTTAGGGAAATCAGAAGGGAAATTTAATTATACGAATGATTTTGGCGGTGACCTTTATAAAAAAATAGGGAGAGAAAAAACGTTAAAGCTTATGCAAGAAGTTGATGCGATTCTATGTTCTTACGGTGGTCATCTAGTAGAATCATACTCTACAAAAAATACAGAACTTGAGAAACTAGCAGGAAAACATCACCTTCAGGTTCTCTCCACGGAGGTTCGTCACCTGGGAACACGCCTCGCACAAAAGGTTTTTCAAGAAATGTATGAAGAATTAAAAGAGGGTGTAACTTTTAGCTTTCAGACAAGTGTTGAGAGCATAGATACACTTGAACGAGGGTTCCAACTAAACACTAATAATGGCGAATATACGACAAAAAAGCTGGTCATTGGTACAGGAATGAGTGGAAGTAAGTGGTTTGAAACACAAACACAATCCTTAGGTTTATTTCCAGGAGAAACGAGATTAGATCTTGGGATTCGTGTGGAGATGAAAGGGGATCAACTTCATTCCATTCTTCAAAATACTTTCGAAACAAAGCTTAAGTTTATAGGAGAAGGGTTTAGTGCTACCACCTATTGCATGAACCCAAAGGGAAGAATCATCAGAAAGCATCAGCATGGACTGGTAATGCCGGATGGTCAAAATGCACGTGAAGAAGAAACGCCAAGTGCTAATTTGAATTTCACTTTATTTGTGCCACAGTATTTTTCTAGTTATGAAAAGGCAGCAAAATATGCCCAGGTTGTTATTGGAGGTATTAATCAGGATAGAGATCGAATTGTTGTGCAGAGGTTTGAAGATTTTAAATTGAATAGACAAACCACGAGCCTGGAAGAGAATGAAATTATCCCAACTCTCCATGCTGATTGTGGTGATGTGAAAAATGAGGTGCCTTTATTATATACAGAAGCCTTAGAAGGTTTTCTTACATCTTTAGAGGGGTTAATCCAGGAGCCTATTCATAAAGATAGTTTACTTTATGGAATCGATGCGAAGTTTTATGAACCAAAACTTCAAACAAATGAAGAATTTGAAACTGAGGTAAAAAACTTGTTTTTAGTTGGAGATTGCTCTGGAGAGACACATTCACTTTCTCAAGCGGCAGCAAGCGGCATCTATCTTGGAAAACACTTGGCTTTATCAATGAAGGAGAAAGAAGAGTGAGGACTAGTTTTAAGCTTTTGCTGATTATAATGTTTTTTACAGTATTCTTGTCAGTTTCCTGTGCCCATGAAAAACAAAAAACAAATCTTATAGGCTTTCAACCAAATATTGATGGAAATGAAATTGATTTTGTTGACTTTGTCATTGTAAATGAATACTTGTATGAAGAAGTTTTAAATACAGACAAAGTGAAAAATGTAAAGGTTAGTAAGCGAATAGGAATGGTAAAGAGAAATATTTCCGAGCTTAGTTCTTATCGTGGGTTAACTATTCAGGATGGGGATGCTTCTTTTTTACCTAAAGGTTACCTAAAGGAACCCTTTTGTTTAGCGTGAAAGAATCTACCAATATCATCGCTGCAAAAAGGGGGAAGAATTATAAGTTCTACCAATACACGAAAGAAACTCAATAGTAAGAAATATACCCGAGATATCCATAAAAGGATATCTCTTTACTTTTACAACATTTTTTATACAACTTGAACGATGCACTTTCCTCTTTTACTATGAATGATTAAATATACGCAAACGTATAATCAATTAGAAATGTTATAAATTCATTCATCTGGAGGAGGAGAAGGATATTGGGGGAAAAGGAACCAAACACTCATTCGACAAACGCTTCAAACGAATCCATGATCGTAAAAGGTCTGTTATTCTCTGCACTTGAAGAACAATGCCGTCAAAAGAGGTTATCTCCTTCTAGTGGAGTGCTACAGGGGATGCCTTCTTGTAACTGTTCAAATTCTTAGTACTAAATAGTAGAACCCAAGTGATCATGAGTGTCTTGGGTTCTTTTTTAATGAAAAAAAGGAATTTATAGGGAAAATCTAGAAACATATAAGATTAGATATCTATTTAAAGGAGAAAAAAGATGATAGAAATGTTCAAGTATAATTGGCAGGTAAGAGAAGATTGGATTAAATGGTGTGAAAACATTCCATACGATGAACTTGTAAAAGAGAGGATTGGAGGAATGGGCAGCATACTTAAGACCTTGTTTCATGTTATAGATTGTGAACAGATATGGATCAATCAGATTAGAGACCGACCAGTAGAAGTAAAGGATATTCATTTGATAACCGCTCTTCAAGAGGTTGTTGACTATTCTAATAATACAAAGCTTCTAACCAATAGCTTTTTAGTGGGTTGGAATATTGAAATAGAGCAAAAGGAAATAAGGAAAAAGAGAAAAAATGGTGAAATGATTAGCTTTACGTTTAAGAAAATTTTGCAGCATATCATTGCCCATGAAATTCATCATATAGGACAGTTGTCTATTTGGGCTAGAGAACTAGGTGAAAAGCCGGTTTCAAGTGATCTCATTTTTAGGGAGTTTAAATAGATGTTTGGTGTAATCGCTATTTTCGATGAGAAGACAGAACAAAACATTAAGAACTTATGGGAAGGACTACATGATGAAAAGATTACTTCCTATGCCTATGAAGTCGAAAATCGACAGCCTCATCTAACGCTTGCAAGCTATGAAGATTTAAATAAAGAACGGTTTATGGAACTAATGGATACGTACTATGAAAATAAGCCAGCTATTCCACTTTCCTTCCAATTACTGGGAACATTTATCAATTCAGGAACTTTATTTCTCTCACCAGTAGTGACGGAAGAACTAATGAATCTCCATCTTCAGCATCACCAATTCTTCAATTTAGATGGTAAGGAAGATTCACTATATTCACCTGGAAAATGGATTCCCCATTGTACCATTGCTAATCGATTAACTCAGTTGAAACTATTAGAGGCATTTAACTACTGTTCTAGCCATTCTAAAATACTATCTGGAATCATTAAGGAGATAGCCCTAATTGAATTGCAATATGACCATGGGAAATGTGTAGGTGCGCCAGTTGTCTTTTCAAAGAAATTATTGATGGAAGTTCTCTAGGGCTTTTGGTTTGAAGAAAGTTCACTAATTTGCTTAATAGTGTCTATTTCTGGCCCAATAGCTTCTGAAGGTGGCCCAATTATGGTGAATAGTGGCCCAATACAGTTAGGTTCTGGCCCAATCCAAAAAGAAATAGAAAATGAAAAGACACTTATTAATCAATCACACGAAAATATATCAAGCTGATTGTGTGAAATGGTTATTTTTCACCAAATCTCAGTAAATTAAGGGTTTCCTGATTAATGATCAATACAAAAAAAGGAGAGGATAGCTTGTTATTACATACTCATATTTTCGGCTAACTGTAGGGGAAGAGGTGAATCCATGATGAACTTATTCGTATTAGGACAAGCTCAACTTAATGTGGGAGATATGATCTTTCAACTTATCATGCTTGTTATGTTAATCTGTGTTCCGACGTTCATTATATACTTGGTTGTATTATTAAATAAACGAAACAAGCGATTAAAGTATATAGAAGAAAAGCTAGACAAAGTGTTAGAAGAGAAGAAATGATGAACAAGTAGGAATTTGGAGGATTTATCAACATGAAAAGTAAAATAGCCGTCATAACCGATATTCATGGCAACAGCTCAGCTCTTAAAGCAGTCCTGAACGAAATCGAAAATGACCCTGACATACAACATATCTATTGTTTAGGAGATATGATAGCTATT
This sequence comes from Rossellomorea aquimaris TF-12, assembly GCF_001648555.1. GTDB lineage: Bacteria > Bacillota > Bacilli > Bacillales > Bacillaceae_B > Rossellomorea > Rossellomorea aquimaris. The sequence continues at coordinate 351,644 of NZ_LQXM01000029.1, read as the reverse complement.
GGGCATGAATCAAATGAAGTATTGGAACAACTGTATCTTCGGGAAGACATATCCTGTGTTATGGGAAATCATGACGAAGCAATCGTCCAACTTCTAGTGGACAATGAAATTGGAAGTGAGGGAGAGGAACGATTGCATCACGAGTGGATTGCAGACAACCTGGATGTGAAATTTCTGCCCTTTTTATCCACTTTACCGAACCGGATTGAATGCATGATAGGAAATAAGCAATGTTTATTTGTCCATTATCACTTGAATGAACAGGGGCGTTTTTTCCCAATTAATTCTCAACCAACTGCCACAGAACTGGATAAAATATATGAAGGAAAGAAGTATGATTTGATCTGCTTTGGTCACCATCACATTCTTCATCACTTCCGTTCAAATCAAAGAATCTATCTTAACCCGGGTGCTCTTGGATGTCATACTAAGCCAACGGCGGTATATTCAACAATTACTATAAAAGAAGATGGATGTATTGAATGTTCCATTAAAGAAGTGTCTTATGATAACAAAAAATTTCTACTAGATTACGATCGTCTTCAGGTTCCAGCCAGAGAGACCTTACTTCGTATTTTCCATGGAAATCAGCATCTATAGACAGAAGGAAGGAACCCATTAATTATGTTATCTTTTATATTAATTTTATTTGTAGGTATTGGAGCAGGATTTATAAATGTATTAGCAGGTGGAGGCTCATTACTTACAATGCCTATGTTAATTTTTTTTGGGTTACCTTCCTCGGTAGCCAATGGAACAAACCGAATTGCGTTGATGGCTCAAAATGTTGTTGCCATTGCTTCCTTTAGAAAGGAAGGTTACTTTGACTGGAAGTTTAGCACAATGTTAGCAGTACCAGCCTTATTTGGATCATTAATCGGAGCGAGATTTGCTATTTCTCTTCCTGATCAACTATTTAATCGTATTCTGTCTATTGTCATGCTCATCGTACTTGCTGTTATTATTTGGAATCCTCATAAAATGATTTTGAATTCTTCAAGTCCTGAAACATTTTCGAGAAAAATGGTTCTTATAGTGATATTCTTCTTCATTGGCGTGTATGGTGGATTTATTCAGGCAGGAGTTGGATTTATTATTATTGCAGCATTAACTCTCGTTTCCGGTCTATCACTTGTGAAAATAAATAGTATTAAAGTTTTTGTAGTGGCTATCTATACAGGATCAGCTCTAATAGTGTTTATTGTGAACAACCAGATTCATTGGGGATACGGTTTGACTTTAGCAGTCGGCACGAGTATTGGCGCTGTGGTAGGTAGTAAGTTTGCAGTAAAAGGTGGAGAAAAATGGATCCAGCGTATATTGGTCGTATCCGTTTTGATTATGGCAATTAAATTATTTTTCACATAATAGTGGTTTTGGGTTGATAATATAGTATAAAAGTTGATAATAAAGTCTTTTGAATGATAAAAACTCACCTTTGTTAAAAAATAATTCGTCAGGATTGTTAAAGTTGATAATAAACTCACGAAAGTTGAAAATAAATTCTAAAAAGTTAAAAATAAAATCTCAAAAGTTGATAATATATCATTCTCTACCAGTTTTAATTCTTACATATGTATACTTTTCTAATCATTTTAGCCAAAAATAACTGATAGAGAATTTAATTTAAAGAAAATATTGCTTTTCGGTTGAATTCTCGGTTAAAATAGCCGCTTTTTATTAAGGAGTGAGATAAACTTGCAAAACACACCCCACGAAGCTGCAGCCTGTTTTGTTACTGAGAGCTTTCCAAAATGCGAATTTGCTATATTAGCAGGAAGTGCATCCAGAGGAGAAGAAACCGATTCATCTGATCTGGACATCGTTGTGTTCCAAAATGAATCTGAAAGTTATCGTGAAAGTCTTTTTAAGTATGACTGGAGAATTGAGGTATTTGTTCATAATTACCAATCATACCTGGATGAGTTTGAACGAGAAAGAGAAAAAGGAAGACCAATTTTAGGAAATATGATTTCTGAAGGAAAAGTCATCAAGTACAGTCCTCAATATGATCAAATAAGAAAAAATGTAATTGTACACGTTTCAGCGGGTCCGACGCCTCTTACGAAGGAATATATTCTTGCCTCGAGGTATTTTATTGGTGACCTACTTGATGACTTCGTAGATTCAAAAAATTACGAAGAAGCATTAATCACTCTCAACAATCTATCATTGCAAGTGCCTGATTTTGTTCTCAGATTACATAATCAATGGTCAGGAAGAGGGAAAGGGTTAACGAGAGCTCTCCATTCTTATGACGAGAAAATGTATCGCGATTTTTTTTATTCACTTAATGATTTTTATAAGAATGGAAATAAAGATGTTTTTGTGGATTTTGTACATAAGATGTATGAGCCTGTTGGTGGATTGATTTTTGAAGGATATAGTTCAAAAGGATAATATGCAGTTGGCTTCTCTATCAAGCTTACCCAATAAAGAAATCAAAAAAAGAGTGTCACAAAAATGTGATACTCTTTTTCAAATTCAAACAAATTCCTACCATTCCCTAGGCTCATAATCCAACTCATTGAATAATTGATTACGTTCTTTCTTGGAAAGGTCTCTCCATTGGCCAACAGGTAGGTTTCCTAATTGAATGTTCATGATACGAGTTCGTTGAAGTCTGAAAACATCATACCCCAGCTCAATACACATTCGTCTGATTTGACGATTTAACCCTTGTGTTAAGGTGATTTGAAAATCATATTTAGAAAGCTGCTTTACTTCACAAGGAAGGGTTTTTGTATCTAAAATCTGAACGCCTTCTGACATTTTTTGGACGAATTCTGGTGTGATTGGTTTATCAACGGAAACAATGTATTCTTTTTCATGTTTATTTTCTGAACGGAGTATTTCATTTACGATATCTCCGTCATTTGTTAAAAGGATCAATCCATCTGAATCTTTATCAAGTCGTCCAATATTAAAAATTCTTAATGGATGATTAACTAAATCAATAATATTTCCTTTCACCTTTTTTTCCGTTGTGCACGTGATTCCGACTGGTTTATTCAAGGCAATATAAACATTATTTCGTGCAAGGCGGACAGGATTTCCACTGACCCGGACGTCATCTCCAGGCTCTACTTGGATACCAATCTTTGCAACTTTTCCGTTTACTGTTACACGACCTTCAGTTATGAGTTTATCTGCACCTCGCCTTGAGGTTTTTCCCGCTTCACTAATATATTTATTAATACGCATGTAAAACACACCCTTACGACAATAGTTGTAGATTTAAGGATACCCAACTCTACAATAGTTTTCAAGGAATAAAAGACATACAAGGGGGAAAATCAAAAAACTAAACTGAAAGGAAAAATATGTATGTTAAAATAACAATAAAATAAACTAAGGAGTTATCGGAATGAATTCACAAACCGGTTTAATTAATCAAAGTAATGGAAGTATCATGATTGATTGTGGGGAAATTTATTTACGAGAATTTAGAATAGATGACGTAGAGGATATATACAATAAGCCACCAACACATGGTTTCTAGATTTCTTCCAGATTGGAAGTCAACGAAGGAGCAACGATTAGATTGGGTGAGAAACTATGAAATACCAGCAAACAATGAATTTTTAAATACGGTACCAGGAAAGATACAGGAACAAACCTTAAAATTGGCAATCATTTTAAAAGAATCAAATAAATGTATTGGTTGGTGCTGTTCAGAAATAAAGGAAGAACTGACTCCTCCGAATCGTGAAGTTATGTATGCTTTTTCCGAACGATATGGCAATAGCTACAAAAGCTACAAAGGGGTTGATTACATATTTGTTTGAGAAAACGAATATGGATCATATTATCGCTCTTGCTCTTCCTCATAATTTCGCATCAAACAAAGTCATTGGAAAATGTGGGTTTTCTTTCGATTGTAAAATTGAATTAGATAAACAAATCTACAATCACTATATCCTATCAAAGAAAGAATGGAGTCAAATAAATGACAGATACTGTTGAGTTTTCAACTAGAATCAGATCCACCATCCCTGAAAATATTGAATTAGGACTTTTCATTTTTGATACTAAAACATGTGATGCAATAAAAATAAATGAAAATGAATATTTCCCTTTGGCTAGCATAGCTAAGTTCATCACATCTGTATTTTCACTAAATAGAAACGCCCCATTAGAGAGTGTTCAAAAATCGATTAGTCATCACGATTCGGAATCTTATCAGAAATTAAATACTATTATTTCTGATAAAGAAATAAATGATAGATTACATGAATTAAATTTAGATGTAATGGTACATAAAGAAAATCAAGATAAAATTCACAATATAGGAACTCCTGAAGGGGTTGCTACGTTTCTTAAATACTTAATAGATGAAGAACTTTTAAATCACGAAAATACTAAAAATATTTTAGAAGCATTGCGTACACAAAAGGACCCGGATGGCTTTCGATTTCAAGGTCAGTGGTTGCATATGACAGGTGGTCTTGAAGGAGTGTGTAATGATGTAGGGTATTTAATAATAGAAGATAGACCAATAATAATCGCTGGATTTATCAAAACAACTCATGTGCAAGTAAGTTGGAGCCATTTAGAAGCAGGGTTAAGGAAAATTGGTGAAATAATCAACGATCGGTATACACTAAACCATCAGGAAACTCATAAATAAAGCCCTACAATATTGTAGGGCTTTAATCAGAGGTCTAATTAATTTCCTCTTCGCTCACTTATCCACCAATCGATATGATCTAAGTTAAAGACAATTAAGTTCTTCATTGGTCTCAGATGAGGGATTTGTTTTTTTTCTAGTAAAAGAATAATTTCCTCTTCCTGTAATGGATAATCTACGGATCGAAGGTAAACCATTAAACTTTTTATTCCATTGATTTTTCTCATCTAATCACCTCCCACCAAAATTTCCTTTATGGAAATTCAGAAATAGAAATCTTAGCAAGAGGTACTAGACGATAGTAGATTACTATTCTATACCCTTACTTCTAAAAAGTATTCCTTTTATATGAATATACCATTATACGTATAGGAAGTCTCACATTATAATTGGAAATTAAAAATGTCCATACTCGATGTGTTCTAATTCATAAAAGAAGTCATATGATAAACAAAAAACAAATTGACTAATGAGTCAACAAAGAATAAAATAAAATTGACTAGTGAGTCAATTTTATTTTTCATTTTGGAGGAGGAAAGGTATGAAAGCCATAGAGATGAGTAACTTGACAAAGTATTATAAAAAAAATCGTGGGATTGAAAATATTTCATTTTCAATCGATGAAGGAGAAATTTTTGGCTTTATAGGTCCAAATGGAGCAGGGAAAAGCACAACCATTCGCACCCTTTTAAACTTCATTTATCCTACAGAAGGAAGTGCTGAGATATTTGGGAAAAATATTGTGACTCACTCAAAAGAAATACGCCAGTTAGTTGGCTACCTTCCTTCTGAAGTCAATTATTATGATGATATGAAGGCAATAGATTTATTAATGTATTCAGCCAAATTTCATCAGTACGCAAACAAGAAACGTATGTTTGATCTAGCTGAAAAATTACAATTAGATATGAACAAGAAAATAGAGGATTTATCATTTGGTAATCGAAAGAAAGTTGGAATTATTCAAGCCTTATTACACGAGCCGAAGTTATTAATATTAGATGAGCCCACAGGTGGTCTAGATCCTCTAATGCAAAATGTATTTTTTGAATTAATAAAAGTGGAACGAGAAAAAGGAGCTACCATTTTCTTTTCCTCACACATATTAAGTGAAGTTCAAAAAATGTGTGACAGAGTAGCGATTATTAAAGAAGGAAAACTTGTAACAGTTGAGAGAGTCGAGACGTTAACGAAGAATAATTTAAAGAAAATAAGTATTTCGGCACATTCAGGTGTGGATATTCCTTTATCTTTAGAAGGGATAGTCAATCAGGAAAGGACCCTTCATGGAGTGAAATTTTTATATAACGGTGATATGAAGCTCCTTTTAAATCATTTATCAACAATCGAAATCCAGGATTTATTAATTGAAGAACCGTCTTTAGAAGAAGTGTTTATGCATTATTACGAATAGGAAGGAGAGAAAAATAAATGATATTTAAACGAGAATTCACTAAAAATGCCAAGTCCTTAATCATATGGAGTATCATATTAGGTGGAATAATATTAATGACTCTTAGCATATATCCTCAATTTACACAGGATCAAGAAACCCTGAACAATTTATTAAGTGCTTATCCTGATTCTTTTAAAGAAGCGTTTGGAATGGATCGATTGGATATTGGTACACTATTAGGGTTTTATGGAATGGAAATTCATTTTATGACTACATTAATAGGTAGTATTTATGCTGTGATGTTGGCTTCAAATATGATGGCAAAAGAGGAAAATGAAAAGACGATAGAATTTCTTTTATCAAAGCCGCTGAGTAGATCGCGTATTGTAATGGAAAAGTTATTTGCAGTAATGACAAACATCTGCCTATTGAATCTCTTCATTGTAATCATTTGCCTTATTGGGTTTCAATTTGCAGATGAAGATGTTTCAATGAAAACCTTTAGTGTTTTAATTTTTGCAACAACCCTTTTGCATATTACTTTTGCTTCGATAGCTTTTCTATTATCATCAGTTATGAAGAAAACAAGAACGATTACATCTATTTCATTAGGACTTGTTCTAATATCTTATTTCTTTAGTGTGGTAGCTGGAATTTCAGAAGGACTTGAAGGAGTAAAATATATTAGTTTTTTTAAGTATGTCGATGCTGCAGATCTCATATCGGAGAATGCTATTCAACCGGTGTATTTGGTTATTATGCTAGGGATAACTGCTTTAAGTATTTGCCTCACCTTCTGGTTATATAGAAGAAAAGATATTGCGTAAAATAGAAAACGGAGGTAAGCACATTGTACTCTGCTTTTGAAAGATTACCTGAAGAAAAGAAGCAGCACATTATTACAGTATGTATTGAAGAATTTAGTAAAACAGGATATGAAAAAACGTCTACGGATACCATAGCCAATGCTGCTGGAATTTCAAAGGGAATACTGTTTCATTATTTTAAGAATAAGAAGAATCTTTTTCTATATATGATTGATTATTGTCGAAGGCTGCTTGGGGACAAAATTATGGAAGAAGTACAAAAAGTAAAGGAAGAGGATTTTTTTCATCGAATTAAAGAAGTAGTTTTAAAGAAACAAAAGATTCAGTTAACATACCAAACTGAAACGGAATTAGTGACAAATGCATTACTTCATCCACCTATTGGTTTGGAAGATGACGTTAAATCATTACTCCAAAAAAACGTCGACCAATATAGTGACCCTTTTCTAGGGAAAATGATCGATGATAGCTTATTGCAAAATTATGCCTCTCCTGAAAAAGTAATGAATTTAACTCTCATAGCACTTGAAAACGTAACAAAAAAGTACTTACATTTATATCAAACTCAACAGCTTACGTTTACTGAAATGCAAGAAAAAGTCCTGCCTGAAATTGATGATTACATTAGTATGATAAAATATGGATGTCTAAAAGCTTAGATACAATCAATCGCTGAATTAAAAAATACTGGTTTTTAAACGTGAAAGTACCTATATATTCTTTTTTGGAAATTCTCACTTAGAAAGGTGATTAGAGCGGAAGGTGCTCGACCTCTGCGGGACCCACAGGGCAAAGGCCGAGGAGTCTCAACTCATGCCCGCGGAAAGCGAGCGCCTGGAGCAGAAATCAACATTACTTACTTGCTTTTTCAAATGCAACAAAGTTTACGAAAAGATTCTTAATAAAAGCTCTTCAGTTTTCCTGAGGAGTTTTTATTATATGAAGAAGGAAATAGCAGCTCCAAAAGTGAAAATATAAAGAGAAGAAAAACGGAGGAGATGAAGTGAAAAAAGAAGAACTTGGAAGATTATATCCTATCACAATCTATCCTTACAATGAAAAATGGCCTTTTCTGTTTGAAAATGAAAAACAAGAAATCCTATCTATTCTTGGATCTGACATAGCTTTAAGAATTGAACATATAGGAAGTACAGCAGTACCAGGATTATCTGCAAAGCCTACAGTTGATTTATTAGTTGAGATTCCAGAGGGAGAAGAAGTGGATAACTTCATCTTAAAAGAGATGACCAAACACAATTATATTCATATGAAGGAACAGAAAAAGCATTCCATGTTTGTAAAAGGGTACACTCCCACAGGTTTAGAGGAGGAGTCTTTTCATATACATATGGCACCAAGTAACCAAGATTTTTTATGGGATCGCTTGTATTTTAGAGATTATTTGAGAGAGCATGTATCGATAGCAAAGAAATATGAACATCTAAAGGTACATTTATCGAAAATGTACAAGAATAATCGAGAAGAGTATACCGAAAAAAAGACAGACTTTGTTTTAAAAATCACACAAATTGCAAAGAACGGAGTGAAAGATTGAGTGCCTATATTGCATTTTTAAGAGGAATTAACGTTGGTGGGAATAATAAACTTAAAATGTCTGAGCTGAGAGCGATGCTTGAAAAGATTGGATTTAAACACCCTAAAACATATATACAGAGTGGGAATGCTTTGTTTCAATCAAATGAGAATGAAGAAATAGTGTGTAGGAGGATTGAAAAGGAGATAGAGAGTGAATTTGGTTTAAGGATACCAGTTGTTGTTAGAAGTCTCAGTGAAATGGAACAATTAGTGAAAGCGTGCCCTTTCTCTGAAAAAGAAATTAAAGAAGCGGGAAAAACAGCAGCTGGAGAAAGTTTATATGTCGCTTTAAAGAATAAGAAGCTTTCCTCTTTAGAGATTGATGGACTCCATGGAGTAAAGAAGGAAGGAGAGAAATTAGGAATAGTTGGTAGAGAGGTTTACCTATTATTTAGCCAAAGTATTCGGAATTCTAAACTCTCAAATCAACTGCAAAAAATAGAAGATCCCGTGACGATCCGGAATTGGAAGACCATTTCTAAACTGGTGGATATGGGTAGGGATTAAAAGAGTCTGCAACTCGGGAAAATACATTATATCAAATTTATTTGATTTAATGTTGACATTTCTGAAAAACCAGAATATAGTAATATTAAATCAAAAAAAATTGATGTAAGGAGTTCTGACCATGAAAAATGAAATCCCCTTAACTGATATCTCCCTTGATAGTGCCTTTAAAAAATATGAACAAAAATTTAAAGCATTAGCTGATCATAAACGACTTCACATCCTCCACCAAATCACTGAGCATGGAGAAGTTTGCGTGTGTGATCTATCTGAAAAACTAGAAATTCCTCAGTCTAAACTTTCATACCATTTAAAGATTTTAGTAAATGCACAATTGATCAAAAAAGACACGAGGGGAACGTGGAGCTATTACACCTTGAATCATATTGAAATGAATTATATACTATCTGAAGAGCTTTGTTGTCTATTTAGGCGTGAATAATTTTTGTGCAATTAATCAAAAAAAATTGATTTATTTTTTGTGTTCGATTAATCAAAAAAAGTTGATTTATAAAATCTAGGAGGGGAAAAAATTGATCAATATTTTAAATGACTTCATCAGTATTGCATTAGAGTTAACGGTATTATTTGTCTTGGTGTCTTTTATGATTAATATCATCCAAGGTTTTATTCCATATAGAAAAATCGAGTCGATTATGAATAAAAGCCACCCAATAATTAGTGCTATTATTGCTGTTTTATTTGCATTTGTAACACCTTTTTGTTCATGTTCCACCATTCCTATCGTGGTCAACCTATTACGAAATCATGTGCGCTTCTCGATTGTGATGATCTTCTTATTTGCTTCACCGGTACTGGATATTACCATTATGTCTTTAATGACTTATGTACTTGGATGGAAAGTATCACTTGTCTATATTATTATCACCACAATCTTATCTATCATCATTGGATTCACGTTAAGTGCACTTGGGTTTCAAAAATCACTAAGAAATGTCATACTGGAAAATTTCTCATACCCAGAGTCAAAGGGAAATTTTAATATTAATAGAACTTTAAAGGAAACCATGTCCCTCATGAAAACTGTCTATCCATTTCTAATTATGGGAGCAGGAATCGGAGCTATTATTCATGGAACAATACCAACCCAATGGATTTCCACCTTTCTTGGAGGAGAGAATATATGGCTTGTGCCATTAGCCGCCATTATTGGAATACCATTATATATTCGCTTATCAACCATGATTCCCATTTCACAAATTCTCATCGCAAAAGGCATGGCTCTTGGACCAGTAATGGCATTGATGATTGCTTCAGCTGGAGCGAGTCTCCCAGAAGTCACCTTGCTCCATAGCATTTTTAAGAAAAAATTAGTGTTCGCCTTTGTAGGATCCGTTCTATTGATGTCAACACTGTCTGGTTTCTTATTTTATTTAATATAAAAAGGAGGTGAGTAGAATGAATTGGCTGAAAAAATTGTTTGGTGAGAAAAAAGAAAAGGATTGCTGTGCTGTGAAAATCGTTGAAATGAAGGAAGAGAAGTGAGGTAGAATTGGTCTTTTTGGAAGATGAATTGATTCTTTCTATTGTTGGATCGATTATAGTATATTCCTACTCAGATACTAAAAAGGGCTGACAATTTCGCCAGCCCTTTACATTACTCACTTATATATTTCTTTAAAGGTTCAAAATAGTTTTCAGTCCAACCGTTTTTTAAATGCTCTGCTTGTCCATCAGGAAATCCTACATGATCAAACACTAGGAGAGTTTCATCTCCTTCTTTTTTAAACTCAAATTTCACAAGGGAGTAAACACCTGCTTCCCAATTACCTGCACGCCATGCCTGAACGATTCTTTCATTTGAAACTAACTCAATCATCCGTCCTTCAATCATTCCACCGAAGCAAGAAAATGTACCGCCTTCTTCTTTTGAAATATCAGTGGGAGCTCCACCGGTCATATCACTAAATTGATTAGAATTCGTTAGTACTCCGTATAGTTGTTCGGGGCTTGCATTAAATGTAATTTCTTCATGAATGGCAATAGTCATTTTTTATATCCTCCAAATTCATTATTTTTTAATAGACCAAGGGTCAATTCCAATTTTGATTCCTTCTCCTAAAAGCTTGATGCGTTCCATATAATGAGTCCAGCCATTATTATTTGAAGGGACTTTATCAATTGGAATGTCATAGTGGTTTAACTGTAAAAGGGTTCCATTTTCCATAGGAGTAAGAATAAACTCCACTGAGCTCGAACCAGGAGGCATAATTTCTGATCCTTCCCACCCCCAAGTCATTACAACCTTTTTATTTTGTATGATTTCTTTATATTGACCTAGGGCAATGTTTTCATCATTAATGTTTATTCGATATTTGCCCCCGATCTTAGGTTCTAGTAAAATCTGCTTCCCCATCCATCGAATCATTTTATCGGGATCAATAAAGTAAGAAAAAAGTGTTTCAGGGCTGCATTCAATAAATATTTCTTTTCTAAGAGTTTCAGTCATTTGACTCATGTTTTCTCCTTTCTTCCTTTTCAGCAGCTTCTTTTAAACGAAGCAAGCTGTCTTCCCAGAATTGATCAATGAATTGTCTTAAGTCAGAAAAACCTTCCCTTCTAATTCGATAATAGCGTTTTGTTCCTTCCTTTCGGACAACAACAAGGCCTGATTGTTCTAAAACCTTTAAATGCTGGGATATTGCAGGGGCTGAGAGTTCAAACTGAGATGCTATTTCAGTAGAAGTAAGCTCCTTATCACGTAAAATTTCTAATATGCGTCTACGAGTAGGTACAGATATGGAATGAATAGCTTGTTGAATCATCATGACATTAATTTAGCATACACTTAATTAAGTGTCAACTTAATTAACGATTTCATGCATTTATCGTGTGGATAATTGAAGCAATTATATTTATGGAGAAAGTATGGATTTGGAATTAAAAAGGAAATTCAATACTTACTGAAGAATAAGTTAATAAACCGAATAAATGGAGTTGAGTTCAATGAGTGAAACATTATTAAGAGTTGGGACTACCTATTTACCAGTAACAAATGTAGAACTTTCATCCGAATGGTATGTAAGCAAACTTGGGGCAGAGTTAAATTATAAGGATGATGATAAAGCCATACTTAACATTGCCAATCAAAGTATATTTCTAGTTAAATCGAAAGAAAATCAAAGCGCTAACTTCTATGATGCTTACGGTGAAGAACGTTTTACATTAACCTTTGAAGTGAATGGATCAAGTGCTTTGGAAGCGATTCATCAAGAATTCAGAGAGAAGAAAATGAAAGTTGGTGAAATTGAAGACAGGGGTCATGCTGGTAGGAACTTTGTTTTTTGCGATTTGGATGGGAATAAATTTGATGTATGGAGTGAATTAAGTCCTGAATTTAAAGAGAAATATAATATCTCCTAGTGAGAAGCAAAGAGGAAGAATTTTGGATTGTTTTAAAGGAAGGAAGTTCTCTGATTAGAAGGAGCAATCATATGGATTATGTAAAGGAGTTAAGAGCACTAGTCGGTTCCAGACCATTAATATTAGCTGGTTCAGTTGTTTTAATAGTAAATGAAAAAAATGAATTACTTTTACAACATAGAAAAGATGGAGGGTGGGGCCTGCCTGGTGGCTTAATGGAACTGGGTGAAAGTTTAGAGGATACTGCTAGACGAGAAGTGAAAGAAGAGACAGGTCTTGAGATTGGTCAACTGAAATTACTAGGTATACATTCTGGAGAGAAATATTATTTTAAAATAGCCAATGGAGATGAAATATATTCTGTAACCGCAGTCTATTTAACAAGAGAAGCGAAGGGAACAGTTGAAATAGATACTAAGGAGTCTTTTAATCTTGCATACTTACAGCTTGAGAACTTACCTGATGGATTGACGGAAGAATACCGGAGTTACATAGAACCTTATTTAAATGATTTACTAATGGGTGAGATAAATGAGTAATCACAGCTTATTATTATTTGATTTAGACGATACTTTACTTTGCTCACCTTGGTTTGAAGAAGGGCTCAAACATACTTTGAAATCTCATCCTCTTACGAAAATCCTGGATGCACCATTATTTCTCGAGAAGAAATTACACGTTCCTACTTGTTTAATAGAACAGTTTAAAAGGAGGGATATTACTCCAAAAAATTTCAGAAGAGAGAGATGGAAGCATGCTTTTGCTAATTTTCAATTGTTTCCAGGTGTAGATGTTATTGATGAGATAGATGACCTATTTTTAAAAACAGGTATGTCTTTTATAAGAGAAAATCCAGCTATTACACGATTATTACATGATGTTAGTAATCACTATCAAGTAGGCATCATCACCAATGCTTTGTATGATGCAAGACTAAAAATTTCACGTATGGGATTATCGAACATTTTTCCCAGTGAAATTATTTTTCAAGCAGAAGAATTAGGTTACAGAAAACCAGACCCGGAAATCTATCACGTTGCCTTAGAACATTTTAATAAAAAACCATGTGAGACAATCTTTATAGGTGATTCTTGGATTCATGATGTAGTAGGACCGATAGATGTTGGAATGGAGGCCATATGGGTGAACCGGAAAGGTGTTTCTCAACCAACTTCTCATATTCCGTTAGGCGTTGTGTCTGAAATAGGGGAGATACGAGAGATTTTGCTAAGATAATTAATTTGGTTAATATTGTAAAACGGATTGATTTATTCTTCTTTTGGATCAATTTTTAATGAATTCGGCTCGATTTATGAAGAATCTGGCTTGATTTTGTAGTAAGTCGGATCGATTACTCCTTATTTTAGCTCGTTAGTTCAAAAGTGACTAATCCTGAAGAAGAAGGTAACATGAATATTCATTATAGAATGACTGAATTTCGTAAAATGAATGATTTATTCACTCTAGTTGCATGTTTAGCTAACTACTAGTTTTATGCCTAATAAGGAAGATTTTCAGCGAGCAATGAACAAAGTACTCCTTGATTCAATTGTTGATATTTTTATTGCTGAAAAAGGGCAAAAACTTGTAGGATACATTTTAGCCTTTCACCATCCTGCATTCTAAGCCAATGGAGATGTTACTTGGGTAGAAGAATTATTTGTATTGGATGGGTATAGAGGGCAAGGAATCGGTAAAGGATTGATGGCAATAATAGAAAGTTAATCACAAGAACGTGGGGCTAATCTGGTTGCTTTAGCAACGAGAAGAGCTCATGACTTTTATAAAGCAATAGGATATGAAGAATCCACTACCTATTTTAAAAAGACTTTTAAACTCAAAACTACATACTAGGTAGGTGAAAAATACTTATGGTGAAGGCCGTAATATTTGATTTAGACGGTACGTTATTAAATAGAAATGAATCTGTAAAGTTATTTATTGATGGACAATATGATCGATTTCATTGTCACCTTGGGCATATTAGAAAAGAAAAATTCACAACAAGATTTATAGAATTGGATAGTCGTGGGTATGTGTGGAAAGATAAAGTATATCAACAATTAGTTTCTGAGTTTCATTTGGAATTGATTACTTGGGAAGAACTACTTCAGGACTATATCTCAGAATTCAAACAAAGTTGTGTGGCATTTTCTAATCTGATAAAAATGTTAGAAGAATTAAAGAGGGACGGACTTCTACTTGGAATGATCACAAATGGGTTTGGGCAATTTCAAATGGATAATATCAGGGCTTTAGAAATCGCAACCTATTTTGATGAAATCTTGATATCTGAATGGGAGGGGATGAAAAAACCGGATCCTAGAATTTTTTATAGAGCAGTAGAGAAGCTTAATGTATCTCCAAAAGATTGTATATTTGTAGGTGATCACCCGGAAAATGATGTGAAAGCTGCTCAAAACGTTGGAATGAAGGGCATTTGGAAGCGTGATCTCTATTGGAACGAGGATAACGCAGCAGATTATGTGGTGGATGATTTATTGGAAATTCCTTTGATTTTACGCAATTCCCCATTGATTCCTTCATAATTAAAGAATAAAGAGTTCAGAGGAGAATCGTTATGCATTTTGTGTTTGATCTAGATGGTACGATTTGTTTCAAAGGAAAACCCTTATCTACAAAAATGGTAGATTGTCTTTTGGAACTGATTAAAAGTGGAAACGAAGTCATTTTTGCCTCAGCGAGACCTATACGTGACATGCTACCTGTGTTAGATAAACGTTTTCATGAATGTACGTTAATAGGGGGAAATGGTTCCCTAATTTATTGTAGAGGAAAGTTGATTTGTTCAACTCCATTTAATAATAATGAATTAGATGAGATATTATCTCTCATAGGTAAATATAATGGGACTTATTTAATTGATAGTGATTGGGACTATTCTTATACAGGACCTCAAAATCATCCAATTAAAAACAATCTTGACCCGGGGCAACTTGCGCAATCAAAGTCCATTACCGAACTTCAGACGATTGTTAAAGTTTTAATACTAACATCATTTGATTTTAAAGAATTGTCTAGGGAATTAAAGTCACTTGATGTGGTTGTTAATGAACATAAAAAAGAAAATGTTTTGGACATTAGTCCTAAGAATATTAACAAGTGGAGTGCCCTATCGAGTTTAGGGGTGAAAGAGCAAGAATTTATTGTATTTGGGAATGATTCAAATGATATACCAATGTTTGAAAAAGCAAAATACTCGGTTATGGTAGGTCGCCATGATAAACTTTCAATTTTGGCAACTGATAGCATAAGTCTTGAAGGAGATTATGAAGGTAAACTCGTAACAAAAATTAGAAAGCTTTCAAACATCTATAATACTACTAAAGTTTAAGGGAATTGGTTGCATATATGACATACTCCGATATTATCAAGTCCTTTATTTGTTGCGGTGATCACATATTTCCCAACTTCAAAGGATTTTCCACCTCACACCAAGAATAAGTCTATAAGAACTTTTGTAAATAAAGAAGGGGTGAATGTTATGCTGCTACGAAAAGCAGGAATCGATGATCATCGTTACCTTCACAAATGGCTTCAAAATCATGAAGATTGTATGAATACTACAAATAAACCCACTTTTGAATTTGAAGATTTTGCGGGATGGTTGAATGCAGATGACCAATGGTGTTACATACTTGAGAGTGAAGGGAAAGCCATTGGATATGGAGAAATATGGGTTGATGATGAAGAGAGAGATATAGAGTTTGCTCATTTAGTTATCAGTCCGACACATCGTCTACAAGGGTTTGGAAAAAAGCTTGTTACACTGCTTGAAGGTGAGGCTCAGAGGATTCATTATCCTTGGATATACATACGAGTGACTCCTGAAAATGAAATAGCTCAAAGGAGTTATCGTAACGCTGGTTTTAATGAAGATAGTAGCCTTCGAGATATTTTTGATGGAAAATGGATTTGGTTAAAGAAAGAAAATATTTGGTGATAAATTTCAATGTTTTAAATTGTTCAAGCATGCATTCATCTTCTCTGATACATGATATACTTGATAGATTCGTGAGCATTGAAAGGAGCAACCCTATGAGATACATCAAATCACAAATGAAGGAACTAATGAAAGACAACAGAGAATTACAAATACGATTAAAAGAAATAATGGACGAACTTGGGCTTGAAAGAAACTATGCCCTCAAGGCTTTGTACCACGCAGAGGTTGCTGAGGGCGGAAAGTATCAACAAGCTTATCAGGCACTTGATAAGCCTAAGGATTAGGCTAATTGAAAAGTTGGATGTAGAGTATTAAATCATGCGGTTTAGTACTCTTTTTTTATAAGCACTGTATAAGTCAAAAAAGATAAATATTTTTTTCTTTAAATAATGAATAGTATAGTAGAGTTTTTTAAAAAGTTTGTGTATTTTAAAACGAAGCGGAGGATTAGCCATGAACAATGTCATTCAAGCTCAAATAAATGATTTAGATCAAATTATGGATATTGATCATGACATAGTTTGCGATAATAGAAGAAAAGAATACATAACCAATGCTATAAAGGATGAACTGTGCTTAGTGGTAAAAGAAGGAAATTTGATTGTCGGATTTCTTCTTTACCATACTTACTTTTTTGATTGTGCATTTATTTCGTTAATCATCGTATCACCCACAAAAAGGAGAAAAGGTTACGCCAGCACACTATTAAATCATTTTGTCAGCATTTCACCTACAAAGAAAATTTTTTCTTCAACTAATCAATCTAATGAACCGATGAAAGAAGTATTTAACGTAAACGGATTCGTTAAAAGTGGAGTCGTTGAGAACTTAGATGAAGGAGATCCGGAAATTGTTTATTTTAAGTCAAAATAAAAATGACGTGTGGATTCCACACGTCATTTTTCATCAAGTATTTTCATTTGCATTGGGATAAAATTTCATTTCGATTTTTTCATAATCATGTAGATGGTTAGTTAATTTAGCTAGTTTTTGGACTTCATATAGAAGAAATGTTTTATCTAATTCGTAAATCACTTCTCGTTCTATGTGGTCAATGGTATTACAGGCGAACTCCCATAATGATTTATGTTTTGATTCATGAATGGATTCTGCTACTAGAGCTAAAGCTCGTACAATTTCCGTAATAATTAAATGGTTTCCTTTAGCATAATGACGAATGTAGCCGAATCCACGGTAAATATAATAATCAAATTCTTCAGATTGAAGAATGACCCGTACTTGTTTATCATGATCTATTAAATATGGAGTAAAGGTAATATAAGTAGCGACTGTTAACATAAGATCAGCCATTTGGTGTATCGTATTCGCAGCCGTTTTCGGATCATCATTTCCAACGGCTTTGATTGCTAACTCTGAAAGCTTGTGCATCCCCATTTGAAGATCCTGGATTTCTGTTTCCTTGTGACCAATTTCTATCATTTTATGATATTTTTCTGTGTGAATTTGACCTGTGTCCGGCCCCCAAAAGCTGAAAAGTCTATTGCCTACCAGGACAAAATCTCCTACCTTATAATGAAGCTTAATGATGACATTATCTCGCTTCGCTTCTTCTATCATGGTTTGATATTCTATTAATTGAACGTAACCTGATGCATTACACGCTACATGTTTAATGTTTTTCTTTTCTTCCTCCATTGTGTCCCCTTGTTCTTCGGAGCGATGAGTTTCTAAATCTTTTCTTAATGTTTGATAGATCATCGTTTCTGATATCTCTTTCATACTATATGTTATATTGTGAACTTGCATCCAAGTGGTGGCATGATTAATAAAGAAGATAAATGTGATAGCAGATAGAAATGCAAGGCCAATTGTAATCGTAGGTGTTGCAGCAAACATTTCTTTTTTAGAATTTCCAATAAACAAAAAGACGAGTAGAACATAAATAAAACTCCCATTAAAAATTCCTAGAGCGTGTTGAGTTTGTTTATCTGAAATGAAATTCAACAGCATTCTAGGTGAAAATTGCCCGCTAAATGTTGTCAGGACAACGAGTAATGAGTTGAGAGTGAAAGCACTAAGAGTAAGAATTCCACCGATAAGGGTACTAACGAGCAATCGGGTTATTTCAGCATCCATACTCAGAAACTCAAAAGTGTACTGGGACACTTCCACATATAAATCTAAAAACAAAGTTAATGCAACAAGAAGAATGGCTAGGCATATGTACATAAGTGGCATATACCAAATAGTTAACTGAATTTCATGCTTCCGTTGCCGTTTTGACATAAGCATGTATTTTCTTATGGATGAGGGAAGCATTTTTTTGAACATGTTGGGAATATTTCCTTTCTATGAATAGATATGGAATAGTTTTCCCTTTTCACACTGGTTCAAACTAGTTTCTGGTTAAAATTGAGACAATCAATTGAAAGAAGCAATCCTATTCATCACCAGTAATCTTCACAAAATGTGATCCGTTTCCAAAAAAGAATCGTTAGTCTTTGTGAGAGGAGTGATAAAGATGAATAAAAGAATGGAATGGGCATTCTTGATTGGCCGAGTAATATTAGGCGTCATTATGATGGCACATGGTTTTCAAAAGATTATTGGAATGGAACAAACCATTGCCATGTTTGACCAAATTGGGTTGCCTCCTGTATTTGCGTATGCTGCTTCAATTATTGAGGCTGTTGCAGGTTTAACTGTATTAATTGGATTCTATGTTGTACCATCCTCCATATTATTAGCACTAACCATGGCAGCTGCAATCGTTTTAGTTAAGTTTAAGATGGGTTTGATTGGAGGATATGAATTTCCTCTAGCTCTGTTAGGTCTTTCCGTCATGTTGTCCTTAACAGGCAGTAGAAAGTGGTCGTTAAGGGCTCTTATGAATGAACAGACGAAGGAAAGCGATGCTTCTAACACACAAATAAAATACAAAAAAGCTTGAGAACATAGAGTCTCAAGCTTTTTTGTATTTTGAATATTCTTTAAAACATTTGGTTTTTTATGGTAATATATTATTACTTGATAATTTTTTAGATGTAGTCTATACATTTATACTTTTAAGGTTACTAAAATTAAGGGGGAGCGTTAATAATGTCCCATTTATACGAGAAAGTAACGATGAATAAAGGTGATAACTATATCACAATTGAAGATACAAATTGTTTGACTTCAATTCAAACGTTGGACCTTGTCAATAAAATTATCAAGGACCCATCATTTCAAAACATACCTAATATCTCCATACTTTTAAACTTAAAGCTTTCTGAAGATGTTCATGATTATTTAAGTAAGAAAATGTTTGAATTGATTGATGAAAGAATAATATTCTATCACGATTTAAAGAACATAGATCAATCAAATTATGCTTTTACCTATAAATCATTACATAACATATCAAATGAAGAATTCATTAGTATATGGTCAAAATCCATGGAATATTCTTTAAATGCACCATCTTCACTATCAATGGAGGAGCTTATGAGAAGTGTACAACTTGAATTAGGTGAACACTTTAAAAACTCTTGCATGCTTGTTTATGAAAAAGGTTGTCCTATTGGAGTGACCATGCCTCATATTGAGCCTGGTAAAGTGGAAGAAGGAAGAATGTATTATTTTGGTCTGATCCCTAGTGAGCGTGGAATGGGGAAGAGTAAATGGGTTCATCGAGATACAATGTCATTGTTAAAGAACTTCTTTGAGGCGTCTTATTATATAGGTTCCACAAGCACTAACAATATTCCAATGCTTAAAACATTTAAGTCAAATGGTTGTATAGAGAAAGATCGTTTACGAGTGTATAAACTGTATGGTAGGTAAAGAGAAAGGAGACCTGTTCATTCAATGAATACACAAATGGAATCTGAAAGATTACTATTAAGGGAAATTAAGAATAATGATTGGAAAGAGATTCACCTATACGCATCCCAATCCATTGTTTGTCAATATCAACCATGGGGACCAAACACAGAAGAAGAAACAATTAACTTTGTTAAGCAGGTAATTGAAGATAGTAAACTTAACCCAAGAAGTAGATACATGTTTGCTCTAATAGAAAAAGAAAGTAATAGGCTCATTGGAGCTTGCGAAATCAACGTGCGAGATATTGAAAATCAAAGTGGTGAAATCGGGTACATTATTCATCCTGATTATTGGGGCAAAGGGTACGGGACAGAAGCTGCAAAAAAAGTCATTCAATTCGGTTTCACTACTTTACAACTTCATCGTTTATACGCAACATGTGACCCACAAAATCTTGGTTCTGCCAAGGTGTTAGAAAAAATTGGATTGATAAAAGAAGGTACACTTCGAGAAGTAATAATGCTTAAAGATGGTTGGCGAGATTCATGTATTTACAGCATTCTTAAAAAGGAATGGAATGAGATTTCACATAAAGGGGGTCAGAAATAATGTCATATAAATTTTTACAAGAAAAAAAGATTATAGCACTAGGAGAACTAAAGCTAGTCGGAATTCGTGTTCTATGTTCAGGGGGTCAGTACGCGAGTGAAATACAAAAAGCATCCCTACTTTTAAAAAGACGCGCTTCTGAAATTAAAAGTATATAAAATTCGAATCGGCAAGTGGGTGCCTTTTTGTAGAGGAATCATCTCAAGATGAGGATGGATAATGGATTACGATGGAAGTAGAAAGTTTTAATGATATACCAAGTGATATGGTATGCCTTACCATCCCTGCTCAAACATATGCAACGGCTAATTTTCAAGGCTCTAATGAACATATTCAAAATGCATATAAGGAATTACATAAATGGATGGAGATCCAAAATTTAAAGAGGTCACTAGATTCATGGCACCTTGAAATTTTTCATTCCTGGGAAGATGTTGAAAATATTGATGTTGAACTATTGGATACGATTTAGGTATGAAACAAGCTGGTGTAAATCATAAAATAGATATACTTTTCGGTGCTGCGCTGGACACACTCCACTCCCAACTTTTGAAGAAAAAAGGTACTCTCCAGTTGACTTTGTTTTTATTCATGCAGATAAAATTAATAAACCTTACTACTAAAAATAGGCCTTGCGATTATCTAGACCAGGTGCTGTAAACATTACGGATAACGTGGTACAGGGTCATCAACAGTGCAAGTAATCGGGACAATATAAAAGGAGTTCGGCAATTTGTTGATGTTCTTTCAAAAGAATCGCGTATCGATTCATAACAATACAAACAGTAGGATCAAAAGGGTATGTCTTCGTTCTTGAAATTGTGAAAAATGGAAGATGGGAAAAGAAGAAACAGTTAATGACTAAATTTACATTGAATCTCTTCAGATGTAACCACGAAAGGACTCTGAAGTAGAAGGAGAGAAAATATACATGGAGCTAAGATTGCCAAAAGAAATTGATCGATTTTTCTGGACCATTTTTCCTTTGAGCATGACGTTAATTAGTATTCAAAACATTTTTTATGGCTGGGAACTCCAAAAATATCGGTTTACTGAACTGGAACATTACGGAACACTTTTATTTGTTCTAGTTAGTAGCGCTTGTGAAAGCGCTTTAATAACCGTCTTTTTTTGGTGGCTGTTGATGAAGTTTATTAGATACAAAAGAGAGTAGTATTTACGATGTCCCTGCCAATATGGTAGGAGGATGAAGTCCAGCAAAAGTTAATAAAGAAATTCAGATTAGGAATTACTTAATTTTAAGGCTGTTTTCGTAAAGTTCGTTGCTTTTGAAATGGCGAGTAGTGGTTGATTGCAGCGAACGGTGCTCGTTTTCCACGGGGCGGGAGTTGAGCCTACTCAGGCTTAGCCTTCCGGGGTCTCACAGTCTAGCTCCGGGGCTTAGGGGATCGAGGTCATAAGTCAATTCTGCCAAAAAGGCAAAAAGCGCATTTCCGGCAGAATCGCCTTATGCTTGTCGCCCTTGAACAAAGCCCTTGCGCTTTTCGTACTTTCCCGCAATTCCCGCAGGAGTCGAGCACCTGCAACGAGAATCAATTTTCTAAGTATAAGTTTCTTATTAAAGACTAATATATACGTTTCAAAACAGTCTTAAATAATATGTACAGTAGTCGATTTTTGCTTGTATGTAAAAATACTTATGTAGATTGTTTATTGTCACTATTAAGCTCTGTCAGGTATTTTCTTTACAGGTGGTGAGGGGAACTTCGTAAACTCCTGCGGAAGTATGGGCGTGCCGAGACCCCGGAAGCGAAGCTGAGGAGGCTCGGTCGAACATCCGCGGAAAGCGAAGTGGTTCCCCTCACCATCTAACACAATAATGGTTGACAGAGTCTTTAAGAGACTCATGTTATAGAACAACAATCTTTGCAAAAGAGCCAATTTTAAAAAGGATGTGGTTGAAAATGGATACTACAAAACATAACAGTCAAGCATGGGATAAAAAAGTAGAAGATGGAGCCATATATACAAAGCCAGTTAACAAGGAAATGACAGAAAGAGCGAAAAACGGTAAATGGAATATTAGTGTTACAACAGATAAAGCAGTTCCAAGAAATTGGTTTCCGGTTTCCATCGAGGGATTAAAAATTCTTTGTCTAGCATCTGGTGGAGGTCAACAGGGCCCTATATTGGCAGCAGCAGGAGCAGATGTGACAGTAGTAGATATATCAGAGCAACAATTAATTCAAGATCAAATGGTAGCAAAACGAGATAACTTGTGTTTAAAAACCATTCAAGGATCTATGACGGACCTCCACTTTTTTGAAGATGCTTCATTTGATTTGATAATAAACCCCGTATCAAATGTGTTTGTGGAAAACGTTCTACCTGTCTGGAAAGAAGCATATAGAGTATTGAAGCAAGGAGGAATTCTTATTGCTGGATTTACTAACCCAATTCTTTATCTTTTCGATGATGAACAAGAAGACAAAGGAATATTAGAGGTGAAACACTCTATACCATACTCTCCCTATAAAAGTTTAACAGAAGAAGAAATTCAAAAGTGTGTTTACAATAATCAAACCTTTGAGTTTGGTCATACACTTGAAGACCAAATTCAAGGGCAAATAGAAGCTGGATTCGTTATTGGAGGATTTTACGAAAGCGACTTTGCTGGATCTAGATTGGTAGATCAATATTTTAAATCTTTTATTACTACAAAAGCTATTAAATTATAGAGAGATTGTACATCATTTGTGCGCCCTGTTTTCTCTGATTGGAGACATTTTTAGTTCGATTGCATGGTCTATTCCTTTTAAAATACATAAGGATGGAAAGTAGAATAGGCTACACAAAATTCACTTCCAATAAATCTACATCATTTATGTATGGTTAAAGATTTCACTAATTTTTACAAAGGGGATAAATGAAATGAATAAAATGATTTGTCTGATCTGTTTTTCAGTTGTACTTATAATGGGGTGTTCTAATCTGTCTGATGCTGAAAAAGTGCCATTACATCCCATGCTTTCAAATGATAAAAATAACTACTCCCTTCTAGTTATTGATGAAACTGGAACATACGAAATGGGCAATGAATGGCAGGAACAAAATGAAATTGGTAACGTCAAATCGGTTCATGGCCGTACTTCATTAGAACAAACCCGAGAAGAATATAAATTTTTAGAAATAGACAATTCACCTATTTTTATCGTTTTTAATACGAAAGAAGCTGTCTTTCAAACGGAAAATGAAGAAAAATTAATAGAGTTTTTAAAGAGTAATAATCCATAAGATGGACGATTTAAGAGGAAGAGTGCTAATCTGTTTTTGTCTTAGATTTATCCATTTAATATGTTAATTTAAGACTCTTCTCCTTAAGATTGTTAATCTGTAAGAACTATGTCAAACAGTGTGTGCTAGAAGGTTAGGCTCACCTCCCGCCGAGCGGAAAGCGAGTATCATGATGAAGGAATCAACTATTACCTTCTTCTCTGAAAAAAAACAAAAATCTACGAAAAGAATTTTAATACCATAAAAAAGCCATTACGATTAACGTAATGGCTTGTATTTAAAGATTAATTAACAGGAGTTAAATGTATGATATTGTCAATATAAACAGCTAAGTCGTGGATATTTGAATATTGCTCTTTTTGATTGGTTTCAGTGTTTATAAGCTCAAATGAACTAGTGTCTTCTATATAAGTGACAGTGAACAATTGCGTTTGATCGGCACTGTTGAAGGAGTGAACAATTTCACTTTCTTTAAATTCCATAAGCGTTTCTAACATGGTTACGATATTTTTAAATGACATATAACATGTCTCCCTTCTATGAAGCAGAGGGATTGACTAAATACAGTCTCGTAGACCCAATTACATTTTATATTATAACATGCTTAACTAATTATAGATACACCTGTTCTCCTTTAATTCCAATTATTGTTTAGAATCGTTCGACATTTCTGTAAAAGAAATTCGTCATTCTATATCTAACTCCTGAAGCATAAGGTTAAGTACCAAAATAAAACCTTAGGAGTCCGTAAATGTCCTTTAATAAAAGAAACAAAACGCTAATGGCTCTCGTATTAGCAACCTTAAAAGTATGTATTAGAGCATTAATGATCGGCATAGTGGTTATCTATTTGTCCATTTGGTTCATTACATCAACCACTATTCAGCTTCGAGTTGACAGCCTGTTTTACACAACTATTTCAGATCTTGTACCAAAGGAATCTCTACTAATACTTCTTTCAGAGGAAATGACTCCATTAAGAGTTACTAATGAAGAAATTTCAAACTTTGAGATCGATTGGCTCGAAAGTGTCACAAATGTATCTTTGTTTGATACGAGGAGTTTGTTTGGAAGAGAAATACCCGGGATTGAAAGTTATCATACTCAAATCGCTGTAGCAGGAAGTGGAACAGATATTACCAACCTCCCGATGGAGTCTCCAGCTCCTACAGATGAACAATTAAAAGATCAAGAATTTGACCATAATCAAATTGACCAAGCTAATGGAGATACAGGAGAGGGAATTGATGAAATTGAAAAGAAATCAGTATATATTTACCATTCTCATAGCTGGGAAGCCTTTAGTCCATTAATAAAAAACAATGATTCTGATAACCCTGCCAGTACGAATGAAAAAGTCAATGTCATTGCGGTAGGGGCAAAACTTAAACAAGAATTAGAGAAGAGAGGGATAGGGGCACTGCAAGATAAAACGGACACCACTCAAGCATTAAAAGAAAAGAATTGGTCGTACAATGAATCCTATAAGCTATCTCGTGAGCAGGTTCAAACCGCTATTTCACAAAATCAAAACTTAAACTATTTAATTGATATTCATAGAGATTCCCAACCAAAAGCGATTACGACAAAAAACATAAAGGGAAAAGACTATGCTCGTTTGTTTTTTATCGTGGGAAGAGAAAACGTAAATTATGATAATAATCTCGCTATTGCCAAAGAACTGAATGCAGAGCTTGAAAAAAATTATCCAGGCATTAGTCGTGGAGTATTTGTTAAAACGAAAGCAGAAGGGAATGGAGTTTACAATCAGGACTTAACAGAACGAGCTATTCTTCTTGAATTTGGTGGGGTTGAGAACAATTTAGTGGAACTTTACAATTCCATAGAGGCATTTGCAGACACATTTGAAGATTATTACCGTAAGGATGCCGAGAAAGTAAACGGGGATTAAATGACAGTTAAAACACCAATCATTCTTTTGATTGGTGTTTTATGTTAACTCGTTTCCTTCTTGCAGGTTCTCCATTGTATGGATCCATAATCGCTATGAGGATGCTGTTGCTTTTGTCTCAACTTGTATTCAGTTTCTAATTCCAGAAGAGTTAACTCAAACAACTGCCTATCTTCTTTTTTATATACATTGTATATAAGAAGTTTATTGATTAACTCTTGACGACGTTTCTCAACTGCTTCTTGTGAAATTTGTCCCATCTTTATTCCCTCCATTCAAAATTAAAAAGCTTTCTTCTTTGAAAATAAGAAGAAAGCTTTAACGTTCAAAACTTCATCTTATCTCTCAAGCACTCGGCTTGTGGAATTAGCACAGTGTTCCATGAATAGAATCTGCTGCTGAGGTTTCATTGGGCCATTCCCTCTACCTCTCTTGATAAGTAATGATTTAATTATTATAAGTATAAAGTGTAGTATCCCAAGTTGTCAACTTGGTTTAAATCTCATCAATTTACGAAACAGTCACAAATCTGTCCTAATTTTTTTTTCTATTATCTTAAAAAAGTGATAACCTGTATACATAAGCGGACGGATTGGAGTGAATTCGGATGAAAACAGTAGTGGTTGTAGGTGGGGGAATTACAGGCTTAACCACCATGTACTATCTTCAAAAAATAAATAGAGAACAAAACTTAGATTTAGACCTTCGGATTGTCGAAAGGGATGATAAACTCGGTGGTAAAATCAAAACCGTAACCAAAGATGATTTCATTATTGAATCGGGAGCAGACTCTATTGTGGCTCGTCATGAAGGTGTATTATCCCTGGTAGAAGACTTGAATCTTATGGAAAACCTTGTTTACAACGAAACGGGAACTTCTTATCTGTACACAAACAGAGTACTACATAAGATTCCAGCGGATACTATTTTTGGAATTCCAATGAGTGTAGAAGCTCTTTTTGATAGTACTCTTGTTTCAGAGGAAGGAAAAGCTGCTGCATTAAGAGACTTAGAATCAGAAAACACCAAGTATACAAAAGAAAGCTCCATAGGTGAGTTTTTAGAAGAATTTTTGGGAAAAGAACTTGTTGAAAATCAAATAGCACCAGTTTTATCAGGAGTGTACTCAGGAAATCTGAATGAACTAACAATGGCAACGACACTTCCATACCTACTGGACTATAAGAACAAATACGGAAGTATTATGAAAGGCCTTTCTGAAAACAAGCAAAAATTTAAAGGCGCATCTGATAAAAAATTCATTTCATTCCAACAAGGTTTGAGTCAAATCATAGATCGTTTAGAAGAAAAGTTAACAAATGTAATGATTTTAAAAGGAATGGAAACAATAGGTTTAGTGAAAAACGATGAAAATTATAAGCTTACTTTTTCGAATCATGAGAGTATCAAAGCTGATTACGTTGTGTTTGCTACACCACATGATGTTACGCAGAAAATCCTGAATCATGAAGGGCTTAACCGAGAGTTTAATCAATTAAAGAACTCCTCTTTGATCAGCATTTATATGGGTTTTACAATTCCAGATTCAGAACTTCCAGCTGATGGGACGGGATTTATTGTTTCAAAAGGAAGTGACGTTACATGTGAAGCCTGTACTTGGACAAGCAGAAAGTGGAAGCACACATCTAAGAACCAAAACCTTTTAGTAAGACTTTTTTATAAAAGCACCAATCCTAGATACTATGAACTAAAGCAAATGAACGAAGAAGAGTTAACAAGGGTAGCCCTTGAGGATGTGAAACAAAGCCTGGGAATTAAAGGCGTTCCCGTTTCTGTAGAAGTGACGAATTGGAAGGATTTAATGCCAAACTATCACTTAGGGCATAGTCAATCTGTTGAAGCATTAGAGGAAAGCTTAACCTCACAATTTCCAAATGTTTTTCTTGCTGGTGCTTCTTATTATGGAGTCGGTATAGGTGCCTGTATTCAGAATGGTAAGAAAACAGCAGAGTTCATTAGCGAAAGGTTGGATAAGTAATAATAAAAAAGCCTGATTCTTTATATGAGAATCAGGCTTTTTTTAGGTGGGTGAGATAAGTGGAATGAATCTCTTTTCAAAAGCACTAAAATTCTTCGATTGACAAAAAAGGCATAGAACATAGTTCTACACCTGTCTAACTATTGTTTTTTAGTAATCTCCAAGCCTTGTTGCTCCAATGCATAGCTCACGCCTTGTTGAAGTAAAGTAAAACAAGGAATATGATTTATTTTGATTCCAGTTTGTGTGATTTGAATACTGAGTTCTGTCGAAATTCCTACTAATAAACAGTTTGTTCCTAGTAATCTAGCAGAACTTACAAATTTCTGTATAAAATCAATTGTGTACTCATCTACTCCACTTAAACCAGTAAAATCAATGATGAGGAAGTTTGCCTTATAATGTGGAAGGTTGAGTAAAGTTCGATTGAGGAGCTCTTCTGCCCTTAACTCATTATAGCGACCAATTAATGGCACGACTAATACAGAATCCAATACGGGTATAATAGGTGAAGAAATTTCTTTGATGATTTCTGATAAAAATTGAGTTCGTTTCTCAGTGACTCTTGCCATTTCCTCTTGAGCAGCTAGTGACTGTTCCTCTAAATGTGCAGTTACATTTAAAGAGGGCGTAATAGATGAAGGGAAAAATTCATATTGGCTATATTCATCACCCATTATTTGACTTTTTACCACTCTATACCATACTTGAGAACCAAACAACCCTGTCAGTACGCCTGCCCAGTGACCAGGTAAGAAAGTACCTTCGTCGTTCTTCTGTTGAGCTAAATTCACTTTATACTCCCATCCGTTTTTTACCGTAATGACAGCTTTTTTTTGTTCTAACGAGAAATAATTGATTTCAGTGATTCCCCAACCCGCTGTAACATAAGTGTTCGGTAATTTTGACAGGATCTCCTTTAAATCGCCGATAGACTCCAAATAAAAGTTACTTACTATTTTTCCTGTTCGATAACCGGCTGTTTCCAAGACTAATTTCGTTTCTTGCTCACCAGCAATTTCTTCTATGGAATCAAAGAGTGTTTTGAAAGCCGTATTTACCCAAAATAAAACGACTTCATCATTTTCAAAGAGAATATCACCCTTTTCTAAATCCCAATCGAATAAAGATCCGTTCACATTAATATCGTATTTGGCCAACAAAATAACCTCCATATTTATGTATCTTGAGAATAGCGTTGCCTTGTCTGGCAAATTACTATACTCTTTCCCAATTTCAAATATAAATTCTTTAAAATAAAAACTGGAAATAATATGATATTCCTATAATTATAATCTTTAACAATATATTTGTAAAATTTAAAAAATTAAAAACCAAAAGATTTAACTTGTGATTAGGACTACAACTAAATGGGTAAAGTAAATTGTTAGTTAAGGAAGAATATGGAGGTTTTAATGTGAAGAAAGCAATGTTAATCGTCAATCCTTCATCTGGGAAGGAGAAAGCTTCTGAATATGTGGAATATGCAATAAATATGATGAAAAAATTAAATTATGATATAGATTTAAGAGAAACAAAAGGGGAAGGAGATGCCACAGATTTTGCTCGGGAAGCCTGTGAGCAGCACCTTGATTTTGTAGCTGCAATGGGTGGAGACGGTACGATGAATGAGGTCATCAATGGTTTAGCCGAACAAGAGCATCGCCCTGTTTTTGGATTAATTCCTCTTGGAACAGTCAATGACTTTGCAAGAGCATTGAATATCCCAATGGACCCGAAGGAAGCTATCACAATCTTTGAGGATCTTCACACGGTTAAGACGGATATCGGAAAAATGAATGATTCATATTTTATGAATATTATTGCTGTTGGTGCGTTAGCAGAAGCTTCATTTTCCACACCGGTTGAGCAAAAAACTAAGCTGGGACCCCTTGCTTATATAGTAGAAAGCATGAAAAAAATGAAGGAAAAGCAGCCCTTCCACCTAAGAGTAGAATCAGAATCTGGTGCTTGGGAAGGAGATGCATTGCTCATGCTTGTTGCTCTAACGAATTCTGTGGGAGGGTTCGAAACCATTACACCTGAAGCAGAAGTAAACGATGGAAAGCTTCATGTAATGATTATTGAAGACATAGCCCTTTCAGAATTTCTTCTACTGCTGCCTAAAGTATTATCAGGTAAGTTGACTGAAAGTGAACATGTCTACTACAAGAAAACGACAAAAATTGAAGCGTTCTCAAAAGAAAACATGATTGCCAATGTCGATGGTGATGAAGGAGATCCACTACCTATCACAGTGGAGAACCTTGAAAAACACCTTGAGATTTTTGTTCCAAAAGAGTAGAGTGACGAATCAATTGTGTTGTAGTTAGGTGTTGGAAACATATTACAATGATTTTTTTAGTAGCCAAAATAAATGTCTTAATAAGTAGGGAGCTTGGATTTCTATATGAAATCCAAGCTTTTTTTTTATGGGTATCTACAGCTTATTTATAGGAATGTTTATGTAAATTCCAACCAGTAGAATAATCAAACCATTATCACTCTTTATCAATTCGATGCATTTTAACGAAAAATCAATCCAATTTTCTTGCAATACGGTTCGATATCTGAAGTAATCAATCTATTTTCCAAAATATCCTCAATTTACATCCTTTAAGTAATATTATTGAAAATATCAACATGTTAAATTGGTAGAATGTGTTAAAATGAAATTTTAGCTACTATTGGGAGATTAATGAGGTGTTTATTTGAAGAACTTTGAAACGCATTCAGAAACAGAAAGATTATTAATTAGACCATTTAAAAAATCTGACTATCACAATTGGCTAAATGAGTTTGAAAAGAGACTGCCATCTCAGCATAAATATGATATAGGGAAAATGGATATGAGTGAATGTACAAAGGAATGGTTTTCTAATTTAGTAGACAAACATCAAGAATTAGCCATCAATGACACTTCTCATATATTCGGAGTGTTTAGAAAATCAGATACAAAACATGTAGGTATAGTAGATTTCTCAACATTACAACGAGAAAATTTTCAATGGGGAAGGTTAGGCTACACGATACATAATCAATATTGGAATCAGGGATATGGAAAAGAAGCTGTAAAGGAAGCATTAAATCTGGCTTTCAATTACCTTGATTTTCATCGAATTGAAGCTCATATCAATTTAGACAATACACCATCTATAAAGTTGGCAGAGAGTGTGGGAATGGAGTTTGAATGTAAGAGAAAGGGCTTTTTATATGAGCTTGGTGAATGGACTGATCATCTGATTTATTATCGTAATGCAATTAGTGGTAAATAATTGAAAGTAATTTAAATTTACGATTAAGCGAACAAGGAAAATAGGATTTTGTTGGAAGGAAGTTAAGGTAAATATATGCTATGATTTAGGAAAATTTATAGACATTCTAGTGGATTTGTATAACATTTTACTAATTTATTTGAAATAAATGTTCAATGATTAGAGATTGTTGTATAATTGAATAAATGAAACATAGATGGACTAGAATGAGGAGAAATGTTCTTTGAAATTTGATGATATAGAACCTGAGTTAATTGAATTATGCTATACAGCGAGTCCATTAGAAATGACTAAAGTATTAGTGAATGGTGAATTAAGAGGACTCGAAACTCTTTCATTAAGAGGAATAGAGAAACGAAATGAGTTACCTGCGGAAGTAGTAAATGTCCTTTTAATTTATTTTTATAAAACATTTGCAGGTAAAGTTTATAATCGAATGTATTTAACGAAACTATATAATTTGTGGTTAACAAATAACATCTACACATTTAAAGATGCCAAAAGAATGACTGAGCTAGATATCAAACAAGTTCTAGACAACGTATAATAGATAAGTATTTAAAATATTCAATCCTAAAGGGCCATTACTTTATAAGTAATGGCTCTTTATTTTTATCGATTCTAGACTGCACATATTACTAGGGCCTGATATAACTTTATTTATATATAGGTTTTAGCTGGGATAGAGAAACAATGTGACTTAATGATTGTGTAAAATACTAAATTTTGGAATAATTGGTATTGACATAATTTTAGACAGAAATAGTGTATATGAAAAATCATTTTTATTTAAATTTTCGTTGTTAAAAAAGATTTATCCCTAATAACTAAGGAGGAATATTATGAATGTTGAAAATGAGTACTTAAAAGTAATTAGGGAAAGGTTTCTTGCAATTAAAAGACAGGGAGAGAGAGCGATCAGTCAGCTGTCTGAAGAAAATATCCATTGGGTATTTAATGAATCTTCAAACAGTGTCGCTGTCATAGTTAAACATGTTAGTGGAAATATGGTTTCAAGATGGACAGAGCCACTTACCACTGATGGTGAAAAACCTGATAGAAATCGTGATAAAGAATTTGAGAACACTATTTCATCTAAACAGGATTTAATGAACGTTTGGGAAAAGGGCTGGCAGACACTTCTTGAAACATTACATGTAATCCATGAACAGGATTTATTAAAAGATATTTATATTCGTGGTGAAAGGCATTCGGTCCTTGAAGCAATAGAAAGGCAATTGGCTCATTATGCTGCACATATCGGTCAAATCGTTTTTATTGGTAAGCAATTAATGGGTGAAAACTGGGAATGTCTTAGTATACCTAAAGGGAAATCCCAGGAATTTTCAAATAAAATGATAAGGAAAAATAAATAGAGAACCTAAAATGCATAAATGGATTCTAAACAAGAAGGTGTTTGAAGGTGACGACAAAAAGTAAAAATATTCGATTTAATGCTATTGATAATTACAATGAACGTATGAAACATCTAAACTCATCATCAGGTGCTGCATTCGTTCTTATGAAGGATAATAAAATAATCCACGAGTGGTATTCGGGTACTCATCACTTTGGCGAAGGTGCCAGAAAAATTGATCGTTCTTCTCAATTTAATGTATATTCCACGAGGGTAACGTATATTGGATTAGCTGTTGCCCTTGCCATCTATGAAGGTTATTTGAATTTAGAAGATCGATTAAGTGATTATTTTAATGAACTGGATAAAGAAGCCCTTGGAGAAACGACGATACGTCACCTCTTAACACGATGTACTGGTTTAAGAATTGAAGAAGATCAGGCTTGGCGAATTTTTGACTCGGGTACGAATATAGAAGGGAAACGACCAGATTTATTGGCAAAAATTTTAGTAAAGGCAACAGGGAAAACCGTTTCAGAACATTTAACAGAAAAGGTGTTTAAACCCCTTCAATGGAAACACACAGATTGGATGACTGAAGGAAAAAGCACATTGGTTAGTGACATTCATTCCCCACTAGATTACCCAACATTAAGGTTGGGATCAAACGCAGGGGATGAAAGAAATTTATACATAAGTGCTAGAGAATTAGCATATTGGGGGAAATTACACTTAAACAAGGGCATGTTCAATGATAAGCAGATTTTACCTAAAGAAGTATTTGAACTGACTACTACCACTCAGAGTCCGAGTAGCCTTCCTAAGGAATGCCCTAAATTTGGTTTTCTTTGGTGGATAAAGGATCATGAAACTGCTTGTGATTACAATGAGTTAGCCTCCCGATTACCTGAAGGATCTTTTCAAATTCTTGGAGCTTCCAATTGTTCTTGTACCGTTATACCAAAATACAATGCTGTTGCAGTGAGAATGAATAACAGCTTATATACTCCTCCGATAGAAGAATATAATTATCTTGATGACATTCAAACATTTGGAAATTTAGTGGTATCCATTTTAAATCCTTAAATGCTTTGATTAGGAGGTTAAAAATATCCAGAAAGACATTAATAATTGGAGTTGTTCATTATGAGTAAAGTAGGAGTGTGTAAACTCGATATCACACCACCCCTTGGTATCGACTTTATTGGATACCATAGACCTTCGGGCATACAGAACATTGAAGAGAAGATATATACAACAGTGTTTGTATTCGAAAGCAATGAAACAAAGACTGTGCTAGTAAGTATAGATAATATTGGATTATTAATAGAAGATACGCTGAACATTCGCAATCAAATTCGAGAGAAATTAAAGCTTCCACTAGAACATATAATGGTTACTTACACACATACCCATTCTGGTCCTGCCACCGCAAATAACAGTCAAGTCGTTGTATCCTATAAAGAGAGTCTAATTAAAAATACTGTCAAAGCGGCTGTTAAAGCCAGTGAAAACATGGACTCATCTGGGATTGGGTGGGATGTTACACATGGTCAAATTGGGGTTAATAGACGAGAAATATCTTCTAGTGGAAAAGTTATTATGGGCACAAACGAAAATGGAGTAGTGGATAACCGGATTGGTGTGTTAGGAATGAAACATCCTTCAAAGGGGAATATGCAAGGGATCATTGTGTTTTGCACAGCCCATCCAAATGTTTTAAAAGGAGATAGTGATCGTTTATCAGCAGACTATCCTGGACGAGCCAGGGAGATTCTTGAACATAAGTTTAACTGTCCCGTCGCCATCATTCAAGGGGCTTCTGGAAACGTAAATGCAAGGTATCGCGGCTCGGAGAAAGCACTGCAAAAAATGGCCACTTTGCTAAGTAATAGTGTTATCACCATGATACCGTATTTAACATATGAATCCATTTTTACATTAAAAATGAAATCTACTACAATTCCTTTGGAGTTAAAACAAATTCCAAATCCTAAAGATATTAAAGCGATGGCACGACTTGCACAAGAACAATGGGGAGTGAACACTGATAAGTGGGCAGCTACTCTTATGGATAAACATAGAAGAAACGAAAAGAATTGTAATATTGATTTAGAAATTCAATTACTTCAATTAAATGAAGGTGTATTCTCAGGAATTCCAATGGAGCCTTTTTCCGAAACAGCATTAGAAATTCAAGGCAGACTACATAGCCAACTTGCTTTTTTTGGAGGCTTCACAAATGGATATCTAGGCTATTTGCCTACGAAAGAGGCTTATCCCTTAGGTGGAT
The DNA here is from genome assembly GCF_001648555.1 of Rossellomorea aquimaris TF-12. Classification (GTDB taxonomy): domain Bacteria; phylum Bacillota; class Bacilli; order Bacillales; family Bacillaceae_B; genus Rossellomorea; species Rossellomorea aquimaris. The sequence goes on along the minus strand of NZ_LQXM01000029.1, from coordinate 316,869 downwards.
ATGAGGTAGAGTTGAACCCGGTGGTTTATGGTCCCATTACAAGTCTATGGATGCCTCCGGAAGAGAACATGGCTGAAACGATTGTTGAGAGGGTATTGGAGTTATACCATGAAAGGTCTATTTCATAATGAAATAAATGTTAGGTGAAATAAGAAATCAAATTGAGAATAATGGAGAATACTCTTTACAAATAATAAGAATGATAGTAATTGTACCTAACATATGATACCATTATTTTTTATAGCATAAAAAGGACGTGACTATTCATGATAAAAATTACAATCCCTAATGCGGATATCTCCATTACAGAGAGAAAACAAGCACATGATTCAGAAGAACCAAAAATCAAATCCATCGAAGGATTCATCGATCTTCACAAGATTCCTAGAGACAAGGGTGGCATGATCTTGTTCTATAATATCAATGATGAGCTTCTTTTCGTGGGTAAAGCAAGAAAGTTAAGACAACGAGTGAAAAAGCATCTTGAAGATACAGTTTCACCGATCAAGAATCATCGTGATGAAGTTTATCGTATCGACGTTAGCATTGTTGATGATGCTATGGAACGTGAAATATACGAAACATATATGATCAATGAGCTTCAAGCGAAATATAATGTGGATAAAGTGTTTTATAAATAATGAAAAAGGGTGGTGCTTCATGAAATAGAAGCTGCCACCTTTTTTATTGATTCCATTTCAATAATTGCTTCTCAAGAATCCCGTAATGTGTAGTATTGGTCTGATCTGTTACACCATATGTTACCTTGTGCTGTTTACCCTCCCATTCATAAACTATACCTTCTATAATCCCGGGTCTCTTGATACCGGCAACTTCAATTTCAACTTTCTCATATAATTCAAATAACCTTACAACTGGAGTATCAACTCTTTTAATTGCTGCTGGAGTAGGTTCATCATCAATATTTACATACTTTTTGTCACCACATTGAATATCGTAGGTAATGAATTTCTTGTCTAAATTAATCCAATAAATAATCTTTGTAACTTGTCCTGCTTTTAGCGAAGTATCATTCTTTTGAAACAGATCTTCATATTCTATGACTTCATTTAGCTTAATAGTATTGATGATTGTGTTCACTAGAGTACCTCCTAAGTATAGACCAACAAAAGTTTATAGTTATACTTATTAGAAGAGGTACCTTAGTAGAACCGGATCAAACGCTAATCCGATATTAAAGAAGAAGTGAATTCATAAAAGTATTTACGAGTTAGAGCTATATGTAGGGAACTTAATAAAGTTTTCACATACATTAAATACACACCTTTTAAAAGTGTAACTTATAATACTTCAATTCTTCAGAATCTCCAGGCAAGGATATGAAACCTTCAAACTTCATTCCAATCTTCTCAAGCAATTTAGAGGAAGAATGATTATTATGCGAGGTTATCGCTACAACTTTTTTTAGACCTAATTCTTTAGCGAATTTCATCGTACCTTGTGCTGCTTCCAAAGCATATCCCTGCCCATGATAATCTTCAGAAAAAGCAAAGCCAATATCCACGTCCTCAAGACCTTCTCGTTTTATTAATCCACACAATCCGATTGGCGTATGGTCTTCTTTCAGCTCAGTTAAAAAAAGACCAAATCCTATTTTTTTATACATAGTTCGTGGCCCTGAAGTAATGTAGCTCCTTGCATCATCCAAAGTTCTAATACCTTTGTCACCTATGAATTGGATCCAACCGGGTTCATTTAAAAGTTTGAGAATATATGCAGCGTCGCTTACCTCTACCCAGCGAAGAATTAATCGATTTGTTTCTATTATATTCATATGATGAAGCTCCTTATACTTGTTTTTAATTGTTCAAAATAGTACTTATAATCCTCCAACAAAAATAGATTATTTACAAGTGATGAAAAAGATATACTCCTATCTTCATTGTTATTCGAACACTTTGATACAATCAATTTTCCTCGAAATCATTCGAAATACCCCTATTACTTTTAATTATTTCCATAAATTTTACCTTGTAATGGTTTCTAGTAAAGGTATAATTTTGGTATGAAAGTAGACGATTTTAGGAGGTTCAAATGAGAGAAATCGTGCCAGGATCTGTACTATCACATATTCAGTATGGTTATTTAAAAGTGCCAAAAAAAATTAAAAGTCAGTGTCCAAGTTGCTCCAAATCAGGAGAATTTTTGTTGAAGGCCAATTTTTATCAAGTGAATAAAACAGGACTATTTGCAGAAGGTTCATGTTCTTTATGTAAGAAACCATCCGTTTTTGTCATTATGCTTAATGATGATTCTATCAATAACGGGGATGAACCAAGGGTATACATTTATGATCCATTAGCAACAAACGGGCCATTAGATGAAATTCAGGGAAAGAAACGTATACCTCAAGACCTCGTTCGATCCTATCGATCTGCCTTAAATGTGAGTCAATCAAAAGACCATTCTGCCACAGCTGTTATGGCAAAAAGAGTACTAGAAAGTGTCTTGAAAAATTTCAATGGGGACAAAATGAATGGGCAGACTTTAGCGGAGCAATTTGAACATCTTCCAAAAAATGTTGATCTATCGAAACCCATTCAGGTTCTTAGCCACCTTGTACATCCTGACAGTCAATTTTACAAAATGCTTGAACTCGAACGTGAAATTGATGATGAAACAGCCGGATTGATCATGGAGTTGTTAGAAGGTCTTATTGAATACTTATTTGTGCTACCAGAAAGAATTGATTCGTTACATGAAAGAATTGAGAAGAAATATTAAATAGATTACTAGGCTTGGTCAAGAGTGCATGTTGTGCACTCTATTTTTTTGTGAAAATGAAAATAGGTGCTAAACTAAATGATATACATCCTACAAAAAGGAGGATTCATACATGACTGCCTACAATAAATTAGTTCGTGACAATATCCCGTCTATTATTGATAAAACGGGTATGAGATTTACGACTAGGATACTAAGTGAGAAGGAATACATACAATTTCTAAAAGAAAAAGGATTTGAAGAGTTAAAGGAATACTGTAAAGCAGGTAAGAAGCAAGATGCAATAGAAGAATTAGCTGATTTATTAGAAGTCATGAATGCACTTGCTGCCACACACGGTAGTTCAATAGAGGAAGTAGAAAGAGTACGAAAAAAAAAGGCTGAAAATAGAGGAGGGTTTCAGAAAAAAATCTTTCTTATAGAGGTTGAAGATTGAAGAATATTTGGTATGAGAGGTAGAATTAATATGGGAAAAGTGAATATTAATGAAAAGTTCTCCCAGTTTAACGAGTACTGGAGTCCAAAAGTTGTGGGTGAAGTGAATGAGTCACATGTCAAACTAGTGAAATTAAAAGGGGAGTTTGTCTGGCATCAACATGAACAGGAAGATGAGATGTTTCTTGTCGTCAAAGGCAGCTTACTTATTAAATTCAGAGACAGAGACCTTTTCTTAGAGGAAGGGGAATTCACTATCATTCCAAAGGGGATAGAGCATAAACCAGTTGCCAAGGAGGAGGTTCATGTGCTTTTATTTGAACCAAAGACCACCATAAATACAGGGGATAAAGTGGACTCGAAAACAGTTACTGAGTTAGACTTCATCTAACTATTGAATCATATGAACTATCAACAACGCTCAAACAGATTTCTTTTCTTTTTTGATGCAGTTTGAAATAATAACGCTAGCATTTAGAAAAGAGGAGGTTTAAAAATGAATAATACAAATCTATCTACAAAACCATTATTTCAACCATTCACCACACAAAAGATAAGCTTGTCTAATCGTACAGTAATGGCGCCAATGACACGAGGATTTTCACCAGAGGGAGTACCTGGAGAAGATGTAGCAGCGTATTACCGTCGAAGAGCTGAAAATGGTGTAGGCTTAATTATTACAGAAGGTACAGGAATTAATCATCCGGCATCCGTTTCAGGTGCTAGCATTCCAGTTTTCTTTGGGAAAGAAGCATTAAATGGCTGGTCTAATGTAGTAAATGAAGTTCATAAAGTCGGCGGTAAAATAGCACCTCAGCTTTGGCATGTTGGGACGACCCGTAAAAAAGGAGATCTCCCAAATGAGGATGCATTACCTGTAGGACCATCAGGCCTTAATTTGTCAGGTGATAAAGTAAGTGAACCAATGTCTCAGAATGAGATAAATAAAATGGTAGAAGCATACGCTCAAGGGGCAGCAGATGCAAAGCGTATTGGCTTTGATGCAATTGAAATCCACGGGGCACATGGTTACTTAATCGATCAATTTTTCTGGGAAAACACGAATAAACGTACAGATAAGTACGGTGGGGATATCGTAGGCAGAACACAATTTGCTGTTGAAGTGGTGAAAGCTTGCAGAAGGGAAGTTGGGCCCGATTTCCCTATTATTTTCCGATTTTCTCAGTGGAAAATGAATGATTTCCAGGCTAAACTTGCTAATACACCTGAAGAATTGGAGCTTTTATTAAAGCCTCTAGTAAATGCTGGAGTAGATATTTTCCATTGTTCTACACGTCGGTTTTGGGAGCCTGAATTTAAAGGTTCTGATTTAAATCTCGCAGGCTGGACAAAGAGGTTAACAGGTAAGCCTGTCATATCTGTTGGATCTGTTGGACTAGATGGAGAGTTCACAAGTTTCTCTGGCGCCAACACAACTAGTTTGGATGGATTAATTGAAAAGGTCGATAATGAAGAGTTCGACTTGGTTGCCATCGGTCGTTCTTTACTAATGGATCCTGAGTGGGTCAAAAAAGTGCGAGAAGGTAAAGCGAATGATTTATTACCTTTTGATAAAGAATCCCTTCAAAAATTATATTAGTTTTAAAGCTCAGAGATTAGAATCTCTGAGCTTTTTATTTGATTTCCATGAGGAGAATTATTGTTTAGTCAAAGTATATAATTATATTTATACCTTCTTAAAATTGATTTGGGAATTGTTTGATAATTCCATCTGTAAGTACGTCAGCAATCTCAATAATATGAGCTTCACCTTTATCAAAGGCAATAATATCTGCTTCCCAATCCTTTTTCAATCTTGCTACAACATCCTCAGTAACCAACTTTAAATGCATATATAATAAATCTGTTAATTGTTTATTTGACCAGTTTGGATTTGCATTGCTAAGAAAATGGGCAATGTCATCTGCGTTGCGATACCAATCAGAATTATAATTTTTTAATTCAGCCTGATTATCGCTTTTAGCTGCTTCAACTATTTTCCCTGCAATAAGTATGTGGTCTGTTAACAAATCCGCCAACTTGTTTCCAGCATCTTCTCCATAAAACGGTTTTATAGCATTCCCTATATCCTCCTGGTTTTTCAATAATCTTGCTAGTACTTCATCAGTGTCTTCTAACTCGGCTATTGCACTTACGATGTAATTTCTAGTCCAAATTGTATGGTCAATCCACAATTTTCTTAAATCACCTTTTAGTTGTACCATAGACTTGCTTTTACAAAGATCTGGATTGCTTTCATGTTCTTTTGCCGCAACTTCAGTTGTTGAGAATATCAATGAAAGGGATAGAAGCATTATTGTTAATTTAATTAAAGATAATTTCAATAGATCATCTCCTTTTTATGTAGTGAATACGTGAAGCCTCCTTATTGTGGGAGTAATCTGCTTTATTTACTCTTAAAACAATAATTTTCTATTTGGGATATTTTGGATTTGATACAATGAAGACAGTTGAGGTCCATTAACTTATGGAGTGTGGAGCAATAAAAACACTTTAAATTAGGGGAGAGTAGAATGGAAATCAGTATAGATTTAAAAGAATTAATTAATGCGGTTGAAAAAAGCGAACAAAGGCATATATTAGGAATAGACTGGTTAAGCCGTTCTGGAAAAACCACATTTGTTAATCAATTTAGTAACATACTCAAAAAACAAAATATTCCATTTCATATTTTTCATATAGATGATCACATTGTGGGAAGGGAAAAAAGATATCATACTGGACACGAAGAGTGGTACGAATACTATCAATTACAATGGGACATTGAATGGCTAAAAATGAATCTGCTAAAAAAACTAAGGAAAGAAAATCAATTAAAGCTTCCTTTTTATGATGAGAAAACCGAATCACAAGAATTTCGTCAGGTAACTTTACCTAAGAAGGGTTTGATTATTGTTGAGGGTGTTTTTCTTCAAAGAGAAAAATGGAGAGAGATTTACGATACAGTAGTTTATCTGAACTGTTCTAGAGAAAGGAGGTTTAGTCGAGAAGCTGAAACAACAAAACAAAATATTGAAAAATTTAAAAATAGATACTGGAAAGCAGAAAATTATTACTTAGACCATGTTAATCCATTAAGTAAAGCTGATATTATAATAAATACATAGTAAGAAAGCGCTTTTTATCAACAAAAGAAGGGGCTGCTCTAAGGCAAATATAAAGACACTTTTAGCTTTGAATATATAAATCTAACGTTAAAACATTGTCTTTAAACTAAAATAATCCAATGCTTGATTAACATCATCTAAGTCATAGATATTTTTTTCGATACAAAATTGAATGACTAAATCAAATGTTTCACTATCTGATAAAGAGAAGCCGGCAGATCCTAAAAGATAGTCGGCTTCTTTTTTGCTTAGTTCAAGGGCTAGAGCCAGAGCAATCGCTTTTTGTTTTCCAATTTGGTAGTTTGCATTAGAACGTATCTTAGAGAAATGGCGACGGTCAATTCTGGCTTTCTTGTATATATCAGTATCACTATGCCCTTTTTCATCAATCATCTTTAGTAAGATTTCAGAAAAGGTTAACTGACGACGGCTATTGATAAACTCCTCCAATTCACTCGAATAAATATCCTCTGAATGAAATTTTTCTTGTTCTTGAATTTCATAAATGTGTAAGGAAATGTTGTTTTCTATGTATCTCTGTAACTCTAATAATATCTTTTCATTTAACATGTGCTGACACCCCTCTATAAATGACGCTTACCAGGCGACCAAATGCAGTGTGAATATAGATATTATTATATCAGAACCTAAATGAAAGGAAGTTGAAAATATGAATAAAGATGTAACGGAAATTATCTTTCTTGTAGACAGAAGTGGCTCTATGTCAGGTCTTGAAGAGGACACAATTGGTGGATTTAATGCATTTATTGACAGGCAGAGTGGGTTGGATGGTAAGACATTAGTGACAACGGTTTTATTTGATGGAGAGTATGAACTTCTATGGAATGGTGTAGAAGCAAATCATGCCAGGTTATCTGACAAAGAATATTATGTAAAAGGCAGTACAGCGCTACTTGATGCAGTAGGAAAAACAATTTTAGATGTTGGATATCGATTATCGAAATTGAATGAAGAAGATCAACCTGGCAAGGTAATCTTCGTCATTACAACAGACGGTATGGAGAATGCCAGCGTTGAATTCACTTATGAAAAAGTGAAAGATCTCATCAATCATCAGAAGGAGAAATACAATTGGGAATTCATTTTCCTAGGTGCCAACATTGATGCTGCTAAAGAAGCGGATAGTATCGGAATTGACATGAATAATGCCTATAACTTCGTTGCTTCTAGTGAAGGAGTAGGTTCAATGTACGAGAAAGCATGTGAGGCTGTATCAGAAAAAAGAATAAGCTACGATAAATAATTTTAAACATCCCGAAATTATCTTATAATTTCGGGATGTTCTTTTATGAAAAAATGATACTTAGCAGAATTTATTTAACTTTTCTTAAAAACTAGTTTATCATTGTATAGTAGAATGAAATGGAAGTCATTGGACTTAAAGGAAGGTACTCAATGTTAACAGAAACTGAAAAGAATATTACAAGAATACATATGGATGGGAAAGAACTCATCCTCATCGGAACAGCTCATGTATCAAAGCAAAGTGCAGAGCAGGTAAAAGAAGTGATAGAAGCTGAACATCCCGATACTGTTTGTATAGAACTTGATGAACAACGATACCAATCCATTGTAGATGGTGACAAGTGGAAAGATACGGACATTTTTAAGGTTATTAAAGATCGGAAAGCCACCTTGCTTTTGATGAATCTAGCCATTGGTTCTTTCCAACGAAGAATGGCGAAGCAGTTTGGCATTAAACCAGGGCAGGAGATGATTCAAGGAATTGAATCAGCGAAAGATACAGGTGCAGAGCTCGTCCTTGCTGACCGAAATATTCAAATCACCTTTTCCCGTATTTGGAGTAGTGTAGGGTTTACAGGGAAAGCAAAGCTTCTTACCCAAATCATTATGAGTATCTTTAGTAATGAAACCATTACTGAAGAGGAGCTCGAGAGAATAAAGTCTCAGGATATGCTTGATTCCATGCTTAATGAATTCACGCAAGTTTTTCCAAAATTGAAGACTCCATTAATTGATGAGCGTGATCAGTATCTAGCTCAGAAAATTAAAGAAGCTCCAGGACAGAAGATCGTCGCTGTTTTAGGTGCAGCTCATGTCCCAGGTATTACTCAAGAAATTCACAATGAACATAATTTAGCGAAACTAAATGAACGTCCACCTAAATCAAAGATTCCAAAGATTATCGGGTGGGCCATTCCGTTAATGATTCTTACCGTGATAGCTTTTACGTTTATTAATAACCCGGATGCAGGTATACAACAATCCATCAGTTGGATTTTATGGAATGGGTGTTTCTCGGCACTAGGTGTGGCGATTGGATTAGGTCATCCATTAGCCATTTTAACCGCATTCGTTGCAGCACCAATCACTTCATTAAATCCACTTTTGGCAGCAGGCTGGTTCGCAGGTTTCGTTCAAGCCTATTTCAAAAGACCAAATGTAGGTGATTTTGACTCTCTCGCTGATGACGTGTTAAGTATAAAGGGATTTTGGCGTAACAAAGTTACTCGAATTCTCCTGATTGTTGTTTTAGCAAACCTAGGTAGTTCATTAGGGACGTTTATCGGTGGGGCAGATGTGGTTCGATTATTTATTGAAAACCTTTAATAATTGCTTGTAAGCTATTCTGACAGAAAGAATTAACACCGTGTTAGTGTGCAAAAATTTATGAAAAATAACCCTTGAATTGTTAATTCAAGGGTTATTTTAATGATTTTTAAGCTGAAGATAGGATTTGATTAAATAATAGCGTTGATTAGAAGAATAAAAAGAAACTTTTCTTTATAAATGAACTCAAAATAAAAGTTTATTATCAACATTTAAACTTTGATTTTCAATTTTTCGGGTTTTATTTTCAATAATAGGAATATTATTTTCAACTTCAAAAAATCGTAGTCTTTATTTATTACACTGAACTAAATATTTTCAAATTCACACGTTTATTATCAGCTTTTTATAATTATTTACAACATATATATCATTCTAAAATCCTTTTATAAGAAAAACATATACCCCCCAACTTCAAACTTATTCACCTCCAAAAGTTTTTTATTTTAAAAATGAATTGAACTTTACGTTAACGTAAATGTTAAAATAAAAATATCGAAATATTCTAATAACAGGATGATAAAAATGAACTTGACCATTACCCAACTTGCTCAATCGTTTAATGTTACCACAAGAACAATTCGTTACTATGAAGAGTTACATCTCCTTCATCCTGCAAGGACTGAATCGGGCAGAAGAGTATACACAAAGAAAGATATTACGAAGCTTAAATTAATTTTAAGAGGAAAAAGATTTGGATTTTCCCTGGACGAAATCAAAGAAATGGTACTTCTTTTTGATCAGGATCGCAGCGGGAGAAAGCAGTTGGAACGTACGATAGAATATGGAACGAAACGCATAGAGGAGGTGGGTACCTTTATCGAGGAGCTTCAAGAAATGAAAAAGGAAATGGAGAAACTCCGAAATGAATTTCAAGAAAAATTAAATGAGTTAGGGGAGAAGTAGCTGAATATTTTCTTAATACGAGAATAGATACAGTTCACGAGCCAGCGAATACTGAACATTTAAGATGAATACAAAAGTCTTCTTAAAAGACTTCCTTTTGACATACAAATGGAAAGTTGCTAATACAAGTACTTCGATAAAAAATCAAACGAGGTGACTTCATGAAAAATATTAATAATTTTTATTTAGAGGATCCTCATCTACAATCTTTAATGAAGATGTATTTGAAGGATGATTTCTTTTCTTGGGCAGAAGAAGAATTAACAGAATTTGGAGAAATGAGTGCTGGGGAAATTGATGAAAGAGCTGTCCATACTGATCGAGAAGGACAGCCTCGACTCATTAAATACAATCGGCACGGGGAAGAAATCTCTGAAATTTGGGTGAATGATGGCTATAAGAAAACAGTAGATCAAACTTACAAAAAAGGAATTGTTGGATATATTCATAAGGAGATTCCTGCTTTAGGTCATAAAGGGAATTATATGTATTCATTTGCACAAGGATATCTATTATCTCAAACTGAAGCTGGTTTTTACTGTCCAGTCACGCTGACTATGGCCACAGCCCTGCTATTGGAAAAATATGCATCTGACGAGGTGAAGGAACGGTTCTTACCTCATGTTCTTTCAACAGGAGAAGTTGATTTATATGAAGGAGCTACCTTTTTAACTGAAAGGCAAGGTGGGAGTGATGTAGGGGCGAATGATACCAAAGCAATTCCTACTGGTGACACCTACCAGCTTTTTGGAGAAAAATATTTCGCCTCAAATTCAGGTATGTGTGGGGTGACCATGGTACTGGCACGAATAGAAGGATCGGGTGAAGGTACTAAAGGTCTTAGTTTATTTGCAGTACCTTGGCGAAAGGATGATAATTCCCTTAACGGTATTCATATTCGTCGTCTTAAGGATAAGCTTGGTGTACGCGCTGTCCCTTCAGCGGAAGTGGAGTTTCAAGGAGCCACAGGCTATCTTGTCGGTCAACCGAATAAAGGAATCTATTACATGATGGAAGCACTGAATTTATCCAGGATATGCAATAGCGTCGCTTCGATTGGGATTATGAGAAGAGCTTATTTAGAAGCTCGAAATTATGCTTATCACCGTGAAGCATTTGGCCAGTCCCTTGCTAATTATTCAATGGTAAAGGAAACGCTGTCCCATCTAGCGGCAAAGCAGGAAGTTGAAACGAGCGCAATTTTTTATCTCGTCCATTTGTATGATCGTGTAATGTCTGAAGATTCACCTACCAATGAAAACGAAGCGGTTCTTACTCGATTGCTGATCGCAATATTGAAAAAAGAATCTGCTGAGCAAGCCATTCACTTCTGTCATGAAAGCATTGAAATGCATGGAGGAAATGGCTATATAGAAGACTTTGTCCTCCCACGTTTACTCCGTGATGCACAAGTGCTGACTGTTTGGGAAGGAACAGCAAATATTCTTGGTCTAGAAGTTCTCAGACTGATGGGTAAGCATAAAGCTCACGAGCTATTTATAGAAGAAATGAACAATGAGCTTCTTAATCTACCAGATTCTTTACTGAGTTTAGTCATTCCAATTAAGGATGGAATACGAACGTTACAACAATTAACTAGAAAAGTAGAAAATGCCGCACCTGACATACAAACCTTTCACGCAAAAAGAATTGCTGAACTCATGGCAAATATCTTTGAAAGCATCATTAGCTTAAAAGATGCTCATCTTCAAGGTGGAGACAGAAAGAGAATGTTGGCAGAAATCTTTATTGAAAAAACGTGGAGCGATGATTGGATTAATGATGAAATGAAAGCAGTCAAATATTTTGATGAGATAGTAGGAGAGAACGTATCTGTATAACCTCAGAAACCCCTATGCATATTCTAAGCATAAGGGTTTCTTGTATTACTTCTCACAACAACATGGGCAGTCGCATTCTTTTTTCGTTTTACACGAACAACGATTACAAGAACATTCCTTTCTAACCATTCTTTCACCTCCATCTAGCGCGTTTGCTACTATAATGGTAACCAATTCAGTTGTAAATATACTTTGGAGGGACGGACCTTGATTTCAATAAGAGAAGAACAACCAGAAGACTTCACTAAAATAAAGAAAGTAAACGACTTAGCTTTTAAGCAGAAGGCAGAATCCCTACTAATCACCAAAATCCGACAATCGGAAGCATATATACCGGAGCTTTCACTTGTTGCTGTCTTAAATAAAACTATAATTGTTGGCCACATTCTGTTTAGTCATATAACTATTGATTCTTATCCATCCATAGCCCTTGCGCCAGTGGCGGTGCTTCCTCAACATCAAGGAAGGGGGATTGGATCATTATTAATTCAACAGGGTATTAAAGTTGCAAAAGAACGTGGATTTACATCGGTTGTGGTATTGGGGCATGCTGATTATTATCCTAAATTTGGCTTTAAAAAGGCAAGTGATCACGGAATCAGTGCCCCATTTGAAGTATCAGACGAAGCTTTTATGGTTCTGGAGCTTGTTCCGAAAGCATTAAAAAATGTAAACGGTATTGTGAAATATTCAGAAGCATTTAATGGATAAATTAAAAGTTTGAAGGAATGCCCTTTATAAGGGCATTCCTTCTATGTATATGAATTTAAAGCAATGATGAATAGGCAGGTGGCTAACCAATTGGAAAGTTTGATTAATTGTGTATATTGCCTAAAATGGTATGGTTTATAACTTTTTTTAAAAAATCAGTGAGTGTTTTAAAATGTAAAATGAAGGGGAAATCGTCATTAATAAGAGTATAGGTGATCGTTTATTATCAACTTTCACATCTTTAGTATCAACTTCAATATTTCCGGACAGTTTTTTATCAACTTTATAGGAAAACAAATAAGTCATCCATTCTCGATTTAAATTGAAAAAAGAGCCTGATTTATGACTATAAAGTAGGAATCATTTTTATGTGAAAATTTGGGGTGTGCTCCAAATAAGATATAATTCCAAGCGAATTCGGTTCATTGAAGAAGGAGTAAGCACCCCATCTTGTTGATTGATATAGGAAATGAAAGCATCTAAGGCAAGGGGGCCAGATTCATGATCTGAACCTTCTTTGAAACTAGTAAACCCGTCCCCGCCTTGTGCCAAATACTCTGTTACTGCAACTGTATAAGTTTTTTCAAGAAGGATGGGATTTCCAAAAGAATCTGTCATACTAACAATTCTTTCTCCTACAGGTGCATTTTTATTCCAGGAATAGTGCAAGCCTGAAGTTTGAAGAACGGTTTTAAACTTTCCTTTCCATTGCTCCTCGAGAACATCTCTTATTTGTGCGCCTGTTAATGAAAGCTTCTCTAGATGAAAACCAAATGGTAGCATGGTGTATAATTCTCCCCAAGTAATTTTGCCGGGGTCAAGATCTGATCGAATACCTCCTGGGTTCATAAAAGCAAGGTCTGTCCCCATGGCTTTTCGGTGGGAATCTGCAACCGTGTTCCCAATTGTTCGCTCACCACTTTCCGTACGTTTCTTTGTAATTGGATCATTCGTATAACCTATAACTTTACTAAGCAGCTCCTGTTTTTCATTTTTGTAATGATTCACCATTTCTTTTATCTCTCTATCATGCTCTATCCCATCGTGAATAGTACGAACAATTTTTGCCTTTTTATCAACTATATCCATGGTTTTTGGATCTATGAGTAAGTCAACATCTGAAAATGCTGTGCCATAAGAGTAGGATTCTACAATAAGTTTTCCATCCACTACTGTATTAGCAAATGTGTGGTTATGACCTCCAAAAATAACGTCAACTTCATCATTTATTTCGGGTGCGAATTCCACAACCTCCTTTGCAGGTTTGCTTCCGTCCTTATGAGATGATGCAGAAACATGCGCCAGAACAACGATGGATTTTACTCCTTGCCTTTTTAATTCTTCAACTGCTTTATTAATCGCTTCCACTTCATTTATAAATTCTATATTTTTAATTCCACTAGGCAGGACAATATCACTTGTTTCGGTTGTAACGATTCCAATAAAACCTATGGGAATATCTTCTACTTTTTTAATTACATAAGGAGGTAAAAGGGGGTCCTTTGTTTCTTTATCAACAACATTTGCAGCGGTATAAGGAAAGGAGGCACCTTTAAAATTACCTGTTTTATCATGTTTTCCACCATACAATAAGCGCTTCATTTCGTCCACGCCTTCATCGAATTCATGATTTCCAACCGTTCCTACATCAAAACCTACCTTATTCATAAATTCTACAGTTGGCTCATCTTGCATAAGTGCTGATACAGGAGAGCTGGCGCCAACCATATCCCCAGAATGGACGAGTAAACTGTGTTCGTTATTTTTCCTATATTTCTTTAAATAAGCAGAAAGGTATTCAGCTCCACCTGTAATCTTTCCATCCACTGTTCGATACGTTTCTAGTTGTCCATGAAAATCATTAACACCTAAAAGCTGTACAGGAATGAACTGCTTGTTATCACTTGAATCCAAAGAAAAGGATGCGCCGATGAAGTAAATCGTCATAACAAAACCAAGTAATGTCAGTTTATTGCAAGACATTGAAAAACCTCCCTATGCTTTTATCCATTCCAACGTAGCATAGGAACTTTAAGACCTATTAGAGGGGAGGTTAGTTTTTTGTAAAGACAATTAGTAAATTGAAAATCGCAGGTAAATTCTATTATCAATTTTAATAAAAACATAGAGTAAGAGGTAGCATCTTATATTACAAATAATTCATTTTAATAACCATTTGTTTACAATTATCTATCAATAAGGTAAAATATGTATTTGTAAGATAATACCAATTTTAAGGGGGATATTGTATGAAAAAGTTATTGCCTTTTATGTTGTTGATGAGTTTATTCATGGCTGCTTGCAACAATGAAAAAAGCAACACTGAAAAAGAAGAAATGGACACAAACAAAGAAACAACTGAATCTACAGAAGTAGATGAAATGGCAGTGAATGGTGCTCTTCTTGATTTACAAATGAATGTGATTAAAACAGTAAATGAACATGACTCTGCCATATACGACTTTGAAAGTGCTAAGGCAAAAGAGGAAGACAAGCCTTCTGATGAAGAATTGGCTACCATGAAGAGTGATGCAGAATCAGCAGCTACGACAATTGCTGAAGATATCCGAACATTAGAAGTACCGGCTGAACTAGAATCCCAAAAAGAAGAAATTGAAGCTGGCTTAGAAGAACTGGCTAAATCCTATGAAACTAGAGCAGCTAATCTATCTGATGAAGCAAATGCAGAGTACAAAGAATCAGATGATTTATTCGCATCATTTGAAGAAAAAATGTCAAATATTTATGAGGCGACAGGCCTAACTTCTCCTAGTTTCTCAGCTGATATTGTAGATTAATAAATAATAAGTAAAGTAAACGGAGCTGCGAATGTGGCTCCATTTTTTACTGATCTTCTTTTTCCATAGGTGCTGTCATCGCCATTGATACCATCGATATTTGGAATCAAAAGGAGATTCGCTGGGATTTTATTCTTATGTTTACTCTAGGAAGTTTAGTAAGGTGATTTTTAAAAAGAAAAAGGGGAAAGGAGGCACTATCAAATGAAGGAATGGCTGGGGGCAGCTGCGGTTTGTTTGAACGAGCAAGATGAGATATTAGTAGTAAGAGGATATGATTCTCCAGGATGGGAGGTCCCTTCCGGTGGCATTGAGATTGGGGAAACACCAGAACAGTGCTGTGAAAGAGAAGTGAAGGAAGAAACGGGATATGATGTAAAGGTAGTAGACCATCTCCATACAAAAAAAACAAAGATCCAAGAAATTAAAGTCACTACATATTATTTTAAGACAGAAGTGAAAGGAGGAAGCTTAGGGATAAATGATCCTGACAAAACGATTGCTGAAGCTAAGTGGGTGTCAATCTCAGAATTTCTCACTTTAAAACATGCTTACCCCGAAGACACTCCATACATAGAAAAATGGATGAAAAAATTATATAGGAGTTAGGCAAGATTATCATTTGAGTTAGGGGAGGAACTCTTATGACCTACGAACTCAAAACCAAAGAAAACGAGCATAGTTCATAGAATTTATCGAGAGTGTTGAAAATCCCCCAAAAAGAGAGGTTGCATATAAGCTACTGGATATATTCACAGAAACAACAGGCTTACCTGGAAAGATGTGGGGACCAAGTATGAAGATTATGAAATGCCTAAGATAGCTTCTTGGCTATATCAAGTTATCAATAAACTTGAAGTTAAAGAATTCTATTTCTTATCACACTCATGGGGCAGTTTCGTTTCCTTATTTTTTATTAAAGACTATCCAGACAAAGTGAAAGGTACCATACTGATTGATGGGGGTTATCAAGGGAAGCGACATGGTGAACAATCAGTGGATGAGGAAGTAGCATATTATGAGAATGATTTCGAAGACTATGTTGAGACATGGGAACAATTTTTAGAACTTGTAAATAGTGAAACACTCAACTGGACTCCATTAAAGGAAATTGCTGCGAAAGATCTATCCTTACAAGTAAAGGATCGATATTATTGGCATGCGAGGGGTGAAACAGCAGGTCACATCATAAGGGCAATGCATAAAGATGAACCAGAAGATATTTATCCATTTCTACCAAAGAAAATCATCTTACTAGGTGCCACATTACCACATTCACGAGATACCAGTAGAAGAAAATTAGCTTCCCTTTTTGAAGAAAAAGCACAAGGCATTATAAAGTTTATTCCTGAAACAACCCATTTGCTTCATTGGGATAAACCTGAGGTAGTCATTAAGGAGATTCGACACCGCTGGAAATAAACACTAACTAGACAAAGTAAGGGGATTAATATGTTTTTTATATTAACTATGATTCATCTTTTGATATTACTTACTATCCTTGCTGTATTATTTCGAATTCTAAATGCTGTAAGAGATATACAGAATCGAATCAGCACCGTTATTGAAAAACCAAATCGTGTCAGACAAGCATATGAACAATATTTAAATGAAAAAAAGGAGTAGAATACACATTTTTTTATGTGAATTTTAGTTTATTAGACTTCAATCCGTTGGAAAATGACAGTGAACAAAAAGCTGGAAAGATGACAGATTATGTACTAATAAGATTGATAAGAGGGTATAGGTGAAAACAGTGAACCTAAGAAGAACCATTCATGACTTGGAATTGCAGTTATTAAATCCTGAAACAAGGTCAAACCCTAAAAAAATCAATACACTTTTAGCAGACGGTTTTTTTGAATTCGGTAGTTCCGGCAACATTTGGGTAAAGAAAGATACGATTAGTGAAGAAGGTCTATCTATTCGAAACATGACCATGTATGACTTTGATATCCGTTTATTGTCTGACGGAGTCGTTCTCGCTACTTATCGAGTTAGAGATGAAACAAGACATCTGAGTACACTTAGAAGCTCTATATGGAAATGGATCGATGAAAGATGGCAGATGTGCTTTCACCAAGGAACGATATCGAGATAAGAAAAAAGGAAGGATCAAGTTTATGATCATTCCTTTTTTCTTATCTCCATATTATTTTTTTGTGAACATTTGTGTCCAATAATGACCGTAAGACCCACCTTTAACATATCCCACTCCTATTTCAGTAAAGGTGTTGGACATGATGTTTTTACGATGACCTTCACTATTCATCCATGCTTTCACTACTTCAGCTGGAGTTTTCTGTCCTGCAGCAATGTTTTCACCTGCTGCTCTGTAGGATATTCCGAAATCTTTGATCATTTGGAAAGGAGAACCATAGGTCGGAGAGGTGTGACTAAAGTAGTTCTTCGCTGCCATATCCTCAGATTTGTATCGAGCTACCCTTGAAAGCTCCCAATTTTCTTTTAAAGGGGATAACCCAGTTTTTGCTCTTTCTTGATTAACCAATTTAACCACTTCGTATGTATAAGATTGAGCAGTTATATCGCCATCAGGAATAGAGATTGTTTGAAACGGATAAATCATATTGGGATTGCTGAGCTGAGGATTAGCGTTTATTAGCTCAGAAACACCAACTTGATACTTTACTGCAATTTTCCACATCGTATCTCCATAGGTCACAACGTGAGAAGAAGCTGCTGAAGCCAAAGAAGATGAATGGATCCCAAAAACTAGAGTGACAGTTAAAATAATGGATGACGTTAAAAGTTTAGTTGTTTTCATAAATCTATTAAATAATAATTCTGTAATTTCTTAAACAGGTAGTTGTTGCCATGTAGGCGTTAAGACCGGTTTAGAAGGAACTAGTAATTATTACTAGAAGAGGATTATTCAATATAAGGAATTTATACCATAATATGGTTTATATTTAGTATACTAAATTTATCTAAGGAATCCTTGGAAATTTTTACACGTGTTTTTTTTCAAGTGAAGTAAAATCGATTTGTGCCAAAATACAATCTAACTAAATGAAACCTAATATGTGTGGTGTTCGTAAACTTTGTCATTAAATAAAACTGTGCCTGATCTTACATGACTGAAAAGGAATTCGTACATATCTCAGCTACCATACTATCTCATCAGACATTAAAATGCTTCAGTTTGAAGCACATCAAAACAACTAATTAAAATAACACCAACAGAAGAGTTTGGGGAATACTCCATGGTGATTTACTATGATGATGCAAACGAAGATACTCATAGAGTAACAGGGATTGATCATTTTAATAAAGGCTATCAAGTAGAATCAATCATTACTTTACAAGAAGTAGATGAAGATGGAAATCTAAACATAGATATAGAAGAAAATTCCAATTATTAAGGGAGGACCAATATGAACTGGTTAAATTGGAACGATTTTTTAGCACCTTCTAATCCTTACGCTGCCATACTACTTGGCGTAATCGGTACTCTTATTGTGGCAGCAACCATTTGGGTTGAAACAAAAGAAAGAAGAACCCTGTGGGTAGCGATTATTTCTGGAACGCTCACTACCTTAATTGGAGTAGGGGTATTAAATCTTATTGGATTTTATTAAGAAATCAGACAGTTTTACACCAAAAGCACTTTGTATTGCAGCTACCTTGGTGGTACTTTTTATTTGAAAAAACATAAGTATTAAGAATAAAGGGGGGATCATTATACTTCAAACGTATGATCTACTATTATTTGACTTAGATGATACTTTATTTCCACATTCATTGAGCTATGAAAAAGGAATTAAGAATACATTACTGAAATTCAATTGTTTAGAAGACATTGCCCCTCATACATTTTACCAAATGTTTTTACATTACAATCATTTGCTTTGGCCATTATTTTCAACAAATAAGCTGACCTTCCAAGAATTTTCGTTAATACGCATGGAAAACACCCTTGACTCTTTTTCTATATCAGTAAAAAAAGAAGAAGCAAAGAACATGGTAGAAGCTTTTCAACATGAATATCTTATGAGTATCGAAAAAAATGAGGAAATAATAAAGTGGTTAATAGAAATGAGTCGGGAGCACAAAATGGGCATTGTTACGAATGGGACCAGCTTTAATGCTCATAAGAAAGTGGAACGTTTAGGATTATCTAAACTCTTTCCTAACGATAGTGTAGTGATTTCAGAAGAGGTTGGTTTTTCAAAGCCTAATAATGAAATCTTCTACCATGCTCTTGATCAATTTCAAGCCACTTCAGAGAAAACATTGTTTGTAGGAGACAATTATTATACAGACATTCTAGGTGCGGCGTCTGCTGATCTTCATACTGCATGGGTAAACCCAAACGAACTGGAGCCTCCGAAGGAATACAAACCAAATTACACTGTAATAAGTGTAACCGATTTAAAATATAAGGAGGTATGAAAGTGAAAGAAAATTTAATCCTTGCTCTCATTGCATCCATATTTTCTTTGATTGGGCAGCTTCTTTTCTTTATTGGGGTTTCAATTTATACAAATGAGTGGAGATATCTACAGTGGAGTTTTATGGTAAGTATGGCAGTTGGAGTACCTTCACTTATACTAACCTTAAAAAGGATGAAAGAAACGAAAAGAAAAAAAAGCGTATAGTAATATGCAAAAGGACAGGAATGAAAAACGCAAGAGGTTGATATGTATACTCTCTTGCGTCCTTAATTATTGATCAATCAGTATCTAGCTTTTCTTGGAATGTTGTCATTTTTTTCATAGTGTCTTCCACCAGGCTTTTTAATTGTTCTATGCCGGGTTCAGCTTTTTTTGCTTCTGCTATTAAAGGATAGAGACTTTCTTCTATGCTTACATATTCTTCAGGGTACTTTTCCTCCACCATATCTTCAATTTTATCCCATTGTTCTTCAACCACTGTACCTTGATCATTTATTTTCTTTGTGTCACTTGATTCATTCTTAAGAATTGATTTTAACTCTTCAATAGAGCTTTTTGAACTTTCTATTCCTTCTTTCAAACTAATTGGATTATTTTCAGCTAAAGTAGGTTCAGCGTCTTCTAGTGAAAGAGTTCCACTTGGTTCATTCATATTTTTTGTTTGCTCTCGATTTACTCCACAAGCTGTTACCAAGAAAATTGCTATAAAGATAGTCGTCCATTTCAGATTGTTTTTAATGGTAATCCCTCCTTTGTTAATAGTAGAAATTATCTCCTTATTTTGAGAGATGCAAACACTTGAAGTTAATGTCTTATTTCTTTGAATATATTTATTAATCTGAAATCTATAGTGGTATGATACGAAAATAAAACAGGAGAGAGGGTAAGCATGAAATTATATACAGATATAACTTATAAAGATAGAGCAGCTAAGTTAGTTATGCTAATGATCATTTTTTTATTAATGATATTAATCTTAAACTATCCAGTATGGATATATGGAACATCCATGATCATGATGGCTACAAGCATAACGTATAACATTTTCATGTGGAAACAAGGGCGTGAGTATAATAGATAATGATTTATTCCAAAATATTCTATATTTATATGGTAAACTACTATTAACCTAAATATACGGAGGTCAATGGATGGACACACTTTATGTATTACACGGATTTATGGGCACGGCAAAGACGCACTTTTCAAATCAAATCTCTTTTTTAAAAGAGTCTTATCACATTGTCGCCCTAGACCTACCTGGCCATGGAGAATCAGATTATGGAGCTGCCGAAGATTATGTGGAAGAAACAATCAACTGGTTAATAGGTCACTTGAAGGAAACTGGATCAGGTTACTTATTAGGGTTGTCTCTTGGAGCATCCATTGCCATACATACAGCAATAAGAGAACCAAGTTTAGTAAATGGGATAATTTTAACGGGATACACACCTTTTGTACCTAAACAAATGAAAAGTCTATTAGAAAATCAGTACAACTATTTTCTTAATATAGAAAACAATGATAAAGAAATTGCTGCACATTTCAAGGATTTACATGGTGAAAGGTGGAGGGATACAATTCAAAAGGTACTTCATTGCATGACCTATCAATATCCGGAAGTGACTGGAGATCAAATGAGTGAACTGATGGTTCCAACACTCCTATTAAATGGCTCTAATGAACTTCATGAAGTAGAGGGAAGTGCTTGGATGAAAAAGCAAAAGGGAGATCTCCATCTAGGATTAATTCCAAATACAGGGCACACACCAAATATAGATAAGCCTCATATTTTCAATGAGTTACTGAAAGATTTTTTTAAGGGATTGGAAGAAAGAAAAGGAGAATGTCATGGAACGGAAAGCAGCATTTGAGACAGCAAATAGTTTTGTACAAACCTATTTTCCAACAAGCCAAGCAGCTATACTAGGGGGAAGCGTTGTAAGGGGAGAAGCTACTGCTACATCTGATTTGGACATTATTATTCTTAATGAGGAACTGAACAGTGCCTACCGAGAATCCATGTATTTTGAAAAATGGCCCATTGAGGTTTTCGTACACAATCAATCAACAATAAAAGACTTCTTTGAAATCGATTGCAAAAGAGCCCGTCCATCTCTACCTCGCCTTGTCTCAGAAGGAGTCATCATCAAAGACAATCACCACATCATTCCCTCATTGAAATCAGAAGCCACCAAACTTTTGAGGGACGGACCTCCAATTTGGGACGACAAAACTACTCAAATGAAGAGGTATTTTCTTACGGATCTATTGGATGATTTCATTGGTTCTAACATTAGAGCTGAAAGCATTTTTATCGCAGGAGCACTAGGTGAAGCGATTCATGAATTTGTGTTACGAACAAACGGTCAATGGATTGGAGCTTCTAAATGGATCGTTCGAGCATTAAAGCAATTTGATGAAAAGTTTACACAAGAATTTGTACAAGCTTTTGATGAATTTTATTCTCATGGAGATAAAAAATTTATCATTGAATTAACTGATAGAGTACTTGAACAGCATGGTGGCCGGTATTTTGCTGGATTTTCAATGGGGAAGGAAATATAATCTTTTAGAACATTAACAGGAGTGAAAAAAATGCTAAAAAAAGACTGTGCCTTTTGCAGTATAGTAGGTAAGGATGCACCTGGAAATATTATTTTTGAAGATGACCTGGTGTGCTGTTTTTTAGATATCGATCCAATTAATGAAGGTCATGTCTTAATAGTACCTAAAAAACATTGTCATGACGTTGATGAGTTAGAAGAAGAAACTTTCATAAGAATTACGAAACTATCTAGAAAAATGACAAAAGTAATGAAAAAAGCCTTTCACCCTGATGGATATACAATCATGCAAAATGGTGGCAAATTTACTGATTTTGGACACTATCATTTACACATATTTCCTAGGTATGTGAATGACGAGTTTGGGTGGAACAGTAAAGAACTTGACAATCAAAGTAGTTTTGAGTCTGTAAGAGAGAAGTTAAGAGATACATTGGTGGAAATTAATTAAAGAGGTCTGTTAATTCTTACTTAGTTTCGATAACAAGGAGAAATTCCTAAACAACAATATAATAGGCAACTAAAAAGCTTGAGGCAAATTTATTAAATCTCAAGCTTTTTGTATATCAACTTTTGAATCTTCTCTTTAAATGACATAGCAAGTAACAAGAAAGTGGGCACTCTAATTCACACGGTTACTCGATTCTATTTAGCTCTGCTATTTTGAGTGTATTTTCTCTGTTTAGAAATACGCACTTACCGTTTTCCATTTTTCCCTAAGTCAATAACTCTCCATCAAAAATACCCCTCTCCACAAAGGAAGAAGGGTACATGAAAGTCTACATTTAAATTAAATTAAAATCTGAAACTCGTCGTGATCCACGCTGTTTACTCCATCGTCGAATACGACACGAGTGACAAATTTGTAAGAGATTGTCTCACTGCTAGGAGGAAATGAATCTGAAAGCCTACATGAAAAGCGAATCGTTCGTTGTTCCTTCGCCTTCATAGTCGATGAACTTAATATAGTATTTTGGTGAAGAATGGCCGAACGATCATTATTTTGATCGTATTGCAGAAGATCTGTTTCAATCCTCTTCAGCTTCTGATCAATTCTGCCCCCAATGAGTTCATACTCACCTTGAATGACGTCTCCTGGACGAAACTCAGACTTGTTTAATACCAAATCAATCTTTGATGCCCCAATACCGAACCTACACATCAGTTTATTAAACATAAAAGCCTTCAACCTCTCATTCATCTAGTTACCAATTCTACGTAAAAAGGAAAGCTTTCGTTTCACTTTCGTTACGAATACGTTGATTTCATACGTCTATATTTTAAAAGAAAAGAATCATCCTGTCTAGATAGCATATTCGACATTTTCTGCGAATACTAGATTAGTAAAATGATTGGAATTAAAGGAAAATAGAGGTAGAAATGCAAGATAATCTCCTATAAAATAGAGTTAGAAACAAAAATTGGTAAAAACTAGCTTAAGAAGGGGTTCTAAAGGTGAATGTAAAGAAAAAGAAGAAAAAAACTCATGTTCCTTTGAGAATGAATTTGTTATTTATTACTGTCTTTTTTCTATTCTCAATCTTAATTCTCCGCCTTGGTGTTGTCCAAATAGTTAAAGGGAAACAATATGAGGCAGAAGTACAACGAACAGAGAATGTAATTGCGAATAATGGAACACCTCCAAGAGGCAAAATTTATGATCGGTATCGGAATGTAATTGTAGACAACGTTCCGTTAAATGCGATTACCTATACAAGAACACAAAATACTAAGACAGAAGAAATGCTGGAAGTGGCTGAACGTTTAGCTGCATTGATCGAAATGAAACCAGACAAGATAACCGATCGGGATCGGAAAGATTATTGGTTACTTACACACTCAAAAGAAGCAGCAAAATTAGTTTCAAGGGAGGAAATAAAGAAACTAGAGGATAACGATGACCTTACTGAAGAAGATGTAAATAAAAAGGTTTATGCAATGCAACTGGAGCGTATTACGGAAAAAGATATACAATCATTTGATGAAAAAGAGTTAGAGATCCTTGCTATTTTCAGAGAGTTTAATACTGGATATGCATTGTCACCGCAGATCATCAAAAATAAAGGTGTCTCAGTAGCAGAAATGGCCAGGGTTAATGAACATTTATACACATTACCAGGAGTAAATGTCACCACCGATTGGGAGAGAGTCAATGTAGGTGATTCAACATTAAAATCCATTTTAGGTAAAGTATCCACTTCTCAACAGGGACTTCCTAAGGAACAAGTATCGGACCTAACATCCAGAGGGTATTCCTTAAATGATCGAGTGGGGACTACCTATTTTGAATCTCAATATGAAAATGACTTAAGAGGACAGAAAGAAAAGGTTGAATATGTCACGAAAAATGGGAGTGTACTAGATACACGACTTATAAGTGAAGGCCACAGTGGAAACGATGTGGTTCTAACAATTGATGTGAAACTTCAAAAGGAAATTGAGAAAATTGTTTCAGAAGAGCTCAGTAAACAAGCAGCAAAATATTGGGACTCACCATATCTAGACCGAGCCTTTGTAGTGATGATGGATCCACATACAGGAGAAATACTTTCCATGGTAGGGAAAAAATATGGGGAAAATGCTGAAGGAAAGAGAGAATTGCAGGATTATGCCCTTGGAACCTATACGTCTTTCTATGGCATGGGTTCAATAGTAAAAGGAGCAACGGTATTAACAGGATATATGACTGATAAATTAAGAGTTGGAGAAGTAATTTATGATGAAGTGATTAAAACTGGCGGTTTAGAAAAGAGCTCGTGGTTCATTAAATCCAAAGGAGAAATGTACCTAAATGATATTCAGGCTCTGGAAATTTCTTCAAATGGATATATGATAAAAACAGCTTTAAAAATTGCTAATGCTACCTATATTCCAAATGCAGCAACTATTGATATAGATATCGAAGCATTTGATGTAATGAGAAATCATTTTCATCAATTTGGTTTAGGTGTGAAAACAGGTATAGACCTGCCAGGAGAAGTAGATGGATATGTTGGATCAGAAACGATACCTGGTAAATTAATGGACTTTTCAATCGGCCAGTACGACTTATATACTCCCTTACAAATGGTCCAGTACGTCTCCACTATTGCCAATGGAGGATACAGAATGGAACCTCATATCATGAAGGAGATTCGAAAGCCTGACCATGAAAAAGGGAAACTTGGCCCAATAAAGTATGTAAACGAACCTAAAGTATTGAACAGGATTAATGTATCAGAAAGAGAAATGAGACAGGTACAATTAGGATTCTACCAAGTGACACATGGAAGCAGAGGAACGGCTTATACTCAATTTAAGGACGCTCCTTATGATGCAGCCGGGAAGTCCGGTACAGCAGAAGCTTTCTACTATAATCCCAAAACAGGTAAAAATTTAGAAACAAATAACACCACTTTGATAGGGTATGCCCCTTTTGACAATCCAGAAATCGCATTCTCAGTGGTTGTTCCTTTTTCACACCAGGACCAAGATCCATACGTGAGCAAAACGATTGGAAAGAGAGTAATGGATAAATATTTTGAATTAAAGAAGGCATATGAAAAAGAAGGATATTTTGACGCTTCCGTTAATGAAGAAGTTAGTGAGGCGGAACAAGAGCAAACGGAAGAGAGAGAAGCGGAATAATAACCTATAAAAAAGCACAAACCTGTACAATAGGTTTGTGCTTTTTTAAATGGCTACATCTTTATGAATCTCTATTTTTTTTACAGTAGGAAGGGACAGACTCATAGCAGCTGCTGCTATTAAAAGAACAATAGCTAAACCAAAAGAAATCATATAGCTTCCAGTCCAATCAAATAGCAGTCCTGGAATAAAGGAACCAATTGCTGCCCCCATTTGATGACTCAAAAATAACCAACCGATGACAACACCAACAGACATATGTTGAAAGTATTCAGTAGCTAATTTCACAGTCGGTGCTACAGTAGCAAAGTCCACAATCCCAAAAGAAATAGCAAAAAGTATTAGTAAATGAGAGCGTTCAATAAAGAATCCAAAAAGGTTCATATCTTGAAGAATCGCAATTAATACAACAATTGTAAGAGCTCTAGTCCCATATAAAAAACCAAGTATCTTTTGGCAACTCCAGCGGTCAGCTAAATAACCTGAATAAATAGTTCCAATTATATTGAATCCTGCCAGAAAGCTTACCGCTGCTCCTGTAACGGTATTGGAGAAGCCACAAATTTGAGCAAAAGGAATAAGATGTGTATCAATTAAACCACTCGTAGTGAATCCGCATACAAAGAATGGTAAAAGTAAAAAAAGAAAGGATTTCTTGTGTAGTAGGTGTTTCATGGACAGTGTCTTTTTCTTCTCAACCTGCTTGTCAAAACTCAAGACTCTCCCTAATTCTTCTCCACCATAGGGGTGTATCCCTTTTTCTTCAGGAAAAGACCGAATCAATATAAACACAAGTGGAAACACAATAAATGTCAAAAAAACTCCAAGTAAGAGTACGGTTTGTTGCCATCCAAAGCCTTCAATCAAAAAGAGAGATAGTGGAACAAGGATCAACTGACCAGCAGCCGTACCGGCAGACATTAATCCAAGGGCGAACCCTCTTTTTTGACTAAACCAATTTGCAACC
Source organism: Rossellomorea aquimaris TF-12 (assembly GCF_001648555.1). Classification (GTDB taxonomy): domain Bacteria; phylum Bacillota; class Bacilli; order Bacillales; family Bacillaceae_B; genus Rossellomorea; species Rossellomorea aquimaris. Next base: position 290,137 of record NZ_LQXM01000029.1, on the reverse strand, counting down.
GCTACACTTCCTGCAACATTAGAAGCACCACCAAAACCTATGGATGCAAGTACCCCATATATAATCATCAGTTGCCAAAGGCTGTTTGCAAAAAAACTAAACATGGTCATAATACCAATAAGAAGAATACTGAATGAGAGTACTTTACGAACTCCTGCTTTATCAATTAATTTGCCAATATAGGGCTGTGACAATCCAAATACAGCATAACTAATGAAGGCAATGAAAGAAATCATACCTCTGTTTGTTGCAAATTCTCTTTCCCAAGGATTCATGAATGCTCCAAATGAAAGACGCACCCCCTGAGCAGAGAGAAGCGCAATAAAAGTTAAAATCAAAACAGTCCAAGCATAATGAAAACGATTTGGCATTTAGGTCACCTGCTTTAAATGAATTATGTATATCCATAACTATATCAGATTCACTCTTCCTTCATTAATAAATGAATTAGAAAATTCTGTAAAATTGAAACTTTTTTATGTTTTATTCGTATATAATAGAAAGAAACACAAAAATGAAAGTGAGGTCATTCCCATGCTTTGGTGGATCATTGGAATCGCGATTGTATTTAGTGTATTTAGCAGTATATTACGTCGTAAATTAGGCAGTCATTCATATGATGAAATGAACAAAAATGATCGAATTATACAGGAAGAGGATCGTGCGAAAGCAAACAGTTGGTTTACTGGTGGACAATAATTATGGGAGTAAAGTAGATGCTTGGTTTAATAACCAAACATCTTTTTTCATTTTTTTGACGTGAATACTGAAACAATTTGCAAGATTCCTCCGTTACATATGAAGTAGAAAAAGGAGGACCAACCATGACAATCAAAGCAATATCTCAATCATTGCAACGTTTTGTACTTGTATCCCTTGGAATCATTTTTTTATCAAGTGGTATCGGTTTGTTTACTGATGGTATAAACATGAGTTTGAGTCTTTTGATTCATAATCTATTTAAAATTATTAGTTATTTGTTTCATCCCAGTGAAATGACCATTCAAAATACCAGCCTAAATGAATACCCACTTTTTCCGACCTTTTGGAGTTATTATTATTATTCCCTTATTGTTTTCTTATTTTCCTTATCATTAGCTATCATAGTTGGCCTGTTCCTAAGTTACCTCACGATATTATTACCACAAAGAGTAAATGCGTGGATTCTCCGGTTAACGGAGCTACTCGAAGTGGTACCAGATATATTTATCATTATTGTTATTCAATTTTCAGTGATTTTTTTATTTAAGAAAACGGGGATTCTATTATTTCCAATTGCAGGTGCATCGGAGCCAGTCTATTTTCTTCCCATTGTGACGTTATCAATTTTACCGTCTTTGTTCATTTATCGTCTCGCTCTTCTTCTTATCCATGATGAGTTAAAGGAGCCGTACGTAGAATTAGCAAGGAGTAAGGGTTACAGCATCACCCCTATTTTTTTTCACCACATTCTTCGTAATATAGCCAATAGTTTTGTAAATCATATGAAAACCATTATTCTCTTTTTATTATCAAGTCTCATCATTTTTGAACGCCTTTTTAACATTTATGGTATTACTCATTTCATCTTCTCGTTTTCTCAAATGGAAGTGATTGCATTTAGTTTAATGATGTTTTACCTACCAATCTTTCTTCTCTTTTTGATTGCCTCTATTTGGTTGCAAAGAGTGACAGGGGAGGAGGTCAAAATATGATGAACATAAGCACAAAACTTTGGAAAAATCCTTTCTTTTTAAGTGGCTTCATTCTATTGACAAGTATAATAGTATTGAGTTTCGGTTATTATTTGCTGAATCAAGATTATGTTCCCAAACTGGGACTCGTACATGATGAGGAAGGTAACTTAATCAATCATCCATTTTCACCAATAGAATACCCACCGCTTGGGACGGATAATTTCGGACGTAATATACTATTATTAATGTTAGTAGGATCGAAGTATACGATAGGGGCAGCAATGATCATTAGTATAGGAAGGGTTATGATATCAGTACTATTTGGATTATCCATTCACTTTTTATTAGGTAGATTCAAAAAAATTCTCGTGTCAATCGTGGATGCCATTAATTACTTTCCTACAACTCTTCTAGCTTTTTTACTTTTGAATTGGATGATCCTTGAGGGTCCTCTTTACGATCCACTTCATTTCCCATATGGGTTTATGGAAAAAGTCCTATTCTACGTATTTATTTTAATCCTTATTTCAGTGCCTTCCTTATCTATACTAATAGCAAATGAAACAGGGTATATTATGAACAAAGAGTTTATCGTAAATGCAAAAACGTTAGGCGGGGGTAAAAGACATCTCATATTTACTCATCTAAAGCCTTTTCTCGTTCCTCAAGTAGTGATTATCATGTTAAGGGAGTTTATATCTGTAATGCTCCTAATCTCTCACCTAGGAGTTTTAGGTATTTTTATTGGAGGAGCACAACAAGCGACAGATGTGTTTGACCGTAATGTATTTGTGTCATTATCTCATGAATGGTCCGGTTTATTAGGAAATTGGTGGAGCTTTCTTTGGACTACTTACCCTTGGATTGCATTTATTCCCGTGTTCTTTTTCACTCTTGTCATGCTTGGAGTAAAGATGATGCTTATGGGGCTTATTAGTGTAATGAATCGTACGTCATCTAGAGAAATAACGTCAAAAGTACATTTACATATCAACAAAAATGAGAGTGTAGGAGATTTTGAATTTGTAAATAAAAAAGAGTCCTCGCTATTTTAACTTAATCCTATCACTATGAAACACCATTTAATGGTAAAATAATTCTAGGTTACGTAAATTAAATTACTTTAATATTGACACATACATGGATATGATACATGCGAATTGGTATAAACAAAGTTCAAGTTATTATTTCTCCACCGAAGCAAAGTGAGGTGGAAAAGGAAGGGGGGAGATTAATGTTATCAACAGAACAAGATATTCTTAGACTTATAGAAGCAGATTCTTGGATGATGGAAATATTACAGGTGGTTCAATCGTTGAATCTTCCAGATTGTTGGGTATGTGCCGGGTTTGTTCGAACGAAGGTATGGGATACTCTTCACAGTCATAATGTTAACACGCCATTAGCAGATATTGATGTTGTTTACTTTGATAAATCCAACATAAAAGAGGAAGAGGAAAAACGGTTAGAAAACCGATTGAAAATTATTCTTCCAAGTGAACCATGGTCTGTGAAAAACCAAGCAAGAATGCATGTGGTGAATGGTGAAAAACCTTATGAATCAACAGTAGACGCAATTTCAAGATTTCCTGAAACCGCAACGAGTATTGCAGTGAAATTAGATCAACATACCCAGTTAATTTTAGTTACGCCCTGGGGAATTGAAGACCTTCTATCCCTTCAAATAAAACCAACACCTCCTTTCACAATGAAAAAAGAACTTGTTGAGATATATGAAGCAAGACTCAAACAAAAAGATTGGAAAAGCAAATGGCCAAAGGTGAAGGTATATTCGATCTATGCTTCACGTGAAAGCTGAATATTTTTCAAAGGTAATGGTATAAAACGATAGGGGAGAAAAATGAATAATATTTTAATTTTTGAAATACTTTTCATCCTAATTATAGGATTTCTTCTATTCCTATTTGGGATTACATTTGGTCTTATATTTATAATAGGCATCGTACAAATCTTTCTTTTTCTGATTTTTTTATATAAGCGCTATAAACAAAGTGGAAATGTAACATATAAAAAAGCAATGGTAGTAGGAAATATTTTATTCGGAGTCTTCTTTGTAAGCTTTATTCTAGTTCAAGGCATTCTCATCAATTCTATGGTGAAATCACATGAAGCCAAAAGAATGGATGAGGTAGATGTGGTCATCATTTTAGGAGCCGGGTTAAGGGGAGAAGAGCTTTCTATGACCTTGGAGGAAAGAGTTGAAAAAGGGAGAGACTTTCTCTTAGAGAATAAAAACGTACCTGTTATCGTATCTGGAGGACAGGGAGAAGGAGAAGATATTCCGGAAGCGGAAGCCATGGGGAGATATTTAATCGGAAATGGTATTAATGAAAGTCGAATCTTCTATGACAAAACATCCACTACAACGTTTGAAAATCTTAAAAACTCTCAAATGATCTTAAAAAGAATGAACATGGATAAAGCTAAGGTTTTGATCGTAACAAGTGACTATCATGTTTACAGGGCGAAGATACTCAGTGAAGAGCTTGACTTAAAGACCGAATTATTAGGCAGTCAATCTCCGATGTTTATTACAGTGAATTATGTTATTAGAGAATATTTTGCAGTGGTAAAAACATGGGTTGAGAAGGCTTTGTAGGTTGAGGTTTTAATTGATATTTTGAGGTCCGTCCCTTAGAAGGGAGCAGATAAAATGAGTTATAAGTATTTGATGCAGTTGGTTGCTGGTGTGATGGTGTTTTAGTTTGTGGCGTTAGCATCCTGGTATGAGGGCAGTGGATTATTGGATGATCCATGGGAATGGAATTATTGCTCCTTTTAGTGTATGGATACATGGCAGTACTTTAAATCGTGAATTTATTTCGGATCTTGATTTCTTTGTGTATGCAGCAAAATTTGCACCAGTATTTCCGCTACTAATGGTCGTCAGTAGACTTTACCTCCTGACAATAACTTTTCACTCTATTCTAAAATCGCGTAGCAATGTATTTACTATTTATTTAGTTTTCATTGGGTCCAAGTTAGTTATAGGAAGTTTCTTTTATTTTCATCGACAACAAATGGGGGTAAGTTATTCTTTCTTGGGCTTCTCACCTTGGGGATGTCCTTTGTGGTTGGCGCACTAGCAAATTACTTTCTTATTCCTAAGATGAAATAGGAGACAGGAACCCAGAACCTAACCTCTATATACTAAATTCATCTAAGGAGCGACTAACTAAAATGAATGTATATGGTTATAATCTAACTAATGAAACACTTTTAAAATGGGATGACAAAATTATTCCTAATGAAGAGTGGTTTTACTTATATCAACCGATAGAGACACTTTCTACGAATGTATTTGAAGAACTGAATCCACCTTTAGACATAAGAACTTCTTATGTTACTTGGGGGATTAAAAAGAAAGCTAGATACATCTCAAAACAAACTCCTGAAGCTTTTCTCTCATTATCACCACAGATACAGCACAAAATTGTGAAGCAACAATGGGAGTTAGATAGAGGACTTGTTTTTAAGAAAGAAGATTTAAAGGGCTTATTAGAATGTACAATGGGTGAATTTCCGTCTTTTCAATTAGATGAAGGGGATGAAGTTGTATTATTGCATCGATTGTTATGGGATTCTTTTGATATTAAGAAGAAACAGAACTTTCTAAAAAACTATTCAAAATTTTGGATAAGCGAAGAATCTCAATGGAATCAGATATCCGAGAATGAAAAAAATATTCTTCAATCACAATTTCATCATTTGCATTCTTTCTTTGATACATTCTCATCAAATAACGGACCGAACTGTTTTTCTGCAGTATCTGCCGCGATTTTACATAACGTTTCCTATCTTCAAGAGTGGATGCAAGCTAGTGATTTTTTAAACATTTTACTTAAAGAAGGATACTATTCTCAAAAGAATGGCAGAGCATTTAAAGAGGGAGATGTTCTTGTCTGGTTTAATACTCATTCTATCCCCATTCATGCAGCTTACGTCTTAAATGAAAACTTTGTATTTAATAAGAATGGCCAAACTATATTTAATCCATGGCAACTAGTTAAAATAGAAGATGTGTTGGATAGATGGGAACATCCAGAATCAAAATTGAAACACTATCGAAGGTAATCGTTGGAGGTACTTATGAAGATAGATGCAATCATTCAACATTTAACTACTAAGGGGGTGATCCCCTCAAACATACAACTGATAAAATCACTGAAAGGTGGATCATCCAGTACAGTCTATTACTTAGAGTGTGAAGGTGGAGAAGAGTTGGTAATTAAACAAAACGAACCTTTCATACTAAGAGAAGAAGTTAAATTTCTACTGTTTTATAAATCGATTTCCTATTTTCCTAACGTCATTTATTATGATTCAACCTTTCAGTATTTTGTTTATACATTTCTAAAAGGGGATACCAAATCTGTAGGGAATATGAAGGAAAACCTACTCAAATTAGTATACTCAGTACTCAACCATTATAAAGAATCATCTGAAAAAGAAACATGGGGATGGACAGACCAATCCGTTCGTACTTGGAAAGAATTTTTAAGAGAAAGAACAGAGAATGCGAAACTGACATTAAAAGGAGTCCTGCCTGTAGAAGACGAAGAGTATGTTGATCAAATTCTAGCAAGCATAGAAGAAGAAAAATATGCATATCTTTCTCACGGTGATTGTGGAGTGCATAATTTTATTTGTGAAAAGGAGGAACTTACGGGTGTAATTGACCCAACACCCATTTATGCAAGTCCTCTTTATGATTTTCTTTACGCATTTTGTTCATGCCCAAAGGACTTAACCGTCGAAACATTACATTCAGTCGTTTCAGAGATGAAATTTGTACAGAAAGAAAGGAAAAAGGTGTACAAAGAATTAATGGTCATTCTATACATCCGCATCGGTACATGCCTCCGTCACCACCCGGATGATTTAGAGCAGTACATTCAAGCATGGTCTTATTGGAAAGAAAAAGAGAGACTCTCAGAGATATAAGCTCTTTGGGTCTCTCTTTATCATGATAAATCTATTCTTCTTCATTGTCTTCTTTGTTAAACCAAAGGGGATCGTCGTTATCCACTTCACCATTGTAATTAATCAACAGTTCTTCTCCAGCTTTTATATCTTTATAAGCATAGAAATCGAAGGTATGGTTATCAAAATTAATATCATATACCGTATTTGGTGTATATGAATGGTTAAACAGCATTCCATAACCTAATAGAAGTGCTGTATGGTTTATTCCATATTCAAATACATAATCAGCTAAAAAGGTTTTCTCAATATGTTCATGTTCCTCATTTGGATAAGGAATAACCGGAGCCTCATGAACAAGCTCACCTTTAGCAATATCTCTCTTTGCAAAAACACCACGATTGAGATCACCGTCACTTAGTGAAGATAGTTTTACTTCAATCATTTATGCCACCTTCTTTCTAAATCCTTTAACTTAGTAAGCTTGACACTATTTAGGGAGAAAAGCAACTGAAAAACAATAGGTTATCAGATAAAAATCATCAATATCCCACTTGAAATACAGGCATTGTTAAAACAATTTCCCAATAAACTCTTCAATCTTTCGTGCACTTCGAACGAACCAGTTAGCTTTTTCGACTGTTGCTGAAGCATAAACATCCACTTTAGTTTCTGTTCGTTTTTTGTTTACTATATACTCATATTTGGGAGGATTGTCGATGATTAATTCTCCGATTTTTTCACCCTTTTCAATAGGAGCTTGAAGTTCACCTTTATCATTCAGCTTTTTCGAATCCGGCTTGAATAAAACTTTGATTTTATTTTTTTTATTCTGATTTAGTCTCATCTTTATAGGCTTGGCCAGGTTGATTTTCACTTCTGATTCTACTCCGTCAGCAACAGGGAGAAGATGCTCTTTTTTCTTATCTACGTCATCTAATGAGTACTCAAATGTTTTAAATTCATTAAATCCATAATCAAGGAGTTCCACCGTCTGAATGAAACGAGCAGCGCTACTAGGTTGTCCATATTCATCCTTCGCATCTAGGATCACAGTAATAAAACGAGTATCATCTCTTTCAGCTGTACCCGTAAACGTTGAACCAGCGAAAGGCGTGGTACCTGTTTTCAAACCGTCAGCTCCTTTATAATAAGAGGAACGATCTTTTAAAAGAGCATTGGTGTTTTTCATCAGCAATTCTTCAGATGTGCCTTTTCTAAAATACTTATACGGAAGCTTTGAAGTATCAAGGACTTCTGGAAAGTCTTTAAGAAGGTGATAGGCTAAAGTTGCCATATCTTCAGCAGAAACCATGTTTTCATCGTTCACACCGGTACCTTCAGGATGGTAGCCAAACATATCATAATTACTAAGGCCAGAAGAATTAACAAATTGATAATGTTCCATTCCTAATTCCTTTGCCTTCTGGTTCATGCGCTTTACAAATTCACCTTCTGTTCCAGCTACAACTTCTGAAAGAGCAATGGCAGCACCATTACCCGATTTAATGACCATAGCATCATACAATTCCCTTACAGTATAAGATTCATTCTCAAGTAAATGAACATTACTAAGACCTGGAGCATTGGCTAATAAAAACACTTTGTCGCTTACTTTATAGGTTTGATCCCACTTGATTTTCCCATCATGTATCGCCTCAAGGACAAGGTATTCTGTCATCATTTTAGTCATACTTGCAATACCAAGGAGTTCATCTTCATTTTCTTTATAAAGGATTTCTCCAGTATCTGCATCTACTAATATTGCGGCATCTGCTTCTATATCAATCTTTCCTTCACCATATACCACACTTTGAAAAGGTGATAGTGAGAGAAAAGAAATCATGGTTATTGGTACAACTCTTTTCAACATACGTTTCTTCAATGATCAAACCTCCAACACACTATTTCACAACCAAACTATTTTAACACACAAACCTTAAAAAGATTGTATCGAATATCGCTAAGTAAAAATGCCATAATTTCTCAAAAAAACATTGCGATAAAAAAGTAAAATGTTACCATTAAAGAAGATGGTACTCTCTAATAATTGACATAGGAGTTTATTAAAATGCTGAAATTAATGATAAAAACAATGTCTGAGCTTAGCTTGATTCTTCTTGGAATTCTTTTGGTAAGTGCTACCTCGGCATTATTTGTAAACCAAAGCTTTTCTTTCTCTTCATATAGCTTAGCTCTATTAGAAATAGGCAGGGAACTTTTATCTCCTACCGATATCGTATATATAAATCCTATTTCTGGTATAGAAAGAAGTCTGTTTCCCATTTTTCTCCTTGCTTATTGGAGTAGTGCTCGAATTTTCTTTTTAGCTTTGTGCATCTCATTACTAACCGCTATCATTCTATTAATACTCTATTATTCTAGTGGAAAAACTATAAAAAAAGGGTTGAAGGGACTTTCTTTTTCCATCGGAGCTTTGCCTGACATTTTTGTTATTATACTGTTTCAACTCGCCATTGTATGGTTCTTTAAACAAACAGGTACACTTCTTATTGATTTTGCATCGGTGGGGCAGAATCAAGTCGTTATCCTTCCAGCTATTACTCTCAGTATACTTCCGAGTTTCTTCTTTTTTAGCAATCTTGTTGAATTCATAAGAGAAGAAGAGGGGAAACCATATGTAGAATTGGCAAAGAGTAAAGGTTTGGGGAAATATAAAATTCTCTTTTTTCATACTATCCGAAACGTGTTCATCAGTTTAACCTACCATGGAAAACAAATTTCCTGGATGATGCTTTCCAATCTATTGATCCTGGAATATCTATTTAATGTCTTTGGCGTCACCTCATTTTTGTTTTCTTATAATACGCCAGTGATTTTTGCAATTACTTCAATTTCATTGTTTGTACCACTGTATTTACTGTTAAAATGTCTACAATTTGTTATTAGGAAAGTGATTGGTAAGGAGATGAGTTTATGAAAAAACGTACCCGATATTGGTTTTCAACTATTTTCTTTTCGGGCATTTTACTTATTCTCATAATAGGAAGTTTTCTTTTTAATCTTAATTATAATGGAAGCATTCCACAAACTCTGATTCAATTTAATCATGAAGGGAAGATTATTGGGGCTGCACCGTTTCCACCTTCTTTCCAGTTTCCGTTGGGAACAGACCGGGAAGGGTATCATATTTTACATAAAATCATTGGAGGGGCACAATATACGTTAGGAGCAGGAGTTGTCATCTCTCTATTATGCTTCCTCATTGCCTTTGTATTTGGAATAGTTGGAGGGTTTTCAAATTTTAAATTCACTCTGCTTTCTAAAAGAATACTTACTTCGTTCTACTTTATTCCTCAATCGATTATTGCTTATAATATACTGTATCCTTTGTTGTGGGAACCAATAGATGGTTTTACAACTTCTCTCAGTGAAAGATTGATTATTGAAATGATCGTGCTTGCAGTGATTTGTGCTCCAACAACAGCCATCCTTATTGGCAATGAAACAGAACAAATACTTAAAGAGGAATTTATTACGTCAGCTAGAGTTCTTGGAGGAAGTTCTTTTTTTATTTTTTATAAACATCTCATGCCTCATTTGAAAACGCGGTTATTTGTTATTTATCCAAAGATTGTTATTCAAATTTTATTGATTATTGCTCATTTAGGTTTTTTTACTCTGTTTTTTGGAGGCACTGATGTTTGCTATGCCCCATTTTGTGATCCTCCTAAACCATTTGTCCATGAATGGTCAAGTCTCATGGGAACAAATTATCATGAACTCTACAATGCATGGTGGATTTTCATAGGTCCTATGCTCTTCTTTGTTTTAACCATTCTCTTATTAAATGGAATAGCCAAATCATTAGAAAAAGCACTAGAAGGAAAAGAGAATAACTCTTCAATAAAAACGGCTTCAGCTGAACACAATGAAAAAAGAACAACTTCGATAGATTCAACAAGCTTTGAGTTTAACCATAGAAATCGTTTTATGTAAAACAAAGAATGGTCCTTATTTAGTGAGGGCCATTCTTCATTAGTACCTTGTATCGTTTTTCATTAAGTGTCCACATTATGAACCCCCAAAGGAATCCTCCGCCGATACAGCAGAGTAAGAGCCACCAGATAGGTTCCTTCCATATTACAATCAATAAAGCTGTAAAAATGAACCCGAGGATCAATGCCCCATATATACTCGAAAAGTACAGCTTTCCTTTCTGACGAATTTTACTCCATCGTAACCAATATCCTCCATCAACTTTTCTACTGTTAATAAAAAATACACAAGCATTCAAGAAAAAAATCAAGCTAATGAAAAGGTAGGTAAACTCAGATGGATCAAGAATATATACAATTAGATTAATGAGAAAAGTAAAGGAAAATAGATAAAAGATAAGTAAATTTTGTTTTGTTTTTTCCATTTTATACACCCCAATCAACCGTATTATAACAAACTTCATTCCATCAGCCCAACAAATTCCAATTTTAAAAAGGAGTTTTATATGTACATCACGAAAACTAGTAAAGGAGAATTTTTACAATTGAGGTGTTTTATCATGAAAGAAAACAAAATAATGGTTCGAGGGAAGGGGATTCATGTTGAAATATATGGATCAAAAGAAAATCCGGCTCTACTCTATTTACATGGTGGACCGGGAGAAAGCTGCTATGATTTTTCCTTTCACCAGCGAAATCGTTTAAAGGATCATTTTTATTTAATTTGTATCGACCAAAGAGGCGTGTGCCGTTCTGAAGTTATTTCAGAAAATGAAGCTTTTGGGTTTCAAGATTTAGTAGAAGACTGTGAAGCGCTTAGATTGAAGCTGAATATCAATCGGTGGTCTGTTTTGGGGCATTCTTTTGGAGGTTTTTTAGCTCTGGCTTATGTATCCCAGTACCCCAATTCAATTGATTGCGTTTTATTTGAATGTCCTACATTCGACTTTACCCTAACCTCCAAAAGCTTACTAAAGAAAACCGCCTATCTTTTTGATAAATATAATCAACATGAATTAAAAGAAAAAGCTCTAAGTTTAATCAATCAAAACTTTTCTCCACGAGAATTTACTGAAATGTATATGGAGCTTAGTGATAAGCTTGGAGAAAATCGAATGGAAATCTATACGTTTAGTTTTGATAATCCAACTGATTATTATGCTGCTTATACTGAGGAAGAATGGGATAAACTATACGATCGTTCGGACATTCACTATAATCTACTACGTGAAGAGGGAATGATTTTTACGAGTTTATTAGATGAAATTAAACATGTTGAAAATCCAATGCTTCTAATGACAGGAGAATACGATCCTGCAACTTGTGAAAAACATGTGGAAGTGTTTATTAGAGAGGCTCAAAATGGATCTATTTTTCATTTTGAAAAGAGCGGCCATACTCCACATTATGAGGAAGCAGATCGTTTTCGGGATGTAATCATCAATTTTATTCCTTTACAGTCCATTCAAAATGTTACATAAGGCGAACCGTATACATATAATCGGATCAGTGGCTAGCGGAAAATCAACTTTTGCACGAAAGCTTTCATCTCAAAAAGGGATACCTTATTTTGAATTAGATAACATCATGTGGAAAAGGGATCCACTTGGTGACTCTCGTCGCAATGTCGAAGAGAGAAAAGATATTCTCCATTCCATTGTTTTAATGGATTCATGGATTATTGAAGGAGTTCATTACGAAGAATGGATTAACGAAAGTCTAGAATATGCGGATACAATTGTTTTCCTAGATACACCCATATACAAGCGAAACTTCCGCATATTAAAAAGATTTTTCGAAGAGAGGCTTGGATTTAAACAAGGCAATTACCCGCAAACCTTTGTTATGTTAAAAAAGATGTACCAGTGGAACTTACGATATAAAAAGGTAGATATGCCTAAAGTAAAGAGAAGATTAGGTCCCTATAAAGAAAAGTTGTTTATGGTTAAGGGATAACATTTTCAACTGAAAGAGGAGAGAAATACAAATGTTTACACATAAAATAAATAATGAAATAGAATTAAAATTACTAGAAATACAAGATGCAGAACGTATTTTCACAATTACTCAGGAGTCACGGAGATATTTGCGAGAATGGCTTCCCTGGGTTGATTTTACAAAAACTCTTGAAGACACAAAAGGCTTTATTAAGAGCACTCGACAAGGCTTTTCTGAGAATAAGAGTCTAACAACGGCTATATTATATAAGAATGAAATTGTAGGTGTAGCAGGGTATAATCAGCTAGATTGGTCGAACAAAATTGCATACATCGGATATTGGCTAGGAGAAGGGTATCAAGGAAATGGAATTATGACTGAGGTTGCTCGAGGGTTAACCGACTATGCTATTAACACTCTTAAGATGAATAAGGTTGATATTACTGCCGCTGAATTCAACCATAAAAGTCGAAGTATTCCCCAACGAATAGGGTTTAAGGAAGAGGGCAGGCTTCGGCAAGCCGAATGGATTAATGATCATTACGTAGATCACATTACTTATGGGATGCTGGCTAGCGAATGGAAGAAGTTATAAACATGCAAAGAACTACTTCAATAAGGGAACTAATAAACTGGGTTGAAGATATTAAAGAAAAAAACCACAGTTCGGCAGCTTCTTTATACATTATAAAGGATAACAAGGTTCTATTAGATCATTACAGCGGGTACCACTCATATTCAAAGGATGCCCCACAAGTATCACCTAAATCTCAGTTTAATATTGCTTCTGCCAGAAAAAGCTACTTAGGCTTAGCTCTTTCCTATGCATTATATGATGGATTGATTTCCAGTTTGGATGATCCTGTTACCAAATATTTTAAGCATTGTGACGTAGAATTATTTAAGGGTACAACCATTCGCCACCTCGCTACCAATTCTCATGGGTTGGACAGGAAACCTGATGGGACGATCTATCGTGAATTTAAAGCAGGGAAGAGATGGGCGTATCATAATGTAGGGGATGGGATGATTGCTGAATTAGTAAATTCTCTTTACAACAAAGGGTTTCCTGAACTTTTAAACGAGCGTGTATTCAAACCAATGGGCTTCACTGAAACAGGATGGAGAACAAAACCACATGAAAATCTAGTGAAAGTCATTAGAGAGGTGAATGAACCCCCGCTTTCTGCTTTAGGTAAATTAAGTGACGGCACAGAGAAAAATCTTTTTGTATCAACTCGAGAATTTGCCAAGTGGGGGCAGCTGCACTTAAACCGAGGTGTTTTTAATAACATTCAGATCGTCCCAAGTGAAGTAATAGACTATGCAACTACAATTCATAGTCCAAGTTATTCAAATAATTCTTTCCCTGAGAACGGACTCTTTTGGTATGTTCAAGGCAAACCAAGGAAAAGAAGTGAAATAGGTGAAAGGGTTCCACAAGGTTCATATCAGATTTTAGGGGTTACAGGTCCAACCATTCTTGTTATCCCTCAACTCAATCTTGTCGTATCTAAAATGTATAACAAACGGAATAACTATGGGGAAGGGAACTACCTTCACTATTTAAAGGAATTTGGTAATAAGGTAGTAGATGTTTTTTCTTAGTACACTCCGGGAATTGATTTCCATCTTTTAGGAAACACTAATGAATGTCAAATGAAATAAGTCTATGGGGGGAGCCCATGTTTCATATCATTGTCATTCTTCTAGTTGTTTTAAGCTCTATAAAGTGGGGAACTTGGAGTAGATGGAGAGAATTTTTGCCTACCATCTATTATTTTGCATTCTTTAACATGTTTTATCAATACATTAGCTTTTCTATTAAACCTGTATGGGAGCTAAAGAATTTTTTTGTAAATATGTTCTTAACAGACACCATTTATACAATGATTGCATATCCTGCTCTTGTTGTATTGTTTTTAAGTCATTTTCCACAGGATAAACGCAGCATTATTTTCTATTATGTAAAGTACATAGGGATTTCCATTATAATCGAGTGGTTGGCAAGTAAATTTCATTCCATTGAATACTTTGAAGGTTGGAACCTAAAGTGGACAATTTTGTTTTATTCCATTATGTATCCATTGCTGCAATTACATCATCGTAAGCCTGCTCATGCAATAGTGCTGTCTCTTTTTATAGTAGCCTTTTATTTTTTCAGCTTTGACTATCATGTTCATTAAAAAGGAGAAAAACCTAATGGTTTTCCTCCTTTTTAGGTTAAAGGAACAATACCATCAGATCTTCATCAAAGTATTCCCCTTTGTATTTGAGTGCTCGTTTTTCTGTACCATACGTATTAAATCCAAATGATTGATACAAAGCTTTGGCAGTAAGGTTTGTAGTAACAACTGTTAACATCACTTGCTCTATCTCATCTATACTCTCCGCTTTTTGAATAGCAGCCCTTACGAGCTTACGTGCTATTCCTTTCCCTCTGATTGAAGGGGTGACATACATTGCAAATAGTGATGCCTTATGTTGGGTTTTTAGACCATTTTCAATAACTAAAGTCACAGTACCTATCAATTTCTTTTCATCAAGATAACCAAAAGTATAACTTCCTTGACGAGTTAGATTTTTAGCAACCCTTTGAATAGGATCTTCTCTTTCTAGTGCTTCTTCATAGCTACTGCCAAACGCTTCAGGGTTTTGTTGAAGCATTTCTAAACGAAGTTCCCAGTATGACTCTGCATCTTGTTCCTGAAGTAGTTTTAATTCCATTATTTTCTGAACTTCCTTTCATTCCATGATATGATAGTATTCATAATTCGACATGAGGAACATGATTCCTTTATTTTTATAGGAGTGGTATATTGATGAGCGAATGTCTTGGCTGTCGATTAGCAAATAAAGAAGAACAAGTATTGATCGTCTATGAAAATGATTCTGTTTGCTGCATTTTAGATCATGCACCATACCATTCAGGACATACGTTAATACTGCCAAAAAAGCATAAAATTGAAGTAGTAGAGTTAGGCCAAGAAGAGTATATTGCTATTATGGAAGCTTCAAAACTTATTGCAAAAGCCGTCAATGCTGTGTTTCAACCGGACGGAATTACGATTTGTCAAAATGGGGGAGTCTTCAATGATCTTACCCATTATCATATGCATGTTGTACCACGATACGAAGGAGAAAACTTCGGTGAATCCTTTTATGACGAAGTTCTGGCAGAAACAAGAGTAGCCGAAGAATCTTTAGTCATAACGCAAAAAAAATTAAAAAACTATATTGATAGAGAAATAGAAAAGGTGAGATAACGATGACTGTACATAAAGGTTTTCATGAGAAATTAAATCAGTTTGCAGAACTGGCAGTTAAAGTAGGTGTTAACATCCAAAACGATCAGCTGCTTTGGATTTCAGCCCCACTAGGAACAGAAGAATTTGTTCGAATCGTGGTGAAACAAGCTTATCTTGCAGGAGCCAGAAATGTGCATGTTCAATGGTACGACGAAGAAATCATGAGGATTCATTATGAAATGGCACCTGATGAGAGTTTTAATGAATATCCACACTGGCTAAAAGAAGCGCATGAATTCGTAGTTGGTCAGAACGGAGCATTTCTTCAAATTGAAGCAAACGATCCAGATTTACTTAAAGGAATTGATCCTGATCGTATTCTTAACTTTGAAAAAGCTACTGGAGACGCACTAGACCTTTTTTATGGTGCGATTGAAAGAGACCAGATTAGTTGGTCAATTCTTGCCATTCCTTCACAAAAATGGGCAAATAAAGTTTTCCCTGATCTGCCTGAAAATGAAAGAGTCGATGCCCTTTGGGACCAAATCTTTACTTCTGTACGTATCGACCGTGAAGATCCAATAAGAGAATGGCATACCCATATCAAAACACTAGAACAAAAAGCTACCCAACTAAATAACCTAAATCTAAGAACCCTTCACTATCAATCTAGAGGGACGGACCTAACCATTCAGTTGCACCCTGACCATCTTTGGTTAACAGGAGGAAGCGAAACACCCAAAGGAATAGCCTTTATCGCCAATATGCCAACAGAAGAAGTTTACACTGTGCCAATTAAAGCCGGTATTAACGGTACTGTTTCAAGCACTAAACCTCTTGCTTATAACGGTAATGTTATTGAAGACTTTACTTTAACCTTTGAAGATGGAAAAATTACAAAGGTAGTTGCCCAAGAAGGGGAAGCAATGCTGAAAAAATTAATTCAAACAGACGAAGGTGCTTCTTACATTGGAGAGGTTGCCCTGGTCCCACATAAATCACCCATTTCAAATTCAAAGGTTCTCTTTTTTAACACTTTATTTGATGAAAATGCATCAAATCATTTAGCTATCGGTTCATCATATCCTGTCTGCATAAAGGATGGAGATATTTTATCTGATGAAGAGCGAGAAGAAAAAGGGCTAAATGAAAGTGTCGTGCATGAAGATTTTATGATTGGGTCAGCTGACATGAGTATAGATGGAGTATGTGAAGACGGAAGCAAAGTCGCTATATTCAGAGATGGTAGCTGGGCATTTTAAAATAAGTAAAAAGACAACTCAGATCTTAGATTTGGGTTGTTTTTACTTTAAAAAGGTTGAAAACTACATTCATTCTCATAAAATGAAAAATATGGTAATCTAGTAAAAGGAACTAGTAATTTCATTCTTACTAAAAAGGAGCCATTACATGATTTATGAAATGACAGTACAAGTTCGTGTCTCAGATATGAAAAAGGGTCAAGAATGGTATAAAATCCTCTTAAACAGGGATCCCGATTTTGTTCCACATGAAGGATTTGCTGAATGGGAGCTTATTCCTGGTTGTTGGCTACAAGTTGCTGAAGGAATTCCTCTTGTTAATAGTGGTCCAATCCGTCTAGGCGTCAAAGATTTAGACGCTGAACGACTTAAATTGATGAACGTCTTGAAAGTTGATGAATTTGTTATTCACTCAAGAGAAGAGGTGCCTGTTAAATGGGCTACATTCTCAGATCCCTGGGGGAACGGAATTGGTTTGTTTCAATATCATAATCAAGACGAGATGAAACAAAGAATTGAAACTATCTTGGGAGTAAAGGGGTAGAGAATATGTATCTTGACGAGTTATCAAAACGGTTTCGGAACTTTGCAGAAATAGAGTGTCGTGATTCTAGTCCTCTTTATGAACACTTGTCTCTCCAATTAGCAGAAGATATAGAGCTTCTAGAATTAAGCTCCCACGCAAGACCTGGACAACCAGTGCCAAATTTACTTTTCGGTGCAGTACACCTTCTTTTATTTGAGCAGCAATCTCATCCTCTTAAAGATTTCTATATGAGTATTGTTAATCATCCAAAGTCACCTCAAGATGCCTTTCCATATTTCAGAGACTTTTGCGAAGAAAATACAGATGAAATTATCAGTTTGCTTCAAAGTAAATTAGTTCAAACAAATGAAGTACGTAGGTGTGCTTATTTATATCCTGCCTTCTCCTTTATCTATGAAAAGACCAAAATGCCCTTAGCCTTAATTGAAATCGGAACAAGTGGAGGTTTGCAATTACTTTGGGATCAATACCAATATTCTTACAACGAAAATAATGAACGCTTTGGAAACCTTGAGTCTCAATTGCTGATTTCATCCACAATTCGTGGAGCTCACCAACCTAATATCATTGAGACCAGTCCACCCGTCACTTCCAGAACAGGATTTGATTTACATATAAACAATAAAGCTGATCATCCTTGGCTAAAAGCGCTAATTTGGCCAGAGCATGAAGAGAGAAGAGCATTATTTGATCAAGCAGTGAAATCTCTCCGTGACATTGACCTAGAGCTCATTGAAGGAGACGGAGTTGAACTTTTTGTACAGAAAGTAGAGGAGATACCTGAGAGTCAACTTGTTTGTATTTTCCATACTCACGTGGCGAATCAAATTCCAGAGGAGTCAAAGCAGGAGCTAATGAGAAAAATAAAAGAACTTGGATTGAAACGAAATGTCTGTCATTTATACAATAATATGTGGGACAGAAAGCTTCACTTAGACTTTTATTTAGATGGAGAAGAATATCAACATACTGTGGGAGAAACAGAAGGTCACGGAAAATGGTTCGAGTGGAACATTCCATCCTAATAACATAAAACCAATAGTAGAATCCTCTTTGTTTGGTTGAAAAGTATTCTATTAGCACATATTAATCTTAAATGAAGGAGGTTTACCATGAAAAAACAAGAGAACCCGAAAAGAAAAGATAAGTCTTCTAAGCAAAAAAATACGCCACCGCAAAATGGAAATGGTCAGCCTATGCCACAACCAAAAGATTATGAAGAAATAGAATATTGATTTTTGATTAATTAACAGCCCAATTCAACAAGAAATTGGGCTGTTGTTTTGTTAACTATTTAAAATTTATTATGATTATCGGAAGAATGCATTTTAAAACCAGTAATATCATTGACAAATACGTAAGAAACAGGAAACAATAGGAAGGAATTTGAATAATAAAACGTTTTAAGGAGGGCCTATGTTTTCTGAAGAAAGAAGAGAACTAATTTATGAGAAAATAGAGAAGTTAGGTCGGATACTCGCTAAAGATTTAGCAGAAGAATTTAATGTTTCTATTGACTCCATTCGGAGAGATCTCTCAATAATGGAGGAAGAGGGATTAATAAAAAGGACACATGGCGGTGCGATCTCCCAACCAAATGTACGTCAAAAACCTCAACATCATTTAACAAGATATGGGGATAGTAATGAATACCAGAACGCTATTGCAAGAAAAGCAATCGATTTTATTCAGGAAGGAAATACTATTTTTATTGGTGGAGCAGCCATACACTTTGCCATGTTAAAATACCTCCCAAAATTAATATCGTACACGGTTGTCACGAACTCATTAGAAATTGCTTATCATCTGAGAGACATGATGAATATTGATACGTATTTAATAGGTGGAAAAGTAAAAGAATCAGGAAACATAACGGATGCATTAGCAAATGATTTTATTAAGCAATTCACTCTGGATTTAAGTTTCATAACCGCTGGGGGAATTTCTCCTAAAGGCCTAAGTACAACATCACCTGAAGTAGCATTATTTCACAAAACAATCATTGAAAACTCCACGAAAGTCATCGCTCTAATGGAACATACAAAAATAGGGGAGGACCTATTTATAAAAATGCATTCATTATCAAAACTTGATCTACTTATTACCGATAGAGAAGATTCAGAAGAAAAGCTCGAATTAATCCGTTCTAGTGAAGTGAAAACGATTTATGCTTACGAAGATGATTAAAATATTATTAACTAACAGGGATTTCTTTTATATTTAACCTTGGTGATTCGAGATTTTGGTAGATTTTTCTTATTTAATCTATATAATAAAAGAGTAAATTAAGAGTTAAATTTTTCAAGGAATTATCAAGAGGTGAACTATGTTTTTAGAAGAGTTATATTTTAACACGTGTATACTTATATCCACTTTGTTTATTTACATGCAAGTATTTTACGGGCATTTGCGATTGTCAAATAACTGGTTACATGGGCTATTTGGTGGGTTTTTAGGTAATCTTCTAATGTTTTTTTCGATAACTGTTACTGAAAATACGATTGTAGATCTACGTTTTATTCCAGTATTTTTACTAATGTTATTTGTAGGGTGGTCACCTGCTTTTTTAGCAAGTGTTCTTATCATAGGAGGAAGATTCCTTTACGGCGTTAACTCATCATCAATTGCTTCTTTAGTATTGATGTTGTTACTTTTTATAGGTTTCTATTTTATTAGTATGATGAAAAAGAGTATTATACATAAAGCATTGTTTATGCTTATTTATGCGAATATTGCATTCACAATTATTATATCAATGATTGTATTTGATATTGATGCGTTAAGGGTTCTTGTTCCTATTTATTGGGCTGTTTCCTTCGTTTGTGGAATTATTTCTGTATATGTTGTGAGCTATCTAAGAGCGGCGAACGATCTCTTTACAAAATATAAGGAAAAGTCCACTATCGATTTTTTAACTGGTGTGTATAATGTGCGTTACTTTGATGAAACATTCAATGAAATGGCTCAAAAAGCAAGTGACCGCATGAACCCATTAGCACTCTTATACATCGACATTGATCACTTTAAACGAGTGAACGATCAATATGGACATGACAACGGTGATCAAGTCTTAAAGCAACTAAGCATTTTAATCAAAGAGAATGTTCGAAAAAGAGACCTTGTTGCAAGAAAAGGCGGCGAAGAATTTGTTGTACTCCTCCCCAACATTACATCTGAAGAGGGACGGACCTTAGCTGAAAATATTAGGGAAGTCGTAGAACACCATGCATTTACATTAACAAATGGAGAACACATTTCGTGTACGATATCTATTGGCATGGCACATTTCCCTACTGATTCCTCGAGCTCACAGAATATTATCAAATTAGCAGACAAAGCTTTATATCAAGCTAAGGAACGGGGACGAAATCGCGTTGAAAAGTTCACATCCCGTGAAGCTAGTTAATTGATATTTTATACACAAGAAAACCAAGCATCTTAAGTGTTTGGTTTTTTTTTTTGAAAATTAAAAGGGTTATATTATATACACATTTGTTTTTCTAAATAGCAACTAGATATTGGTAAGCAATCAATTGAAATGATTATTAATCCTTGATTAATTGCTCGAATTATGGACATGTATGTTATAATTTCCAATTGAACTATGTGCTTGTACAGAAAAATCCATTAAATAGAAGGTGGCAGATATGAGTTTTCAAGACCAGAATATATTACCTGCAATTCGATCTATGAAAGATTTTGACAAAATGCTTCAAACATCTTTTGAATATGGTGTGTTTCTTGATCTTCATGCTGGGATGCTTAAAAGTGTTTTCAATTATGCTCGTCAACAAAACAAAAAAATGTTTCTTCATTTAGATTTAATTCATGGTTTATCTAGTGATGAATATGCAACTGAATTCATCTGTCAGGAAATAAAACCATACGGGATTATCTCTACAAAAGGTAGTGTTATCAAAAAAGCACGACAAAAAGGTGTATATGCCACACAACGAATCTTTGTCATCGACTCCAGTGCTATGAATCGAAGTATAGAGTTAATTAAGAAAACAAACCCAGATTATATTGAAGTACTACCTGGAGTTGTACCAAAAATTATTAAAGAAATTAAAGAGAAAACAGGCAAACCTATTTTTGCTGGAGGATTAATTGAAACAGTTGAAGAAGTGGAAGAAGCCATCAATGCTGGGGCAACAGCCATTACCACTTCAGATCATGTATTGTGGAAACATTTTGATTCTTAATGATATTTTTGGGAATAGGTTGACAACGCTTTCATCTTGGAGTAGGATAATTCACAAGTTAATATTTTGTGAAAGAGACGAAGAGATTCACGCGAATATCCTTTTATTGGGATACTTCCGTGAATCTTTTTGTTTTTTCTGCATATTACAACATATGAAATGAGGGAGTGATCAAACATGTCAGCATTTTTAGGAGAAGTGATTGGAACAGCTATGTTGATTATATTTGGAGCCGGAGTATGTGCCAATGTGAATTTAAAAAAATCATTTGCATATAATTCAGGTTGGATTGTCATCACATTTGGTTGGGGATTGGGTGTTGCCATGAGTGTGTATGCTGTTGGACAATTTAGTGGTGCACATTTAAATCCTGCTGTAACATTGGGATTAGCTTTTAATGGTGATTTTCCATGGAGCAATGTACCGCAGTATATTCTTGCTCAAATGATCGGGGCTGCTATCGGAGCAACAATCATCTATTTACACTTTTTACCACACTGGCACGCTACAAAGGATCCAGGGGTGAAATTAGGGGTATTTGCTACGGGTCCTGCAATCCCACACTATTTTTCAAATTTATTAAGTGAAATCATTGGAACTTTTGTATTAGTAGTAGGATTATTGTCAATAGGAGCGAATACTTTTACAGATGGATTAAATCCGTTTATTGTAGGGTTCTTAATTATAGCAATAGGAATTTCTCTTGGAGGAACGACAGGATATGCCATAAACCCAGCAAGAGATTTAGGTCCAAGAATCGCTCATTTTTTTCTGCCAATCCCAGGTAAAGGACCTTCAAATTGGGGTTATTCTTGGATCCCTGTTCTAGGACCAGTATTAGGGGGATCCTTTGGTGGAGTTTTTTATAAAGCTGTCTTTACTGGACAAGTTTCTGTAAGTTTTTGGATTGTTCTAACTGTTACAGTGGCTGTGTTAGGACTGGCGTTTACTAGTGATAGAAAAATTAGCTTATCCCAAAAAGTCAATCAATTATCAACGGAAAACTAATTCTTGGAGGTTATAACATGGAAACATATATTCTTTCTTTAGACCAAGGTACAACAAGTTCAAGAGCAATTCTATTTAATAAAAAAGGAGAAATTGTTCATTCGTCACAAAAGGAATTTACACAGCATTTTCCGAAGCCAGGTTGGGTAGAGCATAGTGCTAACGAAATCTGGGGCTCTGTTTTAGCTGTAATTGCAAGCGTTTTATCTGAATCTAGTATTAAACCAGACCAAATAGAAGGAATCGGGATAACCAATCAACGTGAAACTACGGTTGTTTGGGATAGAGAAACAGGTGAACCTGTATATAATGCGATTGTGTGGCAATCGAGACAAACGGCTTCCATTTGTGATGAGTTAAGTGCAAAAGGTTATAATGATATCTTTCGAGATAAAACAGGTTTGCTAATCGATGCATACTTCTCAGGAACTAAAGTAAAGTGGATTTTAGATAATGTTGAAGGAGCAAGAGAGAAAGCTGATAATGGAAAACTAATGTTTGGAACGATCGATACATGGTTAATTTGGAAAATGTCTGGTGGTAAAGCTCATGTCACTGATTATTCCAATGCATCACGTACTCTCCTATACAATATTCATGAACTAACATGGGATAAAGAGCTTTTAGAAATTCTTGAGATACCTGAAAATATGTTACCAGAGGTCCGTCCCTCTTCAGAAGTGTACGCAAAAACGGTACCATACCACTTCTTTGGAAAAGAGATTCCAATTGCTGGTGCAGCTGGTGACCAACAAGCAGCGTTGTTTGGACAAGCTTGTTATGAGGAAGGAATGGCAAAGAATACGTATGGCACAGGTTGCTTTATGCTTATGAATACTGGGGAAAAGGCAGTTAAATCCGAGAATGGTCTTCTTACTACATTGGCATGGGGGGTTGACGGTAAGGTTGAATATGCACTTGAAGGAAGTATCTTTGTAGCTGGGTCTGCTATTCAATGGCTTAGGGACGGTTTAAGGATGATTAAAGATGCTAAAGACAGTCAAGAGTATGCAGAAAAGGTACAATCTACAGATGGTGTATATGTAGTTCCAGCATTTGTCGGTCTTGGGACTCCATATTGGGATAGTGATGTCCGAGGAGCAGTATTTGGTGTCACACGAGGAACTTCAAAGGAGCATTTCATAAGAGCCACATTAGAGTCACTTGCATACCAAACAAAGGATGTATTAACAGCAATGGAGGCAGACTCTGGCATATCCTTAAAAAAATTACGAGTAGATGGAGGAGCAGTGAAAAATGACTTCTTAATGCAGTTCCAGAGTGATATTCTTTCTGTACCTGTTGAAAGACCGGTTGTCAATGAAACGACTGCCTTAGGAGCAGCGTACTTAGCTGGATTAGCCGTAGGGTTTTGGAAAGACCAGAAAGAAATTTCAAAACAGTGGAATAAAGAGAAACAATTTGAACCATCGATGTCCTTGACAACTCAAGGCGAACTTTATAATGGGTGGAAAAAAGCTGTTAATGCAGCTATGGCTTTTAAATAATTCTTATATATGCTACACTAAATACAAGTTAATAAATCGGTAAGAGCCCTAGAGAGACCAATCTACATTATGGAACATTACGCCATAATGCTAGTTTTGGTCTCTTTTTTTCTTCTAAATAGTAAAAATAGAATAAATCATTATAGGAGGAGTAAATCATGACTTTTTCAAGCACATCACGTTCAGAATTATCTCAAACATTAAAATCTAATACTTTTGATTTAATTATCATTGGTGGGGGGATTACAGGAGCAGGAATTGCCCTTGATGCCGCGAAACGCGGAATGAAAGTTGCGTTAGTTGAAATGCAAGATTTTGCAGCAGGTACATCAAGTCGTTCAACCAAACTAGTACATGGGGGATTACGTTATTTAAAACAGTTTGAGGTGAAGATGGTTTCAGAAGTTGGAAAGGAACGTGAAGTTGTATATGAAAACGGACCTCATGTGACTACTCCGGAATGGATGCTCCTTCCTCTACATAAGGGAGGAACGTTTGGGAATTTCAGCACTTCCATTGGTTTGAAAGTATATGATTTTTTAGCGGGAGTAAAGAAACATGAACGTCGCTCTATGCTATCTGTTTCAGAAACGCTCACTAAGGAACCCCTTATAAAGAAAGAAGGGCTAAAAGGAGGGGGGTATTACGTTGAGTACCGCACCGATGATGCCCGGTTAACAATTGAGGTTATGAAAGAAGCTGTATCTTATGGTGTAACAGCCTTAAATTATATGAAGTCTCAACGTTTTCTATATGAAAATAAAAAAGTCGTAGGTATCGAAGCAGATGATCTTTTATCCGGTGAAACTATCCAAATACGAGGAAATAAAATCGTCAATGCTGCAGGACCATGGGTAGATGATGTTAGAGGGAAAGATTATAGCACAAATAACAAACAGCTTCGCCTCACAAAAGGAGTTCACATTGTTATCGACCAAAGTAAATTCCCTTTACAGCAAGCTGTTTACTTTGACACACCTGATGGACGAATGGTGTTTGCTATTCCCCGTGATGGTAAAGCCTATGTTGGAACAACAGATACGATTTACGAAAGTGAAAAAGCCAATCCTCATATGACATCAGAGGATAGAGATTATATTCTTGAATCGATTCATTATATGTTTCCTGAGGTAAACGTCACAAAAGAAGACGTGGAATCAAGCTGGGCAGGAATTCGCCCGTTGATTTTTGAAAAAGGAAAAGATCCTTCTGAGATCTCACGTAAGGATGAAATTTGGGAAGCAGATAGCGGATTGATTACCATAGCTGGAGGAAAACTTACTGGCTATAGAAAAATGGCAGAAACTGTAGTTGACCTATTAGCTAAGCGGTTAAAAGAGGAAGAAAACAAGAAGTTCCCAGCATCAACGACTAAGAATATGCCCATCTCAGGCGGACATGTAGGAGGATCCAAGCATTTTCAAGCTTTTGTAGAGAAAAAAGCTTGTGAAGCTGTTCACTATGGATTAACGGAGAAAGAAGGAAGAAAATTAGCCGAAATGTATGGGTCAAATGTTGATCAACTTTACAAGCTTGCTCATGCATATAGTGGAGCTGCCGAACAAAGGTCCGTCCCTCCAAAGCTTTATGCACAATTGATCTATGGTATTCAGGAGGAAATGGTGGTGACTCCTCTTGATTTCTTTGTTCGAAGAACGGGTGCACTTTTCTTTGACAGGCAATGGGTGTTGAAGTGGCAGGATCCAGTCATCGAGCATATGGCGAATCTTCTAAACTGGAAG
The DNA here is from genome assembly GCF_001648555.1 of Rossellomorea aquimaris TF-12. Classification (GTDB taxonomy): domain Bacteria; phylum Bacillota; class Bacilli; order Bacillales; family Bacillaceae_B; genus Rossellomorea; species Rossellomorea aquimaris. The sequence continues at coordinate 264,100 of NZ_LQXM01000029.1, read as the reverse complement.
GTGGAAACGAAATTAAAATATAAACAAGAATTAAAGACTGAACTGAGAAATGCTGTGATACCTGTGGATCAGGAGTAACATCTGAAGAGTGGCTTTCAACAATGAGTGAAACCCAGGAATGCTATATATAGCATTCCTGGGTTTTTTATTTGTATGGGCTGAGCAATCTTTCAAAGTTGAAAATAAATTTAGAAGGATTACAAATTTTCACTATTATACGGAAAACTAGTGTATTTTCACGGGTAAATGACCCCTTTTTACGGATTAAACTATATATTTCACTGATAAATCATTATAAGACAACATTTAGAAGGATAAACCCATCGAATCTAGAATACTAACAATACAAAAGCATTCACATAAATCCATAGGTATTTTTAGCATATATTACGAAAAGAGGGTAACAATGAAATCAAATTATCTTTCCATGTCAGATCAACATAAAATATTTACAATAGAATGGGGTTTAGATGAAGGTAGACCAAAAGGAGTTATTCAACTTTCTCATGGTATGGCTGAACATATTCTGAGATATTCTGATTTCGCAGAGTATGCCGTGGCACAAGGTTTTATCGTTATTGGCCATGATCATAGAGGGCACGGTCAAACAGCAGAGAAAAATGGAACGGTTGGTTTTTTCTCTGAAAACAATGGATTTGAACGTGCCGTAGAAGATATATATGAGATTAATCAGTGGATTCATGAACAACATCCTCATACACCTATCATTCTATTTGGTCATAGCATGGGCTCATTTCTAGCCCGAAGATACATCCAACTCTATGATACATCGATAAAAGCTGTTATTTTATCTGGTACAGGTGGAAATCCTGGCTTCCTTGGAAAAGTGGGAATTTTCCTGGCGAAAAGAGAAATAAGAAAAAAAGGGAATAAAACGGAAAGTCCGTTATTGGACAAACTAAGTTTTGGAAATTTCAATAAAAGTTTCAAACCAGCAAATACTGCTTTTGATTGGCTTTCACGAGATCCAAAGGAAGTGGAAAAGTATATTGAAGACCCCTTATGTGGACGAATTTCAACTTCCGGCTTCTTCTATGATTTGTTCTCCGGACTGCAAACCATTCATCAAAGAAGTGAAATTGAAAGAACACGTAAAAATCTGCCTATTTATCTTTACAGCGGTTCAAAGGATCCGGTTGGAAAAAATGGAGCAGGAGTTCAATCTGTTGCTACAGAATATAAATCAATTGGGATGAATCACATTCAAACAAAGATCTATCCTGAAGGCAGACATGAGATGCTAAATGAAACCAATAAGGATGAAGTATACAAAGATACAATAAACTGGATAAATAGCGTTTTAGAATAAAGAAAGTTCAAACACTTTCTTCCTGGATATTTGTTATAATGGGAAAACAAGGAAATAACGAAAGTTGAGGAACAGGAATGAAGATCACGACAACCAAAAATTATGAACTGATCGCTAAATTAAATAAAGGGGTCCAGGATATTCATGTAAAGGAATATCCTGAGTATTTCAAAGAATATGATTATGAATCGATAAAAGACTTCTATAAAGCAAATATTGAAAATGAAAACTGTGTATTTTTATTGATTGAAGAAGAGAACGAACCAAAAGGCTATGCCTGGATTGAACATAAACATTACAAGGAAAATCCTTTTAAAAAAGCCTATCAGTCTATCATTGTTCACCAATTAAATATTATTGAGTTCCATCGTGCTAAAGGGTATGGAAGCTATTTAATGAATGAAATCTACCTCATTGCTGAACAAAAGGGAATATCTAAGGTGGAGCTCGACTACTGGGCGAACAATTCATTGGCTCAAAAATTTTATCGTAAACATGGATTTACACTTTACAGAGAATATGTATTCAAGGAGATTTAATAGGAGGGAGAGGTTTGAACATACCTTGGAAGAAACTTAGAAGCTTCATCCTATATATGTTATTTTTCATGATTAGCTATACAATTGTTACAACTTTTCAAAATGGTGAGTACATCACTCAAGAAAAAAATATTAGTGCTCATTTTGAAGAATTAAAAGAGACAGCTAAAAAGAAAAATGTAAAAGTTGTCCTTCAGAATGAAGTTGGTGATAAATATTTATTGCTTTATACATTTGAAAATAAATATGAAGACCAGCAATTAGGGATTGTACACTACAAAAAAATGACCTTACTGCCACTTTATGAATTGGAACGATATGGTCATACTGAACAACAATCTGTTGGATCGGATTATTTGAATAATGGTCAGTTTATTGTATATGGTGACAGAGTGAAATTAAACGCAGATTATTATACATATCGAAAAGATGATCGTTTTAAAAGGGTTAATTTAACCGAAGAAAGATACTTCATTCAAATTCAAACCTATCAAAATCGTCATTTTCCTGTTCCTTCAATCAATTATTATAAAGATAATGGAACCATCGTAGGCTCTACCTACTAATAAAACTTACAATTATGCTTAAAATTATATAAAATGATGATTTTAACCTCAAAAGTTCTAAACATAACCTTACATTTCATGAGAGAAGAGATTATCCCTTCTCATCCCGTTTGAATGGAAAAGGCTGTTCATGTAGATTGTAAGTAGAAATTGACACGACTTCCTCGTATAAAGGATGGCTTCAATGGGATGAAGCCATCCTTTTTTTGTGTTCACTCATATTTTAGATAAATGATCTGTTTCTGTTTTTCATTTCCAGTCCTCCTAAACTTACACCATTAGGCGAATATATAAAGAAAAAAGTTACAAATATACTGAACATCCTTGCTATACTTATTAGAAAGAATTGAATTGGAGGATGTTCAATGAATGGAAAAACGGCTATTGTAACTGGTTCCAATAGTGGATTTGGTCTGCTATGTTCACTTGAGCTCGCTAATCTTGGATATAGAGTCATTGCTACGATGAGAGATGTGCAGAAAGGAAAGCAGCTCTTAGAGATGGCAAAGAAAATGGAAGTTGAACAGCTTATCCATATACATCCATTAGATGTAACCTCAGCTCAATCCATACGTCAATTCGCAGACATGCTTAAAAGAGAAGAAAAAATTGATCTCTTATTAAATAATGCAGGTTTTGCACTAGGGGGATTTGCAGAGGAAGTAACCATTGAAGAGTATCGCCTTCAATTTGAGACTAACGTATTTGGAGTCATAGGTGTTACACAGGCAGTAATACCTCTAATGAGAAAACAGGGAGCAGGCAAAATCATAAATATGAGCAGTATCAGTGGTAGGTTTGGTTTTCCCGGCTTAAGTCCATATGTTGCCTCTAAACATGCACTTGAAGGGTACAGTGAAAGTCTACGATTGGAACTAAAACCCTATGGAATAGATGTTTATCTCATTGAACCCGGATCCTATCAGACAAATATTTGGACAACAGGAATGAAAGTAGCTTCTAAATCTCTCAATGAACATTCTCCTTACTCCAGTTATATGAATAAAATCAACGAAGAATTAGAAAGAGGGCAAGGTCAATTAGGAAATCCACAGGAAATCGCCCAATTAGTTCAAGACCTGGCTGAAGGAAAAAAGAATACCTTTCGAAACCCCATTGGGAAGGGAGTTCGTTTTACGTTAGTGCTTAAATTCATCATGCCTTGGAAATGGGTCGAAAGGATAGTATTGAAAAAATTAGGAATAAAAAAACGATATTAAAAATAAAAAGGAATAAAAGGCATTATGATAGACTCTTTATACATAAGAGATGATATTGAATAATCAGAAAAGATAAAATCAGACAAAAGAGAAGGAGAAATTTGTCAAAATAAAGAATTTATAACGTAGTAGAGGTGCTTAGGTCTTATAAAAGTTGTTTAGTTGAAGGAAAGCAAGGGGAAAGAAAAAGGTGACTATATTTTAAAAGGAGAGGTATGAATGGTCAAACGTACAGGAGAAATTGTGATGGGAATCATAGGTATCATATTAAGTGCTGGATTTTCAATTCTAGGTTTTTTAATGAATATGGGATTAAGTGATCCTGAAATAGTATCTGAAATGATGAGTGGAATCGAAAGTGATCCCACTATCACAACAGAAGATTCAACATTCATAATTGGATTTGCTGAGGCAATGGGTTGGTATTTAATTGTACTGGGAATCATAGCTAGTATTTTTGGGATTATCGCTGTCTTGGCAATAAAGAAAAATAAAAAACCGATTTTATCAGGAATCATGTTCATCATAGCAGCGTTAGTTATTGGGGTAGGAACCGTAGGTATTGGTTTCGTTCCTGGACTTCTTTTCTTAATTGCAGGTATTATGGCATTCGTTCGTAAGACTAAAGTCGTTGACCCAGTAATGTAAAAGTAATTTGTATCAACTAGGTAATTTCCTTTTCAAGGACCTTGATTTTAATCATTTTTTATACTATTTTAAAAGTAGAGCATAACTAAAACAAGAGACACTGGCGGCAACCAATGTCTCTTGCTACACAGCAAACTGCAAGGAAAGCAGTGGCCCAATAGAGAAAGGAAATAACTCTACCCTTCAAAGTTTAGGCGCTTCATGAGGGTGGGGTTATTTTTTATTGTTATGATTAGAAATAACAATAATCGAGACAATTAGAGAGCTAAATGAAATCATAAGTGTTAAAGCCTCATATGTTGTCACTATAGGCATCACCTCCTTCTGTAAGGAAGTGGCCACTCCCACCCAACATTCACTGTGTAAGAAAAATTATATCACAACTGACTCTTTTCCTTTATAGGCAAGAGGTAGGAAAAGCCTAACCCTACCAAAAAAACACCAACCTTGACACCATCATTTTAATCTCTTTGGAAAATGTGTTAGCATATATATTGCTTATCATATCCACTACATAATCAATATGAAGTCAGAGGAGGAAACTGAATATGAATCAACGACTAGACATTCTCAAGCAATGGTTGAAAGAAGAATCCATTGCTGCAGCATTTATTAACTCTACTGAAAACGTTTTTTATTTAACTAACTTCCATACAGACCCACACGAGCGCTTGATGGGGTTATTTGTATTTCCAGATGCCGAGCCTTTTGTGGTTGTTCCAGGAATGGAAGCTCGCCAAGTGAAAGGCGCAGGCTGGAATTATGAAGTCATTGGCTATTCTGACCATGAAAATCCGTGGGAGTTTATCCAACAATCAATAAACAAACGTAACATTGAAGGGAACACCGTTGCCTTTGAAAAAGAAGTCGTTACATACAGACGCAGCGAGAACTTCTTAAGCCTTTTTAACAGCCCTCAAATCTTGAATGTAGAAGACAAATTAAACGAAATGCGCGTAGTAAAAGATGAAACTGAACTCGAAATTATGCGCAGAGCTGCCAAAATGGCTGACTTCGGAGTTGAAGTAGGAGTGAACGCCCTTAAAGAAGGTATAACAGAAATGGAAGTTCTTGCTAAAATTGAATATGAACTAAAGAAAAAAGGGATCCGAGAAATGTCCTTCTCTACTATGGTTCTATTTGGTGAGAAAGCTGGTGACCCTCATGGTAATCCCGGTGATCGTACTCTTAAAGCCGGTGACTTTGTTTTATTTGATTTAGGAGTTGTCTTAGAAGGATATACCTCAGATATTACCCGTACCTTTGCCTACAAAACAATTTCAGATAAACAAAGGGAAATCTATGAGACGGTTCTTAAGGCAGAACTAGCTTCCTTAGAGGCAAGCAAGCCTGGCAATCGGATTGGAGACTTAGACCAAATTGCGAGAGATATCATTACAGATGCTGGATATGGAGATTACTTCCCTCATCGTATTGGTCATGGTTTGGGAATTAACGTACATGAATTTCCATCCATGAGCCATTTAAATAACGGTATTCTTAAAGAAGGAATGACCTATACGATTGAGCCTGGGATTTATGTACCTGAAATTGGCGGAGTAAGAATTGAGGACGATGTTCTGATTACAAAGGATGGTTATGAAACCTTAACAGCATATCCTAAAGAATTACAGATTATAGAATAAATTAAAAAGAAGGTTATCAATAAACGATAGCCTTCTTTTTAAATAAATCTTTTCACAAAGATCGTTAAACTTTAAGCTGATTAAAAAAATTACGAGTTAACGCCAGAGTATCATTGACCAAAAAATGGAAGGATATAAGAACAAGGCTTTAGCAGGAAATGAACCTGCATTAGTAGAATAAGAGAAGGAAGAAGTTCAGATTTCAAAACCGCAAAATGTTAAATGAAACCTAGAAAATCTAGTACAATAATGGGTAGGTGTTACAGATGAGTATGACTTATTTGTAACACCTTTTCAGTTAGGAAATTCAATATTCACTTCAATATACACTATTTTGACCGATAATAATGAAGGACTATAACTATAATTAATGGGGAACGTACGTTCATTATTGTGTAATAAACTAAAAGAATAATGTGAACAGGAGAATGTCATGAAAGTAATAATCGCAGAAAAGCCGGATCAAGGTGCTACTCTTGCCAAACCTTTTTCTCACCAAAAGAAACCAGGATTCATAGAAATAAAGCCAAATGACATCTTTCCTAAGGGTGCTTATGTTACATGGGCCGTCGGACATCTCTTTCAATTACAAGCGCCGGAAAAATATGAAAGCAAGTGGAAAAAGTGGAGTTTAGATGATCTCCCCATCATCCCGATACGTTTTCAATACGAGCTCCAACGGGCAAAAGCTAAGCAATTCACCATCATTAAACAGCTCCTAAGCAAAAAAGAGGTAACAGAAATTATTCATGCGGGGGATGCTGGTCGTGAAGGAGAATTAATCATTCGAAACATTATATCGATGTCTCGGGTGCAAAAACAAATGAAAAGATTATGGATTTCTTCTTTAACAGAAAAAGCCATTATACAAGGGTTTAATAATTTAAAAGAAGAAAGTGAAATGCGCAACTTATTTTATGAAGCATATTCAAGGGCATGTGCTGATTGGTTAGTGGGCATGAATGCCTCAAGAGCATATAGCATTCTATTAAAGCAACAGGGGATGTCAGATGTTTTCTCAGCGGGAAGAGTTCAAACGCCAACTCTAGCTCTTATTGTAAGAAGAGAAGAAGAAATAGAACGTTTTAATAGCGACCCCTTTTGGGAAGTGAAAGGCACATTCCAATTTGGGGGAAATACATTTGAAGGAACTTGGCAAAAAGACGGAGAATCACGAATTCAAACCGAAGAATTGGCAAAAAAAATCGCCTCTTTTTGTGAAGGAAAAGATACGACGATACATGATGTAAAGACAGAGAAAAAAGAATTTGTACCACCCTTATTATTTAATCTTTCCGGACTGCAAGCTACTGTGAATAAAATGTTCAAGTTTTCACCTAAGAAAACCTTAGATATTTTACAAAAGCTTTATCAAAAAGGAATCGTTTCCTATCCCCGTTCAGACTCACAATATGTGACTAAAGGAGAAGCAGAAACGTTTCCGGAGATACTCTCCAAGCTGAAAAATTTTAGTCCATATGATAAGTGGATTCCCGCTCCACACGCCAGTCTTATTAACAATAAGCGATTTGTAAACGATGCGAAAGTTTCTGATCACTATGCCATCATCCCAACTGAGCAAGTAACAGATCCTACTAAACTATCTGGAGATGAGAAGAAAATATATGACGTGGTTGTGAAGCGCTTTATTGCTGCCCATCACGACAAAGCCCTTATTAATTATACAACTATTACAACATTAGTTGATGGAAGAGCGGAATTTGTTTCAAAGGGGAAGCAAATACTTCAGGAGGGTTGGAGAAAGGTCCTCTTAGAAAATGAAAAAGAGGAAGAGCCTCTTCTTCCGATAGTAGAACAAGCTGATCAAGGAAAAGTAAAAGAAATACATATAAAAGAAGGAAAAACGCAGCCTCCTAAACGATTTACAGAAGGTCAACTCATAACTTTAATGAAAACTGCTGGTAAGTATATTGAAAATGACACCTTAGAAAAAGTCCTTAAGCAAACTGAAGGCCTGGGAACAGAAGCAACAAGAGCTGGAATCATCACAATGTTAAAAGACCGACAATACATTGAAATTCAAAAAAACATCGTATTTCCAACTGACAAAGGAAAAGTGCTTATTCGAGCAATCGGGGAAAATGTGTTGTCTTCTGCAGAAATGACAGCAAAGTGGGAACAGCGCCTACAAGAGATTGGAAAAGGAAAAGCTTCTGCACCTGAGTTTATGGAACAAGTAAAAAAACTAAGTGAAAAGCTTGTTCAGCATGCTCTAAAAGATTCTAACTCATGGGATTTTCAAGACTTGGATACAGCATCCATTCAACGAGCAAATGGGTTTAAAGGAAAAAAAAGTTCTAAAACTAGTCTGGGTACTTGTCTAAAGTGTGGTGGAAAGGTGATTGACAAAGGCAAATTCTATGGATGTTCAAATTACCAGAAAACGAAATGCAGTTTTACGATTTCAAAGGTCATTTTATCTAAAAAAATTACTCAAACCATCGTAAAAAAAGTCTTAAAGGACGGGAAATCTGATATTATTGATGGTTTCAAAAAGGGTGAAAAGGAGTTTTCTGCTTATCTTAGTTGGGATTCCAATCAAAAAAAGATTCAATTTCAATTCGATTTGAAAGAATCAGTATAAATTGCAAAAGGTGTGAAGATATTGTTTGAAGAAAGTGTATTTAAAGAAGTCTTTTATCAATCCAGAATACCACAATTTATCATGACATTAAATCAACACAAAATAATGTATAATCCTGCATTTATGCATTTTATGGGATACACTGAAAAGGAATGGATATCGAAACCAATAGAGGAATTTTCTCACCCAGAAGATTCTCTCATTAACTTCCAATACTTTGAGCAGGTAATCAAGGGAGATTGCTTAGAATATCAAATGGAGAAACGCTTTATCTCTAGGGACGGGCAAATAAGAACAGGGGATCTTCATGTTTCCCTCATTAAAGAAGGGGAAACCCCTTATTTATTAGGACAGGTAATTGATATTACAGAAAAAAAAGTAATGGAGGAAACCACGCAAGAAAGTGAAAGGAAATACCGGCTACTCGCCGAATATTCCTCAGACATTATTAATCTTCATGAGCCTGATGGTACCTATTTATACTTATCCCCTTCCATTGAGTCAACACTTGGATACGAACCTAGTAGTTTGATTGGCGTACACCCCAATGAAATTATACATCCTGAGGATATTCCAATGATTGAGGAAAAATTTAATTCCATCTATCAAGAAAATCAAGCAGTGTTAATTACCTATAGAGCTAGAAATACGTCTGGTGAGTATTTATGGTTTGAAAGTGTATTAAAAGCAATATTAAACAAAGAAACGAATGAAATAGCAAATATCGTTTCCGTTTCAAGAGACATTGAAGCCCGCTTAGAAGCTGAAGAACATTTAAAAAGATCTGATAAGTTGGCTGTCCTAGGACAAATGGCTGCAGCGGTTGCGCATGAAATTCGAAATCCTTTAACGCCTATTAAGGGATTTCTTCAACTATGCAGCGATAAGAAACAATATAATGAAAACTACTTAGATATTGTTATTACTGAGATTAATCGAATGGAAGATATTATTACAGATTTTCTTCATTTAGCAAAACCTCAGGAGAGTAGTAATGAAATAGTTAATATAAACAACCTCATTTCAGAAGTAATAACTCTTGTAGGAGCCCAAATCAAAGAAAAATCTGGGTCATACTATATCTCTTCAGAATCTCAAAGTTTTTTAATACGTGGAAATGAAAATGATTTAAAGCAAGTGTTTCTCAATATATTACAAAATGCAATTGATGCCATTGAAGTAGGCGGCTCGATCACAGTCACAGTAGGAAAAGTTTCGGATTACTTGAGAATTTCGATTAAGGATAATGGAATAGGAATTCCGTGTGAAATACTTCCTCATTTAGGAGAACCATTTTATTCAACTAAAGAAAAAGGAACAGGTTTAGGCTTGCTCATATCAAATAAAATAATAGAAAATCATGGGGGCAAAATAACTTTTCGCTCTGAAAAAGGTATTGGAACAGAGGTGCAAATATTCTTTCCTATAAATGAATCTCCTTAATAAATTATTTCTTCGTGTAATTCTCTCAATTTTATTAATTTAAGAATTTCATACATTGTGTTGGCCATTAATTTCCTATATACACTCGATTAAAGAACACTACTCTCTCGAAATTCTTTAAAAAGAGAGAACTGTATTTCAGTCCTATACCCTCACAAATTTCAAAGAGTAAGTTTATTTTATTGAAAAGTGGATAAAACATAGTTGTAGACAACTAACAGATATTAATGGAGGGTATACATTGAAGAAAATTTTAATGGTGTTAACAAATGAAAGTAAAATTGATGAGGAACATGAGACAGGCTTATGGTTATCTGAGTTTGCAGAACCTTATTCAGAATTTAAAAATCAAGGTTTTGAAGTAGATGTTGCCAGTTTAAAAGGTGGAAGAATTCCATTAGATCCGAATAGCTTAGATGATGAACTTGTTGAAAAGTGGAAAGGGGTCACAAAAGAGCTTGATCAAACCATGGTCCTTTCTCAACTAAATGTGAATGAATATGTAGGAATATTCTTGCCAGGTGGTCATGGAACCATGTTTGATTTACCGGAAAGTCCAGAACTCCAAAAAGCATTAGCTCATTTTGCAGAGAATAATAAAGCGATTGGCTCTGTTTGTCACGGACCAGCAGGCTTCGTTGGAACAAAACTTTCAAATGGCAAATGGCTAGTTGAAGGGAAAAGCTTAACAGCGTTCACAAATGAAGAAGAACAACAAACAGGGTTAGATTCTTTAATGCCTTTCCTACTAGAAACCAAATTACGGGAACAAGGTGCTCAATTTGAAAAGTCGGAAGCATGGAGTGACCATGTTATTACTGATGGGAAATTTATAACCGGGCAAAATCCACAATCTAGTCAGTCAGCAGCAGAAGCTTTTGTAAAAGCTTTATCTTAATAGAATGAGACAGATCCTTAAAAGGATCTGTCTTTTTTTAGGCTTTATTCGCAAAATTTGTAGCTATACTACAGAAGAAAGTAGGCGTTGATCGGACCGAAACTTTCTCCGGGGCAAGCTCCGATCCTCCTCGACATTCCCCCTGTGGAGAATCGACCCTTAAAAGCATTTGAATTGTCATCTCATGGTTTAATATATGGTAAAATCAGTGGAAGAAGTAAACGGGAGAGGAGATAGGGATGGCGTTTATACGAATCACGGTTCAAATCGTAATATTGTGTTTCTTTTATGAGATAGGAAAATGGTGTGCAGATTTCTTTCAATTGCCGATTCCCGGTAGCATTATTGGAATGTTGCTATTATTCGTTTTATTACAAACTGGCGTTGTGAAAGAACGTTTGTTCTTAGAAGGTGCCAGCTTTTTCTTAAAACATTTCTCGTTCTTTTTTCTACCTTTGTCTGTAAGCGTCATGGTATTAGGTCCATATATATTACAGTATGGCTGGAAATTATTGATCATCATAATCATAAGTGCACTTGGTGGTTTTACAGCAACCTCCCTTTCAGCGCAAGGCTTGATCAATTTAAAGGAGAATAAAAGTCATGACCCATCTCATTAATTCATTAATCGCTATGGGGTTAACATTATTTTATTTTTTTCTTGCTGTAAAAATTTATCGATGGAAACCTAGTCCACTAACTATTCCAATTTTTATTAGTTCAATAGCAATCGTCATTACGTTACTAGTGATTGACGTATCGTACGAGAGGTATGCTCAATTCACATCTATTATTACTTATTTATTAGGTCCCGCAACGGTTGCTTTAGCTTACCCTCTCTATCAACATAGACAACTTCTCCTGAAACACTTGCAACCAATTCTAATGGGGATTTTTGTAGGAAGCGGAGTATCCATGGTCAGCTCTTATTACTTAAGCAAATGGATGGGGATTCCATCAGCATGGAATCGATCTATAATGTTGAAAACTATTACTACACCCGTTGCAGTTGATATTGGAAAAGTGATTGATAGCAAAATCGAAGTCATTCCAACAGTTGTTATCTTAACAGGTATATTCGGGGCCATGACCATTCCAACGTTATTAAAATGGTTAAAGGTCAACCATTCAATTGCGAAGGGACTTCCTTTTGGTGTTATTTCACATGGTGTTGGAACGGCTCAAGCGATAAAAGAAGGGGAAGAGGAGGGAGCCGTTAGCGGTGCTGCAATGGCATTAACAGCCACAATCATGTCGTTTATCATTCCGATTCTATTTATATGGTTATAGTCATAGTTGAATTGGGGAAAATAGGCTTATCCTATCTTTTGCCCTTTCTACTTTTCAAAGGAGAATTAAATTGTGAAACGATTATTAATGAAGATAAGAAAAGGAATATGGGTCGTTCCAGCCATTTACAGTGTGGCATCCTTAGGACTGGCCATTTTCACAGTATCCCTTGATACCTATTGGATTCACACAGTTGAACCATTTCTGCCGGTCATGATGTTAACGAGTATAGACTTAGCACAAACCGTATTAAGTGCTATAGCTTCTTCTTTACTTACCATGACAACCTTTACATTTTCTACAGTCATGGTCGTTCTGACTACATATTCTTCACAATTTTCTCCTAGAACTCTTCAAAACTTTGTGAAAGATAAAACGACTATGAGAGGACTCGGGATTTTTCTTGGAGGATTTATCTATTCCATTATTTCATTATTATTTATGAGACAAAGCCTTGAAGAGCACTTGGTATCGTCTGCTTTTGTAGGTGTTCTTTATGCAATTGTGTGCCTGGCGTTCTTTGCGTATTTCATCCATCACATTGCTACATCAATTCAAATCAGCAGATTAATACAAGGATTAGAGCAAGAAGCGTTAAAGGTTGTTGACTTTTATAAAAAGATCCAAGCTAATCAGGATGTACAGCCCTTTAAACAAATTCCCGTACACTATCAGGTTATTAAAGATATACCTGCCCATAAATCTGGGTTTTTACAATATATAGACTTTTCAGGGGTAAAGACAAAAGCACTTGAAGATGGAACTATGGTTGAGTTTGTTAAAAATGTCGGTGAATTTATTAAAGAAGGAGACACTCTATATCGAATTCATGGATATCATGAAGAACAAGAAAATTATCATTCTTTTATATTTATGGGAAGAGAAAGAATGGGGGAATACGATTTAGCTTATTCTCTTCAAAAAATTGTGGAAGTGGCACTAAGGGCCATTTCACCCGGAATTAATGATCCAAATACTGCTCGTGACTGTATTAAATATATCGGTCTTATTCTTAGTGAAACCCATGATATTCAAGATGGTGTACTTACCATGAATGATGATAACGGCCATCCAAGATTATTGATTAATCTCTTCTCATTTAACCATATATTGTATAAAACATTTTATCAGATTGTTCATTATGGAAAAGGAGATATCTCAGTGATATTATCAATATTGGACGCGTTAATCATGATCTATCGTGAAGTAGATTCAGAGAGAAAGCATGTTGTTTATGATTTTCATAAATATTTGATTCATGGTATAGATAAAGAAGAGATGCAGGAGTGGGATCTATTTTATCTAAACGAAAAGATTGATCAATTAAAGCCAGATACAAGTATAGAAACAAAAGATCATTATAATAGGAAAAAGGAGTAACAAGTAAACAAAAGCTATTCCTTTAAAAAACTCGTGTAGTTCGGTATAGTAAGAAGATGAAATTCATATAGAGAAGGAAGATAGTATGATTGTTAAAACAGATGAAGATTTACAAGCATTAAAAGAAATCGGACGAATCGTCGCAATGATTCGCGATGAATTAAAAAGTAAAACTGTACCGGGTGTGACTACAAAAGAGCTTGATGAAATGGCTGGAAAGATGTTTGAAGAAAACGGAGCTATTTCTGGACCTAAAGGGGAATATGATTTTCCTGGTTACACTTGTATCAGCGTCAATGAAGAAGTGGCGCATGGTATTCCCGGTGACCGTGTCATTAATGAAGGTGATCTTGTAAACATTGATGTTTCAGGCTCGAAAAATGGCTATTATTCAGATACAGGTATCTCGTTTGTAGTAGGAGACGGGAAGCCGGAGCTTACTCAATTATGTGAAGCAGCCGAAAAGTCATTTTTGGCAGGCTTAAAAAAAGCACGAGCTGGTTCGAAAAAAAATGGCATCGGAAAGGCCGTTCATGTTGAAGCAAAAAAGAATGGTTATACAGTAATTATGAATTTAACTGGACACGGTGTAGGCCGTTCGCTTCATGAAAAACCTGATCATATCTTAAACTATTTTGATCCTTGGGATATTGAACTTCTAAAAGAAGGAATGGTCATCGCCTTTGAACCATTTGTATCAACAAAAGCAGAAAGCGTCATCGAAAAAGGCGATGGTTGGACCTACATTACTCCAGACAAAAGCCTAGTCGCACAAATCGAACACACCATCGTCATCACCAAAAACGAACCAATCATTTTAACACAATAAAGCAAGAGGGACGGACCTTTCAACGATCGTTGAAAGGTCCGTCCCTCTTTTTAAAACTTTTGTAAAAAACGGAATTATGACAATGGAAATGGAAAAGCATTTAGGTATATTTTAACAAAGTCAGTTAGCATTAAATTCTATTGTCGTGGACATTCGTCCCATTAATGAAACAACAGATGTACTCGTCCAGTTTCCTTCTACCACCATTTACAAATGAATGAATAAAAAAAGAAAACCATGTGTTAATGAACGGTTTTCCTTTTTCCCTCTATACGATTTTCGTCTTGCCACACTCTTGACATTTACGATAGAACTTTCCTTCTAAAACGCGAGAATGAAAGATATTATTGCCACACTCACATCGACCACTATGCTCATCGGGTTCATCCTTATATAGGACCACTCGTTCTTCCTTTGTATCCATTCACTTTCACCTACTTCACCATTTTTCTTCTATTATATAGTATAAGTTGAATCTATTAGCTTGTTAAGTACTATTTTTTCAACAGTTCCATAAGCATTCTTAGGTTGTCTTTATAAGGAAATCAGTTTCTGCTTATTTAACTTACCAATCAATTTTCAACTAAAATTATCCATTAAATCTAGTATTAACCTTTTAAAATAGATAAATATTCCTTCTTAAGAAATAACATGAAAGAAAGGGCTTTATATTACATCGGTGAAATATTCTTGACGCACGATTATAACTTTCTTGTTATTGTATTGAGATTTTACTATGTTAGTATTTTCCCTGTTAGCAAAAATAATATTCGCTAGCTACATAAGGAGGAATTTTTCTATGAAATTAAAAAAGTCGATTATTTCTGTAGCTGCATTTACTACACTTGCAGTTGCTGGTGGAGCTAGCGCTTCAGCACAAGGAATTGAAGTTAAAAAAGGCGATACATTATGGGGGATTGCACAGGAGTACGGTACTACCGTAGACCAACTTAAAACTTGGAATAACCTAGATACACATTTAATTTATCCTGATCAGGAACTCACCGTATCCTCTAAGGAGTATTATACAGTAAAAAAAGGTGACTCATTATGGGCGATTTCTTCTCATTATGGAATTACTGTGGACAGCCTTAAAGGTTGGAACGCATTAGAAAGTGACCTTATTGTACCAGGACAAGAATTATTAATTAATTTAGATGATAAAAAAGGACCTTCAGCTACTGCAAATACTTCTGAGAAGGCAACAACTACAGAAGAAACAGCAGAAGTAGCTCCAGAAGCTGAAGAAGCAGCTGCTCAAGCAGAGCCTGCAGCAGATGAAGAAACAGTTGCTAAGGAACTTACTGTAGAAGCAACAGCCTATACAGCGAATTGTGCAGGTTGCTCAGGTACAACGGCCACTGGAGTCAATCTATTAGAAAATCCAGATGCTAAAGTTATTGCTGTTGATCCAAATGTGATTCCACTAGGTTCAAAAGTATATGTTGAAGGATATGGGTATGCAACAGCTGAAGATACAGGTGGAGCAATCCAAGGAAATAAGATTGACGTATTTATCCCATCTCAAGATCAAGCTAAGGACTGGGGTAGAAAAACAGTTAACGTAAAAATTATTGAATAGTCATAAGTTAAACCCCTATTGGATTAAATCCAATAGGGGTTTTTTATGTCGTCATTTCAAAAGTCAGTTTTCTTAAAAAGATCATAAAAGGCTTATATTATAAATACAAAAATATTATTCCTCCCAACCTACTGGAACTATACAATTCTGTCCGTTATGTTTTCCTTCTTTACTTATCTTTCCCATCCCTACTATTTACTTGTACCAATACCATTTAAAACAAGTAATATTACAAGCATGTCATTGAATTGTTATTGGTTTATAAACAGTTTGTTATGCACATGATGTAAGTCTATGTTACTATGGCTTTTGTTGGTTTTAAAAGAGAAGCCACAAAAGGAGGAATTTTACAATATGAAAAAAGTATTAATTTCCATTTTTTCCTTCACAGTAGTTCTTTTAATTGGACTTGCTTCTACTGCTGAAGCAAACGATGATAAACAAGTGACAATGAATGAATATCATAATATAGAGAAAGGCGACATCCTTTGGGAAATCGCGAACCGTTATCATGTTTCAATTGACGAAGTAGGTACACGTAAGCAACTACTTGAAGAGGGCTATTCTGTGAACAATCAAAAAGAAGAGCAAAATGTCAAAGCTGCAAAAACAGAAGAGGCACAAGGAAATGAAAAAGATAATGTCATCAAAGAAGTGGATGTCACTGCTACCGCTTATACAGCTTATTGTGAAGGGTGTATAGGTATTACGAAGACTGGTGTAGATTTACTGGCTAATCCCGATGCCAGAGTCATTGCCGTGGATCCTAGCGTGATTCCATTAGGTTCAAAGGTTTATGTTGAAGGGTTTGGTTACGCACGTGCAGAAGACACAGGTGGAGCCATTAAAGGAAACCGTATTGATATTTATATGGAAAAAGAAAAAGATGCTCTGAAATATGGAGTACGAGATGTTACGGTTAAAATTATTGAAGAATAAAGAGTAGAAAGGACGTTTCTTAATTAGAAACGTCCTTTTTCTTTATCTGTTCAAAGAAAGATTTCTTCTTTTTGTAAGTAGGATGGTAAGGAGAAAAAATAATCTATTTCAGCAAATGTTTTAATTCATGAAAAAGGTAGAAACAATGTATTGAGTACCAAGGGGAATCTCCAAACTGCGTTTATTCATACTCATCGCTATAAGCATAATCTTTTACCACAATCTGCATCAACTTAAAGTCGTCTTTCTTTAGTAGAGTCATTCTTTCACTCACATTCATTACTTTATAGCTACCATAATGGTGATAACCAAAAAGCTTTGCGCTTTTTACAAAAGATCACTTCTAAATCGTGTCATATTATTTATATGATTCAGCATTTGTGGGGTTTCTTTTTTAGGAAAATAGATGTTAATTTTACTGTATTTCACAAGAAATGAAACTATTGTGTACTTAGAACGTATTAAGATATGTATAGTGAAAAAAAGGGGGGACTAGATGGAAAAGAAAGAGTTAGGTCAACTTAGAAAATTCCAATTTATCATACTAAATATCTTTTTTTTATGCGCATTGCCTTTATTGTTCTTATACTTTCATTTACAACTTCCTCAAAGATATTTCTATCTTATAGTGGCATTTATTTTAATTTTATCTGTAGTGATAGAAATGAAGTTGAAGTACCCTCTTATCACTTCATTTTCTACTAAAATGAAGAGGTTGTCACAGTATGAGAAAGATAAAATGGGGAACGAGTGGCAGATACAAATGAAGTTTGTAAACGTCACGAGAGTTATATTAGTATGCATATTTTTATTTTTAACATGGATTACACCTAAGAGCTTGATCATTTCGTTTGGACTAGATTGGGCTAGTGTTTTCATTCTCATTTTTGGTATCTTAATCTTTATCAATTTAGGGTTATATTTAAATAACCGGAAAATTGATAAAAAAAGTACAGGTGAGTTGAAAGGATTTTCCCGTAATTCAATGATAATAAGTATCATAATAGGAATTTTCTTTGCTGTAATAACAATTATTAGTACTGTTCTTGCAGTAATGAATTGAATGAAATTGCACCTTTTTACTAGAGGTGTATTTTTTTTGCGAAATTATCATTAGTTTTGTAAGCGATTTCTTCACAAATGAATATTCTTCAATGTGTAGGAATGAAAATAAAAAAATGACAAACACTACAAAAAACATAATAGTTATTACTTGCATTTGGGATCGAATTTCTGATAGGGTAACAAATGTTGGTTTTATAAGAATGCATTGAGGGAATAGGTAAAAAGTACATATCCCTACCATTCTTCAGAATGCACATTTTCCCATCTGCATTAAAGAGGTCAGCAATTGTATGTATGTTAATCATTCACATTTATTTATTTAAATGGACAATGTATTTATACAATTGATTGGATGAAGAGATTAGCTTCGTTTGAGAATTATTCAACAATAAGGAAGGAGAATTTTATGAAAAGAATATCCAATGTCTTTTGGTTTACACTCGCATTAGTTGCTATTTCAGTTGGGTACGGAGTGATCGCTCCAAAATCCTTTGAATCTGTAACGGCAAAAATGCAAACATTTATTACTTCCACATTTGGTTGGTATTATCTTATTTTAGTTACAGTAATTGTGATTTTCTGCGTGTTCTTGATCTTTAGTCCAGTAGGGACGATTCGATTAGGGAAACCAGATGAAAAACCTGAGTACACAAAAGGAACATGGTTTGCCATGTTATTTAGTGCAGGGATGGGAATCGGTTTAGTATTCTGGGGAGCAGCGGAACCACTGTCTCACTATATGACACCTCCTCTTGCTGAAGGTGGAACAAATCAAGCAATTAAAGAATCAATGCGTTATGCATTCTTCCACTGGGGTGTACATGCCTGGGGAATATATGCCATTGTGGCATTAGCACTTGCCTACTTCAAATTCCGTAAAGATGAACCTGGACTAATCTCTGCTACCTTGAAGCCAATATTTGGCGACAAAGTGTACGGCCCACTTGGTACAGTGATTGATGTACTGGCAGTTTTTGCGACGGTTGTTGGGGTTGCTACCACACTTGGTTTTGGAGCAGCACAAATTAATGGAGGACTGTCTTACTTATTAGGCATTCCAAATAACTTTACCGTTCAATTCATTATCATTGCTGTCGTAACAGTCTTATTTATGATTTCTGCTTGGTCTGGATTAAGTAAAGGAATTAAATATCTATCAAACACCAATATGGTTTTAGCTATTGGATTGTTTATTCTTATGTTCTTTATTGGACCGACATTATTAATCCTGAATATGTTCACAGATACGATTGGAGCATATATTCAAAATATTGCAGCCATGAGCTTTAGAATTGCTCCATTAAACGAGGATCATCGTTCATGGATCAATGGCTGGACGATTTTCTATTGGGCATGGTGGATTTCTTGGTCTCCATTCGTTGGAATCTTTATTGCACGTGTTTCACGTGGGCGTACGATTCGCGAATTTTTAATTGGAGTATTATTACTACCAGCTCTTGTAAGCTTTATCTGGTTTGCGACGTTCGGAACAGCTGCTACTGAAATTCAGAAGGCTGGAACAGATTTAACACAATTTGCAACAGAAGAAATGCTATTTGCTGTATTTAACGGATATGAATGGTCAACTATTTTATCAGTTATCGCCATTACATTGATTGGAACATTCTTTATTACATCAGCTGATTCAGCTACATTTGTATTAGGGATGCAAACAACATATGGGTCTTTAACACCTCCTAACTACGTGAAATTAACTTGGGGGATTGCCCAATCAACGGTTGCCTTAATTCTACTTTACAGTGGTGGTTTACAAGCACTTCAAAATGCGTTAATTGTAGCTGCATTGCCATTCTCGATTATTATGGCATTAATGATGCTCTCCCTTTATAAATCACTCATGAAAGAAAAGAAAGAGCTTGGGTTATTCATAAAACCTAAGCCTAGAAAAACGAAAGAAACAAAAGAACAACTATAAACATTGAAAAAACGCCTAGGACATTCTAGGCGTTTTTTTGTTATACTCCAGTTTCGCTTCTAGACACTTTCATCATTTTTGGCTCTACTCCCTATAAAAGAGTGATTCTTATTGGAAATCCTCGAAAATTGATATGAATTCCATTAACCTACAAGTTGTCCCTTACATACAGTAATAACGTAGTAAGAAATGTGGAGGTGACTGATGATGTATGGATACGGATACCCTGGATATGGCTACGGTGGTGGCGGTTACGCTGGTGGATTTGCTTTAATCGTAGTTCTATTCATCCTATTAATTATCGTGGGAGCAGCGTTTGTTTGTTAATAATAAAAAGATGATTATGGGATGACCCAAAACAATTGGTCTTAACATTTAATAGCTAAGGTTTCTTAGTGAAGAAAATGAAATGACCCGGAATCTGGGTCATCTTTTTTTTGTGATGTAATCTATGATTGTATTAATGTGATTAACGTATTAAAATACAAGAGGGATTAGGTTATCTTTTTTAGAAAAGGGTCGAATGATTTATGCCAAAGAAGGCTGTCAGAAAAAGACGTCCAACATCAAAAAAACAAGCATCTCCAATTAAAATGCTACTTATTCCATTCGTGATTTTGGCATTGTATTACATAGTCTACAAACCTGATACATCATATCATCTATCACCGTTTGGAAAGGAAGAAGTACCATCGGAATATATGCCAATTTATAAAGCTGCCGAAGAAGAATACGGAGTTCCCTGGAATTTACTGGCTGCACATCATCGAGTGGAAACAAAGTTTTCAAAGATGAAAACCCTCATTTCACCTGTGGGAGCCGAAGGACATATGCAATTTATGCCTTGTACTTTTGTCGGCTGGTCCCATCCGAGCTGCTCCGGCTTAGGAAAAGGAAATATCCCGAAAAGCCAAAAAACGAATCCAGATGTAATTGCAAAATACGGTGGATACGGAGTAGATGCTAATGGCGATGGTGTTGCGGATCCATTTCAGATTGAAGACGCCGTATTTAGTGCTGCAAATTATTTAGCCTCAAATGGGGCAGCAGAAGGAAAAATTGAACAAGCTGTATTTGCTTATAATCACAGTGAAGAATATGTAGAGGATATTCTTTATTATGCTAAGCGTTATATAAAAGATGAATAAGAAGCTAAAAAAGTTCAGTGTAGTATATTTATTTTAAAGGTTGTTTTCAATACCTACCTATATTGTATTTTATAAAAAACTCATGCTGTGAAAGATGGTTTTAGCTGAATTTGCCCTACTTCTGGGGGGAAATAGAAGGACGGTAGTTATCTTCTGTAGTAATTAATTACTACGTTCTATTCTAAATTAGCAACATTGTTAACAAAGGGATTTATAATAAAAAAGCTTTAATAAAAAACATCCATACCCATTAATGTATTTTTTTGTTATATTAATATAAGGATAATTTGGAAAATCTATTTTTCCTGGTATTACTGATCTAAAATTGAATATAGACAAAAGAGGGGTTATCGTGTTGTTAAAAAAGAGACGAAATAAAGTTGATTTCAGATTAAATGAAGAAACTCATTTCAACAAAGTGAGTATTAACGTTTCACAGCCCATTGAAAAACAATTAAATATGATACAGCTTAAAGAAATCGATTTAGCGCTACTATGCTCTATTCAACCTATTATTGAAGAAAACATTCAAGAGATTATTGATAGCTTTTATCATCCAATTCAAGAAAATCCTACTCTTGTGCAAATAGTCGAAAAGTACAGTACCATTGACCGATTAAAGCAAACTCTATCTATTCATATTGCTGAAATGATGAATGGAAGAATTGATTCAAAGTTCATAGAAAAACGCCGTAAAATAGCTCATATGCATATACATATCGGATTACCAACGAAATGGTATATTGCATCATTTCAAAATTTACAATCAACACTGTTTACAGTACTTTATCGTTATATAACGGACATTCAAGACTATCATAAAGTCACTCACGCAGTTACAAAAATATTGAACCTTGAACAACAATTAGTTTTAGAAGCCTATGAGGAAAAAATCGATGAAATTAGAACTGAGTCAGAAAAATTAAAAGAGTTAGTAGTTGTGAAAGTCCGCGGAGCTTCTACAGGATTAGCCGCTATATCTGAAGAATCAATGGCCTCAATTGAATCCATTACCTACAGAATGGGTGAAGTAAGCTCGTTGACAACAGAGAGTACGGTTGCAATTGAGAAGGTCAGTCAATTTTCCATTGAAGGGAAAGCAAAGATGGGTGTTCAGAAGGAAGACATGAAAAACATTCTTCGTGATATGAGAGAAATGCTGAAAGAAGTTCGCGAACTTCAATTGATTTCAAACCAAATTTTTGATATTGTTTCAATCGTTCAAACCATAGCAGAGCAAACAAATTTATTGTCACTAAATGCAAGTATTGAAGCTGCGAGGGCAGGGGAACATGGTAAGGGATTTGCCGTTGTAGCTGAAGAAGTACGAAAGCTCTCTGATCAAACAAAAAGTTCTGTTGCAAATGTTTCCGGTTTAATTTCAGGTACAAAAGAACAAGTTGATAAACTATCTACTTATATTAATTCAGTAGAAGGATTAGCGAAAACAGGAATGAATTCAACTAATGAAGCACATGTCTTTTTTGAAGAGATAGTAGGTTCTATTTCTTCTGCTAAGAACAAAAGTGAAAAAGTTGATGGAGAAATGAAAGAAATCGAGTGTGCTGTGGAGGAAATCTCAAATGCCATTTCTCAATTAGCCAGTTCAGCTGATCAATTAAGCGATTTAACAACAGAATTATAGTAAAATACTAAAAGAGAACATGTATCTACTTTACATGTTCTCTTTTAGTTGACTGAGTAAAATTTGCTCAGATGTTTAGTTGTACGATTCATTTAAGAAGATACATCTTTAATCTCTTTAAAGCTTTTCAACATTTTCTTCTTAATTTGAAAAGTCTAGATTATTTCTCATACATGCTTGAAATACAAACTCCAATAATAAATGAGCAAACTCCCATATTCTACCTTAAACTCAGGCAGAGTATATCAATTAATTCTGTGACAAATGCTACCCTTTTTGGGGAATAAATAAGTTGGTATTCTTCACACAATCTACAAAAATTGCTATGATGAGGGTCGTTAAATTTTTAACTGAAACACTGGATTAGGTGATCAATATGAACATTTCAAACATAATGAAAGAGTGGAATATCGCTCTAAACATGGAAATAATTCAATTAAAAAAACGCGAAACAACCGGTATTCTCATCGATGAAGGCAAATGTATTCGGCATAAAGATCATACATTTATCTATTGGTTTACATTGTCGTATCCTATTTCTCTTCCTGAAGGCGGAACGATTATATATAAAGTTCATCAAAAATCTTATTCCGGTATTGTTATTAGCTCAGATGAACGCGAATGTATCATCGAGTTTGACCAATTCCTTGGGGAGAACATTACATTTGGTCATATTGTTTATGAGCCCTGGGAGTTACTTGAAAAATTAATGGATCGTTTAGATGAAGCAAAAGAACGAAACGGGAAAGCACAACGAATAAAAGATGTAGTACATCCCTTAATTCATTCGCAGCATCCAAAGGGTGATTACAAGAATCCACTACATGAGGCTTATCTTAGAAGTAAATACAACCCTGTTACTTTCTTGTGGGGACCTCCTGGAACGGGAAAAACTTATACCCTTGCAAGGATAGCTGCTTATCACTATTCTGAAGAGAAAAAAGTATTGCTACTGTCTCATAGTAATGCTGCTGTAGATGTATTAATAGAGGAAATGCATCATTTTCTTACAGATCATAACCGATGGAAACGGGGAGAAGTCATCCGATACGGGAATAGTAAAAAAGAATATTCTTCGACCATTAATGATTTAAGTGTTCTTCAGTTGTTGGAATACGGAGATCCACGATTGGCAGAAGAAAAGCATAAAGTAGAAACATATCGAAAACGATTAAGAAAAAAACTATCCAAAAGCCATTCCCAATATGATGCGGAACGTTTATCTAAATTAGAAGTTCATTATCAAAAGATTAAGGAGACATTTAAAAGTAGAGAAGGGGTGCTCTTAAAAGAAGCGAAGGTCATTGGGACGACATTGTCTAAAGCAGCCATTGACCCAGGCATATACGAGGATGAATTTGACTTAGTTATAGTAGATGAGGCCAGCATGGCCTATGTCCCGCAAATTGCATTTGCCTCAGCACTAGGAAAAAAAGTGGTTATATGTGGAGACTTTAAACAACTTCCACCAATCGCCACATCCTATCATCCACTGGTGAACAAATGGCTAAAAGAAGACATCTTTCACATTTCGCATGTAGCAAAGTCAGTTGAAAGAGGGACAGACCATCCACAATTATTACTACTTCCTGAGCAACGGAGGATGCACCCAGATATTTCATCCTTTACAAATCAATATATTTATCACTCAAAAGTAGGGGATCATCCTTCAATAAAGGAAAGTAGGCAGCCAATTGCAAACCTGCAACCATTTGCACAGCAAGGCGCGATTCTTTTTTCCTTACAGGAAGGAACAAGATGGGTAGGAACCGAAAAGGGTTCTCGATGGAATCTCCTTTCAAGTTTAGTTACTATTTATTTAGCCCTCATCGGTATCCAAAATGGGATGAAGTCGATTGGAATTGTTACGCCATACCGAATACAAGCAAAGTGGTATAATCTATTGCTTGATGAACTGGTACCATACTCTAATCAAGACTTGAATTTGTATGCATCGACTGTTCATGGGTTTCAAGGTTCTGAAAATGACATGATTGTGTTTGATGTAGTTGATGGTGCTCGACATGAGAAACCAGGTGCTCTTTTGACACGAAATGGGAGCGAACGACTCATTAATGTTGCTGTCACCCGAGCACGCGGTAAGTTCATCTGCATTGGGGATGACAATTTTTTAATAAAAAATACCGTCAATAACAAACCCATACATCAACTTCTCCAATTTCTTAAAAAACAAGCAAGAATAGAAAACAGCTCGTCATTATTTACTAGTGAGAAGGGGGAACTTTCAAAAAAAATGAGGTGGTTTTCAGTACATGATTATCGTAAGTTAATCAAAGACTTCTACGCGTGTAAAAAAGAAATAACCATAAATGTAAATAACATTGAGGATATTCCAACTTCAATATTAGAAGCTCTTATAGAACTTCAATCTAAGATAACAGTAACTATATTATGTAAACAAACTAAAATACTTAAATCTCTGTCACATGTTAAAGTTCAAGTTACTACCACCCCAGTCCCTTTTATCGCTCTAGATCAAAAAGTTCTATGGATTAATACCGTTTCTGAAGGACATGGAAAAAGATTTCCGTTTCATATCAGAATTCTATCTAAAAAAATATATCAGCAATTTATGAAAATGATACAAGAATAACTGAAAACCCTAGAAAATATTTCTAGGGTTTTCTTAAATAAACATGGATTAGAGATAAATAAGCTGTATAACACCCTATAAAAGCGAGTAGAACTGTAAATAAAATTCTATAAAGCCCATAATTAAGAGAAAACATTTCCATTTTGTATTCTTTCCTCCATTTATACCCTAATTTATAATAGGAAAGAAAATGGAGCAACCTTTTTATTTTGGATTTTTATCCGATATTGAGAGAAAATGTATGTTTTTAAACAAATAAAGTGGCGACCCTATCAGTCGCCACTTTATTAATTTCTAACATAAATATAATCACTTTTTTTCTCTTTTACTTCACCGATAATATGAGCTTGAATGGAATGGCTCTTCAACTCTTCAATATATTTATGCGCCTCATCAGAGGAAAGACTGATTAACAATCCTCCAGAAGTTATGGCGTCACATACTATTAATTGTTGCTGAATTGAAAGGGAAGAGTCATACGATACTTTATCCTTGAGCCAATCATGATTTGACTTGGAACCACCCGGTATCACTCCTTGGTTCGCTAGTTCCATCGTCCCAGGTAGCAGTGGAATGGACTCAAATGAAAAATCGATGGAAACATTGCTGCCCTTCGCCATTTCATAGGCATGTCCCATAAGACCGAACCCGGTCACATCTGTAACTGCATGGGGTTGATAAGAATGAAGCACTTCTGCCGCTAGTTTATTTAATGAGCTCATTACTGAAATAACGCTTCTTTCTTGTTCAATTGAGACTACCTGTCTCTTAATACCGGTAGTCATAATACCAACACCGATTGGCTTTGTTAGTACAAGAACATCCCCTGCTATTGCTCCCTTATTTGCCCAATATTTCTTAGGGTGAACAACCCCTGTTACACTTAAGCCAAACTTGGGCTCTTGATCATCGATAGAGTGACCACCTACTGTTACAGCTCCAGCTTCTAACACTTTATTCTGAGCACCTAGCAAGATTTGAACTAAGGTTTCACTTCCAAGCTTCTTGATTGGGTACCCGACTATATTTAATACGGTTTTAGGGTTTCCACCCATTGCGTAAACGTCACTTAGAGCATTTGCTGCCGCAATTTGGCCAAATGAATACGGGTCATCAACGATAGGGGTAAAATAATCTAACGTTTGAACCATGGCAAGATCTTCAGTTAACTGAAATATCCCTCCGTCATCAGATGATTCATTTCCAAGTAATAATTCTTTACTATAGGGTTGTGGTGGTAGCTGACGCAAGACCTGCGTCAAGTCACTAGGACTAATTTTGCATCCTCAGCCAGCTTTTGTAGATAGTGAAGTTAAACGAAAGATGTCTTCTTTACTCAAATCAATCACCCCTTTTTGTCTAATTATATTAATTGTACAAGAAAAACTAAGAAAGGAGCAAAGGGAATAGCATAAATTCCTTGAATAAAACAAGTAGATAACATCAAAAGATAATATAAACAGGAAAGTTGCCTTTAAAAGTTCTCTATATTAAAATAATTATGAAAACGCTTTCTGAAAAGGGAGGTATCTCACTAACATGAAAAATTGTCATATTACAATTGAATTTTGTATGCGATGAAACTATGCACCTAAAGCCGCGAGTTTCGCGGAAGAGCTATTTACACATTTTAGAACTGATCTTCAACAACTACAGTTGGTTCCATCTTCTGGAGGAGCTTTCGAAATTATCGTTGGAGATAAAAAGATTTATTCAAAGCTAGAAAAGGGTGTTTTTCCAAAGATAGAAGATATCATTTCTTCTATTGAAGCACAGCTCTAACAAGAAAAAGGCTGATAATACGTAATCAGCCTTTTTTCTTCATATATTACAATCCTTGTACTCTTATCACTAATGATGAAGGCGATGAGCTTTCTTTTTTTTGAATTTTCACTTCTATTGTATGGTGCTCAAAGGTATAGGTAATCCTCCGATGAGTTAAACAAAAGGGAAAATGGATGGTACGGCATCTTGCCTTTAATTCATTTTTCATTTTAATTGAAATGATTAAGGTATTGTCCTTTTTCATCATGATTAATTCGTCTGGACAAATCGTTTCCGTTTCAATTTCAACAATGAAGGCTTCTGTTGTATCAAGAAAATCGACACGAAATTCTTGTTCATCAAGCTGAAAAGTCTGAGGATCTAATAACCAATCTTTCATGTCCTCTTCCCAATTCTCCAGATAGAAATCCCCCTGATCCTTTTCCATAAACATTCTGACCCCCAACTTCGTCTTTTCCACATTGTATTCTTTCTAATTTAAATGGTGAGGGTGTTATACTATAAAAAAGAAATTAAGGAGGACAACCATGCACCAGCTCAGGCAAATACCGCCTATCCACGAAATCCAACAATCAACTAAATTCAAAAAATTTATTCAAACCCATAACCTTTCAACTGAAAGAGGGACGGACCTTATAAAAAAGGTCATTGCATCCTTTCGAAATCAAGTAATAGAAGGGGAGTGGAGGGGACCTAACCCGTCAACATTTGCATTCATTGAAAAAATGTTTTTAGATGCTGAAGATTTAGTAAATGAAACCCACTCATTCTCCTTACAAAGTGTAATTAATGCGAGTGGAACCATTTTACATACTAATTTGGGACGTGCAAGATTAGGCAAAGATATCATGGAACATGTCATGAAGGTTGCAGGTGGGTATAGTACCTTGGAGTATGACTTGGAAAAAGGAACCCGTGGTTCTAGACATTCTCACGCTGAGAAGTTCATTTGTGAATTAACAGGAGCTGAAGCAGCAATGGTCGTCAACAATAATGCTGCCGCTGTATATATGATCCTTTCTGCTTTTGCTAGAAACAAACAGGTTATCGTTTCCAGGGGAGAGCTCGTTGAAATAGGAGGTTCTTTTCGTATCTCTTCTATTATGGAAGAAAGTGGTGCTCGACTGGTAGAGGTTGGAACAACAAATAAAACCCATTTGTCTGACTATAGTGAATCCATGACAGAAGAAACGTCAATGGTTATGAAGGTTCACCAGAGTAATTTCGTTATTAAAGGATTTACATCGGAAGTTCCTTCAAAAAACTTAGTAACTCTAGTTAAGAAGCATCCAGGGGTAATATATTATGAAGATTTAGGAAGTGGAGCCTTATTCAATTTTTCACAGGCAGGAATAGGTAATGAGCCCGTTATACGAGAAGTGATAGAAAAAGGGGTAGACCTTGTTTCATTTAGTGGGGATAAATTATTGGGGGGCCCCCAAGCTGGGATTATCGCTGGAAAGAAGGAACTTATTCATACATTAAAGCAACATCAGCTCTCTCGTGTTCTACGAGTAGATAAAATGACCTTAGCTGCATTAGAAATGACTCTTCTTCACTATATTAATGGGGAAGCATCAGAGAGAAATCCAACGATTAAAGACATTATTCGATCTAAAGAAGAAATATTGGATCAAGCTAGACGTTTTGTTAATGAATTTACTCATTTAGATACCAAATACCATTTAGATATAATTGCGGGCAGCAGTCAAATCGGAGGAGGTACGATGCCTGAGGTCGATTTGGATACATATCTAATCAGGATTAAACACCCATTTTTACCTTGCCAGGAACTTCATCAGGCACTTAGAGCAGGAAAACCATCTGTGGTTGGAAGAGTACAAAAGGATCAATTTTTACTTGATTTAAGAACTGTCTCTGAAGATGAACAAGTAACTGTATTAGAAAGACTTGTACAACTTGACAAAGGATAGATGGTGAAGACACCATCTATCCTTGGATTACATATCGTGACTCTTATTATTTTTCTGGCGTGTGTGATTTTGATTCTTTACTTTATGAGAACCGCTTAATGGCTCTGGTTGACCGGATTGCTTCGGCGCATTTTTTCGCATATCTTTACTATCATTTTTATTCATCATTCATCCCTCCTCATCATTAGAATGGATTCTTGCAAAGGAGATTATTCATAGGTATATCATTGATCTTTTTTGGCTATAATAAAAAGGCTATTTTACAATTAGGAGAGATGATGCCCCATGCCTTACCATAAAAATAAACAGCAAGCATTTCAAGCAGCACAACAGGGAGTTACAGAAGTGCAAAATACAGTAAATGAACTTGTATTAGATGGTGGTAGCTACGGCTCACAGCTTGCACATTTAAAAAATGAAGTGAATGAAGCCTACCAGCAAATTGAAAATGCACTTGAAGTAGCTTCGGATACTCAAAAAGCTCAACTGCAACAATTTAAATCAGATTTAACCTCTATTGTCAATGAAGTAAATGGGAACATCTAGAGAATTTACAACAGGCTAAAAACTCTGCAACTATTTTGCAGAGTTTTTTCTATGAAGGTTTAATCCAGGAATTAAAGGGTAGTGAAATAATGGGATTAAATAGGAAGTTTTGTAGTGATTACATAAAAAAATGACCTGCTGTGGGTTCCAATATGAACCGACACCAGGTCACCTCATGCCTATTGATTGGTTTTACGCTTTTTATTAAACTGTCGCTGTGCTTCAGTTAGAGGTTCATTCGAAAATTCTTCATTGTAACCTACACCTTTTCCTTGTGCTTTCGCTGCATTCATCCCATTTATCACATGGTTTGCTTTACGTTTTGCCAATGTAAACACCTCCATGTGATTAGAATACCACCACGTCATATTTCCTATTAGAGGAAATGACTTACATGTATTTTTGTTTTTTCACAATAATATATTCAGGAAAATGACACGATCTGACATAGGGGGGAATGTTGGCATATCAATGTTCCCTTAAAAAACAAAAGTTGTTTATTATTTTAGATAAGAAAAACTTATCAAAAACAATAACTTTATTGTTATTTACTTATGTAATCGCTTGTATTAAGATGTAAATGTGAGAAAAGTTCGTTAGTTTTAGAACGAAGACTTTTCGACTTAATGTGTTTATGTAGTTAGAGGGGGAATCGAAATGGCAAAGAACGATGTATTTAATGCACGATCTTCTTTTGAACTAGAAGGAAAACGTTATCATTACTATCGTTTAAAAGCGCTTGAAGAAGCAGGAGTAACAAAGATTAATCGTTTACCTTACAGTGTGAAGGTACTACTAGAATCTGTACTTCGACAATTTGATGGACGTGTAATCAATAAGGATCACGTTGAAAACTTAGCTAACTGGGGATCAACTGAGGTGAAGGACGCAGAAGTTCCTTTCAAACCTTCTCGTGTAATTCTTCAGGACTTTACAGGTGTACCAGCTGTCGTTGACTTAGCATCACTTCGTAAAGCAATGGCTGACATTGGTGGAGACCCACAAAAAATCAATCCTGAAATTCCAGTTGACCTTGTTATTGACCACTCTGTACAAGTAGATAAATACGGTACAGCTGGTGCTTTACAGGCAAATATGGATCTCGAGTTTGAACGCAATGCTGAGCGTTATCAATTCCTAAGCTGGGCACAAAAAGCATTTGAAAACTATCGTGCTGTACCACCAGCAACAGGTATTGTACACCAAGTTAACTTAGAGTATTTAGCGAATGTCGTTCACGCTGTTGAAACAACAGATGGTGATTTTGAAACATATCCAGATACACTAGTTGGTACAGATTCTCATACTACAATGATTAACGGTATCGGCGTGTTAGGCTGGGGTGTAGGTGGAATTGAAGCAGAAGCAGGAATGCTTGGTCAACCATCATACTTCCCAATCCCAGAAGTTATTGGAGTAAAACTAACAGGTGAGCTTCCTAATGGAGCAACAGCAACTGACTTAGCTCTTAAAGTTACACAAGTACTTCGTCAAAAAGGTGTAGTTGGAAAATTTGTTGAGTACTTTGGAACTGGAGTAGCAACATTACCACTTGCTGACCGTGCAACAATTGCAAACATGGCTCCTGAATACGGTGCTACTTGTGGTTTCTTCCCAGTTGATTCAGAGTCTTTAGACTACCTTCGTTTAACGGGGCGTGACGAAGACCATATCAAAATGGTTGAGGAATACTTAAAGAAAAATGACATGTTCTTCACACCTGAAAAAGAAGAACCGACATATACCGATGTAGTAGAAATTGACCTATCTGTAGTGGAGCCTAACCTTTCTGGACCTAAACGTCCACAGGATTTAATTCCACTTTCAGACATGAAAGAGTCATTCAATAAATCCATTACAGCAAAAGAAGGCGTTCAAGGCTTCGGTTTAGATGCGTCTGAAATTAATAAAACAGCAAAGTATACAACGGAAGATGGTAAAGATGTTGTTATGCCTACTGGGGCGATTGGTATCGCTGCCATTACATCTTGTACAAATACATCAAATCCATATGTTATGCTAGGTGCTGGTTTAGTAGCGAAAAAAGCAGTAGAACTTGGAATGAACGTTCCTGATTACGTAAAAACATCTCTAGCTCCAGGATCAAAAGTTGTTACTGGTTACCTTAGAGATTCAGGCTTACTATCTTACCTTGAGGATATCGGATTTAACCTTGTAGGGTATGGTTGTACGACGTGTATCGGTAACTCTGGCCCATTACGTCCGGAGATTGAGAAGGCAGTATCAGATGCCGATTTATTATTAACTTCTGTGCTATCAGGAAACCGTAACTTCGAAGGCCGTATTCATCCGCTTGTGAAAGCTAACTATCTTGCTTCACCACCACTGGTTGTTGCTTATGCATTAGCTGGAACAGTAGACATTGATCTTCAAAAAGATTCTCTAGGTAAAGATAAAGATGGAAATGATGTATTCTTTAGAGACATCTGGCCTTCACAAGATGAAGTCAAAGATGCTGTGAAATCAACAGTAACTCCAGAATTATTCCGTAGAGAATATGAGCATGTGTTCTCAGAAAATGAGCGTTGGAACGAAATCAAAACTAGTAACGAGCCACTTTATAGCTTTGATGACAAATCAACATACATCCAAAACCCTTCTTTCTTCACTGGATTAGCAACTACTCCGGAAGATATTCAAGGATTAAATGGACTTCGTGTTGTAGGTAAATTTGGTGACTCAGTAACGACTGACCACATTTCACCTGCAGGTGCCATTGGTAAAGATACACCAGCTGGAAAATATCTACGTGCTAACAATGTAGAACCACGTGATTTCAACTCTTATGGTTCACGTCGTGGTAACCATGAAGTAATGATGCGCGGTACGTTTGCCAATATTCGTATCCGTAACCAAATCGCGCCTGGTACAGAGGGAGGATTCACGACTTACTGGCCAGAGAATGAAATTATGCCAATGTATGATGCTTGCATGAAGTATCAAGAAAATGGTACTGGATTAGTTGTCTTAGCAGGTAAAGATTACGGTATGGGATCTTCTCGTGACTGGGCAGCAAAAGGTACAAATTTACTTGGAATTAAAACAGTTATTGCTGAAAGCTATGAGCGTATTCACCGTTCAAACCTTGTGATGATGGGTGTACTTCCACTTCAGTTCAAAAAAGGTGATAGTGCGGAATCTCTTGGCTTAACTGGTAAAGAAACGATTTCTGTTAATGTAACAAACGATGTGAAGCCACGTGACATCTTAACTGTAACAGCAGTTGCTGAAGATGGAACAACAACTGAATTTGAAGTGCTTGCTCGCTTTGATTCTGATGTAGAAGTAGATTACTACCGTCATGGTGGAATCCTTCAAATGGTACTTCGTGACAAATTAAAAGCATAATGATATGAAAAACCCTGGGATTCATCCCAGG
Source organism: Rossellomorea aquimaris TF-12 (assembly GCF_001648555.1). GTDB lineage: Bacteria > Bacillota > Bacilli > Bacillales > Bacillaceae_B > Rossellomorea > Rossellomorea aquimaris. The sequence goes on along the minus strand of NZ_LQXM01000029.1, from coordinate 231,112 downwards.
GTTTTTCTTTCTGATTTTTTTCACCCTCACTGTTTTTTCTATCGTGAAAAAATGACTAAAAGTAGACAAGCTAACATATGATGATAGAAAAACATCTCTTATTAAGAGAGAGGAGGGACTCTCATTTGAAAACTTTCTTTGGTATAGTGCTTGTCAGTTCATTACTATTCACAATCTACGTTGAAAATAAGTCTGATTCCACATTATATTCTGAGGAGACATTTCTCCAAAATTCCAATCAAAGTCAATCCTATAATCAACTAATTGATATAGAGGAGGGGGAGGTTTCTGAATCTACACCGGTAGACCACTACCCTGGACCAAATGTAGGAGATCAAGCGATTGATTTTAAACTAGAGACCCTGTCCGGTAATGAGATCACGCTTTCATCATTGAAAGGTAAAAAAGTCATTCTTAATTTTTGGGCAACGTGGTGTCCACCTTGTCGAGAAGAGATGCCTATTTTGGAGGAGCTTTATAAAAAACACAAGGATACCGTTGAGATTTTAGCCATTAATATTGACCCACAATACAATGTAAAGCAATACACAGAATCCCTGAGCCTAACATTCCCCATTCTATTAGACAAAGACGACAAAATAAACAAGGCCTACGATATCTTGTCTGTACCCACTACCTTCATCATCAACGAAAAAGGCATCATCACCCACAAACAAATCGGTGCTCTCAAATCCTTTACCCCTTTACTTGAGTGAGGGACGCTCCTTTGAATACTCTCTATTTTCACTTTGTTTAAACTATCTGAAAGTTGGATATACTATTTATACAAACTGATATAGGAAGGAAGGCGATACAACGTGCGTAGACCAAGAAAAAAATCGTTTGCAGATCTAGTGAAAGAAAATAAAAAACAATTACTTTTAGATCAAGACGCCATTGATGCCATTGAAGAGAGAATTGATGCAAGACTTGAAATTAAACGTCCTATGGGCAAAGCCGAGTAAATAATTACGAGGCTTATTTTTTTTGAAAAAAAAATGTACTTGCCAATTATTTCACCTGCATTTCCTCTTTAAGTTGGTAATGATAATAGTAAGGGGGGAAGTTTATGAGTAATTCAAAAGGAAGTCCGAATCATTTTGCACCGAATCATATTGGCACACAATCACGAGCAGCAGGTGGTAACAAAGGAAAGCAAATGCAAGACAAATCAGGCAAACATGCCCAAGTGATCCAAACGAAGGGTGAATAAAGGTTTTCAATCAGATGAAAAATAATATAGGGATGGTCTTATTAGAGAGGTCCGTCCCTCATTTATTATTAGGAGGAATGTAGGATGGCCTGGGATAAACCGAATCCGGATGATCGTAGCGATAATGTGGAGAAGCTTCAGGGGATGGTGCATCATACGATTGAGAATATGGAAAAAGCTGAAGAGTCTATGGCGTTTACGGATAGCGAAGAGCAGCTTCAATCGATTAAAGCAAAAAATGAGCGCCGTCGTGAAAGTCTTCAAGCTTTCCGTAGTGAAATTAAAGATGAAGCCAAGCAAAACAATCAAGAATAACGATCTTTCCAACGAACCCAAACATGAAAGTATCATGTTTGGGTTTATTTCCTTCTACATTTAATAAGTTCAATGCCTCTTTCATTTATGATAAAATTACATAATAACATGCTCTTAGTTGAAAAAGGAAATTAAATCTGTCCCTGTTTTTATATGAAATCAGCTGAACAGTTCCCGCTTTGAGAAGTTAGAGGCAGGATGGTTTGTCTGAGGGATTGGGAAAGAGATTATTTACCATTAATAAATCAAAAAAAGAAGAGCTTAAAAAGAGGAGAGGTAAACGACGTGCATGTAGCAGAAACAACAATTCAAGTTAGATATGCAGAAACTGATCAAATGGGCGTTGTCTATCACGCCAATTATCTTGTATGGATGGAATTAGGACGAACTAAGCTAATTGAGGATCTGGGATTTGTCTATGCTCAAATTGAAAAAGGAGGCATACTGTCTCCTGTAATAGACTTAAACATTCAATATAAGACACCCGTTCGCTATGGTGAAAATGCCCTTGTAAAGACTTGGGTAGAAGAATACGACGGATTAAGAATTACATATGCTTATGAAATTTATAATGGACAAAACCAATTAGCTATAATAGGGCAATCAAAACATGTTTGTGTAAAAAAAGATAGCTTTCGACCTATTTCAATAAAAAGAATGTTTCCAGAATGGCATATCGCTTACGAAAAAGTAAAAAAACAAAAATAATTTCCGTATGAGGCAAAACATGATTGTTTTGCCTCATGTAAGATTCCTATCTTATTGACTCCTCTTTCACCCTCCTTAAAAAAATCCTGAAATAATATGAACAAGCATAGAGAAAATAAGCCCACTTTAAAAAGGTGGTTATCACCAAAGAAAGGAATGAAGTTACCCATGGCTTATGGAATAAACAAAGAGGAACTAATACAGTGGAAGAAAGCTGTATTGAGAGGTGAGGTTGCTTTTCTTACTCATTATTGGTTAGATGATCGATTTCCAAATGTACGATCTGTAACAAAAGTTGGCTGTTCCAATGTAGAAACCTTATTAAATTGGGGCTCTAAGCACGGTTTAAAGGGAGAATGGATTCATTATCGAAAAGATGGATTTCCTCACTTCGATTTAATGGGAGATATACAGAAGGAAATTCTACACGAAGAAGGTCTATCAGAACATATCCAACGATTTATGGAACATGAATAATTTTCCTTTATAGGTGATTGACACCAGACTATTATAATAGTACTTTCTAGTAAGCAGGGATATTAATATGGAGTGAGTACATACAATTATGGCAAATTTACTAATCTATCAGAAAAAATTGATAGAAAACATACGCAAACAATTATCTACATGGTTTACTCTTTCTACACCCATCAAACAAATGGAAATAGAGCGTTTCCTGCATTCAATTACTGGAACTGCACCGACTATTGAATTAGATGAGTTGGGTAAATTAGCCCGTAATCTACATGAACATGTAAAGGAGCTGGGCCATAAAGAGTGGCTCAATAGAGAGGTTCAAGAGCTTGTCGCTCCTATTTTAACGATTTGTTACCAGTATGAAAATAATCATGAATTAGAGCTTCCAATGAACCAAGAAAACTCCTTGCATACACAGGTTGTTTTTATTATAGATGATGATGTGACGATTCTAATGATTTTAAAGGACTTTTTAGAGAAGCAGGGATTTCAGGTTTTTGCATTTAGAAATAGCGAAAAAGCTTTATCTGCCCTTTATGATATAAAGCCTGATTGCATTTTATTAGATATCTTTTTAGAAGATGAAAATGGCTTACAAACTCTTGAGCACATTACTCAAATGGTACAACGCCAATACGTACCCATTATGATGATGAGTGGAGACTCCTCAGATGTTGTTAGAATGACTTCCTATGAAAAAGGGGCAGATGACTTTCTACTCAAACCCTTTAAATTAAAAGAGTTAGAAATTCGATTAACTCGACAAATTCAAAGGAAGCAATTTGTTGATGAATTAATTTTAATGGATGAATTAACGAAATTATATAATCGAAAATATTTTGCCCAAGTCTTTAACCAGTATTGCTCGAAACAGTGGGAAGCGGATCATGATAATGAGAGATTATCTATTGCTTTTCTTGATTTAGATCATTTCAAGAAAATAAATGATCAACATGGTCATTTGATTGGAGATACCGTGTTAAAGAAGTTTAGTCAATTTGTAAGCAGTAAACTTGAGACGAAAGATATTTTTATTCGTTTCGGTGGTGAAGAATTTCTCATACTGTTCCCTAACCAAAGAGCTGAAAGTGTACAGGAAAAACTTGCAGTTATTCAATCTGACTTTCATAAAGAAATTTTCACTAATTCACATCATCAATTTTCTGTATCCTTCTCGGGAGGAATAGTGGAAATTGATAGCGCAGTATCGACATCCCCTGCCTATTGGCTCGATTTGGCTGATATTGCTCTATATACATCAAAGGAGTTAGGAAGGAATAAGTTAACCATATACAGTCAACAACAATTGCTTCCTGAAAAAGCTGTTTCCATCGCCATTGTAGAAGATGACATTATTATGCAGTTACTATTAATGAATCTTTTAAAACAAATTTCCTCTGATAGTAAAAAGTTAGTACATATTGAACGATATAAAAGTGGAGAGGATTTTATTGAAAGTGAATGGACAGTACGAAACAACGAAGGAATTGTTCTACTGAACATGAATATGGAAGGGATAAATGGCATTGAAACTCTTGAAAAAGTAGATTTGAGCAGATTCATGGTTCTGATGCTCTCTGCACAGTCTTTAAGCAAGCAAATGGAAAAGGCAATAGCGGCTGGAATTAACGACTATGTAAAGAAACCATTTAAAATTAGCACCATGGAACAGAAGCTTAAATTTTACCTTGAATTCTTTGATTAAGGAGATAACACCATAATGACACGCATACTACTGGCAGAAGATGAAGATGTATTAAGAATGTTGATTGTCGACACGCTTGAAGACGAAGGATTTCAAATTGATGAGGCAGCTGATGGGGAAGAGGCAGAAGAATTAGCAAAGCACTCAAAATATGATCTTATTTTATTAGATTACATGATGCCTGGAAAAACAGGGTTAGAAGTCATTGTATCTATTAGAGAAAATGAAATGAATAAGCAAACCAACGTTATGATGCTTACAGCTAAAAGTCAGCAATCTGACCAAAAAGCCGCAATGGATGCAGGAGCCAATTACTTTTTCACAAAACCTTTCAGTCCTATGGAACTTGCTGAAAAAGTTAGGGAGATTGTAGAGTAAATGAAGAACTATTATAAGCAAAGCATTTCAAGACGATTCGGTGTCTTAATGATCAGTTTTATCGTCTTATTCCTTATCGGATCTTCTATTCTTATTTACACTCAATTAAACACTCAAAATCAACATTTAAAAGAAATTAAAGCCCTGGAAAAAAAAGAAGATATCACTAAAAATATCGATGATGCATTTACACAGGCTTTTTTGGATTTTAGGGGGTACTTTGCCTATTCCAATATGGATCTCAAAAATAATGCTTTAGATCAGAAGCCCGCAATTGAATACTTATTACGCAGACACAAGACGTATATCAGTACTGAGGATGATTCAAGATTTTTTAATGAAATGAACAGGTTTTTAAACTATTATTTTATAGATCAATTACCAAAAGCATTAAATAATTTTGAAAACAATCGTAAAGAACTGGTATCAGAACAAGCCAATTCAAATGTAACAGGTGAAATTAAAAAATTTCAACAAACGGTTGATGACTATCGAAGGTCTCTTCGGGAAGAAATTAACAACAGGTATGACTTGCTGAATCATCTACAACAAATGACACAATGGGCGATGTTTATTTTTGTACTTGTTATGCTGATTATCTTATTAATACTCACTCGACTTAGTTTAAATCGTATTGGACGTCCCATTCGTGAATTAGCAGCCTCTGCTGAAAAAATAATTCAAGGTAAAGAGACTAGCCTTCCAAAGGTAAAGGATTCCCAAAAAGATGAAATTGCTGTTTTAACCAGGAGCTTCACAAAGATGGTTCAGTCTATTAAAGAAAATGAACAGCATTTTATAGACACCAACGATGAGCTTCTTCATCAACAGGAAGAACTTCAGGCACAGCAATTAGAGCTTGAAAAATTAGTTGGACAAATGGAAGAGAGAGAAAATAGGTTAAGTAATCAAAATGAACTCATTAACTCCCTATCTAATTCTTTAAATAAGAATGAAATACTAACAAGTATTGTGAAAGGATTCTCCTCCATCATTAATGCAGACCGGGGTATGATTGTCTTATTAGACAAGGAATTCTCACATGCAACGTGGGGAATATCTGAATCGGGAGCACAGCAATTTATACAATATATCTTTAACGGATTAAATGAACGAATTTTAGTTGATAAAAAGCCTCTTGTAACCATGCGCTCGCTTACTGAAGGTGAAAAAGGGTATCATACGGAAGGACAAAGCTGCTATGACTTATTTCTTCCTGTCCTTAATTCTTCCTACGATGTAGAAGCAATAATGGTATATACTCGTTTCGGTTATGGATTTAACGAACAAGAAATCGAAGAATTTTCTTCATTAAGCAAGCAGATTTCTCTATCATTGGATAAAATAAGTATTTTTGAGGCATCCGAAGTGGATCGACGAATGAATCAAGATATTCTTAATACGATTCAAGAAGGAATTCAACTCATTAATACAGAGGGTGATACACTTCATTTGAACGAAAAATTCTATGAGCTTTTTGACAACAGAGAACTTCAAAAGTTTGTTCATACTCCATATACCACCTGGTTAAAAGCTTTTACCGATAAGATGGAAGAACCAAAAACGTTTGAAACTTTTATAACTGACCTGATTGATTCAGAGAATACAGTCATTGAAAAAATACAATATATCATTCAACACCCTGTTTATAGAGTCATCCAAGTATACGCAGAACCCCTTTATCGAAACAATGTGAAGGTTGGATGGGTAATCGTTCACCGTGACAGAACAAAGGAATCTGAAGCAGATCAAATGAAAAATGAATTAGTGAGTACGGTTTCCCATGAATTAAGAACACCTTTAGCAAGTGTTCTTGGTTTTACGGAGTTATTAATTACGAAGGAACTAAAGGAAGAACGGCAAAAGAAATATTTATCTACTATTTATGGTGAAGCCAAGAGATTGACCAATCTGATAAACGATTTCTTGGATGTACAAAGAATGGAATCCGGAAAACAAGTATATGAAATGAAATACGACTCCATAACACCAGTTATCCGTGATGTTATTGAAAGAGAACAAGTTCAAACAACGGCACACACGATTCAATTTGCTAGAAAAGTTGAACAGGACACCGTCCTTGCTGATAAAGATAAATTAGGACAAGTATTCCAAAATCTCCTTCATAATGCTGTAAAGTACTCTCCTGACGGAGGAAACATTAACGTCGTTCTCGATAGCGATCAAAAAAATTTCCTTGTTTCAATTACAGATGAAGGGTTAGGGATTCCAGCAGAAGCGATTCCTAACTTGTTTGCTAAGTTTTATCGAGTGGATAACACAGACAGACGAAAGATTGGTGGAACTGGATTAGGTCTTTCAATCGCAAAAGAAATAATGAAAGCCCATGGAGGAGATATTACCATCCATTCTCAACAAGGTATAGGAAGTACATTTACAGTATTTCTTCCCAAAGTAGCAGATTACATCCAAGAAGATGGGTCCTTTGATGAAGCATGTGAAGGAAAGGGAGGTAATGTGTTAATTGTAGAGGATGATCAAAATTTAGCAGCCTTATTGACTTCAGAGTTAAATGACTCTGGATTTAAAATTACTACTTATGATGATGGTCATAAAGCACTCGAAGCAATAAAGAGAGAATTACCTGATGCTATTGTTCTTGACATCATGCTCGAACACTCAGATATTGACGGATGGAATATTTTAGAAGAACTTAAAACAAACAATGAATTAAAACATATCCCGATTTTCGTTTCATCAGCACTTGATGAAAAAGAAAAAGGGCTTGGGTTAGGTGCAAAAGGATATTTGGTCAAACCTTATTCTCCAAGTCAGCTTTCTAAACTGATACTCCAAACACTGTGGAGCATTAATCGCAAACAATAATAAAAAGGACAACATGGGTGGTGTGCACCTGTCTGTTGTCCTTTTATTTTACTTTTTATATTCATAAGAGGGTTCTTCAAGGATTTGATCAAATTCTACATACAAGTCATGACCATCAAAGAACCATAAATCTCTTTCTTCTACAAAGAATTTACGATTTTCTCTTTCAGTAAGCTCTCCAACATCAACAGGATCTTCTTTGGAAACCCCTAAGGAGAAGCTGTCATGAAGAGGACTAGATCCCCCGTAACGCACATAAAAGCGCACATATTGACCATCCTCTACAAGCATTTCATCTTTAAACCAAATTAGTGCTTCATTTGAAATATGAATTTCCATCTCTCAGTCTCCTTTCCGTGCATTGTCTACATCCCAACAGGAGATTGGACAAATGATGACTTCATTCATTATTATATACATAGACACAGAATAACATCTACTATTTCGTTTAAAGGATGAGCATAATGAAAACACAAGCACTACTATATTATATTGGAGCCTTTATTTTTACAGGGCTAGGGATATTAACCTTTGTTCAGCTACATAAAGCAAGTTACCAAATGGAAGCAGGAACCTTTATTGTAATTACGGCTCTCTTATATTACGGTATGATTACTCTTTACTTTAAAGGAAGTCGTAAAACGTTTCTTATAGTAAACCTCGCACTTGCAATTGTTGTCCTTGGTGGAATTTTCTTTAATAGTTTCTTATTTGGGGGACACTAAATGAAACAAAGAGCAGCTCTATTTAGAATAGAGCTGCTCTTTGTTGGTTATTGAGGTAATCCACTCATCATATGGGACACGAGTTCTTCTTCTGAGTTGGGAATTAGCCCATTTTTATGGGCGAATTCTAGAGGGTAAATGCGATAGTTATTGTACTTATTTTCATCCACAAATGTTGGTTGAAAACCTATGGTAGGATATTTAATAATAGCTCCCTTAGGACTCATCGTTTTTTCTACTTGAACCGTTACCATTCCACCAATGTCTTTATAGTCATCTTTTTGACCAGAAAGGAAATTTCCTAATGAATATACAACTACAGCCTTTCGACCATCACCTGTTTGATAAGTTTCGATCGGTTGAAGAACATGAGGGTGGTGACCAAAGATAATATCAACACCATTTTCAGTTAGTACTTTTGCAAGTCTTTGTTGATCTTCTGTAGGGAAACGTTGGTATTCATTTCCCCAATGGAGACTTAATACTACTAAGTCAACACCCATTGACTTTGCTTTTCCTACTTCTTCTATCATTTTCGTCTCATCAATAAGGTTGACTAGATATTCTTTTCCTTTAGGAACAGGAATTCCATTTGTACCATAAGTGTAGGAGAGAAGAGCAAAGTTAATTCCATTAATGTTAAAGGTACGAATTTCATTTTGATCTTCTTTACTTTTAAAAGCTCCGACGTAAGGCATCGATATGGACTCATAATAATCAATGGCACTTAGAAGTCCATTTACCCCTTGATCTAAAGAGTGATTATTGGCAGTAGTAACTGCATCAACGCCTACCTCCTGCAGGGACTTTACGATCTCTTTAGGACTATTAAATAGGGGATAGCTAGATAAACCTAACTCCACACCGCCTGGGGTGGATTCTTGATTCGCGATAAGAAAGTCCGGTTCTCCCAGCATTTCTTTAACAGGATTAAACATAGGGGAGAAATCGTATTTTTCTCCGTGTTGTGCATCATTGTAAACAGTATTATGAAGAAGAATATCTCCAATCGCTGCAAGTGTTGCAGTAGACTTCAAAGATTTGCCCTCAGCTTTAACTTCTCTGGTTGAATGAAATATAGTAGGTATTTCTCTTTTTATCATTTCAGCTTCTTTAGAAGTAGCCCACTCACTATATTGAGCCTTTCCTAAATAAGCAATTATGATGATTAATGGAATACTTATTCCTAGAAAAACAGTCATCATCTTTTTATTCATGATCAACATCCTTCATTAACGAATCATCTTTCATTTCTATTTTACAAAATAAAACAAGAAAATAGGGGAATTTTTAATAGATTTTGAAAATTATTATCATTTTATGTGTAATATGTCCTTTTCCTATTAAAATTCTTTTGATTTGTGTTTTGTAAGAAATGGGGGGATACAAAAAGCACCTAAACCGATTAAGGCTAGGTGCTTTTAAAGTGAATCTATAACCATTTAATTTTAGGTTCTGTCTTATTTTTTATTCTAACGATATTCGACCGGTGCCTATACACTACAAAAAGTGCCAAAACGCCTACAACAATTATGAGGGCAATATCACCTGTAAATAACGTATACGTGAAGGCAACAAGTGCGGCAATCATAGAAGAAAGAGAAACGTATTTTGAAATATACAGGGCTAAGAAAAACACTCCTAGTAATATGAGAAACAAAAGAGGAGCATAGCCTAATAGGACACCGGCTGAGGTAGCAACGGCCTTTCCGCCTCTAAAATTCGCAAATACTGGATACATATGACCAATAACAGCAAATACACCAGCAAGTAACATATGTACATCAGATGTGATTAAAAAAGGTAAGAGGGTAGCCAACGTTCCCTTTAAGATATCCATTATCGAGACAATCATACCAGCTTTCACACCGAGGGTTCTAAACGTATTTGTCCCTCCAAGATTTCCACTTCCATGTTCACGAATATCAATTCCATAAAATTTCTTCCCAACAATTAAGCCGGAAGGGATGGAGCCTATTAAATAAGATAAAACAAGAATAAGGGCAAAAATCATTTTCACTGCTCCTTTTATTAAACTAATGCGTTCTTTATTTTAACATGTTTTTGAACACAAAGGGAGAAAATAAGGATTTTTTTTAGGACCAGTTCTTAAAGGTAGATATAATATACGTAATATAAGATTGAATGTTTAGAATGTAGGCGAACCCACTGTAACGAAATGCTACATATTAGATTCAAAGAGTTTTTCTATTAAAATGAAAAGGACACCTAGATATATGTTAAAATAAACACACTTTACAAAGAAGAAACGAAGGTGAACAAATATGCATTTATTGTTGGCAGCCTTACAATGGGTGTCTTTTATGGTAGCAGGCTCGATTGCAGCTCCAATCGCTATTGCCGATTTATTTCAATTGTCTCCATCAGACACGGCAGGCTTTATACAAAGAACCATTTTCGTTTTAGGTGCAGCAAGTCTTATTCAAGCTCTATTCGGGCATAAACTACCTATAAATGAAGGGCCAGCTGGTTTATGGTGGGGAGTCTTCGCTATTTATGCTGGATTTGCCGGAACGCTTTATAGCAGTCACGAAGAAGTCCTCACTGTATTGCAAGGCGGTATGATTGTTAGTGGAATCATTTTCTTTCTTTTATCTGCAACGGGAATACTTAGAAAATTAACCTCTCTATTCACGCCTACAATTACATTTATTTATTTAATGTTGTTGATTTTACAATTGAGCGGATCTTTTATTAAAGGCATGTTCGGGATTCAACAAGAAGGACAACCGCTTGAGCCATTAGTATTGGTTGGAAGTGTCTTAACGATACTTGTTGCTCTTTATTTTACTCATCATAAACAAAAATGGGTTCAACAGTATTCGATTATTCTTGCTTTAATTGTGGGATGGCTGATCTTTTTATTAATGGGGTTAGGGACAAATACAGCTGTTTCAAGCAGTTGGTTTTCTTTTCCTAAGGTACTGGTGTTTGGTGCACCAGTATTTGATACTGGGGTAATTGTAACATCTATCTTTATTACGTTCCTTTTAACAACGAATATGATAGCGTCCATCCGTGTTATGGAAGAAGTTATGAAAGCGAAGGGAGAGCCAACCTACGAGCGTTATTCAAAAAGCGGATTTGCAGCTGGGGTTAATCAACTTCTGGGTGGTATATTCTCTAGCATAGGGTCCGTTCCTATTTCTGGTGCAGCCGGTTTTGTGACAGCAACTAGAATGTATTCTGTTATTCCATTCATTATTGGTAGCGGATGTATCATTATTATCAGTCTCATTCCTAAAATTATGAATCTCTTTGCCAGTTTGCCTGCTCCAGTTGGCTATGCGGTTACAACTGTTATATTTATTAAAATGGTAGGACTTGCTCTAGGAGAATACCGAAAAGAAAAAAATGTAGAACGAACTCATTTTGTTGCTGGTATCGCCCTCATTGTAGGAGTAGGTGCTATGTTTGTTCCAGCTTCTGCTTTTAGTGATCTTCCGATTGTTGTAGCCTCGATCCTAAACAATGGATTAATTCTTGGAACTGTTATTGGAATCATGGTTGAACAATATAGTATATTCAAACAAAATCGAACGTTATCTTCTAAAAACCAGTAATTGTTACTGGTTTTTTCTATTAGGCTCTTTTTAAAATGCTCTTTCCACAAAGATTGTTGTAAATTTTTTAACAGATCTTGCATGGCTCTGTTAACCAGTGTGTGCTGAATGGTGAAGGGAACTGCTCCGTTTTCCGCAGGAGTTTACGCAGTTACCTTCACCATCCATAAGTAAGTCCGAGACAGAGTGTTCGACTCACGCCCCGCGGAAAGCGAGCACCTGTAGGAAATCAACTACTACTCGCTTTTTCAATAGCAACAAAGTTTACGATTTGCTGTTACACCTGTATGCCTCTCACTAATTCAACATAAACTACTAATTAGACTATTACAAAAGTCTATTCTTTGGACTATAAGTTTAGCTTTTGTATAATGAGGGTATCCCTTCTATGTTTAGAAAAATTTCTCAGTTTAAAAAGCAGGTGGTAAAATGATTGAATTTAAGAACGTAACGAAAGTATATGAAGATGGTACAGAAGCAATAAAAGGAATAGACTTAACCATCCCAGAAGGTAAACTCGTAGCGTTAATTGGACCTAGCGGATGTGGAAAAACAACAACGATGAAAATGATTAATAAGCTCATTACTCCTTCAAGTGGTTCGATCTTCATAAATGGAAAGGATATCTCTAATCAAGATGAGGTTGAACTACGAAGGAATATCGGCTACGTCATTCAACGAATTGGGTTACTTCCTCATATGACAATTGAAGATAATATTAGTTTAATACCGAAACTAAAAGGATGGAAAAAAGATCAATACGAAAATCGCGTAGATGAATTATTGAATCTCGTTGGACTGGAACCCCATATTTTCCGAAAAAGATACCCATTAGAATTAAGTGGAGGTCAACAGCAACGAGTCGGAGTTATTCGTGCACTTGCTGCTGAGCCACCGATTATATTAATGGATGAACCGTTTAGTGCTCTCGATCCAATAAGCCGGGAACAGCTTCAGGATGAATTAAAAGGGATTCAAAACACGATACATAAAACGATTATTTTTGTTACCCACGACATTGACGAAGCATTAAAAATCGCCGATGAAATTGCTGTCATGAAAGACGGGAAGATAGAACAAATTGCCACACCGAATGAACTTCTCTCAGCACCTGCAAATGACTTTGTACGCTCGTTTATCGGCGAGGAGAGGCTAAAAGGGCAGAAGTCCAGGATCTGTGTATCTGACATCATGGAAAACAACACAAACTACATACTTTATAACGAAACAGAATATGAAATTATTCCATATGATGCATCAATTTCTGACGCAGCTCATTTGTTAGTCACATCTGATAAACCTTATCTTCTTGTCATAAGAAACGAAAAGTCCATTGGAAGTGTGACGAGAACAGGAGTTTTGCGAGCTGTTGCTTCAGAAGGTAGGAAGGAGGCACAATCTACATCATGAACACCTTCTCATTGATGTTTATACAAACGATTACGAATCGATCCGATGCTATTATAACCGGATTGACAGAGCACCTGTATTTATCCTTTGTTTCTATTTTTATTGCGATTATAATCTCGTTACCACTTGGGGTTTACATATCTCGTAAAAAACAAATTGCTGAATTTTATATAGGAATTACGGCTGTTTTTCAAACCATTCCCAGTTTAGCTTTATTTGGCTTTCTGATTCCATTATTGGGAACAGGTAGTGCGACGGCGATTATCGCGTTAACAGTTTATGCCCTTTTACCTATTCTTCGTAACACTTATACGGGCATTGTCGGGGTAGATGAGGGGGTTATAGAAGCAGGTAAAGGAATGGGAATGACAAGCTCACAACTACTCTTTAAAGTGGAGTTACCACTAGCGTTACCGTTTATTATGGCAGGGATTCGTACTGCTACGGTTTTAACGGTAGGAGTAGCCACTCTGGCAACTTTTGTAGGTGGTGGTGGTTTAGGTGATCTGATTTATCGAGGCTTGTCAACATGGAATCACTCATTAGTATTAGCTGGTGCGATTCCAGCTGCTCTATTAGCTCTATTCTTTGATTTCTTATTAAAGCAATTAGAAAAAGTGACTACACCAAAAGGATTAAAAGCAAGAAAATAAAACATATATAAAGGAGAAATAACATGAAAAATAAATTTAGCTCATTCATTATACTTTTAGTTTTATCCATCATGATTGCAGGCTGCGGGAATGGTGATAAAAAAGATAATACTATAACCGTATCAGGAAAGATGTGGACAGAACAATTCATTCTTACTCAAATGATGGCAGAGCTTCTAAAAGAAAAGACAGATTTAGATGTTAAAGTAGAAGAAGGATTAGGTGAAGTCTCTATTCTGACTCCAGCACTAGAAAAGGGAGATATCGATGTTTATATTGAATATACAGGTACTGGATTAGAAGCCGTATTAAAAGAGCAGGCCAAGGAAGGCGCAACTGGAGACGAGATTTTAGAGCAAGTTCGTAAAGGCTATGAAGAGAAATTTAATGTTACTTGGTTAAAGCCACTTGGATTTGAAAATACGTATACACTTGCCTATACACAGGATCAAGATTTTGATGCAAAAACCTTCTCTGAGCTAGTTCCTCTTTCAAAGGATTTAAGCTTTGGGGCCCCTCACCAGTTTTATGAGCGTGAAGGCGACGGTTACGATGCATTTTCAGAAGCTTATGGCTTTGAATTTAAAGCAAAAGAAAGCTTCGATCCGAATATAATGTACGAGGCTGTGAAAAACGGAGATGTAGACGTTATTCCTGCTTTTACAACAGACGGAAGAATTGAGCGATACAATTTAAAATCTACGAAGGATGATAAAGGATTCTTCCCTCCTTACCATGCTGCTCCCATTATTCGTCAGGAAGTACTTAAAGAACATCCAGAAGTAGAAGATGTTTTAAACGAATTAGCAGATCAAATTACTGAAGAAGAAATGAGCGAAATGAACGCCAAGGTAGATATAGACAAACAAGATCCCAAAGAGGTTGCAAGAGAATTTTTAGTATCTAAAGGACTAATTAAAGAATAATGGCAAACAAAGTGTCAGGAAACACAAGTAAGGGAGTCTATGGTTAGAAAGCAGCTCTTTTTCTTGTGTTATTCTGACATTTTTTAATATTTTTCATAAATTATTTACTGAAATAAATATAATTTTGAAAAAATAGTCGAAATTATGGTATAAATGAATAATAGGACTTAAGGAATAGTATGGAAAATGTTCATATGGTCAACGTAGAAAGATAAAGGAGTTGAATTGAACTATGATAGAAAACCCATCTCGAAATGAGATAGGACAAATCCTGCAAGATTCAAAACGTATTGCTGTTATAGGATTAAGTGATAATCCTGAGCGTACTTCTTATATGGTATCTAAAGCTATGCAAGATAGCGGTTTTGAGATTATTCCTGTCAATCCAACCATTGAATCAGCACTTGGTGTAAAAGCGGTTGGAACTTTACAGGAAATAGAGGGCGAAGTAGATATTGTTAATGTCTTTCGACGTTCTGAATTCCTACCTGACATTGCAAAGGAATTTGATGAGATTAACGCAAAAGTATTTTGGGCTCAGCTTGGTGTAATGAATGAAGAGGCTTTTCGCTTTTTAAAGGAACGTGGGTATACAGTTATCATGGATCGCTGTATAAAGGTTGAACATGCTTTAACCAAATAATTCTCACTAGTAACAAGCGGGTCTACCGCTTGTTTTTTTTCGAAAAATACAAGGGAGATTAACCAATCCATTTTGACACTCAAATAATGTTAACTTTCCCAATCCCTCAATGGTTTTTTAAGAAAAAACAAGATGTAGAGAAGCGAATCCTGGAAATTTCATTTGCGAAAATCAAATAAAACGCTACAATATAGCATAGTGGTTTACCTTAAAAAGTAGATAAACGGTAAACGAACACACGTTCTTGTGTTATAGTAAGAACATACATAACCAATAATACCGTAAAGGGATTACCTAACGGGTAGAGAAGTTTGAAAGGGGAATGTTCGTGGCCAACCAGAAAAAGACCATGGATTACAATGATGATGCGATTCAAGTTTTAGAAGGCTTAGAAGCCGTACGTAAGAGACCTGGAATGTATATAGGCTCTACTGACTCTAGAGGTTTGCATCATTTAGTATACGAAATTGTTGATAATTCCGTTGATGAAGCACTTGCTGGCTTCGGAAATGAGATTCTCGTGACGATACATAAAGATAATAGCATTTCTGTACAGGATAAAGGTCGAGGAATGCCAACAGGGATGCATAAACTAGGAAAACCAACTCCTGAAGTCATATTGACGATCCTTCACGCAGGTGGAAAGTTTGGACAAGGTGGCTATAAAACAAGTGGAGGTCTTCACGGAGTTGGAGCTTCCGTTGTGAATGCTCTTTCAGAGTGGTTAGTGGTCACCATTGAACGAGATGGGATGAAATATGAACAACGCTTCGCTAAGGGTGGTAAACCACAAACCACACTTGAAAAAATAGGAAAAACCAAAAAGTCTGGAACACGAATACATTTTAAGCCAGATCCAGAAATTTTCAGTAACACAACTTACAATTACGATACTCTTTGTGAACGTTTAAGAGAATCTGCTTTTCTTTTAAAAGGGCTAAAGATTGAAATATCCGATGAGCGTAATGATCAAAAAGAGGTTTACCATTACGAAAGCGGAATTGAAGCATTTGTTCAATATTTAAACGAAGAGAAAGACCCCCTTCATACTGTTGCGTTCTTTGAAGGAGAACACCATACCATCGAAGTGGAATTTTCTTTTCAATTCAATGATGGATTCTCAGAAAACATTCTTTCATTCGTAAACAATGTTCGTACAAAAGATGGTGGAACTCACGAAGCAGGTGCAAAAACCGCAATGACTCGTGTATTTAATGAATATGCTCGTAAAGCTGGCATCTTAAAAGAACGGGATAAAAATTTAGAAGGAACCGATATACGGGAAGGCTTAGCGGCTATTGTTTCGGTACGTATACCTGAAGACCTACTACAATTCGAAGGGCAAACCAAAGGGAAGCTAGGAACAAGTGAAGCCCGTTCAGCTGTTGATTCCGTAGTATCAGAGCATCTTCTGTATTTCTTAGAAGAAAACCCAGAGACCAGTTCACTTTTAATCAAAAAATCCATTAAAGCCGCTCAGGCTCGTGAAGCTGCTCGAAAAGCACGTGAAGATGCTCGTAATGGAAAAAAGCGGAAACGCTCTGAAACCGTTCTATCAGGGAAATTGACACCTGCTCAATCAAGAAATCCCCAGAGAAATGAGATATATCTTGTGGAGGGTGATTCTGCTGGAGGTTCCGCCAAACAAGGAAGAGACCGAAAGTTCCAGGCAATCCTTCCTTTGAGAGGTAAGGTAATTAACACGGAAAAGGCAAAACTTCAAGATATCTTTAAAAATGAAGAAATCAACACGATTATTCATGCCATTGGTGGTGGAGTCGGCCCTGAATTCAACGTCGAGGACATCAATTACGATAAAATCATTATAATGACCGATGCAGATACAGATGGAGCCCATATTCAGGTTCTCCTTCTTACCTTCTTTTACCGTTACATGAAGCCACTTCTTGAAGCTGGGAAAATCTATATTGCCCTCCCTCCACTTTTCAAAGTAAGTAAGGGGACAGGCAAGAAAGAAAAAATCGAATATGCGTGGACAGATGATGAACTGCAAGGTGCTATTTCAAAAATAGGGAAGGGTTACATGATTCAGCGCTATAAAGGTCTTGGAGAAATGAATGCAGATCAGTTATGGGAAACCACGATGGATCCTGAAACTAGAGCCCTTATTCGCGTTCGAATCGATGATGCTGCCCGTGCTGAGCGTCGTGTAACGACCCTAATGGGAGACAAAGTTGAGCCGCGACGGAAGTGGATAGAAAGCAACGTTGCTTTTGGATTAGAGGAAGATGGAAGTATTTTAGAAAATGAAAACATTTCGGTCGCAGAGGAGGGTAATTCATGACAACCGTAGAAAGATATCAAGATTTACCTTTAGAAGAGGTGCTAGGCGACCGGTTCGGACGTTACAGTAAATATATTATTCAAGAGCGTGCATTACCCGATGCTCGAGATGGATTAAAGCCTGTACAAAGACGTATCCTTTACGCTATGTACGTAGATGGAAATACACAAGAAAAAGGGTTTCGTAAGTCTGCTAAAACCGTTGGTAACGTAATTGGTAATTACCATCCCCACGGTGATACGTCTGTATATGACGCTATGGTTCGTATGAGTCAAGACTGGAAGGTACGAAACTATTTAGTAGAAATGCACGGAAATAACGGAAGCATCGACGGAGATCCCCCTGCTGCTATGCGTTATACCGAAGCACGTTTATCAGCTATTTCTATGGAGTTATTACGTGATATTGATAAAAATACCGTTGAATTCATCCCGAACTTTGATGATACGTCTAGTGAACCGACTGTATTGCCTTCTCGTTTCCCCAACCTTTTGGTAAACGGTTCAACGGGGATTTCTGCTGGATATGCAACTGAAATTCCACCCCATCATTTAGGTGAGGTCATTGATGCAACCATTATGCGTATTGAGAATCCAGAGAGTACAGTAGATCAATTGATGACTGTCATGAAAGGTCCTGATTTTCCTACAGGAGGAATCATCCAGGGTGTTGACGGCATCAAAAAAGCGTATGAGACTGGAAAAGGTAAAATAGTCGTACGTGGAAAAGCAGAAATCGAAAACATTCGTGGCAGTAAACAACAAATTGTAATTACGGAAGTGCCATTTGAAGTAAATAAAGCCAACTTGGTAAAGAAAATGGATGAATTCCGCTTAGACCGTAAAGTAGAGGGTATTGCCGAAGTACGTGATGAAACGGATCGTGAAGGACTTCGTATTGTCATTGAATTAAAGAAGGATGCTGATTCTACCGGGGTTTTAAACTATTTATACAAGAACAGTGATCTGCAAATCGCCTTTAACTTTAATATGGTAGCTATTCAAAATCGCCGCCCAAAATTGCTCGGTCTAAGAGAGCTTCTAGATTCGTATATCGGTCACCAAAAGGAAGTCGTAATCAATCGAACGAATCATGATTTAAAAAAAGCGAAGGATCGTCAACATATTGTTGAAGGGTTGATGAAAGCACTTTCGATTTTAGATCAGGTGATTACAACCATTCGTGCTTCCAAGGATAAACGAGATGCAAAAAACAATTTAATTCAAAAATTCCAATTTACTGAAGCTCAATCGGAGGCGATTGTCAGCCTTCAGCTTTACCGTTTAACGAATACGGATATAACAGCCCTTCAGGCAGAAGCGGAAGAACTCGCAAATACAGTAGCAGAATTAACTTCTATTCTAGATAGCGAAAGCAAGCTATACAGCGTTATTAAGAAAGAACTTAAAGCGATTAAAAAGAAGTTTGCTGATGCTCGTAGAACCAAAATTGAAGATCAAATCGAAGAAATCAAAATAAATCTAGAAGTTTTAATTGCAAGTGAAGATGTGATGGTTACGGTAACGAGTGATGGTTATATGAAGAGAACCAGCCTCCGTTCATATTCTGCATCTAACGGTCAAGACCTCGCCATGAAGGAAACAGACCGGCTACTTGCTCAATATGAGATGAATACTACGGATACTCTATTAGTGTTTACTAACAAAGGTAACTATATCTATTGCCCTGTTCATGAGTTGCCTGATATCCGTTGGAAAGATCTTGGACAGCACGTAGGAAACATTGTCCCAATTGATCGTGATGAACAGGTTTTAAAAGCGATACCAATTAAAGAATTTGACCCTGCTCATTATTTATTATTCATAACGAAGAATGGTATGACTAAGAAATCAGAGCTCATTCAATACAAAGCTCAACGCTATTCTCGTCCATTAGTTGGAATCAACCTTAAAGGTGATGACGAACTAGTTGATGTTCACTTAACGGATGGAACTCAAGACTTGTTTCTTGCTACCCATTACAGCTACGGTTTATGGTTCCCTGAAGAAGATGTCAACATTGTGGGACCTAGAGCTGCTGGAGTCAAAGGCATCAACTTAAAAGATGGTGACTACGTGGTTGCAGGTAAAGTTGTTACTGACCCAATGAAAGAATATGTCTTCCTCGCTACTCAGCGTGGTGCTGTTAAGAAAATGAAACTAACAGAATTCGAAAAGACTTCAAGGGCCAAGCGAGGCGTGATTATGCTAAGAGAGTTGAAATCAAATCCTCATCGAGTTGTCAAAATTGAAGTCGTAAAGGATACAGATAAAGTATGGCTGCTTACGAATAAAGGGAAAACAGATAAAGTGTCCGTGTCTGATTTGAGACCGAATGATCGCTATTCAAATGGGTCCTTTGTCATTGATGAAGGCGAAAGTGGATCATTAATTGAAAGCTGGTCAGAATCAATCGAGAAACCTACAAAAGAATAATCACAAATAAAAAACGACTAATAAAGGTACACTCCTGTTAGTCGTTTTTTATTTAAGCACATTTCTTAGAGAAAAAAACATTACAATTAGAAAATAAACTTGTCCTCGTAACAGGATAGACAAGTGGAATTGGAAAGGAAACAGCGAAAACATTACTTGAAGAAGGAGCAAAGGTGATCATAAATGGTCGAACTCATGAAAAAGTGGACAACACTGAAAAAAGAATTAACTGTTTTAGGTGAAGCTCACGCCATAGTAGCAGATCTATCTTTCCAAGAGGAAAGAGCCTTTACTCCTTAACCAATATTTAGGGAATTAAAGGCTTTTCTGTAATGTGATTTGAATAGAATTCGTATATTTATTCAAAATGTTTTTATTACCCCCGTAAAAATTTGCAAAATATTTCATATTCTTTCAGCTTCATGAATTTTTCATTGATTTTCAATCCTTTTTTTGATAGATTAAAAAGATGTGTTAGTGGGTAAACATCCATTGGTTCATAGGTTAACTTTGTATTTATACATCAAGGAGGAACATGAATGGATTTATTAACAAGTATAGTTGGTACTTTAAATGATTATATGTGGTCTTATATTCTAATTGCTGCACTTATTGGTCTAGGACTATATTTTTCTTTACGAACAAAATTTGCTCAATTCCGCTATCTAGGAGAAATGGGAAGATTACTAACAGATAAAACGACCATTTCAACGGAGGGTAAAAGAGGAATTTCTTCCTTTCAAGCCTTTACGATCAGTACAGCTTCACGTGTAGGAACAGGAAATCTTGCTGGAGTTGCTACAGCTATTGCGGGTGGTGGTCCTGGAGCCGTCTTTTGGATGTGGATTATCGCGTTATTAGGTGGAGCTACAAGCTTTGTAGAAAGTACATTAGCTCAAATTTATAAAGTGAAGGACGGTAAAGATGGATATCGAGGCGGTCCTGCTTATTACATGGAAAAAGGGCTGAATGCACGATGGATGGGGATATTATTTGCTATTATCATTACATTTTGTTTTGGTTTAGTCTTTAACTCCGTTCAATCCAATACGATTTCACTAGCGATGGAAGAAGCATATTCCTTTGATCGAATGACAATTGGTCTTACTTTAGCTGCTTTAACCGCTGTTATTATTTTCGGCGGAGTAAAACGAATTGCTAATGTTACCCAAATTGTTGTGCCGATAATGGCTATTCTTTATATCATTCTAGCTCTTTATATCTTAATAACCAATATTACACTGCTCCCTGATATGTTTGTGGTTATTTTTGAAAATGCTTTTGGTATTCGCGAAGTAGCTAGTGGTGGTGTAGGTGCTGCGATTATGATGGGAATCAAACGCGGATTGTTCTCTAACGAAGCAGGGATGGGAAGTGCACCAAACGCAGCTGCAACTGCTGGAGTAACGCATCCAGTTAAACAGGGATTAATTCAAACATTAGGGGTATTCACCGACACTTTAATTATTTGTACAGCAACCGCTTTTATGATTATATTATCAAATGAATATACAACTGGCATTGATGGAATTCAATTAACTCAAGCAGCCTTAAGCTTCCATGTAGGACCATGGGCAGACACATTTGTGGCTGTTGCGATTTTCTTATTTGCCTTTAGTTCCATTATTGGAAACTATTATTATGGTGAAACGAATATTGAATTTATTAAATACAGCCCAGTTACCTTATTTATTTATCGAATCGCTGTTCTTGGAATGGTCGTTTTCGGTGCAGTTGTAAAGCTTGATATTGTTTGGAGTTTAGCCGATTTATTCATGGGACTCATGGCGATCATTAACCTGATAGCCATTACTCTTCTTGCAAAAATCGCTATTGCTGCCCTAAAGGATTACCGTGAACAGAAAAAACAAGGAAAAGATCCAGTATTTTATTCAAATTCTATTAAAGGTTTAAACGGAATTGAAAGCTGGGAGAAAAAGCCGGAACAATCATCACAAAATAAATAATTGTCATTGACCAACTCATGTATAGAGTTGGTCTCTTTTTTGCGTCGAGTTCTAACCAGATCATAATTACTTCTTTTCTAGAGAAAAAGAATTAAAATTTACATAGATTTCCCTTTTTTTGGTGAAAGTAAGAGTGAATATGTTTTCATCGAGGAGAGAAAATCATGCGAAAAGAACTTTTATTTGCATTTGGGGCCTTTTTCTTTATGTCCCTACATGCCATTGCAGGTAATGATGCAGAAGTATCGAATGAACAAAAACAGACAAATGAATTTACTATCAAAACATACAAAAAAGATGTCACTGGAGATGGCAAAAAGGATAACATTCAATTAAAAGCCATTCCATTTTCCCCTGATGCTCTCTTTTTAAAAGAAATTTGGGCTGACATCACAACCTCTAGAGGGAGCAAGGTTCGTATTGATTACGAGGCTGGATATGAACCGAAAATTCAGTTTGTTGATTTGAATCATGACAAAATTAAAGATATGCTTTATTCGTCTGCAACTGGAGGAAGCGGTGGCTTGTACAATGTTGCCCTACATACATTAGCAGACAATAAGCTTATTGATATAGGATTACCAGATCCATTAAACATACAAGCTCAATTTGAAGATAACTACATGGCCACCATAACATTTGTTGATACCAATCAGTCTTATACTGTAGACCTTAAAGATCGCAAAGAGGAGTATGAAAGATTAGGTATCTATACGGATGGTAAATTGAACGAACCTACAGAATTGATGGTTGTTCCCTATGCATTCTTTGAACCAACAAACATCAAAGGAAAGCCCGGAAAGGGATTAAAAGCCTATCAGCGAATTAATGGTGCCTATAATGCTGATGGAATAGGCAATGTCATCTCTTACTGGTATTATGATAATGATAAATGGACACTAATGAATATCGACTGGAAACCATTAAAGTAAGGGAACCATTTTCAGGGGATTTTCATACCATGATGTAAGCCCAATTTTAAAGGGAGGCTTATACATGAGTGAATTCAATCCAGATAAACTTTCTGTTACTTATTTGCCACCAGCGTCCATTTTTAATCCCATAGATCATCGCAAATACACATTAACTCATTCTGATTCCACAGGAGAATTGTTTCTTAGTATCGGTTGTCAATACGAATTAGAAAACATTAATCTCAACATGAGAGACGAAGTATTAGGAGAGTGGAGGAGGGAGCAAGGTCAATATACCCTTTGTGGAACGGTCTATATAAGCAATGGTGAATTTGATGAAAAGCTCTCAAACGTTCGTTTTATGGTTTTCAAAAAGGAGCTTCCGTTAGCATTATCTGCTATTGTAAACGGAGATAAGGGATTTTACATGTATTATCCATGGTTACTTGATGCTCCAATTTATATTTACTTTGACTCCATATTTCCAGAGTTTAATCAAATTCTTTATTTTGGAACTCCTAGACAATATATAATGAAGTAATTCTGAAGCATAAAAAGCGAGAAAGCTTTTTATGCTTTTTTATTTAAGCAAAGCTATTGAATGGAAATTTGTAAGGGATGCTATCTATATTATGTAAACTAACTATTAAAAGCTGAAATCTAAATTGTTATAAGATAATAGAAATCACACAAAGAAGTTGTCTGACAATAATATGAATATTGATTTGAAATTCAACCAGGAACTAAAGTCGAATTTCAATACATAATGAATGCTGGGTTTTCGAAATTAAATATCTAGCTGATGAAAATGAAAATACTAATGAAATTTTTAATACAATTTAAGAGTTAATGATCAATTAATAAGTAAATAAAAAAAACGAATTAAAATTTTCAATTTTGTCTCATTATAAATAGTATACTTGTGATACGAGACTGGATTCGAGTTTTTAATTTAACTTCCTATAATATATATTATGTAAACTAGAAATAAACGTTGAGTAAATGATAAAGTTAGTCACTACCCCCCTTACTGACGAGCGACACAAAAGTCAGGAGTCTTCCCCTTATCGTTCAATTTTGAATTTCTTTTCGATGGTAAAATAAATCAATAATAGAGAAATTTTATAACATTTAATCCTTAGCTTGTTATGACGCAAATTTAGAGACAAAATGACTCAAAAGCACAGATTATATTTGTGGTAATTCTTAAGATACTCAACTCTTATATATTTTTTTAGCGTTATAAAGGCGCGATATTATAAAACCACGCCTCAGTCTTTAACGCTAAACTTCAAAAAAACCGAATAAAAATTATTTATAAGTTTGTTAGTTCTTTAATCACTTAACCATATCTTTTGAATGAATTTTTCTGAACTTCGGATTTTTGTATGAACTTTTCCCCTTTTTTTATCTAAAATTTCTAAGACTATTTCTTCTGATAACCCGGTTATTTCGCTTATTGACCGAATTGTAAAAAATAGATGTAGTTGATAAGACATTATTACTTGTGAAAGCCCGAAAGTATTGGCAGCAGTTTTTTTCCGTTAACCATATGGTCTTGCTTTGCAAGTTGTACAAACCTTGCGCTCGGAATTGCCTTTGTTAGTTGACGACCAACATCATTTATTGAAGCTGGACTTTTTTCGCCAACGATTATTTGCATAGGTATTGAAATTTGAGTAGCTCGTTCAACCGGGGGCATATCCTTAGTTAGAGTAATATCATAAGCAAGGGTCGGAGCTAGAGCTTTTGTAGTTCTCCAGCCAGGAAAAAACGGCAATAATAAAACAAATAACTTGGGCATGCCAATCTCCTTTAAAAAGGTAAGCATTGCTTCTGCATTTTTCTCGTTTTCGAGAAGTTTGTGTATTTTTTGGCTTAATTGTTTGTATTCGGCTTTTTCATTCTCGTCACGTACATATGGCGCATCATACATAGTTACTTTTTGCACTTTATTACCAAGGCGAATTGCTGCCTCAAGTGCGATAACAGCACCAGAAGAATGGCCATACAAATGAGCCTTGCCGCCTGCCGCATCAATCATAGCTTCGATATCATCGATTTCACGTTCTATAGAATAAGGCAGTGTGTTACCACTATCTCCACGTCCACGACGGTCGTAATTGTAAACAGTGAACTCAGATGAAAATATTTTGGCATCTAGCACAATAGGCTTGAATGAGCGATGGCAGCTTGCTCCTGTTATGTAAATTAGAGGTGGACCATTACCGTAGACATCGTACGCCAAGGTTGTGCCGTCTTTTGACTGGGTTGTTTTCATAAATATCACCTTTCCCCTCCAAAAATGAAAGAATACTACCCACATACATCTGTCAACATTTCAATCAATAAACTGCAAATACATTAAATTGCGTAGTGAATCATTTCTACATTAACAATGGAGTTCCTTCTATTTTTCAATAAAATTTAGAATGATTGTTGAAAGATAACCAGACCGTAATCACTAATTTTAACCTGGTCCGTTAGCACAATAAACGATAGCCAATGTGCAGCTATCTCGCCCGATTCATGAAGACTTGAAGTCGAGATAACTTGTATAAGAGTATATGATCATTGATTAAAGCCCCCGTTTGTTGAATAGTGATTATCTATTTAACCAACTAATCAATTTTTCATTACCTACCTGTTTTGCAAAGTCCAATGGCGACCTGCCTGCTTTATTTTTGGTTACTGAATATGGGTTATACTGTAATAGTAATTTCACCATATCGTAGTACCTGCCTTTACAGTTGAAAACTGCTGTCCATAACGGACTGTTTCCATATTTGTCCCTTTGGTTAATATCCCCCGCCGTTATTAAGGATTTCTCTTCCTACATCTATATTAGGATGCACACTAATTAGGTGTAAAGCTGTTTGACCATCATTGTTTGTCATATTCACGTCAATTCCACTATTAATGAGAAACAACGATATTTCATATTGCAGACCCATAATGGATAAGTGAAGAAGCTTATAATCAAGAAAAAAATGTTGTAGTAGGTAATTATGCTTTACCTATTGTGATAGGTCTAATTTAATTTTCAATTACAATTTCTCCTTCACCTTTTGGTATTTCAAAACCAACAAGGTATGAATTTAAACGTTCTTCTGAAATAGGAAACGAATTTGCATCAAAACTTTTATTACGTAACTTAAGTCGTTCACGCAAATCATTTGGATGAACTTTTAAGTAAATAAGTTTCCATTTACCACCAGAATCCTCAATAAGTTTTTTATACTGGTTCCTTCTAACACGGTCCCAAAAACTAAAATCAATAACCACCTGTTGTTTATCGTGAATTAACTTTATTAAGCGGTTACGTAATTTGCTTTCTGCATTTTTCCTATATTCATCAAACTTTTCCATTGGAAAATCAATCCCCCAGCGACCATGTGTAGCCCATATTTCTTCATCAACTGAAAGACGTACAAACCCTTCCTGTTCTAATAATTGTGAGAACGTGGTTTTCCCAGAACCTGCAATCCCACACATCATTACCACTAAAGGGGTTAAATCATTTCTATCACGATAAATTAAGTTAAAATTAAACTTATCAAACATTTGTAAACCCCCATTTTTCTGATGTGAATTTTATATATATTAGTTTTATTAATCGATTATTTAACTAAACTGCCCTCTAACTTAATACCAATTATTTCAAAATCGAGCAGCTAACTCAAGAAAAATTTGATACTAAAAAAAAGCTCACCCTGTTCCGGATAAGCCCCCCTTTTGTTGAACAAGTTCACCATCTGAAACTTCATGTACTGTACATACTTTATCAATATTTTTAAAGTCCTTATGGTTTTTTTGAATTACCTCCATCCTAATTTCATTAGTCAATTTTCCTTATTACTTTTTCTTTTTTCTTTTACCTATGATTACAACAGTTATTAACACAATCATTAATAAAAACATACCTTCAGCCATAAAATTCTCCTCCTTGAATTTTATATAATTCAGCAGATCATCTTAAGATTTCCTTCTCTAAATATAAATACGAATAGAAAGATGTTTAGTTTCAAAATTCGGATAATTCACCCGATACATATAGCCAATTTTGTTAAATTGATTACAAAAAGTTCCAATTTTATTTTTTTACTATAAAAAATGGCACCTTACTTTATTTTATGAGAGCGCCCGTTCTTATAACCCAAGGATGAGCTGAACCTAAAAATCCTTATTCATCTATTCTGCCCTTTAATTGAATAGTATTTGAGAGCTTTTGTATACAGTAATAACTCTTAATTAGCTAACATCATTTTCGTCGTTTAACCTTTTCACTTCTTTTTCTAGTTAATCTAAACGTCGATGAATACGATATATTATTGGAAGATATGCAACCGCAGCAATGATTAACCAGCCCATTTTTATTCCCCCTTTTAACAACTCTTTATTAAACACCTTCTTTAATTAACCTGCCCTTTAACTGAATAAAGAAAAACTTAAGACCAGCTCGCCGATCTTAAGCTATCGCCCCTGTTAGTTGAAGACTTGAATTTGAGATACAAAGTCATTTTCTCTTTTCATGATGCTCCCTAGAAAACATTATGAGTATTTTTTTGCAAAGCACCTAAATCAAATAAGATAGCTGCATCACTGTTTTCGCACCATAGTTCATCAACCTTGTCACCTTTAAAATAAAAAATCATAATACCTGTTTCCTTAACCCGTTGATTTTCCGATGGTATATCAAACCATCCACCTTTATAAGTCATCCAGCCAGTATAACGAACCGCCAGCTTTTGTTTCTGCTCTATTAGGTCATTAATCTCCCATTCATCCTCTTGAAAAACTGATTGATACCATTCCATAAATTCCTTCATCTTTTCTTTTGTATGTTCACCTTGGTGGGAGTGGTAAACAAAGTCTTCAGTTGTAAGTTCATCCAAGATTTCTAAATTCCCTTTAGTAAAATATTCTTTGAACCATTTTTCAGCGACTTGTCTTTTTTCAACACTTATCACAGCTTGCTTCCTCCCTGTACTATATTCAATTTCGTGCTTTAAATTGTGCATATTTATTTAAGAGAGACTCTTAACCCTTTTAAAGAATAGCCCCTATACTGGAATAGGATTGAACAATAATTTAATTTACTTCCTCACTACTCCACTATTACAATTTTCGATATCGACTAAATTACCGGATCACATAGATCCACTTTATCTTCACTTTCCGTCCATTTTGAATAAATTTCTAATGACCACTTTCCTGGTACTCTCTCATATCCATTCTCACTAATCCATTTGTGCAAATGAGTATATACTTGGAAAATTTCTGAAGCATGCCCTTTAAAATTCAGAACTGCATACTTCTGTGCTGGCACAACTAAACTAACCATACCCTCAGGAATATTTTCAAATTCATGAACCTCGAAACAGACCCAGTATCCATCGTCTTCTTCTGAACTCTCTTGAGCTTTAAAAGCTCCAATAAGTTTAACTGGCTCAACAAGTTGTTTAATCTCAGATTTACGTCGTTCTAATGACATGTAAGCCTCAGGGATCTGTTTACCATAACCCCTCATATCTTCGCAAACTACTCGAAATCCAACTAACTTCTTCTTTGGAAATTCCTTTACACCTTCTAAAGTTATAGAATTCATTTTTTCCATCATTCTTAATCTCCTTTGAGTAATATTTTTTGCTTCTATATAAGCACTTCTTCAAAAGGATATTTTTTCCTCTTTTATTTGTATAAGTAAAAAAGCAGAATAGATTACTCTGCAAGCACGCATTTCACATTCCCTCCCTAAAATTCTCAAAAAAAGGCGACTATTCTTATTGAATAATCGACCCCTTTAATTGTACAATCGGGAGTTGCTTGTTCAGCAAATGCTCTCCGTTAGTAAAAAATCACTTTTTGTTTTCATTTTGAATTTCTTGCCACTCTTCAGAGTAATCGGGATTAGTTATTTCTATTTCTTCAGAAACAATCTCCATATTATTTAAATCAAATCTAATTTTATAATTCCCTAAAGGAGATTTATTTTTTGCCAACCTTCTATCAAATTCGACTATACCTTCCGAACTAACTTTAGAAGCGATTGTAGTTTTGTAATCACCATCAACAAAAGCATCAAGAACAGGATTAAAATGGCTTAAATCATTTGCTAATTTGTCCAATACCTCTTGCCTGTTTTCTTCTAGAGTTCTTACTTGTTCCATTTTTTCAGTTTGATAGAACATCAATATTATTCCGAATAAAACCACCATAACAAAACTTATAATCGGTAGCTTTCTCTTCAAGCTCGCTCCCCCTTGCAATAATATTCACATAAAAAATACTTATTCAACTAAACTGCCCGATAATTGAATACGAGCAATACCCTTGTTCTCAGTAACTGATCTTCAGTTATTGCCCCCGTTAACGGAAGAACTTATTTACTTTTATCTAACGGTCCATTAGTTCCTTCAGAATGTGTATATATTTCATTTTCAGTATAACCTGAAATTCCACCTTGACTAATTACCCCGTTGTCATAATGATAATAATAAATAGCATTTGGTTCATCTTTAAATACCACATACATCACCCAGGGTCTATACGATAATAAAACATTGGTTATAGAATGGTCGATTTGAATTTCTTTTATCTCATTTTCTTCATATTCTTTATCTATTGTCAAATGTGTAAGTATTTCATCATATCGTCTTTCTTCACCTACATCTACATAGACGATATATGAAAAATAAGAAAGTAAAATTACAACCAATGGGATTGCAAGTATAACTTTTCTGTTTTTGATATTCTTAGGCATTGTTTCTTCCCCCTTTGTAAAAACCAAAACCCCTTTAGTGTAATTATACACTAAAGGGGTTTATTTACAATTAAATTATGAGTTTATTTATGTTAGTTGAAAAAAGGATGTTCAATTAACCTGCCCTTTACTTGAATAAATCAGAGAGCGTTAATATACAATAATAACTCTTAATTAGTTAACATCATTTTCCCCATTTAACCTTTTCACTTCTTTTTCTAAGTAATCTAAACGACGATGAATACGATATATAATTGGAAGATATGCAACAGCAGCAATGATTAACCAGCCCATTTTTCTTTCCCCTTTTAGCGATTTTTTATTAAACACCTTGCTCCATTAACCTGCCCTGTACTTACACAATGGGTGGCTGCTAGCTCAGCAAAATCCCCCCTGCATTTGGATAAGAACTTTTTCTTTTTTTAGTTATTTTTAGTAAATCTGGGGTTACTAAAAAAGATAGCAAGAATAAAAAATTCAAACATATTAAGTTAGTCTAAAAGCGATTTAATGAAATCAACCTTTTCCTTTGAAATAGCATAATAATTATTATCTTCCTTCAGAATTATTGCACTTCTATCAACTTCCACCCAAACATTCGCCCCAAAGTTTTCTCCTATATTAACCAAAAGGTCAGGTTGTTTTTTGTCTATATAGTCTGGTTTTGCTGCGACTTCTAAATCGTCAAATAGCTCTTTTACTTGTTTGATATCATCATTATTCTCAATTTTTGTAGTGCTGATTTCTATTTGATCTTTAGTAAGTGTTTGCTCCTCCACCTGTGAAATTTCAAGAACTTCATTTGTTGAACAGCCAACTAATAAAATACATAAGGCAAAAAACAGTGAATATCGCATATTTACCTCCTATCGAATATAAAAAATTTTAATGTAATTTTCAAAAAAAAAGGTTGTTAGTAATTAGGACTGTTTTTTTCTTCAGTTATTATGAACCGAAAGTCCAAGGATATTTGGGAGAATATTTTGCATTTGGTGAGTTACCCATTTGTCCCATCATTAAAATAATGACCACAACTCCCGCACTGAATAGCGCAATATAAATGGCTATTCCAGCAAGTATATTTTTTTCTGTTTTTTTTAACTAAAGCCAAAATCCCAAAAACCAAAGATAAAATGATGGACAAGGCGATGAGAGATAACCCGAAATAGCCGTTAATCCTTATTAGTCCATAAAGCATTGCAAAGAAAAAATGGTATTGGTAAAACGCTTAATATTAAAGACCAGTAGCTTAACCAAGAGAACTTTTTCAATTTCCTCACTCCTTCTTATAGAATTCTTTTATTCAGTTATTCTTTATGATTAACACTTTAGTAATTAGACGAATAGGCATTCAACATAGTTTCGGGTTATTCAATTAACCTGCCCTTTACTTGAACAAAGGGCGACTGATTGTTCAGCAAACGCCCAAGTTTAATGAAAACTACAACTTCTCTTTCAATAAGTTGATTAAATATATAAGTAAAGATATTAGTACAGATAACAATATAATTATTATTGTACTAAGTGTGTAAATTGGTGTTTCATATTGAATATCACTCATAAAAAAACTTGATAAGCCCATAAATAGAAGGACATTAATAAACATTAACAATAAAAATCCACCAAAAACTTTCCCCATAAAATCCCCCTGCCTTAAATACAAATTAATACTCCACTTATTAAAGTAAAACAACCCTTGTTAAGCATAACTGCCCCAATAATTGAAGAACGCAATGGCCACCGATCAGGCGGCAGTACTTCAGTTATTGTTCCCCTGCAGTGTATTTAGCGAAGTAACTAATAACTTTTATGCTTTTTATTCATCGGTAAAATACCTTTTACTATCCTTAGACGCAAACCTATACCTACATAAATTGCTATACCTGTAAAGATTGATATTGTAGAAATAAGAAGAGAACTGGAATATAAACTTAGGTTTTTAGGCAGCCAACTCTCAGACAGGGATCTAACAGCCCAAACAGCCAAGGACATTACTATGACAAGCACGTAAATTTCTTTTAATGTCTTTAGTAATGGCCATACCCTATAGCTAATAGTTTTTTTAATAATTACTACATTATAAACACAGGAGACAATAAAACCAGCGTAAGTGGCCAATATAGGCCCTATTTCTTTAAAGTAGGGTACCAAGAGATAATTTAAAACTATCTTAAAAAAGATTCCCAACAAGATTCCTATGAACAATGTATTTTGTTTGTTAATTCCTTGAATAATAGCAGCAGTTACAATATACAAAGAAAAAACTACGGCAGCTAAAGAGTACCACTGTAGCAAGCCACCACCAAGTTGAGGACTGTTTTCTAATCCGAAAATCATAATATAGATGGGTTCTCCAAGGAGGCATAAACCCATTGCTGCCGGCAGTGTAAAGAATATTAGCACCTGAACGGTCTGATTTATCTTATTTTTAACATCTATCATTCTTCCGCTTATGTATGCTGAAGTTATACCAGGAATCAAGGACATACTAAATGCTGTTGCTAAAGACAAAGGCACCATCACAAGGATTTGGACCAGTCCAATTACTGCGTTTATATCCTCTGCTTCATCCAAGCTGTAGCCAACAGACTGAAATATTCCATTTATAGTATAGGTATCGATATTCTGATAAATCGGAATAGCTAAACCGGTTACGACAAAGGGAAAAGCATAACCGATTAGTTCTTTAAACATTGAAACAATATTCAAGTTCTCATTATTTGGACTTTGATCCTTCTGTTCCTTTATCAATTTTCTTCTTTTATAGAAAACAAAAATTAACACAGTAAACCCTGCTATTCCACCTATAAATGCGGCGAAGGTTGCAATTCCGACCGCATTCTTAAGAGAACTCTTCAGTATGGGAATAGCTACATATGCACCAACTAAGATAAATATAATTCTAACAACCTGCTCAACTACTGTACTTAAAGCTGAAGGCCCCATAGATTGACTTCCTTGAAAATATCCTCTAAGAATACTCATTGCCGGGATAATTAACAAAGCAAAACTAACAAGACGTATTACAAACTGAACATCTTCTTGCGAATTACCAGTTGGATCAGTGGGATCAATTATGATTCCTGCTAGAAAAGGAGCTGATAAATACAAGGCCGCGAAAGTAATAATGCCGCTTATTACCATTAAGTACATCCCAAATCTTAATAAAGTTAATCCAACCTTATAGTTTCCTAATTCATTGTATTTCGAAACAAACTTCGAAACAGCAAGTGGAAGACCTACTGTTGAAATACTCAACAGAATTGTATAGGGACCATAAGCATATTTGTATAATGCGTATCCTTGAGTGCCTACCAGAGCAGTGAAAGGAATTATATAAATAAAACCTAAAATTTTTGATATTAAGGTTGCTGCGGTTAACAAGAAAGTTCCTCTTATAAATTTACTGTCCACTAAAACACCTCAACTAATTATTCTGTTCTTTCTATTTAAATGTAACTTCAAACCCCATTATTATATTTTAACATATATATCCATTTCGCTTCCGAATTTCTGTAAAATAAAAAAGACGCTTCCTTTAAGAAGTCGCCTCTATAAAACAAATAATTTACTATTTGTTGGAAATCTATGCGGATCATTAGCAGGCTCTTTAGTTAACGCCCCCCTATAATTGAAGACTGTGAATATAGATGTAGAGCAATTAAGCCAGAAATAGCTAAATGCATAAAGTGGTTTTCACTTAAATGATTCCGCCATTTTGATTAACTGCTCTTTACTAACCTCAATTGGAGTGAATTTATACCTAAAGGTAATTTCGTAAGAGAGTTCTTCGTCTTCCCAAAAGATGATTCTACTACCATAGTGTTCTGGGATATACTTACCTTTCAAATCACTTCCTATTTTGATATTCTCTTTCTTTATTCCTTCTGGGTACTCAATCTCATCTTTAGTGATTTTAATTGTTAGGAACTCTTTGTCCACATTGAATAGGGTAAATTCAACTTCCTGATTTTTAGAACCAAAATCGTAAAGACGCATTTCCTCAAAAGGTACTTTAGTGGGAAATCTTGCGTTAAATGGTGTACTTTCCATCTTTTCAGCTACTTCTGAATAGTTATAATCATACATCTTTCCTCTTGAAACTGACCAGCCTACCAATAATACAGTTATCGCCCCTAATAGAAGTGTAAATATTATTACTCTCTTTTTTTTCACTTCTTCCTCTCCTATCAATTTGTTATAAACCCTTAATATTTGTCTGATTGTCCGAGTAAATAGAATTAAATCCCCCTGTGGTTTCTATGAAGGTTTGATAATGGGAATAAGGATAAGGTTTCGAAATTCAGTTATTCTGTTAAACTGCCCCTTTAACTTAATACCAATTATTTCAAAATATAACAATTTACTCAAGATAATTTTTCGCAAAAAAGAGCTTACCCTGTTCTGGATAAGCTCACATTAATTGAATAGTTTTTAATTCTTTTTTCCGAAACCCACAACAGATAATAATAGCCCTGTAAATACAATTAAGTATTCAAATCTTCCTAAGTCTGCATTACTATCAACTACAATAATTCCTCCAAATATAATTATACTTAATCCAAGTAGCATAAACTTTAACCCTGATTTATCAGTTTTTCTTGCAACAACATAGATTAAACCACCCAAAACCAATAGTAATAATAACGTTGGTATAACTGCCACCATAAATCCCCCTAAACAATTTTTAAAAATTTCTATTTTTTATAGAATAATATTTTTTGTTTATTCAACTATCCTGCCCGTTAGCCGAAGATGCTCACGCTTGCTTATGTAATAAAAGGGAGGTGGCTTCTTGTTAAGCAAGTGCGCCCTTTTGTACAATAACCCAATATTCTTTTGGCTTTATATTATAAATTCATTTTTTAGGATACCATAATAAACTAGGTCTATATATTCGTTTTCTTTAATTACGTGTTCTCTTAAAACACCTTCTTTTTTCATACCTATTTTTTCAATAACCTTCCCTGAAGCTGAATTTGAATGAAAGTATCGAGCGAAAACTTTATGGTAATGTTTTTCATCAAAAGCAAATTCTAGGATTGCTTTTGATGCTTCTGTTGCATAACCATTTCCCCAATATTCTTCTCCAACCCAATAAGCAAGTTCACCGTTTTGGTATTTTTGATTGTTTGATAATGCTATTGCTCCGTATAACTTTCCCGTAGCCTTATCTGTAATAGCAAATTCAAAATACTTATTATCATTAAAATTAACAAGATGATTTTTTATCCAGGATAAAGCATCGTCTATTGAATAGGGATACGGCAAATATAGAGTATTTTTATAAAGATTGTAATTATTGCAAAGCCTAGTAACCTCTTGTGCGTCAGTTTCATTAAATAGTCCTAGAACCAACCTATTCGTTTCTAGTGTTTTTTCCGTATTATTATAAATCATTTTTTTCCCCCTTGAAACTGATTATATCTATATAAATTCTTCTTCAATATATCTGCCCTTTAGCCGCCCTTTAGTTTAAGTGAAAAGCTTCACAATATCACATATCTTCTAACTAAATCATAACAGAAGATAACGAATTGTTATTTATATTTCTAAAATTACAGTAATAGTTGACAGTATTTAGTTATATATAAAGAGAAGACGATTACTTAATAAGTAATCGTCTCCTTAATTTTCAACATTATATTTTTACTACGCAGCAAATGTTCACTCCCCTACTAGTCCATCACCATCTCGATCGTCCATATATTTATAGAGTCAATGTTATATTTAGGTTATAGGACTTTAACGATTGGTATTAAAAGAAACATACATATTAGACATATCTAAAATGGTAGGTTTTATTTTAATCTCATCTTCAACTAACGCCCCCTATAATGGAACAAAAGAAGTGCCGCAGACAAGTTATCTGAGTTTCAGCTGTAGCAGCTCGTGTTAGTTAACTTTCATTAAGATAATTCTGAGCATTAACGGTAACCATTAAGGGTAATTCACTTTTTCGCCAAAGTGTTCTAAGTCTTTCAATGTCACCATATTTTTCAAACCAATTCGAAACTTCTTCGTAAATTGAAGAACAGACGTACACCTCGTTCTCAATCTGACCTCTAATATGACAACGATATTCAGGTGGATTTTCTTCTTCTCCAATAGCCTTTATATACAAAGCCACATTTATATAGTAGTCCTCTTCACTCCACTGTGAACCCTGTATATTAAGGACATATATCAAGTCATCTGTTGTTTTCCGCCAAGTTGTTTTGGTTTTCTTAAAACCTTGCTTTTTTAGTACAAGCTTCAAGCAATCAGTCAATTGTTTTCGGGTTATCTCACCAATAATAATCACCTTAAAGCTAATTTTTATCTTCTCTTTACTCTTAAATTATCCTGCCCGTTACCCGAAGATCCAAAAGTTTGCTGATCTAACTGAAGGGATGCGGATTCTTGTTAAGCAAACGCCCCCTTTAGCGGAAGATCGGAGCAATAATAATCATCAGAATGGAACAAAAAACAAGAGGAACACTTACCTTCCTCGGGAGTTTCACTTGTTTTTCTCCCTTATAAAATCCAGAGAATTGGAGTTTATTTCTATACAATACAAAGAGAAATATAAAAATGGAAATCCTTGCTAACCAACCTCCGTTTGTATTTTCCACATTTACTCCTATACTACTATAAATTAAATTAAGGATTCCCCCTAAAATTGCTCCCAAAATTAAAAATATAGCTATTATACAAAATAATTCTAAAATTACTCTAATCAAAGTCATCACATCTTGAAATTTCATAAATCCTTCTTCTGCTATTCTGCCCAATAATTTAACAATAAAGTGTCGACTGCTTGTTCGGCAAACGCCCCCGTTTGTTTAATAATGCTCTAAAATGTAAGCTCAAACAACTGCTTAATATCATCTAATAATCCCTTCTGACTTTCGACTGTAATAAGGGGTTCTTGTGGGGAATTAAAATCACTGTACGGGAAAATGAAGGTTCCATTTTCCAAGGCATAAAAAGCGAACGGTGCTTATTTACCCGATTCTATTTCCTTGCCTTCTAAAAAAGCAAACATATACGTGTTAGATCCTTTCATCTTTTCCACTGCTTCTTCCGAGCTGATTTTTTTGACTTCAAGACCTTCTATCATAGCCAATACCTGTTCTATTAGTTGCTTATCATCCACTACCTTAGTCAACTCTTCAGAAGATGTATCGTTTTCTACTTTTTGAATAAATAATGAACCCGCTTTATCTTTAATCTCTATTTCTTTAACCTGCTCACTATTCGAACAGCCACACAATATAAACACAAGGATTGTTAGACCTAAAAATAGTCTTTTAATTTTTACCACACCTCATTTCTTCTTCAATTAACCTGCCCTTTATTTGAACAAGGTGCGCGGCTGCATGTTCAACAAACGCCCACTTAGAGTAACAAGCATAATTACATCTGAGACATGATAGTTTTATCTAAAGGAACAGTTGTTTCTATAAAATCTTGTTCAATATTAAAAAATACTTCTTTTAATTTTTCTCGTCCGCCCATTTTTTGAAACCAATTCTGGACACGCTTAACGTGTTCTTCATCACTTTTAACTTTATTTTCAATAATTTCATATTCTTCATAGCTATCATATTCCCATATTGCAAAAATATCTATAACACCATCATTCTCTCTAGTCATCCATCTGCCAACTAACCTTGCACCATAATTAAGCTGGGGTGGTAGAAGCGTTTTATTAAAATGCTCGTTAAAATCATCTAAGATACTTGGAGCGACTTTGTACATTTTTCTTCGATAAA
Organism: Rossellomorea aquimaris TF-12; assembly: GCF_001648555.1. Classification (GTDB taxonomy): domain Bacteria; phylum Bacillota; class Bacilli; order Bacillales; family Bacillaceae_B; genus Rossellomorea; species Rossellomorea aquimaris. Next base: position 193,387 of record NZ_LQXM01000029.1, on the reverse strand, counting down.
TCATGTTTCACTCTCTCCTTTATGTGTTTTTTATTTATTTATGATTGAGCTCTTATTGCATTAACCTGCCCTTTAATCGAATAAACGAATAGCTGAAGATCAGATGATAATCTTCAGCTATTGCCCTCGTTTGTTGAAGGAGTACGTTAATTTACTTCTTGTAATACATCCTCAATATAATCCTTTAATTCCTCTATAATTTCTTCAAATGATTCTTCAAGTAGCTCACCGCTAATCCTACTTCCTGGTATGTTTTTTGAGACTGGAATACCTAAGAGAGTGCGTTCACACTCCCATATTTTTATAATATGTAAGTCAATTGGGTCTCCCTTTTTGTCAGTTTTAAGAGAAATACCTATTGCAACTGAGGAACTGTAACCTGGCACAAAAGGGTCATCGCCTTCTTTATCGAAATCTGCATCAAATTCTAAGTTCTTCTTAGCAAAAACAGATTTATTCTCATTTAACAATTTTCCGATATGCTTTTTTAATGCCGATTCAGTATTTTTAATCTTTTTCTTTAGTTCTTCTGTGAAATCCTTTTGTTGATATTTCATTTAACAATCACTCCCAACAAATCGGATATATAACAAAAAGGGCATTCCTCATATGGATCAAATTTATCCTTTCTCTCAATTTTATTAAGGCGGCATACTTTATTCACTCCAAAAATTATTAATTACTACCAATTATTTCAAATATTCAAACCTAAGGCAATGACTATCTTCAATTAACTGGCCCTTTAATGCAACAACACATTGAATTATTATTAAGAGTTAAAGAGATCAGCATTATGTATAAACATCAACATCTCAAATTATGTGTTTAAAAATCCTTTAAATTAGCCATAAAAAAAACAGTTACGATCAATAAATGAACATAACTAGTAATCCTAAACTCTAATAAACATTATTTGCAAGTTGGCCTACACAACTTGACGATAATGTGCTGGACCATCAGGATAATCTTCTTTATCTTCCACCCTAATCCCAAGGTCGAGTTATAAATGTAACTAATTTTTATGGTAAGGAAACCAAACCATCCAGTTAAATATGGATATTTATGTTCCTCACTAGCATTAAGTTGTGTATCACGTATACAGGTACTTTTATTTTCTCCTCTCTCCAATTCTATTAGACTTACATCTTAATCAACCATCCTGATTCGTTAACCCAATATTTAATATAATGTTGTATGTATTTACTAATCTTGAAGATTGAAGGTTTATAACTAGTAACTATTTTACGGTTCCCATTTCTTGCCTAAATTTATCTAAATATTTTTTACAAATACATTGCTTTCCTCTTTTCTCTAGGAACTAACTCAAATACCCCTTTGGAAATCCTACTTCTTTATCACACCAGCAGTTGTCCTGCTCTACTTTTCTTGCCATACAGTTGTTTTGTTCTCTGCAAATTGGACAAATTATATTAGCCAATGAAAATAGCCTCATCATTTGTCGATGATACATTAGTAATGTATGACATAGGGAGATCAGGTTTCTTGAATTTTTTACTATTGTATTCTTTGGAACTCATTCTACATTATTCAAAGGCTGTTTTTGTAGACTTTGTTTCTATTTACAATACCCGTATGTTGAAAAACAAAAGGGTATGCTGCAGCAGCCCCCTTTGTTCAACTAAAGCGCCGTATAATTGAACCATATCCCATTATTTTTATCGATTCATATTTATATTCGTTATTAAACTTTATTGACCTCTTTATTCATTTTTAAGCAAAAAAATCCTTCATCTGCTTTCCAATCAGCATACATAACATCTTCAAATTCTGTTATATCCCATTTTGTGAGTTGTTTAAGAAGCCAATTTTCATCATATCCAGCTTTCTTTAAATTATCTTTATCCACATAACCATCACTGATCAACGAAATAGGCATATATACAGCCTTTTGTTTTAAACTTAAATCTTCAATTGTAGGCGATGCATATTTCGGTTTCCTTATGGCGCTTATTTTACCGTTAGGCTCTAATATCGCATATTCCACTTCACGTAACGAAAAAATATCTTTCTGCTGCCTAAGCATTTGCTGTAACTCATCGATGTCTAAGTGATTCTTCTTTAACTGTTGCCTATCAATATGTCCATTTCGTATGATAATGGATGGATTGCCTTCAAAAAAGCTTCGAGTGCCCCTCCATTTTTGTGTTAATATTTCAATAATATAAATTAAAATAGTCCACACAGTTATTGCGTATAGAGTAGACCATATTTTTACTTCAGAGTCATAAACGGCATTTCCTACAAGTTCTCCTAAAACCAGAGCTGAAATAAAGTCAAAGGGAGTAAGTTGATCAATCTGTGTTTTCCCTAATATTCTAGTCACGCATAATAAAGCAAGAAGGCCAACAAGAAGTTCTATAGTTATTTGTCCAAAATGCACATTAATACTACCTTTCGTAAATATTTATTTTTTAGAATTACAAAAAATATTCCGAAACCAAATTCCCGAAAACATGACAGCCTTTTTCCTTATATAAATGAGCACCTCATACTCAGTGATTGGATTTAAAACTCTTTAACTAAGGGACCGAATTCTATCTAAATTGATTGATACATACACCTCATTCCCATGAAAATGCTTTTAAATAATTGGGTTTAGAAAGCACTTTTCCAAACATTCTTCATTTATTATGCTTGCTTATTTCATCCACCCCTAAAAAATCTTTTAGGTCTATTTATAGAATCTCTCCTTATTTTCAAATTTGTTTACATTATGTTCCAAATTCATAAATATATGTACGATAGCAGTGAAAAGGGCAAATATTCCCCTATTGGACAATAACAGAGCAAAGTATAGGTTGAAATTACAAATATAAAGTTTAAGGAATTGTTATGTGAAAGATACAGGGGAAATGCCTTTCGTGAAATGTATTATTAGAAAAGTCAACTTTCATCATTACCTAGGGACAACTTACCTTTTCTAGATCGGTAATATTGTCAGAATGGAGATGCATGGAAATAGCAGGACAAAAGCAATACCTCGAAGTTTTGTTAGAATGGTGTATTCATATTTCTTTTCACCAGGCAAAATTAAAACCAAGATTTTCAAATGCCTTTGATTTAAAAAGCAAAGAGGAATAGGAAGATTCATGCCGTAGTTTAAATTAAAAATCACTTACAGATTTCCCCGTTTGCTAGAGGTGAAAATGACATTTTATGCAATATATCATTAACTAACTCATTCTTTTCATCTGTATAAGAACGTTCATTGTTAGGGGATATTGCTGCAAGATTTTTCTTAAGTAACTCGTAATCTTTAATATCTTGAAAATAATTAGCTGATCTTCAGTTAATTCTCCTGTCAGTTAAATAGTTTTAAATATCCCCTATTTTCTATGCTAATGTTATTTATTTTGTACTTCTAAAAATTCTTCTAAATTTGGAGATTGATTATATTTAATTGCAGCTTGTTTATCCTTTTTAATAATAGACGTTGTTAAATCAATATCATTTATGCTCGCAATGGCCACTGCGTAATGTATAACATCAACTAACTCTTTTTCTAAAGAAGTATTTCCTGAATTTTCTTTTCGACCTTCTAACTGGTTTAGTACCTCTGCTACCTCACCAATTTCTTCTACTAGTTTCATAAACAAAGCCGATGAAGTGCGTCCTTCTTTGTATTTTAGTACTAGGTAGTTCTGTAACTCATGGAATGTTAATTGCTTCATATGAATCCTCACTTTTAATATTATTTTTCTTATTAACTATTCAACAATAAGTAGCTTTTCAAATAGTACAGATTGTCATGACCTTAAAATACAGTTTTGTATAATGCAATAATTTCACTAACCCGCCCTATAAAGGAAGATTGATAAAGCTGGAGATTATATTGTACAGGAAGCTGATTATCCTTCAAATGGCAAAGGTTGAGTTCCATCTACATCGGTAAAGCCATATTTTCTCGCTAGTTCAGCCACCATTATTGCGTCGCCAGAAAACTTTGATACCTTGGAGTCTGTTGCCAATGCTACAACTGCACGGCCTACATATGCTGTTGTTTCCGTTGTTCCATCTTCTGGTCTATAACCTGAATTTATAACTCTTTCTGTTCTCATCCAACCTGGGCAAACAGCAACGGTTGAAACGTTGAAGTCATTTAATTCCTTTGACATTCCTATTGTCATTCGATTGATAGCATTCATAGCTAGATCATAATATAAATTACCTGAAATTTTGTCCTTGATAAAAAATGTGATATTTACAATTAACCCATTATGGTGTTGCTTCATCAGAGGTACAGCGTATCGAGTAGTTAGGAGATACGCTTGAGGTCCAGCAACCATCATAGCATCCCAATGCTCCAGTGGTCGTTCCCAAAAATGTCGTCCATCTCCTGAGGGTAGAGAACTTTCGGAACCACCAAATACACTATTGACTAGAATATCGATCCGACCGTATTCCCTTTCTATTTGTTTAAACAGTTTTTTTACATCCTTGTCGCTTGTATGATCACATCGTATTGCTATGCCCTTGCCACCTCGTGAAGTGACACCAGCGGCAGTTTCCTCAATGGTTTCTGGTCGATTATCGGTTGTTTCCCCCTTTACACTCCGACCTGTCACATACACCGTTGCCCCTGCACTGCCTAATTCGAAAGCAATTCCCCTACCCGCTCCACGAGATGCACCTGTTACAACAGCAATCTTCCCTTGTAATGGTTTCATTTTTGCTCCTCCATTGGTAAACTCTCTCACATTACATCTAACCGAATTTTACTCCAACTTATCTGTAACTTTCTTTAATTTCAAAAACCAATGTTCCAATAATTAATCCAAAATTTAGTTAATTAACAGTATCTTGAACCTAAATTAAGTGTAATCAACATATAAAAAAATACGAAAACAATAGAAAAAGATTCACAATAATTCATTTTTAGTTTAATCCAAAAGTCTTTAACTCTTTCACTCTCTTTAAAATTCGGTCTGGTTGAACCTCAAATTCCACAGACTGATAGTTTGGAAGCCACTGTACTCCAATGGTATATACATTTGCTCCTTTTCCAGCCAAAATATCGGCATCACTGTCCCCTATGAAAACAGCATTAGAATTATCTATATCCAACTGATCTAATGCCTTGATAATTCCTTCTGGATGCGGTTTAGGAAACTTAACATCATCACCGGTAATAATTACGTCAAACAAGTTGTTCATTCTTAATAAGGTTAAAGAAATATCTAAACTTCTCCTTGCTTTTCCTGTTACAATCCCTAGCTTAAAGCCCTGTTTTTTTAACTTTCTTAATAAACTTTTTATCTCCTCGTTACTAGGGACAAAATGATGGTGCATTTCATCGTATTTTTCATAGTAATGTTCTATTGCCTGGTTATGATTGTTATTTAATAAATTCGCTCGAATGATTCCTGTTTCTGAAGGTCCAAACATAGCTTTTATTTCCTCTACATCAACTTTTCTATCATCAAACTCTTTGAAAACAGATTGGAAAGCATAGAAGCATACAGGCAATGTATCAGCAAGTGTCCCGTCAAAATCAAAGATAATAGCTTTTATATCTAACACTCCTTTAGTAAAGAATAAGGTTAATAATCAATATTTGTATATATTGACTTTTCAATTTCCGGTAATAGAGAATAGATACTCCTTCCAATCAAGTCTTCTAATTCTTTTTTTATTTTATAAAATCCTTTCCAATGAGAAGTAGTGTTTAGATTTGTTCCGTGACGTAAACCCACTGATATTAATCTCTTTTCAAGAATACTAAATCCCTCTGCATCTGCAAGAGCATCGCATAACGTGATTACTTTATTGTATAAATCATAGTCGTGATTTTCTTCAAGTATTTCAAGTAATTGCTTTTTCATATAATCAGGAATAAGACTCCAATTTGCCGCGTTCTCTATATTTTCATTTCGGCAAGGAAAAGAGTGTGTTACACAAATAATCGCGTTACCCATATACCCTAATTCCTTCATAAACATATAACCATCATAAGAGTGTATAACAGATTCAGTAAAGCCTTTAAATCGCCCTATATCGTGCAGAAGAGCTGCATTGTATGCAAGAGTACTATTAAGGTCATGCCCATTTTTGTTTAACTCCAAGATGATTTTTTCTGTAGCCTTAGCGACATTCAAAGAATGATTGTACCAAGGTCCTGGGTTTTGTTGATACGCCCAGGATAATACATCATTTGCATAGGCTCTATCCAATATATATTTAATACAAATCCCTCACTTTCATATATAGAAGAGTATCCTTAATAAGTAAATCATTAGATTTCTTTTGTATGGACTTTACTCTTAAGCATTTAACTTATCAAAATCAATTCTTGCAAAATGCATTTCACGTTTTGCCATAATACTCCACCTTAAGAGTTAAGTTTTTTAATTAACCACATTAAAAAAAGAACTGCAATATAATAAAAATTGTAAAAATAGTTGGTAAAAGCGTTTTATTAAAATGCTCGTTAAAATCTTCTAAGATACTTGGAGCGCCTTTGTACATTTTTCTTCAATAAATCATGTTTCGCACTCTCCTTTATGTATTTTTTATATTTATCATGATTGAACCCTTATTGTATTAAGCTGATCCTTTAACTTAATACCAATTATTTCAAAATACAACAATTTACTCAAGATAATTTCTCGCAAAAAAAGCTTACCCTGTTCTGGATAAGCTCACATTAATTGAATAGTTTTTAATTCTTTTTTCCGAAACCCACAACAGATAATATTAGACCAGTAAATACAATTAAGTATTCAAAACTTCCTAAATCTGAATTACTATCAACTACAATAATTCCTCCAAATAAAATTATACTTAATCCAAGTAGCATAAACTTTAACCCTGATTTATCAGTTTTTCTTGCAACAACATAGATTAAGCCACCTAAAATCAATAGTATTAATAACGTTGGTATAATTGCCACCATAAATCCCCCTACACTATTTAAAATTTCTATTTTTTACCGAATAATATTTTTTAATTATTCAACTAACCTGCCTGATAAATGAAGAAGGTCAATATACTGAACAATTAGCTGATCTTCAGTTATTGCCCCCTTTAGTTGAAAAAGAAAAAAGAGACGCAAATTCAACCAGATTGCAGTAGACCGTTCTGCACATCTATGCTTTTCGGACAATACTATTTTATCTAATTCCCCTTCACTAAATTTATAATAAAGGCTTTGAATAAAGAAATAAATTCAATTAAACCATAGCCATTCACTAAAACTAGATCGTCTCATCCAATTTCTGAATCTTTGAATGGGAAAGCAAATAAACATTGCCTATAACGTCGATTTTGTCTCCCTTTACACGTAAAGCACAATCTTTGTTCGATGCATAAATATCTATTTCTTCCGATAGGAGAGATAGTTCGCTTTGAACCAGAGCCATGTTATTTTCAAGATCAAAATGAGACAGGACGGAAAAATTGTCAAGACCGATTCCGTCATAAACAGAGTTCATCTCAACTTTATCTCCAAAGTTTTTTGAGCTTAACCATTTAGCGGACATATTGATTGCACCAGCGCTTGCTCCCATCACAACGGCGCTGCTTTTTTTTATCAAATCCGATAATTCATATTCCTTCAAAAAATTATTTAGTTTAAGAATATCCCCTCCCAACAATAAAATGACTGAAGCATTTTGAATTATCGTTTGGGCCACTTCCTTCTGTACGCGATAATTAATTAAATGATATTCATCAAACATAATGCCAGCCTGGTCAAGCCACGAGCGTTCAGTAGCACCATCATCGTAATAAATAGATGGATTCGAGCTAATCATAGCAAGCGATTTTCTATCAGTTATATCCTCCTGTAACAGCCTGCCCAGATTCTCTGGAAAGAAATTGTTAAACCAACCTAAATAATAGTGAGTTTTCATAAGTACCCCCATAGCAAAGTGTAAAAACCATTTATTCCTTGAGTCACTCATTCTGTTTTCTTATCACTAACAAAATACTCTCAATAAGGATCGATTGTTGAACACAAGTTAAACAACGCTCTTCCGTTAACCTGCCCTTTAATTGAATAAAGAGTTAGCCGACCTTGTTATTGCTACTGGTGCTCCCAGTTTTTATTGAAATATAGAAACTAATGCCTTTTAAAATTTTTACTTATTGGCAAAAGGTTCTTTACTTGAGTTAGTCTCATACCTATACCAAGAAAAACAACCAAACCTATGAAAATTGATATTATAGATATAAGTAGAGAACGAGAATATAAACTTAAAGTTTCAGGTAACCAGCTTTCAGAAAGAAATTTAACAGACCAAACAGTGCATGACATTACAATTACCAACAAGAAAACTGCATTTAAGGTCTTTAGTAGTGGACATATCTTAAAGTGAATCGTATTTTTAATAATCAATACGTTATAAAAAAGGATACAGCAAAACCAACGTATGTAGCTAAAATAGGCAGCCATTTTTCAACTAAAAATGTTACAAATAGAAAATTTAAAACTATTTTGAAAATAACTCCTAACAAGATTCCTGTGATCAATGTCTTCTGCCTGTTAATCCCTTGCATTATAGCAGCAGTTACAGTATACAATGCAAAAACAGCCGGGAGAGTTAAGAACAATAGAATTTGGATAGTTTGACTAATCTTGTTATTTAGTTCTATCATTCTTTCACTAATAAATGCTGAGGTTATGCTTGGTATTAAAGACATCCCAAATGCTGTTGCAAGTTATACAGGAACCATTACAAGAATTTGAGCTAATCCAATAACTGAATTGATGGTTTCTGCTTCATACAATGTGTAACCGATGGATTTAAATAACTCATTTATGGTAAAGGTATCGATATTCTGGTAAATAGGTATTGCTATGCTCCCGTTAGCTAAACAGGGCATTAAAAATTTAGTTTACCATTAACAAAAATTGTTTTTATTTGAGTGTTTATTATTTCTTTTCTTTCACCGTTCATTTCAAAAACATACAAACCACCCATACGGTTATCTCCGTTTTCTTTCCAACCTCTACTTTCCATATAATCTCGGAAAACATCGAAGTCATAATCATCAGAAGATATTTTTACATAATACTCCTCTACTAGTAGGGATTTAGTAACTTGAGTATCAGTGAATGCTAATTTTCCAATTGGATAAACATACAAAATAATAGCGAATAGAACAAGACCAAGCAATATATTATTAAATTTAGATCTCACTCCAACGCACCCCAATATTATTATTTTACACCCACACTTTTATAGTTTGTTCATATACCTGCACGATTCTTGAATAAAACATCACCATATCGATCTTCAGCAATCGCCCCTATAATGGAAGAAGAAGGTTAATATTTTTCAGAAAAGAGTTTTATGACAAAGCTATATCGTATAGATAATTAACCACATCGCCCATTCGCCAAGCAATAATAGCCAAACTAATTGCTATAACTGCTAAACTTCCAACCTTAATTAGTTCTAATGTATCCTTCTCCATTAGTCTCTCCCCTTAAAATTAAATTTAATTTTTTATTCCGCTATCATGCCCTTTAACTTAATACCAATTATTTCAAAATCGAGTAACTTACTCAAGAAAAACTTCAAACAAAAAAGAAGCTTATCCTTATTCCGGATAAGCCCCCGTTAATGGAAGATTAACTTTTTGCTTTACTATATTCGTTTTTAGACTGAAAAAAGAGTAATAACATACCTAGAATTAAATACAAAGGTTGAATATCAAGGTTATTTTCTATCACTAATTTCTTTATAAATACAAAACAGCCATACAAAAGCCAAAAGGATGTAAAACAAATTGCAAACAACCAAAATCGCAAATACAATAACCTTTTTTTCAACTTTCAATCTCCTCTTAACGAATAAATGGAATCTGATAGATTCCATTTAAATTAATAAAATAAGGAAGGCAGTGGGAATGTACTCTGCCTTCCTTATACCTTTGACCTGTGGATCGTAAAGTTTCTTTAAATACTTAGTTTCCTACAACCCTGTCATTTTCATCGCACCTGATCCCCTTATCAGTGTGACTGATAATCCTTCGGCTTGATTTCTTCACCATTTTTACCGCTGTATCGCAGTCCCCATCCGGTGAATGCGGCAATCAGCATCACGATTAGAAGTCCCCATCCTTGGAATACAAAGGGAAACACTTCCGTCGGACTGACTACCGGGAGGAAATCATAGTCTTTGGCCGCTCCCTTAATCGTCGACCATGCGAGCAGGACCCCGCCACTCCAAGGGAAAATATATCCTAATGAAGAAGAAACGGTATCCAGGAAATTCGCTCTCCGGTATGGATGTATATTCATCTCTTTCCCGATTTTACGAACAAACGGTGCCGCCGCAATTTCCGCAGCCGTGTTGATCGTGATGAAAATGTTTAAGAAAGCGACGATTCCAAAGATCGATAATTCTGCTCTCCGTACCACATTGTTAATCAATTTCAGGAAGAAATTCTTGATGACTTCCATCGTTCCTGCCGCTTCCATCAGATGAGCAGCAGCCAGGATAAACAAGATCAATATCGCCATATTAAAATAGCCACCGATCCCGTTCATCAAGGCACCTTCTACCACTGCTGTACCTGCATCGTTCTTATAAATATGAATGACTTCTGTAAAAGGAGTCCCGGTAATGAAGATAAATACAATGGATGCCACGATTCCCCAAGTAAGGGAAGTGAGCAAATGGTGACCGGATAAGGCCAAATACAGAACAAGCGCAAAAGGAATCAATAAGAGCAGACCGTTTGGTGACACCTGTTCCTGAAGCTGCGCCATAGCAGCAGGACTTCCCATGTCTCCACCGCCTCCCAATAATACAAAAAGGAGCAATGCCGGGATCGCGGCAGCAATGGAATACTTGAACCTGGAGCGCACAACCCCCGGTACATCAGCATCCTGAGTGGTGGCAGATACAATCGTGGTATCAGAAACAGGAGCAAGATTATCTCCAAACACCGCACCACTAAGAACCGCCGCAAGCAATACCACAGGATCTGCACCTAGAATGATCCCTGCAGGATACATCAAAATCCCAAATGTGGCTACCGTTCCATATCCTGTTCCAACTGCTGTGGAGAATAATGCAGCCAGTAAGAAGGTTAAACCTACGAACAGGCCACCTTCCAGATTCGTTTGAAATCCAAACCAGATCAAACCATCGACCAATCCGCCTGCAGACAATAATTTCGCGAACATCCCCGCCCAGAACCAGGCAATGACCGCGATGACACCAATCGGCTGGGCCATGCCGGAAAATAAGCTTTGTGCATAATCAGACCACTTCGATTTACAGAAAAACAGTCCGATAGCAATCCCGATGACCATCCCCAAGACGAGAGCCTCTTCCGTCACCAGTTCCGCTACACTTAATGTAATCGCCCAAATGATGAAGAATACAAGTGGAATGGTGGCAGCAAAGACTCCACCCCTGAACTCAAGCCGCTCAATCGACCTTTGTCCTATCGCATCATCAATTACTTCCTCTTTTTGTTTCTTATCCATGACTTTCCCCCCTAAGCTGTTGTATTTGTTAGTTTATCATTGATAATGGCGTAATCCTAATCATGACGGATTCCGACGGTTCAGAAAACCGGACCCTTCAACCAAAAGAGTCAATTCATCCTTAATCTCAGCATTGTTTCCGATAAATAATAGAAAGAGGAATACAAATACCACATATAGTTAACCAAAAGTTGGATTGTGAAGTCGTTGCAAGGCACATGAAGTGGAACGCACCCTCAAATACCCATTGTTGCTAATACACCCATTTGTTGTGCTAATTATTTGTTTTGTTTTGATTTATCTCTTCAAGTAGTTCAATAATTCTTTTATTTTGTTTAAATTGTTCTTTCAAAAAACCAACAATTGTCCCAACACCCACAACAATAAGTACTGAAAAAATCCACATAAGAATACCCCCATTTTTAAGAATCTATACATCATTTCACCTTAATTATTTATAATGCTACTCCATTAAACTGCCCTTTATTTGAACATAGGGCGGCTGCTTGTTCAGCAAACGCCCCCTATAATGGAAGATGAAGTTGATAAAATTATATATTTTAGAAGAATGAAAAAGTTTATTGAGAAGGTTAAATTACCCGTTATAAACGAATTTTTCTTCTCGGTTTTTACGTTGTGTTGAACTCGTTGTTATTCTTTTCCACTAAACTCTAAAATATTTAAACCTTCGGATGCTTTTGGTGCTTCAAAAAATTTAGTAACATGAATAAACACCGCTTCCGTGTCAAAAGCTGCTCTATTGGGTTGTTCGTTACGTCTTTGAGTAATTTGACGTAAGCATTGATCGTTATTTAGATTAATGAAAATTAATTGATGGTTTGCATTGATCTCTAACGCCATATCCAAAAACCACTTTCGCAGTTTTTGAGTATTAGCTGGAAAATCCATCACTACATCTGTACCGACACTTAATATGTTTTGGACATGCTTTTTCACCAACGGCTTGAGCTGCGCTGAGAATTTTAGGTATTCCTCAAATGATGTGATCTGATTGGGATAAAGAGATGAAAGCCATTCATCCTCAGATAACAGAACCGCATGTTTATCTATCGCCAATTGTTTTGATTTAGTTGATTTTCCTGCGCCCATTTTCCCGCAGAAAAAATATAGCGTCCCCAATGGTTTCATATTTTTACCCCCCCGGGCTTATTTTAGTGGTTGTTGCCCCTCCTTGAAATGTAAGAGGAATTTGCCGTTTAGATCCTTCATTAGTTTAAGTATATTTTTCTTCACGATTCCCTCTTCATTTTAGCGCAAAAACCCAAATAACTTACTCCATTAAATAGCCATTTAATTGAAGAAATTCAATAGCCTGATTAAATAGCTGATCTTCAGCTATTTCTCCCTTTAGTTGATTAGTGTATTTAGAAGTCATATGCATGTAAAATATGAACAGAAGGAATAAAAAGAGCTAACCCCACACAACATTAGCAACTATCTTTGACTGTATAGCGATTCCATTATCACCTTCTTGTAGGTTTTCTATAAAACTAAGAGTTTAGAAAAAACCTAAACTAATCAGCGAAATATTATTCGCTGTGATAGTGTTTAATGTTAATTGTTATTATTAAATTAGTCTTTTATTAAACTAATGCACCCCTTTACTTCAAAAACTATTAATAATGATCAAGTGATTTTTTCCATTTCATTTATGTAACCAATATCACTTTTTTTCCCCAAAAAAGGATTTGTTCCGCTTCTTCATTCTCTTTATATGGTTTTATCCATTCTATCTCATCACTATATAAGGCACCATATTCCAACCTATCATCAGGTTTTAATTACCTTCATTTTTTCAAATAAATCTTTTTAAATATTCGCCAAATATTTTATTCATAACTTTGGGGGTGTTTTCTAAATAAACATTCATTTGTTCAATGTTTGATTTGAATTTATCAGAGTTTCTTTCATCTGTTGGAAAATCAGATATCCCTTTTATGATAATGCATTCAATATCATTCTTCTTACAGATATAAGCAATTGCACCCGCTTCTGTATCGGCTATTGTTATTTCGTTTTTTTTTAGTTCTAAATAGTCATTCCACATAACTACTGCTTTATCAGCGGTGCCAATTGTTCCTTTATAAAAATCATTTCCATACTTTGATAGATCAATATTAACTATGAAGGATTGTTTAATAAGAGGCTCAATTTCTTTTACTGTGCAATCATATTGAACGGCTTTATCGGGTACAAAAATATCTAAATTACTAAACTTTTCATCTATTCCTGCACATGTTCCAGCAACGATTACTTTAGTTAAATTAAATTTAGAAATCATATACTGATTACCACCAACACCATTTACTTTTCTTACACCTGTACTATAAAAAACAAGTTCAGTATCATTAAATGTTCTTATGAAATACTCGCCATATGGATAACAGAAACGTTCGTTATCTTTTATGCTAAAGTATTCCAATGTTGCTTCGTATTCCCACTTCGTTGCTATGCTTATTCCTATCATCGACTTATCACCCTACAAATATAATTTGTCACTATTGAATGTCTATACTCGGTCTGATTTTCATTTTTATCACTATGCTTCTTTACTCTGTTCATCAACAATTGGTTATTAGTATGTAGGTATCCTTTTTTTACTAACCAGCCCAATTAATTGAAGAAAGACAATACCGGATCATATAGCTATTCTTCAGTTATTGCCCCCCTTTTCTGGTATAAAAATAAAACTTTTCGAATCAGATAGACGATTTTATTAATTAAAACGTGATTCGTGATAATTCTAATGAAATTATTAAAAATTTCAATTTAATAATGGAGCAAACCTTAGAAGAATCAGAAGTGATGATTTATGACTTAATCATTTTATCTCTCCATTCGTTTATTTACTCAAATTAAACTGCCCTTTAACTTAATACCAATTATTTCAAATTCAAGCAACTTACTCAAGACAACATTTGTATAATCTTCAGCTATTGCCCCCTTTAGCTTAATAACTTTTCCAATTCAATCTCATCTCTTAACGGAATACCATCATTACCAATCAATGGTATTTCAGGCTTAATTTCTCTTGCTCTATTAACCGAATTTTTATGAATTTGTGATAATCGAAACCCTCTCTTTTGGTAGAATTTCAAGGCTGACAAATTATCATTTGTAGTGATAAGCTTTACAAGTTTACATTTGTTTTGAAAAGCAACACTTTCTACTTTTTGAACTAGGAAAGTACCAATGCCTTTGCCTTCTTCTAAACTGTCTAATGAAATAATCTCACATTCATTATCTTTAATTATGTATGTTATTAATCCAATAATTTGGTCTTCCTCATTAATAATTGTAAAACCATCTAAAGTTGAACAATCAAAAACTCCACTAGAAATGACCATCTTTGGACTACCCCAATGCAATTTAAAGAACTCCTTAATCTTATCTTGAGGTAAGACTTTTAATGTTACTATATTCATTTATTACCATCCTTTTTGGATTCGATTTTAAATAACGTCTTATTAAATTATCCAGCCCTTTACTTGAACAAAGGGCGACTTCTTGTTCAAGTAAACGCTCTAGATTCTTGAAGACTTGATTTCGGAATATCACTAAAGATATTAGCTAAATATAGTTTTCTTTAGATCATCTAAGATTATCTGACTATTTAAAGTCATTTCAGGTAAAGATTCTAGCTCGAAAAATTGCAAATCTTTGGTCCTAGATATATTGTTGAGATGTTCCAGAGTAAATATTAAAGAATTCTAGATTCCGTACTTGTAACACATTTCACCGTAACTTCCTTAAGATTAATCATCATTAATTCCCCCATTTTCAATTGCTAACATTTATCCTAATCGCTTAATTAATAAGCAGAAATAGTCTTGTGTTGTTCAACTAATCTGCACCGTTAGTTAAGTAAGAAAAATAGCCGCCTATTGGCAGCTGGATCGAAAAGTTTAATTCCATATTGGTGGGAGTTATAAAGATAACTATTTATCAATAGATTTTCGTTTGTGTTTTTCATTAATAATTTTTTTGTTAAGTATCCTAACTTCTCTAACCATTAGCAATCTCATATCCTCTACGATGTACTTCGCTAACTCTTCATCGGTAATGTCATCACCACTAATATCAAGTCGAAAATCCTGTCCCTGTAATCCACCGCCATTAGTAAACTCAAGTTCAAAGTCAAATAACACTCTTTTATCCACTTTAATCCACCTCATATTAGTTTCAGGTCGATATTATATATATTCTTGTTGAATGAAACAAGAACCTTATTGAACTAACCTGCCCTTTAACTTAATACCAATTATTTCAAAATACAACCATTTACTCAAGACAATTTTTACAAAAAAGAGCTTACCCAGCAGTTTGTGAAAAAAGAGGTTCTTGTTCAACAATCCTGCCCTTTACTTGAACAAAGGGCGACTGCTTGTTCAAGTAAACGCCCCCGTTTGCTGAAGACTAATTGTTCACCATTAGCTCATTGATTTTTTCTTGATAGGAAAAATAAGCTCAATCTGCTCAAGGTCATCTATATCTCGTTTATTCAATGATTAATTCCACATAAAAAAGAAACTTATCCAATCACTCCATAATATTTTACAGTCTTTTTGTCTTGTCCTAGTCTTCCTACGACGATGTTTCCTTATAATGATTTTTTTGTTTAAGAAGGTGAAGAAACCATTCTATACAATAGATAAAAAAAAGAGCGTTAATCCTTTATTAGATCAACGCCCCCTTTAGCTGAATATCTGATAAGCCTTTAAAATAACCCACAACATAATGATACTCCATAACAAAATTATGAGTGAGCCTACTACCCAATTTTTCGGTTTACCATTTTTCATCATGTTTTTTGCTTTATCATCACATTCTGATATTACTTCTTTAGGTATCATCTTTAATGCAACCATTATACCTATTGGAACGATAATAACATCGTCTAAATAACCAAGTATCGGTATGAAATCAGGTATCAAATCAATCGGACTAAACGCATACGCCACTACACAAGCAGTAAATATTTTAGCATACCAAGGTACTCTTTCATCTTTATAAGATAAGTATAGTACATAGATTTGTTGTTTTAATCTTTTCGCCCAAGCCTTTATTTTCCACATAAAATTTTCTCTCTATCTCCCTATATAAAGAATTCAAATGCTTTATCTTTGCTTCTAATATAACATGCTTTCTTCAATATTCCTGCCATTTAACGGAATAAAGAAAATAGCCATAGATCATTCGTGATCTTCAGCTTTATCTATATTAGTTCGCGTTTAGAATTCGTTTACTTCATACAAGAAAAAGCCAATACGACTGGAATCCGCTGTCTTCTAACAAATTCTTCTTTACTACTAAAATGCTCCCGTTTTGGTGTACCTTCACGTAAATCCAATACTGTAAAACCAGCTTGTCTAAGTGCTAGAAAATATTGTTCAATTGTGCGATGATACTTAACCACTACTTGATCAATCCAAGGCTCTCTTCTTTCACCATCATGGAAATAATCATCGACAATCCAATTACCACGTTTATCCCCAGTATGCTTACTATCAAATGAAGAAGTTGTAAGGGGATGCTGTATACTAAAAACAAATCTACCTTTTTCTTTCAGTGTTTTATGAATAACTTGAAACAGGCGGTTAATGTCTGAAACATAATGGAAAGCAAACCGAGATGTTACAAGATCAAATGCCTTTTTCGGATAATCATACGATTCCATTGTTTCATTGTATATTGTTCCGTTTTGTTCAAGTAAGTTAAAGCGAGCAGCTTCTACCATTTGTTCTGAACCTTCTACTCCTGTATAGTTTTTTGCCCCTTGAAGTATGAGTTCTTTTCCGAACAAGGCATCCCCACACCCTAAATCTAAGATGCTTTTATTTTGAATACTTCCAATTAATTCATAAATAATTGGACCTTCAATGGCATTATTTGGACTGTCTTGTCTATTTCTTCTTTTTATATAATTTGAAAAAAAATCCGTTTGATCATAAACACTAGCTCCTCTGAATTCCATCGAAACATCTCCCAATCTACTTCTTTTTTTACTTATTTCTAGTAAAAATCCTAATATGTATTGTCATTGTCGTGCGATTCATCGCCTAATACACAAATTAATGTATTTTAACACGAAATTCAGTGAATAGACAAGTATTATTTTCCTAATTTTCAAAAAAAAATATGTACATTCCTTCAGTCTCATCAAATACCAACATAATTATTCAATTTTTCTAAAGTAGTTGTTCAATTAAATGGCCCTTTAACGAATAGTCAGGCATCATATTACGTTGAGTTTCTTAATTGGGACACATGAACTTTTATATAACTCTGTTATGCTATTATGTATAGTAGAATCATTATCTAAGAATTACAAAGGAGTATCATACTGGAATGATTTCATTTTTTCTCACTTTAAAACGATTGGTAAAAGCATTATGGCAAGCCTTTAAATTAAAGAACTTCCAAGTTCTTTTTGCATTGGTTTTGATATTGTTAGTATCAGGCACAACCTTCTATGTTAAACAAGAGGGGCTATCAGTGATTGACGCTCTTTATTTTTGTGTTGTGACCCTTAGTACAATTGGACATCCCAGTTTTGAACCACAAACAACATTCGGAAAAGTATTCACGATTATTTATATTTTTGGTGGAAACGGGGTATTCATTGGCTTAATAGGATATGTTGCCTATGCCATGATACAGAAACCAGAAAAAGCAGAAAAGAAAATAAAAGGTCGTTGATTGGAGACAATCCTCTGTCTCCAAATAATATTTAAACTTGCACTTCATTTAAATTACAATTCTTAGGTATTCATTGACCAATTTGAAATTATTTTCAGAAGCTTTTCTCCATGTACATCTATAATCTCAAGACGCTTTTCTAAAATTTATATAGAAAAGCGTCTACTTTTTTATTATTGCAATACAAGCTTCAGATAGATGAATTCAAACAAGATTAAAACAATAATAGACCCTCACCCCATCCAATCCCAATTTTCAGGATCATCCAAATCCATATGTCGAGGAATCTTACCATGAGGAAGCTCCCCTTCCTCATCCAAATAATAATGCCTAATCGGCTTTAAGTAATCATCCAATTCATAAACAAGAGGTATGCTGTTAGGGATATTGAGACTGACAACCCCGTCATCTGGAATGTTGTCAAGATATTTTACGAGTGCCCGTAGTGTATTTCCGTGTGCCGAGATGATGACACGTTGATTATGTTGAATGCTTGGCACTATTTCTTCATGCCAATAAACGAGGACACGTCGTTCAGTGTCAAGGAGACTTTCTGAAAAAGGAATATTTCCTTCCCCTACTGATGCGTATTTTGGATTCGATAGTTCATTCAGATGCACTTCTTCTGAGATTTCCGGTGGTCTGATATCAGCTGAACGCCTCCATTCATGTACCTGATCTTCACCAAATTTTTCTGTTACTTCATCCTTATTCAACCCTTGCAACCCACCATAATGCCGTTCGTTTAATCTCCATGATTTATGTACGGGAATCCAGACGAGATCCATTTCATGCAGGGTGATCCACAGCGTTCTGATTGCCCGTTTTAAAACAGATGTGTGGGCAACATCAAAAATAAATCCGTGCTTCTTCAGGATAGCTCCCGCTTTTCTTGCCTCGTTATAGCCATCGTCGGTTAAATCGACGTCCTTCCAGCCGGTAAATCGATTTTCAAGATTATAGAGACTTTCGCCATGCCGAATCAAAACAAGCTTCTTCACCGTCATCACTCCAGGTCGTTTTTTTCAGTATGTACATTATTAATTAGAAATATTGAGTAATTTAGGTCGACAAGTACCAAAATAGGAATATCCGATTGTTGAGAGGAGACTGTATGATGTTTAAGCAAACTGCCGGGGAAAAATTAATTGAACTATTGATTGAATGGGGTGTCGACCATATTTATGGAATGCCAGGGGACTCCATAAATTCTATTATTGAGCCATTGCGAAAAGCTCAGGACAAAATTAAGTTCATTCAAGTCAGACATGAAGAGGCAGGGGCATTGGCGGCTGCGGCGTATGCTAAATTAACCGGGAAACTGGGTGTTTGTACGGCGATTGCCGGTCCAGGGGCCATTCATCTTCTGAATGGATTGTATGATGCAAAGCTGGATAAAGCTCCAGTTTTAGCGATTACAGGACAAGTAGAATCGGACCTACTCGGGACTGATTCCTTTCAAGAGGTGAACCTTGAGCGGATGTTTGATGATGTCTCTGTTTATAATCAGCGTATCATGTCTGCTGAGCAGATGCCGGCTGTTGTGAACCAAGCGATTCGGACCGCCTATGCCAAAAAAGGGGTATCTGTTCTAACCATCCCGGATGACATTCCACGCTTTGAAGTCGGAAATGAAGTTCGAGTTACGGCTCATTTTTCAGTAAAGCAGGATATTTCACCACTTACTCAAGATTTGCAAAGAGCGAAGAACATAATCGAAAATGCAGAAAAGCCGATTATCCTTGCCGGAAATGGCGTTCACGGGCAACGGGAGGCATTATTATCCTTTGCTGAAAGAGTGGGAGCACCTATCGTGCTAACCCTGCCTGGTAAAGGAGTCATTCCTGATAAGCACCCTTATTGTTTAGGGGGTCTTGGGCTGATCGGGACAAAGCCTTCTTATGAAGCGATGCAGGAAGCAGACATGCTTATGATGATCGGGACATCGTTCCCTTTTACAGGGTTTCTGCCGGATAAAGCAAAAACTATTCAGATTGACATCGATCCTACCCAGATTGGGAAGCGCTATCCAGTTGATGTGGGTTTGGCAGGAGATGCCGGAACATCCCTTAAGTGGCTGACCGAACATGTTTCAAGGAACGAAAATCGAGCATTCCTGGAAAAGAACCAAGAAAGAACGAACAAATGGTGGGAAAAATTAGAGAATCAAGAAGAGAATGGATCGGTTCCAATCAAGCCACAGCGACTGATCCATGCACTGAAAGAAGTTGCTTCCGATGACGCCATTTTGTCTGTGGACGTGGGGAATGTAACCGTCTGGATGGCCAGGCATTTCCCAATCACCAATCAATCCTTCATCATTTCAAGTTGGCTTGCTACCCTTGGCTGTGGTCTACCTGGTGCCATTGCCGGTCAAATCGCCTATCCGAAAAAACAAGTCTTTGCGATTTGCGGGGACGGAGGATTCGCCATGACGATGGCTGACTT
This sequence comes from Rossellomorea aquimaris TF-12, assembly GCF_001648555.1. Taxonomy (GTDB): domain Bacteria; phylum Bacillota; class Bacilli; order Bacillales; family Bacillaceae_B; genus Rossellomorea; species Rossellomorea aquimaris. Next base: position 172,755 of record NZ_LQXM01000029.1, on the reverse strand, counting down.
CGTAACAGCGGTCAAGTATGACTTACCGGTCATCGTCGTAGTACTGAACAATCATAAGATTGCCATGATCAAGTTCGAGCAGGAAGTGATGGGGAATATTGAATTCGGGACAAACCTTCAGAACCCTGACTTCGCAAAATATGCAGAAGCGTGTGGTGGAGTCGGATACCGTGTAGAACGTCCAGAGGATATCCTGCCTGCTCTCCAAAAGGCCGTCCAACAAAAGAAGCCATGCATAATCGATGTAGTCGTAGATGCAGAAGAAGCTCCAATGCCAGCGAAAATCCAATTTTCGCAAGCCGCAGGTTATACGAAGCATATGTTAAAAGAGTTGTTTGAGGAAGGGAAGTTTGATCTTCCTCCGTTATAAAATTCAGCTTCCTTTGTAAAAAGCGGCGCAAATTAATGCACCGCTTTTTTTCTTGGTGTTACCTACTACCATCCAGGTGTAAGCATCCTTTACAATTTTCAATATACAATCTATTCTTTCGATTTCCGTAATGGGCATTCAGAAAAACTAATCACATAATTGACTATTCATTACCGGAATAAAGAAAAAACTGAAGATTCCCCTGACTGATTTCCAGCTTTTGCTACGTTTGTGTAACTATAGAATTTCTTATCCCACTCACAATTCCTCCTGCTCCTCTAACCATCTCCCCACCTTTTTATCCATCGCTTTTTGTAAACCGCCTATATTTCCACTGTCTTGTTTAGCGAATTTCAAGTATTTGTTTGGAAACATTTTTTCTAATGAGGCATTATACAAACTACCATCTTGAGGTTCTTTATATTCAATAACAGAATAATTTCCTTCTTTTTTACTTAACCGAATGACGGCAGGTAATGAATGACCTGCTTGGTTTTCTATTCCCGTAGATTTATTAAAACCACCATAATAAGACCACATATAGACACTGAGGACCCCATTTGATTCACTCGTCCCATATATTTTATGTACTTCAAATTGCTTTTCTGTACCAAAATATGAGGTGGAGTTTTTTTGAATAATAAAATTAGAAATGACTTCATCCATCTCCGTAGTTATATGTTTATCTCCTTCTATTATATTAGCTTCATTCTCATTACACCCAGCTAAAAATACTGCTCCAAATAATAAAGATAAAATGCTTAACTTTAATTTGTTTATCAACCTTTTCAATCCTCCAATATAAGATTATTTTTTAAATGAACTAAGTTTAAAAGTCTTCTTGAACCGTTCTGTTTCTTCTGCAAAATACCCGGAATTGCTTGTCAAAAGAACTAACCTAATAAGCCAAATACTTAACGTTAGCATTAATGTTGATGCAGCAATAATACTGTACCGAACCGGAATAATGTCACCTGTAAAACCAATCAATAAAATGAAAAGTACCTGAAGAAAACTTTGAAGAATACCGTATATGCTAGAAATTCTCCCCATCATTTTAATTGGAACGTTATTTTGGTAAAAAGTCATAAATCCAGTGCCGGAAAATGAATTGAAAAAACCCAATACCATAAATCCAATTGCTACTGTCCAAAATGAAAATGAGAAAGCATAGATCAGATAGCCAACTGATACCATAAAATAACCAAGGGATATTAGAGCTTTTATAGACAACTTGTTGGCAACTATCGAAACAGTTGTTGCTCCTAAAATTGAACCAACTCCTGTTAAACTTATGAGTATCCCGTATTCTGTCTCAGATAAATTTAATACCTTTTGAGTGAAGACAACTTCTTGAGCATCCATTCCAAGTGCGATAACCATGAAAAGTTGAGCTAAGAAGTACACTTTCACAATAAAGAAATTGCTTTGACTGAAATTAATTACTTCCTTCCAATCATTTTTTAATATGTCCAAACTAATTATTCGTACTGATTTATCAGAATACGTATCCACGTTTGGTAGTAAATACACCATAATAGCTGAAATAACAAAAGAAATAGCATTTATCCATATTGATATATTCAGAGAGCTAATGAGAATTAATACTCCAGAAATAGCAGGACCGATTAAAAAGGCACCTGAAGAAATCAAACTTCTAAAAGAGTTAAAATGTTTTCTTCCTTTCTCAGGAACAATATTCGTTATATATGTAATTGCTGCGGGTTCAAAGAAAGCTTTTGAAATAGAGAGAAAGAACAGACATATATATATATGCCAAATAGAGCTGAGGAATGGAATAATTGCTACCAAAATCGCGCGAATGATGTCCGTTACAATCATTATTTTTCGAATGTTTAAACGATCTATCATGCTCCCGGACCAAAACTTCGTTAACACCGATGCGATAGGTCCTATAATCCATAAACCAGCTACCGCAGCAGCTGAGCCAGTTAGTTTTAAAACAAAAACATTAATGGCAACGAGGTAAATAAAGTCTCCTAAGGTTGATATGCCCAATCCAAATAGTAATATATATGAATTTTTTTTTAGTGAAAAGCTCACCTGATGCAAATATAAACACCCCATATAGTTAATTCTAATACCTACTTTTTCTACAAGATATTGGAAATTACCTGTAAATATTTTCAGTTGTCACAAAACTTTCATTACTAAAAAAAGAACCCTCAAATTTAAGGGTTCACTTATTCCATTCACCTGCTCTTTGGGTTTTAAGAAGAGAACAATCTTTATGGATTTGATGATCATAATGGTTGGGAGTTTTTCTTTCCTTGAATAAATGAGAATGACAAATAAAAAAGGCCGAGTTCAAATAATAAACAAAAGTGGACTTGTTCTTATTAAAGCGTGAAATACGATATCATAGTAAATTTAGAACCTTTATATAATTAGGCTTTGCTCAACTAACCTTTAAAATATAGAAAAACAATAAGGAAAATGATTAGTCCTATTAAGAAAACATGGCCCATACCCATACTGTATACTATGTGAATTCTAGCGTGGAGAATTACACTAACAATATTAATGATAAGTAAGCAAATAAGCAATATAATGACTAAATTCACATTTTTATTCCTATACATAAATCAGCCCCCCATCAAGAGCTTTAGTAGTAATCTCATTTCAACAATCTGTCTTGTACAATGAGTCTTTTAATAATACTATTTTGCTTCACCTTTTATTATTCATGAAACCCCATCAAAGCCTACACCATTAGTTGAAAAAGTTCCCGCAGCAACTCGTAAGATATACGAATACTACATTTTCTTCTTATTCAATTCAAAAAATACGCACTATTCTTTATATTGAACATAAAAATCCTGTTGCTATGATACAACAGGATTTTCATATATCTATAAGTAAATACAAATACCAATGCATAATTGTCCCTCGCCACATATCTTTACACCCAAACACGTACCTTCTGACTCTATTTAAAGATAATTTTAACAAACATTAATAATGAACTTCCGCTTTTGATTCCATAAACTATCGCTTGGATAAATAATTTCTTGCATTAATAAAAAATACAGTCCCAATGGAAAATAGAAAAACTACAAGCTAGGTTGCAATGACTGAATACTCACCTTTCAATATATATTCACTTGTCAAAGTTACAAATACCATTATGGTCATAACAACATACATTCTTTTTAGTAATTTCATCACTTCACTTAAACCCTCTATTTATTATATTAGATTCTATTTATTCATTATGGATAAGTATCCGTTAATTACTTCTAATTCTCTCAATATCTTAATTTTTGCTTTTTAGTCTTGAAATCGCATTTCTATCTAACTAATTGTTTATTGATCTTATAAACGATAAGTAAATAAGGCTTGGATATAATAAATGCACTCCCATAACTTCATTCGATTGCATCAGGTTATTTAACCATCCTGCCCCCACCTCTTTAATCAGAGAACTCAAAAGGGATTTCTTTTTCTAGTCCGTAGATCTTATTAGCTTCCCAATACTGTCCTGATATTCCCATTAAGACTGATGACTTGAAATAGCCCAATCTATGAAGAATTTGTCCATCATTGTTTTTAAATAATAGTTTGTAGGGCGGATAGCCACTAAGTTTTAATCCATTTGTTGAGAGCGTATCAGCATTATTTAAATCATCAATAAGTTCGTTGATAAACTGCTTGTCATCAATCATTCCGACGTTTTCCTCTGTTTCCCAAGTAACGATTTCAATTTCTTTTACCTGTTCGTGAATATTTAAATTACTATCTTGCTGATTTACTTTAATCAAAAATATAAATAAGAGGATAGCAACTACGATATAGCTTCCAATAGAGATATATAGACGTGTAACAAACCTCTTTTTCATACTCAATGTCAAAGTCACTCCAATTTATTAAGTTTTATTGGTAACTCTAAAATTACTATGGTAACCCCTTAATTTAACAACATTATTTCAAGTTGATTATTAGTTGTTTTTACTTTACTATCAGCAATTTGCTTATTTTTTGATAAATTTAATTCTTCCCTATTTATGCATTACAAATTGTGACTTGCTAATTTTAAAGCCACTTTTCTCATAATATGGTATTAAATCTTCATCACAGAACAAGCTAATAACATCAATGTGTGAAAGTTCACCTAATAATCGAGAGACAAGCTTTGTTCCTATTCCTAATTTTTGGAAGTCTTTATGTACTACAACGTCTTCTATGTAAGCTCTAAATTTATCATCCGATACCGCCCTGGCAAACCCGATAAGAACGTTATTTTTCCATACACCAACGGAAATAACTCTTTTTAACATTTCTTCAATCTCTCTCTCTTTTCTTTCCTCCCACCAACCTGCATTACTATAAAGCTTGATAAGTTCAGTAGCATTTATTGGCCTCTCGTTAAAACTCATCACTTCTACATTCACTTATTTCACCCCCCCATTATTTTCAGCTTGATACACCAATACGTTTATTATATTTGGGTCAAAATCGATAAAAAATATGTACCAGTGTATACATTGGTACATATTTTAGTTTGTTATTTTGTTTTATCTAAACTATCCTCGAATAAATCCACCTTCTGAATGAATTATTTGTCCGGTTATCCATTCAGCTTCATCGCTTGCCAGAAATGCAATGATTCGTGCCACGTCATCAGGTGTACCAATGCGACCCATTGGAAATTTAGGTAGAAGAAAATTTCTTATTTCATTCGTCATCCATGTAGAGTCTGTTGGACCTGGGTTTACTGCATTAACAGTGATTCCTAAAGGTGCAAGTTCTTGTGATAACGACCTACTAAAAGCTGAAATAGCTCCTTTCGTTGCTGCATAAGCTAACTCCCCAGGCATAGGACCTAAATCCTGCCCAGATGTCATATTGATTATTCTTCCTGATTCTAATTTAGATTTTTTAAAACGACGAGCAAATTCAACACAAAGAAGAAAAGTTGACCTCATATTAACCGCATAATGATCATCAAGCGTTTTGGCTTCCAGTGTTACATAATCATTACTTGTGGAATGAGCTCCATTATTAATTAAGATTGAAGGATATCCTAATTTACCCGACATTTCTTCATATATAGTTAATGCAGCATTTGCATCTGATAAATCAATTTTTATTTCCTCACAACGGACGTCCATCCGTAAAATTTCCTGTTGAAATTCTTCTATCCACTCAGAATCAGAATTCCAGTGAGTAAAGAAAATATTTATGCCCTGTGAGGCTAACTTACGACAAATAGCTGTACCAATATCATTTTGAATGCTTGCACCTGTAATTAGTGCAATTTTATTTTGAGAATGACTCATGATTTTAACCCCCATATTATAGGGATGATATGGCTAGTAGATAGTTAGATCCTCATAGAAAAGGATACATACCCACTAATAGTATATTCCTAGTTAATGGATATTATATAACTCCACACCTTGCATCCCTGGAATGATTATTATTCAAATAAATAGACACACTCTTCCCTCCTAAGGGTACAAAGCTATCTATTTATTATGATTCATTACAGAATTTGCCACATGTAGAATCTTAATTCCCCTTTCAATACATCTCTACCATTATTTTAGTTTTTCATCTGGTAAAATACAACAATTCATAATAGAAAAACCTGTATTTAATATAATCGTATTCAACTATTTTTTGTACGTCTCTTATTATTAATCGTTATAATAATGTTTACTACTAACATTAAAAAGCTATTGAATAGCAATAACAAAGCTAAATATGCTGAACCAAATGCTTGCCCTTGGTCATGAAGATAACCTGCATAAGCAAGTCCAATCATATGAAACAAAACCGGACTTAAAAGCATTAAAGAGCACAGAATCCAATTTGACTTTTCATTTTGCTTATTATTAACAAACATAAACCACCCAACTAAAAAAATAAATAATGCAAATAAAATCAGCAATAGATCTCTCCCCTACTACTCAATCTCATTCAAACCTTTCATCCGCTTGGATGGGATAGGTTTAACTACCAATCTTTAATAACCATTCACGTAATTTACCTTTCGGAAAATACACTTTATTGTTTAACACAATGTGTGGAATACCAGGGTGTTCACTAATCATGTTTTTTGCATCTTCCTTAGTAACACCTATAAAATGATGCACATCGCTCTCTTTAATCAATTCATGATCGTCATTTTCATTTAACGATTCTAAAATATTTTTTGCATTAGGGTTGTTTACATTTTTCAACCCATCACCAATCAGATAACCTGCTATGACAATACCCAAACCTACCCATAAGAAACCCATACGTATCCTCCTACATTATTAATCTTTTTTAATATGCTCAATACTGCTATATTCAGCAATTATACCTTTAACAGGTTATGGGGAATTATTCTATTCTTTAATCAGAATATGTTTCCCCTTTTCTTAAATCCAATATATGATTATTTATCGAAACAGTATGTTCATCTATCCATTCAACATTAGCGTGGTCCATTCGGTAGTCTTCATAAATAGTTATTTCAAACCATAGAGGACCATCTAATTTACCTATTACTGCAAACGATGTAGTAGCTCCCCCATTTTTAAGATAAAACTCTATTTTATAATTATTTTTAGGAGAATATGTTGTTTTAAATAAATCCTCTGAAACAAAAAGAAAACGGAGAACTCCAAGAAAGAAAACCATTGAAAGCAATGGTGAAAGAAAAATAGTAAACCAACTTCTAAACTTCGATATCTTATTCGTTTTATCTTTAAAACCAAATATCCCTAGTATAAAGGCGATTACAGAAAGTAAACAAAGAATATAGGGAGGCGGAGATATTATCCAATCAGAAAAAATCAAGTTCAATAAAAACAATATAGTTAATAAGCATAAAGAAAATGACCACAAATTATATTTTCTAGCCATAATTACCTCTTTCGTTGTACTTCTTATTCAAATAGTTCGGTCTTCTTTTTCACTTCTCCAAATTAAGAGCCATTTACCATTACGATAAATAGCTCCTTCTACATTCACTATGAATATTTCCAATCCACCTGAAGCTTGTTCTTTCTATGTTATTCATTTAAAAATGCATTCTAATTGAAGTTTTATGCTCTGATTGAATACCCAAAGACTTTAAAATTTCCATGACTTTATGTAAAGTTTCTTCTACAAATTGATCAACCTCAGCTGCTGTAAGATAAATAAACTCGTGTTCTTCTGAAATTGTACTAGTTTGATAAAACTTTGTGATATTTTTAATCTGTTCTAATGTTTGACCAGTTCGAAAGAAATCCAGGTACTCTGGGAAGTCAGTTATGTGTTGAAAATCCGTCCAGAAAATACTATTGGTATGATTTTTAAGATATAAAAAATCCAGCCCATACCAATCTTTCTTCACAAGTTTAGCGTATTCAGAGGTATTCAGTATATCCTGGTACACTTTTTCCTTTTTCTTTTTCTCAAGGAGTTTAATCCATTCCTCATCAGTCACTAAATGAATGTAATATCCTAGATAATAAGAAAATTTATGAGATAATCTTTTATTTGCATCCAAGAGATATTGTAAATAAAAAGAATTTGCGCTAATTTTACCTTCAACCTTAAAATGTGTAATCTCTTTAGGAGGTGTAGGTTTACCGTTTTCTCCAATAAGCCCACAATCAGGGCCAATGTTTCCAACCAAAAATTCTATTTTTGAGACAGGAATTTCTTTTTTTATTAGTTCTTCAGCAATCCTAAAGTGGGTAACCCAAGTAGCCAATGTTTTCACTCCTTTATATGTTCAATTGAATGAATTCGTCATCTACCTTAAAAATCCCTTTTTTGGATATAAATAACATGATTGACATTTACTTTCGTTGCCAACTTTAGTAAGACGGTTAACAGCCACTTATCCGATTTGGTGCAAAGAGGAAATTTCAACTGCTTCAAAATATTTTTTATCTTTCCTCTTCAATTATCTATAGAAACTCACCAAATATCTTTACGTTTATCCTCCTATTCCCACCACTCTAATCATTAAATATATTTTTTAGATTTAAACTAATAAAGTATGAAATAATATATAATTATTTCAAAGAGGAGGGATAAAATGGGACTGTTTTTCAAGAAAAAGGATTTTATTATTCCTTCAACAGGGATTGATACTGTTGAGAAAATTAATTTGGGTGGAGTCGAACAGTCTATACTTATTCAAGCTGTCGACCCCAGTAATCCTGTATTGTTATTTATTCACGGCGGACCTTGTATGCCAGTTCCTGGTGTGGTTTCACGCGGACAAGATTATGCCATCGCAACTAACACAAAAAAATTAGTTGAACATTTTGTATTAGTCTTCTGGGATCAGAGAGGGGCAGGAAAGTCATATAGCCATACTATCCCTCCCCAAACAATAAGAGTAGAACAGTTTATCAGTGACGGTAATGAGTTAATTGGTATTTTAAAAGAGAAATTCACTAAAGAAAAGATTTATCTTGCCGCTCACTCATGGGGCTCTATGATTGGATTATCGATCGCTTCTAGGTATCCTGAACAACTACATGCTTACATAGGAATTTCACAACTATTAAGTTGGACTGAAAATGATACCCATTGTTATGACTGGGTTAAGAATAAAGCAGAGAAATCAAATGACACAAAAACACTTAGGAAATTAGAGCAAATAGGAAAGCCCCCCTATGTAAAGAACGTAAAGCAATGGACATCATTTCGTACAATTCTAATGAAGTATAAATCAATGATTTATGAAAATGAAACTGTGAAACACCCTGGAATGCTCGGTGGACTTAAACTTTTTTTGAATTCGTCTGACTACACCTTAAAAGATATTTTTAATACATTTTATCGAGCCTATCAACTAACATATACCCAAACTTTAATAAATGATTTTGCTAATGTTAATTTAAATTTAATAAAAAAGATAGAGGTCCCTCTCTATTTTTTACATGGAACACATGATTTTCATGTTGACGGAAAACCCGTTAAGAGATTTCTTGAAGAGGTTGAAACAACTTTGGATAAAGAAATGTACTGGTTTGAAAATTCATCCCACATGTTTCATCCTGTTGATACACAAGAAATAGAAGACTTTTTAATAAAATTAGGTAGTTCAAATAATGATTCTAAGTCAGCAGTAATATAGATATTTTAATTAGATTTAAAGTTAATTTCGTTAAATGGCTATTACCTATTAAGTCCACAAGAAAAATTTTAGATTATTAGTATTTCATTCTAATTTTAGGTTTCCGATTAAACAGCTGCTATTTGAATGAGACAATAGCTGAGATTACATTTGATCTTCAGCTTTGTCCCTCTCTTAACTTTGCTGAAAATGCACTAAAACTTAAATTTCATTTTTATCTTTTCAGCAACTGCACTGGCACTTAAGTGTGTATTATTTATTCTTAAGTAATTTGCCTTGCTGATTTCACCTTCATATGAATTTAACCTTAGATTTTCCAAGGTTAATAGAAGATGTTCTTCAGATTCCTGTAAATTTTTCTTGGTTGGTTTATGCTCTAACCTATGAGGCGATTTATTTCGGATTAACCTTTCATTCGTGTCAGCTTCCAATTCAATAAAGTAGACTTCAATTCCTTTTGACTCAAAAATCTTACACATTCTTTCGATTCCTTCCCACTCCTGTTCAGAACTAAAATCCCAAACTTTCGTAAAGATTAATCCGTATGAATCACTCTTTGAAAAGCTTTCAAAAACTTCATTTCTAAATAGTTTTGCTAATCTCCACATTTCAGAACTGAATCCAAAAAGGGGATGAAGCAAATCGATCGTCATATGGTTGTGAAATAATGTTAAATCTGTTATCTTGCAAAGCTCTTGTCCAACTGTCATTTTCCCAACTGCTTGTGGTCCGAAGATAAACACAAACTTCTCCACTTTTTTCACCTCTTATTTCAAGTTCGTACTCGTTAAACCTTGAAGCTTAGTACAAAAGCTTTTTACTCCAGCCCGTTAAACATACATTACCATTTCAATATAATGGTTTAAATGTTTGTAGAATAAAAGTACCTAAAATACCAATACCTTCTACAAACAGAAAAGATCCATCTCTTCTTTCTAACTTGAGGCTTTTTTGTTGAATAATAAATAATTTTGATCTTCTCTGATTGCAATCTTATATCTGTTAGAGTTTAATATGCACTCTTGACCTTTGCATTCTATTTGGTATTCATCTACGATCCAGTCGTCAAACATAGTATTGGATGGCTTTGATATAATAAGAGAAATAATTATGGTCAGGGAAACAATTATAACAAGGAATATTTTCTTCTTATTCTTCATGATTGCTCATCTCCTTAAATTTTAAAGATAAAAAAGAAAGTTAAAGCTGCTAATACGCAAAATAAACAATACATATCTAAGTATTTTTTTATTTCTCTGTCCTTTTCAATAACAAATATAAAATAACAATCAAAATAATGAAGTTTGAGATCTGAACCATCCCAAAAAGGTCTTGATGTTCAAAGATACTATGTATTAAAGGAATTTGATACAATATGAAACCTAAAACTAATGTGATTAAAACAGTAAATAATGTATAAAGCACACTATCTCTCCTTTGCCCTCCAATTCACCTTACTTAAAAATTCCAAACCAGTTTTTCCACATATTTTTCGAAAGAAAAAATGGTGGTTTTCAAAAATTCCCTTCGCATGGTAGCTGAGTTAAAAATTCAGAATAGCCTCATTTAATGATGAATAATACGATAACTAGAAACATAGAAACAAAAAAGCTAAGATAGCCATAAGCTTTCCTTCCTTTTTGAAGTTCTTCTAATCCCATAACCAATAACATTAAACAAAGAATGAAGAACATATATGGCTGCAGCCAATGATTATCTGTGAGTAAAGTAAAAGCTCCCATAGAAATAACGGTTAGTGCTAAAATAATTCTTAAAGTCTTAAACATGGACCTTATCTCCTTAAAAATACTTATCTAGCTTTATTGTATGTATAGGTAATAATTCATTACAGTTTAGCTTAAACTAAATTTGGTAGGGAATAGGTCTATTACAAAATGCGAATAGCATCCGAATCAATTAATTTAATATGAATCATCGATGATCCTCCTCCAGTAATATGATTTGGAACATCCGATAAGTTGAGTATTTCCTTCAACTGGATAGTCTTTTCACGATTGGCTTCTATTGTTATACGATGAGGCCCATTTACATTCATGAGGGACTCCAATCGTGTATCATTTTCCATTAATAAAGAATCCAGGAATTCTAACTCAAATGACACTGTTTTACCACTGCGGTTATGTATGCGGAGATTACATTCCCCATATAATTCGTCTTCACTCACCTGCTCAAAATCACATGTACCCTTTCCATCGTAAGAAATTGCTGATATTCCACCAGCAATCGTTTCCTGGTACATAAAAATGATTAATACTGGTAAAAAAGAGTAGCTAAATAAAGTGATTAGGAAGATTCGAAAATGGTATTTATTGATGCCTCTGACAAGTAGAATCATGGCGATGATAAACAATACAGATCCAACTATACCAAGCGTGTTATACCCATCTTGATTACTGATTGGAAATGACATAAAGATAATTCGCGCGTCTATCATTTCATTACTTGGATAAGGAAAATATAAATACATACATATAAGGAAAATAATGAATGAGCTAATGAGTGCTACTTTACTTCTTACCACTTAATTTCACCTCCGACTGACTACTTTTTTATCATGAAGTACTTAACTATTGATATCCCCTTATACAATTCCAATTATTTCAAAAAATTACAGTTTTCACAATCTTTTATTTACTATGGGATAAAATGATTCAATGTCTTTCCTTCTCTCTGTTTAGAAAAGATATGTTAAGATAAACACACCCATTAAGTAAGGAGAATGATCATGAAAAAGACAATCGACCATATCGGCGTGGCTGTTCGAAACCTAGAAGATACCATTCAGTTCTATACTGATGTTCTTGGAGCGAAGTTGATTGACCGATACAGAAGTGATGCCAAGGGAGTCGAGAGCGAAATTGCGATTATGGAGGTGGATGAAGCCCGAACAGAATTACTGGCACCAACCAATAATGTCACTTCCCCTATCGCTCGGTTTATCAAGCAAAAAGGAAAAGGTGTTCATCATATCGCATATCGGGTGGATAACTTGGATCGCGCTTTAGAGGAGCTGGAACAAAAGGGAATACGTACTTTACCTGATAGTCTTCGAATCAACAAGCATGGCAGAAGACTGATCTATTTAAATCCAGCTGATACGGAAGGAACGATCATTGAATATTGTGATTATCCAAATGAAAAGTAGATGAAGTCGGGACGGATTTGTCCAAAATCCGTCCTGTTATATTATAAGGAAAGCTCATCAAAAACTCCTTCACTGAAGACATTTCTTTCAATTAGATCTTCTTTTCTTCCAGCTCTAGAATATTATATTGAGTATATAATCTCTCCCTTTGAATCATAAAACTCAACCACATATTGTTCACTATGTTTTTTATCATATGAAATTGCAAAGGCTTTCTTATCTTCTATTTCTCTACTCAACTCATATCCATCTTCAAAATGTATAGAGACTCTTTCTGCTTTTTTTAAGATTTTTTCATCTAATATAGTAATTGCTATGTATGGATTTCCTTCTGCACTTCCTACTATTGATACTTCATTATTATTAGTGTAAGAAACCTTTCTGCTTCGTATATCATCGTTTCTCTTCCATACTTCAAACAAATACCCTATATATATTACTACTGCCCTATCGTCACTGATTAAATTTGTTCCTAAGGGTTCTTCTAGACCTTTTTCTGAAATAAATTGCTTGATGGAGTTCTCAGTCAATCGATCATTTTTAACTTCCGAAGACCAACAACTAGAAGATACAAATAACAAAGTCAGAATAAGAACGCTTAAATATTTCCTTTTCAAGTATTTAGCTTGTAAATTAACCATTTTCCCACTCCTTTGGATAATGAAAAAATTGAAGAAACAATTCTCCCAATCGTTTTTTCTAATTATTTCAAAATTTGTAATATAAGGCAATAAATTCCTCTAAATGCACATAGCAAAGTTTTCGAAGACAACCTAAATATATAGATACTACTTTAAAAGCATTAAATTCTCCCTCTTTTACTTTCTATTCCAACTTGAACCTCAAACTATATTAACTCCAAATGGCGCTTCAAATGAACAAAGTCGATTATCCTCTTTAATCGTTTTAAGAAACCCCTTAGGATATTAATAGTATTCTATTGAAGTCATAATGAATATCTGAATTCTCTTTTTCTAATAAAAACGCATAGAAAATGGGGCCTCTGCCCAATCGACTTGGACAAAGCTACATAGTATATAGAGAGTCGAGGTTTACCTTCGACAATTTTATAGAAGATTGGGGGATTTAAAATGTGGTTCCCATTTTTTAATTGGTGTGAAAGAGATAGAACAGATCATCATCGACGTTTTCGTTTTTGGGACAACTTGATGTTCGCCCACTGTTCATGCGATTATGAAGATTGCGGTAAACAAGGAAGAAGAGAATCTGATGCAGAAGTGAGATGCTTTAAAATTAAGGACAAACATGACTGTGGATGTCATAAAAAAACTCACCATCATAGTGATTGCGGATGCTTTAAAAAGCGTGAACACCACTGTGGCTGCCATCAAAAGATTCAGCATCATCAACATAAGTGCAATTGTCATAAATGCAGACGAGAATATTAAGTAATAAAGAGTATTGATGTACCCATCCGGAATCGGATGGGTGTTTTTTTATCTATCATGACGGAACATTTCAATCAGCCTTGGAATAAAGTTTGTGAATTTATTATTTTTTTCTCCTTTTTTCAATTTTCTCATAAAAAGTCTGTGCTATAATCATACAGTATTAAGTAAAATTAGGAGCTTTTTTATGAAAAAATACACTACCCTGCTATTCTTAGCAGTTACTATTACCATGATATTTGCACCAGTTCTTCCTGCAAATGCAAAGGACAAGATCATCATTCCTGAAAACATGGAAGAATTGGATCTGTCCAACAGGTTAGAGGTGTTTTTCGATCAGGATGGGTTAACCGAAGAACAAATCCTACAAAAGAGTTATGAATTTGTTCCATTATCCAATACGAATCCATCAGGCGATATCTCAGGTACAATCTATTGGCTGAAAATGGATCTGACCAATGCCTCTGTTGATTCAAGAAAGCTTCTCCTTGAAATCAAGAAGCCCCACCTAAGCTCGGTGACATTGTACACACTCAAGGATGATCGACTTGTGGAAGAGGATACAATCGGTTATCGCTATCCATTTGATATAAGAAACTACAAACATCGTAATCTAGTTTTCACACTGCATCTTCAGCCGAAAGCTTCCACGGCCCATTTTTTGAAAATTGAGACCGATAGTTTCTTTCAAGCACCAGTATCTCTCTGGGAACCTATTGCATTCTCGGAAGCCAATTATATGAATCAATCGATCCTCGGCATCTTCTACGGTATCATGTTTGCCATGATAATTTATAATACGTTCTTGTTCTTCTCTCTTAAGGAGAAAAGCTACCTATATTACATACTATTTGTGTCTGGATTTACGATGATGCAGGCAATCTGGGATGGAGTTGCCTTTCAGTTTGTGTGGGGGAATTTTCCCTGGTGGGCCCTTAGATCGAATTCCTTCTTTATCATATGGTCATCCCTGTTCGCTCTTCTATTCGCAAAATATTTCTTACAGCTAAAAATAAATGCTCCAGTTCTCAATAAGATTGTCACAATCTTTAATACGCTTTGTGCACTATGCTTGGTTCTTCCCTTTTTCCTCAAGATTGGTACGATGACCATGATCAGCACTGTCATGGCTACGATATTCGTACTATTTCTGATAGCGATTGCCATTAAGGTCAGACTAAGAACAAGAGAAGCAAAGTTCTATCTTTCGGCTTGGGCTCTCCTCTTTATAGGAGTTCTTCTCAACATTTTGGCAGCTTTCAAAATAGTTCCCCTAACGAACCTGACATTATTTGCTCCTAAGGTAGGAGCCGTAGTAGAAGTATTGGTGCTTTCTCTCGGTCTGGCTGATAAAATCAAGAGGATGAGAAAGGAAAAAGAGCATGAAACCAAAAAATATTATGCCCAAACCCTGCTGCAAAATGCTTTCAAACAGATGTCAGTCATGGACGAGCTGGAACCATTATCAAAACAAGGGATAACGTGTTTGATGGAAATCACCCATTTTGAGAAAGGCTTTTACCTATCTAAGGATGGCAACAAGTGGAGAGTGATTTCGAGCGTGAATTTGCCAGCCGAATTAGAGAAGTTCTATGTAGAGCAGTATGTCTCTATACAGGATGGGTGCTCTCCAGGTTTTAACATCCTGGACGATTCTACGTTAACTGTCCCCATTTCATGTCAATCACACACTGGAAGGTTCGTAATCTGGAGTCCTCTGGAAGAAGCCGATCTTTCATTAATGGAAAGCTTCCTCCCAGCATTCATTGAACAGTTCACAGCATTAATCGTTCAGAAAGACGACTTCCAATCGCTCAAGAGTTCTGCTATGCATGATCACTTAACGAAAATGTTAAACCGGAGATACTTCCTGGAGAAAGCAACCGAGTTGTATATAGAGAGCGAACCCGCTTCTCTCTTGTTGATTGATATCGATCACTTTAAGAGAATCAATGATACATATGGTCATTTAATCGGAGACCAGGCAATTGTGTTTGCAGGAAATCTCATCAAGAAGGTCCTAATGGGATTAGGAATTGTGGGACGATTCGGCGGAGAAGAATTCATCGTATTCTTAGAAAAAACCAATCAAGACCACGCTTTGGAATGGGCCGATCTCTTACTAGAAGCATTTCGACGTGAAGGTT
This sequence comes from Rossellomorea aquimaris TF-12, assembly GCF_001648555.1. Taxonomy (GTDB): domain Bacteria; phylum Bacillota; class Bacilli; order Bacillales; family Bacillaceae_B; genus Rossellomorea; species Rossellomorea aquimaris. The sequence continues at coordinate 156,569 of NZ_LQXM01000029.1, read as the reverse complement.
TACATCTTGATAGCGGAGCTTCCATTTATTTAACGGTGAGTATTGGGTTCTATAGCAGCCACCCATTCAGCTTACTCACGATTGACGAGATGATTCAGTTAGCAGATGAGCAACTGTATAGAGCGAAACGAAATGGACGGAATCAGGTGGCGGTGTGTTAATAAGGAAAAGAGACTCCTTTTATGTACCCGTCCCTTTTGCCCCAAATCTCCTTATAATACAATTACATCGTTTCAGCTCAGTCTCTCCAACAACAAAGCCAGTAATCTCGAAGATTACCGGCTTTTCTCAACCTGAGGTGACTCCGTATGAATCACCTTGATTTTCTTAATGTAACAATTATTTATCCCCCCTTTTTCCAAATTCACAAAAAAGGAGGGGATACAAGATAATATGGTCAGGCCAAACAGTTAATCAGAACTTTTAACTGAATAGTACTTTTCAGGTTTTGTTTTTGCGTTATCAAGTGCTTGAGCAATCGCTCCTGAAAGGCTGTAAGGTCCTTTTGCATCCAGGCCAACCTCCCAGATCATCATACCTCCAAATCTGTTGGTTAAAGCCAGTTTTGTTTTCTTTTCCATCGTTTCTTCACCATTATAGTAGTATGTTGTACCATTCATACTTATCTTGTCTTTGACTGCATATTCCGGATTTCGGTTATTAATTATAGCTTCATAGGACACCTGCTTAATTGCTGGATTTTCAGGCTGCCCATATAAGGGAACTCCAAGTACCAGTTTATCTCTTGAAATACTATGAGCATCAAAGAGATACGACCAATAGTTTACAATTTTCTTTGTAAAAGGAAACGGGGATAAGTTTGCCGCGTTATAACCGCCATCCCACTGTCCGTCATAAGCCATGATATTAACAAAATCTACTTGCTTAAACATGGAAGGATCGTAAACGACAAAGTCAGTCACAGTGCCTGTAACACTATGAATCTTCGAATGAACCGCAACTGAAAGCTCTTTATTCGCAGCATGAAGCTTATTACTCAAATCATTTATAAAAGCGGCAAGATACTGGGCATCTTTCTTAGAACGGGGATGCTCAAAATCAACATCAATTCCATCAAGATTTTCCCTTTCAGCTACGCTAACAAGCTCTTTCACAAGCTTTTCCCTAGAAGATAGGCTTTCTATAGCTGATTTAAAATATTCATAGGATTCCCCACCATTTATATGGAACCAACCTCCTACTGCCAAAAACGCTTTTGCATCATGTTTCTGTGCATTGGAAACCATACGTCGCAAATTACTTGACGCAGCCTCACCATTAAAAGAAAGACTTCCATCTTTTTCAGGATGGACAAAGGAAAAGATAACATGTGTTAATTTTGAATAATCAATAGCATCTGGATCACGATAATCCTGGACGTAGCCAATCAGCACCTTTGATGGGGCTTCTGATAATTCAGGAAAGTTTTTTTGAAAAGGTTTTTTAGTTGATTGTTCTGCAGTTTTTACCATTTTTGCAGACTCATAGTTAGCACTATTTTTTGCAAATAAAGTTCCTGCTGTAAAACCGCCTACAAAGATGATAGAAATCATAAATAGAATCTGAACTTTTTTCTTCATTTATCACTAACCTCCGTAATAATACCATATAAATTGTAACAAATAAGGTGGAGGTCAGGCGGTGGTAATTTATTGCTTACATTCCATAACCGTTCATACAATGAAATTGGTTAAATAAAAACCGTACCAGAGCTAACATTGGTACGGATTGTATGAGAATATAAATAAATTCACACTTAATTAATATGCTTTTCTATTATTTTTACTGCTGATTTCATTGAACCACTGGAAAGTTTATTTTTATTAGTAGTTTTGATAAGTGTTTGTAGTTTTTCACACAACTTAATATCTTTAATATTGTTATCAATCGTTTCTAATGCCATTGATAAAGCAATTAATGGTCTTTTGTTTACAGCAATAACACCTTTATTATCTTTATGTATATACCACTTATTGTTTTTTCTAATTGCTTTTAATTGTGCATTCAGGGAATTCACTTCTTCATTTATATACTCCCTGCTTAAGAGATGAGCATCCTGTAAATACCTCTTATCTTCGAGTGAATCTTTAAAATATATTTTGATTTTCGGTCTAGATTCTTTTGTTTTATTACAATGATAAATTGGTGAATTGGTGTATCTTGAAATTAATTTTAAGTATAATTTTCTTAAATGATGATAATAATTATTGGTCACTTGCTTAGCAAAAAAATCACTACTATTGAAATCTGTGTTTTCGTTATATACCAATGCGCGATGTAAATTTTGATTATCAGTGTAAATATTAATTAATTCATTGCTATCTACATCTTTCTCCAATATCATTTCTAAAGCTTTTTCAAGAGAGTAGCCCTCAGCAATATGTGAAGAAGGCTTTTGGTGCTCTACATTGAAGTGGTACTTTTCAATAAAGCCGAATTCATTGACCTTTACAACCCCTGCACCAATCATGTTGTTTTTAGTTGATCCATCTATAAAATATTCTATCATTCTACACCAACCTTTTTATCCTAGTAGATATTTATCCAAAATAGTTTCATTTAGTGGTAAATTACTTTCATACATTCCAAAAATCTTAAATAAATATAAATCATCCGACAACTAGTAAATATTTCGACAATTAATGTAAAATTCCTCCAAAATACCAAAAAAAGGTTTCGACATCACGTCAAAACCTCTTAATTTATTATTATACAGTTTTACTTCAAATAACGTATTGTTTTCACTGTTCAATAAAGAATTCAGTGTTCAAAATAGAGTAGCTCTTCTTTCCCAGTTTCGATATTGATATACCTCCAAGTCCAATCATGATCACTTAGTCCATAAGCATGAACAGGGACAAGTCCGCCTGAGGTTGAAGAATAGATCACAAATGTATCCATAAATGTATATTGTCGTTTTTCTGCCAGCTTTTTATCTTCAATCTCTACTTTTTTGTTTAATTCCTTTAAACCGTCTTCTGGTGAAATATTTCCGATAACATTTGTATCAAAATTTAACGATAACGGTATAACATCAAGACTATTCATCATCATAAATTCTCCAGATCTTGCATCGAAATATATCATGTTAGTATTGTCAGAAAACGCGTATACAGGCAATGATTTAAACATAGGCATAAATCCAAATGTGTAGTACTTATCATCAATGTTACTAGAATAGTTCACATTTTCACCGAGGTATTCGACGAAAAACTGCCTTTCTTTCCCATAAATCCTCTTTAGTAATGGGGTTACTTTCTCTTGAACCTGATCAACTTTTAAAAGCTCCCCCTCTGTTTGTGGAGAAGTAATGTAATCTAAATCTGTCGGATAACCTGAAAAGGCATCCACCTCTCCACTTATACTCTTATTCTTCACATTAAATCTATAACTATATTCTTGACCCTTTTCTAAAGCTACATCTTCAATATCAGCTTGAGTTACAAAGGCAATCCTCTTTTTCAATTCATTCTCTTCTAATGGTTGAACTTGAGATGGTAGCTTGTGAAACCGATTGTAAGTGTAAGTAATCCCGTTGATTTCTTCTAAGGGACTACTAAGGCCCTCCACATCTACAGTTTCAAAATAGGACCTGGAACCGTGGTTAAACTTCTCGTAGTCTTCTTCCACTTCATGCATATATTCTTCCGCATATTGAATCAATAAGTCATGTGTCTTTTGGTCGACATCATCCCATCTACCATCCGTTTTCCTTAAATACAGGTTATCCAGTGTTGTATAAAAGGATTGTTGTTCAATAAATAAAGTGGAACCTTTAAGCTTTATTTCTTCAAACCAATTCAAGGAATCGGTTAATTTCCCGACTCCTTCATACATTCCTTCAGAATACATGTCTTTTAAGAAACTCAGCTCTTCCACGGACGTTTCAGGAACAGAATGAATGATATGATTAAGTTCTTCAGCTCCGCTGTATACATTTTGATACGCAGAAGACACTTCATAGCGATGATTTTGATATACATTCACAATGATTAATACGAGTACGCTAATTAGTACCATAAGGTAAATTCTCATCCTTCTCAACTTCATCGATAAACGTATGCGGTTATCCAAAGATTCAGGAATTGTGGACTCTATTTCGTTTAATGAAATACCATCATTAAATCCTATACCCGACATATAAATTGATTTGCATTTTTCACATTCTTGTAAATGCTTTTCTACTTCTTCTTTTACCGAAGGGCTGAGATCACCAGCTTCGTAAAGTGGATATAGATCCTGAACAAGTTCACATGAATATTTCAACATCACACACCTCCAAACTCTTTATTATATTTTTCTCTGAACTTCTTCCTCGCTCTATAAATCCCGACCTTAACTGCCCCTTCTGTGTCGTCTGTTATTTTTGCAATTTCCCTATACGACATCCCCTGTTGATCTCTTAGCAGGAGAAACGTTCTTTCCTTTTCAGAGAGCTTTGATAAAATGGCTGAAATACTATCTTGTTCCTCTAATGACTTATAATCATCGCCCTTACCCATCCATTGCTCATCAATAAGTTCATGGCTTAATTCAAACCTTGTTGAATTTTTCTTGTAATAGCTTAAATATGTATTCCTGGCAATCGTAAACAACCAACTTTTCAAAGAGCTTTCCCCACGGAATTTCTTAAGTGATTTGAAGGCTTTAGTGAATGTATCATGAGTCAATTCTTCTGCTATATGGGGGTTTCTGGTGTTTTTTAATAAGTATGAGAAAATATCCTTTTTATACGTTTCGTACAATTGACTGAACGGATCCGCCATTTCATCCCCCTCTCCCTCAATAATTAATGACTCTTTACTTAATCAAAAGTTACAATAAAAATTTTTTTGAACAAAAAAAGAAGCCTTTAATGGCCTAAGTAGGTAATACATCACACATGGAAATTACTTGCCGTGAACTAATCAGTGAAGAATCGACAATTTGATTTCAGGAAAAAAATAACCGTTCCCCTTTAATCAGTAAGAGAAAAGTAACCTTGTATTAATCCATTAATTTACGTAATACATTATTTATAAATTCACTTTTACCTTCAGTATAAGAAGTCCTTTCTTTTGCTGTATTTACTAATTTCATTTTTATTGTTTCATACTCACTGATTGCTTGTGGATTACTTCGCAAATAATCTCTAAAGGCTATGTGTCTTGCAAGTTCTTTACTGTATTTGTTACAGACGTAAAGGTGATGTTCCACCCACTGTGTACCTTTCCCATCCCAAGGAGTAGTGTTATCCTTTCTCCCGAATGCCTCTCTACCTTGAAAGCTCCATTCTTTTTGGTGATAGTAGCCTATTAGTTCCAGCTCTTTAACAACTTGAGGGAAACCATCATAATTTTCTATTACAATGTCTATATCCAATATTGGTTTTCCCCCAAGCCCTTGTACTGAAGTACTACCTACGTGCTCAATGCCAATAATTAAATCATTTAATGAGCTGTTTAAGACTTGCTTTATTAATTGAAATTTCACAGTCCATTCCTCATCGAACTCTGCTATGACTATTCCCGAAAGAGTCATTCATCCTCCACCTTAAAGTTGATAATTCTGTCAGAAATTATTGTTAATTTAACAATCCAAAAAAATTAGTTGTATAAAATAGAAGGATCGACAGTGCAATAAAAGCTAACTGAGAAATCGTAAATTTATAATCATTTCTATTATCGGCATATCTCTTCTCCATAACAGCTCTAACCGTTTCAGATGCAATAATGAATACAAAAAGAAGGATATGTGTTTCTAAATACCAGATTCTATCAAATGGATCTTGGGTGACATTATAAAAAAAGCTAATAAGGAGGAGAAGAAGAAAAGTAATTCTAATCATCCAATCTAATTTCTTATGCTTTTCATTCAAATGGTTATATGAAAACCATTTCTTCTTTTCAACATTAAGCCACTTTCTCATTACGCTATTAAACAAATATATTATTAACCAATAAAAAGATAATAACAGAATCATTTTTATCAAAATATAATCCACAGCTGTCACACTTCTTTTCTTGTAAATTCACTATTATTAGCATCTTGTTTTCAATGGTAAAAAATTAATGTTTCATTAGTTATCCTTTTAATTTCTCTAATCTTAAAATTGATCATTACTTGAACCTGCTCTTCGGTGGTATGGCCTTGAAAATACTTTTCGATTTCCCATGCTAACATCATGGTTGTATGGTGAATGTATAGGTAATTAAAATCTCGCAGGTAATCTACGCTAGGAATATGGAGTTTGTTATTCTTTAGAATTTCCTGATAAGATTCCCTTACGAATTGAATTAAACCTATATCATATAAATCTTGACAAAGTATCGTTATGTCTCTTAATGGTGAAGCGATAGCTGCCCACTCCCAATCAATAAACCAAACCCACTCATCCCGATAAAAAATGTTTTCAAAATGGGGGTCTTCATGAGTTAGGACTTGAGGGCTACTTTGCTTATAATTTGTTAAATCTAATTGGTCGTAAGCATAATCTATTACCTTAATCCAATTTGAATTTGCCCAATGATTTCTTGAGCATAGCCGAATCAATTGGTCTGAACACCATTCGTGCCATTGAGAGGTTATTTGGTAATTTGGTAAATCTATAGCAGTCTCACTAAAACTTGTACTATGTAAAACTGCTAACCTCCTTAATACTTTTTTAATAAGAGTTCTCTTATCCTTTTCGGATTGATATCTAATATCTTCTTTTAGTGTTGATTTTAAATCATTCATGAGAATCGCTTGTGGAGAAGAATCCCAGACTGAAATCACTTTACTAAATGGCTTAATTAAGTGATGTAACTTCGTATAAATCTCCATTTCATTCTTTCGATCAGCTGCAAATTCTTTATATATTAAATTGAAACTTTGATTATCTACATCCAGAACTTCAATTTTATAAATGTTTCCTGCATGAGTACCGCTAAGGATCTCCTTTTTGAGAAGCTCAAATCTTTATTTACCAATCTTTGTTCTAAATGTTTCAAAAGGATTCTCCTTTGTTAAAAGGTGTTTATTCTCAATGATAAAGAAGGGTATATTCAAACGATTAAAATTCTATATAAAAAGGGTGAGTCTTTTCATTCAAGCAATATTCTATTCTTTCCCTGAAATTATTAAACGTTACCATATCTAAGGCCTCTTCAATAGAAAAATATCCGACTTCTACACTTTCAGAGGAGGTTGCAAATTCTCCACCAACCGGTTTTGCTAAGAACAACGTGTTGCAGATTGATTGGCTTACGTTTTGAAAAATCCCACAGAATTTCAATATTTCAACATCAATACCTGACTCTTCTTTGGTTTCTCGAATGGCACCGTCCTTCAAAGACTCACCTTCCTCCACCTGTCCACCCGGCATTTCCCAACCATTTCTAGGACTCTTAATCAATAAAATCTCATTTTGATCATTGATGACAATAGTAGCTGCTGATACGATATGTTTTGGTGGGGTATAAACATTTTGTGTGCTTTGCTCCATTTGACTTCCTCTTTTCTATTAAATTCTTTTACAAACTGTCTGTTTCTTAATTCCAATTATTTCAAATAACTTTAACGAACTCAATAACTATTTTCCGTAAAAAAGAAGCTTACCTGTTCCGGATAAGCTCCCTTAATTGAAGATGACTGAGAATTACACCTTAACATTCTCTTTAAAGTAATTTCCCCAGTGGGGTTGTGTACCGTCAATATCCTTAAACCCGTATAATTCCGATAGTTCCCAGGTACTATATACTCCTCCAGTCTTATTAAATATTTCTGGATCCGAAGCTAAACAACGAATGGCTTCACCTATGTAATAAGGAGATTCAGATGCAATAAAGTGAGGATCCACTTTTGCCCCCTCTTTCCAGTTTTCCTCTGTAACCCCAAACAGTTCTAGCATTGCTTCTGACCTTAAAAATCCTGGTGTTACAGCAAGAGAAGTAATACGACTATCCTTTAGATCTTCTGCCATAGCTTGGGCGATATGTATATTCGAAATTTTTGCTAGGCTATAGTAAAAATTACCTCTCGGCTTATAGTCGACTCCGTCGGTTATTTCAATAATAAGACCACCATTATTTTCTTTGAATAACGGTATACTATAATGAGCAGTCATGATATGTGATTCTACTGCCTGTTTTTGCATTTGAAGTCCCTTATGTAAATTGTGTTCACCAATCGGCAGACCCCATTCTGTAAGAGGATCTCCACCCCAGACATCATTAACTAAAATATCGAGTCTTCCATTTTCCTTTCTTATTTTATCAAACAATCCGATGACTTCTGCTTCAACTGTATGATCGACCTTTACAGGTATCCCAATTCCACCTGCCTTTGTTACTAGTTCAGCTGTCTCTTCTATTGTTTCCTTCCTTCCCATTGGAGATTGACTCTTTCTTGTTGTTCTTCCCGTAACATAAACGGTTGCTCCAGCTTCTCCTAATTTCACAGAAATCCCTCTCCCTGCTCCTCTGGTTCCACCTGCGACAACGGCAATTTTTCCTTTTAAAGCTCCCATATTAACCACCTCCAACAATACCTTAAATTTCATTTGAAACAATTTCTAATTGAAAACCTATAAAGCTTCAATATATTAATCTTAAGCAATAGTACCCGAACCTATTAATTGAGAACTTTCTTATTATTCTCCTAGAGTTTTCCTAAAACCATAAAAACCACGAAAACCTTGTCTTTCATAAAAGGTACGAGATGAACGATTGGCTAGCATTTCAATCCTTGTTTTGGGATATAGATTGTGTACGTATGTTATTAATTGTTTTCCTATCCCATATCCACGATAGTTTTTATCAACTAACATTTCGCAAATAAATAAACTTATATGGGCATCTGTAAAGCCTCTAATATAGCCAATAATTTCACCATCTTCCCTTACTACAACTAATGCTACATTAGAATTTCTCCATGCATTCAGTGTATTAAGATTATTTTCTACTAAATTTGTCCATCCTTCTTCTTTATTTAATTGTTGTATTTTGCTAAAGTACCTATCCTCGAAAGGAAGAACAATTACTTTCTGGTTGTCTCTTAAATTCATTTCCATTTAGAATCCTCCTCAAGGATATTACCTGTTGGAATAGTTCCAATCATTTCAAATGTATGTATTTGACGTTAGGGAATTGTCATAATAAAAGGCTCTTCAGAGAAACAAATAGTAATTGATTTCCGCTATAAAATTCTCTCTTTAAAGGGGCAGGCGATAAAAAAGAAGAGCCAAAAAAGAAGCTTTTCTAGTTCTGGATGAGCTCTCATTAGCTTATTATTTTTTCATCCACTTATTCCTAAGACAATCAAAAAGATCGTTGTGAATGACCATAAAACAAAATTTATACTAGCATTAAGTTTTTTTGTCTTAAATTCTTCTTTGTCATCACTTTTTATTGCGTCTATTAAATATTGAATAAATAAAAATCCAATAAACCCATTAAAAACAATAAGTAATAGTACTATCATAATAATCCTCCAAGGATAAATTTATTAATGGGGGCTCTTCCTTCCACAACAATCCGATATCGATTAAAGAGAAATCCAAAAACTTATTTCTTTATAACCCAAACTACAAGTAAAGCTATTCCCAATAAAAGAAGACCCATTTGTACATACCAATAATCGATAAATAACTCCCACTGAAGTTGCTGAATTTCTTTAACCCTTTCAAAATAACTCATTACTTCCCCCTAGAACTTTATCCTTCAAATACATACGGCAGTAAGGAAAAGAAGTTTCAAACCTTTTATCTTATTCCCTTTTAACCTTCAAAATCCCCAAAGTCTTAATTTAGGTTATACTTGATGGCCACAAGAAGGGATAGACCTGCTACCAGTTGCTTATGAAATATATTAAGCTCTCAATGTCCTAATTTCACTACATTAATCTTTCTACATACGAAATTCCGAAAAAAGTGCCTAACCCACGTGAAGCTTTAACGCTTTAGGGGGCACGCACTCAATCAGATTATATTATGAATTTAAAAAACACCATTCTCATTAGGAGAATTCTCCGGTATAGGTTGACCTACATCCCACATTTCAACAATGCGTTCATCTTGGAAACGACAGATGTGAACAACAACCGCTCCAATATCCTCTTTATTCTGTTTCACTAGGGAGTGAATTGCAACGATTTCTCCCTCTTCTAAAGCGTGTTTGACCTCAAAAATCTTGTTAGGGTTCTCTGCTGCGTTCTCTTCCATTGCTGTCATAAGTGATTCTGCATCTCCACGAAAGTAGGGATTGTGGTGGTAAAATTCAGGAACCGTATATCTTTGGAATGCTTCGCGTACATTTCCGGCTGCTACCAGTTGTAGAAACGACACTGCTCTTTCTTTTAAAGTAATTGCACTACTAAAATCTTTTTCTCTCATTTCAATCATCCTTCCTTATATATATTTTAAAGGAGTTTCAAGGTGTATGCGAATGTCATTCAATTTACAATAGAATGTTTTAATTCGCACTTGATTGTTAAACAACATTTTAGGAATAACTTACTAAAAAATACTATTTATCAATGGGAGTCTATAAAAACATCTATAACCTTATCACAAATATCATGATGCAAAGTCCCGTCGAAATTCAATAAAACCACCACACCCAGATTCAGTTCAGGTACCATTGTCATCAGTGATCTTACAGCCATTTGCCCTCCTCCATGTTCGACAATTCTAAATCCTCGATATTTGTCTATAAACCATGCGAGTCCGTAGCTTCTAACTTTACTTCCAAATCGCCACTCTTCACTAACTAAATGAATGGAATTTTGCATTTCTTCAATTAAATCTGAGCTTAAGATATTTTGTTCCTTGTTTAAATGAAATCGTAAATATTCCCCTAAATCATTGGCCGTAGAGTATAAATAACCAATTGGAGCAGAAATTTGGTTTTTCGGAAAAGGCGTTTCTATTTTATCCTTGCCTAAATAATACCTTGCACTATTCTTATCTTCTTCAACTATACGTGAATAACTTGTTGTTCGATTCATGTTCAATGGAGTCAGGATTTCATCATTTAGATAAGTTTCCCACTTGTAACCGGACACTTTTTCAAATAAGTCGGCAAGGATTACATACGAATCTGTACAATAATTCCATCCCTTCCCTACTGGATACTCCAACTCTACCTTTCCAAACCACTTCGTTATATCCTCTCGAGTTTGGATTCTACTAGTCTCTTCTTCAGTTAGATTATAATAATTTAATGCTTCTTGATATTCTGTCGGTGTATCTGAAAAAATTTCTCTAACATTTGGAGCAATCATATTGGCAATTCCTAAGTTAGAAGAAAATCCTGCCGTATGTGATAACAAGTGCCGAATCGTAATCGTATCACTATGTAGTTTATTTTTTGTTCGGAAGTATGGCAAATAATCTACAACGTAATCATCTAATGAAAGCAGGTTCTTTTCAACAAGCTGCATAATCGAAAGTGCCATAAAATTCTTAGATACACTTTGAATGCTCATCAAAGTATTTCCATCCATAGGCTGGTTTACAGGATGGGTTTGAGAAGATCCAAAGCCATTAGAATAGATAAAATCCGAGTCTTTCACGATGGCAACGCTTAATCCAACTCCCTGGTGACTTTTCATCATTTCATTAATATATTCTGTTATTTGTTTTATTTGGTCAGTCCATTGTTTCATTAATGTCTCCTTTTCTATGTAACTGTTATTACAGTTAGTCGTAACTCTTGTTTAAGTTTTATAAACAGATATGCTATGATTCTGAAATGTTTATCCATTTGGATTTTTATTGCTTATCATTCTTTACTCCTTCTTAAAAAACTCCTATTCATACGATTATTCCAATTATTTCAAAAAAAAAGACGTAATGCAATCTTATTAAATTAAAAAGAATGTTAGATTATCACCACCTAAACACAAGGCACAATCAAAATAGACCAATGGAATCCACCGATTCATTATCTTTTCTACACTAAGCTAAGCATGTTGAAATCGTAATGCATTTATTACAACCAAAACAGAACTTAACTAGTTTTTTTAAAATGGTCATTGAGTTTCAATTGAAAAGAACGAAACTTTTTGACGGTTTCGTTCACTTATCTTTCTATAATCAATTATTTATATCCCTAAAGTAATTATAATTTCCCCTTCTTTTAATTCGTATTTTTTAATATTGCCAATTGGAACCTTCTTCACAATATCCCAACTATTAAAATCAATAAAAATATTCATATGTTGGTAGTGAATATGAGGTGATTGATTAAAAATATAGCTGTTTAGAAAATTTAGATTGATTGGTTTGAATTTTATTATTTCGAACTGTATTTCCCTATTTTTCATTAGTATAGGCTTTAACTTAATAAGAAAGGAGATTTCTTTCTTAATAAACATTTTTTCAATTTCAGCTTTTCCCGTGATAATGATATACCCTCTGGCAATTCGAACTTTTGTCTCTTTTATCTTGTCTGTTTTTTTGATGATTTCATTTAACATGTAAGATGAAATGGAGAGAGGAATCCCAACCTCTTCTTTCATCTTCTCCACTTCGCTTTTCGCTTTATTAAATAGATCCATCACGATCTCTCCCATTCGTAGTGCAGGATTATCTATGTGAAAAACATGTGTCGCCCTCTTTAAATACTGTTAACATTCCACTTCATTTTTTATCACTCATTTTGATTGACTCTATTACTAAGTTATTCTTTGATTATTTAAAGAATGTCCTCTATTAAAATTAAAATTGACAACAAAAAACCTCAAAAATCCTCCCTTTCTTACCAGGGAATTTTTGAGGTTTCTTCATTCATGCATGTTCAATTCTTTTAAAGTGACTCCTTCATTATGTACAATGAAATTTAACTGCTTTGTTCAATTGCGGATTCCCAATTTGGAAAATAGTACAAAGCATTTTTCATTAGTTCTGGATTGGATTTTTTTACTTGTTTCTTACGAAGGGGTTGACCTTCTTTTTCCATCAATTGGGCAATTTGGTTCATCACTTCATCCACGCTCATACTTGTTTCCATTTTCATTCCTCCTTCATTATCTTTATCTATTACTTATACTTTCCATTTATCTACAAATTATTCGATATTGTCTAATATGAGTGAAAGGTATGCAAATTTGCTGGAAAGAATCTTAAATGAAACTTTACTATTGCTTACTGTTTCTCTAAAAAAGGGATTCTATCTTATTGATTGATCCCTTTACTATAGAAATTCATTCAATTTCTATCCAATAGCAAATTTCACTTACTTAATATCAGAAACTTAATTTCATTCATTATACCCTCTGTCTTTTTTCTTTTAAATCTTCTCTGATTAAGAATTTCTGAATTTTACCACTCGCATTTCGAGGAAGCTCGTTTACGAAATAATACTCTTTTGGACGCTTATAATCCGCTAACAACTCTCCTTGTTTTAAGAATGAGTCCAATTCTATTGCTGTGAGGGATGACGTTTTGGACACAATAACAGCAATCACTTGTTCCCCCCATTTTTCACTAGGCTCACCCAATACTGCAACGTCTACTACATCTTTATGAGCGTGCAGGGCATCTTCTACTTCACGGGGATAGATGTTTTCCCCTCCAGATATAACCATGTCGTTCACTCTGTCTGCAATATATAAATATCCATCTTCATCTAAATACCCTAAATCACTTGAATGATACCAGCCTTTATACAAAGCTCTTTTCGTTTCTTCTTCTCGTTTGAAATACCCTTCCATCGTACAGGAACCACGAACAATAATTTCTCCAACTTCACCCGGTTGGCAAATATCACCTGGATCAGATGGACCGTATTCATTTGGTTTCACTACACGGATTTCATGATTATATGCCGCTCTTCCAGCAGAACCAGCCTTTGATATTTGTTCATCCTGAAGGAGGAATGTAACGGCAGGTCCCATTTCAGTCTGACCATACGCTTGTATTAAATCGATTGCCAATTTTTCGTCAATCTCCTTTACAAGAACAGGAGGCATAGGTGCTGCACCATACAACCCTACACGTAAGGACGATGTATTATATTTCTCAACTCCCTCTTGCAAAATCATATTCCACATAGTAGGAGCTGCAAAAAAGGTTGTCACATTTTCTTGTTCAATTGTTGATAATACTTTTTGAGGTTGAAATTGATGAAGAATCACATTTTTAGCACCAGCCTGTACCCGAGGTAAAAAACAACAATGGAGCTCTGCACAGTGGAACATGGGAGCTGTTACCAAACCTACATCATTTGGATGTATACTCATTACGGATAAGCAAATTAAGCTTTGCTCGGCTACATCTCGATGACGGTGTAATACTCCCTTTGGTCTACCTGTTGTCCCACTCGTATACATAATGGCATAGCTGTCATTTTCATTCACTTCGATTGAAGGTAATTCAGTTGAATATTCACGGATCTTTTCGTTAAAATTTGCTCCAAAAGAAGGGCGATTCTCTCCAATAAACCAGAACATCATATGAGGAAATTCACTAGCAATATTTTGTAATTGTTCTGATAAATCTTCTTCAGATACAACTACCTTAGGTTGCGCGTCATGAAGAATATAAGCAACTTCTTTTGCCTTTAATCTGAAGTTAATAGGATTTAAAACAGCCCCAATTTTTCCACAAGCAAAATAAAGAGTAGCCAACTCTAACGTATTGAACAGATAAGTAGAAACCCGGTCACCTTTTTTCACTCCTGCAGCAATCAAAGCATTGCCTGTTCGATGAACCTCCTGTTGCCACTGTCCATATGTCAAACGTCTACCAGTTTTTTCTTCATATATAGCTTCTTTGTTTCGAAATTTCTCTACCGTTTGATCAAATATTGTTCCAGTAGTAGCGTACATATCTTTCCTCCTTGGTTTGTCACTTTATCTTTACATTGTGAACATAATATTTTTAAACTCTATTTAATTATGTTCTAGAAAGAACTACATTTCTCCTTTTAATTATCTGATAATTCTGAAGTTTACATTCTTATTTACGTATTAATTTTTTTTTGGAGCTTGATTAGTAGGAATTTCGCTTACTTTCCACCCAAGGGTGCTGAAACGAAAGAATACACCTACCCTCTTCAATTAACCAAGAGAGTAGGTGACTGCGAATGCCTCTTCCCAAATAATATTATCTTTTTCTATCATTCTATTTTCCATCTACTTTTGAAGCTCATTATGCCTCTACTTCCTGTTCCCCATCATACGTTTCAGAGTCCAATTCACCAGTCACTTTACTTGTGATTATTCCTGATGTCATAGCTCCACTTACATTAACTGCCGTTCGCCCCATATCAATAAGTGGTTCTACTGAGATTAATAACCCTGCTAAAGCAACAGGTAGATCCATAGCTGAAAGGACGAGGATAGCAGCAAAGGTAGCTCCTCCTCCGACTCCCGCCACTCCAAAGGAACTAATGGCTACAACTAGTATCAACGTCAGAATAAAAGAAGGTGATAATGGGTTAATTCCGACAGTTGGGGCAATCATGACAGCAAGCATAGCTGGATAAACTCCTGCACAGCCATTTTGACCTATTGATAAACCAAAGGATCCTGAAAAATTAGCAATTCCTTCAGAAACACCTAACTTCTTGGTTTGAGTATGAATGTTAAG
Organism: Rossellomorea aquimaris TF-12; assembly: GCF_001648555.1. Classification (GTDB taxonomy): domain Bacteria; phylum Bacillota; class Bacilli; order Bacillales; family Bacillaceae_B; genus Rossellomorea; species Rossellomorea aquimaris. Next base: position 141,016 of record NZ_LQXM01000029.1, on the reverse strand, counting down.
AGGTAGCGTTCCTGCGCTGGATCTAGATGTAAATGCAAAGGCTAGTACTGGGAATACTTTCTTTATATACGTAACTGGGTTTAATCCAGCAATGGTAAGCATGATTAAGTGGATAGCAAACATTATGATAAGAGCAATATATGATGCACCAACAAATTCTCCCAGTTTCATGATTGCATCAAAGTTACTGAGAGCAACGGTCTTTGCCATAATAGCTAAAACTCCATAAGGTGTAAGACGGAGAACAAGTGTAACAATCCTCATCACTACAGCATAAATAGCATCAACAATTTTCTTAAAAAACTCGGCTGCCTCAGGCTCTTTTCGCTGTACCCCCAAATAAGCAATGCCAATAAATGCTGCAAAAATAACGACTGCAATGGTGGAGGTAGCCCTTTCACCTGTAAAGTCTAAAAACGGATTGGCAGGAAGTAATTCTAGAATCTTCTGTGGATAGCTCTGGCCTTCAAGGGCTCCAGCACGTTCTTCTAACTGCACACCACGGGAAATCTCTGCATCCCCTTGTTCTATTTGTATGGCTTCTAAGTCAAATCCTAATGTTGTGGCAATCCCAACTGCTGCAGCGATAGCAGTGGTACCAACAAGTAAGCCAATAATAAGGACTGAAATCTTGCCTAAGTTATGTGATCTCCTTAATTTTGTAAAAGCTGATAATATAGAAACAAAAACTAACGGCATAACAATCATTTGCAGTAGTTTAATATAACCGGTTCCCACGATGTTATACCATTCTATTGACTGGACTAAGCTTTCATCTGTTGCTGAGTAAATCCACTGAAGACCCAGACCAAACAATATCCCCAACCCTAAGGCAACAAAAACACGCTTTGAAAACGAAACATTCTTTCTTTGCAAAATAAGTAAGACACCAATGAGTACAAGAAAAATCAAAATGTTTAAAAGGACAAACCAAACGTTCATTTTTTCCCCTCCCTTTTCTTTGGTGTTCAAGCAAAGTAGACCGAGGTCTACTGTATATTATGATGAAGTGTACAAAGATATGTAGATTGAAAGAGTAATTCTTTTATATTTTAAGAGTATAACTGTTATGGTGTTGTCAAAATAGAAGGAAGGGACAAAAAAGGATGTCCCCAAGTGATCAAATGGAGACATCCTCTTTTATTTAAACCATCCCTTTTCTTTTGATTGTGTGATGGCTTCGATTCGGTTTTTCACTTCTAATTTATCTAAAATCGTTGAAATGTAGTTTCGAACGGTTCCTGTTTTGAGGCTTAACTCATCGGCAATTTCCTTCGTATTCATTCCATCGGCCACAAGTTCTAATACTTCTCTTTCCCGTTCAGTTAAAGGGTTCGATTCGCTGTAAACATCATCCATTAGCTCTGGTGCATATATCCGCTTTCCATCCATAACTAACCGAATGGAACTGGCTAATTCATCACTTGGACTATCTTTTAACAAATATCCTTTTACCCCTGCTTTTAACGCACGTTGAAAATAGCCAGAGCGGGCAAACGTCGTAAGAATGATTACTTTACAGCCTCTCCCCTTAATCTCTTCAGCTGCTTCTAGTCCTGTCTTTTTAGGCATTTCAATATCCATTATACAAATATCAGGTTTTAGGCGTTCTACAAGGGCAACTGCTTCCTCCCCATTACTCGCCTTTCCAACTACTTCCATATCATCTTCTAAGCTTAACAGGGATCCTAGTGCACCTAGTAACATCCCTTGATCTTCGGCAATGACAATAGAAATCATTTCATTCCCTCCCCATCCATTTGTTTTATTACTTTAGGAACTCTCATGATCAGTGTTGTACCCTCATCAGACTGAATATCGAGGCTTCCATTTACAAACTCTAATCGCTCTCTCATTCCGATGAGTCCACTGCCCCTCGAATTTTTATAATCATCTACTAACCCAACCCCGTCATCCTTTACCATAATAGTCATTTCTTTATCGGATTCATCGATGGATATTTTGCAAAAGGATGCTTGGCTATGCTTGACCACATTCGTAACGGCTTCTTTCAAACACATACTTAAAATATTTTCTAAAAACAGGGATGCATATGGTAAAGTTACTTCTTTATCAGTAATGAATTCAATTTCCGCTGCTTTCAATAATTGCTCTATGCGAACAATCTCATCTTTTAAACGAATCCCACGCATTTGAGAAACCATGGTTCTTACTTCACTTAAAGCAGTTCGTGCCGTTTGTTGGACATCTTTCAATTCATTTCTAGCTTGTTCTGGATCTTTATAGACTAATTTTCTTGCCAAATCACTCTTTAAACCAATAAGGGATAATTTCTGCCCTAGAGTATCATGTAGGTCCCTGGCAATTCTTTGACGCTCTTCTTGCTTTACTAACTCAGAAATTCGCTTGTTTGCATCTTCTAATTGCTCCTCCAATTGTCCCTGTTTATTACGATTATAAATATTAAATGGAAGAAGAATAACACTAATCCAAATAATTAAAATGAAGGGAAGCTGAGACATAAATAAATCATCTTGAATGACGAAATTAAAATTAATGGAAGCGGTAGTTAACACTAAATGAATGATATAAAGAGTTAAGAAAGCAATGCGATTTTTTATATTTCCATTATAGTAGGCAATATAAAAGGCAAAATATATAAAGTCAAACTGAATGGTCATGGTGATGGATATAGCAATTAGTATAGATGTCCATAAATACACCGGCCATTCTTTAGAAAGAAAAGCTAAGCGTAGCGATATGAAAAATAGAATCGTTAATGAAATCCCCACAATAATTTCTATAGTTGAAGAAGATTGGAAAATAAAATAAAAAGGCAAGATGCTGATGATACTCCAGATATATGGAGATATTCCTGAATTCCTTTGAATATTGATAAATTTCTTTGGCATTTGCAAAATAAAACCCTCATTTTCAGACTTAACTTTTTCATTATTTTATCACATAATTTGTTGAAAATCTTACAAAAAAGCGTATAAGGGCACTCACCCCTCATACGCTTCGTTTATTAAGATTCAGTTTTTAATGGAGAAGTGAGCTCTGTTTCCTTACTTTTTTCTCTTTCTAATCGTTTCGCATCATTGAAACTAACAAAAGTCTTACTTTCTTCGTTCCAAAGACGGAACTTTAGTGATTCTAGACTGGTACTGAGGGTGATTGTAGGAACTTTTTGTAAAGGTGCATGATTTTTATACACATCTTCAAGATAATAATTGGGAACTCTTGGACTTAAATGGTGAATATGATGAAATCCAATATTACCGGTTATCCACTGAAGAATCTTTGGAAGCTTATAATAAGAACTTCCTTCTAAGGCAGCTTTGATATATTTCCATTCTTTCTGTGGCTCAAAATAGGAATCTTCAAATTGATGTTGAACATAGAATAGCCAAATCCCAAGAGATCCTGAAATTAGAAAAATAGGACCTTGAATGAGCAAGAAGTTTTTCCACCTAATTACTAAACATAAAATCCCAACCAGTCCAACAATCAAGAAGTTTGTCAGATATGTATTCATTCGCTCTTTTTTACGAGCATTCTTCGTGTTAAATCGATAAGCGATTAAAAAAATATATATGGGCCCCAAGACAAACATAACAAAGGGATTTCGATATAAACGATACAAGAACTTTGTGATGGATGAAGCTTCCTTGTATTCATTTACGGTCATCGCCCAAACATCTCCAGTACCCCGTTTATCCAAATTCCCACTGGTCGCATGATGAATGGAGTGACTGTGTTTCCACTGCTCAAAGGGAACTAATGTTAATACACCTGTTATTGTACCTAAAATGACATTTGCTTTTTTATTAGTAAAAAAGGATTGATGACAGCAATCATGAAAAATTATGAAAGTACGTATTAAAAACGCTGCCGCAATCATGCAAATGGCGAGAGTTAGAAAATATGATATCCAAAGGCTTTTGTAGGCGAGAAACCATAGAAAAACGAATGGTCCTAGGGTATTGATGATCTGCCAAATACTGCTTTTTAAATTAGATTTTTCATAGGATGCGATTTGATTCCGTAAATGTTTTAGTGTAGACATACCAGTTACCCCTTCATTTTGATTTCTAATTGGATAAATAAACGATAAAAATTGAATTCAAAGCTTTGTTGCTTGGGAAGAAAATTTACTCCATTAAAAAAGCATCTCTTCATATAATGGAAGAAATGCCCTTAAATTATTTATAGAATTAATTTTACTGAAAATTTAATTTTAATACTTTCTGCTTTGGATCGCTTTTTGCTTTTCCATAATTTCATATGACTTATGAATAATGTCAGAAAGGACGTCTCCTTTGTACACCCTACCAATTTTTGTATTTTTTTGATAGTAGTCTACAATTTCATCCAATTTTTTTGAAGTTTCATGATCAATCCTTACATTAAGTTGAATTCTTCCTGATTTAGACACGTTTTGAGACCTCCTTTATCAAAGTGATATCATCTGCTAGCATATTGCTAACTTAAGTATAGCATATACTATCACCGAATTATTGGTATATTCTCACTAAAAAAGACCTTAGCGTTAAGCCAAGGTCTTCATTTAACCACTTCCATTATTCGCTTTTTGAATGGCGTTAATTCCCATTACAATTCCAATTAATTCAAAAGAAGATAAGCTGTGAGAATGATTCAGTAATTGAAAAGCTGGTGTTGAAAAAAAGCCGCTAACTTTGTGAAAGGTTGCTATTATGTTTTTAACTTCATCATAGATGTCATATTGTTTGGAAAACATCTCCGATTCAATCGAGTAATTCCCTCGATGATTGGTTATATACTGATACTTCTTCGTAAAGAAAGAAAGGTTCATCTTTAAATATCCAAGTTCTTCACTCTCTTCATTGCTAATGATCCACTTATTTCCGAAAAAAGTGAATTTCCCACCGACCATTTTCCTACCTTCAGCGTCTAACACTTGAAGACTTGAAGAAAGTGCACTCTGCAAATCCAATTCTCCGACAATCTCTTTTTGACCATTATAAATGTCTGTTTTCCCTGCTGAGAAAAAATTATCTGAAAAGAATAATTCTTTCATAAAAAACACCCTCTATATTCGTTTTCTTATATCTACGAATACAAAGGGTTTTAGTTTCATTTAATGTTTTCTTGGCAATAAGTAAGAAGCAAAGCTTCCTCATCTTCCTCCAGAGCAAAATCAAGATGCGCTTCCGTTCCTCTTTCTACTAGCTGATATTGAACTATGCGATTCACATTTTCATCGCGGAGAAAAATAGCTTTTATATATAGACCTTGTTCAGAGTATAATTCGTCATCTTCAGGTACTTCGACGGTTAGAAGTACTTCATAACGGTCTCCAGGTAAAATCCCCGTAGGATCCTTAAGCTCCTCGGCAGTGTGGCTCATAATATTCATTCATATACTTCCTTTCAACAATGAGGTTTCTTTTTATGTAACCTCTCTCTATTATACACCTACATGTGTGAAAGTTAAAAACAAACCTCTTTCTTTTTGCCTTTCTATCATATTCATAGGAATAGAGTTACAAATTCGATATAATAAGAGGATGATGAATGAACAAGGAGCGAGTGAAATGAATCGTAAAAACATGGAAGAACAAATGATTGAAAATTATCAAAGAGATGAGAATATGATGATTCTTGTTTTTGCTCAATGGTGTGTGAATAATGACCTTGACCCTCTTACGCTCTATAAAGATGCCTACCCTAATCAAGAAGAAAATCCCGCTTTAAAACAAGGAATTGACTTAACTGTCTCCAAGGAAGAATCTGAACACATTCCAGATACAACTCTACTCGGAGTTCTTTCCTTATTCGGAAATGACGATTTAGCCTTCGTCGTCACAGAAGAAATAAAAAAACGCAAACTATCTTAGTAAAGGAAGAGGGACGGACCTCAGTGAGGTCCGTCCCTCTTCCTTTCTCTTGTTACTACATAAAGTCAAAATAATAACAAATGATATGGAGAAAGATTGGTGAGGTGTAGGCTAGAAAGCAGGATGGAGCATCTTCCTGTTAAACAACTCTCTCGTTAATTCTATATATAAAATCATGAACTTCAATTATGGAATTTAAAATGAATCTATTTATTCTTAATGTTGTCATCCAAAAGCAACCACAAAAATAATTCCGTATAAGCTGGTAAATGAAGTTATTAGTAATATGTAGTAGAAGAATAGTTTATTTATTGAATGTCCTTCAAAATTCTCAGAAAACTGAAGGTAGGCATAATAAGAAACCATAAATGTTAAAATAACTATGACAATCATCAACAAGACTGGTACTGCGGAAGACATCATATTCAATTGATTCTCACCCAAACCATTTAAAAGCAGAAAGTACATTATTGTACTTATGACTAAAGAAAAGACATATGAAAAAATATAGAATAATAGATATTTTTTTCTAGTTCTCTTAATTAAAACACTATGTTTGTACCGAAAGTAAATAAAGCTAGGGATAGCCCATAAAATCCAAACTATCGAAAAAATATTTAACCAGCAAAAATAATTCATTTAATTGTTCCTCTCACTTCAGAGTGGATCTAATGGTCTTTTTTTAACGTTGTAAAAGCAAAAATTGCAATATACCCTTTATTCAACTATCCCTGTCTGTTGTTACTAACCCATAGGTTAGTACATCATTTTAATTTTGCACTTTATTATAACATTTAATAGTTAAATAATTCCAATATACAATAAAAAAACAGGCCTACTAATAGGCCTGCTAATTACCAGGTTAGATCGTGAACTACACTTTATTTCCCCTCAACCGAACGGGTTATCAGGATAAAGTATTACTTAGCTTCCACGCTCTCTGCAAGTTGAAATAGAAAGCGATAAATCATCTCATAGGCTTCAATCATGCTAAGGTCTTCCTTAAAATCAGGATGATTATTTAATGTGAAATTAAAATCCCATAGTCCATCTTCACCATTAAACAATAAATCATAGGTGGAAGAGTCTCCTTGAAGTGATTGATCTAGGTATTGTTCAATTGCATTACAGTATTTTTTTTGAAGCTTTAACCCTAGCATCACGTCATAAGTACCAAACACATCATCCATTTCTAAAGAAACAGCTTCCACTCCAATGACATTAAACCATCGTGATTCCAAATAAACAAATTCGTTTTTGTTTTCCTTCAAGTATGTAAGAGGCTTCTCCAAAAACTCTCCTGATTCTCTCCCTAAAAGCTCTTCTGTTTCTTTACTGCACCTTTCGATCGTAGCATCTTGAAATCGAGAAGTCCCACCCTCTTCATTTATTTCTTCAGATTTAATCAGTTCATGCTTTAAAGCATATTCTCGCTCTTCTTGAAACAATTTTACAGCCCCATTAGGATTATGATCCCGAGCTTCCTCAATAAATAAGATCATTTGTTTTTTTAACATTTGTACACCCTCTTCTATATTTATAACTCTATATTATCTTTATTGATTTACATGTCCAACTCTAAGTATACAGGGCAGTGATCACTTCCCAAAATATCTGAGTGAATAATCGATTCTTGTATACGATCATTCAATTGCAACGAAACAATGAAATAATCAATTCTCCAACCAATATTCCGTTCTCGAACTTTACTCATATAGGACCACCAAGTATAAGAATCGTCCTTTGTTGGATACATATACCGAAAACTGTCTATAAATCCACTATTAAGTAGAACGGTCATTTTCTCACGTTCCTCTTCTGTAAATCCTGAATTCCCTCGGTTAGATCGATCATTTTTCAAATCTATCTCTTGATGGGCCACATTCAGATCTCCACATAAAATAACAGGTTTTTGAGAATTTAATGTTACTACATATTCTCTTATTCTATCTTCCCATTGTAGACGCTCTTTAAGCCTGGATAAATCTCTTTTGGAATTTGGTGTATACACATTTACTAAAAAAAATGCATCATATTCGCAAGTGATAATTCTACCCTCAGGCTCATTTTCATTCTCTATACCATAGGAAACAGATAAAGGCTTCTTTTTCGTAAATACTGCTGTACCTGAATAGCCTTTTTTTAGGGCATAATTCCAATATTGATGGTATCCCTTTAAATCCAGATGAATCTGGCCTTCTTGTAGCTTTGATTCTTGTATACAAAAGATATCGGCATCTATTTCATGAAAAAAATCTAAAAAGCCTTTCTTCACGCAAGCTCTAATTCCGTTTACATTCCATGATACTAGCTTCATTTTATTCTCGAAAACTCCTTTTTATATAAAAAATAACCCATAGTTATACTAACATAAAAGGGGTTTTAGGTTATTGTTATATTGAAATAACAGTATAAAAAACCGTTATTATTTTAAAATAGTACTGAAGGGTAGCTTTTATTATCGTAAAATAAAAGCATGTGCTTCATTAGCACATGCTTTTAAAAATTTATTTTTTACGACCTTGTTGTTGACGGACTGATTTTTTTCTATTCATTTTACCTTTAGCGTCTGAGGGACTTTTCAATCCTCTCCCATCTCTTTTTTTAGTACTGGAGGATGGGTTCTGCTTTATTCCTTCGGTTACTCTCGAAGGTGTTTTTTCTTCTTTTACATAGGTAGAAGCTTTATTCTTATCCACTGCCTTTTTTGAAACTATTTTTGTGTTTGGTGGATTTTTCTTAGTTCTTCCCTTGTTATTTCTTTTTGATGAGGCTTTATCTTTAAGTGGGATGGTATTACCTAAATTTTGTTTTTGAATGCGACTATTCAGCGCATTTTCTATCTTATCCAATAACGGTCTTTCTTCGCTTGAATACAAAGTGTACGCTACACCTGCGGCACCTGCTCTTCCTGTACGTCCAATCCGATGAGTATAACTCTCGGCATTTTCCGGCATATCATAATTAAATACATGGGTTACTCCTTCAATATCGAGTCCTCTTGAAGCAACATCAGTAGCGATGAGAATCGGTACTTGACCTTTTCTGAAACGTTCCATTACTTCTTCTCGTTTTTCCTGAGGTATATCTCCGTGAAGCTCATCAACTTTATAACCCTTGGATTTTAGAACCTGATAGAGCTTTGACACTCTACGTTTTGTTCGACAAAAAACCACCGACTTCTCTGGTTGAAAGGCATCAATCAATTGAATGACTGTGTCCTGCTTTGCCCGATCAACGGTAAAAATCGCAAATTGATTAACTAAGGTTGAAACTTGAGCCCCCTCTATTTCAATAAACTCAGGTTTATTCAAATACTTGGTTGCCAACTTTTTAATTTCTGATGGTATAGTTGCTGAAAATAACATTGTCTGTCGTTGAGGTGGAGTTTCTCTCACTATCTCTTCTACTTTATTCAAAAATCCTATCTGAAGCATTTGGTCCGCTTCATCAATAACACAAAATGTAAGTTGGGATAATTGGAGATTTCCTCTTTTTATGTGATCTAAAAGGCGACCCGGTGTTCCTACTACAATACTGGCATTTTGTTGGAGTTGCACAATTTCATCTTCATGACTCTTGCCACCATATATCGAAAGAACTTCGAAACCCTTCATATCTTTTGTTATTTTTTTAATCTCATTTGTAATTTGAATCGCCAACTCTCTCGTAGGAGTTAGTATTAATCCTTGGATATGATGACGATTCTTTTGAGCTTTCTCCAGCATCGGCAATACATACGCATATGTTTTTCCAGTACCTGTTTGGGCCTTTGCAATTACATCCTTCCCTTTAAGGAGAGTTGGAATGACTTTTTCTTGTATAGGTGTTGGAGTGTTAATTCCGCTTTTTTTCAATATTTTGTTGACCTTATCCGAAATACCTAAAGTTAAAAATGAGTTCAATGAAAATTCCTACTTTCTATTATTGCGTTCTTGAATGAATACTCGTTTATTATAGTGAAGCTTTGATGTGAAAATAGCAAGGGACTTTTATTAAGACATGGTATTATATTGATTTATCTTATGTTTTTATTTATTTATAATACAGCACTGTTTAATCCCATTATAAAAAAGGATCCAGTAAACGGACCCTTTTTAATAGTCGTTGATTTCCGGTTCTATACTATCGAAAACCTGTTGCTGCTTTTAACTTTTCAGGAAAGCTTTAATAGATGGTGATGAGAACTGAACAGACTCCTGATGAAGTAAGGTTGTGCAGCACAATGAAGCGAATCCGCCGAACGATAGCTGCAAGCAAAACAGTTCTCCTCATCATTGCACTGCACTGATTGACAAATCCACACCAAAATTCATACAAAAAGCACAATCTTAACGCTAATTTGCATAAAGTTCAACGTTCACAATTCCTAATGAGGTCATATTTCTCCAAAAACATGTAATTTTGCAAGGCAATACACCTCTCATTAAATAAATATTATCAACTTTTGAACTTTTATTATTAAATTTTCAACGTTTATTATTAACTTTTGAACTTTTATTTTCAACTTCCCTGAACTATGGAAAGATATGATCAACTAATCGAGGGTATTATCTACAACATAGACTTATTATCAACTTTTGATACTTTTTATCAACAACCTATAGTTTTTTAAAAGGAGGATTTCTCAATGAAGCGGCATTCTAGTGTGAAATCAAAAATGTTTACGTACTTTTAAGTGGTAAGGAGAACAAAAAGAGGCGAAATCCAGTTGTCGTAACCAAAGTTATGCGACAAATAAAAACAATCCCTCGTAAACATGAATCAAATATGAAATTCTCTTAAGGTTAAGGTTAGCTGCAAAAAGCAATAATCAATCGCCTGTGCTTAAAGACATCAACCCAATAACAGCACCAGCTGGATCTTCAATCACACAAAAATCACTATCTCCCATTTTCCTTGGTCCATCAACGATTTTCCCTCCAAGGTTAACACATTTATTCGAGCTTTCTTTCACATCCTCAACATATACATACATCAACCATTGGGGAGGAAGTCTCTCATTTGAGTTGCGGGCATGACAAATACCTGTTACTACCTCATCTTGATCTTGAGTTTTAATATCATAATCATGATAACCTCCCATATCATGTTTTTCAGCTTTCCATCCAATCACTTCTGAATAAAAATCTTTAATTTCACTCGCATTTTGAACAGTGAGGTCTCGCCAAATGATTTGTCCTACCTTGAATTCATTCACTTCATTTCCCCCTAAGTTTTAGTTTTAAGTCGATAATAAAGACAGCAGCGCATGTCTCTCTGCTGTCTTATACATAAATAACTTAATCGTCTCCGTTTAAAAAGTCACCAAGTCCTCCTAGTAAACTTCCTTCACCAGTATGACGACCCCCACCTTGTGGAGCACTCGCATAAATCCTTTCAGCTAATCGACTGAAAGGAAGTGATTGAATCCAAACTGTTCCCGGACCACGAACAGTGGCAAAGAATAAACCCTCTCCACCTAAAAATGCAGATTTAATCTTACCAACGTACTCAATGTTGTAATCCACTTCTTTTGTCATAGCAACGAGGCAGCCTGTGTCTACACGTAATACTTCTCCAGGTTGCAGCTCTTTTTTATGGATTGTTCCTCCTGCATGCAAAAAGGCTAATCCGTCTCCTTCAAGTTTCTGCATTATGAACCCTTCACCACCAAAGAAACCTGTCCCTAATTTCTTTTGGAAGTCAATACCAACCGAAACACCTTTTGCAGCACAAAGGAATGAGTCCTTTTGACAGATTACTTTCCCCCCTAATTCACTTAAATCAACTGGAATGATTTTTCCAGGATAAGGAGCAGCAAAGGAAACGTGTTTCTTACCCATTCCTCCATTAGTAAAGACCGTCATAAACAAGCTTTCTCCCGTTAGTACGCGTTTACCTGCTCCAACCAATTTGCCTAAAAAGCCACCATTACCTTTTCCTTGAGAGCCATCTCCAAAAATGGTTTCCATCCCAATACCATCTTCCATCATCATCATTCCACCTGCTTCAGCAACGGCACTTTCTCCTGGATCTAGCTCTATTTCAACAAATTGCATGTCATCTCCATGCAATTTATATTCAATTTCATGTGAATTCAATTCTATTTCCTCCTTCGAATTTAGGTATACTTATCTATTCTTCATTTCATATACCTTTCCCTTCTACAAGATGATAATCAAAATATAAAAATGCACTGACATAAAGAAATATGTCAGTGCATTCTAATCATTGATTACAAACGATTCATGTTCTTCCCATAAAAAATTTCATCCATTTCCATCTTAACTTTATTCGTAATTTCTTCTTCTTCTCCGTCTGCCAACCGGTCCTTTGTATAACCAAATAAATAGTTATTTAAATCGAAATCTTTTAATTTACATTTTGTATGAAAAATGTTTTGTGGATAGACATTAACATCAATCATGTCGTATTCATCTTTAATTTCTTCCGGGATGTAATTTTGAATAGAGTTAATATCATGATCAATAAATAATTTACGTCCATTAATGTCACGTGTAAATCCGCGAACTCGATAATCCATCGTCATGATGTCTGTATCGAAGGAGTGAATAAGATAATTTAATGCTTTTAGTGGGGAAATTTCTCCACATGTAGAAACATCAATATCTGCTCGGAATGTGCTAATCCCTTCATGGGGATGGTATTCAGGGTAAGTATGAACAGTAATATGACTTTTATCAAGATGCATAGTAACCGTCGATGGAAGTGGACCCGGTGATTCATCAAAATGCTCTGTTGGTACTTCCACAATAGGACCCTCAGACACTAGAATGGTAACGCTAGCTCCTTGAGGTACATAATCTTGTTTTGAAACATTTAAAACATGAGCACCGATTATATCCGATACATGTGTGAGTATTTTGGTAAGACGATCCGCATTATATTGTTCATCTATATATTCGATATAAGCTTCCCTTTCTTCACGGGTTTTTGTATAGCATATATCATACATATTAAAACTTAATGATTTTGTAAGGTTATTAAATTCATGTAGTTGAATTCTTTCTTCATGAGATAGTTTCATTTCTGCATTTCCCCTTATATGTAAATTTAGTGTATTGGAAGTTTATCTATTCATTTATTTATGTTACCCATTGAATTCCATACTAAAACAGAACTTTTGATTGAAGAGGTATGGATTTGGGTACTTCATAATTAAATAAACATATCACTTTTTACTTCTATTCTTTTTTGGGTAAAATGGATGATAGAATGGAGTGTTAAAATATTGAGACGACTATTATTACTGACAATGATCATTATCATTGCCTATATATCCAAACCCATATGGGAGGAAAAGGTAGAAGCAACTGGATTTGATTCAGTTCTCTCCAAGATAGAAGAAGTAAAAAACAACCCGAAGGTTCAACACGCTTTTGATCAATTGTACCATGAAGTGAGTTTACTTCTAATAAAGATTGACGAATCTTTTAGGAATTTGGAAAATAAACCTTCAAAAGAAATCGATGAAATAGAAAAACCTACTTTGTCCACACCAAGTAATCAAACGTTTTCCGTTTATAATGTTGAACTTGGAGATTCGAAAAAGGACGTTGAAAAAGAAGTAGGCGCTTCTAAGAGAATTTCAAAAAATGAGTACGGAGTCTCCTGGTACACCTATCATGAAAACTACCAAAATTTTTTCATGGTTTCTTATGACGAACAAGATCAAGTGAATGGACTTTATACAAATCAGGAGCTTCTTTCTTCTTCATCAGGAATAAAGCTTGGTGTTTCAAAAGAAGCGGTTCAAAATGAGCTTGGGCGTCCCTTAAGTAAAATTAGAAAAGGACTGACTTTTTATGAACTGCAAAATAATGGTGAACATGAATTATACAAAGTAGATGGAAACTATGTAACCATCTTTTATGATAAACATGAAAATGATACCGTGACAGCAATTCAAATTTTAAAAGACAGCTTGGAGGAAAATAAGAAATCATTCTATACCTCTTCTAGTCCTGAGCTAAAGGAAGGCTTTGAATTTCAACTATTCGACCTTACGAATGCTACACGAGTTCAACACGGCTTGAATGTCCTTTCCTGGAACGAGCATGTTCGTGATACCGCACGAAAGCATAGTCTTGATATGGCAGAACAAAATTATTTCAGTCATACTAATTTAGAAGGTCAATCACCATTTAATCGTATGGAAGAAGATCAAGTTGCCTTTCGGACAGCTGGAGAAAATTTAGCTTACGGACAGATAAGTTCTATATTTGCTCATGAAGGTTTAATGAATTCAAAAGGACATCGAGAAAACATCCTTCAGCAAACATATGAACATCTAGGAATAGGTGTAGCGTTTAATGAAAAATCTCAGCCGTATTTCACCGAGAACTTTTATAGTAATTAAAGACAAAAAAGCAGGGGAAAAGAAACTTCCTCCTGCTTTTTTTCTTTATTTCTTGGGTATTTCACAACCGTTTTCATCGCAATTCAACCCATTGCTTGGTGCTAAAGATTGCAATGGAGATGATTCATTCTCTTCCTCCCACACCTTTTGGAGGGAGTTTAAAAATACTTCTGAAGGCTGTGCGCCTGAAATAGCATACTTGCGATTAATAACAAAGAACGGAACGCCTTGCACTCCAATCTGTCTTGCTTCTTCTTCATCTAAACGCACGTCTTCCGAGAAATCATTACTTTTTAATACACTTTCAGCTTGCTGACGATTTAAACCAATGCTTTCCGCTATATTAAGAAGTATATTCTTATCTCCAATGTGTTTTGAATCAGTAAAATGAGCATGCAGTAACTTTTCAGTCAGCTCAGCATCCTTCCCAACAGTCTTTGCATATTTTGTCAATCTATGGGCATCAAACGTATTAGTTGGTACATTTGTGTCAAAATTAAATGTTAACCCTACGGTTGCTGCTTGATCTGCTACATTTTTAGTCATGCCTTTCGCTTGCTCAACAGTGGTTCCATATTTTTTTGCTAAACGTTCATATATGGATGAATGTGAATGAACCTCAGCATTAGGATCTAACTCAAAGCTTTTATACTCAACTTCTACGTTTTCTTTATGAGGAAAACTGTTTAGGGCTTCTTCCAATCGACGCTTTCCTATAAAACAGAATGGACATACATAGTCTGACCATACTTCAATTTTCAATGATAACACCTCATCATAAGTATTTACATCTCCGATTTTATCATAATAGAGCTTGGTCTATCTTCTAATATGCTTATCGTCATCTTCTTGTACGTCTTTTTACCCTTGTGGCATGACATCGATCACAAATTGGAAACCCAAACGTTGGTGGCAGCTTCTTACCGCATTGTTTGCATGTACGTGTCATGCTTGTAACCTCTGTTCGTAAGCTCTCTTGAACACCATTTGCTATGTCCTCCCTCACTCGCTCCCAATAAAACGCTTCCGTCTGCCTCCCTAATCGATAGAGCATTAAAAGATGAAGTCCAACGGCTTTATAAGAGACTTCCTTCTGCTCAAGGTTTTTATTCTTTACTTGTGGCTCCGGTAATTCTTCACCATCGACAATGGCATGCATATACTCTAACCATTGCTCAGTTAACTGCTTCTCTTTCTTTGAAAAAGGAAGGTGTAAAAAGCCGTAAAGATCATTTAATGAAAGTTTTGCTTCGATGTCCGTCCCTCGAATAAGTTCATACAGCTCTCTTTCTTCAAAGAGGGAGGCTTTTTCTGTACCGTATGGGCTATCAAATTTGTCCCATAATTGGAAAAACCGCTCTAAATCATGGTAATACCGTTGGAAACGTTCAAATATTCCACTTGTTGGGGCAATTGCAAAGGTCTTTAAAGGTTGGTCATCCTGTTCTAAAAGCTGTTTCATTGCCCTAATTTCTTTCGTAAAGGCTACCTTACCTTCATCATAGATTCCTTTTCTGCCAGCTCTGCCTGCAATTTGTTTAATCTCTTGAGAAGTAAGTCTTCTCCTCCTAGTTCCATCAAATTTATCGTTTTCTAAAAAAACAATTCTACGTATAGGTAAGTTCAGTCCCATTCCGATGGCATCTGTTGCAACAATAACCTTTGTTTTTCCATTTATAAATTGCATCATCTGCTTTTTTCTTGTTTCTGGGGGCATGCTTCCGTAAATCATACTTACCTTATGCCCATAATTTTGTAGTCTTGATGCTGTATCAAGTACTTTCTTTCTTGAAAAACAAACAATGGCATCTCCTTGCCTTGTATGTCGCAGTTGAAATTCCTTCGCTTCTACCTTTAATGGAATATCCCTTTTATATCGATGAAGCTGAAAGTTACCTTCTCCTACTAATTCTAAAAGGAGTTGACGTACATTTTCACTTCCTATAATATGAACCTCTTTTGCTTTAGCTTTCGTTATCGCTTTATACCACGAAAATCCTCTGTCTTGATCTGCCAGCATTTGTGCCTCATCAACGACAATGACCTCATATTCTTCATCTTCCCGAAACATTTCAACTGTACAAGAAACATGATTGGCAGAAGGGGTTTCTTTTTCTTCTTCCCCTGTTTTTAAATTACATGGAACACCCTCATTATTTAGGTTATCGTACACTTCAAGTGCTAGAAGGCGAAGAGGCGCTAAATACATTCCACTTTTTGCACGCTTCATGCGGCTTATCGCCTGATGAGTCTTCCCTGTGTTTGTTTCCCCTATATGGAGTATATATTGAATATCCCCTCTAAATAATGGACTATATTCACGACCAAATATATCATCGATCATCCGTTCTTCTTCTTGTTGCTTTCTTTTTAATTCTGCTAATTCCTCTTCCTTTCTTCTCTCTCTCTTAGCAACATCCTCTTTGTAAATCACCAAATGAAGCTTTGGGTCAAAAGGTACTTCGATAAGTACCTGTAAGTCTTCTACATACTCTTCTTTAATCATATTTAAATAATCGGTTTGTAATAAAAGAATAAATGGATTACTCCATTTATTCAGCTTTTCAATGGAAAAATCTTCATGGAATTCTCTTTTATATGCTTGGAAGAGATCATGGGGTATGTTTTCCAAAATACGTCTATTTACAATGTCCTCAGTGTGGTAGTTAAGGAATCGTTCATAAGGATAAAAATACGTTTCATATTCCCATACCTGTCCTTGCCAATATTCACTTTTTTTGTGAATAGCTCCTGTGTATTCCTTAAAAACATCAGAAACGTTCTTGAAATCCTCCTCTTTAAGCAGTCCATCTTCCTCTAGTTTTTCCTCTAGCATATAAGGTTCGATATGTCGGAACTTATGCTTTGTTTGTAAATCATGTACAAGCTTCTTTGCAAATAGATATCTTAGTTCAAGATAAAAGGAAAGTTCCATTCCGTCTAAGAACTGTTCCATAAATGCAACGATTCTTTTTTGTGTTTGCTTTTGAATAGAAGCTTTACGCTTTTCTCTCTCTCTGCCGATGTATTGCTGTCTCACTATATGATGACGTTCCTGCCACTCATCACTAGTAGGTGAATTCTCCCTAATCCAATCAACAATTTGAAAAGGTTCAAAATTTCTTATTTCATTACGAAATAATTTATTTAATAACTTTTTATCTGTTCCTTCAACATCGTAGCCTTTCTCTCGAAGAAATGCTTTTTTATGACTGCGAAGAACATCATTTGTCACTTTGTTTAACCATACATTTGTCCACATTTGCTGAAAGAAATGGATTCTTTCTGACAAATAGTTTTCATACGATGGACATTCTTCATGTCTTTCTAAATAAGAATTCACATCTTCTTCTATTTTTCGTTTCGTTTCTTCAACGGCTTCTTCTCGTAGTATGTGAAGCTTCTTCATTGTAAAACCCCTTTAAATATATAGCCTTAATGGTTGTATGTATTCCTAGTGTATGTCATTATGAACAACTGCCATACTCACTAATTATTCATAATAGCACAAACATAAGAATTTCTGTTCTGCTATATATTCGAATCACTCCTATTTATTTTTCTATTTGATTTATTTTGAATTGCCGTCCCAACATTTTCAGTTAATTCCTTCGTTAGTTGAGGAAGTACTTTCACTAAAAATGGTTCATATAATGTTCTTCTGGAACCTTTAGGGTCTATTTGTAAATAACCTATTATTTTTGTTTGATCTGAATCTAACCTTTCAGTTTGAAAAAAACCTTTCCCTGAAAATTTAGCGTTTATCTCTTCCAGGACAAACTCAATGCCTGAAGGCTCTCTCCAATCGATAATTTCTACTTGTATATGAACTTTCTTACGCACAAATCCAACGGGAATCGTAAAAACCCAAATGGATATTGAGGTATTTATTACAGAATGACTAATGTATCCTGGTACTTGTGGTGCCCAACTACTCATATCACATACGAAATTCCAGACCTCTTCTTGAGGTGCATGAACTGAAATTGTATGGAATGCTTCTCCCATTTGATTACCTCCATCAGTCAATTTTTTCACATCGGTCCAATAGTATGATTCTTTAAGAATTTTTATTCTTTAGAGAATAGAGGTTATCTAAATCGGAATAAATTTGATAAAGTATATATGTAATGAAAACAATGATGTGAGTATGAAAGTTGACGTGAGTTATGGAGAAGTTTTTATTTTTATTTATTATTTTATTGAATATTTTACTGATTTCAATTCTTACAGGACTTCTTCTTTATTTAATCTTGAGAAAGAAGAAATACAACCGACGATTAAGAAGGAAAGAAATATTAAAGTCTAAACTAAGTCCTTATCTTCAGAACCATTTTTTACATAATGTAGAATTCAAAACCAGGATTCTACAAAATGATCCCCTCTTTTTTGAGGTACTAGAAGACCTGTTGAATCATTTTGGAATGATTATGAAGAGTGAAGAAACGGAGAATAAAACCCAGGTTATTGCTAGAGAATTCTTATCAGAGTATTATGTTGTTCGGATGAAACATCCACGCTGGAGCATTCGTATGAATACGTTATTCCAAATAGAGGATTTCCGAATAGATACCTTTCGTCCTAACCTTTGGAATCGTTTTGAAGAATTAAGTAACAATGATGCTATTGAAAGAATGCAAATTATCAAAACATTAGCATCACTTCAAGACCATAAATTAATATCATTTTTATTAGTATCGCCACATCCCTTTTCTAAAGTTGAGTATAAAGAAGTATTACGAAGATTGAACGATAATGTATTAATATCATTTATCGACTCTTTTTCTAAGCTTTATGAGCCTTTTCAAATTGCATTAATTGAATTTATAGGAGAACAAAACGACATACATTATTTACCTTTTGTTGAAGCTCAAGTAAATAACCCTTCATTAGAGATGCGTTTATCCACTATGAAAACCCTATCTTCATTAGGATATATGAATGACTATAATAAAATTTTACCACTATCAAAATCGACCAATTGGGAAGAAAGAATGATTTTTGCCAGACTTTGTGGCTCTATAAAGAAAGAACGCTCAAAGTCAACTCTCATTCAGTTATTAGAAGATGAGAGTTGGTTTGTACGCAATGCTGCCGGAGAAGCACTCTCGCAATATAATGATGGGAACTACATTCTCACACATATTGTTCAATCTCATCAAGATCCCTTTGCAAAGGATATGGCATTACAATGGCTAGAAAGAAGTGAGGATAAAGAATGATAGTTCAACTAATGGGAGTCTTATCCTGGATATTTATAGGGTATATGAGTATGGTCTTTCTTTTTTATATAGTGATGTTCATCATTTCAGCGAAACAATTACGAAGTCAATATGAACTAAATTCTAAGGAACCTTATGAGGATATTGAAAACTCAATTGATACAAAGCCAATAACTATTATTGTGCCTGCCTACAACGAGGAAGTTGGCATTTATAATAGTGTTCGCTCTCTATTAAGTGTTAATTATCCTCAATTTGAGATTGTCGTTGTAAATGACGGTTCAAAGGATAATACTGTCAATGTAATGATAGAGAATTTTGAAATGACTCCAATAAAAAAAGTAGTAAGAAAAATTTTAGATACAAAAGATGTGAAAGCTACTTATCAATCTTCCCTTTATGAGAATGTGTTTCTCGTTGATAAGGAAAATGGTGGGAAGGCAGATGCATTAAATGCAGGAATAAACTTCTCTCATTATCCTTATATATGTTCATTGGATGGTGATTCAATATTAGAACAAGATGCTTTTTTAAAAGTTATGAAGCCAATCATTGATACGAATGGTGAAGTAATAGCTGTTGGTGGCAGCATTCGAATTGCCAATGGATGTACGATTGAGCGTGGGGAAGTAATGGAGATTGGGTTATCCAAAAACCCATTTGTAACCATGCAGGTAATAGAATATCTACGTGCTTTCCTTATGGGCAGAATTGGTTTGAGCAGACACAACTTGTTGTTAATTATTTCTGGTGCATTTGGCATTTTTCATAAGGAATCTTTATTGAGCATTGGTGGATATCGAAGGAATACCGTAGGCGAAGATATGGATTTAGTCGTTCGTCTTCACCGACTTATAAAAGAAAAAAAACAGAAAAAGAAAATTGTCTACGTCCCTGATCCTGTTTGCTGGACAGAAGCCCCAGAGAACATTTCGACTTTAAAGAAACAACGAAATAGATGGCATAGGGGGTTGTTTGAAGTTATTTGGACTCATAAATCCATGATTTTTAATCCGAAGTATGGTTTAGTGGGAATGGTTTCGATGCCATACTTTGTTATCATTGAGTTTTTTAGTGTATTTATTGAATTATTAGGTTACATTATTCTGATATTTGGCATGTTATTTTCTTTCATTCACATTGATCTTGCTATTCTTTTATTTTCTCTAGCATTTTTGTATGGATCCATTCTTTCAATAAGTGCCGTTCTTCTAGAAGAGTGGAGTTTGAGGAAATACCCAAAAGTAAGCCATATTATCAAACTATTCTTTTATGCATTATCTGAAACGTTTTGGTATCGTCCTCTTACTGTTTTGTGGAGGGCACAAGGGTTTATGCAAGTGTTAACCAAGCAGCAAGGTTGGGGAGAAATGACGCGAAAGGGAATTTCTAAATAATTTCAGTTTACTTCATAGAGGTGAAACAGGATGGACAAATACCAACAACTATTTATACAGAAAATTAAGAGTACACTCTTGAATTGGCAAGAAAGAGAATATATTTCTAGTCCAGAACTTTACCGTTTACTACACTCCATTAGAGGAACAGCTTCTACTATTGGCCTAGTTGATTTTAGTAATATTGCAGACGAACTCCTAGGATATCTAGACGAAAATTCACGTAGCACATGGGAAAAGGAAAAATGGAAAAAATTCACCTTGCCCCTTCTCTCCTTCTTTGAGAATCAAGGACAAATGGAAAATGACAAATCAAATGAGATTTCAACAAGAAATAATACAAGTAAGTTGATGGTATTAATAGACGAGAATACATCCACCCTAACTCATGGGAAATGTCTATTTGAATCCGATGGTTGGGTTGTATATGTTGTCAATAATAGCGAAGAGATTAGCCAAAAACTGAAGGATCATCACCCTGATTGTATTGTGATTGATTTTCACACCTTTAAAAATAAACAAATAAATATAGAGAATATAAAAAAAGAAGCTTATCATTCCATTACGCCGATTTTTCTAATAAACGGACCTGATTCATCTACTTTTAGAAAGCAAGCCTATTCATCTGGAATAGTGGACTATTTACAGTCCTCAATCGATGATGAAGAGCTTTTCATAAGGATTAACAATAAAATCACAATAGTAGAGCAATACCAATTACAGTCATATAAAGACCCAGCTGGGACAATAAAAAAAAGGAATCGTTTATCTAAATCGACGACTAAAGTTCTACATATCGGAATTATTGATGATGATCCCGTTATACAGCAAGTACTAAAAGATTACTTCAATCGATTTTCTTTTGATGGGTTCTCTATTGACATTCGAACTTTTAGAGAAGGTGAATCCTTTTTTACAGATGAGTGGTTCAAGCAGGAAGGAAATTTTATTATATTACTGGATGGCATTATGCCAAGGATGGACGGATATGAAGTATTAAAAAGAATTCGTCGTGATTTCCCTCATCGAAACGTCATGATTATCATGCTCACTGCACGAAAAAACGAAAAAGATATTATTAAAGCATTAGAACTTGGAGCAGATGATTATTTAACAAAGCCATTTAATATTAGAGAGTTAGAAGCAAGGGTACGTAGACTTGCAATGCGAATGATATAAGCAGTAAAAATCTTCACTTCATGAAGTGAAGATTTTCTTTATTTCCATTGGGAGATTAATGGCAACAATTCACGTAACTGACTGATTTCATAATCAGGGATGACTTTGTCCAGCTTTTTATTTTCCCGATTAACCCATACCGTTTTTATCCCCATTCTGGATGCTCCGAGAATATCAGTCATTAAATTATCACCAACCATTATGACTTCATCATTCTGTAAGGAGATGCTTTCAAGAGCTTGTTGAAACATTTCTGTCTCTGGCTTCCCTCTTCCGACTTTTCCTGAAATAATAATTTCTTTAAAATATGGTTGGAGTTCCGGAGTTATACCGAGTTTTGTGTTCTGCAGTTGAGGCGATCCATTGGTTAATAGCATAAGGTCATACTTGTCCTTTAAGGCGTCTAAAATATAGAATGTATCTTCATATACGTAAGGACGTTTTTTTCTTTCTTTACGGAAATATTCAGCTAATTCCTTTCCTAACTGTCTATCATTGATTCCTATGGAGGTGAGTCCTTGTGTCCATGCTTCTTCCCTGTAAGAAGGTACCAATTCTTTCAATTTACTAAATTGCTCATGATGATCATCATCAAAATCTCCCCATAAACCTTCAAACGGATTAATTCCTATCATTTTCGTGAATTTGTATGTTTCATAAGAAGAATACAGTTCCCTGGCTCTTATGCGAACATTTATTTCCAGTTGTTCTGGATCCAAATCTACCTTTTCACTTGCGTAGAGGCATGTGGATTGAAACGCTTCAGCAATACTTCTGGAATCCCATAATAGTGTGTCATCTAAATCAAAGAATATTCCTTTAATCATCAAGTCCTCCCCTTTCACTTAGTACCAAAATCAATTGCTTACAATAAGGTTACTAGTAATGTATTTAATAGTAAACAAAATTTGCTCTTGTCGTTATTTTATTGAATTTTAGGGAAAATAAAAATAAAACAGTTTAAAAAGGAGATGATGAATATGTGGATTGTCTATGCGAGTATCGGGTTAGTGGTGATCAGTATTATCATATTAAGTTTCACGCTGATTCAAACATTAAAAACAACGAGACCAATGATCAACAATATGAATCAAACTGTACTAAACATCCAAAACAGTATAGATGGAATTAATTCAGAAGCCAATCAACTACAAGCTACTCAAGTAGAAATACAAGAGGACATTGAAGATAAAAAGTTGGCAATTACAAATACAATCAATGAAGTAAAGCAAACACCTAATGTTTTGAAAGAATTTATGAAGAGTATGAAAAAATAAGAGGAAGCATCCTATATCTAGGATGTTTCTCAAGTAAATAAGTTTACATAATAATATTATGGTAATTCGTTGTTGTATTAAGAGCATGATTTGGAGAAAAGATCATCTCATGATACACTTATTTATGCCCTTCTCGAACATTCGCTTGTTGCGGGACACTTAACCATGTACGGACGGGAAGGGCCTTGAATTCAATAAAAAAACAGCGGTAAAAGGACACTTTCCCTTTTCACCGCTGTTTTTTACTATTTAATGATAAAAAGTCAGCACCATCAATGGTACTGACTTAAATAACATTTTTAGAGCCACAGTTGCCGTAATTTGAGATAAGAAAGTTTTAAACCACCACTCCTCAAAGTGGGTGTTTGCAGAAGTATTCCTGTCGTCCTCAATCGAGGAGGCTTGACATTCCAACTTCGATGTAAAACTCCCTATTACAGTTTAAAGGTTAAAACTTCGTTATGATTACGTACAACGCAGCCTGTATTTAGTATAATACAACATCTTCTAAACAATTTCAAGTGAAGAGGGACGGACCTTTAACAAAGGTCCGTCCTCTCTCATGACTGATTTTATGCGTCAAATACTTCTACTTTTTCCATTACATCACCATTACGCATGGAATTAACTATATCCATTCCAGAAGTTACTTTTCCGAAAACAGTATGAACTCCGTTTAGATGAGGCTGTGGATCATGTACGATAAAGAACTGACTTCCGCCTGTATCTTTTCCTGCATGTGCCATTGATAGAGATCCAGCTTCATGTTTATGTGGATTTCCTTCAGTTTCACACTTGATTGTATATCCAGGTCCACCCATTCCACTTCCATTTGGGCATCCACCCTGACTTACAAACCCCGGAATAACACGGTGAAAGTTAAGTCCGTCATAGAAGCCTTCTTTTGCTAATTTTTCGAAGTTTTCAACCGTTCCAGGTGCTTCATTTGGAAATAAATCAAATTCAATTTTTTCACCTGTTTGGAATTGTATGTATCCTTTTTTCGCCATACTTAACACTCCTCTTCATAATAAGGTCAAACAATATAATATCATTGTACATTTCTAATGTCACTTTATTCACACAACAAACTTTCATATTTTAGCTATATTGATGTGATTTTTCAGATTGTATACACTTGTCCATTCACCTTTCCTCTTCCCTTCATATACTAATACAGATAAATGATTTAAAAAATGTACATGATAGGAGGTAACACTATGATTGGTGAAATGCTTAATGGTATTGCGATACATCCTCAACTGACCATTTTAGTTCCAGCTCTATGGGTATTGGGATTTGTTTTAAAGAAAACGCCTCGTATTCCTGATTGGTTGATAATATGGATTCTACTCCTTGTAGGGGTAGCTGCAAGTGTATGGCATTTAGGGTTTGACCTTAATGGAATTGCCAATGGGTTCATCGCGACTGGCGCAGCTATAACAACCCATCAATCAATCAAACAAACTTTTTTTTCTAGAGTAAACGATCCTAAAAAAGGAGAAGAATAGATTTTGAAGAAAATAGACTAAAAAAAAAGATGCCTTGTTTACTCCCTTTCCAGGGAGCAATTCCCAAAGCATCTTCCTATACAGTCCTCCTACATTTAGGATTTCTCCATTACGTCGATGAATTCTCTCATATAATCAGGTAGATCCGGGGGACGACGACTAGAGACAATATGACCATCCACTACCACTGGCTCATTTATCCAAGATGCTCCTGCATTTTCCATATCGTCTTTGATACCAGGAGTACTTGTCACTTTTACTCCATCAAGTATTTTAGCTGAGATAAGCACCCAACCAGCATGGCAAATCTGTCCAATCGGTTTCTTATCTTTATTCATAGACTGTACCAATTTTATCACATCTTCATAACGACGTAACTTATCTGGCGACCATCCACCAGGTACTAAAATGGCGTCATAATCTTCAGGGTTTATATCCTTAAAGGAATATTCAGATGTTATAGGAACACCATATTTACCAATATACTCTTCCTCTGCCTTCTCCCCTACAATATGTACTGTTGCACCTTCTTCACGAAGTCGTAACACAGGGTACCACAATTCTAAGTCTTCGAAATCACCACTGACAAGCTGAATAATCTTCTTATCTTTTAGTTTCATTTTTTCACTCCTTAGTTTGTTGTTCCTAATGTTCATTGTCTAAGGTTAGTTCAAATAATGCAACTAATTAACTTAGTTATAGGGACTGTACTTTTTGATTGCTTTGATAATCGTTTGTGTTTGAAAGTATGAGACAACGATTGCAACAACTGTCATGAACGATCCCATCAAATATATTATGCCTTGTATTTGTTTAGATGATATTTTTTTCATGGAGCTCACCTTACCTCTATATAGTCGTATTCTATTGTTTTTTTTCATCCTACTTCTATTATTCCAATATCTATAAGAACTATGAATACATGTGTAAATCAAACAATAATAGAGGTCCGTCCCTCATACATAACTCTTAAACGATCTGCATATGCTGAATTGTTATGGTTGCATTATTTTTTTTAGAAAGAGAGGTGATTTGATGGGTGATTCAAGTGGGATACATTGTCATTCATGTGAAGCGGTCTGTGCTTTGCCTTTTTGTGCCCAGACAAATGATGTTGCTCCTTCCTTTACTGCGGAAGCTTATTTTAATCAATCGAATAAAATTGGAAGGGTCAGTTTAGATCAATACAAAGGAAGTTGGGTTGTGTTATTTTTTTATTCGAGTGATTTTACTTTTGTTTGACCTACTGAATTGGCAGCGGTCGCTGCTATTTATTCTCAATTTCAAACTCTACAAGCCCAAGTACTTGCCATTAGCACCGATAGTGTTTATTCACACAAAGTATTTACTGAAGTTTCTCCCTCGGCTTCCAAAATCGTTTTCCCTTTAATTAGTGATAGAAATCATAAAATTAGTAAAGCCTACCATGTTTTAAACGAACGTACTGGTGCGACATTTAGAGCTACTATCATCATTGATCCAGATGGAATGATATCATCAAGGTGGATCAATCCACCTGAAATGGGTAGGAATATCTTTGAAATAGTAAGGATTTTACAAGGGATTCAATTTGCCAGGCAAACAGGAACAGGTATCCCTGCAAACTGGTTACCAAATCAGTCAGGAATAAAAAAGGATCCCGATTTAATAGGAAAAATATAAAACCAGGAACCAATAAATAAATTGGTCCTGGTTTTATATTACTCTTCTAAGAGTTTAATGATGGCTTGAGTCCCACTATTTTCTTCACCTTTTAGAGCCAGCTCTTCATACATAGAAAGGGCTAATTCTAATCCCGGAGTTTTAATTCCCATTTCCTTAGCAGATTCCAAGGCAATTTTGAGGTCTTTAATAAAATGTTTAACATAAAAACCAGGAGTGAAATCTTCTTGAATCATTCTTGGTACAAGATTAGAGAGAGACCAGCTTCCAGCAGCCCCGGAAGTAATACTCTTTAATACAGTATCTGGATTCAATCCCGACTTCTTAGCATATACGAGTGCTTCACTCACACCAATCATATTGGAAGCAATGGTGATTTGGTTACACATCTTCGTATGTTGGCCAGCCCCCGACTCCCCTTGATATATGACGTTTGTACCTAACAGGTTAAGAAGTGGTTTTACTTTTTCAAATTGCTCAAGTTCTCCTCCAACCATAATGGAAAGCTTACCTTCTCTAGCACCTATATCTCCTCCTGATACTGGTGCATCTAAAGTGAATATCCCTCTCTCTGAACCGATTTTATGTATTTTCCTAGCCAGTGTTGGAGATGAGGTTGTCATATCAATTAATATACAACCTGTTTTGCAATTATGTATGATTCCTTCCTCTCCAAGGTAAAGATTCTCTACATCTGAAGGATATCCTACCATTGTGATTATGATATGTGAACGTTCTGCAACATCCTTAGGTGTACTCCCCCAATTTGCACCTTCTTTTAGTAAATCCTCGGCCTTTTTCTTTGTTCGATTATAAATGACCACCTCGTATCCTCCAAGGAGCAAATGTCTGACCATGCTTTTCCCCATTACACCAGTTCCAATGAAACCTATGACTGCTTTTTCATCTTTAAATTTCGTCAAAGTATCCATCCTCCTTTTCTTCGTAGATATATTTTCAACTAGATGCAGGATTTTGTCCATTATCATCTCTCTTTCTCCTGAGCTCCTTCATACATCCATTTCCAATATTTAGATATATCTACATGTTTAATTTTTTGTACTCCGGGAAAATAACGTACTAACAAAGAAATATTCAAACTGAGTCATCGTAATGAAATGATAGGAGGAATAAGAAATGAAAATGAATAAAACTTTATTAGTCAGTGCAGCAACAGTAACTGCCGGATCTCTAGGATTGATATTATCATCAAAAGAAAATAGAAACCATTTACACAACATGAAGGAAGGCGTCGTAACAAAATTAAAAAAGAGAAAGAAAGAGGATTTACCTGTTGAGAAGGGTGGAAATCCAGATCCCTCAAATATTGAAGACAACTCTATGGTAAGTGAAGGCGCAATGACTTCTGTTCAATATTATAACGAACAAAAACAAAGCTAAGATACTAAAAAAGGCTGAACACTAGAACGTTCTAATGTTCAGCCTTTTTTATATGGCTTTTTCTCAAGTGGATTTTTTTTAATCTAAATTTATCTATTAGCATCTCTGTTCACTACTATTCACTTCTATCTTGATCATAAAAAGTAGCAAAAAAGAGTCATTTATTTCATTGATAAAAAATAGATGGTCACAAATAGTAATATGATGGTGGCAACAGCTGCAACCATTTTCACAAATTTATCTGCTGATGTATAGGTCTGAGAATTGATATGTTTTCTTGTCCGGTAGTAATTCATAGTAGATCCTATAATTACCGATAAACCAATAATAAGACTTACTCCACTAATGGCAAGGGATATTTTATCTTGTAATGGATTACTTTGAGGAGAATTATAATGTAAGCTTGTGGTTAAAAAACCAATTCCTATAATTGCAATTGCCGTTCGAATCCAGGCTAAAAAAGTTCGTTCATTTGCTAAATGCTGCTGAATGTATTTAAATTCACTTGTATCATTCATACTGTTTCCACTTCCTTGCTTTATTGCTCTGTAAGAAGATTATTTCTATTGATTGGCCACGACTTTTGAAAGTCGTGGCCAACAATTAACATTTCAAAATATATTTCCACATTTATTTAAGCTAAGGCCCTCATTTACCTGACTGCACAGCGGTTAGGACCCGTTTCCATTTCTCGTTTCTCTTCTTCTTCAGGTATCATTTTCCCCATATTCGTTTCTCTGATTTTCTCGTAACTATTTGGTTGAGGAGGAAGATTTTCTGTTACAGTTTTTCGGAATTCATTATTATCCTCAATATTTAAACCATGATTTTCTTTATATAAATCACCAAGTTTGTGTGAGATACTTCCATCTTTATTCATTTCCTTCATACTCATAAAATGAGCCGGTAAAACCAATAATTCTTCTCTTAAGGTTTTGTATGTGGAATATAAAGTTTTACGAAGATCCCCTACCCAGTCTTCTGCCTTCCCTGCTAAGTCAGGACGACCGATTGAGTCGATAAATAATATATCACCAGTTAGTAGATATTGATCGTCTACAATAAAAGATGTACTTCCAATTGTGTGACCAGGAGAATAGATTGCTTTTATTGAAGTCTCTCCAACTTTAATCTCTGTCTCATTCGTTAGCTTTTCATATGGGAATTGTACCTCTTCAGCATCTTTAGGTGATAGATAATAAGGGACGTTATATTCCTGAGCTAGTTTGGGGCCTCCAGATATATGATCGGCATGCAAGTGAGTATCTAGTATAGCCGTAACCGTTCCATTATTTGTACGAACAAATTCTTTGTATTGATCAGTGATTCTACTGGAATCTACAAATACAATTTCTCCTTTTGAAACGATAGCATATGATAAACACCCTTTACCTATTCGAACAAATTGGTATAGTGACCCTCCTTGAACGTCTCCAATTTTCACGGGCTCTAGGTATTCACTCCAAGCTTCCATTCCCCCATCAACAGAGTAAATATTCTCCATTCCAGCATCTACTAACATTTGAGCTGTTTTGGTGGAGGAATTCCCCTTTGCACAAATTACATATATCTCATCATTCTGAGGTAATTTTGTTTTAATAGTAGAAATGTCTTCCTTCAATTTTGAAAATGGTTCATTAATGATTTTTACATTTTTCCCCTCTACTTTCCAATCATCAAACGCATCTTTCGGTCTAACATCTAGAATAAAAAGTGATTCACCTCTGATGATTTTCTTTGTAAGCTCCTTGGCAGTTATTTCTTTGAAACTGTTATTCATTATAAAAACCTCCTAGAAATATTTTTTCCTTATTAATGTACATTATCCTTAAAATCAAATTTCAAACCACATAGGGATAGGGGTATCTAAATTGAGTCTTTTTTCCCATCTAAATCAAAAGGAACAATACAAGTGTACTGTTCCCTTTTTTATTTATTCAATGCTTCCATTCCAATCAAGCATTCCACCATTAATATTTATAACATTATACCCTTGATACTCAAGAAATTGAACGGCTTGACTGCTTCTACCACCAGATTGACAAATCACATAATACTGCTTCTTTTTGTCCAATTCATTCATTCGAAACTCCAATAATCTTAGTGGAATATTCACTGCAGAAGGAATCTTTTCTTTTTGCACTTCAGCCACTTCTCTTACATCTAAAATATTTAGAGATTCACCTAAAAGTAGCTTTTCATTAACTTCATTTACTGTGACTGTTTTCATTGCTCTCTCTCCTAACACTTTGCATATTCTTTGTTAGTTCCAGGAGTTCATTCCACCTTTTACGTTTATTACTGAGGAAAATCCTGACTTTGTTAAAATTTTACTAGCTTGCGCACTTCTCATTCCACTTTGACAAATAACGATAACGTCTTTTTCTTTGGATAATTTTTCAGAGCCCCTAGAAATAGTTTGTAGAGGGATATTTTTAAAACCTTTTATATGATTTTGTTTAAATTCACCTTGTGTTCTCACATCAATAAATTGTATGTTGGGATCTCCTAATAGTTTTCTTAATTCAGTTGTTGATATTTGATTGCTATTCTTTCCTGGCTTCATTTTCATTACATATAAAAGTATAAAAACGGCAAGAATGATCAATCCTAAAAATTCCAAATCTAAGCACCTCTTTTAAAAAATCTGTTACCCTCAATATATACCTATATGGGTATTTTGTCAACGTTTATATTTCCTTCAGATATGGTTGTGTATCTGTTGAATTTTTTTTGGTAAATTCATTTCTACACAAAAACTTCACGTTTATCCATTATAATATAGTCAAAATACACATTTAAGACTGATTGTTAGGAGAGTATGAATATGAAAACGTGGCGCGTACTCATAGTAGATGATGAGCCGGAAATGAGACGATTGTTATCCCTTTACTTAAATAAAGAAAACTATGTTTGCCTCCAGGCTGAAAATGGAATAAAAGCCCTTGAAATTCATAGTAAAATGCAAGTTGATTTAATGATTGTTGATATTATGATGCCTTTCATGGACGGTTTTCAGTTGCTCAAAGAAGTTCGTCAAACAAGTGATACCCCTTTTATATTCTTATCAGCAAAAGGTGATGATTACGATAAAGTGACTGGTCTAAAGCTTGGAAGTGATGATTATATGGTCAAGCCTTTTAATCCTGATGAGCTATTAGCTAGGGTTGAAGGGATTCTAAGAAGGTCATATGGCTTACCAAAAGAACAACAGTCCATGACTGAAGAGTTTGGACCAGTTACGTTCAACCTTTCTTCCAGAACGGTTAGCATTCATGACATTTCATTACGATTAACTTTGAAAGAATACGAATTATTTCTTTTTCTAGCTCGTAATAAAGGAAGGGTCTATACACGGGAACAGCTTTTAAACCAAATTTGGGGGAATGATTATACCGGTAGCGACCGAACAGTTGATACACACATAAAAACTTTACGTATTAAATTAAAGAACCATGGAAATTTAATTGAAACTGTATGGGGCCTCGGGTATAAATTTGAGGATAAGTCATGAAGATTCGAAATTATTCGTTACGGAAGAAAGTATCCCTACTATTATTGATTACTCTATTTTTCACTATTGTTTTTTCGTTTCTGTTTATTCATTTTCTTTACAAGGACCTTTATATTGGAACTGTAAAACAATCCCTTCTCTACCAAGGGCAACGGACAGCAGATCATTATCACTATGGTGATGTTAGTGGAAATGTAAAAGATAAGATTCTTTGGTATAATGTCATATCTCCTTACGAGGTAACTGTAAACGATAATCTTGAAGAATTAGTTAATAGTTTTCCTTATGACATTAATCATCAAACTTTCCTAACTAAGTCTGATAGAACTCAATTAGCTGAAGGTCATTATGTAATAAAAGAAGGCTATGTAAATGAATTTAATCGGAATGTAATCGGAGCTATTTTTCCACTTATGAACGAAGAAAAGAATATGGGGTATTTATTCATTTACACCCCCTTAGCAGAAATGACTGAAGTATTTAGTAAAGGAATACCTATTTTAGTTCTAACTGGGCTGATTTTCTATTTTATTCTTTATATTATCATTCATACATCCTTACGGTCCCTTTTTAAGCCAGTAGCAGAAATGCAAATGTTTTCTAATAAAGTAGCTCGTGGTGATTTTAGTGAAAGACTGAATGTCAAAACGGATGACGAAATGGAAGAGTTGGCTATAACTTTTAATAGCATGGTGGATTCCCTTCAACATCAGGAGATTCGTAAGAGGCAATTCCTTTCCAATGTAGCACATGAGTTACGTACACCCCTTACTTATATTGGCGGCTATGCAAGAGCATTAACAGATAAAATTCAAACCAATCCCAGTGAAATAGAGGAGAGTTTACACCTCATTCAAAATGAAGCTGTGCGAATGCAAAAATTAATTACTGAATTGTTAGAGTTAAACAAGCTTGAAGACTCCTCCTTCTCATTAGAAAAGGAACCGGTTGTTTTATCGCAGCTCATTATGGATTCTATCACCCTAATGAATCCACTTGCACAGTCAAAGAGCATTCAGCTTCATCATAAGCTTGATGAGGAATTGATTATCGATGGTGACCCGAACCGTATTTTACAGGTTTTTTATAATGTATTAGATAATGCAATAAAATACTCCAGCACAAACAGTAGGATCCATATACAAACCTATGAATCAAACAGGCAAGCTGTTGTGGAAATTCAGGATAAGGGAATTGGAATCCCAGCTAAGTCATTATCACAAATTGGCGAAAGGTTTTATCGATCAGACCTTTCAAGAACAAGAGATACTGGCGGTTATGGACTAGGTTTATCCATAGCGAAAGAAATCATGAACAAACACAATGGCACTTTGAAATTAGATAGTACAGAGGGAAAAGGAACAACGGTCTATCTTTCATTTCCATTATTCGAATAAAAAATCCTGAGACAGCATGCTGTCTCAGGATTTTTATTTAGGAGAATAAATTTTTTATCGCTTTAAAGAAATTAGCTATTGCTTCTAATAATCCACTAAAGAAATCCGATACCTTTTGCCCAAAACCTTCATCATTTACAAGGTTTTTTATCGTTGTTTGAATATCTTTTGTTAAATCTTCAAGTTGCTGTTGAACGTTATCAAAATTAATATCCAGTGATCTCATCTTCTCAAATAAATCAATTAAAAGTTGTCTATCCTCGGGACTTAATTCAATATTCATGCTTTTCAACTTTTCTTCTACAATCTTTTCTACTTCTTCTTTAGTAGCAGGATTTTGCTCAGCAATTTCCTTCTTAATTTCTGTTAATAATTCACTGACCTTCTCTTTGTCAATCCCTGCTTCTTTTGCAAGTTCAGTAGCTACATTTAGTTCTTCATTTGCTACTTCCATCCGAACTGTATCAAGCTTCTCTCCACTTACATCATATGCTTTATAAATCCCTACTAAAGCGGAGTGTCCACTCACTTTGACCGGGGAAGCGACTTCTACGGTTGCATTTTCTACACCTGCTGTTAATAAAGCATTTGCATACATTGAATTGGTCACTTCTGTAATATTTTCAGGTGTTACAATGTCTACTGTTAAGCCTTCTCCTTTTTCATGTCTGGTTATTTTTGCAGAAGAAAACATTCTGGCATTTCTGTTCTCACCTTCAATATAATTTACAAGGTCTTCTCCTGTGGCAGTAAATTCTTCAACTTGATCACCTGGATGAATGTCTAATTTTTCTTGTACTTTTTCTTTCTGATCAGCTGAAAGTGTCTCACCGTACACTACAATTGGTAAGCCGAACTTTTCGTTTATACTATCGTGATCCGATGCATAAACATTTGATCCTGTAAAGATGCTAAACAATAGTGAAAAAAGCATGATTATACTTAAGTTTTTTTTCATAGTCGAACTCCCTTTTGTTTTATCATTAAAGACGAACCATTAAAAAGTCCACACAAAAAACATTATAGTAGAATGCATGAACTTTTTCTATTATACTATTAGACGAAAAAAATTTGCATGCGTCACATAACCTTAACCTTTTCACTATTATATCAAAATGAGTTTCTATATTCTAATCAGAATAAAAACATAAAACTGAAGGTACATTACCTACCTTAGCTTTATCGACTTAATACTGGAAGAGGTAACACTACTTCTACACATGTACCATTTGAATTACTAGAAATATTTACCTTCCCAAAATGATTTTCGACAATTTGCTTACTAACCATAATACCTAATCCTGTACCATTCGATTTGGTTGTAAAAAAAGGTTCTCCAATCCGACTTAATACCTCTTTTGGAATTCCACTACCTTCATCAATGAAACGGATGAAGATTTCATTGTTAACCTCTTCTAGTTCAATCATTACTTTTCCACCGACGTCCATCGCTTCAAGTGCATTTTTAATAAAGTTAATAAATACTTGCTTCATTTGGTTTTCGTCACAAATGATGATACAGGTATGCTTTTCATATTTATAAATAATCTCAATGTTCTTCATTATGGCATCTGTATTAATCAAAGTGACAACATGTTGAATCAATACTAATAAATCAATTTCCTTCATGTCTGACACTTTAGGTTTTGCCAAAGCAAGTAATTCATTTAAGATCAGTTCAATTCTGCTCATTTCAGAAGTG
Source organism: Rossellomorea aquimaris TF-12 (assembly GCF_001648555.1). GTDB lineage: Bacteria > Bacillota > Bacilli > Bacillales > Bacillaceae_B > Rossellomorea > Rossellomorea aquimaris. The sequence continues at coordinate 106,550 of NZ_LQXM01000029.1, read as the reverse complement.
ATGACATCAAAGTAATACTCCTTAGGGGAACTCTCATGCTTCATTAATTGAATAAATCCTTTTATAGATGTGATAGGATTTCTAATTTCATGGGCAATTCCTGCTGCTAGTTGACCAGCCACAGACAATTTCTCTGATCTAATCATCAGTTCCTCTGTTATTTTTCTTTCGGATAAATCACGAATGATCACATGGGAAGCCAGCTTATTTTCAAAATATGTAGGAATGGCCTTTACTTCTACATCCACTTCGGTACCATCCAAACAAATTAGCTTTTCTGCTTGTGGTAAAACAGACTCCCCCTTATTTAAAACGTTTATCCTTTTCAATACTTGATCTTTAAAATCAGGATGAATAAAATCCAAGAGATTTCTATTGATAACCTCGTTTTTATCCTTCGCCTTTAATAGTTTTACTCCTGTGTCATTAATGTATAGGCAAACTCCATTACGATTAATCATTACTGTATCGGGAGATAGTTCAACCATTCTTCTATATAGCTCTTCTTTATTTTTTAGTTGTTCTTCGTTTGATTTAATGGAAGAAATATTTTTAGCAATTCCATAAACTCCAATAATTTCATTGCAAGCTTCAACAGGGAATAGCGTCATATTTAATTCAACTGGATATCCTGCTTTATGATATATTTTCAAGTCAAAATTTTGAATACTTCCTTCTGTAACTTGTGAAAAATGATTGATGGTGGAGGGTAAAAACCTTTGGGGTAAGAACTCTTTGAAGTTTTTGTGTTGTAATTGGCTTGGAGTAAGTCCTGAGATCTGTTGACACGATTCATTTGTATAAATAATTGTTCCATCTAGATCAAAAACAAATAAACCATCAGCATTACTTGTAAATGAGATTTGATTAGATTGAAGCTTTTGGTTTATATATTCATATAATTGACATTTCTTCCGTTGAGCTTCATCAGACAATGTTTTCTCTCCTCCCTACCAAAGTACTAAAATTACCTTTATATACTATTCTACATAAAATTCACTATTTTGCATAAGACTTTTTAAAAAATCAGAAATTTCTTTATTTTATCGGCTATAATTCAAAAATTTTTATAAAAGTCTAATCAAAAAAGTGCTTAGCTACCACCTCCATCCAGGTTCTCTACTGTTCTTATTAAAGAAAACTAGAGTCTTAGATAGGAAAAGATAGCCAAGCACTTTCCTTCATTTTAGATTTTTACAAAATGTCGATCCAGATCTTTATAGCTGTACCTAAAATTAAAATCGCAAGAATCATTTGTAATATTTTCGTATTCATTTTCTTCCCTGCCATTGCTCCTAGTGGCGAAGCAATTAGACTCGCTACTACCATAATCATGGCAGGCAAATAATCTACTTGCCCAGTTGTAATTTTCCCTATAGTTGAGCCGATCGACGATATCAATGTGATAGCAAGTGAAGAGGCAATTGTCATTCGTGTTGGAATCTTCAGTACTACAAGCATAATCGGTACTAATAGGAAAGCACCGGCTGCTCCTACAATACCAGCACCTACACCAACAATTAAAGCAAGTCCTGCTGCTAACCATTTATTAAACGAAACTTCATCTAATTTAATGTCGTCAATACCTTTTTTAGGAATAAACATCATGATTGCTGCAATTAGCGCAAGAATACCATAAACAATATTTATTCCAGCTTCACTCATAAACTTAGATCCATATCCTCCGACGAAACTACCTATTAAAATACTTACACCCATGTAAGTGATAAGTTTCTTATTTAGGTAGCCACCTTTACGGTATGCCCATACGCCACCAAGTGTAGCAAAGAATACTTGAACTGCACTAATACCAGATACTTCATGTGCAGAAAAAGTGGCTACTCCTAACAATGGCGGGATATAAAGTAACATTGGATATTTAATGATGCTACCTCCGATACCCACCATTCCTGATATATAAGATCCAATAAATCCGATGAGAAAAATGGTTATAATAAAAGCCAAATCCATTTGTTAACTCCCCCTTCTATGAAAATGGGAACCAATTTCATAGGTTCCCATTTTGTTAAATGCTCTATTTTTTCTTACAACTCCTCTTAACGCACGGCACAACGATTAGGTCCAATTTCCATTTCACGTTGTTTCTCTTCATCAGGAGTGATTTTACCCATGTTTGTTTCACGGATTTCTTGATATGCATTCGGTTGTGGAGGTAAGTTTTCAGAAACAAGCTTTCTAAACTCTTCTTCGTTATCAATATTTAAACCGTGATTTTTATCAAATAGTTTTCCTAGTTTTTCACCAACAGAACCATCATCATTTAGCTCATCCATTATCATAAAGTGAGCCGGAAGGACAACTAGTTCCATTGACAGCTTTTTGTAGCGTGAATATAAACTTTCTCTTAAATCTGCTACCCAGTCTTCAGCTTTTCCAGCTAAATCCGGGCGGCCAATACTATCGATAAATAATATATCACCTGATAATAAATATTTTTCATCAACAACAAAGGATGTAGAACCAATCGTATGTCCAGGTGAATATAAGGCATTAATATCGATTGTTGTGTTCCCTACCTTCACATTATTTCCATCCTCTAAAGCTGAATATTTAAACGTAACTTCCTCAGCATCTTTTGGTGGTAGCCAATAGGTTGCATTTGTCACTTCTGAGATTTTTCTTCCTCCAGAAATGTGATCAGCATGCAAGTGAGTATCGAATACATGTGTAATTTTTACATCTTTTTCTTTTGCAAAATTAACAAATACATCTGTCATACGAGTCGCATCTACAATAGCCGCTTCTCCTTCAGATACAACCATGTAAGATAGGCATCCTTTTCCTAATCTTACAAACTGATACAGTTCTCCACCATTGGTCAAATCCCCAACCTTAACAGGCTCTAAGTGTTCGCTCCAAGATTTCATTCCGCCTTCAAGATAGGATACATCTTTTCCTTCATCAGAAAGCATCTCTGCTACCATGATAGATGATCCTTCCTTAGCACAAACAACAAGAATCTCTTTATCGTTTGGTAGCTGATCTAAAATTTCTTCTACTCCATCCAAAAGATCAAAGTACGGAATGTTTAAATAGTTGAAGTTTTCTCCTTCAATTTTCCAATCCTGAAATGCATCTTCATTTCGAACATCTAAAATAAATAGACTTTCTTTTTTCGTTACTTTTTGTGCTACTTCTTTTGACTTCATTGGTCTAACTGCCATAACTCTAACCTCCGATTTGTAATCATTTTTTCACTAAATTACTTAACATCCGATTCAACATCAAAAGACCATTCACTCATGCCTGGAACGACATTGATGACGTTGGAAAATCCTTTTTCAGCTAATTGCTGAGCTGCCATATCACTGCGATTACCTGTACGACAGACTACATAAATGTTCTTATCTTTATCAAGTTCATTTGAACGACTTTCAAGCTCTCCTAATGGAATAGAAACAGCACCTGGAATATGTTTAAAGGCATATTCTGCTTTTTCCCTTACATCTAAAACAATTACTTGATCATCATTAAGTTTGCTGGCTAGTTCATCATTATCTATTACTGCTTCATGTTTTCTTTCTGCTGTATCTTCGCCACTTGATTTGCGAATAAAATGCTTTAACACATCGCCTTCTTCAACTGTTCCTAGATAATCATGCCCTGCACTTCTTGCCCAAGCTTCAAGGTCAGCTTTAGAACCTTTATCCGTTGCCTGAATTTCGATCACTTGACCTGCTTCTAAGTTATTGATTGCTTTTTTTGTTTTTACGATTGGCATTGGACATGCTAATCCTTTTGCATCTAATAAGAAATTTGATTCAATAGTATTCATTCAAATACCTCCGATTACCACATAGGGTATATTTTCATTTAAAAAAATTTAGATGAATAAGTTTACATTTCCATTTTCAGCATCTGCTAAATATGCAGCTACTCCTGCATATTCTATTTCATCATGCAATTCATCTTTATCAAGTCCTAGTAAATCCATCGTCATTGTACATGCTACTAACTTCACATCTTGTTCTTTAGCCATTTCAATCAAATCTGGCAAAGGCATTGCATTGTGTTTTTTCATTACACCTTTAATCATTTTAGGACCCATTCCCATGAAGTTCATGTTTGATAGACCTAGTTTATCTGCGCCACGTGGCATCATTTTCCCGAACATTTTTTCCATAAATCCTTTTTTCACTGGGACCATTTCTTCTTTTCTTAAAGCATTTAGTCCCCAGAAAGTGTGAAAAATGGTTACTTCATGATCATATGCCGCAGCACCATTTGCAATAATATAAGCTGCCATGGCTTTATCGTAATCTCCGCTAAAAAGAATAATATTAGTTGATTTTGTTTCTGACATTAGTTTTTCTCCTCCTATATACTATAAGGGGTATGTTTCCCCTCAAAAAAATTTAGCCTTTTTTAATCCAGAATGTAAATACGTTATTTTCTTCTGTTGAGTCAATCAATTCATGTCCTGTTGATTTTGCCCATGCTGTTAAATCACTTTTGGCACCTTTATCAGTTGTTTGTACTTCAAGAATTTGTCCTGCTTCAATTTCCTTAATTGCTTTTCGTGTTTTAACGATTGGCATCGGACAAGCTAGCCCTTTTGCGTCTAAAATTTTATCTGCGTTCATTTATAATTCCTCCTAAATAGTTAGTATCAATAAAATACCTATAAGGGTATACTAAAGGATATAAAAAAAGTTGTCAATACTTTTAGTTATCTACTTTTCACTAATAAATTTACCGCTTCCTTTACTAATTCCTCGGTATTTTCTCCCGATTCTCTTGAATCTTTTACGCATTCAACAAGATTTAAACTAACAATTAAGCCTACGGAACGGTCAAGAGCGGTTTTTGCAGCTGATAGCTGGGAGATCACATCTTTACAATCTTCTCCTTGCTCCATCATTCTTAATATTCCTCGGAGCTGCCCTTCAACACGTTTTATTCGATTCTTAACTTGAGTATTGTATTCCATAAAGACACCTCCAATTGGCTGTTGTTTTCTTGCTACATTCACAATAATATACCCTACTAGGTATTAAGTCAAGGGGTATTTTAAAATTTCTTTTCGTATATATTTCCCTTAGTCTAATATGAAGACTCTTTTAGCAAAGCATGTTGTCTATTAATGGTTCAACAAATATGTCCTAGATGGTGAGGGTGAATACTTCGCTTCGGCACGAGGGCTTTGACCAGGGTCGACAAGCATACGCCGATTCTGTCGGAAAGGCGCTTTCCCTATTTGGCAGAATTGACTTATGACTACGAGCCTTAAGGCCCGGTGCTAGATAGTGAGACCCCGCAGGACAAAGGAGGACCAATTCACGCCACGATGCAATAACAATCAGCCACTATTCGCTATATCAAAAGCAACAAAATTTCCGAAAGCCAATATAAAAGAGTAAGTGAGAATCAAGACATCTACTGTACTCTTTTATACCCCACTGTAAACATAATCACTAAATAAGATAAAATGTGGTTTGTCTTTTTGCCATAAATTCTACTTTGTCATTTATTAATGCCACAGGTTCTTCTAAATATATGGGGACAAATTGGTTCCATTCTGGAATAAATTGCTTAATATTAAATTCCATGGCATAAATAGTATTCGATGTTAAAGGTAGATCTCCTCGAATGGGAACTTCATCTTGATGATCATATAAACCGATTACTGCTCCAGTTTCGTGACAATGAACTCCTAGAGGATGAGAATAAATCATAGCCTCTATCTCTTCTTCTCTTGCTTTCGCCTTTGCTCTTTTAAATACTTCGTTTCCTGTTCTACCGGCTTTCATCTCATTTGATAGAAGATCTTCGAATCGTAATGCCGTTTTAAATGCATCTTGAATTCCTGCTGGGGGTTCCTTTTCACCAGTCTCTAAAACATAGGCCAACTGTTGTGTATCTGTGGAGAGTCCTAAATACTGGATCCCAAAATCGAGATGAATGATATCACCTTGTCTAATGATTTCCCCTTCTAATCTGTCCCTATCAGAACCCCTTCTTTGAATATCAACGGTTGGGAAAAAGGAGGTTTCAATTCCTAAATCGAGCACTCTCTGACGAATCCAATCTACAACATCTTCAGTTGTTGATATACCTGGATGTATAACTGCATTTGATAAAGCTTCTTCAGCTAGCCCCCTTGCTAATTCTGCAATCATTGGATAAGCAATCATTTCTTTTCTACTTCTAATCGAAAGCCAATCGATTATTACATTTTGGGCACTAACAAATTTGTCAGTAAACTCATCTAACACCATACTCAAATGTTCAAAGTGGGAATGACTTAATCCATCACAAGCTGCAAGAGAGTGTGAGTAATTTAACCCAATTGAATTAGGGTTCACCTTTTCGACTACTCTTCTTAATGACTCCCATTGGTCGTATTCTTGTTCCCATATGCGCTCATAAAAAGGTTCGAAACTTGGATTAGGATGGATAACGCATCGTTTCAAGTGATCATCTTCATTTAAATAAAATACAAGAATGGTTAGTCTTCTTGAACCATCGATGGATGAAGGATACAGAGTTTTTAATACAGGGTCTTCGTTATATTCTCTTCCCACTACAATCCACATATGAAGATTATTCTTCTTCATTAATTGGGGTAATAAAGTATTTAGACGATGAAATAACCAACGATTTTGAGTTTCTTCCCTCTTTTTCAAAGGTAAAATGGAAGGTAAATCCACACTATTAATATTTCCTCTCACTTATACCCCTCCTAGCACTTCCTTTTTCAAATAGTGAACAATGGATTCTAAATGCTTCATTGAACATATATCTTCCTCTAATAAAGGTACCTTATACAATTCTTGCTTCTTGAATTTCTTTTCCATTAACTGTATGTAATCCTTTTCTTGCTCTTTTCTTTTTTTGAGGAATAAACCATCCGCTTCATCGGGAAGGACTTTATTTACTATTAGACTTTGGATATCTAATCCATGTTTGGACATTAACTCTACTGCTTTTTCCGTTTCCAGGATAGGGAGTCGCTCAGGAATTAATACGAACAGAAACCTCGTCTCTTTTTTATTTAAGAGAATACTGCGCACCTTTGCAAATCTCTCTCTCCTTTTTTGAAGAACTTCATAGATTGGGTCTTCAACAGGTTCACCATCATTTAATAGTTGTGTATAGTTATGGTTGGTTTTCTTTCTTCTTTCAAGCATCCCATCCATCCATACTCCCATTAACTCTGGTAAGGTCAAGAGTCGAATAGTGTGGCCGGTTGGTGCTGTATCAAAGATCATTTTATCAAAATGCAGATTTTCTTCTAATATGATTGAAACCATTCGATCAAATAATGCAGCTTCCTCGGCCCCTGGTGCTGAAGAAGCCATGTCTATTTGGCGATGAACTTCATCAACCATTTTGGATTTTATCATCCCCTTTAAATTACTCTTTACTTCTTTAATATATTGTTTTGTTTCTGATTCAGGGTTAATTTCAATCCCCCATAAGTTTTCAAGTAATAATGTTTTCTTCCCATTTAATTCTTGATGAAATATATCTCCTAGGTTGTGAGCTGGATCGGTTGAAATGATAAGAGTTTTCTTTCCCATTTTTGCATACATTAATGCAAGTGCAGAAGCAGTTGTGGATTTACCCACTCCCCCCTTCCCACCTACAAAAATAATGGAGTGTTCTAGTTCAAGCATTTTAAAACCGCCTTTTTCGATTCTTCATTAACAGCATCTCATTCCATCCAAAGGAGAATGTTCCATACCCATCCTTAGATGCCATTCATGGAATTTTTCAATCATATAAGGATAAAGCTCTAAAGTATAATAGAAAACAGGGTTTGGTAATCCAATCATTTCAGAGTATAACAGTAGTAAAAATAAATCATCTTCATCTCTAAGTTCTCTTGCAATCTCCGTTTTGTGAGGAAGTCGAATCATATCATCATACAGTTCGATTATCCTTTTCAGTTTATTCTTCAAAGATGAATCCAATTCTATCTCCTCCCTTCTATCAAATTCTGAATAGTAGAATGGTAATCTTTTAACTCTTCAATATATAAACCGTTTATGAATACCGATTGTCTCTTTATGCAAAACAAGAGATTCTTCAATGCACTTAACATTGTAATGTTTTTATTAACTACGTGTTTAATTAGATAAAAGAGAATGGTAAACACATTTCTAGGATCACAATACATCATTGAAACGTGCTCTTCATACTTATCTATCGTTTCGCAATATAAGTTTGCAAGAGATTTTCTTTCCTGGTCATGATGTGAGAAATCTTGATCCATTGTGATGAACCCGTCACCACTAATACCTCCACATCATCCCATTCCTACTTCAAGCTCCGAACGAATCATCATGATTTCTATCATATAGACACTCCTCCCTCATTTAACAAAATGAAAAAAAGTGAAGGAATATCCTTCTTCACTTTTTTTCATCGGCAACAATCAAAGAATACATGAAATAGTTGAAAGCCCCTTTAGATAACTTTGGTCACCTATTACATTAATTCCTAAGCCGTAAATTGAGTATGATCATCATTCTTCTTTCCAAGAGTGGAAGCTGCTGTAATCAATATCCATAAGGTGAAAATCAAGATAATGCTACCAAATATAAATAAAAGCATGTTACCTTCGGACTCCCCGAAACCTGACCACTCGAATACTACCTGATGAATCATTGCCCACAAGGTCATAAACATAAGGAAGAGCATTGGAATCAACGTAGCAATATAATTCCTTCCTTGTCGTTTAAGCCAAATAGTAATTAAAAGCAAACTTATTCCAGCTAGTAACTGATTTGAAGTTCCAAATAATGGCCAAAGCAGATACCCACCTGAACCAAATCCTTTAGGTCCTTGAGGTAATAAAGTTAAAGCAGCACTGGAAACTACTGCAATTGAAGTAGCTACATGGGTATTCGTCAATTTCTTTACATTGTACTCTTCACCAAGTTCGGCAATAATGTAACGCATTAATCGCACGGAAGAATCTAGAGTAGTTGCTGCAAAACTTACGATAATAACAGATACAATGGTCGCTGCTATATCAGCTGGTATTCCAACGCCCGTTGCAAGCTGGCCAGCTCCTTTAATGAAAACACCCAAACCAGCTCCGCTTGCAGCAGCAAATCCACTATATGTGGCTTGAAATTCCTCGACATTTGGGAAGAAGGTAATACAAGCTATTATCGCAATAAGCGCTAATGCCCCTTCCCCTACTGCACCTAAATACCCAACAAATCGTGCATCTGTTTCATTATTTAACTGTTTGGATGAAGTTCCTGACGATACTAAGCCATGAAATCCTGAAATTGCACCACAAGCTATTGTGATAAACAATAGTGGGAACCAGGATACGTCTGCTGAGCTATTGGTCATAGGAGCTGTAATTTCCGGATTAGTAAATAATAGCCCTAAATATAATAACCCCAGTCCAACAATTAATTGGTGAGAATTTATATAATCTCTTGGTTGCAGAAGCTTCCAAACCGGCAAAGTAGAAGCTATGTATACGTAGATCATTAAAATGATGATCCATACAAAGAACGCCATGCTGGTCGTACTTAATCCAAACACCCCAGTTGCATCCTGCCCTCCGAAATATTTAACTAGATCGATTTGGAGAAATCCTACACGACTAGCAATTATTGCAGATAAATACATCACTGCAAGAGCAACAATTGAAGGTAACAGCATACTTCCATTCCGTTTATAAACGGCATGTCCTATCCATACAGCTAATGGGATTTGAATAAAGACAGAAAGTACACTTGCAGGGAACGTAATAAATAAATTTGCAATAACCCATGCAAAGACCGCATTTACCATTAATACAAGTATTAAGATGATGAACAGAAATAAAACTTTTGCCCTTTTCCCAATTAACTTATTTGCTAACGAACCAACAGATTGCCCCTTATTTCTAACGGAAAGAACCAAAGTACCAAAATCATGTACACCCGCAGCAAAAACAGTACCTAATATTACCCATAAGAAGGCTGGGAGCCATCCCCAGTATACTGCTATCGCTGGACCAACAATCGGAGCTGCACCTGCTACTGATGTAAAGTGATGTCCCCACAAAACAAACTTATTCGTTGGTACAAAATCGACACCATCTTTATATTGATGAGCAGGTGTAACGTAATTTGGATCTAATCGGTATACTCGTTCCGCAATAAGTTTGGAATAATACCGATATCCTAAAAAGAACACAATCCCACCAATAATAGCCAACCATATTCCACCCATAAAACTCCTCCTTAACTATAGCTTTTTTGCCTGTACACAAAACAAACTTATGAATTCTGAATATTTTGAATGTACACGCTTACTTTATCTTACAATTCGTTGGTATTGATTTCAATAAGAACATTCACTCATCTTCAATCAAAAACCCTAAGGTACTTATTATTCATGAAAAATAAAAACAGACTGATTCTTAAAGAATCAGTCTGTAGGGTTCATAAATAAATTTGTAAAAACAAGCATTATCGAACGATAATACTATCTTCATCAGTTGGGTCGACTGCTTGTGGAATATCGACAGTTGTTCTTAAGACTGTTTGGTTTGCATCAGAAGTTAGCGGGTGGTCATGCTGGGTAGGAAATTGAAAGGAAACCTTCTTTTCTTCACCTGCATGAATTGTACCAATTTTGTTTAAGATGATGGTTTCAATTTCCCTTTCATGAAAACAAAAGTCGCTATCTTGTTTATCTTCCTCATATTTAAGAAGTAATAGGAGTTGTATATTGTTGATGGGTTGATCTGCCATACCTCCTTGTAACACTACTTCCCCTTCTATCACATCTCCTTGAGAGATTTTAGGATTACGAACAATCGTATCCACTTTTACATGTCCAATTCCAATGCTTGATAAAAACTGTTTTATCATTTTATTAGCACCTTTCAATCATTGATTTGTCATAATGGTATCAAGTTTCTATCTTATTCGTCCACTCATACATATTCTGCTAAATATCCGGAAAGAATATCAGAGAAAATTAGAAAGGAAGGGATTACTCATGCGAAAAGTTTTTTTATCCATTTTAGTTGTCTTTATTATGAGCCTTGGCATAGGGTCTTTCGCCACAGCTGAGGGAGAGCAGCAAAACCCCCAAGTAAAGCTAACTGAAGAGCAAAAATCAGAGTTAAGTAAACTACATGATGAAATGCTGGCAACGAAAAAGGAACTCATTAATAAATATGTGGAATATGGTGTTTTCACAAAAGAACAAGGTGATACCATGTTAAAAATGCTGGAAAAAAAGCATGAAAAATTAAAGGAAAATGATTTTATGATGAGATGGCATCCACATCATGGAAAATTGAAACAAGATTCCAATCAATAACCTATTGATAAATGCTTCAACTAATTTTTTCAAAAAGGCTAATCCTCTTTATATGAAGTAGGATTAGCCTTTTATTTTTTTATAAGGCTCATACCGCAAAGAATGTTGTTTTCAAATGTTAGGTCTACATAAGGCTCTGTCAACTAGTGTGTGCTTAATGGTGACAGAAAACATTTTTTTATAGACAGGATTTCTAATTATCAAGCAAAAATAGACCACCACTCTAACTCTCTTGAACTGCAATCAACCACCACTCTAACCTTAAAAAGCAACAAAAAAAGAGCCTTATGTATTGCTATTCTTAAAAGCATTCGAAAATCTATCACAAAAATACTGTATCGTTCATTATTTCTCCAAGGAGTTTGCTTATTTCATAGATAAAAGCAGATCATTAAATGTAAATCATTTATTACATTTTTTGAAGGATTTTCACTACTTCTTTTATTTGATTCATTGAAACATCATAATGAGTTGTAAACCGAACTGATGTTGGACCAAACGAAACAGCCAATACGCCCATTTCTTTTAGTTGAATTACAAACTGTTCTGCTGAGATTCCCCTGTTCTTTACATCTGCCACAACAATATTCGTATCTACATCATTTATGACTTCGATCCCTTTACAGTTTTGAAGAGCTTCCTGTAGAATTTTGGCTTTTTGATGATCTTCTTCCAACCGTTCTCTCATCGTTGTAAGTGCTACAAGTCCCGGGGCTGCAATTATCCCTACTTGTCTTAAGCCTCCGCCTAACCTCTTTCTCCATTTTCTAGCTCTTTTAATAAAATTTTTATCTCCTGCGATAATAGAGCCAACAGGTGCACCTAATCCTTTTGACAAGCAAATTTGCACTGTATCGCAATGAATTGTGAAATCTTTAACATCTCGTCCACTTGCACTTGCTGCATTAAATAACCGTGCCCCATCTACATGAACTGGAATTGAATATTCTTTCCCAATAGAATATATAGCTTCCATATTTTGAGGAGAAATAATTGCTCCTCCTGCGCGATTGTGGGTGTTCTCTAAGCATATTAATCCTGTTTCTGGAAAATGCTGATCTTCTACACGAATGGAAGCTTCTACATTTGCTGGATCCATCGCTCCTTTTACACCAGGAAGTGTTCGTGTTTGAACACCGGCCAAAGCTGCAACAGCCCCGGATTCATAATAAAATATATGAGAGTTCTCTTCTAATAGAATTTCATTACCAGGTCTCGTATGGGTTAAAACAGCAATTTGATTACCTTGCGTACCACTTGTAACGAACAGTGCATCTTCCTTCCCTAAAATAGATGCCGCTTTTTCTTCAAGATTTCGAACCGTTGGATCCTCTCCATAAATGTCGTCTCCTACTTCTGCACGATATGAAGCTAACCTCATTTCTTCTGTAGGTTTTGTAACTGTATCGCTTCTTAAATCTATCATCTCTTCTACCTCCTCTAATAAATCATAATGACCATAGTATAACAAACTATGATTTTTTATCCTTGTACGAACTTTTCGTCATAGCTCTCTCTATTATGTTATTGTAAACAACAATCTTTGCGAAAAGAGCATTCATAAACTCTAGAGTATGAGTGAAGATTGAAGTGGATGAGGATTGACTCATAAGGTCATCATCAAAACAAATGTCAAAAGTAATGAACGCCCCCAAAAACACAATACAATATACCTACAAAAAATATAATTATAGGAATATTCTAAACATTTCACCTTTTTTTGTGATACTATTTTAGTTAATTACTTCATTAAATTACTGAAATAAAGGGTAACACCATATAGAGGAGACAGAGGAAATGACCATTGGTGCAAAAATCCGCTACCATCGTCTTAGAAAAAAGTTAACACAAGAAGATCTTTCAAAGGGAATTATATCAGTATCGTACCTCTCAAAACTTGAAAACAATCAAATAACTCCTTCTAATGACATTATTCAGCTCCTATGTTCTCGGTTAGGAGTATCTAGTTTACTGCACAACCAAAACGATTTAAGCAAGCAACTAGACCAATGGAATCAATCTTTACTCTGGAACAATCTTAAAGAAGCAGAATCCATACATAATAAGATAAAAGAGAGTTTAGAACATACGGATGAATTGATGCCACAATTATTTTACAAAGTGCTTTGTATTCGATTTCATTTAATTCATTCAGAAATGAACTTTGCATCTAAATTCATAGTGGAAATCCAATCGAATTATAAAGAATTATCTGATAAATTAAAGTTTTATTATCATAAATATAAAGGGAATTATTATTATTTACTTCAAAATCATGACAAGGCAAGAGATGAATTAAAAGAAGCAGAAAATTATTATGTACTTGGTAATGTTATTAATGAAGATGAACGGGCAGATTTGTATTATTTGTTTAGTTTAGTCCTAACCCGACTTCATCAGTATCGACTCGCTATATATTATGGTGAACAATCCTTGTCTATTTTTCAAGGTGTGTACTTTCAAAAAAGATGCGCTGAGGTACATTTGTTGTTAGGAATCTGTTTTAGAAGAATTCGATATAACGAAGAGGCTTTAAAGCATTATGAATGGTCCAATATGATTAGTCAGTCTATCCATTACACTAGTTTACATGCCAAGGTAGAACAGAATCTGGGCTATTTAAAATCTGGCATGAATAAGAGTGAAGAAGCCATTGAACATTACACACGGAGCATTCAACTGAAAGAATGTGATATTGAAGGTAGACTAAATTCCATCTTATCATTAGTAAAAGAATATTATAAAAAAAATCACTTCTCACATGTTGGCTCATGGTTATCGGAGGGGCTTAAACTTTGTTCAAAAGAGGTTTACCCAGAAAAATTCTATCAATTATCATACTATCAATATGCTTTAAATGACTTCCCAAAAGGATTTGAATCATTTATGGAGGATTATTCATTACCATTTTATAAAAAGAATGGGAATTCGCTTCTTTACGCAGAATACTCGAAACTGTTCGGACATTATTACCAGCAAGCCAGAAAATATAAAAAAGCTGCATTTCATTTAAATGAAGCCAATTCCATTTATGAAGATATGCTTTCACTTTAGGAGGTGATGAAATGAAAAAGTTTAAGAAGCTATTGATTGTAACTAGCTTAACTGCAATGGCACTAGCGGGAGTTGTTGTCATCAACTCACCAGAAGAAGACTTCCCGCCGTTTAGCAGTAAATTATAATCCACATTAAAGACTGTAAACAATAATGTAAGTATTTCAGTTACTGTGGGGAAAATTTAAAATAACAAGCTAAATATCATCCGAACTCTCAGATTAACTCACACACAAGAAAAGCTCAGAGCTATTAATTCTGAGCTTTTCTTTTTAAGATGCGTTTATTTCATAATAGCCCCCTAAAGTTCAGTAATGCTTTAATCATTTTCTTTTATTACTGTTCCATTATTTCTAATAATCCATCATCATCCATATTTCGAATGGTTATAATTAATGGCCAGTCTTTTCAATACTATTGTAAATTTTCAGGTGGCTCTACTGAATGTGACTGGGAACTAATTTCATTAAACAAATCATTTTCATTTTTGGGGTTCAATGCTGACATTGTTGGTTGGTTAGGTTTAAAATCTGATAAATTAGCAGACTTCCATGAAGGGTTAAGGATGAGTTGTTTCAGTGCAAATATTTCCTGTCTTAATAGCTGAATATCTTCATTTGAAGCAGGTTGTTTATTGGGATTAAGGACAAACCCTAACTGTCCATTTGGCTCAAGAGTCGCTTCCTTGATATCTTTAATAGAAGAAATTTGATTTTGTCTTAGTTTCATTTCTAACTGATCCACAGAAAAGCGAAGTTTTCGTAGTGTATCAACTTGTAATTCACCATTTTTGATTAGAACCTTTGCTCTTCCGGAAATGAATTTCTCAAACAAATCTATTTTTAACTGGGCATACTCAATGATAATCAATGAGAGAACGAGCATTAATCCTACGATAAGTGTTGACCAAATACCTTCCCCTGCAATTGGCTGTACTAATAAAGAACCAATTCCAATCATAATCACTACTTGAGCAAGTGACATTTGAGAAATAGACTTTCTTCCTGCTATTCTTAAAAGCAGCGTCCCTCCAATGACAATTATTACTGCTTTCCAAAGTAGACTAACATCCATAAACCACTCCCCCCTTTCCTTTTATACTTATTGTATCTAGTCTTTGAATTCATTCAATAAATATACCTTCGAATTTAAGTCACAAATGGAAATTTTCTGAATAAAGAGATATAGTATTAACTGTATACATATAAAAGGAGGGATTTACTTTGTCTAAACAATTTGATAAAAATTTAGAGAGATACGCTGACTTAATTGTTCGCGTAGGATTAAATTTACAAAAAGATCAGGAGTTATTAATCTCTGCTCCAATTTCAGCCTATAAGTTCGTTCGTCATGTAACTGCTAAAGCCTATGATGCTGGTGCATTAAACGTGCTGACAGATTATTATGATGAAGAGATTAAAAAAATCAGATTAGAAAAATCTTCTGAAGAAGGATTAAAGGCTTTCCCACATTGGAAGGCAAAAGGCTTTATTGAAATGGCGGAAAATAACGTTGCAGTTCTAAATTTAGCTGCACCAAATCCATCACTTCTAAAGGATTCAGATCCAACGAGAGTCGCTATATTAAACAAAGCTTCAGCCGAAGCAATGAAAGATTTTTCCACTTATATTGGTGGCGGGAAAATAAGCTGGTTAATTGCGGCTTACCCAACAATTGAGTGGGCTCAAAGTGTATTTCCTGATCTTGACCAAGAAGCTTCAATAGAAAAGCTCTGGGATAAGATTTTCTATACAACACGAACTGATCAAGACAATACGGTTGATTTATGGGAAAGACATATTGAAGAACTGAATAAAAACGCTCGCCGTTTAAACGAGCAGGGATATAAGAAACTACACTATAAAGCACCTGGTACTGACTTATCTATTGAATTTGACCCGCAAACAAAATGGATTAGTGCCCAGTTTACAAATGATCAAAACATTCCGTTCGTTCCTAATTTACCAACAGAAGAAGTTTTTACGATACCTGTAAAAACAGGAGTAAACGGTGTTGTTACAAGTACAAAACCTCTTAATTACAGCGGCACATTAATAAAGAACTTTTCTTTAACCTTCAAAAATGGTAAGGTAGTAGATTTCTCAGCAGAAGAGGGCTATGAAACATTAAAAAATCTTCTAGAAACTGATGAAGGTTCTTCTTATCTTGGTGAGGTAGCCTTAGTTCCGCATAACTCACCTATTTCAAATACGAATATCATTTTTAACAACACACTATTCGATGAAAATGCATCTTGCCATATTGCACTTGGAAGAGCTTTATCTGTTTGTGTTGAAAATGGCAAAGAAATGAGTCCTGAGCAATTACGAAAAGTAGGATTTAATGAAAGCATGATTCATGTAGATTTTATGATTGGTTCTGCTGACTTGAATATTGATGGTGAAAAAGAAGACGGTTCCATCGAATCCATTTTCAGAAATGGTGATTGGGTGTAAATTAAATCGTTAATTTGCCTTGACCTATATTACATCTATTGTAATATAGGTTTTTTATAAGCTTTCTTAAAGATAAGAAAGTAGTAGATGATTTACCTACAACCCCATTTCCCCAGAAATCAACAAGAAGTATTAACTGATCCTTAAAAATGCCAAAAATTGCATGTAATATGACAAAATAATTTCATTTATAACATGTTCAATACTAAACATTTCCCTTACAATAGAGATATACCTCTTTAAGGAGCGATGTATTTTGGCAATCAAACATAAGCGTACCTTTTTTTGGGGAGGGATTGTACTTTTTACTCTCCTCTCAATATATACAATTTTCCGCACCACCAACGTAGAATCTAGCGAGAAAACTTTGTCAGCAGTGGAGAAGTACCCTACCGTCTTTATACACGGTTACAAAGGAACATATAATTCATTTAAAACGATGCTTGATCGCTTTGAAAATCAGCATGGTTGGGGACAGAAGACACTTGAGATTTACGTTTCTGAAGAAGGAAACGTTTCATATAAGGGAATAATCCCTAAAAACCCCTCTTCTCCTCCACTCGTTCAGGTTATCTTTGAAAATAATCGTTCATCTTTAGATAAACAAGCTATATGGTTAGAGAATGCAATGAAGCTTTTACATCAACAATTTCAAGTTGATAACATAAATCTCGTAGGGCATTCAATGGGAGGTTTAGCCTCTACCAAATATCTAGAGAATAGTTTTAATAAAAAGTTGGTTCCAAGAACACATAAATTTATTACCATTGCCACTCCCTTCTTAGGAGTAACGAAGGAATCTTATGATCAAATTAACACAGGATCCGCTGTCATCGACTTAAAACCTGAGTCACGTGCATTAAAGAAGTTATTCATAAACCGTCATACAATTCCTTCAAATATACAAGTCTTGTCCATTGCAGGTTCTGGTGATGATGTTGTGAATGTAGCAAGTGCCTTAGGAAGTGAACAACTCTTTGAACAAAATGAGTTCCATTCAAAAATTGTTTATGATCCTTCTATTTCTCATAGTGGATTACATGAAACCGTTAAAGTAGACCGTCATGTTGGTGACTTCCTTTGGGGAAGATAAGCTAACTCTTTATTGCTTACCCTTTTTGGGTAAGTTTTTTTCGTTTTAATGGAAAGTTGCCAATTCTCTCTTTAACCTCTATACTACACATGACAAAACCACAGGTTAGGATGATTCACTTGGGAAAAGAAATCCAGTTAGAAACTACTTCTAAATACATAAGTCAATTTCGAAAAGGCTTCCCTTTAATAAATAAGGAAAATGTTATTTTTCCACATAATGAGGAAATAAAAGAAGGAACAATTATTAAACTAGTTGATTCAAAAGGTCTTTTTGTTGCAAGAGGTTACTATGGTAAGCAAAATAAGGGACTTGGATGGCTCTTAAGTTGGAAGGAACCAGAAGAAATCAATAAAGAATTCATTTACAAAAAACTTCAAGCTGCAATTAATCAGAGACTTCATTTCTTCTACAATGAAGAAACAACAGCATTCCGTTTGTTTAATAGTGAAGGCGATGGTTTTGGTGGCATCACGATTGACTATTTTGATGGATATTATTTAGTTCAATGGTACTCAAAAGGAGCTTATACATTTAAAGAAGATGTCATTCAGTCTCTTAAAGAATTAACCGATTACAAAGGAATTTATCAGAAAAAACGATTTGCAGAGGATGGAAAATACGTTGAAGAAGATGATTTTGTTGATGGCCATCGCCCTACCTTCCCTTTATTAGTGAAGGAAAATGGGGTTCAATTTGCTATCTACTTAAATGATGGAGCTATGGTAGGGGTCTTTCTGGATCAACGAGAAGTCAGAAAACGAATACGCGATTCCTATTCAGAAGGTAAACAAGTACTTAATACCTTTTCCTACACAGGGGCTTTTTCTGTGTTTGCAGCACTTGGCGGTGCTACAGAAACGACAAGTGTTGACTTAGCTAATCGCAGCTTAAGTAAAACCATTGAACAATTTAGTGTGAATGGTATTGATTATGAAGCTCAAAAAATTATCGTAGAGGATGTATTTAAATACTTTAAATATGCCGTGAAAAAAGAACTTTCCTTTGATTTGGTCATTCTGGATCCCCCAAGCTTTGCCCGTTCTAAAAAACATACGTTTAGTGCAGCAAAAGACTATAAAGACTTGCTGAAAGAAGCCATTTCCATAACAGAGGATAAAGGCGTGATTGTAGCTTCAACCAATTGCAGTACCTTTAATATGAAAAAGTTCAAAGGATTCATTGATAAGGCCTTTAATGAATTGAATAAATCCTACAAAATTCTCGAAGAACACACTTTACCTGAAGACTTCAAAACCATAAACCAGTACAAACAAGCTGACTATCTAAAAGTCGTATTCATAAAAAAAATGTAATGAAAGGGACGGACCTCCAATTTGGAGGTCCGTCCCTTTACCCACAGATAAATGACAGAATAGTCTGTCATTATTTCCTCGGAAACCGCATAATGTGACATTTAATTAAGAGAAATGTTGAAATAAATCGAATGAGAGGTGTTAATGTTGAATAAGGCTATTTTTTTAGATCGTGATGGAGTTATTAACGAAGTAAAGACATCAAGAGTAAGGTTTGTAAATCAGCCTCATCAATTTTATTTCCTAGAAGGTTCCCTTGAAGCTATAAAGATTTTATCCCAGGCAGGCTATCTAATTTTTGTTGTTACGAATCAAGGCGGAGTTGGATTAGGGTATCTTTCAATAGATCAGCTCCAATCCATCCACGATTATATGGTGGATGAAATAAAATCTTCAGGTGGAAATATTCATGACATTTCATGCTGTATTCACAAACCACATGAAGGCTGTGCTTGCAGAAAACCTGAACCAGGGATGCTTTTGGAATTAGCCCAAAAATACGATATAGACTTGTCCTCTTCTTATATGATTGGTGATCGTGAAACTGATATAGAGGCTGGTAGCAGAGCTGGCACAAAAACCATATTACTATGCAGCGACGATGCTTCTAGACACATTATTCAAGCTGATAAGTTATTTAAAAATTTGTTGGAAGCCTCATTTTATATAGCTGCAAATTAATGGACACTTATACTCTCCATGAAGCTTTAATCTCATTAACCATACATCCCTTCTGTATTATATAGGGGCACCAGCTCATTTGAACATTTTCTTCATAGGCTCACCAATTATTTATTGCACCACTGCTCATTACCAATTAAACTAGACTAGTGATTCATTCTTCCTATACATTATGTCCCGTGATTGATACAAGAAAAACGTTAAAGGTGTGAGATAAAATGAATGTTCTAGGAAAAGGAGTTACTCGTTTTTATAAATGGATTATTTCTTTTTGGATAATTGTAGCTGGAGTCTTTGGTTATTTTGCAACTGAATTACCTTCTATTTTAGGGGGAGATGGTTTTAGAACTGATGGAGAATTTGAATCTGTTCAAGAAGAACTGTCATCCTCATTTGATTTCCCTGAGTCAACCATTCTATTGTTAATGGAAAAAGAAAGTTCTCAAAATAAGGAGGATTTCAATCAATCCATTCAACAAACAATAAAAGAAATTGAAAATCTCGAGCTTACTGCCTCCATTCAATCCCCTCTTCAAAACGATGAATTGAAGAAAAAGGATGTTGCCTATGCTATCCTTGCATTTGATCATTCAGATATTTCTAACGAGATCAAAACGATTGAACAATTAATTGATGACAACCCCGGCCAATCTTTGACAGGAGCTTCTATCATTAGTTCTGATATCAACAAAGCTAGTCAAAATGATTTAAAACGTGCAGAACTTATTGGATTACCTGTTGCAATGATAGTCCTATTATTTGCTTTTGGATCAGTGATTGCTTCTATCGTTCCGGTATTGATTGGTGTAGTTACTGTTGTATCTGCTTTTGGCATATTAACGTTGGTTGGCGGTTCTGTGGAACTATCCGTTTTCTTACTAAATGTTGTTCCTATGATTGGCTTAGCATTAAGTATCGATTTCTCTCTATTATTTATTAATCGTTATCGAGAGGAATTAAAAAAGGCCTCTATCAGAGACGCGATTCAAACAACTATACGCACAGCTGGTCGATCAATTATCTTCTCTGCTGTTTGTGTTTTTATCGGCTTAGGTGCCATGTTGATCATCCAAATTGATATCTTTCAAACAATTGCCATTGGTGGAATGGTCGTAGTCTTGTTAGCTGTTATTTCTGCATTGAGCTTACTTCCATCTGTCCTTCTTGTCCTTGGACACTCTCTAAATAAATGGATGATTATTAAACAGAAAAATAGTAACCAAAATAAGTGGAGAAAATTTTCAGGATTTGTCATGAAACGACCTATTATGTTAGCGGTTTTAGCATTATCCGTTTTGGCTATTGGTATATTGCCTGTTCAATCCATGAAGCTATCAATACCAGATTCAGAGGCACTCCCTACAAGCTTTGAATCACGCCAAGCGATTGATACCATTCAAAAAGAATTTAAAACCAATGAAAACAGTATAGTTTATGTTGTAGCTGAACGACCAAATGGTTGGACATCCAAAGAAGGCCTTAAAGAGCTGGATCAATTAATCGCAGAACTTAAAACAGAATCCAGCGTTTCGTCAATTGAATCCATTTTTTCTGTAAGTGACATACAATCAAGTGAGAAGCTTTTTCTAGCTCTTCAAAAACCTGAAACTTCTCAAAAGATAGAACCAGCCTTAAATTATTTTATTAAAGAAAATAAGGCTCTTCTACCCGTTCACTTATCAATCGATGCATCTTCGAGCAAAGCTCAAGAACTTGTTCGAGCTTGGAGTGAAAAAGACTGGTCTCACCCCTTGCAGTTTGGAGGACAAGTGAAATTTAACCAAGAAATTTTTGATGAAATTTATAACAAAGTTGGATTATGTCTGATCGTCATATTAGGCTCTACTTACCTTATATTAATGGTCGCTTTTCGTTCTTTAGTTATTCCTTTAAAAGCGATCGTAATGAATATGATCAGTCTGACTTCCACTTTTGGAATTCTCGTATGGATATTCCAAGGTGGGCTTTTCGGGATACCACAATCGGAAATCGCTTTAGTGTTACCGGTTCTTGTTTTTAGTTTAGTATTTGGATTAAGTATGGACTATGAAGTCTTTCTTATCTCTAGAATTCATGAAATTTATCAGGAAACAGGAGATAATACTTTGTCAACCATTGAAGGGCTTACTTCAACAAGTAAAATCATTACCTCTGCAGCCCTAATTATGATTGTTATCACAGGGGCATTTGCTTTTACGGGTGTTATGCCTGTGAAACAAATCGGGATTGGCATTGCCATCGCTATTTTTATAGATGCCACCATTATTCGTATGATCCTAGTTCCTTCTTTAATGAAGCTCCTAGGGGATTGGAACTGGTGGATGCCTTTTCGAAATAAGAGTAAACAATATTTAAAAGCTCGTAAAGCATCATAAAACGAATTTGAATTTACCCCCATGCCTTGTCGCATCGGGGTTCTTTTTTTGACTTCCCTCCTCCTCGCATTCCTTGTTTTATCGTTTTCAAAATAGGGAAATCTATGTTAGAGTACTATGGAACTTGTAGGAACGGGAGGAATCAATTTGAAACAATCCGAATTGCTTCAAATAATTCAGGGGCATTATCCCTTTGACGTTTTAACAGAAGAACAATTACATGATATTATTTCAGGATCAAAATACACTACTTTTAAAAAGGGTGAATTTCTTTTTCATGAGGATGAAACTGTCGAAGAACTCGATATTTACTTTATCGTTTCTGGTTTAGCAAAAAATGTTCTCCATCGCTCAAGTGGAAAGCAATATTCTTTGAGGTTCTACTATCCAGGGGATTTAATTGGAATTATGATAATGCTGACAAGTGGTGAAATGACCTTTTCTGTACAGGCCATGGAAGACTGCAACGTTTTCCGTATCCGAAAAGATCATTTATTAGATGTGATGACAAGGAATAATGATTTTTCAAAAATCATTTTCGAAAGCATCGGAAATAGAATGAAGACTTTATATGATGAAATAAAAACTAAGTCTGCTACTGAAACAGATGATGAAAACATTACACTATTCCGTACAAAAGTTCACACTCTTATGGAACGTCCTGTATTTATTAAAGAATATGATACGATCATAAGCGCTGCAAGGAAAATGAAGGATGAAGATACATATGGTTTGGTTGTCGTTGATGACAACCATAAAATGCTTGGCATTTTAACTCAACGAGAAATTCTATCTTATATCACAAATTCTCCCCTGTCTGAATCGGTAAAGGATTGGATGAAGAAAAAACCATTTTGGATTCGTGATGAATCTTTTGCATATGAAGCACTCTCATACTTTAAACATGAAGAAGTTGACTTTGTTCCGATCATTCGCAATGATGCTGTGGTTGGTGTATTAACAAGTACCTCTTTCCTTAATATTCAGGATTCCAACTATCTTGACTTATCTTATAAAATACAAAAAGCTCTCACGAATGATGAGCTCGTAAAATTAGCCACGGTAAAGAGTAAAACCTTCCAACAATTTATCGGTGATCTTCTTCTTCAAGATAGCTTGGGCTACGATATTTGTGAAGTTATTTCAAATTATAATGATCGACTACATCGTAAGATTATTCAGTTATCCGAAAGAGAAATGCGCCAAGAAGGGTATGGATCTGCACCAATCAATTATTGCTTTATTGTAATGGGCAGTCAAGGACGTAGTGAACAGGGTTTCCATACAGATCAAGATAATGGAATCATATTAGATGACTATAATCACTTAACAAATTTAGATAAAGTTGATCATTACTTTCAAGCTTTCACTGAGAAATTGAATCTAAAACTGGCAGCTTGCGGCTTTCCTGAATGTACAGGCGGTATCATGGCTAAAGAGCAAAAATGGAAGCGCTCCTACACTGATTGGAAAAGAGCAATAGATCAGTGGCTGCATGAAATTGATGCACAAGAGGTTCAAAATATTACTATGTTTTATGATTTCAGACCAATTTATGGAGACTATTCAATTGCAGAAGAGATAAGAAGTTACTTGGCTGAAAAATCAAAACGATCATTGAATATGCAGCAGCTGTTGAGAAAAGATGCTCTTCGGTTTAAGCTCCCTGTAGGGCCATTAGGAAGAGTGAATCTCAAACCTAAGAACCACCTTTTTAATATTAAGAAGTCCGGGCTCCTTCAAATCGTAAATATGGTTCGCATCCAATCTGTTAAATACGGGGTAAAAGAAGTGAATACCATTAAAAGACTTCAAGCATTAAAAAATATGCAAGCATTTCACCCCAGAGATGCTGAAAATGTAAAAACAGCTATGCATATTCTATTATCGATGCGAACTCAACAAAACCTACATCAGCTTAACGAGGGACTACCATTAAGCAACGAAATTGATATGCGTACTTTGACGAAAGAAGAACGTCAAAAGTTAAAGGAGTCGATACAAATAGCCAACCGTCTCCAACAAGTGATGGAAATAAGCTTTAATAGGAACCGGGTGGTCTAATGAATGAAATCGGAATCAATGTAGGCTACAGAATATTAAAATATTATTTATGGCAGCAGTTTTTCTTTAGAATCCAAGTGAAACGCGAGAAAATAAAGCCCTCCTATCAAAAATTAACTAAAACACTTAAGGAGTTTGAAGAAGAAAAACCAACTTTACAAAGGAAGCACTTGTCAGACTGTACATTCACCATTTTTGATCTTGAAACAACTGGATTTTTCCCTGAAGTAGGTGATGAGATTATTTCAATTGGAGCTGTTAAAATTCACAATGGGAAAACTTATAGTAAAGACACCTTCTATCAAGTCATAAACCCCCTTCAAACCGTATCAAGACGTACAAAGAAGTTTACCGGGTTAAGAAGAAAGGATTTTGTAAAAGGTGCCACTCTCCCCATTGGTTTAGAGCGTTTTTTAGAGTATTGCAAAGGAACAATTTTAGTAGCTCATCCAGCGAGCTTTGATATCAATTTTTTACAAAAACGGGTAAATAAATGGGAACTTCCTAGCTTTGACCCGGAATATGTAGATAGCTTCTCTTTGGCAAATGAATTACTAGATAGAGATGATTGTTACTTAGACGATCTCGTCCAACGTTTTAATATTGAATACCGTAATCGTCACCACGCACTAAATGATGCCATTATGACGGCTGAAATCTTCGAAAAACTTTTAAAGCTTTGTTACAAACAAGAAATCCATACGATTCGTGGACTACATGAAAAGATCAACGAGGAATCATTTGGATAAACCAACATAAAGAAGACTCTTGAGATCAGCCTCAAGAGTCTTCTTATGTTATAGTTCATTTACAATTATCGGATTTGTCCGGTTCCATGCATCATATATTTTACAGTTGTTAATGCAGGTAGCCCCATTGGTCCTCTAGCATGTAATTTTTGAGTGGAAATACCAATTTCAGCTCCGAACCCTAATGCTCCACCATCTGTGAAACGAGTAGAGGCATTATGATAAAGGGCAGCTGCATCAACTAGCATCATGAACTTCTTGGCTGTTTCATTGTTTTCAGTCACAATGGCTTCTGAATGCTTCGTCCCATATTGTTCGATATGATCTACTGCTTCATCCAGAGATGTAACGATTTTCACAGCAATATCTAAGCTAAGGTATTCATTTGCCCAATCTTCTTCTCCAGCTAATTTCGCGTCTGCAATGGCTTCTACTACCTTTTCATCACCATGAATCGTAACATTGCTTTCGTCTAATTTATTTACAAAAGCATCTTTATTTTCTTTAAACCAATCTTCGTGGATGATGACAGTTTCAGCAGCATTACATACAGCTGGACGGTCCGTCTTAGCATTTATAAGAATATTCAAAGCCTTTTCTACATCTGCATCTTTATCAATATAAATATGACAGTTTCCAACGCCTGTTTCTAGTACAGGTACAGTGGCATTATTCACAACGGCATTGATTAATGCACCACCACCTCGTGGAATTAATACATCAATCTGTTCTTTCATTGTAAATAATTCACTTGTAGCTTCACGGTCAGTTGTGTTAATGAATTGAACAGCATCTTTTGGAATGTCTGTCTGCTCTAAAGCTTCATGCATAACATCTACAATTGCTTTATTAGAAGTTATTGCATTTGAACCACCTTTTAACACAATAGCATTCCCTGACTTAAGTGCTAAACCAGTTGCATCTACTGTTACGTTTGGTCGTGCCTCATAAATCATTCCGATAACGCCTAGTGGAACTGTCACCTTTTGTACCTGAAGTTGGTTTTCAAGGTCCCAATCGGATACAACTTTACCCGTTGGATCTTCTAGTTCGGCCACTTGACGAAGTCCGTCGGCGAAATCCTGGACGCGTTCTTTTGTTAGTGATAAACGATCCATAAAGGCATCTTCAAAGCCCTTTTGTCTACCTCTCTCTAAATCTTTTTCATTTTCATCTAGGATGGACTGATACTTTGTTTCTAGATGATCCGCAAGAATGTGAAGTGCTTTGTTCTTTTGCTCAGTCGTTAATAGGCTAAGTGTTTTCGAAGCTTTCTTCGCCAGCATTGCTTGTTTTTTTACATCTGTTTTTTCTATTGTTACAGTCATCAAATTCCTCCTGATTATTTTATATTTCAAATATCATTTTTATAAAGGGAAGTTGGAAAAAAGTATATGATTCAATTTACCTTCTTCTTATTTCCTTATTAGACTCCGACTGGAATTGGAACCTCAACATGACAAACGAGATGATCAATCTCAACAGCAATTTGATCCTCTTGAATATCTGTTGGATTTTTCAATTGACCAGAGCGATAGTTTACCATTCCAAGACCTATTTCTTCCTTAGTATTGTCAATGATTCTCACTACTGCTCCTTTGTCAAAACGTCCTTCCACTGTATAGATGTCATTAATCGTTAAGCTTTCTTTCTGTTCTAAAATGCGCTCTTTTGCATCTAAATCAATAGTAATAACGCCTTCAGGTCCTGAATTAAATGCAATCCATTGCTTTTTAGAATCTAAGTTAACAGCATCTTCCTTAGACTCAAAGTACGTGCCTTTTGCTGTATGTTGAACAGCATCATAGATTACGTCAGTATTTCCAGATTTACCAAGGAAAGCTGGAATTCCTGATGCCATAGTTATTTTGAAAGCATCTATTTTCGAACGCATTCCACCTGTACCTACAGAACTGCCAGGCTCACCTGCCATATCTTCAATGCTATCTGTAATTTCATTAACACTTTCCAGTAATACGGCATCTGGATTTTTACGAGGGTCCGAATCATATAAACCATCAATATCCGATAGAATAATTAATTGGTCCGCATCCACTAATGCTGCAACTTTAGCAGATAAAGTATCATTGTCTCCAAATTTAAGGCGATCAATGGTTACAGTATCATTTTCATTTACGATTGGAATAATACCTCTTTCGAGTAATACATTAATCGTGTTTCGGGCATTGTTATAACGATCTTCATCAGAAAAATCACTACGAGTGATCAGAATTTGAGAAGCTACGTATCCATGAGAGATAAATAGATCAGAATAAGCTTCAATTAATAATCCTTGACCAATAGCTGCAGCTGCTTGCTTCTCTGGTAAAGAGCTAGGACGCGTTAGACAGCCAAGTTTACGGTATCCTGCTGCAACGGCTCCTGATGAAACAAGTAATACTTCATGACCGTCATCCTTTAAGCGTACAACTTCATCTACTAATCGTTCTAATTTTCTACGACTCATTTCTCCATGTAAGCTTGTTAATGAACTACTTCCTATCTTAATAACAATACGTTTCTTCTGACTATTCTGGGACATTAAATCACTCCTAGTAAAAAGGTCCGTCCCTCGCCCCCTACTACATTTGCAGGGACGGACTTGTATTTCTTGTTTGTTGGTAGTTTGTTTTAATGAGGTTATTTATATGGGTTATTTTTAGTTGATTAGTTGGTTACTAACTGTTTGGACTGTAAGGAAGAGCTGATTTCTTTAGATCTTTTTTCTGCTCCTTTTACAGCTTCTGAGATGGCTTTACCTCCGCCGAACTCGGCTAGTGCATCAAGTCCTGCAGCTGTTGTTCCATTAGGGGATGTTACATTTTCTCTAAGTTGTGTTGGTGTTTCTTCACGCTCTAACATCATTTTTGCAGCACCAAATATTGTTTGTGCACCAATTTTCCGAGCTAGCTTTGGATCTAATCCCGCTTCTGCACCCGTTTTTTCGATGTGCTCCATTAAATAGTAGAAATAAGCTGGACCACTACCGGCAATTCCTGTGAATATATCCATTTGAGTTTCTTCTATAATAAATACTTCACCAATTGTAGATAGTAACTCTTTTGCATTATTCATATCTTCTTCAGAAGTAAATCTACCTGCACTAATGGCAGTTGCAGATTCTTTAAGCATACTTGAAGTGTTTGGCATTACTCGAATAACTGATTGACCTCCTGGAAGCTGTTCTTCCATATGAGATGTCGTTATTCCAGCAAGAACTGACATAATTACTGTATCTTTTCTTACTAAATGGTTTATTGAATCTAAAGCTTTATCGATATCCTTAGGTTTCATTGCAAGGATTAACATATCTATTTCATTAAAATTTAACTTATCTTTTGTCATTGCCGTAATGTTATATTTTGCTTTCATCTCTTGAAGTCTACCTTCATTACTTCGATTAGAAACTATTATTTGGTTTGAAGGTATTTTCCCGCTTTGTACAGTACCAGAAATCATTGCTTCCGCCATATTTCCTGCACCTAGAAAAGCAATCGTTTTATTTTTCAACAATCAAATCCACTCCTGTTAGTTTAACTTCAATGTCATCATTTCATATAAAATTAGTTTTAAAATTTATTCATTATTTAATAGATGATTTATAAAAAATGTATTGTTGCTGCGCCTTTTGTTCACAACGTTATTAATCGTAACATGCTGATGAATGATATCAAGAGAATCAAAGGAAGTAGTAAGGAAATCGTCGAAATAGTTAGTGGAAGCGCTATCATTACCATTTCAGTTATTCAGATTCCTTCTAAAGGCCTTATATTGGCTCTCAGCCCTTATAATCAGAATTTTCCCTTCTATTTATAAACCAGGTTAAGGTGAAAACCATCGGGAAGATTAAGGATAAAACGTTGAGAGTTTGCATACTTGGAAGGATATCTTGGTTCATTCATTAGAGGTTTCATGAAATTCCATTATTACTGATGATCATGTCGTACTTTCTTGTATTGAATTTATTGCACTATCAGAAGTGGCTTTTAGGTACAGCACTCGAAAATAATATGGTAGGGATTTAATACTTCTATCAAAAGGATATTTTAAAGAAGAGAGTAGTAGTTGATTTCCACTCCAGGATGCTCGCTTTCCGCGGAAAGCGGAGCAGTTTCCCCCACCATCCAGCACACACTGATTGACAAAGCCAGGGCAGAACTCATGTAAAAAACAACAATCTTTGCGAAAAGAGCCATCAAAAAAAACCCACAAGACATCAAATATCTTATGGGCTTTCTTTATTCTTATTCAGTTGGAGCTTCTTCTTTTTTTCCGTTCAAGAAATCTTTTAGTGCCTGTATATTTTCATTAAAATTCAACTCAATGACGGAACCGACTCCACTATAACTATTAAAATCATATGTTCCTTCAACAGGAATCGTTAGCTTATCAATTTCATCACTATTACTTAATAATACATCTTTTAACAATGAAATTTGATCAAGCTTACTCATATTCGTTTCAATATATGGTTGGATCGATCCAGCAAGCTTAGGCAATTTGGTCACACCATCGATTGTTAAGACTTCTTCTTTTAAAGCCGCTATGACTTTTTGTTGTCTTTCTACGCGACCAAAATCTCCTTGTTCGTCTGCACGAAATCTTGCATAACCTAGAAGTTCTTTTCCATTTAAGCTTTGAACACCTGGATCAAGAGAAACACCAATATTTTTAGACATAGCTTTTTCTACATCCATTTCAATACCCTTTGGTGCTAAAATATCAACTGACTGTTCAAAGCCCTTAAAGTCTACCATCATAAAATATTGAATATCTATATCAAAGTTTTGTTTAATTGTTTGTCTTAATAACTCTGGACCACCTAAATAAAAAGCTGTGTTTAATTTGTAATTTTTGTATCCTGGAATTTCAACATAAATATCTCTCATAAACGAAACAAGCTTAGTTTCGTTTGTTTTAGGGTCTACTTGAGCAAGCATCATAGTATCTGTTCGGGATTTCTCTTCTCCCCTACTATCGACTCCCATTAACAGAACGTTAATTTTGCCATTTTCATCTTTCACCCCATTAAATTTATAATCTTCCATGGCTTGACCTTTATCAGCCAATTTAAACCCTTGATAAAATTGAAAAGCTGAATATCCTAATAAACTGATAATCATTAATAATAAAACCAACACAATTTTTCTACCGCGTTTTTTCTTCTTCACTTTACGATCTAAACGTGAAACCATTCCTTCACCTTCTTTATGTCATTCAAGAACTATGATGATAGTATGAAATAGTAATACAGATTGGTGACATTGGCAATCCTATTCTTTTGGTTAAACTACCATAATTCTCAAATGATTTTACTATTTGAAAGTTATTTTATCATATAACTGATAAAATGTATTGATTTGTTATGAAGGTAGATTTCATATTAAGATAGAGGCATGTTGGTCATGAACTTTTATTTAAGTATCTTTCAATCGCTTCCTTTGTTACTTCATATACACCTCTTCCTATTAACTTACCAATGGTTGTTATTGGACCTGCAAAGGGTTCCAGCTGCCCTTTTTGTGAAGAAGCAATAAGGATACTGTCAGTTGGTGTACCCGTAGCTAAATTACCCGTTCTCCTATCTCTAATGTTCATATCTTGAAGTGCCCTGACTTTAGCTTCAGTTGAAGTGACAAGTGCTTCGATATATGCTTCATCAGAAAGATTTCCATTTATAAAGACCCAAGTATTGATAGTTCCTGGATTTGCCTTTGAATCGTATTGATAGCTTGTGGCAACATCAATTGCATTTCCCACTCCTGCAGTTACGATGACAAAAATGGATAGATGATCTAATTGAAAACGCTTGAAAACCACATCCTTAATATCCAATGCAGTCATCATACCAACTGAAAACGTTGGATCTATTTGTTGTTGATTTAGAAAAGCTTTCATATCCTCTTGATAATCTGAACAATCGTACTCAGATGGAACACGTCGATTCACAAAATTTCTAAACCATCCAATTCCAGCTCCAATAATTCCAGAAGACATGCATTTTAATGGACTAGGTGCATGGTAAAAGAGATACTCTTCATTTATTTGAAGGTATTTTTCATTTAGAAGAACATCTTCTTTTTCGTTATCATCTGGAATAATCACCATTTGGGGCTTTGCAATCATAGGATGTGCATGTTTTTGAACCTTTGTTTTATAAACTGCTTCAATATGCTCTTCTTTTAAAACCTCTTCAGGGTGATGTATCAATCTTGTTTTTCCTTCTTCTAATAACAGTAACCGATCACAGTATAAGCTTGCCAGGTTCAAATCGTGAAAGATCCCAATGACTGTTAATTCTTCATATATAGTCTGATTTTTCAACAAATCCAACAAGTTTTTTTGAAAGGATAAGTCCAGATGATTTGTCGGTTCATCCAAAAGGAGGAGTTTAGGCTCTTGAGCTAATGCCTGGGCAAGGAATACACGCTGTCTTTCTCCACCTGATAGCTCATGAAGATAGCGATGTTGAAAAGAGAAAATGCCCGTTTGCTTCATTACGTTTTCTACAATTTCATTATCTCTTACATTTATCCCCCTTAGGAAACCTTTTTGATGAGCATACCTCCCAAGTAAAACAGTATCTTTAACCTTATAAGAAAATGATTCTGATGTAATCTGTGGAAGAACAGCCATATGAGTTGCCAGACCTTTTGAAGAGAAGTGATGTATGTTTTTATTGTTTAGAAAAATTTCTCCTTCAATCAGAGGAAGGATTCCCGTCATAGCTTTAAGTAATGTAGTTTTCCCACTTCCATTTGGTCCTAAAATACCAAAAAATTCTCCCTTTTTAATCTGAAAATTCATATCGTCGATTATTTTTTTGTCGTCATATCCCACGGATACATGTTTTATATCTAACATTATGAAACACCTCTTCTTTTTAAAAGAATATACGCAAACATAGGTGCTCCAATTAATGCTGTAATTACACCGATTGGAAGCTCAGTAGGGGCAATGATTGTTCTTGAAAGAAGATCAGCTAATACCAAAAATCCACCACCCACAATGAGTGATAAAGGAAGTAAATGACGATGGTCGTGTCCTGCAATCCGTCTCAAGAAGTGTGGAATAACAAGTCCAACAAATCCTATTGTTCCAGAAACAGCGACAGCTGCACCTGTTAAAACACTTCCAGATATCAGGATAACAAGCTTTCTTCTTTGAACAGAAATCCCAATATGCTGTGCCTGCTCTTCACCAAAGCTCATCCCATTTAGTTCTTTACTATTGAAGAGTAAGAGTATGACACCAATTAAAAAGAAAGGGATAATAATCAATAGGTAATCCCACCCTCTCATGGACACACTTCCTAATAACCAACCGATGATTTGTCTGAGTTCTTCACCAGTCAATGCAATCATTAATGAGAGTAATGAACCCAAGAAGGAACTAAAGATGATTCCCGTTAAGATAATTGTTTCAACCTTCATTGTTTTTTCAACTTTTTGGGCAAACCATAGGACAAGAAATACAGTTAAAATAGAAAAGATAATACTTAAAAATGGTAAAGAAAATTTACCTACTACGGGTAAACTCAAATTAAAAAACAGAGTGATAACGGCTCCCACTGATGCCCCAGAGGAAACACCAAGTGTATAAGGGTCAGCTAACGGGTTTCTCAACAAACCTTGAAAAGAAGCTCCTGCAATAGCTAAGGAGCTTCCAACTAATAATGCTAATAAAACACGAGGTAAACGTATAGAGAAAACAATATTTGTGTACATCGAATCTATCGTTTGTGGTAATTCAGAGCGGAATATTTTCGCACTAATAATCATGAAAATATCACGAATAGGAACGGAAATTGTGCCAATTGAAATACCTGCCAGAAGTGAAAGCAATAGAAAAACACATGCCATTCCATAAATTATCCATATTTTATTCTGTAAATAACTCTGGATAAATCGATTTGGCAATTTCTTCTACTCCCTCTCCTAATCTTGGTCCGGTTCTAGTCACTAAATCTGAATGAACATCATAGACATTTCCATGTTTCACAGCAGCAATACCTTGCCATCCTTCTCGACTCATTACTTGTTCTTTTGGGTTTTCACTATAATATCCATAAGTAGTAATGATCACATCCGGATTGGATTGAATAACAGATTCCTGGTTTGTTTGAACCCATCCTTCTTCTGTCACAACATTTTCAGCGTTTACAAGTGAAAGAATTTCATCAATGAATGTGTTTTTCCCAGTTGTATATATTTCAGGGGCAGGAGAAACCTCTACATACACCTTTTTCTTCTCTGACACGGTACTGGTTTTTTCTTTTATATCCTCCAGCTTGGACTTCATTTCTGAAACTGTCTTATTTGCATCTTCTTTCTTCCCAACAAGAACTCCTATATTTTCAATTGTAGTAAAGAGTTTTTCGAAGTTCGCAGCGTCCCGTACAATATAAACAGTTACTCCTGCATTTCGTAATTGATTCAGTCCTTCTTCAGCACTTTTTGCTGATGACTCATGCGCCAATACCAAATCCGGTTTTAAGCTTATTATTTTTTCAACATTAAATTCCATACCTCCTACCTTTTCTTTCTTTGTTGCTTCTTCAGGATAATTATCAAAATCTGTTACACCGACTACTTCTTTATCTAACCCCAAGTTAAATAAAATTTCAGTGTTACTTGGAATTAGTGAGACGATTTTTTCCGGTCTTTTTTCCAAGGTAACCTCGTTATCTAAGGCGTCTTTAAGAGTTACAGATTCAGATGATTGTTCCTGATTTACTTCTCCATTTTTTTGTTCCTTCTCCTTCATACCATTTTCATTACTTCCGCATGCTGCCAATAAACTAATAGATAATAAAAAGGCGAATAATACGTTAACTGACTGTTTCATTTTACTTCCCCCTAAATCAATTTTTATCCTACATGTAAACTTAAAAATTATCTAAATGTATGAATTTAGACAAATAAAAAACATCTCTAGCAGTAAGAGATGTTGTGTAAAATGCAACCAAAAAAACCGTATGCATGTTACACCTTCCTATCCGCGTAGTACTGGTGCTAAAGACATTAGGCAGGTCTCCTGGCTCATGGTCATTGCGTGCTGCACCCTTCCCATACTCAATACAGTACAGTGGTTTTATACAGCTCACTTCCATTTACAGTGGCGGGACCGCGTTGGATTTTCACCAACTTCCCTATTATGAAGCAGAGGAGTTTGTAAATACAAATTCCACTTCACCTAATCTCAAAAGTATGTAATTTTCCGTTCATTTGCATTATACATAAGTTTCTATTTATTTGGAATGATTTTTTAAGATCATTCTTTGTTCTCAAGGTGAATTCTATTCTTAATGAGCTACTCTCAGTTACTCTCTACATGGTATACTAAAAATAATAAAGTTTATCGGGCGAGTTCAATAACCGTTTCTTAGAAATTGATCGATAATTCATAAGGAGTTTTCACCATGTCAATTCGTTACGCTTTGTTAGGGTTACTAGCAAAAAAACCACAAACAGGTTATGATCTATTTCATACTTTTAAAACACAGCATATATATTTTTGGAGTTCCACTCATTCTCAAGTGTATAAAGAACTTGGTAAAATGGAAGAAGATGATTTAACGACCTTTGATGTTGTTTACCAAGAAGGCAGTCCGAATAAGAAAATATACACCATTACACCTAAAGGAGAACGTCAATTAATACAATGGCTGATTCACGAGGAATCCAAACCAGCAAAGATTAAAGACGAATTCCTTATCAGAGCCTCTGCCTTTCATGTTATTTCTAAAGAAGAGGCCATTACACTTGTCCGTAAAATGAAAAAACACAATCAAAACATCGTCCAAGGAACTCAGCTCTGGAAGGATCAATCTTTTCAAACAGCCCCGCCTCCTTACGACCACATTGGCGATTATCTAACTGCAGAGTTTGGGATACGCTACGCAAAAATGTATATTGAATGGTGTGATTGGGCCATAAATGAGATCAGTAAGATACCAAATTAAATAATTAAAGGTTGTTTTAGATTGAGGAGTATCTTCATATCTAATACAACCTTTTTTATTTATGCCATTTAACCTATCACACCTTTTTGGAATATGAGTATAGGTATAATCTAAAAGAAATAAAAAATAGTTGTTACATTGTTTTTTTTGATTGTCAAAATCTGCGTATTAATGATAAAATCTTCTCATGTTATTTATCTCTTTAATCCATTAGAGTAGCATAGGTGCTATACAGGAGGTTTCCCACATGAATAATGATTTAGAACTAGCAACCTTTGCAGGCGGTTGTTTTTGGTGCATGGTAAAGCCTTTTGATGAATTGCCCGGAATAATCGATGTTGTCTCAGGCTATTCAGGTGGTCATATCGAACACCCAACATATAAAGATGTTAAATCAGGTACTAGTGGACATTATGAAGTGGTACAAATCACTTTTAATCCTAGCCTATTTCCATATGAGAAATTATTAGAATTATACTGGCCCCAGATTGACCCTACTGATGAAAACGGACAATTCCATGATAGAGGGAATCAATACCGCACGGCCATCTTTTATCATAATGAAAAACAAAAAATTCTTGCTGAAAATACAAAAAAAGAAATTGTCGCGAGTAGTCGCTTCAAAAAGCCTATCGTAACAGAAATTCTTCCTGCATCTGTCTTTTATCCAGCAGAAGAATACCATCAAAAATTTTACAAAAAAAATCCAAATGAATACAAATCGGATCGTGCTAAATCAGGCAGGGATGAGTTTATCCTTAGTCACTGGAATCATTAAAAATAGTTGAATGAATATCACCTCCTTCTGACACACTACTGGATAAGGATGGTGTTCTTATGAAGAAAAAAACAAATTCTACTGATAGAGAACAAGTTATGGGATATGAAGGTCCAGGCAAAGCCGTCAACTTTTTTGATCCTGTGCCTGATGAAGAAACAGAGAAACTTACGAATTCAGATGTCGTAAATTCTTTACCAGATAATAAAAAGGAATAAAAATAATTTAAAAAGTGATCGCTTGTCTGAAAGCGATCACTTTTTTCTCATCCAATAAAACGATTTACTTTTACTTGTTCTTCCATTATTAATTCTGCTGTTAGCTGTCCTGATAATGTAACCATTGGTACACCACCACCAGGATGGGTAGAACCCCCTACAAAGTACATATTTGAAAGAATCCTACTTTTATTTGGTATTTTGAATCCTCCATTTAGCTTACGGTCTGTAACCGTTCCATAAATGGATCCCCCGTTCGCACCGTATAGATTTTCCAAATCATTTGGTGTAAAGGTATACTCATATTCAATATGTTTCTTTAAATCTGATACACCCATTCTTTCTAGCTTTGTTATTATCTTCTCTCGATAGTTGTCCTTGTATATACTCCAGTCTTCTCCTTCTTTTAAAGGTGGGACATGGGTTAACACAAATAGATTCTCCTTACCTTCAGGTGCTTGAGTTTCATCGGTTTTAGAAGAAACCCCTATATACACTGTTGGATCATCCGCTAATTTCTTTTCATCAAAAATTTGTTTGAATTCTTTACGCGGGTCCTTGCTAAAGAAGAAATTGTGATGTGCTAACTGATCATAAGTGCGGTCAACCCCTAGTAATAAAACTAATCCTGAAACTGTGGGTGCATATTTATTTAGCTCATGGACTTCTTTAAAAGATTCATGATGTTCCTTTAATAGAGATTTATAACAAGGAATGGCTTCTAAATTTGAAACAACCAAATCACCTTTAATCTCTTCCCCTATCTTTGTCCGAACTCCTTCTGCCCTACTGTTGGACGTTATGATGTCTTCAACCTCACAATTCAAACGCACCTCAACATCTAATTCTTCTAACACCTTTGCCATCGCTTCGGCTATTTTGTACATGCCACCTTTAACATAATGAACGCCTAAGCCTAATTGAACATGAGTAAGCTGTGACATGATAGCAGGAGCATGGTATGGTGAAGATCCAATATACATCACAAGAAAATTAAATAATTGTTGTAGATGTTTATCCTTAATAAATCGGCGAGTAGCGGCATCCATTGACTTCATAGGATCCATTTGAAGTAATTCCTTCACAGGATGCATAGATCGTAAGTCTTGTAATCCATTAATACTCTTTTTATAGAAGCTTTTCATTGTCAGTTCATACATTTTCCCACAATAGCTTAAATAATTAAATAGATTATTTGCATCTTCATGAGAGGTCTTCTTCATTTCATTTAACATAGTAGGTAAATCTGATGATACATCTAATGTTTTGCCATCCTCGAAAAACGTTCTCCATCCTGGTTCCACACGAACGATATCAAGGTAATCATTTATATCCCGATTTGCATGGGCAAACACTTTCTCTAATACCCAAGGCATCGTAAGAATGGAAGGTCCTGTATCAAATGAAAAGCCTTTACCTCCACGTTTATTTAATTTCCCACCGAGTCTATCACCTTTTTCCAAAATGGTTACCTGAAAGCCTTCAGATGCAAGGCGGATTGCAGTAGACATTCCACCTAATCCTCCACCAACAATCAACACTTTCTTTTTCAATTTCCTCGCCTCCTATTTAAGAGAATTTATTAATATTGGAATTGATTGATTAATATCTTTTCAGCATTTCAGTCTGCCCAATCTATTCTTTTTCAAACCCTGGTTTTCATGTTTAATATAAAAACCAGGAACGTATAGTTGCCAAGAATCCTTAGCTAATTAATAGTCAACACGTATTCTCCTCAACAATAATGGTTAAAATGTCGTTACATATACTATTATTGAAGCAGGTGAAAAGATGTTCATATGGCTAAGTGCTTTTGTTTTTACAGTTCTTCTATTTACAAGAATATCTTCCGTCAGAAAAACGATTCATGTACAGAATAGCTATCTTGTTAAGAAATGTTCAATTATTATCCCGGCTAGAAATGAACAAGAAAATATAGAAAAATTATTAACAAGTATCAAGAACCAACTAATTCAACCGTTAGAAGTAATTGTTGTGGATGATTCCAGTACAGACCACACAAAAGAAATCGCTCTATTAAATGGAGCGAGAGTTGTTGATAACCCTCCACTGCCTATAGGGTGGAACGGGAAGTCATGGGCTTGCTGGAATGGAGTGAAGGCTTCTGAAGGAGAAATGTTATTATTTGTAGATGCAGACACGTGGTTTGAAACAACGGGTTTACTACGAATTTGTGAAACATTTAAGAACCAGCTAAACCAAGGGTTTTTAAGTATTCACCCTTATCATAAAATGAAAGATGGCTACGAAACATTTTCTATGTTTTTCCACTTAATTATTTTTGCTTCAACAGGAATTACTCACTTTCTTTCCTTATTTTTTACACCCTCAGGCGGTTTTGGTCAATGCATGCTTTGTTCAAGAAGTGCTTATTATCGTGTCGGAGGACATTATGCAATAAAGGAACATATGGTAGAGCATTTCGCATTAATGAAGAGAGCCAAGAAACTCGGTGAACCTGTGGAAGCAGCTAGTGGAAAAGGTGCCATCTTAATGAGGATGTACTCAATGGGGTTTAAGGATTTAATTCATGGTTGGTCAAAAAGTATTGCTTCTGGTGCAAAAACGACAAATGTAATGCTCTTCTTACTCACGTCAATATGGATTAGTTTGATGACCTCTTTTGTCATACACTTTCCTACTCTACTCTGGACAGATACGTATGTGTTTTTATTTCAATATTTACTTCTATCATCTTACTTATATTTTGTGTTGAGAAGGATTGGAAACTTCAGCTTTTTCGATACATTGTTGTTTCCCCTTCATTTACTGTTTTTTATTTTCACATTCACATATTCGTTTATTCAACGTTTTATTACAAAAAAGGTAATGTGGAAGGATCGATATGTATTGGTGGAAAAGGGGAAGGATGAAAAAATGAAGTGATTATCCTACTGAATATCATAGGATGGGTATGTATTCATCTTTCGTTTTCAATCATCACTTCCCGATTAACATCCCAACAAATTCAAAAGTTGTCTGTGGTCCTTCACCCTATCCATAGCATTGAATCAGTAAAGCTATATCAAATTTTAAAAGTTAAGAAATGGAAGAAGTATATACCAGATGCTGGTGGTTGGTTTCAAAATGGAATATCTAAAGAAAAGATTGGACTAAATACCGAGGTTGGACGAGAAAAATTCCTTTTGGAAACGAATCGCGCGGAAATTTCTCATTGGCTTCAAATAGTTCCTGCACCATTATTTTTATGGGTGAATGAAGGAGTTATTGCTTGGAGTATGTTTCTATATGCATTTGCATTTAACGTTCCCCTAGTGCTGATTCAAAGATACAATCGCTTAAGAGTAACAAAGATAAAGGAAATGAAAAAAATGCCTTGTAAAAAAAGCATTACTGGAGAAAAATCTACATCTGTCTGAACAAAACTAGTTTTTTCATCTATTGGGCTATTTAAAATCATATAGTGAATAGATTTATAAAATTTGTACAATTTAAGAAGAAGAGCCGAGAAAGTCCTCCACCAAGATAGCCATCAATCGCCTGACTTTCTCGGTTCCTCTTCTTATAATATTTTTTCATATATACTATGTTGGCCAAACTTATTGACGATATCCTTTAGAGGGTATCTTTTTTGATAATAGCTGTTTAGATTTTTATTGTTATATAAACAATCGAAACGAATTTTCTTTACACCCTTACGTTTACAAAAGGATTCCGCCCAATGAAGAAACGCTTGACCAACTCCCTTTCCCTTGAACCTCCTACTAATTACAACACGGTGTAAGTAAACGCTCTCTTCTTCCCACACCTCGTCTCCCCATATGTCAACATCCCAATCTGTAGGAGAATCGCTTAATGTTAACGTCCCTATCACTTCACCTTGAAAAGCAAGCACAAAGGTATCTCCCCTTTCTATGGAATCTACAATTTCATTTCTATTCCCTTCCATATTCGTCAAATAATATTTCCATTGGGACAGCCCTTTTGACTCAATCCATTTTGAAGCCTCAATCAGTAAATTTTCAATACTATCTAAGTTTTCTAAAGTAGCTTTCTTTACGGTAAATCGTTGATTGTTCAGCTGAAAGAACATTCCTTTTATCCCCCTTCATTCATTAGAAACTGGTTAATCCACCTGTTCTTTTATAAAGCTCTTTTCATAATGATTGTTGCTAATAAAAAATGTTGAGAATCAAAGAATTCCATTCCAGGTCTCCCCTTTTCATGGGACCGACAGAGATTCTCCTGAGAGTATTATGTAAAGTATTTTCTTATACTTGTCACTTATTTACCAAAATCCTCTATGCTTTTAGATTCAGCTTAGAAAAAATGAGAATATAAAGCTCTTACTTATGAACATGTCTTTTGGTAAACTAAGAGTATCTTAATTTGAGGAGGAAATATTATGCAAAAAATCTCTATCGCTTTCTTACCATCTCAAGGAGGAGTGAACGTTTAAGTTACTTATATATTAACATGAAACGCGGCTCCTTCTTCTTATATTCATTAAATAAAGGAAGTAGGAGAAATAATGAACAATCAACTATCACTGGCAAGTCATAATGTACGAATATTATTTTGGGTATCTTTTTTTGGTACAATAAGCTTTTTACAGCCTGTATTAACGTTATTTTATATGGAGAGAGGATTAAACTCATCTGAGATATTGATAGTCTTAATGTTTTGGAGCGGTGCCGTCTTAATAGGTGAGGTTCCTACTGGAATTTTCGCCGATCGCTTCAGTGCCAAAATTTCTTTTCTTGTAGGCTCCGTTTTAAAAACCATAAGTATGGTAATGCTTCTTTTCACTTATGAGCCTTGGATGTTCTTCTTATATAGCTTTATTAACGGCTTTTCTGTTACGTTTTTTTCAGGTGCAGACGAAGCATTAATCTATGATTCTTTAAAAGAATCAGGAGAAGAAAACCGCATGGACTCGGCAATGGGTAAAATTCAATCTGCTACATTTGTGAGCATGCTCATCGCTGTTGTTCTTGGATCATTACTCGCTAAAGATTTGACAAATCAACAATTTAATCTTCTGATAATATTAGGATTATTTTTTCATATAATTGAATTTTTCTTAATTCTAAAAATAAAACAACCTGGTAATGATTCTTTCACTAAAAAAAATCCATTTTTGCAATTAAAAAGTGGTATTCGTGTTATTCAACAAGCACCTCAATTATTACTTATGTTTTTAAATGTGACGTTAGTATTTATTCCCGCTGGTGCTGTGTATGGATATTTTGATCAACCCTTATTAAAAGGTGCCGGTTTACCAGTGTATTTAATAGGAATTCTATATGCAATTTCAGCTTGTGTAGGTTTTATTGCTTCTCATTCGATTGGCTGGTTGACTGCTCATTTCTCAAGAGTTCTACTCATGAACTTCTCAGGAATGTTAGCCGTTATCGGATTAATAGTTTCAGCTATATTCGCTTCATCCCTGTGGATGATTATTGGTGCATTTTTTGTCTTACGTCTGGTAAGAGCTCTCCGCTATCCCATATACTCACAACTAAGTAATGACCTGATCCCCTCTAAAGTAAGGGCAACGACCATCTCCTTACTTTCAATTGTGGATTCAGGCTTGGATCTTATTGTTTTTGGATTATTATCAACAATAGCTCTAACAGGGTATTCGAATGTATTGATCGGATGTAGTTTGATCGCGCTAATTGGGACATTACTTCCTATAAGAGCCTTGAAGAAACAAGTCATCCTACCTGACAGTAAAGGTAGCATGTTATAACAGAATTAAAAAGAAGGAGTGCAAACCTATAATGGTCAGCACTCCCCTTCTTTATTTTTTTAAATAGGTCCAACCCTCTTCTTGATAAACAAGATTTTCTTTCATAAGTTTACCAAGAGCCCTCTTGAAAGAAGCCTTACTCATGTTAAAACGGTCTTTTATTTCATCTGGTAGACTTTTATCCCAATAAGGAATAGCCCCATTCCGTTGATTTAAATAATCTAAGATTACCTCCGCATCTTCTCCCATTTTGTCTTGTTTTAATGGAAGGAACGATACATTCAGGTTCCCATCATCCTTTACATCAATTACTCTTCCCGTAACTAATTCTCCTAAACGCGGTTCTTCTTTTCGTTCATTTTCATGAACGAAGCATCTGTATCCTTGTTCGGATAAGAAGAAGGTTCCTACTCTTAATAGGCGATAAACTCTACCTTGAACTTGGGCCTTTATCATTTCACTAGGTGCTCGTCTTGAAACTTGTTCAATAATGTTTTCAGTTGCTAGACGTCCATACAATCGGTCTTGTTTATCTCTATTTAAAGTTAGGAAAAGCTGGTCGCCTGGATTGGGCCAAAGTTCAAGAAACTTTGGAAGGTCATCCGCTGATACCAGGATATCTTTCGGTAATCCTATATTTACAAAAACTCCTAAATCTTCTCTTTTATCTACTACTTCAGCCCAACCGTAAGTCCCAACCTGTACTTTTGGAATTCGCATGGTTGCAGTAAGCCTAACTTCTTTATCATGATAAAGAAATACTTTCACAGTATCTCCTTCAAAAATTTCTTCTGTTATTTCAGAATGGTGAAGTAAAACTCGATCCTCTGTTTCATCTGTTAAAAAGAAACCATATGGTACTTCATGATCAACAAATAAATCCACTACCGTTCCTGGTTTTAATGAAGACATTATTCTATTTCCTCCTATTAAAGTGAAGCTTTTTATGCTTAATTCTCTCACTTCTCAACGTTTGTATTCACTAAATATATCTTTTTTCACTGCTTATGTATAGAGTGTGAAGTCATTTTAAAATAAATCATTAATTTTGAAAATAATGAATACTAATCTAAATCTATCATACACCGCTATTTAAATAGAAACAAAAACGTTTTTAAAATCTTCTCCAAAAGATCCAATTAAATACAGATCTGATTACAAACATACAAAAAAGCCGATGAAAGATTTCCACCGACTTTTAATAGGTGTTACTGAAAAAATCATTTTCTATTTGGGAATACCCGCTTCAACATATCCGCCATTTCTTCTCCAAGACCTTTAATTGGTTTACCTTGATCTGCTTTGTTAGCATAATCTCTCATAGAATCAATAAAGTCAGGGTTTGTAGATACATAAACATTTTGTATTCCTGGATCAACACTTCTAACACTATCGGCTATTTTCTTTTCTAACTCGTTGTTGATTTCCCCATTATATCTGTCTTCTAGAACTGCAGCTACATAAGCATTTCTTTTGGTAGTCAGGACATATGCACTTTCGACTTGGTTTAGAGTAGCTACCTTGTTAGCGGCCTTATCAGAAATAGAATAATTTTCTTCTACCATCTCTCCATCGTAATTCACATAATCACGATTCCCTTGATTATTATTGTATTTTACATTCTGAAGATCTCTATTGTTTTCATTCAACCCTTGTTCATTCATGTTATCGTTGGTTCCACAACCAGAAACGATTCCTAAAAACAATACACCTATTAACGCTGTGAACACGTATTTTTTCATAAAAATACCTCCTAAATAGTTTCCCCCTTACTATCTCCACTGAAGCAATAATCTATTCAACAAATATTCAAAAATACCTCTTGAGGAAATCACATTTAGAATGAATGTAACGACAAGTTGTATCCATACTAGATATATAGGGGTGAGAATAAATGATTCAAGCAGCATTTTGGGGTGGAGTAGCAAGTTTGTCTCTATTTATTGGAGCTTTAATGGGCATATTCTTTACTATTCCTAAAAAAGTAGTTGCTTTTATGGCTTTTGGAACAGGATTGATTATTGGTTCGGCAACCTTTGATTTATTAGGAGAATCAACTGGGGAAGCAAATTTACTATTAGTTACTGCATTGTTTTTAATAGGTGCTCTAGTGTTTACCGTCCTTGAATATTTCATATCAAAAAAAGGTGGTAAAGAACGAAAAAGATCTAAAAAAAATCCTCACGGTCATTCAGGTTTAGCCATTTACATAGGGACCATTATGGATGCCATTCCAGAATCAATCATTATTGGCGTAAGCTTTATTGGCAACCAATCTATTCAATGGGTATTTATCTTGGCCATTTTTATAAGCAACCTGCCTGAATCGTTATCGAGTAGCATTGGTTTAAAACTTGATGAATATAGCTCAAGGAAAATACTTTTTTTATGGGGAAGTGTGGTAATTCTATCCTCACTTAGTTCCCTTTGTGGATATGTCTTCTTGCAGAATGCCTCACAAGATTTTATATACGCGATTGGTGCATTTGGAGCAGGCGGATTATTATCAATGGTCTCATCTACTATGCTTCCCGAAGCATTTGAAGAAGGAGGTCCAATTGTAGGATTTATTTCCTCTCTTGGAATCATATTATCTTATTTATTTACTAACTTATAATCATAT
Source organism: Rossellomorea aquimaris TF-12 (assembly GCF_001648555.1). Taxonomy (GTDB): domain Bacteria; phylum Bacillota; class Bacilli; order Bacillales; family Bacillaceae_B; genus Rossellomorea; species Rossellomorea aquimaris. Next base: position 62,135 of record NZ_LQXM01000029.1, on the reverse strand, counting down.
GGCGGTTTGCATAAGTATTGTAGCCATTTAAGTTGGAATAGCAGTGGTTGATTGTAGCTAAAGGAAGCACACTTTCACAGGGTAGACGTTGAACCTATTTTAAAGCGGCACTTGCAAGTTCTTTCCTGTTTGCCTCCAATCAAACTTGTTAACAGAGCGAATATCAAAAAAACGCACCTAATTCTCTATTAGGTACGTTAAGAATGTATTAGGCTTTAGTCTTCATGATCAATGGTTAATCCTTCGACATACCTCTTACCCATTATTTTATCTTTCTTGCGATTTTCCTTTGTGTTAAATATAATATCGAAATTATAGTCTTCTGGATAAAGTTCACTCGCAGTTACATAAAGAGACAAACGTTTATGGTTTATCGTTTCTTTTTTTCCTTTCGTTTGTACAATATAATCCCCTTTTTCATCTGGACCTTCATAAACAATGGCAAATTCACCCGTTGAAGAAATTTTTACATTGTCTCCTTTTGTGAATATCTTTATAGAAGAATTCATATTTTCATTCTTCGAAACAGATTTAGAGTGATTTCGACGTTTATGCTTGTTTACAATCACTTGTTTTTCAAGGTCTTTTCTTGTGGTTATATCCAAATCTTCTACGGTGTAGTCCTTTTCTTCTCGATAAGAAATATGATGAGCTTTTTGTACAATAGAAGGGTGCATACCTAATTTTAAAGCAATAGAGAAAGCCTGACTTTCTCCTCCTTTCCCTACCATTAATTTGTAAGTAGGCTTTAAGGTTTCCAGGTTGAATTCCATACTTCCATTAATAAATCCTTCACGGTCATCAGCATAGTTTTTAATCTCGCTATAATGTGTAGTAGCCAACATTGTAGCCCCTTTTTCATACAGTTGGCCTAATATGGCGGTAGCTAAACCCATCCCTTCTAAAGGATCAGTACCTGAACCGAGCTCATCCAATAAAACTAATGTACGATCATTTGTATCTTTTAAAATTTCAATAATGTTTGTAATATGAGAACTGAATGTACTTAAATTCTGTTCAAGACTTTGACCATCACCAATATCAAGTAGGATTTGTTGAAATATACTGATTTCACTTCCTTTCTCAGCAGGAATGTGAAGACCACATTGAGCCATTAAAGTCAACAATCCCACTGTTTTTATCGCTACTGTCTTTCCACCTGTATTGGGCCCTGTAATAATCAGGGCGTGGAAGGTATCTCCTAAAGTTAACGACAACGGCACTGCCTTTCTACCTAACAATGGATGGATAGCATTATTCAGTCTGATAATGTGATTTTCATTTACAATCGGATTTACTCCATTTATGGATCGGCTGTATTTTGCTTTCGCAAATAAGACATCATAATGAATCATGGTTTCAATCGCCAGCTTTAATTGTGGCTCATATGCCTGAACAAGACCAGTCAATGTCCACAGTATATTTTCTATCTCTTGTTCTTCTTCCATCTGATGTAAAAGAAGCTGGTCTTGTTGACTACTCAATTCTTCAGGCTCCATATATAGGGTAGACCCTGAGGCGGAAGCATCTAAGACAGATCCTTTTAACTTACTTTTATATTCTTTCTTTATAGGTATTACATACCGTCCGTTACGTTGACTGACAATCGCCTCTTGTAAAAATGGTTTATATTTAGCTGACTTCACGATGGATTGAATTTTATCTTTTAACCTGTCTTCCTGTATTGAGACCTGTTTTCTAATACGCAGTAATTCTTTACTTGCATAATCATCTACTCTTCCATTTCGGATGCATCGATTGATTTCATCCCCAACTTCTGGAATATCCTCTATTGAATACACATATGCAGAAACCCTTGGAGCAATCCATTGCTTATCATTCATGTAACTTTTCAGCTTCTTACAAGCATCAAGAAAATAATATAATTTTGTAAGTCCTTCCGGCTTTAACGGTACTCCTTTATTTAAATTTGAAACAATTTTTTCAACGCCATCTAAGGCATGGATTGGTACACTGGCACTTTTTTCTAAAATTAGCACTGCTTCTGATACTTCATCTAATCGCATTTCAATTTGACGTTTATGAGTTGAAGGTACTAACTTTAATAGTTCTGCTTTTCCTTCTTGAGTGAGAGCAAAATGAGTTAGTTCTTCTTTAATCTTATTAAATTCCAAAATTTGAATCGTTTTTTCATTCAATGTAATCTCCTCCAATAAAAATAGACCACAACGAACAATGTCCATTGTGGTCAGTACTACAACTATACAAATCACCTTATTAAATAGAGGGAAGATATGTCTTTATGCACAAAAAGAGCTGTGCACAAAGACACAGCTCTACTTTAAAAAGTATGAGTATGCTATGACCATTGTTCTTAACTTCATTCAGAAGGCATACTTAAATAAGCATAATGAAAGCCTATTTTTAAGCTTTACCGATGAATGACCGTATTCTATTAACGGTTAGTTAAGAACGACACCTAACATACAACATACTCCTTAATATTCCTCATTTAGTTACAACTTTATTTTAATGTTTCCTTTAAAGTTTGTCAATTAGGCCTATTCATCAATCTTTTCGATCGGTTGTGTTGAAATTTCTTAAATTGAAATCTGATAAAGCACCCTACACAAAAACCTAATAATGCGATAGATGCAGCTAAAAATACCATGCCAGAAAATAGATAATAGCCAATGCTCCATCCAATTAATGAACTGATGAACGCACTTCCTAAACAAACTACTGCAATGGCACCATTGAATTGTTGTTGATCAAAATCCTCAGGAGGATAACTGGACATTTCTTTTTTTAAGAATCGTTTACCTACGTGCATTACGGGATTAAATCTAAACAAGAGTCCTGAAAGGCCGGCAATGAAAGGAAGGATTAATAACCATTCCATATTTGTTAACCAGGAAACAACTACACTTATCACAATAAACCATTGATTTATAGAAACTAAAGGCTTCGGGATTGAATTCGAAATATGAGAATCCACTTTAATTCATACCTTTCTTATTGGAATTTACGTATATGTTTAGTTTAGCTGAATTCCATTAAAAAATCAAAAGAAAAAACCGAAAGATATGCCCATTTTACGGCTTCTCCGGTTATAGATTATATTTATAGTTTTCTTAATATTTCTGCATGACGCTGCTCATCATATGCAGCCCTTGTAAATCTTCTCTTAGCACGGGGATCTGTTAACCTGTTCGCAATGGATAAATAAAAAGATACAGTTTCTGACTCATCCTTTATACTTTCACGAACACCTTGACGATAATTTGTTGGTAAGTCCCTAGGATTCACTATATCTATCTTTGGATACCTTCCTGTTAATTGCAAAAATGACTGAGAAAAGGCATTAAAATGGCGTATTTCATCTTGACGAATACTGAGTATAGCTTGTTTCGCTGATTTATCCGGTGCTATTGCAGCAAGCTGAGTATAATAAGAAATCGCTGTAAATTCGTCATTAATCGCTTTTTGAATATCTCGCCTCAATTGTGGATCAAGCTGTCTTTGTTCTTCATATTGATAAAAAGCACGGTGGTCATACATGAAGAAATCTCCTCCTATACATAGTCCTTACAAACTATGATAGAGGCCTATCCTTTGTTAAACATTTCAATAAATCCTTCAGAGTTTTTTGATTTCATATCTTTCTTTTAACTTTTCAGGTGCGAGCTTTACGATTAATTGTAGAATAAATGCGAATACAGCTACATCATCAATAATGCCAAATAAGACTAAAACATCCGGGATAAGATCAAGTGGCAGGATAAAATACCCCAGTATTAGTCCAATCGATAGAACCTTTTTTACAATTGATATATCTTTTGAGCGAAAAAATTCCACTAAAAATGGAACTGATTTTCGAACATTAACTAGAAATTTAAATCGTTTCAAGAGTTTCATACATACACCATCCTTATTTACATATTACATTACAAGGGGAAAATGATGAAATGAAAACAATACATATAATAGAAGATGTTTGTACTATATTCCCTGTATCCCTGAAAATGAACCACGTGTATACTTCCCCTCTATCTTTTTAGACCCTTTGCGTGTTATAATCTTTTAGATTGAGTATTGGGAGGTATTATATATGATTCAAGTATCAGATGTAAGCTTACGTTTTGGGGATAGAAAATTATTCGAAGACGTGAATATAAAGTTTAATCCAGGAAATTGCTATGGTCTTATCGGAGCAAACGGAGCAGGAAAATCGACTTTTCTTAAAATTCTCTCCGGAGAAATCGAATCCCAAACCGGACATGTATCAATGGGGTCTGGAGAGCGTCTTGCTGTATTAAAACAGGACCACTTCGAATATGAGGAATATGAAGTATTAAAAGTAGTCATTATGGGGCATACCCGTTTATATGAAGTAATGCAGGAAAAAGAAGCCATCTATATGAAGGAAGACTTCTCTGATGAAGATGGTATGAGAGCTGCAGAATTAGAAGGCGAATTCGCGGAGCTAAACGGTTGGGAAGCTGAATCAGAAGCGGCAATCCTACTAAAAGGCTTAGGTATCAACGAAGAACTTCACACGAAACAAATGTCTGAACTAACAGGTGGAGACAAAGTGAAGGTCTTACTGGCACAAGCGTTATTTGGCAAACCTGATGTTTTATTACTGGATGAGCCTACCAACCACTTGGACATCCAAGCGATTCAGTGGTTAGAAGACTTCCTAATCAACTTCGAAAACACCGTAATCGTTGTATCACATGACCGTCATTTCTTAAACAAAGTGTGTACACACATTGCTGACCTTGACTTTGGAAAAATCCAAGTTTATGTAGGAAACTACGATTTCTGGTATGAATCAAGCCAATTAGCACTGAAAATGGCCCAGGATCAGAACAAGAAAAAGGAAGAAAAGATTAAAGAGCTTCAGGCATTTGTTGCCAGATTTAGTGCCAACGCATCTAAATCCAAACAAGCCACGTCACGTAAAAAATCGTTGGAAAAAATCTCATTGGACGACATCAAGCCAAGCTCTCGTCGTTACCCATATGTTCAATTCAAGCCTGAACGGGAAATCGGAAATGATGTTCTCCGTGTCGAAGGTCTAACAAAGACCATCGATGGCGTTAAGGTACTAAATAATGTGAACTTCATACTAAACAAAGATGATAAAATCGCATTGGTTGGCGCAAATGAAATTGCGAAAACAACCCTATTCAAGATCCTTGCAGGGGAAATGGAACCTGACAGTGGTACATTCAAATGGGGAGTGACCACTACTCAAGCGTACTTCCCGAATGATAACTCCAAGTACTTTGAAGGAAATGAACCTTCACTTGTGGACTGGTTACGTCAATACTCACCAGACGATGAGAGCGAAACATTCCTTCGCGGATTCCTTGGTCGCATGCTCTTCTCTGGGGAAGAAGTTTTAAAGAAGCCAAGTGTCCTTTCTGGAGGAGAAAAAGTTCGCTGTATGTTATCGAAAATGATGCTAAGCGGATCCAATGTTCTCCTACTTGATGAACCAACAAACCATTTGGATCTGGAATCCATTACGGCACTAAATAATGGATTGATCAACTTCAAAGGTGCGATGATTTTCGCTTCTCATGACCATCAGTTCATTCAAACCATCGCAAATCGCATTATCGAAATCACAGAAGACGGTCTAATCGATAAAGAAACGACGTATGATGAATTCTTGGAAATGAAAGCTGCAATGAAGGCTTAATCGAATACAAAGTAAAAAGCAGATGCCTGGCATCTGCTTTTTTGATTTGGCTCCTGTTATCGTGACAAATTAATTCTGACCGTTTTTAACCAAAAATCCTTTAATTTGGAAATAACTTATTTTTTTTGGTAATTCTTCTTTAATGGGCTTCAATAGGTCTGCCCCTACTTTCGAAACAGCTTCTTCAATCAGACTTTCTTCTTCTTCTGTAAAGAGAATACTCCAATCATCCAGTATGCCTTCTTGATAGGTACGGATAATGTGATTTTCAATCGTTGCCGTGCTCATACCCCGCTCTTTAGCAATATCTTTGATCCCTTTTTGATCTTTAAATAAAGCATAGCTGATCAAATAGGAAGCCGTATCAGAGTTGTTTGTCTTACGAGATGATGTTGGCTTGACTACCTCCACTTGGTGATCAGGGTTTGCTTCTAAAAAAGCTGAAATTTCTCTAATGAAAACCTCTCCATATCGTTCCATCTTGCTTTCCCCTACTCCGCTAACGTGAAGAAATTCCTCTGATGTTTTCGGTATCTTCACACACATATCCTGCAAAGACTTATCTGAGAAAATAACGAATGGTGGCACCCCTTCTGAATCTGCAATCAATTTCCGAAGGGCTCTGAGGGCTTGGAATAAACCATCTTCATTAGGGATAATAGCAGAAACCGTAGGCTGTACCTTTCTAGAAACAGTTCTTTCTCCCATTAATACCTCCTTGCCTTTTGATGAAACCTTCAGAACTGGAAAACTACCACCCTCAACCTGAATAATCCCTTCAGAAATCAAATAATCGATGAATAGACCTACTTCTTTTTGGGACAAATCCTTCATTAATCCATACGTAGTCAGACGATCAAACCCCCATTCGAGGATTTTTTTATTCTTTGAACCAGTAAGTACACCACTGATGAGTGAGGTTCCAAACCTTTCATTCATTCGCATCATGCAGGACAAAACCATTTGTGTTTCTTTTGTTACATCTTCTGATTCTCGATCATCCAAACAATTACTACAGTTACCGCATGATTGATCTACCAGTTCACCAAAATAATCTAAGATATAGTTCTGTAGGCATGCTTCTGTATGAACAAAATCAATCATGTCACGGAGCTTCTGCATTTCATTCTCGTGCAATTCAGGATTTACAATATTCTGGTCAATGATGTAACGCTGTGTCTGGATATCCTGAGGGGAGAACAACAATACACATTCACTGTCTACTCCATCACGTCCTGCTCTTCCTGCTTCTTGGTAATAACCTTCCATATTCTTCGGAATTTGATAATGAACAACATAACGCACGTTTGATTTATTGATTCCCATGCCAAAAGCATTGGTCGCAATCATGATGTTAATGGAATCATTCAGAAATGCTTCCTGTTGTTCTTGTCTTAAGGTGTCAGAAAGCCCCCCGTGATATTTACCTACGGATAATCCTTTTTTCTCTAGAAATACATAAAGATTTTCAACTTCCTTACGGGTGGCACAATAAATGATACCAGAATCCTGATGATTCTTTTGTACATATCTTTCAACCCACCGTTTCCGATCTTCTCCCTTTACCACCTGGAAAAATAAATTCGTCCTCTGAAAACCAGTTAATACTTTATATTGATCCGGAATGTGTAAGTGATGAAGAATATCAGCTTGCACTTGTGGAGTAGCGGTGGCAGTAAGAGCGAGTATGGTAGGCTTTGTTTGAAGTTGACTCACTGCATTGTAAATCCCTAAGTAGCTTGGTCTGAAATCATGACCCCATTGGGATAAACAATGCGCTTCATCAACAGCTACAAGAGGGATGGGCAATGTATTGAGGAAACGGACAAATCCAAAAGATTCCAATCTCTCTGGAGCAATATATACAAGCTTGAACTCACCTAGAGAAATCTCTTCCATTCTTTTCTCAACTTCACTGGTAGAAAGAGTACTATTAATATAGGTAGCTGGAATCCCCTGATGGATTAAAGAATCCACCTGGTCTTTCATAAGAGAGATGAGTGGAGAGATAACAAGTGTTACGCCTTCTAACATTAGGGCGGGAATTTGGTAACATAGAGACTTTCCTCCACCTGTCGGCATAATGCCCACTGTGTTTTTCCCATCTAATATGTATTCAATAATGCTCTCTTGACCGTCCCTGAATTCATCATAACCAAAGTATTGCTTTAATACCTGTTTTGCTTCTGTGATCACAATCTTCCCTCCAAATAGAATTCTTATCATTATATTGTATTAGAGATCAATGGACGTGCCAATAGGCAGACTGAAAGTTCCAGTAAAAAATCCCCCTGAATCTTTATTTGTAAGGGGGAAGTTACTTTTTACTTAGATCGAATAAACCTTGTTTCCGGAATGCCAGGTTTCAACAACCCGTATGCTGTTTATTTCATTTTTTGAAACTTCCAATGGATGTCGATCCAATAGAATGAAGTCCGCACGTTCTCCTTCTGTGATGGTCCCTGAATTGTAAGATTCATTTAATTCGATCAAGGTGGCCATGGACGTATATCCACGAAAAGCCTCATCTATTGAGAGCTTTTCCTGAGGCTGCCACCCTCCTTCCGGCTTCCCGGACAGGTCTGTCCTATTGACGGCTGCAAACATTCCTTCAAAAGGATCAATGGAACCAATAGGCAGATCTGAACTCAATGTATATGGTATACCTCGCTTTACGATGCTCTTAAACGCGTCGCAATAGGGTGCCAAATCCTCTCCTACCCATTTAACCTTTTTATCCCATTCTCCCATCAAGAATGAAGGTTGTGTTTCAATGGTAGGCTTGACCTTTTCCAAGCGATAGAGCAAATCTTCGCCTAATGTTTGGGCATGGATGATTCTGTGATGAAGTGTATCTGTTTGTGCCTCTTCTTGTTCCAGTGCCGTTATGGCTTGTTCAACAGCTTTGTCCCCAATGGCATGCATCGCTACCTGCATTCGATTTTCACCTGCAAGCCTGATTATTTCATTAAGTTCCTTTTGAGAATAAATTAAGATACCATTTGTATCAGGTCGATCCTTATATGGAATCCTCATGGCAGAAGTGTGAAGACGTTGGGTCCCATCAAGAAAAATTTTCACCGCGCCTACCTTTACATGATCGCTACCTTCACCAGTGCGATGAGGATGGTGTTCAAGAAAATCCTGCAAATGCTCTTTTTTAAAGATGTAGTGGTGTAAATATACTCTTAATGGTAATTCCCCTTCTTTCTCTAACTCGCTATATGCACTCCATAAACGGGCATAGGACCCTATGAAATTCAAGTCATCCGTGTGTATGGTAGTAATACCGTGCTTCAGAATATGGGGAATCCCCTGTCTGATAGCTTCTTTCGCTACATCAGAACTTCTGCTCCGAAAATGATGTTTGATGAAGTGAACGGCACTATCCTTGAAACGCCCTGTCCACTCGCCACTATCATTTTTTTCTTTAAAAGCCTCAGGAATTTCATTAAATTCATCTTCATCCTTTAATAAATCGAGAACTTTATGATTGACGACACATTCGTGTCCATCTTGATGAAGAAAAAACATATACGTATGTAAGTGCAATTCATCCAGATCTTTTCCTGTTAAAAGGTCATTTCGATCCTCGAACTCACTATCATTGAGACCTCTACCGACAATCCAATCCCCCTTTTCCATTTTAGGGTAATATTCAAGGACTTCGTTTTTCATTTCTTCCCAACTCTTAACATGTCTTAGATCTAATTCTTTCTTCATTAAACCGTATCGCAAAAAATGCATATGAGTGTCATGAAATGCAGGAGATAGCACTCTTTCCATCGCATCCAATGCATTTTTTGTTTCCCTTTGTCCTCCGCCTTCCTTTATATCCCTAATCCCCCCTTCCTCGATTGTTACAGTGTATTTCTTATTGGGATCTGTATAGTTCATACCGTCATATAGTCTTACATTCGATAATTTCAATTGGCACTTCCTCCTTTTCTGTTATATATTCTCTTTTTACCTCTCCTAAGTTTGATTAAACTTTAAAAAAAAGCCGTACATGAATATTCTTACATTCCATGTACAGCCTCTTCACTAAATTAAAACCATTTAACTTTTTTTTCCTCTTTATTTACTTCAACAGGCTTAGACAGCTTCCAAAAGCCATCCCACACAGTTTCTTTACGGTCACTTTCAGTAGAATTACTTTTCACTTCTTTTTCTTTCTTGGACATGGTGCTCCCTCCTTTAATACATACATACATTACATACTATTCAAATGTAAAAAAAGAGTTTAATAATTTTTAAAAAAGAGGATTTCTATGAATAAAATGTAAATCGTGTAGGAGGGGATTATTCCCCGTAACCCTTCACACCTCCGCCGTAGGTACGGTTCATGAAAAAAGAACCAATCATATGATTGGTTCTAAACGTTCATTAGGACGATTTCATTGTTGGATGCGGATTATCTACCACTTGTAAAACTTTCGTTGAAGTAACCATATCAGCCTTGCAAAGTGGGCATTTAGGTGTATCTTCACTTTTAAAATTATCTCTCATCCAGCCTTTACAATCTTCAGTGGAACAAGCCCAAATCTTTGTTTCCTCTGTTTTAATTTCTTCTTCAACTTGATTTCTACGACCAAAAGCCATTGAATGTCCTCCTTTAAGATAAGTAGGATTTCCGTGCTATGCATTCTAACAGGAAAATAATAAGTGTGCTAATTTATTCTGCAGATGTATGTGGTTTTTCTTGTGTAACAAAGTAAAGACAATAATAATTTCTGCGATTATATCTATTATACCATACTTTCCATCATATTTATATATGAAGCGCCCCCCCATTGAAAAGAAGGATACTAGTATAAATCACATCATTATTTCTTATTCTTTTTTCTAGATGATTTTGCCTTCGTACCCCCAGTTAATTCTTGGTTTGTTGTACCTTGCCCCTCTACTTGAGAAGAACCTAAAACTGCTTTTGATGGATCCTCTTTCTTTCTGCTCATCACCATCACCTCCATTTATACTTTCTCCAAATAAGAACTATTTTATGTGGTTAAAATACTCGTAATTGTTTGAGTAAAATTATCTCTCATGGGAAGTCTATAAATATCAATAAGGAGCAAGGTGTTGAATTATTGTGTTTAGAAAAAGACGAGTAGATAAAGATGATCCTAAATTAGAGTCACCTCATAGTACTAATTTAGATGCCCTTCATAAGGATATAGTGTCTCTTGTAAGTAACAGTGAAGATTTAGTCTTAAGACTCCTGACTTTGCAAAATCAACGAATTGGGATTTTTTACTTCGAAGATTTAATTGATACGAAATCCCTTCAAGACAGTGTTATTAAACCGTTAGAGAAAATAACTGACGATATTAATTTTGAAGTAATAGAGAATTCAATACATATCGCAAAGCTTACTCAAACCAATCAGCTAGACGACATCATTAATAACCTTGTAAATGGTACTGCGTATATTTATAGAGAAAGAGATAACCTTGGGATTTTAGCCGATGTTGCAGATAAAGGTACACGAAGTTTGGAGAAAGCAGAGACAGAATCCCTTGTTTTCGGTCCCAAAGTTTCATTTACAGAATCTATTTCCAAAAACCTTAACCTTTTGCGCTCCAATATTAATGATCCTAAGTTGTGTGTTGAGACCTTTATGATTGGGTCAAGGGCGAAGAAAAAAGTTCAGATGGTCTACATAAAAGATATAGCTGAAGTGGAGAATGTAAACATATTTCGACAAAGAATTACCGATTTAGAGGTTGATAGCATTTTGGACTCAACTATTCTGGCTCAAATGATAGAAGATAATTCTTACACGTTCTTCCCTCAACTTCTTACAACAGAGTTACCTGATCGACTATCGATTTCACTTCTTCACGGGAAAATTGGGTTATTAGTGGATAGAAGTCCGACTGCCATTATTGGACCCTCTACTTTCATGACTTTTTTTGAATCAACGGAAGATATTTATATGAGATGGAATATGGGAACTTTCCTTAGATTTCTACGATTAATTGCCATCTTCTTTTCCATTCTCTTAACCCCCGCTTATGTGGCGGTTCTCACTTATCATTACGAGGTTATTCCATCAGCATTATTAGTATCCCTTGGTCAATCACGCTCAAATGTACCCTTTCCTCCAATGTTCGAAGCTCTTCTATTAGAATTCATAATCGAATTGCTAAGAGAATCAGGGGCAAGACTTCCGACCAAAGTTGGCCAGACCATGGGTATTGTTGGTGGTATTGTTATTGGGCAGGCTGCTGTACAGGCTGGATTTACCAGTAATATATTAATAATCATTATCGCTATAAGTGCTCTCGGTTCATTTACAGCCCCCAGTTATTCGATAGGCACAGCTGTTCGAATTATTCGTTTTCCAATCATTGTAATGGCTGGGTTTTATGGAGGAGTTGGAATCATGTTCTGTTTTTGTTTCCTGCTCATTCATTTGCTGAAAATTACTACCTTAGGAAGACCTTATTTATCTCCACTCTATCCCTTCCGCTTTAGTGATTTAAAATACAGTATTTTCCGTCTCCCATACCAATATTTACAAATTCGACCAGTAACCAATCGCACTCAAGATAAAGGTCGAATTCCAAATAAAAATGCCGTTCAAAAGAAAGATGTTGATGAATAAAGGATGAGCTGAATGAAAATAAATGTAGATCCAAAAGAAAGTTTGTTATTTAATTCATACTTAATTATGTTTATTATACACACAGCTCAAACAGGTGTTGGTATAGCAGGATTACCCAGAATTATTTTTATGGAAGCAGGTCGAGATGCTTGGATTTCTGTGCTTCTTTCCTGGATCCTCGTATCGTTTGTTGTATGGTTAATGGTTAAAATACTTGAGACCTATAAAAGCGCAGACCTTTATGGAATTCATCAAGATATCTATGGAAAGTGGTTTAGTAAAGTCTTTAACGCTCTTTACATTCTGTATTATGTTATCCTCACCTACGTCATATTAATGAATTACGTTGAAATGGTTCAAGCTTGGATTTTCCCTAAACTGCAAACTTGGTTATTAATGGGGTTATTAATATTCCTTATGGTATATGGGGTGCTTGGAGGAATTAGAGTAGTTGTAGGTATCACATTTCTAGGGTTGGTACTGGCTCTTTGGATCGTCTTCATGATTTATACACCTATTAAACATATGGATATTAATCACCTACTACCTATTCTTACATCTTCACCGAAAGAAATGTTAATGGGGGTTTATAAAACGAGTTTTTCCATCATTGGATTTGAATTGATACTTCTGTTATACCCTTATGTGAAGGAAAAGAAAAAAATATTAAAATATACACTTTTAGGAACATTTTCCTCCACACTTCTTTTTACAGTGGTAACGATTGTAAGCATAGGCTTCTTCTCAGAGGATGCCCTAAAAAAAACGATTTGGCCTGTGTTATCTATGTTTAAAATTTTGCAAATCCCTAACTTAGAGCGTTTTGAATTTATTGCTGTCTCTTTTTGGATGCTAATCATTTTGCCTAATATTTGTATCTTTTTTTGGGCAAGTACACGAGGGGTGAAAAGGGTCTTTAATATCTCACAAAAAAAAGCTATCTATTCTTTAGCCTTATTAATATGGGGAGGATCATTTTTAATTGATAAACGACTGACGATGAATTCTCTAACAGATCAGTTAGCTACCGTTAGTTTCATTTTAGTATTTATCTATCCAAGCTTTCTCTTTATATTAGTAAAACTTAAACATTTAAAAAAGAAAGGATCTTCCTCGTGAAAAAATTCTGCCTTCTTCTTCTAATTCTCATTGTTTCCTGCTTCATGGTCAGCTGTGTTGAAACAAGATACTTAGAAAAACTTGGACTAATTACTGCTGTTGGCTACGATAAATCGGAAAATGAAGAAATCAAAGGGTCTTTAGTTCTTTATCAATTTAACCCTACTCAGCAAGACGTTGAAAAAATATTAACAACCAAAGCAAAGACAAGTAAAGGAATCAGATTATCTCAAAACCTAGAAACGGATCATAAGCTCGCTTCAGGTCAGTTACGTGTTGCTATTTATGGCTCTGAACTAGCTTCGGAGGGAATTGCTCATCTTGTGGATACATTAGAACGTGATGCATCCATTGGGAATATGGTTTACTTAGCAATCTCTCATTCAACAGCTGAAGAAATTCTTACGTATGAAATGAAAGAAAGACCTTCTAATATGGGTACATATTTATATAACTTGTTACGTCAAAACCTCGAAAGTGAATTATTGGTTCCACCAACACTCCAGGAATTCATCACAGATTATGGAAGTGTTGGTAAGGACCCGGTGCTACCAATACTTACCGCTTCTGAGGGAAAAGTAGGAGTTGGTGGGATTGCTTTATTTCACGGAGATAAATTTGCCAAAGAAATAGATAATGAAAAGATATTCTATATTCGCTCACTAATAGAAGAGTATAAACTTGGTAGCTTAGAGGTTGAAATTCCATTAGATAAATTCGATTCTTTTTTACTAAATACAAATCATTATCAAGAAGAAATGGAAGAAAAGAAACAAAAACTCTATATTACCTTAGATAGTATAAAATCAAATCATAAAATTAAAGCAAAAAAACAGAAGAAGCCTGAATTCACTATTACATTAAACATCGAAGCAAGGTTACTTGAAATGTCTGAAGAACTTAAGCTTTCTGATCCTAAAATTTTAAATTTACTTGAAAAAGAAATAAGTATCTTCCTAGAGAAAAACTTAAAGGAAACAATCGATTTACTTCAAAGAGAAGGCACAGATCCTATTGGGTTTGGGATGGAGTATAAAACGATAAGAGGTCACCAAGACCTGACAAATGAAAAGTGGCAGACACTATATAAAGAGGCCAGCTTTAAAATAAACGTAAAAAATAAGATTATTCGTACTGGAGTCATTGATTAAGGAGACAAAAAAACAAACAGTTAGGGTTCGTTCCTACCTGTTTGTTTTCATAGATTCATCAATTTTATAGGCTGTTTCAGAATCATCAATAATAACCATCGGTTTATCATCTTCGAACAAAATTAAGCCATGGTAGACTTGTAAGTCATCATCACACGCTTCACAAAAAGCCACTTCTCTTTTGTCCCAAAAGGCTATAGAATGATATTTTTTCATTTTCTTATGAGGAAACTTTTCTTGAAAAGACTGAATGTCCTTTATATATTTTTCAATCGCATCATGTTTATCCTTAAACGTCCATTCTTCCATAATATCTTTTTCCCAACCATCAAAAAACCACCACGGTTCTGCATCACTTTTTGTGGAAACGACTCTCCATCTCTTTTCCAATGCTTCCCCCTCCTTTATTACCTATACAAATTGTACCTAACTTATAGAGAAAATAAAAATGTTTCACTTTTTTTATAGTCAATTTCTTAAATGTACAAGCATAAGTTAAGAACTATAGGTGTTCTTTATTACTATCTGTCCAATTCTGAAAGGTGAAAATTAATTTACACCTTCGTTCTTATGATCGCCTGATGTAATGTTTTAAAAAAGGAGGAATAAATGTTGAAATTTATCGTCGTAAAGAAAGGGTCTATTATCTTCATCTTACTTTCAATTATGATATTAACGCTTGGAGCTGTTTGGTCATTATCCTCTAAAAATACCTATCCAACGATTTCCCTATCAGAAAAGGCTTCAGATAAACAAACCGTCCACCTCGTAATAGGCGAATATAAATCAAAAACCGTAGACGGGAACGAATTAGAGGTATACCGATGGGATCCTGGTACAATATTCGTAGAAAAAGGGAAAGAGTTGGAGCTTCGGATACTAGGAATAAATGGAGCGGAACATCCTTTCTACATTGAAGGAACCAGTGTAAAAGGCATCGTAAAAAAAGGAGAAGAAACAGTGGTAAATGTTACTTTTTCCAAAGAAGGAACCTACCGATTAATTTGTGAAGCTCATAAAATCCTTGAAAACAACGGCCCGATGATTGGCTATATCATTGTAGATTAATAAATAGGTAATATGACTTAAACCGTTTATAAAGGCTATCCATCCTTTTGCTTTTGTGAACGGTTTCTCCCCTATAATAAGAGAACACCTAAAAAATAGCCCCCCAATCCAGAAAGGATTGAAAAGATGTAGCCTGCAATAAAATAAATGCCTGCTTTAAGATTACCTTCATTCCATAACTTAATCGTTTCCCAGTTAAAGGTTGAAAATGTAGTAAAGGCCCCACAAAACCCTACTCCTATTAATAGCAAGGTCGTCTTTCCAACCTCACATCCAAATAGAATTCCAAGCAATAAAGATCCAAGAGAATTCACAATCAATGTCGCTTTAGGAAAAGAGCTTGAACTTAAATTTCTCACCAAGTTTGCTATCATATACCTGCCTACTGCTCCAAGGCCCCCACCGACTGCCACTAGAAGTAAACTATACATCCAGATTTTCCTCCTTACTTCCTCTTCTTTGCCCTAGTTTATATCCTAATAATCCAAAACTAAGTCCTCCAATACTACTGATAAAAAAATATAACAGTGATTTGAGCCAAAACTCATCTTGAATATATCCAACAAGCTCTACACTAAAAGTAGAAAATGTAGTGAAAGAACCGAGGAAACCAGTTGCAAAAAATAAAAATGTATTTTCATGATTTCTCGATAAACGACTATATAAATAAACTAAACAAAAACTACCAAATAAATTAACAAACAGCGTGGCAAATGGAAATCCATTTTCACTTTGCAAAAGATAGCTTATTCCCCATCTAAAAATGCTGCCTAACGCTCCACCCACTGCAACTAATACATATTTTTTCATACAAACATCCTTAATGATTCATTTTGAAACCTACTTCATACTAAAAACGTATAAATAGTGTGGAAAAGAAATTAATTACAAAGTATACTCTAACAGAAATAACTTTTCATTAAAGGAGACCACTCATTGTCATATATCATTATACAAGATTTGATGGAATTTTATATTAGTCCTTTATATATAGCGATAATATTTTCTTTTATTGTTTCATTCATTTGGTTTAACTCCACAATATCTTTGAACTGGTATCCAAATCAATCCAAATATCGATTGAATGATCCATGTCAATTAATAAAAAAAGATGTAAATGAGTGCATAGTACCTGTTGGAATTTTGGTGTGCAGGATATTAAAGCTGCAATTGTATCATGATGATAAGGAAGACATCCCCTCTTCAATGTTTATCTGAATTCAAAGAGAAACAGAGGAGGAAAACAATTGAAGAAAATATCTCTTTTTATTACCTTAATATTCTTAAGTTTCATTGTTTCAGGATGTCAAAGTGCAACAACGGAGGGTAACTTTTTCCATGACTTTCTCGTTAATCCTTTTACTTACGTTATTCACGAGCTTGGAACTCTTTTAGGAGGTAACTTTGGTCTAGCAATTATCATCATAACGTTGCTCATTCGTCTTGCTCTCCTCCCATTTATGCTAAAGACATACAAAAACCAGCAGGAAATGAAGGGGAAAATGGCAAACTTAAAGCCTGAATTAACTGACATTCAAAAAAAGATAAAAGAAACAAAAAATAAGGAGGAACAAAAAAAACTACAGCAAGAAATGATGTTTCTTTATCAGAAACATCAAGTGAATCCATTGAATATGGGTTGTTTACCCTTAATTATTCAAACACCTATTTTGATTGGTTTATTTTATGCCATTCGATCATCCACTGAAATTGCAAGCCATACATTTCTTTGGTTCAATCTAGGTCAGCCTGATATTTTCATGGCTGTACTGGCTGGGATTATTTATTTCATTCAATCCAAAGTTTCCTTGATAGGTATGCCAAAGGAACAACAAGCGCAAATGAAAATAGTAAGTTACCTTTCGCCCATTATGATTCTAATTTTTTCTTTTAACGCACCAGCCGCATTACCTTTATATTGGGCGGTTGGAGGGTTGTTCTTAGTTCTTCAAACTATGCTCGGAAGATCTTTGTATCAGCAAACACAAGTCTCAGTCGAGAAAAGCTTATAAAATAAAGGGTGACCAATTTTTTTGGTCACCCTTTTATATTTACAATGATTCTTTTTTTCTGATAATTGTTATTCCAGCTATGAGTAGGATAATCATATATAAAAAGAAAGGATAAAAAAGAATTTGTGAATGAAGATCGTTTTTATGAACGGTTGATCCTTTTTCACTTGAAGCGAGAGTACTTTCTTGCTTCAAGCTAGATTGCTTCTTCATTTCATTAAGATAAATGGATGATATCTTCTCATGATCTTGATTGTACAAGGTTAACTCACCGTCAGCATTTAGCTTTTCAGTGATGTTGCCACTAATAGGTTGAGTGTAATTGAAATTTTCACTAAGCTTATATGATTTGTCTTTATATTGAAAGACAGTACCTTTTGGGATGTAACTCTCTGTAAAGCTATTCAATCCATAATCTAACAAGCCTTTTGTATCTGAATATATTGCTTTTTTCGATTGAGCTTTTAAGGCTACAACCACAATAGAAAGCTCTTCATTTTCAGCGGATGTTACAAGAGTATGTTTAGATTCATTGATATAACCATTCTTTCCTCCCGTTACCTCAGGGTATGGAAGTTCACCTTTAACCATTTTATGATGATTATAAAGGGTTGTATCCCACCCCTTTGATGACCAATCCATAGATTTTTTTCCAAAAAGCTCTTGAAACTCTTTGTTTTTCAATGCGTAACTTGTAATTTTCGCCATATCATAGGCAGTAGTATAGTGGTTTTCTCCAAAGAGTCCATGGGGATTTTCAAAGTGAGTATTTTTCACTCCCACTTCTTCTATTAAAAATTCATTTAATTTATTCATGAATTTTACCTCTGAGCCTTCTGTATGTTCTGCAATAGCAACCGCTGCATCGTTCCCGGAATTAATCATCATTCCTTGCAATAATTGGTTTAATGTTACTTGTTCTTCAGGTAGCAAGAAAACGGTGGATCCTTCGGTATCCGTTGCATGTTTACTAATAGTAACGGTATCCTGTACATTACTATGTTCAAGTGCATAGATTGCAGTGGCAACCTTTGTAATACTAGCTGGATTCATTTTTTTATGGGCATTCTTTGAAAAAAGTACGCTATTCGTTTTTGAATCTATTATTATAGCCGATTGGCTGAATAGAGCCTCAGGCTTTTCTATGTTTTTTTCTTCTGCTGATGCAATAGACGAAGTTCCCAAAAGGATGACCAACGCCATTATCCATTTTTTCATATAACCACACACCTGTCTTGTCAATGTACATCATCATTCTATCAAAGAACGAATTGTTTTAATCATGAATGTGTTAAATGTTAAGAAAATGAAAGAATAGAGTAAAATCCTTACAGGACATAAAGTATATATACATTTCCCTTTTACTTATACGAAATAGTATTAAAACAGTATTTCCCTTTCTACCTAATTTGCAATAAAATAAGAATAGGGATATGAAACTTTTTGTTTATTTAGAACGTAATACTTATAAGTATCTTTATTAAGGGGTAGATGGTATGAGTTCATTTCTACAGTTTTCATTTAGGTCTTTTGTATCGTTCAGTTTCGGAGTAACGAGTTTTTTCGTTTATTTAATAGGAGTAGACTTAGGTTTTTTCCTAACCCTTCTTATTAGCTTAAGTACAGGCGTCCTTGTTTATCTAATTATTAAAAGGATTCAATTTCGTTTGTGGCTAAATAAAAACGGGCTTACTTCAAAAGAATTTCGTTATATTAAAAAAAATCTAAAAGAAGCGAAGGAGAAAATTAATCGACTTCAAAAACAACAACTAAAGGTAAGGTCTTTAGGTGCTTTCAAACAAATTTTAGATATTAATCGATTAAGTAGACGGATCTTTCAATTAGTCAAAAAAGAACCAAAGAGATATTATTCTGCAGAGTCGTTTTTTTACTATCATTTAGATTCAGTTGTTGAGATAACAGAAAAGTACACCTTTCTCGCTTCTCAACCGGGTAAAAATAAAGAATCCTTTTTATCACTGCAGCAAACACGTACCACACTCGATGAGCTCACCCGTTCACTTGAAGATGATTTACAAAACGTGTTAGCCAGCGATGTAGACACTCTGCAATTTGAATTACATTTCGCGAATAAACATATATCGCAGAAGAAAGACTTAAAATAGTTTTTTAGGGGGATATTTATGGAACAACGAAATGAATTAAATGAACTCGATCAGCTGCTTTCAAACCCGTTTGATGAAGAGCTTCCTCCAGTAAAAGGACCATCTACATTATTATTGGACCGGTTACCTCAAGAACAGCAAATCAAGGCAAAACAATTAGCTGAGCAGATTGATTATAAAGATTATGAAGCCATTCTTAAGTATGGTACAAATGCTCAAACTCAATTATCAAATTTCTCTCATTCCATGTTAGATCATGTACAAAAACGTGATATAGGACCAATCGGAGATGTTTTAGGCGATTTAATGAAAAAGCTTGAACAAATGAACCCTGATGAATTGAATGCTAAGCAAAAAGGATTCTTTAAAAAGATGTTTCGCAAAGTCTCTTCTTCCCTACAAGAAGTGTTGTCAAAATACCAAAAAATCGGTTCCCAAATTGATCGGATTTCCGTTCGACTAGAACAGTCTAAAAAAACGCTTCTGGATGATAATCGCTCATTAGAGTCTCTCTATGACAAAAATAAAGATTATTTTAAAGCCTTAAATATTTATATTGCTGCTGCGGAATATAAACGAGAGGAAATTCAACAAACCCTTCTCCCTTCTCTTAGGAAAAAGGCAGAAGAAACTGAGGATGATTTAATTTACCAAGAAGTAAATGATACGATGCAATTCGTTGACAGATTAGAGAAACGGATTCATGATTTGAAATTAAGCAGGCAGATGACCATTCAATCAGCACCTCAAATTCGTTTAATTCAAAATACTAATCAAGCCTTAGCAGAAAAAATCCAGGCATCTGTTCTTACTGCAATTCCTCTATGGAAAAATCAAATCGCCATCGCTCTTACGCTGATCAATCAACAAAAAGCTGTTTCTGCTCAAAAGCAGGTTTCTCGTACAACAAATGAGTTGCTTCTAAAGAATTCGGAAATGTTAAAAACAAACAGTATTGAAACAGCCAAAGAAAATGAACGCGGGATTATCGATATTGATACGTTAAAAAAGACTCAAGAAAACCTGATTGCTACAATTGAAGAAACCCTTGCCATTCAAGCAGAGGGACGCCAAAAGCGTTATCAGGCTGAACAAGAAATGGTTACAATGGAAGAGGAATTGAAGCAAAAGTTACTACAATTCAAAAAATAAAAAGAGATGCCATGGCATCTCTTTTTTACTTATCATCGTTATTTACTATGGCATCTGTTATCGCTTCAAATTCTTTCTCTGCAATGGTGCTTGTAATTATTTCTTCTTTTTCAAGCTTTATGATGGCATCATACTCTGCATACAATGCATGCTTTCTTAAACTTGCAATTTGGTCTGATTTTAGCGAAGGGTTTCTTTCAAACAGATCATCTAGTTGAGCCTTGAGCATATCTATTCTCTTTTTATATTTATCGATTAGTTCATTTGAGACAGGATCCGTTATATATAACTTTTGTTTAACTCGATGTATTTCAGAAATCGCCGTTTCATATCTGTGTAGTTGGGAAAGAAGTTTTTCAAATTCCTCGTGCCCTTCCTCTTTAGGTTTAACTCCTAAAACATTAATTAATGGCTTAATGGTTAGCCCTTGTACCACCAAGCTAAAGAGTACAACACTAAATCCTAAAATCAGTACTTCTTCTCTTCCGGGGAAATCCCTCGGCAAACTAAGGACTAAGGCGATGGATAGTGACCCTTTTAGTCCGCCCCAATTTAATATATGTTTCCATTTATGAGGAAAGTTTTCTATAAGTGATAAACTTGTATAAACTGCAATGCTTCGTGCTACAATGACAAGTGGGATTGCTCCTAAGATAAACATCCATTTATCTAATAAATCGATTCGGGTAATTTCAAGACCTACCATTAAAAACACGAGTGAATTAGCAAGTAATGCTGCTACGTCCCAAAAGTTACTGATATTCAACTTAGTAGTCGGACTCATTCCAATCTTTCCTCCATAATTTCCAAAGATAAGAGCTGCAATAACAACTGCAATAACTCCAGAAGCATGAACACTTTCAGCAAGAAGGAACGAACCGTAAAATAAAATAATACTAAAAATAATTTCTAAAGGATAATCATCAAAATATTTCGTTAAAATTGAAAAAGCGTACCCCAATGATCCTCCTATAATAACCCCTAAGGATACAACTCGAATAAATTCCCATAATCCACTACCTAATCCAGCCCATCCAGCATCTATGTATGACAATAGATAATAGGCTGAAATATTAAATAAAACGACCGCTAGACCATCATTAAATAAACTTTCACCTTCTATAACGACAGCAAGCCTTTTCTTTACACCAACACTTTTGAATATGGATAATACGCTCACTGGATCCGTTGCACTCATTAATGCCCCAAATACAAATGCAGCTGGTATAGGAAAATCAAAGAAATAATAAGCTGAAAAGCCAATAATTAAGAAAGAAATAAAAGTACCGAGAAATGCCAATGCAAGAATGGGTTCCTTATTTGATCTTAATTGCGTGTATGGCAATTTTAATGCTGCCTCTCCTAATAAAGCAGGCAAAAATAAAGTAATAATAACGAAATTGAAAACTTCACCCTCAGTAATAAACTCCTTAAGGGGTTCCAAAACTGGAATATTAAACAAACCAATCAGTGCTCCAACAATTACAAGAGCGATAGGATAAGGCTGCTTAAATTTTTTAGCAATTGCTGTAATACCTGCTGCAATCATCACTAAGATAAGCCCTAGTTCAAAAATATGATGCATGTCTAGCTCGTGCACTCTAATACCCCCTATATATGTAATCCATATCAATTTTTTGAAAACTGATCCTGAAGAATGGTATACCCTTTTACATCTTAAGCTACCCTCCAATCTCATAAATATTAACTTACGTATTATTAACCAGTTCAATAATTGATGGCATTCTTTTTCCCATTATTAGAAAAAACCGAAACAATAAAAAAGAATGACCATCTTCACCTATAACAATAAAGTAGTCATTCACACTTATTATACATTTTTTTCCTCACTTGATAAAACTTTTTATTCATCTATTTAACCGAAATCCAAGTAAAAAATCTTTTATTAAACTTCACTTTTTCTTGTTTCCAACCATATTGATTTACTTTTTGATTATAGTGTCGATATTCTTGAAAATAAGCATCCATTTCTGACAAGTTCGTCATATGTTTCAACCCCTTTGATTTGTTACTCTTATGTTATGACAGAAATCCATTCGTTGAATGATAAGGATGATGGATTTTCTATCAGACTTAGGGCTGATTTTCTTTCATCCCTCCTGGTTAACGTCTTATCATCACCAAGCTGTTTTCACCTAATTGGTGCAACTGCTATTGAATTAATTAAAAATATCCAAATGAAATAGTAAATATAAGGTAAACGAAAAACGATCACACCATTCTTAGTGTGATCGTTTAATTTTTCATTAAATACTTTTGTATAGTAATTTACGTAGCAAAGGGAATAACACTTCAGGGAGTTCTTCAACATCTGATACTAAAATGCTGTAATTGCCATAAATGTTTTGTATCGTTTTTCTCTGACCCTCGTCGATTTCACCATTTGCTAAAAATACATTTATTACTTCAATTCCTTGCTTTCTCGCATCCAAAACGGCTTCATGAGTATCCACAATACCATTTTGCTCGTAGTCCATTGCGGCAGGTTCACCATCAGAAAATACGAGTAAGAACTTTTGTTTTTCATTTCTTTTTAAAATTCTTTCAACCATCAACCTTATAGCAAAACCATCTCTATTGTCCTCTTCCGGTTGAAGTTGCATGATTTCTGAACCACTCGATGGTATTAATGATGAATAAAAATCTAACACAGGATTTAAATAATTAGGTTGAATTGTTTTTGTTGCCTTATTTGTATCCTCCCAGAAACCTACAACCTCATGAGGTACTCGGACAGACTTTAAGGACTCGTGAAATAAGGTAATTCCTAGCTTAGTTTGATCCATCTTGTCAAACATAGACCCTGAACAGTCCACAAGTAGCGAAAATACAGCATCTATTTCAGAGGAAGGGTTTTGCTTCTTATAAAATAGTCTAGGATTATCATCCGTTATAAAGCGTAATAGCTTTTTGTTTAATCGGCCAAAGTGTAAATCACTTCGAGGCTGAATTCGTTTATGCTCTAACGTTTTTTCAATCATTTTTTGCAACTTCTTCTGATATGGAGCAATAAGAAGTTTATTACTTTGATAAGACTTCTTTTCCTCAGCAGTTGGGACAGTTGGTGAAATAATATGTGGAACAGCAAATCGGTTGTCTCTGCCGTACTCACTTTCCCCTCCACCTTTCCGATCATCATGTTCCTGCTCCTCTGCCTTTACATTTTGATACTGTTCCTGTTCAGTCTCTTTTGCAGACCCTTGTACCATAGCCAGGGCCTGATCTCCATCGTCACCTTCTCGAACCCCTTCACCCATAAGATCCGACTGAGAACCCTGGTCCAAATCAAATTGAAGAAAGGATTCCCCCTTATCACTTGTTTCACGGTGCCAAGTCCGAAATTCTTCATCCATTACCTCTTCTTCACCCGTGCTCTCTTCCTCCAAGACATCTTGATTTGCTAATGGATCTTTTCTCTTTAAATCTTCAAAAGAATCAACAGGTGAATCTGCCTTTCCATAAACATCCTCTGGTAAATGAAAATATTCATTTAACATATCTCTTTTTACAATTTCGTCTACTACTTCAACAATTCCCATACAGACTATGGATACATCCTCTGTTGTTTTCGTTTCATAAAATCGAGAAATTTGCCCTTTTATATATGGCATGGCTAAATCGATTTCTTCATTAATACTAACTGGTTCTTCTAGAGGAGATTGGGCATTTAGAAGAAGAAATATACTATTGAAGAGAGAATCTGTAAATACACTTTTTGTTAAATTCACATTTAACTGGGCTTGGAAATGTTGTCGATACAATTCCCTTCTAATCGCAAATGATTTTTTTGTTCCTGGACGTTTCTTTTTGCAAATTTCCTCTAACCGTAAATCTTCACCAATAACAAATAGTTGTTTAGCAAAACGCGGAACAGATGTGTTTTTCACTTTATCAATATACTTTACAATTTCATCACTATTTGTTTCCTTAAGATTACCAATTGTTCTTAAGAAAACATCACTCTTTAATCCATTTACTTCTTCTTCTCTTTTGCGATGATCCCAAAAGTGGCTTATGAAAACCGTCTCTTCTTTCACGTCAAGATAAGAAAACGGACCATACTTTACAGTCATTGCACCATTTCTGGTTAATGTCTTCGCTAAGTCTGACATCTCCATAAACAGGAAAGAATCAATAGTTTCATCATTAAATTGAATAAATCGCTGCATTATTTTTCCCTCATTCAAATAATGTTTCTGCTATATTTTGAATTGCTGCTTTTTCTCGTTCATCTTCTAACTTCTCAATAATTCCACGTTGAATGGCACGTTTTGCAGGTAAATATACCGCAAGATCACAAGCATCTAATAAAGCACGTATGGATGCTGCCTCTTCAGAAACTTGACCATTCTTCACTTGTATTAATAAATCTGACGAAAGCTCTACAAACCGGTCAATTATCGTTTGATCTTCTAACAAACTTTGACTTTGAATAACTGTTTTTAATGTTTCCCCACTAATATATGGGACATCAACAACTACAAAGCGATTCTTTAATGCTTCATTCATAGGGACCGTCCCCACATAGCCCTCATTAATTGCAGCAATGACACCAAATGTAGGCGCAGCTTTTACAACTTCTCCAGTAAACGGATTGGTAATGCTTCTTCTATAATCTAGAACCCCGTTTAGAATAGGTAAGGTTTCAGGTTTTGCCATATTGATTTCATCTATATAAAGTAAATGACCTTTTTTCATTGCTTGAATGACTGGTCCTTCTATAAATTCAATCGTATTTTTCCCACCATGCTCGCTGATAGTTTTATAGCCAAGAAGCGCTTCTGCGTCCAAATCAACAGAACAGTTTATACTATGCATAGGCTGGGAAAGGATTGATGATAATGTATCTGAAAGTTTCGTTTTCCCAGATCCCGTTGGACCTTTGAGTAAAACGTTCTTCCCCATCGTTAAAGCAATAATACTATCTTCAATGATGAAGTCCTGACTAGACGTGTAACCCCCTTCTCCAATTAAATAAGCCTGCTCTGTCGAACTAAATTGGTTTCTACGTTCCTTTACTATATGTGTAACCTTTTCAGGTAGATCTATTTCAAAATTCATCTGTTTAAAACTTCCTTTCCATTTCATCTACTAGAGACATTCTACATGTAATAGATGTCTTTCTGCAAAGGGAATGCTATTTTTCTTCATATTTCTCTTGCTTAGAACTCATAATATAGAACAATATTCTTTATGAAAGACCTACTTCGAAAAGATTGCTGTATTATAACATAATCCTCTTAATGGCTCTCTCAACCAGCTAGGCTAGATGTTGAGGCCCAGGGGGATTCCCACCGCCTGACGACGGGAAGCGAGCCTTGTGAAGGATCCAATGTAAACATCAATCTCCAGGACCAAAAAAACACCCAAATATTACTTTTGGGTGTTTTAAACGGTTAAATCATAGCGTGTAAATCCACGGGACACAGTCATACCTGCTTTTTCATATACGATTGTCGCATCAGTATAGCTATCACTATCCACTGAAAGAGCAACTGATTTCATATTCTTTTCTTTTAAAACAGAAAATGCATATTGAAGTATGAAATTGGCAAAACCCTTTTTCCTCCACAGTTTACGTACACCAAGATGTGAAATTTCAGCAATTTTCGTTTCATTGTTAATAGAACACAAAATGAATCCAATTATTTCACAGTCTTTTTTTAGTAAAAACCAAAGATTTGGATCAAAAGAATGCCTATTAAATCGCTCTTTAAATTTCTCTAAACTTGTAGGATGATAGTCAAAATGGTCTGAAAATACCTCTTCAAATACCTCATGAAGCTCATTTGATTCTTTAAGAGGATTAAAAGTCTTTATCAGGAAATCGGGATCTATTCTTGGTATTTGTATATGTTGAAGTTCCTTGTTCATTTGAAACCAGTAGCGAGTTGGAATAAACCCGCAATCTTCAAATGTTTTTCTTTCACTGTCGAGATTTGCAGATAAAACAATGGTCTTTTCTTCTGCCACATGTTCTTTTTTGTTTCTTGCAGAAGAAATCAAATCCCCCATCAATTCTTTCAAATATATTTCCATTAATTCAGTAGGTCTGGAAAGTAATAATGAGGGTAATCGATGATCTTTTTCAGTTAAAATGGAAACAGCTACTAACCTATCGTTATGCCAAAGCCCCTTACGATCGCTTTCTGGAATAGATGTGAGAATTTCATTAATATCATCTTCGCTTGATTGAACTTCTCCATAGACCTTGATTTCATAGTCTTTAAATAGTTCAACTAATGTTCGTAAGTCATCTTTCCCAACTGGTTTTTTTAAGTATTTATGCTCCATTCCTATCTCCCTTAGTTTTCTGGTGTATAAAAATGCTGATTTCTTCATTTGTAATAATGAAGAAATCAGCATAGTCTTTGTTCTATACTTCTTCAAAGTATTCTTTGTAGAAGCCTCCCATTTTCCCGCTTTCATCAATCACGAAGTAGTATTCTTCTGATTCGTTTTTCACTTCATACACCTTTCCAACTGTAAGAACGTTTTCAACTGTATATTTTTTTGCATTCGTATGTACACACTTTATTTTTTTTTCAGTACTTTTTTCTGTCCATGTTTTATGTATCAATTTTGTCCCTCCTACAAATAATTAGTATTTGACCATGATATAAGTATATTCTTACACGGCTTTTAGTTCAACTACAAACAAAAAGGTGAAAAGCATTGAAACCAATTTTATCCTTATTCGTATGTATTAATAACGAGGAGAAAGGATGATGTAAATAATGACTCAAGAAAAAGGTTGCATGAAATGTGGTAGCAGAGATGCTGGAACAAAAGAGATTTCTACTTCTGGAACTGGCCTATCAAAGATGTTTGATGTGCAGCACAATAAGTTTGTCGTTGTTTTCTGTTAAAATTGTGGTTACTGTGAATTGTACAATAAACAAAGTTCGATGGGCTCAAATATTTTAGATTTATTTTTGGGCTAATCTAATCTATTAGGGAATGGCGTCTGATACTTATATATACTTTATTGTTACTCGCCTATTCCCTTATATGTATATAGTGCATTTATTTCTATTACAATAGTAGGAGTTTTAAAAATGTTGTCTATTTATGTCATAACATATGGTATATTATAGGAGACATTTATTTGAAAGGTCGTAATAAAATGAAGAAATTCATTAAGGTTTTCACAATCATCCTGGCATTACCAATTGTATTTTATATGTGTACACACCGTCCCAGCGAAGAACAATTTTATTTATGGCTGCAGGATACATACCAAATAGAATGTAAAGGAAACCTCACTTGTAAAAAAGAGTTAAACGATCACTCCTTTTCATCTGTTATAGAAACTGGCTCTAATATTAAAAATGATTATTTATTGTTTAATACAATCGGCAAAATATATGAGGATGAAGATGGGACGAGGACAACAATTAAAGCAATAGGTGTATTTGGAAAGTACTTTACAATTATTAAAGACGAAAAACAAATAAATCAAAGTTAAATAGACTGTTTAAAAGAACCAATTTCTTTTAAACAGTCTATTTTATTTTTCTATATCTAACTCTCATCCCATGATTGGTCTTCTTATTCAATTTATTAATTAAACTGTATAGAAACACCATTAGGAGCACTACTGAAAAAATGATTCCTGCCTTAACACTTAATTCTTCTATAAGAGTTTGAAAGCTCCTTGGGAATAAACGCCCTATTTGAAAATAGATAGTTGCCCAGGCAAAGGCAGAAGGAAGTGCATAAAGAAGAAATTTAAGAAGAGAAATCCCTTTAGAGGTTCCTGCGATGTATGGCATAAATAAACGAATCCCTGGAATAAAGTAACTAAAAGAGATGGCAAGCAGACCGTATTTTTCAATCCACTTCTCTCCATTCGTAACCATATTTCTTGTTTTCTTCCCTTTAAAATATTTATAGAGTAACTTCGTTCCAAAATATTTCCCCACGATAAATCCAAAGATTCCGTAACTAACCAATCCACTATACATAAAAATAAACGAAGTATACGGATTGAAGTGTCTCCATTCGGAAAGATATCCCGAGAAAGCTGCTGCTAATTCGTTAGGAACAGGCAATCCCAAGAAAACGATCCAACTAAATAAAAACATGGCAATGTAACCAAATTGATCAACTAAATGAAGTAAAAACTCCATAAAGCACCTCTTTTCAAGAGAACGACTGTTACCCTACTATATGGGTTTTTCAAAATAGGATATTGCACATTTTTCATCATTATCTCTTATTATTATTCTTTATGTGTAACTTTTGTTAATCATTCCTTGATTAAATACCCTATATTGAGCAAAAGGAAACCATTTAGAAATGTTGGCTATGTTTGTTCCTTTAGATTATTTTACTTAGGATTCATAAAGTTGATGGTGCTTTTTTAAAAAACTTTATCTCCCTCCATTGAAACTCAATCCAATAAACCCTTTACTTGGTCAGCTGTCATTCCTATTTCAACTAAATGATTTTGTAAGTTTTCATGGTACTTAGAGCTAACATATGGCAGACTGCCCCTAAGGATCTCTTTTGCGTAATGATCAGGAGGACAAGTTTCTTCAAACTTATCTTTAACAATAAACGTTAATACATCTTTATACACTTTTTCTGCGATTGAAATGTCTACAAATGCAGCCCTATACCATCCAGGTCCTACACCTTCACGCCTGAATAAGTATTCCACAGCTTCTTGAGGTACTTGGTAGACCAGTCCCTCCATTGATCCACCGTCTTCAATAATATCTCCACGACCACCGTCATGCACTTTAAATAAATACTTCATAGAATACCCTTTTAAGTGCCCTGCCCCAAGACAGTTATTAAAATGATGGTCGACTTCAGCAAGTTTAAATCGTTCATCATCCATGCAAGACCCATAAGCGAAATAAAGGATTTGATCAGGTTTTTCCTTGATAAACCGATGGACTTTCCAATCTCCTGAAACAATCTCTTCTTGAAGCATATCTTCACTTTTAGCATAGTACACATAGGCTTCGAGTAATCCTGAGTCTGTCTGAACTTCTATTAGTTTACGAGTATATAGATTGTCTAATTGATTCTCTAAATACCCTTCCAAATTATCTAAAGTTGGTAGAATTTTAGAGTTGATCTTATATACTTCGCCATAGACCCTGCCATTGCCTTCTTTTAGTGCTGGATATCCCCTCTTTGTATCATATAGTGTTCCTCGCACCCATGATTGTTCATATATGAGTTCTGCTTCTTTTAACAAAGCATGGTTGCTCTCATTTCTTCTTAAAGAGCCATAAACAAAAACGTACATATTCTTACTCTCCTTGTGTTTACATAATATATTTATTGTCAAATTAATCTAATCCAATTAGTATTATTATATTTTAACAGAAATATTCTGACCTTTCAGTTAATCTACTCTTGAATCGTATTATTTCCTTTTTAAAAATTTATATCAGTATCGTTTCAGACTTAAAAGACATGTCATTGACGAGTTTCTCCTTATTTTATTAAGGCTAATCAAAAAAAGTCTTATAATCGTTTTCTGTTTTTAATTATCCTATTGATTTTCATTAGTAAAGACATTTTATCTGGATCTTGTTTTGTGAGAGCAAAGTTATCCATTGAATGGTTTGATTTATCCCTGACAATTTAAAATTATCCATTAGCTTCCTGGATTTATCCGTGTATTTGTGTACAATTACAAAAATTCTATTTTGAAATCATCTTTAATATACTTTACTCACATTTTAAACCTTAAAAATATAAAATGCCCTGCATCAAATAACAGGACATTTCTAATGATAGTTCACAGTTACAAACTACTCTTTATGGTCAAAGGGTAGTTTTAAAGTTAAGCGTTTTCATTTTTCTCTGTTATTCACTAGAGCTTCCTGTTTTGCCTGCTCCCTCAATCGAAATTTCTGGATTTTTCCAGAGGCTGTCATAGGATAAGCATCAGTGAATTCTATATACCTCGGTATTTTATGACGAGATATTTTACCTGTACAATATGCTTTGATTTCATCAACCGTTGCACATTGACCTTCTTTTAAGATGATCCAAGCCATTACTTCTTCTCCATATACCTCATCAGGGATCCCAATCACCTGAACATCAAGAACTTTAGGATGAGAATATAAAAACTCTTCAATCTCTCGAGGGTAAATATTTTCCCCACCACGGATAATCATATCTTTCAATCTACCTGTAATTCTACAATAACCATGTTCATCCATGACAGCCAAGTCACCTGTATGAAGCCACCCTTCAGTGTCTATAGCTGAATCCGTTGCTACTTCATTTTTATAATACCCCTTCATAACATGATACCCTTTCGTGCATAGCTCCCCTTGCACTCCATAAGGTACTTCCTTACTCGTTCCAGGTTCAACGATTTTCACATTTACATTTGGCAGTGCTCTACCTACAGTTTGAACCTTTAATTCGATCGGATCGTGAGTACGAGTTTGAGTAATAACAGGGGAAGATTCTGTTTGACCATAAGCAATGGTAATTTCATCAGCACCCATTTTCTCCATTACTCCTTTCATCACTTCAATTGGGCAATTGCTCCCAGCCATAATCCCTGTTCTCAAGTTACTTAGGTTATAACGCTCAAAGTCAGGATGATTTAATTCAGCAATAAACATCGTTGGTACCCCATGTAATCCGGTACACTTTTCATCTTGGACTACTCTTAGCACTTCTTTTGGATTGAATTCCTGTAGAGGTACCATTGTGGCACCTACTGAAACACATGCAAGTGTACCTAATACACACCCGAAACAATGGAAGAATGGTACGGGAATGCATAATCGGTCCTCATTGGATAACCTCATGCAATTAGCAATATTGTAAGCATTATTCACAATATTTGAATGGGTTAGCATAACCCCTTTAGGAAATCCTGTTGTTCCTGAAGTATATTGCATATTGATCACATCTTGAGACGATAAACTGTTTGCTCGTTCATTTAATTCAACTTCGGAAACATCCTCACCTAATTTCATAATATCGTCCCAACTATATGTACCTGGATAATTATTCTCACCTAATACAATGACATTTTTCAAATAAGGGAGCTTAGAGCTATTTAATTCCCCTGGTTTTGAAGACTTTAATTCCGGGCAAATTTCATTGAGCATATCTATATACGACGCGTCTTTAAATTGTTCCATCAGAATAATTGTACTGCTATCTGATTGTTTCAATAAGTATTCTAACTCAGCTGTTCGATAGTTCGTATTGACCGTCACTAATACAGCACCCATTTTACCAGTCGAAAACTGACTTATTAACCATTCAGGAGTGTTCGAAGCCCAAATGGCAATGTGGTCTCCTTTATTAATCCCTAATTTCATTAAACCTTTCGCAGCTTTTCTACATTTTTGATTAAATTCATCATACGTCCATCTCAACCCTCTATCTGAATAAACGACTGCTTCTTGATTTGGTTGAATGCGCGCCTTTTCTTCAAGTAACTCACCCACTGTAACATTTAAAATCTCTGTCAAGATATAATCCCCCTTTGAACGTTGTTATTTTAATCAGGTGTGAAAAAGCTTCATATGTAAAGTGCTTTGATAGTCACTCTTGCGTGTAATATTATCACAAAAATTAAAATATTCAAACTATTAAATTGATAATTTTCAGTTCGTATTTTTTAATTTGTAGAGATGATGAAATACAATACTAGTTCAATTATATTTTTTTGACATAATCACACTTTATTAAACCTTTTTCTACAAAATCATTTAAAATCCTACTTTAGAAGTAAATTCTAAAAAACTCTTTTCAAATGGAGTATTTGTATGTAGAATATATAGAAAATATAGAAAATTCTATATTTTAAACATTTCCTAGGAGGTAGGTCATGAAAATCTTGAGTAATGAACAGTTAGTTGCAGCTTATCGTGATGCTGAGAAACAAGGGAATGATCAAGACTGGATTCTGCTTTTAAAGAAAGAAATTCGTACCAGAGGATTAAAACCTTTTAGGAAATCGTGACATTGGAAATAAAGAAATTTTAATACCTTGTATATCTCACCCCCCTGAGATCAAACGTTGTTTTGACAGACTCATCGATTTTGAGTCTGTCTTTTTTTTCTCACTTTTACGAACAGGATGTCAGTATTTACGTTTAAATTTTTCACCGACACACTTTGTTATGGTAAAAATCTTTTATTTTTTGATATTGCTGATCGTCTATTATTCCCATCTTATGAAACAAGTAAGAGTAGTGCATAACTTTTTTTGAATGGTACATACTCAAACTCCCCTCCTATCTTTTGTCCTAAAGTTTCACTCAGCAAACTTTATTTTACTTACTCATATTTTATGTTGTTAGGAAAAAATGGTGAAAAAAAAAGCTGATATACATGCCCAAAGAGCAGTATATCAGCTATCCATTCATCTATCATTATTCAATAAGAAAGCGTATAGAACGATTAGCCTTCCAGAAGTAAATCTTCAGGATTTTCAAGTAAATCCTTCACCATCGCAAGGAAACCAACCGCTTCTTTACCATCAATAATTCTATGGTCATACGATAAGGCAATATACATCATAGGACGGTTTTCCATCGTGTCTTTATCAATAGCCACTGGTCGTAGTTGTATTTTGTGCATTCCTAAAATTCCTACTTGTGGTCCGTTTAGAATTGGTGTAGATAGTAAAGATCCAAACACTCCACCGTTTGTGATGGTGAAAGAACCCCCTTGTAGATCACCAAGAGAAAGTTTATTGTTTCGAGCTTTAGTAGCTAACTCAACAATTTCACCTTCTATTTCTGCAAAGTTTTTACGCTCGCAATCACGAACGATTGGTACCACTAATCCATCTTCGGTAGAAACTGCTACACCAACGTCATAAAACTTTTTCAATACAATTTCATCACCATCAATTTCAGCATTTACATATGGGAATTTCTTAAGAGCTGCTACTACAGCCTTTGTAAAGAAACTCATAAAGCCTAATCTCACATCATGATCATCAAAGAATTTATCTTTTTTACGTTTACGTAGTTCCATGACAGCCGACATATCAATTTCGTTAAATGTCGTAAGCATTGCTGCAGTTTGTTGAACTTCAACTAATCGTTTCGCAATCGTTTGACGACGACGAGACATTTTTTCACGCTCAACAGGTTTTCCATCATTCTTTTTAGCTGGAGCTTTTTTCTCTTCAGCTGCTGGTTTAGAAGGTGCTGCTGGCTTATTGCTGTATGCTTCAATATCTTGTTTGCGTACACGACCAAGTGGATCAGTTGGTACTTCAGAAAGATCGATACCTTTCTCACGAGCTAGCTTACGAGCAGCCGGTGACGCAATAGGACGATTTTTCTTATCATTTGTAGATGTATCTTCTTGAGGAGTACTTTCTTCTTTCTTCTCTTCTTGACTAGGAGTAGAAGTTTCCTCTTTCTTCTCTTCTTTTGTTTCAGTAGATTTAGGAGCTTCTCCACCTGCACCTACAATGGCAATAACTTGACCAACCTCAACAGTGTCGCCCTCATCTGCCTTTAGTTCTTGAATAGTACCTGCTTCTTCTGAGATAACTTCCACATTTACTTTATCTGTTTCAAGTTCAACGATATACTCGCCTTTTTCAACATAATCACCTGGTTGCTTTAACCACTGAGCAATCGTACCTTCTGTAATTGATTCTGCCAATTCTGGAACTTTAATTTCTGCCACTATGATGTCCTCCTCTTTCTTATCGAGTTAGTGCTTCGTTTATGATTCTTGCTTGCTCTTTTTTGTGTACCGTTGGTTCTCCTTCGGACGGGCTTGAACGTCTTCGGCGACCAACATAATGTACTTCAACACCCTCAGGGGCCAGATCTCTTAACCTTGGCTCTGCAAAAGTCCAAGCTCCCATATTCTTAGGCTCTTCTTGAATCCATAGAATTTCTTTCAAGTTAGAATATCTTTCAAGGATGGAAGAGATATCTCCTGACGGGAACGGATAGATTTCCTCTACACGTAAGATGTGTAACCAATCGGTTTTATCCATGTTTTGAAGTTTTTCTTCAAGATCAATCGCTATCTTTCCACTGCATAAAACAATTCGTTCTACTTCTTTATGTTTATCTCCAAGGCCTTTTTGCTCTAGAACTGAATGAAATTCCCCATTTGCTAACTCCTCTGCTGTTACAGAAGCAAACTGATTTCTCAATAAACTTTTTGGAGTCATAATAACCAGCGGACGAACCTCTTCTTTTTGAAGAATCGCTGCTTGACGTCTTAAAATATGGAAATATTGACCTGATGTAGAACAATTAGCAACTGTCCAATTGTATTCTCCACCCAATTGTAAGAAACGCTCTAAGCGTGCACTTGAATGCTCAGGACCTTGGCCTTCATACCCATGGGGCAACAGCATGACAAGACCCGTTTTCTGTCCCCATTTTGCTCTTCCAGCCGAGATAAATTGATCGAACATTACTTGTGCCATATTGGAAAAATCACCAAATTGAGCTTCCCACAAAACTAATGTCTCAGGAGCAAATACATTGTACCCATACTCATATCCAACTACAGCTGTTTCTGTAAGTGGACTATTATGAACAACAAATGAAGCATGACTATCATCAAGATTGTGTAATGGTATATGTTCGTCCCCTGTTTTTTCATCATGTAAAACAAGATGACGTTGAGCAAATGTTCCACGTTCAGAATCTTGACCAGTAAGACGAATAGGTGTTCCATCCTTTAAAATAGAAGCAAAAGCCAGGGTCTCTGCATGTGCCCAATCAATTTTCCCTTTTCCTTCAAATACTTGACTCCGTCTTTGAAGAATACGATCCAGCTTCTTAAATACGTTAAAGCCTTCTGGCCATTTTAAAAGCTCGCTATTTAAGCTTTGTAGCTTATTAAATTCAACAGACGTGTTAATGTCAGGTAAACCATTGGCTACATCTTCTGGTGGAGCAAGTACTGTATCTGGATCCTCATCTTTTGCAGGAACCTTCTCATATGCTGATTTAAGTTCATTTTCAATTTCAGAATCCATCTTATCAACATCTTCTTGTGAAACAATACCTTCTGAAATTAATTTTTCAGAATATAGTTTTTTAACATTCGGATGATTTTGAATTACTGAATACATTAACGGATTTGTCACCATTGGTTCATCCATTTCATTATGACCAAAGCGGCGATAACCAATTAAATCAATCACAAAGTCTTTTCCAAATGTTTTACGATATTCATAGGCTAGGACGGCTGCAGCTAAACACGCTTCAGGATCGTCTGCATTAACATGAACAATTGGAACCTCAAACCCTTTTGCAGTATCTGATGCATATTTAGTCGACCTAGAATCCCGACTTTCCGTAGTAAAACCAATCATATTGTTGGCAATAAGATGAATCGATCCACCTGTGTTATAGCCTCTAAGCTGACTCATGTTCAAGGTTTCTGCCACTACCCCTTGACCAGGGAATGCTGCATCACCATGAATCATAACTGCATAAGAGGACTCAGGTGATTGTTTCGGGTACCCTCTGTCTTCACGTACTTCTTGAGCTGCACGTGTATATCCAGCAACAATAGGGCTTACAACTTCTAAATGACTAGGGTTATTGGCCAAGGTTACTCTTGCTCTCGCTGTAGTAGACTGTTGAGGAGCAATTTCACGATCAGCACCTAAATGATACTTAACATCCCCTGTCCAACCGTACGTGATACCGATTGAACCCTCAGATGGAATTAAATCTTTACTAGGGGCATGCTGGAATTCAGCAAAGATCATTTCATAAGGTTTTCCAATTACATGAGCTAAAACATTTAGTCGTCCACGATGTGCCATTCCTATGTTTATGGTCTTCGCTCCTGATTCGACAGAATAGCGTACTAACTCATCTAATAAAGGAACCATTGTATCTAAACCTTCAATAGAAAAGCGTTTTTGTCCAACAAAAGTGCGGTGGATATATTTTTCAAAGCCATCAACTTCGGCTAATCGTTTTAATAATGATATCTTTTGTTCCTTCGATCGCTCAGGAAAATAAGAACCTGATTCAATCTTCTCTCTTAACCAATTTTTCTCTTCAAGCTCATGAACATGAGCATATTCGAATGCAAGTTTATTTGTATAAACTTGCTTAAGATGTTCAATTGCTTGCAAACCGTCTTTTATATGTGAAGGCGCATTTGGACATAAGAAATCTACAGGAATCTTTTTTAAATCTTCTTCTGTTAAGTTAAACTCAGATAATTCAATTCTTCTGGTATCTTTGTTTCTATCGTTAAGTGGATTAATATCAGCTGCTAAATGGCCATATGTACGTATATTATCTGCTAATTTAACTGCCGCCACCATTTTACTCAACGCAGTGGGTTGAGCAGGTAATGTAAAGGATGAATCTGTATGTTGTGCATTAACCATTACTTGAATATCTTCGGCAGTAGGAGGTCCCCATTGCTCAAATAATTCTTTTAACTCTGGATCAACCTCTGAAGGATCCTCCAAGAATTGTTCATAAACCTCCATTACATATCCAAGGTTTGGTCCATAAAAGGATTGCCAAGGCTCCCCTTTATATGTCGATTGCTTTTTCATTGTGAAAAACCTCCAACTTATTTGCCAGTTAGTATAATTTGGGTATCATGTATCCTTACAGGTGATCAGTTAATTATCATTATGTAAGAATAGTAATTCGCTAAACATTAAAACGCTTACAAGGACATTTTATCACTGTGAAGTAGTAATATAAAGTCTTTATGACAAATTTCTTAAAATTTCGGAATAAAGGTGTCATTAACTTATATTCCCATAATAAAATATAAAAAAACCTATTTTTAATAGACTATTCTGAAATAACTTTTTTCATTAAGCGTTTTCTTATTCACCTTCCTGGATCCCAACTCATGGGTGTTTTTTTCATAAACCATCTTACTACTGTTACTAAAAAAAACCAAATATTTTTTTTGATTTTTTACTATTTTTAATATTTTTCAAGTATTAGAGACGTATGATGATATGAGAATGCAGCAAATGATGATGTGAACCCATATACTTTCTTTTGCATAGAATGTATCATCCTGACCCCCGGTAATGGACTCCTCTAATTACCATCATTCTTCCGACTCGTTTTCAAACAGTTTAAAGTGAGGTGATTCACATGTTCCCGTGGAACTTATTCCCATTTAATAAAGATATGAAGGATAAAATGAATTCCATGAACCCAAAGGAAATTGATTCATATATTCAAAGTATGATGAAAAATATGTTTCCAAACGGATGGGAAGGAATGATGAATCCTAATGATACAATGAAAGGTGCACAATCCTTTACCCATTCTAATAATCAGCAATCAGCAAAGGATACCCCCTCACATAAAATTCCTACCAATATTTTTGAAACGTTTGAGGATGTCTTTCTCCGACTGCAAATAACTAATGAAGAGTGGATGAAACAGCTTCGGATTTTTCACACATCAAACCAAGCCATTATTGAGAATATTCCAGAGGTCGGTGATAGACAGGTCATTACTCTTCCTGCATTAGTGAAGAAAAAGGGAGCCGTAGCTCAATACAAGGATGGCATCCTTGAATTGAAGATACCCAAAAGTATTGATATGCAATATACAGAAATAGACGTCTCAGAACGATACTGAGACGTCTATTTTAGACTCGGTTAAGATTGTGGCTATTTTAGAAAAGAAAGAAGCTATAGGTCATTTATTTTATTTAAAATAATCCGTATCGTCAAACCTTTAGGTTGGTTTTTAAATGCTTCGATTTTTCCGTTATAATTATTAATAATTTTAGACGCTATAGCTAAACCAAGGCCATAACCGCCTTTATCCCGGCTTCTTGCCTTGTCTACTCGGTAGAACCGATCGAATATTCTTGATAGATCATCATCAGGAACACCGATTCCCTCATCACTAACATCAATCACAACCTCATCCGGTGTTTCTTGAAGAGAAATTCTGATTTTAGAATTCGGGTCGGAATATTTAACCGCATTATCTAATAGAATAATCAATATCTGTTCAAGATGTCTAGACATAATCATTACATACGTATTTTTATCTGTTTTATCTTCACATGTAAAGGTATATTCTTCATGTAGAAAAATAAAGTCTTTTAGAACTTTCGTTACTATTTCTTTACTATTAGCTTTGGAATTATGAAAATCATACTGCTCCCTATCGGCCCTAGACAACTCTAATAGCTCACCAACTAGTCTCTTAACTCTTTCAAGCTCTTCTAATGAAACCTGTAATGATTCTTCTAAAATCGTTGGATCTTTTTTTCCCCAGCGGTTTAATAAAGCTAAATGTCCTTCTAGAATTTGTATTGGCGTTCTTAACTCATGAGAAGCATCCTCAACAAATTGTTGCTGCTGTTGAAAAGATTTCTCGATTTGAGCCATCATTTTATTAAATATCTGTGATAGTTCACTTATCTCGTCATGGGCTTTTATATTCTCTACTCTTTCATGAAATCCTTTTCTTTCAATGGAACGCATAATTCCAGAAAGTTTGTTAAGTGGTTTCACAAAGCTTCTTGCCATAAGGTATCCAATTAAAGCACTAATAAATAAGGCCACAAAGCCGATGATGCTCATCATCCAAAATAAATTTTTCATTATTTTTTCATACCGATTTAGCGGTTGAATGATCTCTACATATCCATTAAATTGACTTGATTTTATTGGAGCTCTACCAATGAGCAAATTTTTGTTCTGTGACTCTATTAGTGCAACGACTTTTTCTTGAACAGGTTGAAAAGGATAATAAAAAGCTGCCTCCCTTTCACCTCTTAATTCCAAAACTTGAGTCCCCTTGCGATCCAAAATTCTTATTGATTGATCTTTTTCAGCAATTTGCTTCATCAGGTCTCTACTATCGTAAATATCTTGAAGACCAATATTCGGTCCTCTTTGTTTAAAGAAAACCGTAATTTCATCCAAAACTCTGCTGAAATTATTTTCTTCTTCTTCAATCATCCATTTACTAATGGCATGATACTGAATAAAACTAAATATAAAGAAAGCTAAAAATATTGCTGAGCCTGCAGCTAAAGCCCATTTAAATTTCAGGGAAGATGGTTTTATTTTTTCAATCCATTTTTTCATGACCTCATCACATAACCAGTGCCTCGAACAGTCTGTATATAGCTATCCTCTCCGACTGAATCAATCTTGTTGCGCAAATACCTTACATAAACATCTACCACATTTGTTTCAACCTCTGTGTCATAACCCCACACTTTATTTAAAAGTACTTCCCTCGTTAACACAATGTTAATATTCTCTAAAAAAGCAAGTAATAGATCATATTCTCTTTTCGTTAGGTCAATTTCTTCTTGATGCTTTAAGACCTGTCTTGATTCCTTTTTAACAGTTAAATCACGGTATTCAAGCGTTGTTACTTTTGTCGAAGACTCTTCATGAATTGAACGTCGGAAAACGGCCCTTAATCTTGCCAGCAGTTCTTCAATTGCGAATGGCTTAACAATGTAATCATCTGCTCCGCTATCGAGACCAGAAACACGATCCATCACACTATCTCTAGCTGTAATCATCAAAATAGGAGTATCCTTTGTCTGCCTAACTCTCCTGCATACCTCAAGACCATTCAAACCCGGTAACATTAAATCCAGCAATATTACATCCCATTCATGATTCAATGCTAGCTCTAAGCCTTCTCGACCATCAAATGCTAATTCAAGGTCATATCCTTCATATTTCAATTCCAATTCTATAAAACGCGAAAGGTTTTTCTCATCTTCTATAACTAAGATTCGTTTCACACTGTCACCTACTATTTACTCTTTTATGACTTATTTTAGTTTACTTTTCTGGAAAATAAAATCATATAAGGCTTGAGAAATCTCAATCCCTTGATATGTCATCAATATTACTGCAGTTGCACTAAAAAATAAGATAGGAATTAAGCGAATCCACATGTTAACGCCTCCCCTTTTCGATACAATTATTTTCCTTTATGTACATTAAAATCTAATGAGAAAAAGTAAAGATTTCAATAAGAAAATCAGTTTACATAATAAAATTAAAGTAAACTTATTGTGTCGTATGAATTAAACATAATGTAAAAAATATAATCGTACAAAACAGAATGAGCTGAAATACATAAAAAAAAGACACTGTCCGATAGAAATTTCTGGGGGAATGTTATGTGGTTGTGCTTCGATATAAGGTACTAATTTATATTTACCTATCATTTTTGTAAGAAGCATTCAAGGAGTTGGAACCGTTGGAGACCAGAGATGACAATCAAATAACCCTATCTAATAAATTAATGCTTTTATTTTAGAAGAAATTTTTAAAAACTCATGAGAGAACGTTAATTTCCACTGCAATCAAATACTACTTTGTAACAACATTCCTTATGAAATGAGCTTTTTTTGTTTCTCTGCCCCATTCTACACTTCCATGATAAAAATGTCCTTTTCCAATCACATAATAGGTTTATTTTCTTGCATTAAGTGGTAACTATAACCATATAAATGTAAGGTTGATTTTCTTAAGAAAGGGGATGTACATATGATGGTTGGAATAGTTATTATTTCTTTGTTTATTCTATTGATCATCGCAGAAGAAAGTATTTACTATTACTTAAGAAAAAAAGTTATTGCCGGTCAAGAAGTTAAGGAACAAGGGAAGGTAAAGTCTATTTATCAAAAAGTAAAATTAAAGATTTTAGCCTCTTAAGTTCTCTTGTCTTCAAAAGAATACTGAACAATATACAATATATCATGAAGCCTCTGTCTATTTTCATTAGACAAAGGCCTATTTTTATTTAGAAACTAAGTGTTGAGTTACTTCAGGTTTATTTAATATCATTTCTTTAATTTCTTGTGGGTATAGCTCAAGGTCCGTAATTTCTTTTACAGGAAACCATTGATAGACTAAGCGCTCTCCTTCTAACCCGTAAAATGGTCCCTTTTTAAAAATAGGGTTTGTATCTGTGGTAACCTCATAATATAGACCTATTTCATGGAAATCCAATGATTTCAACGAAAAAAAGTTTTCATTAATTAACAATAGGTTCTTTATGTTAACTTTTACTCCAAGTTCTTCCATCATCTCTCTTTTTAAACTGGAGATTGATTCTTCTCCCATAGCTACTCTACCTCCAGGGAGGGACCAATGTGTATCTTCTGTTTCCTTATGTAAGAGAACATGATTCTTTTCCAGCCAAACTGCTACTACTCTGTAATTAAAAACATTTTTATGATTCTTAAATACAATGTCCATTTACATTCCTCCTTTCTATTAATCTAATCTATTATACTGAATACTCTACATTAATGGAACTTTATTCCAAATTCCTCTAAAATAGTAACCATCAATACAAAGAGACTTTTACAAAATGTTACATAAAACGCCAGCTTATTTTTTATGATATGATAAATAGAGAATTCAGAAAGTTTCGGTTCGCATGAAGATACCTCATTACTAAACTCACATTTGAAAGGATGCAACCCATGAAGATTGATTTGAATTGCGATTTAGGAGAAAGTTTTGGAGCATATAAACTCGGACAAGATGAACAGATGATGAAGTATGTTTCTTCCATTAACATTGCTTGTGGATTTCATGCAGGAGATCCCCTTGTAATGAAGCATGCTGTCCAACAAGCATTACAACATAACTTAAATATAGGTGCTCACCCAGGATTACAAGACCTTCAAGGGTTTGGTAGAAGGATGATGGGTATTTCACCTGATGAAGCATATGCACTCATTCTATATCAAATAGGTGCCCTTAACGCGTTTGTTACTTCACAAGGAGGTAAACTTTCGCATGTCAAGCCTCATGGTGCCTTATATAATATGGCTGCTAAAGATGAAGATTTAGCACACGCCATTGCAAAAGCCGTTTACGACTTTGATGCCTCCTTAACCTTATTTGGTCTTTCAGGGAGTAAATTAACAAGTGCAGGTGAAAATATTGGCCTAAAGGTAGCCCATGAAGTTTTTGCAGATCGAACCTACCAGTCAGATGGTTCACTTACTTCTCGTTCTTTACCTAATGCTGTGCTTCATGATAAAGATCAAGTAGAAGAACAAGTTTTACGAATGGTAGAAAAACAGGAAGTAGTTTCTACCAACGGCGAAATTTTGAGGATTCAAGCAGATACAGTATGTTTACATGGAGATAATGATGCAGCTTTAGAGTTAGCGAAGAAATTATTTAATCTCCTTTGTGAATAGATATATTAAAAGGGACTTCGAAGTCCCTTTTATTTTAATTGCCAAAGATTAGTAGTAGATGGGAGTACAAGATAATGAACAAATCACTGATTCTAGATGGTTTCCGTTGGGTTTTTATTTTACTGGTAGCTTGTGTTATTACAATATATGGTTATAAACGTTTCCAACTTCATGAGAATATTCAATCCAGCTTACACACAACAACTCCTCATTCAACAATTATCGGAATTATACAAACCAAAACTCTTTCAAATAAAGAAAAAGTATATGAAGCACTTTACAAAACAAAAGATGGTACATGCTTTCGAGGAATATTTGAGCGTGATTTACTTCAATTGGTTCAAAGAGAAAAAGCTAACTGTAAATAATATTAATGAAGCTCATGCTCATGAACTACTCGCTTCTCTAATTCCCTTATTAATCCTGGATTTTCAATTACATTTTTCTTTATTTTGTCATGTACTGTTAAATAGTTAATGAATTGTTCATCTTCTGCAATCCAAGCTGTATGTGTTCGTTTGACATACTGTTCAGCATCTTCAAAACAAGAGAATATTGCTATATATTCTCCCTCCATTGTAACCTCCCATTCATCCTCATTTACAGGGCAGATGTAAAATTGTTTTCCGAGGTGATTGACATATAGAGTCCCTGAGCTCTCCCCTTTTAGATTGAACTCATTACTATTTGAGTCAGATTGAATGTACTCTAATCGAAAGGGTTTATCTATGAAGATTTCATATGCTTCCGGGGTTAATACACAGCCGGCTGCTTTAGGATGACCTCCTCCTTGAAACATTGATGCTATTTCTGACACATCAACTGAATCATGGATGGTTCTTAAAGCGATTCTGCGTGAACCTAGATTG
Organism: Rossellomorea aquimaris TF-12; assembly: GCF_001648555.1. GTDB lineage: Bacteria > Bacillota > Bacilli > Bacillales > Bacillaceae_B > Rossellomorea > Rossellomorea aquimaris. Next base: position 18,181 of record NZ_LQXM01000029.1, on the reverse strand, counting down.
ACTAAAGCAATATAATCTAGATGGGGAAAGTCCTTACCGATTTCATTTCCAAGCTCTGATTGGTAGGTTTCAGCATACACAATTCCTATGCAATGATCGTGAACAGAAAGTTGTATAACTTCTCGTTTTTTTCGATGAATATATCTTTCCTTTTTCCCTTCTTCTACCTGGAGATACTTTTTTTCAAACTCATCAAAATAAAATTGAGCTTGATGTTCACTTAAGCGTTTTAGCATTTTTTTCTCAAAGATGTCAATTGTATCTAAATATAATAAATCATTCAGCTTTTTAGCTTTTTCTTGGTTTTGTCTCTCCCAATCCCAGGTGTCGTAAAGTCTGACTAATTCAATAAACTCACTTAATGCATTGGTAGGTGTTAGCCAATTCTGTTCAACTAAATATTGATAAAATAGAGAAGCTGCTGCTGTTAGTTGACCATCATCATTTTCCACTTTAATTCTTGCCCATTTGTGCTTGTTTAGATATTCGCCACTTTTATGATGATCAATAAGTTGAATTTTCCCTTGTTTCTGGTGGTAAGTAACAATTTTTTCCACCACTTCGCTTGAAGGAACTAGATCCGTAATGATGAGGAATTGTTTTTTTGGTGATTTCTTTAAGAATTTCTCAATAAATCCGTCTACATTAGTAATAGAAGAATATTTCACTTTCACCTTTTCCTTAAAAGCCAATTTAGCTAAAATTCCACAAGCTACTCCATCTAAATCATTATGAGTGATCAATTGAAACATCCTAGCCCCCCTTGCCTTAAAGAATATTCATATTGTTCGTTAAGGGATGGAACGCTATTCGCAAATGATAAACTATTCTAACTCACTCGAAATCAGAGCTCTTTTTTGAAAGCATAGCTTGATTTATTAAACTTCATTTTATCCTCATAAAACCTATGGGCTTCAAGACGTTGCAATCCTGAGTCCAGGCAAATTTTCGTGCATCCTAATTTCTTTGCTTCATCTTCTAAAAAGGAGAGAAGCTGTTCACCATAACCTTTCGAACGATGGGAGCTTTTTGTAACAAAATCGAATACAAAGAGATAATGTCCATTATAAAAATTTGTCGCTTCTGATACACCGGCATACGAAATCATTTCATTATCCACCTTCAATACAAAGGCACGATACCCTCCCTCAACCATTTTTTTGACTAATTCCATATACTCTACAAGAGTTAACGTTGTTCTTAGTTCTTTTAAAACTTCAAATCCTTGAGCCCATTCATCTGCTGAATGTAATTCTCTAATTTCCATCGTCTTCTTCCTTTCCATTTTTATTATTTATTCACATACTTTTGTTTATCTTTTTCCTAATGTGGAAATGTACTAATGCCACTAAAATACAAAGCTAGGACGTGATTTTAATGAGAAGATTTACTGTTGAAACAAGTAAACGCGATGAAATGATTGATATAACTGACACCATTCAAGATATTGTTACTCAGTCTGGAACGAAAGGTGGCTTAGTAATCGTTCAATCCCTTCATACTACAGCGGGAATTACTGTAAATGAAAATGCTGACCCTGATGTGAAAACAGATTTTCTAAGGCGCTTAGATGAACTTTATCCTTGGAATCATACACTTGATCTTCATCGAGAAGGAAATACAGCAGCTCATTTAAAAACAAGTACAGTTGGTCATTCCCAGTCAGTGATAGTCATAAATGGCAAACTCATGTTAGGTACATGGCAAGGAGTCTATTTTTGTGAATTTGATGGGCCACGTCATAGAGAGGTCTATGTCAGTATTTTAAAAGGATAAGGAATGTGAAGGCTCGAAGTCTATGATTTCGTGTCTTCACCTCTAGAAATCCTTTAAAGGAGGAGCCTGGATATTTTTGTCCTTATGTTCGGATAAATGATTTACAAAATTAAAATCATGAACTTTCCACTCGTTATGTTCAAATTGAATATTTGTTAAGCAGCCGTTGAATAGTTTTATTGAATCTAGTTTACCTTTATGAAATCTACTTAATATGGCATTTATTACTGCACCGTGTGCCACAATTAATACTTTATGATTATGAAATTCTTGATTTACAACTTTTAATCCCTCATCAATCCTCTTGAATAAATCATCTTGGGATTCCATTTCAGGAAAAATAAAATCTGGATATTCTTTCTCTCGTTTACGGCGTATCATCCCTTCTCCAACTCCAAAGTATCGTTCAATAAAGTGGTCCATTACTATAATTGGCAAATGTAACTCTTTATTTATTATTTCTGCTGTTTGTCTTGCTCTTTTTAATGAAGTTGTTATTAATGCATCCCAATTTACATCCTTTAAATATTCTCTACATTCTTCTGCCTGAAACTTTCCTGTTTCATTTAATGGTATGTCAGTCTGTCCCTGAAGTTTCCCGAGAAGGTTCCATTCTGTTTGTCCATGTCGGACCAAGCATATTTGAGTCATGACTATTTATCCCCTTTCAATCAAATCCTTCGAGACTTTTGTTGCTATCGTTTCAAAATTATTCACTACCTATATTTCCCTATTTTATCATTTTACTATTTTACTTGACACTTTTTCTGTTTTTTTAGACCCGGTGTGATTTTTCTATAGACTATGTTATAATTGAAAGCCAATAAAATAGACTTTTCAAATGGACTTTTCAAATGTTTCAAACTATGCAGTATGAAGGAGCTGAACGAAGTAAATGAGAGATGAATTAATATATATTGGTGAACAAATCGTTAAACATAAATCTGATATTGCTCAAAAGTTAGTTCAATATCAAGAATCAGATTATGTTTCTAAGTTGAATTTCTCCAATGTTAAAAGTGAACAGATATTAGAATGGCGATTAGAGCTCATTCATATGATAGGAACAACATTAGATGAAAACAAAGCAAATAATTTAAATAATATAAGAATTTGGGCTGAACGGGTTGGTGGAATAGCTCTAGAAAATGGGATTCCTTTAAATGATTCCATGAAAACTCTCTCTGCCTTTCGTACTGCGATTTGGGATATTTTCATAGAAGAAATTAATAATCAAAAGATTTCATCTGCTACTATGTTTCTAGCGAATAAAAAGATTAATCCACTCCTTGACGAAATTGGTAATGTGTTCAATGAATTATTTGTTAAACAGCAAAAAGACCAGCTTGCACTTGTGCATTCAGCTATGGATCAACTATCAGCACCCATTGTACCAATTGCTGAAAAGGTAGCCGTCCTCCCCTTGATTGGAGAAATTGATACCCATAGAGCTAGTTCCATTATGGAAACGGTGTTAAAGCGAAGTGGAGACTTTCAATTGGACTATTTATTTATAGATATTTCAGGGGTTGCCATAATGGATACAATGGTCTCTCACAATATTTATCAAATCATTCAAGCATTAAAAATGATGGGAGTTACATCTGTATTAACAGGTATACGACCTGAAGTAGCACATACCCTTGGAAATCTTGGGATTACATTTGAGGATTTGAAGACAAGTTCAAGCTTAAAACAAGCCCTTGAAGATTTCGGTTTTAATCAATATAAAGTAGAAATACCGATTTAATATCTAATAAGAGAAAAAACCCGAGGATATTTGTCTTTTAAGATGACTAATATCCTCGGCTTTTTTTTATATGATGATGAAATAGTATTTGAATTGTTTGAACGCTCAAATAGATTGGAAAAGACCAATACATTTTATAACCTTTATCAAAATGAAATATCCCTATCTTTAAGGTTACCCACTCCATTAGGAGTGAAAAACTTGTCCAAACCAAAACGTAAGCCAGATTCATAATACCTCTTATCCTTAATTTCTTATAAAAGTAGATAAAAAAATAACTATATGGTCCATACATAATGTAGCTGAGGAAATCGATTGCTTGATAAGCCGAGGAGTCATTTACATCGTAATAATCCCACGGTGGAATACTGATCGTATGATCATAGAACATACCGATTGAAATACCGTAAATAAAATAACTTAATCCTTCTAACAATGAGAATACTTTGGGAGTTATCCATATTAAAAAGATGAGAACAACGAGACTTATGATAATAAACCACTCATTCAAATCAAATGATTTTTCATAAATTTTGTCCATTTCCTCTCTCCTCCCTTATCTGGATAAAATACAAAAATTCCCCCACTCCTATTCCAATAAGCAAATAAACAATATTCACAATGACTGAATTGAACAAACTCCATTCGACGTGCTCCAGAGCATTAAAATGTAAATGAAGAACATCCATTAAACACATAAAAATTAAAATTCCAATAAATAACGTTGCCTTTTGTAATCTATTAGTGTAAATCATCAACCCATTTACAATCAAAACTCCAACTAACGGCATGATACATTCCCGAGTTATTAATAAACTACTGAACTTTATATAATCTTCAGATGTCTTTATCCAATTTAATTTCGTTGACATGATTGTTAAATAATTTGTAGAGAGAATGGATAAAAGCATAAATAAAATTGAATTTGCAGCAAATGAAAGCTTCTTAGACATAAAAAGCACTATGTAAATAAGAACAATGAAGATCGTTATAAAGAAGGGCAGAGCCATAGTGTTCTCCTTTAACCTTTTTTTAATTATCATTCCCTTCCCTATTCGAATACATAACTTGTTTTCATTTTATTTGGCATTTTGCATAGATTGTTGCTTTAAAGCGTGAATATTGTAAATGGCTCTCTCAAGCAGTAGGTGCTATATGGTGGAACAAAAAATAAACGAAAGAAATAGTATTTCTACTATACAAGCACACTAAACGCCTCCGTTAAGCACCTGGAGCGCAAATCAACCACTACTCTCTTATCAAAAACAACAAAAATAAGTAAAGCTCATAACACATAATAATCTATAAAATACCCATTGAATGTTAAAAGAGGTTTTGAATGTTTTGATTTAAGATGGAAGGGAAAATAATGAAGGAGACTAAGGAGGTTATATAAATGAACAATGAAACATTAAATCAACAAAATCCAAAGAATGAAATTAAGGAAATTTTTGAAAATGGACTACAGAGAGACCTTTCTTCTACTGAGAATGCCCTTATTACAAGCTGGACACACTCTTTTGGTAGAAACGATAGAGCAACGATTATCAATATGATGAAAGAACTAGTAAATAAACATAAAAGACACGATTAAATAGTGCATGTTTTGCTAAATTGAGAATAAAGAATTTTGAATAGACTAAACGATAAAAGGCAAGCCCACTTAGGGATTGCCTTTTATCTTATATATAAGTATTTATTTAACAGCCAAAATTGTATTATACTTTACTAGTTTTTTCTAATAATAAGTCGATGTCAATGTGATATATGGGACGCAATAGGTCCTCTTGTCCAAGTTCTACGGTATCTTCTAGTACTTCATCAATATTCATACTTTTAAATACCTCCCAAGTTGTTTGGATATAGTATATAGTGAGGGTATATTCACTATATACTACGAAGCATCCAACTGATTATTGGGGGTCGTTATATGAGTCTATCCATTTCTAATTATTATAATAATTAGAAAGTTGAATTAATTTTTGTGCTGTGATAAGGTTAAACAATTATTAAATCTCAAACTATGAATTAGGAAATAAACTCTCCTTAAAGGAGGAATATAATTGAATAAATTCTCTATGCTTTTTGTGCCAAAAAATTTCAAAAAAAAGAACAATCCTGCTGTCACAGTTCATGTTTTACCTGTGCATCAAGAATATTTCGCCATCGGGAAATCATTAAAGGGGAACGGTAAAGCAGCAAACAACAATGAAAAACTTGCCGCATATTATGCGTATCTAGATACATTAAAATGATATAAAAAAGGCTGATCAGATTAATAGCTGATTAGCCTTTTTTGTGTATTTTTAGATTCATACTTATATTTCGGCTCATATCTTGTCTTTTTGCTTTCAAATAAATAGTGAACTATATTCTTGTAAAAAATAGATTAAGGTTAATGCCCCCTATAATCAATCTTCTCCAGAATTAAATAATTTTAAAAGTTTACTAGTAATAAGAACCAAATCGAGTTCATTTTTTTCAATACTTCTTGCTATACAATTGCCTTCAAATATAGCTAAATCATAGTCTTCTCTTGTTATTATACCCTGAGTAAAAGCATTTTCTAATTCTTTCCTATCCTTTTCTATTATTTTTCCTGAAGGGAGAACAATAAGGTCAAGATATAAATCGTCCATCCAAGGACCCTTTACAGGATGAAATCCATTTTCTTTCGTAATATCAATATACCATTGAATAATGGTCTGTTCTTGATTGAACATCATTGTAATAGAATAGTGCCGATGGAGAGGGATATATTGAATCCACTCATAACCATTGTCCACTATACAAATAGTATCTTCTCCGTATTGGACAAATAAAGGTTCTAAAACATTCTCCATCTTTATATAGGAAGCATAGCTCTTCTCTTCATCGATATACCTAATATTTACCTTCTTCTTAATTAACCTCTTCCATCCATCTCTCGCTCCATACTTTCTTTTTAACAAATGGTATTGTTCACCTCATTATTTAGATTGTGATGAATAATATTTTTCCTTATATTCTGACAGCATTCCCTTGTGGCTTCTTACCATTTTAGTTGGAAGGTCCTCAAAATGAAAAAATTTGATTTGTATTGATTCAGCCGATTCTGCTATTAGCTCTCCTTCAAATTCATCTGAGTAATAGGCTGTTGTAACAACATAGAATTCATCTCCATTTTCAGCTTTTATGTATTGATCTGCTCCTGAGTACACATTCAATAAGGTTAAATCTCCTAATTCTAAGTTTGTTTCTTCTTTTACTTCTCTTCTTGCTGTCTCTTCTGTTGATTCTGCTAATTCCATTAGGCCACCAGGTAAGCCCCAAGATCCATGCGGAAACGTACGTTGTTGTAACAGTACTTGATTTTTATTATTTAAAATAATCACAACAGCCCCTACTAAAATCAGTGGTCGGTTGCCCACGATTAGTCTCAATTCTTCTATGTAACCCATATAAGTATCTCCATTCATGAATATTTACTTCTTTAGCTTAAGCCTTTGATCACTTCCTGAATGTTAATCAAAATGACACACTTCAAATATGTTCCCATCTAAATCTTTAAATTCAAAAAAAGTAACCTCTCCATCTGACTCAATCGCCCCTGCTTCTACATCCTTCTCCAAAAGCTTTAACCTCGTCTCCTCTAACGCATCTGAAAACAAAATCGGTTTTATTGAAGAGGGACGGACCTCACCTTCTTGAATCGTAATGGTGGTGTTCCCAAGTCCTACTCTAAAAACAACATATTTTCCTGCGTAAAAAAGGTTTTCTAATTCCAACACTTCTTCGTACCAATTAATGGATTGATCTAAGTCTCTAACACATATATGGACCGTATCAATTTTTGAAAACATCCCTACACCCCCAAATAATTTTTTTCTACTCCCCACCATAGAGAGCTTCGAATGTTTGAATCTAATTTTTCAATAGAGTTAAATGCCCAATAAATTCCTTAGCATGGGATTTCTCCATTGGTGGAAGAGCAATAACCGTCAAAGAACCAGAAGCAATCTCAGTCAATCCACTGTCATGAATACTAAAATACCCCCGCTTTTCTAATTTTTCTAGTTCAGATTGTTTTCCTTTGAGGATGATCTTCTTCATACCCGTTTGTACCCATTCTACAAAATCTTCTTGTCTATCTTGAAAGGGTGATGTTCTTTGCATCAATTCAATCGTACTTAATGTTGCAGCATGAGCCACTTGTGCAGCTGTCTTACCTGTAGACATTTTTAATTCTTTATTAACTACAAAATATTGAACAAGATCTCTTTTAGTCAAACCAATAATCAGTCCTTAAATAATTTTTTTCATACAATACTCTCTTCTTTATCATAAAGGAATGAAATGGATTTTTGGTGAAAAACAAAAACGTTTTATTACTTTCTTCTTATTTTCATGAGTTTATCTTCAATAACTGTAACTTTCACTTTATCACCTATACTAAAATCCAAATATATTTCACAATCTATCGTATAAATTCTCCTATTATTAAATTCCATTGCACATTTTGGGGAAGATTTATACTGAGGAATATCTATCGTTTTACCAGAATTTACTCCTTTTGCTTTTTTCTGACCTTCAACTGGAAAATATTTTTCCTCTATAATTACCCATTGTTCGTCATTCATTTTTATGTATTTTAAATAAAAAGTAGCTAGCAATATTAAAATTAGAATACACAACATGAATAATTTCCTATATACAGTCATATCCTCTTTCCTTTCATATAGGATCTGGTATGATTCCTCAGATTTCCAGGAGCCGATTTCTCACCTTATGACAATGGCTCTGTCATCGGATACATGTTAGATGGTGAGGGGAAAGAATTCTCTTGCAGCTAGCTTTGGCCGAGCCTCTTCAGCTTGAATTCCATATTTTCGGCACTCCGATTTTTCCCACTCGACTTTAGAGATTTCCCTTTCAATAACCGTTCCAAAATGTGAATTCTACCTAGAAGCAACAGCTTTAAAGAAAACCATCCACAACCAATTCAGAGCCTTAAAATAAGATCAACAAAGGATTATATGAACGGATACTTTAAAAAATCACTCTCAGGAAGAAACATTTGGCAACTTCCAATCTAAACTTGCATTCATTCATTAGAAATATTAAAATCTAACTAACGAACGGTAGTTAGCTTAAGGAAAAGGTGATGAAGTGAAAATAGATAATAAACAACTTATTAAAACCGTTGCCCTGGATTTATTTGGACAAAAAGGGTATGAAGATACATCTCTTAAGGAAATAGCCACTGCTGTAGGGATAAAGAAGCCATCTATATATAATCATTTTGAAAGCAAAGAGGATTTATTTTTGGCAGTATTAGAGGATTTAAGTGCCTCTGAAATATCAGCTTACGAAAACGCAGCTTTGAATATGAATTCAAAACACCCAATGAAAAATGTTCGGATCTTATTTGATTTGTTTTGTCATCGTTTGATGACAACAAAAGAGGCATTATTATGGAAAAGAGTTACCTTTTTTCCTCCTAAACCCTTTAAGGATGTAATACAAGAAAAATTCATACACTTTGAAAGGGTTACAACAACGATTTTAGTTTCAATATACAATGAAGGTTCACGTCAAAATTTATTTGCAAATGTGACAGAAGAGGAATTTCTTGCATCCTTCTTCTGTTTAGTCGATGGCGTTTTCTTAGAGCATCATTATTACACGGAAGAGGTATTTCAAGAACGATTGATGTCTGCTTGGAAGGTTTATTCCTTAGGAATTTCTTGCAGTAGTAGGAGTAAAGGAGTGTAGCATCATGGGCTGGATATACGTAATCATCGGAGGAATTTTAGAGATTGGCTGGGCAACAGGGTTATCGTTATCAAAAGGTTTTTCGGAACCCATCCCAAGTATTGTCACAGCCATACTCATCATTATCAGCTTTTATTTTTTCTCAAATTCTATGAAACTGTTACCTATAGGAACAGCTTATGCTGTATTTACTGGCATTGGAGCAGCCGGTACGGCAGTCATCGGTATGATTTTTTTGAATGAGGGAATAAGCATATTAAAAATAGCATTTATTTCGTTACTGATATTCGGTGTAATTGGACTTAAGGTGAGTGACAAAGAACAAACGAATACGGGGAGGTCCACATAATGGCTTGGTTCCTATTAATTTTAGCTGGATTTTCAGAAGTAATCATGGTCACTTTTATGAAACTATCGGAAGGCTATAAAAAATTTGTACCTTCCTTATTGAGTTTTTCAGCAGGTGCTTTGAGTTTCTATTTATTGTCTCTCTCCCTGCTTGAAATACCAGTGAGTACTGGATATGGAATTTGGACTGGTATTGGTTCAGCTGGAGCTGTCATAATAGGAATGATTTTTTTCAGGGAAAAAAAAGACGGAAAGCGGTTATTTTTTATAAGTTGTATCGTAGGGAGTATTATAGGGTTGAAGTTGATATCTTAACGCTCTTTTATGCGGAGTGCGCTACACCTATCCTCTTCAAGGATGTCTGCAAGCAAGATTTATGTAGGAGTCTACGCCCGCCTCCCCTTCACCATCTGAAAAAAGTTCGTGACGGAGCAGCTTACCAGTGACAAAAAACAATTTGTAAATGTCCCCCTATTGATTTCAATAGGGGGGACACTTTACTTGTACATTTTAATTGATGATCCCATGACCAACAATATCAACTTCGATAGAAGGTGTGATGGTAATCCTAGGGTATAGTTCTTCCCAGTTTACCTTTTCCCAAGTCTTTGGATGGTACGCAATCAATTCTCTACCAATCCCAAATAAATCTGAGTTAGCCAATTGAATTTTTTTTATTAAATTTTCTGCTTCTTCCGTTAATTTTTTTGATATCTCGTTATTTAATTCTTTAAGTTTCTTTTTATCGGTTAATTGGTCTTCTGGATATTCGACAACAGAGATGTCTGCCTTAACATCTATTTCTATTTGAATATTACTTGGAGAATCAGATACGATCTTCAGCTTTGATTTAGCTTTTGAAATATTGTAGGTAATAAAATTATTTATATTTAGTTTTTTATCACTCTCCACTTTAGTAGCCAATCGAGCAATTTTTGCTTTTTGGTTAGCCATAATGAGAAATAGCGTAGATTCTTGAACATTCAAGGTATCAACTAGAGACTTATTGTGAAAGATTCCTGTACCTTCTAACTCCACTTCATTTTCATCATTTAATTTTATTAAAGGAATGGCAAAATCTTTCCCTTCATCAAACATAACCGTGCATATAGATTGAACATTGTGTTTAGGAGAGGCAGTAGAAGCTTCTGAACTTGCAATTAATTCAATTAAAAACTCTGCAATCAGTATATTTTTCTCACTTATTTTGTTAAGTATCTCTTCACCTTTCCCATCAACAACTGCTATTTTTGCTGATATGGAACTATTAGGATCCCGATAAAAGATATCTAGAAATTGATAAATATCCTTTTTCGCCAACTCCTCCCCTAAAAGAAACACTCTATTTTTGGAAGGCTCAAAATTACCAGATATTTTTCGGTCCATAATCATTCTTGTTTCACGAATGGTGTTCCCTTTCCCCTGGATGATAACATTTGTAGGTGTTCCATTCTTAAAATCACGAATAATGGCCGTTGATTGGATAGTTTTCCCATCTATTAAGTCAAATGAAGAAGCAAATACAAGCCTTCCATTCTTAAGTAATCGTTGATCCCAACAACCTGTCAATGAAAGATAAACAAAAACGAGAACAATTACTAGTAGAAATTTCTTATTCATGTTTCCTTCCCTCTTTCATTTTTCTTTAAAATAAAGGAGATGATCAACAGTGAAAATGGTATTACAACAATATAAAAATAAGAGAGACTTATTACTAGCTTATTAAAGAGTTCCATTTCATTTTCTTTTCCAGGAATCAGGGCAATTAAATATGCGAGTATTCCAAATAACATCGTATAAGTGCCTCGATTAAATCGTTTTATCGTATATGTACTACCCTCAGTAGATAAATAGAGGTAGCTTGTCAAAGATGTAATGACATTCACTACCCATAACGATACAAATACCAAATCTATTCTTTCCACAATTTGTAAATAAAGTGATTTTACATAATAAAGGACAGGCTGAGGGACAATTTTTAATTCTTCAGGGCTAAATGTAACAAGGCTTACTATTGTGAGAAAAGTATATGTCGAGGTAACAAAGAGATTGGCAAAGGAAACGGAATACAAGATGGAGCGTTCTCCATTATTCTGGAAATAAGGAAAAATGATAAGTAATAATTCAAAACCTAACATTGAAAAATACGCCTCTTTTACTCCTTTCAAAATATTTGTCGCACCAGAATGACCAATTGGAAATAAATATCTCCATTCTACTGGGTACAGTATTAATACTAGAACCGAAATGATGATAAGAAAGAAAATAAGGCTTGACACCACTACATAAACATCACTGATTTGAGATAATTTCTCTCTCCCCAAATAAACAGCCGTTCCAATTAACAGGAGCATAATAATCCATTTAGGTGTAAGAGTAAGTGCCCAGCTGCTAATGATCGCTGTAGAATACATTAAAACTAATGCGGTCACAAGTAGTCCGTAAACAATATAACTTACATTAATGAATGTTCCCATAACCTTTCCCACCAGTTGTTTTGAGTATTGAAATAACGACTTAGTAGGAAATCTCCTGCCTAAGATCCAAAATCCAATCATAAGGATTTGAACAACTGCACCTGCCAGTAAAATGGAAATCCACGCATCCCCTTTTGAAACAGAAAATACATTAAATGGAAGACCAAGTACACCTACTCCAATTTGGGTTTGGATGACAAAGAAAATTAATTGAATGGAAGTAAGGTTATTTTGATTCTTCATTTTTTTTCCATCCTCTTGGATTTGTCATTTTCCACATATACTGTGGTTTCAAATCTTTTGTTCGTTCTTTCATTAACCAGATAGGTAATCTAACGAAGGTGTCTTTTAATGCATTCAAATCTAAAGGAGCAAGAGGGTATAAATAATTATGTCCTAGTGACTTAAGATTAACCATGTGTATTAACAAAAACATTAATCCAATTACTATTCCGAATACACCAAACAATGCTGCCAGTATCATCAGTGGGAACCCTAAAATCCTTACTGATGTACTCATTTCGTTTGACGGAATGACGAATGATGAAATGGCCGTAATCGCTACTACGATTAGCATTGTATTCGAAACCAAATTAGCTTCTACGACAGCCGTTCCAATGACAAGCCCTCCTACTACCCCAATGGTTTGAGCTACAGGATTAGGGAGACGTACAGCCGCTTCACGGAGTAATTCCAAAGTAAATTGCATAATGGCTGCTTCAATTAAAGGAGGAAAAGGAACATATTCAAGCGAGCTTTTTATGGAAAATATAATTTCTACTGGTATGATTTCATAATTGTACGAAATAACTGCAATATAAAATGCTGGTAAACACAATGTCGCAATAAAGCTAATCAATCTAATGAATCTAATAAAGGAGCCAATCAATGACCGATTATTATAATCCTCTGTTGATTGAAAGAAACTAAAGAAAGTAACTGGAAGAAGCAAAACAGTTGGACTACCTTCCATCACTAGGGCTACCCTTCCCTCCATAAGATTACCTGCAACTCGATCTGGACGTTCTGTATTTATATATTGTGGAAATGGAGAAAAAGAGCTATCTTCTAAAAATTCCTCAAAATATCCTGGTGACTGAACCGAATCAACATTGATATAACTAATTCGTTCTTCAATGGTTTTTACTATTTCAGGATTTGTTAGATGTGATAAATACACAACAGCATATTTCGTTTTCGATGTCTTTCCTAAACTAGAATATTTCACTGTAAGCATTGGAGTTGAGATTCGTTCTCTAATTAGATGAATATTTTCTGTAATATTTTCAGTGAAACTCTGATGTGAACCTCTTATAACTTTTTCATTTATTGGTTCAGAACGATCTCTCATAACTTTTGGTATACAAATATATGTCAAAACATCACTATCTTCCATTAACAGTAAACAATGCCCATCAACCATTGCACATAATGCCTCGTCTAAATAAACTGTTTCTTTTACATTATTAGAATTTACGACATTTTGTATATCTCCTGCACTTTTTTCAATAATTGGTTTAATCACATTTAATTGTAAGTTCCTGTTATCGATAACTGAATCAATAAATAAAATAACCATTTTTTTATTATTAAACGTTAATTCTCTAATTTTTAAATCATCCGTATTAAAAAGACTTTCACTAATATAAGAAATTTTTTCCTCTAAGCTTAGGACATCCATCTCAATTTCTTCCATATCTGAAAGCAACGGCTTTGGTAATCTCTTCTTTCTTTTATCAGACGATTTCATCATAGCACCTTCAGAAAATAAAGTTTATTAGTATACTTTCCTAGAAGTGATGATTTATGCAAGAGCAGTAAAGGATGGGTTGCAGACCTTTGGTATATTTCTATCAGAAGTTAATTTTCCAAACTTCTTTCAAGGATACAAGAAACAAATCATCAATTGCTTCCCCTAGGTTCTTAGGAGGATTCTTTAATTCTTTTATATTACAATCAATTTTTATAAGTTCACTCTCTATGTATTCAGTTACTTCTGCAAAAAAGGCATATGGCATAAAATTCCGATCATTTTTTCTAAGTTTCAATATGCGTTCTATTTCTAATCGTGTTTCTGCATTCATCATTACCTGGTTAAGAAGTAAATAGATATTATTGGGAGGAAATGTTTTAAACTTTACAATCCAATTGCAGGCTAGCCAAGGTCTTAGGATGTTCATATATTTTTTCACTTCAACAAAATCTTCTTTCTTTTGTAAATTCATATTCCTTTTAGCCATTTGTCGATAGTGAATCAAACAAGTCTTGATTGAGAATGTTGCTTCTCCAAGAGCTCTAATTTTTTTAATAATGGGGTGTTCTATATACACGTTTTCTTCTGTTAACCATTCTAAAATTGAAGAGTTGGAATTGTGTAAAAGCTTAAGAGCTTTTGTAAGATCCCAACCTCTCATCTCTAGTTTAGAATGAAAAGGTTTCTCTATAACATTCCTCGATTTTTGAAGAGATAAATATGAATGAACTTGACTTATATAGATAAAACGAACATCAAAATCACTCGTATCCGTATGATAGCCCCATGCACGACTACCCGCCTCTACTGCATAAATGACCTTTACATTCTCTTCTTTCTCCATTTCAGACAATTCTTCTAATATTCTCTTCTTCAAAATTAATTCTCCTTTATTCCTATAATAGTAGGGTTTTTTCTAATGTTTTTGATATACTTAACCATACAGACTAGACTATAAAGAGGTGAATAGATTGACCAAGAAAAAAATGTATTCCTGGAGCTTGCAAATTCTTATAATACTTACCATTATTTATGTCTCAACAAAAATTTCATTTTTATTTGAACCTATTGTTGTTTTTGCATCAACGTTATTTTTCCCGATAATCATTTCAGGGTTTTTATATTTTTTATTAAACCCTTTAGTTAATCTTCTAGAAAAAACTAAAATCCCAAGAACACTTGCTATTATTGTACTGTATGCAGTGATTATTGGCGTCCTTGCATTGATCATTGTCCTTATTGCTCCAATTATCTCAAGACAGGTTACAGGGTTGTTCAATGAACTACCTGAATATGCTCGTCAGACGAGAAATTTCATAGAATACCTGTCTCAAACGGAACAGTTCAAATGGATGATGAACCAGGAGTATGTGTCCCTAAAAGATTTAGAGAAGCAGTTAATGGACTTCGCAAATACATTACCTGACAATATTACTTCAGCCTTAAAAGGGTTGCTTAGTGTAATTACTAGTATTACCATTTTGATTGTCACCGTTCCCTTTTTATTATTCTTTATGTTCAAGGATGGTCATAAACTCCCGAAAGCCATTTCGAAGTTCCTTCCTCCTTCCTATCGTGAGGAAGGCATCAATACATTGAAAGATACTAGTGATACTCTTGCGGCATATATACAAGGTCAACTGACTGTTGCTTCTTTTGTTGGGACTCTTACATTTATTGGGTATTTAATTATTGGATTACCCTATGCATTAGTTATGGCTTTAATTGGGGCCATTACAAATATTATTCCTTTCATTGGACCTTTTATCGGTGCAGCTCCAGCGATCATAGTAGCTTTATTTGATTCACCAACTAAAGCTATACTTGTTATAGTGGTAGTGACGATAGCACAACAAATTGAAGGGAACCTTCTCTCTCCCCTTATTCTTGGAAAGAGGCTGGATACACATCCAGCAACTATTATCATTTTATTACTTGTTGCAGGAAATTTAGCAGGAATTATTGGAATGATTTTAGCTGTACCTTTTTATGCAGTTACAAAAACAGTTGTGTTGAACTTTATTAAATTTATTAGGTTAAGAAGATCCGGGATGGATAAAGTAGAATGAAAAACGACCGAGCAGTCATGGCTGCTCGGTCGTTATTTTAGAGGAAATAAAAAAGATATAAAATTCAACATTTTCTCTACTCCAATTTCTTATACATCATAACGTGTGGTCCAATAGATAAAATAGTAAACACTTCTCCTATTTGTATGAGACCCAGCTTTTCATAGTAAGGAGAAGCAGTCGTTCTTGCGTTACACCACCATGATTTTACTCCTTTTCTTTTTAAATACTCTTCGCTAAAGTGAATAACTGCTGTCCCTATTCCTTGCCCTCTATGTTTGGAATCAGTTGCCATTCCTCTTAAACGGTAGGTATTCTCCACTTTTATATCAGAATGATTTTCCTTATAGAAAGAAGCAATTCCTACAAGTTTATGTTCTTTGTACGCTCCTACATGAAAAGTACTCTCTTTAGAATCTTCTGGATATATACAGTCATCAACCTCTTGATTTGGCCTTAATATTTTATGTCTAATCGAATAAGTATCCTCTGCAGATATAAACTTAACGGTTATCATTCCATAGCCTCCTTTCATTCAATAGTAGGTAGTTCTTTTAAGGAAGAAAAGAAAGGTTATTGAATGATAGCCCATAAGAAAAGGTTATCGTTCTCTAAATCTAATTTTCAACTTGAGGATTTTCCCAAGTATTGAGTGGGTATAGCCTTTTCTAGAACTTTTTTATTTACGTTACTCACCTTATATGCCATAGCATTCATTCGAGAACTCAAGACCTTAAACAGGTTTCCATCATGAAAATGAAGAGCGACGCCATCATCAGCAGCATAACCATCCTTGATTTCTCCTGCCAGAATACATTGATGATAGGATGGTCTTCTATTTTCTTCACCGTCATAATGTGGAGAGTGACTTCCTTTAAGAAACCCCAGTCCAGTAATAACATCCAAATCTTCTCCATAGGAATCTGTCATCCCTTGTTCAAACCAGCAAATGGATCCTGCACTTAAGCCAGCTAAAATAATGCCTTTCTCCCATGCCTTCCTTAAAATCTGATCAATTTCCCATTCTCTCCACAAAGCGAGCATGCTTTTCGTATTGCCCCCTCCCACATAAATAATATCCGCATCAAGCAAATAACTTTCGAGATCTTTAGTTGGAAGTTTAAAGAGTGATAAGTGAGATGGTTTACAGTTCAAAGCATTAAACGCTTCATAAAATCGGTCAATATATCCTTCTGCATCACCGCTTGCTGTTGGTATAAAGCAAACCTTTGGTGTTGGTTCCTCTGATTGATTAATTACATATTGATCTAGTAAAAGGTTATCGGGTTCCATAGAAAACCCTCCACCACCCATGGCGATGATCTGTTTCATGATTATTCTCTTCTCCTATTCTATCTTCAAGTTGAATTTCAAATATTTTATTTGTAAACAGGTTCCTTACTTCTTTTTTCTGCTTCTAAAACAGCCTGCTTCATTCTTTCGATTGGGTTTATTAAAACATTCCCATGACCGACTGCAAGTAGTTGTGGGTTTAATTCAATAAGAAGTTTTGCACTCTCAATACTCGTTTTTTTATCCCACGTACCAAATGCAGGAAATGGGAAGGAAATGTTTACTTTTCCTGCTACTGCAATTCCACCCCGTGTTTGAAAAGCATCACCCGCGATTAATGCATTGGATTGCTGATGAAAAAAAGACATAGAACCCGGGGTATGACCAGGTGAAGAAAAACAAATAAGGCTACCCACTTCATTCGTATGATGGAGTAGAATATCTGGCTTAGTTTTCATTGACTTTGGAACTCCACCTTTAATGGGCCGTTGTGACTCATGTGCATCCACACTTTTATCTCCATTCATAAGCCTTGCATCTCGTTCAGAAATGTATACTTGAATTTTTGGTAACGTTTCTTTTATTCTATCTAAAGCACCAACATGATCCTCATGAGCATGTGTAAGTAAAATTTTCGTCAGTGGTTTCCCAATTTTTTTTACAGTTTCTAAAATTCCTTGTGAACTAAATGGTAATCCCGCATCAATAAGTGTTAATTCCTCGCCTTCATCCACTATGTAACAATTAACTGGAAAAAAATTTGCTAGAAACGTGATTTGATACAATTCCCCAAATTTAAGAATACGCATTATAAACCACCTCAGTTTTCAAATATTAGTTATAATGAACTATATGAATATCATAGCTAATATTTGTCAATTTTTAAATAATTTTATTTTTCACATCAAAAATATAAAGCTTATTTTTAAGAAGTATAAAAAAACCTCTAAGCCATATATGG
>NZ_LQXM01000028.1 GCF_001648555.1 Rossellomorea aquimaris TF-12 | reverse complement strand
TTGGAATTGCTGAAAATGTGGTTTTTTCAAGCAAATAGAGAGTGTTTTTAAAAAAAAGGACAAATTAAAGGGGTTGGGATGTTGAAAAAGTAGTCTGAGAGGTCAAATTAGGGTGACACTAAATTTGAAAAAGAGTGTGGAGAAGATATATTATCAACATTTGAGATTTTATTTTCAACTTTCATGAATTTATTTTCAACTTTTGAACATTTATTATCAAATTCAACGAATCAGTTGAATTTATTATCAGGTTAAATGATTTATAATCAACTCTACACGTTAATCCTCAACTAAAACATACCCCATTCCATCTGAAAAACGCCTATTCCCCCTAGCTGTTGTCACTGCGATTAAAATGGTTGGGTAGAAGTACGATAAATTTTATATGATGATTGAGGAGGATTCTTTTTTGTTTGGAATTGCTGAAAATGTGGTTTTTTCAAGCAAATAGAGAGTGTTTTTATAAAAAAGGACAAATTAAAGGGATTTGGGTATTGAAAATGTAATCTGAGAGCTCAAAATAGGGTGAATCTACATTCGAAAAAGAGTGCGGAGAAGATATATTATCAACATTTGAGAATTTATTTTCAACTTTCGTACTTTTATTTTCAACTTCAAAAAATCAGTTAAATTTGTTGTCGGGTTGAACAATTTATAATCAACAATATACGTTTATGATCAACTCTACACATTTATCATCAACTATACATTTCCCATTCCACACAAAAAATCCACTCCCCCTTAAAGAAGTGGACCGCCACCTAATGCTTTCTCCTCGCAAAATCAACAAACCGAAACATATCCAAACGATGTCGCGACTCTGTGTATTCAAATAACGTAGCATCCTTCAAATGCACATAATTCTTCACCACGACCACATGATCATATTCCTTTAAATCCAAGTACTCTCGATCTTCATCTGTACACTCTTCAACAACAATTTCTTTTTTGGCAAAATCGATAGGAAGCTTCAATTCCCCTTCTAGATACTCATAGATTGAGTTCTCACATATTTCTTTTGTGAGGAATGGGACCTGCTCTTTTAGAAAGTAAGACTTGTCCAAAATAATTCTCTCTCCCTGGATTTGACGAGAACGAATAATTTGCCATGCCTCTGTGTTCAGAGAGGTTTCGAGTTGGGAAGAAAGCTGTTCGTCAGTACGAATCAAACTTAAATCATAAACGAAGGTTTGAATGTTATCTCTGCCCATTGAGTTCTGCAACTCTTTAAAGCTGACCAGTCCTGAAATAGGAAAACTCATTCTAGACACATCTAATACGAGGGACCCTTTTCCCCGGAGTTTTTGAATGAATCCTTTTTGAGCTAATAATGTAAGCGCTTTTCGAATGGTTTCTCTTGAAGTAGTATACATGACGGACAGCTCGTTTTCTGAAGGTAGAATGGTATTGGCTGTGTAGGTACCGTTTTGTATTTTTTCAGAGAGATCTTCAAAGATTTGTTTGTATTTGTTATTCTTTGTCATAATATCACCAACTTTATTTTACCATAATGAGTGAGATTGAACTTGAGTGTTGTGAATATTTTCAATAGAATGTAGATAGCGCAAATTTTAGAAAAGGGTGAAGAGAATTGTCGAAACAGCATTGGAAGAAAATCATGATGGGAATTGGCATGAGCACATTATTGTTAGCTGCTTGTGGCGGTGAAGAAGAGAAGAAGGAAGAAACGAAGGAAACAGAGCAAGTAAAACCGAGTGAGGATCCTAAAACAGATGAAGCGGCTTCACTGAATCAAATGACACAAATGCTGGATGACAGCAGCACACTAAAGGAAGCTGAAGGTGTTCCTGACGAAGAGAAAAAGGAAATAACTGATACCTTTAATCAATATATTGAGTCGTTTAATAACGAGGATTTTGAATCATATATGAGTGTTATATCAAAAAATCCTATCAATTTTAAGTATGAAGATGAAGAGCGTTATGTAAAACGAATTTTTGATCAAGTGGATTCAAAACGTACAGCTGAAAATGTGAAGATTATTAATTACTCTGCAAAAAAAGCAGATGTGTATGCTGAGATTGAAGCCACAACAAAGGATCCGAAGAGTGATAAAGAAGTTACGCGTTCCGGCAAACAAGTAACCGTGTTCCAAAAGAAGGACGATGGTTGGAAGGTTTCGGCTATTTTCTTTTTAGCAAGTAAAGAGGACAATCAAGAATAGGGATAAAACTAGGGCTGTGTGGAAGTTTTTCACACAGTCTTTTTTAAATATTTGAATAAGGGAAACCTCTAATCTATTTGTAAACCAAAGAGCGAGAATCAAGAAGTTCTCTTAAATATCCTAGAAAAAATTAACATACTATATGTTATAGTTTCTTTTATAATATTCAACTCCCAGCACAGAAGGAATTGCTGTAATTAAGCAAAATACGATTATATGAATATAATCTTTTCCTGAAATTCCGCCAATCATTTGCGCTTCTGTTGTTAGAAAATTAAACAGGTATGACACAATTGTCATTATAAAAATAAGAAAAGGTAAATAATACCTCATACTTCTCTTTAATAAATTTCTTACTAAAACTGTAATAGGGTTTGCAATTAACATGTAAATAGGAAAGGTAAATGCAAATATAAATGGTAAAGACAAAATTTCAAAGTCTCCATCTATTAATGTTCCGTAGAAGAAAAAGAAAAAAAGAAAAAACATGGAACTTACAAGACAACCTATTAAATATGATTTTATATATTGCATAACAATCACCTTACCATTATTGATATTTTGCTAGTTGAATATGAAACGTTAGCAATTTTTCAATTACCTTATTTCATTTAGCTCATTAGTTACAGTTTCATTTTTTGTAAAAGGAGTAAGAGACTTGTTAAAAGCTCTTTTAAGCGATCTAAGTCCGGTGGTGCTAAACTTATTAATATCATTAATGATATATACCTATGCCATTCGGATTTACTCACCAACCAATATTTTCTTGATTATAGAATGGTTGGTCGAGTTTGTAAACAATCAACAGACTTATTTAACAGCGGTTTAAATATAAAATGCTTGATCGATCTACTTATTTATCTCACTTAACTCACAAAACAAATTAAATAATTCATCAAGCTCCTGACTTAGACGAAGGGTAGTTGGATGAGCATACCCATATGTAAGAGCGAAATGCTGTAACTCTACTCTTTTCGCTTCCATTGCTTGACGGGTGGATTGAACTTCTATTGATGAATTCATAGTCAGCACTCCTTTTTTACTTATTATGACATATTCCTTCTTATCTTGTTAACTGTTTTTTGATAGGGGTTAACGGATAGTAAAAACAGCACTGTTCATCTGAACAATGCTGTTAGAATTCCCTCTTATTTTGTAAATCGAAACACCACAGACTCATAAGGGCGAAGGGTGATGTTCTCATATTTTGTAGCCGTATCATCATAGTTCGATAAAAGAATTTCACTGGACCAGCCTTCAACATCTACCTCACTTGGAAGGGTGAACGTTGTTTCTTTTCCATAAAAGTTATTTATCACAAGAAGTTTCTCTCCGTCGCCATTGCGGACATAGGCAAAGATATCTTTATGATCCTCTAAGATCAATTGATAGTCTCCGTCAATTATGATGTCGTATTCCTTGCGTAAAGAAGTTAATTTTTGATAGTGATAGAAGACAGAGTGTTCATCCTCTAGGGCTTGCTCTGCATTAATTTTAGGATAGTTTTTTGCCACAGGAATCCATGGAGTTCCACTTGTGAATCCCGCATTTTCTTCAGAATTCCATTGCACGGGAGTTCTCGAATTGTCACGGGATTTATGACGCAGGATTTCTAGAATTTCATCTTCAGATTTACCTTGTTCTTTTAAAATGTTAAAGATGTTGATGGACTCTACATCTCGGTATTCATCGATGCTAGTGAATTTCGGGTTGGTCATTCCGAATTCTTCTCCTTGATAGATATAAGGAGTCCCTTGCATCATATGAATCGTGGTTGCCAGCATTTTTGCCGATTCATTATGGTATTCTCCGTCATTTCCGTAGCGGGACACAATACGGGGCTGATCGTGGTTACACCAGAATAAAGCATTCCAACCGCCGCCTTTGTGCATTTCCCTCTGCCATGTCGATAAGATTTCCTTTAATTTAAGAAAATCAAAGTCTGCTACGGACCATTTTTCACCGTTAGGATAATCAACCTTTAAATGATGAAAGTTAAAGGTCATACTAAGCTCTTTCCGGTCTGGCCGCGAATACTTTATACAATGATCAATCGTAGTAGAAGACATCTCCCCAACCGTCATAATATCGTACTCGGAAAATACTTCCCTGTTCATCTCCTGCATATAATCATGAACTTTAGGACCATCTGTATAGAATTTCCGACCATCTCCTGGAGGGACGGACCCGTCGTCGTCAGGGAAATCCTGATCCTTTGAAATGAGGTTAATCACATCTAAACGGAAGCCATCCACACCTTTTTTCAGCCAGAAGTGCATCATGTCATAAAGCTTTTGGCGAACCTCATCGTTTTCCCAGTTCAAGTCCGCTTGATTTACGTCAAAGAGGTGAAGGTAGTATTGGCCAGTTTCTTCATCATACTGCCAAGCGTTGCCGCCGAATTTCGATTGCCAGTTCGTTGGCTCTGTTCCGTCAGGCTTTCCATCCTTCCAAATGTAAAAATCACGATACTCATTATCATTTGATTGACGAGACTCGATGAACCATTGATTTTCAGTAGAAGTATGATTGATGACGATATCCATGATGATTTTGATGCCTCGTTGATGAGCTTGTTCTAGTAGTTCATCAAAATCCTCCATGGTCCCGTACTCATCATGAATATTGAAATAATCACTAATGTCATACCCATTGTCTTTTTGTGGAGACTTATAAATTGGAGTAAGCCACACCACATCAATACCAAGCTTCTTCAAATAATCTAACTTCGCTGTAATCCCCTTAATATCACCAACGCCATTACCTGACGTATCATTAAAACTCTTCGGATAAATCTGATACACAACCGCCTTCTTCCACCAAGGTTGCTTCATAATGTATACACCTTCCTTATCTAATAGGTTTATTAGTTGGTTCGTTAAGAGGTCCGTCCCTCGTTCATTCAAATTGCTTGAGGGACGGACCTCCACAACATACTAATCAAAACAACACACCAAAAACACAGGAAACTCCTCACTTATACAAGCTGATGAGGTCCGTCCCTCCAACAAAAAAGGGGAACGAGATTCTAAACACTTACTTCAGTAAATGTTCAGAATCCATTTCGCCCCCTTGTTTTACTTGTCTATCTTTTTCTCTATTATTTAAATCACTTCATTTTTACTGAATTTAGACCAAACAATTGTTAGTACGAATGGTACGACGATACAGATGGCCATTCCGATGAAGAATGGAACCCAGTATTCAGGGATGATGGATAGGAATCCTGGTAATCCACCGACCCCGATGGAGAATGCTTTTGTACCCGTCATCGCTAGAAGGACACCACCAATGGCTGATCCAATTAAGGCACTAATGAATGGGTAGCGGTAGCGGAGGTTGACCCCGAACATAGCAGGTTCTGTGATTCCTAAATACGCTGAAATCGCTGAAGTTCCTGCTAAACCGCGCAGTTTTTCGTTTTCTTTTTTGGCTACAACCATCATGGCAAGGGCAGCTGATCCCTGGGCAATGTTTGAAAGTGCAAGGATTGGCCATAGGAAGGTTCCGCCTTGATTTCCGACTAGCTGTAAGTCAACGGCTAGGAATGTATGGTGCATTCCTGTGATAACCATGACGGCATAAAGTCCACCGTATAGTAGTCCACCTAGCCAAGAAACAGAGTCAAATACCCAGACAACACTGTCAGTTAAAACGTTACCGATAAAGAATGTAACTGGTCCGATTAAAATAAAGGCAGCAAATCCTGTGATTAAAAGAGCTACTGGAGCTACGACTAACAATTTAATCGAGTCATGGACACGCTTATCTAAGAACAGTTCAATTTTTGCTAATAAATAAGAAGCGAATAAGATCGGTAATACTTGTCCTTGATACCCAATTTTGTCTACTTCGAATCCAAATAGATTCCATGTTGGAATCTTTTCAGCACTTGCATAAGACCATGCGTTCAGTAAGTCCGGATGAACCAACATAAGACCTAATACGATACCTAGTAAAGGACTTCCTCCAAAACGCTTAACGGCTGACCAACCAATGAGACCAGGCAGGAATACAAATGCCGTATTGGCAATTAAGTTAATAATCGAAGCGAAATCAGCCCACTGTTTATGAACATCGATTACGGATTTTTCATCATAAAAAATGCCAGGGCCTGTTAAGATATTGTTCAGTCCCATTAATAAACCGGCTGTTACGATTGCTGGTAAAATCGGAATGAAAATATCTGCTAACACTTTAATTGCGCGCTGCAGAGGGTTTAAGTTTTGAGTAGCGGCATCTTTTACATCCTGCTTCGATGCTTTCTCAAGACCTGTTTCTTCTGCTAAAATTTGATACGCTTTATTCACAAGACCTTGTCCAATAACGACTTGGAACTGCCCATTTGAAGAGAACGATCCTTTTACAAGATCAATCGCTTCTAATTTTTCTTTATCTACTTTTTCCTCATCCTTCAATACTAAACGAAGACGAGTCACACAATGGGTGGCAGTCTGAATATTCTCCTTACCACCAATCGCATCAATAATCTCTAGAACGGATTCTTTATTCACGCTCATGAAATTCCCTCCCTAGGATTCGGGGTGCCAGGCACTTCCCGGAAATGATCGAAAGCCATGTAGACGCTTTCATTTATTAATGGAATTCCCCTAAATAGTGTGCTGAAAACGTGTCTTTTTATACTATTTCGTAACAGCGCTTTCACAATTAGGGTTTTGTTGTATATACAAGATATACTCTTATTTTATTCATGTATATACAAGTTGTCAATAAAAAATAGAGCGTTTTCATTTCCAAATGATAGAAGAAGTATTTTTTGAAAACTGTTTTCACGTTGTTTTTCCATAAAGAGCAATCCTTCAGAAAAAAATTTCAAATCGTACAACCCTGACATTCAGCTGACACATTAGGCATTTATCATAAGTCTTGTAGGATATAAACAATTTAATTTGGAGGGTGAAAAAATGTTAAACGTATTATCAACTAAATTTATTGCTGGGGCATTATCATTAGCGATTATTGCTCCGACCGCCTATGCTGCTGCTCAAGAGGATCAAACGACTACACAACCAAATTCAACGATTCAAGAACAAGCTCCATTAGATGAAGAAACGAAGGCAAAGCTAGAAGAGATTAAACAACAAGTAGAGGATGGAACCATTACAAAAGAAGAAGCACATGAAAAAATGGAAGCCTTAGGTGTACATCCTCCATTCGGAAAAAGAGGCAAACATGGCTTCCAAGATCTAGATGAAGAAACGAAGCAGGCTTTAGAAGACATTCGAGCTCAAGTAGAATCAGGTGAAATAACAGAGGAAGAAGCACAATCAAGACTAGCCGAATTAGGTGTCAAAAAGCCCCCTCACCATGGACACGACCGTCCAGAATTAGATGAAGAAACACGTCAGAAACTGGATGACATTCGTAAACAAGTAGAGGCAGGAGAAATAACGAAAGAAGAAGCCCAAGAGAAATTAGCGGAACTAGGTATCGAAAAGCCTTTCCGAAAAGGCAGATTTAGCGTATAGTTGTTATCCCTATAAATTAAATCTTTATAAGGTTTGAGTTTAACTACTATAACGTTCATACTCCGTTTCAAACTAAAGTTATATACAACTTTTGTATGTTCACTATGTAGTTTCCTTACTACTATTTGCTTTTACAATTTAAACATGTAATAAAACAATTTTGTAAAATATTCCACACAAAGAAAACCCTTTTATCCTCTTTTTAAAAGGTTGGCCAAACAAATACTGCTCTATATTGAACTTGCCGACTTAATCAAATTTTTTAAATGGATAATAGAGGGATATTCTTTACGTACTATGCTGAATTAGTCATATTTAAAGCAAATGGAAATATCAGATTTTGAAGGTATCGTTGAATTGGACGAGACCTATTTTTTATATTCAGAAAAAGGGCCGAGAAAGATTAAAGACAGAATACCTCGCAATCGTGGTGGTTCGCGAAAAAAAGTGGAATACGTAACGAACAGAAGAGAACTTCTGCATAGAGGTAATGTTTGCCTCATTTTTTACAATAAAATAACCGCATAAAATGCAGTTTAACAAGTTAGATTTCGTAAGGAAAGTATTTTTTTTTCTTACAAAGTTCATCTATAAGGAAAAATAATATTGCACATATAGTAACTACATTCATAAGTGGACCGAGAAAGAAAAAAGATAGCAAGCCGAATCCCATATGCACTAAAAAAGAAATGTAGAAACGATACTTCTTAACATTGGCTGTAATTAAATCTGAAAATAATGATACGGGTATTCCATATATAATGGTTCCTAACAAGCTAGATGAAAAAATAAGAATACTAATAGTAAAACCAGAGAAGACACTATTCGGTTCTTTTATCATTAAATCAATATCAGGGAATATCATCAATAAGGTTAAAAATAAAGAAGTATAAAGAGCAACCTTGCTTTTTATAATCACAAGTGGAGTTTTATAAAGTTTTTTTCTTACCTGTGGTATAAAGGTTAGCCCAATAATACCTAGAACGACTTTTATGGGGGTAGATCCTACTCCTGATAGGATTATGAAAGTGATTAGTATACAAACCGATGAATATAAAAATAATTTATACATTGCTGACCCTCTTTTTTTATATATTATAACAAAAGATAACTTCCGATTGGGAAGTTATCTTTTTCTGTATAATATCAACATTAGACTTTAAAAGAGCCTATTATGAATGTAAGTTGTAAAAATAGTTTTTAAATTATTTTTACACTTTACTTCGTCACACAAAGATAGGACCTAATGAGAAGGTCCTATCACTACTATTTCCTTTTTAATATTAAAATAATACCCACCAAGAAAACCAAGAAAATCAAAAGGTATATGAACCAACCGATAAAATCAAATGTGCCATCAGATATATATCTAGCTGTTTCTTCCATTGCCTTTACAACTGCAAAAGTTAAAATTGCAAGACAGGACAATAATATGCCAATACTTTTTATTTCCATATAGGTGACCTCTTCTCTAATTTAATTTAAATATAGAAACAGACAAAAGAATAATAAATTCTTTTGTCTGAGATTTTTATTGATTTCTTGTAGTGTAATCATACCTTGGAGTAAAATACTGTGAACCGGTTAAAGTATGATCAATTCCCGACTTAAACGTTACTGCTTTATTAACATCTATAGCCGCCAATGTTCCAGTAGAACCCCAAGCAGTCGTCATTATATACTCATTTGAACTTTCGAGATTGTAATCGGTGACTGTCCAATTTATCCAATCTTCAGCGGTTCCGTATGTTCTTGAAATATTAGGTTCTGCAGAAATGGTAAAACTACCGGAAATTCCCCATGGGTAACCCAAAGTATATGAGTATGAACCATCAGAATCTGACAATGGCCTAGACTTTCTCCACTCATCAGGACTGTACGGGAATGAGTGTTTGATCGTCATTTTGATAGCTCTGTAACCATTATAAGCATCAACATAAGTTTCATCCTGTATAGCGAAGTCATCATAGGTGTAATCGGTTTCTGAAAGCTCCTGATAAAGAAACCATTGTGTGGTATATTCTCCAACTGTTGTACTAATATTTTTTACTGTTCTAGTGAGGTCATAGCGTGATGCTCTTTTCACTTGCGCTGCTGAAGCTGTATTCTTTTTAATGAAACCGAATTGATTTAATTCTGTTTTTTCATCAATCATAACAGATTCTTTCTTCAAAATACTCTCCAAATAATCTTGTTCGGTATTCGTAATTAAGCTTTCATCTTCATTGTATTTAGAAATGGAATTTGTGTAAAGAGCAACCGGCTCATCTTTAAGCGTATAGCCTACAATATCGTGTTTAGTATCATCGGTTTTCTTTGTATCATCCGTCGCTTTTTCATCTGTGATGTCTGCAGTTAAATTGATTTCTTTACTAACTTGGTTACCTTGGAGGGTTACCTTAAGTTCAACATCTAGTAGTTCACTGTATTCTTTAAGAGTAAGACCACCAAACAAGTAAATTCTTTTCCCGTTTTGGAGTTCTGTTTTCAACACATTTATAAGTTTGGAGTCATTTCTTACTTCATTTATATCGAATGCTAATGCAGTAGCGCTGCTCATTTTCTTAAAATTATTTTTATCATCTAGTTTTTCAAAATTCAATTTAGACTTTTCTACCTTATGCTTAATACCCTCAACAAAATCGTCGTCTTTTTTGTTAATTGCCTTCTCAAGGGTTTTATCTAGGTCTTTATCACTACTATAAAATACAAGATTTGAACTCTTGTTTTCTTGTGCCTGTACAATGGAAATAGAATCTTCTCCTAAATTAACGTTATAAGGAGACGTAGCTAAACCTAAAGCAATTGCAGAAGCAATACTCACTTTCAATAATCGAATCTTCATTAAATTTTCCTCTTCTCTTGTAATTTGTAAAAAAAAGAGATATTTTTAGGCCTAAATACCCTCAAAATTATTATATAGTATAAAATACTTAAATTGTAAAAATATTCCTAAAAGAATAAATATTACCAAAAAGGAAGCATTCTCTTTATATAGCACGATATCTATAAGATTTTTGATAAATGTAGTTGATTTATTTTTGATAAAGGGACTAAACTAATCATAATTTCATTCCTTCTAATTTTTATTAAATCTTTCTATTACGACGATAAGGAAGTTTTGATAAGTCCACTTCCTCGCTTTTGCTCGAACCAATGAGTATTGGGCCCTGTACTAATTATTTCTAATTCACAACAACACCCTCCTTCCATTAAATGGCCCTTTATAATAGAAAACTTACAAGAGAGGTTCTATGAGTAGTTATTCAGAAGGAACATAAAGTGAAAAGGTAATATAGCACGTTATTTGGCTCGCTTTTTTAAATTGGGCAATGACTGTCCAATTGCTAGTATGGGTGCTAATCAGAGTGCTAATATATCATGAAAGTAAAATAAAACATTGATATAATTAATAAAAAATCAGGTCTAACTCATATACGAATTAGCCTGATTTTATGATGTTATTTGTGATTTTCGCTTCCAGAACGGAACCCCTAAATAAAGGGGCTAACTTTATTAAATGATTTAAGATCGTTCACATCCACTCATCATATAATTCCTTTTTAACTTCTTCATATAGTTTTGTATAAATCTGAGTGTTCTTTGGATCTACATGACCTAATAGGTCTTGAATTCCTTCAAGCGGCATTCCTTTTTGTGCTAAATGAGCTGCGAAAGTATGTCTTAAGATATGAGGAGAAATATGAAATCCAAGTACACGAATCTAATTGCATGAGTGTTTTCTCCTTTATCCCATAAATTTTCGATACATAGAGATGATTTCTTTCTTCGGCAGCCTTGCATAAATTCGAGTCGTCGCAATATCCGAATGACCCAGTTCACCTCCAATAAAAGATAAATCGGCTCCTTTCGCTAACAGTTCTGTCGCAAATGTATGACGTAGTTTATGGGGGTATAGCCGTGGGGTTACCCCTGCCTCTTCACCAATTTCATTGATGATAATTTGGATTCTTCGTTTTGAAAGTCGTTTTCCTTTTGAGCTAATAAATACAGCTTTTACATTTTTCGGGTGCGATTCTAAGTATTTCTCAAAAAGGTAGGCGCATCGTTCCGTAAAATGAACTTGACGAATTTTTTCCCCCTTTCCTGTAATCCGGGCCGTTCGATACTCTAAATTAACATCATCTATATCTAGCTGTTGAGCTTCTGCAACACGGCAACCGGATGATAGGAGAAACTCAAACAATAATTGATCTCGTAGTATCTTTTTTTCTGTTTGGATTCGCACTTTGGCGATGCCCCTCTTTTCTACATATTTTGGAACAGGTTGTGGTAATCGAGGGGCCCACCGTGATTTCATCGGAGAGTTCTCTAGGTACTCTTCGTCGATACAAAAATGGAAAAACGAATTTATAATACTTAAGCGTAACTTTATCAACAGAAGATACTTCCTATGATAACGTGACCCTATAAATCATAAAGTGTGCTCCTTTCAGATGAAAGCAGCACACTGTTTTTTTATGAAATCCACCACCCATTTTCCTCATTTATCCTTTATAATTCACCTTATAGGAGGTTTCACGATGAAATCAATCTTAGTAGTAGAAGATGAACCCACCATTTCAAGGGTGTTAAAAGTATATTTAGAAAAAAACGGCTACCTTGTCATCCAAGCCTATTCAGGAAAAGAGGCACTGCAATCCTTTAAGGGGCAGTCACCTGACTTGGTTCTCCTTGATGTGATGCTTCCAGATGGAGACGGTTGGTCGGTTTTAACTGAAATCAGAAGAGAGAGCACCTGTCCGGTTATTATGCTAACAGCACTTGGAGATGTTGATTATCGCTTAAAGGGACTTGCTTCCGGAGCAGACGATTATATTTCGAAGCCCTTTATCGGAGAAGAGGTAGTAGCAAGAATACATGCTGTGTTGAGACGGTCGAACACCGTTTTTGATTCTGGAAAGACGAAGTATTACGGTTCCTTAAAAATCAACTTAAGCTCTCATACGGTCTATCTTCATGGTCAGGAAGTGAAGTTCACACCGAGGGACCTATCGCTCTTTCTTTTCCTTGTTGACTATCCCAATCAGACGTTTACGAGAGAGCAATTAATTGAAAACGTATGGGGGATTGATTATGACGGGAGTGATCGGGCTGTTGATCTTGCCATCAAACGGATTCGGAAATCATTGGACCAATGGTCAGCAAAAGAAGGAGAAATAAAAACATTACGTGGATTGGGGTATCAATTCTGTGTTTATGAAAAAAAGTAATCAGCAATCATTGTTAACATATTGGACGACCCGCTACCTTATGACCTTACTAATCGGGTTGCTGGTGATTGCCATCGTTTCGGCCCTTTGGATCAGGAAAACAACGGTTGAAAATCGATTAAAGCTGACCCATGTTGTGGCACAGGAAGTAGCGGACCGTATTGTGACAAGTGAAGGTAAAATTCTGATTGCCCCTGTTTTAAAGGATGTTGTTGAAGAAAGAAGCAAATTTCTTCAGCTCGATCAGCCACCATTAACATATGTCATAGACACAGAAGGGAATGTCCTTTCAGATAAAGATAACTTCCGTCACCCGTCTAAGCCACAGCTGCAACGAATTCCCCCTTCTTTTTTAAAAGAAAGAGAAATGGAAATTAACCTCGAAGGAAATACGGATGAAAAAGCCTTCTCCATTAGCGAACCAATTAAAGCAGGAGATGACATCATAGGGTATGTCGTGATGATTACGTTAGAAAAGAATCTGGCAAAGGTACAGCATGAGTATCGATTACTGGCCATCATGCTCATCAGTCTAGCTCTGTTAGGATGGTTTGTGATTTACTATCTTTCTCGTAAGCTGTCAGCTCCCATATCAGAAGTAGCTCAAGCGGCACGTCAGGTCAGTGAAGGAAACTATGAGATTGATATCAAACACAAAGCGAAGGAAGAAGAAATCCATGAGCTTGTCGCTTCATTTAAACAAATGGCAGAAAAGCTTCAGAATTTAGAACAAATGCGCTCAGAGCTTTTAGCCGGTGTGACCCATGATTTAAAGACGCCTGTAACCTCCATCAGCGGATTGATCCAGGCAGTGAAGGATGAAGTGGTTTCAGAGGAAGAAGCAAAAGAATTCTTAGATATCTCCTTAAAGGAAGTGGATCGTCTTCAAAAAATGATTGGAGACCTTCTGGATTTCAATTCCTTTTCCGCTGGGGCGATTCCTATTCGGAAGGAAAGGGTTAACATAACTGAACTCATAGAGGAAATCACAGAACAATGGCAAAAGACCCAAGTGGATCACACCTTTGATTTTACTTTAGAGGTACCAAATGAACCGGTTCATACCTATGTCGATCCATTACGAATTCAACAAATTCTTATTAATCTGTTCAATAATGGGAAACAAGCATTAGATGGGGAGGAAAAAAGACTCACTGTTCGATTGCTAGAAAAGTCAGACATAGTTCAAATAGAAGTGGAGGACACGGGAAGTGGCATTCCTGAAAAAGAGCGGTCCCTCATTTTTGAACGATTCTTTAGAGGGGAAAATAAAAAGCTAAAAGTAAGAGGTCTAGGTCTAGGTTTACCCTTTAGTAGAATGCTTGCAAAGGCTCATGGAGGGGATCTTCTCTTGAAGGAGAGCTCATCAAAAGGAACTATTTTTCTAGTAGAATTCCCACTTGTTAAATCGAATTGGTAACGTAACCATAATGTACCAGACCTTATTCTGACGGCATTTTATCCTTATAGTCCCTTATCTACGTAAATAAGCCTATTAAAATACAAATCTCCTTCATGGATAATGGCAGAGTAAGAAAATTTTACATCATGAAGGAGAAATTTCTTTTGAAAAAAACAATTATCGCATTTACTACTGCCGCTCTAGTCTCGTCGTTTGCTGCTAACCCTTCTGAAGCTGCTTCTTATCGCGTACAATCCGGGGATTCACTCTCTGTTATTGCTTATAAATATAATACATCGGTTTCAAATTTAAAGAGCTGGAATGATTTAAATTCAGACTTAATCTATGTGAATCAACTGTTAGAGGTATCAGCACCAAATTCTGCCACCACTTATACGGTTCAATCCGGTGATTACCTTTCAAAAATCGGTTCAAAGTTCGATGTGTATGTAGCCGAACTAAAGGAATGGAACAACTTAACAAGTGATGTTATCTATCCAGGTCAATCATTAATTGTTTCCTCGAATGGTACAAGTATAACAGCGTCAGGTACCTCTTACACAGTAGAATCAGGAGATTCATTATCTTATATTGCTGCAAGATATGACGTGACGGTTTCACAAATTAAATCCTGGAATGGGTTAACCTCTGATACTATCTATATTGGGCAAAAACTTACCATTAATTCTACTACCCAAACATCAGATTCAGTAAACCAAAATGTTGTTGATGTTGCGAAAAAATATATTGGTACACCATATGCATGGGGAGGAACAACACCTAAGGGCTTTGATTGCAGCGGATTTATCTATTACGTATTTAACCAAGCTGGACAAAGTATTCCACGTACGAATACAGATGGGTATTATAGCAAATCAGTTGCGATTTCAAACCCTCAACCAGGTGACTTAGTCTTCTTCAAAAACACATATAAGGCTGGAATCAGCCATATGGGGATCTATCTTGGAAACGGAGAATTCATCCATGCATCAGACAGCGGAGTGACAGTATCAAAATTAAACAATACGTACTGGGCTCCTAAATTTGCAGGATACAAGCGTTTTAACTGATTTATTTAGAAAAAATCCGGTTCTTGAGCAGTAAAATGCTCAAGAACCGGATTTTTGTTTTGAGTGGGTGTGGTGGTGATAATAAGTTAAGTAAGTTGATAATATACTAGCCGATTTGATGATAACTCATGAAAAATGAAAAAATAATTTTGCTGAATTCCAAAGTTGAAAATAAAACTCGGATTGTTAATAATAACTCTTTTATTCTCGATAATAAATTCTTGAATGTCGACAATATAATTATTTAACCTATTCGAAAAGCATCAATTTATGCTAAAAATCTCTTTTATTAAAGGAATTATCCCTTTTATAAGGGTGAATCAGCTATTTTTAATAAATAATACTCCAATAATAATAGTAAAAACATAAGAAAACAACAATGTATAACCATTAAAAAACATACTGTTCGTATACTGATTAAACCAACCAAACCGGTAGATTCTTGATTCTGGTTGAGAAGGGTCTCCTCCAAGAGCAAAGACAAGGTCGTTTATATAATTAGAGATTGGTAGTAGTAACAACACCAGTGAAAAAAATAAAATGACTAGAAGGATTTTTTTGTTTTTAATATCTTTTAATTTTTTTCTTACTAACTTGAAGGTTAAATAGTAACTCACAATAAAAATAGGGGAAAACAGCATGATAATCAGGATGCCAAGATTGCCATTGCCTGAAATGGTATTAGGTTGAACTGTAAAAACATTTTCTATAAGGAAAAATCCAAGAAATGAAAGCAACGTACTAATGAGCCAGAACATTAAGATACCCCCTACCCAATCTACTGGAAATATTTAACCGTTTACTATAATATAACAATAAAACGGTATTCATGAGATTAATAAATGAAAAAGTAGGGTAAAGATGAAGACAGGGGTGCTGGGGAAAAGGAACATCAAGTCCAAGGCGTCACAGCATCCCCTGCTAGTATTGTAGGCATTTTAATAAAAGGTTACTTTTACTGAGGTAAGAAAAAGTACGATGACAGATTACCACACCTTCAAAAAATCCATTTCTAATTAATCATCAATAATTCTAATAGACCCCAAGAACGCATTTTCCTATAGATTACTTACAACATGTTTCAGGCCATTAGAAACAAACTCTATATAGATCACAATACAAAATCAACGGTATTCACAGAATAGAACGAACCCACCCACCTTGAATAGACAGTAATCCATAACATTTATAAGTTTAACATCCATAAAACCTCAACTATCAAATGTTACACAAAATTAAATGGACAAAGACACGAACTTAATAAAGGTTCCTTTCAATAAATTAAAGGAGAAGTATACTAAAATCTAGAAAAAACATACTAATAGAATTTTTTAGTGAGGTCGACGGACGGTAGTGACAACGATAAGGAGGTATTAATTTGAGTAAAAAGCTAATTGGAATTATAGCAGGGATCATTTTATTGGCCACTTCATTAAGTGTATACATAGTATTAGGAAGTATAAATGAAGAAACACCCAAGGTAAATGAAAACAGCCTAGAGTTAACAGATGAAGCGAAAGCAGTAGACATTAATGTTACACAACAATCAATTACAACGAGCAATCCTTTTGAAGAAAAGGTGAATACACCTTTAAGTGAATTATTGATTCAACAATACATACATGCCATGAGCCATCAGAAAGTAAAAGCAAAAGAGAAATGGTCTTTTTATGAAATTACTGACGAGCGGATTAATTTCTTATTAGCACAATTAGAAGTGAACAATTATAAGAATGAACAGTTGTACATAGAGATTTTAACTAGTTGGAAAAATGGTGATTTTTCGAACGCAGCCAATCAACACAATGCCGTTTGGAAACTTCAGGAAGGAACCGTAGGAAAAGCATCTGGCTTATTATCTCCTAAAGAGGAAGAGGCCTTTTTACAGAGTAGAGAAAGAGAATCCAGATAAGAAAAGGGAAGTATGGTCAACCATACTTCCCTTTTCTTCTATAGTTCTAGGTGCTTTTGAAGTGTTGATTGAATTGAAGATAATTCTTCATCCGGAATCACATAATAATAAATTCCATCGATCTTCGTTCCAGAACCATTCTGAATTTGAATCTGTTCAATATCCTTAGAAGCAGCTTTATAATTCTTCTGAATATCAACCATTTCTTCAAACTTCAAGTTCGTTTTGACATTGTTTCCGAGTGCATCAAAGATGTTGTCGAAATTCCAAAGGCTAGAAACACTTGCTCCTTCACGAATCACGGCTTGAATGACTTGTCGTTGCCGTAATTGACGACCAAAATCCCCCCGAGGATCTTTATATCTCATTCGAGAAAAAGCTAAAGCTTCCTTCCCGTTTAAAGTAATTTCTCCTTCTGGGAATGTAAAGCCACCATCACTAAAGTTCAAGTCATTGTTCACTGTTACACCACCGACAGCATTTACAATATCTTCAAATCCTTCCATGTTAATTTTAACATAGTAGTCGATCGGGATATCAAGTAAGCCTTCAACAGTGTCCATAGCCATCTCAACACCCCCAAATGCATAGGCGTGATTAATTT
This sequence comes from Rossellomorea aquimaris TF-12, assembly GCF_001648555.1. GTDB lineage: Bacteria > Bacillota > Bacilli > Bacillales > Bacillaceae_B > Rossellomorea > Rossellomorea aquimaris. The sequence continues at coordinate 417,149 of NZ_LQXM01000028.1, read as the reverse complement.
TATCTTTTGTCCCTTTCCCAACAATCTTCGTTAACGTATCACGTGGAATACTAATCATCTTTACAGATTTCACGTTAGGGTTCACCGTTAGAATGATCATTGAATCCGAACGGCCCTTATCATTTTCTCGTTCATCCACTCCAAGTAATAAAACGGAAAAGGGCTCTTTATCGTCAAAAGTGACTTCTTTTGTTCGTTTTGATGACATATCTCGTTCAATAGGAGAGTGCATGGTTTCCACTGCTTTGTTTAGAGAATGGTAAACGCTATATGCATATGCCCCACCACCTATTAAAAGCAAAACTAAAATAATCCCGAAGACTTTTGTCCATTTGCGTTTTTTTGAATGTTTCTCACTTCTCATATAAGGTAACCTCATTTTTATTTAAGATGTATAAGCTAATCTATAACATATCAAATATTTGGGAGAATGGATAGAGATTTATTGTTAAATAAGAGTGGTTTTTAGCATAAAAAAGGTATCAGATGCAATCCCACATCTGACACCTTTTCTCTATTCTTTATGAATAAAATAATTCTTTAAGTATTCAGCCCAAACCCTATGTCCTTCTTCACTTGGAGCTGCTTTCGATTCAAGTAATAAATCCAATAAGCTTTCGTCCTCGGGCCATGCTTCCCAATGATCGAGATAAGTAATCTTACTTTCTTCAGCAAACACTTTCAATTCCTCCACTTGTCCTGGATAGTAATTTGCTCTGTATAAAGGATGAGTGGGCTGAAGGAGCAATACGACATCTTCATTCACTTCTCGCAAATCACTTAGAAAGACATCGATGCTATCGTGGTTATCTCCAACAAGGACCCCGCGACTGTTGTCATTTAAAGAAAATGGCTCATATAAAACCATATCCGGTGCGTAAGCGATCACTTCATCTGACCCTTCGTCAACAATAAAGTTAATGGAGATCGTATCGTTTTGAAAAATCTTTACATCAAGTGTCTTACCATAGTTTTCCTCTAATGAAGCTTTCAGTTGTTCACTCCAACCGTTCTCACCTTTACCTAAGGCAGGGGAGCCAACAATCGCAAGCTTATACGTCTCTCCGCTTTCCCTCGCTGCTTTGAAATCTGCTTGAGCCTTTTCTGGCCATTTTGCAAATAAATCTACATCTGAATCTTTTTCCTCACTCCTATCCTCTTCACTAGAAGAAGGTTCTTCTGAAGGTTCAGTCGGACTGGCTTTATAAGAAGAAACAGCCGTTTTTTCCTGCCAGTACATATTACCTAATATAAGGAAAGCTAAACAAAATATTGCTAAAATAGTTAATAAAAAACTCTTCATGTGCAAAACTCCAATTCCGTAAAAAAATGTAAGCAATTATTACCAACTACTGTAACTCCCTTTTCAAAGGGGGATATATGTAGTTAAATAGAGTAGTATTCAATAATTACAAGTATATTAAAATTATGACAATTTTCGATAAAAATTACAATAACATATGCTATACTATTACATATTTTTCGTATATTTAGGAGGAAGTTATGGAAGAAACAATCAGTTTACGAGAATTGATGGATACATTAAAAAAGCGGATGCAATTAATCCTTTTGATTACACTAACATCCATCGTCGTCAGTGGAGGGTTGAGTTTTTTTCTTTTAACCCCAGTCTACCAATCATCTACTCAGCTATTAGTCAATCAGTCTAAATCAGAGCAACCTACATTTAGCACGAATGAAATCCAAACGAATCTCCAATTAATTAATACGTACAACGTCATTATCAAGAGCACCGCCATTTTAGAAAAAGTAGTATCTGAGTTAGATCTCAATATGACTACATCGGACCTTAATGGAAAAATCACGGTTGGAAGTGAAAACCAGTCACAAGTTATTAATTTATCCGTTCAGGATACAGACCCACAGAGAGCAGCAACTATTGCCAATAAAACGGCAGCTGTATTTCAAGAAGAAATTGTGAAAATTATGAATGTGGACAACGTTAGTGTTCTTGCTAAGGCAGAAGTTGGGGAAAATCAGTCTCCTATTAAGCCTAAGCCGTTACTCAATATTGCCATTGCAATGGTTGTTGGATTGATGGCTGGAGTTGGTCTGGCATTCTTACTAGAATTCCTGGACAACACAGTCAAAACAGAGCAAGAAGTAGAGAAGTTGCTAGGTTTACCTGTCCTTGGGTCCATCACACGTATTAAAGATCAAGAAGTGAAAAACAACAGCCGCATGGAGCGTAAATCAAGAGTAAGAGGTGAGACTATTGGCTCTTAATAAAAAAATAAAAAAACAAATGATGAACACAAAACGTAAGCTGATTACAAAAACAGATCCGAAGTCTCCGATTTCTGAGCAATACAAAACGATACGTACGAATATTAACTTCTCATCAGTGGATCAAGAAATGCGCTCGTTAATGGTGACATCATCAGGACCAGGAGAAGGGAAATCAACAACGTCAGCCAATATCGCCGTTGTCTTTGCCCAGGAAGGAAAGAAGGTTCTTCTTGTGGACGCTGATATGCGTAAGCCAACAGCTCATTACACATTTGGTTTAAACAATACGTTCGGATTAACAAGTGTGCTAACGAAGCAAAAGCCACTAATAGAAGTGACTCACTCTTCAGACGTTCCCAATCTAGATCTATTAACTTGTGGACCGATTCCTCCAAACCCGGCGGAACTCCTAAGCTCTCGTGCAATGGCTCACTTCTTTAAAGAAGTATATGAAGAGTACAATATGGTCATTTTTGATACTCCGCCTGTCCTAGCTGTAACAGACGCACAAGTATTGGCTAATCAATGTCACGGAACCATTCTTGTGGTCAGCTCAGGGACAACTGAGGTGGACAAAGCGACGAAATCAAAAGAATTACTCGAATCAGCAAAAGCAAAACTACTTGGTGTGGTTCTTAACAACCGTGAAATAAAGGACACAAATTACTATTATTACTATGGTGGAAAATAATAACCCCGATTTAACAAATTTCACTCATTAAGTGTGGATGGTGTAGTAATTAGTCGAAAGAACTAGAAAAGAAAGGAGGAGTCAATATGATTGATATTCACAGCCACATCCTGCCTGGGATAGACGACGGGGCAAAAACGATTCATGACAGCGTCGATATGGCGAAGCAAGCTGTATCTGAAGGTATACATACGATTATTGCGACTCCTCATCATCGCAATGGAAAGTACGACAACGTAATGTCAGATATCCTTCCTTTAGTGGAATCAGTGAACGAAACCTTAAAGAGAGAAAACATTAATCTTACCGTTCTCCCAGGGCAGGAATGTCGTATCTATGGTGAGATTCTAGAAGACTACCAAAAGGGAGACATCCTTCCCTTAAACCAAACTTCTCAATACTTATTTATCGAATTTCCATCAAGCTCTGTACCCCGTTATGCCGAGCGTTTACTGTATGAAATTCAAGTCGAAGGTCTATCACCGGTCATTGTACATCCCGAACGAAACGCTGAACTCATTGAAAGACCAGACAAGCTCTATAAGCTCGTCAAAAACGGTGCAGCCACTCAGCTAACCGCATCGAGTCTCATTGGATACTTTGGTAAAAACATCCAGAAATTCTCACAACAAATCATAGAAGCCAACCTGACACACTTTATCGCATCTGACGCCCATAACATTCATAACCGAACTTTTAAAATGGAAGAGGCTATGAATTACATAGAGAAAAAGTACGGAATAGACATGGTCTATTACTTTACAGAAAACGCTGAGATGCTCATTGAAGGCAAAACCATCTATAAAGAGATTCCAGAAATGATAAAAAAGAAAAAATTCCTGGGAATCTTTTAGGCTAATAGAAATTTTGATAGGGTCCTAAGGTACTATTGTCGTTGGTAGCAATTGGATGTATAAAACAACAGTAGAATTTTGGGGATGTCTCCTTACCGTTATCGACGGAGGCACTCGGTCACACCGTGGGTGATGAGGAAACTCAGAAGCCTTAGACGCTCGTCGTCAGTGGTGGGATGTGAGGAAGGGTTAGATGCCCATATTTTTAGTTTTTTTATGAACAGTTTTTAAAAAGAGTTTCACCATTTAATTGAAATGGGAGTACTGATCAATCAACCGATGGATGAAAGGTTGAAAACTACAAAAATAAACTAGATGCCTAAGGAAAGGGTACACACATGTATGTTTTCCTTAGGTATTTATATTGTCGAAAATCTAAAGAAAAGAAGGGGTTTGCTTGAGCTATACAAAACGAGTTTCACTGCTGATGCTGCTGGATTCATTGATTGTGTTAACAGCCATTTATATTGGATATTATATTCTTCACCCTTCCTTTAGCTTATATACGTTACCTACCCTAGTCCTTAGCTCAGTGGCATTACTTGCAAGTCATCATATCTTCGCATTTATATATCGTCTTTATCAGAAGGCTTGGGAGTATGCGAGTGTAGGTGAAATGGTGTCAATCATAAGAGCTATCACCTTATCGATCTTCGTAACAGGAATCATTCAACTCCTAGTGAATGGCGATGTGTATGTACGAGTACTAGGTGTAACATGGATGCTACATATTATCTTAATTGGCGGATCTCGATTCTCATGGAGAATGTATCGCGATTACTATATGAAATCAAAGCAGCAAAAGAAGAGAGCATTGATCATTGGAGCTGGGTCAGCCGGCTCTATGCTTGTTCGTCAGTTGATGAAAAGTCAAGATACGGAGTTATTACCAGTTGGATTTATTGATGACGACCCAAAGAAACAAAAGCTGCAAATCTATGGTATTACGGTTCTCGGTGGTCATAAGGATATTCCTTCTTTAGTTGAGCGATTTGAAGTTGACAACATTATTATTGCGATTCCTTCTCTTCGTAAAAGTGAACTTCAAGAAGTGTACCAACAGTGTAGTAAGACTAAAGCCAAAACACAAATCATGCCGATGATTGAAGATATCGTGTCTGGTAAAGTTGCGGTCAATCAATTCCGAGAGGTGCAGGTAGAAGACTTACTAGGAAGAGAACCGGTAGAATTAGACATTCAAAGCATCTCTAAAAAACTTTCAGGAAAAACAATTCTCGTGACTGGTGCAGGAGGCTCGATTGGTTCAGAAATCTGTCGTCAGGTGAGTAAGTTCAAGCCTCAAAAATTACTCTTACTGGGACATGGAGAGAATTCAATTTACGGAATTGATATGGAGCTCCGAAATAAATATGGAACAGAATTTGAAATCATACCTGTTATTGCGGATATTCAGGATCGAGCTCGAATCTTTGAAGTGATGGAAGAGCATAGTCTGGATGTTATTTATCATGCAGCTGCTCATAAGCATGTTCCGTTGATGGAATATAATCCTAAAGAAGCTGTGAAGAACAATGTAATAGGAACAAAGAATGTTGCGGAGGCTGCAGATGCGTTTGGGGTTACTACGTTTGTATTGGTTTCTTCTGATAAGGCCGTGAACCCAACCAATGTAATGGGTTCTACAAAGAGAATTGCAGAGATGGTGATTCAGAATCTGGATAAGGACAGTCAAACTAATTTTGTTGCTGTTCGATTTGGTAATGTGCTTGGCAGTAGAGGAAGTGTCATTCCATTATTCAAGAAGCAGATTCAAGCTGGTGGGCCGGTTACGGTGACTCATCCGGATATGACGAGGTATTTTATGACGATTCCAGAGGCTTCCCGTCTTGTCATGCAAGCAGGTGCTTTAGCTCGTGGTGGAGAAATATTCGTTCTGGATATGGGAGAACCAGTGAAGATAGTTGATTTGGCAAAAAATCTTATTCACTTATCCGGTTACACAATAGATGAAATTGGAATCAAATATGCAGGCATTCGTCCTGGTGAGAAGATGTATGAGGAATTGCTGGGGGAGAATGAGGTACATGGGGAGGCTGTTTTTCCTAAGATTTTTATTGGGAAGACGGTAGATTTTCAGTACGAGAGAGTTTTAAACTTGATTGAGAACCATACTGACTTTGATCCAAAGTATCTAGCTAACTACGTATTAGATTTAGCGAATAAAAACGAACATGTATTAGTGAAAAATGCAAACTAAGGGGTGGAAGATGTGCAAAAAGTAAGAAAAGCGATTATTCCGGCAGCGGGACTGGGAACACGATTCTTACCAGCGACGAAAGCTCAACCGAAAGAAATGCTTCCGATTGTTGATAAACCTACGATTCAATATATCATCGAAGAAGCTGTTGCTTCTGGTATTGAAGATATTATTATTGTAACGGGTCGAGGGAAGAGAGCGATTGAAGATCACTTTGATAAGTCGTATGAGCTGGAAGAAACCCTTGAAAAGAAAGGGAAGTATAAACAGCTAGAAGAAGTACAAGGGATATCGAAGCTGGCTAATATTCATTATATTCGTCAGAAGGAACCGCTTGGATTAGGGCATGCGATTGGGTGTGCTAGTCGATTTATTGGGAATGAACCGTTTGCTGTTTTATTAGGAGACGATATCGTTCATTCTCCTGAAAAGCCTTGTTTGAAGCAGTTGATTGATGTGTATGAGAGATATAACTCATCTGTCATTGGGGTTCAACAGGTACCTGAGCAGGACGTTTCTAAATATGGGGTAATTTCCATTAATCAGAATGGAATAGAAGATGGTGTGTACCATATCAATGATTTAGTTGAAAAACCTAAAGCTGAAGAATCACCATCCAATTATGCGATTATGGGACGTTATATTTTACGTCCTGAGATCTTTACTATTTTAGAGAGCCTAACACCAGGAGCTGGTGGAGAGATTCAACTGACGGATGCGATTAAGAAGTTGAATGAGCTTCAGATGGTAGTCGGGTATGAGTTCGAAGGTGAGCGGTATGATGTTGGGGATAAATTTGGGTTTATAAAGGCTACTTTGGAATTTGCTCTTGAGAGATCGGATTTAAAACCTCAGGTGTTGGAGTATTTGGAGAGGTTGGTTGTTGGGGAGAGGGTTGAGGGGTGAATCCTTCTGCCCCTTTCGTGGCAGGTTGCTGGTTTAGATTAGGTGAAAAGAGCTTTTGCCCCCTTCGTGGCAATGGTTTGAGTAAGGTTACTTCTTTGTTGAGACAGCATTGGTGAAAGGATCAATGTTGGGAGTGGAAATTATGAAGAACATAAGGCTTATGGATAACCAGAGAGGTTTAACTCTAGTGGAGTTATTAGCTGTGATTGTGGTGATCGGGGTTGTTTTTTCGATTGCTGTGATTTCTTTGGGTGGCACTAAGGAGAGAACAGAGGCGGATGTTTGTGCTGCTAATCGGGTGGAGTTGGAGAATCAGTATAGGGGTCATTTGGCTTTGGAGGATGTGGAGCATAGTAATGTGGTGTTTTCTACTTTCTTGAAAGAGTTAGGTTCTGAGGTTTGTCCGGTTGGTGGTGCTATTAATTATTTGGATGGGCATGTTGATTGTAGTGTTCATGGTGAAGTGGTTGATGAGGAAGAGGGTTCTGGGGATGATGGTGGGGTTCCTTTTTTGTGAGGGACCTTGGTTTGTTTCTTTTGATTGTATGGTGATGAGGAACTGACTATCGACATTAGATTCAATGCCGGAAACCTTGTGGGATAAGGGTTTGAGGCGATTTTAGTGAGAATTATAGATTGATTGAATGGTCTATATAATAGGAAGAAACTTGGTTAAGGGTGTTAAATCAGTGGATATCTATTTCGTATTTGTTAGGTAGATTGAATAGATATTACGAGGTGTGTATCAGTAGTAGATAACAATCTAGTGGTTTAGTAGTTGGTTGGAGTAATAGTTTGGAAGATTCCAAGTAAGTCCTAATCTACTAAAAAAATATTAAAAGAATCAAGTAATGGAAGCAAGGCAAAATACCAAACTAAAAAGTGAGGAATACAAATATGACACAAACTCAAGTCAGAAACATACCTTTTTCTCCGCCCGATATTACAGATGCGGAGATTGAAGAAGTTATAAAAGCAATGAAGTCTGGGTGGATTACGACTGGACCTAGAACGAAAGAGTTTGAAAAGAAAATAGCTGAATTTGTTGGTGTAGACAAAGCTGTGTGCCTTAATTCTGCTACAGCAGCAATGGAGCTTACACTTCGCATTTTAGGAATAGGGCCTGGAGATGAAGTTATCACTTCAGCTTATACTTATACAGCTTCTGCTTCAATTATAGATCATGTTGGTGCAAAAATTGTACTAGTAGATACAGCTCCAGATTCTTTTGAAATGGATTATTCAAAACTTGCAGATGCAATTACAAATAAAACTAAAGCAATTATTCCAGTTGATATAGCGGGGAAGATGTGTGATTACGATTCAATCTTTGAAGTGATAGAAAGTAAGAAGCATCTATTTAATGCTAACAATGAACTTCAAGAGCTATTTAATAGAGTAATTGTGATGGCTGATGCTGCTCATGCATTTGGAGCAGAGAGAAATGGGTTGAAATGCGGACAGGTTGCAGACTTTACTTGTTATTCATTTCATGCAGTTAAAAATCTAACCACAGCAGAAGGTGGAGCAGTGGTTTGGCGCAATGTTGAAGGGTTAGACAATGAGTGGTTGTATAAGCAATTCATGCTATACAGTTTACATGGACAGTCAAAAGACGCATTGGCCAAGACACAAAAAGGTGCTTGGGAATATGATATTGTTTATCCGGCTTACAAATGTAATATGACAGATATAGTGGCTGGTTTCGGGTTGATCCAATTTAGAAGATATGAAGGCTTAATGAAAAGGCGTAAAGAGATAATAGAAATGTATGATAAGGCGCTATTACCACTAGGAATTAATAGATTAAAACATTATGGAGAGAACTATTCTTCTTCAGGTCATCTTTATCTAATAAGGATACCTGGAATAGAAGAATCTGTGAGAAACGAAATAATTATTAAGCTTGCTGATGCGGGTGTTACATGTAATGTTCACTATAAACCATTACCTATGTTTACAGCATATAAGAATTTAGGATTTGATATTAAGCATTATCCAAATGCCTTTAATGTGTACAAAAATGAAATTACACTTCCTCTCCATACTTTATTGAGTAATGAGGATGTCGAGTATATTTGTGATACTGTAAAAGAAGTATTACATGGTTATAAAAGTGTAGAGTTCCAAGTAGGTGAACATAATGTATAAGGGATTTATCAAAAGGTTATTTGATTTATTGTTAGCTATAATTGCCATGCCATTTTTACTTATTATCTTAGCCATACTGGGTCCAATTATTTACTTTCAGGATCGAGGAACAATCTTCTACAATGCACCCCGTCTCGGCAAATATGGAAAGATTTTTATGATGTATAAGCTACGCTCTATGAAGATTAACGCTCCTGATCTAAGAAATGAGGATGGTTCAACTTTTAATGCAGAAGATGATCCAAGATTAACACGAATAGGAAAGTTTATCCGTAAGACAAGTTTGGATGAGACTCCTCAATTATTAAATATAATTAAAGGCGATATGAGTATTATTGGTCCTAGACCTGACTTACCAGAACATCGTGATTTATATGAGGGTAACGAGGAAAGAAAGCTTGAGATTAGACCGGGTGTGACAGGATATAATCAAGCATACTTTAGAAACACTGTCCCTTGGAAAGAAAGAATTCAAAATGATATTTACTATATAGATCATCTTTCTTGGTGGATTGATATTAAAATATTTTTCAAAACAGCTATATCTGTTCTTAAGCGTGAAGATGTATTTGTAACCGAAAAGCGTACGAGTTCAAAAAATAATACGGGTGTAGGAATGTAAGGGGGGATTTTTTCTTGATAAATCTTGAAGAGGCAGTGACCTTTAATAAATTGACATGGGATACAGAGTTTTTTGGTGTTACAAGTGCTAAAGCTACTCTGCATAAACCTCTTACATTAAATGAATGGGCTGCATTAAAGACTAGGTTTAAAGATTATCAATTTATATCAATCCTGAATAAAAACTCTGAACCTATTAATGCACAGTTTATTGGAAAAGACACATCAGCGTTTTTAGCAGATATAAACATACAATTCGAGAAAAAACTAGTAGGTTTATATGATAAACCAAAGAACGTAACAATTCACCAAGCATTAGAAAAAAATGATCAAATCACTGAAATAGCAGATTTTCAGTTCTCTAAATTTACAGAGGACCCTGAATTAGCCAAACGAGGTGGAGATCAAGTCTATCAACAATGGATTATTAATTCTTTTGGAAAGACAGACAAGTTTTATGCATTATCTAAGGATGATATAGGAATTATAAATGGTTTTTTATTATTTTCATATGTAGATAATGTATGTGTAATTGAGCTGATTGCTGTGTCTCAGAAAGAGACTAAAGGTGGCATTGGGACTAGCCTTTTTAAGGCAGTAGAATATGAAACACATCAAAAAGGTGTTAAAAAAATTAAAGTTGGTACCCAAGTACGAAACTCGGGTGCCATTAACTTTTACCAAAAAGTTGGTTGTAAGCAAGTGGGCTGTCACCAAGTATATCATTTATGGAATTATTAGCAATTTCTACCGAATTTTAAAATTGCTCATAATTCAAAGGAGAACTGCCAGATGAAAGTTGCTATCGTAACAACATATGCACATAAAGTTTATACAGCGAGAAAAGAATTACTAAATGAACTTAAAAGGTTGGATTTTCAATTAACAGTTATGGGGCCTGAAAAAAAAGAATTATGCCTTCCTGAATTAGAAAAACTCGATATAGAATACAGTGAGCTTAACATACAACGTGTTAACTTGAACCCATTGAAAGAGATATTATCTGTACGTGATATCCAAAAAAGACTTATGGCGAATAAAATTGATTGCGTATTGGTATATGGCATCAGAATGATTCCAAGCGTTGTGCTAGCTGCAAAATTGGCAAAGGTAAAAAGAGTAGTCTGTATAATAAATGGAGCTGGAAATCTATTAATGTCTAATGGGGCTAAAAGCAAAATTGCTCAAGCCATTAGTTTTCCTATGTTGTCACTTATGTTAAGACAAGCGAATAAAGTTATTTTTCAAAACAGGGATGATTACAAGGAATTTAAACGAAAACATTTAGTATCTAAAGATAATATTTGCTTTACGAATGGGTCAGGAGTAAATACTACTCTTTATAAACCAACCCCAATACCAAAAGAATTGGAGTTTCTATTAGTTACTAGAGTTACTGGAAGCAAAGGGATTAATGAATATGTAAAAGCATCAAGGATTATAAAAGACCGATACCCAGAGGCACGTTTTGGGTTAGTTGGACCTAAAGATGATAACGATGGTAGTGTTGATTGGGGTGCAATTGAAGAGGCAATTAATGAGGGTGCTTTACAGTACTTTGGAGAAACTCAAAATGTAATGAAATATCTTGAAAAATGCAGAATCTATGTGTTTCCATCATACTATCGTGAGGGTGTTCCCCGTTCAGTATTAGAAGCAATGGCAGTTGGACGTCCAATTATTACTACCGATTCCCCTGGCTGTAAAGAAACTGTAACTAACGGAATAAATGGTTTTTTAGTACCCCCAAAAAATACCGAAGCTTTAGTAGATAAAATTACTTGGATGATAGAAAATCCCGATAAAGTTGAATTAATGGGTGATGAATCAAGACGATTGGCGGTTGAAAAGTTTGATGTCAATAAAGTCAATGAGATTATTGTACAACAATTACTTGGAAAATAGTATCATCACAATACAATCCTATAATTTTAAGTCCCAGATGATATTTTTTTATAGGTTTTTTTTTATTGTTTTTGAATGAGGTTGTTGTAATTAATTCTTAATCTCTAATATTTCATTAATAAGTTGGAAAATGAAAAAATAGCTAATTCTGTTATGTAAATAATAGGTTAGGTTTAACACTTCTTAATTAAAGGAGAATTTAAATAAAATGAGTAAAGGAACCATATTATATATTGGAGGGTTTGAGCTTCCTGATAAAAATGCAGCAGCTAATAGAGTAATGGCTAATGCCAAGATATTGACTAAACTAGGGTACTCTATAGTTTTTATTGGTATTGATAGAAATTTAAGCTATAGAAATGAATTTCAGTACTCTAAACAAGAGTTTGAAGGATTTACCTGTTGGAATATACCCTACCCTAATAATAATAAAGAATGGTTGAAATATTTAACAAGTGTTGATTTATTTTCAGATGTGATCAGAGAGTACAGGGATATAAAAGCAGTTATATGTTATAACTATCAAGCAGTAGCCTTTGAAAGAATAAGAAGATATTGTCGAGAAAATAGTATAAAGATTATTTCAGACTGTACGGAGTGGTATGGAGGGACAGAGGGTAGTTTAATTTTTAAAGCTTTAAAATATCTGGATACGACTTTTAGAATGAAAGTAATTAATAAAAAAGTGGATTCACTTATAGTAGTAAGTGACTATTTAGCGAGCTATTATAATAATAAAAATTCGATTGTTATACCAACATTGATTAATATGTTAAATAAAAAAGAACCTATATACGCAAATAATAAGGTAACTAAATTAGTTTATGCTGGTGTCCCATTTAGATTAGGGAAACCTTTAAAAGACAGAAACCTTGCTAAGGATAGGCTAGATCTTGCAATACTTATACTGTACAACTCTTTTAAAGTTGGAATTGACTTTCAGTTTGATATATATGGAATTACAAGAGAACAATATCTAGAAGTTTTGCCTAGGGATAAAAGTATGTTAGATGAGTTAGAACACCGTGTTATTTTTCATGGTAGAAAAAGCAATGAAGAGATACAAAGAATGATTCGTATTGCCGACTTTTCTTTATTAATTAGGGATGACAATAGGACAACCAAAGCTGGATTTCCTACAAAATTTACAGAAAGTATTAATTGTAATGTTCCAGTAATTACAACTAAAACAAGTGATCTCCATAAGTATTTAATTGATGGGAAAAATGGCTTTTTTATAGATGTAAATAATAATAATCAAGATTTGCAAAAATTTATAGATATATTATCTTTAGAAGCTGATCAGATAAATAAAATGAAGGAGTTTTGTTATAATTCAGATATTTTTAATTTGGAGAATTGGACAGATGAAGTTAAACTAATTCTTTAGAAAAATAGGTGGTTTCATGTTTATTTATATGACGTTATTGTCATATTGGGCAATTACGGCAATAGCTTTTAATGCTAATAGTCGGATAAGACTAAGATACAACAGTAAACTATACGTTTTAATTGCAGGTATTAGTCTATTTGTTGTTATGGCTTTGAGAGATGTCTCAGTAGGGACTGATATACTAGGTTACTTGAATGAGTATGAAAATGGTAAATATTATTTAAATAATTTAATAAGGGATTCAGAACTTGGTTATTCCTATTTTAATTATGCATTAGGACAGCTGGGTTTAAACTTCCAAGCGTATTTAGCAATTATTGCAGCCATCTTTGTAATAACCATGTCCTTATTATATTATCTTTATTCTAAAAATATTTTACTAAGTTTCTACTTACATGTAACCATTGGCATATTTGCAATGTCAATGAGTGGTTTAAGGCAGACAATTGCAATTTCTTTAACAATATTAGCTTTTATATATTTAATAAAAAATAAGAAAATCCTATTTTTTATTTTTGTCGGTATAGCTTATTTTTTCCACAACTCAGCAATAGTTTTTTTATTAGTATTCTTTCTAAGGAAAATAAGGATTAATAAAAAAACAGGTTTTATTATATATGGCTTAAGTTGCGTAGCTTTCATTGGACGAGGATTATTTGGTTCACTGGTCCAACAGCTTACTCCTGAAAAGTATATAAGATATTTAGACAATACGGCTTATGTTAATCCGTTATTAATAGTTGTTGTAATGGCGCTTCCGTTAGCATGTTTGTTTTTTTGGCCAAAAAGTAGTAATGAGCATAATGAAGATTATATAAGGGTCATGTCAATATCCTTTGTTCTTTCATGTATTAATTTTGTGGTATTTTTCTTAGCAATGGAGATTCCATTGTTTGAAAGAATATCATTGTATTTTATGATTTATATTACTCTTTTAATACCAAATGTAATTCAAGGGATCAAAAGCAAGAATATCCGTGTTATTGCTATGATGGCTTGTATTATTTTCCCATTAATTCAATTTATAATTTCGACACCTGGTGGAAGCATGGGGATTGACAACTACAAATTCTTTTGGGAGTAGATTATATGAGTAAAAAGAAAATATTATTGATTCATCACTCAGGATTGCTCGGTGGGGCAGGGATTAGTTTATATAACACATGGAGAACTTTGGAAAAAAAATACAAAGTTGTCTGTTATATACCGAATGATCCACCTGACCTTCTAAACTTTTTAAGAGAGAAGGGTTTAAATCCTCATACCTTCTCATTCAGATTAGGAAAATTAACATATTATAGCGGGGGTAATAATTTGCTAAAACCCAGGTTTTGGTATCACGCACTACATTCTCTTACCCAAATTAAATATTGGGACTTAGTATTAAGAAATGTAAACCCTGATTTTGTTTTAGTAAATTCAAAAGTTTTATGCTGGATGGGAAAGTTATTTAAGAAAAGAAAAATAAAATCTCTATGTTTTGTAAGAGAAACAATACCAGGTAGTCCTAAGAAACTTATGAATAAATTTATGAAAAATATGTTAGATGAATTTACAGCTGTCGCTTTTTTATCCGAATACGATTTATTGCAAACAGGGTTAACTAAAGCTCAAACAGTAGTGTCACCAGATTTTTTAGAAATAAAAGAATATAAGGCAAATAATGATAGAGATGTTGCTTGTGCTAATTTAAATATTAACCCACAGAATTTTAATGTGTTATTTGTAGGAGGAACAGACAAATTAAAGGGAATAGATATAGCCTTAAAAGCTATTAATATATTAAAGAATCAAGAGATTAGTCTTATAGTAGCGGGCAAAGATTTTGGCAATATTCAAGGGGAAGGTATTAAACGAACAGTTAGTAGAATAAAGAACAGAAAAATAATAAAGTTCTCAGAAGAAAACAAACAATATATTTTACAAAAAGGGATTCAAAGCAAAGTTAAGTTCATAGGTATCCAAAAAGATATGTCTGATTCCTTTTCAGCTTGCGATATATTAATCTTTCCAATGACGAAACCCCATCAAGCGCGACCCGCATTTGAAATTGGGGTGCAAAGAAAACCAGTAATAATATCAGATTTTCCTAATATTCGTGAATTTGTTAATCATGAAGTTAATGGGTTAATATTTGAGCCTAATAATCCTGAATCTCTGGCTAAGGCAATTTTAAGACTTAAGGATGATAAAGAAATGCTTCGAAGATTAGGTAATTTAAACTATGAATATACAATGAAATATCACACTGCAGAATATGCAATGGGAAAACTAATTGACAAAATAGATGAAATTATTTCAGGAGGACAATCTAATGTTTAAAAACAAAACACTTCTAATAACTGGTGGTACAGGATCCTTTGGAAATGCAGTAATGAAAAGATTTCTAAATACTGATGTTAAGGAAATAAGAATATTCTCAAGAGATGAAAAAAAACAAGATGATATGAGAAAAGTTTATAGTAACGAAAAATTAAAGTTTTATATTGGTGATGTCCGTGACTTATCAAGTGTTAAGAACGCGATGCATGGTGTTGACTATATTTTCCATGCTGCAGCACTTAAGCAAGTCCCATCTTGTGAATTCTTTCCTCTCGAAGCAGTAAAAACGAATATAATAGGGACCGAAAATGTTGTTACTGGTGCTATTGAAATGGGTGTTAAAAAGGTGATATGTCTCTCCACTGACAAAGCTGCATATCCCATAAATGCAATGGGAATTTCAAAAGCTATGATGGAGAAAGTTTTTGTGGCCAAATCAAAAACTATTGATCCTGAAAGGACTTTAATTTGTGGAACAAGATATGGAAATGTTATGGCGTCGAGAGGTTCGGTTATTCCACTATTTGTAGACCAGATAAAGAATGGGCTACCTTTAACAGTTACAGATCCAAACATGACAAGATTTTTGATGAGTCTTGAGGAAGCTGTAGAACTTGTTGTTTTTGCCTTTGAAAACGCAGAAGCAGGAGATATTATGGTTCAGAAAGCCCCAGCTTCTACCATCGGAGATTTAGCACAGGCAATCAAGGAATTATTCAATGCTAAAAACGAAATTAAAGTTATAGGTACTCGTCATGGAGAAAAGTTATATGAAACACTTCTCACAAGAGAAGAGCATGTAGTTGCTCAAGATTTAGGTGGGTTTTATAGGGTTCCTGCGGATAAAAGAGATCTTAACTATGACAAATACTTTGTAGAAGGTAATGAGCAGCTACAAGAAGTCGAAGATTATAATTCTCATAACACTCTAAGGTTAGGAATTGAGGGTATAAAGGATAAACTACTTAACCTTGATTACATCCAAGAAGAATTAAAGAATTGGAGGGAGAGATAGATGAAAATCCTTGTTCTTGGTGCAACTGGAATGGCAGGGCATGTAATTTCTTTATATCTTAGTGAAGTAGGACATGACGTTACTGCTTTTAGTAGAAGAGGGTTTAAATATTGTAATAATATTATAGGAGATGTTACTAATTTTCCTTTTTTAAAAGATGTAATTTCTGAAGGTAACTATGATGCAGTTATTAATGCTATTGGAATTTTAAATAAAGACGCCGATGATAAAAAAGCATTAGCTGTACTATTAAATAGTTATTTACCGCATTATTTAAGCGAAATTACAAAAGATATGAAAACAAAAGTTATCCATATGAGCACAGATTGTGTTTTTTCTGGTAAAGAAGGTGGATACACAGAAACATCATTTAGAGATGGAAGTACTTTTTATGATAGATCTAAAGCTTTAGGTGAACTAGAAAATAGTAAAGATTTAACTTTCAGAAACTCTATAATTGGTCCGGATCTAAATAATGATGGTATTGGACTTTTTAATTGGTTTATGAAACAAGAAGGACAGATTAATGGCTTTACCAAAGCAATATGGACAGGGGTTACAACTTTAACATTAGCCAAGGCCATGGATAAAGCACTAGAAGAAGGAATAACTGGTCTATATAACCTAGTAAATAATGAAAGTATTAGCAAATATGAACTACTTAAACTTTTCAATAAAAGTATGAAAGGAAATTCATTAACAATTTTACCTAGTGATACTTTTGCAGTTGATAAATCCCTTATTAATAACAGAAACGATTTTAATTTTATAGTTCCAAGCTATGAACAGATGATAATAGAAATGAAAGAGTGGATAGAAAATCATAAAGAACTTTATCCTCACTATGTGAAGCAACAGGAGGACAAGCAGTGCGTAAATTAACAGTAATGACAATAGTAGGCACACGCCCAGAGATAATAAAATTATCCGAGATAATAAAAAAGTGTGATATGTACTTTAACCATGTATTAGTTCATACCGGACAAAATTATGATTATACTCTTAACGAAGTGTTTTTTAATGAATTAGGACTACGAACTCCAGACTATTATTTAGGGGTGGTAGGTGATAACCTAGGACAAACAATGGGTAATGTTCTTGCTAAATCATATGAGATTATGGTTGAGCTAAAACCAGATGCTGTTCTAGTTCTTGGAGATACAAATTCTTGTCTAAGTGTCATATCTGCAAAAAGATTAAAAATCCCTATTTTTCATATGGAAGCAGGTAATAGATGTTTTGACGAAAATTTACCTGAAGAAATTAATAGAAGAATTGTAGATCATACTAGTGATGTTAATCTTTGCTATACAGAGCATGCTAGAAGGTATTTAAACTCAGAAGGTGTACCTAAAGAGAGAACGTATGTTGTAGGCTCACCTATGGCAGAAGTTCTCAGTGCTAATGCAAATAGAATTAATAATAGTAGTGTTTTGAAAACTCTTGGATTGGAAAAAGGAAAGTATATATTACTATCGGCTCATCGTGAAGAGAATATAGATAATGAGCAAAATTTTATGGCACTTATGAATGCTATTAATTCTATGGCAGAAACATATGACATGCCAGTTATTTATAGTACGCATCCAAGAAGTAAAAAGACAATAGAACAGCGCGGTTTTAAGTTCCATAAAAATGTGAGAAGCTTACAACCTTTTTCTTTCTCTGATTACAACAATCTGCAAATTAATGCCTTTTGTGTTGTCTCTGATAGCGGAACTATTGCTGAAGAAGCTTCTTACTATAAATTTCCCGCCGTATCAGTTAGAACGAGCACAGAAAGACCTGAAGTATTTGATAAAGGAAACATGATTATTGGTAGTATTACTACAGAACAAGTGCTTCAAGCTGTTGATATGGCGGTTGCTATGAAATCTAACAGCGATATGGGTATAGATGTATTAAGTTATACAGATTTAAATGTAAGTGTAAAAGTAGTTAAAATAATTCAGAGCTATACAGGTATTGTTAACAAAATGGTCTGGAGAAAGTAACTGAAATTCTACAATACAATATTAATTATTTATTATCTAAATAATTAATAAAGAAGGTAGGTTTATATGAAAAATAATTTTTTATTATCTGTTGTCATTCCTACTAAAAATAGAGAAAAGTATGCAAGTGCAACTGTAGAACAAATTTTGAACATTAATGATGATCGAATACAAGTTGTTATACAGGACAATAGTGAAAAACGTGAATTGTCAAAATTATTAATTAAGCATGATAATAATAAGCGGTTAAAATATAACTACACTGAGGGAACAATATCATTTGTTGACAACTTCAATTTAGCCGTTAGTCAAGCAGATGGAGAATATGTGTGTATAATTGGTGATGATGACGGGATATTACCTCAGATAATTGATGTAGTATTATGGGCTAAAAAGAATAATGTTGATGCAATTAAACCAGGATTGAACGCAGTTTACTTTTGGCCCAATTCAGAGGCGTTAAGAGGTAAGAAAGATGATGGATATTTAAGTATAAATCAGATTACTACAAAAGCAAAAATATGTGATCCGTATTATGAAGTTGTAAAATTATTAAAACAGGGCGGGCAAGATTATTTATCACTTGATATGGTAAAGTTATATCATGGCATTGTAAGAAGAGAGTGCCTTCAGCAAATAAGAGAAACAACTGGAAAATACTTCGGAGGATTATCACCAGATATATATATTTCTGTTGCCCTTTCGTTAACTGTTAATAAATTGGTTGAGATAGACTTCCCACTAACTATTTCAGGTATTTGTAATAAAAGCGGTTCATCAGACTCAGCTACAGGGAGACATACAGGTAAGTTAGAAGATGCCCCGCATTTTAGAGGGCATAAAGAATATAATTGGTCAGAGTTGGTTCCTAAATTTTACAGTGTTGATACAATTTGGGCTGATTCTGCTTTAGCAGCAATAAAGGATTTAAATAAATTAGATTTGATTAAAAATTTTAATTTTGAGTTCTTAACTATAAACTGTCTGTTAAAATATCCCCAATTTAAAGATACTATCTTTTTGTGTTATAAAAGCTACTCCGATAAAAATTATGTGGCTAAAGTAATAAATTCTGCAAAATATACTACCTTTAAAATTAACAGTATCTTTAAAAAAGTTAGTAGAAAAATTGTAAGTAAACAAAGTGACTATTATCATATTAATGGTATCGTAAATATTATAGTAGCTAATGAAACACTTCAAAAGAGGCTAGTAGTAACAGGAATTGATACAAGTACAATGATAAAATCATTAGACTCTGTTATAAATTCTTAAATTTGGGCTAAATATTAAGAAAAGAAAATAAAATAATTACGTTTTGTATCTATAGTATAGTGAATAATTATAAAGATTGGAGTAAGAATTTGAGGAAGTTCGTAAATAGATATTTTTCTACTGAAAATGATAAGGTTGTTATCAAAAATATCTTGGCAGCTTTTATAATTAAGGGTGGAAGTTTAATAATTTCCTTACTTACCTTGCCAGCTTTTATAAGATATTTTGATAACCAAGAAGTACTTGGAGTATGGTTTACGATCCTTTCAGTTTTGACATGGGTTCTTACTTTTGACATGGGTATTGGTAATGGATTGAGAAATAAATTAGTAGGAGCAATAGTACGAAACAATCAATTAGAGATAAGGCAAAATTTATCTTCGGCTTACTTCATTATAGGTGCAATGACTCTATTTGTTATTATTTTAAGTATTATTGCTTTCCCATACATTAGTTGGAATACAATATTTAATATATCTGAAACTCTAATATCTTCAGGAACAATGTTATTTGTAGTCATGTGTGCATTTATTACAATCATGATGCAATTTTTTTTACGCCTAATTTCTTTTGTACTTTATGCATTACAAAAGTCTGCAATAAATAATCTTATTGCTTTAATAACAAGCTTATTACTATTAGTTTTTGTGCTTTTAGCGCCATCATTTGATTTAGAGACAAATTTAAAGATCTTATCTATTGTGTATTTGTTATGTGTCAATTTGCCCCTTATTATTGCAACTATTTATATTTTTACTAAAGAATTAAAAGGATGTTATCCAAGTATTAGTTATATTAATAATAAATCAGCGCGAGAGATAATGGCATTAGGGGGAGTCTTTTTTTGGAATCAAATCATGTATACTGCTATTACTCAAACAAACTTAATATTAATAACCTATTTTGTCGGACCAGGTAGTGTAGTAGAATATCAAATTTACTATCAATTGTTTATGCTATCAGGTACGCTATTTAACTTAGCTCTTACACCGTTGTGGTCGGCAATAACCAAAGCTTTTGAAGAAAAAGATGGATTGTGGATTAATAAATATTTTAAAACTTTAAATCTTTTGGTAATTATTGTTGCCATATTTTTATTTCTATTTATTCCATGTATGCAATTAGTTGTTAATTTATGGTTAGGTCAAAATAGTATAAACGTTGATAATATTAGTGCAGTGGTTTTTGCAAGTTATGGGAGTATTTTTATCTTTCATAATGTGCTATCGACTTTTGCTAGTGGATTAGGGAAAATGAAATTACAAGCATACTTTTATACATTTGGTGTGATATTCAAATTAATCTTTGTATATTTTGTAACCTCTTTATTTACTGATTGGAAAATTATTATTGTTGCCGATATTATTATTTTAGCTCCTTATTGTTTAGTTCAATGGATTGTACTGAAAAGGCAGTTTTCTAAATATACAACTGTTAGTAAAAAAAATGTGAACTTTGGGGATAGCCCCTCACTACTTTAATATGTTGCGTTCATAAATAAGGATATGTTTTATTTATTTGCTTTTGGAAAGGTAGGCACTTTACCAAAGTGGCATTTCTTTTATATATTTGAGTAGCGAAGGAAGGTGCAACGATGTACAAAATAGCAGTAGCAGGAACAGGTTACGTCGGCTTAGTTGCCGGCGTTTGTTTTGCTGAATCAGGCCATCAAGTAACCTGTGTTGATATAGATGAAAAAAAAGTAGAATTAATGAGGTCTGGAGTTTCTCCAATTTATGAAACGGGCTTAGAAGAGTTGATGAAAAAAAATTATTCTTCTGGAAGAATTGAGTATACAACTGACTTCAAATCAGCCTACAAGGATGCAGATGCTATTTTTATTGGCGTAGGTACACCAGAACAACCAGATGGTTCTGCAAATTTATCATACATTGCTACAGTTGCTAGACAAATTGCTGAATCGGTAGAAAAGGATTGTCTAGTTGTAGTTAAATCGACAGTTCCTGTTGGAACGAATGATAAAGTGGAACAGTTTATACAGGACTTTTTAGTCAAAGATGTGAATGTGGAAGTAGCATCAAACCCTGAATTCTTAGCGCAAGGATCTGCGGTTCATGATACTCTTCATGCTGAGAGAATTATTATTGGAACAGAAAGTAAATGGGCTGAGGAATTATTAATGAAAATTTATGAACCGTTTCATTTACCGATTGTTTCAGTAAATAGAAGGTCGGCAGAAATGATCAAATATGCTTCTAACGACTTTCTTGCTTTGAAAATTTCTTATATGAATGATATAGCAAACCTTTGTGAATTGGTAGGAGCGGATATTCAGGATGTTGCTAAAGGTATGAGCTTTGATGAGCGTATAGGAAGTAAGTTTTTAAATGCAGGCATTGGCTTTGGTGGATCATGCTTCCCTAAGGATACAAAAGCGCTAGATTATATTGCTAAACAGAACGGTTATGAGCTCAAAACGGTTAAAGCGGCTATTGATGTAAACACAGAGCAGAAAACAATGCTATATAAGAAAGCTAGTAAAAGACTTATCACCTTTAATGGTCTTAAAGTAGCTGTACTAGGATTAACTTTTAAACCGGGAACAGATGATTTAAGGGAAGCGGCATCTCTTGAAAATGTGCCTTTATTATTAGAACAAGGCGCAGATATCTTTGCTTACGATCCTGTGGGTGCAGAGAACTTTGCTAAAGTTCACCCCGAAGGTAAGAATGGCAATGGTAGCATTACCTATGTTTCCAATATTGAACATGCATTAGAAGGTGCGAATGTCTGCTTTATCTTTACTGAATGGGGAGAAGTGAAAGCAGTAACACCTGAAAGTTATAAGAAGTTAATGAGAACACCATTAGTATATGATGGTAGAAACATTTATGGTATTGATGAGATGCAAAAAGCAGGAGTGGAGTATCACTCAATTGGAAGAAAACCTACAATTAGAGAAGCTGTTAAGGAGTCGAAGAATCTTGAATTACAAAACTCTTGATCCTAGTAAAACATACCTAATCACTGGAGCAGCTGGTTTTATTGGTTACTACTTATCTAGAAAACTACTAGAGCAGGGTTGCCAGGTGATTGGTATTGATAACGTCAATGACTACTATGATGTAAACCTTAAACATACTCGTTTAGGGAATTTGGAACCTTATGAGAAGTTTACCTTTATTAAAGGCGACATATCAGATAAAGATATGGTAATGAAGACCTTCGAAGAGTACAAGCCTAACGTTGTAGTAAACCTAGCTGCTCAAGCAGGAGTAAGGTATTCATTAGAGAATCCGGATGTCTATATTCAAAGTAACATCATTGGATTTTATAATATCCTTGAGGCCTGCAGATATAATCCAGTGGATCATCTTGTATATGCATCATCTAGTTCTGTTTATGGAGCCAATAAAAAGGTTCCTTTTGAGGAAAGCGATTTTGTTGATAATCCAGTTTCACTATATGCATCTACTAAGAAATCAAATGAATTAATGGCACATACGTATAGTCATCTTTATAAGATTCCAGCTACAGGGCTTCGATTCTTTACTGTATACGGACCAATGGGTCGACCGGATATGGCCTATTTTGGATTTGCAGATAAGTATTTTAATGATGAGCCAATTAAGATTTTCAATAATGGTGATTTTGAGAAGGATCTATATCGGGACTTTACTTATATTGATGACATCGTTGAAGGAATAGAACGATTATTAAGTAATCCACCTGAAGGTGAAGTTCAACATAAAGTCTTTAATATTGGAAACAATAGCCCAGAGAAGTTGATGGTATTTATTGAAACGTTAGAAAAGGCTTTAAGTAAAGCGCTAGGCAAAGAAGTACAATTTGAAAAAGTCTTTGAACCAATTAAGCCAGGTGATGTACCAGCTACCTATGCTTCAACAGATGAATTGCAGAAAGCTGTAGGCTTTAAACCGGAAACCTCAATAGAAGAAGGACTGCAGAAGTTTGCAGACTGGTATGTAGATTATTATAAGCTGAAAGGCTAATTACCAAATTTTATCCGCTGAGCCCAATGGCTTGGCGGGCTTATTTGTGTTGTTAACTTTTTCTAGAAATGCAATTCTTCATAATCGGTTCCTCGCAGAATAATAATACTAGCCTCAATGTCTAGATGTATAGGTTTAAATTGAATGAATTGCTCTGCTAATAGACGTCTATCCATATCTATCGAGTATTTTGTAATCGGTTTATTATAAGGGGATGGGCTATTTTTTGTTTTAGAAGGATGAAAAAGAGAGGGACATGTTGCGTGTTATAATAGAGTTTGAATTTCATTTCATTAAATGGGGAGGAATCGTTAGTGGATGATTTAATGGTATTAAAGGAGCTCTTTTCAAGGGCAACTTTAAATACAATGTCTGGAGCAAAGAAAAAAGCATTTCAATACACCTTAACTGCTATATTCATAAATTTAATTAGTGGTCGACAAGCCACACAAGGACAAGTGGGGAATATTCAATTAGCTTATGAAATAAAAGAATCTAGATTAAAGAAAGAGCAATATGTACTTTGGGGAAACAGTATTTGGAAAACTGTACAGGACAGTTTACATAAAAGCAATTTCAAAAAGCCATACGATAATGAGTTGGTAAATCGAATCATAGCTTTTACACGAGAGAGGCTAAGTGATATAGAAAAAGAGGAAGTTAGCCTTTTTCAAACAAAGCAAATCAAAGATATTTTAGACTATAAAAAATTCACCGGACAGCCTGCGTTTAATGATAATCATTGGTTTGAATTAAATATTTATAAAGGTGTGTATCCAACTATACCCGAAATGATTATTTTTAATGACTTAAAAGTTCATTGGAATTTATACCTAGAGCTTTTAGCAGAACAAGATGAGAAAAATAAACAGCTAAGCCATCAAGAACGATTTGAAATGATAACAGATGTAAAATCTAGAGAATTACGAAACAAAATCGGAGGTATGCAAAGGAACTTAGTCTTCTTGGCTGTAACCTTTGTTGAAGCATGTTTATATGATTTCTTCTATAATATAAAACTAGGAAATCATGAGGAAACGGAAGCAGTGAAAGGTGTGTTAAAAGAAAAAAAGATAAATGATAAACAAATTGTTGAGAAAGTCATTTATAAACTATATCCGGAAGAAGTGGAAAAGATAAAGCCACATTATGCCAATTACAAGAAAATTTTAAATTACAGAGATAGGTATGTTCATGCATCGCCCTTTATGGATGAATCGAAACATATATCTCAGCTGCAGCCTTTGTTACAGGTGACGAAAAGTAAAACAATTGAGTTTCTTCAGTATTGTTATGATTTCATTCGTCAAATAGACGATTGTCTGCCAGACAAGTATAAAATGCTATTTTGGATGTTTGATGATGAAGTGAATTTTCATAATGAGGAATCGTTGCCACTTACAAATGATCAGTCCAGGTTAAGTAAGATTAGTTATTATGGTTAAAAACATGGTATTTCAATAGAAGAAAAACGACCATTCAGGCTCATCTCCATTCAAGGAAGTGGGCCATTTTTTTGCGTTTTATGGGGTGAAATTCGATATAAAAATGAATCGAGGAATTTGGAGGGGAAAAGAGTGAAATTAACCGTCTATTATATAGTAGAAAATCGGATATTTAAACTATATTTTGCGTATTTTTATCCATCCAGCCTCACGGCGTTGACCCTTTGTAAGAGCATTTCAAGGTTTAGTCGGAACACTTTAGAAACGTTGTAAGCGATACGTTTGTTAAAGTCTTTACCCAGACCGGTGCATATTTATTATGAGAAAGGGAACATCCATACAGAAGATGCCGACAGCGAGTTGATGATTACAATCTTCGGAAGTATTGCTCAAGAAGAAAGCATCGATATCGGAAACTCGATGGCTCCCACATGTTTGTTCTTACCATTTTAATTAACCTTCCTATGTTAGTGATAGTAAAATTAATTTCCAAAAGACATTAGTTATAATCCCGTATGCAAGTTTTATTTTTGATCATCTCCATGTATAAAACATTGTTTATCCTTTTAGTAACAAGTGAAAAAATGAATATGTTTTAGATCGGAGGAATTAAATCATGTCCGCAAAGGTGAGGAGTATTGGTTAGAATTGAGAGTATCGGGGACGATTTTAGTGCTTCATTATATGTTATAAAGAAACACTAGAACCATCTCATGCATCTACCCTTGCCTCTAAGCAAGAAAACCTATACAGTTTTTTGAAATTGAAGTTTAGTAAGAGCCTGTTGACCTGACTCTAAAACTTCAGCAGATTTCTGAGTAATAGCCCCATCTTCATCGAGAAGAGGTGTATCAATAATCCCTTTAATGAGCTGAGCTGTTAAGAATACTTTATGAATGGCTTCTTTTTCTTCTTTATTGAATTTTTGCCAATCGGTACCTGTTTTTGAAATAATATTTCTCATAGTTTCAATCCCACTAGTAAATACTTTATTAATTTCTTCTAATAAAGAATACAGATGAATGGATCGTATATGAATAACCTCTAAAACTTTTTCAGCACTTGTCAATTGTTCTGCAACTACTTTTGCTTCATTTAAATTTCCGTAAGCAGAATTAAGTTTCTTTTTAGATTGTGCTGACATAATAAGACCGCCAACTGCAAGTGCTGGACCGGCTACAATTCCTCCTAAAACCATGGTACCGCCCGCCATCCCAAATCCTCCTGCAGATAATGCTCCACCACCTAACCAAGCTAATGTAGCATTTGATGCAGCAACTCCATATAAACCAGCAATAGGTGCTCCTGTTGATGCAGTTCCCAAGAGCATTGTACCAGCATATGCTCCATATGCCGCTGCTACTCCTGAACCTAACGAAGCCAATCCACCACTTGCAACTTTAACAGCTTGAAATGATTCAGCTTCAAGTTCATTTAGTAAATCTTTTGTAACGCCCATGTTCTTTAGTTCTTCAATACCAGTTGTATGATCGCTAAATTCAACATCTTTTAAAAGTTGAAAATAGGTTAAGAACTCTTGAGCTGAAGTAGATAGGATCCTAATTTTTTCTTCTCCTAATTTTTCAATTCGATTATTTGTCAATTCACGTCTGGAATTTAGATGGTTTTCTGCTTGGGTGACCATACCTCTGGCTTTTTGATTTAGACCCTTAGCTTCTATGGTGTTTTTAGTTGCTTTTACTCCACTTCCAACACCGGTAATGGCAGTCGCTGCAATAACTCCGGCAGCTATAAAAGGAATTGGCATATCTTCATCTCCCTATTAGTTCATTTTGAGTATTTTTTAAAATTTAAACAATGAGGTATCTTCTGACATAAATGCATCAAACTCATTAAAATGAGTAAAGTGTAATTCTATACCGAACGTTGTAGCTAGCTCAATAATATTCTCTGAGAATTGCACATGTTCCCCTTTAATTAGGGAATCTTGGATGGATGAGAAACAGCGGTTGAACACTTCCTGACGCTCAGTGAAATGTTTTTCAATTAAATTACTTAATTCCAGTCGCTGCTCTTGAATGGACTGAATGGCTTCCTTAGATAGTTGTTCAACAACCATTCGATTTTTTTCTGATAAGCGACCTTCCATCAGGAGGTCTATGGCAGATTGATAGATTGTGGTACTTGTCATGTATCCGACCATTCCTCCCACAACCGTCCCGATACCAGGAGTGATAGCCGTCCCAATAGCAGCTCCCATACTAGCGGCCATCATCCCAGTACCTTTTTCCCCAAGCTCCTCAATGAGTTGTAATTCATCAAAGTCTTCTTCAGTCAAATAGCGTTTAATTGATTTACCCACTTCAAAAGAAGATGTTGCAATCATAGCGGGGAGGTTTGATTTGGATAAGTTCTTAAATACTTCTTTCCCGCTTCTCGCCATTAGAGCCTTAATGGCTGCACCGGAATACCCACTTACGTAACTTAATGCAGCGGCACCAGCCGTATCTTTTATCACGCTAACACTTACTTTTTGATAATCTTTTTCTTCTGTCCTAATAATTTCAACAATATTCTTTGATATAGAAATAGCACCGCCAATAATAGCTCCTGTTTTGGCTTGTTCTACTCCTGCACGATGGGAAACTGAATGCATTTCTTTAGCGGTTTGAAGCTTTGGTCTTAAACGGGCATTCATTGAGTCCTTACTACTCACGCTTTTACGTATACGCCTATCTACAGAATTAATTCTCTCTAATTCCTCTTTTTTAGCTAAAAGTGTTTGAGTGTCTCCCTTTTTTTCAAGGACTTTAATTTGATGCTTTAGATTTATTTGTTGTTCTTTTAAGAATCCTTTTGCATATTCGTATTGCTCAGCAGGGATATGCAAGAGCTCTACGTTTTTATATTTAGAATAATCTTTATTGAATAATTGCTTAACATTACCTTCAGCACTAATTTTCACAAGCTTATCTTGTGTTAGATCTTTGGGTGGCTTCCAATAAGGATCGATTTTTTTCTTAAGCTTAATATATTCATCCAGGTCGTAATGACCACGTAATTTCATTTGAGAAGTACCGGTATAATGACCATGTTGATTAATAATTGGATTGCCATTCAAATCCGTTTTGACATGATCAAACTGTTGGTGATTCGTATCTCCTAAAGAATCAGTTCTACGAATTCTATTAGAATTTTTTTTGATAATATTTTCAGCGTTTGTTCTGCTCTCGTGAAGAACCTCACCAGCAAAACCAGCTTGTTGCTTCTTATTCGCATAGCTTGTGACTCTACTCTTGGCGATATCTTTAAGACCTTTGACGGCTTGTCCATCAGGTCGGACATCACCCTGATAGCCTAGAATATATTCTGTAGCTGCACTGCCGTAGCGGTAGACTACTTCAGTTGCTGCAGCCCCTAATCCAGAATTAGAAACAGAGTTTATTTTATCCTCTTTTTCTTTTTTATTTTTTTTCAAGGAAATTCCCCCCAGTACTTGGTTAGATCAATTTGATCTTTTTCACTGAGACTATATTCAACTTGTAGCTTTTTACAAGCTTTCAAATTCGCAAGGTAATACTCTTCTTTAGTGAATTGTTTGAAAAACACTTTTTCATACATCTCTTCGATTCTGCATATTAGAGGTCTACTTTCATAAATAGAGCACTTTTGGTCAATGAGGTATTTGCAAGTGCCATTCCCAAGATCGTAGGACTTTAGCTCTTCTATATGTCCTATGTTTTGACAACATAATCCGCATGAATTGCAAGGGAAAGGGTTAAGCTCCAACTAGCTCATCTGCTTGTACATAAAGTGAATTAACTTTAATAATCCATCCCTTAAATGATTCATATTCTTCATCACTAATTTCGAATGATACCTTTAATTCTTGAATCAGGCTCTTTTGTTCTTCATGGTATATTCCATCAGCAAAGGCAACAGCAAGCGCTTCTAAAAATACGATTCTCTTTACTCTAGTAGATCTAAACACTGGTACAATTTCACTTATTGATAAATCGTTGAGATCTTGCATTTTAAGATCTAATCCCATTTCATAATCATATGTATCTAGCATTTTTTGTTCTTTTTCATCAATAATCCCATTGGAATTTGCAACTAAATGGGCTAATTCTAAAAAAGCAACTTTTTCTTCTGTATTTAACTCTTGTAAAAACATGTGGAACAACTCCCTAATCATTTTTAAGTATTATATTAGCACTATATCTATATTACTATAAAATGACATTATTTACATAAACTTTAAAAAGGGCGTGTACATAGCAGCAGAACCGTCCCCATACTTCCCTGAAAAAAATTCTTTCTAAATAGAATTGCAATCCCCATTTACGGTTCCTCCTACTAACACCTTTTTAATCAATTAGAGCATCTATAACTCTTAGAAAATCTCAAATTTACATTATTTTACATAACGGTATGATAATCTAAGAAACTAATGAATTAGAAGGGATGGATATTACTTGGACTCAGCCTACCTACATAATTCCGTCTTTAACATTGAACTGAAAAGAAGAGTGCTAGAGCAACAAAAATTAACACGATCTGAAGTTAAGCGCTGGTTTGAAGAAAATTATCGTGTTTTTTCAAAGAAGAGTGCGTTTACCTGTTTATGCTGCAACAAACCAGTAAACATGAATTTAACTATAGAGGAAGGAAGCCCCTTTTATTTTCGCCATAATGATGAAAGTGAATGTTCTTCCCCCGAAAACACGAGGACTTATGATAGGTATGTTTCTAAGCTTGAGGATAAGTCTAAAAAAGATATTCATCTTACCATTTTTCGAGAGATATTAGAAGGTGAACTGAAGCATTACGATGTCGAGATTGAAAGAGGATTTCATTACAAAAAGAAGCTCTCGTTTATTCCGGATTTTATCATTAAGTTTCCTCACTCTGATGAACGATGGGCTATTGATTATTTTACAGCAATCGATCAAGGGTTAATCTCTGGTAGCTATGCCCGTCATTTATCTACACGAATGAAAACTTATAAAGAAGAAGGTTTTAAGCCGTTTTCATTTGTAGATTATAGTTGGCTTTCTTTTTTAGAAGAGACGAATAAAGGCACGCTCCTTACAGCTGAAACCTATGTAACTAGTAAAACTCATGAAGATGATCTGTGGGATAAGTTTCTTGAGAAAAAGGTACATGGTGAATTATTGAACTTTTTTACGAAAGCTAAAGGGTCAACCTTGAAAGAGTTTAATACTAGAAATATCGCGTATGTAGATGTCTTAAATCGTTTATGTACAATCTTTCGATTCCTACCAATATCACAACACGGTCGGTTGTAATTGACCTGTCTCAAGCATCCATAAATCATCTCCTTACCAATTCACTACTCTTTACAACAACCCGGTCATTATCCCCAAACACAATATTCTTATAGATAAAATTTAGAATATTCATCCCTATAAGTTAATCAGCCTAAGAAGTTTTCCCAACGTTCTTTTAGGGAAAAGAGGAGAAACAAAATGAAAATACTGTACCTATGGTTATAATTTATTCTTTTAGTAATATTCCGTTTATTAAATAATCATTTATGGTATTATTCAAAAAGTAGTAAAATAGATTCATTCTCCACTTAGGTTTAAGTGCTCATTACACTACTAACTTTTCATAATTCGTATGATAAGGGCAAAATTATTGAAATAGCGACTTATCAAAATAGAGGAGGATTATTATGAAAATGAATAAGGGGCTACTACCAGAATTAAAATATAAATGGCACTTGATAAGAATCCACTATCATCAGGTATTACTTGAAGGATGTTTGGATTGTCAAATCAAAGAAAAATTAAAGGGAAAAATAACTTATCATAAAATGAAATTAGAAAACCTTTCAATCCCCCATTACGTGAACAAAGTCCTTCCTGTGAAGATTAAATAAATGTGCGAAAAATAGCGAAATAATAATGGAATCACCCTAACCACCTGTTATGTTATGCTCTCCTTTACTTTCAGGTAATATAAAATTATTCCAATATAATAATTTTATGTAATATTTATGTTAATATTGTAATGTTTTTGAAACGTTTTAGCTGTACAAAGCTTTAACGTATTTTATTGTGGAGAGATCTATTTCCACCTCATCAAAGACTAACAAGTAAAGGAGATTGCAATGAAAATCGTATCAAAATGGCATGTATTTTTAATCATGATGGTTTTATTAACCGGATGCTCCGTTAACTCAGACGAACAAACGACTGCATCGAGTCAAGAAGTTGAAAAAGAAAACAAGGAAAAGACTTGTCCACCTTCTTCAGAAGACTCGCCAACGCTGACAGTAAAAACTGAAAATGAAACAAATGATTTAGAAGCCAAAACCGTTTATCCTGTATTTGGCGGACATATGAAGATGCTGACTGATCACTACGAATACACTTCAGGTGAAAGAAACGGGAACGTTCAAAAGAATGGCAAGACCTATTCACCTAAATACATAACGATTGATGACAAAATGAAGAGTGATCATCCTGAAATTAGAATCACTATTGAGGAAAGTGTAGGAGAGGAACATCTTGATATTTATGATGGGCCGGGAGAAATTCGTCTGGCTATTAGAATAAACAATCTTAAGGCACAAGATCTATCGTCATATCCTGAACTATGTAATTTTGACCTGTTTTATAAAGGAGAATTTGAACAGGAGAATGGAACAGCACATTCTTACTCCCTAATAAAGGCGATCAATCATAAACTCTATACAGCTTCAGCTGTAATTCCTTAAGAAGATTATTCTAAAGAAACGGAAGCAGAGGTATTCGCTATGCTTGGCTCTTTTTATATTGAGAAGACAGAAGAAGATCCTAAGCCGATTGACATTGAATATGCTTGTTCACAAACAGAGGAATCCTATACGGCTACATTGCCATCAGCAATGGAATTAGTGGGAGACACCTTTTATCAGCACAAGTATCGCCCTTTACATGCAGGTGTTAGTGAGGATGTAAGTGTTCAATGTATCCCTAAAGAAGATCTTCAATCTGAAAAAGAGCGAATGAAAGAGTACGGGGAGAGTGTTTCAGTTGAAGAGATTGATGGAATCGATGATCTCGTTTTGTATCGGAGGAGAGAAACAGATTTCGATATCTCTCATTATATGATTGTTGAGAAAGCTGATGGTTTACATTTGAGATTCAGTTTCCGACAGAATAAACAAGATGATTACGAGGCTCGTAAAAAAGATATGTATAGGTTTATTGATTCTTTTGAATTGGTGGATTAGTAGAAAAAAACAACCTCAACCCGGTTTGGTTGAGGCTTTTTCTTTATTTCAACTCAAAGATAATCCCATTTCCACTCTCACTAACCTTCACAACGGCAAAATCCACTTTCCCCTCAACATCCATTCCTGTTCCTTCTGGAATAAAGAAATGTTCAATCCCATATGTTACCTGAGCGTTGCTGTCCCAAGAGCTAATTACCTTACCGTTTAGAAGAACATCACCAGTTTTCTCGTCATATGAAGTGTTCCATTGTTTGTTTAACTTATAAATTCCTGCATACTCGTGTATACCTTGATCATTTTCACGTAGCACAATCGTGATAGGCCCTTTTTTTCCTTCAAAAGAGGTGTCAGGGATTTGTGAAATAGAATAATTCAGCTGAACATAGTCTCCTTGAAGAAGAGATCTCGGATCAACAGGTTCAAGCTTCAATGTAACCGTTTTTCCATGTTGTAAAAGGGTTTCGTTTGAGTAAACCTGGTACCCAATCCATCCTACCTGAAGGAATAGAATCAGAAGAATCCCCATTCGTTTTCCTTTCAAAATGGAGACAGACTGTTCAACGATTCCAATTCTTTTGTCAAAATACACTGCAACCATGAGGAAGAGCGTACCTAGCACCAAAAGAAGAATGGATTTATGAACGAGCTTCCAAGCTAAGTCGTAATATAGTTGAACGATGAGCATAAACCAAAACACAAGGGATGAGACCCAATAAAAGGGTTGGTTCTGCTTTTTGAAATAATAAACGCCACCCGTTGCAGCAATAAAGAACAATGCCGTATACATTAGATGAAGTGATAGTGACA
This sequence comes from Rossellomorea aquimaris TF-12, assembly GCF_001648555.1. GTDB lineage: Bacteria > Bacillota > Bacilli > Bacillales > Bacillaceae_B > Rossellomorea > Rossellomorea aquimaris. The sequence continues at coordinate 384,118 of NZ_LQXM01000028.1, read as the reverse complement.
GGTTGATTGTCGTTAATGAAAAGAAGATAAGGAACCCAATGAGAAAAGCAGCAAATTGCACCAGATGCTTTCTATATAAAACAAGAAAGCATAGTAGATTGATAACCAGCATAAGGACAAGGATCACATGTAGGCTTAAGTTCATTGTCTCACCCAAAAAGATACCCAAATTCAATTGGAAGAGAATGTAGAATACCGTTCTTACACTGGCTCTTTTTTCAAAATAGAACACAAAGGCCAAAACGAAAAACATCACAAATGAAAATTTATCCACGGTACTCGCAACCATGGCGATGATAACCCCAGTCAAAGTGAGTGAATATTTCACAGGAGATGGCCAGCTGGTTAATGTGCTTGGAATAACGAGTAAAATAGTAGAAAAAATAAACAAGGTGACCATTGAAACTTCCATCATCGCCAGAGACAGAAGTCCGAAAACCGCTGCCACAAGAAAGACTGACGCAATAGATGTGACACTTGCGATTAGGATGGTCTTCACCCATTTATGATAAGAATGAATGCGTAAGTAGTTTACAAGAAATACACTCCCTGCTAATAACAAGAACGCGGCAAGTAAAAGGGTCACAAAAAAGAGATTCGAAAAATGTTGAACCATTATAGTAAACATTTTAATGATTACAAAGCCTGTTCCAAATACAGAAAGGATAATAAACAGGGAGGTTTCTTCCTGAAAGAAGCGGAAGATACCGAATCCGATGATCAATAGATAAAACAGGGAAAAGAAAAAGGAAAAATCGTTACCAAACGTAGTGACAATAAAGAGTATATTGGCCGTAAGCAGACTCAAATAAAGTAAAGGCTTTGAATGAATATATCCCTTTTTAACGATTAAGAATAAAAGCGAATTGAAGATGGCAACTCCAAACGCGATGAACGTATGAAAGAGTACCCAGTCTGTAAAAGGTGATGTAGGAAATAAATAAAAGTAAATCGTTAAGTGGAAAAGGATATGAGTCAATACATAAAACCCACTGTATCTGGTGTGCAAACTCAACAGTAAACTGGGAATAAACCAAATGAGAAACAATAAATAGCTGTCGGCATGAGAATTGTATAGCTGCCCAAGTAAGGCCACTGATAAGCCAAAGGAAATAACCCCGCTAATCAGGAGCCAATTCGAAAGAAAGTGAACTCCTTTTAAAATTCGATCCAGTACGAAGCTTGTTCCATAGAACAGTAAAAAGACACATGCACTTAACGCCACTTTTTCTAACCGAGAAAAAGCCTGCCAGTTCGATGCGAAAAAATACAGAGCACTAGCTAAGATGAACACAACCCCGAATAAATACGTGAGTGAAATCAGTTTTTTCATAATGACACCTCCTGTTTATTAAATAGAATTTTCAAAATGTTTTTTAGTTACTTTTAATAGTAGTATATGAGTGGGGAAATGGAAATAGATATCTGAGTAATACGAGGATATTATATGTTTTTCTTCTATTAAAGGGTTGAAGCTGAAAAAGATGGTTAATTAAACGACATGTTGTAGGATATATGATAGATATAACGAAAAGGATGTCGAGTATTCGACATCCTTCTTCAATCAAACTTAGAACTATTTTTAGCGGATAACAGACTATTTGTAATTTCTGTATTTCTATAAGATAAGAGTCCAAGATTATTATGGGTTTCAATAATTGAGAAATCATTCATAGGTTGATAATCTATGCTTTCTTTCCACTCATAGTCAGAAGGAATGCTACCTTCCCTTACTTCACGAACTAATTCAAAGTTCTCATTACAGTAGCGGTAGAGTGTCCGCTGAATTCGTTTTCTTTCATTCAATCGAATGATGAATTTCATCACAATGCCCTTTAATCCTGAATAGCTCATATTCTTGATAGGACTACTCGTAAACTGATAAAGGGTAAGGGTACGCCCGTCTTGAAAGGTAATATCCGATTTCACAGAAGCTGCCGAATGAACATCCCCCGATAAGATGATACAATCACTTGGGTTCCATGATAATACGCGATGAAGAAATTCACTAAAACCTTTCCCATTATACTTCCATGCTTCTAAATCAAAGTTCGTTTGGACAGGTAGTCCATATGTCCGAAGCGGGAGCATGTAGTTTTGTAAAAAGTTCTCTATTAACCCTATTCCATAAAGAGGTGGGGGGGAGACAAGGATTAACGGTTCGCCTTCTTTCCATCCGCATTCTACCAGCTTGGTTGAAACACGGTTCCATTCCGCCTCTTTAATTAGATTCGGACTGTATACTTCCTCATCTATTCTCATACCAATTTTTATTGGCTTTGGCTCATTTGGATAATCGCGCTGGGTTCTTGTATCAAGAAAAACGGCTGTTGGATAAGTAGGAGTCGTATAATGCCAGGAATCATAGCTCCAAAGCAGGTTTACTAGTTGAGAATGGGAAGAAGAACCTTGTTCAAAGGAGTCAAAATAGGTTTGCATGGTGGTGCCAAAATGGTCAACGGTATCGGGGGCATTTCCCCATCCTTGAAAAAGCCAATAGGAGGTTAAACCGTTGCTAACAACATGTCTTCCAAGAGGAGCATTCCACACATTCGTCTTCCAGTCCTGTGTCAGGTTCCAATCGTCGGTAATATCGTGGTCATCAAACATCATATAGGTAGGAGTGTTGGCTAATACTCTTCTGACAGAACTCAATGATTCCTCAAGTTTTTCCAACTCTTTTAATTGCTTTTGATAACGTGCTTGGAGCTGTTTATATTCAGCCTTATGCTGCTTCGAATTCTTTTCTTTAAAGGCAAAATAAATTTCATTTTTAGCCACTGCTTCTTCAAAGGTTTGGAACATCTCTTCCTTATGGGCGATTTCCCACAGGGCAGGACTCCACGCCAACATATACATGGTTGCATATTCACCTAAGGCGAATAAATGGTTCGCGGCTTTTCTAGAAGTGAATTGACAAAATTGGTCCGACATATATTGTCTACCATTGATCTGTCGAATCCCTTCTTGAAAAGGACTATTTTTTAATCGGGGTTCAATGCTGCTTAGGTCTTCTTGCTGACCGATTAACTCATTACCAAATTTTGTGAGGACCTTGAAAATAGGGTCTGACACGTCATCGGCATAGATTTGATCTCCTGTTAAATAAAGAGCAGAAGGTCTATCTGTATGGTCAAAAGTCGAAGCAATGGTTTTATCCGCCTCAGCTAATACATCTGTCCCTTCTCCGTGAAGCTTTCGGCACGAGCCATGTAGAATATTCGTTTGATTTCCTTCATTCATATAAAACGTAGGGTAAGATAAGTCTCCATAAACGATGGAATTGGGATTGCTAGAAGAGAGTAAATCAAAACTGCCAAGATCAAGATTTTTATGCTTACCTAGAAACAGCACGTTGTATCCAAGCAAATGATTCGTCGGGAACGTACCTGCTTGTGGTGACAATTTAACCAAACTTATATATAAACATTTGCCGACTCGCATCGTTTTTGTCTTTATCTCACAATCTATCTTTTCATATTCGTAAACATCCGAATCACTATGATTCACCTTAAATAACTCACCACTAACCCGAAATGGCTTGCTTAATGCAATCCATATTATAGCTTGTGTAGGCTCAACCCTGCGAACAATCGGCCCACATAAAATCGTTGGAAGCTTCAAAATCCATCACCCCTCACCAAACTCCTACTATTCTATTCATTCAGTGGGGGAGTTGTTCCATTTGAGGGACGGACCTCTTATTTGAAAAATTGCTTCTAAACGATTTCAAGAATTCCGGACCTTTTCAGCTTCTCTTTAGCCCCTGCCCGCCACTTCTTCACAGCAGATACCGACACATTTTCCACCTCAGCAATTTCACAAATGGTCAGCATCTGCAAGCAGGTGTACAGGACCCATTTGGTCTGATTTTCAGTTAATTCCTTGCAGTAAGAGAGTACTAGCTCATTAGGAAGTATGGAAGCTGGCTTCTCCTCTTCAATAAGCTCCCAAAAATCTTCCTTCATATAGATATTTCTTTCTTCATGTTGGTTTGATTTAGTCATTTCTGTTAACATCCTCCCTTTAATATATGAGTATGCATATGGAGGGAAGGCTCCTTTGGTTGGGTCATATTTTTTGTTTGCTTCCCAAAGAGCGATTAACCCGATTTGATAGAATTCCTGCTGGTTCTTATAAATGTGAAGAGATTGAATCACCTTATAGATCTGTTTTCGTATTGCTTATGAACTAGATCGAATGGTTCCAACTGTATTTTCCTTCTGATCGGCGCGCCTTTCTTTGTATTCCCAGGTATGTTTACCTTACAAAGAAAGATGTTATGGAACAAAAGAGAGAAAAGTGAGTTTCTCTGTAGATTATATGAGATTCTGATTGTTTCTCTATTAGAAACTGTCCGTTTCAATAGAAGAAACAGGTAGATTCATAACATTTTTGGAATTTAAACAAACGTTTGATTAACTCTCAGAAAGGTAGATAGACACAGGTGTGAATAACTTAAACAAACGTTTAATTAAAAATGAATAGAATTAATCTGTTCTTATTTGAGAACAGATATATTGAAATTAATATAATATTCAGAATATAATAGCATTAAGCGTTCTTAAAAAAGAACAATGTGTCTATCAAAATAGATTTCTCTTCCATCTCAATCGAACAGGAGAAAAAAATGAGAATTATCCTATTTTACATTGCTATTCTAAATCTGGTAGATGTCATTCTAACCATGTACGGCTTACATTTTGCATTCATATCTGAAGCAAATCCTCTGATGAATTCCCTTTACCATGTGAGCCCCTTCTTATTTATGCTGGTGAAAACAGGGCTTTCTGTGTTGCTCTTCATTCTACTTTTCTATCTTAAAACTCCGAAAAAAAGCTCTCGAATTCTTCTTAGTGTCTCCTTAGTAGCAGCGATTTCTTATACCTTTATTTGTATCCTTCATGGTTATTGGATATTAGAAATGATTTAAATTTAAATGAGAATTGTTTGAATTGAGGTGTTTAATTAATGAAAGAAGAAGGGAATTTCATAGTGGGTATGTACTGGGGGACATTGTTAAGTATCCCTTTATGGCTTTCATTTTTTGGGTGGGTGAAAATAGTCAAATCGATTTTATAGAATATATAGAGATTCAAATGGTATAAGGAATTTGTCCAAATCTGCTGTCGATAAATATTGTTCGATAAAGCGTACAATTTTCAGTCTATTTAGTATATTATAGAATTAACGAAAAAATTTAATAGGAAGGAGGAAAAGAATGCCTGTCTATTATATGAAAGAGATTTGGACACCGCTGAAACTTGTTGGAATTAAATTTTTTAAATGCGAGGAAAACAGGTTATACATAAAATTTCTTCAAAAGCCACGTAGACGTATATTTAACTAAAGGAATTAAAACAAGGCGTACGATAAAGGCAAACCCATTGAAAAATGGTGACGCAAAACTTAGGGGCTAAGGTCTAACTGACTATGCTTGCCAGTTACCGAATACGCGCTAATTTCATAATAAAGCCGCAAACCTTAAAATGAGGTTTTTTTTATTGCCTAAAAACTCCCTAATCAATCACACATTATGTATGATTCCTATCAAAACAATCCTTCTACATCCATAAAATTAGGAATAAAGAAGCCGATAAACATAAAGAAAGCTTCACTTACCTATAATTAATCCCAGCTTGGAGTGGCTAAAATGGTACATATTCAAAAAGAACAATTCATTCAAGGAATTACGAATAGTATAGAGAGTTTAGTGAGGTATTATGAAAATGAAATCGCTGAATTAAAGAATGAAAATCAACGATTGCAAACATCTCTAAGGAAAGAAAAAGATCGTAAAAAATATTATTTGAAAGCGGAAAGTATAAAAGAAACAATGCAGCTCTTGCTGCAAACAGGTGACGATCATTTTCTTGAAGGATTCAGAAAAATAGCTACCATGGAAGCTTCTTCAATGGATTCATATATAAGATTAGTTAGATATTTATTAAAGCTGAATCTCGTAGAATATGCTTCTTACTATTCCGAAAACTTGAACCATACCATCGTGTCAAACCCTGAAAATACATATAAAGAAGTAAAGAAATTGTGCAATATGTTAGTAAATGATTCGATGGATTATATTCATGAAATGGAAGATGCCTTTAAAACGATATTGACTATTCTTGGAACCTTAACTGACTCTTCCATACGTAAAAACCTTCAAAATTATTTAAAGGATAACTATCTTCAACTTAATGAGAAATTCATTGATTTGAATGTTCCTTTCTTGATGTTTGAGCTCTTGTCAATCTATCATAACCTTCACTTAAATCGAAATAGCGATCACCTATTATCAAGAGTGGAAGATGAGTGGGAATACATTGAAAACAATTTGAACTTTAAAGATTTAGTGTTGCTATTGATCTATTCAAAAGATAAGTCAGAATCGTTATTTGATGTCGTGCTTTATAAAATGGCTAAAGACTATCCTAATGAGTGGGCATTGGTCAAAAATCAACGTATTGAGTGTGAAGTGGAGCTAACTTCAGCTTCTTCCAATACATATAAAGATAAACAGGATCGTTTTGCCAATCTGAGTGTAGAAAGTAAATTAAAATCATATGGGTACCAAATCACAAACAGAACGAATACACAAAGATGGAGTTCCTTATACCAGGCTCTCAAAAAAGAGATGTCCAAAGAAGAAATACAACAATTTATTGAATATAGACTGTGGCTGGCACAAAGTACTCATGCTAAAGGAAAACGAGACTATTCCAATGCTATTAGCTGCTATGAGATCGATTTGGAAAAGCTGAACAACTATAAAGAATAACAGCGGAATTAAAAAGTAAGAAATATTTTCCTGACAAATGAATCACTTTGATGTGATAAGGTGAAACGTATCAATCAAGATAATTAATTCATTTTTGTTAGGAGAAACACATGCTGGATTATGAGTATCATATTGGAGATGGAAAAGAAGTCATTGTTTTGCTTCATGGAATCGGAGGCAATTCATCCATTTTTTATAAACAAATAGATGAATACAAAAAAGAGTATCATGTATTAGCCATTCATCTACCTGGGCATGGAGCGTCACCAAATTTAGATGCTTATGGCAAGAAGTTCAGCTTCGATATCGTAGTGAATGAAATAGAGAAGACCATGGACAAGTTAAATATTCAACAAGCCCATTTTGTTGGAATCTCTCTAGGGTCCATTATTCTTCATCACCTACTTCAGAGAAAGCCAGAACGAGTCAAAAGCGCTGTCCTGGGTGGTGCTGTTACTCGATTTAACTCACTCTCCAGTATTCTACTCAGTATGGGTGGACTCTTCAAGGGAGTAACACCCCATATGTGGATTTATCGTTTGTTTGCAAACATTATGATGCCAAAGGCAAACCATAAGAAATCAAGGGAACTATTTATCCAGGAAGCACAGAAAATGAAGAGAACCAATTTTCTACTATGGTTCGATTTAATTAGAACAGTAGAAGCAACCTATGAATCTGTACAAGAAAACAGCAAGGCTGTACCAAAGCTGTATATTTCAGGTCGGGAAGATCATCTTTTTTTAGAGGAATTAAAAAAGGATATAAAAGGAGATATCAGTGCTGAATTGATCATCCTCGATCAATGTGGCCATGTATGTAATATCGAAAAAGCTGATCAATTTAATATTGCTTCTCTAGCATTTATAAAGGAAAAAGAGGAGAATCAATCCTTACCATTTGTAGGATAATTCTATTCCAGCCCCTCTTAAGGGGCTGGAATTTATTTTTACGATTTTTAATCATTCTCAATACTTCTTTATTAAATTCTTCATCCGTTATGTCACCTATTAAGTTCATCTTAACTAGTCTCTCCATATCAGGTGAAACGGTTAGCCCTTCAAGTTCGACATTGGCTTTTGCACTTCTCATGGCTTTTTCTATTGATATCAGCTTTAAATTCTTTTCCTCCATCCTAAACACCTCCATTAAATACATAATCCTAGTGTACCTGAGATACAAAAAATACCGATCACTCTCCTATTATCAGTTTAAATCAAACGTTTGTTTAACCTCTCTACTCCTGAAAAATTAGGAGTTTTAATGGCTATACAAACGTTTGTTTAAATTTAGAGTTCTGTATTCCATTTAGGAAGGGCTGCAACAGAAATAATTTCTGAAAAAATTTACAAATATAAATGGAAATTATTTGAAATTGGTATATAATAGTTATAAAGTCTTATATTTCCAATAATTCAGACAATATTCGACTTTACTAAATTGAGTAAGGGAAGGTGTTTTTATTGAGGATGGAACAGCTCATTTCTCCAAGGACTATGGCTATTTTTCCAGCAAACCATGAAGTGTATCAAACAACGATTTTAGATCAATCAGGAAAGGAGTTCTTTAGTACTAAATCGAGAATAAAGATTTTGGAAGAGGCTTGTTTTATCAATCGATCATCGTATGATGGACGAATAAAAGCGGTTCGACACGAATTGAATTATCACAGAAAAACACCACTAATGATTAGTCCACATGATTACATCTATGCGATTCCTACCATGTCCCCAACACATTATGATTGCATCTGGCTATTTCACCTACATATTGATTCCGTCTCAAGTAAACAAGGAAAAACGTACGTACAGTTTAAGAATGGGTCCACATTAGAAGTAAATTGTTCTGAAAAAGTGTTAAACCGTCAGCGGGAGCGAGCCGCAGCAACCATGAATCATTTTGCTCCACTGCCACTCATTTCTGTGAAAATCGATTCCAACCGTATGGGGGGAGGCAATGAAGGAGGAATGTCCCTTCCTCCAATGGATCCTGGATTCATAGAAAAAGATCTAGATAATAATGATAACTTTTATTATTAATGTATCGTTAAAAAAGGAGAAGCTTTTTATCTGTTAAATCAGGTTAAGGCTTCTTCTTTTGTTTTTTTAAAAGATTGTTGTTTTTGTATTAGTTTTGCCAAGGAATCTATTAATTAGCTTGTGCTAGACTCAAACCATACTAGATAAACAGAGCCATTTTTTGTTGAAAAAAAGGTTGTTAGAAGGTATTTATATTATAGTTCATTAGTCCTGCAAAAAGAAATGGTTGATTAGGCATATGGAACTTTAATAGAAGGTATGGAATATATAAGGTAGGTAGCAATAAATGAAATCATTAGTATTAAATCCTTTATTATCCATATTTTCAGGTGAACGATATGTTGCCAATGCTCTAAGACTCAATGGCTATAAAATATCGGAGAGAATGAAAAACTAATCTCTCTTCCTAGTAACTTTTGTCGAAAAATGTTGAAATATGTCTGTTTTTATCCGATATAATAAATATTGATAACGGAATATAGTAAAAGACATTTCTAGCTCATTTAAAGGATGATTTCAGTGGACAACATCGTGATTACAGGATATGGGATTAAAGCCCCCGGTGCCCTTAGTAAAGAAAGTTTTAAAAGAATTCTAGAAGAAGGGATTTGTACACAATCCGTTCTTGAAGGAAGAGGTCCCAATGAGTCTAGCGTTATTGCCGGGTTAATTGAAGACGATTTTCTTCATATTAAAGAAAGGAATTACAAACGATATCCACGATCGACCAGATTAGCATTAGCGGCGGCAAATGATGCTGTTGAAATGGCGAATTTATCATGTGATCCTTATAAGGTAGCTGTCATCATGGGAACATCAGCAGGCGCTATACTCGAAATAGAACAATATTCAACGGTTGCATTAAACTTAAAAAAGTATCCTGTACAAGGGGTCTCACTCGTCGATACTCATACCCTTTCTGCAACGGTTGCAGAGCATATAGGGCTAAGGGGGCCAGCATTCACGATTACCACAGGATGTACGGCAAGCTTAGACACCATCCTTTTGGCCAAGCTTCTTTTAGAGTCTGGGCAAGTGGAAGCATGTATAGTTGGCGGGACGGATTCACCTTTAGGGCAGTGGAGTATTAATGGCTTCTCCAAAACAAGGTCCATTACTTCAAACGTATCCATAGAACAAACGGGAGTGCCATTTTCCAATGAACATCATGGTTTTGTTCTTTCAGAAGGAGCAGGTGTATTGGTTCTGGAGAGGGAGGAGAATGCTCTTAAAAGAGGGAAATCCGTGTATGGGAGAATCCAAAACGTCCTTTCAAAAAACGAAGGAAGACCCATTTTGAAATCAGATGAAACGGGACAAGAAATGCTCTCTCTATATAAAGATACGTTGGGAGAAGCACTACCTTGCTATGTAAATAGTCAAGCACTTGGTCTTCATACAAATGATCGAATTGAAGGATTTATACATAAAGAATTATTTCAGCATTCTATTCCAATAACATCTATAAAGGGTATGATGGGTCATTCATTCGCTGCTATGGGAGCTATTCAAATCATTTCTTCACTCATTTCAATGGAATATGGTTTTATTCCTCCTACGATTAAAACATCTGGTAGAGGGTTTGAGGAGTTACCTATCGTTTATAAAACAATCTATCAACCAGTGCAGGCTGTGAGTGTTACAAACCATGGTAATAGTGGGAATAATGCTTGTATCTTGCTAACTAAATAAGGGGGGGGATTTTTATCTTTTTTCTTTTTTCACTTTTAGTTGCTCTTATCCCTCTAAGTATTGGAATCTCTCTTCTTTTCATGTTTAAGAAAAATAAACTATCTAAAGTGTTATTTCTTTTTTTAACATTAGCTTCCCTGTGGCAAATTGATGTCTCCTTCCTTTTTGCCTATACGATTTTATCTGAGCAAACGATTGAATTCTTTTTTAGGCTATTTCGTTTAGGTTCCATTATGGTTACACCTACACTGTTTTATGTTGCATATATTATCGTACAAGAAGAATTTCTCGATTTCAGGAAAAGTAAATGGCGCTTTATCATGAACAGAAAAAGTATCATCTTCTTTTACACATGGAGCTTCGTCGTCTATTTAGTGGGATGGAGTAATAATGGAATACATGACTTAAAGTTGATTAACACAGATCAATTTTTTTCCTTTTACTTTCCGGTATACGGGAGTTTATCGTGGGTTTTTCATACGAATGTTCTTTTGTTTGGTTTGAGCATTATCGTTAGTTTTATTATTTCTATAAAAATACATAATCGTGTACTACGTTCTTTTTTATTCCATTTTATTCTGTCGACGGCAGTCGGATATGGAATTGGGATATTGAATATGTTCCCAGAAGCAAGACTGCTGCCAAGTGCGATTTCGGTGTTGGTCTTTGCGATCTCAATATTAATTCTGTCTAATCGTATGCATCTTAGCATTGTGAGGGATATGAATAATCAATTAGACCAGCAACGAACATTCCTGCGTACAGTCATCGATCTCAACCCCAATTTCATCTATGCCAAAGATAGTGAGGGAAGGTATTCCCTTGTAAACCGTTCTTATGCTGATCTATATGGCATGAAAAAAGACGAAATGATAGGAAAAACGGATTTAGAGGTTCAAACAGATAAACAGATGGCAAAGAATACCTTAATGAATGATCAAAAAATTCTTTCTGGCTTAAAGGGGATTTCAATTCCAGAGGAAGAATTCGTGGATAATGAGGGCAAGGTAAGGTGGCTTCAAACCTCAAAAATCCCAATCACCACAGAAGAATCTACGTTATTATTAGGGGTTTCGACAGATATTACAGAACGAAAGCAGCATGAGGTTGAGTTAATTCATCAAGCGAATCATGATGTTTTAACTGGGTTACCCAACAGAAGACTCTTCAACGAGGATTTAACAAAAGTATTAAAAAACACTTCCACACGAGATGGCAGCGCTGCAATCATGCTGATTGATTTAGATCGATTTAAATACATCAACGATACATTGGGACATGATTTTGGAGATTTATTGTTAATAGCAGTTTCTAGACGTCTGGAAACATTTCTATCTACCAATCTGTTACCAGATTCAAAAGTTTACCGGTTAGGTGGTGACGAATTCACCTTACTCTTCCCGGATTGTCATAAAGAAGAGGCAGTCAAAATCGCTGATTTGCTCATCGAACAATTTCATGGCGAATTCATTATAAGAGATCAAGAGTTTTATATTACACCAAGCATAGGGATTAGTGTGTATCCTGAAGATGGGTATGATGCTAAAACATTGATGAAAAATGCTGATACAGCCATGTACTATGTGAAGGAAAGAGAGAAGAATAGCTTTCAGTTATTCACACAAGAAATGAACCACCATTTCTATCGAAAAATGATTATTGAGAAAGAACTAAGAAGTGCCCTTGATAATCAAGAGTTTCATCTTCATTATCAACCGTTAATGAAGATAAATACTGGAGACATTTTGGGAATGGAAGCACTCCTTCGTTGGAAAAATAAGACCCTTGGAGATGTTTCACCTGCTGAGTTTATTCCAATTGCAGAGGAGACAGGGCTTATTCTCCCTATTGGAGAATGGGTATTGAAAACCGCTTGTGAACAAAATTACCTTTGGCAAATGTCAGGGTATCCTTCTTTGAAAATCGGAGTGAATATTTCCATCAGACAGCTATTAGATAAATCATTTGTAAGAAAAGTGGCCACCATTGTACAGGAGTCCAAATTAGATCCAGCTTATATTGATTTAGAAGTCACAGAAAGTATTGCCATGTGTGATCCTGAATTAATGGTTTCGAAACTACGGGCATTGAAGGATGTCGGAGTAAGTATATCCATGGATGACTTTGGTACAGGGTATTCGTCCTTAAGTTATTTAAAAAGATACCCATTAGATACGTTAAAAATCGACCGTTCCTTCATTCGAGGCATTACCACTCATGAAGACAATAAAGCGATAGTGAAGAGCATTATCTCAATGGCCAAGCATCTACACTTGAAGGTCACAGCTGAAGGTGTAGAAAACCAAGACGAATTTCAGTTTCTTAAAAGGAGTCATTGCGATGTTGTTCAGGGTTATGCAATTGGACACCCTGTCAGTGCTGAGAATTTTGAAAGTAATGTATTAAAGGGTAAAGCAAAGAAGAACAAAGAAGTATAATAGAACCCTCAATCATGAAAATGGTTGAGGGTTTTTTGATAAAGTTTATTTTCATAGTAAAATACCTCATCGTTTTTTGGTATGATGATATAAAAGAATAGTTTGAAAATTACGGGACGAGGGGAATGCTCTAATATGACTGATGCTTCAAAAATGCTCACAACGTTTTTAGAGGAAAATTCAGCAGAGTTTTTACAAAACTGGAGAAATAAAATTGTTATTTCAGATGCCGATTTATATAAAGAAGAAGTATTAAATAATGGCATACAAATGTTTTACTTAGTAAAAAGGACTATCCAATCACCTTTAAGTGAAGAAGAAATTATGGAATTAGCACGTAAGCTTGCCCAAGAAAGAGTGGAAGCGAATGTCAATATAAGTGAGTTTATTTATAACGTGAACATAGGGAGAAGTGAAATTGTCAAATGGGTAAGTAATTCTGGAATCGAGTCTGAAGAGTTAAATCCTTTAATTGAAAAGATCAATTCATTATTTGACCGTTTCTCCTATTTAGCCGTAAGGGAATATACAGAAATCAAAGAAAAATTATTGCAGGACAAAGTGCTTTACATCGATCAGACCCATAAGGAACGATTAACCATTCTTGGACAAATGAGCTCAAGCTTTGTACATGAATTTCGTAATCCTTTAACCTCCGTCATCGGCTTTACGAAATTACTACATAATGATCACCCCAATCTACCATATTTAGATATTATGCAGCACGAATTAGAGCAGTTAAACTACAGAATATCGCAGTTTCTCCATGTTTCACGAAAAGAAATCATTGAGAGCAAAAGAGAAGAGTTCCAGTTGTCTACTCAATTGAAGGAATTAATCGAATTCCTGTATCCAAGCCTCGTTGATGGGGATGTTTCTATCCATTTTGATTGTAAATGTGATGATAATATCATCATGAAGGGGAATAAGGATGAACTGCGTCAAGTATTCTTAAACTTAATTATGAATTCCATTGACGCTCTTCAAGAAATAAAGGGCCCAAGGGAGATTACGATAAACTGTTGGGAAAATAATGAGAAAGTTCAAATTGATATTACCAATAATGGTCCGAAAATTGAAGAGAAGACCATTGAGGTTATCTTCGAACCATTTTTCACTACAAAGGATCTCGGTACAGGGATTGGACTTTATATATGTAAAAAGCTTATTGAGAAGCATGGTGGAAATATTCAGTGTGAGTCGAATGATGAAGAAACAACATTTTCGATTGGTATTCCAGTAGAGTCGGGCGTAATGAATTATTAATAACAAATCCTCAACCTGTATCAACGGTTGAGGGTTTGTTATTTATGATCATTTGTTTTCGGACTGTTTTTTTCTAAAGAGATGCAATTCTGTCCTTAAAATAGTGGAAGATTCTATCCATTTAGATACCCTTAAAGAATGTAATTTTACATGGTGGACCTTATTCCTTTGATGTCAAAAAATAGAATTTTTTAAGGGGTAATGTAAGAAATTCATAAAGAATAAATGCTATACTTTAAATATAGGAAAATATGATTAGTTCGACTAGGGATCATGAGAGGAAAGAATAAAATGATAAAAAATGAAAAAGGAATAACCCTCATTGAAGTTCTTTTATCCATGGCGATTTTGTCTATTGTCCTGCTCACTATTTTCAATTTCTTCCCACAGATAGGGATGTTGAATCAATACAATGGGAATAAAGCGGTAGGTGTGAATATAGCTAAGAAATACCTTGTCCAATGGAAAGATTCTAATGAAGTGATTGAGTTTTTACTTGATCCAGATTTAAGCCCGCCTCCTGACGGATATGACCATGAGGATTCTAACTATTTTTATTATAAAAAAACGACAAATGACTTTGATGTACATATAAAAATAAAAAAGAGCTCAGAATTGAATTCAACTCCTGCCAAGGCTCATCTCATTCAAATAGAGGTTATCGAGGACGGTAAAACCATAAGCGAAACTTACGGCTACGTAACAATTGATGATTAAGGAGGATGGTTGTTTGATACGCAATGAACGAGGTTTAACATTGATTGAATTACTAGTAACCTTAACCATTCTTTCAGTAGTCTCTGTGGTTATTTGGAATGTATTTTTTCAAGGAATTAACTACTCAAAGAAAGCATCCTCTCAAAACATCATTCAACAAGAATCGAATATCCTCACGATGAAGCTGACCAAAATTCACCAAACCTCCAAAAGTTATGAACTTAAAAGCACAAACTGTAAGATAACGGTTGATTATACTTCCCAGGATGGTTTTTTGAATAACGAAGAGTTTGTTCATGGGGATTTATGCATGTCTACGGATTTTACAGGTGTGGTAGACCCCAATAAGGACGACCTTCCGTTAACGATTACGATAAGGGACAAAGAAGATACAAGTAATGAGTTTGTCGTAGAGACCGTGTTTTATAGATTGAAGGGAGACAGTAACGAATGACCAGTATGAAAAATGAGAAAGGTTACGCGTTGGTAACAGTGTTACTAATGATTGTAGTATTCATGGTTATTTCTCTCTCCTTCATGGGACAATCCTTTAATAGTGTCAAACAGAATAAAGTAGTCGAAACGAATTATCAATCCGTTGCTTTAGCCGAAATGGGGGTTTCATATTATAGGCTGGCAATTAGAAATGCCTATTTGACAAATCAATCAGCCGTTATGACCCAAGTGGATTACATGGTTAAAACCAACTCTAACAATGGTGTGAAAAGGTCCAATGATTATTACCTGCAACAAACAATTTCTCTTATGAAACAGGCCATTCAATCCTCTTTAGATAGTGAAAAATCAATAGTTGAAATGGACCAATCTGAAACTGCTTTTAAGATCGATGATGTCATCATCTCATCAGAAATAGACTCATCTGAAATCACCATTGATTTTACGAGCAAGGGAATGAAGGATGAAGAAGAGTCGAATCTTAAAGCACAAATGGTTATTCCTATTAATAGCATTGATATTTCAAATGATGCAGGAGGGGGGACATCCACATCGAATGAACTCCCTGACTTTGATGATATTCCAAAACCAGAAGGTGTATCTAGTGAGTGTAGGAGCGCATCTGTGATTTATAGTAGTTGTGAACAAGTGCTGGTGGAAGGCTCTGCTGACTTTGATGGTAATGGAAACGGATTAGGTGGAAAGCTTATCTATACCACCGGTTCGTTAGTTCTCAGTGGCAATTACAACAAGATGGATAATATGAAAATTCATTCTGACGGGTCCTTTTCTATCATGAAGAACATGAATTCCGCTAAGAATGTCATCATAGAATCAAAAGACGCCACGAGCTTTGGAGGTCAGCTGAGAATGGATTCATCAAAATTGTACAGTGCTGGCATTATGAGTGTCGATGACCATTTGACTTTAAGTAATAACTCATTCACATATGTTGGTGGGAGTGCCTCTATCACCAAGCATTTGACCATAAGCACAAATTCAAAAATGTGTGTAGCCGGTGACCTGGAGGCAAGTCAGTTGAAAATCTACGGGAATCTGTTTGTAAAAGGGTCTGTAAAAGGAAAATTGATGTCAGGGCAGCCAGTCTATGTCAATGACTCTGATTTTGTGAAAAATTGTGGTAGTGCCAGTTCTTCTGATGTCCTTACTATTGAGTGGGGGGATACTAAGGATCGAGTAGATTACCAATACTAATCATTCTCTACTATTTAAGCCAACCTTATTACTTTACAGGTTGGCTTTATCATTTTTTTAATATCTTTAAACTATACATTCTAAGAATGACCCTCTTTCCCCCTAAGCTTCAATAATTTTCTACATAACCCGTTTCAACTATGACTAGAAGGGTATTCTCATAATAAATGGTAATAATGAATTAAGAGGCACGCAGACAATACGAGGGGGTAAAGGTATGATTAGCCAAACAAGAGCGATTGTTCAACAATCGTTAGATGCTTTACTTGAAGATCAGTCTTTTTTACCGGAGGTTACGGGTGAGACCAGAAAAAAAGCGTTTACTTCAATGACTTCTATCCTGTCAACGCCAAATCACATACATAAATCATTTCTCCGAATTTTATTGGAAAATGGCAAGGTAGAAAGAATTCCAGCGTTCCGAGTCCAACATAATAATGCTTTGGGACCGTACAAGGGTGGGATTCGTTTTCATGAGATGGTAAATGAGGAGGAGGTTGTGAACCTCGCTTCTCTCATGACATTGAAGAATGCTCTTCATGATGTTCCATTTGGTGGTGGAAAAGGCGGAATTATCATTAACCCAAGGGATTATTCGGAAAAAGAGCTCAACCTGATTTCCAGAAAATATGTTCAATATTTTAGTGATGTATTAGGTCCTGATAAGGATATTCCTGCTCCAGACATGGGCTCAGGAGAACGTGAAATGGACTGGATGATGGCAGAGTACAAAAGCATTCAGCCGGGCTTGCCGTATCGCGGAAGCTTTACAGGGAAAAGCGTTGTCAACGGTGGTTCATTAGGCCGAAGAGAAGCCACAGGAAAAGGCGTTTTCTTTACCTTCCGTTATTTAGTTCATGATTTTGTGAGGGACCAAAAGGGCTTTCTTCAGAAAACAGACAATGTCTTTGCCAAAACGGCATTAGGATTTGAAAACCGCCCCTTAACAATTGCTGTACAAGGGTTTGGGAATGTTGGCTCGGTAGCTGCCCTTGAGGCTCATCAGTCTACCCATTTACAGAATAAGGTTGTGGCTGTGAGTGATCGAAATGTGACTTTATATAATGCTGATGGACTTGATATTCCGGCGTTAGTGGAGTTCACGATGAAAAATAAAGGAGATCTTCCTACGACGGACGAACAGCTGAATGACATTGAGGTAACAGCAGAAATTCAAGATCGAGAAGAGGTACTTTACCTCGATGTAGATGTCTTGATGTTAGCAGCACTCGAAGATCAGGTTCACAAGGATAATGTGGAAAAGGTCAAAGCGAAAATCATCGTAGAAGGAGCAAACGCACCAGTCACAACTGAAGCCGACAAGCATCTCAGTGACAACGGCGTGATTATCATCCCTGATATCCTTGCCAACGCAGGCGGAGTAATCGTTTCTTATTTCGAATGGCTTCAAGGACGAGAAACCCAGTACTACACAGAAGAACAAGTATTTAACCACCTATACGAAAAAATGAAATCAACTATGGACACCGTCCTACCATTATTCTTTGGCGACCCATTCCCACTTCGCCAAAACTGCTACATCCATTCCGTAATGAAACTCTCAACGGTACTATATCGACAAGGGAAATTGTATTAATAATAGAGGGACGGACCTCCGCTTTTGGCGGAAGGTCCGTCCCTCTTCTTTTTTTAACATGGGTGTCCTTTTCTGCTTTCACCTCCTATATAGAAGGTGAAAGGAGGTGAGGCACATGGCAACAGCGGATTTGAAGGCTACGAAGCTGCGATTTGCTTACAATGATGGCTTGGATGAGAAAGGGAATCCGAAATTTCAGTACAAGTCGTACAGCTATATTAATGGAGGAGCGACTCCCGATGATATGCTCAGCGCATCTCAATCATTAACTGGCCTTTCTTCAAAAGGATTATTCAGAGTAGAAAAGGTTCAAAACTTTGATATTAATGCTTAATGGTGAAGGGAGAATTTTATAGAAAGGAGGTAGAGGACAATGGCAAAGGTATTGGAACTGCAATTTAAAACAGACTCTGGAAAATCAGGGAAAGTAACGGTCAATGATCCGGTAGAGCCGATTGATACGGTGCAAGTGAAGGCAGCAATGGACAATCTGATCGCAACCAACGTATTCGGAAGCTCGAATGGTGCGTTTGTTAGCATCGAAGGAGCTCGTGTGGTGGAACGAAATGTAACGGATTATGATGTGCTTTAGGATGAAAAAGTACTCTCTTGGGATGAGGTTCCCAGGGGAGCACTTTTTTTGGAGAATTTGAGTAGAAAACGTCCAAAACCCTCTGTATTTTGGATAAAGATAGTAAATTCCCTACAAAAAACTATATAAATGGCCAAAAAATCCCTTTTAACAGAATTTTTGAAAAGGTCTCAGGCTTTTATTATCGAGAATGACGATTTTATTTTTAACTTTTAAGGATTTATTATCAACTATCAAACTTTTATTATCAACTTCCAAAAAAGGGACGATTATATTATCAACAATAGTATCTTATCATCAACTATCACCGATTATTATTAACAAAAATTCCACAACTCGCAACGCCACAACAAAGACAGCGCTTACACTATAATCCAACAAAAATTCCTTGTTGACTTCCAAAATAAAACCCAGTATTATCCTCTATAAGATAAAAAATTCTAAAAATTTAATAATCTCATTTATCAAGAGTGACCGAGGGATCAGGCCCTATGACGTCCGGCAACCTCCACAGTGTGGAACGGTGCCAATTCCTGCAGAATGATTTCATTCTGAAAGATAATCGATAACCATACGCGATGCTTCTTTCAGTTGAAAGAAGCATTTTTTTATTGTCAAAAAGGGGTGTGAGGAAGAATGATTGAGATTCGCAATCTAGTAAAAGAATACAAGTCCAAAAAGCAAACGGTCATTGGTGTGGATAATGTTTCGGTCACCATACAGAAAGGAGAAATCTTCGGAATTGTAGGATACAGCGGCGCAGGAAAAAGCTCCTTGATTCGATGTTTGAATCTCTTAGAGAAACCAACTTCAGGAGAAATACGCATCGATGGAGTGGACCTGACAAATCTTTCGTCAAAAGAACTGCGTCTGGCTCGTCAGAAAACAAGTATGATATTCCAACACTTTCACTTAATCAAATCGAAAACGGTTTATGACAATTTAGCCTTTGCCCTAAAAGCGGCGAAGATCTCAAAATCCAAAATAAAACCAAGGGTTACGGAACTGTTAGATATGGTAGGTTTGTCGGATAAAGCAAACGCCTATCCTGCACAGCTTAGTGGTGGCCAGAAGCAAAGGGTGGGAATCGCTCGCGCACTTGCCAACAACCCATCGGTCCTTCTATGTGATGAAGCCACATCTGCTCTTGACCCGAACACAACCAAGTCAATTTTAAAGTTACTCAAAAAAATCAACCAAGAACTAGGCTTAACCATTGTTCTCATCACTCATGAAATGGAAGTAGTCAAAGAAATCTGTGACCGGATGGCCGTTATGCAGGACGGCCGAATTGTTGAAGAAGGCAGCGTGTATAATCTCTTTGCACAACCAAAACAACCTTTAACAAAGCAGTTTATCGAAAGCATCCTGCAATTTGAGTTGCCATCCCATTTGCTACATACGAGAAAAGGAAAGCTCATCAAAATTCAATTTAAAGGGTCGATTGCAGAAGAAAGTGTCGTCTCGGAAGTGTTTCAAAAGTACAAAGTGCAAGGCAATATTCTTCATGGGAAGATTGAATACATTCAAGAAATTCCTCTGGGGATATTCATTATGGAGCTTATTGGAGACTCCTCAGAAATCGAAGCGGCAATCAGCTATATTACAGCAAGAACCCAAAGTCTGGAGGTGCTCCATCATGCTGCCTGATTCATTGACCGCTATTTTGCCAGAGTTGAATAAAGCGTTTTTTGAAACAGTTTATATGGTGGGCATATCTTTAGTCGTTGCCATTATCGCAGGCTTGCCATTGGGTATTCTGTTATTTGTTACAGACAAAGGGCTATTTCTACAAAATAACTTGATCAAAAAAGCCGTCGGTTTTGTCGTCAATATGGTTCGTTCGATTCCATTCATTATTTTATTAGTCGCACTTCTTCCATTAACAAAGCTTTTAACAGGAACGACGATTGGTCCAACCGCTGCATCGGTATCACTATCTGTTGCAGGTGTTCCTTTTTTTGCGAGAATGGTTGAAACCGCGTTAAGGGAAGTCGACAAAGGTGTGATTGAAGCTACTGTTTCAGTTGGGGCTAGTCCCTGGATGATCATCAAGGATGTACTGCTCCCTGAAGCGCGACCGGCTGTGATTCAAGCCATTACCATTACAACGATCAGTTTAGTTGCCTATTCCGCCATGGCAGGCATTGTTGGTGGAGGCGGCGTTGGTGATTTAGCCATTCGCTTTGGTTACTATCGCTATGATAATACGGTGATGATTACCACCGTGGTCATCTTAATTTGCTTAGTTCAGCTCATTCAATATACAGGAGATATTTTTGCCAGATTAGTAGATAAACGATAACAAACAGGAGGAATCTCAAATGAAAAAGTGGAGTTTATTAGTAGTATTAGCGTTAACGGTTAGCTTTTTAGCAGCGTGCGGTGGGAAAGAAGCAGGTTCAGAAAGTAAAAAAGAAGTGACCATTGGAGCAACCTCGGGACCATATAGTGACATGGTCACAAAAGCTATCAAACCAGGATTAGAAAAAAAGGGTTATACAGTTGAAGTAAAGGAATTTAGTGACTATATCCAACCAAACAATGCATTAGCTCAAGGAGACTTGGATGCTAATCTATTTCAGCATAAGGTTTACATGGAAACCTTCGCAAAGCAGCACAATTTAGAGTTGTCAGAAGTCATTGTAGTACCGACTGCGCCAATGGGTATTTATTCGCAAAAATTTAATTCTATCGAAGACATAAAAGAAGGAAGTGCCATCGCTATTCCCAATGATCCAACCAATGCGGCGCGTGCCTTTCAAATCTTAGAGGACGCAAAATTGATCACCTTAAAACCGGACACAGATCCATTGACAATTTCAGAAAAAGACATTGATCAAAACGTGAAAAACCTGCAATTCAAACCAATTGAAGCAGCGCAGCTTCCAAGATCTGTGGACAGTGTGGATTTATCAGCTGTTCCTGGAAACTACGCACTGGCAGCTAATATGAATTTATTAGATGCAATTCAATTAGAGAACATGCCTGATCAATATAGAAACCGAGTGGTAGTGAACACGAAGGATGTAGATTCACAGCTGGCAAAGGATATTAAAGAGGTAGTGGAAGCTGCGGAATTTGAGGAAGTAATAGATGAAGAGTTTAAAGGGTTTGGGAAGCCTGAGTGGATGAAATAGAGAAGCTCTAATATTGGAGTTTTTTGTAAATTAAAATCATTAATAAATGTAGAAGATTAAAGAGAATCCAGCTAAAAAAGACAGGAGGGGAAGGATTCATAGGAAATCACTATAAACTTAAAAGAGATATAAAATGAAAAAAGCTATAATGAAAACCAGTTTCGTTGGGTTTCATTTCTAGCTTTTTTTTTTAGGAAAAGAAAAATAATATAATTTCAAAGTGGTATCAATTATAAACGTCTATTATTCAAAATGGATTGTAATACTGCTCTTTCAGCCTTTTCATTGTAGTTTGTGATTCTGGCATTTAGAAAGAAGGCATCTATCCAGCTCCAAATAACGGAAGAAAATAAGAGAAATAACGAAAAATTGAAAATGAAGTTATAGGTTTCATTAAATAAAGATGCTACCACGATTAATAGCGGTATAAATGTAGTAAGAAACATAGCGCTCGCATATCTATAGTCTTCAGTGAAGAACCGATGGGCACCAAAGAAAGATAAACCAGCCCATAAACCCCATGCAGCGTCTTTACTTTTTCTTCTATTTATCATTTCAGACTCTAAATAGACTAGCTCGTCTAAAGTTAGGTCTCTTTTATTTAACTCACTATTCATATAGTTAAAGGTCCTTACTCTAAGCCAGCAGCAACTTCTGAATTTTTCTTAGCGTTTTTATATAGTTTAATTTCAGATAATACATCACTTTCGATTTTTTCGTTAGTTGATTTTACCATCCCATTTACTAAGAATAAATCGATAAAAGTCCAGATTCCTAAACCACCTAAAGTTAAAAGCATAGCAACAGCAGAGCCTGTTTTTCCAAGATAGAATCTATGACCACCAAAACCACCCGTGAAGAACCATAAAAGCCATGTAGTTCCAGACGATTTTTGTTTCTTAGACATTTCAGAGCTTAATAGTTGGAGCTCTTCAGAAGTTAAACCTTGCTTACTCATAATTGACATACGTAATTCCTCCTAAAATTAACTTACAAAAGAAATTATACACCAATTTTGTCATAAAATGTTTATTTTATTTCAATTTTATTTCATTTCATTTTGGGTAATTATACCCATCTCAAAAAGAATGATACATTAGTGTACCTTACATTAAAAAGAGAGTAAGGAGTAGAAGTCAGAGCTTTTCACTTTAATTGTATAAAAACAAAAAATCTCAAATATTTCATATTTTATTTCGTTTATTTCAAAAATATGAACCTTAAGTAACGTTTTTGCAAATCTTCTAAATAGTTCTTAATATTTATAGAAAAAATGATATATTTAGCATAGAGCTTAGTTTTACATATTTCTACAAACTAGGTTGAATGTGAAAAAAATGGAGGTGTTTTGAAATAGGTAGGTTTTCGCGCTAAAAATTGTGCTATTCTCTACGTATTTTTGGCACTAATAGGTTACATACAAAGAAATTACTAACGGTATAAAAATGAAAGTAAGCGCTTTCAATAATACCATAGATTATTGGTGCCTTAGGCAAAGAGGTCTAGGAATGGGTTTAAAGTGAAATAGGTAAAATAATAGAATATTGGCCTGTTTCAGAGCTTTGAATTTGAGGAGGAACTAGGTTGAAAATAATGAAAAAGCAGTTGTTTATCGTTACAACTATATTAGCCATGCTTGTAAGTTATATTGTTCCATTGGGATCCTTGGCTTCAGCATCAACATATTTAACCGTTCAAGAGGCTATTGACAATAACAGTGGTACTGGGACGGTAGCTGGATATATTGTTGGCCATACAACTGGTACTAACAGTTATGATTTTGAGGCTCCGTATAGTAATGATTATAATTTCGCCATTGCAGATTCCCCAAGTGAAAAGGATGCTTCAAAAATCCTACCTGTTCAATTACCATCTACTTTCCGAGCGAAGTTTGGTTTGCAAACAAATCCAGGGAATATTGGTAAAAAGGTTATTATTACAGGAGACCTGACTGCTTATTATAGTGTTCCAGGATTAAAAAATGCTTCCGCAATGACTTTTGAAGGTGAAGGTCCAGAAGAACCAAAACCATTTGAAGGCATTGAAGGATTAGAAATAAGTGATATTCAAGGTGAAGGACATACATCACCTTATGTTTCAGAAAATGTAAAAGCAGTAGAAGGCATCGTAACACATGTTGTTGATGGAAGTAATTTCTATATGCAGGATGAAACACCTGATGAAAATGATAAGACGTCAGAAGGTATCCTGGTTTACAAACCATCTCACAATGTAAATGTAGGAGATGCAGTAACGGTTGATGGACAAGTAAAAGAATGGGTCCTAGATGGTTACTCTGAAAAACTACAAACGGATTTAGCGATGACAGAAATCAATGCCAAAGATGGTAATGTGATTATTACTTCAAATGCTAATGATCTTCCTGAAGCATTGGTAGTTGGAGAAGATGTCATTCCTCCAACAGAAGTAATCGATAACGACCAATTAGGTACGTTTGATCCTCAAGAAGATGGAATTGATTTTTATGAAAGCATAGAAGGTATGCTTGTTGCTCTTAACAATCCAACTGTTACTGGACCTCAAAAGTATGGAGAAGTTCCAGTTATCACAGGTGAAGTTGAAGGGAAAGCATATACAAAAGAGGGAGCTCCTCTTTTAACGAAGGAAAATCAAAACCCTGAAAGAATGTTCCTATTATTAGATAATCGTGACTATGTTGCTAAAACAGGTGATGTATTTAATGGAACTGTTACAGGAGTTGTTAGTTATAGCTACAGTAACTTTAAAATTTTAGTAAAAGAAGCAAGCCTTCCAGAACTTACAGAGCGTGAATTTACTTCGGAAGTAACAACCATTGAAAAAGCAGATGATAAGTTAACGGTTGCTGGCTACAACATCGAAAACTTTGCTGCTTCTGATACAGCAAAGCGAGACAAACTAGCAAAATCAATGGTAGAGAACTTACACTCTCCTGACATCATTGGATTAGTCGAAGTGTTAGATGAAAGTGGAACAACAGATGATGGTACCGTAGTAGCTGATGCAAACTATAAAGCACTAAGTGATGCCATTGCTGGATTTGGTGGACCGACATATGCTTGGACCGAAATAGCACCTGAGGATAAAACCGATGGTGGTATTCCAGGTGGGAATATCCGTGTTGGTTATCTTTACAATCCTGAACGGGTAACACTAGCAGAAGGAACGAAGGGTGACGCAACAACGGCAGTTGCATATGAAAATGGTGCACTAACGTTTAACCCAGGAAGAATCGATCCTACCAATGCTGCTTTTAATGATAGTCGTAAACCTTTAGCGGCTCAGTTCAACTTTAATGGGGAAGACGTCATTGTTATTAACAATCACTTTAACTCCAAAGGTGGAGATGAGCCTTTATTCGGGAAAAATCAACCACCTACACTAGGTAGTGAAATGCAGCGACTTGAAATTGCAAACATTGTGAATAACTTTGTAGCAGATATTCTCTCCAAAAACGAAGAAGCAAATGTGGTTGTAATGGGAGACTTAAACGATTTTGAATATTCAGCGCCATTACAAGCATTAGAAGGTTCTGAATTAACAAACTTAGTTGAAACTCTCCCAGCTGAAGAAAGATATACTTATACGTATCAAGGGAATGCTCAAGTCCTTGATCACATGCTTGTATCTAACCAACTAGCTGCGGGTGCAGAATACGATATTGTAAACTTTAACTCTCCTTATATGGAAGAGCACGGTCGTGCAAGTGACCATGATGCTTATATTGGACAGTTTGACTTAACAGCTTCAAGTAATGATGATTTCAACCTATCCATTATGCATACAAATGATACACATGCTCATGTGGAAGGGTATCCGCGTTTATTCACAGCGGTTAACGATGTGCGTGCACAGAAAGAAAACACATTGTTATTAGACGCAGGTGATGTATTCTCTGGAACACTTTACTTCCGTCAGTATTTAGGTCTTGCAGATCTTTGGTTCATGAATGAACTTGGCTTCGATGCTATGACATTAGGGAATCATGAGTTCGACAAAGACTCTAAGACACTAGCGAATTTCATTAAAGAAATGAATTTCCCGATGGTCTCTTCAAATGTAACCGTTACGGGTGATGCAGATTTAGAACCATTATTTAAAAATGAAATCGGTACTCCTGGCGAAGGTGGAAGTGTTTATCCAGCCATGATTAAAGAAGTGGACGGAGAAAAAGTAGGAATCTTTGGATTAACAACTCCGGATACTGCATTTATTTCTAATCCAGGAGAGAATGTAGTATTTGAAGATGCGGTTGAAAAATCAAATGCGACAATAGAGATGCTTGAAAATGAAGGTGTTAATAAAGTCATCGCTCTATCTCATTTAGGATATTCATATGACTTAGATCTAGCTGAGGTAGTAGATGGACTTGATATCATCGTTGGGGGTCATTCTCATACTGTTCTTGATGAGCCGGTAGTGATTGAGAAAGAAGAGCCGACTCTCATTGTACAAGCTGGTGAATACTTAAATCTACTTGGCTTACTAGATGTAACCTTCAATGCAGAGGGTGTCGTAACAAACCATAGTGGTGAAGTACTCAACCTTAAATCTTACGAAGCAGATGCAGATGCACTTGCAAAAGTAAACGAATTTAAAGCTCCACTTGAAGAATTAAAGAGCGAAATTGTAGGCTCAACTGATGTGGTCCTTAATGGTGAGCGTGGAGACGTTCGTAGAAAAGAAACAAACCTAGGAAATCTCATTGCAGATGGAATGGTTGCGAAAGCAAATGAATCAGTGAAAACTCATATTGCGGTCCAAAATGGCGGTGGAATCCGTGCTTCTATTGATGCAGGAGACATTAATCTAGGTGAAGTATTAACAACTATGCCATTTGGAAACACGCTTGTCACTCTTGATTTAACAGGTCAAGAGATCTTAGACGCACTGGAACACAGTGTTGCAAGAGTAGAAGGAACGGACGCACCAGGTGAATTCCTTCAAGTATCAGGTATTCACTTCAAGTACGATGTAAATAAGCCAGCTGGAGAACGAGTATGGTTTGTAGAAGTGAAGACAGACAATGGATTTGAAGCGATCGATCCGGATCTGATGTACACAGTCGCTACCAACGCCTTTACAGCAAATGGTGGAGACGGATATGGCATGTTCAAAGCAGCGAAAGAAGAAGGTCGTATCACAGAATTATTTGAAGTGGACTATGAAGTCTTTACTTCATATCTTGAAAAGAACAGTCCAGTGTCACCTAAAGTAGAAGGTAGAATCGTCCAAGAGGTAGAATCTACTGATTTTGAACTATCTATCATGCACACAAATGATACTCATGCACATGTTGAAGGCTATCCACGTTTATTTACAGCAGTCAACGAAGTGCGTGCAGAGAAAGAAAACACATTGCTAGTAGACGCAGGTGATGTATTCTCTGGAACACTTTACTTCCGTCAGTATTTAGGTCTTGCAGATCTTTGGTTTATGAATGAGCTTGGCTATGACGCCATGACATTAGGAAACCATGAGTTTGACAAAGACTCAAAAACACTTGCGAATTTTATTAAAGAAATGAACTTCCCAATGGTATCATCAAACGTTACCGTGACAGGGGATACAGATTTAGAACCAATATTTAAAAATGAAATCGGTACTCCTGGCGAAGGTGGAAATGTCTACCCGGCCATGATTAAAGAAGTAGATGGAGAAAAAGTAGGGATTTTCGGATTAACAACTCCAGATACAAAATTCATTTCAAGTCCAGGGGAGAATGTAGTATTTGAAAATGCAGTTGAAAAATCAAATGCGACAATCCAAATGCTTCAAAGTGAAGGCATCAATAAAATTATCGTTCTCTCGCATTTAGGTTATTCAAATGACCTGGATCTAGCAGAAGCAGTAGATGGAATTGATGTTATCGTTGGTGGTCACTCTCATACTGTTCTTGATGAACCGGTAGTGATTGAGAAAGAGGAGCCGACTCTCATTGTACAAGCTGGTGAGTACTTAAATCTACTTGGTTTACTAGATGTAACCTTCAATGCAGAGGGTGTCGTAACAAACCATAGTGGTGAAGTACTTGATCTTAAGAACTATGAACAAGATGCTGATGCTCTTGCAAAGGTAAACGAATATAAAGCACCACTGGAAGAATTGAAAAGAGAAGTGGTTGGAAAAACAGACGTTGTCCTTAATGGAGAGCGTGGAGATGTACGAAGAAAAGAAACAAACCTTGGAAACCTAATCACAGACGGAATGGTTGCAAAAGCAAACGAATCTGTGAAGACACATATTGCTCTTCAAAATGGTGGTGGAATCCGTGCTTCTATTGATGCAGGGGATATCACACTTGGAGAAGTATTAACAACCATGCCTTTTGGAAACAACCTTGTTACCCTTAACCTAACAGGTCAAGAGATATTAGACGCCCTGGAGCACAGCGTATCTAGAGTAGAAGGAACAGACGCACCGGGTGAATTCCTTCAGGTATCAGGAATTAACTTTAAGTACGATGTAAACAAGCCGGCCGGGGAACGAGTATGGTTTGTAGAAGTGAAGACGGATAATGGATTCGAAGCCATTGATCCAGAAATGATGTATACAGTCGCTACTAATGCTTTTACTGCAAATGGTGGAGACGGATATACAATGTTTAAGAATGCGAAAGAAGAAGGTCGTATCACTGAATTATTCGTGGTTGACTTTGAAGTATTCACTTCATATCTTGAGAAGAATAGTCCTGTGTCACCTGAGGTAGAAGGGCGAATTGTTCAAGAGGAAGAACAACCGATGCTAACTGGTTGGGTATATGTAGATGGAAACTGGTATTTCTACAATGAAGACGGTGAAATGCAAACAGGTCGTATTGAATGGAATGGGAAAAAATACACACTAAATGACAATGGTACGTTGAAATTTGGTGGTGCTAATTCGAACGCTAAATGGTTGAGACCAACTCAAGAAGGCGACATGAAAAAAGGTTGGATGAAATCCAACGGGAAATGGTTCTTTTTAAGTAGTGAGGGACCAGAGACTCCAGGGCAAAAAGGTAAGAAAAACTAGGTGTTTTACCAATAGTACAATAGCTGTACAGAGATATAGAATATAAGGCTTATAGTAAGTGAAAGCTAGATAACAATTGCACTTCTCTTAAAAGTGTGGCTGACTAAAAAATAAGATGTTAGTGGTTGATCCCGGTTTGTACCGGGGTCATTTTTTATCCTTAAGGATAAATATTGAACAAAGTAAATACCAACTTATTGTATATATTACTAAAAAAGTATCTCTGTATTCTCTAAGTTATTATCATATTCATCGATGTGAGTTATTTTTGGGCTTGTTACAGGTGATGGTCACTTCTTAGAATTGTTTATCAGAAAAAAGTCGATTAAATCATTGAAATTAAAAAGTTCGTAGGTTAATCCCACGAACTTTTTTTGATTAATTTTAATAAAATCGCTTAAACCCATCAAATTTTGAACTCCAATAAGGATCACTTAAATTAGTAATTTGTACTCCTCCGTCTCCCGCATGAATAAATTGATTATTACCCATATAGATCCCTATGTGTGAGATGCCTTTTTTATAGGTATTCTCAAAGAAAACTAAATCTCCAGGTTGAGGAATGTTAACATAATAGGAACGATTATAGTATCCACCACTTGAAAACCTTTGCAAGGAAGTGTCATTCTGTTTATATACATAATAAACGAATCCACTGCAATCAAAGCCATCTGGTGTAGAACCACCCCAAACATACGAAGTGCCAATAAGTGAAGTAGCTTGTACTATTACATCCAAGTCACTAGGTACAGAACTAGGTGACGAAGTAGAAGGCAAAGGTGTACCGCCTATCTTCATCTCCTGTCCAACAAAAATGTTATCATTCTTGAGGCTATTCCATTCTTTAAGGTTTTGAACCGTTACATTAAATCTAATTGAGATGGCTGATAAGGAATCCCCTGGTTTCACTGTATATTTATTTCCTAATGATGTAGTTTCTTCATATTTAGACGTGTCTGGTGGTGGTGCAGGTAATGGAGAAGTTTTTGAATAAAGCAGCTCCTGCCCAATGTAAATGTTGTCATTTAATAAATCATTCAAATCTTTAAGTGTCTCAACGGACACGTTAAATTTCATGCTGATATGAGATAAAGTGTCCCCAGATTGAACTAAATACGTTTCACCTTTTAATGAAGAAGAATTAGTTGGAGCGGTTACTTTAGCGGGAATTATTGAATTAGATACACTCAATTTTTGCCCAGGATAAATTAGGTGGTCAGTAAGTTTATTTATCTTCATTAAATCTGCTAGAGTGATAGAGTGTTCTTTAGCAATCTTCCCCAGATTATCCCCTGATTTAACTGTGTAGCTAGTTGTTGAGGTTCCAGTAGTTATTGTCGATTGTTGAGAATAATTATTTGATTTAGATACATATAGCAATTGATTTTGGTAAATAGAATCTGAATAAAGATTATTCCACTTTTTTAACTCGCTGATGGTAGTGTTGTGTTTTTTTGAAATAGACCATAAAGAATCTCCAGATTCAACCTTGTATGTATCTGCAGAAGCACTGGCAATAAAAGAAGTAGAAAGTATAGCTGTTGTCGTCATTGTCATAATAGCTTTTTTCACGAGTATCTTTCCTCCATTTTGGTATAAAATAGCAATTATTTTGACCGATATTATCTAATTATGGTATGAAATAGTTTAATAGTTAAAATATATCATATATATCGGATTAAATACCCGGAAATTTAAAGTGACATTATACCTATTTAAAACCCAATATATACTGTGTATATCCTTAGTTTTAATATTTAGTGATGAAAATAAAAAGAGTTCACGAGGATATCCCCAGTGAACTCTTTTATTATTGTTATTGGATAGTTTCAGACTCTTTTTCTAGTATAGCAAATCTTTCCGCCACTTCTTCCTCCGTCAAACCATGCTCTTTAATATAGCGGTTTTCCGGACTCTTACGACACTCGTCTGAGCAGCTTCTCAGATATTTATGCTCGTTTTCTTCAGAGCAAAGAATTTTCTTGTTACATGGTGGGTGTGCGCAGTTAACATAGCGCTCACAAGGCTCACCAGAGAAATAATCTTTCCCAACGATCACATGCTCTGTTTGGTTAACCGGCACACCGATACGCTCATCAAATACGTAAAGCTGCCCGTCCCAAAGCTGACCTTTTACTTCCGGGTCTTGACCATAGGTAACGATTCCACCATGGAGCTGTGCTACATCCTCAAAGCCTTCCTTTACTAACCAGCCTGAGAATTTTTCACAACGAATTCCACCCGTACAATACGTAATGATTTTCTTGCCTTCTAATTTATCTTTATTATCACGGACCCAATTCGGAAGGTCGCGGAAGTTTCGGATATCCGGCTTCACAGCGCCTCTAAAATGTCCTAATTCATATTCATAATCGTTACGAGCATCAAGAAGAATCGTATCTTCATCTTGGATTTGTTCAAAGAAATCCTTTGGCTCGAGATATTTACCAGTTAGTTCATTTGGATTTACGTCATCTTCAAGACGTAACGTTACAAGCTCTGGACGATGCTTTACTTTTAATTTTTTGAAAGCATGTTCATCTGCTTCATCAATTTTGAACACAGTGTCCGCGAAATGAGGATCCTGTCTCATTGCTTCCATATAAGCATCTGTTTGTTCAATCGTTCCGGAGCATGTTCCGTTAATTCCTTCAGATGAAATTAAAATTCTTCCTTTAAGGCCAAGCTCAGCACACAGTTCTTTATGCTTTGCCGTAACCTCCTCAGGATTCTCAATGGCTACATAGTTGTAATACAGTAGTACTCGATAATTTTTCATATTTATTTCCACCTATCGATATATATTTGCAAGATATAATCTTAGGACATTCCTTATTACTCTTACGATGTACTATTATAACAAAATTTATAAGAAATGCATTAGTAATGTATGGAGATTGTGAGGAAATGGAGGATGGAATTGGTATTTGGAGGTGTTTCATGCCAATTTGGAGATTTATATGCCTTGATTTGGATTTACGTGCCAAAAATTTGTTTTACATGCCATTTTTCCAATATACATGCCAAAATCATTCCGATACATGCCATTCTGTAAATTCCGACAAAAATATCACATTCGCAAATCTGGGATTTTAATACATAAAATTTGTAAAAATTGATTATATTTGAAAGAATTAGAAACAACGACTAAACATTTTAGGAGATGTACATATGCTAAAAAAAATCATCCTGTTCGCACTGTTCATGAGTTTCCTTATCGCACTTGCTGGATGTCAAGAGAGTCCAAAGCCAACCGATCGGCTACAAGAATATGTTGAGCTATGGAATAAAGAAAAATTTGACGATATGTATAACAATTATCTAGCATCGTCAACGAAAGAAACCTTCAAAAAAGAAGACATTGTTACCCGCTATAAAGATCTTTACGACGATTTAGAAGTGAAAGATATTAAAGTAGAGTTCACAAAACCAAAAGAAGAACCGGAATGGGATAAAAAGAAAACAGCTGATTTTCCCATTACGGTCTCCATGAACACCTTAGCTGGTGAAGTCTCATATGAAGAAACGATCACTCTTACAAAAGAGAAACGTGATGAAGAAGAAGACTGGTACATAGAATGGAAGCCGGCTTTTATTCTACCTGAGCTAGAGCAAGGGGATAAGGTTGGGATAGACACTATAGAGGCAGTCCGTGGAGAAATTTTTGATCGTCATGATAATCCACTAGCAATCAATGGTGAAGCCTTTGAGATAGGTATTAAACCTGGAGAGTTTAATGAAAAAGATATGGAGAAAGTATCAGAATTGCTAGATGTGTCTCCAGAATTCATACAAGCAAAATTAGAACAAAGCTGGGTGAAACCGGATTTGTTTGTTCCTATTAAAAGAATTCCTATTAATGATAGACCACTAGCGTTAGAAATTACGGATTCCAAGGGCGTGTTATCTGCTCGTGTGGAAGCAAGACAATATCCATACGGTGAAGCAGCTGCTCACTTAACAGGCTTTATTGGGAAAATCCAGGCAGAACAGCTAGAGAAATTAAAAGGAAAAGGATACACTGCTCAATCACTTATTGGAATGCGTGGAGCAGAGGGGTTATTTGAAGAAAAAGTAAAAGGGCAGGATGGTCAGCGTATCTATATAAAGAAAGAAACAGAGGAAACCGTGACCGTTGCTGAAAAAGAAGTGAAAAATGGAGAAAACATCACTTTAACCATTGATGCTGAATTACAAAAGAAGCTTTACGACCAAATGAAAGACGAGGTAGGGACTGCGTCAGCTATGAATCCTCAAACGGGAGAAGCACTGGCTCTTGTAAGTACACCAGCATTCGATCCAAATCAATATGTCCTTGGAATCTCTTCATCACAATTGAAAAAAATTCAAGACAATCCTGATAAACCATTGCTTACAAGATTCAGTACAACCTACTCTCCGGGTTCTACGATGAAACCCATTACGGCATCCGTTGGATTAAAGTCAGGGAAGCTGAATCCAAATAAAGTGTTTGAAATTAAAGGCAAGGAATGGAATGACGAAGCCTTTGGGAATTATAAAGTTGTTCGAGTATTTGATAATGATAGCACCGTTGACTTAGAGAGTGCCTTAAAATATTCAGACAACATTTATTTTGCCAAAGTTGGCTTGGAAATGGGAGCAGATACCTTTACAAAAGGTCTTAAAGAGTTCGGTTTTGAAGAAAAAGTTCCCTTCACTTATCCTACTAAACAATCGCAGATATCGAATGATGGTACCATTTCTAAAAAAGTTCAGCTTGCAGATTCAGCCTTCGGGCAAGGTGAAATCTTGATGAGCATCGTTCACTTAGCCAGTGCCTACGGCGGAATCATCAATGATGGAAATATGATGAAGCCGAGACTGCTTTTGGACGAAAAGCAGGAGGTATGGAAAGAGAAGCTCCTTACAAAAGAGCAATCCGAAATGCTCAAAACAGATTTACGAAAAGTAGTCACCGAAGGAATTGCTTCAAAAGCTAGTGTAGAAGGGAAAGAGATTGCAGGTAAAACAGGGACAGCAGAAATTAAGTCTGAACAAGGAACAACCGGAGTGGAAAACGGATTATTTGTTTCCTACGATCAAAAAGATCCAACCATGGTACTGGCCATGCTTTTAGAAGATGTAGAGAAAGCAGGAGGCAGTACCCATACGGTTCAAGTAGCAAAGAAGTTTTATGAGAGCTGGTAAACTAAAAGGAGACTTTCTAATAATTAGAAAGTCTCCTTCCTTTGTCAGCATGTTCCAAATAAACCAGCTTTCAACTTGTGATATGATAGATAGAATGAAAGCACAACAGGAGTGATCAAGTTGAATCTATTTTTAACAGGTTCCACAGGGTTTCTTGGCGGAAAATTAATCAAGAACCTTTTGCAAAATAAAGCAAACGAAGTCTATATTTTAGTAAGAAATGTAGAGAAGGCTGAGAGTTTAAGAGATTCTTTCCTTTTGGAAGAACAAAAGAGAATTCATATTTTCCAAGGAGATATCACTCGTCCTAAAGCTGGCTTAAGTGAAGATGATATCGAATGGTTAACAGGCAAAATCGATGCCGTTTACCATTTAGCGGCTCTGGTGAAATTTGATCTCGACCTACGAGATGAGCTTTTCGCTGCCAATTATGATGGAACGAAGCATACTCTAGAGTTAGCAACTCGTTTAGCAGTCAAAACCTTCTATTATGTAAGTACAGCGTATACCGTTGGAAAGCTAACACATGGGGTAGAGGAGCTTTATCCGACAGATGGAGAATTTCACAATCCTTATGAAGAAAGCAAAGTGAAGTCCGAGCACCTTGTTTTTTCATACAGAGATAAAATGAATGTTTCTATTTTCCGCCCAGCCATTATCGTAGGGGATTCTAAAACTGGGGAAGCCGATTCACAGTTCACCCTATATGGATTTATGAGAGCCCTTGGTGTCTTCAAGCGTAAAACAGATCGCCGTAAGGGAGAAGAGAGGACTTATCGATTAGTTGCTGCAAAGAACGGTACATCGAACCTCGTTCCTGTTGACTATGTAGCTGATATTTTAAGCCTGGCTCCTGAAAAGGCTGAGGCGAGTAAAATCTATCATATAACGAACCCTAATCCACCGGAAAACATTGAGCTTCTTCAAATGCTGAAGGAAGCATTAGCGTTTAAGAACTTGTCTGTGGTCGAAAACACAGGGGAGTATGTGTTGGATGAGGAAGAGGTACGTTTGAATAGCTTGATTGAGGTGTTTAGGGTGTATCTTGCGGGTGCCCTTACTTTTGAGGACAGGAATACACAGAATTTGATTAAAGGTACCAGCGTTTCTCATTTAGAGATGTCTGATGAAACGATCGATATGATTATTAGAGCAGGGTGTCAGGTTGAAGGAAAGGTGGTTTAAACCTTAAAGGGAATTTCCCTTTAAGGTTTTTTACGTTACTCATTATAAAAAATCTCTCTTCACATACGGTTTTTCTTTTAAATATGGTAATATAAGAAATTGTAAAGAGAGAAATTTATTCATTAAAATACATAGTGTAAGGAGAATGATGATGAGCAAAACACTTATTTTCGGACACAAAAATCCAGATACAGATACGATTACGTCAGCTCTTGTATACGCTGATTTGAAAACAAAGGTTGGCATGGATGTAGAGCCGGTTCGCCTTGGGGAAGTAAACAGTGAAACGCAATATGCATTAGATTACTTCAAAGTCGAAGCGCCTCGCTTAGTTGAAACAGTTTCCAATGAAACAGACACAGTCATTCTTGTTGATCACAATGAACGTCAGCAAAGTGCGGAAGACATTGAAAAGGTACGCGTTTTAGAAGTGATTGACCATCACCGTATCGCAAACTTTGAAACAGCGGATCCCGTATACTATCGTGCCGAGCCAGTCGGATGTACAGCAACGATTTTAAACAAGCTGTACAAAGAAAAGGGAGTAGAAGTAAAGAAGGAAATGGCTGGGCTTATGCTTTCGGCGATTATCTCTGATTCTCTATTATTCAAATCTCCAACTTGCACAGACGAAGACGTAGCAGCTGCAAAGGAATTAGCTGAAATTGCTGGTGTAGATGCTGAAAAATACGGACTAGAAATGCTGAAAGCAGGAGCAAATATGAGCACGAAGTCAGTAGCCGAGCTTGTAACCCTTGATGCGAAAGAATTCTCCATGGGGAATGCTAAGGTAGAAGTTGCTCAAGTCAATGTCGTAGATGTGAATGACGTATTCGGACGTCAATCAGAGGTAGAAGCGGCTATGGAAACTCTGATCAAAGAAAAAGGATTAGACCTTTTCCTATTAGTTGTAACAGACATCCTGGAAAACGACTCGACTGCACTGGCACTAGGAAGTAAAACAGCAGAAGTCGAAAAAGCCTT
The DNA here is from genome assembly GCF_001648555.1 of Rossellomorea aquimaris TF-12. Classification (GTDB taxonomy): domain Bacteria; phylum Bacillota; class Bacilli; order Bacillales; family Bacillaceae_B; genus Rossellomorea; species Rossellomorea aquimaris. The sequence goes on along the minus strand of NZ_LQXM01000028.1, from coordinate 347,836 downwards.
CAACGTCAAACTAGACAACAACACAGCCCTATTAAAAGGCGTTGTTTCCCGTAAAAAACAAATCGTTCCTTTCTTAACAGAAGCGATGAAATAACCAAATAGATAGTTAAAGGAAGCAGTCCCAGGGCTGCTTCTTTTTATTGGATAAAAGAGGGACGAACTTTGAAAAAATACAATAATCGAATGGTATGGTAAATGTATAAAAATCCCATGTGTGATGATGTGTTTCAGTACCATTGCTAGCTTAAGTCTCTGAGGTCGGAATGATTACTAGAAGAAAACATAGAACAATAGCCCTTGGTGGGAGCGGTTCGTTTAAGGGGTGCAGCGATTTCCCTAAGTACGGATTTATTATGTAGAAAGGAGGACAACATATGAATTTTAAAAAAATTCACCATATCGCCATCATTTGCTCTGACTACGATAAATCAAAGGAGTTTTATGTACATAAACTTGGTTTAGAAGTGATAAGAGAGATGTACCGGGAAGAGAGAGCCTCATACAAACTAGATTTAGCCTTGAATGGAGAGTACATTATAGAACTATTTTCTTTTCCGAATTCTCCAAAGCGACCAAGCTATCCAGAAGCTCAAGGTCTGCGCCATTTAGCATTTGAGGTAGAAGATGTTGACCAGTCAGTTAAGCAGTTAAATGATGTAGGAATTGAAACGGAAGAGGTACGTGTGGATACATATACAAATAAAAGGTTTGTTTTCTTTGAGGATCCAGATGGGCTGCCGTTAGAGATTTATGAGGTTAGATAAATAGATAGGATTTGGTGCCAGGTACAAAAAGGTGTATTTGTGCCTGGTACCAAAAAATTATGTGAAAATCAAAGGTCCGTCCTTCAAAAAAAAGAGCACTTCTCACAAGGAGAAGTGCTATCTAAAAGGTATTGTAATTTGTCGTAGGTTCATTAAAACATAAAATGAAAATTAGTGAATTCTCGTTCTCACAGGATAATAGAGGATTATTTGGGTTTTTTGAAGGGAAATTAAGGTCTATCTTCAAAAATATTAAAATATTAATATTTTCAGGTGTTCTAGCCTAAAATTATTATTTAACACTAATAAGAGAGGTCCGTCCCTCAAAAAAAGAGCACTCCCCACAAGGAGAAGTGCTGTCAAAAAGGTATTGTAATTTGTCGTTAGATTTATTTAAACATATATTTAAAATGTGTGTATTCTTGTTCTCAGTCAGTTTAGGGGTAAATAGAGAGAATTTTCTCAGAAAATGTAGATATTTCTGTTAAAATATAAATATATTAATATTTTAGAGGTGAGCTTGTGGACTATTCGGTAATCGGGAAAAAGATCAAAGAGTTGAGAAAGGTTGTTGGTATAACTCAGGGTGATTTGGCTGACGGGATTTGTACTCAAGCTCTAATTAGTAGGATTGAAAAAGGAGATATTTATCCTAGTGCTACTGCCCTTTATCAAATTTCTCAAAAATTAGGAGTAGACGTTAACTATTTTTTTGAAATCGGAACAACACCGCGCTTAGATTATGTTAAAGAGGTGGAGTGGCAATTAAGAAACTTTAGAGTGAAACTTAAATATGAAGATATGATGGAGATTGTAAGAGCAGAAGAGAAGAACCCTCTTTTTTTTAAAGACAAAACTAATCTTCAGCTTCTCTATTGGCACAAAGGAATTTATAAGTTTGAAGTTGAAAAAAACATTGAGGCTGGATTTGCTCTATTAGAGGAAGCCTTTTCTCTTACAACGAATAAAAAAAAGGCACTTTCAGAGCGAGAAATTGAAATTTTGATTACATTAGGAGCATTTGAGTTTGGTAAAAAGAATTATCAGAAGTCTTTAGAATTATTTGACGAAGTAAGCCAGGCGATAAATGCTACTACCAAACTGAATGATAAATCGATTAAAACAAGATTGCTTTATAACATAGCTAGAGTACTAACAAGGTTAGGTAAGTATGATGAATCTATTGATTATTGTAAACAAGCCATTAATTGGTGTATTGACGAAGAGCATTTATTTGGACTGGGTGAGTTATATTATCATACAGGGTATAACTATGAGTTAGAAGAGAAATATAAAAAAGCTCTGCCATATATTAATAAATCGATTTTAATTTTCGAAATGTATGAAGATAATCGTTATTATTCCTACCTTAGAAATAAACGCGACGAGATTATTTTAAAAATAGAAAACGAAGGTGTGTAGATACTAGAACAATTGGTGGGAGAATTTATTATTAAATCTTTACGAATCAGTTATTCGTAAAGATTTTTTTACATAGATCCAGCTCGTCTCTCATAAAGATGTAAATATATATGAAACTAGAGGTGGGACATGAAAAGAAAAAGTCCATTCCCTATCCTGATTATTATCATTATGAGTATGGGATTAATTGCTTTTACACTATTTAAAATAATAGGTAGCAACCCAATGATCCAAAGCCCTGAAGAAGTGATTAAAACCTTTTACCAATATGAGAAGGAAGGGGATTTCGGAAACTCATGGAATCTTTTTCATTCAGAGATGAAAAAAAGGTTTGCAAAGTCAACTTATATTCAAACGAAGAATCATGTGTTTTTAGGTCATATGGGAGTAAAAACCTTCGACGTGAAGGTGGGAGAGGTTAAAAAGGTAAAGAGGTTTACATTCAGTAAGGATGGGCTAACGTTTAAAGATGCAAGGAAGGCAGAGGTTACCTTACTTTTTGATAGTCAATTTGGTGAGTTGGTCATAAATCAAACCTGTTATGTTGTGCGGGAAAAAGGTGAATGGAAGGTTTTATGGAATTATAATTTTTGAAAAGAAGAAAATGGAAATGATTTTACTTTAAAAAATGGTTTTAATTTGAAAGTACGGGGTATAAATTAACTAATTATTTAATAAAGGAGGTCATTAGCTGTGTCGCTGTTATATGTAAAGGCTCGCGAAAAGTATGAGTTAGACTCGAAGGTAGCTCACCCCCAAGTGACTCAAATGCGCGAATTTCGAAGAACAAAGCCCGCACCTGTTGTAAAAAAGAGCTAATGGAACCCAACGTTTAACAAATGAGTGAAATCCTTCAGTCTAAAATTTATTTTAGGCTGTTTTTTTTATTTTGACACATAAATAAGAAAATCCAGGCTCTATATGCCTGAATTTTCTTTTTCACTTTATTCCAAATCCTCACCAATAATTCTTACTTCTCGCTCTAATTCTACATCAAACTTTTCTTTTACCGTTTTCTGTACATGTTCGATCAATGAAATATAATCGGATGCTGTTGCGTTATCTTTGTTAACAATAAATCCGGCATGCTTTGTAGATACTTCTGCTCCTCCAAAATTAGTTCCTTGTAGCTCACTATCTTGGATGAGTTTTCCAGCGAAATATCCAGGTGGTCGTTTGAATACACTTCCGCAAGAAGGGTATTCTAGCGGTTGTTTTGATTCTCTTTTGTAGGTTAAGTCGTCCATAACTTCCTTAATTTCATCATAATCTGCTGGTTTTAAAGTAAATGTTGCTTCTAACACGATGTCTCCATTGTCGGAGATGTTACTATGACGGTAATCAAGCTCAAGGTCAGCAGCTGTTCGTTTCACGAGATTTCCTTCTCGATCCACTACATAGCAATAATCAAGAACATCTTTGATTTCTCCACCGTAAGCACCTGCATTCATAAACAACGCTCCACCAACTGTACCGGGAATCCCACATGCGAATTCTAGACCAGAGAGCTTTTCAGCTAATGCTCTTCTAGACACATCAATAATAGCAGCACCACTCTGTGCTACGATCTGTTGGTCATTCGTTTTGATGTCTTTGAAGTTTTTTAAATGAAGGACAATACCGCGAATTCCACCATCTTTTACAATTAAGTTGGATCCGTTTCCTAATAATGTGAATGGAACATCCACTTCATTTGAAAGTTTCACAATGCTCTGTACCTCTTCATATGTGGTGGGAGTTAAAAAGAAATCTGCTCTTCCACCAAGCTTTGTATACAAATGCTCTCTTAACAATTCGTCTCGTTTAATATTGTCAGAATGCATGACGTTTGATAATTGTTCGAACACTTTTTCTTTATTGTACATTCTATATCAGTCCTATAAAGTAATTTTCTTATCCTTAATACTAAATCCTACCCTAACATTATATGATGAAAACCCATGAAAGTTAAATGGTTTCCTATGGCAGGTGGAAATCTCATTCTAAAGGTATGGTTAATAGAGGAGGCTTTAAGTTTAATATAAGAAAAAGAACCCCCATAATGGAGGTTCTTGGTAGCACTGTCTTATTCTTTAATATTAAACGATTTAGCCACTGCAGAGATGAAGTTCGTCATGAAATTTCCTTTTTTCTCTTGTCCTGGGTTTGTAGCACCGCTTTGCTTGAATTTTATAGAATATTTTGCAAAGCCACTTTCTTCGGTTTTAATGTACTTATACGTTCTCGCATCATGAATATATTGTTTAGCTTTAGGAGAGGTTTCAAATACAACATTTACATCTCCATGGATTGGAGCAAAAGTCCAGTTGCCATCTGCTTCAGGATTAATACTACCTTTTTCCATTATATAATTAATAATCACATTTCGATTCTCGTCTGGAGCTTGAATAATGATGTTAGATCCATCAATTCCTGGGAAGTGTCCGCCTCCGCTAGCTCGATAATTGTTTGTTGCCACAATGAACTTTTGATCTGGATCAATTGGTTCACCGTTAAATGTAAGATTCTTTATTCGGTGCGAGTCTTCATTGATAAGTTTACCGTCCGTTCCATACCTTGCTGGTTTCGTTACATCAATTTCATACGTGACACCATCAATGACATCATAATTATAAGAACGGAAATCTCCATTTACAAGGGATTGTTCTTCTGAAGTTTCTGTATCAATGTGATTAAATTGTCCTGCAGACATTTCTAACCATTCTTTTACCTGAGAACCATTGATTAAGACTGCTTGTAGCGTATTAGGATATAAATATAGGTCTGCTACGTTTTTAATGGCAATTTCACCGGCGGGAATATCTGTGTAATAAGAAGAATCTCCACGAGTTCCTGCTTTAAATGGTGCTCCAGCTGATAATACAGGTATTCCTTCATACTCAGTACCTTGAATATACTTTTCAACATACCATTTCTGGGCATTCGTTACAATTTGTATAGAAGGATCATCTTTCACCTGCGCAAAGTAGCTATTAATTGGAGACGTTGTTTCTCCCACTGCACTTCTTACCCAATCTATCGTATCATTATGGTCTTCTTCAATAGCGCTGAAAATTTCTTCGTCCCGATCTACCAAAGCATTCCCATCTTTATCAGCAATTCCCCTTGTTGAGGTCTGTGAATTTACAACTGCCCATTTTCCATCTTTGTGTTCTAGCTCAAGATCTACAAGACCTAAATGACTACCCCAATATCCTGGCATAACTGAAGGTACTCCGTTGATCGTTCCTTTTTTCGTATCTACACCTTCAATTCCATCATAGGAAGAGGAAGGGAAGGTACCATGTGAGTGACCGAAAAGAATTGCATCTATTCCATCTACTTTAGAAAGGTCGTATGTTGCATTCTCTTCCATTCCGTCATTGGTTACCGTCCCAATTCCAGAGTGTGGAATGGCAACGATAATGTCTGCGCCATCTGCTTTCATTTGTGGAATGAACCTATTGGCTGTTTCAACCATATCTTTTGCAATCACTTTGCCTTCAAGGTTTGCTTTGTCCCACTGCATGATTTGTGGTGGAACAAATCCAATGACTCCAACTTTGATGGAATGTTTTTCTCCATCTTCATCAATAACTTCACGATCGAGTATTTTGTATGGTTCGAAATAGTTCTGATCATCAGACGGATCGTTATTTCCATCATTGATAAAAACATTGGCGTTTACATATGGAAAATTAGAGCCCGCCAATGATGTTTCTAGAAAATCCAACCCATAGTTAAACTCGTGGTTTCCGACATTTCCAGCATCGTAGTCTAGTAAATTCATTGCTTTATATACAGGGTGAGTTTCACCAGATTGAAGTGGATTTACTTTTGCCACGTAGTCACCCAGTGGATTTCCTTGAAGAAGATCGCCGTTATCAAATAAAAGACTGTTTTTTGACTCTGAACGAGCTTGTTTAATAAGAGTAGCGGTTTTGACAAGGCCATATTTGTTTGTTTCTGTGTCTTGGTAGTAATCGTAGTTTGCAAGGTTTACATGAATATCCGTTGTTTCGAGAATGCGAAGTTTTACAATATCCTGATCCATTACATCAGCATACGTAATTGAAGGAGTGGCTTGTGGAATAAGAAGACCTAATGCTAAGGTAGAGCCGGCAATAAGCTTTTTTTTACGTGAGACAGAATTTTTCATCAATGGTATCTCCCCTAAATATGTATTTATTGTCAAACAATTACATCCTAGCATAATAATTTAAATTTAAAATGGTTTAAAAGTATGATTTATTTGAAAAATGTTATTATTTTGTAAATGGATTTTTGTCATTCTCTTTTGCCAAAAAACAAGGGTAGTTCAAGAGGATGTTCGTTTAAAAACACTTTCTGTATGGATGCTAAATAGTGTTTACTTTTATTTGTCCAATAAGATAGGATAGATATATTGTAAAATCCGTTATAGCATCTAAATATCTATTAAATTATACATTTAGGACAAAAGGTGATGTCGGAAGGAGGAAGCAGGTTGGCTCGACTATATATAGCATTAATAGGCCTAAGTCTTATTTGGGGAATGTCCTTTGTTTTCATTAAATGGCTTGTTGATCCGGTAGGTGTGTGGGGAACGGTTTTCTTACGTTGTTTGGCAGGTGCTCTCGTACTTCTTCCTATCTTCTTTAGACAGAGAAGAAAAGCAGAAAAGAAGCCGTTACCCTTATGGAAGTTATTCGTTGTGGGCATAGGAAACGCAGCTCTCCCTTGGACTTTGATTGCCTTAAGTGAAACGCAGATTAACAGCAACACAGCCTCCATTCTCAACGCAACGACACCGATTTGGACAGGATTGGTTGGTTTTTTACTTTTCTCTGTCGTTTTAACGAGCTTTCAATGGGTTGGTATTATAACTGGTTTCTTCGGTATTTTAGTATTAATGAATTTCGAAGTGAGTGGCATATTTTCATCTGATTTTGTTGGAGTGGGAACAATGGTTTCAGCAACGCTCTGCTATGCATTCACCTCCCAATTTACGAAGAAATACCTCGCTGGAACGAGTGTTGTGGTGATTTCCACGTTTCAGCTGTTAATTGGTGCAGGAGTCGGTTTTGTTGGTATGCTAATGACTAGTCCGATTTCAATGGGAAGCCTCTTATCTGGAGAAGTCATTCTCGGTATCATTGGACTAGGATGCTTTGGATCTGGAGTTGCAACACTTCTTTATTTTTATATAATGACAAAAGGTAGCCCGGAATTTGCGTCTACGGTGACGTACCTTATTCCTGGCACCGCCATGATATGGGGATTCTTATTGCTGGGAGAATCTGTGACGCCTAACCTGCTATTAGGATTACTCATCATTTTTGTAGGAGTATTTTTATCCTCAAGGAAATCGAAAAAAGTCATTTCGTCCTTACGTGTTGGAATGAGATAGAAATTTAAACAAACGTTTGATTAAGAGCATGAACCCTTTGTAGGAATGGGTTTTTCAATCTTAAACAAACGTTTGATTTATTTTTAAAAGGCAATAATTAACGCCGTTTTTACGTTGAACATAGTGCAAAATACGCTATATTCATATAAAATGATAAGGATACATAACATAGCCTATTAGTGATTGAAAAATAGATAAAAGGAGGGGATTTTATGAAAACAGCCATTGTCACGGATAGCACCGCCTACATCTCCAATGCATTGCGCGATCAACTAAACATACATATGATTCCTCTAAGCGTCATTTTCGGAGGAGAAACCTATCGAGAAGAGATTGATATTACAGCAAACGAGTTCTACGAAGAAGTAAGGAGCCAGGACAGACTACCAACCACTTCGCAGCCTCCTATTGGACACTTCGTGGAGCTCTTCGAAACACTTTCCAAGGAGTACGATGCAGTCATTTCCATCCATTTATCAAGCGGCATCAGCGGAACGTACCAAGGGGCCGTTAGTGCAGGAGAAATGGTTGAAGGAATTGACGTCTATGCCTATGACTCAGAAATCAGCTGTATGGTTCAAGGTTTTTATGCCCTTGAAGCAGCAAAGCTCGGTCGTGAAGGAAAGACAGCAGAGGAAATCGTCACTTTACTCGACGAAATGAAACAATCCGTTCGAGCCTACTTCATGGTCGATGACTTATCACATCTTCAACGCGGTGGCCGTTTATCAAGTGCTCAAGCCATTATCGGCAGCCTGCTACAAGTAAAACCGCTTCTTCATTTTGTGGACAAAGTCATTGTTCCTTTCGAAAAAATTCGTACAAAGAAAAAAGCATTAAAACGAATTGAATCCCTCCTTGAAGAAGACGTGAAATCAGGAGAGATCTTTCAAGCATCTATCATCCATGCCAATCGAGAAGAGGAAGCAATGGAATGGATGGAGGAGCTTCAGAGAAAATATCCAAACGTCGAATTTGATGTTAGTTATTTTGGTCCTGTAATCGGAACTCATTTAGGTGAGGGTTCGATGGGAATGGGATGGAGTCGTAGGGTTAGTCAGTAGGGAGTTGGTGGTGCCTGGTACAAATGGCAGGAGAAGTGCCAGGTACAAAAGGAAGGATTTGTGCCAGGCACCAATCGTAAGGGGAGTACCAGGCACCAATCGCAAGGAAAGTACCAGGCACCAACCAGTGAAAATGTACCAGGCACCAAACCACCAACTACGTACCCGCTCCATCTTTTTGAAGGAATTCCCAACCCCAACAAAGAATAATATACCTAACCCCAAAAAGGAGCGATGCCATTGCGCTATGCACTAGTAGAAAATCAATTAATACCCGAACCATTCCACGATAATCTATCTTCTCCCCTTCAAAAAATAGCCGACTTCATGAACCTACCCCCACAACCTCTCAATAAAGATTTCTCCTATTCTCCTAGACTACAATCCTTTCTCAGCGGACGATCCCTTTTATTAGATGAAATGCCTTTCGATCTCAAATGTCTTCATGAACATTACCTGAACGGCTACCTTACTTATGGAAAGGGAGTGGAACAGAACTGTTGCCATCGATGCGGCAACACCCGGAATTTTGCTTCCTTTCAATGTGCAAGGTGCTACACGAAATGTACCTATTGCCGAAACTGCATTATGATGGGACGAGTCTCTGAGTGTACTCCACTATTGAGATGGACTGGCCCAACTCCTGAAAAGACCTGTGTTAGGAGCTTCTGTTGGTCTGGTGTTCTTTCACCTGCACAAAAAGAAGCATCCGATAGAGTCGTTGATGCCATTCAATATGATAAAAGCCTATTGGTTTGGGCGGTATGTGGAGCAGGGAAAACGGAAGTCCTATTTGAAGGCATTCATGAAGCTCTCAAGCAAAACAAACGAATCTGCATCGCTGCTCCTAGAACAGACGTGATTCTTGAATTATCTCCTCGGCTCCAAAAGGTTTTCCCAACCAACTCTATCACCACCCTATTCGGAGGTTCAGAAGAACGTCATAATTACGGACAGCTTGTTTTGTCTACCACTCACCAGCTCTATCGTTTTCAGGATGCATTTGATGCCATGATCATTGATGAAATGGATGCCTTTCCGTATTCCTATGACTCTTCACTACAATGGGCAGTGGAAAAAGCACGCAAACCCTGTTCCTCTATTATTTACCTAACAGCCACCCCTGATAAGAAAACACAGCAGAAATGTAAAAACAGAGAACAAAAATATATTAGAATTCCTGCCCGATTTCACAAGCAGCCCATTCCTCTGCCACGGTTTGTCTGGTGTGGAATTTGGAAAAAGGCTCTTGAGAAAAATAAACTTCCACCTCCTTTGAAAAAATGGACACTCCACAAACTACAGCAAGAAAAGCTAGCCCTCATATTTTTTCCAACTGTTGAACTCATGGAGAAAGCCTTGCCTCTTTTTCAAGAACTGAACCCTCAAATCGATTCCGTTCATGCAGAAGACCCTTTAAGAAAAGAAAAAGTCACCAAAATGCGTAATAAAGAAACTCCGATCCTATTAACTACTACTATTTTGGAAAGGGGAATTACCATTCCTAATATTGATGTTGCGGTGCTGGGTGCAGAAGAAAGGATATTCACTGAAAGTGCCCTCGTTCAAATCAGTGGAAGAGTAGGAAGAAGTGCCGAATTTCCAAGTGGAGACATCGTCTTTTTTCACTTTGGCCGTACAAATGAAATGGTCAATGCTCTTCTTCATATTGATCGTATGAACAAGGAAGCTAGAAAGAGAGGATTGTTTCATGGAAAATAGCTGTCTTTATTGTGCTGGTGAAATTGTCGAGGTTATGTCATGGTGTAGTATATTTTCAAAAGAGAAATCATTTCTTTGTGTAAAGTGTGAGAGTCAACTAGAAAAAATCAAAGGGAAGCGGTGCAGGGTTTGTTCTCGTTCTCTTGAAACTCTCCCACCTGAATTAATAAAAGGTGAGGTTTGTTTCGATTGCTTCCGTTGGGAGTCAGATCCTAAGTGGCAAGGGATATTACACAATAACACTTCTATCTTCTATTACAATGACTTCTTGAAAGACTATCTTGCTCAATACAAATATCGAGGGGATTATGAATTGGCAAAAAGCTTCACGCCTCATATAAAATCCTGCCTAAAATCTCTTCATTTCGACATCATCATCCCGATCCCTCTAAGCAAAAAACGACTATACGAACGAGGTTTCAACCAATCCACAGCTCTTTTAGAAAAATTAGAGGTCCGTCCCTCAAACAACCTTTCTCGAACACATTCAGAAAAACAATCGAAGAAATCGAGACGAGAGAGGCTTGTGAAGGAGCAGGTTTTTCGATTGGATGAATCGAATGTAGAGGGTAAGTCGATTTTGTTGTTTGATGATATTTATACGACGGGTACGACGTTGAGGCAGGCTGCTAGAATTTTGAAGGTGGCTGGTGCAGTAGAAGTTTCATCCTTAACTGTCGCCAGGGGTTAAACCAAATCCACATCCTGCCGATATAGGTAGTAAGAGAAGTGTATCATCAGGAGGAATAGATATGTCAGAAATTATGAATTGTCCACGTTGTAATGCTATTTTTATGAAAAATCAATTTCGTGATGTGTGTGATAAATGTTATAAAGAAGATGAAAAAATGTTTGAAACCGTAACCGGATTTTTGAAAAAACGAGAGAATCGTGCTGCTACCATGGAGACAGTCTTGACCGTTACAGGAGTGGATGAAGAGCTTCTGTATAAATGGGTGAAAAAAGGGCGAATTCATTCTAAGCAATTCCCAAACCTGGGTTATCCTTGTGATAAATGTGGGAAGATTATACAAACCGGAAGAATTTGTGACGGGTGCGCCGGTGGACTGATAAGTGACTTAAAAAAGTTTGAAGATGAGCAAGAACGGAAAAAACAAAGAGACTCGTCTCCTAGTACGTATTACACAATGAAAGATAAACGCTAGCTAGAAAGAAGACAGTTTGTATTTCCTCAGATTGTCTTTAAATCTTTTATAGGTCCTTTATAGTCTAAATAAAATTAGGAATAACTGACCAATGGGTAATACTAAACATTCTTTTTAACAATCCGATATAATAGGTAGTAATCAATCGAACGTGAAGAAAGCGAGGGGAAAATGATGAAGATTAACAATATCGGTAATCAAAACATCAATCCTTACAAACGTAACATGAATAAAATGGATCAAGTAGCGAAGACAGGAAAAACCGCTGCAGATAAAATTGAGATTTCTTCTACTGCGAAGGAAATGCAGGAAGTATCGAAGCTGGGGAAAGAACGTCAAGCCAAAGTAGAAGCACTAAGAGATCAAGTGCAGAACGGTAACTACACCATTGACGCAAAAGCCATTGCAAAAGGCATAAAAAATTTCTATCACCAAAACTAATGGAAGGAGAGGTCAAACATGTTAATCACAACTCTGGAAAAGCTTTATAAGTTGCATAAAAGTTTATACGACCTCTCCGTTCAGAAAACCAACGTTATAAAAAAAGGTAATATGAATGAGCTTGATCAAATGTTAAAAGAAGAGCAAAAGCATCTTGCGGCTATTCATACAATTGAGTTAGAGCGACAACAACAATCGGTTCTCTACTTACAAGCACAAGGTGTTCAATCCAACGGTGCTCCAACGATTTCTCAGTGCATTGAGCATAGTTCAGAAGATGATCGACAGGAGCTCATTACCTGGCAGCAAGAGCTTGTTTCCATCATAGACGAGCTAAAGAATCGAAACGAATTGAATCAAAAGCTAGTCTATCAATCTCTTCAATTCGTCAATATGAATCTATCAATGATGCAACCTCAACCTGATCAATCCACTTATACACGTCCAAATGGTGAAAAAAATTCACCTTCTGGGCGATCCATGTTTGATTCAAGAGCATAATTATTTGAAACGGAGGCAACACCATGCGATCCACTTTTATGGGGCTAGAAACAGCTAAACGAGGGATGTACACTCAACAAGGTGCCCTTTATACAACTGGCCATAATATCTCAAATGCCAATACACCTGGATACACTCGTCAACGAGTAAACTTTGAGCAAACAGAACCATATCCTGCTCCTGCCATGAACCGTCCACAAATTCCTGGTCAAATTGGAACAGGAGTCGAAGCCGGTTCAATTCAGCGTGTTCGTGAATCGTTTCTGGACGTACAATACCGTGGCGAAAACAACAAGCTTGGGTATTGGGATACGAAGATGGAAGCTATGAAAAAGATGGAGGAAGTTATGAATGAACCCTCTGATTCAGGCTTGTCAAAAACGATGGATATGTTCTGGCAGTCCCTTCAGGATTTGGCTGTAAACCCGTCGAACTCTGGAGCCCGCTCTGTTGTCCGTCAACGTGGAATCGCTGTTGCTGAAACGTTTAATTATTTGTCTTCCTCGTTAACAAATGTGAGAAATGATTTAAACTACGAGCTTTCTGTGAGCGAAAAACAAATCAACTCTCTAACAAGGCAGATTGATAAAGTAAATAAACAGATTGCTGATGTAGAACCACACGGCTATTTGCCAAATGACCTCTATGATGAGCGCGATCGATTGATCGATGAACTATCTCAACATGTATCGATTCAAACGAGCTACCAATCAAATGGTGGAGCATCCTCCCCGGTTGCTGAAGGAGCCGTTACGGTAAAATTAGTAGGAAAGAATGGGAATTTCGCCGTTAATCTTGTTGGGAAAAACGGAGCAAATGAAATTAAAGTTTCTCAAAAAGGTTTTAAAGACACAGTAGATAGTGTCACAATAGGCGGTCAAACCTTAGGGATTAATGACTTTTTATCTCAAGGAGAAGGAAAGCTGAGAGCGCTTATCGATACATATGGATATGTAGATAAAAATGGTAAAGCAACCGGCTCTTATGTTTCTATGTTAGATGAATTAGACAGTATGGCCTATGAGTTTGCGAAAGCCTTTAACGAACAACATCAAGCAGGAGTAACCCCTGCACAAATAGAAGATCCAACTGCACCTGATACTCCGAAATTCTTTCAGGATTCTGCTGATTCTTCATTAGGTTTGGACACTGTAAGTAAAGAAGGATTTGCCCAAAGAATGCAAATCGCCGATGAACTGAGCAACTTAGATATGATTGCAACGGCAAGTAAAGATAATCCGACTCTTGGAGACGCAAAAAATGTTATTGCTTTAGCCAATATCATTACCACAACAAAATTACCTTATGGAGAAAAGGCAGCTTCTTTCCAAGCGCACTTCGAATCCATCATAGGAAAAATGGCTGTTGAGTCCCAAGAATCTGTACGCCTATCGAATAACTCTAACGTCCTTCGTTCAGCAGTGGACGAACGACGAATGTCCGTCAGCGGTGTTTCACTAGACGAAGAAATGACTGATATGATCAAATTCCAGCATGCATACAATGCCTCTGCCAGAATGATCACCTTACAAGATGAAATGCTCGATAAAATTATTAACGGTATGGGTACCGTTGGAAGATAGGTAGGTGAAAAATAATGCGTGTGACACAAAGTATGCTAACGAACAACTCTATGAGGAATCTTAGTTCCTCCTATGGACGAATGGGCAATCTTCAGGAACAACTGGCTACTGGGAAAAAGATTACGAAGCCTTCTGATGATCCGGTTGTTGCCATGAAGGGGATGTTTTATCGTTCGAATTTAACTGGGATTGAACAGTATAAGAGGAATCTTTCAGAGTTGTATTTATGGATGGAGAATTCTGAGGCGGGGATTGATCATGCCAATCAGGGACTTCAGCGTGTTCGGGAACTAACGATTCAGGGTATGAACGGAACGCTAAGTGATGACGACAAAAAAGCTGTCGCAGTCGAAATAGAACAGATAAAAAAAGATCTTGTTGGTGTCGCTGAAACAAAGGTTGCAGGACGTTATATTTTCCACGGTACAGACGTAGGAAGTTCGCCTGTAAAGAATGGTGCGCCCGCAGATGGTAGTGCGCCTCAAGTAGCAGATAACCTAACAAATATCGCTATTGGGAGCTATAATGTAGAAGTGTCTCAAGGAGTCTCGTTAAAAGCTAATGTAAACCCTGGTAATGTATTCAGTCAGAAGCTTTTTGATACAGTACATACCATACAAAAAGCTCTAGAGACAGGCAATGCTTCAGGCCTTGAAGCTGAATTAAAAAATTTAGATGAGGTCATGGAAACCTTATCAGCAGAACGTTCGGAATTAGGTGCCCGTTACAATCGTTTAGAAATGATTGATGATCGCTTGTCTCAACAAGAAGTGGTAGCAAATCGAATCCTCTCGGACAATGAAGATGCAGATATCGAAAGAGTCATTACTGATTTAAAAACACAAGAAAGTGTACATCGAGCTGCACTTGGTGTCGGTGCTCGAATTATTCAACCGACTTTGATGGACTTTTTAAGATAAAAAGCAAGGGGACTGACCCTTTAAGGTGTTTTGTCACCTTATGGGTCGTCTCCTTTTTTTAATGGAGGTGAAAGAATATGAACTTACCACAAATCAGATTGCAATCAACCCCTTCTACCCTGGAAATTCGAACAAATGCTGGGAGAGTAGATATAGAAACGCCACCACCCTCATTAGACATTCAACAGCCGAAAGCTAAGATGGAAATAGAAAGACGACCTTCCAAACTGACAATTGATCAAACAGAAGCTAGGGCCGACATGGATTTAAAGTCTGTGAGGAGACGTATTGAAGAATTCTCTAGACAAGGATATGAAGATTGGTTGGCGGGGATAGCTCGAATGGCACAAGACGGTGATGAGCTTATGATGATTGAAAATGGTGGAAATGCCATAGCAGAACAAGCAAGAAGAAACAGTGAGAATCCAATGTACGAATTTAACATCGGCTGGATACCTTCTGCAGGTAGTGTAAAGATCCAGTATGACCCTGGCAACGTGAAAG
Organism: Rossellomorea aquimaris TF-12; assembly: GCF_001648555.1. Classification (GTDB taxonomy): domain Bacteria; phylum Bacillota; class Bacilli; order Bacillales; family Bacillaceae_B; genus Rossellomorea; species Rossellomorea aquimaris. The sequence goes on along the minus strand of NZ_LQXM01000028.1, from coordinate 332,381 downwards.
TGAATATTGAACCCCAAAAAGTGATTAATAATACGCAAGTGCAAAAGCCGATAATCAATGTCTCCAAAGCAAAAGTAGATATCAGTGTTAAACGTTATGCAGACTTGCAAATTGATTTTGTAAACCTTAAACATGTTGGTATTCAATATGAACAAGAAATTTAATAAGAAGGAATGAGATCATGAAAATCGATACTAAATACCACGGAGAAATTGAAGTGAATCAAGAGGAAACCCTTATTTTTGAGCAGGGAATACCGGGTTTTATAGAAGAGAAGAGATTTATCATGCTCCCACTTCCAGAGAATGAATGGTTTCAAATTTTGCAATCTACTAAAACTCCACAATTGGGATTTGTTGTGACTGATCCTTTTATCTTTTTAAAAGAATATGATTTTGTTCTAGAACAAGGGAGTGTTGATTTGCTCGAGAACCCTTCGGATAAAGAAGTGAAGGTCTTCTCTATCTTAAACATAAAAGAACCTCTTCACCTATCAACTGCAAACCTTCAAGCTCCTATTATTATCAATCTATCAAACAACAAAGCGAAACAAGTTATTTTGAACAACACAACCTATCAAACTAAACACTTAATCTTTGTACAACCAGAGGACACAGACAAGAAGGGGTGAGAAGATGCTAGTTTTAACTAGGAAAACAGGAGAAACAATTCAAATCGGAGAAAATATTGAATTAACTGTGGTTTCAGTAAATGGGGAGCAAGTCAAACTTGGCATCAACGCACCCAAGAATGTAGAAATTCATCGAAAAGAAATTTATCTTAATATTCAAGAAGAAAATGCTGCAGCATCTAAGGGAATTGACAACCTTTTCAATATTTTACCTAAAAAATAATTATTTTTCACAAAAACTATTAAACTCATCTAAAAGGAACCGATATTAACATTGTAAGCAAGGAAGAGAAGGGCGGCCGACCTTTTTGTTCTTTGCAAACTAAAACTATAACAGTTCACAAGGATGTGAACTTACTTTCAAGGAGGAAATTTAATAATGAGAATTAATCACAATATTGCAGCCTTAAATACTTACCGTCAACTGAGCAATGCAAATGGAGCTCAAGGAAAATCTATGGAAAAACTATCTTCAGGTCTTCGTATCAACCGTGCTGGAGATGACGCAGCTGGTCTTGCAATTTCTGAAAAAATGCGTGGTCAAATCCGTGGGTTAGACCAAGCTTCACGTAACTCTCAAGATGGGATTTCTTTAATCCAAACTGCTGAGGGTGCATTAAATGAAACACATTCAATCTTAAATCGTATGAGAGAACTAGCAGTTCAATCATCCAATGATACGATGACAGCTGATGACAGAGCTCAAATCCAAAAAGAAGTAACTGATCTTACTGCAGAGATTAATAACATTGGTGGTAAAACTCAGTTCAATACACAAAACCTTCTAGACGGTACTTATACAGGAAAAGTGATTCAAATCGGTGCTAATGATGGAGAAAACCTTACAATTAGTATCGCTGACATGCAAGCAGGTACATTGGGAGTAGGCGCAATCGATTTAGGAACTGATTCTGCAACTTCTAGTGCAGCAATTACTACGATTGACTCTGCAATCAAATTAGTTTCAGATGAAAGAGCGCAATTAGGTGCAAAGCAAAACAGACTTGAGCATACAATTAACAACTTAGGTACTGCTTCTGAAAACCTAACTGCTGCTGAGTCTCGTGTTCGTGACGTTGACATGGCTAAAGAAATGATGGAGCAAACAAAGAATTCAATTCTTGCTCAAGCTTCTCAAGCAATGTTAGCTCAAGCTAATCAACAACCTCAAGGTGTATTACAATTACTTCGTTAATTAATTCTATTTTTGATAGAATTAATAGGCTCTGGGATATCCCGGAGCCTATTTTTTAGAGTTATTATAGGTATAAAGTAATAGGAGATTGATACAATTTAGAGTTTTACAATCCTAATAATTATAGAGATCCCCACTCCAATACTTCTTGGTCCCTACATCAAGTCGGTATCAGAAATCGCATTGATACATCCATTCCAAAAACAGGTTGAGTAACAAATAAAATGGTGAAATATTCTTACTTTAGTAATGAGTTTTATACATAAAAAAAGATAAATCCAAATAAGGATTTACATATTTCAATCAACAAGTCATAAATGATGCTGAAAATGGCAAAAAATCTAGGACAATAAATTATATTGTAGATAGAGATGAATTACCTCGTGTAAAACATCTTATTATTCAGTAGGACCTCTATTATGAAAATTCTTTAAGAATGATTTCTGTAAATATACGAATACTGAATAAGTTTACTCCTTATATGATTTACTTTATAAATTAAACTTTTTTAGATGAACCACCGATATAACTAATATAACCCTGAGGAGGATAAACAATGATTGAAAAAGTGGTAGGGAGTGTATCGAATAACCAACAATCATTTACCAAAATTGAAGCCAAATCTAATGAAACAGTAAACCAACTTCTAGTGCAGAATGGACAACAGGAAGTAACCAAAACAGCACCTGTCACAAAAGAAAAGATGGAAGAAGTCCTGCATGGGATGAATGAGTTATTATCAGCTTCCAACACACACCTTAAATTTGAATATCACGATAAATTAAAAGAATATTATGTAACAATTGTGGATGAGCAATCACAGGAAGTAGTAAAGGAAATTCCGGCAAAAAAGATTCTCGATATGTTTGCGGCAATGACTGAGTTTGTGGGGTTAATGGTTGATAAGAAGATTTAAAATAATGATAGATAGGACGAAAGGAGAATACTATGGCTAGTGATATGCGAATTAGTGGACTTGCAAGTGGTATGGATACCGAGCAAATTATAACAGATCTCATGAAAGCTGAACGAATTCCACTAAATAAATTAGAACAGAAAAAACAATATCTTGAGTGGCAACGCGATGATTATCGGAGTATGAACAAGATGATGTTTGATTTTCGTAATCTTATTTTTGATGGTGTCATGAAAAAAAGTACGTATAACCAAAAATCTGTTACAGTCTCAAACCCAAATGATCTTGCAGTTAAAAATATTAACTCTACAACAGATTTTTCAGGAACAATTAATATTCAAAGCTTGGCGACAGCTGCCACTATGTATAGTTCAGGACAAATCACTCAATCAGATGGTGCAGCTTTTGATTCTAGTAAAAAACTAAGTGATTCATTTGGACTAACTGGGCTACAGAGTATAAAAGTTAAAGCAGTTAATGCGGATGGTACAATGGCTACGGACTTCACAGAAATTACTTACACTGCTGAAGATGAATCACTGGATAGCTTAATAGCAAAAATTAATGCACAAACGGGTGTTTCCGTGTTTTATGATTCGCAAACGAAGAAAATGTCAGTCATGAGTAAAAACACGGGGAATAATACCGCAGGAGCGGAGATTGAGCTTCAAGGAGACTTATTTACAACTCATTTAAAGCTGGATACTGATAACGACACAGCTTTCGCAAATAGTAGGGGATCGGTTGGAACAAACGCAAAGTTTACATACAATGGCATGAGCACAGAACGTTCTTCTAATACCTTTACAATTAATGGTTTTGAATTGTCGTTAAAAAATGCTTCTAACACAAATGTAACATTTAGTTCACAGCCGGACACAGAAAAAATATTAGAGAAAATTGTTAAATTTGTTGATGAATACAATAAGTTAATCGAAAAAGCTAATGGCGAACTGAATGAAAAGAAATATCGAGATTTCCAACCACTTTCTGCTGAACAAAAGGAATCGATGAATGAAAAAGAAATCGAGATGTGGGAAGAAAAGGCTCGGAGTGGTACGTTACGAAATGATTCTGTACTATCGTCGGCTATGAACAAAATGCGAATAGATTTATATACTTCTGTGTCTGGTGGAGTTTCAGGTATTGATCAATTAACCCAAATTGGAATCAAGACATCAAGTAATTATCTAGATCGAGGAAAGCTTATTATAGATGAAAGCAAGTTAAGAGAAACGATTTCTAAAGATCCTAATGCTATTTATGAAATTTTTGCAAAAGATGGGGCCACATCTGGTGAACAAGGTATTGCTCGACGTTTACGTGAAACCTTGAAAAATACGATGGACAGTGTAGAGACAAAGGCTGGGAAATCTACAAGTATAAATAATACTTTTACATTAGGACGTTTATTAAATAATATGGATAATCAAATCGATCGGTTTCAGGAACGTTTAATGCAAGTAGAAGATCGCTATTGGCGTCAATTTACAGCAATGGAAAAAGCAATACAGAGAGCAAACTCGCAATCTATGTATCTTATGCAACAGTTCGGTGGAATGTAATTAATAGTAAAGCAACAATCTTAAAGGAGTGTCACTATGGCAATCAATAACCCTTATACAGCATATCAAAACAACTCAGTCAACACAGCTTCCCCTGGGGAACTTACGCTAATGCTTTATAACGGAAGTTTGAAATTTATTCATTTAGCGAAAAAAGCCATTGAAGATAAAAATATTGAACTGAGAAATACGAACATCCAGAAGATACAAGCCATTATACAAGAATTAATGGTTACTCTTAACACAGACCTTGAAATTTCACAGAATTTAATGTCTTTATATGACTACGTAAACCATCGTTTAACAGAAGCAAATATAAAAAATGATGTGGCTATCTTAGAAGAAGTAGAAGGACTTATCAGTGAGTTTCGAGATACATGGAAAGAAGTTATTCAACTCAATCGTCAGAAACAGCATGCTGGCCAAGGTGGAAAAGCATAATGAGTTCTATCCTTCGCTGCCACTCTATCACGAAAGAATTAAAAGAAGTAATCGAACAAGGAAATGAAAGTCGGGATGCAAAGATTGAAAGAATTGAGGCTCTATTAGAAAAACGACAAAGTTTACTTGGTTCACTTAATCCACCTTTCTCAGAAGAGGAGCAGGCTCTAGGGAAGCAGATGATGACCTGGAATAAAGAAATTGACTCCAAATTAGTTCAAATACGAGCAGAAGTTAAGCGAGACATGAATGGATTATCAAAGAAGAAAACATCTGCTCAAAAATATAATAATCCATATGAATCCATGCAATTCGATGGAGTATTTTATGATAAAAAGAAATAAATAGTATTTAACGATGAAGTCTCAATAAATTGAGGCTTTTTTTGTAAGGTCGAAAATGAAAGTATTCAAATGCTATAATAGTAAAAAAATGGTGGAGGTAAGGTTTATGTTAGTAGATAGAGTCAGAGAGGTATGCATGGCATTCCCTACTGTTGATGAACGCGTAGACGGCTTCGGTCACACTTCCTTCCGGGTGAAGGATAAGCCCTTTGTTATTTTAGAAGAACAAGCGGAACTCTCTTTATCTATTAAAGTACCCCCCACAACTCAAGACATTTTGCTGGAACAGACAGGGTTCAGAAAAGCTCCCTACATTGGTAGGCACGGCTGGATAGTGGTGGAGATTGAAGAGGTAAACTGGAAACAGATTGCAGACTTGATTCGAGAAGGTTATGTAAGAGTAGCTCCAAAAAAATTAGCAAATGAAGTTCTGAATGGATGAAGTAAATGATGAAAAATTTGATCATCAATGAATTCTTGAAACAGCTTTCCAGACCTCGAATGTGGGTTTCGATTGGAATCATAGTCTTTATCAATTCTCTCGCTTCTTTTTTTGTCTATATGCTATTTGAAGGCATCCAATTTTCCTTCTGGGAGTTTATGAGAATCAGCTCTAACCTCCTCCTCGTCATACAAGTCTTTTGTTTGATTATCGCTGGAGATATTGTGTCAGATGAGTTTTCATCTGGAACGGTTAAACTATTACTCATTCGTCCCATTAATCGAGGGAAGATACTGCTGTCAAAATACTTAACTGTCATCGTAATGGCAACGATATTAACAGCTTCTCACTTTCTATTTTCTACTTTAATCGGGACTCTATGGTTTTATAAAAGCTTCTTTCAGTTTCATATGAATGTTTTCATCGTAGCAGGCGCATACGTCTTACGATTCTTAGAAATGGTAATCATCTGTTCTCTGGCTTTTACTTTGTCCGTACTAACAAGAAACAGCTCCTTTGCGATCGGGACAACTATTTTCTTAACTTTTTCAACCAATACATTCCTGATCTTGATGAATGAGCGAGGTTTGGAGTGGGGGAAGTATTTGCTTTTGGCGAATACCGATTTGCAGCAATACTTTTTTGGTACACCTCCTTTTGAGGGGATGACGTTTGGGTTTTCGGTCTTGGTCATCTTGTTGTATTTGGTTGTATTCAGTGGAGGCGCTTGGTTGTTTTTTTGTAGGAGGGATGTGGAGGTTTAAAAGAAGGGCGGTGCCAGGCACAAATCACCTGTTTTGTGCCTGGCACCAAAAGGGTAATTAAGCAGGATTTTATTAATAAAGGTCGAATTATACAGTTGAATAATTTAATAAAGGGAGGACGATTTTATGCCAAGAAAACCAAGGGTCTGGTATCCGGGCGCGATGTACCATGTTACCGCTAGAGGAAACAGAAAGAACAATCTCGTTCGAGATCAGAGAGACTACCAACGATATTTACACTTGTTACTTAAATCAAAAGCAAATACCCCATTTATTCTCCATTCCTATTGCCTCATGCCCAATCACATTCACCTCATTATTGAAACCATCGACCACCCTCTATCATTCATTATATTCATACTAATTATGCAAAATATTTTAATAGGAAGTACCAGTATATTGGTCACGTTTTTCAAGATCGATATTATGCAAAGTTAATAAAGAACTGGAAGCAGATGATTGATACAAGCGGATATATTCATTTGAATCCTGTGAAGTCGAACTATACCAAACTGCCGGAAGATTATAGATGGAGTAGCTATAAGTCATTTATTACTATGGGAGCCAACAGAATTGTTGATACACAAAAACTTCATCAGTATATGGGTGAAAACCCTCATGAAAAATATAAGTTCTATATAAATACAAAATTAAATACTCGTGATTGGAATATGAGTTGATGTGTAATCTTGGTGCCTGGCACCATATAATCCAAAAGTACCTGGCACCAATCAAGGGAAGGGTGCCAGGCACCAAACTCATGAAAAGTACCAGGCACCACCCACACACACCACCCCAACCCCCATTCACAAATCCGCCCCAACTTATACACCAAATCTCCAAATTTCCACCGTTTAAACAACCAATATAATGAGAAAATAATAATAGAAAGAGTGATTCCAACTAGTAATACATACCAATGAAATCAATAAAGAATCACTCATTCTATTTTCCAATCCCTTACCTACCAACGCTTTCGACAAATTTCACGATAACGTGACAAAAGTTTCAATAAGTTGACAAAAAATTTTGAAAGTTTAGGCAGGAATCATTGAGGGAAAGGAGAATATATAAACATAGCTTTATTTTTAAAAGGAGGAGTTTACATGTTGAACTACAACATTCGAGGCGAGAACATTGAGGTAACTCCAGCGATTCGCGAACACGTGGAGAAGAAGATTGGAAAGTTAGACCGTTACTTTAATGAAACTCCTGATGCAAATGTACATGTTAATTTAAAAGTGTATCCTGATAAAAATACGAAAGTAGAAGTGACTATTCCAATGCCGCATTTAGTATTACGTGCAGAGGAACGCAACATCGATATGTATGCGGCCATTGATCTAATATTAGATAAATTGGAGCGTCAGATTCGTAAGCATAAAACAAGAGTTAACCGTAAAATGCGTGAAAAAGGTAGTCCAAAAGAGTTCTTTGCAGCTCAAGAGGATTTAAGCCATGTTTCTCCAAATGGAGCAGCACCGGTTGATGTAGATGATCAAGAGGACGATGCAGAAGTAGTCCGTACGAAACAATTCAATTTGAAGCCAATGGATAGTGAGGAAGCAATCCTTCAAATGAATATGTTAGGGCATACATTCTTCATATTCACAGATGCAGAAACAAACGCAACGAACATTGTGTACAAGCGTCGTGATGGCAAGTACGGTTTAATTGAAACGAACTAATGAATAAACTCGAAATCCTGCAGCCTTAAAGGCTGCAGGATTTTTTTGTGCAGGGAAGGGTTTTTTCCATTTATTGTCGAAATAGGTACGTAGAAGTTCTATTAAGGGAGGAAACCGAATGAAGGATCCACGTTTAGAGAAGCTCGCAGAAGTGCTTTTAACTCATTCTATTAAAATAAAAGAAAACGAAAAGGTAATGATTGCAGGGGATTACGTAACGAAGCCCCTCATGAAGGAGCTTGTTCAAAAAGCCTATGAGATAGGAGCAATTCCGTATTTTGAAATTGACGATCAAGAGCTGACACGAATGATGGCAACAAATGCAAACCCAGAACAAATGATTCTTCAAAACAAGTGGAATATGGAGCGTTATCAAGACCTTGATGCGATTATTAGGGTGGTAAGTGAAGCAAATGATGCAGAGTTTGGGGAAGTACCATCAGAGCAGTGGCAAATGCTTTCAAAGCATATTAAAGAATCTAATGACTATCTTGTGCAAAACAAAAAATGGGTTTTGCTCAACTATCCAAACCCTGCTCTTGCTCAAAAGGCGAAGATGAGTACGGATCGTTTTTTCGATTATCTTCTTGAAGTTTGCACAGTCGACTACAAACAAATGGAAGAAGCTCAAAAACCCCTTAAAGAACTCATGGACCGAACGGATAAGGTTCGCATTACGGGTGAAGGGACGGACCTTACTTTTTCCATTAAGGATATCCCCTCTGTCATGTGTTTTGGAGAACGGAACATACCCGACGGGGAAGTGTTTACGGCTCCAGTCAAGGATAGTGTAAATGGAACGATTACATACAATACGCCGACGTTGTATCGTGGAATTGCTTTTAACAACATTAGCCTTACTTTTGAAAACGGAAAGATCGTTAAAGCCACATCTGATAAAACAGATGATTTAAATAAAATACTGGATACAGATGAGGGTGCTCGTTTCATTGGTGAATTTGCTCTTGGCGTGAATCCGAAAATCAAAGAGCCGATGCTGGATATTCTTTTTGATGAAAAAATTAGTGGAAGCTTCCATTTCACACCTGGGCAAGCTTATGAAAATGCGGATAATGGCAATCGTTCCAGTGTGCATTGGGACATGGTTTGTATCCAACGCCCTGACTATGGTGGAGGAGAAATTTACTTCGATGATGTTTTAATTCGTAAGGATGGGTTATTTGTAATAGAAGAGCTGAAGGGATTAAATCCTGACGCTCTACTTTAAAAGGAGGACGACTTCATGACATATTCCATTGTCGGATATGACCCGGAAGAAAAAGAGTGGGGAATTGCAGTTCAGTCGAAGTTTCTAGGTGTTGGTTCTGTTGTACCTTTTGCCAAAGCAGGAGTAGGAGCAGTGGCGACTCAGTCTTATGCGAATACGTCCTATGGTCCACATGCCTTGCAGTTAATGGAGGAAGGGAAAACAGCTGAGGAAGCGTTGGAAATCATCACAAAAGATGACCCTGAACGACCTTTAAGACAAGTTGGAATGATTGATCGTTGTGGGAATTCAGCCACGTTTACTGGAGAAGGCTGTTACGATTGGGCAGGTGGAGTGACTGGGAATAATTTTGCTGCTCAAGGAAACATTTTAGTGGATGAGGACACGGTGAAAGCTATGGCGGACACCTTTGAAATTACGACAGGTACTCTTGCCGAACGACTTCTACATGCATTAGATGCTGGTCAAGATGCAGGAGGAGACTCCAGGGGAATGCAGTCTGCAGCCCTTTTAGTTGTAAAAGAAAACGGAGGTTATGGTGGATTTAATGATCGGTATATCGATCTTCGTGTGGATGATCATGCCTCTCCGATTAAAGAATTAAAGCGAATATATCTTCTGCACCAGCTCTACTTTAAAGAGTCAGATGCAGGCAGAGTGGTGTTAATGGAAGGTGAAATTCGTGATGATGTGGAACGTGAACTTACTCGTCTTGGCTATGTGGGTGAAAAGCAGTCCCTGCACCAGTGTTTAAAGGATTACCTTCATACAGAAAACTTTGAGATGCGGGAACAGGACGAGAATTATATCGATCTAGATGTATTGGATTATATGAAAAAACAAGGCAAATAGAGATCGTTTTTAGATAGGAAGAACCAATTGTTAAGGATTGGTTCTTTTTTCTTGTCTTAAAACAGTTTAATGAAAGGCTCATATGTTATATAATGAATGTTTGTGTACGGGACTCGAGAATTTGGAGGTAAATACAAACATGAGTACAGTCGGAAGAAATGAACCATGCCCATGTGGCAGTGGAAAGAAATACAAAAAATGCTGTGAAAAAGAAAACGTTGTAAATATAGATGCTTTAATCAATCAAGAGCTGGATGTTTTGCAGGCTCAACTCTATGATTTTATTGCAACAACTCAATCACCTGAAATTGAAGAGTCATATCATTATTATTTGTCGAAAATGGAATTGATGAAAGCGGACCCTGATATTTATGAAATGGCTTTTGTGAGCTGGTACGGTGCAACACAACAGGATGCAGAAGGGGTACGTCTGATTGACCGCTTTGTAGATAAGCAATTAAGCACAGTCACGCGTCCTCAGACCCGTGAAGTGTTAGAGTCGTGGAAACAGGTTCGGGTTACTGCCGGAACTGTTGAAAAAATCAACGAAGATACTCTTCATGTACAAGAAGTGATGTCAGGAGATACGTTGGTGGTAACAGAGAAATTCGGAAAGCTTGAGAACAGCAGCTTCTTCTTAGGTCTTCTATTACCAAACGGCGAAAAGTATCTGCCATTTGCTCAATATTTCATTTATCCTGCCATTGAAAAAGCAGCGATGGAATTAGTGGAAATTCGTTTTGAACAAGGTGAGTTTGACAGCTTACAAGATTACTTGTCTGCACAATATTTAGAGCTTGCTGATGTAGGCTTTGTACTATATGGTGCGGAGAAGAAGAAAGCGGGCAAAGCTTCGGCAGCATCTAGTGATGTAGCGGAAGTTGAAGAAGAATCTTCAAGCATAGAAGGTGTTGAAATATGGAAAACACCTGAATACGTTGAAGCCATCACAGAGCTAAAGCGCTTTTTAGACGAAAAACGGGAAAACAAGGCAGAAAGCGAGCTGCTTATAGCGGTATTAGAAAAATACTTCTACACAGAACGCCCGACCATTCGCAACCCGAAAATCTACTCAGGTGCACTTGTGGATATGGCCAAAAACATCGACGAAATCAGTATTCGTCACGTTCAAAAAGAACTGGCAGAATACTTCGATGTCTCAGCTAACAGCATCTCAAGACGCAGCAAACAAATCTGGGAAAGCTACCAGGACACTGTGTACGAATTGCTGAAAGCAAAATAAATATTAATTGAAAAGTCGCCTTTAGGGCGGCTTTTTTTATAGGGACGGACCTCTATGAATTTATTCTGGATGATATCTGGACGAGGATTGGGACTATAACTCAATTTTGGATGATGTAAAGAAATTCGGAGGTCCGTCCCTGGAACAATAGTAACTGCTGAGGGTCGGACCTCCTCAAAGTAACCTCATCTACCTCACACCTGAAATCCAACTACCACTTCCGTTTCCAGACTCTCCTCCAATTCGGAGGTCCGTCCCTCAATAAGTTGTAACCCATACTGTATAGTGGTAATATGGATAGGGAATATATCGTGTTTTTGTGGGAGGATATTGGAAGCTTTTAGCGAATTTTTAATAGTGGATTAGTGGCGAAAAGGAGAATTTTTCGTCTATTTTTAAAGGACTTTCATTTTTTCTCATCTATTTTTCATTTTCTATCGTTATACTAGTGAAATGATTTTGACTCTCACATATACAAGGATAAAAGGAGCGTTTATACATGCTTGGGATATTAAACAAAGTGTTTGATGCAAATAAAAGAGAATTAAAAAAGCTAGAGAAGCTAGCTGATCAAATAGAAGAATTAGCCCCGGATATGGAGCGTTTAACGGATGATCAGATCCGTGAAAGAACGGAACGATTCAAGGAGCGCTATCAAAAAGGAGAAGACCTTGAAGATATGCTTGTTGAAGCGTTCGCTGTCGTAAGAGAAGCGGCTCGTCGTGTACTGGGTTTATATCCATACCGCGTTCAGCTTATGGGTGGTGCCTCCCTTCATGGCGGGAACATTTCTGAGATGAAAACCGGTGAAGGTAAAACGTTAACGGCTACTATGCCTGTTTATTTGAATGCTATCACAGGAAAAGGTGTTCACGTTGTCACTGTCAACGAATACCTTGCTAGTCGTGATGCTGAGGAAATGGGTCAACTCTACAATTTTCTTGGGTTAACGGTTGGCTTGAACCTTAATTCAATGTCTAAAGAAGAAAAACGGGAAGCTTATAAGGCAGACATAACATATGGTACGAACAACGAATTTGGATTCGACTACCTACGTGACAATATGGTGCTTTACAAAGACCAAATGGTGCAGCGCCCTCTTCACTTCGCTGTTATTGATGAGGTTGACTCGATTTTAATTGATGAAGCTCGTACACCATTGATTATTTCCGGGAATGCACAGCGTACACCGCAACTTTATATCCAAGCAAATGCAGTCGTTCGTACTCTGAAAAAAGAGGAAGACTACACATATGATGAAAAAACAAAGGGCGTGCAATTAACAGAGGATGGAATCAGTAAAGTGGAAAGAGCTTTCCACATTGAGAATCTGTTTGATATCTCTCATGTAACGCTTAACCATCATATTAACCAGGCTCTTAAAGCTCACGTGAGTATGCATCGTGACTTTGATTACGTTGTACAGGAAGGCGAAATTGTCATCGTTGACTCCTTTACGGGTCGTTTAATGAAGGGGCGTCGTTATAGTGACGGTCTTCACCAATCCATTGAGGCAAAAGAAGGATTGGAGATCCAAAACGAAAGCATGACAATGGCGACTATTACGTTCCAAAACTACTTCCGTATGTACGAAAAGCTGTCTGGTATGACGGGTACAGCGAAAACAGAGGAAGAAGAATTCCGTAATATCTACAATATGAGCGTTATTGTTATCCCGACAAATAAGCCAATTGTCCGTGATGATCGTGCCGATTTAATTTATGCTTCTGTTGAAGGTAAATTTTTAGCGGTTGTAGAAGATATTAAAGAACGTAATCAAAAGGGACAGCCTGTGCTAGTAGGGACAGTTGCCGTTGAAACATCTGAACTTATTTCAAAGCTTTTAACAAAAAAAGGCGTGCGACATAATGTATTAAATGCGAAAAACCATGGTCGTGAAGCGGAAATTATTTTAGAAGCGGGACAACCGGGTTCTGTTACAATCGCAACAAATATGGCTGGTCGTGGTACCGATATCAAGCTTGGCGAAGGTGTCATTGAACTTGGAGGTCTAGCTGTCATTGGTACTGAGCGTCACGAATCTCGCCGTATTGATAACCAGCTTCGTGGACGTTCTGGTCGTCAAGGAGACCCAGGAGTAACGCAATTCTACCTGTCTATGGAAGATGAATTAATGCGTCGTTTCGGGTCTGACAATATGAAGAGCATGATGGAGCGTCTAGGAATGGATGACTCTCAACCAATTCAAAGTAAAATGGTCAGTCGTGCCGTTGAATCTGCTCAAAAACGAGTAGAGGGTAACAACTTTGATGCTCGTAAACAACTCCTTCAATATGATGATGTTCTGCGTCAACAACGTGAAATCATTTACACGCAGCGTAATGATGTTATCGAATCAGAAGACCTTCGTGAAATTGTTGAAGGAATGATCAAATCCGTTCTTGAACGTCAAGTAGCTGCTCACACGTCTGAAGACGAGATGGAAAAGTGGAATCTTCAAGGACTTGTTGATTACGTAAATGCGAATCTACTACCTGAAGGAGACATTACCGTTGATGATCTTCGTGGAAAAGAAGCAGACGAAATCATGGAGCTCATCTTTGAAGACGTGAAGCATCGATACGATGAAAAAGAAGAAGAGTTAACAGCTGATCAAATGCGTGAATTTGAAAAAGTTATTCTCCTTCGAGCTGTCGATACAAAATGGATTGATCACATCGATGCCATGGATCAATTACGTCAAGGTATTCATTTACGTGCATACGGTCAAACGGACCCACTGCGTGAGTACCAGCATGAAGGCTTTGGCATGTTTGAAAACATGATTTTAGCCATCGAAGAAGATGTCGCAAAATACGTAATGAAGGCTGAAATCAGAAACAACTTAGAACGCCAAGAAGTAGCAAAGGGTCAAGCAGTTAACCCGAAAGAAGAAGGCGGCAAAGCCAAGAAAAAACCAGTCCGCAAACAAGAGGACGTTGGACGAAACGATCCTTGTCCATGCGGCAGCGGGAAAAAATACAAACACTGTCACGGTCAAATCGGATAAACTTTTAAGATGCTACCTGGTACTTATTTTAGTAAAATAGGTGCCAGGTACTTTTCCGTTTATTGGTGCCAGGCACCAAAGACTGAACTTGTACCAGGCACCACCCGATTCCAACCAAAAATAAATTCCCATCAAAATAACTATAGAGGTGACCATTCATGGAAATTGCAGAAGTAAGATCAGAATTAGAGAAAACAGCGAAAACATTAGCGGACTTTAGGGGGTCTCTTTGACTTAGAAAACAAAGAGGCTAGAATTCAAGAACTGGATGAAATCATGGTTCAACCTGATTTCTGGGATGACCAACAAAAGGCACAAGGCTTTATCAATGAAGGTAACAGTTTGAAGGAGCTTGTGAATGAGTACAAATCGTTGCTTGAATCCCAGGAAAACCTTGAGCTGACTCTTGAATTAGTAAAAGAAGAACCAGACGAAGATCTTCAAGAAGACCTTGAAGAGGAGTTAGCCGATTTAGTTAAACGATTAAATGACTTTGAACTTCAGCTTCTATTAAGTGAAGAACACGATAAAAACAACGCGATTCTCGAGCTTCACCCAGGTGCTGGTGGAACCGAATCACAGGACTGGGGTTCTATGCTACTTCGTATGTACACGCGTTGGGCTGAAAAAAGAGGATTCAAAGTGGAAACTCTTGATTATTTAGCGGGAGACGAAGCAGGAATTAAGAGTGTAACCCTTGGAATTAAGGGTCACAATGCTTACGGTTACTTAAAAGCTGAAAAAGGTGTTCACCGTCTTGTACGTATTTCGCCTTTCGATTCCTCTGGCCGCCGTCATACATCCTTCGTATCTTGTGAAGTGATGCCGGAGTTTAATGAAGAAATTGAAATTGACATCCGCACTGAGGATCTTAAAATTGATACGTACCGTGCAAGTGGAGCAGGTGGACAGCATATCAATACAACTGACTCAGCCGTTCGTATCACTCACTTACCAACAAACGTTGTTGTGACGTGTCAATCAGAACGTTCTCAGATCAAAAACCGTGAGTCAGCAATGAAGATGCTAAAAGCAAAGCTTTATCAAAAGCGAATCGAAGAGCAGGAACAAGAGCTTGCCGAAATTCGTGGAGAGCAAAAAGAAATCGGGTGGGGAAGCCAAATTCGCTCATACGTTTTCCACCCATACTCCATGGTCAAAGACCACAGAACCAACACCGAATCAGGAAACGTCCAAGGCGTCATGGATGGCGACATCGACCCATTCATCAATGCCTACCTGCGTTCCAAAATAAAATAATGACAAGACAAAGCTGAACTCTCTTCTAGAGAATTCAGCTTTTTTTGAGGGACGGACCTCAAATGTAGATTGAAGTGATCTCTATAATAAGGAAAATGGCATTTAAATCTTCAAAATCGAATACAAATCTAAAAAAACGCACCCAATAAACAATTCTGAAAACCCAAAGAATTCATCAGTCAACCAAATGCCTCATTAAAAAGGTACGTCCCTCACCGCACCACCAAATTAATGCTTTAATACGTTATTGAGCTGTTATTTACACGCTTATAGACCCATGCTATACTCTCAAAGGTTGAGGTGGAGAGGATTGCAAAGAGTTATTCTCTATCTCAGGGACAGCAAAATCTACATAATAAATGAGTTAGTCAGCATGTTTACCATATTTTGTGTATTTCTTCACAATCAAAGGTGATCACTTTCAGCCATTCTAAGGTCCGTCCCTCAGAAGGGGGGCCAACGAATGAAAGAAGGTAGTTGTACTCATACTATTAATACAGAGGTTAAAGGAGTCGTATGGGATGGGTTTGAAGCAGAGGCGTCGTGAGCAGTCGTTTAATCCGAAGAAAGAAAAGTTTTTGGAGTATTTGTTTGTTGTGTTTGGGTCTACAATTGTGGCCATTGCCTTTAATGTGTTTTTACTTCCGAATGAGGTTGCTTCAGGAGGAGTTAGTGGGATATCCACTATTTTAAAAGGACTATTTGATTGGAAGCCGGCCTTTGTTCAATGGGCTTTTAACATACCTTTATTTATAGCAGGATTAATTTTTCTTGGGCTTCAGTTCGGAGTGAAGACAGCAATTGGTACCGTTTTTTTACCATTGGTTGTTTACTTAACAGAAGACTGGCAGCCATGGACAGAGGATCCGTTACTTGGAGCACTGTTTGGTGGAATAGGCGTAGGGTTAGGTTTAGGAATCGTCTTTCGAGGTAAAGCATCAACAGGAGGGACGGACCTTGCTGCACAGATTGTTAACAAGTTTACAGGTCTTTCCCTTGGGACCTGTGTCGCAATGATTGACGGAATGATTGTTCTATCAGCTGCGATTGTGTTTGACATTGAACGTGGGTTATATGCACTCATAGGATTATATGTTACAAGCAAAACCATTGATTTAGTGCAAGTTGGGATTAGCCGTTCGAAAATGGCTCTTATAATTACAAACAGACAAGAAGAAGTTCGTGAAGGAATCTTGAATAAAATTGATCGTGGTGTGACAAAACTATCAGCATATGGTGGTTTCACAGATGATGAGCGTCCAATCTTAATGTGCGTAGTCGATCAAACGGAATTCACAAAATTGAAACAACTGGTAAAAACCATTGATCCATCTGCCTTTGTCGTCACAATGGACGCTTCAGAGGTATTAGGAGAAGGTTTCAAACGGGTTTAACATTGGTATAATTATGTAATAGAGAGGGACGGACCTTAGTCGCGAAAAAACACTGAAGGAAACCATAACTCTTAAATTTTTTTCCTAGGGGGAGAAAAGATGAAGAAAAAGCTATTAGGTATAGTATTTGGAGCGTCATTAGTACTTGCAGCCTGCGGTGGAAACGGCGGAGATAGTACAGAAACGAGTTCTGGTGGAGTAGATCCAGAAAAAATCGTGAATAACAAATGCACGAGCTGTCATGGTGGAAATCTCGAAGGTGGAATGGGTCCTGCTCTTGAAAAAATTGGATCACAATTAAGCAAAGATGAAATTTTAGAAATCATTCAAAATGGTAAAGGCTCGCAAATGCCTGCTGGTCTCATTAAAGGAGAAGAGGCAGAAGCGGTTGCAGAATGGTTAGCAAATAAAAAATAATATTCTTAAAGGAGAGTCCTCAGATGGGATTCTCTTTTTTTTTAGCCAATAAATAACGAACGACCAAGCATTACCCGTTTTCTTCATTAAATCTTTATTACACTCCTCCTTTCCTCTGTATTATAAAATAAAGTCTCTAAGACCTTTATCAGAATACTCTTTCACAAGTCCACACAATGCTGCGCACATAAAACTTTCGTACTTAATATTAAGACCTGTTAATAGATATAATGATCTATACGAAAGAAATAAAATGGGCATAAAAGCCAGTAAAAAAGGTAAAAAATTCATAAAAAAAGCCTGTTTGCAATGAAACTGTAATAATTTTTTTCCTTAACAACGTAAGAAGTGATGTTATAATATTTTCGTGAGCGTAATTCGAGCATTTTCACCAAAATATGCCTAATGGTGGTGAAGGGAACTTGAGTTCGTGTCATACACATATGTTGAGTACAGCCAAGAGGGGAACTACATAATACAAATAAGGTGATTAAAAAATGATTGAAATGAAAGACGTATATAAGCAGTACAACAATGGTGTCATGGCTGCTAATGGCTTTAACGTCCACATTAAGCAAGGTGAGTTTGTGTATGTCGTTGGTCCAAGTGGCGCCGGGAAATCTACTTTTATAAAAATGATGTACCGCGAAGTAAAACCTTCTAAAGGGGATATCGTGGTAAATGGTCTTAACTTATCAACATTAAAGAATAGAAGAGTACCATATTTGCGAAGAAATGTAGGGGTCGTGTTCCAGGATTTTAAGCTGCTACCATCACTTACAATCTATGAAAATATAGCCTTTGCACTTGAAGTAATAGAAGAACATCCAAAACAGATCAAGAAACGTGTTATGGATGTACTAGAATTAGTAGGGTTAAAGCATAAAGCAAGAATGCTTCCAAATGAATTATCAGGTGGAGAGCAGCAACGTGTGTCGATTGCTCGATCAATTGTTAATACACCGAAGCTTGTGATTGCAGATGAGCCTACTGGTAACCTGGATCCAGAAACGTCTTGGGATATTATGAATATTTTTGAAGAAATCAGTAATCGAGGAACTACCGTTATTATGGCTACCCATAACCGAGAAATCGTAAACACTATTAAGCATCGAGTAATCGCCATTGAAAATGGTCGAATTGTTCGAGACGAACAGCGAGGTGACTACGGTTATGAAGGCTAGAACGTCTGCACGTCATTTAAGAGAAAGCATAAAAAGCATTGCGCGTAACGGATGGATGACATTCGCATCTGTCAGTGCTGTAACTGTAACACTGTTGCTTGTTGGTGTTTTCATTGTACTAATGCTAAACATGAACAAGGTAGCAACCGATATTGAAAAAGACGTTGAAATTCGCGTTCTATTAGAAATTGGAACAGAAAAAGCACAAGTAGAAAAGCTTGAGAAAAAGATTGCGCAAATTGATAGAGTTGAATCGGTAGAGTTTTCTTCAAAGGAACAGGAGTTACAAAATCTTGTCCAGGATTTAGGGGATGACTTTAGGCTGTTCGAACAAGATAATCCATTGTTTGATGTGTTTATTGTTAAGGCAAAGCTACCCCGGGATACAGGTCAAATTGCAAAAGAAATTAATCAATATGAAAGTGTGAACGAAGCTAAGTACGGTGAAGCGAAGATTGAAAAACTGTTTAATGTATTAGAAATGAGTCGTAATGTAGGGTTAGTGTTAATCATTGGATTATTATTTACCGCTATGTTCTTAATTTCTAACACGATAAAAATTACGATCGTCGCAAGAAGAAGGGAAATCGAGATAATGAAACTAGTAGGTGCAACCAATTGGTTTGTACGCTGGCCTTTCATTTTAGAGGGCTTATGGCTTGGAGTTTTAGGTTCTATTATCCCGATCGCTCTTGTCACCACAGGTTATTACTATGCTTATGGATTTATTAAACCAAAATTACAAGACAATTTTATTCAGATATTAGATTTTACCCCTTTTATCTACCAAGTAAACGGATTGATTTTATTAATGGGTTGCTTGATTGGAGCATGGGGAAGCTTTATGTCCGTACGTAAATTCTTAAAAGTATAAAAAAATGATAGGTTGATAGAAGCTGAAAGGAGCATGCCGCTTGAACAAGAAATTTTTCGTCACATTATCTATTGCAGCAGCATTAACAATCGGAAGTCTACCAACGTTAGGAACAACTGCTAACGCTACTTCCTCAGTCGAGGAGTTAAAAAAGAAGCAAGAAGATGTATCCTCTAAAAAAGAAAAAATCAATGGTGAAATTAGTCAAAAAAGTGAAGAAATTAATCAAAATATAAATAAACAAAAAGACATTAAAGCACAAATTGCTGCTCTAGATTCGAAAGTGAAAGATACTGAAACAAAGATTACTGAGAAATCAAAAGAAATTGATGAAACAAATGCTGAAATTGCTCAGTTAAAAGAAGAAATAAAAGTACTAAAAGATAAAATCGAACAGCGGAATGAACTTTTGAAGGAACGTGCTCGCGCGATTCAAGAAAAAGGCGGCTCAGTAGACTATCTTGATGTCCTTCTAGGAGCAGAAAGCTTCGGAGACTTCATCAACCGAATCACGGCTGTAAACACTATTGTGAGTGCAGACAAGAAAATCATGGAAGAACAAAAAAGAGACCAAGCAGAATTAGAGAAGAAACAAGCCGAAGTAGAAGACAAACTTGCTACATTAGAAAAGTCTAAAGCTAATCTTGTTTCTCTTAAACAAGAGCTAGATAGTCAAAAAGCTCAAAAAGCAGAATTATTCAAACAACTTGAAAAACAACAAGCTCAATTAAAAGTAGAAAAAGCAGATCTTGAAAAAGAATCAAATGCACTTGCTCAAATGGAACAAGAAATTGGTGGGGAAATTCAAGCTGAGCAAGCCCGTTTAGCTGAACTTGCTCGTCAACGTGAATTAGAGCGTAAGCGCCAAGCAGAAGCTGAAGCAAAGAAACGTGCAGAGGAAGAAGCTGCAAGAAGAGCAGCTGCAAGCAATAGTGGTGGAAGCTCTTCAGCACCAGAACCAGCACCAGCACCTTCCTTTAGTGCTCCTGTAAGCGCTGGGGCTTGGACTGCCCCTGCTTACGGTTCTATTACAACTGAGTTTGGTTGGGATACACTAAATGGTAAGCCTCGTTATCACTATGGTATTGATGTTGCTTCCGGTGGCAGTGTACCAATCAAAGCAGCGGCAGATGGATATGTCATCAAAAGTCAGTACAGCTCAAGCTACGGAAATGTTGTGTACATTACTCACTCTGTAAACGGAAAGACCTTTACGACAGTATATGCACATATGGCTTCATCCTCTGTTCGTTCTGGACAACCAGTTGATAAAGGTCAACAAATTGGATACATGGGGAATACAGGATATTCTTTCGGTCAGCATTTACACTTTGAACTTCACGCAGGTTCTTGGAATTCATCGAAATCAAACGCTGTAAACCCACGTCAATACATTAACTTTTAATACTATCAAAACACCACTTCTCATCATTGAGAAGTGGTGTTTTTTCTTAGATAAAACCACATAGAAGAATAGGTAAGCACTAATACTAGAACAAAGATCATATGAGACAATGTATTCACCTCTAATTTCGCCTATTTCATAGATAAAAGGGGAAATGGAAATAGAACAAAAAATAGTAAAGCAAGTGGAATGGATACGAGGTACGCATAAAATGGTTTACGGTAGTGAAGGTATAGCACACTAAACAAGATAATATTTAACCAAACGTTATGCCAGTTGTTCCATCCATTCTCGTATACAAACATTCCTTTTAAAAAGAATAAAAACTCTAAAATGGTAAAAAAAGCAATCCAAATTCCAAAATAGGCTCCCTTAATTTGTTTGTTTTCAGGCATTCTCTGCAAGAAAATCGTTAATGCGGCAGGACAGATAAAAAAAGTAAATCCAACATTAATAATAGTATGGTTCAACCATTCTGCTGTTATCCCCTGAAACCTCCATAGTGTATGCTCATAATAAAAATAGTTATAAGCGAAATTGATAAAAATAAAAAATAGTATGGTAGGGTACTGTTTGTAAAATTCCTTCCAATCAATAAAGCGTATAGAGAATAATATCCATACGATGATAACAAATAATAAATACATAGAGGGAATATCCCCTTTCAAAAATATGATAATTTCCATTATTCACGAATTCTAAAGGTTTTATACAACATTTCATTTTTGTAAACATTAGATTTTTCCTTTCAATCTTCTGAAAAAATTGGTAGTATTGTACGAGTACTGTAAAAAATAAATATTCCTTTGATAATAGCAAACTAGTCGAAAGGCTGGGACGCAAAGCCGCGGGTCTACGGTTATGACAACCTTGATAGCCGGGTTACCAAAAAGAGTATGGATAAATGAACTTGTTCACTTATAACCGGCCATTCTTTTTGGTGGGTTATATTTATTTTCCATGAGGGTTAGGGTGAAATGTATGGAAGAAAAAATAAAAAGTGATATAAGGAATCAGATGAAAAGCTTTTGTAGAAGAAATCGAACGGCATTAAAACATACCTATGTAGGTACCCATACTGCTGAAGAGATTAGTGAAATGCTAGTAGAGAGACTTGGGTTAGAAGAAGTATCGAAAATGATTTATGATATTTCCTTAATAGACCGACGCAAAGGAAATGCCATTTTTTATTTTATACATATATTAGAAGCTCTTAAAGATTGCAAAACAGACTCACATAAAAAAGAAATTAGTTAATACCTAAAGATTGTTACTAGAACGGTTAAGAGGGTAGTATTAGTATAGTTTTGTCATCGAGCACATACCTTACTGAGAGAGGCTTTGGTTAAAAAAACGGTGATCTGCAATAACAGATCACCGTTTTTTTATCTTTGTAAAAGTAAAGAATCCAAATTTTTTTCCGCAGTTCGTATATCCATAGTGACAGCTGAAGGGATTTCTCCACGATGCCTTAAGGAATGAAAAATATAAGGCTTTTGGTATTTAATGACAGTCAACATTTCCACTACAGGTGAAACCGTATATTGTGTTTGAAGATTCTGGATGGAGTGAATGAGGTTGATAAATGGTTCAGAATGTATAGGCTCGTCTTCATACATTTCTACTAAAGCGTTTAACTGGCAAATATGCCGTTTAATCACATGAATCTCTTCTCTTAACACGTTCATTTCCCCTTTAAACCAATGTCGGTAGCTCGGCCATCCTAGTTGAGTTCACCTTAGATCCGGGAGCTTTGCGTCCTTCCCTTTCGAAAAGTTTGCCTTTTTCAACAGAAACCATCAAAAAAATCAATCTTTCCTCTCCTATCGGCAATTACTGAGACATCTTAACTAATTATCTATATTTTTTAATAGTATTAAAGTCCTTTTAATCTGTTAATATGACAAAAATCTTCAAATTGTTTCACGACCTTTTACTCATTGAAATAATCAGAGTATTCAATAATAATTAGTATGAAACCGTTTGCATTTCCATAACATACAATTCTAATCAAAATATGTTAACGGAATAATCTTTTAAAGAAAAGGGGAATTGCTAAATGAGGAGGAAGTTACAGCCATTATCTGTACTTGTTGTTTTCTTATTATTTTTGCAATCGTTTGCACAACCGTTCACTCCATTTGCAAAAGCAGAAGAAAGCACCGAACGATCCGTTGTGTTGGTAGGAAGCATGCAGAGTGAACTGGGGCATGACAAGGACTGGGATCCTGCCGCCACTGCAACACAAATGAATCACGTGGGTAATCAATTGTATTCCTATACAGCTACAATACCAGCTGGTAACTATGAGTACAAAATTGCCATTAACGGAAGCTGGGACGAAAACTACGGAGCTTATGGTGCTCCAGGCGGTGAGAACATTAAATTAGAGCTCACTGAAGAAACAGAAATCACCTTTTACTACCACGATGGTACACACGGAGTCACAGATTCCCGGTACTATACACCACTGTCTGAAGAAAAACGTCCGCGACTTGTAGGGAATATTCAGCCTGCTATTAATGCTGGTGATGAATGGTCTCCTGATACCTCAACAGCAAAACTCTACGATCATGATTTTGATAATATTTATACCTTTACCACGATCGTTCCAAAGGGAAGCTACGAGTATAAAGTGGTTCTTGGGAGTCAGTGGGGAGAAGAATATCCTGGATCCAACGCCATATTAAATGTTTTAGAGGACTCAGAGATTACCTTCTTTTTTAATAACGAAACGAAAGAGGTTTCAACCAATTACTCACTAAATGGAGCTGATAATGCTATTGAAAAGGACAAGCTTTATCATAATACATGGGATAACACGTATCGACAGCCTTTTGGCGCAATAAAAACCGGGGAGGAAGTAAGATTACGTCTTGCTTCCAAAAAGAATGATTTAACACGTGCCAACGTTGAAATGAAAAACTATCAATCTGGTACGTCTCAAGTTGTTCCCCTTGTAAAAAAAGCAACCATAGGAGATTCAGATTTCTGGGAAGCTTCCTTTACTCCTGAAGAAAAGGGTGTATACGGATACAAATTTATTGCAGGTGACGGAGATACTGTTGCTGAATACGGTGAAGATACTGAGCAAGGAGGAGAAGGGAAAGCTGCTGATAGTAATGGGGGGTTATTTCAATTAACCGTTTACGACCCTGCCTTTAAAACTCCGGATTGGATGAAGGAGTCTGTTGTGTATCAAATTTTCCCTGACCGCTTCTACAACGGAAACAGTGAGAATGATGAGGCAAAAACAAAAGCTCGTGGCCCTGAACCTATTGAGCATCAGGATTGGGAGGAGCTGCCTGATAACCCACGATTACAAAACGACGCCGGTTACGATGGAGATGGGATTTGGAGTAACGATTTCTTTGGGGGGGATATTAAAGGGATTCAAGAAAAGCTTGATTATATCCAATCTTTAGGTGTAAATACTCTTTATTTAAATCCAGTGGCAAAAGCTGCATCGAACCATAAGTACGATGCGACAGACTTTAAAGCAGTTGACCCGATGTTCGGATCCCCTGAAGAATTTAAGGCATTTACCGATGAACTGGCCAGTCGTGATATGCATCTTATTTTAGATGGAGTATTTAATCATGTTGGAGACGACTCCATTTATTTTGACCGATACAATAAATATGACACAGTTGGTGCCTATGAATATTGGTCGAAAGTTTATGACTATATGAATAACGATGGATTATCCGAGGAAGAGGCACGTGAAAAGGCAGAGTCTGATTTCACCAAAGAAGGACAAACCCTGAGCCCGTATGGCTTTCACCTCTGGTTCAATATTAGCAATGAAAAAGTGAAGGAAGCTGATTCGGGACAAGAGATTTACAAGTATCAAGCGTGGTGGGGCTTCACAAGTTTACCAGAAATCAAATCGATTCCTGGTGAGGAAGTACCTTACGACAGTGAATTAAATCAAACGAGCTTTGCCAATTATATTATGTATGATGAGGACTCTGTGGCAAAATCATGGATTACAAACGGTGGATCAGGCTGGCGTTTGGATGTTGCGAATGAAGTAGATACAGAGTTTTGGAGAGAGTTCCGAGCTGAGTTGAAGGCAGCATCCATTTCTGGAGATGGGGCGACATTGAAAGAAGGAGAAGAACCTCTGATTCTCGGAGAAATTTGGGACGACGCTTCTAAATATTTTTTAGGAGATCAATATGATTCTGTCATGAACTATCGCTTCCGTGGAGCGGTGGAAACCTTCTTGAAAAACGGAAATGCAGCACAGCAGGAAGCAAGCTTAAAGGCTGTCCATGAAGATTACCCTTCAGAAGCATTCCATGCCCTTATGAACCTGATGGGCTCACATGATACCCCAAGAGCGGTATTCCTTCTAGGAGGAGGGACGGACTCTAGTGAGCGTGCAGAATACGATAAAGGATATAATTATGAACTGGGTAAAGACCGTTTGAAGCTGGCTGCCATCTTCCAAATGGGCTATCCTGGTGCTCCTACAATCTACTACGGAGATGAAGCAGGAGTTACGGGCTCTAAGGATCCAGATGATCGTAGAACCTATCCATGGGGGGGAGAGGATCAAGAATTAGTTCAGCATTACCAACAGGTTGGGGATGTTCGTACTAAGTATAGCAATCTATTAGCATACGGTGACTTACATCATGTATACGCAGATGGCGATGTCATGGCCTATGCTCGTACCAATGATGAACAAGGTGCCATCGTTGCCATTAACCGTGGTGAAACAGCGAAAACCATCACCATTGATGTGAAAGATATCTTACCAAATGGTGCAGCATTTGTTGATCAATTAGACGATTCTTACCGAGTTACAACCGCGTCTGGTCAAATACAAGTAGAGATTCCTGGAATGAGTGGTCGTATGCTTATCGCTGATGACAAGCCGGCGCTTCCTGGAGGAGTGACCAACATTACGGGTGAAGCAAGTGAAGGAGCTGTTTCCTTGCAATGGAGTGCTTCACAAACTACGGATGTAGAGTATGTTGTCTACAAATCAAACCTGCAAGGTGCGTTTTACGAAGAGATTGGTACAACAACCGATACGCATTTTACAGCTGAAAACCTAACGAATGGAAAAGAATATTATTTTGCGATAGTAGCGAAGGACCCATCCGGAAACCTGTCTAAAAAAGCAGAAAGTAAAGGGTTTGTCCCTCATTATGATTTAACATCAGCATGGGCTGGCAACTTATCGGACTTAGCTGATGCGACTCTGGATTTAACGAAAACATATGAAATTGCAGCACAGCTATATATTGCTGGAGCAACTGAAATTGGACAAGCAGAAGGAATCCTTACAAAGCTTCAAATGAAGAAGTCTACTGAAGAACACTGGACAGATACAAAAGCGGTTTATACAGGTCAAGAAGGCAATAACAATGTGTACAAAGCTTCTTTTACACCTTTTGAAGTGGGTGTTTATGAATATCGGATGGCTTTCTCTAGTGACCTGGGTCAAAGCTGGATCTATACAGATAATACGAACTCTGTAGAATTTATACAAAGCGATGATGTGACTGCCCCAGCCGATGGAGTAACCCTTGAGCAGCCGACGAAAGAATCCGGTCAGGTGAATCTAAGCTGGAATATTGAAAATGTAGCAGAAGATGCTTATATGATGGCCATTGTTCGCAATGGGAACATCATTAAAAAAATCTATGATCTCTCCAAAACAACGTATCGAGATTACGAGGTCTCAAATGGTAAAACCTATGGGTACCAAGTCAAGCTGTTTGATCAAGCTGGGAATACTGTTACATCTAATGAAGTGAAGATTACACCTGAAATTGTTATGGTAGAGGTAACCTTCAAGGTACACGCACCTGATTATACGCCACTTAATACAACCATCAGCATGCCGGGCAGCGTGAATGGGTGGAACACGGGTGCGTGGGAAATGTCCCGTAACGGTGCCGTTACAGCTGACTGGGAATACACAACAGAAGTCCAAGAAGGAACCGAAATCACCTACAAATACGTCAAATCGAACTCATGGGACCAGGAAGGTCTATCCGACCACACCCCATACGACAAAACAGACGATGACATCAGTCTATACGGCTACGGAGCTCCAGGGACGGACCTCAAAGTAGTCGTCAAAAACCAAGGAAACAACAGGATGGTGGTGGAGGATAAAATTCTTCGCTGGATTGACAGGCCAGTCGTCATCACGTCTCCAAAAGAAGGACTTGAAACAGAAAAAGATTCTGTAACTGTTACAGGTAACGCCATTAAAGAAGGAGTATTAACGATTAATGGCGAGACAGTAACCATCGCAGACGACATGAGCTTTTCTCATGAAGTTCAACTGAAACAAGGTGAAAATAAACTAAACATTCATATTGAGCCATCAGAACAAAATAAAACAGACATTTTTAAGAGCGATGGTGGTGCCATCGGTAAAAATACAAAGGATTATGTGTTAAACGTCATAAGAGTGGATAAAACTCCACCAGCAACATCTATCGAGCTGAAACAGCCGGTTCAAGAAGAAGGTAAGGTTTCACTAAACTGGAGCTTTGAAGATCTAGATAAAAAGGATGCTCATAGCTTAACGCTTCTTCGTAACGGTGAAAGCTATCATACGATAGAAAACGCGGATGCTGTCGGATATGTTGATGAAAATGTTGAAAATGGAACAGAGTATACCTATCAACTTGTCCTGAAAGATCAAGCAGGAAATGAAGTGAAATCCAACTCAGTAACCGTTACGCCTAAATCAGCCGTCACCGTTGTAATTGAAGAATTCTTACTTGATGACACTACAGCTGAAAAAGCTTCGGAACTAATGGTCGAGCTTGTATTAAGTGAAGACTATACTCCAAAGGAAGTGAAGGAGCTACTACTAGCAAGTGTTGTAGCTGATGAAATGAAATCCGCTACTCAAAAGCAGGTAAATGAATTCACAGATGGAATACAGCGGGACCTGGAGAAACTTCAAAAAGAACTTGAGAAAAAGAACGCAAAAAAAGACAAGGAAATGGATAAAGCAGAGAAGAAAGTAGCTCATAATTTAGAAAAAATAAAGATGAGCGTTAATAAGCAATGATTTTGATGGGATTCCCTTCTTGGGGGAATCCTATTTTTATGGGTTATGCGTAGGTTAGGAGAAGTTATTCGTTAGAAATCCGAGTTTATCCGTAAAGTAAGGGGGTTTATACGTAACACACACGAAATTATGCGTGAAAACCACCAATTTTTCCGTATAATTGTGAACGTTTATAATGAATATAAACACAAAAATCACAATACTTCAAAACATACGCGCATAGGTATATAATAGAACCAAACAAATCCATATTACGAAGGAGCGAAATCATGACTGGACATCTCTTCGAACACCACAAAGCATCAAAGCTATTGGATCCAAAACGACAACAAATTGTACCGGTAGAAAGAGTACTGGAACTTCTTCAGCTCCAAAAAGATGATATTGTTGCTGACTTAGGATGTGGTAATGGTTACTTAACCTTACCAATCGCCGAGGTAGTCGAAACGAAAGTCCAAGCAGTCGATCTTCAGCAGGAGATGCTTGAGTATCTTCAACACAGAGCGAAAGAAGCCGGAATAGAGAATATTACGTATGAAAAATCATCCTTAGAATACTTAAGCTTTAACAAAGGCACATTGGATAAAATCATCTCAGCTTTTGTTCTTCACGAGGTACCGGACCTCGTCAAGGTTTTTCAAGATTTGAATGAGATGTTAAAAGAAGACGGTCTTTGGGTCATCCTCGATTGGGAAGCAGTCGAATCTGAAATGGGACCTCCGTTACATGAACGAATCCCGTCTGAGGAGCTGGCTCAACAACTGAAAGCAGCAGGTTTTCAAACATCAGTAGGACATTTACACCCGTCGGTTTATTTTATTGTAGTGAGAAAAAATAATCGGTAACCTGGTACATATGAAAATGAACACAGGAGATATACAATGAATCAACAATGGTACACCATAGGATCATTCACGTTTCCAGCATCATGGGCAGCCATTATCATCTCGTTTGTCATCACTTTTTTATTTCTCTATTTCTGGAATAGAAAAGCAAGCGACTGGTATTCCAACGCTATCTTTTATTTTATTCTTGTCTGGAAGCTTAGCGTCATTCTCGTCGATTTTCAAACCGTACTTGCTCATCCCATTACCATCCTATATTTTCATGGAGGAGTGATTGGTTATGCGCTTGGCATTCTAGCGGTATTGCTGTATACATTTTTCAAAAAAGAAAATCCATATTACGTAATCGTTGGATGGGTCACCACAGCCCTTGTCTATGAGACTGTCATGCAACTATTACAGGAGGAGTATATACTAGGAGGAATTCAGCTTCTGGTAAACCTTAGCCTTCTCTTCATATTGATAAAAGGGATAAAGCTTCCAAGAAAAAAAGAATGGGCATTCCAGCTGTTGATTCTTTTTACCTTAGGTCAGATTCTTTTTCAAGCATTCCGTGGAATTGAGTTGAACATCAGCTTTTGGACAAACCTTATTATCATGACATCTCTGATTTATTTGCTCAAAAGCAGGGAGGAAACTCAATGAATAAACGGAATTTTGCATTGGTTATTGTCGCATTACTTATTGGTATATTTCTAGTTAACTTTGTTCAGGGTCAACAAGAAAAGAAAGCAAAAGAAGAGGCTGCAGAGCTGGCGAATGAATCCATGGACCTCTCAGATGCTAAGAATGGTTTATCAAAAGGAGATCGCGCCCCAGACTTTAAGCTGACAAATCTTAAAGGCAAAGACGTGAGCTTATCTGATTATAAAGGTAAAAAAGTCATCTTGAATTTTTGGGCAACATGGTGCCCTCCGTGTAAAGCAGAAATGCCTCATATGCAAAAATATTACGAAAAAAATGCTGAAAAAGAAAACGTCGAAATTCTCGCCGTTAATCTAACGAGCCAGGATGAAGGTGAAAGAGCCGTACGGCAATTCGTCGACGGCTACAAACTAACCTTCCCAATATTACTGGACGAAGAGGGTGAAATCGGAGAAGAATACCGAGCCTTCACCATCCCAACCACCTACATGATCGACACAAAAGGAGAAATCCAACACAAAATCGTCGGCCCCATGAACGAAGACATGATGAAGAAAATGGTCGAAGGAATGAATTGAGGGACGGACCTCTATCCGATTTCAATGTTTACTCCTATACACCACAAGGTATAAAGTAAGTATGTCATCGTTTAAGTAAGAGAACCTAAAAAATAAAAGGAGGAGTTTTCAAATGTTTCATTACACAAAGGAAGTTTCGATGAGTGTGAAAGAGGCAGTAGAAAAAGTGGAATCTGCCCTTAAGGAAGAAAGCTTTGGCGTCTTATGGAATTTAGACCTTGCCCAAAAGCTGCAAGACAAAGGCCTGGATTTTAACGAAGAGGTGGTGGTTCTTGAAGTATGCAACCCTCATGAAGCAAAGAAGGTATTAGAACAGAGCATGCTGGTCAGCTACTTCTTACCGTGTAAAATCACCGTCTATACTGAAAACGGAACAACGAAAATCGGTATGGCTAAACCAAGCAAATTAATCGAACTTGTAGATAATGATGAGCTGAAAAGCATTGCATTGGACATCGAAAATCGACTGATCGCTTGTATGGATAACGTATAACCAAGAAACTGGCACTAGCTACTAGATAGTAGCTAGTGCTTTTTAATGGCTGTTCTCGTAAAGGTTGTTGCTATTTTAGAGGAGAAAGTGGTGGTAGATTTCCGCTACAGATACTCGCTTTCCGCGGGCGTGAGTTGGGCCTCCTCGGTTCCTGCACATACTGGTTGACAGAAATTATTAAGAGAACATGTTATAGAACAACAATCTTTGCGAAAAGAGACTTTTAAATATAAGACAAGCTCCTTATAAAAGAACATAATCCTCCTCACAATCTTCAGAATATGATACACTCTTCTAAATACTTGAATTCGAGAGAGGATGAAAGTCATGAAGTTCACTACGAAAGTCGTTCATAGTCAGCTGAAGGGCACAGAAGGCATACATAGTAAAGCTACTCCCATTTACCAAACATCCGCTTTTTCCTTTACATCTTTAGAAGAGTTAGAAGGTTTTTACGAAGGAAAGTCCCCTTACTTATACACTAGAACAGGAAATCCCAATACGGATGAATTAGGAAAAATGGTGGCGGACCTGGAAGGGGCACCAGCAGGCGTGGCCACTTCTTCCGGATTATCGGCCATACTTGCGGGTATCCTTGCTGTGGTGGAAGCGGGTGACCATATTGTCGCTGCAGAAGATGTGTATGGTGGAACCTTTCATATGCTAAATGAAGAGCTAAAAACCCTTGGCATTTCTACGTCATTTGTCGATTTTACACGTCAAGAAGAAGTCGAAGGTGCCATCCTGCCTCAAACCAAGCTTCTTTATAGTGAAACGGTCACTAACCCTTTCATGAGAGTAGAAAACATTTCAATGATGACTGAGCTTGGTGAACAGCATAGCTTGAAAACGATGATAGACAATAGTTTTGCCACTCCATTATTATCTCAGCCTTATCTAAAAGGGGTAGATTTGGTGGCTCACAGTGCAACCAAATACATAGGTGGTCACAGCGATATTACGGCAGGTGTTGTCGTTGGTAAGGAAGAACTAATTCAAAAAGCGAGACAAAGAGTGGTGAACATGGGATCGAACCTAAGTCCTTTTGAAGCATGGTTAACCTGTCGTGGTGCCAAAACTCTTGCCCTTCGAATGGGTACCCAAGCAAAAAATGCAGAAGTTTTAGCAAAAGAACTTCACACTAATAAACAGGTGAAAAACGTCTACTATCCTAAATATTTATCAGAAAAGGGCCACGGAGCCATTGTCACCATTGAGCTAGAGAAACACTGTAATATCAGCACTTTTTTCACGTCCCTTGGGTGGGTTAAAATCGTACCGTCCTTAGCAGGAGTGGAAACAACCGTATCCTATCCACTTGGAACATCCCACAGGGCACTTCCTAAAGAAGCTCAAGAAAAATTAGGCATAAATACGCATGTGGTCCGCATATCGTTAGGTATTGAAGACGCGGAGGATATTGTAGATCAATTCTGTAAAGCAATTGAAGCCAGCGTTAAATAATGTAAATATTCTAAAAATAGTCTTGACGATGAGGTTGGATAGCCTTTATAATTCATCTCAAGCATCAGCAGCTGAACACAACGGCTACACATTGACAACTTAATGCTCTTATCCAGAGAGGTGGAGGGACTAGGCCCGATGAAACCCGGCAACCTTCATGTGCATTTTGTACATGAAAAGGTGCTAATTCCTGCAGGCAGCTTTATGCCTGAAAGATAAGAGGAGGACCCTATTTCAATAGACCCTCTTCTTAGGAAGAGGGTTTTTTATTTTTCCCTCTTCTATCTTCAAAAAAATCTTCCCAGATGTGAAATGTCAGCTGCAGAAAAACTGAAAATCAGTAGCTGAAACCTTGTCACGAACAGATTTACTCATTCAAAAACAATCTAAAGGAGGAACAAATTATGACAAATTCATTTGAAATCGACACGTTACTTCTTCACGGTGGCCAAGAGCCGGATCCAGCAACAGGTTCTCGAGCAGTCCCGATTTACCAGACGACTTCCTATGTGTTTGATAGCACGGACCATGCGGCCAAACTGTTTGCTCTTGAGGAACCGGGTAACATTTACACCCGTATAATGAATCCAACTGTGGACGTTCTTGAAAAACGCCTTGCACTTTTAGAAGGTGGTATCGGTGCCCTAGGGGTATCTTCTGGAATGGCCGCCATTTCTTTATCAATCTTAAATATTGCGGGAGCAGGAGATGAAATTGTAGCAGCTACCAATTTATATGGAGGCACCTACAATCTTTTTGCAGTGACACTTCCGAAATATGGAATCAAGGTTCATTTTGTTGATCCGAGTGATCCGGAGAACTTCCGGAAAGCCATTACCCCTAAAACGAAAGCGGTATTCGCAGAAACAATCGGGAATCCGAGTCTCCATGTGTTAGATATCGAGGCGGTTGCAAAGGTGGCTCATGACAATCACATTCCACTCATCATCGACAATACTTTTGCCACTCCATACTTATGCAAGCCCATAGAATGGGGAGCTGATATAGTCATTCATTCAGCAACTAAGTGGATTGGTGGTCATGGAACAGCCATCGGAGGAATTGTTGTTGATGGTGGGAAATTTGATTGGAATCATGAAAAATTTCCAGGCTTTACGGAAGAGGATCGTAGCTACAATGGATTGCGGTATGCCATCGATGTAGGGTCTGCTGCTTTTATCACAAAATTGAGAGTGCAGCTGCTGCGAGATCTAGGTGCCTGCTTAAGTCCTCAAAATGCTTTTCTTTTGCTGCAGGGATTAGAAACGTTGCATCTCAGAATCGACCGTCACACTGAGAATGCATTAAAAATCGCCGAGCATTTAGAACAGCACAGCGGGGTAGCTTGGGTCTCCTATCCAGGACTTGACCAGCACCCATCTCATACCCTCACACAAAAATATTTGAAAAAAGGTGCCGGTTCTATCGTGGTCTTCGGAATTAAAGGGGGCAGAGATTCCGGTCGGAAAGTGGTGGACAATATTTCCCTTTGGTCACATGTGGCAAACGTAGGAGATGCTAAATCGCTAATTATTCATCCGGCATCAACCACTCACCAACAATTAAACGAACAGGAATTGAAGGCAACAGGAGTAACGGAGGAATTAGTGAGACTATCCGTTGGATTAGAATCTGCGAAGGACTTAATTCACGATTTAGATCAAGCTATAGAGGCAGCACTGGCAAAATCACCAGTGTAATGTAAGGTACTGTCACGATCTGATTTTGTAAATGAGCGAAATACATGTGAGAATGTGCGAAAAACACATAAGAATGTGCGAAAAACACAATTAATGTGTGAAATCATCGGATGAATGTGCGAAAAACACAATTAATGTGTGAAAAAACCAAACAAATGTGCAATGTCATCTATTTTTACCACAATGGGTAAACGCCGCTAATCTGAAGAGAAGGAGGTAAACCCATGCAAACCGAAATCAACACAATTGCGATCCCTTCCCTATCACTTGAATGTGGAAACACTCTACAAGATGTGGAACTCATCTATGAGCGAACGGGAAACACAAAAGGGCCGGTAATCCTCGTCTGTCATGCCCTTACTGGAAACCATATCGTGAAGGGCACAGATGAAGAAAAGGGATGGTGGTCTGAACTCATCGGACCGAATGATTCCATTGATACGAATCACTTCAACGTCATTTCTTTTAATGTGTTAGGAGGATGTGATGGTAGTACGGGGCCAACGTCTATTAACCCGAAGACAGGAGTTCCTTACGGAGGAACTTTTCCTGTAATAACCATTCGAGATATGGTAAATGCTCAATATGAGGGATTGAAGGAGCTTTCTATTCACCATCTTCATGCAGTTATTGGAGGTTCTTTAGGAGGAATGCAGGCATTAGAATGGGGCACCCTTTACCCAAGATTTGTAGATAAGGTATTTGCCCTGGCAGTAACTCCCGTATTGAGTGATTATGGAATTGCTTTCAATCATATTGGGATTAAAGCGATCGAAGAAAATCACACTAATAAAGAGAAAGGATTAGAAATTGCTAGAATGATTGGAATGGTGACTTATCGAACACCCGAGCTTTTTGATCATCGTTTCAAGCGGGAGCAGGTAAATACCACCTTCAATGTGGAAAGCTACCTGGAATATCAAGGAGAAAAGCTTGCTCAACGGTTTGATCCGAATAGCTATCTTACTCTCTTAAAAGCCATGAATTCTCATGATATTGGTAGAAAACGAGGAGGGATCACGAACGTTGCTAGGGATTATCAATGCGAGCTCATTACGGTTAGCTACGAAGGTGACATCATCTATTCACCAAGTAAGCTGAAGGAGTTCTCCCAGCAAGTATCGAGAAGTCATCATTATTTCGTCTCTACTGCCTTTGGTCATGATGGATTTCTAGTAGAGTTTGAGAAGTGGGGGGGGATCATTTCTACTCATCTAAAACCACAGCTAATTCCGAAACTCATGAATGGATAATCATAACTTGTCCCCCGTAAGCATATAGTTAGATAAGCAAAGACATCGCACCGCCTAAAGCGCGTTTTTGTGTGGTGTCTTTTTTTCGGAAAACAACCAAGACAAGTAAGTTGGAGGGGGATATATGGAGTGGAATGGCAGAAAGCTCATCATAACGGTGATCATAAGTATGCTCATCGGTGCTGGTGGAATGTATGGGGGGCTACAATGGACAGGTTATATTGGAGATTCTTCCACTGAGCTTACTCAATATGAAGGAAAAGGGGAAATAAATGACAAGCTACATAAGGTTGAGGTAGCTTACGATCTCATTAGTGAAAAATTCTTTCAAGATGTTAACAAAGGAGAGCTGGTAGCAGGAGCCATCCAAGGAATGCTGAAAACTTTAGATGATCCATATTCTGTGTATATGGATGCAGAAACAGCTTCTCAATTTAATGACGCTCTTGATTCGTCATTTGAAGGAATAGGAGCTGAAGTAACTGTGATGGAAGGGAAGCTCATCATTGTGGCCCCTTTTAAAAATTCTCCTGCAGAAAAGGCGGGGCTGAAGCCGAATGATCGTATTATTAAAGTGGATGGAAATAGTGTTGAAGGGTTGGACCTCTATGAAGCTACTTTAAAAATTAGAGGGAAAAAAGGCACTCAGGTAAAGTTAGAGATTTTAAGAGAAGGTCTTTCAAATCCCATTCAAGTATCGGTTAAACGCGATGAAATTCCTGTTGAAACCATTCACTCAGATGTAAAAGAAGTGAATGGAAAGAAAACAGGGTATATACAGATCACAACGTTCTCGGAAAATACAGCTATAGACTTCAAAAAACAACTCTCAGAATTAGAAAAGAAAAAGATTGAAGGGCTTGTCATCGATGTTAGAGGAAATCCTGGTGGGCTTTTAAAAAGTGTTGATCAGATTCTTCAGGAGTTTGTCACCGAGAAGAAGCCTTACGTTCAAATTCAAGAGCGCAGTGGAGAGGTTCTCAAAACATTTTCAACCAGCAAAGAAAAGAAAGCGTATCCTATCGCCGTGCTCATTGATGAGGGAAGTGCTTCTGCATCAGAAATTCTGGCAGGTGCGTTGAAAGAGGCAGAAGGATATCCATTGGTGGGGACGAAAAGCTTTGGGAAAGGTACAGTGCAACAGGCTGTGCCAATGGGAGATGGCAGCAATATCAAGCTCACCATGTTTAAGTGGTTAACACCGAATGGAAACTGGATACACAAGAAGGGGATCACTCCAGACATTCCAGTACGTCAACCATCGTATTTCTATGCCCATCCTCTTCAAATTGAGAAGCCGCTTAAATACGAGATGAATAATGAACAAGTGAAGAATGCACAGGAAATGCTTCAAGGATTAGGCTTTAAATTGGATCGAGTAGATGGTTATTTTAGTAAGGAAACAGAAAAAGTGGTGAAGAAATTCCAAATGAAGTACAACGTTCCAGTCAACGGAATCATCGATGTTACGACTGCTGAAAGGTTACAACAGGAAATTACCGAATCCATTAAAGATGAGAGTAATGATTTACAGCTTCAAGCAGCATTGGAATATATGGAACGTGTGATTAAAAAATAAACGATAAAGTGGATGAATGTGATTGTCACATCCATCCACCTTTTTTTGTTCTGCGACATTTCCTGATTTTCTACGACATCATTTCCCGGGAAAAAATGATGATTACTGTCGAGCATGAAATCAATCCGTAAAACAATCGAAAAAAAATGCAATAGGTTTTGCTAGAGTAATTTGCTAAAATAGAAGGTAATAGAAAATTTCTACAAGAGGGTGGTGACATGATTGATCGAGCTTTGGTTATTAGAAGCATTGAAAGGGTTAGGAAAGCTATTTTTACATCCTGTTTTGTACATGTCTGTACTGTTTGCTATTTTAACAGGATATTATCGTGTGAAGCGAGAAAGACGAGATTTCAATACTAGGTTACTAGATGGATATCATGATTTGAGAGTGATGTTCTCAAAAGGACTATGGCTTGGACTGATCTTTTCCTTTGTAATGATAGGGGCAGGAGTCGTAATTCCGATGGCTGCCGTCTTAATGATTGGAATCATGACTATTTTATTTGGGTTAACAGGCCGCTTTCAACTGTTGTCAGCTGCCATGAGTATCGGATTTTCGTACTTCATTTTAGTAACCATCCACTATTTCAATTGGAACATTCCTTATGTAAATACATACTTAGAAGAATTGAATTTGGGATTATTAAGTTCTGTGGTAGTTTTACTAGGATTGCTGATGATCGTAGAAGGACTCTTAATTCGAATGAATGGATGGAAAAACACATCTCCACGTTTAATTAACAGTACAAGAGGATTAAAAGTAGGTGCCCACCTCAGTAAAAAACTGTGGCTCGTACCAATGTTTGTCCTTCTCCCGACGGGACCTTTAGCGCTACCGTTTGAATGGTGGCCGGTTTTTACATTAGGAACACAAAGCTACACATTACTTTGTATCCCCTTCTTACTCGGGTTTCAGCAACTTGTAAGAAGTTCCCTTCCACATGCAGTCATCACAAAAGCGGGAGCACAGATTTTTTGGCTGGGAGCATTTGTATTAACTCTTGCTGTCACTGGTTTTTGGGCACCAATGTTTTCTGTGTTTGCCGGTGCCATCGCTATTTTTGGTCGCGCATGGATAGGTTATCGTCATCGTACACAGGATGATTCAAAGCCGTATTTTTATTCAAGGCAAGAGAAGGGTATGATGATTCTCGGTATTCTTCCTGACTCTCCAGCTGAAAAATTATCTCTTAAAGTCGGAGAGGTCATTTTAAAGGCAAATGGAGTAGAAGTAAATAACGAAAGAAGCTTCTATGAAGCACTGCAAAAAAACGGTGCCTACTGTAAGTTGGAGGTAAAGGGGACCAATCATGAAAATCGCTTCACTCAAGGAGCTTTGTATGAGGGAGATCATCATGAATTGGGGATTATCTTTGCCGACGATGAAACACGAATGGGAAGACATAAAGTGTCTTGAATTTCATAATGACAAACGCCTGGAAAACCTATGTACATAGGTTTTCCAGGCGTTTCTTATTCATGGAGTTGAATTGAGTTCAACCTTAGTAAAATATTCCCTGTCAAAAATACGATAATATAACCAATAAGGAATTTTGTCATGCAGGGGCTGTACATCACCTGTTACTTGCCACTGTGTTTTATGAGCCTCAACAACTGCCTTCTTTTCTTTTGCTTCACTAGCCATTTTTATGGCTACAGTCGGTTTTGGTAACCCATCTTCAGGGTTTTTCGGATATCGTTCTTTGAATGTCGTTGAGATTTTTAGAGCCGTATCAATCATCGGTTGAGGTAAGGTCATTTGATAAAGGTGCCTAACTGTATAAGCATCATCTACCAATACTTCTTTTACGTATTTCCCTGTAAGAAGATGGTCTGAATGTCCATAAAGCCCAAGTTTATCGTCAAATGTAATAATGATAGAAGGCTTACTTTTTTGGATAGCTTTCGTAATCGTCTTCTTTATAACGGCAGGGTCTTCATTCTGTAAACCACCATCGGGGTAATCAAATATCTGAAGCTGGTTAATTTCTAATATTTTAGCAACTTCCTTCATTTCTTTGGTACGTTCTGCACCTAACTTTTCTTGAGGAACAAGATTACCAGTTGGACCTGCTTCCCCTCGTGTTAAGTATAATGAAGTAATGTCGACTCCATCTTCTGCTAACTTATGTAGTGTCCCTGCAACCATAATCTCATCATCGGGATGTGCGAAAATGGCT
Organism: Rossellomorea aquimaris TF-12; assembly: GCF_001648555.1. Classification (GTDB taxonomy): domain Bacteria; phylum Bacillota; class Bacilli; order Bacillales; family Bacillaceae_B; genus Rossellomorea; species Rossellomorea aquimaris. The sequence continues at coordinate 293,738 of NZ_LQXM01000028.1, read as the reverse complement.
AGAAGTTTTTGAGGGTCTCCTTTTGAAATAAGCGTTTCTTCTACCGTGATGGACTTGTCATTAATATATCCATTTAATAAAGCAATACCAATAACCATTAAGATTAGAAAGAAGAAAATGATACCTAAACTTATTTTTAGTAACATTGGTTTCTTTGTTGATTTATTTAAGATGGTTTGTCCCACTTCCATTTCCCCTTTTTATTGATCAATTTTCGGTTCTTCAATACCTTTTCTTTACACTTATTCCATTCGTTTTTAAAAAAACCTTCTTATTGCACACGAATCGTCGATAATAGTAGTGTGTAATTTCAAAACAAAACCGACGATTAGCAGCAATGAGAAGCAAGAAAACGTTTTTTGACAGTACTAATGACTATGTTTATACTATTTTCAATTATTCATCCTTTTTAGGTGTTCCAGGATTCTTCAATAAACTTGAACCATAAGAAAATGCACAGAAAGACTGTGTACACAGAGAGAAAAAAGCCCAGGAATATATCTGTTTCCGGACTTTCTTATTTACCTAATGCTTTTTGTTAATTTCCGCTTCAATCCCATTTCTTATCAAAGCTTTGCTTTCACAAAACCTAATTAAAAACAACCCTACACAATGGAGGAAAGAAACATGAGAATTCATTATTTGCAGCATGTACCCTTTGAGAATTTAGGCTTTATTAACGACTGGGCTGATGAAAACGAATGCACAACGACAAAAACAGCTGTCTTTAATGGAGAAGCATTTCCTACTTTAGATCATATTGACGTTTTAATCGTGTTAGGAGGACCAATGAGTGTATGTAATGAAACCGATTTTCCTTGGATGAAAGAAGAAAAAGAATTTATTCATTCTGCCATAAAAGCTAATATAAAAGTAATTGGTATTTGTATGGGCGCTCAGCTAATTGCCTCCTTATTAGGAGCCCGGGTATATAAAAGTCCTTCTGAGGAAATTGGATGGCATACTATTAAATTGAAAAAAGAGCACTGGCCTTTTTTGACTGGCTCAAAAGAATTCCTGGCTATGCAATGGCACTCAGATACATTTGACCTTCCACAAGGCACCTTGCTACTGGCAGAAAGTGAAGCATGCCCACATCAAGCATTTCTGTATCAAAAACATGTACTTTGCTTACAATTTCACCTTGAGTTTACGAGGGATATAGTCCGAATGGTAGCAGAGAATGAGGGAGAACTTTCTAGCGGACCGTATATACAAGATCCGGCATTTATTCTTTCTCAAGATCAATATTTTGAAGAATCCAAGAAAGTTTTAAGTGGACTGCTAAATAGATTCTTATTAGTAAATTCTAGACCTTTTAGTTAAAATGAAATCCCCAGAGAAGCATTTCTTCTCTGGGGATTTTTTTAATGATTAAAGAGAGGGGGTTTCCTTCTCCGTTTTTTGAATAACCGACGTACCAACTAAGTCACCAGTTACGTTCAGAGCTGTACAGCCCATTCCAACCAATGCATCAATAGCGGTGAGAAGAGCAACGGCTTCCATAGGCAGACCAAGCTGGGCAAAAACGGTGGCAATCATAATAATGCCTGCACCAGGCACTCCCGCCGTTCCGATAGAGGCAAGTGTCCCAATTAATACGACGACCAGCATATCTGATAAGCTTAATGGATCGCCTATAACATTTGCAGCAAACACAGCAGAAACGGCAATTCGAATAGCGGCTCCATCCATGTTGATGGTAGCCCCTAATGGTAAGCTGAACCCGTATAAACTTTTTGAAAGTCCCAGGTTTTTCGCTGCATTTAGGGTAAGGGGCAAGGTCCCTGAACTGCTTTGAGTAACGAATGCTGTAATCATTGGTGTCCGGGCTTCTTTGAAAAATTTTCTTGGACTAATCTTAAAGACAATCAAGAAACCAATATAGATCGCAATTTGAACAAACAATGCAATATACAAGACGCCGATCATATTACCAAGTGATAATAAAGTGTCAACTCCTTGACTGCCCACTGTATTGGCGATAATCGCAAAGATTCCAATCGGTACATATTGTAAAACCACCTTCATGATGGCTAATGTTGCCTCATTCAATCCATTGATGAATGTGTAAACATTCTCTCCCAGATCATGATATTCCTTCGAAGACCGCAAGTATGAAATCGCAATTCCAAAAACGATGGCTGTAAAAATAATTCCAAGTAAGTTGAATTCCGTGAATGCCAGTAGAATGTTATCTGGGACAATGTTTAGTAAAACATTTGTCAGACCAGGGTTTTCTGGTACCTTAAAACTTTCTGTCGTATCCAGTGTCATCCCCTTACCGGGGTTAAAAATACTTGCTACGGTTATTCCCACCATAATCGCTAAAGCAGATGTGAGTAGATAGTATAAAAACGTTTTTCCTCCCATTCGACCTAAGCGATTGACATTGGTTTGATTTACTCCAACAATCAACGTGAAAAAGATAAGGGGAAGAATAAGAAACTTAAGAAGTCGGATAAGCAAATCTCCTAGAGGCTTCAAGGTCGATGCCCCGTCACCAAATAGCAAGCCGACAAGTATTCCTAAAATAAGTGCAATTGTAATTTTAATAATTAATGATGTATCTAAGTAGCCTCTCCAAAGAGTCTTCATATGATAACCTCCCTTTTTAATAGTAGAATTCCCCAAAAAAATGAAATGATAATAATTATAATTCTTATAAGTTTAGTAGGGATTACATTTTAATAAAATACAACACTTATCATATTCTGTCAAAGAGAGGGCTCCTATTTTTTTAAAAAAAACAACAATACAAATACAAAAAAACGGAGCAGCTAAGCCACTCCGCAGGTTTTTTCTGTTAATGTTTTGTTTATTGTTGATGTTATCTTAATAAATATTCATATGACGATTCTTACCCTTAAGAATCTGGAAAACACCATATAGGAATAATCCAACTGCCACAACGCCCAGAATCCATTGTCCAAATGGCTGTTGTGCAATTTCCGATAGAGCCCCGTCCAGTCCTTTTGTTTTTTCGGGATCTGCCGTAATGGCCGTTTGGATAAAGAAATAACCGATAATTAAAAAGACGATGCCACGAGCATAGAAACCAAGTTTTCCGGACTTCCGACCTAATTCCCACTCTTTCTCTGACATTTCATGTCGTTTAAACTTATCTGTATATTTTTCTGTGTATGCTTTATAAATTTCATGTAATGCAAATCCAATAATAATGAGTCCGATGATACCTACAATCCATTGTCCAAATGGTTGTGCTAATAATTTCGCAGATAACGTTTGTTTTGAGCCTGATCCTGAGCTGCTTCCAGCGTGCATAGCGATGGAAAATGCCTTGTAAGTTAAAATTCCATAAGCAATACCGCTAATGAGGCTTGTGAGTCTTCTGAACATGGACTTTCCACCGTTTTTAACATGTTCAGGATCCATTATGACTTGAATCACTCTCCACATAACGATACCAATTAATCCGACTCCTAATATCCACAGGAGTACCTCGCCAAAGGGTTTGCTTGCAACGGCTGAGAATGCACCGCTTGAATCGGATGTGCTTCCACCTATACCTAAAGCAGCCATCACGGATAAAGCCCCAATGAGCATATAAACAAGTCCTCTTGAAACATACCCCACACGAGCAAAGCCTTTTATCCAGGGTTTTATATCAGATGATGAATCACTTTTGGTTGGACTCAATTTATTAGATGATGTCATGGACGGAAAATCTGCCATAAGATTCTTCTCTCCTTCTAGTACTAAATTCGTAATACTTATGTATGCTATTCCCTGTATTTACGAAAAGAAAACCTATTTTACATGGAGTAAATAATGGATGAAATCCCAACCCTGTTAATAGGAAATTTTACAAAAAGGCTATTTACAATGAATTAGGAGAGGAGTATTATATCTATCATCAAACGAATAGATTAGATACGCTTAATTCATGTTTGAATCGGGGGACCCAATTGTTTCATTGGGGTGAATCCTTTCATTAGGTAGGGCTACTTCCATAGCCCGAATCCGTCAGCTAACCTCGAAAGCGTCTTGGGAGTGGATGATACTTGTGATCGAATGTTTTGACCACAGGGCTTAGTTCCTGGTGGTTTTTTTGTGGTTTCATTTTTGAGGGAAGTGGAAAAGAAGAACTACTTATTAATAATGAACCAGTATAAGATGGTTAAGCTATAAAAAAGGTTTTGGAGGAAAGCAACATGAAAAAGCAATTTGCAGTGATTGGATTAGGAAGATTTGGAGGAAATCTAGTGCAGGAATTATCAGCATTAGATGTTGAAGTGTTAGCCATAGATATTCATCATGATGTCGTTCAGAAATTTATTGATATTGCGACTCATGCTGTACAAGCCAATGCAATGGATGAATCTGTATTGAAATCACTGGGGTTACGAAACTTTGATCATGTGATTGTTTCTTTCGGTGAAAATATCGAAGCCAGTATTTTGACAACCCTCCTGCTTAAGGAATTAGGGGTGAAGGAGGTATGGGTGAAGGCATCGAATGCCTATCACCAAAAAGTGCTTGATCGTATAGGAGCCGATAAAGTGATTCATCCTGAACGTGATATGGCAAGAAGAATTGCACATCATATAACCTCGGAAAAAATTATCGATTATATTGAGCTTTCAAAGGAACACAGTATCGTAGAGGTGTACGCTTCTAAAAAGGTAGCAAATAAAACATTGAATGATTTAGATGTACGGGCAAAATTCGGCTGTAATATTATCGCCATTCACCGTGGTGAAGAAGTCATCGTTTCTCCTTCAGCAGAAGAAATCATTAACATCGATGATCTGTTAATTGTGATTGGCCATAACCGTGATATCAATCGATTTGAAAAAGAAGGTGTATAAAAATGAATGATAAAGTGATTCGTTTAAGTCCACCTCAACTGTTGGTGGTGACGTTTCTCTTTTTTATCATCGTTGGGATGCTGCTGCTTAAGCTTCCTTTTGCTACAACCGAATCGATTTCTTGGTTAGATGCTTTATTTACGACTACCTCAGCTATGACCGTAACAGGATTAGTTGTAGTCGATACTGGAAGCGTATTTACCCTCTTTGGTGAAACGGTCGTCATGCTTTTAATTCAAATTGGTGGACTAGGTATTATGTCCTTTGCTGTCTTAATCTTTATGATGATTGGTAAGAAAATTGGATTTAAAGAGCGATTGCTTCTTCAACAGGCTTTAAATCAGACGTCTGTCGGTGGAGTCATCAAACTTGTACAATATTTATTTGTTTTTTCGTTTATTGTAGAAGCCTTCGCTGTCATTCTGTTATCCTTCGAATGGGTTCCTGAATTTGGCTGGAAAAGAGGATTATACGTGAGCTTATTTCACTCTATTTCCGCTTTTAATAATGCGGGATTTTCCATTTGGTCAGATAGTTTAATGGGGTATATGGGAAGTCCGATTGTAAATCTCACCATTTCTATCTTATTTATAATAGGAGGAATAGGGTTTACTGTCCTGGTTGATTTATGGAAGTCAACTAGTATTCGAAAGCTTTCCCTACACACGAAAATTATGATTGTCGGTACATTGATTATTAACTTTTTTGCCATGATGATGTTTTTTTTACTAGAGTTCAATAATCCTCATACATTAGGAGATTTATCTTTATTTGATAAACTCTTAGGGTCATATTTTCAAGGCGTAACGCCACGAACAGCAGGATTTAACACGTTAGATTATGGAAATATGGAAAGCTCGACCCTGCTTCTGACCATATTACTTATGTTTATTGGAGCAGGAAGTGCTTCAACGGGTGGCGGAATCAAATTAACTACCTTCTTCGTCATTGTGCTAAGCTCATTGGCTTTTCTAAGGGAGAAAAAAGAGATTCGTATTTTCCGACGTACCATTGACCAAAATTATATCTTTAAAGCATTAGCCGTGTGTATGATTTCTGTACTGTTAGTGTTTGGTGCACTGTTCGTATTAAATATTACAGAAAAGGAAGCGTCTTTCCTATCCATCCTTTTTGAAGTCGTTTCAGCCTTTGGAACAGTTGGATTATCCATGGGTCTCACAGCGTCACTCACAGCAATTGGAAAATGGGTGATCATAATTGTGATGTTCTCAGGGAAACTTGGACCCCTAACACTCGCTTTCTCATTATCCAGACCAGACAAAGAAAAAATTCGGTATCCAAAAGAAGATATTCTCACTGGTTAAATATCCGTAAAAGCCTAGTCCTTGCTATGTTTGGGGCTAGTTTTTTTTATTTATTTAAAGGCTCTTTTCGTAAAGTTTATGGCTATTTTTAAAAAAGAAATAATAGTTGATTTCCGCTGCAGGGCTCGCTTTCCACGACAAGACTGGTATCTCACCTGTCCAGCTATTCGTAGGAGTCGAACACTTTTTGCTCCAATCAACTTTTTCAGCGTGTTTTGAAAAGTTACAAAAAATCTTTAGTAAAACACCTTTTTTAAGTTGATTTCCTTTGAAGGAGGAAGAATTCTGTTTTTTAGGAAACTATCTTTTCGAGGTCTGCTAATAGCTCTGTCCACCAGTATGTGCCAGATGGTTAGAGGAACCGCTCCACTTTCAGCAATCGTTCGAGAGAGCCTGCGAATTACGAATCCCCCTTTTATTAAAACAACAAAAAATCCTCCATACGTATGCATTTGTTTAAAAAAACTATAGGTAAACGTTTTCTTGTAAGGTAGATTGCATTGACTATTAAGCAGGTGTTCTTTATACTGTTGAAAAATTCTGAACTTTTAACAGGTGGTGAAGATATTGAAGGAAGTGTACAACTTTTCAGCAGGTCCAGGGGTTTTACCTCAGCCTGTATTGAAAAAAGTTCAAAAGGAATTGCTGAATTATAAAAATACAGGCATGTCTGTTATGGAATTAAGTCATCGATCTCTGCCCTTTCAAAATATAATAAAAGAAACAGAAGAATTATTTAGAGAACTCCTATCTATTCCAGACGATTATCATGTGCTATTTATGCAAGGAGGAGCGTCTCTGCAGTTCTCCATGATTCCACTTAATCTTTTAGGTCCAGGTGAAGCAGCTGATTACATCGTCACCGGCAGTTGGTCGAAGAAAGCCGTAAAAGAAGCGGGAAAGATAGGGGAAATCCGAACTATTCTAGGAAATCATACGTCGATACCTTCCTATACTTCACAAAATGAAGCTCGCTACATACACATCACTTCCAATAACACGATTGAAGGAACGCGTTACGCTGAATGGCCGGATGCAGGAGGGGTACCTTTAGTGGCTGATATGTCTTCCCATATTCTTTCAGAGAAAATCGATGTGTCTAGGTTCGGATTAATTTATGCCGGGGCCCAAAAAAATTTAGGTCCATCTGGTGTTACGGTGGCCATTATTCATAAAGATTTAATAGGGAAAGCCCCAACCTCTTGTCCAACCATGCTGAATTATGAAACGTATGCGAAGCATGGTTCTCTTTTTAATACTCCACCGACCTTCTCTATCTACGTTATGAAGCTTGTTCTGGAGTGGGTGAAAGAGAATGGAGGAGTAGACGGGATGGAGGACCGTAATAAAAAGAAAGCCGCTCTTTTATATGATTTTATCGACAACTCAACTTTATTTCATAATGGGGTTGAAGCTGAATATCGATCTCTTATGAACATACCCTTTTCTACAAATAATGATGACCTAAACCAATGCTTTTTAAAAGAAGCAGAAACTGAAGGTCTTCAATTTTTAAAAGGACACAGATCCGTTGGAGGAATGCGGGCCAGTTTATATAATGCCATGCCTTATGAAGGTGTAAAAGCATTGGTTCATTTTATGAAAAACTTTGAATCCAAACAGAAATAGAGGGGGATTAGGATGCTTTCCATCAATACGTACAATGCAATTAGCAAAAGTGGTCTATCACTTATTGAGGATGACTTGAATTATCATTTGAACGGAAACGGAGATCCTGATGGATTATTGGTTCGGTCCAAAAATCTTCATGATTTCAAATTTCCATCTTCAGTCAAGGCGGTAGCCAGGGCAGGTGCTGGTGTAAACAATATCCCTATCGATTACTGTACAGAGCAGGGAATTGTTGTATTTAATACACCAGGAGCGAATGCGAATGCCGTAAAAGAGCTTGTGCTGGCAAATCTAATCGCATCCTCACGCAATCTCTATTCTGCTGTGGGATGGACGGAAACCCTTAAAGGGAGCAGGGACGAGGATGTACCGGGTTTAGTGGAAGCAAGAAAAAAAGAGTTCGTAGGAAGTGAAATAAAAGGAAAAAAACTCGGAGTTGTCGGACTGGGAGCCATTGGTGTTCTCGTGGCCAATGATGCTCTTTCCCTGGGAATGGAAGTAGTTGCGTATGATCCCTTTATTTCAGTCGATGCTGCTTGGAGATTATCCCAAGACGTTCAGCGTGCTCATCAATTGGAAGAGGTGTGGTCAGAATGTGACTTTGTCACCCTGCATATTCCGTTAACTGAAAAGACAACTGGTTTCGTTAACGAAGAAGGATTTCAAAAAATGAAAAAAGGCATGAAGATATTAAATTTTTCAAGGGGAGAATTAGTAGAGGAGGAAGCATTGAAGAATGCCTTGGACGCAGGGGTTGTAGGGAAATATGTTACGGACTTTCCTAACAAGAATGTGCTAAGTATGAAAAACGTTATTCCTGTTCCTCACCTCGGTGCCTCAACCGTAGAATCAGAAGAAAACTGTGCAGTGATGGCAACTAAACAGCTAAAGACTTATTTAGAAACAGGAAACATCAAGCATGCTGTCAACTTGCCTGACGTTGAGCTGCCTTACAGCGGAAAAATGAGGGTCACCGTCATGCATCAAAATATTCCCAATATGGTGAGCCAGATTGCCACTGTTCTCTCTGGCTATTCCGTAAACATTGCCGATATGATCAATCGAAGTAAGAACAACTGGGCATATACCATGATTGATTCAGATCAAAAATTGCCAGAAGAAGAACAAAATGATGTGAAGAGGAAATTGAAATCCATTGACGGAGTGGTATCCGTTCGACTTATATAAATAGTGGATACTTTTAGCCAAGTAAAATCATAAGAAGTGAGTAAAACTCCTTTAACCCGAGAACAATGTCTAATAGATACTCGAGTTAAAGGAGCATTTTATATATGAAAAGTCTTTTATTCAGATCGAGAACATTAGTGTTTGATGATATGGGGGAAGGAATCCCTCTTTTATTTATACATCCCCCAGGAATGGGACGAGTCACTTTTAAGAAACAGCATGTTCTTGCCAAACATTTTCGTCTGATACTGCCTGATTTATCAGGGCATGGAGACTCCATATCCGAAGAGAGATTTATAAGTGTGGATACCTATGTAGAGGAAATGAAAGAGATAATCGATTATTTGGAGTTATCCACATGTGTATTAATTGGTTATTCCGCAGGTGGAGTCATTGCACAAAAATTTGCAAGTCTCTATCAAAACAGGGTATCAACCTTGATTTTAATTGGAGGTTATTCAGAAGTCACAGATCCTCGATTAAAGGTGATGCATTTAATGGGTATGAAAATGGTAAGACGTCATCCTGACAGATTGGCAGCCATCATTTCAAAAGTCCACACGACCAACAAAGCAGATCGTGAAGAACTTCTTCATCATATGAAAAAAACCAACCCTGAAATATGGTATCACTATTACAAGCAATCCTTGTATTATAGAGGGGTAGAGGAGGTTGAAAAGCTTTCGATCCCCATTCTCCTCGTATATGGTGAAAAATCTGATTGGATTAATAACCAGCTGAAATGCTACAACAATTGCTTTCCTAAAAAAGTATATATGATTCCAGGAGCCACCCATCAAATTCCTACACGTTATCATGATGCATTAAATAATATTTTGTTAGGTGAAATAAGGAATTGAAGATATATTTGCGAAATAATTAATATATCAAGCGAAATCCTAAATATATTTGCGAAATTTAAATTATATCAAGCGAAATTACCAATGTATGTGCGAGCTACCGATTTTTAGACAAACACGGATTCATTTTAATCCCTATTCTTTGCACCTTGCCTCTTCCATTGCTACTATTTTAATAAAGTATTTTCTTATGAGAGGAGATTTTTATGGGAATTCATCATTATTTTAAAAGCTTGTCCGATCTTGAAAATCTTTACCGATGTCCGGGCCGATTTAAATATCACGAACATAATGTCGCCAGTCATTCCTTTAAAGTGACAAAAATTGCTCAGTTTCTCGGAACCGTGGAGGAGCAGAATGGAAAAGAGATTGATTGGCGATCCCTATATGAGAAAGCTTTAAACCATGATTATGCAGAATTGTTTACGGGGGATATTAAAACACCAGTCAAATATGCTTCCGTTGAGCTAAGGGAGTTATTTAGTCAGGTGGAAGATGAGATGGTTAAGAAATTTATTACAACAGAATTTCCTCCTCAATTTCAAGAGGTATACAGAGGCCGCTTTAAAGAAGGAAAGGATGACACGTTAGAAGGCAGGATATTGTCTGTGGCAGATAAAATCGATCTCCTATACGAATCCTTTGGGGAAATTCAAAAGGGGAATCCTGAGCCTCTTTTTATTGAAATTTATCAAGGTGCTCTTTCAACAATTGTGAAATTTAAGGATATGGATTGTGTTCAATACTTCTTAGAATTTATTCTTCCAGACATGCTTTCTGAAAAGTTCCTTCCTCACAGTGAGCTAAAGGAAAGAACTCAAAGACTTATTGACGAAGAGGAATAAATGTCTTTCCACAGAGAGGAATCTTCGGTAAAATATGTGTATTCCCTTATTTGAGGAGAGTTGAACGTGTCCAAAATAATGTTAGCTATTTTACTGCCAGGGTTGCTTGTCATCCTTTTTACTAGAGTAACCTACAATCATTATGTAGGATTAATCTTAACAGTGGCTTTGATTGCTGCCTCTGTTTATAAAGGTTATACGGACTCATGGTTATTGATGATCGCTGATGCAGCTTCCTTAACCATCGGATTTTGGTATAGTAATTTAATGATGAAAAAAACAAAAAGAAGTGCCTAAGTATTGTGGACAACCCATGTACTTAGGTTTTTTTGTTCTCTGTAGCATTCCTGTATGTGTATAAGTGAATAATATCGTGGATAACTTGTCAGGAAATCCAGTTATCCACAAGGCGAATTCGTATTTATTGATTATATTCACAATGAAAATAGTAAAATGTGAATAATTAAACCTGTTTTCCACAAGGATTCCATAGTTACACACAGGTTTATACACAAATGTTAGTAGAAACTCCCCGTTTTTTGTCGACATATAGCTGTGAATAGTTGAAAATTGTCGAAAAACATCTTAAGTCCAATTCTCCTCCTTCCACTCCAACTTATCCACAGATAAATCATTTGGAGGTCCGTCCCTAATTGAAAAACGAACTTTTGTTCGCTTATTGTTGGTTAATTTTATGTGATTTGTGGTAGAATGTGTATAAATGAATTTACATTGTTTAGTATGTGTATAAATAGGTAAATACAAGGTACGGAAGCTTTATTATAGGAGGTTTCACGGTGAACGAACAATTCCAGCTTAAATCTAAATACAAACCAGAGGGTGATCAGCCCTTAGCAATAAAAAAATTAGTAGAGGGTATTCAAGAGGGAAAGCGCCATCAAACTTTACTTGGAGCAACAGGTACAGGAAAGACATTCACAGTATCAAATGTCATTAAAGAGGTGGAAAAACCGACCCTAATCATTGCTCACAATAAAACTCTGGCTGGACAGCTTTACAGTGAATTTAAAGAGTTTTTCCCTGATAACGCCGTTGAATATTTTGTGAGTTTTTATGACTATTATCAGCCTGAAGCATATGTTCCTCAAACGGATACATTCATTGAAAAAGATTCAAGCATTAATGATGAAATAGATAAATTACGACACTCTGCGACCTCTTCACTATTTGAACGAAGAGATGTCATTATCATTGCCAGTGTTTCATGTATTTATGGTTTAGGTAATCCAGAGGAATACCGTGAACTTGTTCTATCTTTACGTGTAGGAATGGAAATCGAACGAAATCAGTTACTCCGCAAGCTTGTGGATATCCAATATGAACGAAATGATATTGACTTCAAACGTGGGACCTTCCGTGTACGAGGTGATGTGGTGGAAATTTTCCCTGCATCAAGAGATGAACACTGTGTCCGGGTTGAATTTTTTGGAGACGAAATAGACAGAATCCGTGAAGTAGATGCCTTAACAGGTGAAATAAAAGGCGATTTAGACCATATCGCCATATTTCCAGCCTCTCACTTCGTAACCCGAGAAGAAAAGCTGCAAGTGGCGATTAAAAATATTGAAAAAGAATTAGAAGAGCAGCTGGCAATTATGAAGGAGGAAAATAAGTTACTTGAGGCACAACGGTTAGAACAGCGTACTCGATATGACCTTGAGATGATGAGAGAAATGGGCTTTTGTTCGGGAATCGAAAACTATTCCCGTCATTTAACGTTGAGACCATCTGGTTCCACGCCTTATACGCTTTTAGACTATTTTCCTGATGACTTCTTAATTGTCGTAGATGAATCACATGTCACATTGCCGCAGATTCGTGGGATGTTTAACGGAGACCAGGCACGTAAAAAGGTGCTGGTTGACCACGGATTCCGTCTTCCATCTGCCCTGGACAATCGCCCGCTACGATTTGAAGAATTTGAAAAGAAAACCCAGCAATTATTATATGTATCTGCCACACCAGGACCTTTTGAACTGGAACATAGTCCTGAGATGGTAGAGCAAATTATTCGACCAACCGGTTTACTAGACCCTGTTATTGAAATTCGACCAATCGAAGGTCAAATAGATGATCTTATTGGAGAAATCAATGAACGCATAGAAAAGAATGAGCGCGTTCTTGTGACCACCTTAACAAAAAAAATGTCCGAGGACTTATCAGCCTATTTAAAAGAAATTGGCATCAAAGTTCAATATTTACACTCAGAAATAAAAACGTTGGAGCGTATCGAAATCATTCGAGACCTTCGTTTAGGAAAATTCGATGTATTAGTTGGAATTAACTTACTTCGTGAAGGATTAGATATTCCTGAAGTATCGTTAGTGACTATTTTAGATGCGGATAAAGAGGGCTTCTTGCGTTCTGAGCGCTCCCTCATTCAAACGATTGGTCGTGCTGCCCGCAATAGTAATGGGAAAGTAATCATGTACGCTGATAAAATGACCGATTCTATGAAAAAAGCCATCGACGAGACCCAGCGTCGTCGAACGATACAAATTGAACACAATGAAAAGCATGGCATCACTCCAACAACAATACAAAAAGACATTCGTGATGTGATTAGAGCAACAAGAGTCGCAGAGGACGAAGGGATTTATGAAGGAGAACAGACAAAGGTTTCGAAAATGTCTAAACCGGAGAGACAAAAACTTATTGCTAGCTTAGAAGTAGAAATGAAGGAAGCAGCCAAAGCATTAGATTTCGAAAGAGCTGCACAGCTTCGTGATACGATTCTTGAGCTAAAGGCGGAAGGATGAATTGAATGGCAAAGAGAGATCAAATAATCGTTCAAGGAGCAAGAGCTCATAATTTAAAAAATATTGATATCAACATTCCAAGAGATCAGCTGGTTGTTTTAACAGGACTCTCAGGTTCAGGTAAGTCATCCCTTGCCTTTGATACCATCTACGCTGAAGGACAAAGAAGATATGTAGAATCTCTTTCTGCCTATGCCCGTCAATTTTTAGGACAAATGGATAAACCCGACGTGGATGCAATTGAAGGGTTATCACCAGCCATTTCAATTGACCAGAAAACCACGAGTCGAAACCCTCGATCAACGGTTGGGACCGTAACAGAAATCTATGACTACCTTAGACTATTGTTTGCAAGGGTCGGGAAACCAATCTGTCCCAATCATGGAATTGAAATTTCGTCTCAAACTATCGAACAAATGGTGGACCGTATTGTAGAGTACCCTGAAAGAACAAAGCTACAAGTATTAGCTCCAATTGTCTCAGGACGTAAAGGGACACACGCTAAGACTCTTGAAGATATTAAGAAACAAGGATATGTTCGGGTTCGAATCAACGGAGAGGTTCAAGATCTAAGCGAAGAAATCTCCTTAGAAAAGAACAAAAAACATTCCATTGAAGTCATCATCGACCGTATCGTTGTGAAGGATGGGGTTGCAGCTCGTCTTTCCGATTCACTTGAAACCGCCCTGCGATTAGCTGAAGGGCAGGTCATTATTGATGTCATCGGTGAGGAAGAGCTGCTATTCAGTGAACACCATGCTTGTCCTTATTGTGGCTTCTCCATTACAGAATTAGAGCCAAGAATGTTCTCTTTCAACAGTCCTTACGGCGCATGTCCAAGCTGTGATGGGTTAGGTACCAAACTGGAAGTGGATAAGGAGCTAGTAATTCCAAACTGGGATAAAAGTCTAAATGAACACGCCATTGCACCTTGGGAACCAACAAGTTCTCAATATTATCCATCCCTATTAAAAGCTGTTTGTGACCATTATGAAATTCCGATGGATATTCCAATAAAGGATATTCCAAAGCATCAGCTTGATAAGATTTTATACGGGTCCGGCAAAGATGAAGTTTATTTCCGTTATGAAAATGACTTTGGCCAGGTTCGTGAAAACTACCTTCGTTTTGAAGGAGTTATGACGAATATTGAGCGTCGCTATCGTGAAACAAGCTCAGACTATATCCGGGAGCAGATGGAAAAATACATGGCCCAACAGGATTGTCCATCGTGTCATGGGCATCGTTTAAAGCAAGAAAGCTTATCCGTTAAAGTAGATTCTCTCCATATTGGGGAAGTGACGGCCTTTTCAATAGAAGAAGCAGAACAATTTTTCTTGAAGCTAGAGCTATCAGAGAAAGATATGAAGATTGCAAACCTCATACTAAGGGAGATTCGGGAACGTCTTGGGTTCTTAGTGAATGTAGGACTTGAATACTTAACCTTAAGCAGGGCCGCAGGTACTCTATCTGGAGGAGAAGCACAACGAATCCGGCTAGCAACTCAAATCGGTTCACGCTTAACGGGGGTTCTTTATATTCTGGATGAACCCTCCATCGGTCTACACCAAAGAGACAATGACCGCCTGATTGATACTTTAAAAAACATGCGTGAAATAGGCAACACGTTAATTGTCGTGGAACATGACGAGGATACGATGCTGGCAGCTGATTATCTCATAGATATTGGTCCTGGAGCAGGAGTTCACGGTGGTGAGGTCGTTTCTGCCGGTACCCCTCAACAAGTAATGGACGATTCCAACTCGTTAACGGGTCAATATCTCTCAGGTAAAAAATTCATTCCTCTTCCACAGGAGAGAAGAAAGCCTGACGGAAGATATATCGAAATTATTGGAGCGAAGGAAAATAACTTAAACAATGTCAAAGTAAAACTGCCGCTTGGAGTGTTTACGGCTGTTACAGGAGTCTCAGGTTCAGGAAAGAGTACCCTTATTAATGAAATCCTTCATAAGTCTCTTGCTCAAAAGCTCCATAATGCCAAATCAAAACCAGGCTTGCATAAGGAAGTAAAAGGTATTGACTATCTCGATAAGGTCATTGATATCGATCAGTCTCCTATCGGTCGAACACCAAGATCCAATCCGGCAACCTATACAGGTGTTTTTGACGATATTCGTGATGTGTTTGCCACAACCAATGAAGCAAAGGTTCGTGGGTACAAAAAAGGACGATTCAGCTTTAATGTTAAAGGTGGAAGATGTGAAGCTTGCCGTGGAGACGGAATCATTAAAATTGAAATGCATTTCCTTCCGGATGTGTATGTTCCTTGTGAAGTCTGTCATGGCAAACGATACAACCGTGAAACATTAGAAGTGAAATACAAGGATAAAAATATCGCAGATGTTTTAGAAATGACAGTAGAGGATGCAGTAAAATTCTTCGAAAACATTCCTAAAATAAAACGTAAGCTACAAACCATTTACGATGTAGGGTTAGGCTATATCACACTCGGTCAGCCTGCCACTACCTTATCAGGGGGAGAAGCACAGCGGGTAAAATTAGCTTCAGAGTTACATCGTCGCTCAACGGGACGCTCTCTCTATATTTTAGATGAGCCGACCACGGGACTTCATGTTGATGATATCGCTCGTCTCCTTGTCGTATTACAGCGATTAGTAGAAAATGGGGATACGGTTCTCGTCATTGAACATAATCTTGATGTCATTAAAGCATCCGATTACATCGTCGATCTAGGCCCAGAAGGCGGAGACAAAGGCGGAATGGTTATCGCCAGCGGTACACCGGAAAAAGTTGCGGAAGTCTCAGGCTCATACACTGGTAAATACTTAAAGCCAGTACTAGAACGAGACCGGGAACGTATGAAGAAAAAGATTCGTGAAAAAGAAGAAGTGACTAATTGATCGTAGAGAGGTGCTTATTGGCACCTCTTTTTTATGTGAAAAGGCGGTTTTTATGTAAAATACATGCACTTTTTTTCGTTTGAAATCATATTCTAATGTTTTATGGTGAATTATTGGGATAAATAGAGGAATGAAACACCACTTTGAACGTGTGCGGAAGCTTTTATTATCGACAATCAAGGATTTATTATCGAGAACGCAGACTTTATTTTCAACATTGAGCATTTTATTTTCAACTTATAAAACTACATCAATTTTATTATTAACTTTAGCATTAAATAACCAACTAACTGAATTTACTTTCAACAACTTTATTTTATTATCAACCCGAACCCGAACCCGAACCCGAACCCGAACCCGAACCCGAACCCGAACCAAAACACCACTCTATACCTACTAAAATTCAGCCTTAAGATGGAGTAAGAAAAGGGCCGCGTGTGTGAAAATAGATGAGAAGAAGGATTTCTTCCCATGTATTGAAACCTTTTCTTTCACGTATCGTAGATAATAGGAAAGGAGATGATGTAGATGGAGACGAATAAGGTATTATCAGCACTTTGCTATTTTAGTATATTTTTTGCAGGATTTATTTTACCGATTATAGTCTATTTCTTATCAGATAACCCTCATGTGAAGAAGGATGCAAAAGCGGCTTTTCTTTCTCATTTGCTGCCAGTCATAACAATACCTCTCATACTTGCAGGTATATTTTTAGATATTGGAATTTTTGCAGGAGGATCTGGCATGCCATTCTTTTTCATTATGATGGCAGGTTTATCAATATTAATCAGTGTTGTCGTTGTCATTTGGAATGTGTATAAGGGTATCAAGGTGCTTTTATAATCTAATTTAAAGGGGATGCGAAGGATGAATGAAGAACGCAAACGAATTTTAGATATGGTGGAAAAAGGAACCTTAACAGCACAGGAAGCATTGACATTGTTGGAGGCTTTAGACAAAAAGCCGGATTCTTCTCAAGAAAAGAGTAAAGATTTTCTGGATGAATTTGTATCGATCTTTCAGGATGAAAAGAAAAGTGACAAAGATGGTTCCTATGAGACAGGGAAACCGAAGGATAAGCTATTGGATTTCATGAACACTGCTTTAAATAAAATAAAGAATTTTGATTTTGATTTTCAATGGAATCAATCCGTTGAGCTATCACATGTGTTTCAACAAGCCAATACTAATTTTGAAAAAATTGATATTGATGTGGCAAATGGTAAAGTGGAGCTTATCCCATGGGATGGTGAGGAAGTAAGGGTTGAGTGTAGTGCAAAAGTGTATCGCACGGAAGACCGGGAAGAAGCCCGTAAGCAGTTTATGGAGAATACATCATTTGCCGTCGACGGTGATACAATGTACTATTCCACTCAGTTAAAATGGATGAAAGTGGATTCGAAATTATATATTCCAAAGCATCACTATAAAAGAATATCTATCCGATTATTTAATGGTGGTTTAATCGCAAACCATTTAAATGTAGAGGACTTAAGAGCGAAAGCAGCCAATGGGAAAATTCGTATCGATCACCTGGCTGCGAAAAAAGCAGAAATCGAAACGTCAAATGGTGCTATTTCCATTCTGAATGTAAAAGCTGAACGTGTTGAAGCGGAATCCATCAATGGAAAGGTTCATGTTGAGGGAGATGTACTGTACAGTGATGTTCAATCTCTAAATGGAAATATTGTTTGTGCTTTAACAGGTGAAAAAGCAGATACTCTTCATGCGAAAACCGTTACGGGTAATGTGGATTTGTTTGTTCCGGAAAACATCAATATAGCTGGTGAGGCTAAGTCCAATTTGGGCGGTTTTAAGCTGGAGCTTCAGGGTATTGATGTATTAGAAGAAAAGAATGATGTGGTGCAAAAACATATTCGTTTTAACCGAAAAACAGACTCTTTAGAAAAGCTTCATCTTTTTGCGGAAACAAAAACAGGTTCTGTCCTCATAAAAAAGCACGTGGAGAAGAATGTTAATAAGGACAACGCATAAGATGAGAAAGAGGGTATATCAATGAAAAAACAATTAGCACGATCAAGGTCTAATCGAAAGCTTGCAGGTGTGATAGGAGGGTTATCTCGCTTTGTTGGGATCGATTCAACCATTCTAAGGGTTATATTTATCATTCTCTTGATCCCGACAGGATTTTTTCCCCTGGTCGTCGTGTATGCTTTATTAGCCTTCGTGCTGCCAAATGAGGAGGAAGCCATCAGATAATGAGATGGATTATAGGAATTTTAATCAATGCAGTCATTTTTATTGCATTAGCAGGATTTTTTGAAGGGTTTGAAGTAACAGGGATTGGGGCAGCCATTGGAGCAAGCTTCATCCTATCAATCTTAAACGTATTGGTTCGACCGATTCTTATTCTGTTAACCTTACCCGTCACTATTTTAACCTTGGGACTATTTCTGTTTGTGATCAATGCCATTACTCTACTTCTAACAGATGGCTTAATGGGAAGCAGCTTTGAACTATCAGGATTTGCGATGGCCTTTTTAGCATCGATCATTCTTTCAATAGCGAATATCGTGATTCAAAAAGCTGTCCTAGACCCAATGAAAGAAAAATAAGGTCAAAAAACTCTAGTCATTTATGGACTAGAGTTTTTTTTGTGGAAAATAAAGGTTTTTTCTTTCGGGGCGGAGAAAAATTTATTACGGGGAGTGGATGAACAGTGAACGTAAAATCGGAATCAATTCGAGGATATAGAGATAATGAGGTTTCTTACAACCTGTTAAGTTTAAAGGAGAACGCTGAAGGTATTGTCATTATGCTCCCAGGAATGGGATATACTGTGCAGGCTCCTTTGCTACATTATTCTACGGGGCTCTTTTTACATAAGGGCTTTGAAGTTTTACATGTGAATTATCAATATAATTCTAAAAAGTACCGAGATTTTTCTATAGAGGAACTAGATGAAGCATTAATCAGTGACTCAAGGAGCATTATTGAGAAGGTCCTATCAGAAAAGTCTTATAGTAAGATTTATTTTGTGGCGAAATCAGTGGGTACTATTGCTTTGAGCAGTGAATTGAAAAGAAATTACTTTAATGAAGCGAAAGCAATCTGGTTGACACCTCTAATAAAAGAAGATGGTGTTCTACAGGCTATGATAAATAGCACACAACAGGGACTATGTATAATCGGCAGTATAGATCGACATTATGATGAGGAACGTTTTTCCATGTTAAAGTTAAATCCTTATCTAGATCTTCATTTAATAAACGGTGTCAATCACAGCTTGGAGTTTGATTTCAATGTAGTAGACTCTATCGGGGTTCAACAAGAAATAATAAAGGTCATAGAACAATTTATTGAAGCGTAGGCAGTGCTACGCTTCTTTTTTATTAAGGTCTGTTAATATTTAGCAGGACAGCTTTTACTTATCAAAATAAATAAAAGGAGAGAATCCTGCTTTTTTTAATTGCTTTACCAATTCATCCGCGTTTTCTTTCTTTTTAAAAGCGCCAACCTGAACTTTGTAAAGACCAGAAGTGGTTTTCAATGTTAATCCATAATAGGAAGCGATGGCTCTTCCTATGGCTTGTCCACATGTTTTCCGATAGCTATCGGTCTTTAACAGAGCTGCTTCTTCTCTATTGGTCATGAAACCACATTCTACTAAAACAGCAGTCATGGTGGTCTCTCTTAGAACATGAAAGTTGGCAAACTTTACACCTCGATCAAGTCTTTTTGTAGAAGCAACCATTTGTCTCTGAATTGCTTTTGCCAAAGCAGTACTGCGAGATGGTTGTGAAGAATAAGCATACGTTTCAATTCCCTCTGCATTATTCCATCCTCCACTCCCAAAAGCATTCGCATGAATCGAAACAAATGCATCCACATTGAGACTATTTCCTTTGTTTGTTCTTTCTGTTAAGGGAACATCTCTCTCATCCGAATGGGAAAAGTAAACCTCCACATTTTCATATTTCTTTAATTCTTCCCTCGCATACCTGGCTGCTTCCCGATTGAACTCATACTCCCTCATCCCATCAGGTGTCCTTTTCCCAGGAGTACTGTACCCATGCCCCGCATCCAACATAAACTTCATCACCTATAACCTCCTTCCTATAAAAATATGCTTGTACACTACTAACATACGGAGCCTCTAGTCCTTTGGTCACGGCTAGTTGAAATTTGAGGGACGGACCTCTACTTTTGTGTGCAGGTGCTTTTTTATGAAGAAGTATCCATTGAGAATGAATTTGGCAGCTGTAATGCGTGTGGAATCAATCAAGGTGGGGGGGACAGGAAAAACGGTGTCACTCAGAAGGATGACATTCGAGGTCCGTCCCTCAATACAAACCGCCGATAATCAGGCACCTTGCGCTTTTCGATTTGTCTAGCTCCAGCGGCTAGGCCCTCGAGGTCATAAGTCAACCTCACCAAAAAGGCAAAGAACGCCTTTTAGGTAAGCTTGCCTTATGCTTGTCGGGCCTGATCAAGCCGCTTGCGCTTTTCGTGATAATTGCTAAAATAGGGAAGAGTATGTATGGAACGAAGTTGAAGGATTTGAAGGAGGAGCTAGTTGTGGCAAAAGTTCGCACTAAAGATATAGTTGAGAAGTTTAATTTGGAGCTTGTAGGTGGAGAAGAAGGCTTACATAGACCGATCACAACAAGTGATATTTCACGTCCTGGTTTAGAGATGGCGGGGTATTTTAACTATTATCCAGCTGAACGAATTCAGTTATTAGGGAAAACGGAATTATCTTTTTTAGAGCTGCTTGATGAAGCGGAACGCAAGCGCAGGATGGAAGCTCTTTGTACGGATATCACACCTGGGATTATCATTTCCAGAGATTTAGAGATTCCGCCTCAGCTTGTTAAAGCAGCTGACCGTTATGATGTGCCTGTTATGCGATCTTCTATGAAAACAACTCGCTTTTCCTCGAGACTGACCAATTATCTTGAGAGTAAGCTTGCTCCTACGACTGCGATTCATGGTGTCTTAGTCGATATTTATGGTGTAGGGGTCATGATAACAGGTAAAAGTGGAGTAGGAAAAAGCGAAACTGCTCTTGAACTGGTAAAAAGGGGACATCGACTTGTCGCTGATGATTGCGTAGAAATTCGTCAAGAGGATATGGATACGTTAATAGGTAGTTCTCCTGAATTAATCGAGCACCTTCTTGAAATTCGTGGATTAGGAATTATTAACGTTATGACTCTCTTTGGTGCTGGGGCAGTCCGCAGCTATAAGAGAATTACTTTATGCATTAACCTTGAACTATGGGATAAAACGAAACAATATGATCGTCTTGGACTTGAAGAAGAGAAGATGAGAATTATTGATACAGATATCACCAAACTAACGGTACCTGTACGACCTGGACGAAATCTAGCCGTTATTATTGAAGTGGCTGCCATGAACTTCCGCTTAAAGCGCATGGGTGTAAACGCAGCAGAACAATTTACGAATCGACTGTCTGATGTAATTGAAGATGGAGAAAATGAAGATATCGATTGATCTAGAAGTAGAACATTTTTCAAAAATATGTTGAACTAAAGGAGCGACAAAATGAACCAGAATATCACCCCTATTGATCCTATTGCTTTCCAACTCGGACCCTTCCAAGTGCATTGGTATGGAGTTATTATCGGACTAGGGATCGCATTAGGACTTTACCTTGTGATTCAAGAAAGTAAACGTTTAGGACTACACCCTGATACATTTGTGGATTTGCTCGTTTGGGCGATTCCGATTGCCATCATTTCTGCAAGAATCTATTATGTCATCTTTGAATGGGATTACTATGCTCAAAACCCTGGAGACATCATCAAGGTATGGAATGGCGGTATTGCCATTCATGGAGCATTAATCGGTTCAGTAGCCACTACCTTTGTTTTTGCAAAAATAAAAGGTATTTCCTTTTGGAAGCTGACAGATATTGCGGCCCCCAGTATCATTTTAGGCCAAGCGATTGGTCGCTGGGGAAACTTTATTAACCAAGAGGCTCATGGTGGAGAAGTGACACGAGCTTTTCTGGAAAACCTTATGCTTCCTAAGTTTATTATTGATCAAATGTACATTAATGGTACTTATTATCATCCTACCTTCTTATATGAATCACTGTGGAATATCGCAGGCTTTATTCTTCTGCTTATCATCAGACGAAAAGTGAATATTCGTCGTGGAGAACTGTTTTTATCCTACGTTATTTGGTATTCAATCGGTCGCTTCTTTGTAGAGGGATTAAGAACCGATAGTCTAATGCTGACGGAGTATTTGAGAATGGCACAGGTGATTTCAATTGTCTTGATTGTTATGGCCATTGCCATCATGGTATATAGAAGGATTTCTGGTCATGCTCGATACGCTTATGATGAACAAACGAATCAAAATGTGAATGCTTAATATTTTTTGAGTAGGGGAGAAATGAGAATGGTTGGAACATCTTTGAAGAACGGCGGCTTAGTTGGGCTAAAAACAACCTGGTCCCTTGGGAAAGTGATTTTTCCCATCACTCTTATTGTTGTTTTGCTTCAATACACTCCTGTCCTTCCGTGGGTAATGGAGAAAATTTCTCCTTTTATGAAGCTTCTTGGTCTGTCTGGAGATGCTGCCATTCCCCTCGTTTTAGGGAATTTTTTAAATCTGTATGCAGGAATTGGTGGAATTTTATCCTTAGATTTAACAGTGAAAGAGGTTTTCATCGTTGCGGTCATGTTATCCTTCTCTCATAACCTGCTCATTGAGTCTACTGTAGCGGCAAAAGTTGGCGTGAAGATTTGGTTGATTGTTGCGGTGCGAATCGGCCTGGCTCTTATATCAGCCATTGTCATTAATCTTGTATGGAGCGGTGGTTCTGAAATGGCTCGTTATGGAATGATGCCGCCTCAGCAAGCAGAACCTAATGGATGGGGAGAAATTCTGGTATTAGGTTTAGAAAAAGCAGGGTTTGGAGTCCTCCAGCTTGCCCTCATTGTTATCCCTCTCATGATGGTCATTCAAGTGATGAAGGACTTGAAATGGATGGAAGTCTTTTCAAGATGGATGTCCCCTGCAACCCGCGCGCTTGGGATGAATGAAAATACTTCTACGACAATGGTTGCAGGATTAGTCATCGGCCTAGCTTACGGTGCAGGAGTGATGATACAAGCAGTAAAAGAAGATGGGGTAAGCAAAAAGGACGTGACCATTGCCTTTCTCTTTTTAGTAGCCTGTCATGCCGTAGTGGAGGATACGTTAATCTTTATCCCACTCGGAATTCCCGTTCTCCCTCTATTACTGATTCGATTAGTAACCGCCATCTTCTTGACCATGGTGGTGGCATTTGTCTGGAATCGAGTCGATGCAAATAAAGAAAGGAAGCGACATTATGAGCAAGATTACAACCATATTATTTGACCTGGACGGAACGCTGATTAATACAAACGACCTTATCATTTCGTCCTTTTTACACACATTAAATCACTATTATCCAAATCAATATACAGAAAAGGACGTACTTCCTTTTATGGGACCTCCACTAGAGGAATCTTTCGGAAAGTTAAATCCTGATCGCATCGAGGAAATGTGCGCTCATTACCGTGCTTTCAACCATGAGCATCATGATGAGCTGGTTACAGAATTTGAAGGCGTCTATGAAACCGTTCAAACACTACATGATCAGGGATATAAATTAGCCATCGTATCAACGAAGATTCGAGATGTCGTTTTAAGAGGTTTAGACTTAATGAAACTAAGACCATTCTTTGATGTGGTGATTACCCTGGATGAAGTGGAGCATGCGAAACCTCATCCGGAACCCATTGAAAAAGCTCTATTGGCACTGGAGTCTACTCCACAAGAAGCGATCATGGTAGGAGACAATCACCATGATATTTTAGCCGGGAAAAATGCTGGTGTCTTATCAGCTGGAGTGGCATGGAGTGCAAAGGGCCGAGAATATTTAGCTCACTATGAACCAGATGTGATGCTTGAGACCATGCCTGATTTACTAGAGGTAGTGGGAGTTTCAGCTACATGAGAAGAACGACCCGCTACCCGGTAAGTGGAGGGAATTCTTTGTGGCATGTTTACAAGACCGTTCCGTTTTGGAAGGTTGTTAAAAACTTCATCGTGATTCAACTGGCTCGTTACACTCCCTTTCTTGGGATGAAAAACTGGCTGTATAAGACATTTTTACGAATGAACATTGGTGATCAAACGTCATTTGCTCTAATGGTCATGCTTGATGTCATGTTTCCAGAAAAAATATCCGTGGGGAGAAACACGGTTATTGGCTACAACACCACCATCCTTGCCCATGAATATTTAATCAAAGAATATCGTCTGGGCAACGTAGAGATTGGCTCTGAAGTCATGATTGGTGCAAACACCACGATTTTACCGGGAATTCAGATTGGTGACGGAGCCATCATTTCAGCAGGTACACTTGTACATAAAGATGTTCCAGCTGGAGCATTTGTCGGTGGAAACCCAATGAGAATCATCTATTCAAAAGAAGAACTGGCTGAACGCTGGCAAGAAGATGAAATATACGGATTGAAAACAGAAAGATAAGGGAAAAGGCAAAGATAGAGAGTAATCTATCTTTGCCTTTTTTGTGTTGTATCGATTTAATGATTTTGCATATGATTTTTATGATTTACATGTGACTTTCCAAATTTGCATGTCACTTTCATTTTTACGTTTGATTTAGTAAAAATTGGCTCCTTTTTCATGCTTTAACCATATCAACTTAAACGGTTGACGAATAAAAAAAGAAACGCTACACTACATGTAACTTTATTTTATTAGCACATTAGCGAACTAAAGGAATTCTGAATAATCCACAATTAGTAGTAACCCTTTTCTAGGGGAAAATAGACCAATAACTAATTAGCCAAAGGTGGTTTATATGACTAATCTATTCATGTTTGAAAAGCCATTGGGAATGAGAGATACCTTTCCTGATTTATACGAAATAAAAGCTAAAACGAAAAAAAGAATGGAACAAGAGATGAAGCTGTGGGGCTACAGATTTATTGAAACACCGACCTTGGAATATTACGAAACCGTTGGAGACGCGTCAGCGATTTTAGACCAACAGCTATTTAAACTGTTAGATCAGCAAGGTCACACCCTTGTACTAAGACCAGACATGACGGCACCGATTGCCCGTATTGCTGCTTCAAAATTGTTAAAGGACGAGGCTCCTTTGCGGTTAGCTTATAGCAATAGCGTGTTTCGAGCACAGCAGCGAGAAGGAGGCCGTCCAGCCGAGTTTGAACAAGTGGGAATTGAATGCATTGGTGATGATTCGGTGAGTGCCGATGCTGAGGTCATAGCATTAATGATTTCCGTCTTGAAGGATGCGGGACTCGAAAATTTCAAAATTTCAATCGGTCATATTGGATTTGTACAAGATCTGTTCACTCAAATCGTTGGAACGGCAGAAAGAGCCAACATCCTAAGACGGTATTTGTATGAGAAAAACTATGTTGGCTATCGTCAGCATGTCGATGATTTAGCTTTATCCTCCATTGATAAACAGAGATTGTTCAGCTTTTTGCAGCTTCGAGGCTCTGAGAATGTACTAGAGGAAGCCCATGCTCTGTTAGAAGAAAACCAAGGGTTGCAGGCGTTAAAACAGCTACAGGAATTATGGAATATTTTAAAGGATTATGAAGTCGATGAATATATTAAATTTGATTTAAGTCTAGTCAGTCATATGAGCTATTATTCAGGGATTTTGTTTGAAGTGTATGGAGAAAACGTAGGGTTTGCCATTGGTAATGGTGGCCGTTACAACAAGCTTCTTGAAAAATTCGGTAAAAATTCAGGAGCGACGGGGTTTGGTTTACGACTGGATTATGTTCTTGAAGCAATGGAAGTAGAATTGTCTTCAACTCTTCAGCAGTGTGTCCTGTTTAGTGATGAACGTCGGAAAGAGGCTATTAACTTAGCTCATGAATTGCGAGGAGAAGGAATTGAGGTTGTGCTTCAAAACTGGAAGGGTGTAGGCGACGTGGATGAGTTTACGAAGGGATTCAGTAATGTTCATTTTGTAGTAGGGCAGGATCGTAATAGAAATGGCGGTGACAGTATATGAGTAGTTTAACAATCGCCATGCCGAAAGGCCGTATTTTTGAAGAAGCGGTTGATCTTCTTAGAAAAGCGGATTACAAGCTGCCTCCTGAATTTGATGATTCCAGAAAGCTGATCATCGAAGTCCCGGAAGAAAATTTACGTTTTATTTTAGCGAAACCCATGGATGTTCCTACGTATGTGGAACATGGAGTAGCGGATTTAGGGATTGCAGGGAAGGACGTCATGCTCGAAGAAGAGCGGGACGTCTATGAGCTCCTAGACTTACGAATTAGCGAATGTTATTTAGCCGTTGCAGGACTACCTGGGACAAAGATGAGTGATGTGGCACCGAAAATTGCAACTAAGTATCCGAATGTAGCCTCCTCGTATTTCCGTGAACAAGGAGAGCAGGTTGAGGTTATAAAATTAAACGGATCCATTGAACTTGCGCCATTAATTGGTTTAGCAGATCGCATTGTCGACATTGTCTCCTCCGGTCGAACCCTTAAAGAAAACGGCCTCGTGGAGTACGAAACCATCGTAGATATTACATCCAGACTCATCGTCAATCCCGTCAGCTATCGAATGAAAGACGAAAAAATACACGACCTCGTCACAAGACTAACAAAAATTATTGGATGAGGGACGGACCTTGCAAGTGTGGTTCGATCCGTTGCAAGACAACACATGGATAATAAAGAGTAGGGATTTGGACTAGTTATGGATAAGCAAGGTCCGTCCCTCCAAAAGGTTGGTGGAAATAGATGAAGATTATTCAGGGTAATCAAGGGGCGTCGATTAAGCGCTCAGTCGACAGCGGAACCGAAGAACAAAGAAAAATCGTTCAACAAATTATTAAGACTGTTCGAAAAAATGGAGACTCCGCTGTTAGAGAATATACAGAAAAATTCGATGGCGTATTTTTAGAGAGCAACAAGGTTTCAATCTTAGAAATTGAAGAAGCCTTCGAAGTAATTGATTCAGAGATGGTAGCGATTATGAAGGAAGCGGCAGAAAATATTCGCGCCTTTCATGAGAATCAAAAGCAGTCCTCATGGTTTACAACAGAGGAGAACGGAACGATCCTCGGTCAAAAGCTGACTCCACTTGATTCAGTCGGTGTGTATGTTCCAGGGGGCACAGCAGCCTATCCTTCATCCGTATTAATGAATGTCCTTCCGGCTAAGGTTGCCGGGGTAAAACGAATTACAATGGTTTCCCCTCCTGGTAAGGATGGAAAGCTGTCTCCGAGTGTATTAGTAGCAGCAAAGATTGCGGGAGTAGAGGAGATCTATAAGGTAGGTGGAGCCCAAGCGGTAGCAAGTTTAGCTTATGGTACGGAAACAATGTCTCCTGTTGATAAAATCACAGGGCCTGGAAATATCTTTGTAGCTCTGGCGAAACGGGAGGTATTCGGTGATGTGGACATTGATATGATTGCCGGTCCAAGTGAGATTGTCATCCTGGCAGATGGAGAACAACACCCTAACGAGATCGCAGCTGACCTGCTTTCACAAGCTGAGCATGACATGTATGCATCATCCGTGCTCGTCACGCCTTCAAGCATCCTGGCTGAAAAGGTTGCAGCGGAAGTGGAGGAGCAACTATCATCTCTTCCACGTGAAGAGATTGCTCGTCAGTCAATTAACGATTTTGGGGCAATATATGTAGTAGACACCCTAGAAGAAGGAATAGAGGTTGTAAACCAGCTGGCTCCAGAACATTTGGAGATTTTAACGGAAAACCCCTTTGAAACCATGGGTAAAATTCGCCATGCAGGGGCTATCTTTCTAGGGCGGTACAGCTCAGAGCCTGTTGGGGATTATTTCGCAGGACCGAATCATGTCCTTCCCACGAACGGAACGGCTCGATTTTCAAGTCCTCTGAATGTAGATGAATTTATGAAAAAAACAAGTGTTATTTCATATAGCGAAACATCCTTAAAAAACAACTATAAAAAAATTGCCAAACTCGCAAGACTTGAGGGATTAGAAGCCCACGCCCGAGCCGTAGAAGCTCGATTTAAAAAATGAAGAGGGACGGACCTCCAAAAAGGAGGTCCGTCCCTCAAAAAGGAGGTCCATCATGGAGAGAAGAGCAGAGATTGTTAGGAAGACGAATGAGACGGATATTACATTGAGTTTTGGTATAGATGGTGAGGGGCAATCGGATATGGAGACCGGTGTACCTTTTATGAGTCATATGCTGGATTTGTTTACAAAGCATGGCCAGTTTGACTGCAAGATCGTAGCAAATGGAGATACAGAGGTGGATGATCACCATACGACGGAAGATATCGGAATCTGCTTAGGACAAGCTCTACTTACAGCCCTTGGGGACAAGAAAGGAATCAAACGCTACGGTTCTGCCATGGTTCCCATGGATGAAGCTCTTGCACAAGTAGTGGTTGATCTGAGTAACCGACCTCATCTGGAGTTTAGAGCTGATCTTCCGAGTCAAAAGGTCGGCACATTCGATACAGAATTAGTTCACGAATTCCTTTGGAAGCTGGCAATCGAAGCAAGAATGAATCTTCATGTAATTGTTCACTATGGTCACAACACGCACCATATTATCGAAGCTATTTTTAAAGCTCTAGGGCGGGCAATTGATGAAGCGTCAACGATTGATCCTCGTGTCAAAGGAATTCCGTCTACGAAAGGGATGTTATAGATTATGATCGGCATCGTAGACTATGGAATGGGGAACCTCTTTAGTGTTAGTAAGGCGCTCGAACGATTGAATGTTCCTTATTTTATAAGTGATGATCAAGAAAAACTCCGCCATGCAGACGGATTGATTTTACCGGGAGTTGGAGCATACAAAGACGCTATGAACCTTCTTGAAACGACGCACTTAAAAGAAACTATTGGAACGTTTGCAAGCAGTGGGAAACCGTTATTAGGCATTTGTTTAGGTATGCAATTACTTTTTGAAAATAGTGAAGAGAACGGCTCAACAGCGGGACTGGGGTTGCTTCCTGGAAAAGTAGTTCACATCCCAAAAGAAGATGAAAAAGGAACTCCTTACAAGGTTCCTCATATGGGCTGGAACCTTCTCCGTTATCAAACGTCCTCCTCTTTATTAGAGGGGTTAAAAGAGGGGTATGTATATTTCGTTCACTCCTATTACGTTCGTGAAGGCGAGAAGGACGTGGTAATCGCATCAGCTGACTATGCGGGTGTTGAAATTCCAGCTGTGGTTAGCCGAAAGAATATTTACGGCATGCAATTTCATCCTGAAAAAAGCGGGGACTTAGGAATGAAGCTACTAGAAAACTTCACAAAAAAAGTGAAAGAATCGGAGGTAATCTCATGAGCTTTACGATCTACCCTGCCATCGATATGCGTGGAGGGAAATGCGTACGATTAATTCAGGGTGATTATAACCAAGAAACGGTTTATGGAGATTCACCTTTTGATATGGCAAAAAAGTTTGCCGATGAAGGGGCCGAATGGATTCATATGGTTGACCTTGACGGAGCAAAGGAAGGGTCAAGAGTAAACGATGAATTCGTTCTCGCCGTTGCTGAAAGATTAAATGCTAAGGTGCAAATTGGTGGAGGTATTCGTTCAGAAGAGGATATTGAGCATTATCTTAACCATGGTGTCGACAGAGTTATCATCGGGAGTATAGCCGTTTCTAACCCAGAATTAGTGAAATCCTGGCTCAGAAAATATGGAGATAAAATCGCCATTGGACTGGATGCCAAGGACGGATATGTGGCTACTCATGGGTGGATTGAAACCTCTTCCTTGAAAGCAGTTGATCTAGGAAAAGAGCTGGCTGAGGCTGGAGCAGAAACCTTTATTTTTACTGATATTGCCACAGACGGAATGCTATCTGGTCCGAATGTAGACGCTGTTGTAAATCTGGCGGTTGAAACAGGAAAGTCAGTCATTGCGTCTGGAGGCATTAGCTCCTTAGATGATTTAGCCACCTTAAAGAAATATAAAAACAAAGGAGTTTCTGGCGCAATCTGTGGGAAATCCCTTTATACGGGAAAATTCACCGTAGAACAGGCAATAAATGAGGTGAGAGAATGCTAACAAAACGAATCGTTCCTTGCCTCGATGTAAAGGATGGACGGGTAGTCAAAGGAATTCAATTTGTTGAGCTGCGTGATGCAGGTGATCCTGTTGAGCTGGCAAAAGTGTATGATCAACAAGGAGCAGATGAGCTTGTATTTTTAGATATTTCAGCTTCTCACGAAGGTCGCAAAACCATGGTGGAAATGGTCAAGCATGTTGCTGCTGAATTAGCGATTCCTTTTACCGTTGGAGGCGGCATTAACTCTGTTGAGGACATGAAAGCTATTTTACGGGCAGGTGCTGATAAGGTTTCATTAAACACAGCAGCGGTTTTGCGTCCCGAATTAGTTCGTGAAGGTGCTGACTATTTCGGTTCACAATGCATTGTGGTGGCAATTGATGCGAAATATGATGAAGAAAGTAGCGGGTGGAAGGTTTATACTCACGGTGGGAGAAAGCTCACGCCTTTAGATGCTGTGGATTGGGCCAAAGAAGTAGAGGCCTTGGGAGCAGGGGAGCTCCTCGTAACCAGTATGGATAGTGACGGAGAGAAAAAAGGGTTTAATCTACCACTTACAAAAGCCATTAGTGAGGCAGTCTCGATTCCTGTCATTGCGTCTGGTGGAGCCGGAAACGCTGAGCATTTTAAAGACGTATTTACCGATGGGAAAGCAGATGCTGCACTCGCTGCTTCTATTTTCCACTATAAAGAAACGAGTGTGGAAGAAGTGAAGAGTTACTTAAGAGAACAGGAGGTGCATGTACGATGAAGAATAAAGATTGGGTTGCTTCGGTGAAATATGATGAAAAGGGCCTCGTGCCAGCCATCGTCCAGGATGCCACTACCAAGGATGTGCTAACCCTTGCTTACATGAACGAAACGTCCCTTGCCAAAACGTTAGAAACAGGGGAGACGTGGTTTTACTCTCGATCTCGCCAGGAGCTATGGCATAAGGGAGAAAGCAGTGGGAACACACAAAGGGTTAAAAACATTACATGGGACTGTGATAAAGACGCTCTTCTCGTACTGGTGGATAAAAAAGGGCCAGCATGTCATACAGGGGAAGAAAGCTGCTTTTATGAAAGTGTTTATGGTGAGGGAAGTCAGAAAGAATTATCAACTGAAAACATTCTGTTAACACTTGAACAACTCATAAAGAGTCGCGAAGAAGAAAGACCAGAAGGAGCCTATACAACCTACCTTTTTGAAGAGGGTGTAGACAAAATCCTCAAAAAAGTAGGGGAAGAGGCTTCGGAAGTAATCATCGCAGCTAAAAACCGAGACAAAGAAGAATTAAAATGGGAAGTAGCGGACCTTTTCTATCATACCCTTGTCCTGTTAAGAGAACAAAAACTTCCACTCCAGGATATTCTTGAAGTACTGGTGGAACGTCATAATAAATAACTAGAAGAGGGACGGACCTTTGCACTCGTGCAAAGGTCCGTCCCTCAAAATATGGTAGTTTAGTACATGAGCTATGTATGGTATACTACGGTAGTTATACTATGAACGTTTCGGAGGACTTTGATGAGAAAAGGGTCAAAATTATTAAGTGAGCAAGCGAAGGTTTTGTCTTTTGTCCCTACTGGAGAGTATTACTATACTAAAGGGATGAAAGCCTACCAGCGTCGAGAGCTGAAAAGATCATTAAAATATTTAAATAGAGCGTTTCAATTAGAGCCATTAGAGCCGATGATTGCCTGTCAATTATCGATTGTGTATACAGAGCTTGGTGAATACAAGAATGCAAATGATTTATTACATGAGATTTTGAACGAGCTGGATCCCCGTATGAGTGAATGTCATTATTTCTTAGCAAACAACTACGCTCATTTAGGGTTATTTAAAGAGGCGTATGACCATGTTACTTCTTATTTAGAAAAAGAGGAGCATGGGGAATTTGTTGAAGACGCAGAAGATTTGGTGGAGCTTCTTGAACTTGATTCAGATCTAATCGTAGACGATTTATACGAACACGATGATCTTATGGCACAGCAGGAAAAAGCGAAAGATTTACTGGAATCAGGACATTTTCAAAAAGCCGTTGATATTCTGCAAAAGGTCATTGAGGAGTACCCGGAGTTTTGGTCAGCCTATAACAATCTGGCACTGGCATACTTCTATCTAGGAAACATTGACGAAGCGTCTGCTACTTTAGAAGAGGTACTGGAGAAGAACCCTGGAAATCTACATGCCTTATGCAACACAGCTGTATTTTACTTTTACCAAAAACGCCATGAAGACCTTCAGCATCTAATTGATGGTTTAGAGAAGGTCCGTCCCTTGCTGCATGAGCACCGATTTAAGCTTGGGGCTACGTTTGCTTTGATTGGTCATTCAAGGAAGGCGTATGAGTGGCTGAAGTCCCTGCAAAAGATTGGGTTTGAGGGAGACGGCAGTTTTTATTACTGGCTGTCTTATTCTGCTTATGAAACAGGACATGAGCAAACTGCTCGTAATGCGTGGAAGAAAGTCGTGGAATTTAACCCTGAAAAAGAGGGGCTTGAGCCTTGGAATGAAAACCTGAAGGCAGATGGCTTTGAAAACCATGTCACGTCCATATTAAAAAAACTTCAAAGTGAATATACAGAAGAAAAATTATTTGGTTTGTTTCTGACTTCTATATCAGATCAACAAAGGGCCATCCTCACTCACGGGGATTTCTGTGAAGTAGAAGACTTGTCCATAGTTGAAAAAGTTTATTTAGCACAAGTGTTAAACAGCAACGGAGAAAGTGCTATTAAAGTAAATCTGGAAATTAAAAACATGCATGAAGTGGCTCTGAACCTTTATGAATATCACCAACCCATTACAAGTGTAGAGTCAGGTTTATTTCTTACTTGGTTTACGATTGCTTACCGAGGGATTAAAGAAAGAGAAACGTTTAAAAATACAAAAGCCTTTGCTGCTGCTGTAGAATTCGTATGGAATCACTTACGAAATGATAAGGTGACAAAGAAAGAACTGTGCGATCGTTACAACCTTTCCCCAAGCACCTTGACTAAATATATCACTGTTGTCGAAAGCTATCTTCCATGAGCATATTTTTGGACGATGTGACCCTATTTTTTATAGGATAGATGTAGGAAGTTAATACTATGAAGGGAAACATCACACTCTTTCACTTCATCGTATTTCAATACAGACACATCATGTGAATTAAGGACTGTTTGGAAGGAGAATTTCTTATGTCAGAAGAAAAAATTTATGATGTTATCATTGTAGGCGCAGGCCCGGCAGGAATGACAGCCGCTGTTTATACCTCACGTGCCAGTCTTTCAACGCTTATGCTTGAAAGAGGAGTACCAGGAGGACAAATGGCCAATACGGAAGAAGTGGAAAATTATCCTGGCTTCGACCACATTCTTGGACCTGACCTTTCGAATAAAATGTTTGATCATGCTAAGAAATTCGGTGCGGAATACGCATACGGAGACATTAAAGAAATCGTAGATGGTGAAGAATACAAAACCGTCAAAACGGGTTCAAAGGAATTCAAAGCTCGTGCAGTTATCATTACGACAGGTGCTGAATACAAGAAAATTGGTGTGCCAGGAGAAAAAGAACTGGGTGGACGCGGAGTATCCTATTGTGCCGTTTGTGACGGAGCATTCTTTAAAGGAAAAGATCTTGTCGTTGTAGGTGGAGGAGACTCTGCTGTTGAAGAAGGAGTTTACCTTACAAGATTCGCCAACAAAGTGACAATCGTCCATCGTCGCGATGAGCTTCGTGCTCAGAAAATTCTTCAACAACGTGCGTTTGATAATGAAAAAGTGGATTTCATTTGGAATCACACAGTTAAAGAAATTAACGATAAAGATGGTAAAGTGGGAAGCGTTACACTTGTTTCAACTGAAAATGGTGAGGAATCAAACTTCGAAGCAGATGGAGTTTTCATCTACATCGGAATGCTTCCTTTAACCAAGCCATTTGCAAACCTTGGAATCACGAATTCTGAAGGCTACATTGAAACAAACGAGCAAATGGAAACAAAGGTTCCTGGAATCTTTGCAGCTGGAGATGTTCGTGAAAAACAACTTCGTCAAATCGTAACAGCAACGGGTGACGGAAGCATTGCCGCACAAACAGCTCAACATTATATTGAAGAATTAAAAGAAAAAGTCAAAAACGGCTGATTCTATGTAGGCATTGGGAAAAGGGAAATCTTTTCCTAATGCTTTTTTGTTTTACTCACTTTTATGTTTGTTAAAAACGTACACCAGTTCACTCAACGTCAGATTTTTGACCCATTCATCACTTTCCTTATAAACACCAGCTTCTACTAACAGACGAATAAATTGCTCCCGTTTTCGTTCAACTGCTTCACGTAAAAATGGCATAAATGTTCACTCCTTTTTGTTCTTATTCAAAAGTGTAATAGGAGAGAAGGTTAATTTCCTCTAGTTTGTAAACTTTTCTTACAATTCAGAGTTCTTTGTGAGGTTTTCTTACATAACTGTCCAATTTTGCGAGGAAGACATGTATAATCTAATGTATTCCCTGCTTAGGAGGAGGAGGAAAGCGTGGACAATGAGCCTTCCTATAAGGATAAAAAAGTCATTTCAATCGGTGTAGTCAGTGAATTAACAGGTTTGACTGAAAGGAAAATCCGTTATTACGAAGAGAAAAACCTGATCTTTCCCAAGCGTTCCAAAGGAGGATACAGAAAATACTCCTTTGGTGATGTAGAACGCTTGATGGATATAGCGGACCAGCGAGAAGAGGGCGTCACTACGAAAGAAATTAAGCAGGAATTATCTAAAAAAGAGAGAAAAGAACAGAAGCAAAAAATGATAAGGGGCCAACTGAATGCACAGTTTGGGATACAGAAGAAATAAATATTTAACTTGAAAAAACGAACCTTTGTTGTGTCAGGGTTCGTTTTTTTGTATTGGCTCATTTCGCAAAGATAGTTGTTTTATTAAATTATTTTTAACCTATGTCCCTGTTGAATAGTATGTGCTTGATGAAATTCATAAACAGAAAGTTGATTGGAGCGAAAGGTGCTCAACTCACGCCCCGCGGAAAGCGACGAGCACCTGGAGCGAAAATCAACCACTTCTAGATTTTTACATAGCAGCAAAGTTTAATCTTAATGGAAATTCCAAAAATAAACAGGGTTACTTTTGAACCAAAAGGGAATAAAGAGTGTTATGTAAGTCATCCTAGTCTATATCGGAAGGTCGGATCATCAATGAAAAAATGGAAAATACTATCTGCTCTAGCTGTTTTTGCACTAATACCCATTGTTTATTTTAGTTTTTTTGCAAAAGAAGGAGAGTCTGCTTCAAACAAACGAGTCATTGCTTTAGGGGATTCTCTCACATACGGGTATGGAGACAAAAAAGATTCAGGATATATTGGTCGTCTAGAAGAAGAAGTGAATAAGAAACATACAAAGATATCTTATCATTTTCAAAACCTGGGAGTACCAGGGCAACAATCGGATAAACTGTTGAACCAGATTGTAAAACCTAAAGTAGCAGAGGATTTAAGTGAAGCAGATGTATTTATCATAAATATAGGAACCAATGATTTAATTAAAAATAATGGTGGAGATCTCTTTCCACTTCATCATGATAAAATTGTAGAAGCCAAAAAAGATTATATCGATAATCTGGATAAAATCTTAAATATCGTTGGAACAGCAAATAAAGAAGCAGATATTATCGTATTAGGGCTTTACAATCCCTATCCAGATAAGGATAGCGATAAAATTGAAGCCTACGTAGATGATTGGAACAACTCGATGATGAAAGAAGTAAAGAAACATGAGAACACCATGTATGTATCGACGAATCCGCTTTTTAAAGGGAAATCGAAGGAACAGTATTTTCATGATTCCCTTCACCCAAATGGAAAAGGGTATGAGTTAATGACAAATCAAATTATGAAAAAATATGAATTTTAATACGGAAAAGACAGTCTTCAACAGGTATCGACTAATTCTGTGTTAAACATTAACAATTCCGTAATACCGTTTTAAATCTGTTGTAACACTAGTGAAACAATTTTAGGGTAATATAGAAAATAAGAAATTGACCCCCTTTTAAGTAATAAATCCCGTAGAAGACACAGGACTCGCCTGTGTCTATTTTTTTTGTCTATTTTTGCTGTTGTAGTACCTTCTGTATCTATTGTAATTGTTGAATCTTGTCCTTTAATCCTTCCTAAAAATCGACATTTTTTTCATAGCCGGCAGAGACATTGTGGCTTGTCTTTAATCATAGTATAATATAATGAATGAGAATGACTTAATGAAGCAGATTGAGGTGAAGGCAGTGCAACGTGTCACAAATTGCCTATATCTACATGAAGATAAAGTACTCCTTCTCCAAAAGCCGAGAAGAAATTGGTGGGTCGCTCCAGGTGGGAAGATGGAATCTGGAGAATCCATTCGAGATGCTGTCATCCGCGAATACCGTGAGGAGACAGGCATCTATTTGAAAAACCCTGACTTGAAAGGTGTCTTTACGTTTATCATCAAAGAGGACAACGAAATCATTTCGGAATGGATGATGTTTTCTTTCTTTGCAACTGAAGCTGATGGAGTTAATCTTCAGGAATCAGAAGAAGGTAAAATCAAGTGGCATCCAATTCAAGACATAAAGGATTTAGCTATGGCTGAAGGAGATTATCATATTCTAGACTATTTATTACATGGGAAGAATATGATTTATGGGACATTCACCTATACTCCTGATTTTAAACTACTATCGTATCGATTGGATCCGAGTTAAAGACATAATAAAAAAGTGGGGGAAGAGCATGAGTACAGGTTCTACAAATGATGTTCAATTAGTAATCATAACAGGAATGTCTGGTGCTGGAAAAACAGTGGCCATTCAAAGCTTTGAGGATTTAGGTTTTTTCTGCGTAGATAATTTACCACCCACTCTTCTGCCGAAATTTTTGGAACTGATGAAAGAGTCTGGTAATAAAATGAATAAGGTCGCATTGGTCATGGACCTTCGCGGAAGAGAATTTTTCGATCATCTGTTTAAAGCATTGGATGAATTAGCAGAAACTTCTTGGGTTACTCCACAGGTTTTATACTTAGATGCCGATGATTCTGCCCTCGTAAGACGATACAAGGAAACACGCCGTTCTCATCCTCTTGCTCCTTCAGGGTTACCTCTTGAAGGAATACGTCAGGAAAGAGAGCTTTTAGAAGATTTAAAAGGGCGCGCTCAATTAATTTATACAACGTCTACCATGAAACCGAGAGAACTTCGTGAAAAGATATTAAATGAATTCTCCGTGAACAAAAAAACAATTTTCACAGTAAACGTTGTATCGTTTGGATTTAAGCACGGAATCCCCATCGATGCTGATTTAGTATTAGATGTGCGCTTCCTGCCGAATCCTCACTATATTGATCACATGCGGCCAAAGACAGGACTTGATGAAGAAGTTTCGACCTATGTCTTGAAGTGGAGCGAAACGAATAAATTTATTGAAAAGGTAACGGATTTACTTTCCTTCATGCTTCCTCATTACAAACGGGAAGGGAAAAGCCAGTTGGTAGTGGCGATTGGCTGTACAGGTGGACAGCATCGCTCCGTTGCATTAGCAGAATATATTGGACATCATTTTGAAAATGACTACTCAACCAAAATTTCTCATCGTGATATTCAGAAGAGAAAGGGTCAAACAACATGACAAACAAGCCAAAGGTTGTCGTCATCGGAGGAGGAACAGGCTTGCCTGTCCTTCTTCGTGGATTAAAACGACATCCTATTGATATTTCAGCCATTGTCACCGTCGCAGATGATGGGGGTAGCTCAGGAAGGTTGCGAGCGAGCCTGGATATGCCTCCACCTGGAGATATTCGAAACGTACTTGCCGCTCTTTCAGAAGTAGAGCCTCTGGTAGAGCAAATGTTTCAACATCGATTTGAAACGACCAACGAACTGTCCGGTCATGCTCTGGGAAATTTAATCATAGCTGCTCTAGCTTCCATCACGGGTGATTTCGTTCACGCCATTCAAGAGATGAGCAGAGTTCTGAATGTAAAAGGGAAGGTGCTTCCTTCTGCAAATCAAAGCGTTGTTTTGAATGCAGAAATGGATGATGGTACCCTTGTTACAGGGGAATCAGCTATTCCAAAAGCAGGTAAAAAGATTAAGCGAGTATTTTTATACCCTGATACTATTAAGCCCTTAGGCGAAACCTTAAGAGCCATTAAGGAAGCCGATTTAATTGTGATGGGGCCAGGAAGTCTTTATACTAGTATTTTACCCAATCTTCTCGTACCTGGAATTGGAGATGCTGTATGCAAAGCCAAGGCGAAGAAAATGTACATTTGTAATATTATGACTCAAGCAGGAGAGACCTTGAATTACTCTGCCAGCAATCATGTTCAGGCACTTTTTGATCATCTGGATTATCCATGCATTGACTCCATTTTAGTCAACAATAAGCAGGTTCCGGAAGCAGTTCAAGCCCGATATGATGCAGAGCAAGCAAGTCCAGTCCATTTTGATGTGGAAAAACTAACCTCCATGGGCCTTGAGGTCATTGCAGAGGACATTTTATCCTATGACAACCATCTTGTTCGTCATAATACAGAAAAGGTAGCGGATATTATTTATACGTTCCTAAAAAATTCAACAAAATCATAATCTACTAAAGAAATTTCTTTTATAAAAGGTTGTGCAAGCGTTTGCTAGGAGGTGATGGGGATGTCGTTTGCGTCAGAAACAAAAAAAGAACTTACGAATATAGAAGTTAAGGAATGCTGTGCCAATTCTGAGCTATCAGCTCTCATACGAATGAATGGTTCATTATCCTTTTCCAACCAAATGCTGGTTGTAAATATTCAAACCGAAAACGCCGCCATTGCTAGAAGGATCTATACATTAATTAAAAAGGGATACGACACCCCAGTAGAGCTTTTAGTAAGGAAGAAAATGCGTTTAAAGAAAAACAATGTTTACATTGTTCGAATAAAAGAAGACACCAAGAAGATTTTAGAGGACTTGAAAATCCTAGGAGAAGGCTTCACCTTCATTCATAATATATCCGAAGATTTAATTAAGAAAAAATGTTGTAGAAGGTCTTACTTAAGAGGGGCATTTCTTGCAGGAGGCTCTGTTAATAATCCAGAAACCTCATCCTATCATTTAGAAGTATTTTCTCTTTACCCTGAACACAACGATGCGTTGTCCGAATTAATGAACTCCTTTGGACTAAACAGTAAAACACTCGAACGAAAAAAAGGCTTCATTACGTATTTGAAGGAAGCAGAGAAAATCACCGAGTTCTTAAACATCATCGGTGCACACAATGCCCTTCTTCGATTCGAGGACGTAAGAATTGTTCGTGATATGCGAAATTCCGTTAACCGTCTGGTGAATTGTGAAACAGCTAACTTAAACAAAACCATTGGGGCTGCTTTAAGACAGGTTGAAAACATCAAATTCATTGAAAGACAAGTCGGATTACAGGTTCTACCTGATAAATTACGAGAAATTGCCGAGCTAAGAGTCAACTATCAAGATGTAACATTAAAGGAACTTGGGGAAATGGTTTCTGGGGGAACAATAAGTAAATCAGGCATTAATCACCGCTTACGGAAAATCGATCAGCTTGCTGAAAAAATCAGAGCGGGGGAAAGAATAAACCAAACGTAAACGAAAAGCAAAGGGGAGAGAAATAATCATGGTGGAAAAACAAGTAGAAGTAAAATTAAAAACCGGTCTTCAAGCACGTCCTGCCGCTTTATTTGTTCAGGAGGCAAACCGATTCTCATCTGAAATCTTCTTAGAGAAGGATGGAAAAAAAGTCAACGCCAAAAGCATCATGGGATTAATGAGCCTTGCCATCAGCAGCGGCTCAGTCATCTCACTGGTAGCCGAAGGAAGCGATGAAGAAGAAGCACTAGTAGCTCTAGGGGAATTTGTTAGTAAAGAAGCATAAAGTGGTCAAAAACTAGTAACCTGAGATTGGTTGCTAGTTTTTTTGTGTGGAGATTTAACTTCCTTGGCAGTTTATTTGCGATATTTCGAATATATCGAGTGAAATGTCAATTTTATTTGCGAAATCTGGAATATATCAAGCGGAATTTTGAATATATTTGCGAGCTACGGATTTATCGACAAGTGATGACACGTTTCGCCTTTATATAATGAACACCTAGTATGTGCATTTTATTTGTTATCGGCGATAATCATTCATTTATCAGCGGAAACTTCCATTTAATCGGCGAAATCTTCACTTTTATCAGCGAGCTAAGGATTTATCGACTTATCGACAAGCAATGACCCGTCCGGATCTTAACATTGATCATCTGGCTACAAGTTATTTGCGAAATTTCAATTATATCGAGTGAAATGTCAATTTTATTTGCGATATCTGGAATATATCAAGCGGAATTTTGAATATATTTGCGAGCTACGGATTTATCGACAAGTGGTGACATGTCCCGCCTCTTAATAAGGATCATCTGGTATGTGGAGTCTATTGGTTATTAGCGAAATTTCAATTATATCGACAAATTTCATTCATTTATCGGCGCAATCTCCCATTTAATCAGCGACCTACCCATTACCCGACACAACCAGTCGAAAATCGACACACCACCACTACCTCAACACTACCAACCAACACAAACAAAAAACCCCAATGGCAAGGCCATTGGGGTTCTCATCAAAAATTACTTATTATTCATATCATTACGAGTAATGATACGGTCAATTAATCCGTAATCTAATGCTCGCTCAGCTGTCATAAAGTTATCACGATCAGTATCCTTAGAAATAACTTCTAAAGGTTGACCTGTGCGATCAGCCAGAATTTGGTTTAGTTTTTCGCGAAGGAAAAGAATGCGTTTTGCAGCAATTTCAATTTCCGTTGCTTGACCTTGTGCTCCACCAAGTGGTTGGTGAATCATTACTTCAGCATTAGGTAGTGCAAGACGTTTTCCTTTTGCACCTGCTGCTAGAAGGAACGCACCCAT
Source organism: Rossellomorea aquimaris TF-12 (assembly GCF_001648555.1). Classification (GTDB taxonomy): domain Bacteria; phylum Bacillota; class Bacilli; order Bacillales; family Bacillaceae_B; genus Rossellomorea; species Rossellomorea aquimaris. The sequence continues at coordinate 252,376 of NZ_LQXM01000028.1, read as the reverse complement.
TGAAGCTGCCATACCGATACAAATCGTTTGAACATCTGGTTTGATGTATTGGATTGTATCGTAAATTGCCATACCTGCCGTGATGCTTCCACCAGGAGAGTTGATATAGATTGAGATATCTTTCTCAGGGTTTTCCGATTCTAGGAATAGAAGTTGTGCTACAATGGAGTTTGCAACATTATCGTCAATTGCGCTGCCGAGCATGATCACTCGATCCTTCAATAGACGTGAATAAATGTCATACGCACGCTCACCGCGGTTCGTTTGTTCAATTACTGTAGGAATTAAATTCATCCTCGTTCCTCCTTAAAAACATTTATTTTTTTAGGTTACTTATTCACTTTGTACTGTAATCATACACTGTTGGTCAATTAAGGTCAAACCTAACGCACTGTTGATTTTCCACTAATTAAATCCTTTCTACATCATACCCATTCATTCCTTTTTTAAACAATGAAAACGTATTGCAATCACGGATATTCTCACTTATAATATAGATTCGTATTGATTATTTCTCATTGGCCCTCGTGGTGCAACGGATAGCACGTAAGATTCCGGTTCTTAAAATGGGGGTTCGATTCCCTCCGAGGGCGCCAATTCCATTTCTTTTCCTCAAAAACTTCTTTTGTCAAACTCATCATAACCATTCCTTCTACATGCCACTAGTACAAATGAACTCCTCTACCAAGTTATTCCCATTAACGTACAACGTATTTTATTGTAGAATAGAGAGATGGGAGGTTAAGAATCATGAATTTGAAAGTCGGACTTTGGCAATCACAACAGCTTCAAATGACTCAACAGCTTTCTCAAGCTATTACCATCCTCCAATACTCTACTGTGGAATTGAATGCTTTTTTAGAATCTAAAGCGTTAGAGAACCCTCTCATACAATTAGAACAACCGAGGCAAGACACACCTCACCAACACAAACCTCAGTATTACTCAACAAAAAACAACCAGAGTAGTCGACAGCATACCATTGATTGGTATGACAACGTGTCGGTTTCGAAGGCCAATCTAGGCGAGGCGTTATTTACTCAATTAAATATGAAATCGCTTACTTATATAGAAAAGAGAATTTTAGAAGAATTAATATATAGCTTAGATGATAACGGGTATTTAAGAATAGATGAGGAAGTTTTCCTCGAGAGCCATAAGTTAGAACGTGATCAACTAGAACACTATATTAAGAGACTTCAGGATTTAGAGCCTGTCGGGGTGGGAGCGAGATCGTTACAGGAGTGTATTTTCCTCCAGCTCAACCGAATGAAGGATATTCCTCCTCTCGTCATGACGATTGTTCAGGATTATTTTCAACCCTTTGCTGAAAAAAAGTGGAAAGGGATTGCAAAGAGTTTACACGTTGAATTACGGGATGTTCAAGCAACAGCTGACATCATTCAACAGTGCAATCCTCGACCGGGTGCAGCCTATTGTCAGGATGTGTCTCAGTATATTATTCCTGAGCTTGTCGTGTCATTGGGAGATGATCATGATATAAACGTCTCTTTGCATGACGGCACAACCATTAAGGTTAAATATAATGACGAGTACACAGATTTTCTTCAAGATCACCCTGAAAAGGATGTGCAGAATTACCTTCAGGAAAAAAAGCAGGACTTTGAGTGGCTGCTGCAAAGTCTTAGGCAACGAAAGCAGACCATTCTAAGAGTAGGAAAAATGCTTGCAGAAAGGCAGAGGTTATTTTTCTTAAAAGGACCTTCGGCTATTCAACCACTCACCTTAAAGCAGGTAGCGGATGAAATGAATGTACATGAATCAACGATAAGCCGAGCGGTTAAAGGGAAGTATATGCAAACCCCTTATGGAGTCTATGAGCTGAAATACTTTTTCACAGCAGCGATTAAGTCTGTTAATGTTGAAGACAATGAAGTGGCATCAGCTAGAACGGTAAAGAATGAACTTCAACGGCTCATTGATGAAGAGGATAAAAAGAAACCATTATCTGATCAAAAAATCGTTAACCTTTTAAAGGAAAAAGGGTATGAAGTTTCACGAAGAACCATTGCAAAGTACCGTGACCAATTAGGGATCCTTTCTTCTACCATGAGGAAACGATATGAATAATCAAAAGTTGAGTGCCAGGCACTGAACTCCCCTTTAGTGCCAGGCACCCCCAAAAAATACTAAAGCGAGGCCATGACGTGAAAGAAGTAATCTTCTATACAAGAGAAAAGTGCGGCTTATGTACGGACGCAAAAATAACCTTAAAACTTCTCCAGGATGAAATAGGGTTCTCCATCAAAGAAAAAAACATCGATGAAAGTGATGAACTGACGGAACGTTTCGGACTTATGATTCCTGTTGTTGAATTCAAGGGAGAAATTGTTCAATATGGGCAAATTGATTATTTTACACTTAGTAAACGTTTACATGAAAAAACGTGATAGTTTCTAGTTGATTTAGAATTCATACCTTGCTAAAATAAGATTTGTAAGCAGGGATGAATTTTTTTTGGAGGTAGTGGGACATAATATGTCTAGGTGGGACTTTTATAGTCCAACACCATTTACTTCCGTTGAAGGAGCTTTTATCTATGGACACTTTCATTGACATACAAAAGCGATTATTACCCGACCTGCTTGAAGTTATGCAAAAAAGGCATCAAATACTTCGCTCGATTCGTTATATGCAGCCAGTTGGCAGGAGAAGTCTTGCCAGTAGCTTAGGATTAACAGAACGAGTGTTGAGAAGTGAAGTAGAGTTCTTGAATAATCAGGATCTCATCGACATCAAAACCTCTGGCATGATCATTACAGAGGATGGCATTCAGCTGCTGGGAAAAATTGAAAGCATGATGAGAGAAATTTCGGGAATTAATGTAATGGAGAAAAAGTTAAAGTCTTTACTAAATCTTCATGAAATTGTCATCGTTCCCGGGAATAGTGATGAGTCTCCTTGGGTAAAAGAAGAATTAGGACGTGCATCAGCATCTAGTATGAAACGTCGCCTAAAAGGAAATACTATCATCGCTGTGACTGGAGGCTCTACAATGGCTGCGGTAGCAGAAATGCTGACACCTGACTTCTCTGAAACTGAAACCTTGTTTGTTCCTGCTCGAGGTGGAATTGGAGAAGATGTGAAAAACCAAGCCAACACCATTTGTGCGAAAATGGCCGAGCATACCAGAACGCGTCACCGTGTTTTATATGTTCCTGATCAAGTTAGTAAAGAAGTGTACAAATCCTTCTTGAAGGAACCAATGATTAAAGAAGTACTCAATTTAATCACTTCAGCGAACATGGTTCTTCATGGTATTGGAGATGCTATTACAATGGCTGAAAGACGAAAAACCTCTGAAAAAGATTTTGAGAAAATCACGGGGGGTCTTGCAGTTGGGGAAGCATTTGGATACTACTTCAATGAAGAGGGTGAAGTTGTACATAAAGTGCCGACCATTGGACTACAATTAGAGGATTTAAGTAACATCGAACATGTTATTGCCGTTGCTGGCGGCAGCTCGAAAGCAAAAGCCATTCGGGCGTACATGAAGAGTGCTCCGCCGAAAACGGTTCTGATTACAGACGAGGGAGCAGCAAAAGCGCTTTTAAAAGGGTAATCACTCTTTTGAAATATAAAAAAATCATCCTTAACTATCTAAAGGAGGAAATTATTCATGGCAACAAAGATTGGTATTAACGGATTTGGACGTATCGGACGTAATGTATTCCGTGCAGCTCTTAAAAATGACAACGTAGAGGTAGTAGCAGTTAATGACTTAACAGATGCAAACATGCTTGCTCACCTTTTACAATATGACACAGTTCACGGAACTCTAGAAGAGAAAGTAACTGTTGACGGTGACTACCTGGTAGTTGGCGGCAAAAAAGTAAAAGTATTGGCAGAACGCGATCCTGCTCAACTTGGTTGGGGAGATCTTGGAGTGGAAATCGTAGTAGAATCTACTGGACGCTTCACGAAACGCGCAGATGCAGCGAAACATCTTGAAGCAGGTGCGAAGAAAGTAATCATCTCTGCTCCAGCTTCTGAAGAAGATATCACAATCGTAATGGGTGTTAACGAAGACAAGTACGATGCAGGAAGCCATCATGTTCTTTCTAACGCATCTTGTACAACAAACTGTCTGGCTCCATTTGCAAAAGTACTGAACGACAAGTTTGGTATTAAGCGTGGAATGATGACAACGATTCACTCTTACACAAATGATCAACAAATCTTAGATTTACCGCATAAAGACTACCGTCGTGCTCGTGCGGCAGCTGAAAACATCATCCCAACAACAACGGGTGCTGCTAAAGCTGTTTCTCTAGTACTTCCTGAGCTTAAAGGTAAATTAAATGGTGGAGCAGTACGTGTTCCAACACCAAACGTATCTTTAGTAGACTTAGTTGCTGAATTAGACAAAGATGTAACAGCTGAAGATGTAAACGCAGCATTTAAAGAAGCGGCTGAAGGAGATCTTAAAGGAATCCTTTACTACAGCGAAGATCCACTAGTATCTAGTGATTACAACGGAAGCCCTGCTTCTTCAACAATCGATGCATTATCTACTATGGTAATGGAAGGTAACATGGTAAAAGTTATCTCTTGGTACGATAACGAGAGTGGTTACTCTAACCGTGTACTAGACCTAGTTGATTATGTTGCTTCTAAAGGTCTTTAATAGATAAAATTTCGTAAATTGACATCATGTGCATGGTGATTGATGGATAAATTTTATCCCACCATCTATAATGAAGATGTGATGAAGGGGAGCGGGGAAGATTCCCCTCTCCCTTTTCTTATTCCTATTTCTATTTTTTTGAAAAAAGAGTAGAAAATGAAAACTAAGGAGGCCTTTTACTATGAACAAGAAATCGATTAAAGATGTCGATGTAAGAGGGAAACGTGTATTTTGCCGTGTAGACTTTAATGTACCAATGTCGGATGGCAAGATTACAGATGAAACTCGTATTCAAGCTGCCCTTCCAACGATTAAGTATTTAGTAGAAGGTGGCGCAAAGGTCATCTTAGCCAGTCACTTAGGACGACCTAAAGGTGAAGTGGTGGAAGAGCTACGTTTAACGCCAGTCGCAAAAAGACTTTCTGAATTATTGGAAGGTAATGTTGCTAAGGCTGATGAAGCTTATGGTGAAAGTGTTCAATCCAAGATTAGTGACATGTCTGAAGGGGACGTTCTCGTTCTGGAAAACGTACGTTTCTATCCTGGTGAAACAAAGAATGACCCTGAATTAGCGAAAGAGTTTGCTGCACTAGCGGACCTTTATGTGAACGATGCGTTCGGTGCTGCTCACCGTGCACATGCTTCAACAGAAGGAGTTGCAAAGCATCTACCAGCGGTTGCAGGTCTTCTGATGGAAAAAGAGCTAGAAGTATTAGGAAAAGCTCTATCAAACCCTGAACGTCCATTTACAGCGATTATCGGTGGCGCAAAGGTAAAAGATAAAATCGGTGTCATTGACAATTTATTAGATAAAGTAGACAACCTAATCATCGGTGGTGGACTTGCTTATACATTTGTAAAAGCTCAAGGCCATGAAGTAGGGAAGTCTCTATTAGAAGAAGATAAAATTGATTTAGCAAAGCAATTTATGAAAAAAGCTGAAGATAAGGGCGTTAAATTCCTTATGCCTGTTGATGTAGTCGTTGCTGATGACTTCTCAAATGATGCAAATAAGAAAGAAGTAGATATCGATTCTATTCCTTCTGATTGGGAAGCACTGGATATCGGTCCAAAAACAAGAGAGCTATTCCAAGCAACAATTAAGGACTCTAAGCTTGTGATTTGGAACGGACCAATGGGTGTTTTTGAATTAGAATCATTTGCAAATGGAACGAAAGCCGTAGCGGAGGCGTTAGCCGATGCAACAGATACATATTCTGTTATCGGTGGCGGAGACTCTGCAGCAGCCGTTGAGAAATTTGGTTATGCTGACAAGATGAGTCATATTTCTACAGGTGGAGGAGCTTCACTTGAATTCATGGAAGGTAAAGAACTTCCTGGAGTTGTAGCCCTAAACGATAAATAAGCAGTTCTTTACAAAGACCAACTCTTTCGTAAAGATGGCAAGATAATAGAAAGGATGAGTAGCATGCGTAAACCGATTATTGCAGGAAACTGGAAAATGCATAAAACTCTATCAGAAGCTAAGTCTTTTGCAGAAGAAGTACAAGGACTAGTTCCTGATAAAGAAGTAGTCGAATCAGTGATTTGTGCACCAGCACTTTTTTTAGAATGCTTAGTGAACATCACAAAAGAGTCCAGAGTAGAAATTGGTGCTCAGAACATGCACTTTGAGGAAAGTGGGGCATTTACAGGAGAAGTAAGTCCTGTTGCTTTAACGGACATCGGTGTGAAATATGTGATTTTAGGTCACTCAGAGCGTCGCGAAATGTTCAATGAAACAGACGAGTCTGTAAACAAGAAAACTTTAGCTGCTTTCCAACATGGTTTAACTCCAATTGTGTGTGTAGGAGAAACGTTAGAACAGCGTGAAAACAATGAAACAAAAGAGCTTGTTGGTTCTCAAGTGAAAAAAGCCCTTGCAGGATTATCAGCGGATCAAGTGAAGCATACAGTTATTGCCTACGAACCTATTTGGGCAATCGGCACAGGTAAATCTTCCACTTCTGAAGATGCTAATGATGTGTGTGCTCACATTCGTACGGTTGTGGCTGAAGCCTTTACTCAAGAAGCGGCAGATGCTGTCCGTATTCAATATGGTGGAAGTGTAAAACCAAATAACATCAAAGAATACATGGCTCAATCTGATATCGATGGTGCTCTTGTAGGTGGAGCCAGCTTAGAAGCACAAAGCTTCCTGCAACTATTGGAAGGGGCAAGCTCACATGAGTAAGTCTCCAGTAGCATTAATCATCTTAGATGGTTTTGCTTGCCGTAATACAAAGGAAGGGAATGCTGTTGCCCAAGCGAACAAACCAAATTTTGATCGCCTTTGGAAGCAGTATCCTCACAATCAATTAACAGCCAGTGGCGAAGCAGTAGGACTACCCGAAGGTCAAATGGGAAATTCTGAAGTTGGTCACTTAAATATTGGTGCAGGTCGTATCGTGTACCAAAGTTTAACTCGAGTGAATTTGGCCATTAAAGAAGGGGAATTTGAAACGAATACCACTTTCTTAGATGCTATCAATCACGCGAAAGAAAAAGGAACGAACCTTCACATCTTTGGTCTTTTATCTGATGGTGGCGTTCACAGTCACATTGAACATCTCTATGCTTTACTTGGCTTAGCAGCAAAAGAAGGCATGAAAAATGTATATGTTCACGCCTTTTTAGATGGACGTGACGTAGGACCGCAAACCGCAAAAGGGTTTATTCAAGATGCTGAAGCAAAAATGAAAGAAATTGGGGTAGGCCAATTTGCTACGATTTCAGGCCGATATTACTCAATGGATCGAGATAAACGTTGGGAGCGTGTTGAGAAATCCTACCGTGCCATGGTTTATGGTGAAGGTCCAAGCTACCAGGATCCAATCGAGCTAGTCAATGACTCGTATGAAAATGGAATCTACGACGAATTCGTTCTTCCTTCTGTCATTACAAAGGAAAACGGAGAACCTGTGGCAACAATTAAGGATGAAGATGCTGTTATTTTTTACAACTTCCGTCCTGATCGTGCCATCCAAATATCGAATACATTCGCAAACGAAGACTTCCGTTCGTTCGAACGAGGTGAGAAGTATCCTAAAGATCTTCACTTCGTCTGCTTAACAAGATTTAGTGAAACGGTTGATGGATTTGTAGCCTTTAAACCAACAAACTTAGATAATACGCTAGGTGAAGTGTTATCTCAAAATAACCTGAAGCAACTGCGAATTGCTGAAACGGAAAAATACCCTCATGTTACGTTCTTTATGAGTGGTGGACGTGAAGACGAATTTCCGGGAGAAAAACGAATTCTGATCGATTCTCCAAAGGTTGCAACCTATGACCTGAAACCAGAGATGAGTGCTTATGAAGTAACGGATGCTCTTTTAGAAGAGATTCGTGATGACAGACAGGATGCGATCATTCTTAACTTCGCTAACCCTGATATGGTCGGTCACTCTGGTATGCTAGAACCAACCATTAAAGCCGTTGAAACGGTAGATGAATGCTTAGGCAAAATCATTGACCTGATCACGGAAAAAGGTGGAACGGCTATCATCACTGCAGACCATGGGAATGCTGATGAGGTTTTAACAGAAGAAGGAACACCTATGACAGCTCACACAACGAATCCAGTTCCGGTTATCGTAACTAAAGAAGGAATTGAACTTCGTGATGGAGGAATTCTAGGTGATTTGGCACCAACTATGCTTGAACTATTAAATGTAGATCAACCAAATGAAATGACGGGGAAATCCCTAATTAAAAAATAAGGAGAGATTTTAAATGCCATTTATTACAGACGTATATGCACGCGAAGTATTAGATTCTCGTGGTAACCCAACAATTGAAGTAGAAGTATACACACAATCAGGTGCTTTCGGACGCGCACTTGTTCCATCTGGAGCATCAACTGGTGAGTACGAAGCAGTTGAACTTCGTGACGGTGACAAAGATCGTTACCTTGGTAAAGGTGTAGAAAAAGCAGTAGACAACGTAAACAACGAAATCGCTGAAGAAATCATCGGATACGACGTTACAGAACAAGTAGCAATCGATCAGGCGATGATCGCTCTTGACGGTACAGAAAACAAAGGTAAATTGGGTGCCAACGCAATCCTAGGTGTATCCATGGCTGTTGCACGTGCAGCTGCTGACTTCTTCGGAGTAGAACTATACCAATACCTTGGTGGATTCAATGCGAAGCAGCTTCCAGTGCCAATGATGAACATCGTAAACGGTGGAGAGCACGCAGACAACAACGTGGACATTCAAGAATTCATGATCATGCCAGTAGGAGCTCCTACTTTCAAAGAAGGACTTCGCATGGGAACTGAAATCTTCCACAGCCTTAAATCTGTTCTTAAAGGAAAAGGCTACAACACTGCAGTTGGTGATGAAGGTGGATTCGCGCCTAACCTGAAATCAAATGAAGAAGCTCTTTCTACTATTATTGAAGCAATCGAAAAAGCTGGTTACAAGCCAGGAGAAGAAGTTCTTCTTGCAATGGACGTAGCAGCTTCTGAAATCTACAACAAAGAAGACGGTAAGTACCATCTTTCAGGTGAAGGTGTCGTTCGTACTTCTGCTGAAATGGTTGATTGGTACGAAGAAATGTGCAACAAATATCCAATCGTTTCAATCGAAGACGGTCTTGATGAAAACGATTGGGATGGCTTCAAGCTTCTAACTGAACGTATCGGTAACAAAGTTCAGCTGGTAGGTGACGATTTATTCGTTACAAACACAAACAAGCTTTCTCAAGGAATTGAGCAAGGAATCGGTAACTCAATCCTAATCAAAGTGAACCAAATTGGTACACTTACAGAAACATTTGATGCAATTGAAATGGCGAAACGCGCTGGTTACACTGCAGTAATCTCTCACCGTTCTGGTGAAACAGAAGATAGCACAATCGCTGACATCGCAGTAGCAACAAACGCTGGTCAAATCAAAACGGGTGCACCATCTCGTACAGACCGTGTTGCAAAATACAACCAACTTCTTCGCATCGAAGATCAATTAGCTCACACAGCTCAATATCTTGGTGTTAAAACGTTCTATAACGTTAAACGCTAATTAAGTGGATTAAAAAAGCCCCGTTTTTTGAACGGGGCTTTTTTTTTGTGAGGTGTAGTTTGGGTGTATAGGCAATTTTTTGGATGTGTAGTACGAAAAATTTTAAGTCTTGTTCAGAATTGATCAATGAAATAAAATTTACAGGCCATTTTTGGAATTTATAAGCCAAAATAAAAAATTATAAGCCAATTTCAGAATTTATAAGCCGTTTTCAAAAAATATAGGCCATTTTCCAATTTTACAAGCCAAATGCCAAAATTAGAAAGTCTCACCCTATTTCCCTTACCTGAACCTCTACCAAACCTAAAACTTCAGCCAACAATTTACTCACCTTTCACAAAAATCCAACTCTTTCCACAATAAAACCAAGATTAGCTTGTCCAGTCAACAATTCCTATGGTAAACTAGTAATGTTGTAATGTTCGTATCAGGAGGTGGGACTCATGCACGCTATATTAGTCACTTTACTTATTATCGTTTCAATCGCACTTATCGCCATTGTATTACTTCAGTCAGGTAAAAGTGCTGGACTTTCAGGGGCCATCTCTGGTGGTGCAGAACAACTTTTCGGAAAACAAAAAGCACGTGGTATCGACTTAGTACTGCACAGAATTACAATCGCATTATCAGTATTGTTCTTTGTTTTAACAATCGCGATTGTCGCTATATAAGTTCAAACAACCTGATCATTAAGGTCAGGTTGTTTTTCTTTTTATAAACAAATTTAAGCGAAATATTGGATTGTCTGTCCAATGTTTGCTAAAAATAAGAGAGAAGAATAGGTTAAACGATCGTTTAAGACGATAAAGCCTTATATAACAGCGATTTCATCTCTTAATCAAACGTTTGTTTTAAAAAATAGAGAAAATCGCCATACATACAGAAATTTTTGAACAAGTGTTTAAGTAATTTAAGCTTGATTTAGAGGGATTTTCAAGAGTTAATCAAACGTTTGTTTAAAATGACATAAAAGGAGTTACAGATCATGAAAACCGTATTACCTAAACCATTTACCTTTGAAGCAGGACCTCGAGCTGTATTGCTGCTGCACGGCTTTACTGGCAACTCTGCTGATGTTCGTATGCTTGGCCGCTTCTTAGAGAAGAAAGGCTACTCATCTCACGCTCCCCACTATAAAGGACATGGTGTTCCACCGGAAGAATTGGTTCATACAGGCCCTGAGGATTGGTGGAAAGATGTGATGGACGGTTACGAGCTTTTAAAAAATAAAGGGTACGAAGAAATCGCCGTTGCAGGCCTTTCGCTAGGTGGGGTATTTTCTCTTAAATTAGGTTACACTGTACCTGTAAAGGGTATTGTACCAATGTGTGCACCAATGTATATAAAAAGCGAAGAAGTCATGTATCAGGGTGTTGTGGATTACGCCAGAGAATTCAAGAAATTTGAAGGAAAACCAGAAGACCAAATCCAACAAGAAATAGAAGAGTTTAAGAAGACACCTATGAATACATTAACCTCATTGCAAAATTTAATTGCAGATGTGCGTAAGAATGTTGATATGATCTACTCGCCAACATTTGTTGTTCAGGCGAGACATGACCACATGATTAATACGGATTCAGCCAATATTATCTATAACAACGTTGAATCCGATCAGAAAGATATAAAATGGTATGAAGAATCAGGTCATGTGATTACACTAGATAAAGAAAAAGAACAGCTTCATGAGGATATCTATCAATTTTTAGAGAATTTAGATTGGACTGTTTGATGAATTCGATGATCAGGAGGGATTGTCATGGACGAAAATATTAAAGAGCATGTAGATAAACTCCTTTCTTACATGAAGGAAGAAGCCTATAAACCATTAACGGTTCAAGAGCTGGAAGAGGCATTTGGAATCGAAGGATCTACAAACTTCAAAGATTTCGTGAAGGCTCTTGTTGTGATGGAAGAGAAGGGGCTAGTAGTTCGTACTCGAAGCAATCGATACGGGCTGCCGGAAAAAATGAATCTAGTAAGAGGGAAGGTATCTGCGCATGCCAAAGGCTTTGCATTTGTCATACCTGAGGAATCAGGTTTAGACGATATCTTCATCCCTCCTAATGAAACCAATAATGCTATGCATGGGGATATTGTGTTAGTAAGGGTTTCTGCTTCATCCTCTGGTTCAAGAAGAGAAGGAACCGTTGTCCGAATCGTTGAGCGTGGTGTCGATCAAATGGTTGGTACTTACACAGAAAGTAAGCATTTCGGATTTGTGATTCCTGATGATAAAAAGTTTGCTAGTGACATCTTCATTCCAAAGTCCGCTCAAATGGGTGCCATTGAAGGACATAAAGTTGTAGTAAAACTAACAGCTTATCCAGAAGGACGAAAGAGTGCTGAAGGAGAAGTCATTGAAATTCTCGGTCATAAAAATGATCCTGGAGTCGATATTCTTTCCGTCATCCATAAGCACGGAATTACAGTGGAATTTCCTGAAGAGGTAATGGAACAAGCAAATAATGTACCAAATGAAATCGATGAATCAGAATTGACAAATAGAAGAGACCTTCGTGATCAAACCATTGTTACCATTGATGGGGCAGATGCTAAGGACTTAGATGACGCCGTCACGGTTACGAAGCTTGACAATGGAAACTACAAGCTTGGAGTACATATTGCTGACGTAACCTACTATGTAGGTGAAAGCTCACCTATTGATCAAGAAGCCTTTGATAGAGGAACCAGTGTGTATTTAGTCGACCGGGTTATTCCGATGATTCCTCATCGACTATCCAATGGAATCTGTTCTCTAAATCCGAAGGTAAATCGATTAACTCTTTCTTGTGACATGGAGATCACACCAGAAGGCGATGTCGTAAAGCACGAAATTTTCCAAAGCGTCATTAAGACAACAGAACGAATGACTTATTCTGACGTAAATAAGATTCTTGTGGACAAAGATGAAGAGCTTCGTGAAAAATATAAGCCACTTGTCCCGATGTTTGAAGAAATGGAAGACTTGGCACAGGTTCTTCGCACGAAGCGAATGAAACGTGGAGCCATCGACTTTGATTTTAAGGAAGCGAAGGTTCTTGTAGATGAAGAGGGGACTCCGACTGATGTGGTGCTTCGTGAGCGTTCCGTAGCTGAAAAGCTCATTGAGGAGTTTATGCTGGTAGCCAATGAAACGGTTGCTGAACACTTCCATTGGATGGACGTACCTTTCATCTATCGTATACATGAAGACCCGAAAGAAGAAAAGCTGCATCGCTTTTTCGAGTTTATTACAAACTTCGGCTTAATCGTTAAAGGAACAGCCAATTCTGTCCACCCACGTGCCCTTCAAGAAATTATTGAAGATGTACAAGGGAAATCAGAAGAAATGGTCGTTTCTACGATGATGCTTCGCTCCATGCAGCAAGCAAAATATGACCCTGAAAGCTTAGGTCACTTTGGGCTGGCAACAGAGTTCTATACTCACTTTACGTCACCAATCCGTCGTTATCCGGATCTCATCGTTCACCGTCTAATCAGAACCTATCTGATTGAAGGAAAACTAGATCAATCAACTAGAGAAAAATGGGATGCACAAATGGGACATATCGCTGAGCATACATCAAGCCGCGAGCGTCGTGCTGTGGATGCTGAGCGTGAAACAGATGAACTAAAGAAAGCAGAATACATGGAAGACAAGGTTGGAGAAGAATACGATGGAATCATTAGTTCCGTTACCAACTTCGGTCTATTCGTCGAGCTGCCTAATACGATTGAAGGTCTTGTTCATGTTAGCTATATGACAGACGACTACTATCGATTTGATGAACGTCATCTTGCCATGATTGGGGAAAGAACGGCAAATGTCTTTAGAATCGGTGATGAAATTACAATAAGAGTTGTCAGTGTCAACAAAGACGAGCGTGCCATCGACTTTGAAATCGTAGGAATGAAAAACAATCGTCGGGATCGAGAAGCAGCTGCTGGTCGCCCCATAAGATCGGACAAAGGGAAAGCAGACCGTGTCCGTGGCGACAAGTCATCTTCTCGTAAAAAAGAAGATGGGGAATGGTCCACACGACCACCAAGGGATAATAAGAAGAAAAAGCAAAATAAAAAGCATTTTGAAAATGCACCTCGCAGTAAACGTAAAAAGAAGAAGTAATGAGTAGGAGCAAGAGGGATGCCCCTTGCTCCTTTTCTATATTAATCGCATAGGTTATAAGAAAGAGCAGATCGAGACTGGACACTCTTCTGATTACAATTATTCATGTAAATATGCGATAATAATAAGTAAATGTAAGAAAGAGAAATGAGAGGGATTCTTATGCCAAAGGGAGACGGCAAGCTTATTGCCCAAAATAAAAAAGCACGTCATGACTATTCTGTGGAGGAGACGTTTGAAGCAGGATTAGTTCTTCAAGGTACTGAAATTAAAGCGATCCGTGGAGGACGTGTGAACTTGAAAGATTCATTTGCTCGCATTCATAATGGAGAAATTTTTGTACACAATATGCATATTAGTCCATACGAGCAAGGAAATCGTTATAACCATGAACCACTTCGTACTCGAAAATTATTGCTTCATCGTCAACAAATCAACAAATTGATCGGAGAGTCAAAGGAAGCCGGTTATTCTATCGTTCCTTTAAAGCTATATATTAAGAATGGTGTAGCGAAGCTTTTAATTGGTCTGGCACGAGGAAAAAAGAAATATGATAAACGCGAGGATTTAAAGCGTAAAGAAGCGAATCGTTCAATTCAACGGGAACTGGCTCAAAGACAAAAAGGCATGTAACTGTACTGATTACCGGAATCTTACAATTGCAATTTCCTGTGGATTTGTTATACTAATAGATGTCGCCAGGAAATTTGGCGGCTGTAAGAACAATTGAATAAGTGACTTACACGCTGAACTTATTCTTTCCCGTTCTTCCCTTTTTATCATGGGGACGTTACGGATTCGACAGGGATAGTTCGAGCTTAGGTTGCGAGCCGTAGGGATCGTCTACGATAAAACGTCAAAGCCAATAATAACTGGCAAAACTAACAACAACTTAGCTTTAGCTGCATAATAGCGCTTTAGCTGTTCCTCCCTCCATCGCCTATGTGGTAGGGTAAGGGACTCACTCTTAGTAGGCTACGCCGGAGTCCACCGTCTGAGGACAAAGGAAGAGACCAATCAGACTAGCTGCACGGACGCCCGTCGATAGGCAGAAGCTGTAGCGAACTTGCGAATATATCGACTACGCTCGTAGACGCTTAAGTGGCGATGTTTCTGGACGTGGGTTCGATTCCCACCGTCTCCACCAAATACATAGTTTGGTGGTTTTTTATTTATGTGTGACTTGAACCATCTATTTACCTTGCTAATAATAAAAGCCATGCACCTGCTTGATTGCAGGTGCATGGCTTTTATTATTTCTAAAACAACAATCGCTATTTAGATAAAAGTTCATTAAATTGAACATCTCTATTGCTCTAAATGGAAAAATTTGAAATAATTAGGAAAATACTTTATACAATCTGCCTCAGTGAAGAAAAGCTAGACTTACTTCTCTTAGATAAAGAACATAACAAGCAATAGGATGTCATGTTGTTAAAGGACACTTTAAATAGGATCTTTCACACCAATTACTTTTAAAGTATTAAGTTATATGTGGTGGTTATTCACAATACCAGGTGAAGGAAGAGATTGGTAAGGAATGAAGCGAGGTGGCTATAGTTTGGTTGATTTTTTACTGTTTATGATATCGCTGTTTATCGTGTTCTATATTGCTGAGAATCTAGTAAGAAAAATATTCAAAATAAGTAAAAGGGATAAAACGAATTTTAAGGGGATTAATTCTTTTCACGTCTGGGGTAAGAAAATACTTTGGATTGCAATTTCCATAATTGTTGTTTTTACTTCTTTTCACTTTATGTTAACCCTTCTTTTCATTCTTTTAATAGGATTTGACGCCTTTATGGAGTGGAGATATAAAAGGACTGATAAAGAATACATCGTATCTATACTTGCTTTACTGTTTATTATCATTGCTTCATCATTAGGTGATTTTCTTAATATTTTTTAAATGGAATTTTCTATTTAATCAAGGCTTATCCTTAAAGTGGTTAGCTTTTTCTTGAGTAAGTTGAGTGGTAATAAATTAAAAAGGCAGGTTCATTGAAATTATACTATGGTTTGCCTGGAACGGAGAGTTGGTAAGGATGTATTTGTTTCTATCGATGATATTAAGTGCAATTTTAGGATTTGCATTATTGATGATGGGACCGGTTGTTGGTGGTCTTATAGCTTTCGGAATAGTTGTAGGAAGTATATTCCGTGGATTGTATTTACTAAGCGAAATCCACAAAGGATTAGCTGTATTACCTGAAGAGGAAAAAACAGAAGAGCCGCCACACCAAAACCATATGAAAAATGCCGTTGCATATAAAAAATATTTAGAAGAAAAAAATGGATAAGTTATTTAAAAAAGGTGGGAGAAAATGAATTTCAAAAGGTTAATCTCTGTTTTAATTACATTAGCTTTATTTTTAGTTACTGGTTGCTCAATGGGATCAGAATATGAAAAGCAGAATATAATCGTTCAAAAGCGTATTGAAAAAGAAAATAAATATGAAGACTCTAAAAAAATCACAAATAATAAACATGTCAAAGAAGTAAAAAGAATATTAAAGGAAACAAATTGGAAAAGTGCACAAGTGGATTTTTTTCGTCCAGCTGATTATCAATTTTCCTTTCAGTTTGAAAATCCAGATATAGAATCAAAGACAGTGATATATAGTGTTTGGAATCATTCAAAAAAAGATATATTGCAGATTAGTACACAAGGCGGTGAATATACTCAGCTTACAAAAGAAGAATCTTCCATTTTATTCGAAATAATAAGTGGGGAGAAAATGGATGATTTTTAAGTAATATAATAGCGTCCTGATGTTCAATTAATAAAGGCAGGGAGATTTTTATGCCGGTTGTTTCGGCTAAGCGTCAGTTTACTATTATTCTTTATGTTGGTTTTGTTATTTCAATTATCAACGGCAAAAGAGTATAGGCAGTTTAATAAAATGAATATTTTCGGAATGAAGTCTTTTTCATTAAAAGGCTTGTAGAAAAACACGTGGTTTGACTACAAGCTGTCTGTAAGCAAAAAATTCTGTAAGTAAATTAAATTACCAGGTGAATTGGGCTTTTGACATAAAAGTATCCCTAAAATGACCAGCCTTTCAACCTGCCCGTTTATATTTATTTTTTATGATAGTTAATCATTATTTCAAACAGATTATTTCTTCGAATCTTTAAGGTTTCTACTCTTCATCCTCTAGGTCTTTAATTAATTTCTTCATTTCTGCTATCTCTTTCTTTTGGGCTTTTATGATTCCATCTGCTAAATCACGAACTCTCGGATCGGTTATTTGAGCACGCTCACTGGTTAAGATGGCTATGGAATGGTGGGGAATCATGGCTTCCATATAATCAACATCATCCACTAGCGTCTGACTGCGTAACAAGTAAAGAGATAAGAAGAATACCACAATACTGCCTACAATAATACCAATATTCAGTTTGCGGTTTTTTAGCATGTTTTGCATAAAAAGCAACATAATGATAGCCATTGTTGCACCCATTAACACGGCCATATACGCTCTCGTTTCACTGAAGAATATGTGATCGAACTTATATGTATTCCAGTACGTAAATAGAAACATGACAATGGTGGAGGTGAGAATCATACCACCAAATTTCATATATGCCTTCATAAAATACACTCCTTTATTAATGTAGTCTTTTTACATATATCCTTAGTATTTGCAAAAAGTTTGCAAATATATAAATTTATATTTCTGCATAAAAAAGTCAAAGCTACTGCTATAATCCATCTCCACCATATGGCCCATTAGATTGATCGAACAAGTAGATTATCAATGTGCTGATTTATGATGTAGCTTTTTTTACAAATCATAATGAGAAAATATATAAAATGTTAGGATTTAAAGTGGCAATTTTATTTACTGTATCTAGAGGAAATTCCTTTATTTTTTTTATTGCATTCTTTCTGCACATTTAATGGGTACTGTATTAACTCTTACATAAAAGGAGGGTGTTAATAGACTACTTCTTTTTATGTTCTTTTCAAAGCCTAAGATAAGGAGATGATTTTTTGTTAGATTTAATCGGGGAATCAGCTAAAACCTCCCTGGGGTATTTTTGGAAATCAGGTTGGGCATTTGTATTGGGCTACTTAATTAGCTCCATGATTCAAGCGTTTGTCCAAAAGGATAAGATGGTGAAGTACATGGGGAATCCCAGCTTGAAATCAGTAGGTTTATCCTCACTTTTTGGTGCAATTAGCTCCTCTTGTTCCTTTGCGGCCCTGGCTGCTGGGAGGAATTTATTTAAGAAAGGAGCACATTTCATTCCCACCCTCGCCTTTTTATTTGCGTCTACCAACTTAGTCATTGAGTTAGGGATTCTCATTTACATCTTTCTCGGATGGCAGTTTGTTGTGGCTGAAATGATTGGTGGCATCGCACTCATATTGATTACATGGGTATTAGTAAAACTCACTTTCCCCAAAAAATTAGTAGAAGAAGCCAGGGAACATGTAGATGATGGGGATGAAGAAAACGAAGAATTTAATTGGAAAGAAAAAATAAAGTCTAAAGAAGGATGGCTACAAGTAGGCCATGAATTCGTCATGAACTGGAAGATGGTGTGGAAGGAAATTACGATCGGGTTCACCATTGCCGGGATGATGGCAACCTTTATATCTGAAGACACATGGAAAAGCTTTTTCCTGGCAGATCAGCCTGACTCATTCTTAAAGGTATTAGAAAATGCACTAATAGGTCCACTGGTTGCAATGCTGACCTTTATTGGTTCCATGGGGAATATTCCAATATCCACGATACTTGCGTCAAGTGGAGTGGCATTCGCAGGGATCATGGCATTTATTTATTCTGATTTGGTGGTTCCGCCTATTATAGCGGTTCACAAAAAATATTATGGACTCAAAACGGCTTTATACATTGCAGGAGTATTTTACGTATCGATTATTTTAACAGCATTAGGCATGCATTATGGTTTTACAGCCATAGGACTTCTTCCTGAGCATGCGAAGCAGGTGATGAATGAAGATCCATTTAAAATAGATTATACGTTCTGGCTTAATATAGTTTTTGTTTTTGTAGCTGGTTTATCGATCTATTTAAATAAATTATTTAAAGAGTCGGATGTGAAGGTTCCGATGATGAAGATGGAAGGGGATTCGAAGTTTAAGACCATTTTTACTTACTTGTGCTTACTCTATTTAATAACAGGGACGATTATTTTCATCATGTAGGAAAGCAATTTTCTAAAAGGGGGCTCACTCATATGTGATCCCCCTTTTTTACTGTAGTTGAGAAACGTGAAACTTCCTTTATACCCCAAAGATGTGCAAATTATATGCAAATAAAAATAAACTACTTAAAATTGATAAAAATGTTATTTATCCGTTTATTGGTATTTTAACTGGATATAGTAATGGTGTAACTTAAAAACCAATTACCAGGGAGGAATGTAAGATGTCACATGAAAAGTACCAATCTGCTATTAAAGCACTACATGAGTGTATGGAAGCTTGTAATCACTGTTACGATGCTTGCTTGAAGGAAGAAGATATCAACATGATGAAAGAGTGTATCCGCTTAGATCGCGAATGTGCGGACATTTGTGCATACTTAGAACAATCATTAGTAAGAGGAACACCGTTTGCGTCTGAATTGGCTCAAGTGTGTGCGAAGATTTGTGAAACATGTGGAGAAGAATGTAAGAAACATGATCATGATCATTGTCAAAAATGTGCCGATGCTTGCTTCAACTGTGCTGAAGAGTGTAAAAAAATCGCATAAGCAAAGACAAGTGGAGACAAATCAATTGTCTCCACTGTTTTTAATTTCAGTAATTACATAGCATATTGTTTCCAAATAACACGTTTACCACCATATTAAAAAAGGGGAACTTAGAATATTACTCACTTTAGAAAAGATATTATACTACGCCTGCACATCCTATTTTGTTATCTTTCCATTATCTACAATTTCATCCCATGTTCCGCCATTATCGGTAGTAGTATAGATATCATTTTCATATGTCACGATTGTCCACTCATCTGAATTTGTAGGGTTAGATGAAATGTACATAACTGGATTATCTTGAGATAGAGCTGGAGTAGGGTAGGGCTGAATCTGTTCTGACTCAAGGTTTAACTCATATAATTGTATTTGTCCATCTTCTATACTGGCGATAAGTCCCTTCTTTTCCTTTAAATGAATACTTGTTGTAACCGTGGTATTCTCCACCTTTTTAAAGGAATTACCACTATCCTTCGATAAAAATACACCATCCTTACTGGAAATAGCCAGCATGTCTTTATTGGAAGGATGGACAGCTATATTTCCAATGGAAGTAGAATTGAATCCTTTCATGTCGCTTTTTTGAAAGCTTTCTCCCTCATCCATAGAGTGATACAGTCCAGTCTCCAGTTTCGAATTAGGTTCTTGATTAATTACATAAATGGCCTTGGATTGGTAACCGACTCCGAGGTAATGGAAGTCCGTTTCGCCATAGAATGCCAACTTGTCCAATGACTTGCCCCCATCAGTACTTTTGACTAATCCTAGAGGATTTTCTAAATCTGATCCTCCTTCGGGATGTCCACTGGAATAAAATCCATCTTTATAGGGTTGAAAGCCCATATAGTCATGCTTTTGGCTGTTCGCTTCGTACCATGTAGAATCCTTGTATTTCATCAAACCATCATGAGTAGCGATATATAATTCTTCTTTATTGTTTGGGTAGCCGATTCCGTGAATGTGGTCGATGATTGCATCTTCTACTGCATTAAATTTGAACTCTGTATCTTGAGAGCATCCTGAAACTATGATCCCTAAAGAAGTTAAAATAGCTAAAAATTTTCCTTTTTTCATCGTTTCTCCTGCTTTCTATTTAAATTTTCCATTGGTAACCGATACCCCATATTGTTTTTAAGTGGTCTTCGATTGGGAATCCAGCTCTTTTAAGTTTATCCCTAAGGTTTCTTATATGGGAATCAACGGTTCGAATATCGGTTTTGGAATTGATATCCCATACCATTAGAAGAAGTTGATCCCGTGTGTAAACCCGATCTGTTTTTTTCATTAATGAATGCAGAATGTTATATTCCTTTAACGTCAGAGACAGAATATCATTTTTATATTTTAACGTGTAAGATTGTCCATCTAACGTAAATCCTCCCCTGATCAGTTGTTGATCATCTTCCTGTTGATCATACCTGGCTTTTCTTCTGAAAAGAGCATTTACGCGTGCTACAAGTTCTTCTTCGTCAAACGGTTTTGTGATATAGTCATCTGCTCCAACGTTTAACCCCTTCACGATATCATCTTTATCTCCTCTTGCCGTTAACATAATGATGGGGACATTTGAAAACGCTCTGATTTTTTCGCAGGTCTGCCAACCATTCAGTTCCGGCATCATAATATCTAAAATGACTAAATCAATCGAATGATTTTTCATATACTGAATGGCATCATAGCCATTACTCTTCTTCTCGCAATGATAACCGTGAGGAGTAAGATAAAGCTCTAACAGATTTAACATCCTCTTTTCATCATCTATTAATAAAATCGTATTCACACGTCAAACCTCCAAGCATTAAAGAATGATTTTGATAGATGTTCCTTTACCGAGTTCACTTTCAATTGAAATATGCCCACCATGCGCTTCCACTAATTCTTTTACAATGGATAACCCGAGACCCGAACCACCAAATTCCCTTGAACGTGATTTCTCTACTCTATACAATCTGTTAAACACCTGTGAAAGCTCATTAGGGGGAATACCTATTCCTTCATCGTTAATCGTAAGGATCATCTTGCCTGATTCCCCTTGTTCAACGATCACAGTAGTCGTTGAATCAGGTTTGGAATATTTTAGAGAGTTATCTAACAGATTCATGATCATTTGTTCAAGACGGATTGGATCGGCATGGAATGAAAATTCATCCTTGCTGGATAAGACAAGGTGTATTCCCTGACTTTTAAAAGCAGGAGTGATCTTGTTTATGATTTTTAAGAAAAAGGTGGTTGAATAGATTGTTTCCATATGAATAGAGAAATTGTTTTCATCCATCTTGGCTAATTCAAATAAATTTTCAATTAATGTGACGATCGTTTTAGATTCTTCCTGGATTATCGTTAGATACTCTTTTCTTTCAGCCTCTAATAGATCATCTCGAAGCGCCACATTTGTATACCCTTGGACATACGTTAGGGGTGTTCTGAGCTCGTGAGAAATAGTGGCTAGAAATTCTGTGCGGTCATTTTGAATCGTTTCTAAATCATTGGCTAATTTTTGAATCGAAGTGGATAGATCTCCAAGCTCATCCTTTCCCAGTTTAGGGAGGCGAACCTCAAAGTTCCCTTTACTCAATTCTTCAGTAGCCTTCTTCATCTTGATTAATGGGCGGGTCAGCATTTTCGATAAGAGAAAATGAATGCCGGCTAATATCATGATGCTCATGATTCCTGCCAGTAAAAAATGTCCATTTAATTTACTAATTAAGTTTCGTAAAGGGGAAGCGCTTTTAAACATATACACATAACCTTCGTTACTGTCATTCTTGTAAGATGTGACGGTAGCTAAATAATTCACGTCTTTCCAGTTTGCTTCGATGACTCTTCCTTCACGAGGTAAGGAGTTGGGTTTATCGTTGATTAATTCATGCATTCCATTCGTTAATTGTTTTGAGCTGATAATGACATGATGGTTCTTATCTGTAATGACAACTTCCGTTTCCGTTTTGGATTCCATGAGGGCAATATGGTGCAAGGTGTTATTTGAATAACGATCCTCAAGCACGTCACGATGACTGTTCCCCCGGGATAATATAGACTGAAACTCCTCCTGGATCCTGGAATCGATAATATTATCATGGAGATAGAGCATCAATAACCCTTCCATGATGAATACGGCTATCGTAAAATAAGCAGCTAATTTAGTTGAAATTTTATTCAAAGTGAAAACCTCATTTATACATTTGTTTCTCTAGTTTATCGGAAAAGTATGAAAAAAGTATGCAAAAGAAAACCTCTCATTTAAAAAGATAGCATTTGTCATGAAAATAACATACTTCATTGTTATTTTCTCCATATTTTCTGCGTATTTACAGGATAAAATTTATTAGATACTATTTGAAAGGAAGATCCTACCATGGTGAAACATAGAAGAAAGTCGTTCCTATTCATTCTGACCGCTTTGTTTCTCATTTTTGGCGCTTGCTCAAACAATCAAGGTGAGAATAAAGGTAAGAATGATAGTGAACATGACGCTGAGATGAA
Organism: Rossellomorea aquimaris TF-12; assembly: GCF_001648555.1. Classification (GTDB taxonomy): domain Bacteria; phylum Bacillota; class Bacilli; order Bacillales; family Bacillaceae_B; genus Rossellomorea; species Rossellomorea aquimaris. Next base: position 229,377 of record NZ_LQXM01000028.1, on the reverse strand, counting down.
GGAAGAAATGGACGGAATGGAACATGGTGACGTGAATTATTCTGGTTCAGGAGAAGTACCAGAGGGCTTGAAAGAGTCATCAATCCCAACATATGAAATAGGGAGCAAAGCTATCCTTAAGGATAACCATATGGAAGGGATGAGGAATGCAGAAGTAACGATAACAAGTGCTTATGATACTTTCGTTTATACCGTTACCTATACACCAACCACAGGTGGAGACAAAGTGGAAGAACATAAATGGGTCATTCATGAAGAGCTTAAAGATTTCCGTGATCAGCCGTACAAACCTGGAGAAGAAGTTCTCCTCAATACCGATCATCTGAAAGGGATGAAGGGAGCAATAGCTACGATTGACTCTGCTGAAGAAATGACTGTGTATATGGTGGACTACACGTCAACCACAAGTGGAGAAGAAGTAAAGAATCATAAATGGGTCACTGAGAGCGAATTATCGTCAGTTGAATAAATAGAATAAAGAGATGATTCGCGTTTTTACGAATCGTCTCTTTTTTGATCTACTTCCTCATTATCTTTTTTTATAAAGGTAACGAAGTTTATAGAATATCGCTAGTGGTACAGAATAAAAAAATAGGACAAGGACAAAAGTACATTTTTAAAAAATCCAAATCAAATCAGTTGACCAAAATCGATTACAGTTGTAAACTATAAATATAAATCGATTACAAATGTAAACTGAAAAGGGGGGATCACCTTGCCCAAAGAAGAAAAACCGGAAATCACGGATTCTGAGTGGGAAGTCATGAGAGTCGTCTGGACGCTTAAAGAAGTGACCAGTAAGGAGATAAGCTCTGTCCTTCAGGAAAAGAAAGAGTGGAAGCCGGCCACGACGAAGACCTTTATTGGGCGACTTGTCAAAAAAGGAATGCTGACAACTGAGAAAATTGGCAACCGGTTCATCTATAGGGCAGGAGTCAGTGAAGAAGAAAGCCTTAAGACCCTGAAGTCTGGATTATTCGCTCATATATGCAGCCGGGCTGTCGGAAAGACGATCGCCGACTTGATTGAAGAAGCAACCCTGAGTCATGATGATCTCGCCCTGCTCGAACAAGCTATACAAACCAAGAAAAAGGATGCTGTCGATCACATCCCATGCAATTGCGTGCCTGGACAGTGTACCTGCAAAAAAAATCATGGCATGGACTGCCAACATTAAAAGGAGTGTTTATACAATGGAAAAAACATTATTAAACGTATCGGGAATGACATGTGGAAATTGTGTAAAAAAAGTAGAAACGGTTTTGAATGAACTGGACGGAGTGGAAAAAGCAAAAGTGGATCTTGAAAATGGAGCGGCAAAGGTGAAGTATGATGAATCAAAGCAATCTCCAGCCAGTTTAAGTAAAGCGGTGTCTGATGCGGGGTACCAAACAGAACCAACGAAATAATAAAAGGTGGTTGGCGGAAATGACGGACAAAACAGTAAGCATCGAAGGAATGACCTGTGCCTCATGTTCCCAGGCTGTTGAGAAAGCAACGAAGAAGTTGGCCGGTGTTCAACAAGCAAGCGTAAACCTTGCAACGGAAAAATTAAATATTACCTTTGATGAAAATAAAATTTCACTTGAAGATATCAAGAAAGCGGTGGATGACGCAGGTTATAAAGCGGTGACTGAAATGGAGAAAAGGACATTCAGTGTGACTGGGATGACGTGTGCATCTTGTGTGCAGTCTGTAGAAAAGGCGACAAAGAAGTTGGATGGCGTCACGGAATCGACTGTCAACATGGCAACAGAGAAAATGGTTATTCAATACGATCCCGCTCTTGTATCGGTTTCTGATATCAAGGATGCGGTTTCGGATGCTGGCTATGAAGCACATGAAGACACAGACTCAGAAGATTCAGTGGACGTAGACAGAGACAAGAAAGAACAACATATCAAGAGCATGTGGAAACGCTTCTGGGTTTCAGCGGTATTCACGGTACCCTTACTCCTGATCTCCATGGGGCATATGTTCGGCATGCCGCTACCGGAAGCCATCGATCCGATGGTGAACCCAACTGGATTTGCATTGATACAACTCGTTCTTACGATTCCTGTCATGACGATGGGAAAACCATTTTTCACCGTAGGGTTTAAGACGCTTTCCAAACTCCACCCTAATATGGATTCACTGGTGGCACTCGGGACAGGCGCAGCGTTCTTCTACAGTTTGTTTGCCACCATCATGATCATAACGGGTAGTGAAGGCTATTCACAGAATCTCTATTATGAATCGGCAGCTGTCATCCTGACCCTCATTACATTAGGGAAGTATTTCGAGGCCCTTTCGAAAGGGAAAACGTCTGAAGCGATCAAGAAACTGATGGGGCTGGCACCTAAAACAGCTAAAGTAGTAAGAGATGGAGAAGAAGTCGAGATTTCAGTTGAAGAAGTGGAAGTTGGAGATATCATTATCGTGAAACCTGGTGAGAAGATCCCTGTGGACGGAGTGGTAACAGAAGGAAAAACATCCGTCGATGAAGCGATGCTTACAGGGGAAAGTATCCCCGTTGAGAAAACGCCTGGATCGAATATTATCGGAGCGAGCATCAATAAAAACGGTACCATCCGATACGAGGCCACAAAAGTCGGGAAAGATACGGCATTATCTCAAATCATCAAGCTGGTTGAAGAGGCTCAAGGCTCAAAAGCACCCATCGCCAAAATGGCAGATATCATTTCAGGGTATTTTGTTCCCATCGTCATCGTTCTTTCCATCCTATCTGGTCTTGCCTGGTATATTGCAGGGGAGTCAGGCCTCTTTGCTTTTACGATTGCCATTTCGATTCTAGTCATCGCCTGCCCTTGTGCATTAGGACTCGCGACACCTACCGCAATTATGGTTGGTACAGGTAAAGGTGCTGAAAATGGCGTACTGATTAAAAGCGGAGGTGCCCTTGAAACGACACATAAAATAGAAACCATCGTGTTCGATAAAACCGGTACCATCACAGAAGGAAAGCCTGTAGTGACGGATATTGTGACGTCTAAAGATATTTCAGAAGATGAGCTCCTTACTCTTGCCGCTTCAGCTGAAAAAGGATCTGAGCATCCCCTTGGTGAAGCGATTGTCAAGGAGGCAGAGGAGAGAGGACTCACTCTTCGGAAGACTGACTTTTTTGATGCCATTACAGGACACGGGATTGAAGTGACGGTAGAAGGAGACGATCTACTGCTTGGAAACCGCAAGTTGATGGATGAAAATGGCGTAGAAGTCGGTGAATTGGCAGAAGTCTCGGACCGATTGGCAGCCGAAGGAAAAACACCGATGTATATCGCGATTGAAGAAGAAATCGCAGGTATCATTGCAGTCGCCGATACAGTGAAAGAAACTAGTTTTAAAGCCATTGAAAAGCTTCACAATATGGGCCTTGAAGTGGCGATGATCACAGGAGACAACAAACGGACAGCAGAAGCAATCGCGAAGCAAGTCGGTATAGACCGCGTGCTGAGTGAAGTACTGCCGGAAGACAAAGCAAATGAAGTCAAGAAGCTTCAGGAGGAAGGCAGGAAAGTAGCGATGGTAGGAGACGGAATTAATGACGCTCCTGCACTTGCACAAGCCGATATCGGGATTGCTATCGGCTCTGGTACAGATGTTGCCATGGAGTCCGCAGACATCGTCCTGATGAGAAGTGACCTCATGGACGTACCGACAGCCGTCGAACTAAGTAAAGCCACCATCCGGAACATTAAGCAAAACCTTTTCTGGGCATTTGGTTATAACATCCTTGGTATTCCCATTGCCATGGGTATCCTGTATTTGTTCGGAGGCCCCTTATTGAATCCAATGATTGCAGGAGCAGCGATGAGCTTCAGTTCCGTATCTGTACTGCTGAACGCACTTCGCCTAAAAGGTTTTAAACCTTCAGGAATTTAGTCCTTTACGAAAGGAGCTGAGCTACCATGAGTAACGACCTAACATTAGAGCTTTATACCCGACCAACCTGTTCAGATTGTCAAGCTGCAAAAGAATACTTGAGTGGTAAGAATTTCTCCTATGTTCATAAGAATGTAGGGGAACATGAAAAATTTGAAAAAGAGCTCAAGGAGGTTTCTGGTTCCAGAATCGTTCCTTCCTTTGCCATTTACAAGAAAGGACTGTTCGGTAAGAAAAAGCTTGTAAAGAATTATATTGGATTTGAGAATAATAAAGAAGAGATCAAGGAATGGTTAGGATTGAAATAACTTAATTAGGTGAACCAGAAATGTCCTGTGAATTGTCACAGGGCATTTTTTTGTTTTGGATCTTTAGGTAATTCATAATTTGTTAAATATTCTTGAAGGAGTAATCGTTTATTTTATACTAATAGGGGTATATTATAAGTGAAAATAATAAAGGAGATGATTCTATGATGAATGGTGGAGGTATGGGCGGTGGCTTCTTTGGAGCTGGCTTTCTTTTTATCCTATTGATTGTGGCGATTGTGGGCGTATTTTTTTGGATGATGAGGACGAACTCTGGGAAAGAAAATAATCCAACTCAAGATAAGAATCATCATTCATTAGGGTTATTAAAGGAACGTCTGGCAAAAGGGGAAATTACGGAAGAAGAATATGAACGACTTAAACGAAAAATCGACGAATAGAAGGATATTTGTCATATGAAATTCTAGGTTTATTCCTTATTTAAGATACAGCCTTATATTTGAGGAGTTTTCATAAAATATGTTTCTTGCAAAGATTCTGCAAGAAAAAAAGGTAACATGAAAGTGGGTTTGAAAAATAAGGAGAGACAGCGATGAATAGAAAAATAATTGGGACTATCCTCATTGCTATATTAGTGGCAATCGGGGTCATAGTGTTTCTTCAATCTCCTTGGTATAAAAGCGGAGAAATGACATTACCAAAGGGAGCGAAAGACGGAGAAACGAGTATTTTAGAAGTGAGTGCACAAGAAAAGAGTGACCGTGATGTAAAAAAATTCGTTTTAACTGCAGAGGAAAAACAGTGGCAAATCAGTGAGGGAGAAAAAGTCACTGCGTGGACCTATAATGGTACGGTCCCTGGAGAATCTCTTCGTGTCACAGAAGGTGATTTTGTACAGGTGAAGCTGAAGAATGAGCTTGATGTCCCGGTTACGATCCACTGGCACGGAGTCCTGTTGCCAAACAAAATGGATGGAATTCCAGGGCTGACTCAGGATGCCGTGCAACCTGGGGAAAGCTTTACCTATGAGTTTATCGCAAATGATGCAGGTACTTATTGGTATCATTCCCATCAACAAAGCTCAATACAGGTGGACAAAGGTTTATATGGATCACTCGTTATTGAAGAGAAGGAAAAAGAGTATGAGAGGGATGAAGTGTTCATCCTGGACGAGTGGGCAGTAAATCAGGAAAGAGAGGATTTGTCCAATATGGGAGGTATGATGATGGGGGCCATGTCCGGAGATGGTGAAGCGGATACGAAACAAATGTACGATACCTTTACCGTGAACGGAAAATCGGGGAGTGCCATTGATCCTCTTACGATGGAAGCCGGGGAAAAGGCACGTTTGAGATTCGTTAATGCCGGGTACCAGGTGCATCACTTAGTTTTCCCTAAAGGGTCTATGAGGGTGATTGCAAATGATGCAGAAAAAGTGGCCTCTGACGATCACGAATCCAATGTTCTTGAAATTGCACCTGGAGAACGGATGGATGTGGAATTCACGAAGCCCAACCAGGAAACGGTGTTCATCGGTCAGGAACAGAATGTGGAACACGCAGAAGATATGATCATACCGGTCGTTTCAAAGAAAAACCAAGGTCCTTATGAAAAAGCTTCACTTGCTCAAGAAGCAGGGGTTGCAAAAGGAATTTCATATGGAAGTGAGAAACGTATTTTCGAAAAAACACCTGAACCAGATGTTACCTACAACATGGATCTAAGCATGGGAATGTCAATGGGTGAAGGCATGTCCTTCCAAATTAACGATCAAACCTTTCCCGATACGCCACCTATTAAGGTGAAGGAAGGGGACATCGTCAAAGTCACTCTTCGAAATAAAGGCAGGATGAATCATCCCATGCATCTTCACGGCCATCGCTTTCAAGTGAATTCTAAGAATGGAAAGAAATTTGAAAAGCCCATCGTCAAAGACTTGATTCATGTCAAACCCGGCGAGGAATACGTCATCTACTTTAAAGCGGATAATATGGGAGAATGGTTGTTTCATTGTCACGATAACAATCATGCTGCCAGGGGAATGGTGACGATTGTTGATTATAAGGAGGTATATTCACCGTTTGAATTAGGAGGGAAAGACGAGAACCAACCTAACTGAAGTATGGACCTGTATCAGATTGATATGATGATAACGAAGTTTATATAAAAATGAACCCTACTAAATTCTAAAGTTTTTTAATAGAATAAAGTAGGGTTCGTATTTTATATAGGAGGAGATCATAATGAAATTATTTAATAAATGGATATTTGCTTTGTCTTTCGTTCTTTTCATTGCTGGTTGTAGTAACACGTCTACAAACCCAGTTGCAGAAACTGCAGAAGATAATATTCTACTATTTAATAACCATCATTCAACTTCACTTCTCCAATTTGAGATGATATTAAAAAGCTTATTAAACAATGATAGATCTCATGATTATACACTAGGCTTAATCGACCAATTTGATTCCAATAATATTCGTTTGATTGCTCATGTAACTTTAAACAATATGGAGATTCCCGGTAATCAAAGGCATAATCTGCTAGTACTATATGACAATATACAAGATTTCGTCTCAAATATTAATCCTGAAGAGATAGAAAAAATAGATAAAGAAAAATTAAATAAGATGATTATCCTATCAGAAGAGCTCAGAGGAATAGATGTAACGAAAATAAACTATGATGAATCAGTCAAAGAATTGAACGATTTATTGGACTAATTTATTAAAATATGCTTTTTACAACGCGATAGAAAATATATATTTAAAGAATAAGAAGATTGCTATGAAAGAGTTCGCAGGTAATGAATGTTCAACATACCAGGGAGCATACGGATTAAAGTGGTTGTGACAAAGTGATCCATGAAGGAGTGGAGTTGAATGTCAAAATACATTACAATTTTCTTCTTGTTTCTATTAGTAAGTGGAATATTATTTATCATCCTTGGATCAATCATTAAAGGAGGAGATCCTGCTGAGGATGTTACTCGTATCTTCGGAATAATTATTGTTATCCTACTTTCATTTCTGATCTCGCAAATTTTCTACTTAATAAATATTGTGAAAAAGAAAGGCTAGTATGCTTGTTTGTTAGTGTCTAGTAATTTTATATAAAAAGGCAGCCTGCAAAAACAGGCTGCCTTTTTTGTATCTACTTTAATTGTAACACTACTTTCATAAAAATTTCAGTCTTTATTTAATTGAATAAAATAAATTGGTAACCTTAATATAGATTTGACGGGAGGTAACGGGATGATAGATTACCGAATTAAAAGCATTGGGGATTTCACACCAAAGATTGGTGAACTCGTATCTATGTTAACACATACAAGAGCAGTTACATTAGAAGAGGTTAAGGATTTAAGTGAAGAGGACTTAGATTATTTGGTAGATGAAAGTTCCAACTCGATCGGCTCCCTTTTGCTCCATATGGCTTCAATTGAATTTGTGCATGGGGTTATTTCATTTGAACAACGTGATCTTAATGAGATGGAACTGAAAAAATGGAAAACGGCACTGGAACTTGGTCTAGAGGCTAGAAAAAAGATAAATAATAACTCCATTCGTTTTTATTTAAATGAATTAACTAAGGTAAGAGAGAAAACCTTGTCGCAACTCAGTGGATTTAATGATGAGTGGTTATTTGAGGAGAAGAAATGGGGAAATGGAGTTCCTTATAATCATTATTATCTTTGGTTTCACGTATTTGAAGACGAAATGAATCATCGTGGTCAGATTAGAACGATTAAACGTATACTCCAAAAAAACAAATAAAGGATTATTTTAGCAAGAAATGAACTTATTCTAAAGAAGTAGTAGAATAAAAATAATTAATACATTGTATAATCAAATAGATTCAAAACTGACAAAAGAATGACAAATGCTGAGGGGTGTTTCCATAATGACAGATAGTAGAAAGACTCGTAAGGTTGATGGATTTTTAAAAAAAGCGAAGAAGTGGAAGGAAGAGTTTGAGAAGCTAAGAAGTATTATTCTTGACTGTGAGGAGCTGACCGAAGAAATTAAGTGGATGCATCCCTGTTACACATTAGAGGGTAAAAACATTGTGTTAATGCATGGATTTAAGGACTATTGCGCACTTCTTTTTCACAAAGGGGCCTTGTTAAAGGATACCCATGAGATTCTCATCCAACAAACAGAGAATGTGCAGGCAGCGCGCCAGATCCGATTTACCAGTTTACAAGAGATCATTGAAATGGAAAGCATCTTGAAAGACTATATTCATGAAGCTATTGAAGTGGAAAAAGCCGGTTTGGAAGTAGAATTAAAAAAGACGGAAGAATACTCAATTCCTGAAGAACTTCAAACTAAATTCGAGGAAGTCCCTGACTTGAAATCGGCTTTTGAAAGATTAACGCCGGGACGGCAACGAGCATACATTCTTTATTTTTCTAAAGCCAAACAATCCAAAACCCGCGTGTCAAGGATTGAGAAATATATGGAGCACATTCTTGATGGTAAAGGAATGAATGATTAGGGTCTTTGTTAGTCTGAAAGGTACACTTTTCGAATACGTCTTATAAACAAATGAAGCGATAGGGGTAGAGAAATGGAAGTCACTATTATGGGTGTATTCTTTTACGTAATCCTATTCCTTGGCATTTTCGTATTTATACAAAACCGTCTTCGTTCGAGAAATGATAAAATAAATAAAATGGAAAAACGAATGAACAGGCTAGAAGATGACGTGGAAGAACGAAAATCATAAACATGGTCATCCTGTTAAAGGGGCTTGTTGCACATATTGCGTAGAGGGATAAAGAGATAGGAGGGAATACCGTGGAAGTTTTCGCAGAATATTTAGCACGTATTGATAACCAGGAACACCGTGCCCGAACGGAGGAGGTTTTGGCTTGGGTAACGAAGAAATTCCCGAATTTAATGCCTAAAATTGCGTGGAATCAACCTATGTTTACTGATCATGGTACGTTTATTATTGGCTTTAGCGTATCTAAGAATCATCTTGCTGTTGCTCCTGAAAAGGAAGGAATTCATCATTTTTCTGATGACATTGTCCAGGCTGGTTATGATTATACCAAGCAGTTGGTGCGTATCAAGTGGGGTAGTTCCGTAGATTTCTCATTACTTGAGAAAATGATTGAGTTTAATATTTTGGAAAAGGCAGACTGTTCAACTTTTTGGCGGAAATAATGCTCATATGTAATAATAAAAATTCAGTTTACTTCTTTTTACAAATAGCATATAATAATGATTGATTAATAAATCATTCGTAAAATGGAGTTGGTCAGGTTGCCTTTATCAGACAAACAAATAAAAGCGATGGAACAAAAACGAGAGAAAATTTTACAGCAGGCGATCATTTTATTTGCTGAACAAGGGTATGAAAGCACGACAATTGCTCAGGTTGCAAAAGCATCGGGTGTGAGCTTCGGTAGTGTTTTTACTTATTTTGAAAACAAAGATCAGCTTTTTTATCATGCCGTTACAGAGCCTTTGGAGAAATACTATAAGACTGAGCTTCTAGATTTCAATCCTGATGCAGTGGATTCGCTGAGTGAAATCAAGAGTATGATAGACAATCATCTACGGATATTTACCGAGATGCGTATGTATTTACAGTTAGTTGTGCAAGTGGTAGGGCAACATACTAAATATCCAGAACCCTTTAAAATACTTGATGAATTTAGCTTAGAGTTTCAAAAAAAAATCAGTCATGCCATACAAAATGGTCAAAAAAATGGTGTTCTTGAAGAATCCAATCCTGAAATCACAGCCTCGGCTTACCTCAGCTTTTTATTAGGGGCGAGATTGACCTTTACCGACCATGCTGTGTCACAAATTTGGGAGCAGCTTAAAGTCCCAGTTCTTCGTTTATTTAATCCGAAACGTTAAGTATAAGTTTCGGTTTATTTTTAAATTAAAAACGATTGATTAATCAATCGTAAAAGGGAGGGTGTCAAAATGAATTTTCTTTCGTTTCATCGAAACATTCAATTGCGGTTAACTTTGCACTTCTTCACCACTCTTGCAACATCGGCTGTGATCCCATTTTTGGCTATTTTTTTCTCAAATCAGGTAGGAGAGGTAGCAACAGGGCTCATGTACATTGGAGTTATATTATCGGGTATAACTGGAGCTTTAGCAGGAGGAAGAAGAACAGATCGTGTCGGAAGGAAAAAGACGATCTTGTTAAGTGAAGGGATGATTAGTGGTGGTTACTTTGTAGCTGGAGTTAGTAACCTCATATTTCCACTATCTCCATACGCAAACTTTGGCATTTTTATCGTCATCTTATTTTTTACCGGGATGGTTGCACCTGCTTATGGTGCAATCATTATTGATGCAAGCTCTAAAGAAAACAGAAAAGCGGTTTATACCTTCTCGTACTGGCTTACTAATTTGGCAATGGCAGCAGGAGGTTTAATAGGAGCTCTTCTTTTTAAAAAATATCCTTACGAGCTTTTTATTGGAATTTCGGTTGTGGTTTTTTTCTCTTGGGTCGCGACAAAGTATGTACTGGAAGATACCTTTTTAATTACGGATAAAACCCTGTTGAATGCTCCAAGTACAACATCGGGATTTCAAGATTATAAAGGTATTTTAATGAATAAACGTTTTGTATTGTTTACTGTTGCGGGCTTGTTCCTACTTTCCCTGGAAGAGAGTCTAACAACGTACATGGGAATTAAGCTTGTTGAGGAGATTACAACCCCTGTTCCCCTGCTGGAATTCAACTCTTTTGTTGAAGTAAATGGCTTCCAACTGATCGGTTTGCTTAGAGCAGAGAGCACAATCATCGTTGTAGTCCTCAGCTTGGTGGTTGCAGGTGTGCTGAAAAAGTTTCAAGATCGATGGTTACTGATTAGCGGAGGTTTTTGTTATGGTTTCGGCTATATTGTTATTAGTTATAGCAGCATTCCCCTTGTATTGATCATTGCAATGTTTATCGCTACGGTTGGAGAGCTAGCGCACATCCCTGCTAAACAAGCATATGTAGCTTCACTGGTTCCAGATGATGCACGGGGTACTTATATGGCTGTGTACGGATTGTCTTTTCAGCTATCGGGTATGATTGCTGCTTTATTTGTTATGGCAAGCGCCGTACTTTCACCAGAAGTCATTACTTCAATCTTTATCATTATGGCGCTATCCAGCATCGTTATCTACTTTGTTTTATTTATGAAAGAACAGGAAAGACAAATGAATCTTAAAACGATTGCATAAAGAATGGATTCAAATAAGGAGAGCTCCCAAAACTGGATTACGACTTATTAGGCAATAACAATATCATTAAAATCAATAATTATTTATTGTAAAACAATAAATAATAAATTAAAATTAAAATTAAATAGATAATAAATAAGTGAGGTGTGTTTGATGAAACGAGAAACACTCTTTTTGAAGGTGGCTGTTTTTCTAATTGGTACTCCAGTTCTTGGCCTGTGCCTTTTTGGATTACCGTGGTTAGCTAAAGATGCAGCAGAAAGTGGTTCAGAAATGGCTTATATCATCTATGGCATTTTAGCCGTCATGTATGTATCAGCCATACCTTTTTACATTGGGTTGTATCAGGCATTTAGGCTTTTGAATTATATTGATAAGAATAATGCATTCTCGGAACGATCTGTAAAAGCTTTAAAGACAATAAGAAATTGTGCACTGGCAATCAGTCTCGTGTATGTGGCAGGCATGCCATTCTTTTATATGCTTGCGGAGAAAGATGATGCCCCAGGTCTCATAGTGATCGGAATGATGTTTATTTTCGCTTCACTTGTGATTGCAGTTTTTGCCGCTGTTCTTCAGAAGCTATTGAAAAATGCCATCGAAATAAAATCAGAAAATGACTTAACGGTCTGAGGTGAAAATATGGCGATTATAATCAATATTGATGTAATGCTGGCTAAAAGGAAAATGAGCGTAACAGAACTTTCTGAAAGAGTTGGAATCACGATGGCTAACCTTTCTATATTGAAGAATGGAAAGGCGAAGGCAATTAGGCTATCTACTTTAGAGGCCATTTGCAAAGCATTAGAATGCCAACCTGGAGACATTTTAGAATATAAAAGTGACGAAGATACTCTATAAACAGGATATTTCGTAGATTCAAAAAATCTTTGGAGGCAAAATTATGAGAGCACTAAAACAACTCCTTCGTTTTGGTTGGGAGCAGGCACTATCCTGCTTGTTTCCTGTCGTTATTTTTGCCTTTTTGGCTATTACGCAAATGATTCCCCTTCCCTTCCTGCCACGGTATGACTGGCTGTTCATCATCTGCCTCCTCATGCAGTGGGGGATGGTCCGTTCTGGACTTGAAACACAGGATGAATTGAAGGTGATCACATTGTTCCACGTTATTGGCCTAGCTCTAGAAATCTTCAAGGTATATATGGGCTCCTGGTCTTATCCAGATGAAGGATATTTTAAGGTTTTTGGAGTGCCTTTGTATAGCGGTTTCATGTACGCAAGTGTAGCGAGTTATCTTTGCCAGGCATGGAGGAGGTTAAAGGTTGAACTGGTTAGGTGGCCGCCGTTCTTGATCGTTGTGCCTCTTGCAGCTGCAATTTATTTGAATTTTTTCACTCACCATTATTGGATAGACATTCGCTTTTGGTTATCCGGACTTGTCATAATCGTCTTTTGGCCATCCAGGGTCATATACGAGGTGGGTGGAGTCCGTTACCGCATGCCACTTGCCCTTTCTTTTGTGCTCATCGGATTTTTTATATGGATAGCCGAAAATATTGCCACGTTCTTTGGAGCTTGGGAATACCCAAACCAAAGCGATGCATGGAGTCTCGTTCATCTTGGTAAAGTGAGTTCCTGGCTCTTATTGGTCATTGTCAGCTTTCTTATAGTAGCGACACTCAAACAGGTGAAAGGAAAAAGTGTCCACGGGATGGATACTAGTCAATTTTTATAACGCCAGCGTTTATTGTAAAAAGAGTTCCAATTTAATATTTCCTGAATTTTTCCGATAATAGAAGTAAGAATCAAATTATAATTGGAGAATAAAAGGAGCCTATATGACTAATCTTTCAAATATTAATAGAAGCACACAGGTTTTAGACCCCATATCTATCTTATCTTCCCTAGAAAAAAACTTAGCCATGATTGAATTCGACCTTGATAGAAGAGTAATCTGGGCAAATGATAATTTTTCACAAGCCATCGGTTACAATTCCAGCGAAATCATTGGTATGGATCACCTGGAATTTTGTACTCCAGAATTACAGAATAGCCCCGATTATGTAGAGCTATGGAATAATCTCCGAAAGGGCAAAAAATTTCAAGAAAAGATAGAACGAGTGAATAAGGAAGGTCAGTTATTATGGCTTGAGGCTACATACATACCGATCTTAAACGAGGACGGAAAAGTCCATGCTGTCTTAAAAATAGCAACAGATATTACGAATCGTGAAAATAACACAATAGAAATAATCGATAAATTAAAAAAGATGCCAAATGAACTTGTGAATGTAGTAATGGAAAATTCCACGGAGAAAATGAAAGCTGTCCATGCTTTGGAAAACCAAATAAATCTAATTGATGAAACATCCAAGTTGATTAAAAACATTTCTGCTCAGACGAATTTATTGGCATTGAATGCAGCCATAGAGGCAGCTCGTGCCGGGGAGCATGGCAGAGGGTTTAATGTAGTAGCCCAGGAAGTCCGTAAATTATCAGGTAACGCAGACGAAGCGATTAAAGAAGTAAACTCTAACATTGAAAACATCACAAAGGAGCTTTCAAAAGTTAATCAAATAACGAAAGACCTCCAAGAAATGGTGGAAAAAACGAAACTTACATTTGATCAGACGATAGAAGAATTTGAAGGAATGTATTAATATTATTGGAGGCTTATCTTTAAAGATAAGCCTTTTTTTATTGTTACTAGTGTGAAATTTTGCTGAATAGCCTTGATTAATGCCTTTATTTGCTATATATTCATATTCGAAAATCGATATCGGAATTCGATATAGGAGGGATCGTTTGGAACATAAAGTGTTGAGAAAACTTTTCCTGGGATTTATCCACATTCATATTTTGCATCACGCGAAAGAGGAACAGATTTATGGATCATGGATGTTAGAGGAGCTGCATGAGCATGGGTATGATATTAGCGCTGGAACCCTCTATCCTATTCTTCACAATATGGAGAAAGATAAGCTCTTAAGCAGAGAAAACGTCAATGTGAGTGGAAAGATTCGAAAATATTATCGCATTACGGATAGAGGGGAAACTGTGCTACAAGAAGCAAGAGCGAAGGCGTATGAACTTTTTAAAGAAATAAAATAAAAGCAGGTGAACGAAGTTGGAAAAACAGTCAAGAGAGAAAAGTCGTTTATCGACGCTATTAGAAATATTATTCATATCAACCAAATTAGGGCTCACATCGTTTGGTGGACCAGTAGCCCACTTGGCTTACTTTAAAGATGAATATGTAGATAGAAGAAAATGGTTGAATGATAAAACCTATGCAGACTTGATTGCTCTGTGCCAGTTCCTTCCCGGTCCAGCGAGCAGTCAGGTAGGGATCTCAATTGGCATGCTTCGAGGTGGAATACTAGGAGGAATCATTTCTTTCTTAGGATTTACGCTTCCTTCTGTCATTGTCCTTGTCATTTTTGCTTTACTCTACCAGAGCTTTTCCCTTGGAGATGCTGGATTTATACATAGCCTGAAGGTAGTCGCAGCCGCCGTTGTTCTTCATGCCCTCCTTGGATTGGGCAAAAAGCTGACTCCAGATAAAAGCAGGCTCGCCATTGCTATTGTAGCAGCGGTGATTATGCTATTCTACCCATCGGCTTGGATACAGATCTTCATTATTTTGGCAGCGGGATTGCTAGGCTTAAAACTGTTTAAAGATAAAGCCGAATCAAAAATCGAGCCATTTCACGTGAGTATATCGAAAAGAACAGGTCTAACCTCTTTACTGATTTTAGTAGGAACTTTAATCCTTTTGCCCGTCCTAAACAACACATTCAACAATTCATTGCTCAACATTTTTGATATCTTCTTCAGGGTTGGATCGTTAGTATTTGGCGGTGGGCATGTGGTCCTGCCCATCATTGAAAGAGAACTAGTCCCACAAGGCTTCCTATCACCCGATGAATTCTTGGCAGGGTATGGAATGGCTCAAGCTGTCCCAGGTCCATTGTTTACTTTCTCCAGTTATCTAGGAACCATGATGGAAGGAATCGCAGGAGCAGTAGTGGCGACCATCGCTATCTTTCTACCCTCTTTCCTGCTAATTGTAGCTGCCTTGCCTTTCTTAAGTGAACTGAGAAAAAGAGCCGCCTTTCAAGGCATCCTTATGGGGGTAAATGCCAGTGTGGTGGGCATTCTGTTAGCAGCCTTCTATGATCCAGTAATAAAAAGCTCCATCCTCGATGGATCTGATTTTGCCCTGGGTGTGATACTATTTGCTTTACTGAATGTATGGAAAGTACCTGCCTGGCTGATCGTCATCATCGGAGTGGTAGGAGGATATATCTTTAATTTATTAGGCTTTTAATATCTGTCACCCCCTCGTTTAGTATTGAGGGGGTTCCGTTTAGGGAGAGAAAATAACAAAAAGCATAATAAATAGCAGACTAATTCGCAAATGAATTAGACCTGTTTTTATTATTGTTAAATCAATGGTTATACCCATTTTTACACTGAATTAGCACACCAACTAGCACCCTAATCTGCAAGCGTACAATAATTATTGTCCAGCTATAAAACGTGTTGCAAATTAGAATGTTAAAGACTTACCAATTCACATCCTGCTCCACTCAGTATTAAATCTCTCTTACAAGGAGTTTTATGATAAAATTGTAAATATTGGATATTCCATTAAAGGGCAGGATTGTTGAATATAAGATTTTTTGAACCATCAAAAGGGGAGAATAATTATGTTAAAAGTAAGACCTTTAGAAGATAGAGACTATGAATTGATTAAGCAAGCAGAAGAAGTAATAGAAAAGAATTATAGATATGGACGACATCACATTGGTTCAGCAGTTAGAACTATAAATGGAAATGTTTTTTCAGCAGTTCACGTAGAAGCGAATGTGGGAAGAATAACAGTATGCGGTGAAGCAATGGCTATTGGTAAGTCTATATCTGAAGGAGACCACGAATTTGAAACAATTGTAGCAGTTGCTCACCCTCATCCACACGAAGATATAAAAAATTGTTGGGTAGTTGCTCCTTGTGGTATGTGTCGAGAGTTAATTAGTGATTATGGAAAAAATACAGATGTAATTATTTCTTATAATGATAAATTAGTGAAGTGCAATATAATGGAGTTACTACCAGAAAAATATACAAGCGATATGGAATAACATCTTCAACAAACTAGGAGCTTTAATGGAGTAAGAGTAAATAAAAATACAAAAAACCCAGAAATATTTGTTCTGGGTTTTTTGCTGTGTAAATTTAGTTACTAAATGCAGTGTTAATTTCACTGCTATTTCAATTACTATTTAGGGTGTGATTTAAGGTTTTCCCTCCCTATACGGAACCCGTTAGTTTAGTATTGATGGAGTTTTATTTATCCGGAAATTTGTTATTGAGTTAATGTTAGTAATTTGAAATAATTGGTATTAATAAGATCTTTTTTAAAGAAAGAGGGATATTATGTCCAAAAAGAAGCCAATGAATGATGCAATGGATCATTTGAGAAATATTGAAGGATATCCAACTGATGTAAATCTAAATACATTGCCAAAGCCTTTAAAGTATTTTGGTTATTTTTTTATTGTGTTCTTTGCTTTAGCTGTGCTTTTTATCTTGATAGGTAATCTGTTTACTTAGTATTTGGGGATAATCCTAGGCAAGGGGAGAAAAATATGAATATAAATAAAGATAGATATTTTTTTAGAATTAGCTCTTGAGGAAGCAGAAAAAGCATTGAATGAGAATACCTATCCTGTTGGAGCTGTTATTGTAGATGAGAATCAAAACATAATTGCAACCGGGCGTAATAAAGTACACCCTCAACAAGATGCAACTGCCCATGCTGAAATTGACGCTATTCGTAATGCTGGAAATTCAATATTTAAAGCGAAAATAAACCGTGAAAAATTTACAATATACACCTCTTTGGAACCTTGTCCAATGTGCACTGGTGGAATCCTTTTTGCCAATATTAAAAAAGTAGTTTGGATACTAAACGACGACATAGGTTTTGGTGGTTTTAATAAAATAAAAGATGCAAGAATATTTGATAAGAGGTTTCGAGAGGTTGAAGCGATCGAAGAACCTTGTGAAGACTTAAAAGAGAAACAAATGGATTTGATGAGTAAATGGCTAACTAATTCTAACAATGTTGTAAACTTACGAAAAGCTGCCATCCGGGAATAAGGAATTTTAATATATGAAAATTTTCATTCCAGGGGGGATTTTGTTGAGACGACTATTTATAGGTTTATTTTTCTTAATGATGATCCTTATAGGTATGTACTTTTTGACTACTGCTGGTTCTTAGAAGACTTCTTAAAAAATAAAAGTTGATAATAAAGCTTTTTAGATGATAAAAAACAATCATTGTTGATACTAAACGATTAAAGTTGATTATATTTTCAAGCTGATTATTAAAGTTGAAAATAAAAGTAAAGAAGTTGAAAATAAAATCCGAAAAGTTGAAAATAAATCCTTGAATTTCGCTAATATCTCTTAAATGAAGTATTCATCCTGTCTATAAATACCCCAATTTGGTACTTAATTGCTTTAAGAATACAATTATATTAGTAATTTGCTTGTATATATGTAAAAACGTGTACAAAAAGAGTATAAAATATAAAAAAATTCAGCGATTATTACGTTAGAAATCGCTTTTCCACTCCCCAATGCACCACTACCTGTCAAAAACCCCATAATCGATCACCATTCTTAACATTTCAAAGAGGGACGGACCTTAATCACCAACAAAAATGCGTCCTACCGCACTTTCTCTGAATAAAGGTCCGTCCCTCAAAACTAATCCCCTAATTAGATTAAAATTCAGATGGAAGAATAATACTCTGTGTTAATCTTGTTAAATCAATTAGGTTTACTGGTTGTTTAAACCACTTTATAAAGGGAATAAAAACTAGTAATCTCTTCATCATTGATCTTTATAAAAACTACAATTAAGGGAGGAAATCGAATGAAGTTTGCGAAGGTTATTTACTATAATAACCGGGGATATAGGTGTGATTCACCCATTTCTAATGCCACAATCGGAAGTGGAAATCCTCCTATATTTATTAATCGAAAAATCAATAATCTATATAAAACGAGACAAAAAATCATTACTTCAGAAATGACCATGCCCCGAGAGGAAGATGGAAATTGGTCTGGTTGTTTCTGCTACTTAAATGAACATAAACTTACATGGTCCTTCCATATGCCACATAAAGAGAGAGAAAATAGGAATATCGGTTTTCTTCCTGTCAGGAGTGAAATATGGGTAAGGAATTTGAGTCATTTAGAAGGGATGCCACCCTATTTTAGTCATTTTTCTTTTGGAACAGATGAAGCAAAAAGTACGAATCTAGGAAGTGTGTTTCCAAATACATGGGTGAAAATGAGCGTGAAAGACGCTTTGGAACGCAAGAGATTATGGAAAGAGAAATATCAGATGATTCCACAAGGGTTAACAGAGTGTTTTCTTTTTGAAGATCAGATAAAGGAATTATTCTATCCTTCTAAGGAAAAAGCAATGGAGTTTTGGTTAAGTGAAATGTAACCATCTTTTCTAGGATAATATGCAAACTAAGGTCTAAAATCTCTATTTCTTTTTTGGAGAGATTTTGGCCTTTTTTATGTTGTATTGAAGTAAATAATAGGATTTTAGTCCCGGTTTTTTCTATTTTTTTGACTGAATAAATCCCTTGTATATCCGATATATAAATTAAATAAACGATTTGTTTTAGGAGTGTAGGGATGTCTAACCAGGTAGTAACGAATCTATTAAATTCAACAACATCAGCTATAAAATCAGTAGTCCCTTTTGACATTCAAATGGATAAGCCGACTCTTTATACTGAGAAGGAAATCAACACTGAATTAGGTGTATTGATTGGGATTACTGGAGATATAAGAGGCTCAATTTATTTAAACACATTAAGAAAGACCAGTAGTAGTATTGCAGAAAAAATGTACGGTATGAAAATAGATGGAGATATGTTGGTCTCATTTCAGGGTGAATTAGGGAATATGATATCAGGAAATATTAGTAGAATTATATATGAGAATGGGGTAGAAATTGATATTACACCTCCTACAATTGTGGAAGGTAGAATCATCACAAATGGACACAAAGTAGCACTTAAAATTTCTACCAATATAGAAGATATCGGAGGCATTGATATCATTTTGACGATCCATTAGTGACAAATGACACTAACTTGAAAATTTAGCAGGGCAATTGGGAGTGACAGGTAAAGGATGAGGAACTTCCTATTATTTTTTAAATTTTAATGACAAGTTTATTTGGTTTACTTATGTTTTTTATCTTCTAGCAGCATTGTGCTTTGTTATTTTGACTTTTATGATAAGAAAAAATTGATTTCATTCTTCCAGAATAGTAGTAAAGGTGGTCGCAATCAATGAGTACCTCTAAAATAACGATGAATAACCTGACACCAATTCTCCGTATTTTTGATGAGGAAAAGGCGAAAGAATTTTATTTGACATTATTGGAGTTTACGTTGGACTGGGAACATCGCTTTGAGGAAAATCTTCCTTTATACATACAAATTTCTTATGGGAACTGTAAAATCCATCTTTCAGAGCATCATGGAGACTGCTGTCCTGGAGCTGCGATCAGAATTGAAGTTGATGACATTGAGCTTTTACATTCAACTCTTTTATCAAAGAATGATAGATTCTCTCGTCCTGATCTGGAAACCACCCCATGGAATACGAAAGAGGTTAACATAAAAGACCCATTTGGCAATCGAATCATATTCTTTGAAAACACGGAAAATTAATTTTGTGTCAACTAAAACTTAAGTCCTTATTGAACGTCCATATATCAAAAAACATGCCATGGTCCTTTCCCGGCTAATGCGAGCTCGGATGCCGGATAAATCTCCCAACCTAATAAAACGGCACCCATTTGCCCTTTGAGAAATAATGTATGAAATGGCAATCACTCTTATATATATAAGAGTGATACCATTTGTGTGTAATCGATAAGGGGGAATAAGGGTGACTATTTTTCCTTGGATTTTACAGGGCTTATTAGCTCCAATGTTTTTAATGGCGGGTCTTGGAAAAGTGGCAGGATTAAAAATGCACAGGGAAGCATTTGTTCACTGGCGTCTACCCCAGTGGTTCCGAGTGGTTACAGGGTTAGTAGAACTAACGGCGGCAACGTTGTTAATCGTTGGTTTTTGGCAAAAAGATTTCGCTCTTGCCGGAGCAGTACTACTTACTGTGACAGCCATAGGTGGGTTCATTACCCATTTACGTGTGAAAGACGGCTTTAAAGACACATTTATGATTGTATTATTAGGGATTATTGCTATTATCTTAGTATTCATTTTAGTTTAAACTTGCAGAGTCATAGAATTATATAAAACGGGCATACAAAAAATTCAGTATGCCCGTTTTATATGTTTCTAGGATTAGAGAAAAAGATGTGGCGAGAGGATATCCTAGAAGTGATTTATAATTATCTTCCAATTCAAAAATTTATATAGTAAGTTAATCTTAAAGCATTATTTTTTTAATAGACACTTTTTACCGCTTTATAAATAATGATTAACATAGAAAGTTGGGGGAGAATGGAAGCAAATCAGCAACTATATCAATTTATGAGCGATAATACATGGAATTTAACAGAGGATTGGTATGAGTCATTAGATAAGAGTGATCCGTCAGGGATATATTCTTCAAAAGACCCCGTTGTCATACAGAATATGAAACGACAAAACCATGCCTTCCATGAGCATTTCTGCGAACTTTTTCGTCAAAATAAATGCGAAGGAATTGAGAGTTTCGAAGAGTGGATAACAGAAATTGCACAGGATGAGGAACATTTAAAAACTCCCATTCATTATATTTTAAGAGAATTTTTTAGGACACAAGAACAGTACTTAGAGTTAATTCAAAAATTTATTGAAATTCATGAAGGTGAGTATACCGAACAAGTAAAAAGTACTTGGAGAGACATGGTTGTTAAGGTGTTCTCATTAGTGATGACTAGGTTTTCAGAGGAAAACTATAATTATTCTCAAGTCAGACTGAATGCCCAGCAAGCAGTTATTAAAGAGTTAAGCTCCCCCGTCATTTCTTTAAATAAGAACACTGCTGTCTTGCCTTTAATTGGAGATATAGATACTGGGAGAGCAAGATATATCTTAGAAAATACACTAACAGAATGTGCCAGTAAAAATGTTGAACACCTCTTTATCGATTTATCCGGTGTAATAATGGTGGATACGATGGTTGCACACCAAATTTTTCAAATAGTCGATAGTTTAAATTTACTAGGAGTGAATTGTACTTTATCAGGAATTAGACCTGAAATTGCTCAAACGGCCATTCAATTAGGAATTTCTTTTGAAAAAGTCTCTGTCACCTCAACATTGGAAAGAGCAATAAATAATCTAGGTTTATAGAATGAACTGAGCTACTTTCATTGAAAAAATCTCAACAAAATTAAATCGAGATAAAATCTTATTGATTTTATCTCGATTTTTATAAATACCCCTTTATTTTTAACACAAGTAATTCAACTACACGGTCGCTTTCCTTTCAATAATCGCATCACACTTCACAATCATTGCGGTTAGGTCCGTTAATAGATCTATATCATAAAACTCAGATATAGCCAGCTTTTTCCCTTCTTTATCCTTAAATATTCTGACCTTTGGACGTTGAGGATATTTTGGGTTATACCCGATGACAACACCACGTTCCCCAGTACTTAACGTAACCGTTACACCAATTGGGAAAATGGCTACGGCTTTTTTAAAAGCCTCAATGATGTCAATGTCATATCGTATATAGCAGTATCCATACAGTACTTCGATGGCTTCATGAGGAAGCATGGACTTCTGCCTGATCAATTGATCAAATTTTTCTGCAACAGCAACAATTCTTGCAAACAGGTGAATATCATCTTTTTTCAACCCTCTTGGATAACCACTTCCGTCTACATGCTCATGATGTTGAAAGGCACAGTGAGCAACCAGCAAATGAAGTTCAGATTCTTTTCTCAGCATTTCAAAACCAATTTCAGTGTGCAATCTCATCATTTGCTTTTCTTCTTCAGATAAGTTCGTTTTCGTCAGAAGTGAATTTGGTAATTGGAGCTTCCCGATGTCATGGAAAAGTGCCCCAAGCCCTAAAATATGCAGTGAATTCTCCGGGATGCCAAGTGCTCTTCCGATAGAGATTGAGTACAGGCTTGTATTTAAAGAATGCTCAAACATGAAATCATTATTGATTTGTAAATGTGAAATCAAGTTCAAATGATCACTTGAATTTTGAAGCTCATGGACAACTTTAGAGAATGTATCTTTCAAATTTCTAAAATTATTCAGCCTGTTTGTTATAGCTACCTTGTTCACTGGTTTACTTGTCATTGTTGAAAAAACATTTGAGATGGTGGAAATAGTCTTTGTTCGTAGCTCAAATGGAATATCATCATTAACCTGTACAATATCATCCGTCATTTCAGATTTAACATATATAAAGGAAATACGCTTTTTGATCCGAGTAATATGCGCTTCAGTCAGTACGGTCCCGACATTTAAAAGAAGTCGGGCATCTTCGTTATAAATTGGTTTTGCTAAAACCATTCCGGTTTCGCAGTTGTTAATGGAAACTAACCTCACCTAAACCCCTCACTTTTGAACGTGTAAATATATAAACTGTTCAATACTATTTTACTATGAATTTAGACCTGTTAACATAAAATTCTAAATAAAAAATCATTATTATTCTTTTTTCTGCTGTTGGGAAATAAAGGGTTCTATAAGAAGTGTATCGAATAGGTAAACTTACTCAGTTTTAGGGGGAGAAATACCTTGAATGAATGTAAAAATAATGGGTTAGAGTTTTTGGATTTTATTTATACAAAAGAAAAAGAAATTGTTACATATCAACCAGTAGCCGGCTCCTTTGCAGTCATAAAATGTAAAGGAAAGTATCTGATGTGCTACAACGTATGGCGAAAACAATGGGAATTGCCAGCAGGGCGCAGAGAAGGGGAGGAGACTCCTAAGGAATGTGCCATTAGAGAGCTTTATGAAGAAACAGGGCAAGTGATATCTGAATTAGAATATAAAGGTTTAATGAAATCTAAAAAAATAATAAACGGAGAAATAAAATTTAATCCTGTTTATTTTACAGAAGTTGAAGAACTTCAACCATTTAAAGAAAACGAAGAGACGTCTGAAATTAGGCTTTGGGATTTAGAGGAAGAGATTGGATATATTGATTGTGTTGATATTAGAATACTAGATTTTATTTAATCATTGATAAGGTGAAAAAGTGTTGATGCTGTAATTTCAATGAAACCAAAGAGGGAATTTTGACTGTGCGAATCAGAAGAGTACATCATTTTTTACAGATGGGGGAATAGAGAGTAATGAAAATCATGCAATGTGCCTCAACCAGGGGATAATGGAAGAGACGGGATACGGCATAGAGGTGGGCAGTTTCATAGGAATCCTAAGAGGTATTTTATATCATCCTGTAACCGACGACCACGAATTGAAATGGATCAGTTTACAGGAATTAGAGTCTAAACTGCTTCTCCCCGTCATATTTGGGCAGTACAACAGACAAGACATAGGGAGAATAAAAATGAAAATAAAATCAAAAGAATTTAATGTTCGTAATGTACGGTATATAGTGAGATCCGCCGATAAAAATGATGCGAAAGCATTGTCGCAAGTGAGATTGCAGGTTGACGGAGAAACAGAGAATTTAGATCGGGAAAAAGGTGAGAATTACATAGATGAATCAGGTTTTAAGCAGGTCATTGAAAATGATACAGATAGTATGACGAACCTGTTTATAGTAGCTGAAGTAGGTAGTAGAATTGTAGGTTTTGCAAGGTGTGAAGGGAATAAATTGAAAAGAAGCGCTCATAAGGTTGAGTTTGGTGTATGTGTATTAAAAGAATTTTGGGGATACGGAATAGGCAGGACTTTATTAAACGAATCAGTGTCTTGGGCAGATGGAAATGAAATAAAGAAAATAACGCTGAAAGTACTTGAAACGAATCGTAAAGCAATAGAGCTTTATGAAGGATGTGGATTTGAAGTGGAAGGTATTTTAAAACAAGATAAATTACTTTCTGACGGAAATTACTATAATACTATTTTAATGGGAAGGTTATAAGGGGATTCCATCAAATTGGGAGTTCCCTCTTTTACTAAAAAAAATGAAACCAATACAAAACTTATTCGTCTTAGCATTAAAGGGGATTGGGGGGAGAAGAGGTTGAGGGGAATTAGAGATAATGCAACTCTCGAAGGTATGGACGAATGGCTTGAGACAATCATGGATGAATATGGGGAACGACTGACAAAAGTGGCTTTCAACTATGTGAAGGATTGGAAGATGGCCGAGGATATTGTTCAAGAGGTTTTTATCACTTGTTATAAACAATATGAAAACATAGATAAGATTATTTCTTTCAAGTCCTGGATCTTTCGAATAACCATTAATCGATCAAAGGATGTATTGAAAAGTTCTTCTTTTCGGAAAATGGTTATGAACTCTTCTCTCTTCAATCTTTTCACGTCACAAGACTTGTCCCCTGAAAGGTCCATGGTGAAGCGTACCGAGGAAGAGTTTCTGTCTAAATGTGTTCTTGCCCTGCCTGTAAAGTACAGGGAAGTTATTATCCTTTATTACTATGAAGAGTTATCGATGGAAGAGATCGGTGGAATTCTTAACATGAATCTCAATACGATTAAAACCAGATTAAATAGAGGAAGAAATAAGCTAAAGAATATGATGGAAAGGGGTGAGTACAGTGGAGAACAAGCTTAAAAACCTGCGGAGAGCGATGAACTCTACGACTCACAAAGGCCATCACTTCACGGAAATTCAAAAAAATAATATTAGAAGAGCGACTCGGACAGAAGCGAGTTTTAGGAGAGACAGACCTAATAAATATTTGATATTCTCACTAATCATTGCAGCGGTGTCAATATTCATCTTATTGATATCGACTGAAGTTATGATACCACCTGGAACTTCAAATGGAAATACGGATGAATCAACAGTTGATCAATGGGAAGTGCGACATGAATATAGGGAAAACAATCAAATACTATTTAACGTATATCCAGATCCTCAACTGACAGCCGGTAAACCATTCGGCTATCTCTTCAGCTTCAGGGAGCCCTTTGAAACTTATGAGGGAAAAGAACTTTCTATTAATGCTTACAATAAGAAGACCGGCGAACGAATGTTAGTATCTCCTCCGCAAAAAATAACAGCCCCGTCCCCTGGTTATGTAAGCTTGCAACGATTCACGACAACATTCCTAGTACCTTACAGTGGCCTGTGGAAATATGAAGTTCTCCTGAATGGAAAAGTGTACGGCGATGTCATCGTCTCCGTTAGTGAAAAGCCTGAAGACAATCTTCCTGAATTCGTTCAGGAGAGCGATTATGAACAAATTAATTGGGATCGTAAAGCAACAGCATTCGGTCACAATATCATTGGAAATAAAAATAAATCAGGCGTAATCGGTGCAGATATGCCAAGTCTAACCAATCAAAAGTGGATGTGGCATCTTTGGGGTACTGATGCTAAGGAATTAACGGTAGTCGGATACCATAGAGAAACAGGAACTGTTCATCCTGTTCTAAACAATGGCTGGACAATCGATCTCGCGGGAGAGCATAACGGAGCAGATGCCCATGCAGTATCCAGTGTTAAAATTCCAATGCAAGGAGAATGGGCCATCCTTCTTTATGCTGATGGTGAATTATTTGATGTGTTGGTTTATGACATAGAGGAATGAGTTGAAGGAAGAGAGTGGCAAGTTGATCTTAAAGAATTTTGTTGATAATAAACAAGAATAGTTGGTAGTAAATATTGGAAGTTGATAGTATCTTTGCGTGGATTTTAAAAGTTGAAAATAAAAGTCGAAAAGTTGAAAATAAAGTTTGAAAAGTTAAAAATAAAAGTTTGAAAGTTGAAAATATATTTTATTTTAAGGACTAGTTTTGTCTATTTACCAAGCAATTTAGCTAATAAAGTGTACTTTTTATATAAACGACACAGTAATTCCAGTGAAAATGAGGAAATTAATCCCCTATAAAGGAGCATTCTCTTGAAAAAAATTATTTACCTAACGTTTGCCATCGTCCTGTTTTTAACGGGCTGCTCCATTTCTTCTCCTGAACCTCAAGTGGAAGTTGAATGGTCAGATGTTGTGAAATGGAATAATGATATTTATTCTTTTGATGAAGTGAAAAGTAGACAAAAAGAATATAGAGAAGCCGATAAAGAAGTAGGAGTGATCGCATTTAGCTTGGTGGGAAGTAAACAGGAAAAAAATCCAAAGTATCAACTCAAAAATGGGGAAGCTACATTTGCAGGAAAGGGAAGTAAAATCTATTCAATAAAGGGTATGCCCACCGAAAAATTAATTCTCGTTCAAAACAAAGTATATCGTGTTAGGGACTAGAACATTTGTAACAAACATATAGGGGATTTTCTGTTAGGAACACAGGACTTTTGTGGTATTTTGTCGTTTTAAATCGAATTCCCTTGGTAGTCGAGGTATAATTTACTTTGATAAAAAAGATTCATATAAGGGGGATCACATGATGGGATGGGTTTTAGCCATTTTGTTTGGTTCGGCAGTTGTGCTGCTCATTTTATCGTTTATTAAAACGACGCATTCAAAATCACAACTTGAGCAACAAATTGAACATGTTTCCATTGCCGTAATGAATGAAGTTCACGAACTGGAGAAGCAGGTGCGAAACATTGAATTAGATGCAGAAATTACAGCACACCAGTCAGGAGTATTACCAGCTGCTTCAGAAGATCGTGTTTTGCTGCGGGATATTCTTGATCTGCACAAACGCGGGTATTCATTAGAAAGTATTGCATCAAAAAAACAGATTACACCAATTGAGGTAGAGCATATGCTTGCTCCTTACATGACAAGAAGGGCTGAAAGGGGAATGGTAGCGCAATGACACCTAATTCCTTACGCATTTTTGCCATCGGCCTATTAGTGGCAACAACATTAATTAGTGCAGTATATATCTTTGGTCCTTCGGAAGCGAAGAGTACGGAAAAGACGACAAAAACAGTCAATTCCGCCAAGCTTTCAGAAGACGAAATGATTGATCAGCTGGCATCTAAAGGCTTTGTCATACATACAAAAGATGAATGGAAGAATTATCTCACTAATAATGCGAAATCAGCAGAAAAAACTGAAAAGAAACCAGAGAAGAAGTCTGATGAAAACATCGTTTACCGAACCATACTTACCGTTTCCTCAGGAATGACGAGTATTGATGTTGGTACTGCTCTTGAAAGAGGGAACATTATTGAGAGCGGAATAGATTTTTATAAAGAAGTAGAGAAGCGAGGACTTGAGAACGATTTAAGACCTGGTACGTTCGAAATTGAAAGTGGAATGACCACAGATGAAATGATTTCAATTATTTTTAAATAGTATGATTGGAAAAGCTCTTTTTTTAGAAAAAAGGAGCTTTTTTGTATGGCGATTTTGGGGAAAGAGCCATCACTATAACTTCTCTTGTTTTTCTTCCATCAACTACCCCTTTCTCCTCGTAACAAAAGAACTTCTTATAAATCCAGTCGAAATTATTGCAATTTTCAGTTTTAAAGTACCGCGAGTCCACCGAAAATGTTACCATATTATTACATATACAAGCTGAGGAGTGAAGAAATGCTAGAACACATAAAAGAAAACATATCAAAAGTGATGATAGATAAAGAAAAAGAAATCGAATTGATGATTATTGCTCTGTTAAGTGACGGTCATGTTCTATTGGAGGATGTACCAGGTACGGGAAAGACGACAATGGCAAAGTGTTTTGCAAGAAGTATTGATGGTACGTTTAACCGATTGCAATTCACGCCTGACACGCTGCCATCTGATATAGTTGGACAGGAATATTTTGATGTGAAAACGAGTGATTTTAAAGTGCGGAAGGGACCTGTCTTTAATAATGTTCTTCTCATTGATGAAATCAATCGCGCTGTTCCTAGGACTCAATCTGCTCTTTTAGAGTTAATGGAAGAGAAGACGGTGACATTAGGGGGGGTAACCCACCCACTGCCAAAGCCGTTCTGTGTCATTGCGACCCAAAACCCGTTTGACTCCATTGGAACCTTTCCCTTACCAGATGCTCAACTGGACCGTTTCCTTTTGACAATTAAACAAGGCTATCCATCACCTGAAAAAGAGAAAACCATGCTAAGAAGATTCCGTTCATCTAATCCAATGGAAACCATTGAAACTGTGATTTCTAATTTAGATATTATCGAGCTTAAAGAAAAAGTTAAGGGGATAACCCTCTCAGAGGAAATTGAAGACTACTTAATGAACATTATTCAGGAAACGAGAAAGCACAAATATGTAGAGATAGGCGTAAGTCCAAGAGGGTCTATTGCTTATATGAGGGCCATTCAATCAAGGGCATTTCTATATGGACGAGACTTCTGCACCCCTGAAGATGTAAAAGAGCTGGCATTGCCTTTACTTGCCCATCGAATTTCTTTAAATGTAGAAGGTGAAGTGAAAACATCGAAAGAAACGATCATCGAAGAAATACTCCACAGCACTTCTGTGCCTGTTGAAACTGTATGAGGGTTCATAAAGAAACACCCTTTATCCTCTTACCGGTGGTCTTGGTACTGGTGGTCGTCCTCTTCATCATCAGTAGTTTGTCAGGCTCATCCGTACTCGTATTTTTGTTTGCTATGATTTTATCTCTGGCTATTCTGTCTTTCGTTTATTTAAAGTATCAGCACGATAAGGTTTCTTGGAGTATCAAAAAATATCAGGATTCATCAAGTATTGATGAGACATTCAAGTGCTATATTGAAGTGACGAACGATTCAGCTCTGCCCTTGTATCATCTTAAACTCAACATCGAAAGCAGAAGCGATAAAGAACTGGTATTTATTGATAATGAGAGGGAAAGTAGTATTCTCTCGATGGTGATGGATCTTCCTGCAAAATCACAAAAAACCATTGTTGTGATGATGAAAGGGAAGAG
Source organism: Rossellomorea aquimaris TF-12 (assembly GCF_001648555.1). Taxonomy (GTDB): domain Bacteria; phylum Bacillota; class Bacilli; order Bacillales; family Bacillaceae_B; genus Rossellomorea; species Rossellomorea aquimaris. Next base: position 200,022 of record NZ_LQXM01000028.1, on the reverse strand, counting down.
TAGGGGGAACCACCAGTGGTCTAATTTTGAATTTCTGGTGAGAGATCCTCTCATTCTTCAATCTTTTCGCCTGGAATTCGATGATTTACCACAATTCAAGGTAATTCCACGTATTTTAAAATTAAATGATTTAAAATTAAAATCATTGCTTCAAGGGTACAAACAGACCAACTCTTCTTTATATATGGACGAAGCAAGCATTATTGGAACGAAAGACTACGAGAATGAAAGCTTTCGGCATATCCATTGGTTAGCGACGGCAAAAGAAAACAAGCTACTCGCAAAGAAATACCAGAAGGTTCATGGGGATGTTTATTCGATCTTCCTGAATATAGTAGGGGCGGGACAGTTCCATCTTCGAAAGGACATGGAGGAGCTCATTGAATACGCAGTTTCAGTTTGTCTTTACCTCATTAAGGAAGGCTGTAAGGTTGAGTTATGGGTAAATTACTCAACAGAACAAAATGGCATTTTAAAGTTAGAAAATGATTTAGATCGCTCCCAGGTGAAAAAGATTATCGGTACTCTGGCCATGATTCATACAAATGGAGTGTTTTTTTCAACAGAACGTTTTTTTCAATATTCACTACGGAAGAAGGATAGTAAATCACTAGGGTTGATTATTGGTACGCCACCAGTTCCTAATAGACGTGATCAGCTTCTGCATATTAAACAATAAGCTGCTTTGGTTGGCACCCGTTCTAATCAACTATCTTGCCGAGCTTATCCATACTTAAAAGTATTGGGGGGGATTTACAGTGCACAAAAAAATAGTATATAGTTTTCTATTCATCGTCCTGCTTTCAAGTATTAGTTATTTTTTAGGGAGTACATCTTTGATGGTAGCTGAAAAAGTAAAAGCACAGTATACCTATGAAGAAGAGGAAGAGTCAGTTGGTGGTCTCACAATTATTAAGTATGTTTCCAAGTGGACGGAATTAGATGAGGAACCAGATCCTGATCGGAAGGGAAATAGAGTGATCGTTTTAAAATGGGGAGAAGAGATAATAAATGGTAGTAATGAATTTATTGAAACATTAAAGAAGACGGCAAAGGTTATTCTTCCATTTCTTATTCTCATTAGTTCTCTCTATTTGTATAAACGTTATAAAAAAAGAAAGAAACAAAGAATGAACGAAGAAAGCTTTGTTTCTGAAATGAATTCCTACAAAAAAGATGAAGTCCCAGACAATCTAGGGGATGTTTCTATGCCAACTCCAACTCGCGATATTCATCAAATTCGAAAACTATTAATTGAATGGGAGAAAGGTTTAACTAATATAAAGAAGAAAAAACCACAAGAAACTATCCAAGAATGGTTCAAAAGAATAAATGGACCTTCTGATATTATTCCAATCTATGAAAAAGTTCGCTATGGAGAGAAGGAGTGTACTCATCAAGAAATAGTCTATTTGAGAAAATTATTAAAATGGAAGTGAAATAGTGTTAAAAAGGAGGGATAATTAAGCACTAAGAAGGTAATGGATATCTTGTTTTTATGAATCTCTCAAGAACGTATATAAAGAAAAGCGATCGTAAACATTGAGTTAATCCAAACTCTTTGAAATAATTGTACGAAAGAGATAAAGAGTTGAAAGGTGGTTTAACCATGTATTGGGTCATCGCTCTATTTGATGAAGAGACGGAACAAAAGATCAAACAGATTTGGAAAGAGCTTAGTGAAGAGAAGATTTCATACTATGAAGAAGAAATCAACGATGCGAGACCGCATATTACATTAGGAAGCTATACTGAATTAGACAAAGACGAATATATCAAACAACTGGAGAGCTTCTATGAACAAAAAACCTCCATCCCTCTTACATTTAACACGATAGGTTCGTTTTTAAATTATGGGACACTCTTTTTCTCCCCAACCATCACAAGAGAATTACTTGATTTCCATAGTGATCATCATAAATCGTTCCAGCAGTTTAAGGCTACTGCGAACTCGCTATATTTACCTGATCAATGGATTCCCCATTGTACTTTAGCTAATAAATTGCCCCCTGAAAAATTATCCGAGGGATTCGAGTATTGCTTAAAAAGAGGTGATACGATTAAAGGGCAGATAAAAGAAGTCGCCCTGATCGAACTGGTTGAAGAAACGGAAGAGTGTGTGGAGGCCCCTGTTATCTATTCAAAACAATTAAAAGAATAAAGGGTAATTATTTATGGACGAATGAAAACTGATGTCCCTATTGGAACCGTCCTTGCTAATTCCTCCACATCTTTATTGTACATTCGAATGCATCCCTTTGAGACGGCTTTTCCAATCGAGCTGGGATTATTCGTTCCATGAATCCCATAGTGTTGTTTTGATAAACTCATCCACATCGTACCAAAAGGCCCTCCAGGATTGGGGGCTTTATTAATGATGATGAAATTTCCAATCGGTGTCTCGTTTAGGATTCTGCCAACAGCAATGGGATATTGCTTTTGTTTTATACCGTTTTTGTATAATAGTAGCCATCGATTGTTGACTGACACTTCAATTTGAAAAGGAATTGTACCTGCCGATGGGATCCCTGGTATCACAATGGACTGACCTGGATAAATGATGTCAGGATTGATGGAGGGATTCGCATTCAAAATGACGTTTAAAGGCTTGCGATAATCTTTAGCTATCTGAGTCAGTGTTTCTCCTGTTTTGACCGTATGAATCAAAGGGTGCACCTCCATTTTAATCCTTTTGTATAGGACAAACTTAGTTACGGGAAGGCTTTAGAGTAAGGAGGCGATTTATCAATGGAGACATTTGAAGTCCTGACTCTAATGCTGAGCTTTGGTATGTTTGTCATCGCTATTCTAAACAGTAACAACAAAGATAAAAATTCTTAAACACGCTCAGGCGCGTGTTCTTTTTTTGTTTCTTTCTTTTTAACTATATTCTTATTAGTGTTCAATGGTGTAATTAAAAAGAGCCTCGTTACATTGTAACGAGGCTCTCTTTACGAACTGAAACTAATTTTGTGAGGCATCTTCATTTGACTCAAAATCAGGAGCAATGGCTTTTCGAATAAATAATGAAATGATGAAAGCCACTCCTGTTAACCCTAAGGCAAACCAATAAGCATGATGGACGCCTAGGGTCATCGCTTCACTCATTAGTTTTTCCGTTGTCGGCACTGTTTGTTCCTCTAAAAATTGCATTCGACTTTGTGTCATGATGCTGACAAATACAGAAACCCCTAATGCCCCTGCAACGGGTTGTAATGTGTTGGCAATGGCTGTCCCGTGAGGATACAGTTTCTTTGGTAATTCATTTAAAGCATTCGTTTGTGCAGGCATTAATATAGCTGAAATGGATAGCATCAACACAATATACGCAAATACAAACAACCAAATAGGAGTGGAAGGATTAATGTTGCTAAAGAAGATCATGACTCCAACTAAGGTAACGGTACCAGGAATAATGAGCTTTCTTGGTCCATACTTGTCAAATAAAGCACCCATAGTAGGTGACATAAGACCATTTAATAAAGCACCAGGTAAAAGTAATAATCCAGCGACTTTGGCTGAATAACCAAGTGGTCCTTGTAAATACATTGGCATAACAATTTCTGAAGCAAACATGGCCATAATCACTATGACGAAAATACTTACCCCTCGCAAATAGCTTTTATATTGAAACACTCGAACGTCTAGTAATGGTTCCTCTAACTTCAATTGTCGTACTGTGAAAAGCACGATACTAATGATGCTTATGGAGATAATCAAAATGATCTTGATGCTCATAAATCCTTCAGGGTCTTCACCTGCGGAGCTAAATCCATATACAATTCCACCAATTCCGATGGTAGAAAGGATGATGGAGAAAACATCCACGCTTGGTCGAGTCACCTCTCCAACATTTTGTAAGTACTTTAGGGCAAAAAGAATAGAAAATACGGCGAAAGGAATAACCGTGATGAATAGCCATCGCCAGCCTAAAAAATCAACAATGACACCTGATAATGTCGGCCCTATAGCAGGAGCAAACATGATGACGAGTCCAAAGGTCCCCATGATTTTCCCTCTGACTTCCGGGCGATAGATCAATAGCAAGGCGTTCATAATGACTGGAATTAACAAACCTGTACCGATAGCCTGAATCATTCTTCCCGTTAACAGCATGGGGAAATTCACGGCACAGGCAGCAATAATGGTCCCGAGTAAAAAGACGGTCATAACACCGATAAACATTTGTCTAGTCGTAAACCACTGAATAAGTAAAGCGGAAATAGGCATTAGAACACCCATCACCAGCATAAAACCTGTGGCAAGCCATTGAACAGTGGGAGCATCCACATTAAAAACAGCCATAAGCTCTGTTAAAGCAATGTTTAATAACGTTTCGTTTAATATGGCAAAGAATGCTCCGATCATAAAGGTAATCAATATCGCTTTTGAATTTATTTGTGATTCCATGTAGTCCTCCAAAATGTATGATAATCTCACTTTTCTATAATCCATCATTCGAAGCCATACCACAAGTATAATTCACTGTTTTTTTGGGAGAGTCACAATAAAAAATAAACGCCTCAAAAGGCGTTCCATTTATTCTTCCTTGTTATTCTCTTTGCCATCATTTCCTTTATCAAGTCCAGTCATGTTATTAACGATTTGGGAAATAAGGTTTATCCCTTGATCCATAGAATTCATGGAATCGAACTTTTGACCAGTTTTATTTGATGTTGTTTCCTTTTCCAACTGAAACACCTCCAGTAAGTAGGGTTTGTTATCTGTGAAAAAGTATTCTTATCTGTAAGAAATTATACTGATATATCCAATTTAGGCTTGAAACCTTAAGGGATTATCATTATATTTAGTTAATAATGATAAACAGGAACGCAAGGGAGCTGAATTTTATGGAGGATATGACCAAATTTTGTACTGCTTTTTGTAATCAATTCAGTCATATATCTTATTCTGGAAAAATGGATATAGGCAAAATCATTTATATCTTCCGTGTGAAATCCTTATTAACACAAGAAGACTTAGCCAGTCGTGCCAATTTATGTACGCAAACAATTAAAAGGATTGAAAGAGGAAAAGGAGGGGTGACGGATATCACTTGTAAAAAGATACTTGATGCTCTTGGGATCAATATCGTTGCACTAACTAAATTATTAGATTAATGAGGTTTAACATTAGGCTCCTAATATAAGGAACCGTCTGTTAAGTTAATATGTTCGAAACTGCGTTACCTCTGAACATTTCACCAGTTTATAATTGATGTCATCTTGAGTGATTTCAATAAAACCACTCTCATAAATCCAAAACACACTGTATTCCTCTTCTTCATACAGGACTTTATCACCTGGTTGAAGCCTCATTTTCTACCTCCAAAACAAATGTTAGGTATATTTTACTACAACCCGCTCCATGGTGAAATCTCATTCTATCTGCTAATTTCTAACAAATTCAGTATATTTCTACTTGATTCATCCGTTAAGAGCAAAAAATATTCATTTAGGCATTATTTGTAGATGAAAGTACTTTACACCTAAAAGGCATTTGCATCAAGGTTATTTAAAGTATTTAAAAGAAGATACTGCTAGGAACGCAATTGTTTATTGCATAGTATATTCATGATTATTTTTGAAAATAGCCCTATTCCAAAATAAGCTAAAAATGAGTAAAATGAATTCCAATGAATATATTGATAAATATGTAACAAACGCAATAATTTTTCTATAATAAAGGCTAAAAAAATACATGTAATGATATTTGCAACTAGATATGACTTCCAGCTGGAGAAAAGCTGATATAACAGCATATATATCACAGGTAGAATGATATATGTTGATACGAAAAAGGATGGGGTTAGAGGTGTTAAGCTAGTTGGATAAGAAGTTAAACCATATTGTATAAGGATCGTGTCTAACATCGTACTAAAGGAAATGATGATTCCCGCAACTGTTAATAATTCGAACAATCGGCTTCTATCCAGTATTTTTACAGCCATATATATGAATAAAAGATTTATGGCCAAAAGAAGCCACCAGCCAAATGAAAATAAGTCATTATGCTTCCAATATTCCCAATAGTACTCCCTATAATCTGCTCTTGTTTTTGAAATCATTTCCCAAGTTGGATGATGGCTCTTCAACTAAATCACTCCATCTCATTAAGTAGACAGTGTTTATAGTGGGCACTTTTTGTGTTATTTATTCAAGAATATTATAGCAGGGTACTAGTATATGCTGGTGAGGTGAATCATGACTATATCCATTGATATTTGGTCGAGGGATCTTTTTTGATTGCACATAACAAAAAGGCTGATTACCCCAGTAGGGTAATCAGCCCATCCGTCAGTTTAATTCTTGGAATAATAAATAGCGATCATCATCTGTTTTAGCTATCACATATTCCCCGGAATCCTTTACACTGTATATACTTGTTCCTGCTTCTAGAATATTTGATGTGAAATCTTCCACTGGATGATAGTTTTCTCCAATTTTTTCTGTAATAAGCCCAATTTCAGAACCGATAATTACTTTCTTTTTTACAGGTAAATGAACATAATCTTTTCCATTCACCTTCATCATAGAACCGTAAACGCACAGTTCTTGGGATACAGATTCCTTAATCCCACAAGCGCTTAACATTATGACACATATCAAGAACAGAACAAGTCGTTTCATCTTTCTCCTCCTTACTCTAAGTACCTATATGAATGATATTCAAGCTTGTCTAAAAACATGTATAAATTGATAGGTCTCATTATCGAAAGGGGTTATCATGAGTATCTTTTTCAGTTACATATTATTAGGACTTTCTTTATCTGCTCCTATGGGCCCCATTAATGCTGCCCAGCTGGATAAAGGAATACGTTTTGGTTTTTTACATGCATGGTTAGTGGGCATAGGAGGAATGGTAGCGGATGGAGTCTTTATGCTGATGATTTATTTCGGCTTGGCTCAATTTTTAGATAAGCCAGTGATCCAAATTCTGTTGTGGTTACTGGGCTTTGTGGTATTAATCTATACTGGTGTCGAAAGCATTGTTCAGTCAAAAGATATAAAAAGTGGTCCATTCATTACCCCTAATGAGACTAAAGGGAAAGCCTTTCGGACTGGCTTTCTTATGGCCATTTCAAATCCACTTAGCATATTGTTTTGGATTGGTATTTATGGCTCGATATTAGCTCAAACTTCTCAATCCTATGAATCCCTAGAAGTTCTCATATACAGCGCGGGAATATTTATTGGAATCAGTCTTTGGGATGTAACGATGGCTGGTGTATCAGCTGGGGCAAAAAAATGGCTAAAGCCTCATTTTCTTATATGGGTTTCCATCATTTCTGGGGTGGTTTTGATCGGGTTTGGACTATATTTTGGAGTGCAGGCATTTTTATTAATCATTTAGCTTAATATTACTCATTCATAAGAGCACAGATCTTATAAGATATGTGCTCTTCGTAACCCTTTATACTGCTTGAACCATCTGAAAATCACAAACTTTATTTCGGCCTGTTCGTTTCGCTAAATAGAGTGCTTTATCTGCCTGCTCAAAAATTTCCTCCCCTGTAGAAGAAACAGTGTCAGGAAAAGTAGATACCCCAATTGAAATCGTGATGGAAATGGATTGTTCTCCATTAATAGGGAAGGTATGTTGTTCTACTTCTTTTCTAATCCGTTCAGCAATTGTCATGGCATGCTCATGAGGGCAATCTAATAAAAGAACACTGAATTCTTCTCCCCCATTTCGGGAAACGATATCAAATGATCTTGAATGAAAAGTAAGAACCTTACCGAGTTCTTTTAATACTTCATCTCCTGCATGATGTCCAAACGTATCATTCACGGTTTTAAAATGATCGATATCAATCAATAAAAAGGAAAGCTTTTCGTTTTTTTCTTTTGCCTGTCTAAGGGCATCGTTATAGCTAATATCAAACTGTCTTACATTATTAAGGTTTGTTAAGAAATCCTTCGTAGCACTTCTTTCTAGACGGTGGAATTGTTCATTCGCCCGTTTGATTTGTTCAGCGATAGCGTAAGCAATAAAACCGGCAAGAAGTGAAGTAATAAAGTGAAACGGGAAGATTTGAAAGGTTAATGGTAGTCCTAAATTTATAAATAAGGCGATAAAAATAATGAGTAAGCTCGCAATATTCATCACTTGAAGCTTGTGAAGATTTTTAAGGGGAATACGAGTAAATAAACTGCAAATCAACCCGATACCTATCATCCCAATTCCTGCGACAACCGATGAAGTACTTACACCATACATAACGATTCGCCCTATAGTAATAATGATGGCAGATATGAGAGCTGGTACCCACCCAAAATAAACTGCGGGAGTAACGGCAGCCAAATGTCTTAAGTCGACTATCGTGTTATTGTTCAAAGGGATCGTAAAATACATAAGAGCCAGACCGAGTATTCCAAAAAACAATCCCATTAATAATAATAATCTAAAGTGTAAACTCTCTGTCTTCTTAAGAATCATTCCCGTGAAGTATAAAAAAGAAATGATGATACAAACATTAACAAATAAGTGCTCTAGCATTTTAATCCCTCCTAGGAAAGGTCAACTTGGTATGAAAAGATAAAAGCGTGACAATTTTCCTATATTTCTATTATATAATGAAATCGATTCATTGTGGATATTTTTGTGATTGAAAGAGGAGAAATGAAGAAAGTACAAAAAAACCATCCTAATGGATGGCTTTTTTTGAGGTTTACCCTATTAAATTAGTATACTCCCACAGCATCCCATGCTGATTTAACAGAGTTGTAGGTAGAGCTTCCGCTTCCATATAAGTCAGCAGCTGACTGAAGAAGAGCGGCGCGAGCGTAGCTAAAGTTACTAGTTGGTGTTAAGTATACGGTTAACGCACGGTAGTAAATTTTCTCAGCTTTTGTTTTGCCAATGCTGGAAATGGTGTTATAAGCAGCTTTATTTGGGATACCTGAGTTTGTATGAACTCCTCCATTATCGGAAGACGTGTTCACATAGTTGTTCATATGTGCAGGCTGTCCAAAACGTGTCGGATCTGAAAGACTGCGAAGGGCATCTCCTGAAACTCCTGGAGTATAAATGTCTTCCCCTAATAAGTAATCACCTGGATCAAGGAAATAACCAAATACATCAGAGAAGGATTCATTTAGAGCACCTGACTGATATTGATATTGTAAACCAGCTGTACGCTCCGTCACTGCATGTGTTAATTCATGTGCAACGACATCCAGTGCGCCGGAAAGAGAAGTGAAAGTAGATCCATCACCATCGCCATACACCATTTGAGAGCCATTCCAGAAAGCATTATTGTAATTAGATCCATAATGAACAGTGGAACGAATCGTTGCACCATTGTTATCATAGCTGTTGCGGTTATGGGTGTTCTTATAGTAATCATAGACTTTCCCTGCATACGCATGGGCATCGACTTCAGCAGCTTGAGAGTAAGCATACCAAGTATTACCACTATCAACTGTATAGTATCCTGGAAGACTTGAGCCATTACTTGCTGTTCGAGTCTCGATTACTCCATTCATTGGCTTGGTTACATCGTATAAGTAATACGTTCCATTAGAATAATAAGTATTTAAAGTCTTATAGTCATCTAGTACACCGTAACCAGAACCTGTTGTTGCCCCATCAGCTACTGCGTTATACGATTCCAGGATGGAACCATCTTTAGCATCAACAAAAATTTGCCAATTCGCTCCATAAGGCTGAATGAATTGAAGCTGCACTTTATATGCAAGATTAAATTCTCCATCCTTTTCATGAATCACTAAATCGTTTTTCACTGTTGTGCTTTCAACATCACTTTCTTTATGTGCATCAATCACTACTTCATCATGAGAACCATCAAGTGTATCCTTTTCTGTCAAGGATATATGTTTCCATGCCTGATCTGTGGCAGTACTTTTATTAATATTCGACTGAGTCTTCTTCACTTTAGTGGAAGCTTCTTTATATAGTTGACCAGTCGTAGCCGTAACCTCGTTATTCTTATTCGTGTGAACAATAAAGATTGCTCCATCAATAGGAACGTCATTTATGGATTGGGTAAACTTATAATGAGTCATTCCTAGATCGTCTGTTGTCTGTTCTAGCAATGTTAATTCAGAATGTGGATCGATAGAAAATAGATCTTTATTGTCCTGCATAAACTTCTTTACATCTTTATCGTTCTTTACAACACCTTTTGATAGTTTACCAGATAAGAAGCTTGGACCATTTTTATCTATATTCATCACTTTTTGATGGATTTCCATCTTTGAAGTAATTGAATCTGAAGACGATTGTGCAAAAGTAGAGGCTCCTGTGAAAGAAGCACTAAATACAAGAGAAGTTCCTAAAGCTAAACTTACCAATTTTTTCGACATGTTTACAATTCCCCTTTTTGATAGAAATGGAGAAATAGCTATTTCTTTATAACCTCCGGCGGCTAATTAAAGTTTAGTAGAAATAGGTGAAGTAGACAATGTAAAAAATGGAAATTATCAGTAAATTTAAACTATTTTGATTTTCCGTTTTTCCGTACTAAGAAAATTGTCAGGGGCTATCTACTTAAATCTCTTCATTTTGATTAAAATTATTTTTCTAGGCATATTTTAATATTACTTAGGTATTATTGGATACGTAGGAAAAAACAGGTAAATAATGATGGTTCCGCTTGCGGATTTACAAAAGAATCACGAATGAAATAAACTCCCTTAGCAAATTCTAAACGATAGGGAGGTGAGATACGATGGCACAAGATGTACTATGTGAAGTAAGCAATTGCAAATTTAACCGTGAAGGTAAAATGTGTTCAGCTGATCAAATTTTTGTGGTGAGCCATAAAGGAGACAAAGCCCAAAAAAGTGAAGAAACAGATTGCAAAACATTTGAAGCGGGTATGTAAGGATACAGAAGGCAGCCATGAGGGTGGCTGTCTTCTTTTTTTATATTATTGATAATAGTTCTCAGTATTATGCAAAAAAAGTTGGTTTGATTTGTCGAAAAATCTTTGACTCGCAAATATATTTGATATTTCGCAAATATTTTAATGATTTCGCTCGATATAATGAAAATTTCGCAAATATAATTTTCAATGCACAAAATTTTTCATACATTAAAGGATTTATCCTTCTATTTATAGAATCTTGTAGTACTAAAACTGAATTGGAGTGTTGAAATGATTGTTAAAGAACGAAAATACCCTCGTACTCTTCAAAAATTAGACGCACTTCTGAAAAGGTTGCATTCACAGCATCCTAAAATTCCACTTATTCAAGAGGAATGGAAAAAAAGAAAAGCCGGTTACAAAGGAGAAGCTTCAATTGACTATCCTCTTAGTTTTTTAGACCCAAGTGAATATTTCATTTTCCATGACTTACGACTACAGGATACAAACAGTTATTTTCAGATAGATACACTGATATTATCAAAGAAATTTTTTCTTATTATAGAGGTGAAAAATCTGGCGGGTACTATATTTTTTGATTCAGTCTTTAACCAACTCATCCAATTAAAGGATGGTCAGGAAACGGCTTTTTCAGATCCAACCATACAAATTCAACGTCAAGAAAACCAATTGAAAAAATGGCTAGTAGACAAAGGTATTCCCCTTGTACCCATCTCTTCTATTGTTGTGATTAGCAACGATAGGACCATTATCAAATCCTCCCCTGAAGACAAATATCTTAACGAAAAAGTAATTCATAGACATCTTCTCCCTCAAAAGATCGATAAAATAAAAACCTCTAAAATTGGCAACTCTCTCTCAGACAAACAAACCAAAAAAGTCATTCGTCTACTTAAAAAGCATCATAATGAAGCAAATTACTCTATCCTCAAAAGGTTCAATCTTACAAAAGAAGATCTTTTACCTGGAGTATTTTGTGGGAATTGCGATTACGCTCCTTTAGAAAGGAGACATGGTACATGGTTTTGCCCTAGATGCTTAATAAAAGATAGTAAAGCCCATCTTCAGGCATTAAAAGATTATGAGCTTTTGATCTCTCCAACCATTTCAAATCAAGAATTACGTTCTTACTTATGTATCCCATCAACCTATGTTGCATCAAGAATTTTAAAAGCAATGAATTTACCTCAAATAGGGAACAATAAAGGGAGAAAATACACTCTAACCTCCCCCAAAAAATAACCCATCCAAGTCTTCAAATATCTCTAAAACCTTCAATAATGATACAATTTCCCTAAAGACCCATTGATCAGGAGGATTCCTATGAACTTTCATCAAAAACCAAACATATTTGTAACGGAAGTAACGATAAAAGTGCAGAACTTAGAACGTTCGCTTTCTTTTTACCAAAAAGTGATGGGGTTTAATATACTGCAGCAAACGAAAGAGACGGCAATATTAACAGCAAATGGTCAAACGCCTTTGGTTACGTTAGAACAGCCTCCAAACGCAACACCAAAACAGGCGAGAACGACTGGTTTGTATCATTTCGCCTTACTTCTTCCGAGTCGTTCGGATTTAGGGAGAATGTTACAACACTTATTAAATCAAAACATTCCGTTAGGTTCCTCTGACCATCTTGTGAGCGAGGCCGTCTATTTATCAGATCCAGATGGAAATGGAATTGAGGTTTATTGTGATCGCCCTTCTTCACAGTGGACGTGGAATGACGGACAGGTGAAAATGGCTGTGGACCCAATTGATGCTACTGCTATTATTGAAGAAGCAAGGGGACAGAAGTGGACCGGATTGCCTGAAGGAACTGTCATGGGACATATCCATTTACATGTTTCTGAATTGGAAAAAACAGAGGAATTCTATACAATGGGACTCGGATTCGAAGTGGTTAGTCGATTTGGACATCAAGCCCTATTCATTTCAACTGGAGGCTACCATCATCATATTGGATTGAACACCTGGAATGGTGCAGGTGCGCCTAAGCCTTCTGATAACAGTGTAGGATTGCGTTCCTTTACAATACATTTCCCTTCCAAAAAACAACTAAATGAATCAATCCAACTGCTAACAACCATGGGGGCAACTGTCACTGAAGAAGATGGAAGAATGCATACAGAGGATCCATCTGGTAATCGAATCTTTATAAAAGCATAGGGACGGACCTCTAAAACAGTCAGCAATTCAAATTCAATCTGATCAAGATTTTACATTCACGGCTTTTTTATAGGAGTGACACCAATGAAATTAAGTGTACTAGACCAATCGGTCCTCACTAAGGGAGAACGGGGGGGAACAGCATTTCACCATACAGTACAGTTAGCGAAGCATGCGGAAGAGCTGGGGTATACTCGATTTTGGGTAGCAGAGCATCATAATACGAACGGGTTAACAGGATCAGCTCCACAAATACTGATTTCTCATCTTGCCTCTATGACAAACAGGATTCGTGTAGGGTCCGGTGGAGTGCTGCTACCTCAATATAGTCCTTATAAAGTAGCGGAGGATTTTAAGGTACTAGAAACGCTTTTTCCAGACAGAATTGATTTAGGGATTGGCCGATCACCTGGTGGATCATATGAGACTCGATTAGCTTTAACGGATGGAGTAAACAAAAGCATGAATGAGTTTCCAAGACAGGTGAGTTCGTTACAAAAGTATTTGCATGATAAAAACGAGAGTGTAAGGGCATATCCTTTAGTGGACACTCCACCTCTGATTTGGATATTAGGAATCACACATCGAGGGGCTAGAGTTGCTGCTGAAAAAGGGACTGCTTTTACATATGGGCATTTTATCAACCCTACAAATGGAAAGAGAGCTTTAGACTATTATCGATCTCATTTTCAACCATCATTTGGGTCAGCAAAACCGACTAGTAATGTGTGTATTTTTGTCGTATGTGCTGAAACAGATGAAGAAGCTGAAGAAATGGCACTGACTCAGGATTTATGGTTATTAGCAGTGGAAAAAGGAGTAGACACCCGTATTCCTTCGAAAGAAGAGGCGAAAAGACGTGTGTTAACGTCAAGAGAAAAAGAAAAGATAAAAGAAAATAGAAAAAGGACCATTGTGGGAAGTCCCCAAAAAGTGAAGGACGAATTGCTTTTACTTCGTGAAATATATGAAAATGAAGAGTTTATTCTCATCACGAATATCGCTAATTTTGCAGACAAGCTTCGGTCCTATGAGTTGGTAGCCAAGGCTTTTCAGAATTAGAGGAGCTTTCTTTGCTTTGTACTAAGGCTGAAATAATAGAACCTATCGCTTGAATCCAGCTACCAACTACATTGATGTTTCCACTATCCTTTCCATTTAACTCAAGGATTCCGGATATGGCTTGTAAAGAGTTACCGATGACTTGGAGAAGGTTTCCGTATATCGAAAAGAGTTCATCTAACGTATGTTCTTGAAGATATGATTCGCCAACAGCTGCACTTCCTCCTAAAGCTTGTAGGAGGTTTCCTTTAATATTCAATTCTTGTTTTGTTACGTCTCTAAAATCAATCACAAGACCTGCGACGACCGTAACATTTCCGATGGCTTGAATTTGATTTCCTATTTTGGTTAAGGTGACCTTTTCAGCAGCGTCTGCTTGTAAAGCATTTCCAGTACCTTGTAGTTCATTTCCAATAAGATTGAAGGCACCCAGTGTATCTTCAGGAATACTCTCAATCGGAGTACTACCGATAGCAGCCAAAACTGTACCGATGGCTGCTATCCATGCCCCAAGTGTCGCTTTCTGTTCATTCCCCATATTTAACCGCCTACTTTAGAGTACTGAGATATTGTATACAAAAACTCTATAAACGGTTAAAAAAAGGTGTTTTTCGTAAGGCTTTCTTCTTGAAAAATAAAGTTTTATCGTATCAATCAAAAAGCCAAACAAAATAATTGTTTGGCTTTTTGTCTCTATGTTCACTTCCACCATTTATAGGTTGGGTGCAATTCTTCATGTACTAAAAAGGTTTCCCCTAGCATTGGCGTCACAACCTTAACTCCCTGTTCCTCTCCAGCCTTTGTTACGCGTTTTATTGGATCGGTCCATTCATGGAAGGACAGGGTGAACGCTCCCCAATGAATGGGAAGTAAGAGCTCTCCTTTTACATCTAGATGAGCTTGAACTGTTTCTTCAGGAAGCATGTGGATGGGTGCCCATCTCGGATCATATTGTCCACATTCCATTAAGGTAAGGTCAAAGGGGCCATACACTTCTCCGATGTCTTTAAAGTGGGGACCATATCCACTGTCTCCACTAAAGAAGATATTAGAATCTTTTCCTTTAATGACCCAGGAACACCACAGCGTACTGTTACGGTCATGCAAGCTTCTCCCGGAAAAATGTCGTGCAGGGGTGGAAGCCAAAGTAAGACCTTCAAATTCAATTTCATCCCACCAATCAAGTTCACTGATGTTTTCAGGATCAATGCCCCAACGTTCAAGGTGACTTCCTACTCCAATGGGTACAAAGAATTGTTCGACTTTATTACGTAGTTTTTGAATCGTCCCGTAATCAAGGTGGTCATAATGATCATGAGAGAAAATAACGGCATCGATTTTTGGAAGCTCTTCTATTGAAAAGGGCAAGATTTTGCTATACCTCTTGCCTCCAATCCATGGAAATGGAGATGGGGCATCGCCAAACATAGGATCAAGAAAGAGATGTTTTCCGTCAATCTCAATCATACAGGCTGAGTGACCGAACCAAGTGACATTTGTTTTATGATACGGGTGAATGAGGGTAGGGAAATTCGTAATCGGAAGGACATCAGCAGGCTTTCGATTAGCACTTCTCTTCATAAGATCTCGAACCATCGTAATGGAAGAAGACCAATCAGTACTCATAGAAGTGGAAATTTGATTATTAAATACTCCGTTTAAATACTGCGGAGAATCTTGAACCCTACTTTGTGATGGTTTCTGCCCAAAAGCCGGGTAAAATTTTAATAGTAAATAGACCAATAGTACAATCACACATAGGAGTAATAAAACAGTTAACATACTAGGAATCCCCTTTAATAAGTAATCAATCTTTATTTAACTATCTCAAATAACAAACTCTCTGTCCAAATTTAAGATGTACGCTGGTCTTACAGTTATTTAAGAAATAGTTAAGAATTTCGTTAATCTTCTATAATGTTTGTTTCTTACACTATCCTTAACGCTGATAAAAGAGGAGAGATAAAATGAAGAAGTGGATGATTAGTATAGTTGTAGTAGCAGGGTTAGGCATCGGATGGTGGCTCGCTTCTCCTTTGTTTATCGATAAAGTAGTAAACGAGGAACCAGTAATGGCTGAGCATGAAACTGAAAAGGATGATATGAAAGAAGAAGAAATGGATAGCGATATGAAAGAAGACGACTCATCTTCGCAAGACGGGTTGACAAACGATACAATGGAGAAAAGCGAAACATATACAGGATCTTTTACGGGAGCGGATTCTTCTCATCAAGCAATGGGAATCGTAACTGTTTCTGAAAAAAATGTTCGATTGGAAGATTTTGAAGTGACCAATGGACCGGATCTTTACGTTTACTTAGTAGAAGAAGGTCAGGAGACAAAAGAAGGAGTGTCCCTGGGTAAGCTAAAAGGAAATATAGGAAATCAGAATTACGAGCTTCCTGAAGATAAGATGGCAACAGATGGTATGAAGATTGTGATTTGGTGTAAACAGTTTAATAAAGACTTTGGAATGGCAGAATTAAGTAAAGGAATGTAAGGGAGAGTTTAGAATGGCGAACAAAGTGCTGTTAGTAGATGATGAAGAGAATATTATTGACGTATGTTCTCGTTACTTGGATCGAGAGGGGTATGAGGTTCAAAGTGCCTCCAATGGAAGGCACGCTCTTGAAATTTATCACACATTCAAGCCGAACATTGTGGTATTGGATATTATGATGCCTGAGATGGATGGGTGGAAGGTGGCAGAGAGAATTAGACAAGAAGACGATACCCCGATTATCATGCTAACAGCCCTTGGTCAGGAGAAGGATCGCATATATGGACTAACAATCGGAGCCGATGATTATGTGACCAAACCCTTTAGTCCCCGAGAACTTTTGCTTAGAATAAAAAATATTTTAAGGCGGTCTGTTGCAGTACCTTCTTCGACAGTTGAGGAGGAGGTACTTCAGTGGAACGGGTTAGTGATCGATCGTAAAAAGAGAAAAGTGTTAGTGGATGAGAAAGAAATGGATATGACTGTGAAGGAGTTTGAGTTGTTGTCTTTATTGGCAAGACATCCTTCCCAAGTGTTTTCAAAATCACAATTGATAGAGACATTGTGGGGATATGATTATTTAGGTGATGCCAACACTATTAATGTTCATATTAGAAGACTAAGAGAAAAGATTGAAGACGATCCGTCGAACCCCCAGTGGATCAAAACGATTTGGGGAATCGGATACAAATTCGAAGGACGTCATCATCATGAAAATTAGAACCCTTCTTATATTAGCAAATACCATTTCCCTGGTTGTGATATTTGTTTTTTTACTTATTTCCTACGTCCAAATGTTTATTTCAAACGATATCATCATCCTGCTGTGCCTCATCACCCTTGGTGCGGGAATTTTATCCTTTGGAGTGAATTTACTCATTACCTCTCCATTATTAAAATCAGTGGGGCAAATGACAAATGAAGCTGAAAGGATAGCAAAAGGGGACTTTGATGTGAGAGTCACAGAATCAGGGCCCCAGGAGATAAAGGAACTGGCTTCAAATTTTAATCATATGTCTGAGAGAATTCATGAGATGTTTGAAGAATTGAA
This sequence comes from Rossellomorea aquimaris TF-12, assembly GCF_001648555.1. Lineage (GTDB taxonomy): Bacteria > Bacillota > Bacilli > Bacillales > Bacillaceae_B > Rossellomorea > Rossellomorea aquimaris. The sequence continues at coordinate 182,384 of NZ_LQXM01000028.1, read as the reverse complement.
GGAGTCAGAACGCTTCAAAAGTGAACTGATTGCCAATGTTTCTCATGATTTACGTACTCCTTTATCATCTATTCATTCATTTGTTTCTGCATTGAATGATGACATTATAGAAGACAAAGAAACTCGAAAACATTATTACGAAACGATTTTATCTGAGACTAATCGATTAAGTTTATTAATAGAGGAAGTGTTAGAGCTTTCACAATTAGAAAATAGGAAGATTCCCTTTGAACCTGTTCCAACATTAGTCGATCGATTGGTAGTAGAAACCATTCCTCAATTCGAACGAGTACTAGAAGAAAAGAAAATGGCTATTGAAGTGGAGTATGATGATGCACTGCCTATGATGTCTTTAATGCCCTTTCATATTAAAAGAGTCATGACGAATTTAATCCAAAATGCTGTTGAGTTTTCCCTTGAAAACAAAACCATAAGGATCACTGTGAAGAAGGAAGAGGACTACATGTATTTTGCTGTTAAAGATGAAGGCAAGGGTATACCAATTGAGGAGCAGAGCTCAATCTTCCAACGGTTTTACCGTGTGGAAAAATCTCGGCATAAATCCAAGGGTGGTTCAGGCTTAGGTCTTTCTATCTGTAAAGAAATTATTGAACTACATGGTGGATCCATTGGAGTTGAAAGTAATGGATTAAATGGCAGTACTTTTTGGTTTAAGCTGCCACTGAAACGAGAATCAAAGGAGGAGATCAAATGAAGAAGGTAGGCATAGCAATAGGCTCACTTGTGTTCCTAAGCCTCGTTGTCTTTTTTGGTCCGAAATTATATGCAAGCATGACACAAAAATCCTTAGGAAGTGAACCCGTAGAGCAAAATGAAATCAATTCGGATTATGCTATTGCCACATTCGCAGGAGGCTGCTTCTGGTGTATGGAGCCTCCTTTTGAAAAATTAGACGGGGTGTATTCAGTTATATCAGGTTATACGGGTGGAGAAGAAAAGAATCCGACTTATGATGAGGTTTCGTCCAAACAAACAGGTCACGTAGAAGCAGTTCAAATTCAATATGACCCGGATGTGATTACCTACGAGCAATTGCTAAAAGTATTTTGGAGACAAATAGATCCCACAGACGCTGGCGGGCAGTTTGTTGATCGGGGTCCTCAATATGTAAGCGGGATTTTTTATCATAGTGAGGAACAGAAGCAACAAGCCGAAGCATCCAAACAAGAATTAGCAGATTCAGGTCGATTCGATAAAGATCTTGTAACAGAGATTCTTCCTGCCAAAACCTTTTATAAGGCAGAAGAGTATCATCAGGACTACTATAAAAAGAACGAGCTGAGCTATAAATTTTACCGGAATAACTCAGGTAGAGATGATTTCCTCGATGAAGCCTGGGGAGCGGATCGTGAAATAAAGCTAGAAACAAACTCAGCCTATCCTTCCTATTCAGAAGAAGAGTTAAAAGAAATGCTGACAGACATCCAATACGAAGTGACTCAGGAGGATGGAACGGAAAAAGCATTTGACAATGCCTATTGGGATAACAAAGAAGAGGGAATATACGTAGATGTTGTATCTGGAGAGCCCTTATTTAGTTCCAAGGATAAATACAAAAGTGGAACCGGGTGGCCTAGTTTCACCAAACCATTAGTAGAAGAGAACATTGTAGAAGTAGAAGATCGAACGTTTTTTATGGTACGGACTGAAGTGAGAAGTAAACATGCAGATTCACATTTGGGCCATGTATTTAATGATGGCCCAGAGCCTACTGGTTTACGATATTGCATGAATTCAGCATCCCTTCGTTTTGTTCCAAAAGATGAATTACAAGAGCAGGGATATGGGGAGTTTGCTGCATTATTCGATGAGGAGGGAGAAGGGGAATGAACACGGTTGCTTCGTTCGAAGTTTATGATGAATTTTCTTTAAGGAACGTTCCAACATCGGTTTTCCGATACAAGAAGAAAGAAATCATATTTCAGCCCTTTACCTTAAGCAAAAATCTCTATTTTGTTCAAAATGGCAGTGTCAAAATGTATAAATACAATGAGGATGGAAGAAAAACCATTCTTGCTTTGATAGGAAAAGGAGGAGTCTTCAGCAATATTTCTCCTTTTACACTCGATGATGAGGGTGTGTATGCCAAAGTCATGGATGATACCATCTTATACGGAATTTCACATAAGCAGCTTGATCAACTAAGTGTAACTCAGCCGAGTATTTTTACCACTTTGTACTCGAATATCAATGAACATATCAAAGATCGTAACGTATTTTTAGAAAAAATCATGTATGCAAGTGTCAAGGAAAGAATCCTTCATCTTTTTTCCCACCTGGTGCCTCAATTCGGAGAGAGGCAGGGAAATGGCATAAAAATAAATGTATCTCTAACACATCAAGACATTGCCTGCTTCATCGGCTCAACAAGAGAGACGGTTACCTCCCTCACTAAAGAGCTCTTATCAGAAGGCCATATTCAAAAAAAGAAACGAATCTATCACTTATGTTTGTAGAAGAGGGACGGACCTCCCTGGGAGGTCCGTCCCTCTATGTAATTATTGCTGTTTTGTATAGTTTAGATCCCAAATAACCCCGAATGGATCTTTTACTTTTGCATAAATGGCGCCCCAGAAAGTATCCTGAAGCTCCATGATAGGAGATCCCTTTTCAGTTAAACGTTTATAGTATTTATTGATTTCTTCTTCACTTTCAAGCTCTAAAGCTAATGAAATATGATTGCCTGTTGTAACTTCGTGATCTGGAAAAGAATCTGACATCATAAGAAAGAGTTCACCTTTTTTAAATTGAGCATGCATAATGTGATCATCAATTTCAGGAGGATTTGGAAAATCTGCTTCTCCAAAGGTTTGAATACTTAAAGACTCTCCTTCAAACACTTCTTTGTAATACTCTAATGCTTCTCTTGCCTGGCCATTGAAACTTAAATAAGGTGTAGCTTGATGCTTCATACATTCTCCACTCCAATTCACAAGAATTTTCTTACTTCTTTATTATAGACAGGTTCCTTGGAAATAACAAGAACATACGTTTGTTTTTTGAGAAAAGGATTGGCTGCTATGCCAATCCTTTTCATTAAAATAATTCAGTGTGCAATTCTACGTCAATATTTCCACTAGTTGCTTTAGAATAAGGACAAACGCCGTGAGCTTTTTCAACCAATAGTTTTGCTTCTTCCAATTCAACACCATTCATTGCAACGGAGAGGACCACTCCTAATTTGAAACCGCCATCTGTATCTTTTCCAATCGAAACTTCAGCTGACACTTTAGACTGGATAGACTTTTTCTCTTGTCTAGCGACTAGATTAAGAGCGCTATCGAAACAAGCGGCATATCCGGCAGCAAACAATTGCTCAGGATTTGTCGATCCTTCAGAACCGCTTCCTCCAAGTGCCTTTGGCATAGCCAATCCAATATCCAAAACTCCATCACTACTAGTTACTTTCCCTGTACGTCCACCTTGTGCTGTTGCTTTTGCTGTATATAATGCGTTCATGTATGAAACACTCCTTTTTTAGTTGTGCGCAATTTAATATCACAAGATCATCATACCTCTTTCATTTTATATAGTCAACAATTAAATAGTCAACAATTAAATTGTACACAATTTAATTTGATGTATGATATTTTCTTTTGTATGATGGATACATTAAGTATGGTTTAGAAGGGAATCAAAATATGAAGGATCCACTTTTATTAGAAAATCAAATTTGTTTTAAAATATATACAGCAGAACGGGAAATTACGAAATTGTATCGAGGCCTTCTAGAAGAAATAGGTGTTACGTATCCTCAATACTTGGCTTTACTTGTGTTGTGGGAAGAAAAGAGGGTAACCGTAAAGGAATTAGGAATGAAATTATTCCTGGATTCCGGAACATTGACTCCTATGCTCAAGCGAATGGAAGCGAATGGACTAATAGAACGCCGTCGATCTGCAGAAGATGAGCGTAGCGTCATCATCACCCTCACTCAAAAGGGTGAAGACTTTAAAGAAAAAGCAAACTGCGTTCCTACACGCTTACTGGAGCGATTGGATATGAAGCCTGATGAATTAGAGCAGTTGGACTCAATGTTAAGTACGATATTGGGGACGTTGCAGGGGAAGTAGAGAAAAGGTGGCTGTTGCCACCTTTGAATTAGTTTTGTTATAATTTGTAAAAAAGAGAGTGTTAGAGATTTTTTAAAATGTTATAATTTGTAAAACTGATTGAAACGTTCTTAATTTGGCTCGATTTTCGTCAATATTGGATCGATTTCACCTCAAATCGGCTTAATTCCTCGTCAAACCCGCTCGATATCTCTCTATATCGGCTCGATTCCAATCCAAATCCCCTCAAATCCCACCAAAGGAGCAGTTAAATGATCAAAAAACAACGCACTCCCCCTCTAAAGCTACTAAAACTACAAGCACTATTAAGGTATCTTCCTCCCAATCATCAGAAAAAGCCAGACGTAGAGTCTCAATTAGCGAAGTTTCAAGCAGGATTCCGAGGAGAGGAATCGATTGACTATCATTTGAATTTCCTTCCAGAAAAAGAGTATGTAATTCTTCATGATATCCGTCTTCAACACCGTAACTCCTTCTTCCAGATCGACTCTTTAATCCTACATTCAAGTTTTATCCTTATTTTAGAAGTGAAAAATATTGCTGGAGAAATCTTTGTGGATCCATATTTTAATCAGATGAAGAGAAGCATAAACGGGGAAATAGAGGTATTTCCTGATCCAATTCTGCAAGCGTATAAACAAAGTGTGGAGTTGGAAAAGTGGCTTCATCATAATCATTGTCCAACTGCTCCTATTGAATATCTGGTTGTTTTAGCAAACCATCATACTTTAATAACTAATTCTCCTCAAGACAATAAGGTACACCAAAGGCTTGTTAGGAGTACAGCACTACCATATCGAATCATGAGCTTCTCAACAAAACATCGAGGGCATCAGCTATCAAAAAAAGATCTAACAAAGATTGAAAAACGAGTAATGAACCATCATGTTTCTCTAAATAAAAATGTCCTGGAACATTTCGGTATCTCTCCATTCGAATTAAGTACAGGTGTATATTGTTTAAAGTGTGATACTTTATCAATGGAAAGAATAAGTGGTACATGGAAATGCAGGCTTTGCTCACAAGAAGAGAAAGAAGCCCATATCCTGGCATTAAAGGATTACGCACTTCTTCAAAACGCCTCTATATCAAATTGGGAAATGAGACAATACTTAAACCTGGATTCCAAATCAATAGCAAGTAAGCTCCTAAAACAAATGAATCTTCCATCCACTGGCTCCACCAGGAACAGGAAATATATCTTAACCTCCCTCACCGGACAACCTCTTTTTGACGACGAAAAGCTAAAACAGTCGTCTTCAGGGAAGCATAGTTACCAATCGCAGCGTACCCATAAAAGAATCCCATAAAAATACCCGTGGCAAGGTGTCCTTTATGACTAATAAAAATAGAGATGAGTAGGCCTATAATGACGGCTATATTTGGAACAAGGAAGGCAGGTGGCTTAAAGTAAATTTTGATGAGCTGAGTCAGAATAATAATAACTGGAATGGCAATGACGGCATCCCAGAAATTTGTGTGAATGGTTGGGAACTCCATATAGCATCCTCCGATAACAAGTGTAATTGGTATATTCTTTCCACAATTGAAGGTTTTTTATGAAATTCAAAAAGGATGATTCACATTGAACCATCCTCTTTCACTTATTTAAACTTTTTATTCCAAACATCTGCCTTCTCTAACGCCGCAACGTCATTCACAATCTCGAAAGGCTTCACCCCTGCACCAATCATGTAATCAGTAAACTCCATATTCACAAATTCAAAAATATATTGGAACTGCTGAACGAGAGGTAAGCCTTTAATCTTTGCGCTGCTGCCACCTGTAATGACGACATAGGCTTTTTTCTTCGTTAGTTCTTCTTTTAAATTGAAGCGCTCATCCCGTAAATATTGACTCCATCGATCAAAGAAGTTTTTCATAGGACCACTCATGCCGTACCAATATAGTGGAGTAGCAAAGAGTAAAACATCATGGTCCTGCATTAATTGAACGAGCTCTTCGTAATCATCCTCCACTGGTGAAAATCCTTCTTCCGTATGTCTCATATCAACAATCGGCTCAATATGTTGTTCAGCTAAGGATACAATCGTGTGATCCGTGCCTTCCACAATTTTATTGACAAGGTACTCAGAGTTCCCGTTTTTTCTTGTACTTCCTAATAGGGCTAATACTTTCATGTTATTTACACTCCTCTATCGTTATTGTATTTGAGAAGAAACGGTGTGTTTCCATTTTTTTCTTTTTGAATTCCAAAAAAACACGACAAGAAATACGCTAATGGGGTAAAGGGCAATCCACCCTAGAAAAGGGAAGAATCCAATAGTCAATACTAGTGAGATCATAGAAGATTTGCTTCCAACAGGGTGGTCTTTTAATAGCTTAACCCCAGCAGCTGCTCCTCCAATATAAGTAGCAAAATACGTTGCGTTTGGGAAAGGAAGAAGCGTCTCAAAGGAGAGCACCTTAGAAAAGACTCCTATTAATATTAACGCAAAAATAAGACCAATAAATAATAATCCACCCGTAGGAGTTTTATATTTTGAGTGTACAGCACCGAACCATTTTGGTGCTACCTTTTGATTCGACAAGGTATAGGCAATTCGTGAACCTGCACTCACATAAGCATTGGAGCTGGCAACTGAGATAAATAATGCTGTAACACTCACTCCAATGGCTCCGGCTTTGCCTAATGAAAGCTCCACCATGTTGCTTAGAGCTGTTTCAGCTAGTCCGTATTGATAACTTTGGGTCCCAACAACCATAACAGCTAAAAGAATATAAAGAATAGAGACGATTCCTGCACTCCATAGTACTCCTTTTAAAGCATCTTTGCCCGGGTCATTAAATTCTCCAGACATATGCGTCACACTCTCCCATCCAATAAAGCACCAGAAAAGAATGGCGATAGTCGGAATCGATGACCAAAGTCCATTTGGAGCAAAAGGAGTAAAGTTTTTTGTGTCAACGTGGGGGACGCTTGAAAATATAGCAAATAAAAGTACAAACAGTATGAGTGAAATGACTAAGGTTTGAATAAAGCCCATTGTCTTAACTCCAAAGAAATTAATCATTAGCACAATCCCTAATATTACTGCCGCACCGGTGACCATTTGACCGTGACTCCAGTTAAAAATCTGTCCTAAGTAAGAGCTTCCTGTTAAGGCAATAATCGGAACTCCTGTTGGTACTGAGAGTAAGAACATCCACCCGATCACGGTTCCAAAGGATTTACCAAATGCCTCCGAAACAAAATGGGAAACCCCTCCTGAACTGGGATGGAATGCAGATAACAGCCCCATAGTCAGAGCTAGTGGAATCGCAGCAAGAGAAATGATTGCCCAAGATACAATAGAAAGGGGGCCGCTCATATTTGCTGCCACTCCAGGTAAAAATAATACACCTGAACCAAGGACAGCTCCTATATATAAAGCAATGATTTGTGGTAATCGTAAAGATTTTTGTAGTTGACTCATGTGAAACCTCCAGCTTTTTTGTCCAAAGAGGAGTATATCATTGAATGTACCATTAAAGTTATCTATAATTATCGATACTAACTATCGGAAAAAGTGATGGAGGTTTAGGATGGATTTAAATTACTTTTATACCTTTAAAGAAGTGGCGAAATGGGGAAGTTACACGAGAACGGGTGAAGAATTAGGATATGCCCAATCAAGTGTTACCACGCAAATAAAGAAATTAGAAGAACATTATCATGTGAAGCTTTTCGAACGTGTCGGTCGCAAAATGAGACTTACTCAATCTGGGGAAGAGCTTTATCACTACGTAGAAAAAATTCTAGCTCTAGTAGATGAGGCAGAAGCACAAATATCGAAAGAAAGTAATTTACGAGGAACTCTTCGGGTAGGAACGGTTGAATCTCTGGCAGCCTATTTTATTACACCCTACATTAAACAATTAAAAGAAAAGCATCCGGAATTGAAAATTCTTCTTGAATCAGGGCTGTGTCCTAATTTGAAGGAGGGTACCTTAGATGGGAAGTTTGATCTGTCTATTTTACTCGACCGTTATGTTGAGCATCCGGAACTAACAACCATTCCAGTTCGAAAAGAGCAGCTGGTGATGATTGCTCCACCTAAGCACAGACTCCTTTCCCTTACAGAAATGAGTTTAAAGGAACTTGAAAACGAGACTCTTATTTTAACAGAAGAAGGCTGTTCGTACAGAGTTTTATTAGAACAATTACTTAAAGAAGATAATGTGCAAGCGAAGTCAGTGATTTCCTTTAGTAGTCTTGAGGCCATCAAACAATGTGTTGCCGACGATCTCGGAATAGCTATTTTACCTAAAATAGCCGTAAGAAAAGAGATTGAAAGTGGAAAAGTGATTCAACTGCCCTTCGATCATGAAAAAATCAATGTATTTACCCAAATTGTCTATCAAAAGAAAAAATGGTTAACACCACCACTCACACAGTTAATAAATCTATTAACTCATGAGTAATATCAATATTATTGATAGCACATATGGCAAAGTATCAATATCACATATTATTTAACTCGTGCTAAACTGAAGTCTCAAAATCTTAAATATGAGGTGCTAACATGAATACATTTTTACAATATAATCCTACCAAGCTTTACTTTGGAAAAGGTCAAATTGAGCAAGTTTCAACCATTTTAGAAAAAGGGTTAAAGGTTCTTGTCGTATATGGGGGAGGAAGCATTCAGCGAAATGGTGTTTACGATGACGTCATGAAAGAGCTTAAAAAAATAGAAGCAAACATATTCGAGCTGTCAGGTGTAGAACCGAATCCACGTTTAACCACGGTTCGTAAGGGAGTAGATATTTGTAAAACTGAAGGAATCGACTTCATTTTAGCTGTCGGTGGAGGAAGTGTAATTGATTGTACCAAAGCGATTTCTGCTGGGGCGAAATTTGATGGTGATGCATGGGAATTGATTACTGGGAAAGCACCAATTGAGTCTGCTCTGCCATTTGGTACGGTTTTAACATTAGCAGCGACTGGTTCTGAAATGAATTCAGTATCCGTTATCACCAATTGGGAAACAAAAGATAAGTTAGGATGGGGATCTCCACTCGTATTCCCGACCTTTTCAATTCTTGACCCTAGTTATACATTCTCTGTACCCCGTGATCAAACTGTATACGGAATTGTGGATAGCATGTCTCATGCCCTTGAGCACTATTTCCACCGTACTGAAAACACACCGATGATTGATGGATTTATTGAATCTTTACTTAGAACAGCTATTGCCACTGGCCCTAAACTGCTCGAAGACTTAGAATCCTTCGAGCATAGAGAAACGATGATGTATATAAGCACAACTGCCTTTAATGGAACACTAATGAACGGAACAGACGGTGGAGATTGGGCAACTCATCGAATCGAACATGCCATCTCAGCTGTATACGACATTCCACACGGTGGAGGCTTAGCGATTCTTTTCCCAAACTGGCTAGAGCATGTTCTTCTAGAAGACCCATCTCGCGTGAAAAAATTAGCCGTCAATGTATTCGGCATTTCACCTGAAGGAAAAGACGATACTGAAGTCGCGAAAGAAGGGGCCAAAGCTCTACGTGACTTCTGGAACTCATTAGGAGCACCAAGTACACTGCGTGATTATGACATCGACGATCAAGAATTTGCTGCCATTGTAGAGAAGACGTTTATTAAGCCAGGTGTAGGAACGTATAAAGAAATGGATCATGAAAGCGTTCGTGATATTTTGAAACGGTCGCTGTAGCTTGTTTTAAAAAAGACGAATCCTTGGAAGGGTTCGTCTTTTTTCTTATTTCACGGTTAATATTTTAGAAGGTGGTGTTGGTGTTGTCGAAAAATCTTTGACTCGCAAATATATTTGAAATTTCGCTTGATATATTTCATATTTCGCAAATATTTTAATGATTTCGCACGATAAAATGAAAATATCGCAAATATAATTTCTACTGAACAAAATTCTAAAGGATTTATCCTTCTATTTAGTTGGATTTCCATTTTGTATGGTGAATCAATCCTTTTTCTTTCAAAATCGATCCAGTAACTACAAGAATCAATCGAAATCAGCGACTTATGGATCCGACTTCCAAAATAGCCAGAAAAAGGACGGGTCCCTCGATAAGGATTAGTCCTTTATCTTATTCACAGCTGAATTTCTCTACAATGTAGCAAGAATCTCCTTATTTTAGTTAGAAAAGATAGCTAATCCTAAATGGAGTTCTTTTTTTAAAGGCGAATCGATTAAAAATACCCACAAAAAAGACAAACCCACCTATCAGGTTCGCCTTCTCTCTACCTTATCGTCTACGAAATCCTTCTTCTCTCAAATACAAGGCAGCTTCATCGTACCCGCCAAAGCTATCTTCTAGATTCTCACCAGCGTAAATATTCCAACGGTCATCTTCTTCTAGCAGGGTAAGGGTATGACCTTCTAAGTCTTCCCAGTTTTGCTCTACAGGAGGAACAATTTCTTCTTCCGCAGCTAAATGATCAATGGAAGCACGGATGATGTCGCGAAGCTCTTCTTCATTAAAATCACGAATGTTCACCAGTCCTTTTTGATTTCCTTTATACTGGGGCATGTTTCCTGTGTACACAAATCCATTCCCATTTGGATGAAGGTGATAAACAACGATGGTTTTATCATAAAGGCTTTCCTCGTAATGAAAATTGACACGATTTAACGATACATTTTTTCTTGAAAGCTCTTCAAACGACTCGATAATTTTTAATTTTTCTTCAAATGTTAACACGGTTATTCCTCATTTCACTTTTACGATTTTTCCATTATAACATAGTCACCTATTTTCTCAGGCAAGTTAAAGGTATAATAGAACCAAAGAGGTGACTCCATTGAAAGATTTCACATCCTTAGGAATTCAACCTAAGTACGTTCATGCATTAAAAGAGCAATCCATTACAGAACCAACGCCGATTCAGGTGGAGACGATTCCTGCTTTATTACAAGGTCAGGACGTTATTGGACAAGCACAAACAGGTACAGGGAAAACAATGGCTTTCTTACTACCGCTGCTTGATAAAATTAATACGGAAAAAGATCATATTCAGTCACTCATAGTGACTCCAACAAGAGAGCTTGCGATTCAAGTAACCGCAGAGTTAAATCAATTGTTAGCTTCTACAGAAGATGACATCAATGTACTAGCTGTTTACGGTGGTCAAGATGTTGAGAAGCAAATTAATCGATTGAAAAATAAAGCCATTCATATTGTGATTGGGACGCCAGGTCGAATACTTGACCATGTACGTCGAAAAACAATTGATTTTTCCCATGTTTCTTTCCTAGTTTTAGATGAAGCGGATCAAATGCTTCATATAGGTTTTTTTGATGAAGTGGAATTGATTATTCGAGAGACTCCATTTACACGTCAAACAGCCTTATTTTCTGCAACCATTTCAAAGGACATTCGTAAAATCGGTAAAAGATATATGCGCAGTCCACACAATGTTCAGATTCGCGAAAAAGAAAAAATCGTCGAAGAGATTCAACAGGAAGTCGTGGAAACCACGGATCGTCAGAAGCTGGATGCTTTAAGTCAAACGATTCAAGAAGTACAACCCTTTTTAGGAATTATCTTTTGCCGTACGAAAAGAAGGGTCAGTAAGCTACATGCTGATTTAAAGGCGAGAGGTTTCCTTGTTGATGAACTTCATGGGGATTTATCACAAGCAAAACGAGAAGGGGTTATGAAGAAATTTAGAGAAGCTAAGCTTCAGCTCCTCATTGCTACAGATGTTGCAGCCCGCGGGCTTGATGTTGAAGGGGTTACTCACGTCTTTAACTACGATATTCCTCAAGATGTTGAGAGCTATATCCATCGTATCGGACGAACTGGCCGTGCCGGGAAAGATGGTCTTGCCATTACGTTTGTAGCGTTAAAGGATCGTCAAGCTATTGAGGACATTGAGAAAGGTATCGGAAACAAACTTCCACGTCGAGAAGTGGAAGTGATTCCATCTAAAGAAGCTTCACATTCTCGTCATGATACAAAGGATAATCCTAAAGATAGACGGGAGAAGAACATTCAAGCCAATAAAGACCGTAAAGCAAGATCGCCTAGAAGCTCTTCATCGAGAGGTAAAAGCTCTAATGAAGGTCGATCTCGAAATGGAGAATCAGCTTCTAGAGGAAGACGATCACGCTCTGGTGATTCTAGTTCTAGAAGAAATGGTTCTGGCAGAAGCTCTTCAAGCAGAAGAGGTCGTTGATAGGAAAAAGCATGGAGAGGAAAAGTTATGTAGTTCAGTGAGAAACATACGAAGTGAAATACTAATGAGCAGACCAGATCGCATATGATTTGGTCTCATATTTTTTCTTTAAATATCAATGATTATTGGATATTAACACTTGAATTAACATACATACGCAACCCAAATACCGTAAGCTGTTGTCAACGTGCTAATTAAGATGTTAATTGATAAGCTATTTGCTATGTTGATTTTTTATAAGACAAGTAGGTATCGTAATTTTATTTTTAAATATAGGTAGAGTTTGTGTACGGCTATTCTTTACTAAAGGAGCAGGAAAAGTGAATATTTTAGGAGGGGGGATGGATAATGTATGAGGCAATTACAGCGATAGTTATAGGGGTTATATTAACAATCACAATGCTGATAGTAGGGTTCAAATTAAATAAAAAGTGGTTAAAAATACTGTCCATATTCCCCCTCATAATTTCTCTACTCCCTTTGTTAATGTTGTTTCTCATTTTTGGCGACTGTTGTTAAAGCAACGGGAGTGTTAGTTTAACAAGAAAATATAAAAAATAAAACGCTTGGACATTAAAAGTTCAAGCGTTTTTGTATGCTATTTGTACTGTTATTTACAGAGCTAAACATAATGTGTTTTAGTATGCGATTTTACCTGTTATTTTAGGCTTTCTCCATATTATCAGAACTTCTTAAGGAAAAATCTCCAGCTTTTTTTATATTAAAATTATCTGAATATTACCAAAACATTCTTGAAATCTACTAAATTTTACTATATAAAGGAGGTAACACATATACCTAAGCTCTTTTCGTAAACTTTGTTGTTTTTAGCAAAAAGAATTAAAAGGAGATGAATGAGTCATATGCATGTGCCTTTGGTATTGACAGATTTTCTAGATCGAGCAGTGGAACTGTATGGAGAAAAGATTGCAGTCATTGATGATGTGAAGCGTTTGACGTATAAACAACTAAATGGAAGAGTGAATCAATTATCACGAGGGCTAAGGGATTTCGGTGTCGTAAAAGGAGATAAGGTTGCGTATCTTGCACCCAATACAACGGAAATGTTGGAAGGCTTCTATGGAGTGTATCAATTAGGGGGAATTATGACACCTCTTAACACCCGTTTGAAACCGGCAGATTATCAATTTATTCTAACCCACAGTGAAAGCAAAGTCCTTTTTGTAGATGAAGAACTATACCCATTAGTCCAACCTATCTTAAACAATGTTCCTCAGTTGGAGCATGTGGTGATTCATGGTGAAGAGAGGGACGGACATCTAAACTACGAGGAGTGGAGAGGTGCGTATAGTAAAGAAGCATTTGAAAGAGAAACCTTAGAAGAGACAGACATCGCTTCGTTATTATACACAAGTGGAACCACTGGGGATCCAAAGGGGGTCCTTCTGACTCATCGCTCGAATTATTTGCATGCTCTTTCAAGTATGCATCATTTGCGCGTGTCGGATCAGGATACTTTGCTTCATGTTCTTCCTATGTTTCATGTGAATGGCTGGGGATCGCCTTTCTACTATACGGCCAACGGTGCCACACAAGTGATGCTTCGAAAGGTTGACCCTAAAGTGATTCTTGAAAAAGTAGAGAAGCATGGGGTATCGGTTATGCATATGGCACCAACGGTTCTGAATATGCTTCTTGAACAATATCAGCTCCATAAGCCAACCATTGAGCAAAACGTGAGAGTGGTCATTGCAGGGTCTGCTCCTCCACCAGCATTTGTGAGGAAGGTTGAAGAGGATTTAGGCTGGGAGTTTATTCAGGTTTATGGAATGACTGAGATTTCTCCTCTTATTACAACGTCTGCAATAAGGTCTTCAGAGCTTAATCGACCAAAGGAAGAGAAATATCGACTCAAATCTAAAGCAGGCTATAGCATGATAGGGAGCAAGGTCAAAGTAGTAGATGAGTTGGGAGAAAAGGTTCCAGCCAACGGGAAAGCAATTGGAGAAATTGTCACTAGAACCAACACCATTATGGAGGGGTATTTTAAAAATCCAGACGCAACGAAGCAAACAATTCGAAATGGATGGCTACATACAGGAGATATGGCGGTTGTAGATGAAGATGGATATATTGAAATTGTCGATCGAATGAAGGATGTCATTATTAGCGGTGGCGAAAATATTTCTTCTATTGAAGTGGAGGGTACCCTTTATGAGCATCCCAGTGTATTAGAAGCAGCAGTCATTGCGGTTCCCCATGAAAAGTGGGGGGAAGTTCCTCATGCAGTTGTGGTGATAAGAGAAGGACATTCCTTGACCGAGGAACAGTTAATCCATTTCAGTAAAGAGAAACTGGCTAATTTTAAAGTTCCAAAAGGAATCACTTTTACTAAGGAACTACCGAAAACAGCATCAGGAAAAATTCAAAAGGTAGTGATTCGAAAAGATTTTTGGAAAGATCAGGATCGAATGGTACACTAATTTTTGATACAAAAACCTTAAAGAGAGGGCATTCACTTGAGAATGCCCTTTTTTCGAGTTCATTCAAACTGAAACTTTTCTAGTACCAATTCGTAATAAATAAAGAGGGGGGAACAAACATGAAGAAAATCATTATATTATTGCTAACCATCCCTTTGCTTTTATTAGGGTGTAGTAGTGGAACTCAAAGTACTTTAGTAGACTTTGATCACGCTCAGTTAAAGAAACAGATAGAAGTTCAGGGATTTCAACCAAAACTACCTGCAAAAATGCCATTTGAAGGAGCAAAGGCAGAATTTAGCCCACCTCCCAATCAACAGGATGTGCTTATTTTTGACTTTTTTAGTCATGGTGAAGAAAATAAAAATCATTTAGGTTTTATGATCGTGAATGGTAAAAATAGTTCATCTGATATGGAATTTGAAGATGTAAGCATTGGAGACATAAAAGGGAAATATGCAGTGAATAACGGGGATGCACAAATTCTCAGGTGGAAAGATGGGGATATTGAATACTCTTTAACCTATTATGGAAAACAGTCTGACAAGGAAGTTTCAAAAGGAGAGTTAATAGAAACAGCAAAATCATTTGAGTAAAAAAGCTTGGGGCTACCCAAGCTTTTTTTGGTAATAAGAAATAAGGTCTGGGTTTTTGCTTGTTTTACACTCCCATCATGCCTTCTTGTATCACTTTTGCATATGATAAAAAAAGGAAGTTTTATATGTGTGGTATCAGGGAAAACCAACTGAAAGAGAAATCAAATGGAGGGCATATAGATGAGTTTGAATTCCCCGTTAACTCCTAATAATAAATCGTATTGTAGGACTGAGTATGGAAAATTAAAAAAGGTAATAGTCGTATCTCCTGAGAATATGAGCATTAATGAAGTAATAAATGAAACTCAAAAGCATTATTTAAAAGACAATATAGATATTGATGTAGCTGTAAAGCAACATCAAGAATTCGTAGAAACCCTTGAAGAGAATGGAACTGAAGTCATTCGTCTTGAACCGAATGAAGAATTGAATGAACAGGTTTTCACCCGTGATATAGGGTTTAGTATACATGGTCACTTTATGGTCTCTTCCATGAGTACAGAGGTAAGGCGTGGAGAAGAAGAGGTGTTGGTTAATTGGTTGACATCTAATGAAGTGCCATACACCAGACTTCTTCATTCCATTGAGGGTGGAGACGTATTAGTAGATGAACAGAATATTTGGGTTGGTGAGAGTGGGCGTACGAGTGAGTTAGCCATTCAATCATTAAGAAAGCAGCTTCCCGAATACACTGTGCATGCTCTGCCTTTAAAAGAAGGGATTCTTCATTTAGATTGTGTATTTACAATCATCTCATCAGAATGGGCACTTGTATATCCACCGGCTTTTTCTAAAAGAGATCTTGAATTGATTAAGAAACATTACAATGTCATCACTGTGTCGGATCAGGAGCAATTTCAAATGGGACCGAATGTTTTAGCCATTGGGGATCAACAAATTATCAGTTTACCTCAAAACAAAGAGTTAAATGATCGTATACGAGAAAAAGGCTTTGACGTCATAGAAATTGATCTTTCTGAGATTATTAAATCTGGCGGATCCTTCCGTTGTTGTACTTTACCGGTTATAAGGGACTAATAAAGTAAGTTAAATAGATCAGTATTTGAAAAACAGGTGCTAATATACCTGTTTTTTCTCTGTTTACACAACTTTTACACTTTTGTAGTCGTTTTGAAAATAGAACTTCATAATTCCCCTTTATTATAAAAAATGTACCACACATCACATGCAGCACAAATCATAGGAGGTAGGGAAAATGAAGAAATCAATGAAGAAAATCCTTCCACTAGCAGTTGTTTCGACTCTAGCACTTGGAAGTGTAATAGGAATGAACCAGGAGAATACAGAAGCTCAAGCACAGGAGTCTAAAAATGGCAAACCTAAAAATGTAATTTTTATGATTGGTGATGGAATGGGCGTTCCTTATACAACAGCTCTTCGTTATATGAATGATAATCCTGAGACAGTGGAAATGGAGCCAACAGCTTTTGATCCTCATTTAGTTGGATTACAAACCACCTACTCTGAAGATGAAAAAGAGAATGTAACAGACTCGGCAGCGGCAGCAACGGCTATGAGTGCCGGGGTTAAAACATACAATGGTGCCATTGCAGTAGACAATGATAAAACAGATGTTAAAACAGTTTTAGAACAGGCTAAAGAGAATGAGATGTCAACGGGACTTGTATCTACATCTCAAATTACACACGCTACGCCAGCATCTTATGGAGCACATGAAGAACAACGTAAAAGTGAGAATGCGATTGCTGATGATTACTACAATGATTTAATTAATGGTGAACATAAAGTGGATGTAATGTTAGGCGGAGGTACTTCTTTCTTTGAGAGAGAGGACGAAAATCTAGCAGAGAAGTTCCAAAAAGATGGTTATAGCTATGTGAAAACTACGGAAGAATTAAAAAATGACGACAATAAACAGGTTCTAGGGCTATTTGCTGAAGAAGGAATGGACAAGATGATTGACCGTGACAACAAACAGCCTACTCTTGCAGATATGACAACTTCTGCATTAGATCGCCTTAAAGGTGATAAAGATGGTTTCTTCTTAATGGTAGAAGGAAGTGAAATTGACTGGGCAGGTCATGATAATGACGTCGTTGGAGCAATGAGTGAAATGCAGGATTTTGAAAATGCATTTAAAGAAGTAGAAAAATTTGCGAAAGAAAATGGAGAAACATTAGTGATCGTAACAGCTGACCATTCAACAGGTGGTTTCACCATTGGAGCAGATGGAGATTATAACTGGCACCCAGAACCGATTAAAGCGGCAAAACGTACACCAGATTTCATGGCGAAGGAAATTGTAAATGGTGCTTCTGTTGAAGAAACACTTTCTCAATATATTGATTTAGAGTTAACACAGGAAGAAATTGATTCTGTAAAAGAAGCAGCAGCTAAAGGTGATGAAGTAGCCATCGACGATAGCATTGAAGAAATCTTTAATAAACGTTCAGGTACAGGCTGGACAACTGGTGGACATACTGGTGATGACGTACCGGTTTATGCCTTTGGTCCACAGAAAGAAAAATTCTCTGGTCTGGTAGACAATACAGATCAA
The DNA here is from genome assembly GCF_001648555.1 of Rossellomorea aquimaris TF-12. Lineage (GTDB taxonomy): Bacteria > Bacillota > Bacilli > Bacillales > Bacillaceae_B > Rossellomorea > Rossellomorea aquimaris. The sequence goes on along the minus strand of NZ_LQXM01000028.1, from coordinate 164,538 downwards.
GCTAAATTAATCTTTGAACTTTTACAAAATAAAGGTCAAATTAAAGAAAATAAATAAGTAATTGGAAAAGACCATGTTAGCCTTGAGGGCTAGTATGGTCTTTTTTAAAATTTACGCTTCCTCTAAATCCGCAATGCTCACTTCTGATCTTTCTTCTAAAGGACCTCTAAGATGAACAACTGCCGTTTGACCATCTTCCATCAGTTGATCGATCCAGACAGATGTATCTTTGTATTTAACATCAATATCCGCTGAAGAAGAAAGAATTTGTTTCACTCGATTACTATCCATAAGTTGAATCCTCCTGTTTATCATTCTTCCATAGTGTAGTATGCCCAGATTCTCCGTAATGATGAGGGTATATTTTCTCGATTAATCTGAGATTCTATAAACGAAAGGGTGATGAAAATGGATAATGAGAAAGAGAAAACCTCAACAACTCAAGCGAATATGGAGCTAAACGATCGCTTTTATGGTAAGAAAAAACCAAAGACCGATCCAGCCCCACCTACTTATTTGCAAAATAGTACACCTGCAATAAAAATTACCGGAAACGAAGAATAATAATGGCCTGATTTTTCGAAAAAAAGTCAACGGAAAATTAGGCTTCTCTCTTATTTCGTTTTATTTCGCTGATCTTTATTATGTTTGTTTCCTTTGCTATTGTCTCCCCTCGTAAGTTCTGAAGCGAACTCCGTCGTTCCTCGTTTTGGTGAATTTTGATTTTCACTGCCTTTATTGAATTTTTTCGTCATATGAATTCCTCCTTCTATTTTCATATTCGTAGCATTTGAAGAAGTAGTTGATGTTATGCATCCTTCACAGAAGCCAGCACTGTATCTTTTTACCTAAATTCAAGCATTTTAATGCGAATCCTCTTGCTCTAAACGATAATAGAAATATGGAAATACTTTGGAGGGAATTTTAGGGGAGGTAAAAGGATTGAACGAAAAATTTTTCAAGCCGGCTAATGAAGAAGTTACCCCAGGAGAATGGTTTACAGGTGAAGTAGAGGGAGATGTTACTCCAAATAGTTATCCCATCTTATTTGTTCATGGAATCAATACGTCTTCAAAAACATGGTTATTAGATAATAATATGGATGACAAGGCGAATGAACATGGTTTTGAAACTGCCTTTATTGAACTGTACCCAGATGAAGACATGTGGAAGAATGGTCTGCTGCTAGCTGAAAAACTGAAAGAAATCTATGATTATTTTCAAGAGAAAATCGTTATTGTTGCTCATAGTAAGGGTGGAGTAGATATTCAAGCAGCTTTAGTTCATTTCGGAGCTACCCCATACGTTTTAAGGGTCATTACTCTTTCAACGCCACATAATGGGTCAGAGTTAGCGGACCTTGCATTTAGCAAATGGGCCAGCTGGTTATCAGAGGGGTTGAATATTAAAAGCAATGCCGTTTCTTCACTGCAAACAGGGTACATGAAAGCATTTCGGCAGTTAACAGATGAACATAAAGATGCCAAAGAAGTACCCTTTTACACCTTTGGAGGAACGGAGTGGGGTGCTATGAATTCTGAATTGTTTTGGGGGGGACTTTATTTAAGCCGGTTTGGGCAAAGCGACGGAGCAGTTACTGTTCGAAGCTCACGCCTGCTCTATGGAAATGAAGTGATGGTAGGGGATTGGTCCCATAAAACCATTAAGGAAGGGACAACGGTCTTTTCCTATATAAAGGATTTAGTTATGGAAGAAGTGAAAGAAACAGCTTCTGCTTATACTGAATCTTTACTTCAAGAGTCAGAAACCTCGGTTCTACATCGAGGTGGCAGTTATTTAGGAAAAGGGGTAGAGAGGTTTCCAGTGGATGAGAGAGTTAAGGAGCTTTCCATTGATTGGATCAGTAATCGGAACGATACAGCTCTTACACTAAAAAGTCCCCATCATACCATTTACAAGAGTTTTATTACCACAAAGGATGCTACGGGCTTCTTTCCTAATGCCTATCATCATTCCATACTTATTTCCGACCCGCCTGAGGGGGAGTGGTCTCTTCATTTCGAAAACTCGGGCAACGAAAATTATTTGTTGACGATTCTTTTTAAACAAGACATTTCAAATGAACTTGTTTCTTTATGGAAAGGTGAGGTTGTGTCTGCAGCTTTCTCGTCTAAGAAAACATACAGTAAAAAAATCACCATAATTTCATCCCTGCCTTCCGGGGAACAAAAAATAATTGAAGCGGCAGAAATTCCTTCTCAATTAAATGAAGGAATCCATAACATCACCATAGACATTTCTGGAACAACAAAGGATGGAAACAAATTTGAAAGAACCCAGGTTAAAAGCATTTATGTTGATGGAAATGGAGATATGTTCTAAAAGGGTCTTTTCTTAAAGTTTGTATGGTCAAAGATTGTTTCTATTTAAGATGAAAGTAGTAGTAGTTGATTGAGCGAGAATCATTTTTCTAAGCATGAGGTTCTTAATATAGACTAATATAAATTCCAGACTATCTGTGTTTTTACAAAAATAAAAAGAAAATGGAGGTCCGTCCCTCCATTTTCTTTTAAAGTTGGTTTAGGAATTCTGTTACTTGTTCGGGTGATTTGGCGTTTGCACTGTGCAGGTGTGCAATTTTTTCGCTGTTTTTGTAGACGAGTAGGCTTGGAATACCCATTACGTCGTATTTTTCAGCGATTTCAGGAATTTCATCTTTATTGATATCGTACCATTTATATTGATTGTATTCGTCCATAATTTCATCAATGAACATATCCATTCGACGGCAATCTGGACACCAGTCAGCATGGAACTTCACAACAACTGGTTCTGATGAAGCAATTACTTCTTCAAAGGTTTCTTTGTTTTTAATTGATTGCATGTTGTTAACCTCCCTTTGTATCTATTTTAAACAATACAGATCGTATTTGTAAAAAAAATGTTCTTATCATTTCTCGTATATACTAAGGAAATGATACGATAACCATACATTCTAAATAGAAATAGGTGAAATCATGGAACCCATTAAAGTAGGATTAGTTGGATATGGATTTTCCGGACAAAGCTTTCATCGTCCGTTACTTACTCATTTAGAGGAGTTTGATATTGATTGTGTACTTTCCTCCAATGCAGAAAAAGTCCGATCTGATCTTAAAGAAGTAAAAGTAGTTTCTACATTAGATGAGCTTCTTAGTCAGGAAGTTGAGTTAGTGGTAATTACTACTCCGAATCATCTTCACTATAAAATGATAAAACAGGCACTCTTAGCAGATAAACATGTTGTAGTAGAGAAGCCATTCGTCACAAAAAGTGAGGAAGGAGAAGAGCTGCTTAATTTAGCAAAGGAACGGGGACTACTTCTATCTGTGTTTCATAATAGACGATGGGACGCGGACTTTTTAACCATTCAAAAACTCCTTAAAGATGAGAAATTAGGTAAACTATTTACATACGAAGCTCATTTTGACCGTTTTCGCCCAACCATAAAAGATAGATGGAAGGAAAACAAAATAGAAGGAGCCGGTGTGTTATATGATTTAGGCTCCCACCTCATCGATCAGGCATTAAGTCTGTTTGGAAAGCCTCAATGGGTACAGGCAGATGTGTTCCCGCAAAGAGATTCTGAGAAAGCAGAAGATTATTTTCATATTACATTCGGTTACGAGTTTTTAAGAGTTCAATTATATTCACGCTCCATCGTTCTTGCACCTGGTCCGCGTTATCAGCTTCATGGACTAAGTGGAAGCTATGTAAAACATGGAATGGATCGGCAGGAAGAAGATCTTAAAGCAGGTAAGAATCCCTTTTCCAAAAACTGGGGCATAGAGGAAAGGGATCAATGGGGTACTCTGTCTTCCCTCTCAGGTGAAGAGATTACGTCTGAAAAAATCCCTTCTGAAAAGGGAGATTATACACAATATTATAAAGGGATATATCGAGCATTGAAGCATAAAGAAGCTCTCCCGGTTGAACCTCAAGAAGCGTTAGAAGTCATTAAATTAATTGAAGCTTGTCAAAAAAGCAGCGAACAAAAGAAAGCGGTATTTCTAGATTAATTAGAAGAGTCTAGGCATATAAGTATGCCTAGACTCTTTTTGCATTATTCAACGGTTCCAGCTTCTAAAATTTGAACATCTGCAACCACATTAAATTGCACGTTAGGGTAAATACTTTCTTCCCATTTTTTTATATCAAACCCTCGAACACCATGCTTTTGATGTTGACCTATACCAATAGGGTCAATCCCAAGTTTCTGAAATTTTTTCAGAAGCCTTTCACAATTTTTTTCGATATCTTTTTTCATTATCTTCTCTACTTCAACTACTTTTTTTGAAGTTAACTTCTTTCCTGTGTACTCTCTTACAATTCCTTTAATCTTAATTTTGATGGTGACTTTAACAGGGTCTGCTTTATGTTTAATCTTTATTTTGTGTTTGGCAATCAGACTCGTTACAGAAGCTTCTATCTCTTTCTCCGTATGCCCAGTTTTTTTTTCACCGAGCTTAATTACATGACTTCCTTCAGCTAGTCTATCTACTAATATTTTGAAAAAAAACATGTCTTTAGATTGGACTCTGTCAATCATTTTCGCTTTTTTGAATAAGGCAATGCCTGTAATAGCGATATCCCCTTCAGGTGTTTGTTTAATAAGAGGGAGATAAGGGGTCTTTCCATCTTGAAAATAATCAAACATAAACATATGGAGGTTGGTTTTAGGCAATTCCCTTCTCTTAATGTTATGGGTGATTAAATTAGAAATGAACATCCCATTTCCTCTTTGACCATAATTCCCTTGTATGAGTTCCCCTGCGTCTCCCTCCACTACCATTAAATATACTCTGGCTCCAACACTTGCATCTCTTTGTAAAGAATCTCCAATATCGATAATTCCATGTCTAGCCATTTCTTCTCCAATCAAGACAACGTCTAAACTTCCTCTTACAAGGGGTTGCTGTGATCTTCGTTCTAATTTTTCCAATACTTCACGTGTGGAAGAAGCCTCAGCAGACAATGTGCCATTTTTAATCGTTTTATCTTTAGAATATATTGGAAACAGGGCTGTTCCTCGAATTTTGTTTTCATCTACATAATCATAGGCTTTTCCTGTTTCGATATATAAGTCATCTAAAATCTCTCTCTCTACACATCCTGTTAATAAGAGGATGATGGTGGTAGGAAGAAGAATTATTTTTTTTAGATTTTTCATGTTTTATTTCTCACCTTCTTCATAATAATCACCAGCAATAAGAGTAGGGGAATATAGAAAAACGTGATATAAAAGCCAATTTGGCCAGATAAGTCATTCAATAAATTTACTTGTTTCCGGTTTGAGAAGAATGTTAAGGCACTTAAACAAAGGATACAAACTAATAATAGAGAATGTCGATGTTTCATAGGACTCATACGTTTGATGATTCGACTTGAACACCATAAGGCAATACATACATTCGGCAGAATGACTAAACACCAATTGGCAATTCCTATATATTCAAAGCGTTCCACAAAAGGCATTTCAACAATCTTCCACATGGATAGAGTAGCCCAAACGGTTTTCTCCAGTTGTTTTTTACTAAAAAAAGCAAAAGAAATGACTGCTATAATGGTGTACACCGTAGTAGTGGTAAATAACCCCCAGTGGGCATATTTTTGAGATTGCTTCGCATTTTTTATAAAAGGATAAATGAGTAATATGGACTCATATCCCAAATACGTAAGGGACATGTTTTTAGTTGAAATCAAAATATCCTTCAATGAATGATCAAAAACAGGCAAAATATTTTTGAAATCAGCATACGTAAAGGTGAAAGCAAAGGTTAACAGTAGGTAGCTAGGTAATATGGTCCCAAAAAAAGCCACTCCTGTAATCGTTCGTACTCCTCCGTTTACAAGATAAAAAACAAGACATAAAAATATTAGCGAAAAGAAAAAGGTACTTAAGCGAGGATACATCCATACCTGTAATACTTCTATATAGGTCCTTAAGATGGTGACGACAAGTAAACCAAAATAGAGAACAAAGACAAAGTTGAATAGGTTTCCAATCCATTTACCAAACGCAAATGTATGAGCCGATACAAGGTCACCACCACCTGATTTGTCCAGAATTAAGTACATTAATACCATTAATATATGGGTAAACACACCTGCCAATATAACGGAAATCCACCCGTCATATCCGGCGTTCATGGCAATGATTCGTTGAAATCCCAATACCCCTCCTCCGACCTGCATGGAATGAATCAAAAAGAATACAAGGAAGGGGGAGATCTTTCTTCTATCAGGAATTGGTTGCATCGTATCACCTCAATTCTATTCATCGATGTCTAATTTTCTCTTTCCTTCTTTAGGCTGAAAGCGAACAGGTTTTTTGGTTCTTAAATATTGAGGGCGGTGAGCTTGTTTATCAAATGGAAACCGAATGAGGGCATCCTTTAAATCACTAAATCTAGGTGGATAAATGGGCTCCAAAAATGGTCTTCCTATGGAAGTGAGCTGCAAGAGATGCCCCATTAATAAGCAGAAACAGAAAACGATTCCTACTAATCCCCAAAGCTGAGCAAATAGCAAAAAGGGAAAACGTAAAATACGAATTGTATTACCCATTCTATAAACAGGGGTTGTAAAGGAAGCAAGTGCAGCCAATGCAACTAAAATAAGAAGAACGTTACTGGTTAAACCAGCCTCAACGGATGCTGTTCCAATTACAATCCCTCCTACGATACCGATGGTTTGACCAACCTTTGTAGGAAGTCGAGCCCCAGCCTCTCTTAGAAGTTCAATGGTTAATTCTAAAAATAATGCCTCTAATATAGGTGGAAGTGGAATTTCCTGCCTTGAAGTAATGAGTGTAGCCATTAAATCCTTAGGGATAAGCTCATAATGATAGGTTAAGGCAGCCACGTATATTGGTGTAATCAGGATTGAAAATGTTACTGAAAATAAGCGAACGAGACGTAAAAAGGAAGAAATAAAGAAATTTAGAAAATAATCCTCATAGGCACTGAAAAACTCAACCAATGTAGTAGGTCCTATGAGAGCATGAGGAGAACCGTCCGCCATCACAACAACCTTCCCTTCAACAAGCACAGAGGCAACCCGATCAGGTCGCTCAGAGTCCAGTAATTGGGGAAAGGGGGATTTATTATTGTCAGCGATCAGTTGTTCAATAAAGGACGTATCCATGATCTGATCAAAGTCCAACGCCCTAATTCGTTGCTTAATGGTGTTCACATTGGATTCATCCGTCAATCCATCAATATATATAATGCCTACCCGTGTATGTGTGATTTTTCCGACGTTTAACTCTTCAATTACTAGCTCTTTAACAGGAATACGTTTTCGAATCAGGTTAAGGTTATCTTTTAAAGATTCTACAAATGCTTCTTTTGGACCCACGACACTAAACTCAACTTCAGGTTGAGAGACTTTTCTACCTGTTAAATTGATTGTTGCGATGAAAGCAAACTTTCGATTCGAGGCATCCATCGTTAACAACGTATAACCGTTATAAAGCTTTTGTTCAATTTCAGATTCGTCAGTAGAAACCTGTATGTCTATTAATGGAACAATTTTTTTCAAGTCATCAAAGTCATGAAATTCCTTTGATAACAGTGAAGGTAAGATATTCTCCTGAATGATTTTTTCATCAATAATAGTAGTGATGAAATGGAGGCTGAATTTCACTCCCGTATGAGTATTCTGATAGAAGGCCTGCTTATAGTCGGCAGATTTTTCTGCTTCCTTTTTTAAGGATTCATACGATTTTTTCTTTTTCGTGTCTTCGGAGTTTTTCTTGTTTTTGAAAAATGAAAGCATACTAATCCCTCAAGTTCGGTTGATGGTCTTTCGTGTAGTTTTACCGAAAATAGGATAATTATGAAAAAGGATGTGAGAATGGAAGGGGTTTTTAATATAATAGGCACTTTTCGAAACGATTGTAGCATTTGAGTATGGAAAGGGATAATTTCCTTTTTTATAGTATTAGATACAGAGGATAATTCGGTTAAAGGAGAGGTTAATGGAATTAGGGGAATATTGGTGAGTTAAGAGTTGCATATTTTACAACAATAAAGAATAGAAAATAGAGACAAACTTTGTATTAAATGGGGTGTCTCTATGCTATTTCTCACTAAAATCAATGAAATAAACCTTTGTGGAAGAACGGCTTGTGCAAGTTGGGATGAATTATTCATCGCTTTTCTCACAATAGTAGTATTATTTATTGCATATAAGGTAATTTATAAAAAATAGAATTAATGGCGATTACTTTGAATGAAAAAATCCCTAATTTCCGTTAAAGGGGTTTTTAACGGAAATTAGGATACAGCCGTTTCATAAAGAATGACTGTATCTTCACACCTCAAATAGGAGATACTATACGATTGGCAAGCACTGGTAGCATTCAATTTATTTGCTCTTTTCCACTAAATTTTACAGGAAACACTGAAACCAGTTTAATGACTCTCAGACTTTCTTATAAGTACTTCTCCATTCGGATATCGCACCACATTTGATTATTCCAAAAGGTGAAATCTGCTAGACGTCCAATCTCCTTGTAACCAAGCCTTTTATACAGCTTTTGGGCTTGAGTGTTAAATTCAAATACCCCTAGTTCAATTCGCATTAGCCCTTGTTTCTTAATTTGTGCTTCTAAATGCTTTATTGCCACGTACCCAATTCCTTTTCCGCGACCTTCCGGCTCACCAATTGTAATCCCTATCCAAGCGGTGCCGGTCTCTTTTTTGTAGAGATGACCGGGGTCTATCATGTAATTCATTTCCCCGATTAGTTGGTCATCCAGGTAGATAAGATAAATGTGATGGTGGTCAAGGCGATGTGTTAAATCATTAAGGGTCATGTTACATCGACGTTCCAATTCTTCTTTGTCTTGATTGGGACGAGTTAATGGAATCAATTCGGAATCATTTTCCCAGCGGTTAAATGCTTCCAAAAGAGATGTGGTTGGTTGGTTTAATTTAGTGAAATGAATATTCATAGGGCGTTCCGTTCCTTTCCAGTAGAAAGATATTTACAAAGTATTTTATCATATCGTGATTCGTCCTACGCTTATCAATACAATAAATAAAGGGCTAAATCCTAGGATTTAGCCCTTTATTTCGTATCTAATGGATTACTGCTCTAAGAAGAATTTCTCGACATCATCAAGCATTTTATTCGCAGCGATCACGCCACCTGCTGTATTCCAAATTGCATCGCTAACTTCATATACTTTATCATTTTTTGCTACTTCAAGGTTTTGGAAGAGGGGATCGTTTAGCCAGTCTTCAGCCAGCTTATTTGCTTCTCCGTCACCCGTTTCATAGGTGAAGTAGAATAAGACATCTCCGTCCATTGCAGGGATACGCTCTTTTGTTACACCTTTTTCAGCGAAGTCATCCACATCTTGACTTTCAGGTCGTGCAAATCCTATTTGATCAAGAATCACACCAGAGAAGGAGTCTTTATGATAGATTCGAACGTCACCTGCCATAAACCGAACCATGGATACTTTCTGATTCAGTTTATCTCCTAAATCTCCTTTAATATCTTCAATTCTTTGATCATATTCAGCAATGACTTCTTTTCCTTTCTCTTCTTTGTTCAGAGCTTTTGCATATAGTTCAAAGTTTTCTTTCCAATTTCCTCGAAGGGTTTCAGCCATAACCGTTGGGGCGATATCTTTTAGCTGGTTATATTGCTCTTCCTGACGCATTTTGTTTCCGATGATTAAGTCTGGTTGAAGCTTTGCAATGGCCTCAACGTTTAATTCACTTTCCGTTCCAACGACTTCTACATCTTGCATCTTTTCAGAAATGTGATCATACCATGGATCGCCGGTCCAGGATTGAACAGCTCCAACCGGTGTAACACCCATTGATAGTAAAGCTTCTGTTCCTTCATTTGTCAGGATGACGACTTTTTTAGGTGTACCTTCAATTTCAGTCGTTCCCATTGCGTGCTCCACAGTGTAGGTTTCTTTCTTGGTATCCTTACTTCCTGTTTCCTCTTTTTCTGCTTCCTTATTTCCACAAGCTGCTAAGAACAGAAGGGAAGTGATGAGTAAAAGTGATAATAGACTTCTTACTTTCATATGTATAATTCCTCCTAAAGAATGGTTTATAAGTGATAATGATTATCAATTACAATTATTATATTAATTGAGAAAATTATCAAAGTCAATATCTAATTGATAATGATTTTCAAAATCATTGACGGTCGTTTCTTTCTTCTCTAAAATATAAGGAGAAGAAATCGGTAAAAAGGAATAGAGCTTTCGCTGACAAGGTGGGTGTTTTGTTTCTGGAAATAGAAAGGGAAACCTATGATAAAACCGCAAAAACAACTAATGATTTATATAGGAACAACATTGTTTCTACTTATATGTATTGGATTAAGTATTGTATACGGTTATACAGATACCTCACTAAGAACAGCAGTTGAAGCCTTTACGAATCCAACACAGTCCACAGAACACTTAGTTCTCCAAACGATTCGCTTACCACGTGCTCTTATTGCAGCTACCGTTGGGGCGTCTTTAGGAATGGCAGGAGTCCTTATGCAAACCTTAACCAAAAATCCTCTCGCTTCTCCAGGTATTTTCGGGATTAATGCAGGAGGGGGGTTCATGGTGGTGGTAGCCGTTACTCTATTTGGGGTTACGAGTCTTCAATCCTTCACATGGCTGGCTTTTTTAGGAGCTGGGTTAGCAGCAGTAGGAGTATATGTCATTAGCTCTGTTGGAAATAACGGGTTAACTCCCATGAAACTGACGTTAGCAGGAGCGGCTATTACGGCGATGTTTTCTTCCTTTACACAAGGCCTTCTTGTTCTCAATGAATCAGCGCTGGAACAAGTGTTATTCTGGTTAGCAGGTTCAGTTCAAGGGAGATCTCTTGATATTTTACAAGGCGTTTTCCCCTATATTTTTATAGGGTGGACAGGGTCCATACTGATTGCTGGAAAGATGAATATATTAGCAATGGGGGAAGACGTAGCAAAAGGATTAGGTTTAAAAACAACTATTATAAAATTTATTGCATTAACCATCGTTGTGTTATTAGCAGGTGGCTCCGTTGCCATTGCCGGACCAATTGGCTTTGTTGGGATTGTCGTTCCACACCTTTCTCGGAAAATGATAGGCGTGAACCATAAATGGTTGATTCCGTATTCAGGAATGATGGGTGCCATTCTTTTATTAGTAGCGGACATTGGAGCACGTTATATCATTATGCCCCAGGAAGTGCCAGTCGGAGTGATGACTGCTGTTATCGGTGCACCATTCTTTGTGTATGTAGCTAGAAAGGGATTTTAAAATGAAGAAATTTGTTGGGAAGCGATGGCTTCAAGAGCGTATATCTTTATTAATCGATTTAACAGCCCTGAAAAAAATCCTTTTGCTAGGAATTATTGCTTTATTCGTGATGGTGATGAGCACTGGCATAGGGGATATGAAAATTGCTCCATGGAATGTGATAAGTGTTTTCTTTGGAGGAGGAACAAGCTTAGAACAACTGGTTGTTACATCATTTCGGTTACCTAGAATTCTGATTGCCTTGCTTGCCGGGATGGCATTGGCTGTTGCAGGTGGTATTTTACAAGGAATGATTCGAAACCCTTTGGCATCTCCCGATATTATTGGAATTACAGGAGGAGCCGGGGCAGCGGTTGTAGGTTTTTTGACTCTATTCAGTAATGATGATAATACATTGATGGTAAGCATTAAATGGCTGCCGGTGGCTGCTTTTATAGGAGCTACTGTGATTGCCTTCTTAGTATATATATTAGCATGGAGAAAAGGAGTATCTCCTGTTCGTCTTGTCCTGATTGGAATTGGAATATCTGCTTTAGCCCAAGCACTGACTACGATGTTAATGATAATAGGTCCTATTTATCGAGCGAGTCAGGCAAACATTTGGATAACGGGGACAGTAAACGGATCCGATTGGAATGACGTCTGGATTTTGTTACCTTGGAGCTTGATATTTATTGTGCTGAGCTTTTTTATTTCACGTCAGCTTAATATTCAAGAGCTGGGAGAAGAGATTGCAACAGGAGTTGGAGGTCATGTGCAAAGGCAACGATTTTTTCTTCTTATTATGTCAACGGCTTTAGTCGGAGGAGCTGTTGCCTTTGCAGGCGGGATTGGCTTCGTTGGACTGATGGCTCCCCACATGGCACGAAGAATGGTGGGGTCTTCCTTTGGTGCATTACTGCCAACTGCTGCTTTAATCGGGGGAATTCTAGTCATGGTGGCAGATCTAATTGGAAGGACCGTCTTTCTGCCATTAGAAGTTCCAGCAGGGGTATTTACGGCAGCGATCGGAGCTCCCTACTTTATTTATCTTTTATTCAAAACGAGAAACGCTTAAAGGAGTTGGCCATACATGAGTGACATATTGCAAACGAAAGATCTCACCCTGGCTTACGGGGAACGAATGATTATAGATGAATTAAATATAGATATTCCAAGAGGCGAGATCACCGTATTTATCGGAGGAAATGGATGCGGCAAATCGACCCTTCTTCGTTCCATAGCGCGTTTGCTTAAACCGAAGACTGGAACTGTACTTCTCGAAGGTGAAGCAATCTCAAGCTTATCGACGAAAGAAGTCGCTCGCAAAATGGCCATTCTCCCTCAGTCTCCAACTGCTCCAGAAGGGTTAACCGTTTTACAATTAGTAAAACAGGGACGTTATCCACACCAAACGTGGTTAAAGCAATGGTCTCAGAGTGATGAAGAAATCGTTCAAAAGGCTCTCCAGTCAACCAAAATGGAAGAACTCCAGCATCGGAAGGTCGATGAGCTCTCAGGTGGTCAAAGGCAACGTGCGTGGATTGCCCTTACGCTGGCACAAGATACGGATATTATTCTCTTAGACGAACCGACCACGTATTTGGATATGACTCATCAAATTGAAATATTGGATTTGTTATTTGAACTGAATGAAAATGAGAACCGCACCATTGTTATGGTATTACATGATCTCAATCTCGCTTGCCGGTATGCTCATAATATTGTGGCGATTCAAGATAAACAAATCTATGCCCAAGGAAAGCCTGAGGATGTTATCAGCTGTGAATTAGTCAAAAATGTTTTCAATATGGATTGCCAGGTTTCACGAGATCCTTTGTTTGGAACACCACTTTGTATCCCTTTTGGAAAAGGCAGATGCATTTTGAATAATGAAGGTGAAGCGGGATGAAAGTCTCTGCTCTGACACCTGATCAGTGGAACACTCTAAAGCAATATCGCTTGAATAAAGACCCGTTACCTGCTTATCAAGGGATACAGGTAAGCTCTTTTTTTCAGGAAGACGAAATGGAAAGGTTCCTTACTGATCGACTCAAAAGCATGGGAACAGACAATAGGATGGTAGCTGCTTCATTATTTATGAAGCGATACGCCTTTGTGGCGGCCATGGGATTGTATTCCATGACATACTGGAATCGTAAATTAAATCTTGCACCTGACAATCTTATAATGGTAGATGGAGAAAAGAATGGATTATGGATACCTCAATTCTATTTGAAGGATTCTACCGTCTATGAGTTCACCTCTCCAGAAGAAAAACAAACGTATATAAAATCTTTATTTAGTGACCATTTAAATAAAATCATGGATTCTTTGAAAAAACCGGCCAAGCTCATTCTGTGGGAAAATATAGCCGTTTATATTTTTTGGGTATATGAAAATGATGATTTTCTTCCTAATGAAGAGATGCGAGGGAAGAGAGAGGAAGATTTTCGACAGCTACTATTAGATGAAAACAGTCATTGGTTCGGACAGTACCACCGGAATCCCTTGTCTCGTTATTATTCTCCAAAAAAGAATGAAGAATTACGAGTACGGAAAACATGCTGTTTTTCATATAGATTGGAAAATGGAGAACAATATCGTTGTAAAACATGCCCTCAAACGTGTCGAGTGAAATCTTAAATTTTCAGAGTAAGTATGTTACGGTTGGTATATAGCCGAGCTAAGGAGGTTCAACGAAATGAAAGAATTTCCGGAACAATTTGATGCATTAATAGAAAAATATTCAGAACTGTTAATTGGCGAAACGTCACCAGAAAAGAAGGAAATGGTCACACAATACGCTCTCTATTCTTTCATCGCTAAGAACATGCCTGCATTAGTAAAGCACTGGAACTCTCTCTATCCTGAAGGAAAAGAAGAGATGAAAAAGATGATTGGCGAGATTAAAGAATTGAATGAGACACATCGTAAGGAAATAAATCGAAAAAAGAATGAAGAATAAGTGATTTTAAGTGCCTTTTTATAAAAATAGGGCACTTTTTTATGAAATGGGTACTATAAGGTCTGATTTTGCCAAAAATGTAGTAAATTCGCATGTTTGCAGGAAACTTATTATCGACTTTCGTGAAAATATTATCCACTTTTCGAAGCTTATTTTTAACAATGGCACTTTTATTTTCAACTTTTAGCTATGGTCAACATATATCTGCAAGTCAAAAAGGATATTATCGACTTTGGAAAGTGATCGTCGAGTTTCTATTTATATTATCAACCCAAAAAAAGAAGTGAACTCACTACTCGAGTCCACTTCCTTTTTCAATTTTACTGAACCTGTCCGCCCATTCCATATGGGAATTGAGTTGAATATTGCTGGTGCTGCTGATAGGATTGTTGAATCTTTTGGGCGTCGGCTGCCTCTAGCTTATACCAACCTTTGCGGAACATTTCATTATATAATTCCCTTTGAGCATTTTGTGTTTCGTTAAAAATGGTTAACAGATCTTGATACAATGCTTGATGACTTGCTTCATTGAGAGCCGTACAATAGGACGCCGTCATGTATTTTTCATGAGCAAGAACATCTGTAATAAAGTCACGATCATTCATTTGAGGTGTATCAGGTACTTGGGTTTGAGGGTTTTGGATTTTTTGATTTTGTTGATTCATGTATGGTTGCTCCTTTCTACATCATGTTTTGGTTTTGGTTTGTTGTGTTCAGGTGAGCTAGTAGTTGCTGATAATGACGCTGATGCATTTGTCCACACTTATCCAGTTCTGCTTTAATCTCTGCATCCTGACAGTGAGCTGCTGCGAAATGGCATTTTTTCATGGCAGTAAGGTTCCAGGCAAGCATATCATTTAAGTAAAGTGAATCCTTTGTTGTAAGCATTTGTGGTGGCTGCGTATACGTTTGTTGCTGATTTCCTTGTTGAGGTTGTTGCTGCATTTTGATTTCCTCCTTTTAGTTCTGCTGCTCTTGTTTGGGAAAGCTTCTAATCCATCAAACACATCTTATTTTTCCTCAATTCATTAGCCCTATACACTGAATTGCAGAATTCGATAATATTCTACTAAGAAAGTATATAAGGTATATTCAAAATGTTTAAAAGGTGATAAAATGTTGGTAAATATAACAGTAGTATGAACTTTTTCTTTTTTTGTCATTTAAGAAAACGTTTTCATAGTATGATATATATGTTTTTTCAGGGGGTAAGCAACATGGAGCAAACAATGCGTAATTTCTTTTTATTCCTGTCAAAAAATAAGCCTATGACCAAGCTGGCAAAGAAATATGGTCTCCGTTTTGGAGCTGGTCGATTTGTAGCGGGCTCTTCTATTGATCAAGCAGTAGAGGCAATTCGTCAGCTAAATAGTCAGAATCTTGTTGTAACTATCGACTATTTAGGAGAATTTGTGGATAATGAACAGGAAGCAAATGAAATGGCTCTTGAATGTGTCGAAGCAATTCGTGCTATTGGAAGAGAAAAATTAAAATCTCAATTATCGTTAAAAATGACCTCAATGGGCCTGGACTTATCTGAAGATGTTGTGATGAAAAATATGAGAATGATCCTTGAAGAAGCAACAAAACAGGACGTTTTCGTTACGATCGACATGGAGGATTACTCTCGTTGTGGTAAAACCATTGAGATATTTAAAAGGTTAAAATCGGAGTATGACAATATCGGTACTGTTATACAGGCTTATTTATATAGAACAGAAAAGGATATTGAAGAATTAAATGCGTATTCCCCTAATCTGCGACTAGTAAAAGGGGCATATAAAGAGTCACCTGAAGTTGCTTTTCCAGATAAAAAAGATGTAGATGATAACTTTAAAAAAATTATAAAAATGCACCTGTTAAATGGTAACTACACCGCAATTGCTACTCATGATGATGTCATGATTGATTATACGAAGAAACTCGTTGAAGAGCATAATATTCCTCGTGATCAATTTGAATTCCAAATGCTTTTTGGTATTTGCGTTGAGCGTCAGCATGAGCTTGTAAAAGAAGGTTATAAAATGCGAGTATATGTACCATACGGCACGGATTGGTATGGATATTTTATGAGAAGACTTGCAGAAAGACCAGCAAATGTGGCGTTCGTGTTAAAGGGCGTTTTAAAAAAATAAAACAACTTACGACTCCGTGGAAGGATATTCCATGGAGTTATTTATTTTGTTTTAAAATTGGTTACTCATTTCACTGTTCCCCTTATTCGTTTTCTCGAATTTACTTCTCCTTTTTTGAATCAGCAGGTAAAGAATGGAACTACCCATTAATAGATAATTGACGATGCTAAAAAGATTTCCGTAATGACGTGAATCCCAATAGGAAATGGAAGAGTGGAACACATACGGATGAACCGGATAAAAAATCGGGATAGCATCATTTGCATGTGTTAGAAAGTCAATGATTATATGTCCTAACCACCCATAAAGAAATGCATTCCATTTATTTAAAGTAAAGCCTTTGAACAAAGTTATCCCGGTAAATACAAGGGACCAGATGAAAAAGGAGTGCCCCATTTGTCTCATCACACTTCCAACCGGATGTTCAAACAATAAATGTATAAACCTATGGAAGGAAGAACTTCTATCATAGAGTAAGGTTTTCAGAGAAGCTTAAATAAATAAATCATGGCGTAATAAATAAGGTCCGGAGCGATTCAGCCTATAATGGCATACTTTACAAGCTTTTTCTTTTTTTTTGCAAAAAAATAAGTCCAATAACCATGATGAAAAGTATTCATGACATTCTCCCTCCCAATACCTCACTTTTCATTCCTGTGAAATAAAAACCCGAACAGAGAAGCCAGCACTTGCTGAAATAACATTCCAATGACAACAGGTACAGCAACAGCTGCTGGAAAGTATTGAACCGCAATGACTGCGCCGGCACTGATATTCCTCATTCCCCCAGTAAAGAGTAAACTTACCCTTGTGTCTCTTGTTTGCTTTAGAAGAATAGACAATACCCAGGAGAATGTAAAACCAGATACGGCAATGAAGAAAACGACTAAAGCAATCAGTATCAGTTTTAGATCTATATTTTTTAAATAAGGAGCAACGGCAGAACTATTGATGGAGACTACGATTCCAATTCCTAATTTGGCAAAAGGAGATAAGTGAACACCAAGCGTGTCTTTTATACGTCCTTTAGTTACATGATTACCAAGCATACCTATAAGAGAAGGAATCACCACCATGTAGAGCAGACCACTCATAATCACCCAAACGTCCATTTCCACCTTCTGTCCAACAAAAAGAGACAAACTAAAGGGTACGATGAAAGGGGATAAGATCGTATCAATTAAGATAATAGAAAGGGCTAAGCCGATATTTCCTTTATAAATTGAAACCCATACAAAGCTCGTAATCCCAGTAGGGATGACGGTAGCCAGCAATAAACCTGTAACAGTTAGACCGTCCCCTCCAAACATCAGCCCTCCAATCCCAAACGCCCAAACCGGCATTAGAATATGTAGAATAAATAGCGCCGTTAGCAAGGGAATAGGATATTGAAAAGCTCGCTTCAAAGAAGTAAAGTTTGAGCTTAAACTGCCAGAAAACGTCATAAACGCAAATACCCATGGAACGATAAAGGTGAACTGTTCTAAAGAATGGGCGAAAATCACTCCAATTAAAACTGCAGTAGGTGTAATGAGAGGCATGAGCTTTTCCAGGATTTTATTAAATGATTGTAGCATGACAAAACTCTCCTCTGAGATTTCTAGTTTTATCATACCATGAAGGAATTGGTTTACTGATTAAATGCTTTTTAAATAATGCTTCGAATACTGTCGTGTTTCAATAGTGATGGTTTCACTATCTTTTTCGAATAAAAGTCCTGAACCGGTCTGCTCTTTAAATTCCCACCATTAGTGTTATTCCAAAAGAAATTATAAGCTCAAAAGGGCAATATCTGAAGTCAGCCAATTAATCTTAATCTCCGATTGTATACTTCATTAACTATTCGGCTGTATATTGAACAAAAAAATTGCTGAGGTTAACGTTGACTGAGATTGCTTAAATAAGTGGATGTTTTTTCAATATATGGACACCTTAAAAAAGGAAAAGTTTAAGGTGAGGTGAATTCACTTATGGCATCAAAACGACACGTAATATTTAATGTATCGATGATAGTCATTCCATGGGTATCGTTACTATTTATAGGTAAGAGTAATATCAAACGATACTCTTTTGTGAGTGTTATTATAGGTTTTTTTGAAATGATAAATCATATTTATGGACACCAGCGGAAGTGGTGGACGTTTTACGACAAGCCAAATTCATTTATAAGAGATGAACTTCCATTTGATATTGGTCCCTATATGCCACTTTCCATGTGGATACTTAAATATTCGTATGGTAAGTTTAAAAAGTTTGTGTTAATTAATGCTATGGTTAATGGACTTTTTGCGTTTCTCTTCATTCCTTTTCTTAAAAAAATGAAAATCGTTCGTTTGACTCGTATAAATTATTTTCAATTCTTTATGTATGTACACTACAAAGCGTATTTATTGTATGGGGTACAATATTGGTTAGAAAAAACAGGCATAGTAGATAAGCAAGTTGAAAAACTTACTTAACTTAAGGAGACTTATCTAAAACAGGATAAGTCCTTTTTTATTGGGAATTTTTCTTGAGTAAACTCCTCTGTTTTGAAATAATTGGTATTAAGTTAAATGGCTGGCTAATGGGACAGGAGGAGTTATGTGTTCTGGGTGAAATTTAGTTTGATTATAATAATTGTTTTTGTCCTTATCACAATAGTTAAGTTTCTTTTAAGAAAGGTTTTTAAAATAGAGAAAGTGAAAAGAAGTTTTTTTTCCTATAATCATATTAATGAGTTACATCGTAAAGTTGATAGATGGGTAAGAAGTATTACTACAATTACTCTCATTATCTTAGTGGTTCTGGTGATAAACGATGAAGACTTAATCTACTTATACTCAATTGGAGTAGTCTCTTTATTTGCATTGGACTATGCTGTAAGGGTATTTTTTGAGTTGAAATATAGTGAGAATCCAAAACAATCTATTTTAACAGTAGCTGAAATGATCCTGGTGTTAACAGCAATCTTAATTGTGTTTCTAGTTTGGATTCCTTAGTTCTTATTTGAATTAGCAACAGACTTTACGAAAAGAGCATATTCAAAATAGAGAAAAAAGGGATCGACTTTTACTACAAGTCGGTCCCTTTTTTTATGGTAAAACATGAATAAGATGTTTTTATGTTTGCAACTCACATGTGTACTCGTTAAATGGTCGGTTTCTTTATACTTCTTTAGACACAACAGCCTGTTTAGCAAATGATTTTCTCTCAAACAACTGCTCAAACAGAGGAAAGCTATATTGAACAACAAATCCTAGAAGCAAAGTGACAAGAATCGTTCCAATTCCTATATCCCCTCTAAATAGGAAGGCTAAGGAAAGAGCGAATCCTTCACTTATAATGCGTGAATTTCGAAGGTTCAATCCGAATCGAGTATTAATCGCTACCATTAAAGTATCCATTGGGCTTGCAGGGAACTTTGCTTGTAAATAAATGGCGATTCCTAATCCCATCGTTAATATACCTGAAGCAAGGGCCAACAGCTGATTAAATAGTACTTCGGGAGCGAAGTTGTTAAAGACAACCAATAACCAAAAGTCGATTAGCATACCAATAATAAGTATTGATCCTGCAGCAAGGACATCAGGCTTCTTTTTCATAATAAGGGCATTAAGGACAATTAACACAATTCCATTAATAAATACGGCTGTACCAACCGTAATGCCAAACATATTTGATTCTCCAACAGCTAATGCGTCCCAAGCAGAAGCACCTAGGCCAGATTTTATAATAAGGGCAACCCCCATAGTTAATATAAATAGTCCGATGGTAAAAAATAAAAGTCTCCGTTTCATTAACACAATCTCCTTTATCTGTAAACGTTATCATCATATTCAAAGAGCAGACGGACACCTGTTCAAAAGTAGGAGGTCTGACAACTAAAATTTTATAATTTTAGTTTACTTCATAAGTGAGTGGAAGGCAAAGTAAATTTTTGCATGAATGGGAAATGGAAAAAATTTTATAAAAGAAGTGGTTAAATTCCCTGAGGGGATCAGATGACGGATTCCAGTGTAGTACAGCGTTCATACTAGGTTAATCAAAGAAAGAAGACACCTATCCATGGGAGATAGGTGCCGATTCTACTATTTAAGGCTGTTTTTTAAATTGATTGTTTTGACTGTTCACCTTACCGCCACCATCTCTTTCGACAGTAGGGCCGGCATCTCCTTTGATACTAGCAGCGCTTACTCCTGCTTTAGAAGGACTTTTCTTTTGCTTTGCCATAATATGAACACCTCCACTCCTAACATTCCCTTTTTCACTTGGAATTATAAACGAGGTCCGTCCCTACAATATTACTTTCCAGTTGTGGTTACAGGTGGCTTGGATTGTTTGGTGTGTTAGGAAGTAGTTGGTGATCAGTTCTGTCATGTCGAGTTGGATTTCTTTTAGTATGGGTTTGTTTTTAAACATGGGGTAGCCTCCACCACCTCCAGCTCGATAATTATTCATCACTACTGGGTAGCGTTTTTTTTCTTGCAATGGTTTTCCTTTATAGGTAAGGGAGGTAACCCTTTTTCCAATAGGAAGGCGTATATCTAAGATGTATTGGATACCCTCCCACATATCGTAGTTGTAATGCTGGGGCTTTGGTGTTGTGAAACTGGGATTTATACCAAGTTTTCCATCATTGGTTATCATGAAATAAGAAGCAGTCTTTTCAAGAGCTTGTCGAATATCTTCCCCTGTTAATTCAAGAACGGAAAGTGTATTAGGGTATATGTAGTTTGAAAGAATGTCTCTAATTGAAACATCTGTTGGGAGTCCGTTTACCTTATCATTAAATAAAGCAGTGCAAGAAATATCCACACCTGTTGCATCCATTTGAACTTTGTTGATAAATTCAATAAAGGGATGCTCCTGTTGACGAGCGAGAAATGGATCCTCAATGTGCATATTTCCATCAATGGTTCCAATGGTTTCGTTTAACCACTCTTGGGTATCCTTTTCTAGTATTTCTACAATTGAAATGATCTTCTTATCCACCGGCATCCCGTCCATTGAAATAAGGGAGCTTTTTTTCTTAGCTATTTTTCTTTTTCCATTGTCCAGATGGAAATCAACCTTTATCGTGCCAACCCTTTCTCCGTTCATTCCAGGTTGAACGATGGACACTCCGTTAACCTCAGTCGCAAGCATCTGATGCTGATGTCCTGTTAAAAGAACATCAATTCCCTGTATTTCATGACACATACGATAGCCCTGGTTTTCCTGGGGATTTTCGCCGGTGCTTTTTCCAGTATGCACATCATGTTCAAAGCCGCCATGATAAGAAACAATCATCAGGTCAGGATTCTCGGACTGTTGTAGGAAAGAAACCCATTTTTTCGTCGTTTCGAATGCATCCAGAAATTCAAGGTTTGTTATATGTGAAGGGTTTTCCCAATTTGGAATGTAGTGAGTCGTAACTCCAAGTACAACGGCTTTTATTCCATTTGTGAACGTTTTTGTAACATAAGGTGTACCGAAATAGGGCTGCTTTGTACGGTTATCGATAATGTTTGCGGCGAGATAGGGGAAGGCCGCTTCTTTTTTACATTGATCTAATACATCCATCCCATAGTTAAATTCGTGATTCCCAATGACAGCTCCATCATAATGAAGAGTATTTAGAATTTCGATATATGGATTCCTTTTATGAAAAGCATTTTTTATGTAGTAAGTGAAAAGAGGCGTTCCTTGAAAAAGATCCCCATTGTCTATTAGCAAGAGGTGATCACAACGCTTCCTCATCCGTTTAACATAGGTAGCAATTCTCCCTAACCCAATGGGAGCATTCTTTAAGTCTCCATAAGCATAAGGATAGATATGACCGTGAATATCACTCGTTTCTAGAATATAAACAGTCGTAGACTCCATCGTTATCATATCCTCCTTAGTGAAAGCACAATCAATCCTATTTACGAAAAGGTTGTTGTTATATTAAATAATCTTTGCTGGTCTATCTGTCAACCCCGCTCCGTGGAAAGCGAGTACCTCTCGCTGTAATCAACCACTACTATTTTAAAAGCAAAAAAGTTTACGAAAAAAGCAATTTTTTATCAACAGCATATAATGAAGCAAGATTTATATTTCTTTCCTCATTATAATGTCCGTTTTAGCTCATTATATCGTTTAGTCGATTGTACAATAAAAGTTTTTGTAAAATTTCTATTTTTATAACTTTAAATATTGCGATATTTTAGAAATTCCTATATATTAGAAGTAACAGAAACTCATTCGAGTCTTTTTTTTGAGTGAAAAATGAATGAGTATTCATTCAAAGTGTACAAAAGGGGGAAAATACATTGGTTCGTAGAATTCAGAAAGCAGCAGTGTTAGGATCAGGAGTTATGGGATCAGGGATTGCCGCTCATTTAGCAAATATCGGTATTCCGACAATGTTATTAGACATCGTACCAAGAGAACTAACGGACGAAGATAAGGCAAAAGGTTTAACAGAAGAGAGCAAGTCTTTTCGTAATCGCTTAAGTGAAAACGCTTTAAAAAAGCTTCTGAAGCAAAAGCCAGCTCCGTTAACCTCAAAACAAAACTTATCACTAATTACAGCAGGTAACTTCGAGGATGATCTTCAACACATTGGAGATTGCGATTGGATCATCGAAGTAGTTGTTGAAAACTTAGATATTAAAAAGAAAGTATTTGAGCAGGTTGAAATGTATCGTAAGCCTGGAAGTATTATCAGTTCAAATACGTCAGGAATTTCAATTGAAGCCATGGCGGAAGGACGCTCTGAAGATTTCCAACGTAATTTCCTTGGAACTCATTTCTTCAATCCACCACGCTATTTAAAGCTTCTTGAAGTGATTCCAACGAAGAAAACGGATGCTGAAGTGGTTGAATTCATGAAAGTCTTTGGAGAAGATGCCCTTGGCAAAGGGGTTGTCTTTGCAAAAGACACACCGAACTTCATTGCGAATCGTATCGGAACTTACGGTCTATTGATTACTGTCCAGGAAATGCTAAAGGGTGGATACAGTGTCGGAGAGGTTGACTCCATTACCGGCCCAACCATCGGCAGACCTAAAAGTGCTACTTTCCGTACCTTGGATGTTGTAGGTCTTGACACCTTTGCACATGTTGCAAAAAATGTCTATGACCAAGTTGAAGGGGAAGAGAAAAAAGTATTTGAAGTACCTGCATTTATGCAAAAAATGCTTGAGAAAGGCTGGTTAGGAAGTAAGAGTGGTCAAGGCTTCTTCTTAAAGAAGGGCAAAGAAATTCTCGAGCTTAATACAGAAACTCTGGAATATGAGCCTCGTAAAAAATTAAAGACGGCTTCAATCGAAATGAGTAAAAATGAAAAAGGCTTAAAAAATAAAATGAAGTCACTGGTGTATGCCAAGGATAAAGCAGGTTCACTACTATGGAACATTATCTCACCAGTATTAACTTATTCTGCCGAACTTCATGGTGAAATTGCGGACGATATCGTAGCGATTGACCGTGCCATGAAATGGGGCTTTGGCTGGGAAATGGGTCCTTTTGAAACGTGGGATGCCATCGGACTTGAGAAATCCGTTACACGCATGAAAGAAGAAGGCATAACCGTTCCTCAATGGATTGATGACATGCTTGGTGCAGGTCATACTAATTTCTATAAAGAGGAAGAGGGAGAGCTTTACTTTTACCATGAAGGCAGCTACCAGCCTGTAGATAGAAATCCTAAAGTAATTGATCTTAAACTTCTTAAAAAGCAAGGAAAACTAATTAAAAAGAATTCTGGTGCAAGCTTAATTGATATTGGTGATGGAGTAGCTCTACTTGAATTCCACTCTCCAAGCAATGCCATCGGACTTGATATCGTTCAAATGATTAACTTCTCAGTAGACGAAGTTGAAAAGAATTTCAAAGGACTTGTCATTGGGAACCAAGGGAAGAACTTCTGTGTAGGAGCAAACCTTGCCATGATCTTAATGGAAGCACAGGATGACAATGTATTCGAAATTGACATGGTGGTTCGTCACTTCCAACAAGCAATGATGAAAATAAAGTACTCTTCTAAACCAGTTGTTTCGGCACCATTTGGTATGACTCTTGGTGGAGGAAGTGAGGTTTGCTTGCCTACTGCCCACATCCAGGCTTCTATGGAGACATACATGGGATTAGTAGAGGTTGGTGTCGGATTAATTCCTGGAGGCGGCGGTAATAAAGAGCTATACATGAAGCACTTATCGAATCTGCCTAACGGAGTAGAATTTGACTTGCAAAAGGTTGCTAACAAAGTATTTGAAACCATCGCAATGGCAAAGGTTTCAACTTCTGGAGATGAAGCAAGAGACAACAATTTCTTAAATAAAGCCGATGGCGTAAGCGTTAACGGAGATCATCTATTATACGATGCGAAGCAAGCAGCTATCTCTTTATTTGACAAAGGATATACAGCACCAATTCGTAAAAAAGTTCCTGTGGTTGGAGAAACTGGATATGCTACTCTCCTCCTCGGTGCACAATCTATGTTCCAATCAGGCTTCATTTCCGAGCATGATTTAATGATTGCGAAGAAGCTTGCCTATGTCATCGCAGGTGGAAAAGTGCCATTTGGAACAGAAGTAGATGAACAATATCTATTAGATCTTGAAAGAGAAGCTTTCTTAAGCTTAGTCGCTCAGCCTAAATCACAACAAAGAATGCAGCACATGCTTGTTAAAGGAAAACCATTACGCAACTAGTCGAATGAAATACATTTAGGAAAGTGGGGGAGCCTCATGCGTGAAGCAGTTATTGTTGCTGGTGCAAGAACACCAGTTGGAAAATCAAGAAAAGGATCACTGGCTCATGTACGACCAGATGATCTGGGAGCTCTTGTAGTAAAAGAAACCCTTAAGCGTGCAGGAAACTACGAAGGAAATATAGATGATTTGATTATCGGTTGTGCCATGCCAGAAGCAGAACAAGGCTTAAATATGGCTAGAAATATTGGTGGCCTTGCAGGGTTACCAGATTCTGTCCCTGCTATTACAATCAATCGTTATTGTTCTTCAGGATTACAATCCATTGCCTATGCGGCTGAAAAGATTATGCTTGGCCACTCGGATACGGCGATTGCTGGTGGAGCAGAATCTATGAGTCTAGTTCCAATGATGGGCCATGTTGTTCGTCCAAATGCAAAACTAGCTGAAACTGCGCCACAATACTATATGAGTATGGGACATACGGCTGAAGAAGTTGCTAAAAAATTCGGCGTATCCCGTGAAGAACAAGATGCTTTCGCAGTGAGAAGTCACCAAAAAGCGGCAAAAGCGATTGCAGAAGGAAAATTTGATGATGAAATCGTACCAGTGGACGTTCTTCAACGCACAGTGAATGGAGAAAACAAACTTATCGAAAAATCATTCCAATTTTCTAAGGATGAAGGGGTACGTGCTGAAACAAGCTCACAGGTACTTGCCAAACTACGACCTGCCTTTAATGTGAAAGGTTCAGTAACAGCAGGGAACTCCTCACAAACAAGTGATGGAGCGGCAGCAGTTATGGTCATGGATCGAGAAAAGGCTGGTTCATTAGGACTTCAACCAATGGCGAAATTCAGAAGTTTTGCCGTAGCAGGAGTTCCACCGGAAATTATGGGAATCGGTCCAGTAGAAGCGATTCCACGTGCATTAAAGATGGCTGGACTTGAGCTTTCTGATATCGGTTTATTTGAACTGAATGAAGCATTCGCTTCTCAATCTATACAAGTCATTCGCCAATTAGGCTTAGACGAAGAAAAAGTGAACGTAAACGGTGGAGCCATTGCACTTGGTCATCCATTAGGCTGTACAGGAGCGAAACTAACCCTGTCCCTCATTCACGAAATGAAACGCAAAAACCAGCAATTCGGTATCGTCACCATGTGTATCGGCGGCGGAATGGGAGCAGCAGGCGTCTTTGAATTAATAGGTTAATAGGAGGGACGGACCTCTACAAAGAGGCTCCCCTTCTCCTTCAATATAATTATTAGGGGGATTCGAAAATGGCGAATCAAATAGAAAAATTGATTAAGGGTGGAAGTTTTTTAATTGAAGATGTAAGCTTTGAGCAAGTTTTCACACCGGAAGAATACTCTGATGAGCAAAAAATGATTGCTAAAACAACAGAAGACTATGTACTAAACGAAGTTGTTCCAGTGATCGATAATCTTGAAAACCATGAGTTTGATCATTCAGTACGTCTTTTGAAAGAAGCAGGGGAGCTTGGCTTACTGGGAGCAGATGTTCCTGAAGAGTACGGCGGTCTTGGTTTAGACAAAGTGAGCTCAGCCCTTATTGCTGAAAAAATGTCTCGTGCAGGTGGATTCTCTATCTCTCATGGTGCTCACGTTGGAATCGGATCTCTTCCGATTGTGTTATTTGGTAATGAAGATCAAAAGCAAAAATACCTTCCTGCTCTAGCAACGGGTGAAAAGCTTGCTGCTTACGCTCTAACTGAGCCAGGTTCAGGATCTGATGCTCTTGGTGCAAAAGCGACTGCAAAATTAAATGAAGCTGGAACTCACTATATTTTAAACGGTGAAAAGCAATGGATCACGAACTCTGCCTTCGCTGATGTCTTTGTCGTATATGCAAAGATTGATGGAGAGCACTTCTCAGCGTTTATCGTTGAAAAAGAATTCCCTGGCGTTTCTACTGGCCCTGAAGAAAAGAAAATGGGTATTAAGAGTTCATCTACAAGAACATTGATTTTAGAAGATGCTGAAATTCCTGTTGAAAACCTTCTTGGTCAATCAGGAAAAGGTCACATCATCGCCTTTAACATTCTGAATATTGGTCGTTACAAATTAGGAGTAGGTGCTGTTGGAGCAAGTAAACGTGCTTTCGAGGTGACGGTTCAGTATACAAACCAACGTCAACAATTCAAAACACCAATTTCTTCTTTCAACTTAACGAAAGAAAAGCTGGCTACGATGGCTTCTAAATTATATGCAGCTGAAAGCTCCGTTTATCGTACAGTTGGTCTATTCGAGGATCGTATGAGTCAATTAACGGACGAAGAAGTTAAAAATGGTACTGAAGTAGCGAAATCCATTGCTGAATATGCAATTGAGTGTTCATTAAACAAATTCTTCGCAACTGAAGTATTAGATTATGTAGTAGATGAAGGTGTTCAGCTTCACGGTGGATACGGATTCATGCAAGAATACGAAATTGAAAGAATGTACCGTGACTCACGTATTAACCGTATCTTCGAAGGAACAAATGAAATCAACCGCCTTCTTGTACCAGGAACGTATCTTCGTAAGGCAATGAAGGGTGAGCTGCCATTACTTCAAAAAGCACAAGCTCTTCAAGAAGAATTAATGATGCTAATGCCTGAAGAAGTTGGCGATGAGCCGTTAGCTCAAGAAAAATACCTTGTGAAAAATGCTAAGAAAATTGGTTTAATGCTGGCTGGATTAGCTGCTCAAAAGTTCGGTAAAGCATTAGAAAAAGAGCAAGAAATTCTAGTGAACATTGCAGACATCGTTTCAAACGCATACGCTATGGAATCTGTAGTTCTTAGAACAGAAAAAGCGATTGACAAAGTAGGAGTAGAGAAAGCTCAACAAAAACTTCTTTACACTCAAATCTTCTGTCAAGAAGCATTTAACGAAATCGAACAGCACGCGAAAGAAACCCTTGTTGGAACTGAAACAGGTGACTCACTGCGAATGATGCTTTCAGCACTTCGTAAATTCACTCGCCACACACCAATCAACGTAATCGCAACAAAACGTGCAGCATCAGAAAAACTAATCGAAGCAGAAAAGTATACAGTATAATCGATTTGAGGGACGGACCTCCATTTTGGAGGTCCGTCCCTTTTTTGATGGGAAGATCCAATAAAAGGTCATTCTCAATAATTTCAATGTTAACAATCTGTACGAATCCAGCCTGTTTTTAACCGCCCTTTGTTGACAACAATTTCTAAATGAATTACTATACGTTTAAACACTTAAACGTTTAAGTGTTTAAACGTTAAAGATAAGGTGGTTTTTAATATATGAACAAGACAGTATTAATTACAGGAGCTTCAAGCGGGATCGGCTTACATTTCAGCCACAAATTTGCGGAATCAGGCCATGATGTCATTCTCGTTGCTAGAAGTGAAGAAAAGCTTCGTTCATTGGCAGGTGAGTTAGAAAGTCAATATGGGGTGAAAGCCATTGTCGTATTGTCAGATTTATCAAAGCCAGAAGCCTCAAAAAGGTTATACGATGAAGTAACGACTCAAGGCTTACAAGTAGATTTACTCATTAACAATGCTGGATTTGGTTTGTTTGGAGAGTTTGAACAAACGGATGTATCGAAAGAATTAGACATGATTCAAGTGAATATCACAGCATTGACAGAACTAAGTAAATATTTTGGGAAAGATATGGTGAGAAGAAAACAAGGGAAAATTTTAAATGTCGCTTCCACTGCAGCTTTTCAACCAGGTCCATTGATGGCTGTCTACTATGCAACAAAAGCATATGTGCTATCATTTTCTGAGGCGTTGGCTAATGAGTGGGAACCACATGGAGTAAAAGTGATGGCCTTATGTCCAGGTGCTACTCAAACAGGCTTTAGCAACGTGGCTGAACTAGAATCCTCAAAACTGTTTCAGTCCGGTGTGATGAGTGTAGAAGAGGTTGTAGAAGCGGGATACAGTGATATGATGACCAAGAATAAAACAGTGATTATCCCAGGTTTTAAAAACAGAGTGTTAACCAAAACAATTCGATTTATTCCACGTAAAATGGTGACAAATATTGTCCGTAAAGTACAAGAACGGATATAATAGAATGTGAATGAGTTTGAAGGGAGAAAGCTATGGGTCAAAAAGCAATTGATACATTTCGTGCTTGTATACCATTATTTCAAGCGCTAAGTGATCCTTATCGTCAGGATATTATTTTACTTCTTGCCGAAGAACAACCTCTTACTGTCAATCAAATAACTGAGAATTTAACGTTATCACGTCCTGCCGTTTCTCATCATTTGAAAATACTGCGAGACCAAAAACTGGTATCACTAGAGCAAAAAGGGACACAGCGTTTCTACTCATTGGAAATAGAAAATGCAACAGTCCTTCTGAAAGAATTGGTTGATACTGTTGAAAAGCACTGTGAGTAGTAGAAAGAAAAAAGGATATAATAGAAATTTGTCGAATGTATGAAATAGATTCGGATTAATTTAAAAGATCATTGCAGCTATACATGGAAGTAGACTAAAGATTTGTTCTTTAGTCTTTGCTGCAAATTTTTACTGTGAAAGGTGGTGTAATCATGACATTGTCTTTTTACTCTTATCCCAAATGCGGTACTTGCCAAAAAGCAAAAAAATGGCTTGAAAACCAAGGGAAATCTTTTAATGAAATACATATTGTTGAAAACCCTCCAACAAAGGAGGAGTTAAAAAGCTTGTACGAAACGAGTGGACTGCCACTTAAAAAGTTTTTTAATACAAGCGGGAAGAAATATCGTGAGTTGGGCTTAAAAGATAAAGTTAATTCTTCATCTGAAGATGAATTGTTAGAGATTCTTTCAACTGATGGAATGCTCATTAAACGTCCAATCACAACAGACGGAGAAAAGGTGACAGTAGGATTTAAAGAGGACACCTTTGAAGAAACGTGGAAATAAATTGTTAAACAGTGATAGTGGGATCAACCCCATGAAAAACTTTCATGTGAAGGGCTAAGTTTCCTTGCTTTTTTATTTAAAAGTGTGTCAATATTAGGTTGTATAACTAGCATTTGGAGGGATTGAAATGAGTACACCGAAAGAACTTCGATATTCAGAAGAACATGAGTGGGTCAAAGTTGAAGGGGAAAAAGTACGAGTAGGAATTACATCTTTTGCACAATCTGAACTTGGCGACATCGTATTTGTTGAGTTACCAGAAGTTGGTGACGAAATTAAAGCTGACGAGCCATTCGGTAGTGTTGAATCTGTTAAGACCGTTTCAGAACTATATGCTCCTGTTTCAGGTAAAGTGGTTGAAGTAAATGAAGAGCTAGCTGATAGCCCTGAATTTGTTAATGAATCACCTTACGAAAAAGCATGGATGGTTGTAGTTGAGCCTTCAGACGCTGGTGAAGTAGACAAGCTTATGACAGCTGAACAGTATGATGAAATGATTAATGAAGGATAATTTCTTCAAAAACACCTTGAGAATTCTCAAGGTGTTTTGTTTTTATTTTTGGGCACCATATTCTTAAATGCTGTACAGAAAGGATGAAATAATCAATGGTGCTACAACCAAAAAAATTGGACGTAACCGAACGTGTTACAGGAAAATTGAAAAACGGCGAATTAGAATTATTTTTGGATAATCAGCCAATCGGTAAAATGTCTGTCCCATTAGAGGGGGTCACAATGGAGCCGAACTTCGAAGCAAAAGAAAATAAAATTTTTCAAAGCTACACAAGCACAGAACAACCAGAGGCGCGCTACACTGATTGTGACGAAGGTGGCTGGTGTTGAATATGGTGTCAGGCTCCTAAACAGGGGTCTGGCACCTTTTGTTTGCATTTTATCGCAAAAATGAGAAAATAAAAATAAGAAATGTGGACATCTTTTCTTATTATTTGAATATACTATCCTAATCTTATTTTGAAAGATAAGGTGATGATTATGATGGATTTTAGTGATGAAAAGGTAATCATTGTTGAGGGAACAAGTGATAAAAGAAAAGTAAAAGATATCATTAAAGAACCAATTGAGATCATCTGTACAAACGGTACCATTAGTATTACAAAAATGGACGAACTAATTGATGCATTATTGGAAAGAGATGTTTATATACTAGTGGACGCAGATGATGCGGGCGAAAAATTACGGAAGCAGTTTAAAAGGGAGTTTCCAGAGGCGGAGCATTTGTATATAGACCGCATGTACAAGGAAGTAGCGGCAGCTCCCGAGTATCATCTTGCATCGGTATTAATTGGTGCCAATATTGATGTGCATAAAGAATTTCTTGGAAGAAGGATGATTTAATTTTGATTGAGGTAAGTAGTACAGATTCAGTGAAACAATCGATTCAAGCCCATACTTTTCAAGCCGTTTACCTATATACTCCTATGTGTGGTACCTGTCAGGTAGCCAGTAAAATGTTGGACGTTGTAGAAAAGCTACCCCAGGCTTTTCATTTTATGAAAGCCAATTTGAATTACTTACCTGAATTTGCTTCAGAGCAATCAATTGAAAGTGTTCCTTGTCTCATTTTATATAGAGATGGAATTGAAATGGAAAGAATTTATGCTTTTCAATCCGTTCCATTTTTATATGAAAACATGAATAAGATAAGTTCTGATTAAATGAATGCTTTACCTTTAAGAGACCTTTAAAAGGTCTTTTTTATTGTCTCATTTTGCAAAGATAGGTCTCAGCTTGCAGCTAGCATTCGGCCGTCCTTTTTGCATTGTTTCTGGTTCTTGGCACGTCCGTACTTTCTCACTTTGAAAGCAAGTTTCTGGAGGGGAAATTCAAACATCTAAATCATGGATTGCTTTTTTAAAGTTGTACAAAGCCAAATGGTGAGTGAGACCCCACTGTCGCATCCGAGGATACTCAAAATTAAAATACTCGACAACAAAATAAGAAAATTCCAGGTGTGCTAATATGACTTTCAAAAGGTTCCTTGAAAAATTGGTAATTAAGTTGCTATTAATTCTGAAACTAACGAGGGAAGATGTTTAATTTAGTTCATTTAATATTGATGATTGTTGATTTAAATTCAATTCCAAATACTCATGTTGGAGAATGCCATAGATTCCACAATCCTTGTATTGGTTATTTTTACGAATCATGTCCCGTATGATGCCTTCTTGCTTCATTCCTACCTTTAACATTATTTTCCCCGAAGCAGGGTTATCCATCCCATGTGTTGCCGATATCTTATGAATGTTCATAGAACGAAATGCAAATTCAACAATTGCCTGTAAAGCTTCTGTTCCGTAACCCCGATTCCACCAATTAAAGCCAATGTCGTATCCAACCTCACAATTTTCTGTGTCTTCATTGATATTATAAAGGTCAATCGCACCAATTAAATCACCACTTTCCTTTAGGACTATCCCCCAATAACAAAACTTCTCGCACTCATATTGATTTGTAATTTCAGTCAGTCGATTGACTGTTTCAGAAATCGATTTATGTGGTCCTTTGATTAAATTATCCATCACTCGATTATCGGAGAATATGTAGTCAAACATTCTTTTAACATCCTTCATGTCCATTCTCCTTAAAATAAGCCTTTTTGTTTCAATCATTGGTGTCCCTTTAAAATTAATCATATAATCACCTACATTAAAATTTTGACAATCCCTTTCAACTATAACGTCAGTTGAATATTCTTTATAAAAACTATTCTACAAAGGATAAATTTTCTCCTTTTCTAATTTTACTTTTAATAGCAACAAACTTTACAAAAAGATCCTAATAATAGCCCTATTTTATCAACAATAGAAGACATATTTCTTGGGAAATGAAACGAAACAAACTCGAATTATGGTTGCTTTTTCTAAAAATAGAAAAGCTTCGACAAGAAAAACCTGACCATAAAAAAACATGTCGATAATGAATAAAAGGAATAAGTATCCATAAGTGGAATTAGTAAGTATATACATTTCACTGGAGGGTATTTATGAGACATTATTTAGAGTGTGTAGTAAAGGAATGTCATGAGCGATATCACTTGCATTTGTTGTTTCCGGACAATCCATTTATTTTACAAATAACGTGTGGAGAGAATATATTTGGGATATCTGTATCCAAAAATAAATGTGAAGTAATCGACGAAATAGATCCTTTACAATCTCAACTTGTTATTCAAGGTGAAGAAGAGATTCTTACTCGTCTCTTCAGTGGTCAAGAGCGTCTTTCTCAAATGGTTGATGATGGGTTACTTGAGGTAACAGGAGGCTATCGACCCTTGCTGTTTGGGGAGTCATTACTTTGGTTAACGAGGTCGGAAAAGGAAGAACTAATTGAAGTTTAAAAATTATTCTAAAAGTAATTGACACCCTCTTTAAACGGTGATAGAATCTCATTTGTAGCAAATTTTCTGAGTCTTTAAATAAACTAAAAATAAATAATAGATACTTTACTCTTATTAAGAGAGGTGGAGGGACGTGCCCTATGAAGCCCGGCAACCGTCAATGCAAATTGAAATGGTGCCAATTCACTCAAAGCGAATCGCTTTGATAGATGAGAGAAAGGATAATTGTATAATTATGCCTTTCTGCTTATCGCAGGAAGGCATTTTTTAGTAGATTCAATGACTTCCCTAAACAGGGGAGCGATGGTTTGCATACATTTAATTCTGATTAAACAGGTAGTTTTACTTAGGAAGAAGGTGACCAGCATGATAGCAATTTCAGATGCAAAAAAGATATTCCAAACCAAATCAGGAACAATTCCCGCTGTTGATGGTGTAAACCTGAACATTCAAGACGGCGAAATATTTGGAGTGATTGGCTACAGTGGAGCAGGTAAAAGTACACTGATCAGAATGCTTAATGGACTTGAGGTTCCAACGGAAGGAACAGTGAACGTAAACAATCAGCTTGTTTCAAAAATAAAGGGTCAAAAGCTACGGGAAGCAAGACAAAGTATTGGAATGATTTTTCAACATTTCAACCTTCTATGGTCTCGAACCGTACTGGAAAATATTCAGTTCCCTTTAGAAATAGCAGGTGTATCAAAAAGAAATAGAGTTCAGAAAGCTAATGATTTACTTGAACTTGTGGGACTTCAAGGTAGGGGAGATGCTTATCCATCTCAGTTAAGCGGTGGTCAAAAGCAGCGAGTAGGAATAGCGAGGGCGTTGGCGAATGATCCGAAGGTTCTTCTTTGTGATGAAGCAACTTCAGCACTTGACCCTCAAACCACGGATTCCATATTAGATTTGTTAGTGGATATTAATAAACGTTTAGGGTTGACCATCGTTCTTATCACCCATGAAATGCATGTGATTCAAAAAATCTGTCATCGTGTCGCTGTGATGGAGCTGGGTAAGGTGGTGGAGATAGGAGATGTTCTTGAAGTATTCCGAAACCCTCAAGAACAAGTAACGAAGAGGTTCGTCAAGGAAGTTTCCAAAGCTCCAGATTCAGAAGAATCCATTTCCCAGTTAGCTACCCAGTACCCAACTGGGAGAGTACTCAAGTTTACCTTTGTTGGTGAATCAACAGGTCAGCCATTAATTACGTCCCTAATACGAAATTTTGATCTAGAAGTTAACATATTACAGGGACAAATCTCCCAAACCCAAAAAGGTGCTTACGGAACCCTCTTTGTGCACTTAGATGGGAATGAAGATACGATTAACGAAGCCGTGAAATTTGCTGAAGGTCAATTGGTGAAAGTGGAGGTGATTGACCAATGATAGAGACATTGTTCCCAAATGTTGATTGGGAAAAAATGTGGGAGGCAACTACTGAAACTCTTTATATGACAGGGATGTCTGTTGGGATAACGTTTGTTTTAGGAATTTTCCTTGGGATCTTATTGTTTTTAACCTCAAAAGAAAATTTATGGGAAAACAAACTAACTTATTCCGTTACAAGCTCAGTCGTTAATATCTTCCGATCAATACCATTTATCATATTGATTGTCTTATTGATTCCATTCACCAAACTATTACTTGATACGATTCGTGGTGCAAATGCAGCGTTGCCTGCACTCATTATTGGAGCAGCACCCTTTTACGCGAGAATGGTGGAAATCGCATTAAGAGAAGTGAACAAAGGAGTTATTGAAGCAGCTAAAGCAATGGGTGCTAAAACAAGTACGATTATTTGGAAGGTGCTTATACCCGAATCAATGCCAGCATTAATTTCAGGTATAACGGTAACAGCCATTGCTTTAGTAGGGTACACAGCTATGGCAGGAGTAATTGGTGCCGGAGGGCTTGGAAATCTAGCCTACCTGGATGGTTTTCAACGCAGCCGCGAAGACGTCACGTTAGCAGCAACGATTATGATATTAATTATTGTATTTGCCATTCAATTTATCGGCGATTACTTTACAAATAAATTAGATAAACGATAAAAGGAGAGAGTGAAAATGAAAAAATGGATAGCCGGAGTTATAGCAGCAACAAGTATTTTTGGATTAGCAGCATGTGGAAGTGATAAGTCAAGCGGTGATGAGTCAAAGGAATTAGTAGTTGGAGCTTCTAATGTGCCTCATGCAGAAATTTTAGAAAAAGTAAAACCAATTTTAGAAGAAAAAGGCATTGAACTAAAAATCGAAACGTATCAGGATTATATTTTACCAAATAAGGATTTAGATAATGGAGATTTAGATGCTAACTATTTCCAACACATCCCTTATTTAGAGGCTCAAAAGGAAGAACACGGATATGATTTTGAAAATGCAGGTGGTATTCATATTGAACCAATCGGTGTATACTCTCAAAAGTATAAGTCCCTTGAAGAACTTCCAGAGGGTGCGACCATCCTTATGAGTAATTCAGTTGCTGATCATGGACGAATCTTGACCCTCCTTGAAGAAAAAGGTTTGATTACGTTAAATGAAGGCGTGGATAAAACAAAGGCAACCTTAGATGATATTGCCAAAAATCCAAAGAAGCTTCAATTTGATTATGAGTATGAAGCAGCTCTGTTACCTCAATTATATGAAAATGGAGAAGGAGATGCAGTACTAATTAACTCTAACTATGCAATCGATTCAGGATTAAATCCATTAAAGGATTCCATTGCGATTGAAGATAAAAATTCTCCATATGTAAACGTGATTGCTGTAAATAAGGGAGACGAAAACAAAGAAGAAGTAAAGGCACTAGTGGAAGCCCTTCGTTCAAAGGAGATTCAAGATTTTATCTCTGAAGAATGGGACGGAGCGGTTGTTCCTGTC
This sequence comes from Rossellomorea aquimaris TF-12, assembly GCF_001648555.1. Classification (GTDB taxonomy): domain Bacteria; phylum Bacillota; class Bacilli; order Bacillales; family Bacillaceae_B; genus Rossellomorea; species Rossellomorea aquimaris. Next base: position 128,368 of record NZ_LQXM01000028.1, on the reverse strand, counting down.
TCTGAATAACATAAAAGAGTTAAAACCGATTTCACATAAGTTGTGGAGTCGGTTTTTTTGCTTAACTTAACATAATCAATTCATCAATAGCTCATACTATCTTCGATAAATCTTTTTGGAAATGGAGCTGAAATGTTATGCAGATGGAACCAAGAAATACCACTGAAGCTGCTCTTCATGATTATAAAATGGGGTTGGGAATATTTACTGAGAAAATGCCTGAGCTAGCCCATCATTATAGTACGTTTACAGAGCACTGTTTTAGAGAAGGTGTTCTGACAAAAAAGGAAAAACAATTGATAGCTCTTGGAATCAGCTTATATTCTCAAGATGAATACTGTATTATTTACCATACCAAAGGATGCATAGATCAAGGATGCACTGAAGAGGAAATTCTTGAAGCGGTTGGAGTTACAGCTGCCTTCGGTGGAGGAGCTGCCATGAGTCAGGCTGTTACCCTTGTGCAGCAATCCATCCAGGATCTGAATCAATTTAAACAATAGTTATGGGAAGGGGGAAACCTCTTCTTTTTTTGTGTGTATACGAAGGGGGTCCAAGATTGTATTTCTAACTGAAAAACCTGTATTAACACACTTTCCCTGTCGAATAAATGAACCTATCTATTATTTGCTAGTATAATGGCGGAATTTTGTGAAAACTTAAGGGTAGCCCTCTGTACTTCTTCTAAAGGTGAATTTTCAGAATATATGAGGAAATACAGGTTTTGTTTTCAGGTTGAGGGGGTAGTATAGTTATGAATATGAAAATTGAAAGGAATGATTCATTATCGACTCTCTTGAGAGTATCTCGTACACAAGTGAAATGGAAAAAGCAATGCATGGAGCCCATGGTGTTGGATATGAGGTGTACAAACGAAAGCATGATGTGAGAATGCAAGTAGAGAAGAAGAGAGAGCAGGACTATAGGGAAAGTAGAAGAATGATTGCTGACCTTGAACGTAAAGTACATGTTAATATATAATAGGAAGAAATAAGGAAGACCAGTGATGATTTGATCATGCACTGGTCTTTTTTCGTGGTGAATAAACCATGTTGATTTTGTAAAAGGAACGAGAAATGGACAACCTAATTGAAGGTTGAATCCATCACGAAGGCCTTATCTGAAAAAGTCATCAGCTTATTGTTTTTAAAGGTTAGGTTAACACTATCATCATAGTTGAAAAAGTTGATAATACCTTTTATTTGTTATAAGATTGTAATGAGAATAAATTGAGAATGATTAAAGAATTTAATTCTTAAATTCATTATAAAGTCACGGAGGTAAATACACATGGCAGGTTCTACATTAACAATCAAAGATCTTCATGTTGAGATTGAAGGAAAGGAAATCCTAAAAGGGGTTAACCTTGAAATTAAAGGTGGAGAAATCCACGCAGTAATGGGACCAAATGGTACAGGTAAATCAACTTTATCTTCTGCTATTATGGGTCATCCTAAGTATGAAGTGACAAAGGGAAGTATTCACTTTGACGGTGAAGATGTTCTTGAAATGGAAGTAGATGAGCGTGCACGCGTAGGTCTATTTCTTGCAATGCAATATCCAAGCGAAATTAACGGAGTAACGAATGCTGACTTCTTACGTTCAGCAATCAACAGTCGTCGTGAAGAAGGCGAAGAAATTTCATTAATGAAATTCATCCGTAAAATGGATTCAGAAATGGAATACCTGGAAATGGATCCAGACATGGCACAACGTTACCTAAATGAAGGATTCTCTGGTGGAGAGAAGAAACGTAACGAAATCCTTCAATTAATGATGCTGCAACCGAAAATTGCTATCCTGGATGAAATTGATTCTGGTCTGGATATCGATGCTCTTAAAGTTGTATCAAAAGGGATTAATAAAATGCGTGGGGAAGATTTCGGTTGCTTAATCATTACTCACTACCAACGTCTTCTTAACTACATTACTCCTGATCACGTACACGTTATGATGCAAGGACGTATTGTGAAGTCTGGCGGTAAGGAATTAGCTCAACGCCTGGAAGCTGAAGGATATGATTGGATTAAAGAAGAACTAGGAATTAAAGACGAAACTGTCGGCCAAGAAGCGTAAGTGTTAGGGGGATGAAAATGACTGTAGAAACGAAACTACCAGTAGATCAGGACTATGTCAGCTCCTACTCAAAACAACTGGGAGAGCCCGAATGGTTAACGAGCCTTCGTACAGATGCCTTTGATAAAGTAAAGGATCTTAGCCTTCCTGTTGCAGATAAAACGAAAATTACAAACTGGAACTTTACTCAGTTCCAAAAGCATACAGTGGAAAGTGATACGTTTTCATCATTGAGTGAGCTGCCAGATGAAGTAAAAGCATTGGTTGATTTAGAAAGCAATGACCAAAGCTTGTATATTCAACGTAATAACACACCTGCTTTTCTTTCTCTTTCTAACGAATTAAAAGAAAATGGTGTTATTTTTACGGACATCTTTACAGCAGTGAAGGAACATAGTGACCTTGTTCAAAAGTACTTTATGACAGAGGGTGTAAAAACTGATGAGCATAAACTAACAGCTCTTCATGCAGCCTTGATGAACGGAGGAGTTTTCCTATACGTTCCGAAGAATGTTGAATTATCAGAACCAATTCAGGCTGTCTATGTACATGACAATGCTGAAGTAGCAATGTTTAACCACGTATTAGTAGTGGCTGAAGACAATACGTCAGTAACGTATGTTGAAAACTACATCTCTACAACAAATGTAGAAAATGGTGTTTACAACATCGTAACGGAAGTCGTGGCAAACAATAATGCCAAGGTTGCTTATGGTGCTGTTGATAACCTGGCGAGTGGATTAACTACCTATGTTAACCGTCGAGGTATTGCTAATAGAGATGCTCGTATCGAATGGGCGTTAGGCTTAATGAATGACGGAGATACTGTATCGGAAAATGTAACAAACCTTATGGGTGATGGCTCTTATGGTGATACAAAGACCGTTGTAGTTGGCCGTGGAAAGCAGAAACAAAACTTCACAACAAAGGTTGTTCATTTCGGTAAAAACTCTGAAGGGTACATCTTGAAGCACGGGGTTATGAAAGATGAAGCATCATCTATCTTTAACGGTATTGGTAAAATCGAACACGGTGCGTCAAAGTCTAATGCAGAGCAGGAGTCTCGTGTATTAATGCTTAGTGAAAAAGCTCGTGGAGATGCAAACCCAATTCTTCTAATTGACGAAGATGATGTAACGGCAGGGCATGCTGCTTCTGTTGGACGAGTAGATCCTTTACAGCTTTACTATCTAATGAGCCGTGGAATTCCACAACATGAGGCAGAACGTCTTGTCATACACGGATTCTTAGCTCCAGTGGTAAAACAATTACCGATTGAAGGAGTTAAGAAGCAGCTTGTTGAGGTAATCGAAAGGAAAGTTAACTAATGGATGTAAAAGAGATTCGTAAACAATTTCCGATTCTCAACCAGGAAGTTAACGGACATCCACTTGTTTATCTTGATAGTGCTGCAACATCACAAAAACCTATTTCAGTTATAGAAGCGATGAGTGATTACTACCGTGGATATAACTCAAATGTTCACCGTGGTGTTCATACTCTTGGAACGCGAGCAACCGATGGGTATGAAGGAGCAAGAGAAAAGGTACGTAATTTCATCCATGCAGCTTCTACTCAAGAGATTATTTTCACTCGTGGAACAACAACGGCAATCAATACAGTAGCAGCAAGCTATGGACGTGCGAACTTAAGTGAAGGTGACGAAATAGTCATCACACACATGGAGCACCATAGTAACATCATTCCGTGGCAACAATTAGCAAAGGAAACAGGAGCTACTTTAAAGTATGTTCCTCTTCAAGAGGATGGAACGATTTCCATTGAGGATGTTAAAGAGACGGTTTCAACTCAAACCAAGATTGTTTCAATAATGATGATTTCAAACGTACTGGGTACGATGAACCCTATTAAAGAAATAACAAAAATTGCTCATGAAAACGGTGCAGTTATGGTGGTTGACGGAGCTCAGGCTGCTCCTCATATGAAAATCGACGTACAAGACTTAGACTGTGATTTCTTTGCATTCTCTGGTCATAAAATGGTTGGTCCAACGGGTATCGGTGTCTTATATGGTAAGAAAAAACACCTGAACAAAATGGAGCCGGTAGAATTCGGTGGAGAAATGATCGACTTTGTCGGTTTACAGGAATCTACTTGGAAGGAACTACCGTGGAAGTTTGAAGGTGGTACTCCAATTATTGCTGGCGCTATTGGACTAGGTGCAGCTATTGATTTCTTAGAAGAGGTTGGACTTCATAATATCGAAGAGCATGAGCATAAACTTGCAGCTTACGCATTGGATAAGATGAACGAAGTCGAAGGTATGAAAATCTTCGGCCCGAAAGATCCAGCGAAACGTGCCGGTCTAGTCACCTTTAACATTGATGACGTTCATCCTCATGATGTGGCGACGGTTTTAGACGCTGAAGGTATTGCCGTTCGAGCTGGCCACCATTGTGCACAACCATTGATGAAATGGTTGAATGTATCATCAACAGCACGTGCAAGCTTCTATCTTTACAATACCGAAGAAGAAATTGATAAGCTTGTAGCGGGCTTAGTGAAGACAAAGGAGTTTTTCAGCGATGTCTTTTAATAATTTAGATCAGTTATACCGCCAAGTCATTATGGATCATTACAAAAATCCACGCAATAAAGGGTCTATTGAAGATGGTAGTTTTACTGTCGATATGAATAACCCTACTTGCGGTGACCGTATCCACCTCACCTTAAAGGTAGAGGATGGAATCGTTCAGGATGCAAAATTTGATGGAGAAGGCTGCTCGATTTCAATGGCTTCTGCATCAATGATGACCCAAATTGTAAAAGGAAAAGAAATTGAAGAAGCATTAAAGCTTTCAAAAATCTTTTCTGATATGATGCAGGGGAATGATTATGATGATGATGTGGATTTAGGAGATATAGAAGCACTACAAGGAGTCGCTAAATTTCCAGCTCGTATTAAATGTGCAACATTAGCATGGAAGGCGATGGAAAAAGGAGTTCAAGAAGAAGAGCAAGAATAAGCTCTTTTTCCACTCTATTACAGAATGGAGGAATCAACATGGCAAAGAAGATGCCAGAGATCGGAGATTACAAATACGGTTTTAGTGATAAAGACGTATCCATTTTCCGTTCTAAACGTGGTTTAACACGAGAAATTGTAGAAGAAATTTCTCGTATGAAGGATGAGCCTAAGTGGATGCTTGATTTCCGTTTGAAGTCACTTGAGCATTTTTATAATATGTCTATGCCTCAATGGGGCGGAGACATGCAAGAACTGAACTTTGATGAAATCACTTACTATGTTAAGCCTTCAGAGAAGTCAGAGCGTAGCTGGGATGAAGTACCTGAAGAAATCAAACAAACATTTGATAAATTAGGTATTCCAGAAGCAGAGCAAAAGTATCTTGCTGGGGTTTCAGCTCAGTATGAATCTGAGGTTGTTTATCACAACATGCAGGAAGATCTTGAGAATCTTGGAATCGTATTTAAAGATACTGACTCTGCTCTTAAAGAAAACGAAGAACTGTTCCGTGAGCACTGGGCAAAAGTGATCCCGCCAACGGATAATAAGTTCTCTGCACTAAATTCAGCTGTTTGGTCTGGTGGTTCGTTCATCTATGTTCCTAAAGGAGTAAAGGTTGATACGCCACTTCAAGCGTACTTCCGTATTAACTCTGAGAATATGGGACAATTTGAGCGTACATTGATTATTGTTGATGAAGGCGCAAGTGTTCATTATGTAGAGGGTTGTACAGCACCTGTTTACACAACGAACTCTCTTCACTCAGCAGTTGTAGAAATTATTATTAAAAAAGATGCATACTGCCGTTATACAACGATTCAAAACTGGGCAAACAACGTGTTTAACTTAGTTACGAAGCGTGCGGTTTGTGAAGAAAATGCCACAATGGAATGGGTAGATGGAAACATCGGTTCAAAACTAACGATGAAGTATCCAGCCGTCATCCTTAAAGGTGAAGGTGCTCGTGGAATGACACTTTCTATCGCATTAGCCGGTAAAGGTCAGCACCAGGATGCAGGAGCTAAAATGATTCATTTAGCACCAAATACATCATCAACGATTGTTTCTAAATCCATATCTAAACATGGTGGTAAAGTGACATACCGTGGTATTGTCCACTTTGGCCGTAAAGCAGAAGGTGCGCGTTCGAACATCGAATGTGACACGCTAATCATGGATAATCAATCGACTTCTGATACGATTCCTTATAACGAAATTCTAAACGATAACATTTCGTTAGAGCACGAAGCGAAGGTATCAAAAGTATCTGAAGAACAATTATTCTATCTTATGAGCCGTGGTATTTCAGAAGAAGAAGCAACAGAAATGATCGTAATGGGCTTCATTGAGCCATTCACGAAAGAACTTCCAATGGAATATGCAGTTGAAATGAACCGTCTGATCAAGTTCGAGATGGAAGGTTCAATCGGATAATTGAAATATAGATAAACTCCTTTGATGTTTTCATCAAGGGAGTTTTTTCATTTTAGCTAAAATAAGAGTTATTTTTTGAATTTTACGATAAAATCACCTGATATTCTTGTTGAAAGGATGGAAAGTCAATATTTTTGATGAATAATGCATTATTTGATACAGTGCCATCCAAGATATTATCAACTTAAGGAATCGTGGAATTTTATTATCAAGATGGTAGGGAAATGATCGATTAGCCTTCTTTTAAGTAACTAGTGGCTTATATCATCAACTATTCAAAAATAGGTGTTACTTTTGGAAAAATCTGCAACAACCCGAAACCAATCATTAAGAATTTCCATTTTTCTTATGATAAAATGGACATGTTCATAATAAAGTAGGTGAATGCGGATGATATACATAGGAGTGACCGGTTGGGGAGACCATGATTCTCTTTATGAAAATGTTTCCCCAAGGGATAAGTTAAAAGAATATGGTGCTCATTTTCCAGTCGTTGAAGTCGATACGACCTTTTATGCCGTACAGCCCATAAGGAATGCAGAGAAATGGGTGAAGGAAACGCCAGAGGATTTTAAGTTTATTGTAAAAGCCTATCAAGGGATGACAGGGCATCAACGCGGAGACATTCCTTTTGAAACAAGGGAGGGAATGTTCAACGCTTTTAAGGAATCCTTGAAACCCTATTTAGAAGCTGGAAAGCTCGGTATGGTTCTTCTTCAGTTTCCTCCCTGGTATGATTGTAAGAAGGAGCATGTGGAGTATATTCGGTATTGTAAAGAGCAATTAAAGGGTCTGTCTCTTTCCTTAGAGTTTCGTCATCAAAGCTGGTTTAGACCACAATTCCGTGAGAAAACCTTAGCTTTCATGAAGGAAGAAGGTTGGATTCATAGTATTTGCGATGAACCTCAAGCAGGTGAAGGTTCTGTACCGACAGTTTTAGAACCAACTCATAAGGCCGCTACCCTTATACGATTTCATGGTAGAAATGTGTACGGGTGGAATAAGCCGAACGGAGAAGATTGGAGAGAAGTTCGCTACCTTTATCGATATAATCGTAAGGAGCTTGAAGAATGGATACCGCATATTCATGAGCTTCATGAGTCTTCAAAAGATCTTTATATTCTCTTTAATAATAACTCAGGTGGAGATGCTGCCGATAATGCGAAAGAACTGATTCATTTGCTAGGTATAGAGTATGATGGTCTTGCACCGAAGCAGCTAGATTTATTTTAACGTAGAACAGGAGATGAAAGGCCGATGGAATGGATTGTTCTTCTGTCAATTGGACTATTAGCCGGAGCAATTGGGTCCCTTGTAGGTTTAGGAGGAGGCGTAATCATTGTTCCGGCACTGATCTATTTTGGTACATATACAAGCTTAATTGAAGGAATGAACCCTCAGACAGCAGTGGGGACATCGTTGGTTATCATGATTTTTACAGGGTTATCATCAACCTTAGCCTATTTAAAGTATAAGACTGTGGATTATAAAAGTGGTTTCATATTTTTTGCCGGTAGTGGACCAGGTTCTATTCTCGGGGCATGGATCAATAAAGGATTAAATATGGAGAGCTTTAATTTGTATTTTGGTATTTTTATGATCATGATTGCCATTGTATTGATGGTTCGAAATAAGTTGAAACCCATTGAAAAATTTAAAAATGCATCATTTCAAAGAGAGTTTAAAGACCCAAATGGGAAAACCTTTCAATATGGATACCCACCTTTATTAGGTGTCGCCATAGCATTTGCTGTTGGTTTTACATCGGGGTTATTTGGGATTGGTGGAGGTTCCTTGATGGTTCCCGCCATGATATTGATTTTTCTTTTCCCACCACATGTTGCTGTTGCCACATCCATGTTCATGATTTTTTTATCCGCTATAGTAAGCTCTGGTACACATGTCGCATTTGGGAATGTAAAGTGGCTGTATGCACTGGCACTTATTCCTGGTGCATGGTTTGGTGCAAAGCTTGGAGCTTATTTAAACACGAAGCTCGAATCTAACATGTTAGTGAATATATTACGGATCATCTTAATATTGATAGGAATTCGCTTGATTTATCAAGGAATCACAGGATAACCTCCAGATAGGAGTGAGGGATAATGAGAGAAACCATTCATATCTATCATACAAACGACCTTCACAGTCATTTGGAAAACTGGTCTCGTATACGGGACTTTCTTAAAATGAGAAAACAATGGCACAAGGATGAAGGGGATCAAGTGTATTTATTTGATATTGGAGATCATGTGGATCGTTGGCATCCTTTAAGTGAGGCGACTCTTGGAAAAGAAAATATAGAGCTATTAAATGAAGTAGGCTATGATGCAGTCACCATCGGAAATAACGAAGGAATAACGTTAAACTATGATGATTTAAACGATCTATATGAAGATGCTGATTTTCATATCCTTGTGGGGAATTTACTGGATAAGTCGTCGCGAACGCCAAAATGGGTAAAGCCCTATCATATTTATGAAACAAATGGTGGGACAACTATTGGGGTTATTGGTTTAACAGCGTATTTTTATCCCTTTTATCGTGCGCTAGGATGGAATATTACACCTCCAATCGATGAATTGAAAAAATTGGTCAAAGAGCTTGATCCCAAGGTGGATATGCTTATATTGCTTTCCCATCTCGGAATAAGAGATGATGAAAATATTGCTGCTGAATTTCCGGAAGTAGATATCATTCTGGGAGCCCATACCCATCATATTCTGCACCAGGGAAAAAAAGTAAACGGTGTGTTGCTTGGAGCTGGGGGTAAATTTGGTCAATATGTTGGTCATATGATGATAGAAATAGATGTGACAAAGAAAGAAGTCATTTCAAAAAAAGCTCAATTGTATGAGCATCATGAACTGCCAGTTGTTAAAAATGAAGAAGAGGAAAATCTGCTCTGGTTTAAAAAGGGAGAAGAGTTGTTAAAACAGGAAGTAACAATTCTTAATGAGCCTCTTCAAGCAGAGTGGTTTAAACCTTCCCCCCTTCCCAAAATTCTAAGTGATGGCTTAGCAGAATGGTGTGGTGCTGATTGTGCCTTTTTGAATGCTGGCTTACTGATAGAAGGGCTCAATTCCGGCCCTGTTACTAAACAGGACCTTCACCGAATTCTGCCTCATCCGATTAATCCATGTTTAATCAGGCTATCAGGGGCGGAACTAAAAGAAATCATTAAGCAAACCTTTAATGAAGACTGGCCACATCTTCAAGTGAAAGGGTTAGGTTTCAGAGGGAAAGTAATGGGTCAGTTTGTCTATACCAACATACAAATGGGAGATACCAATCAGACCATCTATATTAACGGTGAACTCATTGATGCAAAGAAAATATATAAGCTTGCAACAACGGACATGTTTACGTTTGGACATTTCTTTCCTGATCTCCAACGATTAGAAAAGAAATACTTTATGCCTGAATTTTTAAGAGATGTCCTGGAGTGGAAATTAAACCAATAAATGTGCTCACCGTTTCCTGTCTCTTATCATACATATGAGGTGAGAGGAGCGATGAGATATGATGAATCTTTCTCCAATTACGATTAAGGGACATACCTTTTTAGCCATTTCCGTCCAGCTACCAAAGACAAATCTGCTTGTAGTGACGAGCGATAAAGGATATATAATGTGCGGTGCACTAGATGTTGCTTTACTTAATGAGAAGCTAAAAGACAGAGGTATTATTGCAGGAAGAGCAGTAGGTGTGAAAACCATTGATCAACTTCTCGATGCCCCACTTGAATCTATTACAGTTGAAGCTGAAAATCGTGGAATAACACTGGGAATGATTGGACGCGATGCATTGCTGAAAATGGTATAACCTCTCGAAATCAGAAGCCAGTTTAAATGGCTTCTGATTTTTATTGTGCATTTGGCCAATCGTTTTAACTCAGCTACTCAACATTCCTTATTCTCAACCGATGATACTATTAATGGAATCATTAATATTCTTTCATGAATAATTAATAAAATGTACAGGAATAGACCTTGCAAGATCTAGTATCTCCATTATAATGGAGATACTAGTAAATTTTGTCGGAAAATGAAAGAATTACATAGGAGAATTCTATGAGGCTTATATCAACTAGGGCATTAAGGCCAGAAATGGTTTTAGCTACAACTGTATATAATGAGAAAGGCCAAGCTTTAATTCATGATGGAGTCCCTGTAACAGAAAGGATGATTTCACGTTTGCAGGAGCTTCATATTCAGTATGTCTATATTGAAGACGCCCTTTCGAGTGGCATACAGGTGAAGGAGACGGTTTCAAACAAAGTTAGGCAAGAAGCGGTTGCGAATATTGAAAAAGCCTTCAATCAATTGAGTGTAGCGAAAGTGCCCCAAAATGTATTAATGATTGAAGATGGTGCCAAACAACTGAAACAAGTGATTGATGTTGTGTTAAAAGAAATAAAGACAAATCATGATCTTCTAATGATTCTTACAGATGTATTTACTTATGACTCTTATATTTTTCATCACTCATTTAATGTAACGTTATACACCCTATCAATTGGATTAGAATTAAATCTTTCAACGAAACAATTGGAGCAACTTGGTGTAGGAGCGATTTTACATGATGTTGGTAAAATGTTAATCCCTGAAGATATTCTTCTGAAGCCAGGGAAGTTAACTGAAGAAGAATTTGCAGAAATTAAGAAGCACTCTCAGCATGGCTACGATATTCTTCGCCAACTCCATACGGTTTCCTTAACGGTTGCTCATTGTGCCTATCAGCATCATGAAAGATTGGACGGTTCTGGATACCCGAGAGGTTTAAGGGGAGAGGATATTCATCCTTTTGCCAAAATAATTGCGGTGGCAGATGTTTTTGACGCTATGACTTCTAACCGGGTGTATCGAAAGGCGATGCTTCCTCATCAGGCATTAGAAGTATTGTATGCAGGTGCCGGTTCCTTATTTGATACGAACGTAATTGAAGCATTTAGACGTTCAGTCGCCATTTATCCCATTGGAATGGTTGTCGAATTAAATGACGGCAAAAAAGGAATTGTAACGGAGCAAAATAAAGGATTAACGGACCGACCGATTATTCGGATTATTGAAGAACAGGGTCAAGAAGTTCACAGTCCATATGAAATGAATTTAAGTAAAGAATTAGATATGGTCATCGCTGGCTTTGATCCAGATTATGAACCTGAATCTTCTAAAATTAAATAAAATTTTTGCGTTAAACCCCTCTTACTCTGCATAAGAATAGCTTGTAAGGGGGGATTTTCTTGTCTACTTTTAAAACATACAAACCCCGAAGAGGAGGACCGTTACCTTTTCGATATGTCATCATTATCACCTTTGTCTTTTTTATGATATCCACAGGCTTCGGGTTATGGATTATTAATAGAGGGCTAAAACCAACGCTGCTATCCTATGCTGAAACCCAAACGAGTACAATTGGGACAACGGTTATCAACAAAGCCATTAATAAAAAAGTTTCTGGTAATCTTGATTTAGAAGAAATAACAGAGGAAGTAAAAGATTCAGAAGGGAATGTCGTTTCGCTTCGCTTTAATACTCAGAAAATTAATCGGGTACTGGGAGAAATCACGAACCTGGTACAATTAAATCTTAGAGAAGCAGAAGAAGGAAATATTGAGAATTTAGAATTTATTACGGATGTAGAAATTGATGAAGAAGAGTCGAAAGCGTCAAAAGGCATTGTATATTCTGTCCCGTTAGGTCAAGCAACAAACAATGCATTACTAGGGAACTTAGGTCCGAGAGTTCCTGTACGGTTTCACTCTATCGGAAATGTTCGTTCAGATATTAAACATACGGTAGAGCCTTTTGGAATTAATAATGCCCTGGTAAAAGTGTATATACATCTTGAAGTAAATGTGCAAATTATTATTCCATTTGCTACCAAAACCGAAACGATCACTCAAGATATTTTAGTGGCAATGGATACGGTTCATCTGGATGTTCCACAATTTTTCAACAATGGTGGGGATGGAGGAGGAACGTCGATTCAGCTTCCTACTAATTAATCGAATAAAAAAGTTGTCAAAAGATTGATAGTTTGTTATATTAGAAAAGGAAAATTTGATAAAACACCACATCATCAGTCCGATGGGGTAGAGGCGCAGAGTTCAAAAGTAAGCTGTTTGAGGATGACAACGTAGAAAACAGACGAAAGGGAACTTTTGCCGAAGTAAATATAACTTGTCAAAAGTATATTTGCTGGGGTTATCTTAAATAAGGATAACACTGTCATTATAGGGAAATCTCTATAATGGGGAGCTACAGATCGTGATGGAGCACTTACATTACTAATAAAGGTAATGATAGGATTCTCTATCTTTACCTTTTTTTATTATATCCTCTGTCATGCTACGATGGTTCCCCCCTATCAAATAGGAGGAGGACACTATGGAAAACACGATTTACTCATTATTACCACCCCTTTTAGCCATTCTTATGGTTATTCTCACAAGACGGGTTCTACTCTCATTAGGAGTTGGAATTGTCGCTTCTGCATTTCTTTTAGCAGATTTCTCAATTACAAAAACATTTAGCTTTATGTGGGACGCCTTTAAAGGCATTTTTGTCTCAGACGGAGCCTTAAACACGTGGAATGTATACATTATCTTTTTCTTACTCATTCTTGGTGTCATCACAGCATTTGTGAATATTTCAGGCGGTAGCCGTGCATTCGGTGAATGGGCAATGAAACGTGTGAAGACAAGAAAGGGTGCACAGCTTTTAGCGGCCGTATTAGGTATTATCATTTTTATTGATGATTATTTTAACGCCCTTGCCGTTGGACAAGTTTCTCGTCCCATTACAGATCGTCACAAAATTTCCCGTGCAAAATTAGCATACATTATTGATTCAACTTCAGCACCAATTTGTGTTGTTTCTCCCGTGTCTAGTTGGGGAGCATATATTATTGGAATTATTGGAACAATTCTTGCAGCCCACAACATTACAGAATACACAGCATTCTCAGCGTTCATTCAAATGATACCAATGAACCTATATGTATGGGCAGCTATCTTACTTGTTGTCATGGTAGCGTGGAAAGGTCTAGACTTCGGTAAAATGAAAGAACACGAAGACCGAGCTTTAAAAACAGGTGATCTATATGATCCTCAAAAAGATATTCCTGGTGAACTGAAGAACGATTTACCTGTAAGTTCAAAAGGGACAGTAGGAGATCTTGCTTGGCCTATTATAGCTCTAGTAATTGGAACGGTTGGTATGATGCTATTTACAGGTTATCAAGCAGTAGGTGAATTTAATTTACTACCTGTTTTTGAAAATACAGATGTTACAAAATCATTATTATATGGTGGATTATTTGGTCTTGTCGTTGCCCTTATCTTCTTCCTACGCCAAGTTATCTTAAACGGAATTGAAGGAAAAGCAGTTGGGGTTGCAGTAGTTGAAGGAATCAAATCAATGCTGCCAGCTGTCTATATTTTAATATTTGCATGGACAATCGTTACTTTGATTGATCAGCTTCAAACTGGAACATACTTAGCAGGTTTAGTTGAACAGTCCAGTCTGCCTATGGGAGCACTGCCGGTCATCTTATTCTTAGTAGCTGGAGTTATGGCCTTCTCAACAGGAACGTCTTGGGGATCTTTCGGAATCCTACTTCCAATCGCAGGAGAAATTGCAGCTGCAACGGATGTGAGTATTTTACTTCCATCTATGGCGGCGGTTTTAGCTGGATCTGTACTGGGAGATCATTGTTCCCCTATTTCAGATACAACGATTCTATCCTCAACGGGAGCAGGAAGTAATCATATCGATCACGTAATCACACAGCTGCCTTACGCGTTAATTGGAGCGGTTGCTGCTTCGATTGGGTACCTTGTTCTTGGTTTCACTGGAAGCACGTTATTTGGATTAGCCGTTGTAATCGTGTTAATCCTGGCATATGCTTTCCTATTTGGCAATAAAGAAGAAACAATTACAGAATAAATTGATAGTAAAACCAGAAGTGAAAGAGTCATTCACTTCTGGTTTTTTTGCTTTTTAGAATATGGGTGTTTTCGTAAACACTGTTTTAATATGAGTTATGTTAATGTCTCTATCAACAAGTGTGTACTGGAGGGAGAGGGGGAGATCACATGGAGTGTAAATCAACAACTCCTTTCTTCAATTAATAGTAAGTAAGGGCCTGGATAAATGATACGAAAAATACCCCTTCAAAAATGTTTTCATGGACACAAAATCCATTATAGTGATATAGTACTATTTTTGCTCTGAAATTCTCTTTGAAAAGAAGAAATAAAGCTTTGACAATTGTCCTAGAACTAGCTATACTGACTTTAGGTTGTGAATAATCTGAAAATATAAAAATTTCAATTACCTTTTAATTGGTAGTTGGAAAGAACTAGGGGGGAACCATATGGAGAATCGTGCCCAGTTTGGTACACGAGCAGGATTTATTTTAGCTGCGGTCGGGTCAGCGATCGGTTTAGGAAACATTTGGCGTTTTCCAGCTGTAGCGTATGAAAATGGTGGAGGAGCATTCTTTATTCCTTATTTATTTGCTCTTTTAACCGCAGGTATTCCATTATTAGTATTAGAATTCACGTTAGGACATAAGTATCGTGGTTCAGCGCCTTTATCTTATTTCCGTCTTAACAAAAAGACAGAATGGCTGGGTTGGTGGCAAGTTATTATTTCCTTTGTCATATCGACCTATTACGCTGTCATTATAGCTTGGGCAATGTCATACAGTGTGTTTGCCTTTAACCTAAGCTGGGGTACTGATACAGAAGGATTCTTATTCGGTGAGTATTTAAAGCTTTCTGTTAATCCTGGTCAAACAGGTAGTATCGTTCCAGGAGTATTTATTCCATTATTATTAGTTTGGATCATTACATTAGGCATTCTATTCAAAGGTGTAAAGAAAGGAATCGAAGTAGCGAACAAGATATTTATTCCCGCATTAGTAGTATTATTCTTAATTATTGTCGTTCGTGCTTTAACATTACCGGGAGCATTTGAAGGACTAGATGCATTCTTTAAACCGGATTTCAGTAAAATTGCCGATCCAAGTGTTTGGGTTGCAGCATATGGTCAAATTTTCTTCAGTTTATCCATCGCTTTTGCGATTATGATTACGTATTCTAGTTATCTGCCTAAGAAGTCAGATATTACGAATAATGCCTTTATTACTGGTTTTAGTAACTCAGGTTTTGAATTACTTGCTGGTATTGGAGTGTTTGCTGCATTAGGTTTCATGGCTCAATCTCAAGGTGTAGCAGTTCAAGATGTTGTAAGTGGAGGAGTGGGGCTTGCATTCGTCGTATTCCCACAAATCATTAACGAATTTCCAGCACTCAATGGTCTATTTGGATTCTTATTCTTTGCGTCTCTAGTGTTAGCTGGGTTGTCTTCACTTATTTCAATCACAGAGACGTATGTAGCAGGTGTATCAGAGAAATTTGGTATCACTCGTACAAAAGCCGTTCTATTTGGTGGAGGATTATCAGCAGTCATCTCTATTTTATTCGCAACTCAAGGCGGATTATTATTCTTAGATGTGGCGGATTATTTCATTAACCAATTTGGTATTGCCTTTGTTGGATTAGTTGAAGTAGTTGTCATTGCGTGGTTCTTACGTAAGCTAAAACCATTTGAAGAACATGCAAATGGTGTTTCAGATATTCAACTTGGATCTTGGTGGAAGATATGCTTAGGTGTTATCACACCAATCGTTCTAGGTTGGATGATGTTCGGTTTATTCAAAATGAACCTTTTAAAAGAATTTGAAACGGAAACAGGTAACTATGGAGGCTATTCAGATGCCTTTATTCTATACAGTGGGTGGTTTGTTGCAGCCTTCGCAATTATCGCCGGTGTAGCCTTTACCTTTAAACGCTGGCATGCAAAAACGGATGCTGAAAGCTATAAGGAGGTAAGCTAACATGACTGGTAGTGCGATTGTAATGGCGATTGTTGGTATTGTAATCATTTGGGGTGGATTAGCAGCAAGTATCTTAAATGCTGTTTCCAAATCTAAAAAACAAGTGTAATCGTATAGAAGCAGACGATGGTATGACCATTGTCTGCTTCTTTTAACGTTTTCTACTCTTCATTCTTTCTTGGCGTTCCCACATTCTTAAATGTGGATACGGATCAAAAGACCATTCTGTATAGCCGTTATCCTTGTACATTCCATAATGTAAATGGGGAGGGAATTTACCTGATGTTCCAGGTGGACCATAACCAGAACTACCTACTCCCCCTATCAACATACCGGGTTCAACTACTTGACCAACTTGAAGGTCCTTAGCAAACCCGCTTAGATGGGCAAAGTAATGGTAGGTGTTATTAATGTCTCTAATTCCAATTCTCCAGCCTCCATAGCGATTCCAGCCCTTCATTTCGATAATGCCATAGGAAGTGGCTCGGACTGGAACCCCGTAATCTGCAAAGAGATCTGTTCCTTCATGAATTCTTCGGCCACCCCAGCCACGAGCGTCACCCCAAGTGTTTCGATAGCTGTAATTAAATCGAAGTGGAAGAGGGAATGCCTTCTGATTTAGATGAATGGTGCCATATTGTTTATATATCTTCGCGTTCCCCATGATTATACTTACAGTCTTATCCCGCTTGTAATAGTTCCATAATGCCAGTTTAAAGTTATCTCGATCAATTCCATAGGTCAAGACATAATCAGTAAAGGCTGTTAATATGTCTTCATCATTTTTAAGGCTGGCCTTTCCATCATAATCCCCATCCCTTCCCACTCCTTGAAAAAGAGTGATGGTCTTAGGGTTTTCATCTTCCAAATTCGGATTTAAAGGTCCGACCCATTTTTCCTGATCCATATGAATGGATATAAGAGAAGTCGGTTTTTCTCGATCCTTACGAGCAAAGCGGAGACTACGTTCGTATTGATCAACCGCGGCTAAGTAATACCATGGGATCTGAGTGAGGGCTTCAGCTTTTTGGAATAGCTCCATTCTCTTTGTGTGAATTTGTTCCTCAGACAGTTTTTCTTCGGCAAACGTTTGATAAGGAGAAGTGAATAAACAAATCACCACAAAGGCCATGACCAATCGTTTGTACAAAATAATCCCTCCTTATTTAGAGACCTACTTCTAGTTTGTTTCTTATTGCAGGAATCATAATCATCAATAAATGGTAATAGGGTATCACATGCTTGTTTTCATTTTTTTAGTATGATAAAGTGACAAAAGAAGTATATTGATGATGGCTTTATTTACATAGAATGAACGATCAAGAAAGCGTTTCACTCTTTGCCTAAATCAGAACTAGTTAGGATTGGAGATGAGAGGTATGACTAAGAAAGATGAACATATTCGTAAACCGGATTGGCTTAAAATAAAGTTAAATACGAACGATAATTATATGGGCTTAAAAAAGATGATGCGTGAAAATAATCTTCACACCGTATGTGAAGAGGCACGTTGTCCTAACATTCACGAATGCTGGGGAACAAGAAGAACAGCAACATTCATGATCCTAGGGGATATCTGTACACGTGCGTGTCGTTTCTGTGCTGTTAAAACAGGATTACCAAATGAATTAGATCTAAAGGAACCAGAGCGTGTAGCAGATTCTGTTCAATTAATGAACTTAAAACACGTAGTTATTACAGCGGTTGCACGTGATGATCTTAAAGATGGTGGTTCACAAGTATTTGCTGAAACCGTGCGTGCTATACGTCGTAAAAGCCCGTTTACTTCCATTGAAGTTTTACCATCTGATATGGGTGGGGTATTCGAAAATATCAAAACATTAATGGATGCTAAACCTGACATCATGAACTACAATGTAGAAACTGTGCGCAGACTGACTCCGAGAGTTCGTGCTCGTGCAACGTATGACCGTACTTTAGAATTCCTACGTCGCGCTAAAGAGTTAAACCCTGACATTCCAACAAAATCGAGTATCATGGTTGGCCTCGGTGAGACAAAAGAGGAAATTCTTGAAACAATGGATGACCTTCGTGCTCATCAAGTAGATATTGTGACATTAGGTCAATACTTACAACCATCGAAGAAACATCTAAAAGTTCAAAAGTATTACCATCCAGATGAATTTGCTGAATTACGTGAAGCGGCTATGGAAAAAGGCTTCAGTCACTGTGAGGCCGGTCCACTGGTACGTTCTTCATACCACGCAGACGAGCAAGTCAATGCTGCTGCAAAAGCAAGGCAAGAAGCTGGAGAACAGGAAGTTCAAAAGGCATAATGTTTAAAAAAGGACTGACTTGAAGGAGTTTTCTCTCTTTAGTCAGTCCTTTTTGAAAAGTGGAAAGATAAACTTGGATTCTACTGTTAAGCTTGTCAGTCGGGCTCCGCTTTTGTGATTGTCCAGCTCTGGCAGCTAGAGGCTCGAGGTCATAAGGTGAACCGCCTCCGCTTTTCTTTGTCTAGCTGCGCCTCCTAGTCCCTCGAGGTCACAACAGAAAAATACCATAAGGCAAAAAGCGCCTATTGGTATTTCCTGTTTTGCATGTCGGGCCTAACCAGTCGGGCTCCGCTTTTCTTTTTTAGTCCATCATATTTCCTGTTTTGTCTTGACGTTTTTGGCGATCTTTGTTGATTTTATGCACATCGTCGTCTTGCATTTCATATTTATCGTCCGTCATTTCGCCGTTGGCATTTTCACCAGCATCTATGTTTCTTCCTTGAGGAGATGCTTGGAGCATGAGGTTAATGGTATCATCAATGGCTGTGTTTACGTTGCGACTATCACTATCCATTTTTGCTAAGTTTTCTACATTCCTCATCAGGTTTTTATCATCTGTTACATACACGTGATACCAGCGAGGAACAACAGACATAGCTGTTTTTTTCACTTGATCGGCTACTTCAAAGCGTGCGTCCTTGTCTTTCTTATCTGTCACGTATGAAACTAACACTTCTTCGTCTGTGACAAGAGTAGAACAATCTTTTACATTTGGAAGGGCAACGCTCATTTTACTAATGCTATCAGCCACTTGTTCACGGTTAATACTATACATATTATCATTTGAAATGGTACGTCCTTGAATCGGGCTCTTCTGCTGACGAACATAACCGAAATCTTCACTACGTTGAGTTTTATCTTTACTTGGATTATTGTAAAGATCTTCTTGGTCATTTACGTTAATGGTATTTCCATTATCATGAAACAGTTCTTCATTCGCCGTATCGATCCCGTTACAGGCCGCACCAATTAGTGAAAAACTTAAAATGGTCGTACCTAAAATTAATTTGTTCAACTTAAACACCCCCTATTTGATAGGGTGACCAACTTGTATGTAAATTTTCATAGTAATTAATGGGCAATCCGTTATAATTTAAGATAAGGAAATGAAAGTAGGTGGATGCGATGATCTGTGTACAGAATACATGCTACGAAATTGTTGAGGAATATCGAGAGGGATTCAACGAAGAAGCATTTAAGGAAAGATACAGTGATATTTTAAGCAAATACGATTATATTCTTGGTGATTGGGGATACGGTCAATTGCGACTAAAGGGTTTCTTTGATGACCATAATCAAAAGGCGTCATTTGATACGAAAATCAGCACACACAAGGATTATCTGTATGAGTATTGTAATTTTGGCTGCGCTTATTTTATGGTAAAAAAAATAAATAAATAGTGGTGAAAAAGGAACAAACGATGAAAAGTTTGTTCCTTTTTGTATAGGTTTCTACAAGAGGTACTTGTTTATTTGTTTTCGGTATAAGGAGGTTCCTCGTTTCGATCAGGATCAGCATGGACGGGGTGTGAACCTGGTTCTTGACGTGGAATATCCTGATGCAAAGATTTATTCTCATAGTTGAAGGCACTATAATATCGCTGTCCCTTTTCCCATGGAGTACTTTTGTTTTCAACTGGAGTATGTTTCCCTCTTGGACTGCCATACGGCCCTTCTGGTAGGGTTTCGGGAACGATAAAGTTTTGATACGTTTCTACGTTAGAGAAATCACTGTATGCTTCGTCTTCTTTATCCCTTGAGTTAGGATCTTTACTCAATGTGTCTCCCACCTTTCATACAATTAGTATGTGTGAGTGAGTTATACTTCATTCGTTCAAAAGGGGAAAGATACCTGCAAGAGATATAAGCTATAGAATGATTTCGCTTAAAAACTCCCTCAATTCATTCGCTTCCTCTTCTGTTAGTTTAAAGACCCTTTCAACATATCCAGGTTCTTCTAAATCATCTCTACCCATAATGGCAAAGAGGCTGCCTTGTAAATCTAATACTAATGACTTTCCATAATAACGATCGGTTTGAACGATGGCTAAATCATAACGTTGTTCCTCTCCCATAAAGCTAACAAACCGAGTTCTCGTGTTTTCCATATCATCATATAAGTAAAATCGTTCAGTCATCACGATTGTCCTCCTCTATTGATTACTTTCACCATCATAACAAAATCTGTCAAGGAATGCAGGACAGAAGGATGATTTCCTACTGATAGCTTGAATATAAACAATTATGTTAAAATAAAAAGTGATGATTTTGATCTTTAAGAGGTGAAAGTAATGTATTTTGTAGACAGAGAGAAAATTGAAGCAACATTAGTATATATGAGTGACCAATTAACAATCCTACAGAGCCATGATCAATGGAAATCTACTGTAGAAAAATTAGCACTTGAAAGAATAGCTCATACCCTAACTGAATCTGTACTTGATGTAGGAAATAGCATGATTGACGGATTTATCATGAGAGATCCAGGGAGCTATGATGATATTATTGATATTCTTTTAGATGAGAATGTGATTAACAATGCAATGGGGAAAGACCTTAAACTACTCGTCAAGGAGCGCAAAGGACTGGTACAAGAATATATTTCTGTGAAGCATGATGAACTACATACCACTCTTAAAAGCATATCCTCCTCTTTAGAGGAGTTTCCTCAATGTGTTCGAGCTTATCTTGAAAATGAACTTGGTCCAGTATCTGCTTTTAAAAATTAAAATAAAGAAAACGCTTTCTGGTTTAAGGAAAGCGTTTTCTTTATTTGGAATGAAGTAATGGGATATACTACAAGCAAGAAAAATGGAGGTACATAATGAAACAATACAAAGGGTATTTAATCGATTTAGATGGAACGATGTATAAAGGGAAGGAAAAGATAGAAGAAGCTGGAGATTTTGTTCACCGTTTACAGGAAAAGGGTCTACCGTATCTGTTTGTAACGAATAATTCCTCAAGGACACCAAAGCAGGTTGCTGAAAAGCTTCAATCTTTTGATATTCCAGCCTCAAAGGAACAGGTATTTACCACTTCAATGGCAACGGCTCAATTTATTTCTCAGCAAAAATCCAATGGAACGGCCTATGTCATTGGTGAAGAAGGAATTCGCTCTGCCCTTCAAGAGAAAGGGATAACGTTAAAGGAAGAAAACCCCGATTTTGTTGTTGTGGGTATTGACAGAGATATTAACTATGAAAAGCTTGCCCTGGCCTGTTTAGGAGTAAGAAATGGTGCTACATTTATTTCAACTAATGGGGATATTGCTATTCCAACAGAAAGAGGACTGCTACCTGGAAACGGTTCACTCACGTCTGTTGTAACGGTTTCTACTCAAACAGAACCAATATTTATTGGAAAACCCGAATCGATTATTATGGAACAAGCATTATCTGTATTAGGAGTAGCGAAAGAAGATACGTTAATGGTTGGAGACAATTATGATACGGATATTTTAGCCGGGATTCATGCTGGATTAGATACGTTGCTCGTCCATACAGGAGTAACGACGAAAGAGGGTTTACGTCAAAAAGGAATACAACCAACTTATACAATTGATTCATTAGATCAATGGGATGTTTAATAGTAAAAGGTGGAGACTATACAATCTTCACCTTTTTTGTAAGTCGAAAAAAGAGTGTCTATAACATATTCATGATAGACAATTATAGTATGTATAGGTAAAATATAACTAGTGTTTAAGTAGTAACGAAAATACATTTTAATTATGTTAAGAGTAAGCACATAGATTTATTCAAACCTTCTTCTAATATAAGAATAATTACTCCTTGAGAATCACTAGATTTTCTTCTATTTAACTAACTTATCCTATTAATATATTTGAATGATTTATTAGGTCAAGGAATTGAGTCTTGAAGCAATCCAATAATGTATCCTTTTGAAATTGATACCCAATAAAATTAATTGAACGATTTTAGATTTTTATGTGTATGTGTGTTTAAGTAGGGTAAACAACTAATGAAGATGATTAGTAGGGGACTATTAGCATTGATACCTTTTCAATTTCTAACTATTCTTTACGAAAATTAACAACTTTAAGAGTGAAGTCATTGTTTCTTGATTATTGAAACAACAACATTCGTCATTTCTAAAGAATATTTAAAAGGGTAGTGAGGTAATGAGTATTACAGAAGTTGTAGGAAAGAAAATTAGACACCATAGAAGATCGAAGGAAATAACAATACAAGAATTAAGTCGAAAATGTGGTTTGACGGTTAATTATATTTCGTTAATTGAAAAGGGAGAAGCTAATCCATCCTTAAACAAATTAAATGCCATAGTTAGTTCGTTACAAGTCAATTGGTCAGATATTATGCCCTCTAATGAAGAACAAAAGAGCACACAAATAAAACAATAGGGTTATTACTGAACTATATTTCTTTTTACTAATTCTTGTTCAATTAATTTAATGAACTCTTGGTTAAGATTTAACAATTTCGCTTTTTTGTATGCATCAATAAGGGTTTGATCACTCAATATTTTAATGAAGTTTCACCTCGATTGTTTCCATGGCCCTGGAAACGTGGATTGGTATGTATTACGATTAGAGTGATAGCCTTTATTGGTGGACTGTGTTTTTTGGATGATACTCAATCCTACAACTATAATGGAAATAATTACAACTATATTTGTAATTATATATAATTTTTCAATACTGTGCAATAGAAAGTTAGTAAAAAGGATCTATCGATTTATTTGGAAGATAATTGAATGAGAAATTGCAGCACTTTAGCATATCAAATGTGGTTTCGAGACTGCTTTTACCACTGAAAAATCAGACGGCAATTTGCGTCTGATTTTCATTTTTTCATCCTCTATTCAGCACATTCTGCTCGGTGAGCTAACCGACTTGAGGCAGCCGCCGCGATCGCTCCCACGATATCATCTAAAAATGTATGACACATTCCAGAAGATTTATCATTTAATCTTTCCAACACACCAGGCTTTTGTTTATCGATATAACCATAGTTTGTAAATCCGATGGATCCATACACATTCACGATCGAGAAAGCTAAGATTTCATCTACCCCATATAAGCCTTCATCCACTTCAATGATAGACTGCAAAGGTTCTTCCAACATCTTCTTTTCAGCTAAAATGTCCAGTTGAATTCCCGTTAAAATAGCATTTTGAACTTCTCTTTTTGTTAAAACACGCTCAACATTATATACACATTCTTCTAATTCTAAATCAGGATGATATTTTTGCTGAAGGTACATGACTAGCTGAGCAATTTCCTCAATGCTCACTCCTCTGTTAAGTAACCACTGACGTGCTGTTTTTTCTAATAAATCCATCGATTTCTTGTCCTTCATCCTTTTCACCTTTTCCTTGATAGTTAATAAAACCCCTATTTCGATTAGACGAAGCCTTGTTTTTACTCATATGAATTCCCTTTAATAAATAGACATAATAATAGCTTCTATTCTCTTTTTTGCCCATCTCTGGATGTGGATATTCATGTAGAGGTTTTTTTGGGAAGATTAGACTTTAAAATTAGATGGGAGAGGTCACTATGTCACGAGAAATATTAATTAATCATTTTGGATTGCATCCTGAGCGGGCGTTCTTTGATGGAATGATGGATCGATATATGGTCGGGGGATTATTATATAGTATTGTCGGTGTTTCAAATGTGGAACAGGAAACGCTGGTTGAGATTTATAAATTAACGGAGCATCTTAAATCTCAAGGAGATCGCTATGTTTCTTCTTTTGTCCCATCAAAAAATGGACGATTTCTCGTCGTAGAAAAAGAGAAAGACTACGTAGTACTTAAAAACGAATCCATTCAATCGCCTCCAGAAAAAAAACTAGGCAGAAAACTAAGCAAATTTCATGTTAGGGGACGGACCTACGAAGAGAAGGTCGTGAAAATGAATCGAATGGGTCAGTGGAAGAACTTGTGGGAGAAACGATTAAATCAGTTAGAAAAAGCCTATTATCAAGTATTGCAGGATCAACCAATTGATGAGTTTGAAAGAATGTTTCTAGAAAGTTACCCTTATTACACTGCGTTATCTGAAAATGCCATTCAATATTTAGTAGATACAGAGCTGGATGATGATCCTAAAGCAGAAGATGCAGGGACCATTTCTCATGAACGTTTTTTGCAGTCTACTTGGGGAACAGAAGTGTGTATCCATTTTCCATTTCATTGGGTATTTGACCATAGCAGTCGGGATATAGCTGAATGGGTGAGGGAAAAGTATTTTAAGAGGAGTCAAACCTTCCACCCTGACCTGCAGGAATTCATCAAGGAATATGAATCCATCTCACCACTCTCTCCCTTCGGATGGAGATTAATGTATTCTCGGTTGTTGTTCCCTCTCCATTATTTTGAATGTATTGAGGAATATTATATTTCTGATTCCGAGCAAAAAAAGAAATCCGTTGAAGATAAGCTGGAACGGTATTTAAAAAACTCTAAGCATTATGAATCCTTCCTTTCTGATTTTTATCATTTAGCAGAAGTACCAGTGAAGAAGTGGGGCATTCCATTAGTTGGATGGCTGTAAAACTGAACTAAGGTGAATTTTTCTTAATGTTCTTTTCGTAAAGTGTGTGGCTATCTTAGAGAAGAAATTATCTCCATGATGCTCGCTTCCCACAGGGTGGCGAGTGAGCCTCCTCTCCACGCCTGCGGGGTCTGTACCTGTCCAGCAATTCCCTTAGGAGTCTGAGTCTAGTAGCTTCCGCTCCAATCAACTTTCCCATCATGTTTCTATAAACCCTTAGCAACCAACCTTATTAAAATGAGTAGAGATTGATATCCTAGAAGAAGAATTCTGTTTTAAAGATCATGAGAGGAAATGCGTAGACTCCTCCGGAAGTACGGGCGTGCCGGAACCTTGGAAGCAAAGTTGAGGAGGGTAGGCCGAACGTTGGCTGCAAAAGGGAGAAATTTCTCTCACTATCCACCACATACTTGTTGACAAAGCCATTGGCACAACTCAAGTGATAAAACAACAATCATTATGAAAAAAACTATATGGTAAAATAGGGAGGATTATGAGGTAAAGGTAGGTCATTATATGAAGCCATCCATTTTTATTACAAGAAAGCTGCCACATTCGATAATCTGTTCCTTGGAGTCACAATATGAGGTTGAGATGTGGGAATATGAAGATGTTCCCGTACCAAGAGAAGTACTTCTAGATAAATCAAAGCATGTCTCCGCTTTATTGACTATGCTTTCAGACAATGTTGACAAGGAGCTGTTATATGGCACAGCTTCCCTAAAAGTCGTCGCTAATTTAGCTGTAGGGTACGACAATATTGATCTAAAAGCAGCTGGAAATCTCGGAATTATCGTTTGTAATACCCCAGATGTATTAACAGAAACGACAGCTGATTTGACCTTTGGCTTACTGATGGCGACGGGTCGCCGTCTAATTGAAGGGGATCGATACATTAGAGAAGGTCGGTGGAAAAGCTGGTCCCCCCTTTTGTTAGCTGGAACAGACATACACCATAAAACAATTGGAATTGTGGGAATGGGTAGTATTGGTGAAGGAGTGGCAAGAAGAGCAAAAGGATTTAACATGAATATTCTCTATCACAATCGATCAAGAAAATACGAAGCAGAAGAGAGAATTGGAGCAGTTTATACTTCCTTTAATGACCTTCTTGCTCATTCAGATTTTGTTGTCATTCTTGCACCCTTAACTGAAGATACAAAAGGAATGTTTCAAAGAGAACAGTTTATTAAGATGAAGAATACAGCCATTCTTATTAACGCAGCCCGTGGTCCTATTGTAAACGAAGAAGCTTTAGTGGAAGCATTGAAAACAGGGGAAATTGCAGGAGCTGGATTAGATGTATTTCAAGAGGAACCGATTGATCCCCAGCATCCTCTTTTATCAATGGAGAATGTAGTGGCAGTTCCTCATATCGGTAGCTCATCAAAAGAAACACGATTTAACATGATGAGCCTATGTGTTGAAAATATTGAAGCTGTATTAAATGGGGAATCACCAAAAACTCCTGTGAAATGAGATTAACCATACGGAAAAATGCTTATGAAAAAGCCCAAATCCAGTTTGGATTTGGGCGATAAATTAAAATACTTGTTCTACTTCAACGATACCTGGAACCTCTTCAACAAGTGCGCGTTCAATACCTGCTTTTAACGTGATAGTCGAACTTGGACAGCTTCCGCAAGCACCTAAAAGGCGAAGCTTTACGATACCATCTTCAACGTCTACTAGTTCACAGTCTCCACCATCGCGAAGTAGGAACGGACGTAATTTATCTAAAACTTCCTGTACGGACGCAACCGTTTCTTGATCAGCCATAATTATCTACTCCTTTCCTTACTCTCTATTATAATGACATATTCCTAAAAAATCTATCAACCTGCAAACAATTGGGAATTTCTTTTTTTTAAAGCTGTTTTCGTAAACTTTGTTGATAAGTGGAGACTAAGCTGATGACTGTTCTCATAAATGGGCAGAGATTCCCAACATTAATTCGTACATAAGTGTTCCCACATTTCCGTTTTTTTTGTAAAATGAAAATAAGAGGGGAATAAAGGGGAGATTATGATGGAGCGTAAACCAGTTCAAATACACGTCTATGGTGCCGAGGTACTGTGCCCTAGTTGCGTTAATTTACCATCTTCTAAAGAAACATACGAATGGCTTGAGGCTGCTGTTGGTCGCAAATATCCAAATCAACCATTTGTTATCAAATATATAGATATTTATAATCCGCCGGAAGAAGAGGATGTAAAACAATTTGCTTCAAAAGTGATTGAAGAAGATATGTTTTATCCAGTTGTTCTTCTAGAAGGAAACGTTGTAGGGGAAGGCAACCCACGACTGAAGACGATTTATTCGGAATTAGAGAAATTTGGATATAAAGCGGTTTGATTGAGGGAGCTTCTCCATGCTGGAGGGCTTTTTTTATTTTTGAGTGCCCCAAAAATGAAATGCGTGCCCATTTATTGATTTACATGCCATAAAAATAAAATGCATGCCATTTTTTAAATTTACATGCCAAAATTTCAAAATAAAGACGATTCTTCCATTTTCGACATATCTCTAACACTACAAAAAAACCACACAAGGGAAACCTTGTGTGGTTTTGCTTCATCAACCATTATGGTATCGGTACATCCATAATACACCGGACTTTAGTAATCTGGCTACACGACCAGTTATGGAACGTTCATTTACTAATCCAAATCCGTGTTTCTTTCCAAGAGAACCAAGAATTCCTTTTAGTTTAATTTTAGGTAATTCTTCAGGTAATTCTTCATTCTTCCATCTCTTCAGCAATACGGTAACAATCTGCTCGGCTTGTCCTTCTGCTAATTGAGCACTAGGAGCTTGAGGCAGGCTTGCGCAATCCCCTACAACATACACATTTTCGTCTTGAGGCAGGTTATGATACTTAGTAAGGATGACGCGCCCACTGGAGTCCTTCTCAACGTCCATCTCTCTCACTACACGACTAGGTTGGATCCCTGCTGTCCATACAATGGCATCACAGAAAATTTGTTCTTCATGATTATGAAGAGTATTCGGCTCAACCTTTGTAATGTTAGAGCTATTCACAATGTCCACATCATTTTCATCAAACCAACTATGAACATAAGAACTTAAGCGCTCTGGGAAAGCATTTAGAATTCGAGGCCCACGGTCGAATAATTTAATTTTTAAATCTGATCGACTTTCACGAAGCTCACTTGCAAGCTCAATGCCGCTTAGGCCGGCTCCAACTATTCCAACAATGGAACCGGCTGGGAGGTTACACAGTGTTTGGTAAGTTCTACGAGATCGTTCAATGGTTTGGATACTAAAAGTAAATTCATCAGCACCTGGCACATTGTGATATTTGTCTTCACAGCCTAATCCAACCACCAGGTCATCATAGGAAACGGGATCTTGATCTTTCATGTGAACAAGCTTGTTTTTCATATCAATCCCTGAGATATCTCCATAAACATAGTTTAATCGAGAATGTTCCGGGAATGATACCCTTACATGTTGGTCTGAAATGGTACCTGCGGCCAGGGCGTAATACTCGGTCTTAAGACAATGATATGGGTTGCGGTCAATGAGTGTTATTGACACATCATCGGGTAATTGATTAGGTAATAAGCGAAGAAGAACACGCATGTTGCCATATCCTCCGCCAAGCAAAACTAATTGTTTCATGAAAATTTCCCCTTTTGCACTCTACGTATAGTCGAAATAGTGTGTTAATATATCAATTAATGGTCCCTTTATCCTTAAGTTTAAGGACAGACATGTTGTTACATAAGGGTCCTGAAAAAGTAAGCATTTTCAATATGATTCATAATTAGAAGGTTTTCATCATATGTAAACCTATTAACATTAAAAGTATATCGAAATAATGGCGTTTTCACAATAAAAATAAGGGAAAATGTTCACAATCTGTTATACGAATAGATAAAACACAATGATTGACGATTTTTTCGAAAAAAGGTAGCATAACAAAGAGTAGTGAGGTGATAGAATTGAAACCTATTATAGAATTTTGTATAAGTAATCTTGCTAGTGGTGCGCAAAAGGCGCTTGAAATATTAGAAAGAGACCCAAATTTCGATGTCATTGAGTATGGGTGTTTAGGTTATTGTGGGAAGTGTGCCCAATCCCTTTATGCTCTTGTGAATGGAGAAGTGGTAACAGGAGATACA
This sequence comes from Rossellomorea aquimaris TF-12, assembly GCF_001648555.1. GTDB lineage: Bacteria > Bacillota > Bacilli > Bacillales > Bacillaceae_B > Rossellomorea > Rossellomorea aquimaris. The sequence goes on along the minus strand of NZ_LQXM01000028.1, from coordinate 98,971 downwards.
CCAGAAGAATTGGTGGAAAATATCTATCAATTTCTTGAGGAAAACCCAATGTTTTAATAGTACTTTAGAGCGGATCCTAGGATCTGCTCTATTTTTTTGACGTTTTACAGCAGGAATTTCCCATCTTTAAAGGAAAATAATGTACAGGAGGTTGATGGCCAATGAGTTATTTTCAAGGTGTTATGCAAACGAATGTAATGGTAAGTGATATGAGAAGGGCAAAAAAATGGTATTCAGAACTTCTTGGGTTAAAAGTGGATAAGGACTATGGCACGACAGTAGTGTTTTCATTTGGGAGTAGTGAGTCTCTTGGTACAATCTGTTTAATCGAGAAAGTAAATAGTCATACAGATGACGACTCTACTTACCCGGTTTTGCAGATTTCGCATCCATACAAGGATGTGCTATACCAGACATTAAAGGATAATGAGGTGAAGGTAGAAGAGAATCCAAGTCACCCAAGCCATTTTATATTTTACGATTGTGATGGAAATAAGCTTGAAGCCTACTGTTCTGGAATATATGAAGAAAACTAGAGTTATAAAAAACTCTAGTTTTTCTTTTATATCGTTTTTGCCTGCTTATATATTTCTCTCATTTCAAACCAACGATCTTTAGCCATTTCGACGATTTTAGGTTCAGTAGAAAGATGTTGTTTTTCAATTACTCTTGAAAAGTATTTTACCGCTTCATCATATTTTTCCTGTCTTCGGAGTAGTTCTGCAATTAGATATAGAAGCTTCGTCTCAGACATAGAAGAGCCTGTGAAATCATCATTTATATACGAGTCGATATATTCGTGAGTGGCAAGATTAATAAAGCGTCTTTCTTGCTCATGATTTTTTATTTTACGGTAAAGCCATGCCGTTCGAAGATATAAACCGGCAATTGTGACTTTTTTTTCTTTTTTAATTAATGCACAATATGCAGCAAGCTTATATGTTTTAATGGCATCCTCCACATTTCGATTACTCCCGTAGTCTTGTGGATGCCAATGCTGACTGATTTTGGCTTCGAGGTCTGATTTTAGAACGGGAACAATATATTTAGTGAATTCATCTGTAAAGGAAAAACCGCAATGAGGACAAACGTTTACATTGTAAAGTAAAGGGTTTACTTCGTCAGAATCGTACAAGGGGCAAAAATCGCTGTCATATCCAGTAACTTTAACAAACCTGGAACGGATTCTAGTCGTCGTATACGAATGCTTACAGGCTATACATTGAACTTTTCGATCATAGAAAGCTGATACTTTCGTCATGTTCCTCACCTCTATAACGGAATTCTTTTATTTATTATAACGCGAAATGAGTAAAACGGACTAGTCTTTTCGTTTAAAATATGAGTAATATGACATAGTCGATTCCAACTTTATGTTGACTAATATTGTTTATCGTAAATCTTTCTTACTTTATTCACCAAAGCTTCATTGGTTGAGTAGTAAAATAGAAAGGAGTATACTGAATAGTAAGATACGATAAGTTGGAGGTGTAGAGAATGAGTGAAGTTGTTATTCTTACAGAAGCCGCTGCCCTTCAAGTGAAAGATATGATGAAGGAACATGATGAAGTAGACGCCATGTTACGAGTAGCGGTTAAAGGGGGAGGCTGTAGTGGTCTTTCTTACGGAATGGGCTTTGAACACGAGATTCAAGAAGGAGATACGACTTTAGAACAGCACGGAATTAAAGTCATAGTAGCGAAAAATGATGCTGCCATCCTTAATGGCACAAAAATAGATTATAAACAATCCATGATGGGCGGCGGATTCACCATCGACAATCCGAACGCCATCGCGTCATGCGGGTGTGGATCATCGTTTGTAACGGCGACGAATAAGGGTACGCCTGAGGATTGTTAAAGAAACGCAAAGAGGGACGGACCTCCATTTTTGGAGGTCCGTCCCTCTTTCAATATATTAAATACTTTTTAATGCTTCTGAAATTGAAGTGTTTCCTTTTAATATTTCGAACACTTTGTGGTTGGTTTCCTCTGTGTTGAGGGATTCGACAAGAACTTTTGCTACATCTTCCCGAGGGATGTCGCTACTTTTATCTGTGATGGAGCTTGATGCAATGATTTTTCCGGTTCCTTCATCAAAAGAGAGGGCACCAGGTCTGACGATGGTATAGTTTAATCCGCTTTCCTTTAGGTAAGCATCTGCTTCACCTTTTGCTTTAAGGTAAAATTGTAAGCCTTCAGGACCGCTTGACGGTTGGTCTGCTCCCATGGAACTCAACATAATAAAGCGTTCAATACCCATTTTCTTCGCATAATCAACGGTTTTCTTCGCGCCCTCTAGATCAACAGCCTGTGTTTTATCGTCTCCCGTATCACCGCCACTACCAGCTGCGAAAATAACGGCGTTAACATTTTCTAACGCATAGGAGAAATCCTGCTCTAAATCCGCAACAATCGGTCGAGCACCCAAGTCTTCCATTTCTTTTGCTTGCTCGTTTTTACGAATCATGGCTCTGACAAAGTGCTGACTACTACTTGATAGTTCTTTTACTATGTGACGGCCTGTATGCCCGTTTGCTCCAATTACAAGAACATTCATTAAATACATCATCCTTTTCATGAGTTTTTTAACCTATTATTGGTCTACCCATTCAATGGCAATTTAAACAATGAAGTTGGCTTAGGGCACCTTACTTATTTATTTTTTTCCGTTTGTCTACTTCGAAAATTCAAATCAATGACCATTTCTCCAACTCCCATGGCAATCATTCCGTTCAATAATCCGAAAAAAGGCATGACGCTTATCTCACCTGTGAAAATCATCATGATCATAGCTATGAAACTAAAAAAAGTAAATACCATCCCTGAAATATAGATTAATCGGCCCATAAACAATAGAATCGGATCCTTTCACCAAAAATTTATTTTTCGTCTCTCAGGTTTTCTTTCATAAGAGAAGCAATTTCTTGACTGTTATCATCATCTTGCTTTTCTAACTCTTCGATCACTAATGCTTGCCGTTCTTTCGAATGGTTTTGACTTAGCTTTGCTTTTCCTTCGATAGAGTCAATTTTTATTTTAAAGGCGACAATTCCTTTTCGTAACCCATCCTTAGTTTTTTCATCAACACCATCTAGTGAATAGGAGCTATCTTTTCCTTCATACTTTGATACAAGGGTAGAAAGGGAATGGATGATCTCTATTTCATTTTCAATCACTTCCGCCTGGCCTTTTACTTGTACAGACACATAGTTCCAGGTTGGAACCGTTTGGTTGCTTTCGTACCATGAGGGGGAAATGTAGGCGTGGGGCCCTTGAAATAGTACAAGTAATTCCTGATCCATTAGATCCTTCCATTGTGGATTGCCCTTCGCAAAATGACCATATAAGTAGTTTGTTTTCCGATCAAGATATAGGGGCAATTGAGTTGCCGAAGGTCTTCCATTATGTTGCGAAAAAATCGTAGCAAAGCTGTTTTCTTCCATGAACTTCATGAGAGTTTCATTATCTTTCATAGAGAAATCTTTAGGTATATACATTTTTCTCATCCTTTAACAATGATTTTGAATGACTCCTATTCAATGTTTATGAAAACAGTCATAAAAAAAGATCCAGGGAACGCAGCCCTGAATCTCCCATGAAAAAATAATGATTAGTCTGTGAACATAGATGTACTATGCATCGGTTGAACTCTAGCCTTTGGATCCATATAAGCTTTCGCATTGTTAACAGCCGTTGGCGCTTCGCCAAATCCACTGGCAATGAGTTTTACTTTTCCGTCATACGTACTAATGTCTCCCGCAGCGTAAATTCCTTCGATATTTGTTTCCATACGAGAGTTGACGACAATGGAATTTTTTTCGATTTCCAGTCCCCAGTCTTTAATGGGACCAAGGGAAGAAACAAAGCCGAAGTTCACAATTAGCTCATCCAAATCAATAATTTCTTTATCGTCCCCTCGAACCTCTTCCAAAATAAGTTGATTGATTTTGGATTCATCCGTCACAATTTCAGCTGGAACGAAAGGAGTTTTAAGCTCAACAGTGGAATTATGAAGGTTTTCAACGCTATGTTCATGAGCCCTGAACTTATCTCGTCTATGAACTAAATAGACTTTTTCAGCAATAGGCTCCAGCATCAGTGCCCAATCGACAGCAGAGTCACCGCCACCACAAATCACTACTTTTTTATCTCTAAAGTGTTCTAAATTATCAACGAAATAATGAAGGTTTTTGCCTTCAAATTGAGAGGCATTTTCCAGCTCCAGTCGACGCGGTTGAAACGCTCCGTTACCAGCTGTAATAATGATGGTTCTCGTATAGTGAACTTCTTTATCAGTTGTCAGCTTGAAACAGCCATCAGCTTGTTTCTCCACACCCTCCACTGCTTGTTCCAGGCAAATAGTTGTTTCGAATTTTGACATTTGCTCTTTTAAATTATTAACAAGATCTTGAGCTTTCACCTTTGGAAAACCGGCAACATCGTATATGTATTTTTCAGGATAAAGAGTCGATAGTTGACCGCCCAGTTGGGGTAAACTTTCGATAATCTTAACTGAAGCTTTTCTCATTCCCCCATAGAAAGCAGTAAACAACCCAGTAGGTCCGCCACCTATGATTGTAATATCATAAACTTTTTGATCTTCCTTCAACGAGATCCCTCCAACGAAATAGTTGTTCATACTATAATTTATTCTATCACAGAGCATTCAATCCTTCACAATATTTGGATTTATAATTAAGAATAATCAGAATAATATTTCGACCATGTATTTTCTTAATATTCTTAAGTTTATTATTTCCTATATATATCTTGAAAATAAAATGCAAAAAGAATATTATGTAATGTAGGCATATTGTTAAGAAATTATGACAATTTTCGCATTTGCTTGATGCACTTCGTGAAAAACGTCACATACTTATTCATTTATTATTCTATATTTTATACACTGTTTTTCCTTTGAAAAGGAAAATCGTCTCGTTTATATTCGTTTTGCTTTTAGTTGATTAGGGAAAATGATAGTATCAACAGATTGAACGGGATAAAAAAACGTCATGTGGAGGACTCTAAGAGTATCCAACACAAATTTATAAAAAAAAGGTGGATGTGATTCAGTTGAGAAAGCCAAGAATCGTTGTTTTAGGTGCAGGTTATGGTGGATTAATGACGGTAACTCGTCTTCAAAAGCAATTGGGTACAAATGAAGCGGAAATTATTTTAATTAATAAAAATGATTATCACTATGAAACCACTTGGTTACATGAAGCTTCAGCAGGTACACTTCATCACGATCGTGTACGCTACAACGTAAAAGATGTAGTAAATACAAGCAAAGTAAACTTTTTACAATCTACTGTTGAAGATATTAAAGTGGAAGAAAAGAAAGTTATTACAAACCAAGGCGAAGTGGAATTTGATTACCTGGTGGTTGCATTAGGTGCAGAATCAGAAACATTTGGCATTCAAGGACTTCATGAGCATGCGTTCATGATTTCTAACATTAACTCTGCTCGTCAAATCCGTGAGCATATTGAATTACAATTTGCTACGTATAAGAATGAAGAAGAGAAGAACGATGACCGCCTTACAATTGTTGTAGGTGGTGCTGGTTTCACGGGAATCGAATTCTTAGGTGAACTGGGTAACCGTGTTCCTGAGCTTTGTCATGAATATGATATCGACCGCAAGAAAGTACGCATTGTATGTGTTGAAGCGGCACCAATGATTCTTCCTGGATTTGATCCTGAGCTAGTGAAATATGCTCGTGCTAAGCTTGAGAAAAAGGGTGTTGAATTCCACATCGGAACTCCACTTAAAGAAGCAAAAGCTGACAGCGTATTAATTGCTAAAGGTGAAGATGAAGTAGAAGAAATCAAAGCAGGTACAATTGTTTGGGCTGCAGGTGTTCGTGGTAACTCCATCATCGAAAGAGCTGGAATCGAAAACATGCGTGCTCGTGTAAAGATTAACAAGGACTTAAGAGCTCCTGGTCACGAGAACATTTTCATCATCGGTGACTGTTCATTAATGATCAATGAAGAAACGGAGCGTCCATATCCTCCGACTGCACAAATCGCTATGCAACAAGGTGAAGTATGTGCCCGAAATATTGGAGCTCTTCTTCACGGTAAAGATCACTTAGAAGAATTTACTCCAGATATCAAAGGAACAGTATGTTCACTTGGTGAAGACGACGCTATTGGTGTTGTATATGGCAAAAAATTAACAGGAACAAAAGCTTCCTTCATGAAGAAAATGGTAGACAACCGTGCATTATACATGGTTGGTGGACCATCACTTGTCTTCAAAAAAGGGAAATTCAAGTTCTTTTAAGCCTTAATAAGATAAAAATAAAGCAGGGCGCATGTCGCTCTGCTTTTTTTCTAATTTTTGGGGGGAATCAATGTGAAAAGGGGAAAAGTTTGGCTTGCAGCAGCAGGACTCGTTATAAATGCAGAAGGAAAATGGCTTGTAGTAAAGAAAAAATATGGGGGATTAAAAGGGATGTGGTCATTGCCGGCAGGATTCGTTGACGAAGGAGAGACAGTCGATGAAGCAGCTCTCAGAGAAGTAAAAGAAGAAACAGGGCTTCATACAGTAGTTCTAGGAGTGATTGGTATTCGGACAGGTGTCATTGATCATACGATAAGTGATAATATGTTGATCTTTCACTTAAGAGATTTAAAGACCCATTCACTAAAAGTAGAAGCAAGTGAACTATTGGATGTTCAATGGAAGTCCCCACATGAGCTTAAGTCTGATCAGAACACCTCTATCATGGTTCATGAAATGCTCAAACAAGAAAAATCCTTTAAACACCACCAGCCAATCCAAGGGTTGAATCCAGGTGATCAATTTAAGTACAGTAGCTATAAGTTATTTATTTAAAAATTCTGTAAATTATACGAAATAAAGAGAAAACAAAAGAAAAACATAAATGTATTCGCTTTCTTAAGGGTACATCCCATAAAATGTCCCTTTTCTTTCTCCAAAATAGATGATATATTATCAGAAAATTAAGAAATTAATTACAAGGGAGAGGGAATTATGAGAGCTACTGCAAGTACTAAAACAAAATTTTGTCTTTACTGTTCAGGAAAAGGATACTTTCAGTTAGTGTTAGGTGGTTCCGAAACGTGTCCTTGTTGCGGAGGTAGTGGAAAGCAAAAATAAGAAAGCTATCTTATATAAGGCAGGTCTAAATCTCTCGTAGAAAAAGGAGAAGATTTGGATCTGTTTTTTTGTTAGGAAATGTTTATTTTATCAGCGAGCTAAAGGTTTTTCGACAAAACTCCATTACACTTAAAATAACCAATTATGTTGATTTTGTGAATAGAGACGGAATCTGCCTTTAAAATATTGACGCTTTCATAAACATTGAGTACACTAAAGTTTAGTGTTTATGGAGGTGCAAACGGTAAATGCCTATACATGTAATGATTATTTCCATGCTTTTATTTTTCGTTCTATTTTTCGGAATAGGATTTTTGCTAAATATGTTATTACGTATGACCTGGATTATGGCAATCATCTATCCAATTATCGTTATTTTTATCGTAGATGATGTACGCTTTATCAATTATTTTCGTCAGCCTGAAGAGTCTTTCTCAGAATTAGGAACGAAATTGGGAAACTTAGCTCTTGCTGATTTGGTGATTTTAGGTAGTGGACTAGCCGGAGCTATTCTTTCAGGGATTGTAATGAGAATCCTTAGAGCAAAGGGCTATCGAATGTTTTAATAGAATCCGTTTAACTCGAGGAAATACTCGTGTTGAACGGATTATTTTTTTAGTTTAGAGTTCATTTACTTAGGGTATTTGAAATAGGAACTGGCATCCTAATAAATTCCAAATATTAAAAATATTCAATTATTTTATCAATTTGTGAATAATTCTCCTCTGGATTGGGAAGACATAAAGGTGGGAGGAGTGAATACATGAATTTGGTAAAAAAATGGACAAAACGTCTTGTCATGGTTAGTCTTTTTGTACTAGCGTTAGGTACAACATTTCAATCCGTTTCAGGTGTGGAAGCCCAAACTCTTAAGACCTGGATAATGGATCAAAAGAGTAAAGAAGAGCAATCAAGTATATACTATAAAAATCATAAAACAAACACTATAAGTTTGTCTTACAAATTTATAAAAAGAGTAGCGGGAATTGGAACGAAAATTTCTTCAAGTGAACCGGTTGAAGCCAGCCCGAGAACGTTAGAGAGCTCTATAGATTGGGAACAGTACACTAAACATACCGTGATAGCGACGGGCTATACAGCAGGTGTAGAATCGACTGGGAAGAGTCCTGGCCATCCGGGTTATGGAATTACATACTCTGGTGTAAAGGTTAAGCGTGACCTATACTCAACCATTGCAGCCGATCTAAATGTGTATCCCATTGGTACCATTCTCTTTATCCCTAACTATGGATATGGTGTAGTAGCGGATAAAGGCAGTGCTATTACCGGGAATAAACTGGATCTTTATTATGATACAGTGGAAGATGTATACAACAAATGGGGGAAACAAACCTTAGACGTATATGTCATTCAAATAGGCAATGGTGAGCTGACTGAAAAACAATTAGTCGCACTTAATGAAAATAAATCTATGCAAGTATTTAGACAACAAATTTTATCCAGTAAAAAAGAGTAGAATAAAAAAGCTCGTAGGCATCAGCCTACGAGCTTTTTTCATGGACTTCCTCATTCAGATATATATCAGGATGGAGTTTTTTAGCAAGCTCCACAGCCCCTTTTAATAAAAGGGGTGAAGGCCTGCAATAGAGAGCTTCCTCTAATACTAAAATGTGCTCCTCTTGAACAGCCTTCATGTCACTCCATCCCGGGCGTTTCCGTACAATATCAGGGTTTACACGCTTTTTCTGCACACCAACCCATGCCAGGCAGATGTAGTCAGGGTTGCGCTTCTGTACATCGTCCCAATCGGTTTGAACACTTGCAAGCTCCACGTCCTCAAATGCATTTCGAGCCCCTACCAACCGGCTGAGTTCCGTTAACCAGTTCACTTGTCCTGGGGTGAAAACAGGCTTTGGCCACCATTCCCAATACAAGGTAGGGATATTTTTCACCTTTTGACTTAATATCCTTAGCTTTTCAATGGTTGAAAAAAAATCCTTCTGACGTTGTTTTGCGTGGGCTTCAATGTCACATGCTAACCCAACTGTGAGAATGTCATTTCCAATATCTGAAAAGCTTTGAGGATTCAATGTAATATGAGGTATTTTTCTCTTATTCAGCTCTTCTATGTTTTTTTCCATTCCTGGGACGCTTAAGGATGAGAAAACTAGATCTGGCTCTAGCGACTGTACCTTATCCATATCAATGGATAAATCTGGTCCCACCTTTGGTAAGGATCTGACCTCTTCAGGATAATCTGAGTAGTCATCTACTCCAACAAGGTAAGGTGTTAACCCGAGGTAATCGATAATCTCAGTATTACTAGGACAAATAGAGACAATTCTCATAGGTTCACTCCTAGGCATAGATAATGTAATGGAGAAGAAGGGTTAGGATAATCCCTGAAAGTCCACCAAAAAAAACTTCAATGGGTTTGTGGCCTAAAAGTTCTTTAAGCTCCTTGCGTTTTTCTTGTTCAGGTTTGTTTTGCCAACCCTTTGCTTCTGACATGAATCGCTGAAAGTCCACCATCAATTGGTTAAGAACGATGGCTTGTTCACCGGCTTGCCTTCTCACACCCGTTGCGTCAAACATGGTGATGATGGCAAACATCGCGGAAACAGCAAAGATAGGGGAATCAACTCCCACTTCCAGAGCAACTCCTGTACTTAATGCCGTCACTGCTGCTGAATGAGAGCTCGGCATCCCACCAGTAGAGGTAATTAACGACCAATTTAACTCCCTCGTCGCGATAAATTGGATAGGGACCTTTACGAACTGTGCAAAAAAGATTGAAAATAAAGATGCCCATAATGGAAAATTAAAAACGAATTCCATGCTGCGAAATGCCACCCTTTCAATTGTTTGAATAAAAATAATGTTCTCATTATATCATACCCTTTCCCGTACTGAATTAACTTAACAGCTTATATAGTTAGAAAGTCGAAATAAACAAACATCTTCGTTATAATAGAGAGCGGAGGTGTCGTGAAAATGAATTTTTCAATTAATCAAAACCCGGTCACTCAAGCAGCACAGGAATGTCTAGTGGTGGGAATTTACAACCAGCCTTCTTTTGAAGGGGAATTAAAAGAACTTGACGAACAATTTGAAGGGTATTTAACAACCTTAGTAAAAGACGGAGATGTTTCATCCAAAGCAAAAAACGTATCTAAAATACATACATTTGGCAAGATTGAAAGTAAACGTATCTTATTTGTAGGTCTTGGTAAGCAAAAGGAGCTCACCTTTGATTTATTAAAAGAATCCATCGGTGTAGCTTCGAAAGCCTTGAAGGAAATGAAGGTTTCTTCTTTTTCCATCGCTTTAGACACATTCGTTTCAGAGGAAATGGTAGCAACGGACGTGGCTCACGCATTTACCGAAGCTTTTACAATGGCAACCTATGAATTCCATGGGTACAAGAAAAAATCCAATGAACCAGAAGTACATGTTGAATCTATGGAATTCTTTACAGGCTTCGATGCAAAAGAAGTAGAAACTGCGTTACAAATAGGTTCAGCATTTGGTAATGGAGTAAATTCAGCTCGTACATTAGTAAACACTCCAGGAAATCTGCTTACTTCTACAAAATTAGCTGAATATGCTTTAGAATTAGCCAAACGCTACGACTTCGAGGCTGAAATCCTTGATAAAGAAGAAATGGAGAACCTCGGTATGGGAGCGCTCCTGGCTGTAAACCAAGGATCTGTTGAACCGCCGAAAATGATTGTTCTGAAATACAACGGCAGAGACGAATGGAAAGATGTCATCGGTTTAGTAGGAAAAGGAATCACCTTCGATACCGGTGGCTATTCACTTAAACCGAAAGACGGCATTGTCGGTATGAAAACTGACATGGGTGGAGCGGCTGCTGTTCTTGGAGCCATGGAAATAATCGGTGAAACAAAGCCTGAACAAAATGTGGTAGCCGTCATTCCTTCAACAGATAACATGGTGAGTGGAGCTGCATTCAAGCCAGACGACGTCATTACGTCTATGAGTGGTAAAACCATCGAAGTATTGAACACTGACGCAGAAGGCCGCCTGGCTCTTGCAGATGGAATGACCTATGCGAAGCATCAAGGAGCGAACTACCTTGTTGATGTAGCTACCTTAACGGGTGGAGTCATTGTTGCACTTGGAGAAGACAAAACAGGTGCCTTAACAAACAACGAAGCTTTCTTTGAGCAAGTGTTAGAAGCATCCAGTGAATCTGGAGAGTACATTTGGCAGCTGCCTTACACAGAAAATGATAAAAAACGTGTAAGAGGAAGCGAAATTGCAGACCTTAACAACTCCCCAGGACGTGCTGGCCACGCCATCATGGGCGGAGCATTTGTTGGAGAATTTGCCGACAATCTCCCATGGGTCCATCTTGATATCGCTGGAACTGCCACGACCAAAGGAAAGTATGAATTAGGTCCAGCAGGGGCAACAGGTGTCATGGCTCGAACACTGGCACTGTTGGTAGAGAGATTCGAACCAATTCAATCAAAATAAATGAATAGAAAATAGCCTTTTTCCAGTATGGTGCTGGGAATAGGCTATTTTTTTCTAGATTAGTAGGGGGATATGATAAATCGATCCGTTATAGGTGGAAATCCCTCCAAATCAATCCAATTAGACGCAAAATCAATCTAAAAATAGAGAAAATCGATCCATTTACCATTTACTACCATTTCGAATTATAATCCCATACTTGTTACCAGTAAAATAACCCCATGCATCCTCCTCAACCTCTGCCAAAAGAAAACACGTTATCCCAACACCAAAACCTACCAACAAATATTTTATCGATTTATCAGACTAAAGTATTGACAGAGTCTCTTTATCTTGTTAAAGTTGAAAACGTGATTTTATTACTCTACCAATTTAGCGAACTAAAGTAAGTGTAGAATTCATATACATCTAGAAGGAGTGAAAGAAATGAATGCCGTTATTATTGCCGTTCTCGTCATGCTTATTTTAAGCTTAGTACGTGTCAATGTCGTTTTCGCCTTGATTACTGGAGCGTTAGTCGGAGGATTAACAGGTGGATTAGGGTTAGATGAAACCATATCCGTGTTTTCTGAAGGAATTAGCGGAGGAGCTAATATTGCCTTAAGTTATGCATTATTAGGTGGATTCGCTGTTGCGATTTCCTATACAGGAATTCCAAATCTACTTGTTGAGTGGGTTTTAAAAGTTGTAGGGAAAGAAGGAGAAACAAGAAAAACAGCCCTTTCTAAAGCACTTATTGTTCTTTCTATATTAATTATGGCTTGTTTTTCTCAAAATGTTATTCCTATTCATATTGCTTTTATTCCAATCTTAATTCCTCCTTTATTAAAAGTGATGACGGAGTTAAAGATTGATCGCCGTTTAATAGCTGCGGTGATTACATTTGGTCTAACAGCGCCTTATATTCTGTTACCAGTTGGATTTGGTTTACAGTTCCATGAAATTATTGCTCAGAACATGGCGAGCAGTGGAATGGAGATTACATTAAGTGATATTCCAAAAGCCATGCTTCTTCCAGTAGGGGGAATGGTGATCGGGTTGCTTATTGCTGTGTTTGTAAGCTACCGTAAACCTAGAGATTATAAAGAAGCAGAAGAAGTAGTAGCAGAAGAAAAAGTTGTCTACAATAAAAGAGCTATGATTTTTGCACTGGTTTCTATCGTTGTAGCTCTATATGTTCAGCTTCAACTTGAATCCATGATATTTGGTGCATTAGCTGGTATTTCAGTATTGTACTTATCCGGTTCAATTAAATGGAAAGAAGCAGATGGACTGCTAAATGAAGGTATGAAAATGATGGCCTTCATCGGATTTGTTATGATTACTGCTTCCGGGTTTGCTGAGGTTGTCAAAGCAACAGGTGATGTTGAAACATTAGTTGAAGCAACTGCAGATGCTATCGGTGGCAACCAGGCATTAGCTGCTCTGATTATGTTAATTGTTGGTCTACTTGTTACAATGGGAATCGGATCTTCTTTTGCCACCATTCCGATTATTGCAGCTATATTCGTACCACTGGCAATGGAGTTAGGCTTTAGTCCATTGGCTACCATTGCTATTGTTGGAACAGCAGGAGCTCTAGGTGACGCTGGTTCTCCGGCTTCTGATAGTACCCTTGGACCGACAGCTGGGTTAAATGCTGACGGCCAGCACAATCATATTTGGGATACATGTGTACCAACATTTCTACACTACAATATTCCATTGATTCTTTTCGGTTGGATTGCAGCAATTATTTTATAATTTGTCAAAAAAAGCAGGGGGCCACCCTGCTTTTTTTATTTGCACCTTTTCCTAAAAAGGCTATTCGCCCACTCAAAATCCCATTATTCTGCATAAATCAATAGTGTACCCTAAATAGAAATAAGAAGTGAGCTCCTTTTGTAAAAGGGGTAGTCTCACAAGAAACGGAGGAGGCAGCGTGATGAATGACAGAATCGTATACGGTAGAAGACCAATTGGAAGAAGGCCCTTTTTTGGAGGGGGATTCTTTGGTGGACCGTTTGTAGGAGGAGTCTTAGGAGGATTGCTAGGTTCAGCGATATTAAGACCACGTCCTTACTATTACCCATACTACCCGTATTATCCACCATATGGCTATGGATACCCACCGTACTACCCATATTATTAATGTAAAATAAATAAAGCAGTGAGTACTCGTTTTGAGTATTCACTGCTATTTTTTCTTCATACATTTAGACGTATTTATTACATCTCCCTCCAACGAACGATTACGATCACATGACAGCAATCCACTTCTCCAAGCGTTTGATCGAACACTAGACGCATTCCATCTGGATTAAAGGTGACAATGGGTTGTACCTTGATGCCAGTTGAGGTAATCAGTTTATGTACCTCTTGATTATTCGATTTTTGGGCTGCATTCATTAGTTGGAAAGCGAAGTTCTTATCTGATTTTATTCTATCTAAGACTGTTTTTGCATTGTCCAGCAAAACTAACGTTTTATCTGATGAAGACATAAATGTTTTGGTCTCTACTTGAGGAAAGGAACGATAGTGAGAATGAAAAGGTCGGAAATAGGAGTGAGGAGGAATGGTGTGACGATGGGCAGGCTGATAGAACGGGTGATAACGATACATGAAGCAACTCCTTTCATTTTAGAGAACTGTTCTTAGGAATGTATGTATTTGAAATGGAAATTATTCATTTGTACCTCTTGTATGTAGTAAAAGAAATAAAGGGATTTCATCCTCTTTATCGAAAATGTAATGTAGTAGAATATGAATGAGGTGAGCAAATTGAATATGGAAAATACATTGATTGGTGCCCTTGGCATTGAGTTTGTTGAGTTAGGAAAAGGAAAGGTTATCGCTACGATGCCTGTAAATGATCGTACGAGACAACCCTTTGGTTTTCTTCATGGGGGAGCGTCTGTTGCTTTAGCTGAAACAGTAGCCAGTGTAGGAGCAGTGGAATTGATCGACCTTGAAAAAGAGATCTGCTTCGGTCTTGAAATCAATGCAAATCATATTAAAGCAAAGCGTGATGGAGTAGTTACAGCAACAGGAACGGTTCTTCATCAAGGGAAGAGTACGATGGTGTGGGACATTAAAATCACGGATGAAGACGGTCAACTCATTTCTGTATCACGTTGTACAATGGCTGTTGTGCCGAAGAGATAATGAATCAATACAAATACATACGTTTAAAAAAGTGAAATTTTGGGAATTGGATAAGCAACCATTAAAAGGAGGTCTATTTAATGAGTTGGACAAAAAATGATTATCCAGATTCACTGAAAAACCTGCCTGCTGATGTACGAAACAAAGCCATTGAAATTGCCAATGCTCTGTTGGATGAAGGGTATGAAGAAGGACGAGCCATTGCGATTGCCACAGATCAAGCACATAAGTCCGAAGAAGGAGAATCTTCTAACAAGATTGAATATCATGTTACGCCCCATGATGATGGGTGGCAGCTAAAGAAAGCCGAGGGCAAACGTGCAATCATGGTGGAAGAGACGAAGGCTGGACTTTTGTCAAAAGCAAAAGACTATGTCACGGATCATTCTGGAACTTTAGTGGTTCATAAGCAAGATGGCAGTGTTGAAGAACACTTATATCAACGGTAAAAAAGGCTTGACCTTACGAGGAGAAACTCGTAAGGTCAAGCCTTTTGTTACTTTAAGAATTTTGTCTATCGTATTCTTTCTTATCTTTTAAATCATCCCGAACACTTTTATCCCAAAGCTTTACTCCTGTGTTGTAGGCTGCTCTTGAAATGAGGTGCCCTGCAACAGGTGCAGTCACAAAGATAAAGACAACGGCTAAAATTAATCGTGAATTAAAGTGACCATGCTCTAAATAAAAATAAAAGAAGGTCGCTATCAGAATAGACATAACGCCTAATGTAGCACTTTTAGAAGCCGCATGGTTTCGTGTATATACATCTGGGAGTCTTAATAGTCCAAATGCCGTTACGAGACTTAACAAGCCACCGACAATTAAGAAGAATCCTATGATAAATCTAATGATCTCGGTCACGTTCAATAATCTCCCCTTTCTCTAAGAACTTAGAAAAGGCCACGGTTCCTAAGAAAGCTAATATCCCCAGAAGGAGAATAACTTCCAGAAAGGCAAATGTATCAAGTACCATGGAAACAAGAGCGACGATAGCGATAAGGTTGATCCCGATTGCATCTAATGCAACAACCCGATCTGGTGTAGTCGGTCCTTTTATTACTCGATAAATAAGACCAAGCATAGAAAGTGAGACGCATAGTAAGGTAATTTGAAGAATGGTATATAGCATTAGCGACTCACCTCCATAATGGCTTTCTCAAATGAATTCTTGATTTCATCTATCGCATCATCGACATCGGGAATATCAATCGCATGGATATAAAGAATCTTATTATCAAGAGATACATCCACTACAAGTGTTCCTGGTGTTAATGTAATAAGATTTGCTAATAACGTAATTTCCCATTCTGTTTTCAACTCAGTTGGTAAAGCGAAAATCCCTGGTTGAAAATCGAGCTTAGGTCTCAGAATGGTTTTCAAAACTGAAATGTTAGCAAGAACAAGTTCTTTAAGAAATAAAAATAATAGGTTGATGACAGCCACCACTCTTAATAAATAAAAGCGAGAGTTGAAAAATCTTCTGAATGCATAAATCACAAGCAATCCTAATAAAAAGCCAATAAAAAATGACTGAGAAGTAAAGGATACCGAAAGAAACATCCAGACAAAGGCCATGAAAAAGTTTAATAAAATTTGAAAAGCCATGCTACATTACTCCTTTAACACTGCGTCTATATATAGATTCGGATCCAATAGTACTTCTGTTGCTTGTGAGAACAGGGGACGTAAGGCTTCAGCTCCAATGCCGTACAACACGGCAAGAAGTATTATGGTTGCAGAAGTAAACCATAAGTATCGTGCATGTGATTTCGTGATCCCTTTATATTCTTTAGGAGTTCCCCAAATTCCATTTAAGAAGATCTTAATGACTGAATATAGGACTAACAAGCTTGATGCAAGTACGACTCCAGCTCCTACATAAGCTCCATCGGCAAAGCTTCCTCTTAGGATCAATAGCTTCCCAATAAAACCACTCAGAGGAGGGATACCCGCTAGGGAGAATGCTGCTACTAAGAACGTCCATCCTAACCAAGGGTAATCTTTAATGAGTCCACCCATTTTCTTTAAATTGGTTGTGCCTGTAATACTAATCATTACTCCAATGAGAAGAAAGAGGCCAGCTTTGATCAGCATGTCATGAACAAGGTAATAAATAGAGCCTTCCAGTGCTTCGGGATTCATCGTTGATACACCAAATAAAATGACACCAACGGCAATAATGATGTTATAGATGATAATCTTTTTAACATCCCAATAAGCAATGGCTCCGATACACCCTAATACAATGGTTAAGATAGCTAGTATTCCTAGGATCTCATGTGTATATCCAATCTCATGATAAAAGAAAAGCGTATACGTTCGTAAAATTGAATAGACCCCTACTTTGGTAAGAAGTGCTCCAAACAAGGCAAGAACCGGTGTCGGAGGAGCAGAATAGGATCCAGGTAGCCAAAAATACAGCGGGAATATGGCTCCTTTTAAACCAAAAACCACTAAGAACAAAATGGCAATCGCCGTTAAGATTCCCGGCTGATTCACCTCTGCAATTTTCCTTGAGATATCTGCCATATTTAAGGTTCCAACTACTGAATACAGATAGGCAACCGTAATAACAAAAAGGGCAGAGGAGATCACATTGACTAGAATGTATTTAATTCCTTCACGTAATTGACTTTTCGTCCCGCCTAATACTAATAGCACATAAGAGCTCATAAGCATTACTTCGAAAAAGACGAAAAGGTTAAAGATATCTCCAGTTGTGAACGCACCATTGATCCCTACTAAAAGGAACTGTACGACTGGATAGTAATAGAATCTTTCACGATCTACTCCAATGGATTTAAAGGAATAGAGTAGGACCACTAGAGTAATGATACTCGTTGTGGTGACTAGTAAAGCAGAAAGCATATCAGACACGAGAGTGATTCCGAATGGAGCTTCCCAGCTTCCTAGGTTTACAGTCTGAATTCCTTTCGTACTAACCGTATGGATTAGTACAAGAGAAGCGGCAATGGTAGCCAAAGTAGAAAGGGCTGATAATCCCCTTTGTACTTTCACATATTTGCTGATGAACATTAAGATAATCGCCGTAAATAACGGGATTAATATTGGTAGTAATAATAAGTTAGTCATTTCCTTCGTTTCCTCTCATTTGATCCATATTATCAGTCCCAAGTTCTTGATATGCACGGTAGGCAAGAACAAGGAAGAAAGCCGTTACACCAAAGCTAATAACAATAGCTGTTAGAATTAACGCTTGTGGTAATGGGTCAACATAAGATTTGGCATGTTCTCCTAGAAGAGGTGCTGCTCCTTCTTTGAGACCGCTAACTGAAAGAATTAAAAGATGTGCTCCGTGACTTAATAAGGCTGTCCCAATAATAATTCGAAGTAAGCTTTTTGATAACATCAAGTATACAGCGCTTGTAAAAAGAACTCCGACAACAATTGCCATTAATATTTCCATTATTCACTCACTCCTATCGTTTGAATAATGGTCATCGTTACACCGATAACTACGAGATATACACCGGTATCAAACAGCACTGCTGTATGAAGAGAGGTATCTCCCAGGAGTGGAAGGTGAAAGTGATCGTAGGCATGAGTAAGGAACGGTACATCGAATAGTAAAGCACCTGCTCCGGTACCCACTGCTAAAAGTAAACCTATTGCTGTAATGATTTTATAATCAACCGGCAGGATAGTGGAAACGGTTTTGATATCATAAGCCAGTAACAACAATACAATAGCCCCGGACGTCATCAGGCCACCTATAAACCCACCACCAGGGGTGTAGTGCCCCGAGAAGAAGAGTCTCAGAGAAAACAGAATAATGATGAACGCGACAACATTTGTAACGGTTTGTAAAATGACATCATTTGTTTTTGTTTTCATCCTTCTTTCCTCCTTGTCAGACGCAATTTAATCATGGAGAAAATGCCAAGAGCCGCTATGGCTAACACGCAAATTTCAAACATTGTATCAAATCCACGAAAATCGACTAAGATGACGTTGACCATATTCTCTCCGCCAGCTTTATCATGTGTATTCTCAATATAATACTCTGAGATTGAATCAAACAGTTTTGTACTGTATGAAGATATTGCAAATAATGTAACGACAACCCCAACTCCAATTGAGATTAGGGCATTTCCAAGTTTAAAGCCCATTCTTTCCTCATGTCGACTCAATGGAGGTAAGTGGTAAAAGCAAAGTAAGAATAATGCTACGGATACGGTTTCAATGACAAGCTGTGTTAAAGCTAAATCCGGTGCACGGAACAAGACGAAGAATAAAGAAACCGTATAGCCTGCAGCCCCCAATGAAATAATGGACGTTAATCGAGATCGGGCAAATAAAATAGTAACGGAACTGATAATTAGGAGAAGGGCAATGGCCACTTCATATATTCCAATGGAAGCTAAATCATCAGTATTAATAGCGAATGCCCCATTAAACCACATGCTGAAAATCAATAAGCCTATAAAAAATGAGAAGATATAGACAAGGTACGTACGGATAAATCCTGTCATATACCCGATTGTGAAATTGTATGCTCCTCGTTCACTTCGAATTAATCCTCCGTCATAGAAGGAGTTTAAAGTAAATCGTTCAGGTATCCATGAGTATATCTTCTTCCATCTTGGTTGAAGTAGATAAAGCAGAATTCCGAAAAGAATAACACCGAAGGTCATAAACAGTTCAGGTGTAGGGCCATGCCAGAACGAAATATGTATTTCGTCTACTTTATAGTCGGGCGGCATGATTCCTTCAACAGCCGGTCCAATAATCCTGTGAGACAAAATATTTGGAAAGAAACCAAAAATAATCACAAGAGAAACTAAAATAATCGGTGAAATTAACATGCCAAGCGGTGCTTCATGTGGTTTCTTTTCAAGTTTTTCTGGCTGGTGCTTACCTGTAAAGGTTTTAAATACAATGATCATACTGTAAATAAACGTAAACACACTACCTATCCATGCAAGAACTGGGAAAATAACACCCCATGTATTTAAATGATAAAAGTCCATTTCCAGGACATTAATCATCCCAGTAAAGAACATTTCTTTACTCAAGAAGCCGTTAAATGGAGGAAGACCTGCCATTGAAAAGGCTCCAATAATGGCAATGGTAAAGGTAATCGGCATAAAATTCATTAAACCGCCAAGTTTACGGATATCTCGAGTTCCTGTTTCATGATCGACTATTCCGGCAACCATAAACAAACTACCTTTAAACGTCGCATGGTTAATGAGATGGAAGACGGCAGCCAAAGTGGCAATCCCATAAACACTGTCCTCAATGACTTCATAGTGAAGAGCAGCGGCTCCAACCCCAAGCAATGACATAATGAGTCCAAGCTGGCTGACGGTTGAGAACGCAAGAATTCCTTTTAAGTCTGTTTGTTTTACAGCATTGAAAGAACCCCAGAATAAAGTGAAGATACCAAATCCTCCAACGAGCCATAGCCATAAGCTTTCTTCTGCAAAGATCGGACTCATTCGTGCCACAAGATAAATTCCTGCTTTAACCATTGTGGCTGAATGTAAATAAGCACTAACAGGAGTCGGTGCTTCCATAGCATCCGGCAACCAGATATGGAACGGGAATTGAGCAGACTTCGTAAACGCTCCTAAAAGGACAAGAAGCATGGCTGGGATAAACATCGCTTCAGTCATTAATTGGTCAGAGATCCCCACTAATTCTCTAATACTGAAGGTTCCCCCCATTAAATAGAGAAGTAAGAATCCGGCAAGCATGGACAGTCCACCGAATACGGTGATCAGCATCGATTTTTGAGCGCCATATCTTGAACGCTCTCGATGATACCAGTAACCAATTAGTAAAAAGGAAGAAATGGAAGTGAACTCCCAGAACATGTAAAGAACAATCAAGTTATCTGAAAGAACAACCCCAAGCATAGCCCCCATAAACATCATTAAGTACACATAAAAGTTATGTAACTGTTCCTTTTTCTTATCCAAATAATAAATCGAATACAAGACAACTAAGGAACCTATGCCTGTAATAAGGAGGGCGAAGAGCAGCCCGAGCCCGTCGATATAGGCAATAAAGTTAATTCCAAACGATGGCATCCATCCCACCGTTTCCTTTATTGTGTCCCCATGTTTGGTAATGGAGATAAATTGAAAGAAGTAAATAAATAATGCGACTGGTAAGAGTAGTACAAACCAACCGGTATGTACATTTCTGAATGCTTTATACAGAAATGGAACAAGTATGGCAAATAAAAAAGGCGATAAAATAGCCCAGTGTAATAAAGTCATAAAAACCCCCCTCATATAAAATTCATGTATGTATGTTCTCGTTTTTCTACTTCATTCTATTAGAGGATTTTTTTCTCTATAGATTAAGACCGAAAGCCGAACCTCAAAGAGCATTATAACGTAAAAAATAAATGCTTGCATTACTCAGCATCCCAATCTCTTCAGATTGTTCAAGGAGTATTAAATATGTAGAGAAACGGAATTTAAACATAAAAATTATTTGATTTTTGCTTAGTGATTTTCCTTATATAGAATAGTTTCGGTCATTTTGGAGAATCCTATCCATAAGGTGGTGAAGTTATGAAAAAGAAAACATTTGCTGTAACAACCATATTTTTTACTTTATTTGGATTTGCGTGGCTCATTGAGTCCCAAGATCGTTTTAATCGAGGAATATTTGAAACCGAAGATCCCGCTTTAATGAATATAGCACCCGTTCAATACGGTGAAACGGAAAAAATGGATGGAGAGGTTACAAACGATCCCATTCAAAGACGTCCGTTTAAGTCTAGGGAGTATATCCGGATTGTGCCAACATCTACTTCCCAAACAGAAGAACTCACAGATTGACTGCTTTTTCATGAAAAACATGAAAAGGCAGTCATTTTCATTTTATAAGGCTATTGGAGGGAATGTTATCTTTTGAACGTTATCAAACCATGCTTTTCTTCCTAATACCCTTTTCAAGTTCTTCATAAACGATTATGATGAGAGGAAGAAATTAGTTGATTTCTTAACAATCGTTATGGGAGAGTTACTATTGAAAAATACATATTTAACGAGCTATTTGCCGTTATTTTCAATTCTGTTGTTTAGTTTAACGTTTTCCGTTTATGGAGTAGAGATATTTGTGGACCTATTTAAGAAAATAGGTGTTTATCCCGGAATGAAAGAGTTTTTATCTGATATGCAGCTAAAGCTTGCGATTTTAGTACTATTGATGGTGGTCTTCTTTATGGTCTTTGCTGCTTTAAAGCTGATAGCTGAGACGATTAATGGAGTGTCGATGCTGTTTTTCTCAAATGATTCAGAAGGGGAATTATATAATCAGGTTCGTACAGGCTCTATGGTGTATTTTATCGGGGGCTTAGTGTCGGTGGTCAGTTTGAAATCCTTTTTAGGGTTACTCATTATCTTTTCTGCCACATCCATCGTCTATTTTATTTATTTTGTTTATAAAATAAGTCCGTCCCTCTCGAAAGCCGGTATCTTAGGAGTTGTGAGCTTGCAGGTTTTTTCCTGGGCGTCATTGTTTTTAACAATATTCTTCGTGTTTTTGAAATTATACAACGGTGTTATGGCAAGTCTGCCGATTATGTCGAAGGTCAAATTTTAAAAAAATGCGTTGATTCTAAGGGTAGTCCTTAGAAGCAACGCATTTTCGTTTTTTATTTCATGATTTGCTGCCAGATTTTATGGCTAGGCCGCTGTCTTTCTATTTGACTCATGTTCTTTGGAATATCGTGACCAACCCAAACTCCCGTTGTAAGCTCGTTCGTTAACCCCATTACCCAGTAGTCATGATAGTTATTGGTGGTTCCGGTT
Source organism: Rossellomorea aquimaris TF-12 (assembly GCF_001648555.1). Taxonomy (GTDB): domain Bacteria; phylum Bacillota; class Bacilli; order Bacillales; family Bacillaceae_B; genus Rossellomorea; species Rossellomorea aquimaris. The sequence continues at coordinate 76,437 of NZ_LQXM01000028.1, read as the reverse complement.
TTAATTCCTACATAAGGTTTCGATACAAAAGCTGCCTTACCCGTTCCAGTTCTAGCAGCTTCATTAAGCATTTGTCGCATCTTGGTTGTTGTATCACTTGACCAAACCTTCTCAGGGTCATCCTTCCATTCGTATAGCACATTTCCTTTTCCATCCTTGACGTTAATAATCCCATGGCTTTCTACGTAATTTCCATCAATAAAGGAAGTATAAGCATCGGTTAATTCCAGTGGACTCATACCGTACGTAAATCCACCAACGGATGAAGCTAGAGTTTGGTCCTTCTTTGAAACCATTTCAAATGAAAAAGAAGATAGCTTTTGAAAGGCATCCTTTAGACCGACCTTCTCCATCAGTCTAAGGGAAGAAGAGTTATAAGATTGTGCCATTGATTGATTTAATGTGACAATGCCTGGCTGAACGCCACCATAGTTAGTTGGACAATATGACCCAACACAATAATTGTTGGCATTGACTTTTTCATAAATAGATGGTTGGAATTTTTCTAAATATGGTGCATAAACGAGTATAGGCTTTATGGATGAACCTGGTTGTCTGTATGCTTGAAAGGCATGGTGAAAGTTATATTTTTGATAACTTTTGCCACCCGTCAATGCCACCACGTTTCTAGTAGTATTATCAATTGTCACAGTAGCCCCTTGAAGCTCTCCATTTTGAAGCTCCCCGTTTAAGGCCTTCACGCTTTTTTGTTGGATGCTTGGATTTAAGGCTGTTTGAATCGTAACACCAGATGAGATGACTTCTTCAAAGCGGTCATTAAGCTTCTTTACAATCTTCTCTCTTTCTTGTTGAGATGCTGCATTTTGTAGATCTACTTTAAAACCTTCCTGTAACGAAATGAGCTCTTTCAGCTCTTCCTCTACAAAAAAAGCATAATCTGGATACTGATCTATTTTCCTTCTTATATTCAACTTAATGGGTGTATTCTTCAGCTCTTCTGCTTCTTCCTTTGTTAGCTTATTCGTGTTAACAAGAATATCAAGAAGTCGTTCCTGTCGTATTTTTGTTTGATCAAAATGATCGACAGGGTCATATTTAGCAGGATTATTTGGTATGGAAGCAATAAATGCAAGCTCTGCTTTATTTAGTTCCTCCACGTTTTTTTGGAAGTAGTACTGTGACGCGGTTTCAACTCCATAAACACCGTTGCTAAAATAGATAACATTAAGATACAGCTCTAATATTTCATCCTTTGTAAGGGATTTTTCAATTTCATGTGCATAAAATAATTCAGTTATTTTCCGGTTATAGGTTTTTTCTTGACCTAAATAGAGATTTCGCGCCAATTGCTGTGTAATCGTACTGCCACCCTGCTGAATATGGGTGAAGACCAAATTTTTCACAACGGCTCTTAAAATGGCACCGGCATCGAAGCCCACATGTTCATAAAAGTGCTGATCTTCTGAAGCAACCAATATGTCCTTCATAAACGGTGGAATATCTTCGTCATTCACATACAATCGGAACGGACGATTTACTTCAGAAAAGACTTTTCCATTGTGATCAACCAATAAACTGGTTCTGTTAAGTTCTAGTTTATTGGTATTTACAGTCTTTTGTAATTCATTTTGAAAGCCTTGAACCTTGTCTAATTCTTCCGTTGTTAAAAGCAAGGTAGCAAAAAACATTGTAATAAAGGTTAGTACAGTTAGATATCCTACATAGACTCTCATTTTCCCACTCTACTTTTCTAGTAATCTTGATTCACATGGCGGCTCGATTCAGAATGTCTTATACTCCACCATAATAATCCAAATGCGCCTAAGAATAAAGCACCTGTTACATAGAAAACAGAAGAAATGCCGATATATCCTGATACAATCCCTCCAAATGCCGGCCCAACAACATTTCCTAGAAATCGAAAGCTTTGATTATATCCAAGAACCTCACCCTGCATACGAAGGGGCGCTTCTTGACGAATATAAGCTGTCACACAAGGAATCATCCCACCAATGGCAATCCCAAATAAGAAACGAAATAGCACAAGCTGCCAAAGTTCTTCAGCGAGGGCTTGAGGAATAATAAAAATGGATGCTAAGACAAGAAGGATTGAAAGCACTTTCTCATATCCTATGTCATCTCCAAGCTTTCCCCATTGACGAGTAGCTAATAAATTTCCAAATCCAGTTGCAGAAAAGGCAATTCCAGCTAAAAAGGCAAGGTTTGTAGAAGAAGTGAGCTCATCTACATACAAAGCAAGAAGAGGTTGAATGCTGAAATTTGCTACTTGAATAAGAAAAGAAAGGAGTATAACAGTCACCAGCAATTTGTGTTCGAAAATATGCTGCAACACTTGTTTACGAGTATAATGATTTCTCCTGTCTTTCTGTTCCTGATTACGTTGTTCATTAATTCCAAACAAAACGAAGGTTGCCGCCGTAGCAATTGCAATGGAGGTGAAAATAAATGTATAGGAAAACCCTACATTATCAGCTAAAAGCCCACCAATGACAGGACCGAATAAACCGCCAGATACTGTTCCCATTTGGAGAGTTCCTAATGTTCTTCCAGCTTCCTTTTTAGGAGTCTGAGCAGAAATAAGCGCCATAGAAGTAGGGATAAATCCTGTCACAGCTCCCATGATCATTCGAAGGAAAAATAGTCCCCAAACAGAGTTCATAAATCCCATAAAAAAGATCGATAAGGCTATTCCATAACCTGTGATGAGCAAAATGGGCTTGTACCCATACCGATCACCTATGCGGCCCCATAAAGGAGAGATGAAAAAAGCCGTTAGAAAAGTAATTCCGAAAACAAACCCAGACCATCGTTGTACATATTCATGACTAAAAGAGCCAAAGGTCTCTATATAAAGAGACAAAAAAGGTAAAACCATTGTCGCACTTGCTGCTACTAAGAAATTGGCTATGAGCATAATGGTTAGATTCTTTTTTTCTATTGAAATGGTAAACACCTTCTAATAAATTATTTCGTATACCTAAATATTCATTCTATTAAAGAATGATAGGATAGTCCAATAACTTACAATTAATCATGCTTAAAAAACATGGATTTAGTCATAATTGTTAGGTAGAACATGATATAATATAAGAATAAGAAGTGTGGAGACTTTCGCTTTCAGAACCAGTTTTTTTGAGGGCGTAATTTTAAGAAAATAGTATCCTTTTAAAATATAAAAAGGGGTCATAACGACCAAAAGGTGAGGAGGGTTAGTGGTGAAAGCAAAGCAGATTGTTTTTATAGATTTTGAGTTTTCTATGCCGGAACGTCATAAAGTCCCCAGAGGTTTTTTTCCTGAAATTATAGAAGCTGGAGTAGTGGTTGTAGAAAATGGCCAAGTGACAGATACTTTCTCATCTTATGTAAAGCCTACTGCATTTCCCAGGTTAACACATCGTTGCAAACGCTTCTTATCCATCTCTCAAGAGAAAGTAGATGAAGGGATATCCTTTCAAAGGTTAATGGACTATTTTAATGGATTAAACGAAAGAGGCATTGAAAAGGTGGTAACGTGGGGGAACATGGATATGAAAGTGTTACGGGATAATTGTTCTCAAGCTAGGGTTCCTTTTCCTTTTCAAGCCCAATTTGTTGATTTGTCTATGGAGTACAAACGTTTCTTTGGTGATCAAAATCAAACGGGACTTTGGAAAGCAGTACAAGAATATGGAAGAGAAGGTGTTGGAAAGCATCACAAAGCATTAGATGATGCCATCACCACTCAGCATATATACAATCTAGTGGAACAAGACAAAAAGTACCTAGACAAAGCCGAACCCACAACCATCGGCGACCGAATAGACCTGAGTAAACTTTACAATTTACTAGCATAGTAGGAAGAGGGACGGACCTTCATAAATGAAGGTCCGTCCCTCTTCCTGTAATCAAAAAGTTAGTCCATACATTAGTTCGTATTCACGTTGTACGGATTGGAGAGTGTCTAGACTTTTGAGTGCATAGGGAGATGAGTCAGCTTGTAGCTCATTCCTTAGTTCTTGAAAGGAGGTGACCAGCGTATTGTTGTATTCAGGGATTTCACCTTCATATGGTTTGACCATTTTCTCAGGCATATTTGCTTGTTCACGATAGGCTAGGGCTTTCCGTTCATGAAATAATGGAACATCTACAAGATTAGGGTTATGCAAGTCCCCTTGACGAGGATGCTTTAACACTGCATGTATCTTAACAACATAAGCCCCTGGTCGTTCTCCCGTTACCTCACCAATATATTTTCCTGTTTTATAAAATGCGGTGACATAATCACCAATATGTATGTTTTTCATAAAAAAACCTCCTCTATTTCCTCTCTAACTATTATAATAAAAGACAAAGGAAATAATAAATAGACTATTATTAAAGTAACATGTGGAGGTACATAGATGAAACGTTTAATGATATTGATCCTGTGTGTCGTAGGTTTAATGTTGGCAGCATGTGGACAAACAGAAAAGGACAATGCTAGTGAAAACAAAGATATGCCCAAAAAAACAGAAGAAAAAAACAATGACGAAGTAGGAAAGGGAGAAGACACAATGACGTATCCACAACTCACAAAAGAAGTGTTAGAAAATGAAAAAGTCGTAGAAATGCAAACGAATATGGGGACAATTACGATTAAATTATTCCCTGAACAAGCTCCAAAAACAGTAGAAAATTTCATTACTCATAGCGAGAATGGATATTATGATGGGGTTAAATTTCATCGAGTGATTAAAGATTTTATGATTCAAGGTGGAGATCCTAACGGAACAGGAACAGGTGGAGAAAGCATCTATGGCGAGCCTTTTGAGGATGAATTTTCAAGAGAATTATTCAATCTTCGTGGAGCTCTATCCATGGCGAATCCTGGTCGGCCAGATAGTAACGGCAGTCAATTTTTTATTGTTCAAAATAGTGAAATGAACCCTGCATTTGAAGAAAAATTAAAAGAAGCAGGATATCCGGAAGAGGTTACGGAAGCATACTTGAAAAACGGTGGTACACCTTGGCTTGATTTCAAGCATACTGTATTTGGACAAGTAATCGAAGGAATGGATATCGTAGACAAAATTGCTCATTTGGAAGTTGGGGAAAACGACCTTCCAAATGAAGAAGTCGTGATTGAAAAAATAACTGTTAAAAAATAATCGTTATGAGAGAGCTGTAAACCAATTTTTAGTTTATAGCTCTTTTTTTGCTCATAGGTAGAGAACACTCATATTTCCTCGGAAATTGTCGAGTCTTAAGAATCTCATATGAATGCTGATGAGGTGTTCAATAAATTGTTATAAATCATCTATATTAGAAGTTGGTCTCTGCATTTTTGTCTTGCTATAATGGAAACAGAGTTTTTTTGAAAGGAGCTAATTATGCTTTCTTTATTTGTATTAAATCTATTTTTATACTTTCCAGAAGACAAATCCGAATACATTCCAGCCAGCATTACCATGGCAATATTCTTGATAGCTGCCTTTCTTACCTTTCGTTTAATTAAAAAAGTGTCAAAACGAGAAGAATTAAAAACAAAGGAAATGGAAGAAGAAGTGAATAGGCGAAATAAGGAATAGATGTATGCAAGTACGCTTCTACTAACAGAGGCGTACTTTTTTGATTCCTCAAAAGGAATACTTTTCTTCTTCATCGTCAAGAATGGAAAAAGAGTATGTACATTTGGAGGAATGACAAAATGGAGAAAAGAACAATACTACTATATATGGCCGTCGTTCTCATAGCTTTCTTAGGAGCTTGTGCAATCGAAAATCCGAAAAAAATCAATCTTGATATGAAAAATGATGTGGGAGACTCCTTAGGAATTGTCGTTCTTCAAGAGAAAGCGGACGGAGTAGAAGTAGATCTCGATTTAGAAGGCTTACCGCCAGGGGAGCATGCCATCCATTTTCATGAAAAAGGAAAATGTGAACGACCGGATTTTGTTTCAGCGGGAAATCACTTTAACCCAGATGATAAAATGCACGGACTCCTCCATCCAGAAGGTGCTCATGGAGGCGATCTTCCGAATATCATTGTGAATGATGATGGCTCCGTAAAAGTAAAGTTAATGGATCCACTCGTTACTTTGTCAAAAGGGCACACATCGCTTTTTACAAAAGACGGAACATCGCTGGTGATTCATGAAGGCGTGGATGACGGGATGAGTCAACCTTCTGGTGATAGTGGTCAGCGAATTGCTTGTGCTGAGATTGCGAAGGAGAAAAAGAAGAAGTAGTAGTGTGTGTCGAATTTTGGTAGATGAAATATAGAAAATACGGATAAATGGAGTGTAGATACAAATTTAAGGTCCGTCCCTCAAACAAAAAAAGGAGAGCAGTGATTGCTCTCCTTTTTTTAGTGTAATGCCCGGTGTAATCGTTGGAGTCCGTCTTGTAAGAGTTCTCTTGGGCATGCGATGTTCATTCGGACGAAGCCTTCTCCGCCGGGTCCGTATTTTGAGCCGGGCTCAAGGGCGAGTTTTCCTTTGTCTAAGAGGCGACGGGTTAATTCTTTTTCTGAAAGTCCAAGTTTTTGGCAGTCAATCCACAGTAGGTATGTTCCTTCAGGTTCGACTACGTGTAGCTCTGGAAGATGTTTTTGAATAAATTCTTTTGATATTTTTACATTTTCTTTTAAATAAATCAAAATGTCTTTTAGCCAAGGCTCCCCTTGCCGATAGGCTGCTTCCATGCCAACAATCCCAAATGTGCTCAAGGTGAAGAAGCCTTGTTTTTTATGCACATTGGCAATCTTTTCACGCGTTTCTGCATTTTTGACAATCATGGCTGACGCCTGCAGACCAGCAAGGTTGAAGGTTTTGCTTGGAGCTATGCAAGTAATGGTCTGTTCCGCAAACTTCTCGTCAAGAGAGGCGATGGGGATATGCTTATGAGATTCGTAGACAAGGTCACAGTGAATTTCATCTGAAACGATTACTACATTGTATTGATTGCATAGCTCTCCTATTTTCATCAACTCATCTTGAGTCCATACCCGACCGCTTGGATTATGAGGATTACACAATAAGAAGAGCTTCACCCCCTTTTTAAGAGACTGTTCAAACGCTTCAAAGTCAATCGTATAAGCCCCGTCTTGATAAACTAATGGTGCATTCTCAATCATCCTTTCGTTGTCTTCTACCAGGCTAAAAAAAGGTGTATAAACAGGAGACTGAACCAACACCATATCACCAGGGTCAGTAAGGGCCTGAATAATAGTAGAAATGGATGGTACAACACCAGGGCTATATAGAAGCCACTCCTTGTTCACTAGCCAATGATGGCGCTTTTTAAGCCATTGGGTAATAGAATCGGCTGTAGCATCTCCAACAAAGGTATAACCAAAGATTCCATGCTGAAGTCTATCCTGAAGTGCGTTCAGCACCTCTTGAGGAGGCTTAAAGTCCATATCAGCTACCCACATAGGAAGGACATCTTCTTTTCCGAACACGGTTTTCGTTAAATCCCACTTTACCGATGATGTACCTTTTCGATTGATAACTCCTTCGAAATGATTCAATAGTGAGCCCCCTTCCATGATTTTTATGTTAGGATTTCATCCTCAAAGATGAAATTGTTTGTTTAAGGTTTATTCTTGAAGTACAGATGATACAGATGAATAGGAGAGAAACAAATGAAACACTGGTAAACACATTAAAAGAGTGGGATTTCTTTTTCATTGGCAAAGAAGGCTATGATACAGAAATTGCCGAAGTCATTGGTGCTGTTCATGATCTGGATAATCCCAATGTATTATCAAAAGAAATTTATGGTATTTATGAATTTTTATTCGAAGAGTGGATTCCTATGGAGGATTGTCCCATTTCGTATAAGCTGCTTCTTGCTCAATATAGAATAAGGGACATTCCCCTTACGTTTCAGAAATGAGCGTTTGGGAAAGTCCTTTTTTGTATGGAGATTCCTTTCGCTTGGAATCAGCAAACTCTTCTGCATCGAGACGTACAAAATTTCTAATGTGATGGAGAACTTCCACTGGCTTTTCTTCAGGTACAAGATGACCTGTTTCCTCCAACACAACCAATTTCGAGTTCGGAATATCTTCTTTGAGTCTATGTCCAGTCGTAAGGGGAACCACTTTATCATGCTCTCCCCATAAAAGGAGGCAGGGTGTATCGATATTCCTTAAATCTTGTGTACTTAAATCTCCTTCACGGTCTCGAATCATCCTCGTTAATGCTTTAAAGATATCATCCTCAAGAAATGGTTTGAGATATCCAAACATCATCTCGTCATCAATTAAATTTGCGTTATGAACGACATTTTCAAGATTATTTCTTACACCTGAACGAGTGAGCCACAGCTTTACATACAGGTGGAAAAAAGGGACATAGCTTAAAAGCGTTACAGGCCATTTCATCCTCTTAAGATAGCCGGAACTACAAAGGAGAATCCCCTTCTCGACTAATGAAGGCTCTTTTTTCATGACATTTAATGCAATTTGACCTCCCATTGAATGACCTGTTAGATGGATATTGCTTACATTTAAATGGTCTAATAAAGCAATAACCGTATTGGCTAAATTATCATATGAATATCTGAATGAATTGTTCTTTTCACTATTCCCAAAGGGAGGTAAGTCAATGGAGATGACATTATAATTTTCTTTTAGAAGAGGCGTTAATCGCCTAAAGCTAAAGGTTGATGAGAGAAAACCATGAAGCAGGACGAAGGTTTCAGTTGCTGTTGGGTGTTGATGGTATTCAAAATAGACGTTAGCCCCATTAACTTGTACCATTTTCGAAAAATCCTGATCTTGCATGTTTCGTCACTCCTCTAGAATTCACTTAAAGGTATTTTACCCCCATAGAGTAAATTAACACCTGGATATAAAAGTTTTTGATGGCGGAGAGACTTATTTATACCTATATCATTTGCATAGACTTCTGATATAATGAAACCATTTAGAGGCTATGAGGAGGATTAGAATGCAACTTAGAGAGTTAGAGCTTGATTTATTAAGGATTTTACAAAAAGATGCGCGAATTTCATCTGAGAACTTAGGGAAGATGCTTCAGGCTTCTACTGAAGAAATTGACGATGCAATTGCAAAGCTTGAAAAGGAAAATATTCTGGTTCGCTACAGTACCATTATCGATTGGTCGAAAGTTGAAGGTCACGAAGGTGTTACAGCCATGATTGATGTTAAGGTTGCACCTAAACGTGGTGTAGGTTTTGATGAGGTTGCTCACCGTATTTATCGCTACAAAGAAGTGAAAAGTGTGTACCTGATGTCAGGTGCCTACGACCTTTCTGTTACGGTTGGAGGTCGTTCCATGAATGAAGTAGCGAAATTTGTATCCGAGAAGCTCTCAACCTTGGATTCCGTTTTATCAACAACCACTCATTTTCAGTTAAAAAAATATAAGCATGATGGCACTATTTTCGGTGACCATGGAGAAGATAAACGAATTGTGGTGTCACCATGACAACGAAAACATCTTCTTATATAGCAAAATCAGTAGAACAAATAAAACCTTCAGGTATACGTAAGTTTTTTGACTTGGCAGCCAATATGGAAGGTGTCATTTCTTTAGGGGTTGGAGAACCTGATTTCACTACATCTTGGACTGTTCGAGAAGCAGCGATTCTTTCATTGGAACAAGGGTATACCTCCTATACAGCGAATGCAGGTTTGTTAGAGCTAAGGGAGAAAATCGCCACCTATATGAGTGAAGGCTATCATGTTACCTACGATCCTAAAGAGGAAATCATCGTAACGGTTGGGGCAAGTCAAGCCCTCGACATAGGTTTGAGAGCTATTGTAGACCCGGGAGACGAAGTGATTGTCGTTGAACCAAGCTTTGTTTCCTATGTTCCACTAGTTGAACTTGCAGGAGGAACGCCTGTAACGGTAGAAACCAAAGCGGAAAATGATTTCAAGGTGATGGCATCGGAATTAAAGGAAGCTATTACGAGTCGAACCAAGGCGGTGCTTCTTTGTTCACCGAATAATCCCACAGGGACGGTTCTGGAAAGAGAGGATCTGGAGAAGCTAGCTGAGGTAATTCGTGAACATGATTTAGTGGTTTTATCCGATGAAATATACTCTGAGTTAGCCTATGACCATCAACATGTCTCCATAGCTTCTTTAGAGGGTATGAGAGAGAGAACGATAGTGATTAATGGCTTTTCTAAAGGGTTTGCCATGACTGGTTGGCGGTTAGGATATATTTGTGCTCCAAAAGAAATCGCCCTGCCCCTGCTAAAAATCCATCAATATGCCATGATGTGTGCTTCTACACCTGCACAATATGCAGCAGTTGAGGCCTTAGATAAAGGAATTGATGAAGTAATGGAGATGAAGCGAAGCTATCGACACCGTCGACATTATTTTGTGGACTCCTTAAATGAATTAGGGTTGACTTGTCATACTCCTGGTGGAGCTTTTTATGCCTTTCCATCCATAAAGAAAACAGGTCTATCTTCAGAACAATTTGCAGAGAAACTGCTCCTAGAAGAGAAAGTGGCTGTCGTTCCTGGAAATGTTTTTGGTAAAAGTGGAGAAGGCTATGTACGATGTTCATATGCTTCTTCAATGGAACAACTCCAAGAAGCTGTAAAAAGAATTAAGAGATTTGTTGAAAATCATCAATAAAAAGGAACGAGGCACAGTATTTGTGTCTCGTTCTTTTTTGGTCAAAAAAAATAGGACGATTACTCATCGTCCAACAAATGAAAACAAAAGGGGGAATACTTAGAAAGCTTATTTTCAGTATGACCCTCTTTAAAAGATTATATACATATTTTTTTATTTTTTTGTTATATACCCATAAGGTAGTTTAATGATTATTCCTCATATTTTAATTCATACAGCATTTGCATGACTCGTAAAAAGTCTTCTTCAGAAATTTCTTTTGCTTTACGAAGGATTAGCTTGGTACGTTTGGGACCTAATTCTTGGATGAGTTGCTCCATTTCAGCATCTACTCCTGTAGGATGATGATCCAGCATTTCACGTTCTAAGAGCTCGGAAGCCGGAATGTCAAGTACCGTCGACAGTTTTAAAATCGTTTGTGTATCAGGAATTTGCTCATTCGCTTCATATTTCTCAATCGTTCTTGTACCAAGTCTTGCTCTTAAGGCCAGATCCTTTTGAGTAATCTTTCGTTCTTCCCGAACTCGCTTTAAATTTTCACCAAAGAAAGACATCCTAAATCCCTCCCAATTAATATACCATCTATCTTTATACTTTTAGTTTATCACGATATGGAAAAAAATAGCCCTCCACTTAGTGAACAAAATGTTAAAAAATAAGCTGTTTCGTAAAGATGTTTGCTAGTTCAAACGGTTTTTATGTGGATTATTAAAGATCTACACCTTCAATTATCACTTCCTCCCATCTTATGCGCCGGTTTTCACTCTTTTTGAGTCCACTTTTAAGATATATGAGCCGCTTTTGGGAATTTATGAGCCGAAATTGTGATATATGAGTCACTTTCAAATTTTATGATCCTTTTGCCAAAAAATAGATATTCTTCGCATTTTAAAAATTTTGCTCTCATTAAGGCAAAGCTTGCGAAAACAGCTTTGTGAAAAAAACTAAAAAGAAGAGGCCCGGGATGGACCTCTTCTTTAAAAAAGTTCTTTAGGTAAGAAACACAATCAGAATCGCAATAGGAACAACATATCGAAGGAGGAAGATCCAAAAGTTGAATAGTCCAGTTGATATGGATGAACCAGATTTAAGTTCGCTCCATACATCATCACGCTTCATTCGATAGGACACAAAAATACTGATTAAAAATGCTCCAATTGGTAAACCGAAATTACTTGTCATATAATCGGCAAAATCAAAAAAGTTTTTACCATATATCAAAAAGTCATTAAAAACTCCAAATGATAATGCACTTGGAATACCAGCGATGAACACAAGTATCCCCACCATCCAAGTAAATGGCATACGTCTTTTCTTATTTCCTTTAGCCAGTGCGGCTACACCAATTTCAAGAATGGAAAAGGCTGATGTTAAGGTAGCGAACAAAAGCAAAATAAGAAAGACAACAAGAAAGATACCACCAAAGGCGATTTCATTAAATACAGCTGGTAAAACAACAAATGCGATACCGGGACCTTCATCAGGTTCAAAACCGAGGGCATAAACCGATGGAAAAATAACAAGTCCTGCCAACAAGGATATAAAGATATTTAATGCGGAAACACTAATGGCGGATCGTGGCATGCTATCCTCTTTTGGAAGATAGGATGCATACGTCACCATGACGGAAAGTCCAACACTTAGAGCGAAGAAAGCTTGTCCCAAGGCAAGTAAAGCTGTTTCTCCAGTTAGATAGCTCCAGTCAGGAAGAAGTAAAAATCGAACACCCTCCATGGCACCGTCTAGGGTAAGGGAGCGAACGACTAAAATAATAAATAGTATAAATAATGAAGGCATCATATAACGACTTGCCCGTTCAATCCCTTTTTGAATCCCACCCTGAACCACTAAAATGGTGAGGACAATAAACACAAATTGTGCAATCAGTACTTCCCAGGGGTTTGCAATGATACTATCGAATAGTGCCCCGTACTGTTCTTGTGTCTTCCCTGTTAGTGAGCCTGTAAGGCTTCTTGCTAGGTAGGATAGAATCCATCCTCCAACAACACTGTAAAAAGAAAGAATAATAAATGAGACAATGGTTCCCAGGTATCCAATCCAGTGCCATTTCGAGTTAGGAGCCAGTTTCTTATATGATGTGACAGCATCTGCCCCAGCCTTTCTTCCTATAACAAATTCAGCTAAAAGAATAGGTGTTCCAATTAGAACAGTAAATAATATGAATAAAAGGAAGAATACTCCTCCACCATTTGCTCCTGCCATGTATGGGAATTTCCAAATGGCACCTAGTCCAATAGCTGAACCAGCGGCTGCAAGTATAAATCCAAGTTTTGATGTCCATTGCTCTCTTTTTGCCATAAAAATCCCCTTTCAAAAAAATAAGATTTTTTAATACTACTATGTTTTAAATGGTGTGTACATATGATTTTCAAATTTTCAATATATATTTAAAATGGTTTTAAATGTAAGTTAATTCTCCATTTTAGAAGTGAAGATTTTCATCTCCTTCATTAGTATGATACAAATTTTCTCATTTCATTACGATAGACCTAAATTCTAAAGGTAGAGTTAAATTAGGCTGGAAAATTTCCCTTGTTGTAGTATACTAACTGTAACAAAACGTTCACAAAGAATTCTTTTTTTAGTCACAATTGAAAGCGTTTACTATATTAATAGGAGGAAAGAATATGGATGTTTTCATTGTTTACTTATTTATTGCAACGGCAACTCCTCTGTTTTTATGGGTAGAACATCGTAAATGGGCTATGTTACATATTCCATTTGTTATAGCGTTATGGTTTGCGTTTATCTATTATGTAGCGGTACCTGAGCTCGGAGGATGGGGGCATATAACCCTTTGGAGTTTGTTTATTGCAAACTTTGCCTTTGCTCATCTTGCAGCTTTTTGGCTGTACGCAGCACCATTTATTCGCAAAGAAAGAGAAAAACGTATGATTTCAACAACAAAATAAAAAAAGACTGAGTACAGGGGGATTCATTACCTTGTACTCAGTCTTTTTTATCTTTAGCGACAAGATTAAAAAACACCCCCCGTAAAGAATTAACTTTAAGGGGGGATGGAAATCTTCAACTATTCATTCATGTCATGTTCCATATGAGTGTCGTGAGAATCCGTTTCTCCCATATTATCCATGTCCATATAGTCCATTCCAAAGGACATTACCCAAATAGTACCTGCTACAACAGCAACGGCAATAAAGGCTGCGTAAAGCATGGTAGCTGTTTGATATTTACCATCTTCACTCTCTCTAATATGCATAAACATGAGGAGCTGAATGCTTGCTTGAATAATGGCAAGGCCGACGATTATGATGATAATTGTATCTGTACTAAATCCACTGGATAAAGCCACCCACAATGCTATAAGGGTAAGAACAATAGACAAAGCGAATCCGACAATATGTGACCAAGGGAACTTGCTATGACTATTAGCCATTATGCATCACCATCCCTATTAAATAAACTCCAGTGAAAATGAAAATCCAAACCACATCAAGAAAATGCCAATATAAGCTTGTAATAAAAACCTTGCTTGATGTGATAGGGGTAAGTCCACGTTTTCTTACTTGAATTAATACAAAAGAAATCCAGAAGACACCTAAAGTTACATGGGCTCCATGTGTTCCAACGAGTACAAAGAAAGCGGACCAGAAAGCACTCGATGACAGGGATGCTCCTTCATGAACATAATGAACAAATTCTGTTATTTCAAATCCAAGGAAAGATACACCCATCAGTAAGGTAGTAATCATCCAAATCATTAATCCTTTTTGATTTCCATTCCGCATTTCATGGATTGCTAAGCCACAAGTGAAACTTGAAGTAAGCAGCAAGAAGGTTTCGATTAGAACACCTTTTAATTCAAATAATTCTCCAGGTAAAGGACCGTTTGCCGTTCTACCGGTAAGGGCGAAATAAGTACCGAATAGGGTAGCAAAGAGAGCGATCTCAGCACCTAGGAAAATCCAGAATCCAAGAATATTTAATCTACCAGTTTCAGATTGATACTCCAGAGGAGATGTTGAATTTTTTTGACTCATTTCCATTTTGCTAAGACCTCCTTTACCTTTTTTGTTGTTCTGTTTCGTTTATTTCTTCAACGGATACATAGAATCCATTGTCATATTCAAAGGAGCGAAGACCTAAACAAGCCAATACGCCGATTAAGCCTGCGATTCCCATCCACCACCATTGGAATACTAAACCGAATCCACTAACAAAGAAGAATACAGACATGATAATAGGTCTGCCGGAATTGCTTGGCATATGAATAGGTTTGTATGATTCAGATGGTTTCGTTCTACCTTCTTTTTTCATTTCCCAGAAAGCATCAAGTTCTGACACCTCAGGTACGATAGCAAAATTGTAGTGAGGGACTGGTGTGTGAGTAGCCCATTCAAGGGTACGTCCATTCCAGGCATCTCCTGTAGTTTCACGCTTCGCGTATCGGAAACTGTAATAGATGCTGTACACCATCACTAAGAATCCAAGTCCCATTAGTACACCGCCAATGGAAGCGACAACGTTTAGGCTGAACCATCCGTCAGCTTCTCCATATGTGTAAACTCTTCGAGGCATTCCAGCTAAGCCCAGGAAGTACATCGGGAAGAAACAAACGTTAAACCCAACAACAAATAACCAGAATGAAAT
Source organism: Rossellomorea aquimaris TF-12 (assembly GCF_001648555.1). Taxonomy (GTDB): domain Bacteria; phylum Bacillota; class Bacilli; order Bacillales; family Bacillaceae_B; genus Rossellomorea; species Rossellomorea aquimaris. Next base: position 61,239 of record NZ_LQXM01000028.1, on the reverse strand, counting down.
TTTGCCTAATGTTTCATTCAGCTTGTGACCAAACATTTTTGGGTACCAATAGTAAAATCCTGCAAAGCACGCAAATACTGTTCCTGAGATTAGAACATAGTGAAAGTGAGCCACAAGGAAATACGTATTGTGATACTGATAATCGGCTGCTGCCATTGCCAGCATGACACCTGTTACTCCACCGATAACAAAGTTCGGAATAAAAGCGAGGGACCAGAGCATTGGTGTCGTAAATTTTATCCTTCCTTTATAAAGGGTGAACAACCAGTTGAAAATCTTCACACCCGTAGGTATGGCAATGGCCATGGTCGTAATGGAGAAGAAGGAGTTTACAGCTGCTCCGGCTCCCATTGTAAAGAAGTGATGAACCCACACAACAAAGCTTAAACCAGCAATGGCTACCATTGAAATGACCATCGCTTTGTATCCAAATAATACTTTTCTCGCAAACGTACTGATAATCTCAGAGAATATACCGAATGCTGGAAGTATAACAATATATACTTCAGGGTGTCCCCAAATCCAGAATAAGTTCGCCCAAAGCATCGGCATGCCGCCTTCAGCTAATGTGAAGAAATGAGATCCGAATAAACGGTCAAATGACATTAGTGCTAATGCGACTGTTAACACTGGGAATGCAAAAATAATAATGATACTGGTGATTAACGTCGACCAAGTAAACATTGGCATTCTTAATAACGTCATACCTTTGGTTCTCATCTTCAAAATTGTTACAAAGAAGTTAATTCCCGTCATTAAGGTTCCGATACCTGCTATCTGTAACCCGAGTAAATAGTAATTCTGTCCAGGACCAGGGCTGGCCTCGTTTCCTGCCAGAGGCATGTAGCTGGTCCAACCAGCTGCTGGAGAGCCACCAATAATAAAGGAAATATTAAATAGCATAGCTCCAAAGAAGAATGTCCAAAAGCTTAGGGCATTCAAGTAAGGATAGGCAACGTCTCTTGCACCTATTTGAAGAGGAACGACTACGTTCATTAATCCAATCAGGAAGGGCATAGCCATAAAGATAATCATGATGGTTCCATGAGTTGTGAAAATTTCATTGTAATGCTGCGATTCTAGAAATTTCGAATCGGGTACCGTAAGCTGTGCTCTCATAAGCAAGGCGTCTACGCCTCCACGGAAGAGCATAAGTACAGCTGCGATAATATACATGATTCCTAGACGTTTATGATCAACCGTTGTTAGCCAGTTTGTCCAAAGCCACTTCCATTTCTTGAAGTAGGTAAGACTAGCGACAATGGCAATAGTAGTTAAAATAATTGAAACATCGGCTCCATAAATCAGTGGATCGCCGGTGACAAAAAATTCATCCCATTTCATAATGTGGTTTCCTCCTCTCTATTGAGTTTCTTCTGCTTTCTCATCTAACTGTTTTCTCACTTTTTCAGCGTAATCCGAATTTTTATTTTTCGAGTGATCAACCCATTTTAAGTGAGTAGAAGAGAAAGTCTCAGTGTTTGTGTGTCCTTTAAGTAAGAGATGATCGTAGTGATCTTTTGTTAATTCTGGAGCTGAGCTTTGAGTTTCTTTCACCCATTGATCAAAGTCTTCCTGGGTTTCTGCTTTCACTTCAAAAGTTTGATGAGTAAAGCCCTCTCCATTAAAATTTGCATTTCTACCTTGATAGGTTCCGATATGATCTGCTTGAAGAAATAGCTCAGTCTGCATACCAGCCATATTGTATTCCTGACCACCGAGCTGAGGAACCCAGAACGCAGCCATAGAGTCAGCTGAAGTCAATTTAAATAAAATTGGACGATCTTCAGGAATGACTAAGTGGTTAACCGTTTCAATGTTTTGCTCAGGATAGCTGAAAATCCATTTCCACTCGACTGAGGTTGCATGAATCACGACAGGATCCTTATGTGAAGTTTCTGCTGGAGCATCTTCAAGAGCATATATCGTTTTAACTGTCGGGATGGATAAAGCCACAACAATAATAATCGGAATGATTGTCCACACCAATTCCAGCCAAAGATTACCTTCATGGTGGGGCGGTTCATATCCGTCGTAGTCTTTCCGTTCTCGATACTTCACGATAATAATTGAGAAGAGCACGAAGACCACAGCCACAATAAAGAGCATAAATCCAATGGACAATAAAATAAGGTTCTTCTGCTGCTCTGCCACAGGACCTTTAGGGTCAAGTACGGTTAATTCACTACACCCACTTAATAAGGACGTTAATGTCATAAGAAATAAGAGTAGTAGTGGCTTACTAATTTTTCTCAATGTATTCACCTACCTTTAATATTTAAGAAGTTTAAATGCGTTTAAATAGGAAATGCCTAGTTATCGTAACAGAATGATACCCTGTACAATCTTTTGAAAAACAAGTGTCAAAAGATTATCACCAAATTGTCATCATCCATTCAAGAAGTCGTCACTATATTGGAATGAATCGGCTGAAATGGATATGAAAACACTTTTATTAGAAAGAAAACACCCCTGGGATATTTTATGAGAAAATGAAACAAATCCCATTATTGTTACGTTACATATATAAATACTTTCATAAACAGGAAGGAGTGCTTAGGGAAAGTGGAAGAGACCTTGTTAATTCAACAAGCAAAAGATGGAGACCTTGATGCTTATAGAAAATTAATTCAGCAATATTCTCCCATTGTGGAACGGTTTGCTTATCAGATGGGGAATGAAGCAGATGATATGCAAGATATTTGTCAGGAAGTTTTTATACGGGTATATCGATTTATAGATGGATTCTCTCACGCAAAGTTCACAACCTGGCTTTATAAAATAACCTTAAATGTATCACGGGATTTCAAACGAAAAGAAAATCAACATTACCGACGAATTCAAAAGGTGATGAAAGAGGCAACAGATGGATATCCCCCCCCCGTCGATAATGTTCTTAGAGAAGAAGAAGACAAAATTCTCCATGACTGTCTGCAGAAATTAGATGAAAAATATCAAGTGCCGATCATATTATTTTATTTTCATGAAAAGAAGTATGAAGAGATTGCAGATATTCTTTCTTTAAACCTGTCCACCATTAAAACAAGAATATTAAGAGGGAAAAGCCTGTTAAAGAAACTGCTGGAAGCTGCTGAAGAAAGGGAGGGGACCATTAATGGATGATAAAATGTTCGAAAAAAGGATGGAATTATTAAATAAATCTTATAAAAAAATACCTGCTAAATCAGATGCAACAACGATCATAAAGGCCATTAAAGAAGAACAACCACCGAAAAAAAAGCGCCCTTTCATTCATTGGCCATATGTAGCAAGCTTTATAGGGGTCCTATTAATTGGTACAGTACTTGTTCTTCAACTTACCCTTGAGGACCCGGATCTCACTACAAAGAATGGAAATCAGTCTCAAATGATGAATGATATTCAAACAGAACTGTTGCAAGAGATTAAAGAAGCGAAGGGGTTATACGATATTCGAAAGATTCAAGCTATGGAGGGATTGGGTTTTTCAGAAGCGGTGTTTAGCAAAACAAGTATGGCAAAAGAAGCACAACAGGACTTGACGTATATTACGAGCCTGCCAAAAAGTAATATGTCAGTCAACACAAAAATCCGAATGGCCAAAAGCGCAAAAGATCGAATAAATGAAACCCTTACAATTCCAAGCGTTATGATGAAAAACATGAAAACACCATTAAATCAAGATGAAGCAGAGCAATGGACACGAGATTTTATTGAAAAACAAAGAGATATATTCCCGCTTTATGAAGAAATTTTAGAGGGAAATAAGAATCTTTGGAAAAAGCATATAGAAAATGGCAAGCTAAATATGAATAAATTTAATGATATGAGTAGTAACGATTATGGACGTTTCTGGATAATCAACGGAGGAATAAATAACAACGGAGTGAAGTTAACGTATGACATGGATGAGGATCAACTAAATACGTCCTTGGATTACGTGTACTTTAATATGTTTGTTGACGAAAAGTTCCTTCCAAATCCATATAAATTATATATAAATGCAAGTTTAAATCCTATCATAGAAGACGGTGAATTTAATGTATCCTGGGAAGATGCGATGGAAAGGCTCATGCAGTATGAAAGAATATTAAAAGAACTTCCGAAAAATTCTCGCTTCCAGGAAGAAGTGAAGCTTCAATTCGACCATCATTATTATTTCATTGTAAATGGAGGGGTAAGCAACTCTATTTTTACAAAAGAAAACAAATTAAAACCAGAGGTTAAAAAAGCATATAAGTATGTAATGGAAAAATACCCTCATTATCAAACCACTGGAGATCTGAAGAAAGTTTACAGTGAGTTAAAAGAATTGGATTTTAAGAAACCAGAAAATTGGGTTCAACACACACCGGCTATCGTATCTTCAGAGTTAGAAAGTAATTCTCCAGAAGAAATGGACTATAACATGTCTCCGTTACATTCAGATGAAAAACTGATGGATATCTATAATCGTTTTTCTCAATCGCATAGAGTCGGGATCCTGGAAGACCTTTCAATTTTTGATGTAGCGAGACTCTATTTGTTTACTTTAAGTGTAGAGGATTTGGATTCTGAATATGAACTATATGCCAAGGAAAGCTTAAGCGTAGATGAAGAAATGTTTAAAATGAAAAATCAAAACAGGAAAGAACCTTTATATATCATAGAGGGAATTGATGGAATGTCATATATGTATGACGGGGAGTCAGACGAAGTGATTGGAGTAAACCTTCATTATGCTAACGGCGACTTTGCTAACATTCATTTTATGAGAGAAGATCAAGCATGGAAGGTATTATACACCGAAGCTTACTAATGTTTTAAGAATTTTAGTTATTGGGAAGCATAACTAGTGAGATGGTGATTTTAGATAAAAAGACCTGGGAATCAAGAGAGTACACCTTAATCCAGTTAAGAAAACCTTTTGCCGAATCCTAGATACTATGATATAATCTAAAATTGCGTGTAAAAGGAAAAATAATATATATACTAGGAGTGTTACCATGACTACAAAATTCGAAACAGGAACTGTTGTAACAGGTAAAGTTACAGGCATTCAACCATATGGTGCGTTTGTTGCACTTGACGAAGAAACTCAAGGATTAGTTCATATCTCTGAAATTACTCACGGCTTTGTTAAAGACGTAAGTGAGCACCTTTCAGTAGGTGACGAAGTAAAGGTTAAAGTTTTATCAGTGGACGAAGCAGCTGGTAAAATCAGCCTTTCAATCCGTGCTACTGAAGAAGCTCCAGCAGCACCTCAAGCAAAACCAGCCGCAGCGAAAAAACCTCGCCGTCAAGGTCAAGGAAGTGTGAAGCAAGCGAACGAAGAAACAACTCCAGCTGGCTTTAACACTCTTAAAGACAAGCTTGAAGAGTGGATCGAGCAATCAGAGCGTGAAGATCTAATCAAGAAGTAATAGTATATAAAGGACCTCCCAAGACGGGTGGTCTTTTTTTGCAAGAAAAACAGGGTTTTTGTTCTATTTTATTGAATGTATTAATTTAAGCCGATATCTAAAAAAAGGTGCTTTAAGACAGAATTTTCATTTTGCTCTGTAAACAGAAACTCTTGATGAAATGTAGGGGAATGTGCGGGACTCCATGGGAAAAAGACTAGGCAACCCCTTTAGTGAAACGAGGAGGCTTAACTGTCCGTTCCCATGAAGTGAGCACTGAATGCAATATAATCAAGCGCCGTTTTACAGTGCAATATTTGCACAATTATTCTGAAACAAAGGTTGATAAAATAGAGCTTATTTTATGAAAGAATCGAAGGAAAAGTGAAGAGGGGGGAAACCACATGAAAGAAACATTTAATCATATGTTAAGAGAAAAGAATTGCACTCATATTTTATACCCTTATGAAAGCCAAGAGCTATATTTGATGAATGTTGTAGCCTATGTCACTGATGGAATTGAGTCAGGGGATTCAGTTGTTATTATTGAAAATGAAAGAAATTTGGACTTGATATTTACACAGTTGAATAAACAATTATCAGAAGAACAATTAGAAAAGATAGAAGCTGTTAGTAATTTTGAATTCTATCAATCTAGTGGAAGTTATCATCCCCCTGCTATTTTTGAAGAACTTAAAAAAAACATCGCTCCATATTTAGAGAACGATATCTCCTTTCGTACTTGGACACATGTGGAATGGGGAAGTCTTGAAAATCCCACTCATATCGTCGAATGGTTTGAAAACGAAACAGATATAGTAATGCATAAGTACAATATGGATGTCGTATGCGCCTATGACTCTGAAAAAATGCCCGCTGATTTAAAAGCTTCCTTAAGGAATAATCATCCTCATATTATGACAGATAACGATATCATTGAATCCAATTCGTACAAACCCCAAGAGGTAAAATAAATCCTGAACCTTAAACATCCTTAACAGATGTTTAAGGTTTTTATATTGGAAAAATATTTTTAGAATTAGCTTCTAATGAAAATCCTACAATTTAAAAATCTAGGTTGAAAGTAATAGCCACAATCTATAAGAAGAGAGCCTTTTAAAATAAAAATACAAGAACGAAAGATAAAATTTCAATTACATTAACTCGCTCTATAATATGGAGATGAAAAAGGAACATATTAATTATTGCGAAATAACATTTACCTGTAATTAACTAAAAATAAAAAATTTTTAAACAAATAACTTGTCCGTACATCTGTTTTGGAATATAATAAAAATGTAAGCGCTTTACAATACATATAATTGGGAGGACCTTGAATGCTTTATAATAATCCGAATACAGAAGGATCTTTAGTACAGTTTAAAGAAAAATACGATAACTTTATTGGTGGTGAATTCGTAGCACCAGCAAGTGGTGAGTACTTTGAGAACGTATCACCTGTTACAGGAAAGGTCTTCACAAAAATTGCTCGTTCTAATAAGGAAGACGTTGAAAAAGCATTAGATGCTGCACATGCTGCAAAAGATGCATGGGGCAAAACATCAGTTACTGAAAGATCTACTATTTTAAACAAAATTGCTGATCGCATTGAAGAAAACCTGGAAATGCTTGCAGTTGCTGAAACATGGGATAACGGAAAGCCTGTTCGTGAAACATTAGCGGCAGATCTACCATTAGCAGTGGATCATTTCCGTTACTTCGCTGGATGTATCCGAGCTCAAGAAGGATCTCTTGGTGAGCTTGATGAAGATACGGTATCATATCATTTCCATGAACCAATTGGAGTGGTGGGACAAATCATTCCTTGGAACTTCCCAATCTTAATGGCAACATGGAAGCTTGCACCTGCATTAGCAGCAGGAAACTGTGTTATTTTAAAACCAGCAGAACAAACGCCAGCATCTATAATGGTACTTGTTGAGCTTATCCAAGACCTTCTGCCAAAAGGAGTGCTAAATGTTGTTCAAGGCTTCGGTGTTGAAGCAGGTAAACCATTAGCTCAAAGCAAGCGTATAGGCAAAGTTGCTTTCACTGGAGAAACGACTACTGGCCGTTTAATTATGCAATATGCTTCACAAAATATTATCCCAGTAACGCTAGAGCTTGGTGGTAAATCACCAAATATCTTCTTTGAAGATGTAATGAACGAAGATGATGATTTCCTAGATAAAGCAGTAGAAGGCTTCGTTATGTTTGCCCTTAACCAAGGGGAAGTTTGTACATGCCCTTCACGAGCACTCATTCAAGAGTCTATCTATGATAAATTCATGGAAAGAGCGATTGAGCGTGTAAAACAAATCAAACAAGGAAACCCGTTAGATACGGATACTATGCTTGGAGCTCAAGCCTCTCAAGAGCAATTAGACAAAATTCTTTCTTACATTGAAATTGGTAAAGAAGAAGGAGCAGAACTTCTAATTGGTGGAGAGCAGAATACATTAGATGGTGATCATGAGACAGGTTACTATGTGAAACCGACTGTTTTCAAAGGCAATAATAAAATGCGAATCTTCCAAGAAGAGATTTTTGGACCTGTAGTTTCTGTTACAACATTCAAGACAAAGGAAGAAGCATTAGAAATTGCTAATGACACGCTTTACGGACTTGGAGCGGGAGTTTGGACACGTGATATGAACACGGCATACCGTTTTGGAAGAGAGATTCAAGCAGGACGTGTATGGACAAACTGCTACCACCAATATCCTGCACATGCGGCATTTGGTGGCTACAAAATGTCTGGTATCGGACGTGAAAATCACAAGATGATGCTATCACACTATCAACAAACGAAGAATCTACTAGTGAGCTACAGCCCTAAAGCGTTAGGATTCTTCTAAAATGGAAAATCGACTAGAGGCAACAGAACAAGCTCTCCTATTGATTGAAAAACTTAAGAGTAAGCATGGTGCTCTTCTTTTTCATCAATCTGGAGGATGTTGTGATGGCAGTTCTCCCATGTGTTTAAGTCAAGATGATTTAATCATTGGTGACAGTGATGTGTTAGTGGGTACTGTGGCCGATTGTCCTTTCTATATGAATGAACAGCAATATGAGTATTGGAAGCACTTCAAGATCATATTGGATGTAAAAAAGGGAAGAGGTGGCGTATTCTCTTTGGAGTCTACTGAAGAAGTAAGGTTTATTACCGATTCCAAATTGATAAAGTCATAGAATTAAAGTTCTACTCTTCTAATCTTTTTAAAGACAACTTATTTTTATAAGTTGTCTTTTTTTAGTGATTCCTTTTTTATAATGATTATAATTTAATATTGACTTTGGAAAATAAATGATTAAAATAAAACTATAATTACTTAATAATCATTATAATCTGGAAGGGTGTTGGAATATGAACAATAAAAAGTTGACCACAAATCAAGGGACTCCTATTGGAGATAATCAAAATTCAATTACAGCTGGTGAAAGAGGTCCTACGTTACTTGAAGATTATCAATTAATTGAAAAACTAGCTCACTTTGATCGTGAACGCGTTCCAGAGAGAGTTGTTCATGCAAGAGGTGCTGGTGCACACGGAGTTTTTATTACAAAAAACAGTATGAGAAAATATACAAAGGCTGGATTCCTACAGGATGCTGGAAAGGAAACTCCGGTATTTGCACGCTTTTCAACGGTTGTTCATGGGCAGCACTCTCCTGAAACGTTACGAGATCCACGTGGATTCGCCGTTAAATTTTATACGGAAGAGGGAAATTGGGATTTTGTAGGGAATAATCTACCTGTATTCTTCATTCGAGATGCGATGAAATTTCCAGATATGGTTCACTCCTTAAAACCGAATCCGCAGACGAACATTCAAGAACCAGAAAGATATTGGGATTTCATGTCCTTGACGCCAGAATCCACCAATATGCTTCTTCATTTATTTACTGATGAAGGAATTCCAGCAAACTATCGTCAGATGCGTGGATCGAGTGTACATGCCTACAAATGGGTGAATGCAGCAGGAAATACCGTATATGTAAAGCTACGCTGGAAGCCTAAACAAGGTATTGAAAGTCTATCGGCAGAAAAAGCTGCTGAAATCCAGGGGCAGGATTTCAATCATGCAAGCCGTGATTTATATGAAAGCATTGAAAATGGAGAGTATCCAGAATGGGATTTATACGTTCAAGTTCTTGATCCAATGGATATGGATTCTTTTGACTTTGATCCACTTGATGCAACGAAAGATTGGCCAGAAGAAGAGATCTCTTCGCATTTTGTGGGAACGATGATTTTAAATGAAAATCCAGAAAATATCTTTGCCGAAACAGAATCAGCAGGTTTTAATCCAGGAGTGCTCGTAAATGGAATGCTTCCATCTGAAGATAAATTATTACAAGGCAGACTATTCTCCTATTCTGATACACAACGCTATCGAATCGGGGCAAATTATTTACAGCTTCCAATCAATTGTCCATTCGCACAGGTAAACAATAACCAGAGGGACGGACATATGCCATTCAAGCAACAAACAAGCTCTGTGAATTATGAGCCAAATAGCTTTGATGAAACACCGAAGGAAGTAGAAGGGTATTTAGATGTCAATCAGCCAATGACAGGTAAAAGAGGAAGACAAAAAATATCAAAGGCTGATGATTTTGCACAAGCCGGTCGCATTTATCGGGGCTACTCTGACGAAGTGAAAGGGCAAATAATTAAAAACATATCAGGCGAATTATCAACGATTAATGAAAAAATTGCCTTGCGTGCTATTTGTAATTTCTATCAAGCAGATGAGGAGCTTGGTAAAGCGTTAGCAGAGAAAATTGGGGTAGATTTAGCACCTTATTTACAACATCTTCAATAATTCAATAAGGACTAGACTTAACCTCAAAAGAGAAATTAGCATAGTGCCAATCCACTAAAAGAGCCCCTTCTTCACCAAAAGAAGGGGCTCTTTTACCATTAAAAAGAATTCCGCTCTATGCCATACTTTCGAATCCGATACTGTAAGTTTTGGCGACTCATGCCAAGAGATTTTGCGGTTTTCGTAATGTTGTAGTCGTGATACTTTAAAGCCTTTTGAATATAGTAGGTTTCAGCTTCCTCTACAAAAATCTCAAGAGGCTTGATTTCGCTTCCGGATTGATAGAGGAACTCTGTTTCATCCTGGCTTTCTTCACTAGAAGTTGAATGCTGAATTCGTTGCCTGAAACCGAATGGAAGGTGAATGAAATCAATTGTTTCTTCAAATCCAACTAAATTGAACGCACCTTCAATGACATGCTCCAACTCTCTTACATTTCCCGGCCAGTCATATTGTTGAAAAATGCTCTCCACTTCTGGTGTAAGCCCTTGAATGTTCATGGCAAAATGGTGATTAAACTGCTCAATGAAGAAAGAAGTTAAGGCAGGCAAATCCTCTTTTCTGTCTCTAAGAGAAGGAACGAAAATGGACACAATGCTTAATCGATAATATAAATCCTTTAATAGTCTTCCTTCTGCAATGGCGTCAATAGGGTCTTCATTCACTGTTGCCATGATTCGAACATCGTATGGGAGGTCCGTCCCTCGATTTAAAAAGTTTAGAAGCTTCCCCTGGAGGGAAGTGTTTAATGAGTTGATTTCATCAAGTAGGAGGGTGCCTCCTTGTGCTTGTTGAAAGAGGGAGGGACGGGCCTCTTCTTCCATGTTCTCTTTCAGGTCTGTGTTAAATAAAAGCTTTTCTAGCATGTCATGGGATAGGGATGAGCAATTTTGAGTAATAAATGGCTTATTTGAGCGAGCACTGTCGTTATGAATGCTTTGGGCAAATAATTCTTTACCTGTCCCGATTTCTCCACAAATAAGAATTGGAGACGAGGTTCGCGTAGCTCGTTTACTTGTTTCAATGGCTTCTTGCAAACGGATTTGCTCTCCAATAATACTTTCAAAAGTATATAAGCTAGCCGAGCGTTTATGAGCTTGATCTCTCATTACTTTTTCGAGTTTGGTTACATCCCTTGCAATTTCAATGGCCCCTATTAACACCTCATCATGGAAAATAGGGAAGGTGTCATTGATGGTGGTAATCTCAATTCCTGCTATATTAAAGTACGTTTGTTTTACATTTAAGGTAGGTTCTTTTGTATTTAGAACCTGAAGAAGAGTACTTTCTTCTTCTGAATGAAACTGAAACACATCCAATAAATTTTTATCTAATACATCTTCAATTTCCATGCCTTCGATTTCACGCATTTTACGATTATATATGATGGTTCTTCCTGATGAATCGATTACATGAATGCCTGATTCGAGGTGCTCAGCGACTTTTTCATACATAAATAAATGTTTTTCTAGATCCTGCATGCAGCCTCTCTCCTCGTGATTATAAAAAATTTTGAAAAAACTCTTGAAAAATGCAACTATCTTTTGCATTATTATAAGTGTAAGGGTTTTCTAAATGCAAATTTTTTTTGCATACCTGTTAAAAAGCCTCGTCACTCGAGGATGAATAAAAATCTTTGTTTAAAGGGGGAAATGCCCACATGATTCCTTACAAACACGAACCATTCACAGATTTCTCACAAAAAGAGAATCAAAAAGCATTTAAAGAAGGTTTAAAAGTAGTAGAAAGTTATTTAGGTCAAGACTATCCGTTAGTCATTGGTGGAGAAAGAGTAACAACTGATGACAAGCTTGTTTCTGTAAACCCAGCAAACAAAGAAGAAATCATCGGACGTGTATCAAAAGCAAACAAAGATCTAGCTGAAAAAGCTATGAACGTTGCCTATGATACTTTCCAATCTTGGAGAAAAGTTAAGCCTGAAACTCGTGCAGACATTTTGTTCCGCGCTTCTGCTATTGTTCGTCGTCGTAAGCATGAATTCTCAGCTTTATTAACGAAGGAAGCAGGTAAACCATGGAAAGAGGCGGATGCGGATACAGCAGAAGCAATTGATTTCATGGAATACTATGCTCGTCAAATGCTTCGTTTAAAAGATGGGTTCCCTGTTGAAAGTCGCCCTGGTGAATACAACCAGTTCAACTACATTCCTCTTGGCGTAGGTGTAGTCATCTCACCATGGAACTTTGCTTTTGCCATTATGGCTGGTACAGCTGTAGCGGCAATTGTTACTGGAAACACAGTTCTTCTAAAACCAGCTTCAACGACTGCTGTTGTAGCAGCGAAGTTCATTGAAGTATTAGAAGAAGCAGGACTTCCTAAAGGTGTAATCAACTACGTTCCAGGTAGCGGAGCTGAAGTTGGCGACTACTTAGTAGATCATCCAAAGACACGCTTTATTTCATTCACCGGTTCTCGTGACGTAGGTACTCGTATTTACGAAAGAGCAGCAAAAGTGAACCCAGGCCAAAAATGGCTAAAACGTGTTATCGCTGAAATGGGCGGTAAAGATACAATTGTTGTAGATAGTGAAGGAGACCTTGAGTTAGCAGCGCAATCAATCGTTGCTTCTGCATTCGGTTTCTCTGGACAAAAATGTTCAGCTTGTTCTCGTGCTGTCATCGTAGAAGATGTTTACGATCAAGTACTGGAGCGTGCAGTTGAATTAACGAAGGAATTATCAGCTGGAGATCCAGTAGACAATGATCATTTCATGGGTCCTGTGATCGACCAAGCGTCATTTGATAAAATTATGAGCTACATTGAAATTGGTAAAGAAGAAGGTAGATTAATGGTTGGAGGAGAAGGAGATAACTCTAAAGGTTTCTTCGTAAAACCAACAATTTTTGCTGACTTGGATCCTAACGCTCGTTTAATGCAGGAAGAAATCTTCGGACCAGTTGTTGCATTCTCTAAAGCAAAAGACTTTGATCATGCGATTGAGATTGCAAACAACACAGACTACGGTTTAACAGGAGCAGTAATCACAAATAACCGTGCGAAGATTGAGCAAGCTCGTGAAGATTTCCACGTAGGAAACCTATACTTCAATAGAGGATGTACAGGAGCGATTGTTGGTTACCAACCATTTGGTGGATTCAACATGTCAGGTACAGATTCTAAAGCAGGCGGGCCAGATTATCTACTTCTTCACCTTCAAGCAAAAACAACATCTGAAACACTTTAATCGTTGAAATGGGAAGGAGCCTTTGTTTGCAGAGGCTCCATCCTTGTTTATAAATCTTTTTTTGAAAAAGTATGAAAATTAAAGGAGGAACTTTCATGACAGTAAGTACTCATTCGATTATTGAACAAACAGAAAAGTATGGTGCAAAGAACTACCATCCCCTGCCAATCGTAATTTCAGAGGCTGAGGGTGTATGGGTAAAGGATCCTGAAGGAAACAAGTATATGGATATGCTAAGCGCTTATTCTGCTGTTAACCAAGGACATCGTCATCCGAGAATCATTCAAGCATTAAAAGATCAAGCGGATCGCGTAACATTAACTTCACGTGCATTCCATAACGATCAATTAGCTCCGTGGTACGAAAAGATCTGTGAAATGACTGGAAAAGACATGGCCTTACCAATGAATACAGGTGCCGAAGCGGTTGAGACTGCGATTAAGACGGCTCGTCGTTGGGCATACGATGTTAAAGGTGTTGACGAAAACAGTGCGGAAATCATCGCATGTAATGGTAACTTCCACGGTAGAACGATGACAGCCGTGTCTCTTTCTTCAGAAGAAGAATATAAGCGTGGATTCGGACCGATGCTTCCAGGTATTAACCTCATTCCTTATGGTGATTTAGAAGCCTTAAAAGGAGCCATTACTCCAAATACTGCCGCATTCTTAATTGAGCCGATTCAAGGTGAAGCTGGAATTGTATTTCCACCAAAAGGTTTCTTAAAAGCAGCTTATGAGCTATGTAAAGAAAACAATGTTCTCTTTATTGCAGATGAAATCCAGGCGGGTCTTGCTCGCTCAGGAAAAATGTTTGCCTGTGAGTGGGAAAATGTTGATCCTGACATGTACATCTTAGGTAAAGCACTTGGTGGGGGCGTATTCCCGATTTCTTGTGTGGTAGCAAACAAGGAAGTACTAGGCGTGTTCAACCCGGGTTCTCATGGTTCTACCTTTGGTGGTAATCCTATGGCGTGCGCAGTTTCAGTAGCGTCTTTAGATGTCTTGATTGATGAAAAACTGGCAGATCGTTCTTTAGAAATGGGAGAATACTTCATGAGTAAACTCCGTGAGATAGATAATCCTATGATTAAGGAAGTTCGCGGTAGCGGATTATTTATTGGAGTTGAACTTAGAGAGCCTGCACGTAAATATTGTGAAGAACTTAAAGAAGAAGGCTTACTGTGTAAAGAGACACATGACACAGTGATCCGCTTTGCTCCACCACTTGTCATCTCTCAAGAAGATTTGGATTGGGCTATCGACAGAATCAAAAAGGTTCTTTCGAAGTAATCTTTTTATTCCAAACTTCAATAGCGAAGATTGCTACAGGGTCATCAAGTTTAGCTTAGTCACAGAATAAAACGAAAAATTTATTTTCTTTAGAAAAGTCAATGGTTTAGTACAAGGTAATATGTTACAATAACAACGTTTCAGATCACATAATAAAGAGGCGAATGTTTATAATGGGAGAAAACCTTAATCTGTTTACTTCTACACAGCATGTCATTAATGATGCTTTATCAAAGCTTGGATATTCAGAAGAAATGTATGAACTGCTCAAAGAACCTATTCGTATGTTAACGGTTCGAATTCCAGTGCGAATGGATGACGGAAGTATTAAAGTATTTACCGGTTACCGTGCTCAACATAACGATGCAGTAGGTCCTACTAAGGGAGGCGTACGTTTCCACCCTGAAGTAGATGAAGAAGAAGTAAAAGCTTTATCTATGTGGATGAGCTTGAAATGTGGAATTGTTGATCTTCCATACGGGGGAGGAAAAGGTGGTATCATCTGTGATCCTCGAACCATGTCATTCACAGAGCTTGAAAAACTAAGTCGTGGATATGTTCGTGCCATCAGTCAAATTGTTGGACCAACGAAAGATATTCCTGCACCTGACGTTTACACAAACTCTCAAATTATGGCGTGGATGATGGATGAATACAGTCGTCTTCGTGAAAATGATTCTCCTGGTTTTATTACAGGAAAGCCTATCGTATTAGGTGGATCCCAAGGTCGAGAGAAAGCAACAGCTCAAGGAGTAACCATCTGTATTGAGGAAGCGGCAAAAAAACGTAACATTAAGATTAAAGGTGCACGAGTTGTCATCCAAGGATTTGGAAACGCGGGAAGTTTCTTAGCTAAATTCATGCATGATGCTGGTGCGAAAGTCATTGCCATTTCAGATGCACACGGAGCACTTCACGATCGAGCAGGATTAGATATTGACTATCTGTTAGATCGTCGTGATAGCTTCGGAACCGTTACGACATTGTTTGAAAATACGATTTCAAATAAAGAATTACTTGAGTTAGATTGTGATATTCTTGTTCCAGCAGCCATTTCAAATCAAATCACAGAGCAGAATGTCTATGATATTAAAGCATCTATAGTGGTAGAAGCTGCAAATGGTCCAACTACCTTTGAAGCAACACGAATCCTGTCAGAAAGAGGAATCTTACTGGTACCAGACGTGCTAGCAAGTGCTGGTGGTGTAACGGTTTCTTATTTCGAATGGGTACAAAACAATCAAGGGTACTACTGGACGGAAGAAGAAGTAAACGAGAAGCTTCATGCTAAACTTGTGGAAGCTTTCAACAATGTATACGAAACATCAGAGAATCGTCGAGTCAACATGCGCTTAGCCGCATACATGGTCGGCGCACGCAAAATGGCTGAAGCCTCAAGGTTTAGAGGTTGGGTTTAATTAAGGCTTAAAATCAAGAACACGTTCCTTCGGGAATGTGTTCTTTTTTATGTAGAACTTGAGCAAAAAAGGATTCCTGAAAGAAATATAGAATTGATTAAAGAGTAACGGATGTGGATAAAATCATTATAAAATTGACAGGGTGAGGATTTCATTATACGATATTACGTTATTATGTTTAAGCGGTTAAACATAATAGTTTTGGAGGGATATTTTTGTCAACTGATATGACAATCGAGGAAGTTTCTTTGGATATTGTTCAAACAGCACTTCAACAGCATAAAGAATTTTTTAAAACAGGAACGACAAGACCTATAAAATATAGAAAGCAAATCCTTGAACGATTTGCAAAAGTCATTAAAGACCATGAGAAAGACATCATTGAGGCATTAAAGACGGACTTGGGTAAGTCTGAAATGGAAACCTATGCAACAGAAATTGGAATATTATTAGAGGAAATACGATTCATTCTTAAGCATATAGACGATTGGGCTGAAGCTAAGAAGGTGAAAACAGCCAAAACCCATATTGGCTCTAAGGCATACAAAGTACCGGAACCCTATGGAGTGGCACTGATCATTGCTCCTTGGAATTATCCCTTTCAGCTTGCCCTATCTCCAGTCATTGGAGCTATTGCAGCGGGTAATACAGCCATCATTAAACCATCTGAACTCACACCTCATACATCGAAGTTATTGGAACGGTTGATCAATACACAGTTTGAAACAAATCATATCATGGTGATTGAGGGGGGAGTCGAAACCACTCAACACTTATTAAGGCAGCCATTTGACTACATCTTCTTCACGGGAAGTGTACCGGTTGGAAAAGTGGTCATGGAAGCTGCTGCGAAACAATTAATCCCAGTCACTCTTGAGCTTGGTGGGAAAAGTCCATGTATCGTGGATGATACAGCTGATATTCCTCTGGCTGCTAAGCGTATTGCATTTGGAAAGGTCACCAATGCCGGTCAAACATGTATTGCGCCTGACTACCTTTTCATTCATAAAAAAGTAAAGCAACAATTCATCCAAGAGTTTAAAAAAGTAATTGTGGAATTTTATGGAACTGAACCTCTTCAAAGCGATACATTTGGACGTATTGTCAATGAACGTCACTTTAATCGTCTCACCAATTATCTACAAGATGGAGAAATCCTTTTAGGTGGAAAAGTAGATCATGCCAGCTTGAAAATGGAACCTACTTTACTAGTACCGCGAGACGTCACAGTTCCTGTTATGCAGGATGAAATTTTCGGACCGATTTTTCCAGTCCTGGAATACGAAAATCTTCAAGAAGTGATTGATTTTGTGACTGAGAGGCCAAAGCCTTTAGCCCTTTACCTGTTTACAAGTGACGAGAAAGTAGAAGAACGAATTAATCATTCCATCTCTTACGGTGGGGGATGTGTCAACGACACCCTAATGCATATCGTGACACCATATCTTCCCTTTGGAGGAGTGGGGGAGAGCGGTATTGGAAATTATCATGGAGAATCAAGCTTTTCAACCTTCTCTCATTATAAAAGCGTATTAAAACAAACGACCAAATTTGATATGAGCTTTCGCTATCCAAATGGACGATTTGGAATGCAAATTATAAAAAAATTATTGAAATAGAGAAGAAAGGTGACCACAATTAGTGGTCACCTTTCTTATTTGGGAGCATATTTATATTTGCGAAATTCTCAATATATCGAGCGTAATCTGGATTTTATTTGCGAAATCGTCAATATATCAAGCAAGATTTCAATTATATTTGCGAACTACCGATTTTTCTCCATAAACCGATAAAAATACCTAACGGGTTGGTTCAGTATGTGGTTCTCTTTCTAATTCTTCTGTTGGTTTGAATAGTAAACCTAAATTTATTAGACCAGCAATACCGACTAAACCGTAAATGATTCGAGATAAAGCGGCAGATTGACCGCCAAAGATGGCTGCAACAAGATCAAATTGAAAGAATCCAATTAATCCCCAATTGACTGCACCAATAATGGTAAGAACTAAAGCAATACGTTGAATTGCACTCATGTTGTTTTCCTCCTTATTAAATGGCTCATTTATAACGTCTCCTATCGATTTTATTCTTATTCATAAATAAAAAAACAAATTTGTCTGTGCAAGTTCTTTGCATTTTGGGAAAGATATATTCGATAATAGGAATTGTGTTAAAGAAATTTTGGGTAACGAAATGTCTTCTCGCATTTTCAATATCCCTTACAAAATATAAGGAGGTAACATGAAATGAATGAATTTACTTTTTATAATCCTACCAAGTTGATTTTTGGTGAAGGGCAAGTAGAACAATTGAAAGAATTGGTACCTCAATATGGGAAAAAGGTGCTTCTTGTATATGGTGGAGGAAGCATTAAACGAAACGGATTATATGATCAAGTAGTAGGTATTTTAAACGATATAGACGCTGAAGTTTTTGAATTGGATGGCGTTGAACCAAATCCTCGTCTTTCAACAGTTAGAAGAGGCGTTGAAATTTGTAAAGAAAACGATATCGATTTCTTACTGGCAGTTGGTGGAGGAAGTGTCATTGATTGCACAAAAGCCGTTGCGGCTGGTGCGAAATATGATGGAGATGCTTGGGATCTTGTGACGAAAAAGGCTGTTGCAAGTGAAGCGATTCCATTCGGAACAGTCTTAACTCTTGCAGCAACAGGCTCTGAGATGAATGCAGGTTCTGTTATTACAAACTGGGAGACAAATGAGAAATATGGTTGGGGTAGTCCAGCAGTGTTCCCTCAGTTCTCCATTCTAGATCCTAAAAATACATTCACTGTTCCAAAGGATCATACAATCTACGGAATGGTAGATATGATGACCCATGTGTTTGAGCAGTACTTCAATGATGCAACCAACACACCACTTCAAGATCGTATGTGTGAAGCAGTATTAAATACTGTGATTGAGACAGCTCCAAAGCTGATTGATGATCTTGAGAATTATGAGCTTCGCGAGACGATTCTATATTCAGGTACCATTGCATTAAACGGAATGCTTCAAATGGGTTACCGTGGAGACTGGGCAAGTCATAACATTGAGCATGCTGTATCAGCTGTCTATGACATCCCTCATGCAGGAGGACTGGCAATCCTGTTCCCTAACTGGATGAAACATAATCTGAAGGTTAATCCTGCTCGATTCGCCCAACTGGCAGAAAGAGTATTTGATGTTGATCCTGCTGGCAAGTCAGAAGAGGAAGTTGCTCTGGAAGGAATTGAGAAACTTCGTGAGTTCTGGACAAGCATCGGTGCACCATCTCGTTTAGCCGATTATGATATAGATGATAGTCAATTAAATTTAATGGCTGACAAAGCAGTTATCAACGGTGAGTTTGGTAACTTTAACAAACTAAACAAAGAGGACGTTCTTTCTATTCTAAGAGCTTCTTTATAATAAACACTTTTTCTTTAAAGGTCGATCCAGCATACAATTGGATCGACCTTTTTAGGTTTTAAGAGCATAGCAAACGGGAAAAAGACGGAAGAAAAAACGTTTGATGAAAAAAGTTCACATTGGACACGCTTACATAAAGAGAGCTTTCTTGATTATGGAGTCAGCTTTCGATAAAGTGAGAGAGAAGAAAATAATTTAACTAATCGGAGGATGGTTATGACACACATTCGTTTTGATTATTCAAAAGCGTTATCGTTTTTTGGAGAACACGAACTTACATATTTAAGTGATGCTGTAAAAGTTGCTCATCACTCATTACATGAACAAACAGGTGCAGGAAATGACTTTTTAGGGTGGATCGACCTTCCTGTGAACTACGACAAAGAAGAATTCTCCCGCATTCAAAATTCCGCTGAAAAAATCAAAAGTGATTCTGATGTTTTACTTGTGATTGGAATTGGTGGATCTTACTTAGGAGCTCGTGCAGCCATTGAAATGCTAAATCACAGCTTCTACAATGCACTTCCGAAAGAAAAGCGTTCTACGCCTCAAGTTCTTTTTGTTGGTCAAAACATTAGCTCTACTTACATGAAGGATTTAATGGATTTACTAGACGGCAAAGATTTCTCCATAAATGTCATTTCAAAATCAGGAACGACAACAGAGCCAGCTATAGCATTCCGTATTTTCCGTAAGATGCTTGAAGAAAAATATGGGGTAGAAGAAGCACGTCAACGTATTTATGCAACGACGGATAAATCGAAAGGTGCTTTAAAAACATTGGCATCTGACGAAGGATATGAAACATTTGTAGTTCCAGATGATATTGGTGGACGCTATTCAGTATTAACAGCAGTAGGTCTGCTTCCGATTGCCGTAAGTGGTGTAGAGATTGAAAACATGATGAATGGTGCTGCGCAGGCTCGTGAAGATTTCAGTAAATCTGAGCTGACAGAAAACGCTGCTTATCAATACGCTGCCGTTCGAAATGCACTTTACAACAAAGGGAAAACCATTGAAATGCTGATCAACTATGAGCCAGGATTACAATATTTCTCTGAGTGGTGGAAGCAATTATTTGGAGAAAGTGAAGGGAAAGACCAAAAGGGAATCTATCCTTCCTCTGCTAACTTCTCAACAGATCTTCACTCACTTGGACAGTATGTTCAAGAGGGTCGCCGTGATTTGTTTGAAACAGTCATCAAAGTATCAGAGCCTCGTCATGAGCTGACAATTGAGAAAGCTGAAAGTGATTTAGATGGGTTAAACTACTTAGCAGGTGAAACGGTTGACTTTGTGAATAACAAAGCCTTTGAAGGAACACTACTTGCTCATACTGACGGTGGAGTGCCAAACCTAATTGTTGAGATTCCAGCAATGGACGCTTATACATTTGGTTACTTAGTGTACTTCTTTGAAAAAGCGTGTGCCATGAGTGGATACCTATTAGGTGTGAATCCGTTTGATCAACCTGGAGTAGAAGCTTACAAAGTAAATATGTTTGCACTTCTAGGTAAACCAGGCTTTGAAGAAAAGAAAGCTGAACTTGAAAAACGTTTGAAATAATAAGAAAGAGCACTGAGATATCTCAGTGCTCTTTTTTTACATTTTTCCTCTTCTTTAGGAAAAACTAACCCTAAAAGAAAGGGGATGGATTTACGTGATTGAGCTTTCATCTAGCATTGAAGGTCAACATTATGAATTGTATAAACTTGAACAGCTATTGAAGCCACTTGGCTATTCCATTGGAGGTAATTGGGATTATGACCACGGGTATTTTGATTATAAAATCGATGATGAGGTTGGTTATCAATTTTTAAGAATACCTTTTACATCTGTGGATGGTCAATTGGATTCACGGGGAGCTACCGTTGAGTTTGGTAAACCGTTCTTACTCTCTCATAAATATCAGGTAGGCTTAGACGATTTCGCATCTACTGGAAGCTTCTCCGGTTCGGTCAATCAATTTTCAGAACCACAGGATCCGGATGCAAGCTTTCCTGAGAAGTATATTGCTGTTGGCAAAGAACTCGTAAAAGAGTTGGAAAACGTTATTGAGACTAGCTAGAAATCACAAGAAGCTCATCCGAGGCTTCGACCATCGTAGACAAAGGAGGATTCACTGTGGTGTTTTCTCCTTTTTTTATGCCAAGAAGAATGATGTTTTTATCGAGAAGCTTAACACTCAAATCGTGAAAGGTTTGATCAATGAGATCCTCTGGGACAGGAATAAGCTTTAGGTTGTTTCCTTTTAAATGATTAAGAAGCTTTAAAATGGTTTTTGACATTCCTTGAGAGATAATGCTGTTCATCATAACATAGCTCGTCTGCATATTCGTTTGAATGATCTCATCGGCACCTGCTCGCTTCGCATTCGCTACTTGATCTTTTTGCAGGATTTCTACAACAGTGTAAAGAGAAGGCTGATTTCCTTTGATGGCTAAAAGGGTTAAAACTGAATTCATATCAGCGTTCATTTCATCTTTATTTTGGTCTGCTGTAATGATGGCAATGGATGCCCCTTCAAGGTTTACCTTCTTCAAAACCTCATCTCTAAATGGAGTACCTCTCACAAAGTGAATATGATGATTGCTGTAAGGATTCTTCGTTAAGGTTTCATCTATTAAGATAATGTCACAATGAGATTGAAGAGACGTAAGCTGATTAATCACTTCTCTTGCACGTTCATTCCAGCCCACGACAATCACTTGCTCTTTTTTTCCTTTAAACGTCGCTCTTCCTTCCAGGTACGCATTTTGAGTCATGACCGTTTCTGCCGCCAATGTAACAAAATAAGTGGACAGAAATCCTGCTCCAACTAAAATGAGGGCAATGGCAATCACACGCCCCTCCAGTGTAGCTGGAACAAAATCTCCGTATCCCACAGTAGAGGTCGTAATAATCGCCCACCAAATCCCGTCAAATAATGAAGGGAATGTCGACGGCTCGATAAAATGAATCATTGTTCCAAACGTGAGCATGACCATCACAGCTATCATAAAAATACGTATAACTAAAGGCCAGCGCAAGAATTGATGAAACACATGCTGAACCATGCTAAACCAGCTCCTTTTTCATCTGCACTGACCATTATTGCCTTTTCAGCCTCTTCTCATAACTAAGAGAGCCATTCTTTCTTCAATATGCTATACATATATGCATCGTACATCGTACCGTCTTGAAGAATATACTCCCTGAGAAGCCCTTCTTGCTGAAATCCCAGTTTCTCCACTACCCGGCTTGAAGCCTTATTATGAGGAACAATCGTTGCTCCAATTCGATTCATTTCCTTTGTAGAAAACAGATACGTCAGCACCGGCTTCAGTGCTTCTCCCATGATTCCCTTTCCCCAATATTCAGGACTAAGGTCGTACCCAATCTCACAGCGTTTATAGGGTTTGGAAATGCCATGAAACCCACAAGTACCTATAAGTGAATTCGTCTCTTTATCGACGATCCCCCAACGCATGGGTCCGCCAATCTCCAGCTGCTTCTCATAATTCTCTACCATTGATATTGCTACCTCTTTCGAAGCGATGGGACTCATCCCAAAATACCGCAAAACCTCTGAGGACGTATAGAGAGTGAATAGAAAATCCACATCGTCCTTCGTCATTTGTCGCAGCATTAATCGTTCTGTTTCAAATACTGGATAACTTTCCATCGTATTCATCCCCCTTGTCCTCAAAAGTATAACATGGAAAAGATTTCTAGTATGAGGAGAAAAAGGATTCTAAGCTATTACTTCATGATGTGGTAATAGCAATTTAAAGGAAGGGAATGCGTATGCTTTTAAGTGTGGTTTTAAGTATTAAAACGGTGGGTAGAAGGAGATTATCAAATATGAAACCATTCGAAGGAGTGTAATACATGAACGTACACTTTTGTGTAGAAGGACTTCCATACGTGTTTCACAAACAAGAATTTAAAGATATATCTCATCTTCTCTTGATGAAAGAAGCTGGCACCATTATGAAATTTTCAACAGAACTGGAGGATTCCTGTTTTATTGAAGCCAGAATCATTAAAACTTCTTTTGAAACGGTATTAGACACTGTGAATGGGATTAAAGAACAGTTCTTGGCCGTGCATTTGTTTGTAGAAAATGAAGATTTAAAGAAGAGGTTTTTTGCAGCTAAAGCTCATACTGAGTAATGAAAATGGCTGACTCATTTATTTGATCAGCTTAAAAATAGTATTACCTACTATTTTTTCTCAAACTCAGAAACAAAAAACGACGAAGAGCTAAGCCAATTAAAGGCTACTTATGTAGGAGAAGAAGCCTTTTAAGAAGCAATTGCTGCAAGAGGCGTTACACAAAGAGTAGTGGAAGAAGATGTAAAGAGATATCTAATGATAGAGAAGCTGTTAGAACCTCGTTTTTTGGTTACAGAAGAAGAAATGAAAACGTACAAGTAAAGGCGAGTCACATATTAGAAACAGCACAACAAGTAAAGGAAAGCTAGAGGAGATCTTGGGTTTTTCGAAAAAGAACAGAAGGTGCTTTAAAGGCACACTGCATGATCAAAAGAATTGAAACTCACCTCTAATGAAGTTCATAGAAAAAGGTCAGCTTATGGAGCTGACCTTTTTCTTAGTTATTTTCCTTAGGGTTTCTTATGAAAATTATGATACACATAAAAAGAGTTAAAGATGTAATTGTAACAGCAATCATATACCAGATTCTAGTTGAAATACGAATAAACAGCCCATCATCACTTATACTCAAACTGAATAATTCAAACACACCTATTGATTGGTTGGTAATAAGAGAGTAGCCGGTTATTCCTAAAATGACGATTGTCATGAAAGCAACACAGATGAATATAGATGCCAAACTCGTTTTCAACATCATTTGCCCCATTTATTACATCACTCTTTCTTAGAACTCATTTATGAATATTTTACCATTTTTTTCGAGTGGAGTGCATTATCCATAATTAACAACTATCTTCGTTCTTACTTTACCTATTGTTTCGCAAGACAGTTATAAACCCATCCAATATATCATGACTTACAGAAAATCCTTTTCTCCTGTAAAATTCTAAAGCATTTGTATTTCCATTCGAAACAAAAATAAAAGTATCCTCCACTTCATCGAACTTCTTTAACCACTGCATGGACATATTGAATAATGTAGACCCAACCCCATACTTTCTATATTCTTCTTTAATATAAAATTGAGATAGACACCCAACATATTCGCCGTTAACTGAAGAAAGATCAAAAAAAGTAGCAAACTCATTGGAATACGCTTCTTTGGCAGAGATATTTGAATAGACATATCCTACGATTTTATCTTCATCTTTCGCCACCACAGTATAATTGTATTTTGCCTTATTTATAGAAGGTACTAAGCGAGTATCAAAATTCATGTCATCAAACAATTCAGGTTTTATGTATGCTATTGACTGTTGATAGTCCATGAGTTCATTGCAGATATCTCGGCATACTTCAATTTGATTATCAGAAATTGTTTCATAGGTTAGCTTCATGTGGTTCACTCCCGGGTTTTCATTAGGTATGCAGGTATCGTTTTCTAAAGGTGGTCTCCTATGATTATATTTACATAAATCAATTGGAACAAGTAGAGAGTTACTATTCTAAAATGATTCCATAGAAAAGGTCAGCCCTATTCGGTCTGACCTCTTCTTATTATTTATTCTCAATTACCAAGCTGGAAACTAAATCGTTTAAAGAAGTAGCGATATCTTCAAGCTTTGAAGATAAGTCATTAAGGGTTTCCATAGTAGCTAACTGCTCCTCTGAGGCAGCGGCAATATTTTCAGAACCTTCCTGATTGGATTCTGCTATGCTGTTTACTTCGTTCATTGCATTACTCAGGAGGGATATTGTTTGATCAATCTGATGAACATTGTGAATCATTCCATTCATTTTAGCAACAACGTCATTGGATGCATCAAAAATCCCAGCAAGTACTTCCCCTGTTTCTTGTGAAAATCTTTTTCCTTTATCAACTTCTTTTTTTCCTGTTTCCATAACGTTTCGAATAGCGATAGTCTCGTTTACGGTTTCGGTAATAATGGTATTAATACGTTTTGCATATTCTTCTGATTGTACGGCAAGCTTTCTTACTTCCTCTGCAACAACTGCAAACCCTTTCCCTGCTTCTCCTGCTCGGGCAGATTCAATGGCTGCATTAAGGGATAGGAGGTTGGTTTGTCCTGCAATGTCAGAAATATACTTCGAAATGTCGTTCACTTCATTTGAACGCACTTCTAAGTTTTTCACAACGGCATCCATTTGAAGGACATTATCTTTAATGACATCAAGTTGTGCACTCGTTTTCTCAACACTCTCTTTTCCGAGTAATACCTTTTCTTTCGTTTCTTCAGATGATCGAGAAAGTTCAAGTGAAATGGTGTTTATTTCTTTTACATCTAATGTCGTTGCCTCTAAATGACGTTGACTATTATAGATGGATTGAGATTGAAGTTCAGTTCCCTTTACCATCTCTTGAATAGATGTGGCAATTTGTCTACTAGCCATAGAGTTCTCATTGGCTCCGCTCGTAATCGTTTGCACTTCATTTAATAAAAGATTAGAAGAGCTTCTTAATTCATCGAGAAGTGTATTGATCACATTCTCTTGACCTTCATTATCTTTTTGAAGGAGAGCTGTATGTTTATTTTGAGAATACAATTGAATGGAAATAACGGTAGTAGTAAGAATTAAATAAAAAGCATGAATCAAAAGTAGACCAAATGAATAATCACTTGTACCACAAATAATTTCAGGAGTGACAAAATAACCAACTAAATGTTGGACAGCAAAAATGACTGTACTTACCAATAGTAGGTCCAAACGTTGGTAATAAGCCAGACTAGCTAAAACCATAAAAATGGAGAAGTGGTATTCTACTAATCCATTTCCTCCAGCAATGATCGATATGGACGCGAATGTCAAAGTAAGCATAATAAGCCATGGTATGGCTGGGTGCTTACGATCTCTCATTAAAGACCATCCCACTAACACTAAAAGCAAGATAGGCAAAATGAACAAAGTACGTACAAGCCATACATTAGCCATTTCTTGGCTTCCTTGCAATAAAAGAATATGATGTTCAAACACATTAAAAAAACTGTGAGAAATATGAGTTGAAATGGAGACAAGAACAACGAAAAAACTGAAATAAAACATGATTCTGTTTTTCTTCTGAAGCATAAATGGACACCCTTTAACTTTTAAATTTTCCCTTTGTAAGTACGTATTGTCATAGGAGTTAATAACTAGGATTATTTCACTATACTACATCTCTAATCTGAATGAGAACTTTTAATATGTTAATAGGGTGAAAATTTACTGTGGTAGTTAGGTGAAGGTATATTTAAAAAGAAAACCTAGAATTTAGAATTCTAGGTTTTCAGAGTACTGCTATTAGGTTTGGAAAGTATGGAGCATAGCGGGATCGAACCGCTGACCTCTACGCTGCCAGCGTAGCGCTCTCCCAGCTGAGCTAATGCCCCGAGTTGCGTCATTAATTATTATAAAAAGGATTGAAGAGCTCGTCAATATAAAATTTTCAATATTTGCGCATGAACTTCATTCTTCTTGTTTTATATAAGCGATTCTTCCTCTACAAATTGTCATATAGACTTCCAATTCTTCATCTAAAATCACAATGTCCGCATCTTTTTCTGCTTCAAGGCTTCCTTTTCGGTCAAAGATATTTAGTTGCTTGGCCGGGTTTTCAGAAGTCATCTTGATTGCGCTTTTGATAGAACAGTCCGTGAATGCTTGGATATTTTTAAAAGCATCTATCATCTTCAAGACACTGCCGGCAAGAGTAGACTCATTTAAATAGGCCCCTCCATTTCCAACGGTCACAGTTTGTCCACCAAGTTCATATTGACCATCCTTTAAGCATTTCGCCCTCATTGAATCAGTGATAAGAAGAATACGCTGGTCTGAAATTTGATTACAGGCAATTTTGACAGCTTCAGGAGAAACATGCACCCCATCTGCAATAAGCTCAACCATTAATTCCTTCTGTAAAAAGGCAGCTCCTACAATCCCAGGCTCGCGATGGTGAAATCCAGACATTTGATTGTAGAGGTGAGTCACGTGCTGAACCCCTGCTGAAATGCTGGTACTCACTTGGTCAAAGGTGGCATTGGAATGACCAACGGACGCTATAATATCATGCGTGGCTAAATAACGTATCAATTCATGGTTTTGATCAAGTTCCGGTGCGAGGGTGACTAGTTTAATTGAATTTCCCGAGAGCTCTTGCCACTTTTTAAACAAGTCGACATTTGGTCTTTTGATAGAATCTATAGGCTGTGCACCAGCCATGTCTCTATTAATAAAAGGGCCTTCCAAATGAACTCCGAGAATTTCTGCCTGACCTGGTTTTTGGTGAGCATTCATGTATTTGGCAGCATTTATAAGGGCTTTCTCAATGTTGGTTTCTTTCTCTGTCATGGTGGTTGCAAGGAAACTAGTTGTTCCTTCCTTAGGAAGAGTTTGGGTCATGATATCCAGGGCTTCTTTAGAACCATCCATAGTATCGGCACCGTTTACTCCGTGGATATGGACATCAATCATGCCGGGTATGGCGGTAGCACCGTCTGGAAGAGAAAATATTTCAAAACCCTCCTTGCTAGAGAGTACACCTGCTTCACCTATCTCAACGATGATTCCAGTTTCGATTTTGATGTACCCTTCCTTTATAAAACTGTTTTCAGTATGTATGTTTATATTAAGTAATAAGAGCTTTAATGGGTCTGAATGCATAACGAACTCTTCTCCTTCACTTAGTATAAATAATGATTCTCACTTTTATAGTAACATGACTACACTAAATCACCTTGGAGAATTTTTAACAAGGGATGTTTA
The DNA here is from genome assembly GCF_001648555.1 of Rossellomorea aquimaris TF-12. Lineage (GTDB taxonomy): Bacteria > Bacillota > Bacilli > Bacillales > Bacillaceae_B > Rossellomorea > Rossellomorea aquimaris. Next base: position 32,867 of record NZ_LQXM01000028.1, on the reverse strand, counting down.
TTAAAATATTACAGTTGAGCTTTTTTGGGATGATACAATAAGGAAACAAGAACTCGAGTACAAATTAAAGGAGGAAGGAAATTTGGAAATAAACTATACTAACTTCAATGAGGTACCTAATAGTGAGACGTTAGATAGTATGACAAAGCTACATACAAGTATTTTTGGTGTGCCAGATGACTTGGCAGGAAGAATGAAAGAAAAACCTAATTTGAGAATTGATATTGCATTAATAGATAAAAAGGTTGTTGGGTATAAGATAGGATATGCTCTGAATCGTGAACAATTTTATAGTTGGTTAGGTGGAGTGGATGCTGAGTACAGGAATCAAGGCATCGCCTCTAGATTAATAGAGCAACAGCATCAACACGTTAAAGAAATGGGATACAAATCCGTTCAAACAAAAACGAAAAACAAGTGGCGTAGTATGTTGATATTAAATATTAAAAGTGGCTTCGATATCATTGGGACATACACTGATCATGAGGGAGAAACAAAAATCATCCTTGAAAAAAAGCTGATTTGAAAAAAATAATTAGCTTTGGTTAGAGATAAGGGACGAAAAAATCTACTAGAGAGTGAGGAGGAAATCAAATGAGGCAAGGGATTATTTCTTTAGGAGAAGCATTAATCGATTTTATTCCGTTAGACAGTGAAAATACGACCTATCAAAAAAGCCCAGGAGGTGCACCTGCAAATGTGGCTGTTGGATTGGCTCGCTTAGGAGCAAAGTCTACTTTTCTAGGAAAAATAGGTGACGACGTCCTCGGTCAGTTTCTTGTTCATACATTAAACGATTACGGTGTCAGAACGAATCAAATGATGTTTACAAAGGATGTTCGCACCGGGGTCGTATTTGTAACAAATGCTGCAGACGGTGAAAGAAGCTTTGATTTTTACATCAATCCTAGTGCAGATCGTTTCTTGAATATAGAGGATATAGAGGAAGACGATTTTCTTGATCATAAAATTCTTCATTTCGGTTCGATTTCTATGATAAGCAGCCCATCGAAGGAAGCAACTCATCATGCAGTAAAACTGGCAAAGGAAAATGGAATGATGATTTCCTATGATCCAAATCTACGAATGGGATTATGGAATTCAGAAGAACTTGCACGTGAAACGATTACGAGTATGCTTTCTCAAGCGGATGTATTAAAAATCTCTGAAGAAGAACTTGCATTTATTACTGGAGAACATGATATTTCAACAGGAATGGAGAAGTTAAGCCCCTACAATATTCCGTTCGTCATTGTCACGCTGGGAGCTGAAGGAAGCCATGTTTATGTCAGTGGTTCTCACCAGCACATTCCGGCCATGAAAGTGGAGGCTATAGATACAACGGGAGCAGGGGATGCCTTTGTATCTGGTATTCTCTATTCCCTTCATGAATACAAAGGCGTCATATCGTCCCTTACGATTGAGGAAGCGACGGAAATGGCCCGATTTGCCTCCGTTTCAGGTGCTCTGGCTGCTTCAACCAAGGGTGCTATGACCGCACTTCCAACTTTAGAGGAAGTAAAGAAACATCTTGAGATTAGGGAGTAACTTTTTCAAATTCATTGAATGATGTTATAGTAGGATAATATAAAAATGACTTTCGAAAGGATTTTTACACATGTCCTACAAAATGATTGTACTAGATTTAGATGACACCCTTCTTCGTGACGATCAAACTATATCTGATCGTACGAAAGATGCTTTACTACAAGCTCAAGAAGCAGGAGTGAAGGTGGTTCTTGCATCTGGACGACCAACATATGGTATGCGATGGGTAGCAAAAGAATTAAAACTTGACCATTACGGCAGCTACATTCTGTCGTTCAATGGATCAAAAATTATAGATTGCAAGACAAACGAAGAGAAATACAGTCGCACTCTTTCTGCAGAAACAGCTCATCGTTTATACGATTTAAGTAAACGCGAAGGAGTAGGGATTCTTACTTATGCAGAGGATGCCATTCTGGTAGAAGAGGAAAATGAATTTGCCACAATCGAGAGTGAATTGACAGGACTTCCGGTACAGGTGGTTTCCAATTTCAAAGAAGCTGTTACAAAACCTGTCGTGAAAGCACTTATGCTTAAAGAGGCAGAAAGATTGGTAGATGTTGAGAAGAAGCTGCAGACTGAGCTCGAGGGTGAGTTAAGTGTTATGCGCTCAAAACCGTTTTTCCTGGAGTTTACACAGCTGGGAGTGACAAAGGGTGCGAGTCTTGACTACTTGATCACGCCAATGGGCATTACCTCTGATGAAGTGATCGCGATTGGTGACAGCTACAATGATTTGGCCATGATTGAATACGCTGGTTTAGGTGTCGCAATGGGGAATGCTCCGGAAGATATTAAGGAAAGAGCAGACTATGTGTCTTCTTCTAATATGGAGGATGGAGTTGCTGAAGTGGTTGAGAAATTTGTCCTGAATCGACTTTCTCGAGTATAGGTTATACGATGATTGGAGTCCTTGAAAGGACTTCAATCATTTTTTTGTAGATAGAAAGGATTTATCAGCCGTTTTCGAGATTTATACGACTAAGAATTCAATTTATCAGCCGCTTTAAGAATATATCGGCCATATTTTAAGTTTATCTGCCAAAAATCCAATTTATCTGCCATTCTTCAATATGCGACAAATTCCGCGCACCTTGATCACATTCCCCAAAGCCCGAGCGCTCAGTTACTCCCCTCCTCGATAAGGGAAAAATTGTATAAAACTCCATCCAATCCCTACCAATCTATGCTACTATAAAAATAATCATCGCAAAGCGGGGGGACATGCATTGAGGATTGTCGGCATACTACTAAATTTCATCCTATCCATTATTGGAATCATCTTTATAGGTGCACTACCTGTTTTGCTCTCTGGAATAGGGTACCGAGAATTGCGTTTAAAAGAATACTGGAACTCTATCAATGAGATCTTTTACGCTATTTTTCATCCAGGTGAATTAACCTATATCACTATTGGGGGACAAAAGGAAAGAGATTTATTTCCCTACCTTTGGGAACCCATCCTTTACTCTTTAACTGTTTTATTTTCTGCATTTCTACTAGCCTGCTTTTTAGGTATTCTCCTTACGATTCTCACCATGCTGTTCTCACCAAGAAATCGAAACAAAATTAAGTTTATTTTCTACCTTTTTGAATCTCTGCCTGATATTTTGATTATCCTGGTATCGCAGCTTGCGGTTATCTATGTCTATAAACAAACAGGTGTGTTGTTTTTTGATATTGCTTCCGTTGATACGGAAAGAGCTTTTGTAATGCCTGTTCTTGTGTTAGCGGTTCTGCCAACGATTCAATTATTCCGGCTCTCCATTCTTTCCTTTGAGAACGAAGAGAGAAAAGACTATGTCACGTTAGCTCAATCGATTGGATTAGGGAAGCTTTTTATTTTGACGGTTCATATTCTTCGGAACGCAATCATTAGCGTGTTTTTTCAATCCAAAAAGACCGTCTGGTTGATGTTGTCAAATTTATATGTTCTAGAATTATTGTTTAATATGGCTGGCATTACAAGATTTTTGATGTCTACTCTTCAGCCAAAAATGTTTACGATTGCGATTCTGTCTATTTTCATTCCTCTTTTTATTTTTTACACCGTCGGAGAAACTGTTCTTGCTAAAAAAGCTAATAAAGGGGAGGAAATCTAACATGAAAAAAAGTGTTTGGAAAAATCCTCTTTTTCTTATTGGATTTAGTTTTATCTCCATCATGCTTATTGCAAGCTTCAGTTACTCCTTTGTTTGGGGAAATGAAGTAAGAAAACTCTATTTTATATCTGAAAACGGATTTCCGATTGAAGCTGCACCGATTTCACCTAAATGGGATTATCCATTTGGAACCGATGCCTTAGGACTGGACATGCTTGGGAAAATCCTGCTTGGAGCAAAGTATACTCTCCTTACGGCTTTTGTTATTGCTTTTCTTCGAGTGTTCCTGGCAATTCCTTTTGGCTTGATTCTTGGTACATATCTAGTGAAATATAAAAAGTATTTTAATGGACTCATTGATTCTTTCCATTACATACCCTTAACGATTCTGACCTATTTTCTGCTGAAACCCATTCTTTGGGAGCCGTTTGGGGGATTCCCAAACTCGATCATTGAACGATTTGTTCTAGAGATTTTGGTTCTGTCTCTACTGATTGTGCCAATTATTTCAGCTCTTTTAGGAAATGAAGTTTCCTTGCTGTATAAGCAAGAATATATTTTAAGTGCGAAAACATTAGGAGCGAGTAAATGGAGAATCATCGTTAAGCATATTTTACCTGGTATGAAAGAAAAGTTAATCATTTTGTTTGGGCAGCAATTAATGCAAACGTTGATCATTTTCATTCATTTAGGACTGTTGACATTATTTTTGGGAGGAACGAATGTTGATTATCAGTTAGTAAACGATCCACCTCGTTCCATTACCAATGAATGGTCAGGCTTGATTGGGGATTCATTCCGTTACTTGCAGGGAGCTCCATGGATTCCATTAACGCCGATTTTATTTTTTACTTTAAGTATGTTATCGGTGGCCCTTATGATGGAAGGGTTTATCCAGGCAAAGAGAGGTTACTCATATTACATGAAAAAATTCAAAAAAGCCTATTCACCTGCTGACAATCAGAAAGAATATATTCCAGACAAAAGTGATTTTAACCGTGCAGAAATGTAGTAGGAAAATGATAAAAAGTTAAAATAGAGTATTCAGCGAAGAAAGAAGGGTTTTAGTTTGTCAAAAGAAAACAGGCATCTCATCTTCGATTTATCAATTGGAAAAACAAAACCAGAAAGCATTGTTAATAAAGAAACTTCATGTCCGTTTTGTGATGTAGAAAATCTTGAGGGGATCTTTGAGAAAAGAGGCTCTATCATTTATTTGCAAAATAAATATCCTACTCTTTATAACACCGATCAGCGACTAATCATTGAAAGTGATATTTGTGATTCGGATTTGTCTCAATACCCTAAGGGACATGCTACGGAACTCATTACCTTTGGAATTGAGAAGTGGCTTGAATTAAAAAGAAGAGGGGACTTTGCTTCCGTACTTTTTTATAAAAATCATGGTCCCTTATCAGGAGGGACCATCGCACATCCACACATGCAAATTGTAGGTTTGAAAGAGGTTCGATACGAGGAAAATATTCGTCAGGACATGTTTGAAGGATTACTAATTCATAAAATAGAAGAGGTCGAATTTAATCTTTCCACACATCCGAAAATGGGCTTTATTGAATTTAATATTCTCTCCGGAAACAAACATTCCTTTGGTGAGATGACAGAGTATATTCAGCGTGCCATTGACTTTATTTTAAATCATTTTCCATTTAATTGTAGGAGCTATAACCTATTCTTCTATGAGACGGACGAGTCGATTATTGCTAAGGTCATTCCAAGGTTTGTCGCCAGCCCTTTGTATATAGGCTACACAATTCCTCAAGTTCCTCATGAATTGGAGCCAATGATAGAGATGATCAAAACAGTATTTCCAGAATTGAAATAGTCACAAAATGAGCTCCTTCTTTTTATAGAAGGGGCTCGTTTCCATTACTTTATTTCAACCCATGGAAGGGGACGATCAACGAGTTTAGGAGGGCACGGCTGAATTCCGAGAAAGCAGTTTAGGTCTACTGTAATACAATGATCCGTTTTTATGAGAGAATAAACTTCTTCCATTTCGTTAGTTGGATACTCATCCATATCAATGCCTTTAAGTAATCTTAATGTTGCACAGCAGCTATCCTTTTGAATATTTTCTAATCTGAAGAAGATGGTGCCATGAGAGTCTATATGTGCTTCAAAGGGGTCACTATTTTCTTTTGAAAATAATAAAAAAGGGATGGTATCGACTTTATCTGTGTTGCAAATAAATTTAAAGGCTTGATGTGCTAGTCGGTCCTGTTCATCCAATAACTCCTTTAGGAGAGTGCATAAACAGCTTGTATGTTCACATGTCATCATGAAAAAATCCTCCCTTCACCTTCATCCTATTCCTATCTTATTTTTCTTTAGGTGATTGGTGTAGTGCATATATAACGGATTAAAGAAATTCCATATAAAAACGTATCTCCTTTGAAGCTTTTCTTGCCCTCATTTCTGCTTCCTCCAGTGAATCTCCAATAGCCATCACATACCCATAGCGATGCCCCATTGAAGTAGGGGGACGTAGTATTTTGCCTTTTTTAGGCTTAATAAATACCTCTTTAATTCCCTCTATTTTTTGAGCACGGTTTCTTCCTGTTACTTTTAAAAGCTTGCCTACTCTTTTTACAGTCATATAGTGAGTGTAAACGGTTCGTTCCCACTTTCTAGTAATGTTTAAGGGCTTTTTTAAATAGATTCGTAACGTTTCTTCAACCAAACTAATTCCAAAGGCTTCATAAATCATCTTATTCATGGCACTACCTGAGATGCGGGGGTTGATTTCGATTAACTTCCATACCCCATTAACTAATCGCATCTCAACATGACAAGTCCCGTTTTTAAAATGAAGGTCCTTCATGAGTTGGTGAATGGTTTGAATAAGTGCTTTGTCATGATGAACGGATGAAACACTGTATCCAGTCACAATGAAGCGTTTGTCCAGTGTAACCTCTTGCTTGACGACAGCCACAACTGTAGGTTTTCCATCTTTGATGACAACTTCTATTAAGTATTGAGGTCCATCTAAATATTCTTCCATAAGAAGGGCAGAAGGTTTTTTCCGTTTCATTCGTTCTATTCCTCGTATTAATCCTTTTTCATCATGAATAAGATAAACGTCCTTTGATCCATTGGAGATAGGCGATTTTAATATCAATGGAAAAGAGATTCTTTTTAGTTTTTTTATGGAGAAAGGAGAAGAAATGCGATTAAATTCAGGGGTGTAGTCTTTATCTTTCAGCTTTTCGCGCAGGGTAGATTTATTAAGACAGAGTGTGATGGGAGTTAATGTGATAGATGATTGGCAATATTCGTTTGAAAATCGTGCTGCAGTGTATACATAGGCATCAAGAAAACTGATAATACAAGCGATTTTATTCCCTTTGTTCATGATAGAGTCAATATTCTCTTTTATTTCCTGTTTATCTAAAAGATTTACAAAGTACATCTCATCGACATCTGTAAAGCTTTCTCTGTCTCTAATGAATTTCTTTCGATTTGTAAACAGAATGGTTGTATACCCAAGCTTTTTCCCAGCCTCAATTCCATCACGAGAGGAGCCTGATCGATTGGAATCCAGGAAAATAATACATTCTTTCATGAAACATTCGCTCCTTTCGAGTCTGTCATTCACTGTTAATACTATATGAATGAAGGAAAGGAGAAGTTTGGGCAATAAAAGCCCTATTGTTTCTTTTTATTTACTTTGGGTTTTTATTTATGTCTGTTTTCGTAAACTTTGTGGCTATTGATAAAGCGAGTAGTAGTTGATTTCCGCTCACCACCTGGCACACACTGGTTGACAGAACCATTAACAGACTAAGTATAAAACAACAATCTTTGCGAAAAAAGCCTTATTTATTTAGTTGAATAACAACAATAGCACGTAAACAGACTTTGAAAAGAATAAGCGAAATCATCAAGGAATCAGCCTACACCAGCAGATGTATCTGAGAATAAACTGTACGGTAAAGCATTGCTCGTTACCAATTGGGATTTTTATATTGAATACTAATATGAAGGAGCGTACCTTGAATGAAGTCAATCATCTTTATTGAAACGACTAAATCAGGGTCAAGTAGGGAAGCAATTAAGACGGCAGAGAGACTCGGATTTTATACCGTATTGTTTACTGAAAGACCTAACTTTATTGCGAAACGTGAAGAGTTTCCTGATGTTCATTATATGAAACTATGTAACCTTCAAGACATAGGGGAATTGAGAAAAGAAGTGAAAGCCCTCCTTTTTAAAGGAATAGAGGTTACGACGATCATAAGCTATGTTGATCCGTTTAGTTATACTGCTTGTTTATTGGCAGATGAGTTTGGTGTGAATCATTTTTCCACTGAAGGAATGAAAAATATTCAAAATAAAATCCATTCTCGCCACATCATGAAGGATTCAACTCTGTCTCCTTCCTATTGGACCATCCATACAAAAGAAGAAAAGGTGGCTCTTGAGGATGAAATCGTCAAAAAGCTACCATTGATTATGAAATCTCCACAATCCACAGGATCTAAGGATGTATATAAAATAGAAACTCTAAATGATTATCATAAATCTTATAAGTCATTAAGCAAGAGATATGAAAATGTTCCAATATTATTAGAAGAATTTGTTCCTGAACCTCAGTATCTTATTGAAGTTGTCGTTTATCAGGGGAACGTTCATATTATGGCAGTGATTAAGCAAGACATTCACTTTCATCGTCGCTTTATCATTATGGGGTATCAGCTGATACTCAATCCTGAAAGATGCTTCCTGAAGGGAATAAAAAAATCGATAGAAGAGATTATCTCTAAGCATGGTTTAGAGACAGGCTCTTGTCATTTGGAGCTTAGACAAAAAGGGGATGAGTGGAAGCTTATTGAAATCAATGCACGTATTTCGGGTGCAGGTATGAATAATATGATAAAAGCAGCATATGGAATTAACCTGGTAGAACAAACGTTGAAAATGGCTTTGGGTCAGAAGCCAGAATTAAAACCAAAATTTAAAAAACATGTGTATATGCAATATGTGACTGTTGAAAAGGAAGGTACCTTATTGAAAGTAACAGGGAAAAAAAGAGCAAGGTCTTCAAATGGAGTAGCTGAAGTGTACGTGAAGCCACGAAAGGGCTCCATTATCACACCACCTCTCTCCATGGGACATCGTTATGCATATGTAACCGCCGTAGGTGATACAGCAGAAGAGGCAGAAGCAAACGCGAAACAAGCAGCTTCTGAAATTCAATTTTGGATTGAAGAATCCCCAGAGGAATCTATTACAACCGTTATTAAGTAATGGTGTATTCTAAGAGTTTTCTGCTTGTGTACTTTCAGTATTGTATCAATTGATTTTTGTCACTAATGTTCTTATAGATGGTGAGGGGAACGGAGAAGACTTATTGGGAAGTACGGGCGTGCCTAGACCCCGGAAGCGGAGCAGCTCCCCTCACAATCAAGTACATACTAGTTTTCAAAGCTAAAAAAAGATCGGGAAGCTGTTACCTCCCGATCTTTTTTTAAGTTAAATTTTTTCTAATATGCTCGACTGTATCGACCATCTTTAAACCACTAGCTCCTTTTACAAGGATGGTCCAGTTCGGTTGAATTGTTGCAAGAAGTTTAGCGTGGAGTTGGTCTATCGCAGTTCTAGGGAAATGGAAAATCTTATTTTTAAACATCCCGGCCTCCCTAGCTCCAACTCCAATATTTTTTGAAATATTTCCGTATGTGAATAAGTAATCAATCTTGTTCTTCACAACGTATCTTCCAATTTCTTTGTGTACTTCTTGGTGTTGATCTCCAAAGCCCGGCATTGATCCTAAGACCGCTATCTTTTTCTTTCCTTCAAATTCTGCCAGGACATCTAGAGCTCCTTTGACAGCATCGGGGAATGCATGAACTGTGTCATCAATAAGAGTAATGCTACGTTGGAGATGAAACACCTCTAAGCGATGACGAGGCTTCTTTACTTCGTTCATTCCTTGGATGATTTCTTGTGGAGTAAAGCCCAAAAGGTCGGCAACGGCAATGGCAAGAAGGGCATTATAGACGTGAAACTCTCCATGATAAGGAATAGAGATTGTATGGTCTTTATTTCCTAACCTAATTTTAAAAGAGATTCCGTCCAGGGAATATTGGACATTTTTTGCTTGATAGTGGGATGGAGTGTGGATACTGATGGTTTTAATCGTTCCTTTAAAATTTTGAGTATGAAGGAGTTTTGAATGGGTATCATCTCCATTTAAGAATAAATGACCGTCAGGAGACATCCCTTTAATAAGCTCGGACTTGGCAGCGGCAATTCCTTCGATTTTCCCATCAAAGTTTCCGGCATGTGCCATGCCTATATTGGTAATCGCACCGATATTAGGTTGAATGATTTTACAATGTTTTTCAATAACTCCTGGGTAAGCCATGCCATATTCAAGAACGATTGCCCTGTGAATAAAATTGATCTCTTCTTGATGCTTTTCAGTATGGTCTGTTCGATTCCAATAGTCGCTTGATTCAAAAATAATCCACCGAGTCCGTAAAATAGAAGCTATAAAAGATTTGGTTGTTGTTTTCCCGGCACTTCCTGTGACGGCGATAATAGGTCTTTCAACGGTATAGTCAATACTCAACGTGTTTCCTCCTTTCACGCTTTTACATGAGCATTTGCTAAATAAATACAGTACTGAATCGTATTTTTAACAACATCCATTTCAAGGTAGAAGGTAGGGGGACAACCTGGACGCCAGTTCACTTCATAAATCCAAATTTTCCCGATATCATCAAGGGCGACATCAATTCCTAATTCATCAATCGATTCTGAATAGTGTTCCTGTTGAAGATCATCCATATGATGGGCCAGAACCAAAGAAAAATGTTCAAGGTATCGTTTAATATTGAAATAGTCATCGCCAAACTCTTGTTTTAAAAACGGAACAAGGTAATTCATTGAGCCCCCATTATTAATATTAGAGACGATGGTTCCGAGAGCGCCAATTCTTGGATAAACCGAAGTGATCACCCAATTCCCTTCTCCATTTTTTTGAACATGAAGGCGAAAATCATATACGTTGCCACCCTTTGTTCTGCAATTAATATAAGGTTGAACAAGAAAGTCCTCTTGTCGCAAATGTTCTTCTATAAAGCTCCTTAATTCATCATAAGAAAGTTGCTCTTCAATGGTGTCAATTAATACTCTAAAGTCATTCCCAACTCGTTCGATAAATACAATGCTTTGTCCTTTTCGACCATTTACTGGCTTGAAGACAATTTTTCGATAGGAATCTAAAAAGGAAAAAAAGTGTCGTGTTCCCTTTAAAACCTCCGATGGAATTAAGTATTGCTTTAGTTCACCAGCTTCTTTTAAACGATGATAAACAGCCATCTTATTTCCAATAGAATGAGTGGTAAAGGGTATTTTTTTCTTTAACTTATTAATGATGTCACTGGATTTAGCCAGTTTTTCAGGACTGCCTGTATTGTAAATGACGTGGGGAAAAGGTGTCGTCACTTCTTCCCACTTTCCATCGTTATACATATATCCAGTTATGGTCTTCGTTTTAAAATCAACCCCACTTGGGGAAAAGTAAACCATTTCAGTTCCTTCTGCTTTCGCGATAGCTCCGTATGCATACGCTTTTATGACGCTATCAGGGTGTTTTCGATGATGAAGCATCCCTATACGAATCAAAGGATTAACCTCCTTTTTTAACGGTTTGTTAATGCTGTTCCTTTCATTGATATGCTAGACTTTGTCAGTGTAGGAAAACGGACTCCTAAGCATATCCTCTTAGAAAATCAACCATAAGCGTTAACATAGCCTTTTTTTGAAAAATATCTTCCTAACTAGTTAATGATGGAAGTCCACTTTTGGTAACGACTCTTGTATTAGAAGAAGCGCCTTTTTTTCTGAAAGGCTTTTTGTAAAGTTCGTTGTTTTATAACATGAGATCTGCCCCAGGCTCTGTCAACTGTTACGTGTCAGATGGTGAGGGGAGCTGCTTCGCTTGCAGCTAGCGTTCCGCCTAGCCTCCGGGGCTCTCCATGCCCCAACTTTCGCAGGAGTCTACACAGTTCCCCCCAATCGAACAGTTTCATAGTTTCCAATCAAAAACGAGTAGAATAGCAGGAAGGTGAGTTCCCTCAGGAGCACTGCCACGAGGATGCTCACCGCTTGCCCCGCGGAAAGTGAGCATCCTGCAGCGAAAATCAACTACTACTGTCTTCTCTGAAATAGTCCATTTTTTCAAAAAACCTTTGAATACACAGATTACAAACAAATGGCATTCCACAACAATCGATAAAAATATTTTGTATGCCCTCTGAAACAAATTTCGAGCCCGAAGAGTATAAGGTTTCCTGTTTTGTTTGTGACTATGGCTGGGGCACCTTGAGCTTTTTCAAAACTTGGCCAGTAACCACATAGTAGGGACTCAGGATCTTTGGAATAGGAAGCTATTACGTTCATATTCTCTACATTAGAAAACCAAGCCGGACGATAGACAAATCCGAGATCATCTTTGTCATAACCAAGAGTCAAATTACTTTCTTCATAATGAATGTTTAATAGGGCATTCTCATTCCACCCACTCGTGTGTACCTTAACGGGACTAACCTTTAACGTTGTAGTAAGAGCTTTGGCAGCACCTGCTCCAATTCCAATAATCTTTCCTCCTGTTTTTAAAAAGGACTGGATCGTTTGTTGACACATTTCCTGTTGTTGTCTCGAGTTAAGAACAAGCTCTTCATAGGTGGACCTAATGTCTGATGGAGTGTAGAAGAGGTGTTCATATCCGTTATAAATAAGAATGTCGATAGGAGATAAGGATTCTCCTGACAATAAATCCTTCGCTTTTAGTTCTATAAAAGGAATCTCCATCTCTTTTAGTGCCATTTTTAAGCCCGCATGTGCCTTCTTATGAAATAACCCTTCATCAACCAAAATACCAATTTTTTTCACATCATGGTCTACTCCTGTTATAAACTCCAGGGGCATCCCTTCTTGAGTTAATTCTTTCTCTACTAATTTCACTTTTACATGTATGGAATGAAAAATCGTGTAACAGTTTACCCCCGAGTGTAAAGGTAGACTCCAAGAGCAGAACTCTGAAATCTTTTCTTTGCTTGAAGATGCATTCTCACCTTTTGAAAGAAAGCAATAAGCAAGATTACACAAAGACTGGTTCATGGGAACAATAACGGATCCTTTGGGATAAGTAGTATGTCCATCTGTAAATTCTTCTTCTGTCATATAAGTGGTTATTCCGTTTTTCACTAGATGCTGTGTTAATGAATAGAAAGATGAGTGGAGTTCTTTTTTCTCTGTCAGGACAAAGTATCTTGGGAAATGGGAAGAAGGGTGAGTAGGATGATGTCTGTTTATTCCACGATCGTAGAACTTTGTGAGATTTTCTGCCAATTTTTTGTGATGCTTTGCAGAAAATTGAAGGGCGGCGATGATGGATTGGAAATGCCACTCTACACCATCCTCTGTTTTGCTCGGTGTTTCAAGGGTAACCCCAATGGAACCATGTAGCATGGAATAGTTGGTACAGGTAATAGGACTAAAATCATCCCATCCTCTAGTGCCATCTCGGTATGGAATACACGTCCCTTTATGGTTTTTGAAACCTTCTAAAGAGAACTCGTCCTGTTTGGAAACCAAACATGATTCAATATGTTCTGCAAGAGGTAAAGCCCACCTAACGAATAAATCATATTCATAGGAAGAGTTGTGTGGAGGGCCACTTGGTTCGATTAGTCCAATAAAGGAAGTGCTCTTGCTTACATATCCATGGAGATCTAGTACGACAACTGGCTTTTTCTCGACAATCAGTTTTACGATGCTTGCCGTTTCTGGCTGAGACTGTGTAAGGAAATCCCTGTTAAGATCGAAACCTTCTCCATTAAAGCGGGTCTTTTCTTGATAGCCGTCTGGATTACAGCAAACAATGCAATAAATAATCAAATCCTCCAAAAGCCCGAAAGAAAGCTCATTTTCCTCTTCCATTTTTTCAATAAAACGCAGCAAAGCACTCGTCCCAGTCGATTCATTTCCGTGTAAGGAAGCCGTGAGTAAAACAGGTGTCTTCCTTTTAAGTTGGTCTTGTTTGTGAATAGTAAGACACCAGATGACTCTACCTTTAGTAGATTCTCCTATGGGAATTAACTCCATATGGGGGTTGTTTTCTGACTTCATCTTTAAGAGGGCTTCTAGTTTATTGTAAGAAATTTGTGATTGACCCATTCATTTCATACCTCCTTTCTATTTAGTTAATTCAAAAGGGTACAAGCTTGACAGTGTGGATGTCCTTTTTATGAAAAAAAATTGCGTTCACACCTTTTTGAAATTGAGACTTCAGCCGTTTCAAAGGAAGGAACTTGTACATATAGTAGTACATACGAATGAGAGTACGTCATATGTAAAAGGTGATGAAAGTGATTATTACAATAAAAAAAACCACATTTCAAGAACTTTCTCCTCTTATTGAAATGGCCACTAAAGAAGGTATGAGGATCTATGACATAGCAGGATCAGATTGGTTCTGTGCGGTGGTTGATGGGGAACTGGCAGGGTTTGTGTCTTGTTATATCAGGGAGAAACATAAAAAGGCTATCTTCAAAAGCGATTACGTAGCGATCTCTTATCGTCGCCAAGGAATATATAAACAACTATTTGAATACAGGTTGAATTACGCTAAAAAATTTGACGTTACGACCATCACAGCTGCTTGCACTAAAAAATCAATGGGATGCTTTGAATCCTTTGGTTTTATTAAAAACGGTAAGGATTCCAATAAATATAAAGGTGTGGTCATGCATTTGATTAGGGAAGAAGGAGTTGAAGAAAATGAAGGCAATACCTCTTAAAGACGTTCGAAAGCTTGTTAACGGGACAGTCATTCAAGGTTCCGAAGACATGATAATCCAAGATGCAATTGTTTTTCATCAGCATAAGTTAGTTAAAGCAAACTCCTTAGTGTTCATTGATAAAAGAAAAACCATTTCACAAAAGAAATTGAATAAAGTGATTCAACACCAATGTGCCATCGTTACGGATCTTCATCCTGAAGGAATATCCAATATAGAGAATCTACCAATTATAACAGTACAAAATGTACGAAAAGCATTAATGGATTTTGCTCATTACTATCGTGGTTTACTATCGATTCCGGTAGTAGCGATTACGGGGACATGTGGGAAAACAACAACGAGAGAGATGCTGACTCATATAATGGAAGAATCACATACAGTCAGGTCCACCACCCGAAACAATAATCAGCCTCATAAATCTTTTCAATACTTAATGAGTATAGATGAAAACGTGGAAGCAGGAGTATTTGAAACAGGTTTAGGTGGTCCAAATGATTTACATTATCATTGTCAAATTTATCAGCCCACTATTGGAATTATCACGAATATTGGGATCTACCATTTAGATCGCTGTAAAACCTTTGAAGGCTATCTAGCTGCAAAGGCTGAAATGCTAGAAGGATTACAAAACAAAGGAACGCTTCTATTAAATGGAGATGACGATAATATCAAAAAGATAAATTTGGATCATTATAAAGGAAAGATTCACTACTTTAGTATCCATAAGGATTCTCCATGTAAAGCTTCAACTATTTTTTTTACAAAAGAAGGCACAAATTTCACATTACATTTTCAAGGGAAGCGTTATTCTGTGTTCTTACCTGAGTTCGGTGAGCATCAAGTTTATAATGCTTTAGCTGCCATACGTGCTGCCCATGAAATGGGGATAGAAATAGAGCAGTCCATTCGAAAACTACGTTCGTTTAAGAATATTGAAAGGCATTTACAAATTATAAAAGGCATTCAAGGAGCAACCATTGTAGATGATACTTGGAATTCAAATCCAACATCCTTAAAAGAAGCCTTCAAAGTGTTAAAAGTCTTAGCAAGAGGCAAGAAACGCGTTGCTGTCATCGGAGACGTGGATAAACTAGGTGATTATTCAGAAATGGTTCACCGTGATATCGGTGATACAGTTGTGGAGTGTGGCGTAGATACGTTAATTACGTATGGTGAAAATGCCCGGTATGTGGCAGATCAAGTAATTACGAAGAGTAAAAATACAAAAGCGTACGCATTTACCTCCATCGAACAAGTATACGAAACAGTCCTGCTTAATCTTGATCCTGACACATACGTCCTCGTAAAGTGTAGGAAAACCAATAAAGCTTTATTAGAAATGAAAGATAAGTTGATTCAATCTAAAGATGGGGGCGAGGGAATATGAAGCCGTTACACCTCAAGAAAATAATTGAAGTAGTGGAGGGAGAGTTGGTGTTTGGGACGGATGATATTTACGTTGAGGATGCCATTATTTATCACCTTCACCGATTGAAACAAAAGAATTCACTTCTTTTTTTAGATAGAAGAAAAGAGTTTCAGTTTGAAGATGTAAAGTCCTATGAGCCGGTAGTTATTATAACAGACGCTAGATCTATGAAAGAAGAATATAAAAATGCCTTAGCAGTAGTAGAAGTGAAGAATATTAGAACGGCGGTTTTAACATTTGCCCGTTTTTATAGAGGTTTATTTCAAATACCTATTATCGCCATAACAGGCACAAACGGTAAAACAACAACAAAAGATATGGTAGCCCACATATTAACTCAATATTACTCTGTCCAAGGAACGATTAGGAGTCGTAATGCACCAAAGAAATCCTTTCAATATCTTATGGGTATTGACGATGACACAGATGTAGGTGTGTTTGAAACGGGATTAGGAGCACCAGGGAACCTGCGTTATCACTGTGATATCTTTCAGCCTACAATCGGAATCATTACCAATATTGGTGTTTTTCATTTAGATAAATGCAAAACCCTAGAGAATTATATACAAGCAAAAGGAGAAATAATCGATGGCTTAAATAATAAAGGAACCCTGCTTTTGAATAGTGATGATGAGAACATTGCCACTCTTAGCTTAGAAAATTATCGGGGGAAGGTACTATATTTTGGGAAAAAGAAAACCGCAAACTTAAGGGCATCTAATATAGTCATTCATGATGATGGAACTCAATTCACCCTGACCAATAATCAAAAAAAATATCAAGTCCACCTTCCATGTTTAGGTGAGCACCAAGTATATAATGCCATGGCTGCCATAGGAGCAGCGGTTGAAGCAGGTGTTCAAATAAGGTATGCAATAAAAGCACTTGAAACGTTTAATGTATTGGAACGGCATTTACAGATTTTAAAAGGGATAAAGGATTCGACGGTGATTGATGATTCGTGGAGTTTAACACCTGATGCTTTAAAAGCGGCTTTAAAGGTTCTACAATCCATTTCCAATGGACGAAGAAAAATAGCACTTGTTGGAGATATAGGCCGCCTTGGGGAGCATACTGAAAAGTATCATAGAGAGGTAGGAGACATGATCGCAGAGCAAAATATCGATGTTCTTCTCACTTTCGGTCACGCTGCTTTAAATATGGCAAAACAAGTCAGAGAACAAAACAAAAACATTCGTGTATTTTCCTATGTAGATGTAGAAGAGGTTTATATAAAAGTACGTGCTCTCTTAGATTCAGAAAGCATTCTTCTATTTAAATGTTCGAATACGGATAGCGAGCTAGTGAAAATAAAGAATCGATTAATAGATTCTCAGTAAAATATAGGTTGACACCCTTAACCCCTACAATATAAAGGGAGTGATAAAATGAAACCTATCCCTCTAAAGGATATAATCCAAGTCATCAATGGAAGGCTCTTAATAGGACAGGAAGACTTCATGGTTGAAGATGCCATGGTGTTCCATCTTCATCGAATAAAGATGAAAAATACTCTGATATTTTTAGATAAAAAGAAAGAATTTGACATACGAAAAGTAAGAAGATACAAGCCTTATGTTCTCATAACAGACAAAAACGAGGAAGAGCTCAGAGATTGTGAAGCATCTGGCATCATCACAGTGGAAAGCATGAGGAATGCTTTCTGGTCATTTACTCGCTTCTACAGAAAATTATTTAATATACCAGTCATTGCCATCACTGGGACTTGTGGAAAAACCACCACGAAAGAGATCATCTCACATATCCTCTCCTCCTCACATAATGTTGTCTCAACTTTTAGAAGTAGAAACGCTACCAGGAAATCGTTTCAATATTTATTAGAAATCGATGAACATACAGATGTGGGAGTGTTTGAAACCGGGTTAGGAGGTCCAGGTAACCTTCAATACCATTGCGATGTATACGAACCCACCGTTGGAATCATTACAACCATTGGAATCGATCACCTTGATAAATGTAAAACAATTGAAGGGTATATTGAGGCGAAATCAGAGATTGTCGCTGGATTAAGAAAGAATGGCACCCTTATATTAAATAAGGATGATGAAAATACTCAAAAAGTATCCTTAGAACATTTTCAAGGCAAAGTGGTTTACTGTGGTTTCACATCGGAAGCGGATTATACAGCCCAAAACATATCCTACGGAAAAGACGGAATGCACTTCACTTTCGTGTGTCAGAAAAAAGAATACACCAGTTTTGTTTCTGGATATGGTCGTCACCAAATATATAACGCTCTTTTTGCTCTTGCAGCCATTCATACAATGGGTGTAGACATGGAATATGCTGTGGATCGCTTGAAGACCTTTGAGAATCTTGAACGCCATTTACAAATACAAAATGGTGTCAATCGGTCCATCCTCATCGATGATACTTGGAGTACGAATCCCACTTCTCTGGCTGCTGCCATTGAGGTAGTAGAACATGTGAAAAAGGAGGAGGGAAAACAGAAGACGGCTTTATTATTAGGAGATATTGCCTATCTAGGGGAAAAGGAAGAAGAAATTCATCGGGAACTTGGATCATTAATTGCGTCAAAGAGCATCGACGAGTTAATTACAATTGGAAAAAATACAAGAGAATTAGGGAATCAGGCAATTAAGGATGGATTCCAAGGAGCAGTGTGTTCCGTAGATTCTCCACAACATGTCTTAGAATACGTCAAGTCATTAGTAGATGATACGACGGTACTTTTAATAAAAGGGTCCATGATGGATACAGAACTTATGAATCTTGCTCTTGCATTGAAGAAAACTTAAGAGATAGAGAGGGATACAAAATTGCAAACCTATGATTATCTTGTAATAGGGCAAAAGTATCCCTTTTCATTTGAATATTTGCTGCATAGAATCCTCATGTTGGTTTGGCAATTATTACATCCTAAATAGGAGATTCTTTGATGTTATACTGAAAATGTTTGATAATTAAATGTATTTCATCATAGGAGGTAGACGAACATGAAAAAACTCATGACAACGGCAGCATGTACTGTTGCACTAGCTTTTGGCAGTATGACAGCACCCCCTCTAGCAAGTGCAGTAACAACAACTCAAGAATCTTCACCATCGGTAGAGCAGAAAGCCGATGATATTATTCAAACAGCAAAGAATCTTATCGGTAAAGCAACATACGAGCGTTATGTGTACAAACCTACATATCCATATGAATTTGGATGCAGTGGCTTTATTTATTATGCATTTAAACAAAATGGAATCGATTTGGCTACAAGAGATACTGATGTACAAGCTCAATTAGGAGAATATGTACCAAAGGATCAATTACAAAAGGGTGACATTGTCTTCTTTGATTCCAATCCTAATGATAATGATCCAATCGATCACAATGGTATCTACATTGGTGATAATAAAATCATTCATATGGCAGACGAAGATAGCGATATTTTAATCTCTGATTTAGATGGTAAACGCTACTATTCTGACAATTACAAAACAGCTCGTAGAGTCCTTCCTTCCTTCATGTCAAATGAATCACCATCCTCAACGGCAGATAAAGTTGTGGAAATTGCAGAAGGATTGATAGGAGAAGCAAGATATGGTTCTCCCTATAATGAAGAAACGTTAACATTTAAAGGTGCTGGCTTAACATACTACACCTATAAGCAGGTAGGGATTGATTTAGAATCTAAAACAGCAATTGAACAATCTAAATTAGGGGAACCTGTTAATCGTGAAGATTTACAAAAAGGGGACCTCGTATTCTTATCCAATAATTCCAGTGATGGTAAAATTGTTCATGTAGGGGTCTACATTGGAAACGATCAAATCATCCATGCTGCAGGCTCAGACTCGGGCGTGAAGAAAAGTGTTATATTAAACGGCTATTACAATGAACATTATGTCACAGCTCGCCGCGTGATTGATGTAGAACCTTCTACATCAACAGATGCAGCTACGGAGGAAAATAAGGAAGTGGCCGTACAATCAACCAATCCTTCAACAACTGAAGAACAAAAAAATGACTCTACACAGCAAACAGAAGAAGCGGCTGTTGAAGAGACAAATGTAAAGCCTGAAACTCCTGCTGAACCGAATGAAGAAGCAGCAGTTGAACAGAGTACAGTAGAGGAAAAACCTGAAGTAGTAGAGGAGAAACCAGCTACTACTCAGAATCTGGGAAGTAATATTTCCAACTATGCTTTAAGTATAATGGATAAAGCATCATATGGTCGCTCATATGATGAACGTACGTTAAGCTTTAATGGAGCAGGGCTTGCTTACTATGTATTCAAGAAAAATGGAATAGATCTTCAAGATAAAACGGCTATTGGACAAGCCACTAAAGGCCAGTTTGTTTCAAAAGATCAACTAAAAGAAGGAGACTTAGTATTCTTCACTAACTCTTCTAATAATGGAAAAATCGTCAATACGGCCATTTACGTTGGTAACAATGAAGTCATTATGTCAGCTGGCTTCTCACCAGGAGTAGTAAAAAGAAGTCTGGATCGAAGCTGGTATAAAGAAAACTATGTTACGGCACGTCGTGTTATTCAATAAACATTTTAAGAAAGAGGGGACTTTTCTCCTCTTTTTTTCTTTGATTCATTCTCTTCTATTTAATACCCCTTCTTAAGTACGGGTAAACCTCTTAACTTTATTCCTTTACATTTGGGAAATATTTCATCGTTGTTTTTTGTTTACTTTAATAAAATTGTGGGAATAAGTTTACAGTGAGTAAATGAAAATGATAAATTTTTTACAATGATAGTATGAATATCCATTTTCAGTAAGGTTTATTTCCTTCCTCGCTTCTTTCTTTTATGATGCAGCATGCATTCTAAAAGGGTTAACCTCAAAAAAATAATTTTTGTCGAATTCCCATGAAATATTTTTGTTACGTTTTACAAGAAATTGTTATACATTTGAAATCTATATTTGCTATAATACTCAATGTTGATTTGAAATGTCCTTTACAAATTCTCAATGTATTTTTAATAAATAATTTAAACAAAGGTGATGGAGTATGAACTTCTTAAAAAGACAGTTTGATGATTTGCGTACTGGGAAGTTATCGTTCTTCTTTACAGTCGTTGTTTTATTTTGGATAAAAACGTATGCCGTATATTTAGCTGAATTTAACTTAGGTATTCAAAATGCTCTTCAGCATTTTCTTTTATTTTTTAATCCATTAAGTTCAGCGATATTATTCTTTGCTATTGCTCTATTCTGGAAAGGAAGAGCACGAAATATAGCATTTGTCATGATTAATCTATTAATGTCATTCGTATTATACGCAAATGTTGTTTACTATCGTTTCTTTAATGACTTTATTACGGTTCCCGTGCTTCTTCAGGCTAAAACAAATAATGGTCTTGGAGGAAGTGCACTAGAACTTATTAATCCATTAGACATTCTGTATTTCTTAGATTTAATTGTCATTATTGGTTTAATGATATTTAAGAAAGTAAAACCACAGGAAAGATTGCGTTTCCGTTCAGTAATGGCAGTCATGACATCAGCTGTTCTAGTGTTTCTATTGAACCTGGGATTAGCTGAAATTGACCGTCCTGAATTATTAACTCGAAGTTTTGATCGTAACTATCTGGTGAAATATTTAGGTACGCACAACTTTACAATCTATGATGTCATTCAAAACTCAAAAACTTCAGCAAAACGCGCAATGGCGGATAGTAATGAAGTGTCAGAAGTAGAAAACTATGTAAAAGCTAACAAGGTAGATCCAAACCCTGAATACTTTGGTAAAGCTAAGGGGAAAAATGTTATTTACGTTTCAATGGAATCTTTACAAACCTTTGTTATCGATAAAGAGATTAATGGTAAGGAAGTAACGCCTTTCTTAAACTCATTGGTTGAAAAAGAAGATGCTATTTATTTCGATAACTTTTTCCACCAAACAGGTCAAGGAAAAACATCTGATGCTGAATTCATTATGGAAAACGGATTATTCCCGTTGCCTCAAGGTGCAGTGTTTATGACTCATGCTAATAATACGTATCAGTCAGCACCTGCAATCCTGAAAGGTGAAGGCTATACTTCTGCCTCTTTCCACGGAAATTATAAAACATTCTGGAATCGCTCAGAAATGTACCGTTCTTTCGGTTATGATGAATTTTACGATGCGACTTACTATGATATGAGTAATGAAGACGAACAATTGGCATATGGATTAAAGGATAAGCCATTCTTTGAAGATTCAATGCCAATGCTTGAAAAACTACCACAACCGTTTTATACGAAATTCTTATCACTGTCTAACCACTTTCCTTTTGATAAACATGCTGAGGACTCAGGATTTCCTGAAGGTGAATTCGGTGATGGTGTTGTGAACCGTTATTTCCAAACGGCTAACTACATGGATCAAGCACTGGAAGATTTCTTTAATAATTTAAAGGAAAATGGCCTGTATGAAGATACAGTGATTGTACTTTACGGGGATCACTATGGTATTTCTGAGAATCATAATAATGCCATGTCTAAAGTAATGGGGAAAGAAATTAATGATTTCGAAAATGCTCAACTGCAACGTGTACCATTATATATCATTGCCCCTGGGGTAGAAGGTGAAGTAAACCATACCTTTGGAGGTCAAGTAGATGTACGTACTACGTTGATGCACCTGCTTGGTGTAAACACGAAAGATTATTTAAGCTTCGGTCAGGATTTACTTGCTGAAGATCGCAAGCAAATTGTTCCATTCCGTAACGGTGACGTAATGTCTAATGAATACTCTGAAATCAAAGGGGTTTGTTATGACAACGAAACAGGCCAACCAGTCGAAGAAGGAAGCAATGCATGTGAAGAAATAAGTAAGGAAGCAACAAAGCGACTTGAACTTTCAGATAAAGTTGTTTATGAAGATTTATTACGATTCTATGAACCAGAAGGCTACAAGCCGATTAATCGCGAAGACTACCAATATATTAATCCAAACCCAAAAAGTACAGATAACCCAGATGAAGTTACACATGAAGAGAATCATGAATAAGATGGCAATATGAATAAGCCAACTCTAATCCACCAAGGTGGAAGAGTTGGCTTTTTTATTGTGGCTAAAAATTATTGATGCTAACCATTATTCAACTCCTGAATACCCAATCCTCCTCTTACCATTACTATACAGATCCAAATTGGTCATTTTGTTTTCCACGAGAAGTTCACCTAATATTTTTGCCAGCACCATATTATATACAAGCCCGTTATCACCGTATCCGCATAAAAAATAAGCATTAGGCATGTCTTCATACAATCCTATAAATGGTAGACCATCATGGGTACCTCCATATGAAGCACCTATATAAAATTCCACCTCTGCTTGAATGGAAGGGAAAAGCTTGAATAATTCTTTTAGTAGTTGTTCTTTTTTATGAAGTAATTTGCTATCCCGTTTTTCAGCGTTATTGGTGTCTTCATCTAGACCGCCAACTATAATACGATTGTCACTTGTGGTTCTAAGATAAATATACGGACGAGCAGATTCCCAAATGAGCTCCCGATTTTCCCACCCTGAAAAGTCTTTTACAGGTGTGGTTACAATATTGTAGGTTGATGAAATGACAGCATTTTTATCCACTTTAATATCTTGGTTTTCATATCCTCCAGAAAAAATGACATGCTTTGCTTTTATTGAATGCTTGTCTTTAGTGTGAAGAATCGCACCGTCATGGTGAAATTCTTTTCCGACAATTTCTGTATTTTCATATATATTCACGCCCTTTGACTCGACTAATTGAAGTAAACCAAGTGTGAATTTGTAAGGGTTGATCTCTGCATCACCTTTAACTAAGAGGCCGTATCTTTTGGAAAACGGAAATTTTGATTCTATATCCTGTTGCGAGAGGATTTCAGCATTAAATCCATGTTTATGGAGGTAATAATAATCTTTATCGATTTTTTCTATATCCTCTGGATAACTGGCGTAATAGAAACTGTCTCTTCTAACAAACTCACAGGGGATAGGTACTTCTGATGCCGCTGTTTCCATCTCGTTGATTGCTTGCTCGCACAATTGATAATGTCGAACGGCTAATCCCTCTCCAAAAGTATTTACATTCTCATAAAAGAGTTTATCTCCTAGATATTGGACGAGTGCTGTGTTAACAACCGTACTTCCAAAGCCGACTTTTCTTTTATCTACAAGAGCTACATTAAGTCCTTTATCAGCTAAATAGTAAGCGCATTGGGCCCCGGCACTTCCTCCTCCTACAATCAGGACATCACATTCTAAATCTTGATTTAGTGCAGAATAAGCAGGAGGCTCTTTTACGGTTGTATCCCAATATGTTTTGCCAGATAATAAATCCATATTTCAAACCACCTTATTAATTTTGTATGTACAACGTTAGTGTGTCCAAAATAATTCTACACAATAAAAAAACACCACAAGATTTGTGATGTTTTGATGAGTCAGACCCATTCCCCTATTCTATAAGTCAGCTTGTCTTATGTTTGTCCCTTCGAGAAAAAAACTGTTTATTCAAAGGGTTCGATATGGTCGATTTGATTGATGTTGATGTTGATGACTTCTTTTTTATCGTCGGCGTAGAAAAGTAATTGATCTTCGTTAACTTGAAGAAGTCTTCCTGAGAAAGAGATCGGCCCCTTGCGCTTCTCTGTATATTGAACAGTAACTAGTTGATTGTGGGTAATCCAGTTGGCCATTTTAGCTAGCCATTCATTCATCTGATCTCTCTCCTTGCTGTGAAAAAATGATTTACTCTTTGGTGAAAGATAAGTATATGACCATTTTACAATTTTTAATAGAAGGAATAAATGATTGTTTATGTGGTATTTTTTTACAAGGATCTTTTCTTAAGATAGTTTTATCACATTAGTTCTGCTGATGGGAGCTGCTTCGCTTTGTGCCCGTTCGACCGAGCCTCCTCAGCTTTGCTTCCGGGGTCTTTGCACGCCCGTACTTCTGCAGGAGTCTACGCCGTTCCCCTCACCATCTAAAAATAGATTTTCATCACATAGCTTAAAAGGGAGAAAAAATATCTCTACTATACAAACTATAATCGACCACTGCACACCTTGAAAAAGACATGCAAAATAGTATCAAAGTTTGCGAAATGAGCCTGTATAAAAGAAAGCAAATAAACGGTCCAGTTATATGCGTGATTAATACTGAAAGATTTAATGAATGATTTTGAATGTTTTTGAAAGAAAATGATTGATTTTTGGAAGCGGTCTCATTATAATGAAAGTATCAAAGTAAAGAGAATTAGGAGGCTTTTATGTTAACAGAGGAAAGGCATCGAATTATTTTAGACCTTTTAAAGGAAAAAGAAGCAGTGAAAATTCAAGATATTGTTGACGTAACAAGCGCTTCAGAGTCTACTATTCGCCGTGACTTAACCCAGCTTGAGGAGCAGAAATATTTAAAAAGAATCCATGGAGGAGCTTCAAGGCTTCAAGGGAAGCTTAAGGAATTGAGTGTTTCTGAAAAATCATCCAAAAGCTATCAAGAAAAACAAATGATTGGTGAATATGCAGCTAATTTAATTGAAGATGGGGATTGCATCTTTATTGATGCAGGAACTACTACTCTAAGTATGATCGACTACCTGTCTTCAAAGGATATTGTCGTCGTAACGAATGGATTAACACATATAGATCTACTTCTTCAAAAAGGCATTAACACCTATATTATCGGTGGACGGGTAAAACCAGTTACGAAAGCAATGGTAGGGAGCGGAGCAGTAGAATCACTTCGTCAGTATCGATTTGATAAAGCATTTATGGGAACAAATGGAGTGCATCCACAGTATGGATTTACTACACCAGACCCAGAGGAAGCGCAAGTAAAACGAACAGCCATTGAGCTTTCCAGAGAAGCAGTATTTCTTGCTGATGAGTCTAAATTTGGAGAAATCGCCTTTAGTAAAATTGTTGATCTGGAAAAAGCGGAGATCATTACAAATGCATTCAATGACAAGGAACACAGTGTATCATTTAAAAATCAAACAACAATAAAGGTTGTGACGACATGATCTACACTTTAACTCTAAATCCATCAGTTGATTATATTATGGAGCTTCAAACCTTTCAAAAAGGTGGGTTGAACAGAGGGACAAAAGAAGAGACGTTTCCTGGAGGGAAAGGGATTAATGTATCACGGGTCCTTCATGTATTAAATGTAAAAAGTGTTGCCCTCGGATTTGCCGGTGGATTTACAGGAGAATACATTAAACAATTTTTGTATCAGGAAACCATTGAGACAGATTTTGTGGAAGTGAATGAAATGTCACGCATCAATGTCAAATTGAAGTCAGATGATGAAACAGAAATTAATGGTAGTGGACCTTCTATCTTAGAGGAGCACTTAACACATCTGCTTCAAAAAATTTCTCTTTTAACAGATGAGGATATGCTTGTACTCGCAGGAAGTATACCCTCATCGGTTCCAAAAACATTCTACCATGAGATAGCAAAGCAGTGTGAAAAGCAGGGAACGAAAGTCATCATTGATGCAGAAAAATCATTAATTGAACCAGTACTCCCATTAAGACCATTTTTGATTAAACCGAATCATCATGAGTTAGGTGAAATATTTGGTGTAACGATTAATACAGTTGAAGAGGCGATTCATTACGGCAAAAAATTAAAAGAAAAAGGTGCACAAAACGTGATTGTATCCATGGCTGAAATGGGTGCACTCCTTTTAACCGAAAATCATGTTTTTTATGCCGATGTACCAAAAGGAGAATTGAAAAGCTCAGTCGGAGCAGGAGATTCTACGGTGGCTGGATTTTTAGCAGGGATATCAAAAGGATTTGCTCTAAAGGATTCCTTTAGGTTAGGGACAGCCTCAGGCTCTGCAACAGCTTTTTCCATTGGACTGTGTGATTTTGAAAAAGTAGAAAACCTATTTGAGAAAATTGTGATTTCAGAAAAACAATGATTGAAAGGGGAGGAATATTAAATGAGAATTACTGATCTTTTGACAAGGGAGACAATTGTATTAGATTTATCCTCAGATTCCAAAAACGGTGTCATAGATGAGCTTGTGTCTGTATTAGACAGAAGCGGAAAGCTGCAAAACTCAGAAGAATATAAAAAAGCCATACTGAATAGAGAATCTCAAAGTACGACGGGAATAGGAGAAGGCATTGCCATTCCACATGCTAAAACAGCAGCTGTAAAAGCACCTGCCATAGCTTTCGGGAAATCTGTGACAGGTATTGACTATGAGTCCCTTGATGGAGAGCTGGCACATCTCTTCTTTATGATTGCTGCAACAGAGGGGGCAAATCAAACCCATCTAGAAGCCCTTAGCAGACTTTCTGCAATGCTTATGGATCAAAACGTTCGTAAATCTTTGATCAATGCGTCTTCTATAGAAGAAATTTTAGAGATTATTAATTTACATGATAAAGAGGATGAAGAACCAACTGTTGATTCTGAAGAATCATCAAATCGGAAAATATTAGCTGTAACTGCATGTCCGACAGGAATCGCTCATACGTACATGGCAGCTGATGCGTTAAAAGGGAAAGCGAAGGAATTAGGAATAGCCTTTAAAGTAGAAACAAATGGTTCTGGCGGAGCGAAAAACGTTTTAACTACGGAGGAAATTGAAAACGCTGTCGCAATCATTGTAGCAGCTGATACAAAAGTAGACATGAATCGCTTTAAAGGAAAGCCAGTAATTGAAGTGCCAGTAGCAGAGGCGATACGACGTCCTGAAGAATTATTAAATCGTGCAATAAAAAAGGATGCTCCCGTTTACAAAGGAACGGATCAAACAACTGATGGAGAAATCACCAATAGCCAAAATGAGAAGAAACAAAGAACAGGCTTTTATAAGCATCTCATGAATGGTGTATCGAATATGCTTCCTTTTGTAGTGGGTGGAGGTATATTAATCGCCATATCCTTCTTATTTGGTATTAAATCAGCAGATCCTAACTCTTCTGAATTCAATGAATTCGCGGCCATGCTAATGCAAATTGGTGGAGATAACGCCTTCTTCTTAATGGTACCGGTATTAGCTGGTTTTATTGCTATGAGTATAGCTGACAGACCAGGTTTTGCTCCAGGGATGGTAGGGGGATTGATCGCTGCCACAGGACAAAGCGGATTTTTAGGAGGGATTATTGCTGGGTTCTTGGCTGGATACGTGGTCCTCGGAGTGAAACGATTAACGGAGAACTTCCCTCAATCATTGGAAGGAATTAAGCCGGTATTGATCTATCCTTTACTTGGTATATTTATCACAGGTTTTATCATGCTTCAATTTTTAGTAGAACCATTAAGTGCTGTAAATACAGGAATTCAAAATTGGTTAGATGGTTTAGGGACTGGTAATCTCGTCCTTTTAGGATTGATCTTAGGTGGAATGATGGCTGTTGATATGGGTGGTCCAATTAACAAAGCGGCATTTACATTTGGTCTTGCTATGATTGAAGGTGGGAATCTCGCTCCCCATGCTGCGATCATGGCTGGAGGAATGGTTCCTCCGTTAGGCTTAGCTATTGCCACTACGCTCTTTAAAAAGAAATTTAATGATAATGAGAGAAAAGCAGGAATTGCAGCTTACTTCATGGGAGCTTCTTTTATTACGGAGGGTGCTATCCCTTTTGCTGCAGCTGATCCATTCAGAGTTATTCCTTCCATTGTAACGGGTTCAGCCGTTGCTGGAGCGTTAACGATGTTGTTTGGAATTGGATTACCTGCCCCTCATGGAGGATTGTTCGTGTTCCCGGTAGTTGAAGGAAATCCTTTCTTATATCTACTAGCAGTGTTAATCGGCTCAATCATTACGGCGTTAATGGTTGGCTTCTTGAAAAAACCAGTTAAATAAGATGAAAATGTGAACCAGGTCCTCGACAGTGACCTGGTTTTTTTGTTTGGAATAAGAAGTTTTAAAATGCTCTATTAAGTTAAAAGTAATATTAACCATATTGAATACGGCGAAAGGAGGAGGTTTATGGGATTGCTTGATTTCCCAAGTGAATTTTATACGTATCTCATACGAATTGTGTTAATCGTCATTCTAAGTGGAATAATTGGTATTGAAAGAGAATCCAAAAACCACCCGGCAGGTTTGCGAACTCATATTCTAGTAGGGGTGGGCTCGTGCTTGCTTATGCTTGTTTCCTTGTATGGATTTGAACCTTTTTTAGAGGAACATCCAAAGTTGGTTGGCTTTGATCCAAGCAGGATTCCATCTTATGTTATCTCTGGTATTGGATTTCTTGGAGCAGGTACCATAATGGTTCATGGAGGTGTCACCGTACGAGGGTTAACCACTGCTGCGAGCATTTGGGTAGTTGCAGGATTAGGCTTGGTTGTGGGGATTGGGATGTATTATGAAGCGATTCTAACAACCTTTATCATAGTCATAACGTTGATGTTTTTAAATAAGTTTGAAGCTTTTTACAAGAAAAGGGTAGAGCATAAAAAGTTACTTCTATTAAGTTTAGTTGTTCAAAAAGGCCATGGGAATATTAGTAGTATCAACAATGCTTTAAATGAGAATGGGATTGAAATCACTCAGTATCAAATGGAAAATGATGACGAAATGAAAAGTGAAGGTAAATTTAAGTATACTCTGATTATATTAACTCCTAGTGTCCTTGAATTTAACGAAGTGCTGGAAGTTGTACAGGAATTAGATTGTATAAACAAGGTTCAGCTACATAATAAATAAATGAGGGTGCAAGAAGCATCCTCATCATCATAAGCTTTCTATTTCTACATCCTTTATCCCTTTGATTTCAGAGATGGTGTAGTAGATATCTGTTGTTTTTCTTCGGAAATCTACAATGATTTTTAACTCTAAGAGGTGATGTTGATTCTTTAAATCTTTAATGCGAATACTTTCAATTGCAATTTCTTCTTCTTTAATCTTGTCGATAATGAATTTTATCTCATGTTTATCTTTAATAGTAGCACGAAGAAATAGCTCTTTTTCTCGTAATCTTTTAGGACCTAAATAGGTGATGACAACCGGAACCACTTCAACAGACACAATTAACAAAATCACTCCAGCAGTCGCCTCCATATAGAATCCTGCACCAACGGCTATCCCAATCCCCGCAGCACCCCAAATCATTGCGGCAGTTGTTAATCCCGAAATACTATCATTGCCCCTTCTTAAAATAACTCCTGCTCCTAAAAAGCCAATACCTGATACAATCTGTGCTGCTAAACGCAGGGGATCCATGGTAATATTCACTTTATCTGATCCTTCAGATATATAGGCAGATTCAATGGAAACGATAGTTAGTAAGCAACTTACTATACAGATGACAAGTGATGTTTTTAGACCGACAGGTTTTCTTTTTAATTCTCTCTCTAACCCTATAATTAGTCCTAAAATGGCGGAAATCCCTAATTTTATGAATAAACTTGTGTCCATTAGTTCCACATAGACCCCTCCATTTTCTCGGTAAATCAAGTAGTAATTTCCTTCAACAGGTTATAAAATAAGAGCAGATATCTTTATATAGGGGTGTGGTCTCATGTCAGAAGCAAAGATTAATCCATATCTTTTGCTTGCTATTGGTGTTATCTCCGTCTCTACTTCTGCCATTTTGGTGAAAATATCAAGCGCACCAGCGGGAGTATTGGCCTTTTATAGATTGTTTTTCACAGTCTTGCTCATGTCCCCGGTATTTTTCTTAAAATATGTAAGGGAATTGAAAGTTATTACTCTAAGAGATTGGATGTTTTCTATATTAGCAGGAGTATTTTTGGCGTTTCACTTTATCCTTTGGTTTGAATCTTTGAACTATACCTCCGTTGCGAGTTCGACAGTATTAGTGACATTGCAGCCGTTATTCGCATTTATTGGAGCATATATGTTTTTTCAGGAAAAAATAACAGGGAAAGCTATTCTCTCTGGTGTCTTAGCCGTGAGTGGAAGTGTCATTATCAGTTGGGGGGATTTTAAGATAAGTGGCAGCGCTCTTTGGGGAGATGTACTAGCTTTATTGGCTTGTGCACTCGTTACGGGTTATCTTCTTTTTGGACAAACCATTAGAAAACGCCTTTCGCTTATTACTTATACATACCTGGTTTATGCCATTAGTTCTGTAATCCTCTTACTATATGTTTTAGTGACGTCTGAAAGCTTATCACCCTATCCTAAAGAAGACTGGATTTACTTCCTATTATTAGCGATTATCCCAACCTTGCTTGGTCATTCGCTTTTTAATTGGTCACTTAAATGGGTAAGCACTTCAACAATATCAATGGCGATTCTGTTTGAACCGATTGGAGCATCTCTCCTTGCTTATTGGCTTCTAGCTGAAAAAATAATGATTACTCAAGTAATTGGAGGGTTCATCATTATAATAGGTGTCACGTTCTTCTTAATAGAAGAACGAAAAATAAAAAAGGTGGTTCATCAAATCAATGAGGTGAAGAAGAATGAAGAACTACAACATTAGAAAAGCAGTGAAAGAAGATGCTCTTGGAATTGCTATCGTTCACGTTCATAGTTGGAAAACAACATATGAAGGAATTGTAGATGATCACTATCTTGAATCATTATCAATAGAAGAAAGACAGAAAAAATGGATTCAAATTCTTTCTAGTTCAAGCAATACTTATGTTTGTGAAGGGAAGGACGGAAGAATTGTTGGATTTGTTTCATATGGGAAAGAACGAACGGGTGAATACGAGGGGGAGCTGTATGCATTATATCTTTTAAAAGATTACCAAGGCAAAGGGATTGGAAAAGATTTATTTACAAGTGCAGTTACCTCATTAAAAAACCAAGGGTTCAACTCGATGTTTATTTGGGTTTTGAAAGATAATCCCTATAAACACTTTTATTATCATTTTAACCCTTCCCTTATTAAGAAAGGTGAATTAAAGATTGGAGGACGGGATTACGAAGAAGAAGGTTTGTTATTACTTATATAATTAATTGGAAAGGAGTGAAGATATATATCTTCACTCCTTTTTATATCGTTAGCTTAATAATAGTAGTTATTTTTGAAATGATGATAGGGTAAATTTCTGCTATCGTATTTGACAGTAAACTTTGTCATCGACTTTCCATTCTATCTGGCACATGCTGTGACAGAGTAATTGGTGAACTCAACATTTTTCGAGAGAAAAGCCTTATGAAAAAACATATGTAAATCCTGAAAAGATAAAAGCCATTACGACTGAAAAGATAAAGGTAAATCCTCTTACCGGTTGGTCACTCTCGCATATTTTAAGAGCTTGTACATAAGAGTATGCAAACAAATAAATAGCCATAACAAAGGATAAGAATAGTGCTACGTTGGTAAGCATGATCAAAAGAACTCCTTTCCATAATGCGTAGTACTATCTTTATGTAAGAATCAAGGTAAAAAGAACATTAAATGTTTTTAAAGTTTTTCTTAAAAATATATTGCAATAGTATTATCACCGTGGTATATTAATAAACGTCGCTGATACAGCAAACAACATTTTGAAAAAACAAATGAAAAAAAGTTGTTGACGCGAAAGGAATAAACGTGTTATATTAATAAAGTCGCTTCAAAGGGAAGTCGACACACATTGAACCTTGAAAACTGAACAAAACAAGACAATACGTCAACGTTAATTCTAGATTTACAAGTAACACAAGAGCTATTCAAACTTTTATCGGAGAGTTTGATCCTGGCTCAGGACGAACGCTGGCGGCGTGCCTAATACATGCAAGTCGAGCGGATTGATGGGAGCTTGCTCCCTGATATCAGCGGCGGACGGGTGAGTAACACGTGGGTAACCTGCCTGTAAGATTGGGATAACTCCGGGAAACCGGGGCTAATACCGAATAATTCATTTCCTCGCATGAGGAAATGTTGAAAGGTGGCTTTTAGCTACCACTTACAGATGGACCCGCGGCGCATTAGCTAGTTGGTGAGGTAACGGCTCACCAAGGCACGATGCGTAGCCGACCTGAGAGGGTGATCGGCCACACTGGGACTGAGACACGGCCCAGACTCCTACGGGAGGCAGCAGTAGGGAA
>NZ_LQXM01000027.1 GCF_001648555.1 Rossellomorea aquimaris TF-12 | reverse complement strand
CGGGTTCGAATCCCGTATGGGTCATTAACGTAAAGGACTATCATTAGATAGTCCTTTTTTGTTTTTTATTTAGGCTTTGTTAAACTTTAATGTTCATATTAGGCATAAAAGTGGAATTTTCATAAAGTAGGAAGTTCCACTTTCTTATTTAACTAAGGATGTCGTTACTACAACAAGAGAAATGCCTTTTTAATATCTTTCAATACTTATCACATTATCGGATGGAGTAAGGTATCCCTTTTCTCCTATTGAAAAGTCAGTACCTTGACGTGCTATCTCAATATATTGAACGACTTTATCGTTGTTAAGGAAAACCAAAAGATATATATCGTCTCTAGTATCTATATTGGATGGGTCTTTAAAATCAAAACCTAATTGTTCCTCAATACCTTCTTGTGTACTATAAGGTGTGAACAGGAGAGCTTTTTCCCAGTCGAATGTCGTCAATGATCTAATATTTATCTCACTTTTATTTTGATCCCCAACAACAGAATAAATAGCTTCCTCTAATTCTGTATCATGCTGGACATCACTTTGGCTACATCCAACTAATAATAGAAAAAGAAGTACAATAACAGATACCTTCTTCAAAATTAATCTCCTTTCATTTAACAATTATACGAAGATGCTTTTATCAAAATCTAGATAACCTAAGTGTATAATATGCTTCTATATTTTGTATTACGTTTTCTTTAATAATCTAGTCATTCATTTTAAAAGGGTTTCTTTGATGTTAAATGGATTCTAATACTTGGAGGCAAATTCATCTAGAAATGTGTGTAGGAGCAATAACATTTTCGGAATTCTACAATATGAACTTATATTATTCCGTAAACGCTACTCTGAAATCAGATAGTTTGTAGAATTGGGCCAGAATCTCTATATATTGAGCCACTTTTCAAGGAAATTGGGCCAGATTTAAGGTGAATTGAGCCACTTTGTGAGCACATCTTGTATTTAATTAAGAAGTAGTAATCACTTTTATTACTCTTAGATTTAGTTTCCCCCTACCATATTTAGTTCATCGATTCATAACCTATATCACTATCCCCATGTATAAACAATCTTACCTTCCAAATACTTTTATTAGATTTACCTACTCAGCAATAGCCAACATTTTTATTCTTTAGCCACTTCCTAATTAACCACTCTAAGATTCTAAAACCAAAATAAATTCTTATACATGAGTTTTCTATCTTCTATTTAAAACTACTTCTTCTTTTTTAATGAAAAAACCTTTCGACACCATTCATCAAAAATTCGTAATGAAAACCCTATCATTTGGAACTTATTTACATTTGTTGTTACTAGATCTCCCTCCGTGTAGGATATTGTCGGAATTGGACGATGTTTATATAAAGGATTTTCAAGTATATCAAAGAAAGTAGTTAGTAGATTGAAAAAATGTAGGTGAGATGATGAACGCAATGATGATATCTGATTATGATGTTTTTTTATTTCATGAGGGAAGTATGCAGCAAGCTTATCAGTTTATGGGCTCCCATGTGAGGAGAACTCCTTCTGGAACCTATACAGAATTTTGCGTTTGGGCACCGAATGCCAGAGGTGTTAGGTTAGTAGGTTCATTCAATGATTGGAATGGGCTTCATTATAAGCTTAGCAAAAGAAATAATGAAGGTATTTGGACAATTAGAGTAGATGGGAATTTATCGGGTGAAACATATAAATATGAAATTATGACTTCATCAGGTGTTAAAAAGCTTAAGGCAGATCCTTATGGGGTTGCATCAGAGAAACGCCCCCGTACTGCAAGTATGGTCTATGAATTACAAGGCTTCCAATGGGAGGATGAAGAGTGGCTGGAACAACGGTCAAAGAAGACTGTGTATGATCAGCCTATGTTCATTTATGAAGTCCATTTGGGGACATGGAAGAAGAATAAGGGAGAGTTTCTTTCTTACAAAGAGCTGGCACAAGAGTTAATTCCCCATGTGAAGGAACATGGTTTTACTCATATTGAGCTACTCCCTATAACGGAGCATCCTTTTGATCGTTCATGGGGCTATCAGAGCACTGGTTATTATTCCCCTACAAGTCGTTATGGGTCTCCCCATGAGGTAATGCAGTTCATAAATGAATGTCATGTACATAATATTGGGGTGATATTGGATTGGGTACCAGGGCACTTTTGTAAGGATGCACATGGACTTTATGAGTTTGATGGTTCATTTGTATATGAATATGGAGAAGAACGTGATCGTGAAAATTATACGTGGGGAACAGCCAACTTTGATTTAGGAAAGGGAGAGGTTAGAAGCTTCCTTCTATCAAATGCCCGCTTTTGGATGGAAGTTTATCATATTGATGGATTTCGAATAGATGCAGTTTCAAACATTATTTACTGGGCTAATCAAGGAGAGATGTCACCGAATGATGGAGCCCTTCAGTTTTTAAAGAAATTAAATCAGTCTGTATTCGAATATGACTCGTCCATATTAATGATTGCAGAGGATTCAACAGATTGGCCACAGGTCACATCTCCTGTTCATTATGGTGGACTCGGCTTTAATTATAAATGGAATATGGGCTGGATGAATGATGTTCTGAAATATATGGAAACGCCCCCTTCAGAGCGAAGAGATGTTCATTCATTGATTACGTTTTCTCTTTTATACGCATTTTCCGAGAATTACGTCCTTCCATTTTCTCATGATGAAGTTGTTCATGGGAAGAAGTCTTTGTTAAATAAGATGCCGGGAGACTATTGGCAAAAGTTTGCTCAGTATCGACTGCTACTTAGCTATTTAGTAGCACACCCAGGAAAGAAGTTATTGTTTATGGGCAGTGAATACGCTCCTTTTTCAGAGTGGAAGGATCTAGAAGAAATAGATTGGCATTTAACAAGTTACGAATTTCATCACAAATTTAATTCATATTTTAAAGAACTTCTGCATTTATATAAAGGTGCTAAACCATTATATGAGCTCGATCATCGTTCAGAAGGGTTCGAGTGGATTGATGTGAATAATGCAGATCAACAGATTTTTTCCTTTATTCGAAAGGCTAAAGAGAGCAATGATCATCTAGTGGTAATCTGTAATTTCAGTCCTAATGTTTATCACCAGTATAAGGTGGGAGTAAATCTTGCTTCTTATTACGAAGAAATATGGAATAGTGATGATGATCGATTTGGTGGTTCACATCAAGTAAATCCTCATCCTCTTCATGTGCATCAAGGGGCGTATCATGGAAGAGATGGATATGTGGAAATGACGATCCCGCCATATGCTGCTGTTTACTTAAAACCAATAAACTGAAAGGGGAGATAGAAGAATGGCAAAAGGACGATGTGTGGCTATGTTATTAGCAGGAGGAAAAGGGAGTCGGTTGAGTTCGTTAACAAAAAACCTAGCGAAACCTGCTGTTCCTTTTGGAGGGAAGTACCGCATCATTGACTTCACTTTGAGTAATTGTACAAATTCAGGAATCGACACGGTGGGTGTTCTTACTCAATATCAACCATTAGTCTTAAATTCTTATATTGGAATAGGTAGTGCATGGGATCTTGATCGGAAAAATGGAGGAGTAACGGTTTTGCCACCATATGCTGAATCCTCTGAAATGAGATGGTATACAGGGACAGCAAGTGCCATCTACCAAAATATGAATTACTTGGAACAGTACGATCCAGAGTATGTTTTGATTTTATCAGGAGATCACATTTATAAAATGGATTATAGCAAAATGTTGGATTATCACATTGAGAAAAAAGCAGATGTGTCTATCTCTGTTATAGAGGTTGGTTGGGATGAAGCAAGTCGATTCGGGCTGATGAATACCAATGAAGAGATGAGAATCACGGAGTTCGAGGAAAAGCCTGCCTACCCTAAGAGTAATCTTGCCTCAATGGGAATCTATATTTTTAATTGGAGTGTTTTAAAAGATTATTTAGAGATGGATGAGCGTAACCCTGATTCAAGCCATGATTTTGGAAAGGATGTCATTCCTTTGCTCCTGGATGAGAAGAAGAAGTTAATGGCCTATCCCTTTAAAGGATATTGGAAGGATGTAGGTACGGTTAAAAGTCTATGGGAAGCAAATATGGATTTGATTGATGAGAAAAACAAATTAAATTTATTTGATCATGATTGGAGAGTGTATTCTGTCAACCCTAATGAGCCGCCACAGTATATTTCGGAAGACGCTCTTGTTGAAGGATCTCTTGTGAACGAAGGATGCACCATTGAAGGAAGTATTAGTAAATCTGTTCTCTTTCAAGGCACGACCGTTAAAAAAGGAGCGCACGTCAGCCGTTCAGTTATTATGCCTGATGCTGTTATCGGGGAGAATGCATATATTGAACAAGCGATTGTTCCATCAAATGTAAAGGTTCCAAATGGGGTATGTATTATGCCTGAAGAGGGATCTGATGAAATCATATTGGTCACTGAATCATTCATTGAAACACTACTTGAACAAGAAGAAGTGTAACGGTTGAAATCTATAATACAACTTAAGAGGAGGAAGTGTTTTGAAAAATTCATTGCTTGGTGTTATTGATGCGACTAGTTATTATGATTCGTTAGAGGATTTACTTTTACATCGTTCATTGGCTGCTTTACCCATAGCAGGAAGGTATCGGTTAATTGATTTTGTTCTTTCGAATATGGTGAATTCTGATATCGGTTCTGTGGCAATATTCCCTAAGTTCCAATATCGTTCTCTCATGGACCACCTGGGTTCAGGAAAGAACTGGGACTTAAACAGAAAGCGTGACGGATTATTCTTCTTTCCGGCACCAAGTCTGGATGCAAGTGAGGAGGGAGTAGGCTCCTTTAATCATTTTGCACACCATATTGATTATTTTAATCGGAGTTCCCAAGAGTACGCTTTAATCAGTAACTGCTTTACTTTGTGTAACATTAATTATTTACCTGTTTTAGAAAGACATATCCGAATCGGTTGTGATATAACGGAAATTCGTCATAACGGGAAATCCTTAGACATGTACTTAGTAAAAACGTCTACGCTGATTGAGTTAATCAATGAACGACGCAATACTGGGTATACGTGCATGAAGGATGTTGTAGAGGATATTGAAAGTGAGTTTAAGGTATGTGGATATGAACATATTGGTTTTGTTGAAACCATTGATTGCATTGAGGATTATTACGAAGCAAGTATGAAGCTGTTAAATATTAACTATTGGAAAGAACTCTTTAAAAAGGATACCCCAATATATACAAAGGTTAAAGATGAACCACCAACTCGCTATACTTCAGCTGCCAGTGTGAAAAACAGTATTATTGCAAATGGCTGTTATATTAAAGGGAAAGTTCAAAATTCTACTATGTTTCGAGCGGTAAAGGTGGGTGTGAATACCTCTATTTCAAATAGTATTATTATGCAAAAGAGTCAAATTGGAGATAACTGTGTATTAGAGAATGTAATATTAGACAAAGATGTAAGAGTCGAGGATGGCGTGAAGCTAATAGGAGATCCTACCAAACCAATTGTCATTCGGAAAGGAATGATACAAGGAGCGCTGATGAATTCGTGAAGGTGTTATTTGTTGTATCTGAATGTGTCCCTTTTATTAAGTCAGGTGGCTTAGCAGACGTTGCAGGTGCATTACCTAAGGAGCTAAGGAGTTTAGGGACTGATGTTAGAGTGATTCTACCTAAATATGGTGGAATCCCTCATGAGTTTCGCTCTAAAATGAAGAAAAAGAGAGAATTTTTTGTTTCGATTGGATGGCGGAACCAATATTGTGGTATTGAAGAAATAGTTGAAAGTGGCGTAACCTATTATTTTGTTGACAATGAATATTATTTTAACCGAGATCAATTATATGGCTATTTTGATGATGGTGAACGCTTTGCATTTTTCACCAGATCCGTGTTAGAAGGTATGAACGTTCTGGATTTTTATCCTGATGTTGTTCATTGTCACGATTGGCACACAGGAATGGTTCCCTTTTTATTGAGAACGGAGTATCAAGACAGACCAGGGTATTCCTTTATGAGAAGCGTGTTTACGATTCACAATCTTCAATTCCAAGGGGTATTTCCTAAGCCTGTCATGACCGATTTATTAGGGATTCATGACAAGTATTTTCATTCTGATTATCTCGAGTTTTATGGGAATATCAATTTTATGAAGGCAGCATTGATTTCTTCGGATTATGTGACAACCGTAAGCCCTACATATAAAGAGGAAATTCTTACCCCTTATTATGGGGAAAAGCTGCATGGCATATTAAATCAACGATCTAACCAGTTACTCGGGATCCTTAATGGTATAGATGATTCTGTATATAATCCCGAAGAAGGGGAGTTTCCCTTCTTTAGTGGAAACATTCAAGGAAAAATGAAAGCTAAGCTTCATTTACAAAAACAGTTAGGGTTAGAAGAGAATGAACGAATTCCTCTTGTAGCTATTATTTCAAGATTAACTAATCAAAAAGGACTGGAACTCATTCGGGCTGTTTTTCATGAAATGATTCAAGAAGAGGTCCAATTTGTTTTGTTGGGAACGGGAGAT
The DNA here is from genome assembly GCF_001648555.1 of Rossellomorea aquimaris TF-12. GTDB lineage: Bacteria > Bacillota > Bacilli > Bacillales > Bacillaceae_B > Rossellomorea > Rossellomorea aquimaris. The sequence goes on along the minus strand of NZ_LQXM01000027.1, from coordinate 408,948 downwards.
TGGGAGTTTGAACAGTTTTTCCGAGAGATGCAGTCTCAATATTCTTCGAAAGTTAGGGTTCAAATAGGATTTAATGAAGATTTAGCAAAACAAATCTATTCTGCTTCAGACTTGTTTTTGATGCCTTCAAAATTCGAGCCATGCGGGCTAGGACAGTTAATCGCCATGAGATATGGGGCATTACCCCTTGTACGGGAAACAGGCGGCTTAAATGACACAGTGGAGTCATACAATGAAGAAACGAAAACAGGTAATGGTTTCTCATTTAAAAACTTTAATGCACACGATTTGCTTTATACCTATAAGAGAGCTCTGACATATTATCATGAGAATCCAGAAACATGGAATCATATCGTAAGGACTGCCATGAATAAAGATTATAGTTGGGCTCAATCAGCCTTTAAGTATAATCAACTTTATGCAGACTTGGTATCAAGGAGTGAAAGCCATGTTTTCTGATCACAATGAGTTTAAAGAAATGTTTCTGAAAAAGCTCGAAATGATGTACGGAAAAACCTTCCCTGAATCCACAACTCAGGATCAATTCTTCACTTTGGGCAATCTAATTCGTGAGTACATTAGTATGAATTGGATTCACACCAATGAACAATATCGTTTTAGTAAGCAAAAGCAAGTCTACTATCTATCCATCGAATTTCTCCTCGGCCGTCTGCTGCGTCAAAATCTAATGAACTTAGGTATTTACGATATCGTGGATAAAGGCTTAAAGGATTTAGGGATAGATTTGAGTGAAATAGAGGAAGTTGAACATGATGCAGGTCTTGGGAATGGAGGATTAGGGAGACTGGCAGCGTGTTTTTTGGATTCCTTAGCCTCCCTCAATTTACCTGGTCATGGATGCGGGATTCGATACAAGCATGGTCTGTTTGAGCAAAAAATTGTCAACGGATTTCAAATGGAATTACCTGAACAATGGTTACGACATGGTCATGTTTGGGAGGTGCGAAAATCAGACTTAGCTGTTGAGGTTCCTTTTTGGGGCAAGGTGGAATCTTATAAAGAAGAGGATGTTTTAAAGTTTCGTCATGTAGAAGCTGAAGTTGTATCGGCGGTTCCCTATGATATGCCTGTGGTAGGTCACGAAACATCAACAGTGAATACCTTGAGACTGTGGAGTGCTGAGCCAGCAGCTTATAAAGCAGGGAAAGATATGATGAAGTACAAGCGGGATACAGAAGCCATTACGGAATTCCTTTATCCAGATGACACACATGATGAAGGAAAAATACTTCGTTTAAAGCAGCAATACTTCTTAGTATCAGCAAGCATTCGTTCCATTCTTAATTCATATCTTTATCGGTATGGACATTTAAAAGAGTTGCATGAGAATATATCGATTCATATAAATGACACTCACCCTGTTCTTGCCATACCAGAATTGATGAGAGTTCTGATAGACGAGCATTCTTTTGAGTGGGAGGAGGCTTGGGAGATTACAACGAAAACATTCGCTTATACAAATCATACCACTCTATCTGAGGCTTTAGAGAGATGGCCTATTCGTATTTTTCAACCTTTATTGCCGAGGATATATATGATTGTAAATGAAATCAATGAACGGTTCTGTAAGGATTTATGGAAAGCATACCCTGGTGATTGGAAAAGAATCGAGGAGATGGCGATTATTTCACATGATGAAGTGAAAATGGCTCATCTTGCTATTGTCGGTAGCTTTAGTGTAAATGGAGTGGCGAAAATTCATACGGAAATATTAAAGCAGAGAGAAATGAACTTATTCTATCAATATTATCCTGGGAAATTCAACAGCAAAACCAATGGCATTACCCATAGAAGATGGCTGCTTAATAGTAATCCTCCATTAGCTAAGCTAATTAGTACAGCTATTGGAGATGATTGGATTGGGCAACCAGGCAAACTAGTAAACTTGCAGAATTTCAGTCAAGATTCATCCTTTTTAAATGAATTATATAACGTGAAACAACTAAACAAGAATAAATTAACAGAACGAATTTTCAAAAATAATGGACTTAGAGTAGACCCAACATCAATCTTTGATATTCAAGTGAAAAGACTGCATGCCTATAAACGCCAATTGTTGAATGTACTGCACATTCTTCATCTATATAATCGTTGTATAGAGGATTCTAGCTTTGACTTTCATCCTCGAACGTTTATATTTGGAGCGAAAGCCTCTCCAGGCTATTTTTACGCAAAGAAAATTATAAAACTGATTCATTCCGTAGCAGATTTAGTAAACAATCATCCACTTGTCAGGGATCGAATTAAAGTGGTGTTTTTAGAAAATTATCGAGTTTCTCTTGCAGAAGAAATCATTCCCGCAGCGGATATTTCTGAACAGATTTCCACAGCGAGTAAGGAGGCTTCTGGAACGGGGAATATGAAGTTTATGATGAATGGTGCTCTTACGTTAGGCACTCTGGATGGAGCGAATATTGAAATTTTAGAGCAAGTGGGGATCGATAATATCTTTATCTTCGGTCTGACTGCAGAGGAAGTAATGAAATATCAGTCGCATGGAGGCTACTATGCCATGGAGTATTATCACTATGATACGCGTATTAAAAAGGTGTTGTCTCAACTGATTGATGATACACTTCCTGAAGCCGGAGACCATTTTGAAATGATTTATGACTCTTTATTAACTGAAAATGATCATTTCTTTGTTTTACGTGATTTTGATTCGTATGTAAGAGTACATGATATAGCTGGTAGAGCCTATGAGAAGAAAGAAGAATGGTCACGAATGTGCTTACAAAATATTGCAAACTCTGGATATTTCTCAAGTGATCGTACGATTGAAGAGTACGCGAAAGACATATGGGGAATTGCCCATGGAAGTTTAACACAATAGAGAATGAGAAAATGCTTGGGAATAAAGGACCCCAAGCATTTTCATTTATTTATTATTCTTTTTGTTTGAAACATAACTATCGCCATCTTTATATGGGATGTCTCCCATGGTTGATTCAATATCATTTTCATCAAGCATTTCTTCATAGTTTTCATGGGTCTTTGAAGGGTATGCCTTTCGGTTAGAGCCTTCAATGTCAGTCCCGACAAAGGATTCAAAATCCTCTGTGAATCCTTCTGATGTGTCTTCACCCTGGTAAAGTTCAGAGTAGTCTTCATAATCACCTTCAAAGTCAGACGGGGTTTCTGAGGTGCCAAAACGTCCTACCTCTTGGAAGCTGTCTTCGTCATCACGAACATTTCCCTCTGATTTGTGTCTAAACTCATTATCGATTGGAGGTTGTAAAACATCTTCCTCCACCGGTCTGTCTTGAGGTGTTGATTGCTCAGGTGAATGATCTTTGCAGTACAGTGTGGTAGGAATAACTTCTAATCGTTCGTAAGGAATCTCTTGCCCACATTCTTTACATTGCCCATAAGTTCCTTCTGTGATTGCCTGTAATGCGTTCTGAATTTTATTTAATTCAATTTTTGCATGATCATCAATTGCATAATCCTTTTCTCTTTCATATAATTCGGTTCCCATATCTGCAGGATGATTATCATAGAGAGAAAGTTCCCCTGAATTATCTCGTTCATTTGTATGATGAAGACTGTCTAAATCTCGATTTAAATGCTCCTGTAACTGACTTTCTTGTTGGAGTAATTCCTTTTTTAATGTCTCTATTTGACTGTTTGAAATCACTTTCTTCACATCCTTCATTAATGTTCAGCCTGTACCAATAAAAGCTGAATTTAGATAAATAATGTACTATCCATACTTTATCCGAAAGTGGTGTCATTAAAACATAAAAAAACAGAGTGGAACAAAAAGACATGTTCCACTCTGTTTTTTAAATTGTTCTTTTCGCAAAAGTTGTTGTTTTATAACATAAGTGTTGTCAATGGCTCTGTCGACTAGTATGTGCAGGATGGTGAGGTGAACCGCTCCGCTTTCCGCGGACGTTCGGCCTAGCCTCCTCAGCTTCGCTTCCAGGGGTCACGGCACGACCGTACTTCCGCAAGAGTCTACGTAGTTTCCCTCACCATCTATAAGGAGTTTGTGACAGAGCTGGATAGTGAAAAAACAATCTAAAACTATACAAGCAAAAATCGACCACTGTACACCTTGAAAAATGGCTGTTTTCGAAAGGTATAAGGTATTTATATTAGTCTATATTAAGAAACTCATACTTAGAAAGTTGATTGGAGCGTAAGGTGCTCGACTCCTGCGGGAATAGCGGGAAAGTTGAGACCCCACAGGGCAAAAGCCCGAGGAGGCTCAACTCACGCCCCGCGGAAAGCGAGCAACCTGGAGCGGAAATCAACCACTTCTTGCGTATCTGAAATAAAAACATCTTTTATAAAATATAACCAATCATTAACCCAACAGACATTAAGAACCCGAAGATTGTATTCGTCTGTGCCGTTGCTTTCATGGCTGGCATCATTTCGATGGGTTGTGATTTTCCAATAAAGCCCTTCGTAGCTTTCAGCGCTTTCGGAATACTAAGAAAGACGACTAGCAGCCAAGGTGAAACTGCTCCAAAAAGGACGAGTAAAACGATAAAGATATACGATACAGAAAACATACTGGCTAAAAGGATAATAGCGCCTTTTCTACCCAAAATAATAGCCAATGTTTTACGCCCGTTGATTTTATCTCCATCAAGATCTCGAATGTTATTGGCTAATAAAATGGCACCCACTAAAATAGAAATGGGAATTGAAATAAGAATGCTTGCAGTAGTGATATTCCCTGTTTGTATATAAAAGGAAATCAAAATAATGATCAGTCCCATAAACAAACCAGCAACAATTTCACCGAATGGTGTATAGGCAATTGGCATCGGTCCTCCAGTATAAAAGTATCCTGCGGCCATGCACACTATACCTATTAAGGCTAACCACCAAGTGCTATTAAGGCAAATAAATATCCCTAGGAGTAATGCGATACCATATAGGGAAAATGCGAGTGACATTACTGTGGATGGCTTCACACCGTTTCGAACAATGGCGCCGCCAATCCCCACAGACTGTTCAGTATCCAGACCACGCTTGAAGTCATAATACTCATTGAACATGTTGGTCGCAGCTTGAATAAGTAAACAAGCTAAGAGCATTGCCACAAACATTGGGTAGTTTATTTCTGTATATTGTAAGGCAAATACCGTACCTAATAGAACAGGTACGAAAGCAGCTGTTAAGGTATGGGGTCTAGTCAGTTGCCACCAAATTTTCCAGCCTTTATCTGATTCCAATACATTGGATACATGTTGTTCCATTCATCTCTCTCCCTTATCTAGCAAGGAATTTTCAGAAAACATTACAATTCCTTTACAAATTAAAGTGTAGGTAATGGTAAAGGGACTGTCAATATATTTCATCAAATTTATGAAGGTTTAAATTTCCATTAAATACGTACTTTTACAACCCTTTTGGTTTCTCAAACGGGAAAAAAGGGTTTATTATATATAATAAGGATAAATAATGGTTTTTATATCTAACACTTCGTTGACACACCTCATTGTCAGGTGTATCTTATAATAAGTTTGAATTATGTACGTGATTGTTTGGGGGAATTCAATTGGTTACCATCCATAAAACCAAAATTGAAAAAGCATATGATACAGCCAAGTTAAAGGCTAAACAATTCCATCACCCCGTCCTTCTTAGCGTGGTTGAGGCAATAGATACAATAGATCCTCTTTCTTTTTATTATGAAGGCAGTTCATTCTTTAATGGAGAGCGTTTTTTGTGGAAGGACCGTGATCATACTATCTCAATCGTAGGACTTGGATCAACACACTTTGTTTCTACGGATGAGAAAACTGAACGTTTTTTTACTGTTGAGAATGAGTGGAAGCGCTTTATCGAAAAAGCGGTCATTGTATCTCAAGAAAAGTGGACAGGAACTGGTCCTCTTCTATTTGGTGGATTTCGCTTTGATCCATTAAATAAAGAAGGGAGCGAGTGGAAGCATTTCACAAACGGTACTCTTCAATTACCTGTTTTTATGCTGACAAAAGTGGGGAACGAGAACTATTTGACAACTAATTATTTGTGTCATCCTGAAGAGGAGGAAGACTCCTATTCAGCTTTAATGGACTTGAGGAATAAGCTACTTTCTAATGCGAAAATGACGAGTGCTTCTCCTGTCCAGCCTAATGGAAGGTCTGTTAAAGACATAAATCCCACGGAGTGGAAGCAGTCGGTTCAAAATGTTGTGAATCAATTAAAACAAGGGGAAATGAACAAAGTTGTTCTTGCTAGAAGATGTAAGGTTTCCTTTGACACACCTATTACATCTGATTTTGTTTTAGATAATTTGTGGAAACAGCAGCCAGATAGCTTTATTTTCAGCTATGAAAGAAAAGAAAGCTGTTTTATAGGAGCTACTCCAGAACGACTTGTGAAGAAAATGGGGAAGGAAATTCTCTCTACCTGCCTAGCTGGTTCCATTTCAAGAGGCCACAATTTACTTGAAGATGAAAAGCTTGGAGAAGAACTTCTTCATGATGAAAAAAATCGGTATGAGCACCAGCTGGTGGTGGATAGTATCCGACAAGGTTTGGAGCCATATTGTGAAGAGTTGAGTATTCCTTCAACTCCACAATTGATGAAATTAAAGGACATTCAGCACTTGTATACTCCCGTCATTGGAGAGGCTTCAGAACACACGACTCTGCTCAATCTTGTGGAAAAACTGCATCCTACACCTGCCCTGGGTGGAGTTCCTAGAGACAAGGCGTTATATGTTATTAGGAAGGAAGAAGAGATGGATAGAGGTTTATATGCAGGGCCAGTCGGTTGGCTTGATGCATATGGAAATGGAGAATTTGCCGTTGCACTCCGTTCAGGTCTTCTTCAAGAAAATAATGCCTATCTATATGCAGGCTGTGGCATTGTAGCTGACTCACAACCTGAGAGTGAATATAAAGAAACACAAATGAAATTTCGACCGATGCTACGTGCATTAGGGGGAAACATACATGACTAACGAACACCAACAGAGTTTAACGCGCTATGTAGCTGCTTTTATAGAGGAAATGGTGGGTAATGGAGTAGAGGAGGTTGTCATAAGCCCGGGCTCTCGCTCCACTCCTTTAGCATTATTATGCGCACACCATCCTCACATCAAAACTTATATCAATGTGGACGAGCGTTCAGCAGCGTTTTTTGCCCTTGGGATTGCCAAGGCAAAAAACAAACCTGTAGCTCTTCTTTGTAGTTCGGGAACAGCTGGAGCAAATTATTATCCTGCCGTAATTGAAGCACGATACTCTAAAATCCCTTTGGTTGTAATGACGGCAGACCGTCCTCATGAATTACGGGAAGTGGGAGCTCCACAAGCAATTAATCAAATCGATCTGTTTGGCAAGCATGTGAAATGGTCTATTGATATGGCATTGCCAGAAAATAGTCCTTCTATGATTCAATATGCAAAGTCTTCTGCTGTTAAAGGTATAGGATTGAGCATGGGAGAACCACGTGGCCCTGTTCATTATAATTTTCCGTTTCGGGAACCTTTAATCCCAAATCTCAATGAGATACAGTTCGGGGACGGGAACAAGGGAAAAAGGGTTCTCCACGGAAGTAGAGGTTTACATCCGACAATTAGTGAAGAACTAAAAGAAGCTTTAAATAACAAAGAGCGTGGTTTACTTGTATGCGGACCGGGTTTGGATGAGCAAGCCATTGGAGCGGTTATAGAATTTTCTAAGCAATATCAGCTTCCTATTGTTGCTGATCCTCTTTCCCTTATGCGCAGTGGAAACTACTCCAAGGATCAGATTATGGATTCCTATGATACGTTTTTAAAAGTGAAAGAGCTAAAAGAGGACTTACGCCCAGATATCGTAATCCGCTTTGGGGCCATGCCCGTATCAAAATCCCTTATGTTATTTCTGAAATCCCTAACAGATATTCCTTTTTGGATTATTAGTAGAGGAGAGGACTGGCAGGATCCCATTGCAGCAGGAAAAGAATATATCTACTGTGATGAACAACTATTCTGTACCAGCATGCAAAAGGAAGACTCCCAGGAAAAATCAGAATGGTTATCTCATTGGAAGAACGTCAATAACACTACAAAAGAATTACTCCTAAATGGAAGCCAAGAATGGGATGAAGGGTTGGCAGTTCGCCAACTACTCGAAGAACTACCTAATGATTCAACTCTTTTTGCTAGTAATAGTATGCCGATACGTGATATTGATACGTACTTCTTTCATAATGAAAGAAATATACAAATATATGCAAATCGAGGAGCCAATGGAATTGATGGAGTTGTCTCGACTGCACTTGGTATGAGTACCCAAAAAAAACCTCTATACCTTCTAATTGGTGACCTGGCATTTTTCCATGATTTAAATGCTCTTCTAATAGGGAGGAAATATCAATTAGATGTAACAATCGTCGTCCTAAATAATAATGGAGGGGGGATCTTCTCTTATCTGCCACAAGCTAAAGAAGAGAATCACTTTGAAGAATTATTCGGGACCCCAATGGATTTGGAGTTTTTCCATGCAGCTCAATTATATGGAGCACATCATACCCTTGTAAAAGAACAAAAAGACTTCATTCCTGCCCTTGAACATGCAAAACAGACAAAAGGAATAAAGGTGATTGAGGTTCTGACGAATCGTGAAGACAATGTTGGAAATCATCGTAATTTGTGGAATTTTGTTTCCCGGGAAATGGTTGAAAAATTTAAAGGAAACAACCAATGATTTTACAAGTGAATGATATTCGATATTATGTAGACGTTAAAGGAGAAGGAAGTCCTTTAGTTTTTCTTCATGGATTTACGGGGGATACAACGACATGGTCATATGTAACGAGTAAACTAAGTGAAAAATATCAATGTATAAGTGTGGATATTATCGGACATGGTCAAACAGACAGCCCCGAGGACACTAATAGGTACAGTATGGATGCTGTGGCAAAAGACCTTCAATCGATTTTTGCTCAACTTCAAATTGAACAAGCGACGATCGTAGGCTACTCAATGGGGGGACGTTTGGCACTCCATTTTTCAATGGTAAACCCTGAACTTGTGAAGGCTTTACTATTAGAAAGTGCTTCTCCTGGTATTGAAAATAAAGAAGAACGTCGCGAACGAAGCAAACGAGACCACATGTTAGCAGAAAACATTATGAAGAATGGCATCCAATCCTTTGTTGATTTTTGGGAGAACGTTCCTTTGTTCTCTACACAACAAAAGCTCCCTAAAGATGTTCAAGAAAGGATTCGACAACAACGTTTGAGGCAGAATCCAACCGGATTAGCGAATAGTCTTTTGGGAATGGGAACAGGAGAGCAGCCTTCATGGTGGGGAAAGCTGGAATGTATGTCTGTGCCAGTGTTTTTACTCGTAGGGGAACAAGATGAGAAGTTCAAAAATATTGCTCTAGAAATGAAAGAAAGAAATTCTAGCTTTCAAATTGTGACATTTTTCAACGTTGGGCATGCAATTCATGTGGAAGAACCTCGAAAGTTTGGTACAATAATAGAGAATCTATTGTTAACTACATAAAGGAGGAAGAAACTAATGGCTTTTGAATGGGTTTCAGAAAGAAACTACGAAGATATTTTGTATGAAACATATAATGGGATTGCAAAGATTACGATTAATCGTCCAGAAGTACGTAATGCATTCCGTCCTAAAACGGTAATGGAATTAATTGATGCATTTGCTTATGCTCGTGACGATTCTAAAGTAGGCGTTATTATCCTGACAGGTGCTGGTGAAAAAGCATTTTGTTCAGGTGGAGATCAACGAGTTCGTGGGCATGGTGGATACGTTGGGGAAGATGAAATCCCACGTCTGAATGTACTGGATCTACAACGTTTAATTCGCGTTATTCCTAAACCGGTTATTGCTATGGTAGCAGGTTATGCCATCGGAGGTGGACATGTACTGCATGTTGTATGTGACCTTACCATTGCAGCTGATAATGCCATCTTTGGACAAACAGGACCTAAGGTTGGAAGCTTTGATGCAGGTTACGGTGCAGGCTATTTAGCAAGAATCATCGGACATAAGAAAGCGAAAGAAATTTGGTACCTGTGCCGTCAGTATAACGCACAAGAAGCTCTGGAAATGGGACTTGTTAATACAGTAGTTCCTTATGAGCAGCTTGAAGCAGAGACTGTTCAATGGGCTTCAGAAATGCTGGAAAACAGTCCAACTGCCCTTCGCTTCTTGAAAGCATCCTTTAATGCGGATACAGACGGACTAGCGGGCCTTCAACAGCTTGCCGGTGACGCAACACTTTTATATTATACAACGGACGAAGCAAAAGAAGGTCGAGACGCATTTAAAGAAAAGCGTAAGCCAGACTTTGGACAATTCCCTCGTTTCCCTTAATAGGGGTGGCCTGATGAATCTTGACAGATTCATCAGGCTTTTTAAATACATAGTAGGATAGGAGAACCATTTTTATGTCAACACAAGAACTTCCAAATTGGTTGAAACAGAGATCCTTTTTAACACCGAATCGAATCGCTTTAAGTTTTGGTGAGGAGGATTATACTTTTAAAGATTTATGGACAAAAGCTATTATGATGGCTGAAAAGCTTCATACACTTTTGAATTCCAATCATGAGCCATTTGTGGGATTAATGATTAAGAATAAGGTGGAATCCGTATTTGTGATCCATGCTATTCAACAGTTAGGGTTAACTACTGTATTGTTAAATCACCGTCTTAGTCCAAATGAGCTGTCTTATCAAATAAAAGATATGAACCTTCGAACCATCATTTACGATGATGAATTTGAAGACAAGCTTGAGGGATTATCAGAAGAAAAGAAACAATTAAATAAAGTAAGCGTGTCGACATTATTTAATGCTCCTCCATCAAGGTTTGAAATCCGGGATTATTTTCAGTTAGACCAAGCTTGTTCTGTTATGTACACATCCGGTACAACAGGTGCTCCAAAGGGAGTTTTGCAATCCTATGGAAACCATTGGTGGAGTGCAATTGGATCTTCATTGAATCTGGGGATAAGTGAAAATGATGCCTGGCTATGTTCTGTTCCCCTCTTTCATATTAGTGGCTATTCAATTGTAATGAGAAGTGTGATTTATGGTATGAAGGTACGTCTTTATGAAAGCTTTGATGTGAATTCTATTAACGAGGAGCTGCAAAGTGGAAGTATTACCATTATGTCTGTTGTTAGTAACATGCTTCAGCGTATGACGAAATCATTAGGAGAACGGTCCTACCATTCGAATTTTCGATGTATGCTGCTAGGAGGAGGGCCAGCCCCCTTACCATTATTAGAAACGTGTAAGGAGAAGGGAATTCCTGTTTTTCAAACCTATGGAATGACTGAAACCTCTTCGCAAATCGTCACCTTATCACCAGAATATAGTTTTTCAAAACTTGGTTCTGCAGGTAAGCCTTTGTTCCCATCTGAAATTAGAATCGTTAGCAAAAGTGACAAGACCTTACCTTATGAAGAGGGAGAGATTGTTGTTAAAGGACCTAACGTAACTAAAGGGTATTATAAAAGGGAAGAAGCAAATAGAAAGAGTTTTGATGAAGGTTGGTTTTATACTGGGGATATTGGTTATGTAGATGAAGAAGGGTTTTTATTTGTTCTTGACCGACGTTCGGATTTAATCATTTCTGGAGGAGAAAATGTTTACCCGGCAGAGATAGAAAGTGTGCTTTTAGCTCTGGATGGTGTTGATGACGTAGGGGTAGTAGGAATTTCTCATGACCATTGGGGACAGGTTCCGTGTGCCTTTATCGTGAGAAATGATCCTCCTTTTTTGACTGAAGAAACGGTCATCAACTACTGTAAGGAAAAATTAGCGGCTTTCAAACAACCTAATAAGGTCATTTTTGTGAAAGAGATTCCTCGTAATGCATCAAATAAAATTCTTAGAAGGGTTCTTAGAGAGCAATGGGAACAGGGGGGGTTTAGTCATGAAGATTAATAAACTTACGCTTCATGTGATCTCTATGCCTCTAAAGAAACCATTTGTTACTCATCTTCAAACAGTAGAGAAGCGAGAAGCGATTATTGTAGAAGTTCAAGACACAGACGGATTAACTGGATTAGGAGAAGCCGTTGCTTTTTCAACGCCGTGGTATACAGAGGAAACGGTGAAAACCTGCTATCACATGATAAAGGATGTCCTTTTCCCACTTGTGGAAAAAGCACCCTTTTCTCATCCGAAAGAAATAGGACAACGTTTCAAACAAGTAAGAGGAAATCCAATGGCTAAGGCCAGCCTTGAGATGGCTCTGTGGGACTTATATGCAAGACAGCACAATAAACCCCTTTGGACCATTCTAAACGGGACCCGAAATAAAATTCTTGCAGGTGCTGTGGTCGGAGCTCCATCATTAAATGAAATGGTCATGCAAGCTAGTGACTTAGTAGATGAAGGGTACGAAAGGATCAAGGTCAAGATTTCTCCAGGAGCGGATATAGAACTTCTAAAAGTCATAAGGAGTGAATTTCCTCATTTATCTTTACTCGCCGATGCGAATTCAGCTTATACGTTAGAGGATACAAAGCATTTAAACGAGTTGGATGAATTTCAATTAGAAATGATAGAACAGCCATTAGGTGTGAAGGATCTAGTAGAGCATTCGATTTTGCAAAAGGAAATGAAGACTCCTATATGCCTAGATGAAAGCATTGTTACTCCTGAAGACATGAAGAGCGCTATTTATTTAAATAGTTGTGGAGTGGTGAATATTAAACTAGGTCGAGTGGGTGGATACACGAATGCTTTAGAAATTTATCGGTTATGCCAGGAAAACCTAAAAAAGGTATGGTGTGGGGGTATGATTGAGTTCGGTGTTTCAAGGGCTCATAACCTGGCACTTGCCAGTTTAGAAGGCTTTTCTATTCCTGGAGATATATCGTCTTCTTCTAAGTATTGGGATGAGGATATAATTGACACACCGATTGTAGTGAATCATGGATATGTTGACAGGTTAGAAGGACCAGGTATCGGAGTGGAATTAAATAAAAAGCGAATGATTGAAGTTACCGAGTTTAAAGAAGTGATTGAAATATAGTATGAAGGGGCAGCGATGTTAATTGCTGCCTTTTTATAGACTTGAAATCTTTTAAGGGCAAAGAATCAGCTTTTTTGTCTTAGGTAACGTTTGTCATTCATAAACAAGCTCCAAAAGTAAACAAAGCCAGGGAATAGAATGATAAACCCAACGATGTAGGTAATAAATACTGCCTTAAAGGAAGTAGGATCTGTGAATCCTGATTGAATCGTTACTTCTGGATAAATGATATAAGGAAGATGGGCTTTCCCATAAACATAGCTGGCAATTACATATTGAAATGTAACAGCAATAACTGCGATCCGGGGCATTCCCTTCATACCTTCTTTATTCGTAGGAAGAAAAAGAGCTCCGCCTGCAATCAGAAAGCCTATTAATGAAATCAATAATAACGTAACATCTTCCATCATTCGTTCATAAATCCACGCTGCTTCATTTTTCATCGTAATCATTATAAGAAAAGCCATGATAACAGAGATGGGTCCTATAATCATAGCATCCCTGCGATAGACGATATAGGCGTCAAATTCCTTTGAAGCTTTGGAGTAATCAGCTAAAAGAAGGGATGAAAGAAACAATGTACTAGCCACTGCAAAGCCGAAAAAAGCATATTCATGAGGGCTGGTAAACAGCTTGCCAAGTAATAGGGTTTGACCATCTTCAAAATCTATATAAGAACCATGAGAAATGGGCAGCACACTTATCAACAATCCGGGTATTAAAAGGCCGGTTATGCCCGTAATATAAGTTAGTAATTTCCGGTAATCATCAGCTACATGAGAGAATACAAGGAAGGCGCTTCGTATGGCCAATAGAAGTAAAATTAAACTCCCTGGAACAAGTAGTACAGTTCCAAGGGAATAAGCAGCACCAGGAAACAAGCTGTATACGGCAACAACTAATGCGACGATAAATGTATTGGTCACCTCCCAAGTTGGGGAGAGGTAGCGGTTCGCGATATTGGTTGCTTTCGTTTTATCGTGTTCGATGTATAGCATAGACCAAAATCCAGCCCCAAAATCCATCGTAGCCATTACAGCATAGATAAATACAAACCCCCATAGAATGGTTATGGCAATCAATGCTTGGGTCACGGTTCTTCACCTCCAATTTCGTTTATGTAGAAAGGGGGATATCCTTGCTTTCAGCTTTATTTAAGTCTTTTTCTGGGGGATTACGTCTGAAATAATACAATAGGACAAGGACAACAGCCACAGCTAAAATGGCATAAACAGAAACGAAGAGAATAAAGAGAATACCTAAGTTTCCGGACGTTGTAACCGAATCCTCAGTACTAAGAATCCGGTAGATCGTCCAAGGCTGTCTACCCGTACACGCGAAAATCCAACCAAATTCTATGGCTAGAATGGATAGAGGCCCCCCAGCTACAAATGCCCACATCAACCATTTTGGAAAACGATCTTTTTTTAATAGCTTGTTCCACACATAGGCGATGAGGGAAAGTAGTATGAGAAGAGAGCCAATTGCTACCATTCCGTTAAATAACGTATGAACAAATAGCGGAGGCCAATATTCTTCAGGAAAATCATTCAAACCAACAACCTCAGTGTCAAAGCTGTTTCCTGCTAAAAAGCTAAGTGCCCAGGGAACTTCAATTCCCCACTTTACTTCTTGTTCTTCTCGATTTGTGAAACCTCCAATCGCAAGTGGGGCATGAGTTTGCGTTTCAAACAGCCCTTCAGCAGCTGCCAGCTTCTCTGGCTGATATTCATGGAGCATTTGAGCCGATTCATGTCCGTTAATGGCCGTGAAGAATGAGAAAACTCCTCCCACTAACAGGCAAATCATAAGTGACTTTTGATGAAATTTATAAATTCTAGTTCCAAATGGCGTTTTCAACATTTTGTAGGCTGACACGGTAGCAATCGTAAAAGACCCCACCACATAAGCAGACAATGCTACATGACCCGCTGTGACAAAAAAGCTCGGGTTAAAAAAAGCTTTCCATGGATCAACATCTGTAATTTCTCCATTTACCATATTAAACCCAGCAGGTGTCCCCTCGAAGGCATGAACATTCGTAATGAGAACAGCCGATGCTAATCCACCTATTGCCACCAATACTAAGCTTACGATTCTCATCCAGGGAGCAATTCGATTAGCTGCGTACACATAAATGGACATAAAAAGAGCTTCTATGAAAAAAGCATAGATTTCAATTTGGAAAGGCAGTGCCATGACTCGCCCAATGACCTCCATAAAACCAGGCCAAAGAAGAGATAATTGTACTCCCGCAATCGTTCCTGTAGGAATCCCTACCCCTAAGAGAACAGCGAAGGCTTTAGTCCAGCGCTTTGCCATCACAGAATAATCGATATCGTTCGTCCGTTGAAACATTACTTCAGCCACGATAATCATTAACGGAATTCCCACTCCAAGTGTGGCAAAAATGATATGAAATGCCATGGTTGTACCGAACAAGGAACGAGCAATTACTAATTCATCCATTCTCATTTCTCCCTTTACTAGTCATTAACATTTCCTTATTGTCCACTTAATGGAAAAAAATATTCATGGGATTTATAATTCCAGAAGAGTTTTGATTGTGATTTTTTAATGAGAAGTTGTATGGAAGTAGAGTGTTTTCAGATGTTATGTCCCATACGAATGGATAGATTGATTTGCTCATAAAGGAGTTATCTAATCGATGAATATTAAGAGTGCTTATAAATAATAAGCATTCTTAATTTATATTTAATGACATCTATATAGGCTTTTTTCATACACTATTTTTGAGGTGAATAAAATGCCAAGAGTCAAATACAAGGATTCAGACGTTGCCTTAATGGCGAGGATGATGAGAGCGGAAGCTGAAGGTGAAGGAAAACAAGGAATGTTGTATGTTGGAAATGTGATTGTTAACCGTGCAAAAGCCGATTGTTTAGACTTTAAAAAGGTAAGAACTATTCGACAAGTTATTTTTCAAGTACAAGGAGGAAATTATTCTTTTGAAGCTGTTCAAAAAGGGAATCTCTTCTATAACAGAGCGAGATCAGTTGAAAAAAGATTAGCAAAAAAGAATTTGGATTATTGGAGTCAGCACCCAGCTAAATATGCTCTTTGGTATTTTAATCCATATGCTCCCTGTCCTGGAACATGGTACGGTCAACCTTTTTCGGGTCAATATAAAAATCATTGTTATTATGAACCGGCGGCTGGGACATGTAGCAGTGTTTATATCGGAGGTTAAGGTGTGTTTTTATATAGGTAATAAAATGAGTAACAGATTCGTCCAGGGAAGGAAGTTTGTGAAATGTTGTGTTAAAACGAAGGGGGCTTATTTTTAAAAAATAAGCTTCTTTTTTGTGGGAAATAGATATTTCGCTAACATCAATAGCCTTATTAAAAAGAGAACCCCTGACGGATTTCAACATCGGATAATAAAAAAATCGCACGGGATAAAGTCAACGTGCGATTAGTGATATTTCATTATTAATATTTCTCTTACTTTACTTCAATACTTTTTCTAACGTTTGTATGTTCTTCTTCATAAGTGAAAAATAATCTTCTTCCTTTGATCGATCCTCTTCTGTTAATACGGATAAATTATGAATGGTTAACGATTTTGCTCCAAGCTCTTTTTGAACGACCTCTGTTAAACGTGAGGATACATTTTGTTCAAATAAAATATATTGAACATTATCTTTTTTTCCTTTTTCAATAATTTTTTTAAGCTCTTGCTGTGAAGGCTCGTTAGCAGTATTTAAGCCGGCGATGGCTTCTTGCTTTATCCCATATCGTTCTTCCCAATAGCTATAAGCAGCATGAGAAACATAAAAAGTATTCTTAGAGGAGCCTTCGACCATTTTCTTAAATTCAGAATCTAAATGATCAAGGTCAGCAGTTAAGGTTTCAAGATTTTCTTGAAAGAGTTCTTTATGCTCAGGCATTTCGTTTGATAATGTCTCCGCAATGGTATTAGCCATTTGTTTGGAATAAACGAGATCTAACCAAATATGAGGATTATTGTCATGGTCGTGTTCGTCTTCATTTCCCTCATCATGATGCTGACTTTCTTCAAGGTTGATGTTTTTACTTACAGGAACAACTACGACGTCTTCGTCTTCAAGGATCGGCTTAGCGTCATCGATAAACCCTTCCAGACCCATGCCAATGTATAGAAATACATCTCCATCTGCCATTTTTATCATATCTTTTTGTGAAGGTTCAAATGTATGTTCATCTGCGCCGGGAGGGTAGATGCTTTCCACTTCAACATGTTTCCCTCCAATTTTTTTCGTGAAGTCTTCCAGTGGATACACAGTGGTGTAAACTTTCATTGTATCTTTTTTCTCATTATTGTTTTGTTCTGAAGTAGCGCCGCAAGCTGTTAGAAAGAAAACAATTAATAATAACCAGCTATTACGAATATAGTTCAAGAAAGTATCCTCCTTTATAAAAATAGTTTTGTAAATCTTTTTTCTATCAATTAAATGTCAGTTTATATCATTGGATATTTGATTGAATTGATGCTGCGTTTTTTTCTTGAAAACAATCTTCTAATAAGATGTTAAGTGTAATCATTACGATTTAGCACAAAGGTTATTTTACTACCCTTATGGGGAATAAGCAAGAGTAATGCATAGTAAATAAAGAAAGATTCTTTTTAAAAATATTCCAATAAAAAAAGACTACCTCTTTAAGCAGAGTTAGTCCATTTCATTCTTTTTTTTCGAAGGCCATTCATCAGGGACATAATCAAGGCCACCAGGATGGAAAGGGTGACATTTTACAATTCGCTTAATGGTTAACCAACCTCCTCGTAAGGCACCGAATTTACTTACTGCTTCTATCCCGTAATGTGAACAGGTTGGATAAAATCGGCATGTTGGAGGTTTAAGTGGCGAAATGACAAGCTGATATAGTTTAAATAATGCCAGTAGCATCCTCTTCATAGCAATTACTCCTAATTGATTTTCTTTAAATATAGCAAAGTAAAATAAGGATAAAAACCTTTTAGCTTAAAATACCAAGTTTATAGTGAAAAACAGGTAATTCATATTAAGTTGATGAAATAACTATGAATTTACGTTATACTATATATAGAAACTAAATGGGAGTGATTTTTAATGCCATCAGTAGAAAGTTTTGAATTAGATCATAATGCAGTGAAAGCACCGTATGTTAGACATTGTGGTGTTCATAAGGTAGGAACAGATGGATTAGTGAATAAATTTGATATTCGTTTTTCTCAACCAAATAAACAAGCGATGAAGCCTGATTCTATTCATACACTAGAGCATTTACTCGCCTTTACTATACGTAAATATGCAGAGCCCTATAATCATTTTGACATCATTGATATTTCTCCAATGGGATGTCAAACGGGATACTATTTGGTTGTTAGTGGAGAGCCGAAAGTGGAAGAAATCATTGATTTATTAGAGGCTACTATGAAGGAAGCCGTTGAAATTGAAGAAATTCCAGCTGCCAATGAAAAGCAATGTGGTCAAGCGAAGCTTCATGATTTAGAGGGAGCAAAGAAGTTAATGCGTTTCTGGCTCAGTCAAAGTAAAGAAGATTTAAAGCAGGTATTTGCTTAATATATAAAAAGCCATCGTTTTTAAAAAAACGATGGCTTTTAAGTTTTATTCTTTGTTATCTTCTTCTTGCTCCATCTTTTCAAGATGTGGATTATTTTCAATTGGATCCACTGTATGTTTAACAGATGTGTATGCTTTTGACGTTGTAAGGGCACTTACAAAGATTACTAAAATACATATGGCCACAGCAATAATCAGAACAAGTGTCATTGACATGATGCTACCCCCTTTTTTTCTATTTTATCACATGCAAAATAATCATACATTTTTTACTTAAGAGCATGATCTATCAATTGGTGGAATATTTTGCTATCCTTAAGGTATCGTTTATGACTTTTTATTATTCTAATGAAATAGTGTATTAAACAAGGAGGATGTTGGTATGAATCTTTCATCAATTATGGGAAAGCAGGTAGCTGAGCTTCAGCATACCTTGAGTATGAATTTATTAAAAAGTCAAATGTCTACTCAAACGGCACAGGTAACAGCAATGTTGGAAAAAATGAATTCTTCACAGCCTGCACCTCATCCAAGTAAAGGACACACTGTTGATATTAAAGGGTAAGGGATTGAACAAGAGGACGCATCGTAGAAGCTTTCTACGATGCGTCCTCTTGTATTGGTTAGAGAGTGTTGAAATTAAAGCTCTGCCTCTTAACAAAGCCATTCTCTTTTTCTTTTAATGCAAACTCTTTTTTTCCCTTAGGACTCTTTCTTCGCTTTTGGACCATTTTTCTTTTAAAGTTTCAAATATGTATAGGCGAAAGAAGTATTCCAGTTCTTCCGTTTCCATTTCCTGAATTAATTCTAGTAGCTCGTGCCTAGAAGTGTCTTCTAATATTGTAAGGGCAATGAGGTCTAAGTCTTCGTCAGTACCTTTAATTCTTCCTCGGTACATTTCATAAATCTCTTCGATTAACTTCATGCTCTTCACCTCCCTATAATTAGATTCTAACATGAACACTAGTTAATTAATAATGAAATTATATTGTACACAACTCTTCTTTTCTCTTTACCCTTTATAAGACAAAATAACCATGGTTCTACTTTCAAGAGACAATTAAGCAAATAAAATCTGTTGATACCTTATTGATACTATACTATCAAATCACTACTTTATTCGTAATAAAAAGTTTTTTATTTCATTCTCTCTAAGAACCTTATTTTATAATCTGTCTTTTGGTTCCTCCAATTTGAATGTGAATAAATTCTTATAAAATGAAGAAAATGAAGGATAAGTACTGTTAAGGGGTGGGAAGCTTGAACGAGGAACGAAATGATTATTATATTGAAATAGCCACAGGTGAAATTTCAAGAAGTTCAACAGATTCACCTTGGAACTTTAAAATTTCAGCAACGGATGAAGAAATTACACAGCTTCGAGAGATCTTTGATTCCAATCATTCGGTGGATTGGCAAAACTTTTACCGAGCTCACGTACCGTATCTTCAATACCATTATGATCGTCAAAATGATGCATATGATGAGAATATGCGTCAAGCGTATGGAATGATTCATCAACTTGGGGATGGCGAAGCAAAGAAATTTATAGAGGGTATGGGGATTCTAAATGAAGAAAATCCTCAATAAATGAAAAAAGTGTTGGTCCACATGAGAAATCTGTGGACCAATGCTTTTTATTTATGATTAGATAAAGAGAGTAAGTACTAGTAGAATGTGAGGTGAAACCAGATGGAACAATTTATTGATGCCAATGGAGTTAAAGTAGAGCTTTCATTTGAGAAAAATTTTTTCTCACAACAATCAAAGCATGTGTTCATTCTCTGTCGTTACCAAAACCAATGGCTCTTCACACAACATAAGAGGAGAGGCCTTGAGTTTCCAGGTGGAAAAGTAGAAGAAGGAGAAACCTTAGAAGAAGCTGCTATACGAGAAACATATGAAGAAACAGGAGGAGTGATCAAGGATCCTCTTTTTATAGGTGAATACAAAGTATATGATCAGTCCCCATTTGTAAAAACCATTTTTTTTGCTAATGCACTAGAGGTTGTTGAAAAAGAGGACTATCTAGAAACAGATGGGGCGATTGTTTGGTCAGGGGATTTTTCAACGATTCAATCACATCCAGAATTTAGCTTTATTATGAAAGATAAAGTAGTGGTATTAGCCATGAAAAGACTGGTTGAATTAAACCTCCTTAAGACTTAATCCACCTTTTTTCTAATTGTTCCACGACCTTATACATAATCGTTGCAAAAACAGCAATAACGAGTAAGGATAGAAGCACCAGGGTGAAATTAAATACTTGGAATCCGTAGATAATCATGTATCCGAGTCCTTTTGCTGATACTAAAAATTCACCTACAATAACTCCAACCCATGATAATCCTACATTTACCTTCAAGGTGGATATTATAGTAGGAAAGGACGCTGGTAAAATGACTTCCTTGAACATTTGTCCCCTACTAGCTCCGAATGTTTGCATCACCTTTAAGAAATTGGGATCCACTTCCCGAAAGGAAGTATAGACAACGATTGTCGTGATAATAACAGAAATAATGGTCCCCATGGCAATAATCGAAGTGAAACCAGGTCCTAAGCCAACTATTAAAATAGGACCGAGTGCAACTTTAGGCATTGCGTTAAGGATAACAAGATAAGGATCCAGGACCTTTGATAGAAAAGGAGACCACCAAAGGATCGCAGCTAAAAGCGTTCCGAGAAAAGTACCTAAAATAAATCCTACAATCGTTTCTCCCAATGTGACGGATAAATTAGCGAGTAGGCTTCCGTCTGCTATTTTCACAATGAAGAGGCTCCATATTTTAGATGGTGAACTAAAGATTAATGGATCAACCCATGATAACCGACTGGCGATTTCCCACAGAGAAAAGAACACAAGAAAGATAAGGGCTTGATAAAACCATATCCACCTTTGCTCTTTCTTTAGAGATTGAATGTATTGACTATGCTTTTGTTTGATTGCTTCCGGATTCAAGTTTTTCAAGCTCCTTCCATATGGATTGAAAGAATGGGGAAAAGGTTTTATGATTGCGTACGGTAAAGGGTTTTAATTCCTTTAGTTCTGACGGTACTTCAAAAATGGTATGGATGCGGCCAGGCTTCGCTGAGAATAGGACAATTCGGTCACTCATCGCTATGGCTTCCCCAATGTCATGGGTAACGAGAATCGCCGTTTTACTTAAGGACTTTAATGTAGTAAAAATCAAATCCTCCAACTTCAGTTTTGTTTGGTAATCCAATGCTGAAAAAGGTTCATCTAAAAGAAGAATCTTCGGTTCAGTAATTAAGGTCCGTATGAGGGCAACTCTTTGTCTCATTCCGCCTGAAAGCTCCCTTGGATACATTCCTTCTACACCTTCTAACCCCATTTGAGATAACAATTTACGACCTTCCTGTTTTTTTTCCTCCGTAAGGTTATTCATGGTCTGCAAGCCTAAAAAGATGTTTTCTTCAATTGTTTTCCAAGGAAAAAGATAGTCTTGCTGAAGCATGTACCCCATTCGATTTCTTACTTTCTTAATGGGTAGATCGTTTAAAAGAATATTTCCTTTCGTCGGTTCAATAAGACCAGCTATGATAGAAAGTAACGTTGTTTTCCCACACCCACTCGGTCCAATAAAAGAGACGAACTCTCCTTCTATCACATTCAAATCAATGCTTGAGAGAGCATGAGTAGCTGATTTCGGTGAAAAATACGTATGGTGAATTCCATTCAGTGTTAGAAAGTTCATAGTCAATACGCCTCCAATCGGGGATGTCTTAGATGAGGGGCTGACTATTCGGTCAGCCCCTCCTGGATGATTGAAGAATGTTTATTTTGCTATTTTTTCAGCGATTGATGTATTAACGAGAATACTGTGTTCAACAGATTGAGGCAGCTCCCCGGCTTCATTCATAATCGACTGCAAATTATTCCATTCTTCTTCATCTAGTATTGGGTCAGTAGCATATGAGCCTTGAGACTTATAGCGGTCAACGACTGTTTCAATTAATTGCAGCTCAGTATCCTCAAAATAAGGTTCAATGACCTTTGCTATTTCTTCGGCACTGTTTTCTTTTACCCATTGTTGTGCTTTATACAAAGCCTTAGTAAACTTTTCAATAACCTCTTTGTTTTCATTCATGTAGCTATCCTTTGCCATAAATGTTGTATATGGTACGTGACCTGATTCAGTACCAAAGGAAGCAATGATATGCCCTTTTCCTTCTTTTTCAAAGATAGAAGCAGTTGGCTCAAATAGCTGTACGTAATCTCCTGTACCAGATGCAAAGGCGTTAGCAATATTAGCAAAGTCTATATTTTGAATTAATTTCAAGTCATTTTGAGGATCAATCCCATGCTTCTTAAGGACAAACTCCCCAACCATTTGAGGCATTCCGCCTTTTCTTTGTCCTAAGAAAGTGGAGCCTTTCAATTGATCCCATTCAAAGTTCTCTACATTTTCCCGTGATACTAAAAAAGTTCCATCGGTTTGCGTTAATTGAGCAAAGTTGATGACAGGGTCATTTGAACCTTGAGCATGAACATAGATGGTTGTTTCAGAACCTACCAGAGCGACGTCAGCACCGTCAGATAATAAGGTGGTCATCGTTTTATCTCCACCCCAAGTAGTGGTCAATTCTATATCTAACCCTTCTTCCTTAAAGAACCCTTTTTCAATGGCGACATATTCAGGGGCATAGAAAATAGAACGAGTCACCTCTGCAACACGGACTTTTGTCATTTCGTCTGTCTTTTCTCCACATGCTGACATACCAATGGTTAGTATCAAGAGTAAGAAAACCCCAATACCACTTCTGATCCATTTATTCATTTACTACTTCCTCCTTTAGATTCCCAGCCTCTTTTTTTCTCTATTGTGATGTAGTCACTTTCATGTATCTTCTCTTTAGAATTTGTTAAAATATTCTATGTACCGTGCAAAAAATGTGTGAATACCCAATGCACGTTTTCGAAAGGAAGAGAATATGAGAAATGGAACTGTGGTGAAGAAAACATTATTTCCTTCACCTAACCCAAAAGTAGAACTTTACGAAATTATCTATATATCTGAAGGATTAAGAGTAAAGGGACTCCTTGCAGAACCCGTCAAGAAGGGAAACTATGACGGCTTTTTATACTTACGTGGTGGTATTAAAGGAGTGGGAATGGTTCGACCTGCCCGAATTGCTCAATTTGCTTCCAATGGATTTATTGTGTTTGCACCTTACTATCGAGGGAACCTTGGGGGAGAAGGGAATGAAGACTTCGCAGGGGATGATCGGAAGGATGCAACAGCAGGATTTCAACTGCTTCAAAATTATTCAAGAGTTCGTGACAATCGAATTCATGTATTTGGATTTTCACGTGGAGGAGTGATGGCTCTATTCGTAGGAATCAGTCATAATGATGTTACCTCAGTCGTTACGTGGGGTGGTGTTTCCGATATGTTTCTTACGTATCAAGAGCGAAGCGATCTTCGAAGGATGATGAAAAGAGTAATTGGGGGAAGTCCGAATAAATTTCCAACGAGATATGAATGGAGGACGCCTCTATATGAGTTGGAACTACTCCAAGCACCCGTTTTAATCATTCATGGTGAAAAAGATGAGAATGTTTCAGTGGAACATGCATATAGACTAGAGAAAAGATTGAAAGAGTTAGGGAAAGACGTTACCTCCTACTATTTCAATGAGTTTACACATTATTTCCCTCCAAAAAAGAACAGAGAACTGGTTTCGATGCTGTGTACCTGGATGAAAAATCAATAGCTTATATTGTATGATAGAAATAAAAAGGATAGGGGTCTTGTGAAATGGGAATGGGATTAGAATTGAACACGATGATTGTGACGAAAGGAAAAGAAGTGAGGAAGGAAAAAAATTTATTTCAACTGCAAAAAGATGGATATCGTTTGTATCCTATGCATATTCCAATCGAAGTAAGGAAGACAAAAGAGAGTGATCCTAATGGATATGGTCGCATAGAAAGAATGGAATGGAAGGATGACAAAACAACGATTGTATATCAGCTCATTTCTTTGAATTCAACAAATTAATAGGAAATTATGTAAAGGAAGCTCACTACAGTGTAAGCTTCCTTTTTTATGAGGAAAATAAACCTTCCCAATTTGTATATTTTTATGTTAACTTAAAATATGTAATGGTTTACATAAAGGAGGAGGAAAAAGTGAACAGTCAAAGGCTAAGAATGATTATTCAATGTGGCATTTTTGCAGCGATTACCGGCATTTTTGCTCAAATTGAAGTCCCATTACCACTAGTGCCCATTAGCGGACAAACATTAGCAGTTGGTTTGACAGCAACGATACTGGGGAGTAGATATGGAGCATTTTCCATGGTGTGCTACACAGCGCTTGGGGCAATAGGTGTTCCAGTATTTGCTGGTTTCAGTGGAGGAGCACAAGTATTAGTGGGGCCAACCGGTGGCTATATATTTGGTTTTATCGCAGCAGCATACATAACGGGTCTGATATTGGAACGTACAAAATTCAATTTAAGCATGGCGATGATTGCTAATACAGTCGGCATGATTGTGACCTTAGTTCTAGGGACGATCCAGCTAAAATACGTTGCAGACTTAAGCTGGGCTCAAGCAATGGCAGCGGGAGTTTATCCTTTTATTGTTGTCGGTCTTATTAAGGCCTTTCTTGCTAGTTGGATTGGAATTATTGTAAGAAATCGATTGGTTCAAGCTAAATTAATTCCAAGTAATAGAAAAGTTGCAGCATAATAAAAAAGTTGACTCCACCAATTAGGAGTCAACTTTTTTATTTGAAAGTATACATCATCCAGTAGCCAATATCTTTAAACCCGATTCGCTTATAAATTTTTCCGGCTTCAGGATTATCATAAAATAAACAAAGCTCTTTTCCTTCCTCTAACAATTCCTGACATAGGTGTGAAACACATTGAGTAGCATATCCTTTTCCTTTATAGTTCTGATCTGTACAGACAGCCACTACCATGGCAGATAAGCTATTTTCAGCCGTTGTAGAAGCGGAAGAGACAAACCTTCCATCCTCCTCAATGAAATAACCTCTTGATACACCCTTTTCTATATTCTTTTTCCTACTCTCAATACTAAACGCTCCATCCTTAAATTCAGGGATGCTTTTTAGAAGAGAATTAAGTTTTGGTAGATCAGATAGGGTGATTTTTTTCACTATGTTAGAAGCCTGTAGTTCTAAGGAATCCATGCGATCACATTTTGCATAATATAGTTGTCTTTTGGATTTTAATTCTCGTGATAAGTATGGCTCCATTTGAGAAATGATTTTTTTTAGCCCTGATACAAACCGGTAATCTTCATGTGAATTAATAATTGTTGCGAAGCCCTTTGCGTCAAATTCACCAAGGGAATATGGAATGAAATTTTCACGGTACTTTAAAAGTACTCCTCTTAAGTTTCCGTTTTCATCAAAGTCTCCCCATACTTGTTGAAAATCCTCCTCATACCCAAATGCTTCAATATCCCCAATAATAAAGAGGTTTTCAGCTGGTTGTTGATGAATGAGTTTTTGACAAAGATCATCATCCTGCTCTGTTAGCTGTCTAATCATTTTAGGTCCTCCGTAGATTTTTAATTGTAATCATACCAAAATTAACAATAATTAGTAAAGTAGTATTTTTATAGAAAAACCTAAATATACATTTTTTTTGTTTTAAAAGTGCTGAAATAGGGAAAGTTAGGATAAATCACAATTGTAAGGAGGAGTATTGATGCTGTGGACCATTATCGGAATTCTTTTAGTTCTGTGGCTACTTGGTTTAATATTTAAAATTGGTGGAGCCATTATTCATGTATTACTTATCATTGCTGTAGTCGTATTTCTGTTTAATCGAATTACAGGGCGAAAAAAAGGGTTATAGGATGGAAAAGAGGAGGGAGGATCCCCTTCTCTTTTTTGTTTGCTGTTTATAAAGGGACTGTCATTGCAAAAATCTTAAAGAAAAAGATCATTTGTATAAAAAAAAGAGGTCCGTCCCTCTAAGGACAAACCTCTTATGATATGTTTATTTGACGGTTGGGCCGCCTTTTTGTTCGATTTCGGCAGGTACGTTTGCGAATTTTGTGAAGTTTTCGTTGAACTTACGAGCCAATTCTTTTGCTTTCTTTTCATAGGCAGATTCGTCTAGCCATGTTTTACGAGGTTGAAGAACTTCATCAGGAACACCTGGAACGTGTACAGGAATGTTCAATCCAAAGATCGTATCCGTTTCTGTTTCAACGTTCGTTAGTTCTCCTTCAAGAGCGGCTTGAACCATTGCACGAGTGTAAGACAGCTTCATTCGACTGCCAACACCATATTCTCCACCCGTCCAACCTGTGTTAACCAGGAAGACTTGAGCATTGTGCTCATCAATTTTCTTTCCGAGCATTTCTGCATACCGTGTTGCAGGAAGTGGTAGGAAAGGTGAACCAAAGCAAGTTGAGAAAGTGGCTTGTGGCGAAGTAATTCCACGCTCTGTTCCAGCTAGCTTTGATGTGTAGCCACTTAAGAAATGGTACATGGCTTGTTCTTTTGTTAGCTTACTGATTGGAGGTAAAACGCCAAATGCGTCGGCAGTTAAGAATACAATAGTATTCGGATGACCTGCAACACTTGGTTCTACAATATTATCAATTGCTTGAAGTGGGTAAGCAGCACGTGTATTTTCCGTTAATGTGTTATCATCGTAATCAGGAATTCGAGTTTCGTCATCAAGAACAACGTTTTCTAAGACAGAGCCAAAACGAATGGCATCAAAGATTTGAGGTTCCTTTTCACGAGTTAGGCCGATGCATTTAGCATAGCATCCACCTTCAATATTAAATACACCGTTTGGAGACCATCCATGTTCATCATCTCCGATTAAACGACGATTCGGATCAGCAGAAAGAGTTGTCTTTCCTGTTCCAGATAAGCCAAAGAATAGTGCTACGTCTCCTTCACGGCCTACATTTGAAGAACAATGCATAGATAGAATATCAGATTCAGGCAGCATGTAATTCATAACAGAGAAAATCGATTTTTTCATTTCCCCGGCATACTCTGTTCCACCAATGAGTACGATTCTACGTTCGAATGAAACAATAATGAATGTTTCAGAATGTGTACCATCTACTGCTGGGTCTGCTTTAAAGTTTGGAGCAGAAACAATGGTAAATCCAGATTGATGAGTCTTTAGCTCATCACTTGTTGGGCGAATGAATAATTGGTGAGCAAATAGATTGTGCCAAGCAAACTCATTAATCACTTGAATAGGTAGTCTATGTTTAGGGTCAGCACCTGCAAAACCTTTAAATACAAATACTTCTTCTTTTTCTTTTAAGTAGTTTACAACTTTATTATATAGTTTATCGAATGATTCTGAAGAGATTGGTTGGTTTACAGATCCCCACTCAATTTTATCCTTCGTTGATGATTCCTCGACAATAAATTTATCTTTAGGAGAGCGTCCTGTGTATTTACCAGTCTCTGCTCTAACTGCTCCTGATGAAGTTAAAACGCCTTCATTTCTGTGAAGAACTTTTTCAACTAATTGTGAAACAGATAATTGGTGTTGAATATTTTGACCATTAAGTAATTCCGTTAATTCATTAGACATGCTCACTGAATTCATTAGAACCCTTCCTTTATATAAATTTAGATATCTCTGTGTTTCTCAAAAATAGTATAACACAATTAAACCATTAGTCTATACTATTTAGTTATTTTTATTATGTGTCTTCGTTTTGTCACATTTATACCCTGTTTTTTGAAATCTCATCACTTATATATAGGTAAAAACAGTGTTGTGTTAACATCAAATGTTCATTAGGTTTTATCCTAAGGAATTGTATGTTTTACCCTCTTCCTTCACTGGTTAATCCTTACATGGGAAAATGGTTGACACCCATTATCATAACCGTTAATATTGTACCTTGAACGGATACTCTTATCCTGAGCTGGTGGAGGGAGCAGACCCTATGAAACCCAGCAACCTGCTAAATAGTTTATTGGTTTTTCCTCATTATAATGGAGGAATATCAGATTAAGCGAAGGTGCTAAACTGAGGCAAGGTCTTTGAACCTTGAACGATAAGAGAGAAAAGGCGCGGCTATGATGTGAAACCTTTCCTCTATTGCTTTATTTGAGGAAGGGTTTTTTCTATATTATAGAAGAGCATTTGCACACGAATCTCATGTTTTTTTATAAAAAAACCATGTTTACTTCATACTACTTAGGGAATGAGTACCGTATCTGTTTAAATGTTTTGTTAGAGCTATTCTAGCAACTATGCTTAAGGAGGAACCTTGATGTCAACTAAACGTCGTCTGTTTACATCTGAGTCCGTAACCGAAGGACATCCAGATAAAATTTGTGACCAAATTTCTGATTCAATTCTTGATGCAATTTTAACGAATGATCCTAATGCTCGTGTAGCATGTGAAACCTCTGTTACAACAGGACTTGTTCTTGTAGCAGGAGAAATTACAACGAATACGTATGTAGATATTCCGAAAATCGTTCGTGAAACGATTCGTGAAATTGGATATACTCGAGCAAAATATGGATTTGATGCTGAAACATGTGCTGTATTAACATCGATAGATGAGCAATCAGCTGATATCGCACAAGGGGTGGATCAAGCCCTTGAAGCTCGTGAAGGTCAAATGACCGATGAAGAAATTGATTCAATTGGAGCAGGAGACCAAGGTTTAATGTTCGGTTTTGCTTGTAATGAAACGAAAGAGCTTATGCCTCTTCCGATTTCACTTGCTCACAAAATCTCTCGTCGCTTAACGGAAGTTCGAAAAGAAGAAATTCTTCCTTACCTACGTCCAGACGGTAAAACGCAAGTAACAGTAGAATATGATGAAAACGATAAACCAGTTCGCATCGATACAATTGTTATTTCTACTCAACATCATCCAGAAGTTACATTAGAGCAAATTCAACGTAACTTAAAAGAATATGTGATCGATCCAGTTGTACCGAAAGAATTGATCGATGATCAAACAAAATACTTCATTAACCCAACTGGCCGCTTTGTCATTGGTGGACCACAAGGTGATGCTGGTCTTACAGGCCGTAAAATCATCGTTGACACGTATGGTGGATATGCTCGTCACGGTGGAGGAGCATTCTCAGGTAAGGATGCGACGAAGGTTGACCGTTCAGCTGCATACGCTGCACGTTACGTTGCGAAAAACATTGTGGCAGCAGGCTTAGCAGATAAATGTGAAGTTCAACTAGCCTACGCAATTGGAGTAGCTCAACCTGTATCCATTTCTATCGATACATTTGGAACAGGACAAGTTTCTGAAGATGTATTAGTAGATGTTGTGAGAAACAACTTCGACTTACGTCCAGCAGGAATCATCAAAATGCTAGACCTGCGTCGTCCTATCTATAAGCAAACAGCTGCGTATGGACACTTTGGTCGTACAGATATTGATCTTCCATGGGAACGTACAAATAAAGCAGAAGTATTAAAAGCAGAAGCTTTAAGATAATCATGAAAAATGACCAACGCTCAAATGGGAGTGTTGGTCATTTTTTTGTTGTTCCGCAGAGTCTGCAGGATTTATTGAGTTGTGTAGAATGGGAGATATCTTTAATTTTTGGCAGAAAAAAATATTTTTACGATCGATAAATCCCCAAAACGCCAGATAAACTCATGAAATGGCACATAAATCTTTCATCACAAAATTTTTATGACTAATCTCTTTAATGATAGGGTATCCCAAGTATAAGAACTTAAATCGGTTTTATACTTTTATAGTACTGCCCTTTTTCAGCGTATTCTCTAGAGATGCGCTTCATCTCACTGATATCATGTTCATTTAACTCACGAATGACTTTTGCTGGTCTACCAAATGCCAGAGTATTCGGAGGAATCACTTTTCCTTGAGGGACAAGGCTGCCAGCACCAATAAACGCACCTTCTCCTATTTCTGCATTGTCTAAAATGATGGATCCCATTCCAATTAACGCCTTTTTTCTAATTTTGCAGCTATGTAATATTACTCCATGTCCTACTGTTACTTCATCTTCTAGGATTAGAGTGTTATTGGGGCTCTGATGTAAAATGGAATTATCCTGAACATTTACTTTGTTACCGATTTTGGTTGGAGCGACATCTCCTCTGATGACGGTGTTAAACCAAATACTAGATTCTTCTCCAATCTCAACATCTCCTGAGATGGTGACATAATCAGCAATGAATGCACTTTTAGCGATTGTAGGTTTTATTTCATGATATGGATAGATCATTTTACACTACCTCTTTCAAGAATATTTACTATAATAAATGGTAGCAGAATTTCTTCATTAAGAGAACTATAAAGGAGGATTTGCCATGTGGAAATGGGAAACAGATCAAGAAGCGAAAGCAGTCATCGTTATTATTCATGGAGCAATGGAACATCATGGTCGATACGGTTGGCTCATTGAAATGTGGCGTGCATCTGGTTTTCATGTCATTATGGGGGACTTACCCGGACAGGGGATGACCTCTAGAAGTCATAGAGGACATATTGATTCATTTGACGAATACATTATTGAAGTGAAGGATTGGATTCAGGCAGCCTATGCATTTGATTTGCCAGTGTTTGTCATTGGACACAGCATGGGAGGATTGGTTGCAGTCCGATTTTTACAAGAATCTCATGTGAATCTTGCAGGAGTCATTCTTTCATCTCCATGTTTAGGACTAGTGAAAAGCCCGGCAAAGCCTGTACAGCTACTTTCATATGGGTTAAATAAATTTGCTCCTATGGTGAAGTTTTCTTCAGGTTTAACGATTGATATGGCTACAAGAAATGCCGATGTAAGAGAAATCGATAGTAATGATTCTCTTTATATTACAAAGGTATCTGTTAGATGGTATAGAGAATTGGTACATGCCATAAAACTAGCTTTCATGAATCTAACGAAAATGCCTGATGTGCCTTTACTTGTTCTCCAGGCTGGAGAAGATAAGATTGTCGATAAAAAGGCAGTGAAAAAATGGTTCAACGAATTGTCACTATCTGAAATGCACTATAAAGAATGGCCGAAATGCTATCATGAAATATATAATGAGCCTGAAAGAGAAGAAATATTTGAGTACTCAAAAACGTTTATTGAAAGTCGCTTGAAGTCCATAGGATACATTCTATAAATGAGGTGGGAAAGTTGTCTATTCCGAATCATCCATTCTCTTTAATGAAGAAAGTGTACCGAGATGTATTTCCAATTGTTCATCTGGAGCTAGAGGGTTGGAAGGAACGAGCTATGAGTATTCCTAATCAGGAATTAAGAAAACAAGCATTATCCAGTATTGAGCACAAAGCCTTTCATTGTGAAGGGGGTTCTATTCTTTCTTTATTAGCTCCTGATATGAAGGAGAATGTGATACGCTTTATCGTTGCCTATCAAACAATTAGTGATTACTTAGATAATCTTTGTGATCGAAGTGTTTCGTTAGATCCTGATGATTTTGCTTTGCTTCATCAGTCAATGAAAGACGCATTATCGGTGGGATCAATCCCTGTAAATTATTATGCATTAAGAGAGGATCAAGACGATGGAGGATATCTTCAAAATCTTGTTCTTACGTGTCAAACATCGTTACAGAAGCTAATTCATTACGATAGCATTCATCATGACTTGATTGAACTGTGTGGATATTATTGTGACCTCCAAATACATAAACATGTGAAAATGGAAGAAAGAGAAGGCCGACTGATACGTTGGTTTGAAAATCATAGAAGAAAGCTACCTGAGATGGACTGGTATGAATTCTCTGCCTGCTCTGGTTCAACACTGGGCATTTTTTGTTTAGTTTCCTATGCAAGCCGTCAGGATTTCACTCCTTCATACGCTGAGAAGATAAAAAAGGGGTATTTTCCATACATTCAAGGCTTACATATTCTATTAGATTATTTTATAGATCAGGAAGAAGATCAAAAGGGTGGAGATTTAAACTTCTGTTTTTATTATGAAAATGACGAACATTTAAAAAACCGGCTGCTGCATTTTTTAAGAAAAGCTGATGAACATACATTTGACCTTCCTCATGCCCGTTTTCACCGACTGATTAATAAAGGGCTAATAGGTGTTTATTTGTCAGATGAAAAAGCCCATAAACAAGAAAAAGTTCACACCTTTTCCAAACAGTTTATGGGAGAGGCTGGTTGGGTAACGAAATTCTTCTACTTTAATGGGAGAATGTATCGAAAGTGGAAGAACCGTAGGGAAATTTCATAAAATGTTTAAGGCTAGTTCTGACAGAACTAGCCTTTTTATTTGTGCAAAAAAAAGTACTTTATGTCTATTTTTGTGGAAAACATAGGTAAAAAGAACTAATTAGTGTCAGAATACATTTACTTTTCTGAAAAATCTTGTATATTAAAAATAGTTGGAAATTTTATAGTACATATGAAGGGGGAATGACGTGTTGAAATCACGTAAAGTATTATCAATGGCCATGGTGGCTGCTCTAAGTGTTGGTGCTTTTGCAGTACCGGCATCTGCAACAACCGTAGGACCAGAAAACGTTTTAGCAAAGCCAACGGTGAAACATGATCACAAAAGTGGAGGGCCTTTCGATTTAGGCATTGCGAATGATGAGCGCTTAATTGAAATGCTGAAAGCCGATGGAAAGATTGCAAAAAATGCAACACCAGCTGAAGCAGAGAAAGCTTTAAACAAATTTTTAAGTGCTAAAGCAGATGCAGCTTCAAAAGAAGCTGGAGAACTTCACAATGAAGAAAAAGAAGCTAAATCTGAGCTTCAAAAAGCTATGAAAGATTATAGTTTGAAAAATGGAAATGGAAATAAACTCGGACAAGCAAAGAAAAACTCACCTGCTTCAGTAGAAGAAGAAGCATATGATGGTGAAATGCGTACGGATAAAGTTCTAGTTCTTTTAGTTGATTATCCGGACAAGCCTCATAACTCTATGACTGCTGATGAAACAGACATGTATTATGAAGGTGAAAATTCATACTCTCGTGAACATTATCAGGACATGTTATTTGGAACAGGTGGATGGACAGGTCCAGATGGTAAAACCTATGTATCCATGAAGCAATATTATGAGCAACAATCTGGTGGAAGCTACTCAGTTGAAGGGGAAGTTGCTGGATGGTATACAGCAAGCCAACCAGCTGCAGCGTATGGTGGAAACTACCCAACTGAAGATGACAGTGATGTAAACGCAAGAGGGCTCGTTAAGGAAGCACTAGAAGCTGCGGATGCAGATCCTACTGTAAACCTGGCAGATTACGACAAATGGGATCGTTACGATCTTGATCGTGATGGAGATTACCTTGAGCCAGATGGACTTGTGGATCACTTAATGGTTATTCACTCCGGTGTTGGTGAAGAAGCAGGTGGAGGTTCATTAGGATCTGACGCAATTTGGTCTCACCGTTGGAACCTAGGCGGAGTATTTACTTTGGAAACTGAAGCTGCCGTACCATACTGGGGCGGAGTAATGGCTGCCTACGACTACACTATTGAACCAGAAGACGGTGCAGTTGGAGTTATGGCTCATGAATTCGGTCATGATTTAGGTCTTCCAGATGAGTATGACACTCAGTACACTGGAGCAGGAGAACCGGTAAGCTACTGGTCCATCATGTCTAGTGGTAGCTGGGCAGGTAAAATTCCTGGAACGATGCCGACTGGATTCAGTCCATATATGAAAGAAATGCTGCAAACTTCTGCAGTGGTTGATAATGAAGGTACTAAAGGGAATTGGTTGACAGGAACTGAATTTGCCCTTGAAGATATTGATTCAAAAGGAATGGAAGTTCTTCTTGATGAAGCTGCCACAAAAGGCACAAATAATGATGTAGTAAAAGTAACACTTCCTCAAAAGGAAACAGTAATCAATGAGCCGGCAAGTGGAGAATCTGAATACTTCTCTGGAAGTGCAGATGACTTACACAATGTGCTATCAACAACAGTTGATTTAACAAATGCTACATCTGCCGCGTTCAATTTCAAAGCTTGGTATGATATTGAAACTGACTGGGATTATGCTTATGTAACAGTAAACGGAGAACCAGTAGCGAGCGATATCACAACAAATACAGACCCTTATGGTTCTAATTTAGGTAATGGAATTACAGGTTCTTCTAATGGCTGGATTGACGCGTCCTTTGACTTATCAGCTTATGCTGGTGAAGAAGTAGAAGTAGCTATCGAGTATG
Source organism: Rossellomorea aquimaris TF-12 (assembly GCF_001648555.1). Lineage (GTDB taxonomy): Bacteria > Bacillota > Bacilli > Bacillales > Bacillaceae_B > Rossellomorea > Rossellomorea aquimaris. Next base: position 374,228 of record NZ_LQXM01000027.1, on the reverse strand, counting down.
TAACGGATGCTGCTGTATCGAACCCTGGATTATTTGCAGACGACATTTCAGTAGTCGTGGATGGTGAAGAAGTTCTGTTCGATGATGCAGAAGGAGACGCTTTAGTAAAGTTAGATGGATTTACGAAAAATGACGGTATTAAACGCTCTGAACATTACTACCTATTAGAGTGGCGCAGCCACAACGGTGTAGATGAAGGTCTTGCTAACATCCGCCGTGGTGACAGCTTAATGCAATTCGATGATGGATTAGTAGTATGGTATGTGGATAAACAATACAGTGAAAACTGGACAGGTATCCACCCAGGAGACGGGTTCATTGGAGTTGTGGATGCTGATCAAAAAGTGAACACTTGGAGCGACGGTGCTTTAGGATCTACTCGTTATCAAGTTCATGATGCAGCATTTAGCCTAGATAAGTCAGAAAAAATGTTCCTTGACTACACTAGTCTATATGGTATTACATTAGAGGATAACAACACGGCTCGTAACCCACTATTTGATGATAGTGCAGATTACAGCAATGCTGGTCTAGTAGACGCTGGACGTAATGTACCAAACTACGGATTGAAATTCCGTGTAACAGGTCAAAGTGCTGATGGTACAGTAGGGAAAGTGTTAATTTACAAATAATCTTTTAGAACATTAAAGGGTGACTGCCTACTGGCAGTCACCCTTTAAGCATGTTATTGGACATTTTTTCAGTAGGAATTGATAATAATACTCACATCAGTTAAAGGAGATGTCCAATTTTGACTATCAAGTTAAGTGTTTTAGATCAGTCCCCCATTGCAGAAGGAATGAGCCCTCAAGAGGCTTTAAATAATACAGTAAAGCTTGCGCAGCATGTAGAGAAATTAGGTTTTACAAGGTTTTGGGTATCCGAACACCATGATTCAACAGGTTTAGCCGGATCATCACCAGAAGTGTTAATTGCTCATTTGGCGCAAAATACTTCTTCCATTCGAGTAGGCTCTGGAGGTGTCATGCTTCCTCATTATAGTCCTTATAAGGTTGCAGAAAATTTTCGTTTGCTTGAAGGGCTGAATCCGAATCGAATTGATTTAGGATTAGGAAGAGCTCCAGGTGGTATGCCGATGGCGACAATGGCTCTCCATGATGGGAAGCCACGTGACGTGAACCGTTATCCTGAGCAAATAGATGATTTACTTGGATATTTAACGGATGACTTACCAGATTCTCATCCCTACCAGGGGTTAACGGCTGCTCCTGTAATAGAGACGATGCCTGAAGTGTGGATTTTAGGTTCAAGCCCGTCTAGTGCAATGCTTGCAGCACAAAAAGGGTTACCTTACACATTTGCCCAGTTTATTAACGGAGAAGGTGGGCCTCAATATACTGAAGCGTATCGAAATCATTTTGTGCCTTCAGACTATTTACAGGCACCTCAAAATACGGTTGCTGTATTTACGGTATGTGCTGAAACCGATGAAGAAGCAGAGAGAATCGCGTCGAGTATAGACTTAGCTATTTTAATGATTGAGCAAGGCATGCGTTCAAACGGTACACCTAGCCCTGAAAAAGCAGCAGCCTATGACTACAGCCCATTCGAACGTATGAGAATTAGAGAAAATCGAAAACGTATGATCGTCGGTAACCCTAAAAAAGTAAAAGAAGAAATACTGAATCTTAGCGAACAATACCAAACAAACGAAATCATGCTCGTTAGCATAACCTACAACTTCCAAGACAAACTAAAATCCTTCGAACTAATCGCCAATGAACTACTTTAAAGCAGAGAGGGACGGACCTCCAAAATGGAGGTCCGTCCCTCTTCTTTATCTTTTTTCCAATGCAACAATAAATGGAGCATTGTTGAGTTGATTCATGAATTGGTAGCGGAGGACGTGTACGTAGTTTTGGTCTAGTTTTTCTACGTAGCGTAGGAGGTAGTCCCGTTCTACTGCTCCTTCAGGGTGTCCGTGATAGATGACAAGGACGAGAATTCCTTCTGGTGCCATTAATTCAAGGATTTGATTCATAGCAAGAATCGTTGTTTTCGGGCGAGTGACGATTTCCTTGTCTCCACCAGGTAAATAGCCAAGGTTAAAAATTGCTCCAGTCACTTTACCATGATGAACAGGTGGAATCACATTCATCACCGTTTCATGACCTTGATGAAAAAGGGTCACTCTATCAGACAAATCGTGTGTCAATAGTTGCTCTTTTGTATTTTCAATCGCTTCCTTTTGAATGTCAAAGCCGTATACACGACCATTTTCTCCAACTAACTGAGCTAAGAATAAGGAATCGTGTCCATTTCCCAGAGTGGCATCAATGGTTATATCTCCTGGTTTTACAGCCTTTTCTAAAAGTTGTCGAGCAAAAGGTAAAATTCTTTCTAATTTCATGTTTTCACATCCACTTTGTAATATTTTCCTTGCCAACTATCTCTACGTTTTAATTCATCATCAATGGCATTTAACACTCCCCATTTATTCACACTCCACATAGGTCCAATCATCAGGTCTATTGGGCCATCTCCAGTAATCCGATGAACAATCATTTCTGGTGGAAGAATTTCTAGTTGATCACAAACAAGACGAACGTACTCCTCGAAAGTCATAAAGTCTACAAGGCCTTTTTCATACTGTTTCACCATTGGAGTACCTTTTAACAGATGTAAAAGATGAATTTTAATTCCTTGTACATCTAGCTTTGCAACTTCTCGTGCTGTTTCCATCATCATCTCATCATCTTCTTGAGGTAAGCCGTTAATAATATGGGAACAAACTCTTATACCATGTTTCCTTAATTTATTTACTCCTTCAACGTAACATTGGTAGTTATGTGCGCGATTAATAGTTAAGGCCGTTTTTTCATGAACCGTTTGAAGGCCAAGTTCAACCCACAGATAGGTTCTTTCGTTTAATTCAGCTAAGTATTCTACTACATCATCAGGAAGGCAATCCGGTCGTGTTGCAATGGAGATTCCTACAACATCATCTTGCTTTAGTACGCTCTCATATTTCTCCCGCAATTCCTGTACGGGAGCATGGGTATTGGTGAATGCTTGGAAATACGCCATATATTTACCATCTTTCCATTTTTGATGCATTTGTCCTTTAATATCATGAAATTGCTTTTCGAGTGAATCGACCCGCTTACCTGCAAAATCTCCTGAACCGGCAGCACTACAAAAAGTGCATCCCCCATGGGCAACGGTCCCATCGCGATTTGGACAATCAAAACCGCCGTCTAATGCTACTTTGAACACTTTATGTCCAAAATAATTTCTTAAATGATAATTCCAGGTATGATATCGCTTATTATCTGAGGCATATGGAAATGGGTTTGTCATGATGACAAACACCTCCTAAATTTCTATTATTCGTGAAGTATGTATTGAGAGCGCAAAGTTTCGTCAAAAAGATTTTAACATGAACGGAAGGGCAAATGTATGAGGAAGCGAGAAATAGGCGAAGATTACCACTTTTGAAAGTTGAATTGAAGTTCAAACTAATGATGAAGAGGACGAAGGATAGGACCTTTATCTTCTTTAGATTATATGTCAGGAGGTAGTCGATATGGCAACAAGACAATCGGTTGAAGAATGCATTCAAAAATGCGAAGATGCCATTCGTTACGCTCAAGAACAGTTTAAATCGGGAACGCAGCAGGAGCACTACCATGATAATGAGTATACACAGGCCATGCAGCAACTTGAAGAATCGGTGAATGATGTAGCTCACTTAGCGAATAGTGCTAATTCCCAGCAACGAGAACAATTGCATAGAATGAGACTGCAGCTGCAAGCTCTTCAAAATGAGATGATTTTACTAGATCATGACCCAAATGTAGTAGGAGGAAAATTACATTGAAGAAGCGATCAAAGCAAAATAATCCCGAACAAAAGACACGATCTGATTTCCGTAATTTAGATACGGAATTTGGTTCTGAGAGCAATCCTGTTAAAAATGCTAAAAAGAAGTATGAAAAACAAGGGCAGCCTGTAAAATCAAATCATCATAATGATAAATAATTTTTCATAAACACAAGGTGCTATTCATCATAAGCACCTTGTGTTTTTTTATGAAAGGCTATTTGTTTAAAACACATGATCTGCTAAGGCTCTGTCAAAGAGTCTGTGCAAGATTGTGAGGGGAACTGCTCACTTGAAACTGGCATTCCGCCGATCCTACTCAGCTTCGCTTCCGAGTACTCGTTACGTTCGTATTTCCCCAATTCCCATGAACAACTTCTTTTAAAAAGCCCATAAAAATAATTCTTGCTCCATTCCAAAAAAAGGAGTAAAATCCTTTTGGGACTCGAAATAAATCAAAGAAATAGGGTGAAGAAAAATGCCCAAATCATTATGGTTGCTAGTCATAGGAATGATGGTTAATGTGACAGGAGCCTCTTTTTTATGGCCTCTAAACACGATCTTCCTTCATGAGTATCTGGGTAAGTCATTATCAGTTGCCGGGCTTGTTCTTATGCTGAATGCCGGGGCAAGTGTGATAGGGAATTTAATTGGAGGTACATTATTTGATAAATTAGGTGGTTACCGTTCGATTCTTTTGGGAATCATAATCACTTTAACAGCTGTTATCGGTATGAATATTTGTCATGATTGGCCTTTTTATGTGGTCTTTTTGACGATCATTGGGTTTGGTTCAGGGATTGTTTTTCCTTCAATGTATGCCATGGCAGGTTCCGTTTGGCCAGAAGGAGGGAGGAAGGCTTTTAATTCCGTTTATGTAGCTCAAAATATCGGAGTAGCGATCGGGGCAGCTTCAGGTGGATTGGTAGCGTCTTTTTCTTTCGATTATATATTTTTAGCTAATCTTATCATGTATATTGTTTTCTTTTTGATTGCACTAATCGGTTATCGAAATATTTCAGTTGATACCGTTATGCAGACTTCCGTACTAAATGAGTCAAAAGTAATTAAGAATAAATCGAAACTTACTGCTTTACTTCTAATATGTATTGCGTACTTATTATGCTGGGTTGGATATGTTCAATGGCAATCGACCATTGCTACTTATACTCAAGAAATTAATATTAGCCTGAAACAATATAGTCTATTATGGACGATTAATGGAGCACTTATTGTCTTGGCTCAGCCGATTCTTTCAAAAGCCATCAAACGGTTTGAAGACAATCTTAAATTACAAATCATGATTGGAACCATCATCTTTATGATATCCTTTGCTGTTGCCTCAGTGGCAGATGAATTTCAATGGTTCGCCATAGCTATGATTATTTTAACAATAGGTGAAATGTTGATTTGGCCGGCGGTTCCTACCATAGCTAACTCGTTAGCTCCAAAAGGAAGAGAAGGATTTTATCAGGGAATCGTTAATAGTACAGCAACAGGCGGAAGGATGATTGGACCGTTTATTGGGGGAGTAGTGGTAGATTTGTTCAGCATGCAGGCTCTATTTTTGATTCTTATTGGTTTCTTTCTGATATCTTTAGGGATAACAAGCCAGTACGATCGACCATTAAAAAAAAAGTCCAATATCTGTTTCTTTACAATAAATAAAACCCAATGAGACTCATTGGGTTTTTAAGCATATAAAAAGGGCTCCCGTTTCCTACGGAAGCCCACTTGCAAAAAAATTGAGGCGATAGATCAGCAAACGCCACATCGTTTGTTGCCATAAAGGCGTGATCCTCGACTTACACAATTCAGCTCATCGCTATAATAGAATAACATAATGAGATGACGAAGACAATCCTTTATTTTAATGAAGTGGTAAACCATTATTTCTGCAACCAATATTTTATCAATGGGCCACTTTGTCCGAATACAGGGTCGTTAGTTGGAAGAGGAACGTTTTTAATGTCAATTAGCACACTCGGCCGGTCTTTTAATAGCCCTTTTTTGAGGTTGCAATCCATACCATTAGGATAAGCTCCTGCTACTGTAAAATCTGGACTTGAATTAATTTTCCTATGACCTGTTCCTGCAGGAAGTAAGATAACATCTCCGCGGTGAATGGTAACTTTCTTGCCCATTTCTCCCCCTAGTTGAATGGTGGCTTCGCCATTCATAACTCCTAATACTTCATGTGCATTACTATGGAAATGGTGATAATCATAAATACCGTTCGTCCAACTATTCAACCATTGGTGTCTATTAAAGACTTCTTCTGCTTGATTAGGGTCCTCACTTAACGCATTCCGATAAATAAGAACAGGCAGGTCCGGGTTATTTGGTATAAGTCCATCATCTTCAAAAAAGAACATTTTTAGCTCTGCAACTTCCATTCCTTCCTCCTCCATTCCTTGTTATGAACATTCCCTCTAAGAGAGAAGTTTAAACTGAAAAAAGAGAGATAATTGAAATTATTGGGAATAGGATATTATTTCATTTTGAACTCTATGCTACTATATAAATAAATGTTTTCAGTGAGAGAAGGTGATTATTTGAGTAGCTTATTGAAAAAAGTATCAGTTGAAATGATAGAGATCATATTAGAAAATGCGTTTGAATGGCTTGTGGTAGTAGATGGAGAAGGTATTATTATCTATATGAATGACAGTTATTGTCGTTTTCTCGAAGTAGACAGGGAAATCGCCGTTGGATCTCATGTGACAAATGTAATTGAAAACACAAGAATGCATATTGTAGCTAATTCAGGTAAAGAAGAAGTGGCTGACCTTCAATATATAAAAGGAAATTATATGATTGCCAATCGGATTCCAATTGTTGTAAATGGAGAAGTGATTGGTGCTTTTGGTACCGTTATTTTTCGTGATACAAGTGAATGGATGCAAATGAGTTCCCATGTAAAGAACATGATGTCAAAAATCCAAAGCTACATTCAGGATATTAACACAGGTGTTAAGTACAATCTGAATGATATTATTGGTGAATCAGATGGTATGAATGAATTAAAAGATAAAGCGCAAATGATCGCTCCTAGTGATATTTCCATCTTGTTAAGGGGTGAGAGTGGAACGGGAAAAGAACTTTTCGCCCATAGTATTCATCAGCTAAGTGATCGGAGTTCTCAACCCTTCATTAAAGTGAATTGTGCAGCCATTCCAGAACATCTTTTAGAATCTGAACTATTTGGATATGAAGAAGGGGCATTTACAGGAGCCAAAAAAGGTGGAAAAAAAGGGAAATTCCAGCTTGCTCATAAGGGGACGCTATTTCTAGATGAAATTGGAGATATGCCTCTAAATATGCAGGCGAAGCTTCTTAGAGTGCTACAAGAAGGAGAAGTGGAATCTGTTGGTTCAAATCGGATTGACCATGTTGATGTGAGAATAATTGCTGCGACCAATCGCCCTCTTGAAAAAATGATGGAAGAAAAGCGATTCCGCAGTGATCTATATTACCGAATCAATGTGGTTCCTTTTCAAATACCTCCCTTAAGAGAAAGACGGGAAGACTTAGGGAAATTAGCTGCTTACTTTTTAGATAAAGCAACAAAAACCTCTGGTAAGAGAATTCAAGGATTCGGAAGTGAAGTGATGGATATTTTTCAGTCGTATAGCTGGCCGGGAAACCTGCGGGAATTAGAAAATGTCATCAATGCTTCAACCTACTTATCAAATGGGAATGAAATCACGCTCCAGTCTTTACCGGCGTATATGAAGATGGGGAACCTTTATAATGTGGGTTCAAAAACATTAAAAGAGATTCTGGAAGAGACAGAAAAATCCGTATTAGAGCAAAGTTTACAAACTCACCATGATAAACGGGATATGGCTAAAGCACTTGGGATGAGTAAATCAAGCATGTATGAGAAACTGAATAAGTATAATCTTTTATAAAAAGAAGGTTCCAATCAGTCCAGAAAATCGGAATGTTGTCCGTTTTTCTGGACTACTTATTTAATTGTTTAATTTATGTACATTTTATGAACTTTCAAAACAAGTTGTCCGGAATTCCGGACTAAGAAATGAATAAGTTCCTGTTGTTCCATAAGTCAGAAAGTTGGCACAATTATTGCATGTTTAATGATGAAAAGAGTTTGAATGAAAGGAGAGAAAAGACAGTTTGGTGTGCAATTAAATGAAAACGATTTCAATACATGTTTTTTAAAATGAAACTTCTTAAGAGAACAAAGGGGGAAATATTATGTTAAGTATGATTGGTCTTATCGGAGGACTTATTTTATTAATCTTTTTAACAATGAGAGGAATGAATATTTTAATCGTTGGTCCCATCTCAGCGTTGTTTGTAGCAGTTTTGAGTGGAATGCCGTTATTTCCACAACTGGCTGGAGAAGGAGAGGCTAACCTGGTTACAAATTATATGACGGGCTTTACTAGTTTTGTTGCTGCTTGGTATCTTATGTTCTTACTGGGAGCTGTCTTCGGAAAAGTAATGGAGGATAGCGGTGCAGCAGATAGTGTTTCACGTTTTGTTGTTGAAAAAATGGGGATGAAATACGCAGTACTCGCCATTGTGGCTGCCTGTGCAGTTTTAACGTATGGAGGGGTCAGTCTATTTGTCGTTGCTTTCTCAGTGTATCCTATGGCGGTTAGTTTATTTAAACAAGCTGACTTACCACGTCGATTTATCCCTGCTGCTCTAGCTTTTGGGTCAGTAACCTTTACTATGACATCAGCGGGATCTCCTGAAATACAAAACTGGATTCCTATTGAATATTTAGGAACAAATCCATATGCTGGTTGGGAAGTTAGTTTAATCGTCGCAGTATTTATGGCAGTCTTCGGTTACTGGTGGTTAAAGCGAATGATTACGAAGGCTGTGAAAAAAGGAGAACGATTCCAGGCAAGAGAAGAAGATCCTGTTATTGATGAAGGACGACCTTTACCAAATCCACTGACAGGTTTAATTCCACTTCTATTCGTTCTTGTTCTAGCTTTTATATTCCATGATTCATTTAAGCAATCGGCGTTAATCATTGCATTACTTGGTGGAGTCATTTCTGCCTATGTGTTAAATAGAAAGTATTTTAAAGGATTTTGGAATGCAGTTTCAGAAGGCACAGTTGGAGCATTAATTGCAATTGGAAATACCGCTGCTGTTGTAGGGTTTGGTGGAGTAGCTAAAGCTGTACCTGCTTTTAGTACAGCGGTTGATTTCATGACCAATATCCCAGGCTCACCATTAATAGGTGGCGCGATTGCCGTAAGTGTTATCGCCGGGATGACGGGTTCTGCATCAGGTGGTCAAGCGATTGCCTTACCAATTCTAGCACCTCACTATGTAGACGCGGGTGTAAACCCAGAAGCTCTTCACCGTGTAGTTGCCATCTCATCTGGAGCTCTGGACTCCTTACCGCATAATGGATATGTCGTAACCACTATTCGTTCCATCTGTAATGAAACTCATGGAGAAGCATATGGAGCTGTTGGTGCCTTAACCGTAATTGTTCCACTCATCGGCTTAACATTAGCAATTATTTTATTCAGCTTAGGTGTAGGGATCTAGGAAAGGAGTTTCAAGATGGTTGAAAACAAAGTAGTAATTGTAACGGGGGCAGCTCAAGGAATTGGATTTGAAATTGGGAAGGAATTTGCTGCAAGCGGTGCAAAAGTTGTATTAACAGATTTGCAGGCAGAGGCTGTTCAAGAGGCTTCATTGACACTTAGAAAACAAGGATATGAAGCAATTGGAATTCCGTGTGATGTAACGAAAGAAACAGCATTAAAGGAAGCCATTACACAGACTGTGAAAGAATATGGAAGACTTGATGTGTTAATCAATAATGCTGGACTTCAGCATGTTTCTCACATCGAAGAGTTCCCAACAGAGAAATTCGAGCTCCTCATTAAAGTCATGTTAACAGCTCCATTTATGGCCATTAAACATGCTCTACCGATTATGAAGGAGCAAGGCTTTGGAAGAATTATTAATATGGCTTCGATTAACGGACTGGTAGGATTTTCAGGGAAAGCAGCCTATAACTCAGCAAAGCATGGTGTTATTGGGTTAACCAAAGTAGCTGCACTTGAAACGGCTGAACACGGAATTACCGTTAATGCAGTGTGTCCAGGATATGTGGATACCCCACTTGTTCGAAATCAGCTGGCTGATTTAGCCAAAACACGTAATGTGCCTTTTGAGAAAGTAATCGAAGAAGTCATTTTTCCCCTAGTTCCTCAAAAACGTTTACTTGAGGTGAAGGAAATAGCCGATTATACAATGTTCTTGTGCAGTGATGCTGCGAAAGGCATCACAGGTCAAGCTGTGGTTCTAGACGGAGGGTACACGATTCAATAATATTTTTGTAAAAAGGAAATGACCGGTTTAACAGTCGTTTCCTTTTTTCTCTTGATACGTTTAAACCAACGTATTTTATGGCTTCCTTCATAAATAGTTAGCTACTTCCATAATATAGATCTGATTTGGTTTTGTTTTCTTCAAAAACAGTTAACCAAAATTAACCTAAGGAGTTAGTTAAACCCCTTTTTTATAAAAGTCTCTTTTCGTAAACTTTGTTGCTTTAAAAAGAGTGTAGTGGTTGATTTCCGCTCCAATCAATTTTCTAAGAATTCCTTACACGTATAGAGAACAATTTTTCTTTCCTATGTTCTTTGTCAAAATAAAGCTCTGTCACGAAAACTCTTTTAGATGGTGGAAACTGCCTAGACTCCTGCGAAAGTACTGACGTGCCGAAACCCCGGAAGCGGAGTAGTCCCCCCACAATCCAGCACTTGCGAAAAGACCTCATAATAACAATATATCTGCTTTGGTTTTGAGCTAAAAGGAAATATCTCTTGATAAATGAGCCAATTGCTCAACAAGTAAGCTGAAAAAGTAACAAATTCACCAATAAATCAACAATAGGCTTGCGCTTCTGAATATTTTTCACTAAAATAGTGAATACATATAATGTTTATATAGAAGTAAACGTTGATCAGGAGTAGTAATGTATGGTTTCTGTTTTAGAGAGTTGACGGGTGGTGGAAGTCAACCAGAAGCATCATGAACTCGCCTGCTGAGTTGCAAGTGTGAACCCTAGTAAGACTTGCCGTTTTCCGCGTTAAGGATGAATGAAGCTGAGTGCGCGTACACTAATGTGGGTGGTACCGCGGGAGAATGTTCATACAAACTCTCGTCCCAAATATTTTATTTGGGATGAGAGTTTTTTTATTTTATTTACATTTAAAGGAGGATCTCAATATGAGTTTTGATCATAAAAGTGTTGAGACAAAATGGCAACAGTATTGGGAAGAAAACAAAACATTTAAAGCAACTGAAGACAAAGGGAAATCAAATTTTTACGCTTTAGACATGTTTCCGTATCCATCAGGTGCAGGTTTGCACGTAGGTCACCCGGAAGGTTTCACAGCGACGGATATTCTTTCCCGCATGAAGCGTATGCAAGGGTATAATGTTTTGCACCCAATGGGATGGGATGCATTCGGATTACCTGCTGAGCAATATGCTCTAGATACTGGGAATGATCCGGCAGAATTCACGAAAAAAAATATTGATACGTTCCGTCGTCAAATTAAATCACTCGGTTTTTCTTATGATTGGGACCGTGAAGTCAATACGACAGATCCGGGTTACTATAAATGGACGCAATGGATCTTCACGAAGCTTTATGAAAAAGGATTGGCTTATGTGGATGAGGTTGCCGTGAACTGGTGTCCGGCCCTTGGAACGGTCCTTGCCAATGAAGAAGTCATTGACGGTAAGAGCGAGCGTGGCGGTCATCCCGTCGAGCGCCGTCCGATGAAGCAGTGGATGCTGAAGATCACAGCCTATGCCGACCGCTTGGTAGAAGACCTTGAAGACGTTGACTGGCCGGAAAGCATCAAAGACATGCAGCGAAACTGGATCGGTCGCTCTGAAGGAGCAGAAGTAAATTTTGCCATCGATGGTCATGATAAATCATTCGATGTCTTCACGACCCGTCCTGATACGATCTTTGGTGCAACTTATGCTGTTCTTGCCCCTGAGCATCCGTTTGTCGCGAAAATCACAACGGACGAACAAAGTTCGAAAGTGATTGAGTACATCGACAAAATCAAGTCGAAAAGCGATCTTGAACGTACAGATCTTGCGAAAGAGAAAACGGGTGTATTCACAGGTGCTTATGCTATCAATCCAGCTAATGGAAATAAAATGCCGATTTGGATTGCAGATTACGTTTTAATGAGCTACGGTTCCGGAGCTATCATGGCTGTTCCTGCCCATGACGAAAGAGATTATGAGTTTGCGAAAGAATTCGATCTTCCAATCTTGGAGGTCGTCTCTGGAGGAGATGTTGAGAAGGAAGCCTATACAGGTGACGGAGATCATGTGAATTCAGGTTTCCTTGACGGGCTTGGGAAGGAAGAAGCGATTGCCAAAGCGATTTCATGGTTGGAAGAGAAAAACATCGGAACGAAGAAAGTAACGTATCGTCTTCGTGACTGGTTATTCAGCCGTCAACGTTATTGGGGAGAGCCGATTCCAGTTATCCATTGGGAAGACGGTACGACAACGACTGTTCCTGAAAGTGAACTACCACTTGTTCTTCCGAAGACGACTGAAATCAAACCGTCCGGAACAGGTGAATCTCCACTTGCGAACATTAGTGAATGGGTGAACGTAGAAGACCCTGAAACAGGTAAAAAAGGCCGTCGTGAAACAAACACAATGCCACAATGGGCAGGAAGCTGCTGGTACTACATTCGTTATATCGATCCACATAACGAAGAAGCCCTGGCTGATGCGAAGAAAATGGAAAATTGGTTGCCGGTCGATACGTATATCGGAGGAGCAGAGCATGCGGTCCTTCATTTGCTATATGCTCGTTTCTGGCATAAGTTCCTTTATGATATCGGTGTAGTTCCTACGAAAGAGCCGTTCCAAAAGCTATTCAACCAAGGAATGATCTTAGGGGAAAATAATGAAAAAATGAGTAAATCAAAGGGGAATGTTGTCAATCCTGACGAGGTTGTTGAATCTCACGGGGCAGATACCCTTCGTTTATATGAAATGTTCATGGGTCCACTGGAAGCTTCCATTGCCTGGAGTACAAACGGCTTAGATGGAGCGCGTCGTTTCCTTGACCGTGTATGGCGCCTGCTTGTTGAGGAGGATGGTACACTTTCCTCTAAAGTGACAGATGCACCGAACAGCGACCTGGACAAAACGTATAACCAAACCGTTAAAAAAGTGACTGAAGACTATGAGGGTCTTCGCTTTAATACAGGTATTTCTCAGCTAATGGTATTTATCAATGATGCTTACAAAGCTGACACGCTTCCAAAGGAATACGTGGAAGGTTTTATTAAGCTTCTGGCTCCGATTGCTCCACATATGACAGAAGAGCTATGGAGTAAGCTTGGTCACGAAAATACACTTTCTTATGAAGCGTGGCCAACATTAGATGAATCGAAGCTTGTAGACAACGAAGTCGAAATCGTTCTTCAAGTGAACGGAAAAGTGAAAGCGAAAGTGATGATTCCTCGTGATATGAACAAAGAGGATCTTGAAAAAACAGCCATGGAAAACGATGAAATCAAAAGCCAAATTGAAGGCAAAACTATCCGCAAAGTCATCGCCGTACCTGGCAAACTAGTCAACATCGTAGCAAACTAAGAAAAGTAAGAGGGACGGACCTTCAAATTTGAAGGTCCGTCCCTCTTTGAGGTTTAATTTTTTTGCTTATGGGATTTCCTTTGATATAATCAATCTGATGAAATAGTGAAAGGATGATAAAGATGGATTCGTTCAAAACAATTACAACAGATGAATTAGAGTCTAAGTTAAAAAATGGTGAAGATTTATTATTAGTAGATGTACGCGAAGATGAAGAGGTTGAAGGTGGAATGATTCCAGGAGCAAAACATATTAAAATGGGAGATATTCCCGAATCATTAGATCAATTTGATAAAAATAAAGAATATATTTTTATTTGCCGCTCTGGAAACCGTAGCGGAAATGTTGCCCACTACATGCACGAACAAGGCTACAAGGTTGTGAACATGGAAGGCGGCATGTTAAATTGGTCTGGAGATACTGCTCCAAAGAAATAATGTCATTTATAGACTCATTCCATTCTGATGGAATGAGTCTTTCCTTTTGTGCCAGAAAACGTATTTCTTTATATCAGCTAATTCGGTTGAATTATCAACTGAATTATTAAATTTATTAGGGAAATAAAAATTATATCAGCGGATCAATTGTTATTCGACATAGAACGACACTCTTCCCAAATACATCTTCACCTTCTGTTATATGATATTGTCAAAATAAATAGTTTGAAAATTAAGTAATCTGACAATAATAGTAATACTTTAAAAGCAGGAGTGAGACGGATGATTCAAGTGAGGGTATTTGATTATGAGCATGAAAAAGACTTAGAGAAAGATATGAATCATTTCTTGAGTAAGGTGGATGAGAAGAAAATTGTAGATATTAAATATCATGTAGCTGCCATGTCGGAAGAATTAGAAGAACAGATTTACTGTTTTTCAGCTATGGTCATCTACCGTAAATAAAAAGGTTGATCTCAAACTGCCGAGGCAGAAAAGATCAACCTTTTTATTTAGGTGTTTTTTTTAAAAAACGACAAGCCTGCTTTTTACACTTGAGCCGCATTAAAACCAGCAAGTCTTCCAGTTACTAATGCGGAGGTTATATTGTATCCACCAGTGTATCCATGAATATCTAAAACTTCCCCGCAGAAAAAAAGTCCGTTCATCTTTTTCGAAGCCATTGTTTTAGGTTCGATTTCTTTAACGGATACTCCCCCACCTGTAACAAACGCTTTGTCTATGGATAATGTACCATTCACTTGAAAGGAGAACTGTTTTAATAGATTTGAGAATTGACGGATTTTCTCACTGGAAATGTGGTCGCCTTTTTCATCAGGATCAATGTCAGCATTCTCCAGTAAAAATAATAAATATCGTTCAGGGACTAAACCTTTAAAGATATTTTTAGCTGCTTTTTTTCCATCTTCCTTGACCTGTTTATGAAAAGTTTGAAAAAGCTGCTCCTCATTTTCTTCTGGAAGAGCGTCGATTTGCATGGTTACATGAGTCAAGTTCCATTTCTTCATTGCCTTAACCACGTATTGACTACAACGAAGAACAGCAGGTCCTGAAATACCAAGATGGGTAAATATCATATCCATTCTGTGTGTAATGATTTTCTTTCCCTTTGGATTGAGAACGCTTAAATCAACGGCTCTTAAAGATAAGCCCTGAAGCTCCTTTTGCTTAATAAAAGGCTCATCAGAAGTTAATGGCACTTCCGTAGGGAACAATTCCGTAATCGTATGCCCGGCCTTTCTCGCCCAAGGATACCCGTCTCCAGTGGATCCAGTATGAGGGACGGACCTTCCTCCAACGGCAATCACAACAGCCTTTGCAGGAATCATCTCTCCATTTTTTAAGGAGATGCCAACTGTATTCCCATCTTCATATAATACTTCCTCAACGGCTGTATTCGTTCGAGTTTCTACTTTTAATTCCTTCATTCGATTTAGAAGAGCTTCCACGACATCTAAAGCACGGTTCGAAACGGGAAACATTCTTCCATGGTCTTCTTCTTTTAATTGAATTCCTAAATTTTCGAAAAAAGAAATGATGTCTTCATTGTTAAACTCTGAAAAGGCACTGTATAGAAAACGCCCATTTCCAGGAATGTGCTTTATGATTTCGTCTATTGGAAGTCGATTGGTTACATTACAACGGCCTCCACCTGAGATTGCGAGCTTGCGTCCCAGTTTTGTTCCTTTATCAACTAGAAGAACCTTCGAGCCGTTTTCTCCAGCGGCAATGCTGGCCATCAAGCCAGAAGGACCTCCTCCAATCACGATTACATCGTACTTTGACATTTCTTCACCAACTTTTATTTTGCTTCATTCTGATTGGATTTTTATGATGTCTACATAGTTGAAGGTCCGTCCCTATAATCTAGGGAGTTCGTCTATCATCTATATTTTAACTAGATTTTTTATAAAGTAATCCAAAAAGAGTTTCACCTTATTTTAAATGGGATAAGATTTAAATACAACAACTCGAAAAAAATTGTCAATCGATACATACAGTAGTAAACTACTGATAGTGTGTAAATGGAAGAGTGAAACAATAATAAGTTATACATTCATTCACATATAGTAAAGGTTACTAGGTATGAAGATTATTTCTTCTGTAAAAGTTACCTATATATAGAGAGGGATACTATGTCATCTAAATTAATAAGAGGGACGTTTATTTTAACGTTAGGGACCTTTATTTCAAAGTTTTTAGGTCTTTTTTATGTTATACCGTTTGATGATTTATTAAAGGGACATGAAGAGGGAGCGTCCCTTTATCAGTATGGGTATGTACCATATACCATTTTCTTAACAGTAGCTACGGCGGGAGTTCCCCTCGCTGTATCAAAATTCGTTTCAAAATATAACGCCATTGAAGAGTATGCCGTAGGGAGAAGGTTATTTAAATCCGGTTTACTGCTAATGACGATTACAGGAATTGTTACCTTTTTAATCATGTATGCATTTGCTCCACTTTTCGCTGGAATTGTGATTAAAAGTGATGAACAGGTGATATCAGTAGCTCAAGTAACCACAGTTATTCGTGCCGTCAGTTTTGCGTTAATCATTATTCCTTTCATGAGCTTAATTCGTGGTTTTTTCCAAGGTCATCAATCAATGGGACCTACAGCAGTTTCACAGGTTATCGAACAAATCGTTCGGATTGCCTTTTTACTTGGGGGAATTTATGTTGTCTTGGATTTAATGGATGGTACAGTGACAACAGCCATTGCTGTGGCAACATTTGCTGCTTTTGTTGGAGGACTGGCGAGTTTAGCAGCGCTGATTTGGTATTGGTATAAACGAAAGCCTCATCTCGATGAATTATTGGAAGAAGATCGAGGAGAAGCAAACGTATCATTACGCTCTATGTACAAAGAGATTATCGCCTACTCCGTACCGTTCATCTTTGTGGGATTGGCTAATCCTTTGTTTCAATTAGTTGATACCATTACGTTTAATACAGCCATGGACGCAATCGGGAAGGCAAAAACATCTGACTATGCTTTTGCCGTTTTAAATTTTTACACTCATAAGCTTGTGATTATTCCTGTATCATTGGCCACAGCGTTTTCCATGACCCTGATTCCTTTGATTACAACTTCTTATACAAGTGGTGATCGTAAAACACTTCGCAGGAATATAGATCAAACGTTCCAAATCCTTATGTTCTTAACTGTACCTGCTGCTATAGGTATTGCATTGCTGGCAGAACCAACGTATACCTTGTTTTATCATAGTGATGCTTTAGGAACATCTGTGTTAAGAGCCTATGCACCAGTTGCCATTTTATTTTCCTTATATGCTGTGACAGCAGCGATACTTCAAGGGATTGATGAGCAAAAGTTTACGATTTTCAGTCTTCTCGTGGGATTACTGATTAAGCTGGTGCTAAACATTCCGTTAATTAGATTGTTTGAGACACAAGGAGCGGTCATGGCCACAACGATTGGTTATGCTGTTGCGATAGCGATTAACTTATATGTCATAAAGAAATATGCGCGCTATAAATTTTCACTTATTATGAGAAGAACCATGTTCATATTTGGTCTTAATGCCATTATGGCAGTAGTTGTGCTGATTTTATATGGTATTTTAGCTCAATACTTAAATCCTGAGTCCGGGTTCCAATCCATCATACTTGTAGCTATTTGTGGTGGGGTTGGTGCACTAGTTTATTTTTACTTAAGTCTGAAAAGCAAGTTAGCAGACAAGTTATTTGGAGAAAGAGTGACAAAAATACGTAACCGCTTGAGAATAGGGTAAAAGCAAATAGGGGATGACATCTTGTCAGTCCCCTATTTTTTTCTCAGTATTGTGTAACTTAATGGGAGAAGGCTCGAGGTCATAAGTCAAACCCACCAAAAAGGCACAGAACGCCTTTCTGGCGGGTATGCCTTATGCTTGTCGCCTCTGAACGAGCCACCTTCGCTTTTCTGATTGTCTAGCTCCGGTGGCTAGAGGCTCGAGGTCATAAGTCAAACCCACCAAAAAGGCACAGAACGCCTTTCTGGCGGGTATGCCTTATGCTTGTCGCCTCTGAACGAGCCACCTTCGCTTTTCTAGTTATTATAATACCCAAGCTGTCTTTCGAGTCTTTCTACTTTTCTTTCAAGGCGATCTACTTTACGGTTTAGTCGTCGGTATTGTCTTTCTAAGCGATCGATGCGGTCATCATAGCTTCCGCCGCCTCCATAACCACCACCAGGGTAACCTGGATACTGACCTTGGCCACCTGGAAGAGGAATGGGGATTAATATTCCGCCTGATCCTTGTTGTCTAAATGGATACATCGTTTACACCTCATTCGTCATGTAAATTTTCTTACCTGTAATAGCCTATGATAAGAATGGGATAATGAATGGGCTAAAGCCTGCATAAGTGATGAACAAGATGAAGAGGAAAAAAATACAACAAATAAATGTTATAAATAGGAGTGTTACTACAGATGAGAGTTGATAAACTACTTGCAAATATGGGCTATGGCAGCCGTAAAGAAGTGAAGAAATTATTAAAAGATGGCGGTCTTCAAGTGAATGGAGAGGTTATTAAGGATGGAAAGAATCATGTTCATCCTGAAAAAGATACGGTAATGTTGAACGGAGAGCGCGTTGAGTATAGAGAATATATTTATTTACTTATGAACAAGCCTCCGGGAGTCATTTCTGCAACAGAAGATCAGCAGGATGAGACGGTTATTGATTTACTCCAGCTTGAGGATCAAATATTTAGTCCTTTCCCAGTAGGAAGACTGGATAAGGATACGGAAGGGTTCCTATTAATTACAAATGATGGACAGCTTTCACATCAACTTCTATCTCCAAAACGTCATGTACCTAAAACGTATTTTGCGGTGATTGAAGGCGAAGTAACACAAGAGGATGTAGAAGCCTTTAAAAGGGGTGTTACATTAGATGATGGATACCATACGAAACCAGGAGAATTGACCATATTAAAAGCTGGCTTAACCTCTGATATCGAATTGAAAATAACAGAAGGTAAGTTTCATCAGGTGAAAAGGATGTTTGAGAGCGTGGGAAAACGTGTCGTTTATTTAAAACGTTTGTCCATGGGACCACTACAACTTGACGAAGATCTGGAGCTTGGTGAATATCGCGAGTTAACTGAGGAAGAAGTAACGTTACTTAAAGAGTATCGTCCATCTTAAATGCAGGAAAAGAGACTGTCCGTTACTGTGAAGTGAGTACTCGGCAGTCTCTTTTTTTAAATTTTCTCTCATATGTTTAACAATAAGATTGGTCTTAAAGAAAGCAGAAGGCAAAATGTACTGCTTCTGACTTCCTTACGCCATACAGGTCGGGACTTAGCCCCGTTAATTTTAAGAAGACATCTTTACTTTCTTCTCAGTTGTTGTCCATTGGCCGCGACTTGGGCTTTGAACCAAGTCGTTATACGCTAACACGTTGAGGTCTCTTTGTATGGTTCTAGGAGTAATGCCAAATTCGTCAACGAGATCTTGAGTTGTTACAGTACCTTTCTTATTAATGTACATGTATACAGCTTTTATTCTAGTTAGCATACGATTGGTTGAAGGCTTCAAAGAACCACTCCTTGATTATTTTTCCAAAGGCAAAGACTACATTTGTCGTTTTGCACCGAAACGTGCTACCTATGTACTATGCGCTTTAGACAACCCCTTTTCTAAATAAAGTGTACTCATAAGATGTCAGACAATTATATTGTACCCCTAAAGATACAAAATTTCTAGGGAAATGTCCAAATTTACAAACAATTTACGTTTCCTACTTCTAGCCTATGTACAAAAGCAACAAAAGATGAACTATTCTGAAAATTAACCTGCTAAATCGTCCCTATATGTTTGGATTTCATAATAAAACAGTATAAAATGAATGAGGGAATAATTTTAAAAATACATATAGAACGGGTGTATAAGGATGACAATCAATTGGACGAGTGAAGTCGACAAAAGAAAAGACGATTTATTAAGTGATTTACAGCAATTTTTGCAAATAAAAAGTGTCCTGGATGAAGAAAATGGAACGGAAGAGGCGCCATTAGGGAAAGGGATAAAAGAAGCACTTGACTATTTATTAAATCTAGGTGAAAAAGATGGTTTCATACCTAAAAATGTTGATCATCTAGCAGGGCATCTGGAAGTAGGAGAAGGAAGTGACCTACTTGGAGTTCTATGTCATGTCGATGTAGTTCCAGAGGGGGATGGCTGGAGTGTAGATCCTTTTGGAGGACAAATAAAAGACGGTAAGATTTTTGCTAGAGGAGCGATTGATGATAAAGGTCCTACCATTGCAGCTTACTATGCTATGAAAATTGTAAAAGAGCTTGGTGTTCCTTTCAACAAACGGGTACGAATGATTATCGGAACCGATGAAGAGAGTGATTGGAGATGTGTGGAGCAATATTTCAAAAAGGAAGAAATGCCAACGATGGGGTTTGCTCCAGATGCAGATTTTCCAATCATTTATGCTGAAAAAGGAATTGCAGATTTTGATTTAGTGCAAAAGTCAGTTGATAAAAAGAATGATTCAGGATTTGAGGTAGTATCATTTGAATCTGGACGTCGTTATAATATGGTTCCTGATTATGCCAAAGCAATCGTACTTATTGATGAAGACCACACAAAATGGGTTCAAAATTTTGAAATCTTCATGAAAGAAGAAGATATTAAAGGGAGCTATTATATTGAAAATGGTGAGCTGGTTTTTCAAATTGAAGGTGTCTCTGCTCACGGTATGGAACCGAAGAATGGAAGAAATGCAGGTTTATATTTAGGAGCTTTCTTATCAGAGCTTCCCTTGAACTCTCAGGCGAAAGAATTCTTTGAATTTACTACAAAACACTTTTTCAAGGAATCACGTGGAGTTGAATTAGGAGTCAGTTACCATGATGATATTACAGGCGATTTGACCATTAACGTAGGGAAGCTACGTTTTTCAAATGAGGACGGTGGTCGTATAGGATTGAATATGCGATATCCTGTTACGTTTGAAATGGAAAAAGGAATGAAAATCTTCGAGAGCATTGAAACCTTTGAGATTGAAAATTTGACTGATAGTAAACCCCATCATGTTTCGTCTGATGATCCTTTAGTGCGTACGTTGCAGAAGGTATATGAAGAACAAACAGGGGAAAAAGCAGAACTTCTCAGTATTGGTGGAGGTACGTATGCTAGAAGTTTAGAAGCAGGAGTTGCCTTTGGTCCTTTATTTCCTGGTAGAGAAGATATCGCTCATCAGAAGGATGAATATATGTATATTGAGGATTTGCTTAAAGCAACGGCTATCTATGCCCAAGCAATCTATGAATTAGCGTGTAAATCGTAAAGAGAAGAAAAAGGAGAGGACTCAATGAATACTGTATTTCTGAATGGGGAATTTATAAATCGAGAAGAAGCGAAGGTTGCTATTGAAGATCGTGGGTATCAATTCGGAGATGGTATCTATGAGGTGATCCGAGTTTACAGTGGAAAAACGTTTACAATGAAAGAACATATGGAACGCCTATATCAAAGTGCTGACAAAATGAAGCTCACCATTCCATATGAATTAGATGAATTGACAGGCGTTATTCATGAACTCATAAAAGCCAATAGCATCCAGGATGGCAGTGTCTATTTACAAGTCACTCGAGGAGTAGCACCACGCCAACATAACTTCCCTTCTTCAGAAATAAAAGGAAGTGTTGTGGCTTATGCCAATGAAGTTCCACGTCCTCTTCAGCAAATGCAAGATGGGGTGACCGCTAAGCTTGTAGAGGATATTCGTTGGTTGCGATGTGATATTAAAAGTCTGAATCTACTTGGAAACTTACTGGCAAAAGAAGAGGCGGTCTCAGAAGGGCACTATGAGGCTATCTTACATCGCGGAGATACGGTAACAGAAGGGTCTGCATCCAATGCATTTATAATAAAAAATGATGAGATAGTCACTCATCCCGCAACCAATTTAATCTTAAATGGCATAACCAGAAGAGTCATTCAAGATATTTGCAAGAGGAATGGAATGTCATTTCAAGAAAAATCGTTTAGTGTGGATGAAGTACTGGATGCGGATGAGTTATTTATTGCAAGTACCACATCAGAAGTGATGCCCGTAGTTAAAATTGATGATAAGGAAATAGGAAACGGGAAACCAGGATCTGTAACGAAAAAGCTCCAAGAACTATTTGAAGAACGTATTAATAAGGGATGAGTAATTGATCGCCAAACTGTTGGAGGCTTTACATGACATTGATTTGTTCACAACCATTTATGAGAACAGAAAGAAGAATTGAAGACAACCAACAATTTACCGTGGAAACGGAAGGGCATATTTATCTTTATAAGGATAAAATTGTAACTCCTTCTAAAAGTTTTACGTTAAAGGATGTAATGGACGTTTCTAGTAGATCTCTTTCATCTTATTACACTTTTCTATACCTTCACACTATTGAAGGTGTTTGGACGTATGTTGTAAAATCTTCTCCTGAAGAGTTTATTACCCACTATCACAGTATAAAATAAAAGACTTTGTGTACTTGTTATAAAACAAAATACAGTCAAGAAAAAAGACGATTCCTTATTAATCAGGAATCGTCTTTTTATGATCAATCATTCAAAGCGAAATAAATCACTTGATAAGTATCTTTCTCCAGTATCACAAGCAATACAAACAACCACATCATCAGGTGACAATCTTTTCGCTACTTCAATAGCAGCGTAGCAGGCAGCACCAGAGGATGGTCCAACAAGAATCCCTTCTTCCCTGGCCATTCTTCGCGTAATATCATATGCTTGTTCATCTTCTATTTTGTGAATTTCGTCATAGACAGCTGTATTCAAAATGTCTGGAACAAACCCAGGACTAGTTCCGACTAGTTTATGCTTTCCTGGCTTACCGCCTGAAAGAACAGGAGACCCTGCTGGTTCGACAACGTGAACTTGAAGGTCAGGATAATGTTCTTTTAACACTTCGCCAGTTCCCGTAATCGTTCCCCCAGTACCAGCTGTGGCTACAAAAGCGGAAAGAGGCTTTCCGATTTGTTTCATTGCTTCTACGATTTCAAGGGCTGTCGTTTTACGGTGTGCGTTTGGATTTGCATCATTCTCGAACTGCATGGGCATAAAGCTATTTGGAATTTCTTTTGTCAGCTCCTTTGCTTTTGCAATAGCCCCAGGCATCTTCTCATCTCCTGGAGTCAATACAACCTCGGCTCCATACGCTTTTAAGAGGTTAATTCGCTCTTGAGTCATTGTATCAGGCATGACGAGTATGGCGCGGTATCCTCTTGCAGCAGCATTCATGGCTAGCCCAATCCCAGTGTTTCCACTGGTAGGTTCAATAATCGTAGAACCTTCTTTCAAATGTCCTTCTTTTTCGGCTTCAAGAATCATTTGAAAGGCAGCACGGTCCTTAACACTTTTACTTGGATTATAAAATTCTAATTTCACATAAACATCTGCTCCATCGGCAGGGTTTAATCGGTTCAATTTTACAAGTGGAGTATCGCCAATCAGCTCAGCAATATTTTGTACAACTTTCATTGTGTCAACTTCCTTTCACTCATCATTGTATCTCTATCGTACTAATTCGTATAAATCTTATCAAATAAATAAGCTTTCTATTTCATTTTTATTGCAATTGTCACTTGTCATTCTCTCTTCTTACACATTTTGCTAAAATAGAAGTAATAAACGAAAAGGACGTATGGTATGTTAAAAACTCATTACTTTTTTGCCCTATCGTTACCGGAAGACACGAAAGAACGAATACAGGAATTGACCCAAAGAGCGTGGACTCAAGACTCATTTAAAAAATGGGTCCATCCTGATGATTATCACATTACATTAGCTTTTTTAGGAGACTCATCTTCACACCAATTGAACGATGCCATCGAACATATCGAAGCAAAAGTGCGAAGTTTGTCCTCTTTTTCATTAGAACTAAAACAATTTGGAACCTATGGGAAGGTAGATTCACCCAGAATTCTTTGGATGGGTATTCATTACTCACAACCGTTACATCTCCTTCGAGAGCTAGTGTATGATGGTTGTAAAGACGTTGGGTTCCAGTTGGATTCCAGACCGTTTTCTCCACACATAACCTTAGGGAGAAAATGGAATATGGGTATACCTTTTTCACCCGCTACACTAGAGGGAACAATACTTCATACAACAGAAAGGTTCTCAATAAATGAAGTGGTCTTGTACCGGACTCATATAGATCGTTCACCAAAATACGAAGCCATTCACACCATTCCATTACAAAATTGACAGTGACGTTGAAAGGATAGATACATATGGCACAGCTCATTAAGCTTCAAGACTATGTTTCGAGATATGAAACCGATTTATATAAATATCCTTCCCAATTTGTTCGATTAAAAAAGCAACAATGGGAAAAAATGAAACAACATTGGGAATATGGAGAACCTTCTTCTGGTTCATCTGTGGAAGATCAGGAAGAGGAAAAAAGTTCAATGAAGGAGAAACTTTTCTCCGTGTTTAAAAAAAGGAATGAGGAAGATTTAGAAACCTCTCAATCATTACCTAAAGAAAAAGATGATGACCTGGATTTAGATATGGAATCAAATTTAGACATTGGAACAGAGGAAGAATTAAAACAGTACTTTTTAAATCTTATATTTGATTTCCAACTAAGGTGGGCGAGCTCTACTATTTTAGAAAAATCATATGTAGACAATAGCTATCATTATGACGAACGATTACGTTATTTGCTACAACGTTTTCCAGATAATATTTTGGTTTTGTATTATCCAATATTAAAAATAAAAAAAGCCCCTGTTGAATTGGAAACAATTCTGATCACACCAACAGGCATTTGGATTTTAACATTCCTTGAGTTTGAAGAAGGCACAGCTTTTATTGGTTCAGGAGATCGTTTTTGGTTAAAAAAATGGGGAGATGAAGAAACAAAAGTACTAAATCCACTTCTTTCATTAAAAAGAATGGAACGGATTATTGGGCAAATTGTTCAATATGCAGGAGTAGAATTGCCAATCCATAAGGGGGTCATCAGTAGAAATGGATATATTGATTACCCACAAGCACCCTCTGGTATCCAATTTTTAGACAAACGAGTTCACGAGGCTTGGTTTCAACAGCAACGAACAATCCGTTCTCCAATTAAAGGCATGCAGTTGAAAGCAGCTCAGGCCATTTTGGAATATTGTCAAACGACTTCCTTTAAACGACTACAATGGGAGGAACAGGCGTGGAGCGTTGTTTCTGAAGAGGATGATCAATGAAGACCATTTTTATTGTTAATCCGTCTGCGAGAAACAATCATGCACTATCCTCCTGGAAACGTTTCAATAAACAGTTAGACCCAACACATTCGATTTTTTTAACAGAAAAACCAACGGATGTAAGAAGAATTGTTTCCGATTTGGTAAAACAGTTTCCCAATGAACCGTTGCATATTATTGGAGTTGGTGGAGATGGAACGATGAACTCCGTTATCAGCGGGACAATTGGTTTTGAGAATATTGTGATCGGGTATATTCCATCAGGAAGTGGAAATGATTTTGCAAGGGGATATAATTGGCCTAATAGTAAAAAAGAAGCATATACCTTAATAAGAAATTGGACTTCTTTTGAAGACACTCTTTCTTTAGACTCGGGGCAGTTTGCGATAAAAGAAGGACCAAAAGGGTATTTTGTGAATAACATAGGTATAGGATTCGATGCACATATTGCTCAAAAAGCAAATGAATCCCAGTTGAAAAAATGGCTTAACAAATGGTCTCTAGGTAAATTAATTTATCCCATTATTCTCTGTAAGGAAACGTTAAGGTTTAAACCGTTTTCCCTTTCTTTGACCGTTAATGGTAAGGAAAAACGGTTTGACAAGGTATGGTTTGTCACGATTTCAAATCAACCTTATTTTGGAGGTGGAATGAAAATATCTCCTCATGCTTCTCCAATAGATGGGAAATTAGACATTACCATTGTTCATGACTTGTCAAAATGGAAATTATTATTATTATTTATCTCGGTTTTCTTTGGGAAGCACACGTCTTTCAAAGAGGTAAATACCTATAAAGGTGAAAATGTTAAAATACAATGTTGTCGTCAAGTTCCTGTCCATGTGGATGGTGATTCCATATGTGAAATAGTGTTGGAAAATATTCTTCAGGTGAATGTTCTTCCTTCAAGTTGGAAAATGTTAAAACAGAAGTAGGTGGCAGAAGTGTTAGTGATCAGCAGGCAATTCGATGCATTTTTAGATACCTTTCATACCATAACAATTATTCTTCCTTACACTTACCATCGAGGGAATTCTAGTCATTTTTATTTACTAAAAGGGAATGAAAGAATTCCTCTCAGAATAGAAGAAAAGATTCATTTGGACGAGGCAATGAAATACGTAACAACGGTTGGAGATGAAATTGCTTTAGGGGTAACATACGAAATTATAGATGAACACAATACGAAAACAGACCTTCAAATGGGAGCAGTTATTCGAACGGAAGAGTTTGATCAACGCTATTATTATGCTGGGAATGATCTTGGAGTCACGTACCAGAAACAATGCTCTACCTTTAAGGTATGGTCTCCAACTTCCACTGAAGTAAATATTAAACTGAAGGCTCCTACTGAAGATACAGAAATGCAATATCCTTTAAAAAGAAATGAAAACGGTGTATGGGAGTTAACGATTCAGCAAGATATTGAAGGTTATTATTATACGATTCTTACGTGTATTAATCTAGTGTGGAACGAATTAATTGATCCGTATGCGAAGGCTGTATCCTACAATAGTGAATGGGGATGCGTTGTGAATCATCAACATATAGAACCTGGATGCCATCCTCTTGAGCCGTTGCCATCCCCAACGGATGCTATTATATATGAGTTGAATGTTCGAGATTTTTCCAGTCATAAAGAAAGCGGAATGATGTATAAAGGGAAGTATCTGGCTTTTACAGAAAAAAACACTTCAACTTCCGCCGGCTTCAGTAGTGGTATTAAGTATCTAAAGGACCTAGGCATTACTCATGTGGAATTACTCCCCATCAATGATTTTGGGGGAATCACTGATGATCCTATGGATACTTCTTATAATTGGGGATACAATCCTTTATTTTTTAATGCACTTGAAGGAAGTTACAGTTTAATACCCGATCATCCTAGTGAAAGAATAAAGGAAGTGAAAAAAGTAATCCAATCGCTTCATGAAGAAAACATTCGTGTCATTTTAGATGTGGTTTATAACCATGTTTATATCAGAGAGGAGTCCCCATTCGAAAAACTTGTACCTGGATACTTCTTTCGTCACGATGAAAATGGATTACCTTCCAATGGAACAGGTGTAGGAAATGACTTTGCTTCTGAACGCATGATGGCTCGAAAATTTATTGTTGACTCTATACTTTATTGGATAAAAGAATTTGGAGTTGATGGCTTTCGATTTGATTTAATGGGGATTCTCGATATTACTACGATGAATCAAATTAGAGAAGAAGTGGATAAAATTCTTCCCCATGGGATTTTGATAGGGGAAGGATGGGATTTGAATACTCCTATCCCTCCAAATCAAAAAGCGAACTTGCGTAATGCCGGTAGTCTCCCAGGGATAGGTCAGTTTAATGATTGGTTTCGAGATACGATAAAAGGAAGTACATTTAACTTACATGATAAAGGATTTGCTCTAGGTCATGGACATTTAGAGCAGAAAGTAGAATTAGTATTAACAGGAAGTATTGGATTGAATGCCAGTGAAAGAGGACTTTTTAAAGAACCGACTCAATCGGTGAATTATGTGGAATCCCATGATAATCATACACTTTGGGATAAAATGAAAGCATGCCTAAATGAAGATGAAGAAACCTTGAAAAATCGACATAAGCTAGCCACAACCATGGTGTTATTATCTCAGGGCATCCCTTTTCTTCATGCTGGACAGGAATTTTACAGAACCAAACAGGGAGTGGAAAATAGTTATCAATCTCCTATTGAAATCAATCAGCTTGATTGGATAAGAAGAGGGCAGCATGATGATGTAGTTCAATATGTAAAAGGGCTCATTCAGATCCGAAAAAGTCACGGAGCTTTTCGTTTTCAAAAATCAGAATTAATTTGGAAACATGCTGAAGTTTCCCACGAAGTCGAAAATCTTGTGGCTGTCCATTATCGGAATGTTCACCCTTATGGACCCTGGAACGAAATTTTATTGATTTTCCATTCAGACATGGAAAAATGTGATTATTTACTTCCAAAGGGAGAAAATTGGATTTGCCTATCAGATGGAAGGGAAGCGAATGTGAATGGTCTTTATACCCTTGAGCACTCGTTTACCCCACTAAATCCTGTTTCTTCTTATATATTTGTCCGTTAGCACACCATTCCAATGCTTGACGAATTGTGAAGATGACGATAAAATCAAAAACAGATGGCTATTGATCGATTTGCCCAATAGCTGTCTTTTTTGTTTTTAAAGGCTATTTTATTGAAACCGTAAAATTAATGATGAAACATATAAACATGACTAAGGACCAATAGAAGGTGAAAATATTGGAACACTTATTTGACCAAGATTGGGAAATAGTCCCCGCTGGTGGAGCTACTGGTGAAGCATTCTTTGCACAGTATCAAGAGCAAAGGTTGTTTTTAAAACGTAATTCGTCTCCTTTCGTTGCTGTGTTGTCAGCTGAAGGAATCGTGCCTAAGCTTGTCTGGACCAAAAGAGTAGAAAATGGGGATGTAATAACTGCACAGCACTGGTTAAATGGAAGAGAATTAGAGCCTGCTGAAATGAAAGATGAACGAGTGGCTCGATTACTAAAAAAAATTCACTCCTCTAAACCACTCTCTACTATGTTAGAGCGATTAGGGAAAGAGCCTTTTCACCCTGAGCATATGTTGACAGAGGTTGAAACGGGTCTTGAATTTGATTTGCTTTCGTTGCCAGCTGTTAGGCAAGCACTCTTTTTTCTTCAAAAAGAGCTAACAGAGGTTCAGCAAGATGAGTACGTGGTTTGCCATGGGGACGTCAATCATAACAACTGGCTCCTTTCAGATTATAACCAATTGTATTTAATTGACTGGGACGGTGCCATGATTGCAGATCCAGCGTTTGACGTTGGTTTATTATTATACTGGTACATTCCTGAGGAACAGTGGGAGAATTGGCTAACTCAATATGGTGTTGAATTAACTGAAAACTTAAGACTTAGAATGAAATGGTATGTGGTTGCACAGACGATTCTTTCAATTCAGTGGCATAAAGGAAAAGGACGTTTCCATGAAATGAATCATTGGATGGAATACCTTCATAAGATTTTATAGAAAGTTCAAGAATTTCATTTCTTGAACTTTCTTTATTTTTTATTCGTAAAAGGCATATCCTAAGAATATTGATTCATATTTGTTACCCATTGAGAAAGATTTTGCTGATTGGTCGTAATATGGCTGCTCAGGTCAGAAGAATTAATGCCATTCTGACTGTACTGATAGATTTCCTGCAAAACAGGCTTAATATTGTCATTGATATGAGTATTCACCATCAATGACTTGACCAGGCGCTCTACCTGCTCACATTCCGATACGGAACCGCAACAATCCGATGAATGATTCGTTAATATATCTGTCAACACCTGCATTTGATTCTCTGAACTTAAAGGCATCACAAGCACCCCTTCATCAAATTAAATAAAAAACCCTTCACCACTAGTGTGCGAAATCCCTAACCAATTATTCATCTTTGAGGGACGGACCTCCTGCAGCAATAAATAACCCTTTGTATCATAAAAGCTTAACAATTCTCTTGCACAGTATTCCTACTCGTGGTATGTTTTTTTCGATAATAAAAAATGAGGTGTCTACATGCGTTTACGAAACAAACCATGGGCTTCTGAGAAACTAAGTGAATATCCACAGTATGTTG
This sequence comes from Rossellomorea aquimaris TF-12, assembly GCF_001648555.1. GTDB lineage: Bacteria > Bacillota > Bacilli > Bacillales > Bacillaceae_B > Rossellomorea > Rossellomorea aquimaris. The sequence goes on along the minus strand of NZ_LQXM01000027.1, from coordinate 344,399 downwards.
TGGCAGAGCCCCAAGAACAAAAAGGAAAATGGAACGAAGAGTTTGGGAATAACCATCCTATTCATATAGAAGTGGGAACAGGAAAAGGTCAATTCGTAACGGAAATGGCCAGAGCCAATCCAGACGTTAATTATATTGGAATTGAATTGTATGAAAGTGTGATTGTCACAGCACTTGATCGTTTAATTGAAGCCGAGCTTCCGAATGTAAAGCTGTTAAATGTGGATGCAAGAGATTTAAAGGAATATTTTGCTGACGAAGAAGTCGGCAGAGTTTATTTAAATTTCTCGGATCCTTGGCCAAAAAATCGTCACGAAAAAAGAAGGCTGACATTTGAAAGCTTCTTAAAGCTTTATGAAGATATCTTAATCAAGGGTGGAGAAATCCACTTTAAAACTGACAACCAAGGCTTGTTTGAATACTCATTAAAGAGCTTTTCTTGGTATGGCTTACATCTCAAATTCTTAAGTTTAGATCTTCATAAAAGTGATTTTGAAGGAAACATCATGACAGAATACGAAGAAAAGTTTTCAGCAAAAGGGCAAAGAATTTATCGAGTAGAGGCCCAGTATCAAAATAAGTGATTTCTTTCAGAAAAAGAATCCCAAATAGGGATTCTTTTTTTCGTTTAGTTCATTTAACAAAGTTTGTTGAGATATACAAGAGGTTCGGCCAAGCCTCATCATCTTGGCTGCAGCGACTTTCATTGACATCTAAGTTGAAAAATCGAACAGTATCATATTTTTCAATCATAAGGGAACAAAAAAACATAAAATGAATCCCTGGTTTCATGGTATCAAAATGTACTAAGTGTGAAAAAATATTGATTCCTTCTATGACACAGTCAACTAGCCAAACGTAAGCTCGAAAACATCTATACAATGCAATCATGTAGAGGTTTATTGGGCACCTTTTCAAATCATTTAACCGAAGGTCAATCATCAAAATAATTCGTAAAAGCAAACAGCTATAAGTTGTCCATCAATTCTGATAAAATAGTATAAGAAATGAACAAAGGAGGAATGGGAATGGAAACATTAAAAGTTGGAGATTTAACCATTCACTGGTTGAATGGAGGAGTAACCCACATGGATGGGGGAGCAATGTTTGGTGTTGTTCCTAAGCCGCTTTGGTCAAGAAAATATGAAGTAAATGAATCGAACCAGATCGAATTAAGAACCGACCCTCTCTTTTTTCAGTGGGAAGGAAAAAACGTATTAATTGAATCTGGAATTGGTAAAGGCAAACTAAATGACAAGCAAAAACGAAACTATGGCGTCCATGAAGAGTCAGAGGTTGAGGAATCCTTATCCACACTGGGCTTAACCACAAAGGATATTGACGTGATCATAATGACTCATATGCATTTTGATCATGCCTGTGGACTAACGAAGTATGAGGGAGATACCTTAGTTTCAACGTTCCCGAATGCCATCATTTACACGTCTAAAGTGGAGTGGGACGAAATGAGAAACCCTAATGTACGTTCTCGTAATACATATTGGAAAGAAAATTGGGAAAGTATTCAAAATCAAGTAGAAACATTCGAAGGTGAAATGGAAGTCCTGCCAGGTATTCGTATGGTTCATACTGGAGGCCATAGTAACGGACACTCCATAATACTACTTGAAAGTAATGGAGAAAAATTCATTCATATGGCAGACATTATGCCAACGCACGCTCATAAAAATCCATTATGGGTACTGGCATACGACGATTATCCAATGGCTTCTATTGGTGCAAAAGAAAAATGGATCAGTAAAGCGATAGATGAAGGGTATTGGTTCCTCTTCTATCACGACGCTGTTTATAGAGGATTAAAATGGAATGCAGCTGGAGAAATAACTGACAAGGTTCTGCGGGAAAAATAAAGTTTTTAAATGAATCAAGAAGGATACATTGTTCAGTTTTTAAATGTATCCTTCTTTCTATAGGTCAGCTTCTTGAGAATCTTCCTTTTCTAGTTCAATGAATAAACATCTATTACTGTTCCAGTATAGGCGTCTGCAAGAAATTCATATTGCTCCAATTTCCCCTCTGTCCTTCTTGAAATACCACCTTTATAAACTTTGGTAGTAAATGAATGTTTTTGATATTCTTCAGGATTCATGCCTATCCAAGAACCGTCTACCTTTCCTTCTTTTTTAAAGGAGTTTTTTACATCCTTTAAAACTTTTTCTGCTGAAACGAAGCTGGAGTCCAATACTTTTTCTTTTAGTAAAATACCGCCTATTGTTCCAATTCCAATACCAATCACTAGGGATTTCCAATTCATGTAATTTTCCTCCATATCCATTGGTTACTTATTGTTGATTATAGAACCATTCTAACAAAGAAATGGTGGAAAAGAGAACCGCTTTTCATATCAAGTAGTGGTAAGGCGTGTGAAAGTTCTGTAAAATGATACTATACATAAAGTAGATAAATCATAAAAAAAGGGGCAATCGATATGAAACAAGAAACGTTAGAACTTTTTAAGACATTAACAGAATTACCTGGTGCACCCGGTAATGAACATGCTGTTCGTAAATTTATGAAGGAACAATTATCTCAGTACTCGGATGAAATTGTACAAGATGGATTAGGTGGGATTTTTGGACTTAAGAAAGGCAATAATCAAGATCCTGTTGTGATGGTTGCTGGCCATATGGATGAAGTAGGGTTCATGGTCACCTCTATTACAGATAACGGTATGCTTCGCTTTCAAACCCTAGGTGGGTGGTGGAGCCAGGTTCTTCTGGCTCAACGAGTTCAAGTTATGACCGATAACGGACCGATAACGGGTGTGATCGGAAGTATCCCTCCTCATCTTTTAGGTGAAGAACAACGAAGAAAGCCTATGGAAATAAAGAATATGCTAATTGATATCGGTGCAGACAATAAAGAGGATGCACAAGAAATTGGAATTAAGCCAGGACAACAAATTGTTCCAATATGCCCGTTTACCCCTATGGCAAATGAAAAGAAGATTCTTGCTAAGGCTTGGGACAACAGGTATGGGTGTGGTCTTTCTATTGAATTATTAAAAGAGCTTCAAGGGATTGAACTTCCGAATACTCTTTATTCAGGAGCGACTGTTCAGGAGGAAGTTGGGTTAAGAGGAGCTCAAACTGCAGCCAATATGATTAACCCTGATATTTTCTATGCTTTAGATGCCAGCCCAGCCAACGATATGTCGGGTGATAAAAATGAATTTGGACGGCTTGGAAAAGGGGCTCTATTAAGAATATTAGATCGTTCCATGGTCACTCATAGAGGAATAAGAGAATTCATTCTGGATACTGCAGAATCCAATAACATTCCATATCAATACTTTGTTTCTCAAGGAGGAACAGATGCAGGAAGAGTTCATATGTCAAACGAAGGTGTACCAAGTGCAGTAGTGGGTATTTGTTCAAGGTATATTCATACTCATGCTTCCATGATACACGTGGATGATTATGCGGCAGCTAAAGAATTGATTGTGAAGCTTGTTAAACAAAGCGATCGTTCTACGATTGAATCCATTAAAAAAAATAGTTAAAAAGATTTGTTAATACTCATATAAGGTGAATAGGCTGTCTTAAAGAGAGAGAATGCTCTTTAGAGACAGCCTTTTCATGAATTGAAGAGAAAAGGGGTAGTAGATTGTTGAAAGTAGCGATAGGAACAAAAAATCCAGCAAAGGTTTCAGCGATTCAAAAGGCCTTTCAAGAGGTGTTTGAGGACGTTTCCTTTGAATGTTATCAAACGAAATCCAATGTTAGTGAGCAACCTTTTTCAGATCAAGAAACAATAGAAGGAGCTTTGAATCGCGCTAAAAATATACAACGAGCCACCGATGCTGACATTGGTATTGGACTAGAGGGGGGCGTAACAGAATCTTTGTATGGGATGTTTCTTTGTAACTGGGGAGCATTAGTCGACCGTAATGGAAATGAAATTATTGGGGGAGGGGCACGAATCTCTTTGCCAAATGAAATCAGTAAAGGCCTAAGAGAAGGTAAAGAACTAGGTCCTCTTATGGATGAATACACACAAAGAACGGGTATTCGACATAAAGAGGGGGCAGTAGGAGTATTTACCAATGGATTAGTGACGAGAGAAAGTATGTTTCTACATGTTGTTCATTTACTCATAGGTCAGTGGAAGTATAAAAAAGAAGTAAAATAAGAACAAAACACTAAAAGTGAAGAATACTTGGCCCATACCAATGCCAACCCCTTTTCATATGATAGAGTATATCAGATTCATTCTAGTACTGATAAATCTATCTTAAAGGAGGTAGAGGTTATGGGTAATAGCTGCCATGATCGTAATGACCGTGTAGGCGGCCGTCGAACACGGACTTGGGACGATATCCTGTTTTGCAATAGCAGAAGAAGGGGTAATGATGTCCTCGGAACAGAAGACAATCGCGGGAGATGCCGTGGAAGAAGAGATAACAATGTCCTCGGAACAGAAGACAACCGTCGGAGATGTCGCGGTAGAAGAGACAACAATGTTCTTGGAGTAGAAGATAACCGTGGAAGATGCCGTAGAAGAAATAACGATGTTTTAGGAACTCAAAATAATAGAAACAGAAGATGCTGTAACAGGTTCTGGTAATATTTTTAGGCACCCCGTAATGAAACGGGGTGCCTTTATTTATGACAAGCATATTGAAAACGACCTCTGAAGTAGTCAGAGGTCGTTAGTTATTAATTATTTAACACCCTTCATTAAGCCTTGAATCTTCGGTGATAGTAAGAATAGGGAAATACCTAATAGTATAGCAATTCCTCCAATGGAACCAAAGTAAAGCATTTCTGTTTCAGGTGTGTAGAAACGTACAATTTGCGCATTAATAGCTTGAGCAGCTGCTGAAGCCAGGAACCAAAGGCTCATCGTTTGAGCTGAGAAAGCATCTGGTGCTAATTTTGTAGTTGCGGATAAGCCTACTGGAGATAAGCAAAGCTCTCCTAGTACGACAATAAAGTAGCTTAGTACAAGCCATAATGGACTTACTAAGGAGTTTTCTCCTCCAAAATAAGCAGGTAATAGAATGACTAGGAATGATAGTCCTGCAAACACCAATCCGAAAGAGAATTTCTTAGGTATTGATGGTTGACGGTCTCCTAGTTTAACCCATAACCATGCAAATACAGGCGCTAGAAGAATAATGAATAATGGGTTTAATGACTGGAACCATGCTGGTGAAATGTCAATTCCCATAAAGTTTAACTGAGTACGTTTATCTGCATATGCTGCAAGGATCGTAGAACCCTGCTCTTGAATTGCCCAGAACATTACTGCAGCAATAAACAATGGAATATAAGCAATAATTCTTGAACGTTCTGTAGCAGTTGTTTTAGGGCTGCGATACATCCCGATAAAGTAAACGGTTGGTGTTACAATTCCGAAGAATCCTACTAATGCAATGAATAAATCTAATGTAAATAATCCAGTTGGAATTGTTGCTCCTAAAATGATTGCAAGAATAATAACCACTAAAGCGACAATTTTACTATACTTTTTCTTTTCAGCGGGTTTAAGTGGGTTTGGTACATAAGTACCTGCAAGTCCTAAATTCTTTTTCTTTGTAAGGACAAATACAACTAAACCTAAGAACATTCCAACGGCTGCGGCTGCGAAGCCCCAATGGAATCCATAATTATCTGCAAGACTTCCTGCGATAAGAGGAGCAAGGAATGCACCTAAATTGATTCCCATGTAGAAGATACTGAATGCAGCATCTCGACGTGTATCTTTTTCGTTATACATTTCACCTACAACGGTAGATACATTCGGTTTTAATAATCCTGTACCGACAACAATTAATACCATCGATACGAAAAACATGGAAAGACTTCCGGGAAATGATAAAGCAATGTGACCAAACATGATAAATATCCCACCGTAGAAAACGGCTTTTGATGTTCCAAATATTCTATCTGCTAGCCAGCCTCCAATTACACCGGACATATATACTAATGATCCATAAATAGACATAATGGCTAAAGCTGAACTTTGCTCTAAACCTAGACCGCCTTCAGACACTTCATAGTACATATAGAATACAAGAATTGCTCGCATTCCATAATAAGAGAAGCGCTCCCAAAATTCTGTGAAGAATAGTGTGAATAATCCCTTGGGATGACCAAAGAATCCTTTTTGGGGTACACTATCCACAATTTTCTGTTTATTCATTTCTGACATATTACTACCTCCTTGTTCTTTTACTATAATATTTTAATATTTTCATAAAGTCAAAAAAACTTTATATAACAGTATTTATAAGGGTTTGTAATCTTTTTATTGCAAATGTTATATTATTTCGAAATAGTTAAATAAATTAAAATTGCATTAAAAATAGCTTGCAAAGAAGAAGTGTGAAATCTTCTTTGCAAGCCTGAAAAAAACGAATTATTCTACTTCAAATAGATAAGAAAGAACTTTTACCGCTTGTTCTACTTCGGTTACTGTTACGGTTGCCTTGTTTGACAGTTCCTTTAAAGGGTGATGAAGCTCTTCAGGACGAATTAATATGAGAGGTTTACCCAAGGTGATGGCCGAACTTGCATCCATACTAGTATTCCATTGTTTGTATTTTTCCCCAAAGAGTGCAACAACCACGTCGGCTTTTTTCATTAATAATTCTGTTCGTAGATTGTTAATACTTGAAGCAGCTTCGTCTCGTAAAATGTTATTAGGTTGCTTTCCAAGAATTTCTTCTCCAATACCATCTGAGCGTTCATGATTCTCCATTGGGCCAACAAATGATAAGGGAAGTCGTAAATCTTTAGCCTTTTCTTTCACTTCGTTTCTCCACTCACTATGTATTTCACCAGCCAAATATACAGTAAACTCCATCGTATTCATCCTCCTTTTTTTAATCATCTTATCATAGGTACCCGATCAAAGTTAAAAATAACCTACTTTCCCAATAAAAAGGCAGAAAAACTTCCGGTAAGGGTTGTCAATAGTACTTTGTGAGGGTATTATAAGCGTATGTCTTAAGCATGAAAGGGAGGATAAGTAAGGGATGAAAACAAAAGCATCGATGGTTTTCTTCATTCTTGTGCTTATATTAGCTGGATGCAATACGACGATAGATACAGAGAAAGAGCAGACAGCTCAAGTCGCGGAAGAAACCTTTAAAAATAATAATGACAAAGGAAAAGAAGAGGCAGGAAACATTCGCTTTTATCTTCCATTTGGAGCAGAGATTGAGAAAGAATCTTCCAATAATATCATTATTACAAAAAGCTCTAATACTTTTATACTTTTTACCAATCCTCAAGAAGATAAGGATAGTGACCTTCTTTATAAAATGGCTATTAATGATAAAGAGAGTCTTGTTAAACACGGGACCTTTAAAGGTGATAATCGTCTTGGTTATTATGTCATTAAGAAATTAGAGAATACGGAAGAGTACGAACTTGTCATTGGAGTAGGTGGCACGAAAGTAACCACACAATCTGAATTAGAGGATTTAGCAGATCATGCTGAAATGATGATGAAAATGGCAACGTCAGTTAAACATAATGAATAAATTCTTAGACTAATTTTCTATATTATAGGAAATTAGTCTTTTTTTATGGCTGTTCTCTTTTCTAAGAGAAAAAAGTAGTTGTGGATTTTCGCTACATACAGGATGCTCGCTTCCCACCGAACGGTCTGTGATCATCCTGTTAAACTTTATGCTAGGTAGTTTATTAAAAATGGTTACTCTTAAACTTACTGGGTTCGCACAAACTAGTGTTGGGCAAGTAAGATAACTTCAATTTATGACTTCTCTATTTGATTCCTAAAAGCATCAACAAATCTCATTACGGTTGGTGATAAGCTTTTCTCCGTTTCTAAGCTCACCATAGCTATCTCTCGATATAAAGTCGGAAAATCAGTTAGTTGTAGTTTACTTAACTTTTTTTCTTCTACCAGCTCAGTTACCATTGATTCTGTTAAAAGTGTGCTTCCATTATTAGAAAGAACTAAGTCTAATGCTGAAGCAGGAGGTAATTCTAAATAATCTATTCTAGGGTTAATCATTGATTTTTGCCAATGTTTGCTTTCTTCATTCCAATCCACAATTATGTATGGTTTGCTCCCTTTTATGACATCAGCAAACCTTAGGTTTTTATTAGAAGAAACAATTGGATGCGAGGGATGGGCAACTAATACAAGAGATTCTTTAAATGAAAAAATATTCTTTACATCCGTATTAAAATAAGGTTTTGTCATAAAACCTATTTTAATAAAGCCATCATAAAGCATTTCGATAATTTGCTGATTATGTCCAGTATGTATTTCTAGTTTTATTTCAGGATAATTTTTATAAAGTTGAGTAATGACTGAACTAAAGAGACCGGAAGTATAGGATGGAAGGGTGCCAATTGTAACATAACCATGTTTCCCCTCTTGCATTAGCCTAGCTCTTTCAATACCCTTTGTTAAAATTTCGATCGCTTGGCTTGCATATGGCAAAAATCCCTTCCCTGTCTCAGTTAGCTCTACCCTTTTTCCTACACGATAAAATAAACTACCACCAACCTCCTTTTCTAACCCTTGAATTCTAATACTAATAGTAGGTTGAGATAGATTTAAATATCTTGCTGCTTTACTAAAACTCCCTAATCTTACTACAAGTTCAAATGCCTTTAATTGATTAATGTCCAAAATGATACCTCCTCGCCCATAAAAAATATTTATATCTACTATAAATGATATTACCTTGTTTAATAAGTGTACTGTACTATAATTTTTTTATCAGAACTATGAAGGGAGTTTTAATGTGGCGTTATTAAAAAGAATGAAAGAATTTGTTGATGTTCAATATCAGTCGCCAAAGGGTATATTGGGTTTTTATTTTGGGGAAAAAATGGTTTTACAACATCGATCAGAGACAAAATGGACAATCAACTTATTAAATTTAAAAAAGGAGGAAAGGGTATTAGAAATTGGATGTGGAGCTGGATATGCAATGAAGAATCTGCTTACTCAACCTAATGTTCAATATGTAGCAGGATTGGACATATCCAAATCCATTCTTCGTACAGCAAAAATAAGAAATAGACGGGCCATAAGTAAAGGTAATGCTGAATTAATTCAAGGTAACGTAAATGATATCCCTTTTGACAATAATTTGTTTACCAAAGTATTTAGTATACATTCTATCTATTTTTGGGACATTACCCCTGAAACTGTTTCTGAAATTTACAGGATTTTAAAAACAAACGGAACAGTAACTATAACTCTTTGTAATGGTAAGAATGGGGAAACATGGACTGGAGTACAAAACATGTTAGAAGAACAGCTAATTCCGCTCATGATACAAACAGGCTTCAAAGATGTAAAAATAGTAGAAGGGCCAAATTCGAGAAAATTCCATACTATAGCTGTTATGGGAGAAAAGTAAATATATAAGGATACCTTCATAATTTAATTCCAAAATAGCTAAGAATTTTAAACTGAAATTCGCATTCTGTATTACTGGAACTAGCAGTCAATGTTGAAAAAATAATAGACAAATACAACATCTGTCTTTACACTAGTAAAAGTAGAATTTCTCATTTTGGAGGGTATAAAATTGAAGGAATGGTTAAGAAGTAAAGGTGTTAAATTTACAGCTAAAGCGTATTTTATAGATGCATTAAGCTACATGGCATTAGGGCTATTCAGTTCACTCATCATTGGATTAATTATTAAAACGATGGGAGAGCAGATTCCTGGTTTACCTATGGTCCTTAAAACGTTTTTGATTGATATGGGTAGTCTAGCCATTAGTCTAATGGGACCCGCGATTGGAGTTGCCATTGCATTCGGGCTTGGAGCACCTCCCCTCGTCTTATTTGCTGCAGTAGTGACAGGAGCAGCCGGTGCTAGTTTAGGTGGTCCAGCCGGAGCTTATGTGGCGGCTGTAATTTCCACTGAGGTTGGAAAGCTAGTAAGTAAAACGACTAAAATTGATATTATTATTACTCCTTTTGTCACCATATTGGTTGGGTTTACCACAGCCTATTTTATAGGGCCAAGCATTGCTGATTTTATGAGTATGTTTGGCGGTTGGATTAGCTGGGCAACAGAACAGCGACCAATCACGATGGGGATTTTAGTAGCGGCACTAATGGGCTTAGCCCTAACTGCTCCTATTTCAAGTGCGGCTATCGCCCTGATGCTTGACTTAAATGGAGTGGCAGCAGGAGCGGCTACGATCGGCTGTGCTGCTCAAATGGTTGGGTTTGCTGTTATTAGTTACCGTGAAAATAAAGTTGGAGGATTATTAGCCCAAGGAGTAGGAACATCTATGCTACAAGTTCCTAATATTGTGCGGAATCCCCGTATACTGATTCCACCAACGATTGCAGGTATGATTTTAGCTCCAATTGGAACGACTATTTGGATTATGGAAAATAACGCTGCTGGAGCCGGTATGGGAACCAGTGGTTTTGTTGGGCAAATCATGACCTTTAAAACCATGGGATTCACCTGGGAAGTTACAATGAAGATTTTAGTATTGCATATTATTGGACCTGCATTTATTAGCCTGTTAATATCTGAATATATGCGTAAAATAGGTTGGATTAAACCAAACCAATTGACGATAGATACAGGAGGTAAATAAAATGCGAAAGCTTGATTCAGTAGAAGAATTCCATAAACTAAAGGAAAGTGGAAAACATGTTTTTATGTTTTCAGCGGATTGGTGTCCGGATTGTCGAGTAATCGAACCAATACTTCCAGAAATACAGGCTCAATATGAAGAGTACACGTTTCTTTATGTAGACAGAGATCAGTTTATTGATCTGTGCATTGAATTGGATATATTCGGTATCCCGAGCTTCCTTGCATATGAGGATGGACGTGAACTTGGTCGATTTGTCAGTAAAGACCGAAAAACAAAAGAAGACATTGAAATCTTTATGGATAACTTATCTAAATAGACAAGTAAAAGGGAAACCATTGAATGGGATCCCTTTTATTTTTGATTATTATTGGATCAATTTTACAAAAACAGTCATGTAAAAAATGTATGGGTATCTCCAATTGATCTTTTTCCTTAAAATATCAAGAGCTACCTTTTGTAATCTAGTGAAATTGATGTAAAATGTTATAAGTGAGCAGGGACTAAAATGGACTCATTTATGAATAGATGAATTTTTCAACAAGTAGATAAACTAAACATAGAAGGAGGGTTAGGCTTGGATATCAAAAAACTAAAAGGTATACTACAGGATCGATTATCAAATCCGAACCGCTCGATTACATATGATAGAGAAAAAGATTCATTACGATTTGAAAACAAAGAAACCAAAAAGGGAATCACAGTGTCACTTCCTCCTATTGTTTCTAAATGGAAGGAAAATAACAAATCCATCATTGATGAAGTTGTATATTATGTAGAAGAAGCCTTAAATGTAATGGGGACTGAAGCAAATGTAGAAAATAAAGAGAAGAAGGTATTTCCTGTCATTCGCTCAACCTCGTTTACAACAGAATCAAATGAAGGAGTATCCCTTGTGACCGATGACCACACTGCTGAAACTCGTATCTATTATGCTGTTGATTTAGGGACAACCTATCGCTTAATAGATGAGAAAATGCTCAAGACTGAGGGCTGGTCCCATGAGCAAATGAAAGAGACAGCATTATTTAATGTTAGAGGTTTGCCGACGAACATGAAAAAAGACGAGGTTGCAGGGAATATTTTTTATTTCTTAAACAATAATGACGGATACGATGCGAGTCGAATTCTCAACGATTCATTTTTAAAACAAATGAGTGAAGATGTTCAAGGGGAAATGACAGTAGCTGTACCTCACCAGGATGTATTAGTAATAGGTGATATTCGGAATGAAACGGGCTATGATGTGTTAGCGCAGTTAACGATGAGCTTTTTTACTACGGGTAATGTACCGATTACAGCACTTTCTTTCGTTTATGAAGAGGGAGAGCTAGAACCAATATTTATCTTAGGAAAAAACCGCAAAAAGTGAAAAGTGAAGGGAGAAGAAAAAATGAACGTATTTTATAACCTTGAGGGAATTGGCGATACCTTAATTATTACTTTAGAGCCTGGATTTGAAGGTGAAGTTGAGCATGAAAGAAGAGAAGACGCTGCTCGATTGTTTGATCCATCTACAGGAAAAACACTAGGCTATAATCTATTCCGTGCATCAAATTATTTAAAATTAAATGAAGTTGGTCAAGTTGAAATGAACGATGATAAACTGAGTGCAATCAATGAAGCGATTCAAAAGAATGGATTCACTGAAACACTTGAAGGGGATTTCACACCGAAATTTGTCGTTGGCTATGTATCAGAAAAAGAAAAGCATCCGAATGCAGATAAATTGAATATTTGTAAAGTGGATGTAGGAGAGGAAACTCTTCAAATCGTTTGTGGTGCTCCAAATGTTGACAAAGGTCAAAAAGTGGTAGTAGCAAAAGTAGGAGCAGTAATGCCAAGTGGAATGCTCATTAAGGATGCTGAACTTCGAGGAGTCCCATCATCAGGAATGATCTGCTCAGCTAAAGAATTAGACCTTCCAGATGCACCTCAAGAAAAAGGGATTCTTGTTCTGGATGATACATACACAGTAGGACAACCATTTACTTCTTAATAAAAGCTTGCTGTTGATTTTTATACTAAGTTGATTGAACAGGTATCAATTGCCCGTTTAACAAAGCTTAATAAAAAATACCTAGGTTTATTGAGCTTAGGTATTTTTTATTTAGGTTGATTTCGTAAACTTTGTTTCTTTTGAAAAAGTAAGTAGTGGTTGATTGCAGCGAGAATCAACTATCTAAGTTTGAGTGTCCTAATATAGCTTAATATAAATACCCTACATGTTTAGAAAACCGACTTTTTCAAGGTGTACAGTGATCAATTTTAGCTTATATAGTAGAAATACTTTTTCTTTCGATTAATTTTGTCACTATTAAGCTCTGTCACATATTCTCTTAAAGATGGAGAGGGGAACTGCGTAGACTCCTGCGGAAGTACAGGCGTGGCAAGACCCCGGAGGCTCGGCCGAACGTCCGCGGAAAGCGGAGCAGTTCTCCTCTCCATCCCGCACATACTGGATGACAGAGCAACGGGTAGTCTCCGTGTTTAAAAACAATCTTTGCGAAAAGAAACTTTTCAAAACGATAACAACTATGTTACACCCATTTTCTTTTCGACACATTTCTTTAACAATTCTCTAATTCTATCGAAATGACTCGAATTTTTCTCTTTAACTGATAAAATATAAAGTAAGTATTAAAGAAAGAGTGATTATTGTGAGTTGGATAAAAAAAATAATTGGTAAACTGTCAGATAAAGAAGAACAATATAATGAGTTTAATGAAGAGGATACCGAAACACTTCAACCTCAATCAGAAAAGAAGAAGCTTCCAAATAAAAGCGTCTATTCCAATCAATCTCGTGAAGTAGAAGCACGAATGACATATCAATACCCAAAGGGTAATTTTCGTTTTCCACTCATTTCAGATCAAGAAAGCAATGAACGCCCAAGAGCAAGCAGAGAACGAAAAAAGGCTGAAAATGAAAAATCAAAAACCGAAAAAGTAAATGTAGTAAAAGAACCCGTTAATGTAGAAAAGAAAAAACAAATAAAAACGCCGGTTGAAAAAGTGTCTGAAAGCACTCCTAAACTAAAACCTGCTGGAAAAAAAGTAGAAAAAGGAAACAATCGACCTTTTCGACCAACTGAAATTCCATCACCTATTTATGGATTTAAAAGCAGACCAGCGAAAAAAAATGTAGAGTTTGAGCTAAAAGAATTTTTACATAACGATGCCATCAAGCTTGAAGCTCTTGAAAAGGCAAATCCGTTGACTCCAAGTTTAACTTTTCAATCGGAATCAAAGGATGTACATGAAAATGTATCTGAAGAAATTCAAGATTTAAAGGGCTACTCGTTATCTCCGGATGAATCGGTTGATAAAGAGAAAGAACTTGAACCTTTTTCCACAGAAAAAACCAATGTAGACGTTTTTTATGAGACTTCAGAAGTTGAAATTCAAGAAAATACGACTCCTCAAAAGGAGGAACGTATTTCTCTTATTACTGAAACGGAAGAGCAAACAGAAGTAGATTCTGATGAACGTCATGTTGAAGAACCATCAACAATAAATGATCGTTCAATTAATTCAAACGAGGAAGTACTGACTGATAAAGAAGAACATACTGCTGAAATTCAAGAAAATGCGACTCCCCAAAAGGAGGAACGTATTTCTCTCATTACTGAAACGGAAGAGCTAACAGAAGTTGATTCTAAGGAACGAAATGTTGAAGAACCATCAGCAATAAAAGATCCTTCAATTAATTCAAATGAGGAAGTAATGACTGATAATGAGGAGCCGGCTGAAGCGATCGTTAAGGAAGAAGAACCTCCACGTCGTAAACGTTCCCATCTCCCATTTAATGTATTAATGCTGAAGCAGGATAAACGCCAAATGAATAATCGTCAAAAACCTTCTGGACCAACTTCGAATTCGACTAATAACACAAAGGTAAATGAAGGAAATCCTCCTACAACGGAATATTCGTCTGAAGGAAATAGAGAGACAAAAGATACCGCTGAAGAAAAATCAACTATTGTGGAACCGTCTTCAGAACCAAGCTCTTTTGAAAACAGAGAAGAAACGTCTTCTGCACATGAAGTGCAGGGAGAAGAAGCAGTTAAGAGCTACAGTGAATTAAGCTCTCATTCTAAAAGAACGAATGACTATGTCTTCCCTGAAATGGATTTTTTAATGCCTCCAGTATCCAAGAAAATGAGTGAAGAGTGGCTTGAGGCTCAGCGAAATCTTCTGAACGAGACTCTCCATAATTTCAACGTTAGGGCGAAAGTTGTGAATGTAACACAAGGACCATCTGTTACGAGATTCGAAGTTCAGCCTGAACCTGGAGTAAAAGTAAACAAAATAACCAATCTAGCAGATGATATCAAACTAAGCTTGGCTGCAAGAGACATTAGGATAGAAGCTCCGATTCCTGGTAAGCATACAATCGGAATCGAAGTGCCTAATCGGGAAAGTCGCCCGGTTTGCATTAGTGAAGTGATTGCGAGTCCCGCATTTCAAAATCCCGACTCGCCATTAACAGCAGCGTTAGGGCTAGATATTTCGGGACAACCGATTGTAACAGACTTAAGTAAAATGCCTCATGGTTTAATTGCTGGAGCGACGGGATCTGGTAAAAGTGTTTGCATCAACTCCATTCTGGTTAGTCTTTTATACAAAGCAACACCTGATGAATTAAAGATGCTACTCATAGATCCGAAAATGGTGGAATTAGCTCCATATAACCGTATTCCTCATCTGGTAAGCCCTGTTATTACAGATGTAAAAGCAGCGACAGCAGCATTAAAATGGGCTGTTGAGGAGATGGAGAGAAGATACGAGCTGTTTGCTCATACGGGCGTAAGGGATATTAAACGATTTAATGAATTAGCTAAGCGAAACAGACAGTTTAATGAAACACTACCTTACTTAGTCATTGTTATTGATGAATTAGCAGACTTAATGATGATGTCACCTGCTGATGTTGAGGAAGCCATTTGCCGTATTGCGCAAAAAGCACGTGCATGTGGAATCCACTTAATTATTGCAACGCAACGTCCGTCTGTGGATGTTATTACAGGTTTGATTAAAGCAAATGTTCCAACCAGAGTTGCATTTTCTGTATCTTCAAGTGTCGATTCACGAACAATCATAGACGGTAGTGGTGCTGAAAGGCTCTTAGGTAAAGGAGACATGCTGTTCTTAGAAAATGGTTCTTCAAAGCCGGTAAGACTGCAAGGAACATTTGTTTCAGATGATGAAATTGATGACATCATCAATCATGTTCGAGAACAAAGGGAACCTGAATATCTTTTCCAACAGGATGAGCTCATTAAAAAAGCACAGGTAACAGAGGAAGAGGATGAATTATTTTTAGAGGCATGTGAATTTGTTGTGGATCAAGGTGGAGCGTCAGCATCAAGTTTACAACGCAGATTTAGAATCGGTTACAACCGGGCAGCCCGATTGATGGAAATGATGGAGAACAATGGAATTATTTCTGAATCAAGAGGCAGTAAACCAAGGGATGTCCTGATTTCCGAAAGTGAGTTGGAGACTTTAGCGTAGACTAGTACAATCCTTTAATACATGGTATTCTGTTTATATATGTCCACATGGACTTGATAAGCAGAATACCTATTATTTTTGTAAAAAAGCCATAAGGAGCTTTAGTAATGAAAGAGATTGAATTAAAACTTCAAGGGAAACTTAAGAGATTAACCAATCATACATTTAAGTTTGACGAAAGAGTCAAAGAAGGCTGGTTTTCAGCTGTTTATTTTCTAAAGACAAAAGAAATTGCTAAAAAGTATAAACCCGATGCGGTTGTGACGATGCAGTTTTTTCAAAAGGATCATGCAGTGATTTGCGGAACAGATGAAGTGATTGCACTCCTTCAAACCTTTGCGGATAATCCAGAGGAGCTTGAAATCCATTCATTAAAAGATGGTGACCAAATCTCCCCTTTTGAAACCGTTCTAACCATAAAAGGTCGTTATCAAGACTTTGGCTATTTAGAAGGAATCATAGATGGAATTTTAGCCAGAAGAACTTCTGTGGCAACGAGTGTCTATAACGTGATGAAAGCGGCATCTGTTTCAGGTAAACAGAAACCAGTTATTTTTATGGGTGATCGTGATGATCACTTTACGCAACAAGCCGGTGATGGCTATGCAGCATTTATTGGTGGTTCAACTGCCCAGGCAACTCATGCAATGAATGAATGGTGGGGCAAGCAGGGGATGGGAACTATGCCTCATGCTCTTATTCAATTATTCAATGGAGATATTGTCGAAGCGACAAAAGCATATAAAGAAACATTTCCAGAAGATGAACTCATTGCTCTTGTTGATTACAATAATGATGTCATTACAGATTCATTAAAGGTTGCCAGAGAGTTTGGTTCAGAATTAAAAGGGGTAAGGGTAGATACATCAAGAATGATGATCGATAAATATTTTCTCCGTAATCAACATGTTCTCGGAACGTTTGATCCCCGTGGAGTCAATATGGAGTTAATAAATGCTTTAAGAGATGCATTAGACGAGGAAGGGTTTGAGCACGTGAAAATTGTTGTATCTGGCGGTTTTAAAGAAGATCGCATTCAGCAGTTTGAAGAAAACCAGGTTCCAGTTGATATGTATGGAGTGGGTAGTAGCCTGTTAAAAATCCACATCGGATTTACAGGAGATAACGTGGTCATTGATGGAGTTCACCAAGCGAAGGCTGGTAGAAAGCTTCGTCCGAATCCTCGACTGGAAAAAGTTGAATTTGAATAGGTGAGAGGATGCCAGAACAAAAAGAACTTTTAGATTTACTTCAATATAGGCAAAAGAAACAACAGATAGCAGAAGAACAGATAAAAGAGCTTTATGCGAATGCCTATGACTATGCTTTAAAGGAAACCAATATAAGAGAAAAAGTACGAGGGAAAATGATATTTTCAAAACGATTTCAATTGAAAGAGCCATCTCTAGTATCAGACAGAGCTGAGAAGTTATTTCTGCAATGGTTTCTCTTTGATTATAAAACAATTAAGGGACAAACATTGTTTTTTCAGTTTCTTCAATCTCAGCAACTGACGGAACCAACTAGGATGCTTGGAGTATTAGTGTTAACGGCGGCCTGGGAGCCCCTCATCTTGAAAAATTGGTCTGATGAAGAAGATTACACCATCTTGGAAGGTCTGAACATTATTCATAATAATGTAGAGCAAATGAAAATGGAACAATCAGGCTTTGAACAAAAAATGGAAAGAGAATCATTATATTTTGTGAGGAAAGTCCCCCTCGTCACTCACCAATGGGTTCTTGGTCCACTTTTTCACGTTGATTCAAGGAATACACTACCAAAGATGAAAGAACAGTATAGTCAAATGAATCAAAAAACTGGAGTTTTATGGAGAACATACCTCAAGGAAGAGGCACCAAATTTTATCCTTTCCAGTCATTTGTAATGTCTGCATGGTCAGGAATTTTAAAAAGTGATATAATGTTTCAAGTTGAAGGAAGTTACGTACTGTAAAAGAATGATTATGCCTTTATAAAAAAGTAAAAGCGTAACGCATTTTTAGCTTGAGGCTTGGTGGCACAAAAATGTGGTCAAAAGTATGTACCGCATTCGCCTGTATGCTTCTCTTTGTCCATTGCCATGTGATAGCAAAAAAAAATAAAATTCATATAATGCTTTTAGATAGACGATTGTTGGAGGTTCTATTATGACTATATATCATTTCGTAGGAATTAAGGGTTCGGGTATGAGTGCATTAGCACAAATTCTCCACGATATGGACTACGAGGTCCAGGGATCTGATGTAGACAAGTATTTCTTTACTCAGAAAGCTCTGGATGATTCAAATATAAAAATTCTTCCCTTTCAAAAAGAAAACATAGGTGGAGATATGCATGTGATTGCAGGAAATGCATTTCCTGATACACATGAGGAAATTCAAGCAGCTGTAGAACAAGGGTTACCCCTTACGAGATATCATAAATTTCTTGGAGACTTTATGCAGAAATTTACAAGTGTAGCGGTAACAGGTGCTCACGGAAAAACATCTACAACTGGATTGCTGGCACACGTCATTCGTGGTGCGAAACCAACATCCTATTTGATAGGTGATGGAACAGGTAAAGGTGAAGTTGATGCACAATACTTTGTATTTGAAGCTTGTGAGTATCGTAGACATTTCTTATCCTACTTTCCTGACTATGCCATCATGACTAATATCGACTTTGATCATCCTGATTATTTTGCCAACGTCGACGATGTATTTTCGGCTTTTCAAGAGATGGCTATGCAAGTGAAAAAAGGAATTATCGCTTGTGGTGACGATGAGCAATTACAAAAAATACAGGCTCAGGTTCCGGTAGTATTTTATGGATTCGCTGAAGAAAATGATTTTCAAGCACGAAATGTAACAAGAGACAGAAGTGGAACATTCTTTGACGTGTTTGTACGAAATGAGTTTTATGCATCCTTTAAAATTCCTACTTTTGGTGACCATAACATTTTAAATGCACTTTCAGTTATTGCCATTTGCCACTATGAAGAGCTTGATACAAGTATCGTTCAAGAACGTTTAAGTTCTTTTCAAGGGGTTAAACGTCGTTTCTCTGAAAAAGAAGTAGGTAGCCAAATCCTAATTGATGACTACGCTCATCATCCGACAGAAATTCGTGCAACGATTGATTCTGCAAGACAGAAATATCCTGAAAAAGAAATCATCGCTGTATTCCAACCCCATACTTTTACACGTACCCAAACGTTCCTTTCAGAATTTGCTGAAACGTTAAGCTTAGCGGATAAAGTGTATCTATGTGAGATCTTTGGTTCTGCGAGAGAAAATCACGGGAAACTTTCTATCAATGATCTTGGAAGTAAAATCGAAGGCTGCGAGATTATAGAGGAACAAGATACATCTGTTCTATTAAACCATGAAAACAGCGTTTTAATTTTCATGGGTGCAGGAGATGTACAGAAATTCCAACAAGCTTATGAAGAAAACTTGGAAAAACATTTACAGGATCTGAATGGTTAAATAAAAAACGGCTCTTTCATTAGAGCCGTTTTTTATATTAGCCTATAAAAAAATCACCCTAATGAACCTTCTCATTAGAGTGACTATCTTCATTTATTTCAAATTCTCTGGATTTAAAACATCGAGTTCAGACAGTACAAATCGACCGTCTTTTCGAATTAATACATCATCAAAGTATATTTCACCGCCGCCGTACTCAGGACGCTGAATCATAACCATATCCCAATGGATATTGGAATGGTTTCCGTTATATGCTTCTTCATAGCACTCACCAGGGGTGAAATGGAAGCTGCCATCAATCTTTTCGTCAAATAATATATCCTGCATTGGGTGTTGAATATAAGGGTTTACCCCAATAGCGAATTCCCCTACATATCTTGCTCCTTCATCTGTATCAAAAATTTTGTTAATTCTTTCACTATCATTTGCCGTTGCTTCAACAATTTTTCCTTCTTTGAATGTTAGTTTTACGTTTTCGAATGTAAAACCGTTATATGGTGAAGGAGTGTTGTAGGATATAGTTCCGTTCACAGAATCTTTTACAGGCGCACTATAGACCTCACCATCAGGAATGTTTAAGCGTCCTGCACATTTTACAGCTGGAATATCTTTTATCGAGAAAGTAAGGTCCGTCCCTTCACCTACTAAGCGGACTTTGTCTGTATTGTTCATAAGCTGTACTAAGTTATCCATCGCTTTGTCCATTTTACTGTAGTCTAGATTACAGACGTTGAAGTAGAAGTCCTCAAATCCTTCTGTGCTCATTTTTGCCAGTTGTGCCATTGAAGCGTTTGGATAACGAAGAACAACCCATTTCTTTTTAGGAACACGGATATCTCTATGTACTTTTTTCCCAATTGTGTTCCCGTGGATTTTCATTTTGTCATCAGGAACATCAGATTGCTCATTAATATTTTCACCTGAGCGCAATCCAATGTATGCATCCATTTGTTCCATTACATTCGCTTCGAAATCAGCAATCATATTGTATTGCTCTTCTTGTGCACCCATTAAAAGAGCACGGTCGACTGAGTGGTCTTTAATTGATACAAATGGATATCCACCTGCTGCATATGCTTCCTTCACAAGAGCGGTGACGAGTTCACGTTGCAATCCAAAGTTTTCAATTAAAACTTTCTCCCCTGGTTGTAATTGAACTGAGTATGTAATTAAATTTTTAGCTAATTTTTCAATACGTGGATCTTTCATTGTTCATTCCCCCTCATTAAGTTCCATTTTATTGTACCCTAAAACGGTATAGGATGATAAATAGAATTTTAGAAAAGAAAGTAATAATACTGTAACAGTAATTTTTTAAATTTAAGCAGGAATTAACTATGGAAAAGAAGAAATACTAATATAATGTTTATTTGTTTATAGGAAGGGTAAAGAATCTCTATACATGGAGGTGTGGCTTATGGAAATCATTCTTTATCTAAGTGTTGCTGTAATAGCAGTTGCCTTTTTTATTTTAGTACTAAGTGTAATGAAAACCTTGAAGTCTCTTGGAACTACACTGGATAGTGTTTCAACAACCTTAAATGGTTTAGAGGGACAGCTTCAGGGAGTAACAAAAGAGTCTACTGAATTACTACATAAAACAAACCTATTAGCTGAAGATATCCAAAGGAAATCTGAAGATTTAAACACTGTTGTTTATGCAGTAAAAGATGTAGGGCATTCAATTCAAAAACTCAATAATTCAGTCAAAAAAGTAAGTACTTCCATTTCAACAGAGCTTGAACGCAACCAAACGAAAATCTCTCAAGTAGTTCAGTGGGGGAATGCTTTCATTGAGTTGAAAGACAAATGGAAGCAAAAGAAAGATCAACCAAGTCAACATGATGTAACAATAAATAGTCAATCACCTAATGAAGCATATACTCAAGAAAAAAAGGTTAAAAGAGCAAGATCTTATAACAATTAAGAGAGGGGAAATTTTAGATGACAAATCAAAACCAGAACAACAATCAGAACCAAAACCAAAATAACGACAGTAACAACATTAACTCAAAGGATTTCATGATCGGAACTTTAATTGGAGGTTTTGTTGGTGCTGCCGCGGCACTTTTACTGGCTCCAAAATCAGGTAAAGACCTTCGAAATGATTTAAATGAACAAGCTGTCGTTTGGAAAGATAAGACGGGCCAATGGAAAGATACGGCTGTCGAAAAGAGCAACGAGTTAGCAGCAGTTGCAAAAGAAAAATCGTCTGCGATCTCAAAAACAGTTCAAGAACAATCAAATAATGTTGTAGGAAAAATTAAAACGTATCGTTCTAACTCTGATACAGAAGAAATGAATGAAGATCTACAAGATGCATCCGTTGGAGAAACTGCAGCAGTTCAACAAACAGAAGATGTGAATCAAAAGCTTGAAGATACAAAAAAAGCCTTTGATGAAACAGAAAAAACCTACAATCAATAAAATTGATTAGAACAACGGTGAAGTGATATGATTACTTCACCGTTTTTTTGTGAAAAAATGTTTATTTTACATTACGAAAGGAAGATCGAAACGATGAAAAAGATCGATACAGTTCAAGAATTTGAGCAATTATCAGAAACAAACCCTCGTTTTTTCTTTATGAAACACAGCTTAACATGCCCAATCAGCTCAAATGCCTTCAGTGAATATCAAGCTTTTTTAAATAGTAGTGAGGAAGAAGGATATTATTTAGCTGTTCAAGAATCGAGAGAGCTTTCAAATCATATTGTTGAAAAATATGGCATCAAACACGAATCCCCTCAGGCATTCTTATTTATTGAAGGTAAGCCTGGATGGAACGCTTCGCATTGGCACATTACTGAAAAAGAATTAAATAAATTATAAGAACCATTTGGAGAACCCTGAAATATCCAGGGTTCTCTTTTTATATTGTGCAGAGTCGTAATAAGCATTCGGTAAATAATGTATAGACGTTTATTTTTATAAATAAGGGGAATTTACCTAATAACAATATAAAAAATATATAGGAGGATTTATTTTATGACTCAGCCAGTATCTTATGGAAATCAATCAAATCAACGTACAGAATTACATGTAACACCTACGAACACAGCTCAGAATGAGAGCAGTAGTAAGTTATTAAAAGGAATGGTTGTCGGGGCTGTTGTTGGAGGAGCATTAGCGATGCTAGACAAAACGACTCGAAAAAAAGTTCAATCCACAACAAGCACCATGAAAGATTCGACTATGGATGTAGTTAATCAAGTGAAAGAAAATCCATCAGGTGTTATGAACGATTGGCAGGATCGAATCAAAACAGCTTCATCTGTTTTAAAGGAAGCCATTAATGACGCTCAAACTCTTTACGAAAAAGTAAATGAAGATGTTGTAGACCAAGTCAATCAAGTGAAGGAAGATTCATCTGAGATTATCTCTACAACCAAGGAAGCAGCAAGTGAACTAAAGGGAATTGGAGAGAAAGTCAAAGAGGCAAGTGAAGAGGTAACAGGAGACTCGACTACTTCTGAAACAAATAACAATCAATCTATTCATCCAACAAACCGCTCAAGCGATATCCCTGGTCAGGTTGGATCATAATATACTTTGTAAAAGGGTACCGAATCATTTTGATTTTGGTACCTTTTTTGTTTTCATGTTTTTAAAATAGAATCATTATCATTGTTCACAGTGAAACGGATAAAAGTGTTTTTGTGACGGGTAAATGCTAAATTCATACGGATAAACGAGTATTTCTCCCGGAAAAACTTAAAATGTTACGGGAAAATCAACCAAACGAACGGATAACGTATCGGAAGCTGATTCCGATCGTTCTAACCCTAAGAATAGAGACTTTGTCTGCAAAGCAATAAACAAAAAAGCAGATGGATTCATCCATCTGCTTTCTGCTTGGTAACTTAGGAGGATTCTGGCCAAACGATTTCTAGCTCATCGCCTGTTTGAATAGGATCGTAAAAGGTTGTATCTTCACCATTTTTTAGGAGGACGAATGATCCTTTGAAGTTTGAAGGCATATCAATTTCAACATGTTTAAATAAGTCCTGGAAGATAAACGAGCTGACTTCTTTTTCTTCGATGAAGATGGAATCTCCTGAATATAAAAGGTCTTCTGGAGACAAGTGATTTCCGTTTCGGATCACTTTGCTTTTTTCTTTCCTCAGTTCAACAGATGTCCCATTAAAACGAATATGAATAGAGGTTTCAAGATTTAGTTGTTTTTTTAACAAAAGTTCTTTAACAGTAGGCTTAATGGGAGATTGAAAGGAAATACAGTCGTTGTGTTGAATTCTTGATGTAGATCTCGCTTCTTTGCCATTAATAAAGATTTTTCCACCAAATGGAGGAATAAATGTTTCTTTCCCATCAATCGTGATTCTAAATGGCTTCCAGCTTTCTAGCCAATCCATGTAGCCTAACTGGTGAAGAACATCTACCAGGTTTTCGTTGGATTCCATTGAAATGGAATCCCCATCTTCAATGATTTCATCGGTTGTTGTTTTTCGTCCGTTTTTATATAAGGGTGGAGACAGGGTATACGTTTTTTCATTTACTGTAATTGTTTTTGAAGCTGAATCAAGAAGGTCACCAACGGTTACAGAAGGGGAGCGACCATCTGCTCCTTTTTCTACAAAAAGAATGTCGTTGTTTGAGATGGTTTCATCTAATGAACTTGGTTGACCATTCTTCATGATAATAGGAGGATTTCCGTGTTCTCCGGGCAACGTGATTTCCTGATCATTCACTTTGATAAATAAGGCATTTCCTGGCTTTCCATAAAGCTTACTCATTCTAAGGCCAGCTGCCAAAATGCAATCTCCTATAGTTAAATCCTTTACTTCAAATAGTCTGATAGGCTGGTCATTAACCTGTACGGATATGTACTGAACAGGTGCCTGTTTGGCAGCAATGGCAATTCCAATCGGTGTCACAAGTTCCGGTCCTTTCGATATACTGTCAGCAAATGTTAAGTTTTGTATGGCATCGACGCCTCTTACTGCGACTCGATTTTCAGGAAGCTGCAAGGCAGATGCTAACCTCTTAGGTAAGCTTGGTGTTAAGCTTCCTCCTCCTACAAGCATGACAGCTTGTGGGGGCTTTTGATTATTTAAGCGAAGTATTTCCTTTGCGATTTCTTCAGCCAGGTGGTGAATGGCTGGAGAAATCTGTTCAACAACATCACTTGAAGGAAGCTGGTTTTCAAAGCCTAATATATCCGTTACCGTAATCTCGTCTGATGTATGAAGCTCTCTCTTAGCTTTTTCTGCTAATGGGAAGTCGAGTAACAGGCTATCGCTGATGGCTTCAGTAATTTCGTCTCCGGCTGTTGGGACCATTCCGTAAGCTGTTACGGTTCCCATATTGGTTAAGGCAATATCTGAAGTACCCGCACCAATATCTACAAGGGCTACATTTAATCGTCTCATGGAAGGTGGTATTAACACATTAATAGCGGCTATAGGCTCAAGCGTTAGAGCCTCCATCTCTAAACCTGAACGGTTCAAAGCGGCAATTAATGATTCTACGACAACCCTTGGAAGAAAAGTAGCAATTATCTCAACGCTCGCTTCATCGCCTTGCTGATCGATAAGACTGCCAATTTCTTCACCGTCTAAACGGTGAAATAAGACCGAATACCCTACACAATAATAATGATAGCTCTTTGTGTCATGCTGATTTTCAGCAGCTTTTGCTTGTGCTTGTTGTACGGCACTTAGCTCTAAATGAAGGATGTCGTCTTTTTTTAAAAGAGGCTTTCCTTTTATATCAAGGGACGCGAAAGAGGTTTCGGTTTTTAGAGCTCTTCCAGCAGCAGCTACACACACTTTGTGTAAGGGACCATGCTTTTCTTCCAGCTTTTCCTTAATCGTTGAAATAACTTCTGCAACAGCAGGAACATCATGGATTTGACCGTCCAGCATGGCTCTTTCTTTATGTTCCTCCACTAAGATATCAGTAACTTGAAATGAATCCGATATTTCTTCTAATATTATTCCTACAACGGAACGGGTTCCGATATCTAATGCAAAAATCTTTTGACTATTTTGCAATGGTAAACACCTTCTTTTAACAAGTCTCATACAATACTAAAATACTTTAGTGCTTAAAAGCGTTTAATTAATAAAGAATTTTCTCGTGACATTTGTGTTTGGTTCTATTATAATTAGTTTCAATATCTATAAAAAATGTATCATACTTTCATAAAACTAATAACAGTTTTTTTTATGTATGAACAGGATAAATAAGAAAGGGTGCTGTATTGTGAGTAATCAAGAGCTCGATCAATTAAGAAGAAAAGTCGACGAGATGAACCTAAAACTACTAGACACCATTAATGAACGTGCCAAGCTCGTTCAGGAAATCGGGCGTGTGAAGGAAACTCAAGGAGTATACCGATATGATCCTGTTCGTGAAAGAGGTATGTTAGATCTTATTAAAGAAAATAATGATGGTCCATTTGAACATTCGACCATTGAACATATTTTTAAAGAAGTCTTCAAAGCCGGGTTAGAGTTGCAAAAGGACGATCATCGTAAGGCGTTACTTGTTTCACGTAAAAAGAAACCAGATGATACGATTGTGACGATTAATGGAGATTCCATTGGAGATGGAAAGCCTCACTTCATTTTTGGTCCGTGCGCTGTTGAATCATATGAGCAAGTTGCTGAAGTGGCAAAAGCCGTGAAAGCAAAAGGACTTAAACTGCTTAGAGGTGGAGCCTTCAAACCAAGAACGTCCCCTTATGATTTCCAAGGTTTAGGGATTGAAGGGCTGAAAATTCTTAAAAAAGTGGCAGATGAATATGATCTTGCCGTTGTGAGTGAGATTGTAAATCCTGCCGATGTAGAGAAGGCGTTAGAATATATAGATGTTATACAAATCGGGGCAAGAAATATGCAAAACTTTGAATTGTTAAAAGCGGCTGGAGCTGTGAAGAAGCCTGTTTTATTAAAGAGAGGTTTAGCTGCGACGATTGATGAATTCATTAATGCAGCAGAATATATTATTTCACAGGGGAATGGGGACATTATTCTTTGTGAACGTGGTATCCGAACGTATGAAAAAGCAACAAGAAATACGCTGGACATTTCAGCAGTTCCTATTTTAAAACAAGAAACTCATTTACCTGTATTTGTGGATGTTACTCATTCTACTGGACGCAGAGATTTACTCCTTCCAACAGCTAAAGCTGCTCTTGCTATTGGAGCAGATGGTGTCATGGCAGAAGTACATCCTGATCCAGCGGTCGCATTATCAGATTCAGCACAGCAAATGGATCTAGAACAGTTTGATCATTTTTACCAAGAGCTATTAAAAGGCCGTACAATTGAAGTGTAAGTATTTAAATAGAAAAGGGTTGAGTTCTATTACAGAACTCAACCCTTTTTAATTGTTGTTTCGAACCTAATCAACTACGAATTTCTTCTTTTAAAAAAAACAATCTTGAAGAAGAGATCATTTTTATTGTAAATTAATGCAGAGTCGTTGCAGTAATATATAGACTATCGTATGATTATGTACAGAATTGCAGATAAATATACTAATGACACTTTGAAACCAATAGATACAACATAATTATGTGCATTTTTTAACAAACTATTGTAATCGCTTTTTTCTTAAGGATTATTTAGTGTAGAATAACAGTAATGAGAAGATGAGTAAAAGGAGTGTAAACAATGAACGTTACAATATATGATGTAGCAAGAGAAGCGAATGTTTCAATGGCAACGGTTTCTCGTGTAGTAAATGGAAATCCAAATGTTAAACCAGCAACAAGAAAAAAAGTGGTAGAGGTAATCGATCGACTTGGTTATCGACCTAATGCAGTAGCAAGAGGATTAGCAAGTAAAAAGACCACAACAGTAGGCGTGATAATACCTGATATCTCTAATATTTTCTATGCCGAGCTGGCACGTGGAATTGAAGATATTGCCACGATGTATAAGTATAATATTATTTTGAGTAACTCAGATCAAAATGCTGAGAAAGAACTACACTTATTAAACACGATGCTTGGTAAACAAGTAGATGGAATTTTATTCTTAGGTGGGCATATTTCTGAAGAACATGTCCAGGAATTTGAACGCTCACCAGTACCGATTGTATTGGCTGGTGCGGTGGAAGAAACCAATAAAGTTCCTTCCGTTAACATTGACTATAAGGCAGCCTCCTTTGATGCAGTGAAGGAGCTATTAGATAAAGGACATAAACGTATTGGATTTGTTAGTGGACCTTTCCACGATACCATTAATATGAAATTTAAATTAGAAGGCTATCGAGAAGCTCTTGCAGCGGCAGGGGTTGAATACAATGATGAATTAGTCATTGAAGGCGAGTACACCTACGATTCAGGACTTGAAGCTTGGCAAAAGTTCTCCGGATTAGATGATCGTCCAACGGCTATTTTCGTTGGAAATGATGAAACGGCACTAGGTGTTGTGCATGGAGCTCAAGATCAAGGTGTTTCAATTCCAGAAGAAGTAGAAGTGATTAGCTTTGATAATACGAGACTTGCTCTTATGGTTAGACCACAATTAACTTCAGTAGTACAACCACTTTATGATATCGGTGCTGTGGCTATGAGGTTACTGACGAAATATATGAATAAAGAAACAGTGGAAGAGTCTACTGTCGTGTTACCTCATCGGGTAGAACATCGAAACTCAACAAAATAAGAAGTTTGTCGATATAAGGAATATAGACAAACAGAACTTAATTTGTAGGGAGAGTCATAATGAAAAAGCTCGATATTCTTACGCCAATTGGAGTTGTAGTAGGATTTCTTTTTATTGCATTTGCCATTATTACCAATGCAGGAGTAACAGGCTTTAGTTCTTTTATCGACATACCATCCTTTTTAGTCGTAATAGGTGGGCTGGTTGGTGCCATGTTGGTTAGCTTTTCTATAAAAGAATTAAAGCAGTTAGGGAAAGTAATGAAAGAATCCTTCCGAAACGAGGATTACGATTTGCCAAGGTTGATTGCAACCTTCGTGACACTTTCGGAAAAAGCAAGAAGAGAAGGTCTTCTAGCTTTAGAAGCTGAAGTGGAAGCTGTGGAGGACCCTTTTATAAAAAAAGGTGTCCTTCTTGCAGTGGATGGAATCGAGCCTGACGTGATTGTAGACATTATGAATGCCGAGATATTGGCTTTAGAGGAAAGACACCGTAAAAATAAGAGCTTGTTGGACAAAGCAGGAGAGTATGCACCTGCTTGGGGGATGATCGGTACATTAATCGGACTTGTATTAATGCTAAAAAGTTTAAATGACCCTTCAACTTTAGGCCCGAATATGGCCATTGCCTTATTAACGACTCTTTACGGAACATTACTGGCCAATCTGGTCTTTCTGCCAATGGCGTCAAAACTAGCTATGAAAACAGAAAAAGAAGTATTTATGAAGCAGATTGTCATTGAAGGTGTTGTCGGTGTCCAGTCTGGACAAAACCCAAAAATATTAGAAGAGAAGCTACGTGTATTCTTATCTAATGAAGAATTGCAAAAACATGCGGAAAGGGAACAAGAGGAGGCATCCTTTGATGAAGCGTAGACGAAAGCCACCTGTTCCTCCGGCAGGCGCACCTAAATGGATGGTGACCTTTTCTGATTTAATCACTCTAATTCTAGTATTCTTTATTCTTTTATTCTCCATGTCTCAGATTGATATTGTGAAATTCAGGGCCATTGCAGAATCTTTTCAACAAAGGCAAATTCTGGAATTTTATCCTTCGGTTATTCCGTTTGAAAATCCTTCAAGCGAACCAGAGATCGAAATGGAGGATGACAATAAGGACACAGATCAAAAAGTAACTAGAGAGCCTCGTCCTCAAATCAGAGAGGAAAGCAATGCAGAATTAAACCAACTTTTATCAGAAATTCAAACCTATTTAAAAGATAATAAATTAAGTGATGTCGTTGTAGCAACCAGAACAGAACGTGGAGTTGTTCTTGTCCTTCAAGAACAGACATTATTTGCTTCAGGTGAAGCCACTGTTTTAAAAAGTGCTTATCCCTTTTTAAATAAAGTGGGAGATCTTCTGACAAGGATTCCTAACTTTGTGAAAGTAGAAGGGCACACGGATAATCGACCTATCAACACGTATCGTTTTCCGTCGAACTGGGAGCTTTCTTCTGCGAGGGCAAGTAGTGTCATTCGGTATTTAGTTCAAAGTGAAAATTTGGATGGGAAACGTTTCATGGCTGTGGGATATGGGGACACGCGCCCAATCGCTCCAAACGATACACTGGACAACTTACAGAAAAATCGCCGAGTAGAAGTGATTATTTCTGACCCATCATTTCAAGAATAGAAAAAAAGAACCTTTTGAAAGGTTCTTTTTTTGTCTGAAAAACCAACTTTAGCTCGAGGGTTTCTGACGCAATTGTTGTCTTAATGAATAAAGAGCTTTATCTACGGTTTGTTTGTTTTTCTCAGTGATTTCTTTTTTTCTTGGAATAGGAGGATAGATGTCTTCTGAATCTAACCATTCAGAAGGTAAAGGAACTCCTGCTTTACTATTCCAACTTTCGCTCCAAGCTTTTGGAAAAGAAGTGGTGGCGTTCATTCGGCCAGTCATTTCCAACCATATGAGGGACCAGGCTCTTGGAACGACTCTCCATATATCATAGCCTCCTCCACCCACTGCAATCCATTTACCTTCACAGTACTCATGAGCCAACTCATGGGCAATGCGGGGGATTTCCTTATAAATTTTCATTGTGGCTGAAAGATGTGTTAATGGATCGTAATAATGAGCGTCAGCACCGTTTTGGGTTAAGATGACATCGGGTTTGAAGAACTCAATGATTTCCCGAAAAGATGTTTCATAGGCCTCAAGCCAAGACTCGTCTTCTGTAAAGGCATCTAAGGGTATATTAAAGGAATACCCATACCCTTTACCATGACCGCGCTCATTAATATTCCCGGTACCTGGGAATAAATAACGACCGGTTTCATGAATGGAGAAGGTACAAACAGTAGGGTCATCATAAAAGGACCATTGAACACCATCTCCATGATGAGCATCCGTATCTACATAAAGCACCCTGGCTCCATACTTTTCCTGCAAGTAACGAATAGCCACTGAGCTATCATTATAAATACAGAAGCCAGAAGCTTTTCCTTTAAAGCCATGGTGAAGTCCACCGCCTAAGTGCAGGGCGTGCTTTGCCTTACCTGTCATGACATAATCGACAGCCGTTAAGGTTCCACCTACTAGATACGCACTTGCTTCATGCATTCCGTTAAATATGGGGGTATCCTCTGTACCAATTCCAAAACCTTCTGCCTGTTCTAGAGGAAGCTGGCCAACGCTTGCTCTCTTGACAGCTTTTACATATTTAGGGTCATGATTTAAGAATAACTCTTCATCAGTAGCAATCCTAGGAGGAACAATCTCATCAGGATCCAACGCATTGATCTCACTCAATAAGTCCATAGTAAGAGTTAATCTTGTTTGATTGAAGGGATGCTGATCAGAGAACCGATACCCTAGCAGTTCATCTGAATAGATGAAGACAGCATCTTTCGTCATGAGGAAATTCCCGGCATGTTTGGCCATAACACGTCATACCCTTCTTTCTTCAAGTCGTCAATCACTTTCATTGGATTCATCGTTCTTACACGAAATACAAGTATTTTATAAGACTCATCCTTTTTATCCGGATAGACGAGTACACTTTGTATATTGGCGTTATGCCTTCTAATAATACCTGCAACTTCATACAGAATACCTGCTTTATGAGGCACTTTTACTTCAATTTGAGATCCGGGTTGATGGGCACCAGTCAATTGAATGAGTGTATAAAGTAAATCAGTTTCAGTAATAATTCCTACCAGTTTATTTTCTTTTAATATAGGAAGACAGCTAATATGATGCTCAAAAAACAAGGCAGCCACTTCTTCAACAAAATCTAATGGATGACCTGTTATGACTTCTGTTTTCATAATATATTTGATTGGTTTTTTTAATTCAGCTGCTGCTGAATCGTTATGGAATATGGAAGGTGTAGCGTCTTTTACATCTCTGTCACTCACAATTCCAACGACTTCCATCTCATGATTGATAATAGGGATGTGTTTAATCTTTTTCTCCCTCATTACCCTGATGGCAGATTCTATCGTATCCTCTGCCTGTAACGTTTCGACTTTTGTCTTCATAATCTCTTCTACAATCATGTTCTCCACCCCTTTAGAAAACTAACTGACTTGCATTAGATTAGTACATAAAGCGATTCATAAAGCGAAGTTGATCAAATTTTTGAATAGATTCCGTATCCACTCGTTTTCCGATTTTAGCCATTAAACAATTGGCAGGATGTGAACTGATCTCGGGATCATCTGTTGCATAATATTCTAACCCGCCTGCGTTCATCATTTTTTCCATTACTTTACGATATTCCCACACATTTAAGCCTGTTCCTTTTAAGTCCCAGTGCCAGTAGTATTCCGTTGTAATAACAATAAAGTCCTCCATATTGTCGTCCATCATGGAAACCTTAAGGAGGTTTTTACCGACTGCCGCTCCGCGAAATTTAGGTATAACCTCAATGGCACCAAGTTCAATCAGATTATCCATCTTTCCTTGAGACCATCGTTCAAGTGGGTCAGGATAAAGATATGTAACGTACCCAACAATCGTATGATTGTCTCTTGCGATAAGGATTCTTCCTTCTGGTAAATTAGCAATCTCTAAAAGTGCTTTATGTTGCTGTGAAGGAGGTCTAAAAGCGACCAGGTCTTCATGAAAATCCAAACGCGCTAATTCGTCTGAAGGGATTGGACCTTCAATGATTAGATTTCCTTTTGCTGTTTTTAACTCTGTTGCATTATAGGTTTTTTTCAATTTCATTCAGACACCACCTAATGATATTCCTCAAATCTATTATACATGAAATAGAAAAAATTAAAGCGATTTCACGAAATTTTCAGACGGTAAAAGGAGAAATAGATTAGTAGGTTTTCCATTTTTTAATGATAATTCAAGGCGTTCACAATTTGGCACAATTCTCTTTGAAGGTAGCCCAATTTCAGTGTAAAGTGGCACAATTTGTAGGTATTCTGGCCCAATCACATATTATTATTGAATTAATTTTATTGGAAAAACATCCTTACCTAAAGAGAGTGAGTAAATAAATGTCCTTCATATTGTAATAGCAGATTTTTTAAAAAATTGAGAAAATATCAATTTTGTACTATAATAAGATTGTAATTTCTTACATAAGGGGGATGCTGTATATGAAAGTGGAAGCGCTACCAGTGACAAAAGGAAACTATAATTTAGAAAACTATGAAGATACTTATGAAACATTTGATTGGAAAGAAGTAGAGAAGGAATTTTCATGGAATGAAACTGGACGAGTAAATCTAGCCCATGAAGCAATTGATCGTCATGCAGAAACTTACAGAAAAAATAAGGTCGCCCTTTATTATCGAGATTCTGAACGGAATGAGAAATACACCTTCTCTGAAATGAAAAAATTATCAAATAAAGCTGGAAATGTACTCAAACGTTTCGGTGATGTTGAGAAAGGTGACCGCGTCTTTATCTTTATGCCAAGATCGCCTGAACTTTATTTTTCTGTGCTCGGAGCCATTAAGCTAGGTGCTATTGTAGGACCACTTTTTGAAGCGTTCATGGAAGGTGCTGTTCGCGATCGTCTGGAGGACAGTGAAGCAAAGGTATTAATTACAACACCAGAATTATTAAGTAGAGTACCAGTAAGCGAGCTCCCACATTTAAAGCACGTATTTTTAATTGGGGAGAACGTTGAAGAAGATGATACTCATATAGATTTCTTATCTAAATTTAACGAAGCAAGCGATAAACTTTCAGTAGAGTGGGTGGATCGAAATGATGGATTGATTCTTCATTATACTTCAGGATCCACAGGAAAGCCTAAAGGAGTTCTACATGTCCATAATGCCATGATCCAGCATTATCAAACGTCTAAATGGGTCCTTGATTTACAAGAGGAAGATGTTTATTGGTGCACAGCAGATCCAGGCTGGGTAACGGGAACTTCTTATGGAATTTTTGGTCCGTGGCTGACGGGTGCATCGAATGTCATTGTGGGAGGTCGTTTTAAACCGGAAAATTGGTATAAAACCATCGAAGACTACGGTGTAACGGTTTGGTATAGTGCTCCAACGGCATTTAGAATGCTAATGGGAGCAGGAGATGAAGTCGTGAAGGAGTTTGATTTAAGCTCCCTTCGTCACATCCTAAGTGTAGGAGAGCCTTTAAATCCAGAGGTCGTACGCTGGGGAATGAAGGTCTTTCATCTAAGAATTCATGATACGTGGTGGATGACGGAAACGGGTGGTCAGTTAATTTGTAATTACCCTAGTATGGAAATTAAGCCAGGATCAATGGGAAAACCGTTTCCAGGTGTAAAAGCAGCGATTGTGGACGACCAAGGAAATGAGGTTCCACCTTATCGTATGGGGAATTTAGCTATTAAGAAGGGCTGGCCATCTATGATGCATCAGATCTGGAATAATCCTCAAAAGTATGATTCTTACTTTATGCCGGGTGACTGGTATGTTTCAGGTGATTCAGCTTATATGGATGAAGATGGATATTTCTGGTTCCAAGGTAGAATTGATGATGTCATCATGACTTCAGGAGAAAGAGTCGGACCTTTTGAAGTAGAAAGCAAGCTAGTAGAACACCCGGCAGTAGCTGAAGCAGGAGTAATCGGAAAGCCGGATCCAGTTCGTGGCGAGATTATCAAAGCGTTCATTGCTCTACGTGATGGCTATGAAGTAACAGATGAATTAAAAGAAGAAATTCGCCAGTTTGTGAAAAAAGGGTTAGCTGCCCATGCAGCACCTAGAGAAATTGAATTCCGCGACAAGCTGCCAAAAACACGAAGCGGAAAAATCATGCGTCGCGTACTGAAGGCTTGGGAATTAGACTTGCCAACGGGTGATTTAAGTACGATGGAAGATTAATAGTGTAAGAGACCCTGCTCCTAAATGGAGTGGGGTTTTTTGTGGGGAACAGGGGGGAGTGTCGTATTTTGTGGAATGGCAGATAGATATTTCAATGTCACCTTAAATCATTAAATTCCCATACAAAAAACGAGCAAAAGGATTTTTCCTCTTGCTCGTTTTTTATCTATCTAACTTTATTCAGAAGGAGGCTCAGCAGGTGGTTCTGGTTCCGTAGGAGGTTCGGTTCCTCCGTCACCGCCGCCATCAGCAGGAGGCGGTGGTTCAGGCTTATCTGGCTTATCAGGTTTTGGCTTTTCACTTGGAGGCTTCGGCTCCGGTTTCGGTTCAGGCTTTGGTTCAGGCTTTGATTCAGGTTTTCCTATTTGGACGGTATTAGAAGGCTTTGATTGTTTCCCAGCAACATCAACCGCAACCACATAGTACTCTCCATTTCCGACAGAAACAGAATAGCTAGCACCAGATTTAACACTGCCTACTTTACTTCCGGATTTACTGTAAACACGATAGCCGACCACGTCCCCACTAGCTGAGGAAGTCCAACTGATCTTATTTCCATTTGCGGAAGCTTTAACCGATCCAGGTGCAGCTCCATCATCAGTGATTTTGTTTTCAGCAATGAGAACATTTTTAAATCGTTCATCGTCCTGAGGAATTAATTTAGTTGGATCTCCTGGTAAGGAGCCAAACATATTTTTCACAAAGTCCGGGTTTAAGATAACCCCAGGCTCTGAAAATTCATCAGGTGTATTTGGAAGCGCTAAGTATTTCTTGTTATTGATCGTAACATAACGACTCTTAAGTAAGCTGTCATCTGTTTTTGTTGGAACATACTTAGCATTAAACCAATCACTCTTTACCAATCCAGCTTGACTACAAGCTTCCGATGGCAATAGACCTGATATAGAACAGAAGGAACGTTGGACGACTCCTGCAGGTCTTTGGAAAGATGCATCCGGGTCGATTAAGTCAGGAGCAATATCCCTCGAGTTATTCATTAAATACGACCATAAGCGAATATTTCGTAAGCCATAATGTCCGTACTGTTGGATTGACCTTGGTGTATTTAGATCAGAAGGCTTGTCATAACCAAACCATGTTCCAAACGTAATGTTTGGATTTGAAGCGACAAACCAATGGTCATGGTAATCTTGGCTCGTTCCGGATTTCCCGGCCCAATCTGCAGAGAAGTTCAAATAGGTCTTAGCGTATCGACCGGTACCACGAGAATTATTCAGTGTATCGCGCATCATATCGATGGTTAGGAATGCTGTTTCTGGACTGAATACGTCCACGGGTTCTACCTTATGTTCATAGACAATTTCCCCATCTTGATCAACAATTTTGTCAATCATAAATGCATCGATGAATTTACCACCATTGGCGAATGTTGTATAAGCATTGACGTTTTCTTCTACGGATACGCCAGTAGTAGTGGCCCCTAATACAAGAGAAGGGTTATTATCTGATCTTGTTAGAGTAGTGAATCCAAGCTTCGGTAAAAACTCATTGAACGGACCGCGGTCCATAATATTCATATAGGTTCTAATAGCTGGAATATTTAAGGATTCAGCTAAAGACAATCTTGCTGGATAAAGGCCACGTTCTCTATGTGAATAGTTTTCCGGTGACCATTGTGCTCCACTTCCATCGGTTATGGTGAATTCCACATCAGGGATTGGTGAACCTGGTGAAATGGTTCCATACTCAAGAGCTGGTGCATAAGCAAGTAGTGGCTTCATTGTTGAACCGTTGGATCTTAAAGATTGAGTAGCGTGATTAATCTGTTCAATTTCAAAATTACGGCCGCCGATAAAACTGATGATTCTTCCCGTTTTATTTTCAATCATCATGGCTCCGACCTGAACAGGTCTAGGCACTTGCTTTTCCTCTCCTGTTTCAGGATCCGTTACTGTATCAACATGATCAATACCATATTGTTTATATTCATTTTTTGTTTTTTGCATGCTGTCGTAAATTTCTTTATGAATGGTAGAGTGAATTTCATATCCACTCTGACGTACATTACGGTCAGCCAATGTATGGTATTTTTCTTCAAGCTCGTCATTATTTTCGATGTCTTGTTTAGAATAACCATCTTTTTTTGCCAAAACTTCCATCATAATGTCGACAGCTCTTCTTTCAAGTTCAGCTGTTAACCATGGATATTGTTCGTTTGGTGAAGCTTTCGGCTTAATGAAATCTTTTGACAGGTCATAATCGACTGCTTCATCATGTTCCTTTTTCGTAATATAGCCTTCTTTGTGCATTCGATAGAGTACAACGTTCTTTCGAGCCATTCCCAGTTCCAAATTCTCTTTAACTTTTCCATCGTTCGTAAACGGTGTGTAAGAGAATGGAGCTTGTGGTAACCCTGCGATGAAAGCAGCTTGAGGCAAGGTTAAATCCTTAGCATCTACACCAAAAATTCCTCGTGCAGCTGATTGTACACCAGCGATATTGCGTCCAGAAGAATTACGTCCTAATGTAGCAACATTTAAATACGCCTCTAAAATCTCATCCTTCTCAAAAAATCGCTCTAATCGGAGAGCCAAAAGAATTTCTTTTGCCTTTCTTTCAAAGGAGACTTCATTTGTAAGGATTTGATTCTTGATCAGCTGTTGAGTAAGAGTACTTCCACCTGATTGTGTGGATGAATTTGTGAATTCTTGTAGTACGGCTCGAAAAATCGCTTTAGGTACGACACCGTTATGTTCTTTGAAGTATTCATCTTCCGTGGCAATGACAGCATTACGTAGGTATTCAGAAACATCTTCAAGTTTAACTTCTTCGCGCTCCAGGTCTGTTCTAAGTTTCCCCAGATACACATCGTCAGCAAAGTAAAGTTGAGAAGTTTCTTCATAATTATAAATGTCCTTTTTCATCTGATCATAAGGACGTATAGGTTCTTCTTTTACAAGGGAAGCAAAATATCCTGCTCCAACAGCTCCTGCAAAAGTAAAACCAAGTACAAACACAACAATTAGAATCAATGCTAAGTTCCAAAATACTCCGTATGTAATTCTTGCTCGCTTTTGAAATCTCGTATTTGTAAAGAACCTCTTTGCAGGATCTAGTTTCTCTAGTAGCATGTTCCATTTTTCCTTCATATCATCATTCCCCCTAGAACATTCCCATTATAGCATAATTAGAGAAATAACTGTCGTAAAAAGTCAAATAAAATGGTATTAAGACACCCATTTTTTTGAAAGTTTATTGACTATTAATATGGAATATGATAAAAACCTTATATAGCTAATTTATATTTAAATTAAATACGAAACGCAATGAGAGGAATAAGTAGTCTGCTTTCCCTGTTACTTAGAGAGTCAGTGGTTGCTGTAAACTGACACAAAAAGTAGATGAATTACATCCTGGAGCTTTTACTGTGAACGATGACTAGTAGCAGTAAACGGTGAAAACCGTTATGTTTATGAGTGAAGGATGTTTATTCCTTAATTTGGGTGGTACCGCGCGACAGCGTCCCTGCATTTATGCAGGGACTTTTTTGTTGTCTATTTAAAGAATAGAAAAACGCTATACTACTTTCGTTATTAAAAAAGGAGGAAAATGGTATGGATTTATTAAAAGATTTAGAATGGCGTGGAATAACCTATCAACAAACGGATGCAGATGGGTTAAAGGACGTATTAAATAATGAAAGTATTTCAATTTACTGTGGAATTGACCCAACTGCGGACAGCATGCATATTGGTCATTTATTACCTTTCTTGACACTGCGACGCTTTCAAAACAAAGGACATCGTCCACTTGTATTAGTAGGGGGAGCTACTGGATTAATTGGAGATCCTAGCGGTAAAAATGAAGAAAGAAAACTTCAAACTCTAGAAGCTATTCAACATAATGTCGATAGTATCAAAATTCAATTAAAGAGCATCTTTGACTTTGAAGGTGAAAATGGCGCTATCTTGGTTAATAATTATGATTGGATCGGGTCTATGGATGTTGTGACATTCCTTCGTGATTTCGGTAAGCATGTTGGTGTTAATTACATGCTTGCTAAAGACACCATTGCTTCTCGATTAGAAAGTGGTATTTCATTTACCGAGTTTACGTACACGATTCTTCAAGCACTGGACTTTAATCATTTGTACGATCATTACAATTGTAAGCTGCAAATTGGTGGCAGTGATCAGTGGGGGAATATTACCACAGGCCTTGAATTGATTAGAAGAACTCATGAAGAAGAGACAAAAGCATTTGGATTCACAATTCCATTAGTGACAAAAGCAGATGGAAGTAAATTTGGTAAAACCGAGAGTGGCGCTGTTTGGTTAGATCCGAAGAAAACGTCCCCTTACGAGTTCTACCAATTTTGGATTAATGCAGCTGATGTAGATGTAATTAAATACTTAAAGTACTTTACATTCCTTACTCATGAGGAAATTGAGGCTTTGGCTCAGTCAGTTGAAACGGAACCTCATCTTCGTAAAGCACAAAAAGCTTTAGCTGAAGAAATGACAAAGCTCATTCATGGTGAAGAAGCACTAGATCAAGCCATCCGCATTACGCAAGCTTTATTCAGCGGTGAAATCAAGTCACTATCTGCTTCTGAAATTCTAGAAGGATTTAAAGATGTTCCTTCTTTCGAACAGCCAAAAGGAGATGCGATCGGATTAATCGATTTACTTGTAAATGCAAAAATTTCACCATCAAAACGTCAAGCCCGTGAGGACATTGGAAATGGAGCCATTTACATTAACGGAGAACGCGTAACGGATCTCCAGCATGTGCTTAACGAGAAAGATATGATTGAGGGACAATTTACAATCATTCGACGTGGAAAGAAGAAATACTTTAGAATTCAGTACGTATAATATAATAAAAAATATCAGCACGGTATCCGTTTCCTTCCAAGGGGGCGGATACCGTGCTTTTTAGTTTAGGTGATTTCTAAAAATTTTAGAGATGTTTGTTTAATCTGAATATTCTGGTAAAATTACTGTGTATTTATGTGAAATTAAAGGGGCGTACATTTTGAAGAAACGAATGATTGCTTTGATTTTTGTATTTATACTTGTAGGTTGCAGTAATGAAAAAGTGATTCAACCAGATACTCCTTCTAATGTAACTCAATTAATGAAGTATCAGATTGATAATCAAAATTATAGTGCTTTTCAGTCTTTATTTAGTGAGGGGACTGAGGACACTATATCAAAAGAGACATTTCAACAAATCGGAGAAATATCGACTGCTGGTGCAAACTTTAAAAACTTTGAACTACTTACATTCGACAACGGAGAAATGCTATTCGTAGAGTTCAAACCTAAGCTAGAAAATGAAGATGAATATAAAATTGTTAATGTAAAAGTAGTACCAGAAGAAATGAAAGAATTATTTAAAACAAAGTAAAGACAAAGGAATACTACTTATTATTAGAGGTCTTTCTATGTACTTTTTAGCATTTTGTCAGTTGTGAAACCCTCTAAAACCACAAAAAAACACTGCCCATAAAATGGACAGTGTCTTTTTTTTACAAAGATTAACGAGAGTAGAACTCAACGATAAGAGCTTCATTGATTTCAGCTGGTAATTCAGAACGCTCAGGGATGCGAGTGAAAGTACCTTCTAATTTGTCAGCATCAAAAGTTACAAATTCAGGAACATAGCTGTTCACTTCGATTGCTTCTTTGATGATGTCAAGATTACGAGATTTTTCACGAACACCAATTGTTTGACCAGGTAGTACGCGGAAAGATGGGATATCTACACGAGATCCATTAACCATTACGTGACCGTGGTTAACAAGTTGACGAGCTTGACGACGAGTACGAGCTAAACCTAAACGATAAACAACGTTATCTAAACGGCACTCAAGAAGGGCCATGAAGTTTTCACCGTGCTTACCTTGAAGTTTACCTGCTTGATCAAATAAGTTACGGAATTGACGCTCAGTCACTCCATACATATGACGAAGCTTTTGCTTCTCTTGTAATTGTAAACCGTACTCAGAAATCTTTTTGCGTTGGTTTGGACCATGTTGTCCAGGAGCGTAAGGACGCTTTTCTAATTCTTTACCTGTTCCGCTAAGAGAGATTCCTAGACGGCGGGATAATTTCCAGCTTGGACCAGTATAACGAGCCATGAATGACTCCTCCTTTATTGTTTTTATTTTGTTGTAAAATAAAAACACCTGTGAATAGCAATTATGTGCATTTTGTTTTCATGTACCTTCGCCCTAGCAGCCGAGAGTTACAAGATACACCTCAATAGAGGAACAAAATACGATCATAAAGGATTTCACTGAAGCCGCATTATTTTACACAAAGAACATTATATGATGTATGGATGTATAAGTCAAGGGATGAATCGAAAGTATTCACTAATCTATTACAACTGATCAAAAGAAAAACGAAAGATAAACAAAATAGTCCATAAGTCATCCATTATGATATAATGGATATGGAAAATACTTTAAAAAAGGTGAATGTTCTTGAAAGAAACAACAAGAGAAAAATCCATTCGATTGCTGCTTATTGGAATGTGTGTATTAGTTGTATGGATTGGTTTTTCATCCACTTCAAAGCAAGTGAAAACGAGTGAGAATGCACCAAAAATACAGGCTCAAGTACTGACTCCTTTAGAGTCCGGAGCTAATCCCTTAGTAGCGATAGGTAAAACAGTTCAAGAACAATCCGTATTGATTATATATGAAATTGACAAAGGACATGATTATTTCTTTAAAGTCCGGCACAGTGTGACGTTGAAAAAAAACGTAAAAAACCTAATGCTTCACGAGAGAGGCATTTTAGTTCAATTAGATCATAACCAATGGATATTATTCTCTGAATCTTTAGAGGTGCTTGAAGAATTGAAAAAAGCTCCTAAAAGTACATATTCAAATGCCCAATCGTTTCATTACAATAAAAGCA
Source organism: Rossellomorea aquimaris TF-12 (assembly GCF_001648555.1). Taxonomy (GTDB): domain Bacteria; phylum Bacillota; class Bacilli; order Bacillales; family Bacillaceae_B; genus Rossellomorea; species Rossellomorea aquimaris. The sequence goes on along the minus strand of NZ_LQXM01000027.1, from coordinate 303,016 downwards.
AACAGTCAGTGGGAATTGACACTAAAGAGAGTGGTCTGATTCATCTTGATTTACCAGAAGGAAAGAAAGAGGAACCCATTTCCATATATCCTTTGGCAGTTGATCATTCTTTATGGCTTGTTTTATTTGAAGAAAGTGTCGTCATTGCTAAATCTGAATAAATGAAAATACTAGGTCACAAACCTTTTAGGTGTGGGTGAGAGAAATGTATGTTAATAATTCATTAGATACGTATAAATCTAAATTATTTGACTTAATTTATGAAGAAATGTCAATTGAACAACATCATAACCTTTATTTACATAAGTGGCTTGAGATTGTAAAAGTATGCTTAAAGGTAGAAAGTGCTTTTTTATATCTCTTTCATGATTCCTCGTACTATCTTTTTCAGCCAAAAACAACAAGAGAAGCTCAGCCGTTACTTTCGGAAAGTAGCTTAAAGGAAAGTTTCCATCCTCAAAAAATGTTCTTCTACAATGAAATAGAACTAGACGAGTCCTATAACATAGGTTTACGTTTTCCAAAGGAAGATGGCACTCCTTTTGCACTTCTTCTATTAAATAAGAAAAATCTGAAGGAGACTTTAAACGAAAAAGACCTTCAAAGCTTTTGGAAAGTAAGTAATCAATTCTTACATCATACTGAAGGAATCCAAACGGTACTTGAAGACGAGCGGCGATACAGAGAATTATTCAAGGTAACTGAAATCTTTCACTCTACAAGAGATGTAAAAACCCTTTTAATTCAAATTATCGAAACCTTGAAACAAGTCTTTCCGAATGACGATTATCATTTATTACTTTCAAATGACCACTATGATTTTGGAGATCTTCCAATTAAGAATTTTGATTTTGAAAATGCAAATCCTTTTGCCATGCAATCATTTGTCAATGGAAGCATCGAGGTCGAACAGGAGTGTATTTTATATGCACCTCTAAAAGGGAAGCAAGGTATTTATGGTGTTTTAGAAGTGAACTCGAACTCAAATTCTAATTCAACCTTTACAGAACAAAAAATTGAATTTATACGGCTACTGGCCTACACGGCTGGGAGCGCATTAGAAAATGCCAAACTTTATGAACAATCAAAGAGACTGATAACAGATCTACAGCTTATTAATGAAACCTCACATAAATTAAATTTAAATTTGAGATTAACTGAAACGTTAACTTTTTTGAAAAATCAAGTAAAACGTTCATTTCATGCCTCTGCAATTGGATTTGTGTTATTTGAAAAAGGAAAAACGATTGTCTTGGAGGAAAGCTCATCATTATTCTTTACAAATGAAGGAAACAAATACATTACATATGTGAAAGAACGTATCGAAAAAGAAAGAGATTCCATTTTCCTTGGGGATGCAAGTGACCGGGTAGTAGGTGGAGAGAAATTTGCTTCATTAATGGCTGTTCCGATGGTGCAAAATAATTCATTACTCGGTTTTTGCATCGTCCTTCATGAAGATCCGTACATGTTTTCCTTTGATATGTACAAGTTATTGCAATCCTTTATTCACCATTCAACTCTAGCCATTACAAACGCAACCTTACGAGAGAAGTTAGAGCACTTGGTTATTACAGACCATATGACAAAATTATTTGCCCGTCATTACTTAGACGAAACGATGGATACCTCAATGAAGAAAGACGATCAAGGAGTATTACTACTCATTGATATTGATGATTTCAAGGCGATCAACGATAACTATGGTCATCAAGTCGGGGATGAAGTTATTATTCAAGTGGCAAACCTGATAAAGAAAATGGTCGATCCACATGGTCTCGTTGCTCGGTGGGGTGGGGAAGAAATAGCGGTCTATTTCCCATCTCTTCCTCAGGAAAAGGGAGTGGAAATTGCACAAGGGATCATAGAACAAACATCTGCTGAGACCCAGCCAAGAGTGACTCTGTCTTGTGGTGTCTCCACTTGGAGAAAAGATGAAGAAAAGTGTCCGAAATCTGTTAAAGAATTAGTAAAAAGAGCAGATGAGGCCCTGTATCTAGCAAAGAATAACGGTAAAAATCAAGTGGTGGAAGATTGCGATAAAACAATTGTGATAGAGTAGAGATAAATATAAGCTTCAGGAAATCCGAGCGGTAGCCTTGAGAACACAAGGTTACTGCTTTTTATTGCAATGATGATATAAACAATATTTTCCTTTATCACTTTAATGTAAACGCTTTCTTTTTTTCTTGAATTATCATATTCTAGAATAGAAGAATGTTATAAACATACGGGGACTACTGGGAGGAATATGGGATGAAAGATGAAAAACGTTTCGAAACTAGGGTCATACATGAGGGGTACGAATCGACTCAACATTTTGATAGTTTAGCACCACCATTATACCAAACATCCACTTATACCTTTGCAAATGCAAAGCAGGGAGAGCATCGATTTGCTGGAGAAGAAGCAGGATATATATATTCTAGATTAGGTAATCCAACAGTTTCCATTCTTGAACAACGAATGGCTTCCTTAGAAGGAGGGGAAGGGGCACTTGGATTCGGTTCGGGAATGGCAGCAGTATCTGCTGTATTATTCTCATTAACAAAAACAGGAGATCATATTCTTTGTTCACAAGGGGTATATGGCTGTACCTTTGGATTGCTACAGTTATTGGAAGAAAAATTTGCTATCACACATGATTTCTCCTCAATGAGCACTGAAGATGAAATTCGCTCAAGGATTCATGAAAATACGAGCTGCATTTATGTAGAGACTCCGATTAATCCCACGATGCAATTAATAGATTTAGAGGTTGTGGTAAAGGTTGCTCATGAAAAAGGTATACCTGTTGTAGTAGATAATACCTTTTGTTCTCCGTATTTACAGAGGCCACTAGAATTAGGTTGTGATATTGTGATTCATAGTGCAACAAAATACATTGGAGGTCATGGTGACGTCATTGCAGGAGTTGTAGTGGGTACTCAAGAAAAAATGTCAGAAATCCGAATGACAACCCAAAAAGATATTGGGGGTATTATATCCCCGTTTGATGCGTGGTTATTATTAAGGGGATTAAAAACATTAGCAGTGCGGATGGATCGTCATTGTGAAAGTGCAGAAAAAATTGCTGATTTGCTCGTCAAACACCCTGCAATAGAAAAGGTCATCTATCCTGGACATTCTAATCATCCTCAGCATGCTATTATGAAAAAGCAAATGAAAAAAGCAGGAGGGATGATTTCCTTCACGATCAAAGGCTCTAAAGAAGAAGCACAAAAGGTTATGGACGATTTACAAATGATTAAAATCGCAGTTAGCTTAGGGGATGCAGAGACATTGATTCAGCATCCGGCAACAATGACCCATGCGGTTGTCCCTGAAGAATACAGAATGAAGATGGGAATTGATGATAATCTCTTAAGACTATCTGTTGGATTAGAGGCACCAGAGGATATTTGGAAGGACTTAGAACAAGCGTTAAATAAAGCTTGTTCCCACGGATTAACAACCGTTTCAGAAATGAAGTGAATAGAAAAGGGAAGGAACCGAATCGACGGTCCTTCCCTTTTTTCTGATTATTACGCTGTTTTGGTAATAATGAGATCAATCAAAATATTAATAAAAGAATGGCTGATTTCTATTTTTGGGCAAAGGCTTATAAATCAGAATTCTGGCTTATAAATTCCCAAAACCGTCTCATCAAATGATAATGAGAGTGATAGACGAAAGTGTGGAGCAAAAAAAGGTCCACATGAAATTCGTTTTAACTAACATCTAAGCAGAAAATCGAACAGTTTCATCGTTTTCATTCAAAATCAAGTAGAAATAAGGGTGCATTTACTTATATAGACGAATGAATCCTGATTTCATGGTAATCAAAATGGATACTCGGCAAGGCAAGCATCCATGTAAAAAGAACTTTTTATAAATGAAGTAAAAGCTCGTTCGCAAATGCTTCCAAATATTTTTGGTCTTCTTGATCAAAACGAGACTTTTCAGGGCTGTCGATATCTAATACACCAATCAATTTATCATCCTTTACTAAAGGGATAACAATTTCTGATTGAGAAGCAGCGTCACAGGCAATATGTCCTGGGAATTGATGTACATCTTCAATCACAAGGGTTTTTCTTTCGCTGGCAGAGGTTCCGCATACGCCTCGGCCTAAAGGGATTCTGACACAAGCAGGTAGTCCTTGGAAGGGTCCTAATACCAATTGATTGCTCTCTTCTTCATATAAATAGAATCCTACCCAATTAATACGGTCCAGAAATTGACCTAAAAGAGCGGATGCGTTACTAAGATTTGCTATTTGATTTGGTTCTCCGTCCAGTAAGGCTTTTAATTGTTTCGTTACTAGATCAAAATTCTTTTCTTTTGTTCCCTGATAATTTTCGGCGTTAAACATCAACAATTCCCCCGATTCTACATTTTTAGTCTATTTTCTTGTGAAATCCTCTACCTTATCCCTTTTAATAAGAAAAACTGTCGAGAAATACTTAGAGGGAATTCCTCTAAAAACACGAATTCAATGATTAGATACACTTAAAAGAAGATATCTATTGAACCATTTTTAGCATATTTCAAAGCAATCTTCAACAAAGTAGACTTTTTATCTTCTCTATGTTGAAGACATAGCGGCCATTAAAATAGAAAAGAGGGAAAATATGAAAAGAATTGAGTCCTCTATTCCAACGAAAGAAGCCATTTTTCAAGCAGCTGTCTATTTATTTTATGACCACGGGTATGATGGAACTTCGGTTCGAGACATAGCCAAAAAAGCGAATGCAAATCCTTCGACCATTTCTTACTATTTTAAAGGGAAGCAAGGATTATTAGAAGCGTGCTTCACCCATTTTTTTGAACCGTATTTACGATTCCTTGAAGAAGAAGTGGAATCGCTAAACTACATTTCGGCAGATGTTTGCTTAAAAAGAGCTGTATACAAAATATTAAAATTTCAAAGTGAAAATCATCAATTATCCAGATTCATTTGGAGAGAAGTATCGATTGATTCACAGGTAGTTCGTGAAATTATTTCTTCTTATTTAATGAAGGAACGATATTATTTGAAACGATTATTTGAACATGGCATGATAGAGCATTCCTTCAAGAAACAGCCGGCCAGCTTTCTCGTCATTCAATTAAAGTCCATGTTGACCATGCCCTTTCTAAACAGCCAGCACATACGAGAAGTATGGCAGATGTTTCCACAGGAGCATTATTTCATTGATCAGTATTATCAAAATCTTGATCAATGGATTGATTTACTTCTAGTATCCGAATCACGTGATCCTATAAAAAAAGAACTTATCGTTTAGCAAAAAAATTGACTCAAAGTGGAGTCAATTTTTTTTGGAAAAGTTTATTGTTGAATTTATACACTATTAAATATTCATACGTTTTCTGCCCTGGTCAATTCCAGCCGATTGGTGAGCATCAGAGCCATAGACTGTCTTTATATTTAGAGAACGGGCTTTTTGAATGACATCCAATGGTGGATATGATTCCCCACAATAGGGTTTTACGAATCCAGCACCATTATAATCAAGCTCATAATTTCTTGAAGCTACTTCCTTTAGAATACCTTCAATTTCTTCCTTAAAGGGATTTGAAGGTGGATAAAGTTTTTGAAACTTTCGTGCCAAAGTCATATGACCAATTCGCTTCGGTTTAAATACTCCTAAATCTGCTTTAATCGAATGTAAGACCGTTTCATAATAACGTTGATAAACATGATCGACAGAACCATAGTACTCTACCATTGAATGGAACACCTCTGGACTAAAATCTAAGCAATCCCATTTTCCTTCATGAACTAAAAAGTGAACAGAAAGAATACTGTCATCCAGTAAAGGTCCGTATTTATTGAGAAAAGCAGTTGTCTCCTTTTCAAAGCTCTCAATATAATCAACTTCTAAACCTGCAAGAATTGTAATTTCACCTTTATATTTTTCTTTTAGATCTTTGATTGTGTCAAAGTATTCTAAGAGCTTTTTCTCCTTCATTCCACTGTCCTGATCAGGAGTTGTATCCTTAAAACCTGGTGGAAGAGGAGCATGCTCAGTAAAAGTGATCTGTGTGTAATCATGACTAAGAGCCTTTTCAACATATAGTTCAAAAGAATCATTACTTCCATGTGGACAAAAAGGGGTGTGGATATGACCATCCACTTTGATCATGGGAATCACTTCCTCATATATTTATTGAAAATTTCCGTTTTTAATAGGAAATTATCTATTTTTTCTTGAATTTATTAATAAATAATGATTTGTCTCTGAAAAATTAGAAATTATTAGTCAAAAATTGTCGCTAACATGGTATTATTATAGCAATGACAAATTATTAATGAAACATTCAATTTGATATATATAAATGTCTACTGAATAGTTGAACAGGGGGCTTATGATGCAATACGTCATCGCTGGAATTGGACTAATCCTAATAATATTCCTTATTGGATTTATATCTAGAAAAAAATATTACACGGAAATTGATCGATATGAAGCTTGGAAGATTGATATTATGAATCGACCCGTTTCAGAAGAACTCTCTAAAGTGAAGCAACTGAACATGACCGGTCAGACTGAGGAGTTGTTTGAAACTTGGAGACAAGGATGGGATGAAATTGTTGCTGTACAGCTTCCTGAGGTAGAAGAATTATTATTTGATGCGGAAGAGTATACAGATAAATTTCGTTATAGCAAAACGAAGCAGACATTATCCCGTATAGAGGAAGTCCTTAAGCAAACGGAGGAGAAAATTGAGAGTATCCTCGAGGAATTAAATACATTGGTTGGCAGCGAAGAGAAGAATCGGGAAGAAATTGAATCTCTTCAAGAAAGTCATCGAAATAGTAAAAAACAATTGCTTGCTTATCGCCATACATATGGACAATCGGCTAAAAAAATTGAAGCCACTCTAGATAAACTTGCATTGGAAATTAATCAATTTAATGAATTGACGGAGCAAGGGAATTACTTAGATGCACGAGAGATTGTTTTAGGCCTGGCTGAAGAGGTGAAAACAATATCCTATAAAATGGAGACGGTTCCGAGACTATTATCTGATTGTGATTCCTTATTACCATCACAATTGTCAGAGCTAGAAACGGGATTTTATGAAATGAAAGACCAGGGGTACAAGCTTGATCACATTGAAGTGGAGAAGAAACTCAGCTCTTTGAAGAGCTCCCTGTCTACATTTAACCAAAACCTCGAGGATCTTCAAGTGGAAGAGGTAGAAGAAGGTATTCAAGATCTTAAAGTGAAAGTAGAAACACTTTATGATTTATTAGAAAAAGAAGTGCACGCAAAGCATTTTGTCTTGCAATATAAAGACCAAACGACAGAAGGTTTGATTAAGACAAAAGAAGAAAATGAAAGCATTAAATCTGAAGTGAATATTGTTCAGCAAGGGTATCATTTAAATGAAGCCGATCTGAAAACACCAAGAGAAATTGAGAAGAGAATCATTCAACTTTCTAAGCGCCATGAACAAATCATGATTAAAGTAGAAAATAATGAAACAGCATACTCTCATTTAAGTGAAGAATTAAAAGAGATTCGAACGTTACTTGAGGAACTGAATCAAGAGCAAAGTGATTTTAATTTGTACCTTCAAAATCTAAGAAAAGATGAATTAACAACTCGTGAAAAAATTCATGATCTTAGGAAAAAGGTTGCCGAGGCTAGTCGAATGATTTCTAAGAGCAATGTACCAGGGCTTCCAGCTGACTACAAAGATCTTCTTGAAGAAGTTCATAGAAAGTTGGAACAAGTAAATGCAGCTCTAACAGAGAAGCCCCTTAACATGAAGTTCATTCAAGAAACATTACTCGGAGCAGAAGATACAGTCAATCATTTCTTCCATAAGACAGAGGATTTAATCGAAAACGTCATTCTTTCTGAGAAAATCATTCAATACGGTAATCGATATCGAAGTCGCTATAGCTCAGTAAGAGACGGTCTGGAATCTGCTGAAGAAGCTTTCCGTCAATATGATTATAGGAAGGCACTAGAAGAAGCTGCTACGACAATCGAAAAAGTTGAGCCAGGTGCTCTTAAAAGAATTGAGAAAATGATCAATTCAGAGGAAAATTAATGGAGAAAATTGCTATTTGGGTAATAGGGATTGTATCCTCTATTATTTGGATATCCGTTATCGCTCTGTTACTTCTCCCAGGTGACACGCCCACCTATTCACAAGACATTGAGATTCATGAACATTCTCGAGAGAATAGACAGGATGAGGTGGACTCGGACTCTAAGCTGGATGCTCATACTAAGGATAAAGATTTCTCCACCCAGGGACTTACAAAAAATGATGTTGAACATTTTCTTACAGAAGACAAAGTAAGCATTGATGTATTACTAGAATGGATTACAAATAAAAAGACCGATTGAGATTATTTTCTCAATCGGTCTTTTTTTATGATAGAGCTAAAAAGCTCTTTTCGCAAAGATTGTTGAATACACATGATTGGCCAAGTCTCTGTCAACAAGTGTGTGCTGGATGTTGAGGTGGACGTTCAGCCGAGCCTACTCAGCTTCGCTTCCGGGGTCTCGGCACGCTCGTTTTTCCGCAGGAGTCTACGCAGTTCCCCTCATCATCTAATAGTGTTTTGTCTGACTGAGCTTAATTGTGACAAAAAAAAATCGAAAGAAGCTTTCTTTCGATAATACAAGTTAAATTCACTACTACATGTGTTTTAAACGTAGATGGTATTTATATAAGTCTCTAGCAAGAAACTCATGCTAAAAAAAGTTGATTGGAGCGGAAGGTGCTCGACTCATTCCCCGCGGAAAGCGAGCACCCTTCGCTGCAATAAACCACTACTCGCTTTTTAAAAAGCAACAAAGTTTATGAAAACAGCCAGCTAAAAAGAAAACATCTATGAGAGACTCTCATAGATGTTTAAAAATAAAATGACTAAGCTTCAATCATTCGTTTTGATTGTCCTGCTGCCAGTGCAATAATAAATCCAATGATGGCACCAACTATAGCAGGTACAATCCAGCCAATTCCTTCTGTGTAAAAAGGAAGGAAGCTTAATGTTTGAGCAATTCCACTCACATCTACTCCAGCGGTTTTAAATCCATCAATCAAACTGATCAATCCTGTTGGAAGTAACGCACCAATATATACCAGGTTATAACCATTAAACCAATTGTGCATAAAGGATAGTAAGATCAATACAATCGCTAATGGGTAAATGAAAATTAAAACAGGTAAAGATACTGCAATCAATTGTGTTAATCCGATGTTTGCAATGATCATACTAAAAGCAGATATAATTAGAACCAGCTTTGGATAAGAAACAGGAAGTATTTTAGAAAAATACTGTGAACATGCAGATACCAGACCGACAGACGTAGTAATACAGGCAAAGGTAATGGCTAAGCCTAAAATGATGGCACCTAACGAACCAAATAAATGACCGGCAGCGGCAGAAAGGATTGCTCCACCATTTGCTTGTGTACCAATCGAATCAGTACTAGTCGCTCCAATATAGCTTAAGGATAAATATACAAGAGCCAATCCAATGGCAGCTATGACTCCTGCACTAATGGTAATTCGAGTTAAGCTTTTTTTGCTCGTTATCCCACGTTCCTTAATAGAGTTTATTACAACAATTCCGAATACTAATGCGGCAATCGTATCCATTGTCAGATAGCCTTCAATAAATCCTTTGAATAAAGCACCATCCTGATAAGCCGGGTTTGGGGCACCAGGTTCACCCATAGGAGTAATGATACTCTTAACGACCAGGATTGTTAGTATAACGATTAAAGAAGGTGTTAAAACCTTTCCGATTCGATCGACAAGCTTAGATGGATTCATTGCAAGCCAAGCAGTTATACCAAAAAAGATGATAGAATAAATCAATAGGGATAATCCGTACTTCGCCGCACCTTCTGGCAAGAATGGTATTACGCCAATTTCGTACGCTACAGTTCCTGTTCGAGGAATTCCAAAAAATGGTCCAATCGCTAAGTACATAACAATTGTAAAAATCAAACCATACAATGGGTGCACTCTATTTGCAAGAGTTTGTAAGTCTCCACCTGAACGAGCAATGGCGATGACGCCTAATAATGGAAGGCCAACACCGGTAATGAGAAATCCGATAATTCCAGTCCACACATGCTCACCGGCTTGTTGACCCAAAAATGGTGGAAAAATCATATTGCCTGCTCCAAGAAACAAGGCAAAAAGCATTAGACCTATCGTTAAAACTCCACCAAATGACAGCGTTTTTTCATTCATATATACCCCTCCGTTTGTAATCGTTTACATAAGGCAAAACTATCTTATCATAAGAATGTTGAAAATTGTCGAATAACAAAATAGTCTTACAATTTAGTATATTTAAATAATTAATATTGAATTTGTTCTTTTATGATTCTCGCAAAGATTCTGTTAATTATCAATGTTTTTTTCGTAAAATCAACAAATTTCTATATTCGTTATTAGAAAGAAATATTATGATTTAAATAATTTTTTGTGATTCCATTTTACTTTCATGTAGGAATTTGAGAGATATGTGTTAAGATTAATGATTGGAAACAACTAAAGAAGGTGTTCAAATTGATCTATTTTGATAATAGTGCAACGACAAAGCCATACAAAGAAGTGTTAGATACATTTATTAAAGTGAATGAAAGCTTTTATGCAAATCCTTCATCCATTCACTCCTTTGGTGGGCAGGTTGAAAAATTAGTACAGCAATCCAGACAGCAAGTGGCTTCACTGTTAAAAATAAAACCAAAAGAAGTCTATTTTACTTCTGGAGGTACAGAGTCAAACAACATAGCGATAAAAGGTGCGGCCATGCAATATGGTCATAGAGGAAAACATATTATTACAACGAAGGTTGAGCATCCCTCTGTCATTAATACCTGTAAACAGTTAGAATCTCTCGGCTACTCCGTTACCTACCTTGACGTTGATTCAAGTGGGAGAGTTCAACCCTGTGATGTAAAGGGAGCCATCCAGAAAGACACTATTCTGGTCTCTGTGATGCATGTGAACAATGAAATAGGAACGATTCAACCTATTGAGGAAATTGGTTCGATTCTAAACCAGTACCCTAAAATACTCTTCCACGTGGATGCTGTTCAAGCATGTGGAAAAGTTCCAATGGCACTCTCAAACGACCATATTGATTTATGCAGCATTTCTGCTCACAAAATTCATGGAATCAAAGGAACAGGCATCTTATTTGTGAGGGACGGACTTGAACTCTCTCCTCTATTTACAGGGGGCGAACAGGAAGGTAACCTTAGAAGCGGTACAGAAAATACAGGTGGAATCGTTTCATTTGCAAAAGCCTTGAGGATTCATTCGGAAGAAAGTCTACATCAGTTGTCTGCTTTGAAAGAGATTCAACAATTTTTAAGAGAAGAGCTAATGAAAATAGAAAATGTCACTGTGCATACACCTTTTGACCATAGCGCTCCTCATATAGTGAATTTTTCAATCGAACAATTTAAAGCAGAGGTGTTGATTCACGCATTGGATCGCCATCATGTATATGTATCGACAACGAGTGCATGTTCTTCTAAACAAAGTAAACCAAGCCGTACTCTCTTATCCATGGGTGTATCAGAGAAAATCGCAAATAGCTCCATCAGAATCAGTTTGTCCTTTCAAAATACAATGAATGAAGCTGAAGAATTTATAGATCTTTTGAAAAAAGAAATCATACAATTACAGAAAACAATGAGGAGATCACGATGAAATATAATCGAATTTTAGTTAGATATGGTGAAATTTCAACCAAAGGAAGAAATCGAAAAAAATTCACGTCCAAGTTACGAGAAAACATTATTGAAGCATTAAAGGATTTTCCAACTATATCCGTTTCTGCAAGCCGTGACCGATTACATATATTGTTGGGTGACGAAAACGCGGAAGCTGTGATTCCAAGGCTAGAGAAGATATTCGGTATTCAATCCTTTAGTCCTGTTGTAAAGGTTGAAAGAAATTTAGAGGAAATTTGTGAGGCAGGATTATCACTTGTGCAAAAGAGCTTTCAAGAAGGGAAAACCTTTAAGGTGTCTGCTCGTCGTGCCGATAAGCATTTCCCATATGATACAAATGAACTGAATTACGAAGTAGGATCATTTATTTTAAAAAATGTTGAAGGCTTAACCGTGGATGTGAAAAATCCAGATATCAAATTGAATGTAGAAGTTCGAAAAGAAGGAGTGTATCTTTCATCTGAAATTTATCCTGGTTCAACTGGTATGCCAGTAGGAACTAGTGGAAAAGCTATGCTCATGCTTTCAGGTGGAATTGACAGCCCGGTTGCCGGATACCTGACGATGAAAAGGGGTGTTGAAGTGGAGGCGGTCCATTTCCACAGCCCACCTTTTACAAGTGAACGTGCAAAGCAAAAGGTCATTGACCTCTCAAAGAAGCTCTCTGCTTTTAGTGGAAAGGTAAACCTGCATATCGTTCCTTTTACCAAGATACAGCAAACGATCCATGACCAGGTTCCTGAGAACTATACTATGACATCAACAAGACGAATGATGCTCTTAATTGCCGACGCCATTCGTCAGAAGCATGAAGGACTGGCTTTAGTGACAGGAGAAAGTCTTGGTCAAGTGGCAAGTCAGACATTAGAGAGTATGCTAGCGATTAACGATGTAACAAATACTCCGGTCCTTCGTCCACTTATTGCAATGGACAAGTTAGAAATTATTGATATTGCACAGAAAATCGATACACATGATATTTCCATTCTACCGTACGAAGATTGCTGCACGATCTTTACACCACCAGCACCAAAAACTCGACCTAAAAAAGAGAAGGTTCAATATTACGAAAGTTTTGTTGACTTTGAAAGCCTTATAAAGGAAGCGGTAGAGGAAACTGAAATCATTACAATCGATGGTGCTACCAGTTCTCAGCTAGATGAAAGTTTTGATGATTTACTTTAAAATTTAGGAACATTTACCATGTGATTTCCCTGCATGAAGCCATGTGTTTTCGCACATTCTATACTCACAAGGAGGTGAATACACATGGCAAACCAAAGTTCAAACCAATTAGTAGCTCCAGGAGCTCAACAAGCAATCGACCAAATGAAATACGAAATCGCTTCAGAATTCGGTGTTCAACTTGGTCCAGATGCAACTGCACGTGCTAACGGTTCTGTTGGTGGTGAAATCACTAAGCGTTTAGTTCAAATGGCTGAACAACAAATCGGTGGCGGATACTCAAAATAATTTAATAAAATGGCTACAAGGAGCGAGGAATCTCGCTCCTTTTATTTATGTTCTTCTCCTCCTTTGTCTGAACAAAAAATAGTTCATTTCTCCCATTAGAAAATGAATAATTTAAAATATTTCAATAATTTTGTATAATGGAAAATGTAAGTACATACAAGGGGGAGTTCAAATGTTGAGAGAAGAACTAATTGCACCTGAAAAGTATAATCTTGTCGAAGAGGTAGAACGATTTACAGGTAATGAAGACAAGCTTGCAATCAAATGGGAAAATGAAGACGGTGCGAAGAAAGAGATTACGTATAAAGAGTTAATGAAAAATGCGAATAAAATTGGAAACGTTTTCTTAAATTCTAATCTTCAACAAGGGGATGTCATCCTCGTAATGGTACCTAGATTGATCGAAGCCTATGCAGTCTATCTTGCTGCATTAAAATCAGGACTTATCGTGATTCCCAGTTCAGAAATGCTTCGGGCAAAGGATCTTGAGTATAGAATCGATCATGGAGATGTAAAAGGGATTGTGGCCTACTCTCCATTTATACAACAATTTGAAAATGTAAGAGGAATGGATAAGCTACAAAAATTCGTCGTTGGTGATAAGCAAGAGGGATGGATTGCTCTTGATGATGAAATGAAAAAAGCAAGCGATCAACTTTCATTTGCTAATACGACAAGAGATGATATGGCGTTCCTATCCTATACGTCCGGGACAACTGGAAACCCTAAGGGAGTTGTACATACACATGGCTGGGCATTTGCACATTTACGCACAGCCGCCAAAAAATGGTTGGCAATTGAAGAGGGAGATACCGTATGGGCTACAGCAGGTCCAGGCTGGCAAAAGTGGATTTGGAGCCCTTTTCTTTCCGTTCTTGGTTCTGGAGCAACGGGCCTTGTCTATCAAGGGAAATTTGAACCAAATACCTATCTTCAAATGCTTCAAGATAATGAGGTCAACGTGCTATGCTGTACACCAACTGAATATCGATTAATGGCCAAAGTGGATAACCTAGCATCATACAAGCTTGATCATCTACATAGTGCTGTCTCTGCCGGTGAGCCTTTAAACCGAGAAGTCATTGATGCCTTCAAAAGACATTTCAATGTAGAAGTACGGGATGGATACGGGCAAACAGAAAACACATTGCTGGTAGGGATCATGAAGGGGATGGAACTAAAGCCAGGATCAATGGGAAGACCAACACCAGGTAATCGAGTCGATATCATTAATGAAGAAGGACATCCATGTGAGGTAGGAGAAGTTGGTGATATTGCTGTTCATGTTGAAACACCGGCCCTCTTTAAAAATTATTACAAGGATCCAGAGAGAACCGCTATGCAATTTAGAGGAGATTACTACATTACCGGTGACAAAGCGAAAAAGGATGAGGATGGATATTTCTGGTTTGAAGGAAGAGGAGACGATATCATTATCAGCTCCGGTTATACGATTGGACCCTTCGAAGTAGAAGATGCTCTCGTGAAACATTCCTATGTGAAAGAATGTGCCGTTGTCGGCAGTCCAGACGAAGTAAGAGGTTTAATCGTGAAGGCGTTTGTTGTATTAAGAGAGGATGTTGATCAGGACGATCCTGAATTAATCCCTCAGCTTCAACAGCACGTAAAAGAGTTGACGGCACCATATAAATATCCTAGAAAAATTGAGTTTGTAGAAGAATTACCGAAAACAACCTCAGGAAAAATTAGAAGAATTGAATTGAGACAAAAAGAAATGAGTTCAATGAAACATTAAATGGAAGGAGAGAGCCAAATCATTGGTTCTCTCTTTTTTTATTTGCGAAATCCTGAATATATCGAGTGAAATCTTCATTTTATTTGCGAAACTTTCATTTTATCGAGTGAAATTTCAAATATATTTGCGAGCTACCTATTTTCCGACAAAATTTGACAACATCTCACCCATCTCGGCTTTTTTCTTTCCGAGTCCTCCTATATTATGGTACATTTGAAACAGACTTTTATGAAGAAAGGAAGCTTTCCAGATGGGTACTTTATGGAAGAACGGTAGAATCTATACGATGCAAGATGAGGGTCATGTGGTAGAAGCTGTATTTACTGAAAATGGTTTTATAAAAGCGTTAGGAACAACAAAAGAATTAGAAGATAAATGGAAAGAATCCATTGAAAAAAGTATTGATCTTCATCAACAGGTAATGTTTCCAGGCTTCGTTGATAGTCATATGCACTTAATAGGTCATGGTGAAACGTTAATGAGGTTAGATCTTTCAAATATGACAAGTAAAAAAGATGTGTTACAAGCAGTAAAGGAGAAAGCCTCTCAGCTTAAAGAAGGACAGTGGGTAATTGGTGAAGGATGGAATGAAAACCTTTGGGAAGATGCTGCTGTGCTGACGAAGGAAGAGTTAGACAACGCGGTTCCAAATCATCCAGTCCTCCTGAAGCGAATTTGTAGACATGCTATGGTTGTGAATTCACTGGCACTAGAAGAAGCTGGAATTGACGAGCATACAGAAAACCCTGCGGGAGGCTTAATCGAGAAGGATGCGAAGGGGTCTTTAAACGGTTTACTCAAAGATAAGGCCCAGGATCTTATGATCGAAGCTTTACCGAATATTTCATCATCTTACTTGGAGGAAGCATTAGGAAAAGGGATAGAAAGCTGCTGGCAAAACGGTTTAGTAGGTGGTCATACAGAGGACTTAAGTTACTATGGCAACTTTAATAAAACCTTTAATGCTTTCAAGCAGACCATTGGAGAAGAGCGAAAAAAATTCCGAGCTCATCTTCTCGTTCATCATGAAGTGATTGAGGATTGGAAGGATGAAGGGCATCATTTCTTAAGTGGGAATGAATTTATTGAATTCGGTGCTATGAAAATTTTTGCTGATGGAGCTTTAGGTGGGAGAACCGCTTTATTAAGTTATCCATATGCTGACGACCCCAGCACTCATGGTGTCAGCATTCACTCCAACGAGAAGCTATTAGAACTGGTTGAAAAGGCAAGGAAATATGATTTACCGATTGCAGTTCATACCATTGGAGACCAGGCTTTTGAAAATGTATTGAAAGCGGTCCTTCAATACCCCTCAAATGAAAAACGACGAGACCGTTTCATTCATGCTCAAATTTTAAGAAAAGAGCTTATTGATCAAATAAAAGGTTTGCCATTAATCTTAGATATTCAGCCAAGATTTGTAGCATCTGATTTTCCATGGGTGGTCGATCGGTTGGGAGAAGCCAATATGGAATATAACTATGCCTGGAAGACACTACTCCAGGAAGGGATACCATGTGCTGGTGGATCTGATGCACCAATTGAACCGATTAATCCTCTACTAGGAATACATGCTGCGGTTACAAGGACGAATCCTTTAGATCCTAACAAAGAATCCTACCGCCCTGAGCAATCACTTTCCATGTATGAGGCTGTTTCCTTGTTCACAAAAGGGAGTGCCTATGCCTGTCATCATGAACAGGATAGAGGAATGATTCAGGAAGGATTCACGGCAGACTTTACTGTTTTAGAAAGCGATCCTTTTACGATTGATGTAGATCAATTACTTACAAAATTAGTTTCTATGACAGTAGTAGATGAAACAATAGTTTACCAAAAAAAATAAATAAAGATTGCCCCCTAAACCGTTCACCGATATAATGAAGTTATTTCGGATATAGAAATAGTTTTGGGGGTGTTTTTATTTTGAAACAAACGGAACAAGCGGGAATCATCTATACGGCTTTTTCTTATTTCCTTTGGGGAATTCTTCCTATTTATTGGAAATTTTTAAACCATGTACCTGCTGATGAAATTCTAGCCAATCGAATTTTTTGGTCTTTTTGGTTCATGCTTATGTTTTTGTTTGTAACAAAGAGGTGGAAGGACTTTCATCTATATTTAAAAACATCTCTTACGAAAAAGAAGCAGCTGCTTGGGTTATTACTTGCGTCCCTATTAGTCAGTACAAACTGGTTTATCTATATATGGGCGGTCAACACCAATCAAATGGTAGAAGCTAGCTTAGGGTATTATATAAACCCTCTTGTGAGTGTATTATTAGGAGTGTTTATATTAAAGGAAACCCTGTCTAAAGCCCAAATCGTATCCTTTATCTTAGCGTCGGTTGGAGTACTCATCTTAACCTTTTCGTATGGACAATTTCCTTGGATCGCCATCGGTCTGGCCTTTTCCTTTGGATTATATGGATTAGCCAAAAAGCTTATCCAAGTGGACTCTGCCATCGGATTAACTCTAGAAACCATGACCATTGCCCCTTTGTCACTCATCTACATTCTTTACTTATTTCTAAGCGGTACACCTTCACTCTTTAAAGTTTCAGTAGGGACGGACCTGCTACTCATCGGAGCAGGAGCAGCCACGGCGATTCCATTGATGTTTTTCTCCAAAGGAGCTCAGCAAATTCCACTTTACATGGTAGGATTTTTACAATATATCGCTCCTACTCTTACATTGATTCTTGGGATATGGGTGTATAAAGAAACGTTTTCTTTCGTCCATCTCATTTCTTTTCTGTTTATATGGCTGGCCTTAACGATCTTCACTCTTTCTCGTGTTCAGTATGCCCGGAAGAGAAGAAGAGAGGCCAGATTATCTGCATAAAAAACGCTCTAGCCTCGGCTAGAGCGTTTTTTGATGGGAAGGTACTATAAAAACGATCGCTTCACTTTTTCCCAAAAAGAGTTATCTTTTAATTTTACAGTTTTAATGATTTTATCGCTTAATTTCACTTCAACTTTTTCTACGTGCTGAATGCTTAGTGCTTCATTATCCATACCCATTGCCGGGTAGTCGTTTCCGTCTTGAACGATCTTCAATACTAAACGTCGTTTGTCGCTTAAAATAAAAGAAGATCCAAGAGTACGGTAACGATTATTGTTTAAAGAAGCCATTTCACTTACTTGGAGACACGAGAGCATCGGATCGACTACTGCTCCGTTTACAGATTTATTATAAGCCGTACTTCCTGTTGGTGTGGCAATAATCATTCCGTCTCCTCTAAAGGTTTCAAAATGATGGTCATCAATAAAAACATCCATCACAAAGGTCTTAATAATTCCTGAACGGATACTAAATTCATTTAAACAATGAAAGGAAGTTTGATTATCAACGGTTATTTCAATGGTAGGATATTTCCGCACTTCCATTTGCTCATTTGTCATGGCTTCAATCATTTTTGATGTGTCATCAATATGGAAGTCACAATACATGCTTAATGTCCCGCCGGTTGAAATACCAGCATAGAGAGCATCCTGTCTAAAGCCGGTTTGACGTACAGCCTGAAGGAATGTACCATCCCCTCCTACACTTACAATAATGTTGGCAGACTGGTGAGAATCCACAATGTTAAAGTTATATCGTTTAGCTAAATCGTAAAGCTTTTCTAATTTGTCTTGGATGTGTTCTTCTTTTAAAGCATAAAAATAAATATTTCGGCGGTTATTCATTGTATGTACCTCCCTGAAAAATGAAAAATAGTATAGGATAATTTTTCCCATTAACTCAAAAATTTGCTAGAATCTAACTTAGTGAATATTCTATCATGTTTCCTTGAGTGAATGATATTCATATCCTTACATAAGATAGGATAAATGAGGGAGGAATATACGAATGAATGCGAAAAGATGGACGGCACTAGGAATTGCTGTAGGGTTATTCTTCGTTTCTGTTGTAGTGAATTTTGCAACAACGACATTGTCGAATGACTTTAACAAAGCGTTTGAAGATATGCTTGGAGGAAAAGAGAAAGCCTTTTCTGAAGAAGTCATTGAAGACGGAAATGGACAGAAACGAATTGCCGTGTTAGAAGTCGAAGGGGTTATTCAGGATACAGGAAATGCGGGATCCTTATTTGAAAGTCCAGGTTATAATCATGAAATATTTATGGACAAGCTGGATGCAGTTCAAGAAGATAACACTGTAAAAGGAATTGTTCTGAAAGTGAACTCACCTGGAGGCGGAGTCGTTGAAAGTGCTCAAATCCATGAGAAGCTATTGGAGATAAAGAAAAAATCCAAAAAGCCTATTTATGTATCCATGGGTAGCATCGCTGCCTCAGGAGGATATTACATATCAGCACCTGCAAACAAGATTTTTGCCAGTAAGGAAACATTAACGGGTTCTTTAGGGGTTATTATGCAAAACATTAATTACTCCAAGTTAGCAGAAAAGTATGGAGTTGATTTTGTTACCATTAAAAGTGGTCCTTATAAAGATATTATGAGTCCAACAAGAGAGATGAAAGAGGAAGAAAGAAAGATCCTTCAATCCATGATTGATAACTCATATGAAGGTTTTGTGGATGTCATTGCAGAAGGAAGAGGGATGTCTGAAGCAGAGGTGAAAAAGATTGCGGATGGACGGATCTATGATGGACTTCAAGCGAAGGAAGTAAACTTAATTGATGAGTTTGGTTATGTAGAAGATACCATTGCTGCCTTAAAAAAAGATCAAAAGCTAAAAGATGCTCAAGTATTTGAATATAAAACAACCGATCCTTTCTCAGAGATATTGGGCATGAGCGCTAAGAAAATGATTGGGAAGGATATGGAAGCAACGGCGTTAATGAAGCTCCTTTCCCAACCAAATTCTCCAAGATTAATGTATCTATACTCTGAATAAAGGAAGGTGAACATTATGAGTGACTCACAACATGTTGTAAACGGAGACCACCATGATGAAACAATTCATTCAAAGACTGGTGTTCCAAATGAGGGTTCGGGTTATTTCTTAGCAGGGTTTTGGATAAGGTTTTGGGCTTATTTATTGGATTTGGTAGTCATTGGAAGTCTCTCTAGACTCCTCGTGACTCCAATCTTTAAGCTTTTAGGTCTACCTGTTATAGAGGGATCCATGTTTGCTCCTTTTTCGATTATCACAAGCATCGTTTTTTATGGTTATTTCATTCTTATGACAAGATACTTTAGCCAAACAATCGGAAAAATGGTGTTAGGAATTAAAGTGATTGATCTAAAAGGAAATAAGCCTTCTTGGAGCACGATTATCTTTAGAGAATTAATTGGGCGATTTATTTCCACTACAATATTCATTTTATACGTTGTTGTAGCATTCACTAATAAGAAACAAGGAATCCATGATCTATTTGCAGACACAACGGTTGTAAAGGAAAACAAACAAATCGTATTTATACCAGCGTTGTAATTATGATAAACCTGCTTAATAGCAGGTTTATTTTTTTTACCTTAGAGCATAATAAGAGGTTGAAGGGTTGTGAAAATAGTGAGTGTTTGGATGTGGGTTTTATTCATTGCAATTGGACTTATTTTATTCATATTTATACTTATCCTCATAACGAAAATAACGATTACCCTTTCCTTATACCATGGAAATGACAACGATCATTTTAAAGTGAAGATGAGAGCCTGGTATGGATTAATAAAATATACAATCGATATTCCGTTAGTAAAGTTGGATGATGACGGTCCTAACATAGTAGTAGAAGAAGAAAGTAAAAAGGGAGATGAAAGCAATCCCTCAAAGAAGAAAACGTCAAAGATTACACCAAGTGAATTTATTAATAGTTTACATGATACGAAAGAAATGATCGTTCATGTTCAATCGTTTCATCACATCATTCGAAAATTTACGAAAAAGGTCAAGTTAGATAAGGTGCAATGGAAAACATTATTTGGAACAGGAGATGCTGCATCAACAGGTACGTTGACAGGAATAATCTGGGGAATGAAGGGGAGTATCGTTGGTATATTGAGTGGTTATATGAAACTTCAGTCTATGCCTCATTTAGAAGTCATTCCAACTTTTCAAAAAGCTATTATTCAAACTCAATTTTCATGTATTATCCAGTTTCGCATTGGGAATGCTATCCTAGTAGGTTTAAAGATACTTCGGTACTGGAGAGGTGGTAAAGGTGAATTTAAAACGAAGCCTCTTTCCACTTTTTCAGAAGAAAAACAGTCAGTTTAATTAACAAGGAGGACTTACCATGTCTGAACATCCTATTGAAGGTTTAATGACCACTGCGATGGAAAATTTAAAAGAAATGATTGATGTGAATACCATCATCGGTGATCCCGTTGAAACACCCGATGGAAGTGTGATTCTTACTGTTTCAAAAGTTGGTTTCGGATTTGCAGCAGGAGGAAGCGAATTTATTATTGATGGAAAAGGCAAGGATGATAGTGGAGGCGGCAAGGATAATCCAAATGGTGGGGACTCATCGTCTCCAAAACAGCAACCTTTTGGTGGAGGTAGCGGTGGTGGTGTTTCCATTACCCCAATTGCTTTCTTAATAGTAAGTTCCAGAGGAATTAAGATGCTTCATCTAGATGAAAGTACTCATCTTATAGACCGACTGCTGGATTTAGCCCCAGGTGCCATTGAAAAGATTCAAGGTATGATGAAAAAAGATGATAGTAAAGAACAGCAACATGGCCAATTAAACCAACACAAACAAAATCTGGATTTGTAAGTACCGATACGAGGGTAGGGGCTGTTTCCCAATTACGGGAGGCAGCTCATCTTTTTTGATGGATTAGACCCTATTATTTGCGTTCCATTCGTTTTATTCGGTACTATGAGGATGTACATATTTAAAAAAGGAGGAACAAATGATGGCAAACATTACATTTAAAAATAATCCTGTCACATTATTGGGTAATGAGGTTCAAGTTGGAGACAAAGCCCCTAATTTCACAGTATTAGCTAATGATTTATCACCTGTAACTCTTGAGGATTCAAAAGGCAAGGTGCGTTTAATTAGTGTCGTTCCTTCCATTGATACAGGAGTTTGTGATGCTCAAACAAGAAAGTTTAATGAAGAAGCTACTAAATTCGATAATGTAGAAGTGTTAACGATTTCAGTAGATTTACCATTTGCTCAAAAACGTTGGTGTGGAGCAAACGGTATTGAAAATGTTCAAACATTATCTGATCACCGTGATTTATCTTTCGGTGAAGCGTACGGTGTTCATATTCAAGAGTTACGATTACTGGCTCGTGCTGTATTTGTCGTAAACAGCAATGATGAAGTTACTTATGTTGAATATGTAAGTGAAGCTACGAATCATCCAGATTACGATGCTGCTGTTGAAGCCGTAAAAAATGCTAAGTAAGTTTTTAAACATATAGACTGACAAACATGCTGACCTGCTGCTATTTGTATGGTCAGCATTGTTTTTTTTACAAACATTAAAATCATCGGTAGAATAAATGAAAAAGAATGTGAAAAAGGAAGGAATAAATATGATAAATTCACCAGTTGAAACGCTTTTTGGAGTCATAGATGAAACGGCTCTGTTACTTCAAGAACAGCTTGCTTGCAGTTATTTAGAGGCAGTAGCTGAAACGGGAGAAAACCTGTTTCAAGGAGAAGTTCTTCAAGATGAATTAAGTGAATTGACAAAAAAGCGTCTACATAAAAAGTATGAGGAAATAAACGTATCGCAACATGAGAATGAGGACATTCGCAAAGCCTTTCAATTTGCGATTTTAAAAGGAATGAAAGAAAACGTACAGCCGAATCATCAAATGACTCCTGACTCATTAGGGTTGTTTATTAGTTACCTCGTAAATAAGTTTACGAAAGAAACGGAAAAAATGACCATTCTTGACCCGGCAATCGGAACAGGAAATTTATTAACCACCGTTCTAAATCAAATGCCTCACAAAGAGACCCAGTCAATCGGAGTAGAAATTGATGAAGTGTTAATTAAATTAGCTTATGTAGGAGCGAATCTTCAAAAGCATCCATTGGAGCTATTTAATCAAGACAGCATAGAGCCTCTATTTATCGATCCCGTTGATTTAGTTCTTTGTGATCTGCCAATTGGCTATTATCCAAATGATCTTCGTGCACAGGATTATGAATTGCAAGCAGAAGAAGGGCACTCTTATGCCCATCACCTTTTTATTGAACAAAGCTTGAAGCATACCAAAGAAGGTGGCTATCTATTCTTTATTGTTCCAAACGGCCTTTTTGAATCTCCGTTCAGCGGTCAATTGCAATCATTTTTAAAGGAAAAAGCGAACATTCAAGGATTTCTGCAGCTTCCCCTATCATTATTTAAAAATAAAAACTCAGCCAAAAGTATCCTGATTCTTCAAAAGAAGAAAGACGGAATTCAAGCTCCAAAAGAAGTTTTGCTTGCAGAACTTCCAAGCCTATCAAATCAAAGAGCATTGCAGGATATATTATCTAAAATTGACCAATGGCTACTTCATAACAAGTAATAAACTTCAGTGAGACTACTTCCATCTAGAGGTAGTCTCGTTTTGTTTTTTAGGATTCTTTCTTTTCGAATTTTGTGAAAACATTTAATTTATCATGTAAACGATACCATTTCAACCTTCTTCTTGAAATAGGTAGTGGTCAGTGATTTAATGGGGAATTGAGAGATAAAAATTGGTTCAATGAACACAATAAATATAGATGCTAGAATTTAAAGGAGCGATTCAACTTGGCTAAAAAAGTGATTGCAATTAATGCTGGAAGCTCGTCATTAAAGTTTCAGCTATTTGATATGCCTGAAGAAACTGTTATTACGAAAGGTCTTATTGAGCGTATTGGATTAAATGATGCAGTATTTAACATAACGGTAAACGGCGAAAAACGTGAAGAAGTGACGGATATCCCGAACCACGAAGTAGCAGTTAAAATGCTACTTGAAAAATTAACAGGGTATGAGATCATCTCTTCACTTGATGAGATTGATGGAATTGGTCATCGTGTAGTCCACGGTGGAGAAGTATTTAATGATTCAACTGTTATTACAGATGAGGTTATTGAAAAGATTGATGAGCTGTCTGATTTAGCTCCACTTCACAACCCAGCTAATTTAACAGGGATTAAAGCGTTTAGAAATGTACTTCCAAGTGTTCCTTCGGTAGCTGTATTCGACACGGCTTTCCACCAATCAATGCCAGAAAGCTCTTTCTTATATAGTCTTCCATATGAGTACTATGAAGATTACGGAATCCGTAAATACGGTTTCCATGGTACGTCTCATAAGTACGTTTCTGAGCGTGCAGCTGAGATGCTTGGACGTCCAAAAGAACAAGTACGTCTTATCTCCTGTCACTTAGGGAATGGAGCTAGTATTGCAGCGATTGAAGGAGGAAAGTCCATCGATACATCTATGGGCTTTACCCCATTAGCAGGTGTAGCAATGGGAACTCGTTCAGGTAATATTGATCCGGCTTTAATTCCATTTATCATGGAGAAAACAGGCTCAACAGCGGATGAAGTGTTAAACATCCTTAACAAAAAATCCGGAATGCTTGGAGTATCTGGATTCTCGAGTGACTTACGTGACATCGAATTACAAGCAGAAGAAGGAAACGAACGTGCTGAACTTGCCTTAGAGGTATTTGCAAATCGTATCCACAAATACATTGGTTCTTATGCTTCACGTATGTATGGAGTAGATGCCATTGTCTTCACTGCCGGTATCGGTGAAAACAGTTCAGTCATTCGTGAACGTGTATTGCAGGGCTTAGAGTTCATGGGTGTCTATTGGGATCCAGCTCGCAATAAAGTGCGTGGAAAAGAAGCATTCGTTAACTATCCACACTCACCTGTAAAAGTCATGATCATCCCTACAAATGAAGAAGTGATGATTGCACGTGATGTAGTAGAAAAAGCGAATATTAATTAATAAAACGGGATTACCTATTGAGGTAATCCTTTTTTATTAGAGAGGTATCGAAGATAGAGAGGCTTCATTCGTTTAAATAATCAGTTAATTTAACGACGGAATGAATTGTACTGCAAGAATATCCAATTGTTTATATGATATACTGAAGGAAAAAGAAAGAATGTTAGGAGTTGGAGTGAAGTGAGCTGGTCTGAAAGAGATAAACAAGTATGGCAAACAGTCAAAGCCTGGAAAGAGGAATTGTACGAATACGAAGCAAATGATTTAGAGCATACATATGTAAAATGGTTAGATTATGCATTCGAATTCATACCTGAACATTTACAGGATCAATTTTTTCAACGCCTGGATGGTTGGTTGTTCCACATTCATTCTCTTATTCAAGGTTCTCAGATGCAGAATGATGCTAGAGAACGTATCCTTGTGACGGCAAGGGCTTTTAACCCAGACATTCAAACGGTTGAAGACCTTCAGTTTTTGACGATCGATCAACTCCATTACATTGCTGAACAGCACGCTGGTCGTCACCGTATTTATTCACTTTTCCAAGGTGGACTAACAGGAACCGGTGGAATGGTTGCTTTAGGTTCTGATTTACCTGCGATGGCAGTTATCAACCTTCGTTCTATTCAGCTGATTGCTATTACCTATGGGTTTGACGTCCAAACTCCATTTGAAATGATGACATCATTAAAGGTTTTCCATGCATCGACTCTTCCTTCTAGATTAAGAGCTCTCGCTTGGGAAGAGCTTATGGATGACTTAAATAAAAAGGATTCAAACTATTTTTACGATGGATCAGAACAATTAACGGACTATACTTGGTTAGAAGGACCAATGAAGCATGCATTGAAAGGGTTAGCCATCACCATGTTCAAAGGAAAGAAATGGTCTGGACTGCCTCTTGTCAGCATAGGCATTGGAGCCGGAGTCAATTACCAGCTCTCAAGAAAAATCACGGATTTTGCAGAAAAGTATTATCAATATCGTTATTTGCGAACAAAGAAGAATCAATAAAAAAACGTTAGAGCAGGAGATGGCTATGCATCTTTTGTCTCTAACGTTTTTTTATGAGGACTTGGCTGGATTGGTTCGGTACCAGATCCACAAGTCATTTATTCGAGAAGCTTTACTGGCAATTTCATCATTTATTTTACAGGAGATTTCGAAATCTTCTTCTACCCCTAGTTCATTTTGCAAAACTTCAATTTCCTTATCCAGTTCTCCAATTCGATCTGGAATCTTTCCTCTGATTTTTTCCCATTCTAAAAGAATGGTTTCTTGTTCAGACGAAGAATATACATTCCATTCCGTTGTAGGATGAGGGAGATTTAATTTTAATCGTGCATCGTAAACGAAAAAGTCTTTCCTCATTTCTTCATCCTTCCTTTCGAAAAAAATCTATTTAACATAAATCGTACATTAAACATGTAGAATTTCCAACTTATTTTGGAGGAGAAAGTAGTAGTTGATTTTCGGTGCAGGTTGCTCGCTTTCCGCGGGGCGGGCGGTGAGCCTCCTCGGCTACTCCTGTGGGGTCTCACCTGTCCTGCTTCTCCCGCAGGAGTCTCGCACCTGCAGCGAAAATCAACTTTGTATTTATATAATAATCTGTATAAGTTCTTTTGCTAAATCAAAATTAATGTAGGTTTCTTTCTAAAAGAGTATTGTTTTCTCACTCTGAAATCTGTTCAAGGTCCTTTTATATAGACGACTCCGAAAGCATCATTTGAAATATTTATACAATTTTATGAATAACTATTGATGTATTATTGAAGAGGTGCTAATATAAATTCAACTTAAAGAATAAATATTCATTATCATACGATAAATAGGAGGGCTCAACTTTTGAATAATAAAGTAGTTTTAGCATACTCAGGTGGTTTGGATACGTCGGTGGCAGTTCAATGGTTAAAGGAAAAAGGCTATGATGTGATTGCCTGTTGTTTAGATGTTGGAGAAGGGAAGGATTTGGAGTTTGTTCAGGAAAAAGCGTTAAAGGTTGGAGCTTCCAAAAGCTATGTGATTGATGCTAAGGAAGAATTCGCGAAAGATTATGCGCTTTTAGCCCTGCAAAGTCATGCCATGTATGAGGGGAAGTATCCACTTGTATCGGCTCTTTCCCGTCCTTTAATTGCTAGTAAATTAGTTGAAATTGCTGAAGCGGAAGGAGCAACGGCAGTGGCTCATGGTTGTACGGGTAAAGGAAATGACCAGGTGAGATTTGAAGTGTCCATTGCAGCTCTTAATCCAGATTTAGAAGTGATTGCTCCAGTACGTGAATGGAAATGGTCTCGCGAAGAAGAGATTGAGTATGCGAAGGATAAAGGGATTCCGATCCCCATCAAGCTTGATTCCCCTTATAGCATCGACCAAAATCTATGGGGAAGAAGCAATGAATGCGGAGTGCTGGAAGATCCGTGGGCGGCTCCTCCAGAGGATGCTTATGATTTAACGTCAAGTCTTGAAGAATCACCGGATGATGCTGATGTGGTGGAGATTACATTCTCACACGGTGTACCTGTTGAGTTGGATCACGTTGCATATCCATTGCATGAGATTATTTCTAAGCTAAATGTGGTTGCCGGGAAACACGGAGTCGGACGTATCGACCATGTAGAGAATCGTCTGATCGGGATCAAGTCCCGTGAAGTGTACGAATGTCCTGGTGCGGTTACGCTGTTAAAAGCCCATAAAGAATTGGAAGACCTAACGCTAGTAAAAGAGCTGGCTCACTACAAACCGGTGATTGAGAAGAAAATGACAGAGTTGATTTACGAAGGCTTATGGTTTTCACCCCTGAATAAAGCACTGAAAGCATTCCTGGATCAAACACAGGTGTATGTAAATGGTATCGTACGCGTGAAATTATTCAAAGGTCATGCCATTGTGGAAGGAAGAAAATCTCCTAATTCCTTGTATGATGAGAAGCTCGCGACCTATACAAAAGCCGATGAATTCGATCATGATGCTGCCGTTGGATTCATTCAACTTTGGGGTCTGCCAACAAAGGTTTCAGCCATGGTCAACGCTGAAAAGAAGGAAAAAGTGACTTTATGAGCAAGCTCTGGGGAGGACGTTTCACGAAAAAGCCTGAGGAATGGGTGGATGAATTCAATGCATCCATCTCCTTTGATCAAGAGCTGGTTCTAGAGGATATTGAAGGCAGCATCGCTCATGTGAAGATGTTAAAAAAATGTGAAATCCTGACGGCCAGTGAAGCCGATCAAATCCTTAATGGACTTGGAGTACTATACGGAAAAGCTGAAAAAAATGAACTTCAGTTTTCGGTGGAGTATGAAGACATTCACTTAAATTTGGAGAAACAGCTCATCGATTTAATCGGAGAGGTGGGCGGTAAGCTTCATACAGGCAGAAGCCGTAACGATCAGATTGCCACGGACATGCATCTGTTTCTGAAAAGACGAGTGGAGGAAATCGTTACGCTTGTTGAGGAGCTTCAGCAGACCATACTTTTTCAAGCGGAAGAAAATATTGAGACAATCATTCCCGGGTATACCCATCTTCAACGTGCTCAGCCGATTTCATTCGCCCATCATCTTATGTGTTATTTCTGGATGATGGAGCGGGATAAGGAACGACTAATCGACTCTCTTAAAAGAATCGATATATCCCCATTAGGTGCCGGAGCACTGGCTGGTACGACGTTTCCCATTGACCGGGAGTATTCGGCTGAGCTTCTTGGATTTGGGTCATGCTATGAAAACAGTCTCGATGCCGTGAGTGATCGGGATTTCATCCTGGAATTTCTGAGCAACAGCTCGATGATGATGACACACCTTTCCCGCTTAGCCGAAGAGATGATACTGTGGTCAACGGAAGAGTTTCAATTCATCGAGCTTGATGACAGCTTTACGACAGGCAGCAGTATCATGCCGCAAAAGAAAAACCCGGATATGGCTGAGCTTGTTAGAGGGAAGACTGGAAGAGTGAATGGGAACCTCATTTCTCTTCTTACGGTTTTAAAAGGATTGCCTCTTGCCTACAACAAGGATATGCAGGAAGACAAGGAAGGTATGTTCGATACAGTGAAAACAGTGGTGGGATCACTGAAGATATTCACGGGCATGATTTCATCGATGAAAGTGAACAAGGAGCAGATGGAGGAAGCAGTAGGGAATGATTTTTCAAATGCGACGGAGCTTGCGGATTATTTGGCGACGAAAGGGATTCCGTTTAGACAAGCTCATGAAATTGTCGGGAAGCTTGTGCTTTATTGTATTGAAAAAGGGTGTTACCTGAAGGATGTGTCGCTTAAGGAGTATGGTGAGTTTTCTTCATTGATTGAGGAGGATATTTATTCGATTTTGACTCCTTATTCGGCGGTTGAGAGAAGGAAGTCTTATGGTGGTACGGGGTTTGAGCAGGTGAAGGTGCAGATTGAGAAGGGTAAATCTCACTTGGTATCCACTGTCACTGTTTAAAGGAAGAGAGTGCAGGTAGATTTTCGCTCCAAGTGCTCGCTTTCCGCGGGGTGGGCGGTGAGCCTCCTCGAGCTTTGCCCTGTGGGGTCTCACCTGTCTAGCTCCGGCGGCTAGCCCCTCGAGGTCATAAGCTAAATGGTCCAAGAAGGCAAAAAAACGCCTTCTTAGGCCCATTCATCTTATGCTTGTCGGGGCTGTGCGAGCCGCCTCCGCTTTTCGTACCTTCCCACTATTCCCGCAGGAGTCGAGCACCTTCCGCTTCAATCAACTTATGGAGTTTTGCTAGTATATTCTCTAAATAAAATTTCTTTCACCTTGCCAAAATTAAAGAAGGGTTGAGATAGAATCATTCTACCTCACCCCTTCTTTTTTATTCCATATCTTCTGTTCTTACAACTAGTACGTCACAATGTGCAGCTCTTGTGATATGTTCTGATACGCTTCCGATGAGGAAGCGTTCGACTGCGTTGAGTCCGGTTGCGCCGCATATGACTAGGTCTGCCTTGACGCTCTTCGTTGCTTCTCTTGGGATGATCACTTTCGGGGAGCCGTACTCAACATAGGTTTTAACTTTGGTTAAACCAGCTTCTGTCGCTTCTGCTTTGTACTCATTTAACAATTCTTCAGCATACTTTATAGCTCTTTCTCCTACTGTACGATCGTAGGATTCGATTGCCGCGAAGGAACGAGTATCGATTACGTGTATCAAAGATAATGTTGCATCATTCCGTTTAGCGATGGCAATCCCTTTTTTGAACGCCCATTCCGCTTCTTTTGATCCATCAACAGCTATTAATATGTTCTGATATTTTAAACTCATTGTTATCCCCTCCTTATCCTTATCATACTATATTTTTCCACTCATATCTGTATCCAATTTTCGAACAATATTAAAGAATAGACTACTAATTTTTTTAGGGGGAATCGACATGAAGAAGAAGGATCCGAAAGAGCAGTTTACGTATGATGAAAAAGCGAACCAACAGGTAAGCCAGCAGATTATGGATTCGTATACGAGCGGAGTCATTGATACGGAGAATGGTCAGTATGGAACGTATGAAAACGAAGAGTATGAGAAATAAGTAGAGAAAAGAGCTTGTAGAAACATAAAACCTTCACAAAAAAGAGACCGGTTCTTCCGGCCTCTTTTTTTTTGCTTACTTCAATTTAATTTGAACGGGCTTGCTTTCCTGCGTATAAACGGTTTTAGGTTTGCTCTTATGCAAAGCAGTTCTTTTTATGGAGCTTGTAACATCTTGTATCATATCCCCCACATCGTGAGCTGATTCAAATAAAGGATCAACGGCATCCATTTTTCCTTTTACATCATCAGAAATTTCGTTAGCTGTATGAATCAGATCTTCTGCTTCATCTGTAATACCGTTCACGGCTGTACGGGTATCAGACAGAGTCTTTTTCGTTTCAGCAAGTGTTGCCATTACTTTTTTTAATGTCAAAATCAAATAGATCACGAGAATGGTAAACGCAACCGCTGCAATAGCAGCACTCCACTCAAGCATTGAGGACCAGCTCCCTTCGTTTACTTTAATTCTATGAAGGTGGAGGCGAAGACATTCCATTTCTTGGTTGAGGATTAGGTAGGGGATGGGAAGTGGCGGAAGCACATGAAAGTTCTCACGCTTCTTTTTTCGTTAGGAGGAAGCACGAGAACCGTCCCATGTTTCATGGTAATTTGTCTGGATTCACAGTCATGTAAATTTCCACAATTTGATTATCGAATATAGAAAAGCTAATAGTACTATGCACCACACCATTCATGTAGTTCAAAATGGCTGGTTGGCCATTAATGGTTGTAATGTCATACTTATAGTCTTCAGAAACATTCTTCTTGATGCCAAGTAAAAACGCTAATACTCTTTGGCGAGTGAGGATAGGTCGTATAGCGGCTTTAACGATTCCGCCACCATCAGAATACAGTGTGACATTTTCTGAAATAATTTCTAAAAGTTCATCCGTATGTTCTGTTTGAAATGCGTGAATAAATCGTTGAATTAATGATTTATTTTTCTCAAAATGTAAGCTTTCTCCTTCAACAGCGGCCATTTTTTTCTTTGAGCGACTATATAGCTTACGGCAATTTTCTTCATTTTTTTCAATCATAATGGCAATCTCTTTATACGAAAATCTGAATGCCTCTCGTAATAACAGAACAGCGCGTTCATGGGGAGAAAGGTGCTCCATCATCCGTAAATAGGCTATACTTAAAAACTCTTTCTCAATAAGAATTTCAGAAGGATCAGAGAGACGGTCTTCCGCTTGAAGTAAAGGTTCTGGATTCCAAGGACCCATGTACTGTTCTCTTTTTACTTTTGCAGATTTAAAAAAATCAATGCATCGGTTTGTCATCATTCTACATAAATATGCCTTTTTGTTCTCCACCTTTAGTTCATCCATTTGATAGGCTCGGAGAAACGTTTCTTGAACAAGATCTTCTGTTTCGGATACTGACCCGGTCATGCGATAACCGAGAGAAAATAACAAAGGCTTATACATCAAATATTCTTCATTACTAATTCGCATGTTATACCCCCGTTTCTTTATCGATTACTTCCAAAGCAGCTTGCTTTCCACTTTCAACGGCAGCTTCAGACAACATGACATATGGTGAAGCCCAGTCTCCAGCCATATAGAGGCCAGGAGCGATAGAAAGACCGCGAGAGAAAATCGTTTCATCTCCCACCTTTGATAAGCGACAATTGACCGTGATTTGTGGAAAACATCTACTTTTAATTTCGTAATTCTTCCAACCTGGTTGTAAGGTCTCTAAAAACCCCTCCAGCTTCAATTTTTCATCCGGGCCATTTATATGAGCGTTAGGGTGATGATACCTCAATACATGGAGAACCTTGCTTTTACCATCATGTGATAGTCGTGCATAGTTGGAGTGTACAGAAAAATAGTAAGGTTCATCAATTCCCAACGCGAACAAATTGTTTGGGTTTGGAAGCTTAGTTAATGCAACATCTAATGTGGCGGCTTTAATGGGTTCAAGTTGATTGAAAGGGAGCTTTTTGGAAGGGACACCTAGCAGACCATTCAATGCTTGGGGAGAGCCTGTATAAATGATGAATTTGGAAAGGATAGTTTCCTGGTTGGATAACTTTAACTGCCACTCGCCACTTTCTATTGCATTCAGGTGCTTCACAGATGAACCGGTTTGAATCTGTACACTGTTTGTAACAGCCTGGTTGTGGAGTTGGTCAATGATGGATTGCCATCCACCATCAACATAGACAACGCCTCCCATACCGAGTTGTATATGAGTAAGCATGACGCTTGCACTTATTTTCTCCGGTGCATGAGAATAGCTAGCTAAACGGCCTAACGTATAAAGCAGCTGTTGTATTTTGAACGAATTGGTTGTTTCTTCGACAAACTGTTGAAATGTTTTATGGCTGAATAGACCTGACTGTAACTTTTGTACTTTCCGTAGAATTCCAATCCATTCTATTTTTTCATTCCAGCTTAGGAATTTTGACTGTACGAGTCCTTTTGGTGAAAAAGGGGCTATATAGGGAGTGTCATGATAAATTATTATGCTGTTTTTTTTAGGAGCATTCCCTGTTATGGTGATACCTAAATCGGTCAAAATTGAACTTGCTCTCCCTTTTTTATATAGGGCATGTGGCCCGATATTCAAATATTGGTTGTTAACAATATCCGTTTTGGCACGTCCTCCAACCTTATTTGCTTTTTCAACAAGTAAAGTTTTCAGACCAGCTTTTCCTAAAATATTTGCTGATACATAACCGGCTAAACCGCCTCCTACAATGACAACATCCCATCGATCTTGAGTCATTAAATGAACCTCCTTAAATTGTTTTCATCCAAAAGACGAGTGAAGGAAGAGGTTTGTGACACGATAGGGAGAAAATTAAATGAATTTTTTACAGCATTTAAATTATTTTATAGTACTTTCCCAACTGGGGATATAAACATCTTTTAGATATAAATCCCCTTTCAATTCGTTTGAAGGGGATATATTTTTGAATGAAAGATATTGAGTGCCTAGGGATTGAAAAGATCATTCAAAAAAATTTATTTTACACTTAGAATTTAGAGATGAAATATTGAAATGTAAAAAAAATTGGTATATGATGAAAAGAATATTCTATGGAACGAAGCTTGGTAAATAGAGTAAAAGGGATCACCTATAAAGCGAACGGTATGATTTTTTCACGACAGGTGGAGAAATCAGGCACTCGTTTTGTGGCGAGGTCTCTTTTTCATTTAAGGAGGATGGCGACATGCCGCATTATATGAATGAAGTAACGGATTTCTTCTGGCAGCATGATGTCTATTTTCGAATTTTGGTGAGTGCGGTATTAGGCTTCATCATCGGATGGGACAGGACATCAAAGAATAAGCCCGCGGGTTTAAAAACATATACGTACGTATCGGTGGCATGTACGTTAATCACGATCGTTTCGATCGAAGGTGCTGAGATGCTCAGTCAACCAGATAGCGGAAAGATGATGGATCCCTTCCGTCTCGCTGCCCAGATCGTATCAGGGCTCGGATTCTTAGGAGCAGGCGTGATCCTCAAAGATGGACTGCGGGTGAAAGGTCTCACTTCTGCGGCGATGATTTTCTATGTGGGTGGTATCGGAATAGGCATTGGTGCAGGCTTTTATTCCATTGTCATCTTCGCCACACTGGTGACCTCTATCATGACCAAGATTGGAAACATCTTCGAAGGCAGGGAGGTCACAACTGTTCGAATACCAAAGCTGCGAAAGAAAAAGGAAGAAGAGGAAGAGAAAAAAATAGAATAATGTGGAGCTCTACTCTTATGGGGAGGGCTCTTTTTTTAATGAAAAGGTTGCAACCGGTTACAAACATATGTTAATTTATGTGTAACCGGTTACATAAAACCAACCAAACGAACAGGAAGTGACGTACGTGGCAACAATCAAGGATGTAGCAAGTGAAGCGGGGGTTTCAGTGGCGACGGTCTCGCGGGTGCTCAATGATAACGGGTATGTAGGAACAGAGACGAGGAAAAAAGTGATGCAGGCGATCGAAATGCTCAACTATAGCCCGAACGAGGTAGCCCGCTCCCTATTTAAAAGGGGATCGAGGTTGATCGGACTGCTCCTTCCAGATATCACGAACCCGTATTTCCCACAGCTTGCAAGAGGGGTCGAGGATGAAGTGAGTGAGGCTGGATTCAGGCTCCTCCTCGGTAACAGTGACGAGAACATTCAGAAAGAACTGGATTATATCCAGACCTTCGTTCAGAACAATGTCGTCGGCATGATTTCTGCGACCAATCATGTGGAGCATGATCAGCTTTATAGTGAATTGAACCTCCCACTCGTTCTCCTTGACCGGACCACGGAAAACTATCCGGCTGTCTATGCGGACGGCCGCAAAGGAGGACGCCTGGCGGCAAAGACCCTCGTGGAAAAAGGGGCGAAGCGGATTACCGTCATGAAGGGACCGGCCAACGTCAAGCCGGCACAGGACCGATTCCGTGGAGCTGTCGAGTACTTAAGCGGGACGGACGTCGATTTTACCGTGATGTCCACGACCTCGTTCTCCTTTGAAGACGCAAAGGGCTGGGCAGAGGAGCTGTTTGACACTTATCCCGATACGGATGGGGTCATCGCGAGCAATGATATCGTCGGGATTGCCATTCTCCATGAGGCCTTGAGGCTTGGAAAGAAGATACCTGAAGACGTACAGATCATCGGCTACGATGACATCCCCCAGAGCAGCCTGTCCTATCCGGCGCTCTCAACGATCAGGCAGCCGGCTTACGAAATGGGCAGGCAGGCCGCGGCACTTCTGATTAAACTGATAAAAAAAGAGATAGACATCGATACAAGTGTTCAGCTTCCGGTTGAACTCATACAGCGAAACACAACACGAAAGGGATGAAGAAAGATGAAAAAAGCGAAAATTGCCGTAATCGGCAGTTCATCCATGGATCTGGTGGTGACATCAGCCAAACGCCCCGGTGCAGGGGAAACGGTACTTGGCGACAGCTTTGACACGGTACCTGGCGGGAAAGGTGCCAACCAGGCCGTAGCAGCAGCAAGGCTTGGGGCTGACGTTTACATGATCGGATGCATAGGGGATGATCCGTACGGACAAGAGATTTTAGAAAACTTTAAGAGTAACGGTGTTCATACAAACTATGTGGAACCGGTTACAGGTGAGAAATCTGGAACGGCTCATATCATCCTGGCTGAAGGGGATAACAGCATTGTTGTTGTAAAAGGAGCTAATGATCTTGTGACCCCAGAGTACGTAGAGAAAACAGCTGATTTTCTTAAAACATGTGATCTCATCATGATCCAGCAGGAGATCCCGGAGGAAACGGTTGAATACGTGGCAGACCTGTGCAACAAGATTGAAGTCCCACTACTACTTAATCCGGCTCCAGCAAGGAAGATTTCACAGAAAGTTATTGATGGAGCGAGCTACCTGACACCGAATGAACATGAAGCGGATGTGCTTTTTAATGGAGCGAAGCCGTCAGAAGCACTGAAACAATACCCTGAGAAAGTAATCATCACCGAAGGGGCAGCCGGAGTTCGCTACCATAATGGAACAAAGGAAATCCTTGTTCCTTCCTTCGAAGTCGAGGTTGTTGATACGACAGGGGCAGGCGATACCTTCAATGCCGCATTCGGGACAGCCGTTGCAGAAGGACAATCAATGGAAGAAAGCCTGCGATTTGCGAATCGGGCCGCATCCCTTTCTGTGTCCGGATTCGGAGCCCAGGGCGGAATGCCGACAAGAGACGAAGTAGAAAGGAAGCTGGCAGAATGAAACGACATGGCATCTTGAACAGTCACATTGCGAAAATACTAGCCGACCTCGGCCACACGGATACGATTGTCGTGGCCGATGCCGGTCTCCCGATTCCGTCAGACGTCGTAAAAATCGACCTGGCATTGAAACAGGGAGAGCCGTCCTTCCTGGACGTAGTCGAACTGTTAAAGGAAGAGATGGTCGTAGAAGCCGTCACTCTTGCAGAAGAAGTTGAAACCAATGCAGAGGTGCATAAGCAAATGACCTCATGGTTTGACGGGATCCAGTATGTATCCCATGAAGATTTCAAGAAAGAAACCCATAAAACGAAGGCCGTCATCCGCACGGGGGAAGTCACTCCGTACGCGAATTGTATCCTTCACGCGGGAGTCATTTTTTAAACAAAGGGGTGAGTAGCATGCAGATCAGCATGAAGAATATCCATAAAGCATTTGGTTCGAACAAGGTTCTTGAAGGAGTGGACATGGAGATCCAACACGGTGAGGTCCATGCCCTGATGGGAGAAAACGGCGCAGGGAAGTCGACCTTGATGAATATACTGACGGGACTTCACAAAAAGGATCAGGGAACAATCACCATCGACGGAAAGGAAAAGACGTTTCATAATCCGAAACAGGCCGAGGAATTCGGAGTCGCCTTCATCCATCAGGAGCTGAATGTATGGCCTGAATTGACGGTCCTTGAGAATCTTTTCATCAATAAGGAACCGGTTACACAATTCGGTCTGATCAATACGAGAAAAATGAAAGCGATTGCTAAGGAGCAGTTTGAAAAGCTGAACATTTCAATACCACTCACAAAAGAAGCGGGGCAGTGCTCGGTCGGGCAGCAGCAAATGATTGAAATCGCCAAAGCCCTGATGACGGATGCAAAAGTGATCATCATGGATGAGCCGACAGCGGCATTGACGGACCGGGAAATCGAAACGCTTTTCACCGTCATCCGTTCGCTTAAAAAAGCCGGCGTGTCAATTGTGTACATCTCCCACCGGATGGAAGAGATCTTCACAATTTGTGACAGTATCACGGTCATGCGGGACGGACGCACGGTGGATACGACGCCAATCCCCGAGACGAACTTTGATGAGGTCGTCAAGAAAATGGTTGGACGTGAATTGACCGACCGCTTCCCGTCACGGGATCCAAAGCCAGGTGAAACCATGCTTGAAGTGCGGAACCTGACGAAAAAGGGGCTGTTTGAAAAGGTAAGCTTCGAAGTCCGCTCAGGAGAGATTGTCGGCATGTCAGGTTTGATGGGGGCAGGCAGGACGGAAATCATGAGAACGATCTTCGGACTTGATGGGCGTTACGAAGGCGAAATCCTGATGAACGGGAAACCGGTCACCATTAAAACACCCCATCAGGCAGTGAATCTCGGTCTCGGATTCATCACCGAGGATCGTAAGGAGGAAGGACTCGTCCTCGACTTTTCACTGAAGGATAATATCGCTCTTCCAAGCCTTTACAGTTTTACAAATAAAGGATTGATCAACGATAAAAGCGAACAGGATTTTGTCGAAATGCTCATTAAGCGGTTGACGGTCAAGACCGAATCAGCCCGGACCCACGCCCGGAACCTGTCGGGTGGGAATCAACAGAAAGTGGTCATCGCTAAATGGATTGGAATCGGTCCGAAGGTGCTGATCCTCGATGAACCGACGAGGGGAGTCGATGTCGGGGCGAAGCGAGAAATTTATCAGCTGATGAACGAGCTCACCGACCGGGGCGTCGCGATTGTGATGGTATCATCCGAGCTGCCAGAAGTACTCGGGATGAGCGACCGCATCCTCGTCGTCCATGAAGGGACCATCGCAGGAGAGCTTTCAAAGGAAGACGCAACACAGGAAAAAATCATGACATTGGCGACAGGAGGTCACGCACATGAATAACGCACTCAAAACGAATCACGTCGGCAATCTGATGCAAAAGCTCGGTCCACTTCTAGGACTGTTTGTGCTGGTTGCGACAGTATCTATCATTAATCCAAGTTTTCTAGAACCCTTGAACTTATTGAATCTATTACGACAGGTCGCAATCAACGCCCTGATTGCCTACGGAATGACCTTCGTCATTTTGACCGGAGGAATTGATTTATCCGTCGGCTCGATCCTCGCTTTATCCAGTGCTCTGATGGCAGGGATGATGGTATCAGGAATCGACCCGATCCTTGCGATTCTGATCGGCTGCCTCCTCGGAGCTGTAATGGGTATGGTCAACGGATTATTGATCACAAAAGGAAAAATGGCACCTTTCATCGCCACATTGGCAACGATGACGATGTTTCGTGGTTTGACCCTTGTGTACACCGACGGAAATCCCATCACGGGGCTTGGCGACAGCTATGCATTCCAGCTGTTTGGAAGAGGATATTTCCTTGGAATTCCCGTTCCGGCCGTTACAATGATCCTCTCGTTTGCTATCCTGTGGGTGATTCTGCATAAAACCCCGTTCGGCCGAAAAACATATGCCATCGGCGGGAATGAAAAAGCAGCCCTTATTTCAGGTATCAAAGTACCACGCATCAAAGTGATGATCTACTCCCTGGCAGGTTTACTGTCTGCACTCGCAGGAGCGATCCTGACGTCACGCCTGAATTCGGCACAGCCAACAGCCGGTACATCGTACGAACTCGATGCCATCGCTGCCGTCGTCCTTGGCGGAACAAGCCTGTCAGGAGGACGCGGACTGATCGTCGGAACATTGATCGGTGCACTCATCATCGGAACGTTAAACAACGGTCTGAACCTGCTCGGCGTATCATCCTTCTTCCAAATGGTCGTAAAAGGTGTCGTCATCATCATCGCGGTTCTCATTGACCGAAAGAAAGCAGCGTAGGAGGGATACTATGAAAAAAGCATGGTTACTACTAATCAGTTTATCACTCCTATTCCTAGGCGCCTGCTCCCTGCAGCCGCCGGAATGGGCAAAGCCAAATAAAAGCACAGATCCGGAAGACATTAAAATCGGACTATCTGTTTCAACCTTAAATAACCCATTCTTCGTCTCCATGAAAAACGGCGTGCAGGACGAAGCAAAGAAACAAGGCATGAAAGTGGTTGTCGTTGATGCCCAAAACGATGCAGCCAAACAAATCAATGACGTAGAAGACCTTATCCAGCAGGGCGTCGACGTCCTATTGATCAACCCGACGGATTCAGCGGCGATCTCAACAGCCGTACAATCTGCCAACAGTCTAGGTATTCCGGTTGTCACCCTTGACCGTTCAGCGGAAAAAGGAGACGTCGCGACACTCGTCAGCTCGGATAATGAAAAAGGCGGAGAAATGGCAGGGAAATACCTCGTCGAACAGCTTGGTGAAGGAGCAAAGGTTGCAGAACTTGAAGGTGTACCTGGAGCATCCGCCACCCGTGAGCGTGGAGCAGGATTCCACAACATCGCTGATGAAAAGCTTGATGTCGTGGCCAAGCAGACGGCGAACTTTGATCGTACTGAAGGATTGAATACGATGGAAAACCTGATTCAGGGGAATCCAGATATCAAAGCAGTGTTTGCTCATAACGATGAAATGGCATTGGGAGCACTGCAAGCGATTCAGAGTTCTGGTCGTGACGTTTTAGTCGTTGGATTTGATGGAAATGAGGATGCTATGAATAGTATTCGTAATGGTAACCTTTCAGCGACAGTTGCTCAGCAGCCT
This sequence comes from Rossellomorea aquimaris TF-12, assembly GCF_001648555.1. Taxonomy (GTDB): domain Bacteria; phylum Bacillota; class Bacilli; order Bacillales; family Bacillaceae_B; genus Rossellomorea; species Rossellomorea aquimaris. Next base: position 263,292 of record NZ_LQXM01000027.1, on the reverse strand, counting down.
GAGAAGATTGGTCAGTTGGCCGTTCAGGCTGGGGCTGATGTGTTGTCAGGGAAGAGAGTGAAGGAGAAGATTCCGGTGCCGTTGAAGTTGGTGACGGAGGAGAACGTAGAAGACTCTTCAGAATAAATTGTAGTGGTAAACCTCATTCGTGCATTTGTGCGAATGAGGTTTTTTCCTTTGTTAATAAAAGTAGAGGAGAAAAGAATTCAGCTTTTCTTGCTTGCGTTGCTCCAAATGAGTTGGGTGTCGCCCTGTTTTTCAGATGATTAAGCCAAAATCATCTTTAAGATAACAAACCTGCTCTTCATTTTCCCCTCCAAAGAGATTTTCAACTAGGGATTTTGACGAGAAAAACCAAAAAACGCAGGAGTGTACCAATCATCAAGATTTGAACAAAACTACATTTTAACTCGCAATAAAATAGATTGTCAACACTAAAATTGTATTTTTATCAAAAAAATGCTATAATAATAACCTGTTGATTTTTTATATTGAACGTTTAGTTAAATATCTTATTTATTCCGTAGGGAAATTCAAACAGTTTTGTGAGCTTTTTAGGCAATAGTACCCGAGTTATTATACAAGGAGGACTAATATATTGAATTTAATCAATAAGAAAGTTACACATGAGCGGTTTGGTATGGGAAGTATCGTTAAACATAATGATACGGTAGTTGAAATACATTTCGCCTCGGAAAATAAAAAATTTGTTTACCCGGATGTATTTGGACAGCACTTGAAACTACATGATAAAAGTGCTGCCAATTCACTTGAAAAAATTTTACACGAGCAGGAAATGGAACGCAAAGAGGAAGAAATGCAGAAGGAAGAGGAAAAGGCACGGCAAAGAAAATACCAGGAGCTTCGAGTGGGTCACGAAAAACTTATGAAAAATCATAAACTTCATCCCGAATCGCAGATGGTTTACAAGTGCGATACAGAAGAACAGAATAGCTCCTTTTCAGATTGGACGGTTTCCTCTGGTGAAATAAAAAGTGGTACTAATAAGGGGAAGCCAAACAAGCCCAGTCGCTTACACCAAAACAGTGCGGTCCTGCTGACAGCGGTCGATCCCGGCATGCTTGAAAAAGACAGACGGATATTAGGTGTCTATATGGTGAAGGATAATTTCATCGGTAAACTTTGTGAAGATGGAAACATTCCTGCCCATTCCCATTACAGACTCCAACTTACAGACGAGGAATCGAATCAGATGCCTTTTTGGAAGTACTATGTCAATGAAAAATCCCCTCAAAAAACGACATGGAATACAGGTAAGTACCGTTATTTCGATAATTCGTGGATGGCTCAGATCTTGCGTGATATCGTTTCATTGAAAAGTGACACGGAGGAACAAGAGCTCGCACAACAATTTCTGGACCACTTCTCTAAGGTGAATCAAATAGTAGAGCAGGAGTTAAAAGAGCCAAATGGAGCATTATTGCGTGCTTAGATAATAACAGCGGGGGAACTCGCACATATAAGGTGTGTTAGGTTCACTGCGAATAGTGTTAAAAAGGGACAAGGCGGCCGCCTTGTCCCTTTTAGTGGTTTTTGGACACCTTACTTAGATACTTTAATTTAGATGATGCAGAGTTATTTGAGAATCTCAAAATAGTTAAAACTTTTTACCTGTTAAATTACCTCCCCATAAGGAAGATGTTTTGTAATTATGGGTTACGGTATTAAAACTGACCCATCAACAGGTAGGGAACTAAACTTAGATAAAACATATAAAAATATTATTAAACCAGCAGCAGAAGAGGCAGGGCTGGAATGTGTTAGGGCTGATGAAGTCAAACATTCTGGAATTATTGATGTACCAATGTATAACTTATTAGTAAGTGCCGATGTAGTAATTGCTGACTTATCTATTCAAAATACAAATGCTTTTTATGAACTAGGAGTAAGACATGCATTACGACCTAAAACAACTATTGCAATAGCTGAGAGTAAGCTTAAACCCCCATTTGATGTAAACCACACTGTTATCCACCAATATGAACATTTAGGGACAGATATTGGTTTTGATGAGGTTTTAAGATTTCGAGGAGAGCTTATCGAGACAATCAATGCTATTCTAGCTTCTGAAGAAATAGATAGTCCGGTATACACATATATAAAAGAATTAAAGCCGCCTGTACTAGATACTTCAATAGAAGAAAAAGATGGAAGTAGTGTTGAAGAAGAACCAAAAGAAACATTAGGGGGAATTATTGAAAATGCAATTTTAGCACTAGATAATGATGATTTTGTTAAGGCAAAAACTCTCCTCCAAGCAGCAAAATCAATTGACCCAAATAATGATTTTATTTTACAAAAGCTTGCAGTAGCAACCTATAAAAGCAAGTATCCCAATCACGTAGAAGCTCTAAGAGAGGCATTAACATTTATTGAACCTCTTGATTTACGAAATACAACAGACCCTGAAACTTTAGGGATAGCAGGTGCAATTTATAAACGTCTTTGGGAAGAACAAGATGATTTAGAGTATCTTGACAAATCTATTTTCTATTATGAGAAAGGATTTTATATTAAGAATGATTATTATAATGGAGTAAACTTAGCTTTCTTGTACAATATCAGATCAACTATTGAACAAGATAAAAATAATGCAATTGCCGATTTCATAATAGCCAACCGCATTAGAAATAAAATAATCAAAATTTGTTCGGCACTTTATAATGATGACAGTTTTAAAGATAGAAGTGACCAATATTGGATTGTTGCCACGTTAGAAGAAGCATATTTTGGATTAGGAAATAAAGATAAATATGATGAATTTAAAGAAGTTGCCATGTCACTCTCTAAGCAAAATTGGGAAAGGGAAACTACCGAATCTCAAATAATTAAAATTAGACGCTTACTAGAAAATTCAGTTATCTAGACCTGGAGTATAGAATCACTTAATTCATTATAATTTTTAAAGGAAATCTATTATAAAACTAATGGGTTCTTTTTGGTAGAGAAAACTACAAATAGCATGATAAATAGCAGGTCTAATTCGCATAGGAATTAGACCTGCTTTATTTGTTGTTACAACGATCTTCTTATGAAAGGACTGAAACTGCGAACACCAAAAACAAGATGGAAATCAAAGACAAAGATTTGTGCAAAGCTTATATAGAAAGTAGAAAAATAATAAATTAAGAAGAGTTGATGATAGCAGAATATGGACAGTGTTTTTTGGTATATTTGCCTTGATTGGGTTTTTAATTCTTATTATTGGTGAGATATTCTTCATTGACCGTGGCAAACCACTACCTGAAATTGTTTCGAAGATAGCCGAAACCTTTCACTGAGTTTTCTAAACGGTATTTTAAATGTTAAAACCAGGTCCCCTGGTCTTTACTTAACCAAGTTTTTGAACAGGTTTCTGTTCTTCCACCCTACTCCTTAATTTACTAATAACATATATAATAGAAGTCATAATAAAACAACTAAACCCCGGCGAAAAAGAATCAGGAATCACCAAATAAAACACCATCCCAATCACCAAAACATACAACGCCTCACGATTAAAATTCGACTCCCCACTCGCCAGCCGAACAAGCGCACTCTCAGAAATCCTCCCTTTCCTAATAACCAAATAATCAGCCACCACAATCGCAGAAATCGGAATGATCAGGATCCCGAGATAAGAAATATACTCCTGCGCATTATAAACCAACTGAGGAAATGAACTTAAAATAATACCGGCGACACTGAACAACAGTGCACTTTGAATCCGCGATAGGGATGGCAGTGCGTTAAGCAGACTGTATCCCCCTGTATACGCATTACTAAGATTAATAGAAATCATCGATACCATCGCACAAGCCGTGATCACCATGAGAAGCAGACTGGAGTCGGTCAGTTGACTCGCTGCCACGAATGGATTCAAATCCTTGAACAAGCTGGCACTCAAGCCTCCAAGTAGTGCCGTCATCATGAATCCGACGACGTTCCCTCCATAAAGTCCCCAGAATCCGTGACGGTCGCTCTTACTGTATCGGGTGATGTCTGATGATGCGCTCACGCCTGATATGTATTGGACGAAGACGAGGCTTGAATAGAATAGAAATGTTCCCACCGAGAACGGTTCCTGTCCTTGGTTTAGTGTCATAAGGGAGCCGCCTCCCTTAGAAAGGAATAAGTACAGAATAATCCCCTGACCGATTACTAGAATCGGAATGAATAGTTTAGTAGCTTTCTTGACTGCTTCAAAGCCAATTAAGGCAAGAAGGGTCATGATGATGGCGAGTCCAATGGCAACGGGTATGAATGGAATCGTATAGGGTGTTACTTTTTCCACCATGGAAATGACGACGAAGGTTCCGCCAATCGTTTGGACGCTGAACCAGTAGAGGGACGTCAGGGAACGAATGGGGGATGCGATGAGCATCGAAAGCCGGGTTCCGATGATGGATCGTAGGACGTATTGAGCGGGCAGGCCGTAACGGGAGCCAGGAAGAGACAGAAAGGATACAAACAGGAAGGCGACACTTGCCCCAAGCACCGTGCTCATGAAGGCTGCTTGAAAGGAAAGGCCACCTTCAAGAACCGCCAGTGCCGGGATGAGGAAGTTTCCTGCATTCACGGAGAAGGCGAGCTGTATGATGAAGTATTCGATCCAGGTGGTTGATTTTAATTCACTTGGAACTTTTTCGAGTCCGAGTTTTTCGATCATGGGTTGTTTCATGAAATAATCTCCTTTGGGTATACTAGGATGCATGGTTTCTATTTTAAAGAATTTTTGAAAAAAAGCGAAGAAATAATCATTTTATTTTTTCAAGAAAAATAGAGATATTTTCTTATTTATTTGTTAGAATGTAAGTGCTTACAAGGTGAGAAATTCCCCTTCGCTATTATATATGAATAATGTTATATTTATGAAGTAAATGCTCTAGTGGAGCAATAGTGCAATTAGGAGGTTGGCTTAGTATGCGAATTGGTGTACCAACGGAAATTAAGAATAATGAAAATCGGGTTGCCATGACCCCGGCTGGTGTTGTGAATTTGGTTCAATATGGACATGAGGTTTACATTGAAGCAGGAGCTGGATTAGGCTCAGGATTTACAGATGAAGATTACAAAGTAGCAGGTGGACATATCGTCGATTCTGCAGCGGAAGCATGGTCTATGGACATGGTTATGAAGGTAAAAGAGCCACTTCCAAGTGAGTACTCTTATTTCCGCGAAGGGCTTATCTTATTTACATATTTACATCTGGCGCCAGAACCGGAATTAACGAAAGCGTTAATTGACAATAAAGTCATCGGTATTGCGTATGAAACCGTTGAAGTAAATCGTACTCTTCCATTGTTAACTCCTATGAGTGAGGTTGCAGGAAGAATGGCTACTCAAATCGGAGCACAATTCCTGGAAAAAAATCATGGAGGTAAAGGTGTTTTACTTTCAGGTGTACCAGGAGTTCGTCGTAGTAAAGTGACGATTGTTGGCGGTGGAGTGGCAGGAACAAATGCTGCGAAAATGGCTGTTGGACTTGGAGCGAATGTCACCATTTTAGATTTAAATCCTGACCGTCTTCGTCAGCTTGATGATATCTTTGGCAGTGATGTGACGACTTTAATGTCTAATCCACTGAATATTGAACTAGCAGTGAGAGATTCTGACCTTGTTATCGGAGCCGTTCTGATTCCAGGTGCAAAAGCTCCGAAGCTGGTTACAGAAGATATGATCAAATCGATGACACCAGGTTCTGTGGTAGTCGATATCGCCATTGATCAAGGTGGGATTTTTGAAACAACAGATCGAATTACAACACATGATGACCCAACTTATGTTAAGCATGAAGTCGTTCATTATGCTGTGGCAAATATGCCGGGTGCAGTTCCTCGTACGTCTACGATTGCGTTAACAAACGTGACAGTGCCATATGCAATCCAAATTGCCAATAAAGGGTATAAGCTAGCTTGTTTAGACAATGAAGCACTCCTTAAAGGGATCAACACCTTAAATGGATATGTAACCTATCAAGCCGTAGCTGAAGCGCATGCTTTAGATTACTCAGATACAAGAACTCAATTACAACAACAATAAAACACCAAGGGCCGACTAGAAAGCTTTACTTCTAGTCGGCTTTTGTTTGTTCACAGGTCTTTGTTTGATCAATGCTTCTAAATTGTCGAAGGGGTGCCTTTTACAAAAATCGTCTTTTCTACTTTTAAATGGCTAAAATTCGGGTATACCATAAAAAGAGAAGAAAATAATAGAAGCTTATACTAGATACTAAAGTTTTTGGAGGAGATTATATGAAGATTTCATATCATGGACATTCAGTTGTGAAAATTAAAACGAAAGATCAGACCATATTAATTGATCCATTTATTAATGGAAATGAATTAACCGACCTAAAGGTAGAGGATGAGCATCCAGATGTGATTATTCTTACCCACGGACATAATGATCACGTCGGTGACACTGTTGAGTTAGCTAAAAAGAATGATTCATTGGTTATCGCCAATCATGAATTGGCAACCTATCTAAGCTGGCAATTAGTCAAAACCCACCCTATGCATATCGGTGGAGCCTACGAGTTTGATTTCGGTAAAGTGAAATTCACTCAAGCCTTTCATGGTTCTGGACTCATCACAGATGGAAACGAAATTATTTATATGGGAATGCCAGCAGGATTACTGTTAATGATCGAAGGAAAGACCATCTACCATGCTGGAGATACCGGCTTATTTTCAGACATGAAACTAATCGGTGAACGTCATCCAATCGATTTAGCTTTCCTACCTATTGGTGATAATTTCACCATGGGACCAGAAGATGCAGCCACTGCTGCAAGCTTCCTACAAGCAAAGAAAGTGGTACCGATCCACTATAACACCTTCCCGCCAATCAAGCAGGACCCAAACAAATTCGTTGAACTACTAGAATGCGAAGGTCAAGTAATGAACGCAGGAGATGTAATCGAATATTAATAGAAAAGGGGGGGATGGCATAAAGGGGGACTTTATACCATCCCCCCTTTTAAAAGTATTTATTTCAAGGAGTTTTATTTTATCATATGAGTTCTGCTAAGGGATCTGTCAACCACTTATAAGAATAGTTGTGACAGAGCTATATATTAAAAAAACCTTTATTCAAATCAGAAGTTTTAGTTCATATTTAGAAACCTACCACAGCTATCATGTGAAAAATAGTTTTCTAAATGTTTATTGTGTTTATTTTAGAATGATTTAAGAAACATACGCCGAGAAAGTTGATTGGAGCGGAAGATGCTCGACTCCTGCGGGAAAAGCGGGACAGGTGAGACCCCACAGGCGCAGCCGAGGAGGCTCACCGCCCGCCCCGCGGAAAGCGAGCATCCTGGAGCGAAATCAACTACTTCTCTCTCCTCTAAAATAGCAGCTACTTTTTAAGAAGATAGCTCTTAAAATAAACCCCATTATCAATAAATCATTATTTCACACAATATCTCCAACCATACAGCATATACATAATACAAGCTTAGAGAGGAGGAGTAGTGTGAAACAACGATACATTCTTTGTTTACTTATAACAGGAGCTCTCATTTATTATGCAGCACCGAGATTATCCATCTTTGCAGAAGGGCTGCAAGGATGGTTTGCTGCCAGCTGGCTCGTTCTTGCCACTTTTGTGATAGCTGGAAACCTAGCTGCCATTCTTTATGCACCGTTAAGAACCCCAAAAAGGAACCGGATAAAGGCAATCAATCAAACGAGAAAAAAGAAAGTACGTTCCTTGGGCTAACGGATAAATAAGAAAAAACAAAGGGGCTGACGACTCTGTCGGTCCCGATAAAATTGAAACACAAGGCTTTTCACATTATAATAAACGTATATAGCAGGACGTGATAAAGAAGGGTGAAAAGCTTGGCTACTAAACATGAACAAATACTTGAATACATAGATACCTTGCCGGTTGGAGAAAAAATTTCTGTTCGCCAAATTGCAAAAGCATTAAACGTTAGTGAAGGAACAGCTTATAGAGCAATAAAAGACGCGGAAACAAAAGGATACGTCAGTACAATCGAAAGAGTCGGAACCATACGAATTGAACAAAAAAAGAAAGAAAATATCGAGAAACTGACCTATGCAGAGGTCGTCAATATTATTGATGGACAAGTACTCGGTGGAAGATCAGGCTTACACAAAATGCTAAACAAATTTGTCATTGGTGCCATGAAGCTTGAGGCAATGATGAGATACACCGAAGCCGGGAACCTGTTAATTATCGGGAATCGAACACAAGCACAAGAGCACGCCTTAAGAGCAGGAGCAGCAGTCCTGATCACCGGTGGCTTCGATACAGAAGATCATGTAAAAAAACTAGCAGATGAATTAGAACTTCCTATTCTGTCTACTTCATATGACACATTTACAGTCGCCACCATGATTAATAGAGCCATCTATGATCAGTTAATTAAAAAAGAGATCGTACTAGTAGAAGATATTCTAACGAAAGCAGATAACACAGTGTATCTCCATTTAGATGATACGTTAGAAGAATGGTATGAGAAAAACCAATACACCTATCACAGTCGTTTCCCGGTAGTGGACCGTAATATGAAAGTGCACGGAATGGTTACCTCAAAGGATATTATGGGACAGGAAAAATACACAGGTATTGATAAAATCATGTCGAAGAATCCAATATCCGTCAGCCCTAATACGAGCGTTGCCTCTGCAGCTCATATGATGATTTGGGAAGGGATAGAAGTTTTACCCGTTGTGAATGATCAGAATAAGCTGCAAGGGATTATTAGCCGCCAGGACGTCTTAAAAGCCCTACAAATGATTCAACGACAGCCTCAAGTGGGAGAAACCATTGATGATATCATCAGTAGCGGAGTCGAGGTTTTAAGTGAAAAAAGAGGAGATAAAGAAATCTATCAATTTGCCGTAACTCCTCAAATGACGACAGGCATCGGGACCATATCTTATGGTGTGTTCACCACGATTATGACTGAGGCCGCCAATCGAGCCTTAAAGCCGTATAAAAAAGGCGACTTGGTTATTGAAAATATGACAATCTATTTCATTAAACCAGTTCAAATGGAAAGCATACTCGAAATTCACCCTAAGGTACTCGATGTAGGGAGGAAATTTGGTAAAGTAGATGTAGAGGTTTATAGTGATGGAGTGCTAGTAGGAAAGTCACTGATGATCTGTCAGCTAATTGATAGACATTAGACATAACAGAAGCCTCTTTTCGCAAAGATTGTTGAGTTAACACTAAGTTGATTGGAGCGGAAGGTGCTCGACTCCTGCGGGAAATGCGTGAAAGTTGAGACCCGCAGGGCATAGCCCGAGGAGGCTCAACTCACGCCTCGCGGAAAGCGAGCACCTGGAGTGGAAATCAACCACTCTCATCTATTTTTGCAACAAATTCTACGAAAAGAGCCAAACAAAAAAAGACTAGATCAATAAAGTCTAGTCTTAAAATGCTCTTACTTATTATCCAGTTCCTTTGCTTCTCTTTCAGCATAGGGTAGAACATGCTTGTACATCTTATAGCCTGCCCAGCAGCTTCCTAATCCGATAAGGATAAAGAGTCCACCTATAAAATAAGTAATCGTTGAAGGAAAAAGAAGCAACTGATTTAAACCAAATAAGGTTACAAAAAGTCCAAGAGCTATACTTGCTTTGGCAGATAGCCATTTCTTTTCCATAGGTCGTCTAGTTCTTACTTGCTTTATCTTATAGAAAATATAAAAAGTAAAGGCAAGAACGATGAAAAAAGCGAGAAAATACATATAATTGTCCTCCATTGTTGATCTCTCGCTACTATTTTACAGATATACGCAGAGAATGCCAAATGAAAATTCTAACTTAAAGGAGAATACCATGAAAGAGCAGATTTTAAATCTAATAAAACAGTATGAAACCATTATTGTACACCGACATGTTCGTCCTGACCCGGATGCTTACGGTTCCCAAGGTGGTCTGGTCGAAATGCTGAAAGCATCTTTTCCAGAAAAGAATATATACGCTGTGGGGAAAGAAGAAGAAACTCTCCATTATCTAAAACGATTAGATGTCATTGACGATAGTACTTTTCATGGAGCATTAATCATTGTTTGCGATACAGCGAATGAAGAAAGAATCTGTGACACTCGGTATTCATTAGGGGACAAATTAGTAAAAATTGATCACCATCCTAACGAAGACCCTTATGGAGATTATTTGTGGATTGATACTTCTGCAAGCTCAGTCAGTGAGATGATCTATGAATTCTATCAGTTTGGAAAAGATAAAGGCTTGGTCTTGCCTGATGATGGAGCACGATTACTGTTCGCAGGAATTGTAGGAGATACAGGGAGATTTCTCTATCCAAGCACCACGCAAACGACATTCGATATCGCTGGAGAGCTCATTAAATATGATTTTGATCGAAATGAATTATTCAATAGAATGTACGAAGTGGACTCTAATGTTATAAAGCTTCATGGATATGTTCTTCAAAATTTTGAAATGAATAGCGATGGTAGTGCCATCATGGTCATGACCAAAGATATACTGGAAAGATTTAATGTCGTTCCTTCAGAGGCTTCATTATTGGTCAGTACATTAGGAAATGTAAAAGGAATAAAAGCGTGGGTATTCTTTATTGAAGAAGACGATCAAATCAGAGTACGCTTGCGCTCAAAAGGTCCAGTCATCAATACCATTGCCAAAAAATACAATGGTGGAGGACACCCGCTGGCAGCTGGAGCATCCATCTATTCTTGGGAAGAAAAAGAAGAAGTGTTAAAAGACTTAAGTGAGGCTTGTAGAGCTTATTAATTTTTTGATAAACCTAATCATTCTAAAAGAAACTGTTCTGATAAACGGGTTTAATCAATAACGCTCTTTTTGCAAGGTGGCTGTTTTACAAAACAGAATTTAGAGTACACAACAAAAAAATACCACCTATCTATTTAAATTTAGATGTTTAAATGGATCCATGCCTAGAAAGTTGATTGGAGCGGAAGGTGCGAGACTCCTGTGGGAGAAGCGTGTAGGTGAGACCCCACAGGCGTAGCCGAGGAGGCTCACCACTCGCCCCGCGGAAAGCGAGCATCCTGGAGCGCAAATTAACTACTACTTTCTTCTCTCAAATAGCCGTCATTAAAAATAGCATAAAAAATCGAGAGTAAATCCCTAAGGCTTTATTCTCGATTTTTTTCATGTCATTTAAATGAAAAATCAACCGAAATGAGGAGTATGAAATGGTTAAATTTAAGACTATCGAGAGCTCTCGATTAATATTAAGAGCATTTAAAGATGATGATTTGGATCGTTTTGTACAATATCGATCAAATCCAAATGTGGCAAGATATCAATCCTGGGAAAACTTCACAAAAGAACAAGGGGTTACGTTCATACAAGAAATGACCCAAGCTTCATTTGATACTCCTGGTGGATATTATCAGATCGCATTAGAATTAAGAGAATCAAATGAACTAATTGGTGATTGCGTTGTCCACACCCTGGAAAATGATTCAAGGCAGGCAGAAATCGGTTTTACTCTAGACCCTCGTTTCCAAGGAGAAGGCTATGCCTATGAAGCCATGAATAGATTATTCAATCACTTGTTCCATGACTACAATAAACATAGAATTACCGCCATTACGGATGTGAAAAATGAGCCTTCAATCAACTTATTAGAAAGACTCGGAATGAGAAGAGAAGGCCACTTTATCCAAAACATTTGGTTCAAAGAAGAATGGGGAAGTGAGTACCTCTATGCTATTCTTAAAGAGGAATGGAATAAATAAAGGTTCTTTGTAAAAATCTCAATTTGAAAAACTTTGTTGATGCATTAGAGAAAAAACAAAAATAGATTGCAGTTAGAAGATGCTCACTCTTAAAGGGATTTCTAGACGCTCTATTCTTGCAGGAGTCATGTAGCTTCCAACCAAGTATATCAACAATAATCATTAGTAGAGCCTTTACGTAAAACATCAGCTTTTTTACTTGTAGCTCTGTTCATGGTATCTCCTAGTGATTGTAAGGGAATTTGCGAGACTCCTGCGGAAAAACGGGTAAGGCAAGACCCCGCAGCGAAGCGAGGAGGCTTGACCGCTCGTCCGCGGAAAGGGAGCGAATTCCCTTACAATCAAATATTCCATACTTATTGAACAGAGCTAAATAACATCAATCGTTCCGAAATGAAAACCGTTAAATAACTTGATGTCATATGCTTGTCTTGCTAGCCCAACAACCCCTTAATTCTCATATCTCAATTCTAGTGTTATTTGCGTGGTCGTAAAAAAGTACATTTCCTTTACTTTCAGGCTGAAAGCTTTATCGTCTATTTTCACTGTTTTGTTTTCAATGATTTTTCGAATGAGCTCTTTATTTTGATAAACGGTTTCTAAGTCCTTCGTTAATAAGCTTCTAAGATCCTGACTAATTCGATCCTCTGTTTCGTGAATGCTTAATAACTCCACTTTGGTTTTTGTGTTATTAAGGATTTTTATTTTTACTTCCTGTATCGTTAATTCATCTTGCTTATCTGTATTTAATTGTTTGTACTCCTCTTGAAGATAGGACAATGTATTTTCAAGTTTACTAATATGGTTTTTTTGTTCTTTTATAAGGGTGGATTGTTTTTCGTGCATCGTTCCATACATGAAAAGGAAGATAATCCAACTGATGATTCCTCCGATGACCATTCCTGAGAAGAACCGTTGCCAGGATGGTAATCGATAATAAGGTGGAATTCTCATGGTGAAAGATGCTCCTGTGTCAGCCATGTAATAATCATGGCACCTGTATTCGCCCCGCCTAATGCCGAAAGAATTAATAGAAATTGCTTGAAAACTTCCTTCGTTTCTCCATTTAGAAATCCTTTTTCAAAGCTGTAAACCGTATCAAAGGTTCCCCCAATGGCTGCTATGATTGCCCATATACGAAGAAACCTTGATAGCCGACTCATTTCAAAAAAGAACGGCTGACCCATGGCAAAGGCTGCTAATCCTCCTAACAAAGACCCTCCTAGTAAAACACCAAATGCAATAAAAAAACTTTTAAATAACTCTGGAAAGAAGGCTTCCGCCATTTCATCATCTCCATTTAACCTTGTCTTTACCATAACTATATGGAAACAGAAGACAAGATATGAGGGAGAACATATTTTCTTTTTTTCGATTTCTTTCCTATAATGAAAGTATATTGAGGAAAAAGGGTGTGCGTAACATGTCGTTTGTTCATTTACAAGTAGCCAGCGCTTATAGTCTACTATCAAGCACTATATCCATAAATGGACTAGTACATAGAGCAAAAGAGCTAGGGTATAAAGCTGTTGCTTTAACCGATCGAAATATGATGTATGCTGCTGTCCCTTTTTACAAGGCATGTCTAAAAGAAAACATAAAACCGATTATCGGATTAACGGCAGATATAGCCAGTGAAGATGGAGAAAAATCCTATCCCCTCATTCTTCTTGTCAGAAACCAGACAGGATATCAAAACCTTTTAAAGATTTCTAGTGTAATAGGAGCGAAATCTAAACATGGAATTCCTTTAAAATGGCTTCAATCATATAGTGATGGATTAATTGGTATTACTCCTGGAGTGAAGGGTGAGATAGAAGAACTCCTATTAAATGGGGAGCAGGATCAAGCGAAGAAAACGATTCAGACGTATCAAAAGATATTCGGGAAACATTCATTTTACATAAGTATTCAAAAGCACGGAATATCCTCAGAAGAAGAGCTTATTCCGTTAATTAAAGAAATAGCAGAAAAAACGGATACGGGAGTAGTAGCAACCAATGATGTTCAGTATTTACACCAGGAAGATCATTTTGCCCATGAATGTGTAAATGCTATTCGAGATGGAGCAAAGCTGTCAGAGGATGATCGAGACGTATTACAGACTCATGAGTATTACTTTAAGACAAAGGATCAAATGGTGAATCTCTTCTCCGATCATGTTACTGAGTTGGAAAATACAATAAAAATTGCTGAAGAGTGTCAAGTCACCATTCCCTTTCATCAACAGCTTCTCCCTAAGTACCCATTGCCACAAGGTGTGTCGACTCTACGAGAACTAACTCGACTATGCGAACTAGGACTAAGTGAAAAGCTTGAAACGGTTTCAGAAGAATATTTAGAACGACTTGATTATGAACTTGACGTTATTGGAAGAATGGGGTTTGCTGATTATTTTCTTATTGTTTGGGACTTTATGAGATTTGCGAGAGAGAGAAGAATCTTAACGGGTCCAGGAAGAGGATCCGCAGCAGGTTCTCTTGTTTCATACGCTCTAAGTATTACGGATGTAGACCCCATTAAGCATCAGCTGTTATTTGAGCGTTTTTTAAATCCTGAACGAGTATCCATGCCCGATATTGATATCGATTTTCCGGATCATAGACGGGATGAAGTCATTGAATATGTAGAAAAGAAATATGGGTCTTTACATGTTGCCCAAATTATTACGTTTGGAACATTCGCAGCCAAAGCTGCCCTAAGAGATACCGGACGTGTATTCGGGTTGAACATGAAGGAGCAGGAGCAAATTTCAAAGCTGGTACCGAACCAACTGGGTATTACCTTGCGAGAAGCTTATAAAGGATCAAAAGAGTTTAAAGGCATCATTGAAAGCAGTGAATTGTATAAAAAGCTATTTCAAACAGCTCTTAAACTTGAAGGTCTTCCAAGACACACCTCTACACACGCAGCTGGAGTGGTGATCAGCGAAGGCCCGTTAGTGCAGTGGGTTCCCATTCAAGGCAGTGCAACGGGTATTCACCTCACTCAATTTCCCATGGACACCTTAGAGGAAATCGGGTTGTTGAAAATGGACTTTCTTGGTCTTCGTAACCTGAGTATTCTAGAAGGAATTGTGAAGAGTGTACAAAGAGGTGCCAAGAAAAACTTTTCATTAAAAGAAATACCGATTCAAGACCAAAAGACATTTGAGCTATTAAGTAAGGGTCAAACCAACGGGATATTCCAACTCGAATCAGAAGGAATGAGAAATGTATTAACCAGGTTAAAACCAACATCTTTTGAAGATATTGTAGCGGTTAATGCTTTATATAGGCCAGGTCCAATGGAGAATATCCCCCTTTATATAAAACGAAAGCATGGAGAAGAAACTGTAGAATATCCGCACCCAGATTTAAAGTCTATTCTTGAAATGACCTACGGGGTCATCGTTTATCAGGAACAGATCATGCAAATCGCCTCTAAAATGGCCGGTTTTTCATTAGGAGAAGCGGATTTACTGAGAAGAGCAGTCTCGAAAAAGAAAAAGGATGTACTAGATCAAGAAAGAGAACATTTTGTATCAGGTTCTAAACAAAAGGGATATTCTTATGAAACGGCAAACAGTATTTATGACCTGATTGTACGATTTGCGGACTATGGATTTAACCGTTCCCATGCCGTAGCGTATAGTATGATTGCTTATCAACTGGCTTACTTAAAAGCACATTATCCCGCTTATTTCTTATCTTCCCTTCTTACTTCCGTTGTAGGGAATGAAACGAAGATCGCTCAATATATTCGGGAAGCGAAACAATATGACATTGACATCCTCCCCCCTTCTGTTAACCGTAGTCAGTTTGTGTTCACGGTAGAAGGAAATACCATCCTTTACAGCTTAGCAGCTATAAAAGGGGTGGGAGCAGCAGCGTTAAAGGAGATTGTTCGAGCGAGAAGTGAAAAACCATTTGAAGATCTTTTTGATTTTTGTATGAGGGTTTCATCGAAAGTAATCAACCGGAAAATCTTAGAAAATTTAGTATTGGCAGGAGCGTTTGATGAATTCGAGGTGGATAGAGCGACGCTGTTAGCAAGCCTAGATGTAGCGGCTCAACACGCTGAACTGGTCAATCCTGATGATGAACATGATCTGTTTCACGAGGAAGAGGCTTTTCTCTTAAAGCCGAAATATGTTGAAGTTGAAAAAATGACGATTGATACATTGCTCCAATTTGAGAAGCAGGTACTGGGTCTTTATTTATCCGACCATCCCCTGGCTTCTCATCGTTCCCTCCTTGATCAGCTTGGGTTAAAGCAAATTGCAGATCTTTCTATTCGCGCTAAATTGTCGGTTGGTGGATATATTACCAGTGTTAGATCCATCCGAACGAAAAAAGGAGAGGTCATGGCTTTCTTGGAAATTGGAGATGAAAGCGGTGAAATGGAAGCAGTCGTTTTTCCCAGTGTGTACAAGCAATTTATGACCCAATTAAAAGAAGGTAATATGCTCATATTTGAAGGAAAGCTAGAAGAGCGAAATGAAAAGCGCCAGCTTATCATAAATAAAATCGAACCAATGGAAGAAGCTCAAAGTAAAGTAGACAAAAAGCTGTATCTGAAAATTCCATTGGAACAAGATATAGATGCTACTATGAACCTAATTTATAAAGCCATACAAAATTATAAAGGCCCCAATGGCATTATTGTGCATTATGAAAAAGATAAGAAGAGCATAAGACTTCCAAACCATTTAGGTGTTCATCCTTCAAATAAGGCAATAGTAGAGTTTCAACGTATAGTCGGTGAAGGGAATGTCGTATTACAATAACATACTTTACTTAAATGGAAATTTATATTATTGTTTAATAGACCAAGGTGGTCTGACCACCTTTTTTGTATTTAAAATGGCCTAAATCTATTAATAAAACGAAATAAGATTTTTAGAATGTTTAAGCATTCAAGTAGTGCTGAGATAAAGGGAGTGAACAACATGTCATTGCGAGAAGAAGCTCTGCATATGCATAGAGTCAACAAAGGGAAATTGGAAACCAAATCAAAGGTAGAAGTTCGAAATGCAGAGGACTTAAGTCTAGCCTATTCACCAGGGGTAGCTGAGCCTTGTAAAGACATTTATGACAAGCCGGAAACGGTATACGATTATACAATGAAAGGGAATATGGTGGCTGTTGTCTCTGATGGGACAGCGGTTTTAGGTCTTGGGAACATTGGACCTGAGGCAGCACTTCCAGTGATGGAAGGGAAAGCCGTCCTGTTCAAAAGCTTCGCTGGTGTTGATGCGTTTCCAATCTGCCTGAACACAACCGATGTAGATAAAATTGTGGAAGCGGTTAAGCTCCTTGAACCTACATTTGGTGGCGTCAACCTAGAAGACATTGCAGCACCAAACTGCTTTGAAATAGAAGAACGATTAAAGAAGGAAACCAACATCCCTATTTTCCATGATGACCAACATGGTACGGCCATTGTAACTGTAGCGGGCTTAGTAAATGCCTTAAAGGTAGTAGGGAAGAAAATGTCTGAAATTAAAGTAGTGGCAAATGGAGCAGGAGCTGCAGGAATGGCCATTATTAAGCTTCTTTATCGTTATGGAGTAAGAGACATAATTATGTGTGATTCTAAAGGTGCGATTTATGAAGGTCGTCCTGAAGGGATGAATGCAATTAAAGATGATGTAGCTAAGTTTACAAACAGAGATCATGTTAAGGGCGGCCTGACAGAGGTTTTACAAGATGCTGATGTATTCATCGGTGTTTCTGTTGCAGGTGCATTAACAGAAGCCATGGTTTCCTCTATGAAAAAGGATCCTATTATTTTTGCTATGGCGAATCCTGTACCGGAAATTATGCCAGAGCTGGCAAAAGTGGCTGGAGCGAGAGTTGTAGGAACCGGACGTTCAGATTTTCCAAATCAAGTCAATAACGTGCTTGCATTTCCTGGTATCTTTCGTGGAGCATTAGACGTACGAGCTACACATATTAACGAAAAAATGAAGCAGGCTGCTGTAGAAGCGATCGCTGACTTAATTAGTGAAGAAGAATTAAATGAAGATTATGTCATTCCAGCACCATTTGATAAAAGAGTAGCACCTGCAGTGGCAGCAGCCGTTGCAAAAGCTGCCATGGAAACTGGAGTGGCTCGTTTGAAGATGGATCCCGAAGAAATTCGTGAAAAGACAGAATCATTAGCGGTTATCGGGAAAGAAGAGTGATGTCCAAAGTGAACTCTATCCAGTCTCACGCCAAAGTTTATATTGGAATAGTTCACCAAATAAGAGACATGATATCAAAGGATGGCTTGGGACCTGGTGATAAAATCCCTTCAGAAAGAGAGCTTTCTGAACGATTGAATGTAGGCAGGTCCTCTGTCAGAGAAGCGTTAAGAGCTTTGGAACTTTTGGGATTAATCGAAACGAGAAGAGGAGAAGGAACATACCTAAGGGATTTTCGAGATCATCACCTGATCGATCTTCTCGGCTTGTTTATTCTTCAAGACCATAAAGCTCAAGATGACATTCTTCATTCGAAAATAATGATTGAGAAGGAAGCTTTAAGAACGCTTTTTATACGAAAACACGATGTGGAAAGTCTACTTTTAAAAGTTTCAAATGAAGAGGAAAGCAAATACGTAAGCGACGTTTTCTGCGAAATCGTTAAAGAAAGCAATAACCATCTGGCTCATAGAATCTGGAATATTCTAAACGATTATGAAACGTTAATATGTGGGCAAATGAGTATTACTCCTGCCAAAAGAAATGAGCTTATCCGTTTACTTCGAGGAATACAAAAGCAAGAAAAAGAATCTGTGCAAGAGGCGTATAAGAAGATAAGAAAAATTGTTGATAACGATCTGACAATTTCCAACATCTTTTTTTAATCCTATCCATTAAACTGATAGACAAGCAGTTTTATATCATGAACTCACTCCTGATTAGAGAGCCAATTCTAAGCACTTTTTATTATATTTAATAGTTCTGGTGGGTAGAAAGAGAAATGAAAAAGCTACTGTAAATAGTTAAGGAGGTTACACCTTGCTTAAGGAACTTTTCAATAAATCCAAAAAGAAAAAATATGCAACCATCCCTTCTGAGGCAGCTAAACAAGACGTGCCAGAAGGGATTATGACGAAATGTCCTGATTGTAAAAAAATCATGTACACAAAAGAACTACAGAAAAACTTAAAAGTATGTCTGCATTGTGGGTTTCATCATGGTATGAGCTCAACCGAAAGAATGAATAGTTTTATAGACGCTGGAACCTTTAAAGAACTTGATGAGGAACTAGTATCTGTTAATCCCCTAGGTTTCCCGGATTATCTTGAAAAGCTTGAGAAAGATCGTAAAAAAACAGGATTAAATGAAGCTGTTTTGACCGGTTCAGGGAAGGTTAACGGAATTGATGTAGTAGTAGCGATCATGGATTCGAGATTCCGAATGGGAAGTATGGGATCCGTTGTAGGTGAGAAAATCACGAGAGCCATTGAAGAAGCTGATAAAAGAAAGGTTCCATTTATTATTTTCACAGCATCTGGAGGGGCACGCATGCAAGAAGGAGTCCTTTCCCTTATGCAAATGGCGAAAACGAGTGTTGCTCTAAAACGATTGAGTGAAAATGGGAACTTATTCATCTCAATTATGACCCATCCTACGACCGGGGGAGTATCTGCAAGTTTTGCCTCAGTGGGTGATTATAATTTTGCAGAGCCTGGAGCCCTCATTGGATTTGCAGGTAGAAGAATCATTGAACAAACTATTCGTGAAGACTTACCTGAGGACTTCCAAACAGCGGAATTTTTATTAAAACATGGGCAGCTTGACGGAGTCATTTCCAGATTGGATTTAAAAGAAAAGATAGGCACAGTATTAGATATTCATCAGTGGGACGGTGATCTACCATGGTAAACGAGATGGAGTTTGAAAAGCCTGTTGTTGAATTAAAGAAAAAAATTGCAGAGCTTAAGGAATTCACTCAGAATTCAGACGTAGATTTATCAAAAGAGATTGATAAGCTGGAAACTCGATTGCAAAAGCTTGAAAATGACATATATGAAAATATGAGGCCTTGGGATCGAGTGCAAGTAGCTCGTCACCCTAATCGACCTACTACTCTTGATTATATAAGCTATCTCTTTACCGATTTTATTGAGATGCATGGAGATCGCTTATATGGCGATGACGAAGCGATTGTTTCAGGTATTGCGAAGTTTCAAAGCATGCCCGTAACCATTATTGGTCATCAAAGAGGGAAGGATACGAAAGAAAACATCCGAAGAAACTTTGGGATGCCTCATCCTGAAGGCTATCGTAAAGCACTTAGATTAATGAAACAGGCAGAGAAGTTTCATCGCCCAATTATTTGTTTTATTGACACAAAGGGTGCTTATCCAGGGAAAGCAGCGGAAGAGCGAGGACAAAGTGAAGCCATTGCAAGAAACTTAGTAGAAATGGCGGGGTTAACCGTTCCCGTTATCTGTATTGTCATTGGTGAAGGTGGAAGTGGTGGGGCACTGGCATTAGGAGTGGGGAACCACATTCATATGCTTGAAAACTCTACCTATTCGGTTATCTCACCTGAAGGGGCAGCTGCACTCCTTTGGAAGGATTCGACTCAAGCTAAAAAAGCTGCTGAATCCATGAAAATTACTGCCCCTGACTTAAAAGATCTGGGATTGATTGATGAAATTATCACTGAAGTGACTGGTGGAGCACATAAAAATGTAAAAGAACAAGCTGGATATATAGAAGAAGTATTAAAGCGTTCCCTTACAGAATTAGTTCCACTTAAAAAAGAAAAACTCGTTGAGCATCGTTATGAAAAGTTTAAATCAATGGGTGAATATTCTGTTTTAAATGACTTAATTGGGGTAAAATCATAAAGATAAAGAGGACTGACAAATAGGAAAATTACCATTTGTCAGTCTTTTTATTATCATTTCAATATAGAAAAAAACATAGATGTGTCGGAATTTTGAAGGTTTTTACAATTGAAACGCTTTCATTTAATAGATTATTTCGTCTTTTGAGTTTCCCTCTATTAACCTGTTGAGAACCTTGAATCTTCGTGTTATTTTAGAAATAATCCATAGTCTATTGGTCCATAATAATGTAAGGCATGGAAATGGAATATCCCTTACATTATTGATGAGTCCTTAGCCTTATGTGAAACCATTAACAAGTTAGATTTTGCCATTACATATAAAAGCTTATTTTTTGATGAGGTGATCATAGTGAAGAAGATTGGTGTATTAACAAGTGGTGGAGACTCACCGGGAATGAATGCAGCCGTTCGTGCGGTTGTACGTAAAGCAATCTTTCAAAACATCGAAGTATACGGTATTTACCAGGGGTACAATGGTTTAATCAATGGTAATATTAAAAAGCTTGAGCTTGGTTCGGTTGGTGATATCATTCACCGAGGCGGAACGATGCTGTATACAGCTCGTTGTGAAGAATTCAAAACAAAAGAAGGACAACAAAAAGGAATTCAACAACTAGAAAAGCATGGTATTGAAGGACTGGTTGTTATTGGTGGGGACGGATCTTATCAAGGTGCAAAAGCCCTTACTGAATTAGGGTATCCTTGTGTCGGTGTTCCTGGAACCATTGATAACGATATTCCAGGGACAGAGTATACGATCGGTTTTGATACTGCTCTTAACACAGTTATTGATGCCATTGACAAAATACGTGATACAGCCACTTCCCATGAAAGAACATTTGTTATTGAAGTGATGGGACGAAACGCAGGAGACATTGCTCTGTGGTCCGGCCTTGCAGGTGGCGCTGAAACCATTCTTATCCCTGAAGAAAAATTCGATTTAAACGATGTAGTCAGTCGATTGAAAAAAGGGCAAGAACGCGGAAAGAAGCATAGCGTTATCATTGTAGCAGAGGGTGTTATGTCTGCAAATGAATTTGCCAATCGTTTTACAGAAGCAACAGGAATGGACACAAGAGTTTCAGTTCTGGGTCATATTCAACGTGGGGGAACCCCAACAGCATCCGATCGGGTGTTAGCGAGTCGTTTAGGAGCGCGTGCCGTTGAATTATTGATGGAAGGAAAAGGTGGAAGAGCTGTTGGTATTGAGAAGAATCAACTTGTTGATTATGACATTATTGAAGCATTGGCTAAACCACATCAAATTGACTTAGAAATGTATAATCTTTCCAAAGAGCTTTCAATTTAAAGTGTTGATAGATTTCAGGAGGTAATGATAAATGAGAAAAACGAAAATAGTATGTACAATTGGTCCGGCAAGTGAAAGTGTAGAAAAATTATCTCAATTAATCGAGGCAGGTATGAACGTTTCTCGATTGAATTTTTCACATGGTGATCACCAAGAGCACGGACAGCGAATCGAAAACATTCGTAAAGCAGCAGAAAAATCAGGTAAAAACGTTGGGATTCTTCTAGATACAAAAGGACCAGAAATCAGAACAAATAACATGGTGGATGGTGCAATTGAATTACAACAAGGATCAACTGTCATTGTATCGATGAAAGAGGTTTTAGGAACAACAGAAAAATTCTCCGTTACATACGAAGGATTAATTGAAGATGTTCATGTTGGATCGAAAATCCTATTAGATGATGGTCTAATTGGTCTTGAAGTCACTGAAATTGATAAAGCGAATGGAGAAATTCATACGTATGTAGCCAATAGCGGTGTATTGAAAAACAAAAAAGGTGTAAACGTACCAGGTGTTTCTGTAAACCTTCCTGGAATTACAGATAAAGATGCCAGCGATATTATTTTTGGAATTCAACAGGGCGTTGATTTCATCGCTGCATCCTTTGTAAGACGTGCATCCGATGTATTAGAAATTCGTCAATTATTAGAAGAGCACAATGCTCCACATATTCAAATCATCCCTAAGATCGAAAATCAAGAGGGTGTAGATAACATTGACGAAATTTTAGAAGTGTCCGATGGTTTAATGGTAGCTCGTGGAGATCTTGGGGTAGAAATACCTGCTGAAGAAGTACCGCTTGTTCAAAAGCAGTTAATCAAAAAATGTAATGCCCAAGGGAAACCAGTCATCACGGCAACACAGATGCTTGATTCTATGCAGCGTAACCCAAGACCAACGAGAGCAGAAGCAAGTGATGTTGCAAATGCTATTTTCGACGGCACAGATGCTATCATGCTTTCAGGTGAAACAGCAGCTGGAACCTATCCGGTTGAAGCTGTACAAACCATGCATAACATTGCTTCAAGAGCAGAAACTGCTTTGAATTTCGATGATATTCTATCTGCCCGTAGCAAGGATAGTGAGCATAATATGACAGACGCTATCGGTCAATCCGTAGCT
Organism: Rossellomorea aquimaris TF-12; assembly: GCF_001648555.1. Lineage (GTDB taxonomy): Bacteria > Bacillota > Bacilli > Bacillales > Bacillaceae_B > Rossellomorea > Rossellomorea aquimaris. The sequence continues at coordinate 240,289 of NZ_LQXM01000027.1, read as the reverse complement.
CACACAGCTATTAATTTAGATGTGAATGCCATTGTTGCTCCAACAGAAAGTGGACATACAGCTCGTATGATCTCAAAATACCGTCCTAAGGCCCCTATCGTAGCCGTAACGGGCACAGAGTCTGTATCTAGAAGGTTAGCACTTGTATGGGGTGTTTATCCAACGGTTGGACGTAAAGTCAAGACAACTGATGAAATGCTCGATATGGCTGTTGAAGAAAGCATGAACTCTGGAATGACGAAACATGGAGATCTCATTGTCATCACTGCTGGTGTTCCGATTGGTGAATCAGGAACAACCAATATGATGAAAATTCATGTAGTGGGTGACATTGTGGCAAAAGGTCAAGGAATTGGCCGGAAATCTGCTTATGGTAAAGCGGTTGTTGCAACCTCTGCTGAAGAAGCAGTGAAAAACACATTACCTGGTTCCGTTCTCGTTACGATTGGTACGGATAAAGAAATGATGCCTGCACTAGAGAAGTGCTCTGCACTTATAACAGAAGAAGGCGGATTAACTAGTCATGCCGCAGTAGTAGGAATTAATTTAGGAATTCCTGTACTTGTGGGAGTAGATAATGCGACTTCCCTATTTGAAAACGGTCAAGAGATTACTGTAGATGCAACTCGTGGGGTAATCTACAACGGGCATGCAAGCGTACTTTAATCACTGGTGGCATTAAATAGGATAAATTTCACATTAAAAACGCTTGGAGATTTCCAAGCGTTTTTTTTGTTCTTAATCCAGTAATGTGTTTAACAAATCCCTATGTTTATTTTGCATAAAATGTATAAACATTAGATATGTTATTTTTGATTCCATTCACACCTATCCATTCCTTATATTCATTTGGAGTATCAAACTCTGAAACAAAGGATTCTAATGTTTGTCCTTTTTTCAGTGCATCCTTTGACTTTTCAATTAAAAACGATAAATATCCATCTAATGTATTTAACAGCTCGTTATCACCAACATTTCCGTGACCCGGAACAATTGTTTCGATATTCATTTCCTTTACTTTCTCTAAAATAGAACTAAATTCATCAGGGTTATAGATGGGTAAATGTAATCCCTCCGTTACTAAATCACCCATAAAAACAATTTTTTCTTCAGGTAAATACAGTAAAGTATCGCTCGGAGAATGTCCCCCTCCTAAACAATATAATTCTACTTTCCTTTTTGAACCATCTATAATCAATTTTTCTTCGAAGATAACTGATGAAAGAACCAGTTTCATTCTAGGCAAATCATCAAGAATTTTTGACATTTCATTAAGCTGGTTAGTAAGGCTGACTTTCCTTATTTTATCTTGATTTAACTCTACTTGATTTCTTAAGTCATTTAGATATTTTTCCATATCGTTTTTTTCTTTTTCTACATCACCTATTTCATTTTTTTCTTTACTCCATTTTTTTGTCATAGATGTAGATATAATCGTAGTATCCATAAATGCTTGGTTTCCAAATACGTGGTCACCGTGGAAATGACTATTAATGAGATATTTTACTTTTTTTCCAGTAATATCTTCTGCTTGTCTTCTTAACTCATAACCAGCAGATGGGGTAGCAAATGAATCAAATACAAGTATTTCTTCACCCAAATCAACAATACCCGCATTACTCCAAGCACCTTGCCCAGGTTTTGAAATAGCAGCATATACACCATTACATAAAGAATCTAAAATAAAGTAATCCGTTTCTACTATTTTCAATCTCGCTCCCCCTCAACTTCTATACTAAAGTGTTTGACACAAATACATCGTATTCCTTCAATAAACCTAAATCCCCTTTTCTTCTGTCAGTTTTCCATTAAGATAAATCAGATGTGAAATCTACTCTATGAAATCCGTTACAGGATCGCTAATCATTCTCCATTCAGACCCAATAGAACATTACTAGAAATCCTTGCATAATACGTTATCTTAATCATATGTTATAATAGTAAAGAACGTACTAATGTCATGGAGGAATCCATTATGAGATATATTTTATTACTATTAATAATTGTCCCTGCTTTGGAAATCGGTTTACTTGTTCTTTCTGGACAAGCAATAGGTCTACCCTCAACAGTTTTATTGATTATTTCTACTGGTATATTGGGAGCTTATTTAGCGAAGAAGCAAGGAATCGAAACACTTCGAAAAGCACAACAAGATATGCAATATGGTCAACTACCAGGAGACGCCATTATAGATGGATTATGTATTTTGGTCGGAGGAGTAGTGTTATTAACTCCAGGATTTATTACAGATGCCATTGGGTTTATGCTTTTACTTCCAACAACTCGTAAATTGTTTAAGCCTTTTATATACAAGCTATTTAAACGGTGGATTAATAATGGCAATGTGATTATATATCGATAGTCAAAAACAAGCACGGCTTCATTTGAAGCCGTGCTTGTTTTAATATTTATTCACATTCAATCATTATTTTCCCATAATAAAATTCCAAGTATCTTCAAATACTCCAGCTCGTTTCAGAGTAGATAAAATGACAAGGACAACTGGTCCTACAATTAATCCTAAAAATCCAATGGTCTTAAAACCAACGAAAAGAGCTATAAGTGTAGCGAGAGGATCTAATCCAATGCTTGAAGATAATACTTTCGGCTCCATGATTTGACGTTGAACAACAACCACTAAGTATAGAACAGACAATCCAATACCAAGTCCTACATTTCCTGTAATAAACTCATATGCAATCCATGGAACGAACACGGCTCCCGTTCCTAAATAAGGTAATATGTCCACGAGTCCGCTTACAAGTGCAATCGTAATAGCGTAATCTACTCGTAAAACAATCAACCCTATCAAAACAATGATGGCGGTTATGGAGATGAGAGTAAACTGAGCACGGATAAAACCGAACAGTGCCTTTTTTAAATCAACAAAAACTTTTCTTCCACTCGTCATGGCTTTCCCAGGAATGATTTTTTCTGCTTTTGCCGATAATCTATACCAATCTTTACTAATGAAAAAAGTAGCTAATGCCGAAAAAATTAGAACAGAAGCCGCATTCGGTATCCAGGAAATAAGTTGAGGTAATTTTTGGAAAAAATTCTGAAGAAAGTCTCCAGCTGATGTAGCAATTTTACTTCCTGCTGTTTGTACATTATTAAGGATTGTATCCTGTTGCCCTGCATCAAGATTTTTAAAGAGCCCTGAAAGCTGATGATATAAGGGAATCACATGGCCAACAATAAAATTCTCCGCATATTTAACCAATGTTTCCACATGACTCGGAAGAGAGTCTGCTAAGTAATTTGCCCCAGAGACAATTTCTGCTATGAGTAGAGTGATCAGACCTATAAAGATTCCAATAATCATAATTAAGGAAATGGTCACAGCCCAAATTCTTGGAAGCCTGCCCTTCCTTTCAAACCAGTTGACAAGCGGGTTCATTAATAATGCAATTGCAATAGCGATAATAAATGGATAAGCAAGCTTCCATATGTAATACAAGGCTATAAATGAAAGAATGATAATCGCTACAACGATGATGAATCGGAGCGTGCGGTACACGTACTCTAAATTCAAATTTTGTTCCCCCTACCCACTCTTTTCTTTCTATTTTAAAGGAGACAGGAAATGAAAGGAAGTTCTATTTTTTCAGTTCGAATAAGTGGATAAAAAGTTGGTATGGTAGGATAATAACAAGTGAGGGTTTTAATAGTAAAGAAGTTATAAGACTTGCACGTTTGAAACGCATTAATAATATTGTGGTTTTTTAGATAATAGTGATTTCTAATAATTTGCCTAAATCAGTAAGAAAGAAATTCCTTGGTTTATTTTTCTAGAAAAATAATTTTTATATAAATTAGTGCGTTTCCGTTCACAAAAGTCTGATAATTGTTTATAATAGGAAATGTAAGCGCATCCTAAGCTCTTATGGTATTTACTACTCAAGAGCCGGGAATCATTTTTTGTATAGGAATTGAGCAATCGCTCAGCTTAGTATTCAATTTTTTTTAAACTCCCACTACAGCTATATCGATAGTCTTGTAGGGTTTTATACTCATATGAAAATGAGTAAATGTGAAATACTTATTAAAGGAGAGGTTATTATGACAACAACTCGTGGGTTAGAAGGAGTTGTAGCAACAACATCATCCATTAGTTCCATCATCGATGATACCCTTACATACGTTGGCTACAACATTGATGATTTAGCAAACAACGCTAGCTTTGAAGAGGTAATTTATTTACTATGGCATCTTAAACTGCCAACTCAAACAGAGCTTCAGGAATTAACTGAACTATTAGCGGAAAATGCAGCTCTGCCTAAAGAAATTATTGAACACTTCAAAATGTATAACATTAAAGAAGTTCACCCAATGGCGGCACTTCGTTCGGCTGTTTCTTTACTAGGTTTATATGATGACCAGGCGGATGTTATGGAAGAAGAAGCAAATTATCTAAAGGCTGTTCGTCTTCAAGCAAAGATTCCTACTATTGTAACGAGTTTTGCTAGAATTCGTAATGGACAAGAACCAATTGCTCCACGAAAAGACCTTGGATTTGCGGCTAACTTCTTGTACATGCTAACAGGAAAAGATCCAGAACCTATCGAAATAGAAGCATTTAATAAAGCGCTTGTTCTTCATGCAGATCATGAATTAAACGCTTCAACATTTACTGCACGTGTATGTGTGGCAACACTTTCAGATGTTTACTCAGGTGTTACGGCTGCAATTGGCGCTTTAAAAGGGCCATTACACGGTGGAGCAAATGAGCAAGTGATGAAAATGCTTACTGAGGTTGGGTCTGTGGATCAAGCAGAATCTTATATCCTGGATAAACTTGAAAAGAAAGAAAAAATTATGGGCTTTGGTCACCGTGTATATCGTGAAGGCGATCCACGTGCAAAGCATCTTAAGGAAATGTCTAAGAAGCTAACGGAATTAAGAGGGGAAAGCAAATATTACGAAATGTCTGCGAAGATTGAAGAAGTCTTTACGGCTAACAAAGGTCTTCCGCCAAATGTTGATTTCTACTCAGCGTCCGTTTATCATAGCCTAGGTATTGACCATGATTTATTCACACCGATTTTCGCAGTAAGTCGTGTGTCTGGCTGGTTAGCTCATATTCTTGAACAGTATTCCAATAATCGATTAATCCGCCCTAGAGCTGATTATATTGGACCTGGTAAGCAACAATATGTGCCAGTTGAACAAAGAGGTTAATCATCAATATTTACAAATAGCAAAAATATTGGTGTAATAAATAAAGAGAAGGGGACTGACTCTAAAATGCAATTAGCACTTAAGGGTCATCCCCTTTGATAATGAATGAAAATGGAGGCTACATAATGACACAAGGTGAAAAAATTACAAACCAAAACGGCCAACTAAACGTGCCAAACAATCCAATCGTTCCATTCATTGAAGGTGACGGAACTGGTCCAGATATTTGGGCTTCTGCTCAGCGCGTTTTAGACGCATCTGTTGAAAAAGCTTACAAAGGTGAGCGTAAGATCTCTTGGAAAGAAGTTTATGCTGGAGAAAAAGCGTTCAACAAAACAGGTGAATGGTTACCAGCTGAGACTCTTGATGCGATTCGTGAGTATTTCATTGCTATCAAAGGTCCTCTTACAACACCAGTTGGTGGAGGAATTCGTTCATTGAACGTAGCTCTTCGTCAAGAACTTGATCTATTTACTTGCCTACGTCCTGTACGTTATTTTGAAGGAGTTCCTTCTCCTGTTAAACGTCCAGAAGACACTGATATGGTTATCTTCCGTGAAAATACTGAAGATATCTATGCTGGTATTGAGTACGCTAAGGGTTCAGATGAAGTGAAAAAATTAGTTTCTTTCCTACAAGATGAAATGGGAGTTAACAAAATTCGCTTTCCAGAAACGTCTGGAATTGGAATTAAGCCTGTATCTGAAGAAGGTACAAACCGTCTAGTACGTGCGGCAATTAACTATGCCATCACAGAAGGACGTAAGTCAGTGACTTTAGTTCATAAAGGTAACATCATGAAGTTTACTGAAGGAGCTTTCAAAAACTGGGGTTACGAGCTAGCTGAGAAAGAATTCGGCGATAAAGTATTCACTTGGGCTCAATATGACAAGATTAAAGATGCTGAAGGCTTAGAAGCGGCTAACAAAGCTCAATCTGAAGCAGAAGCAGAAGGAAAAATCATCGTAAAAGATTCAATCGCTGATATTTTCTTACAACAAATCTTAACTCGTCCAGCTGAGTTTGATGTAGTTGCTACAATGAACTTAAACGGAGATTACATTTCTGATGCACTAGCTGCTCAAGTTGGTGGAATTGGTATTGCTCCAGGAGCAAACATCAACTATGAATCAGGCCATGCTATCTTTGAAGCAACTCATGGAACAGCTCCTAAGTATGCAGGAATGGATAAAGTGAATCCTTCATCTGTTATTCTTTCTGGAGTACTAATGCTTGAGCACCTTGGTTGGACTGAAGCAGCTAACTTAATCACTAAGTCTATGGAGAAAACAATTGCTTCTAAAGTTGTAACATATGATTTCGCTCGTCTAATGGATGGAGCTACTGAAGTGAAGTGTTCTGAGTTCGGATCAGCTCTAATTGAAAACATGTAATAACCAATAAATTTGTAGGAGTGTTCATTTATGAACACTCCTATAATACATATTTAAACGAATAGGGGGAATTATGGTGACAATTAAGCGTAGAAAAGTATCCGTTATTGGTGGAGGTTTTACAGGTGCGACAACAGCACTTATGCTAGCTCAGAAAGAACTTGGGGACGTTGTATTAGTGGATATTCCACAAATGGAAGATCCAACAAAGGGAAAAGCATTAGATATGCTTGAGGCCAGTCCGGTTCAAGGGTTTGATGCTAACATTACCGGTACTTCTAATTATGAAGATACAAAGGATTCGGATATTGTCGTTATCACAGCTGGAATTGCTCGTAAGCCTGGTATGAGCCGTGATGATTTAGTGCAAACAAATCAAAAGGTAATGAAATCTGTTACTCAACAAATTGTTAAGTATTCACCTAACTGCTTTATCATCGTTCTTACCAACCCTGTAGATGCAATGACATACACTGTGTTTAAAGAATCTGGATTCCCAAAAGAACGAGTAATTGGTCAATCAGGAGTTTTAGATACAGCTCGTTTCCGTACATTTGTTGCACAGGAGTTAAACCTGTCCGTTAAAGACATTACAGGTTTTGTTCTTGGAGGTCACGGAGATGACATGGTTCCTCTTATTCGTTACTCTTACGCAGGAGGAATTCCTTTAGAAACGTTGATTCCAAAAGATCGTTTAGATGCCATTGTTGAGCGTACTCGTAAAGGTGGAGGAGAAATTGTAGGCCTATTAGGAAATGGAAGTGCTTATTATGCTCCCGCCGCTTCACTTGTCCAAATGGTAGAAGCGATTCTGAAGGACCAACGTCGAGTGATTCCAGCTATCGCATACTTAGAAGGTGAGTATGGATTTGAGGGGATTTACTTAGGAGTTCCAACGATTCTAGGTGGAAATGGTTTAGAAAAAATCATTGAACTAGAACTGACGGAAGAAGAAAAATCTGCATTAAATAATTCAGCAGAAGCAGTAAAAAATGTTATGTCTTCACTGGCATAATCACTTAGCTTTAAACATATAGTTTCATACCTTCAAGGGCTGACTCATTAAAAGAGTCAGCTTTTGCATTATTTTCAGGAAAATAATGCAAATAATTATTTCTACTAAACAACAAGGTGGGGAGGAAAGTATATCGTATGTTACGCAAAAGTCATTTTATTTAAGCGTATGAACCTCTACATCAAAAGCTCTAATAAAAGACCCTAGCTGTAACTCCAAAATTTCTTATCTAACTATAAGGATGTAAATAATCAACAACGGACATATACTTATAATTAGGGAAATGAAAAGTATTCTTTTCATTTAGTACTCCTTTCGTGCAAGGGGGAATTATAATACATTTTTCAAACCTTCAACTATTCAAAATTCTTTTAGCAATTTATATAATTATGCACTGTTTACACCCTCAGTTTAATGGGAATTTTGTTATGCGATTTATAAATGGAGAGGGATTAGATTATGAGAAAAAGTAAACCTTGGAACCATATAATTGAAGGGGTATCTTTAGTACCTGAATTAATTATTTTCCCTTTAAGAATAATAGGGAAATTATTGAGATTAATCATAAATATATGGAACTAGACACATTGAATATAAATAAAAGGTTCTTTACTCTATTATATAAACCTCCAGCTTCGCATGCATCTAAGATAACACTTAGAGATTTACAAATTCAGCATTGCTTAAAATATCTTTTGTATGGAAACCCTAGAAATGATAGTATATAAGTATATAGATAATTTTTATTATTCTAAATTGTAATCGTTTACATTCCGGAGGTGCTTCTTATGTTATTAGGGAAAAAGAGAAAACTAGGAAGAAAAATAGAGGAGATGTCAATCGGAGAGAAATTAACGTTAACTGAGAAAATAGAAGACAACGATCTTCTTCTTTATCTAGGGTTAACAAATGATGCAAATCCATTATACATTCAACATGATTATGCTTCTCAAACTCCTTTTAAGAAGCCGATTGTACCATCAATTATGTTAACAGGTATCATTACGTCTGCGGTTTCAAAGTATTTGCCTGGACCAGGTTCTCATATACTTGAACAGAAAATTGATTTTCCTAAACCAGTTTATCATTATGCTACAATCCAATTTCTATTTGAAGTCATAGAAGTAGATACAGCCACTCATACCGTAACGATTAGAGTTACAGCGGTAAATGAAGATGATGAAGAAGTGATAACTGGAACCATAAAGGTTTGTCCTCCCCACAGATTAGAAAAAATGAATAGTCATGCCTTAGAAAACTTTTAAAGATCAAGTAGAACTATGAATACTATTTCATAGTTCTTTTATTTTTGTGTAAAATAAGGCCATACGTATTAAATACTCCTTGATAGTATGATAAGAAGCATACTTTATATTATAATAAAGATACAATTACATAATGATTTGGATGTTGGGGTTAATTTTCTTTTCGATGGAGGCACAATAATGAGTAAAAAAATCTTAGTAGTAGATGACGAACAGTCCATTGCAACATTATTGAAGTACAATTTAGAGCAGTCAGGTTATTCAGTCGTAACAGCACATGATGGTGAAGAAGGAAGAGACAAAGCGATTGAGCAATCACCTGATTTGATTATACTTGATCTAATGCTGCCACAGATGGATGGAATTGAAGTCTGTAAAGAGTTAAGACAACGCAAAGTTAATACCCCCATTCTTATGTTGACAGCCAAGGACGACGAATTTGATAAAGTCCTTGGATTAGAGCTTGGAGCAGATGACTATATGACGAAGCCATTTAGCCCTCGTGAGGTTGTAGCGAGAGTTAAGGCCATTCTAAGACGTAGTCAGGCCATACAGGAGTCTGTTGAATCAACCATACTTGAACCTACTGACTATAAAGAAGTTGGGGAGTTAAAGGTGTACCCTGAGCAATATGAAGCCTACTTTGAAGGTGAACTGTTAGAATTAACCCCTAAAGAATTTGAGCTATTATTGTATTTAACAAACAATAGAGGGCGAGTATTAACAAGGGATCAATTACTAAGCGCTGTTTGGAATTATGACTTTGCCGGAGATACAAGAATCGTGGATGTTCATATTAGTCATTTACGGGAAAAGATTGAGTCCAATACTAAAAAACCAATCTATATTAAAACAATTCGTGGTTTAGGTTATAAACTGGAGGGACCCAAGAAACAATGACCAAGTTTAGAACAAAACTTCTTTTTGCTCTAATTACACTCATTATTGCTGTTCTAATTGGACTAGGTTTATTGTTAGGTCAAATTTTCAAGAATTTTTATTTAGATACGTTTAATTCCAGGATTGAAAAAGAAGCAAGATTACTGGCTGATTCTATTGAAGAGAATGGATTACCTAAAGATATTAATCCGAATATGATAAAAGGACTTAGTGATATATTAGATGTTCGAATCACTATTTTAGATGATTTTGGAAGAGTGGTACATGATACAGATTCAAGAGTAAAAGCTTCCGATCCTGAACAAAGACGTATTATTAAAGAGATTGAAAAAAACTGGGATGTAAAAGAAAAACATAAAAAACTGATTACCTCTGAGGCAGAATATCGATATTACTGGTATCCCCTTCGTAACAATAGCAATCAATTGAATGGATTACTTATTATGAGTACAGAAGTAGATGCCCTTGAAAAAGGAACCCAACAAATTTGGTTTGTACTGACAATATCCCTGGGGCTTGCCTTGATTCTTATTATCATACTGGGATCACGGATCACGGTGCGATATACGAAACCGATTGAATCAGCTACTAACGTTGCTATGGAGCTTGCAAAAGGGAATTATCGGGCAAGAACCTTTGAAGATCGGGTAGATGAAACGAGTATGTTAAGTTCCTCTATCAATATTCTTGCACGAAATTTGCAGGAAATGGTGAATTCTCAAGAAATGCAGCAAGACAGGCTGACTACATTAATTGAAAATATGGGTAGTGCTTTACTACTAATCGATCATCGCGGGTTTATTGTCTTAACCAATAGGACGTTTAGAGAATTTTTTAACCTTGAAGAAACTCAATTGAAAAAGGTTAGATATCATGAAGTCATTCATTATAAAGAAGTCAATAAGCTCGTTGAAGAGATTTTTATGACAGAAGAAAGACTGAGAAAGCAAATTCTTCTCCCTCATAAGATTGAAAGAAGACATTATGAGGTTTCTGGTGCACCTATCATTGGCCACAATGACGAATGGAAAGGGATTGTGGTCGTTTTTCATGATATTACGGAGCTGAAAAAGCTCGAGCAAATGAGAAAAGATTTTGTGGCTAACGTCTCTCATGAATTAAAAACACCAATTACCTCCATTAAAGGTTTTTCAGAAACATTGTTGGATGGAGCCATGAATGATCCAGAAACAACTAAATCATTTCTCGAAATCATTTTATTGGAAAGTGATCGATTACAGTCACTTATTCAAGATTTGCTAGAGCTCTCAAAAATTGAGAAGCAAGGCTTTGAACTTACGACTGAGATGAGTGAAATCTCCAGCTTAATTGAAGAAGTAATGCCGATTTTAAAGGAAAAAGCAAAGTCTAAAGAGATAGAAATTCAAACATCCTTTGAAACGGTAGGGGAGGCTGAAGTAGATTCCTACCGCTTAAAACAGGTATTCATTAACCTGATCAGCAATGCGATTGCCTATACTCCTAAAGGAGGTAAAGTCATCGTAGTAGTAAGAGAAGATAAACGAAAAGTACACATTTCAATTAAAGATAATGGGATAGGGATTAGCGAGGAAGAACTACCTCGTATATTTGAACGTTTCTATCGAGTAGACAAAGCCAGAAGTCGAAATTCTGGAGGGACAGGACTGGGATTGGCCATTGTGAAGCACATCATTGAGGCTCATGAAGGAGAAATTAAGGTTGAAAGTGAACTAAATAAAGGTACGACCTTTACGGTATCACTGAATAAACAATTTTATGATCAAAACCAAGATTAGGCTTAATTTACAGATAGTTTACAGTATATTTACAAAGAGTTAAACTCCTATTAATAAAAGGGTGATACGATACTAAGTGAAACCCCTTCATCCAAGGAGTTAAGAAAAGGCGAGAACTAACCCCGTTCTCGTCTTTTCCCTTTTTACCAACTACTTTCCTCGCATGTAACGCCTATTTTCGCAATTTTTATAACGTAGGATCTGCTAGGCTCTGTCAACCAGTATATTATGAAAGAACAGGGTTTTTACTTCCTTGTTATCATCACCTGCTGAACATTCAAAAAAATGTTGTTTAATAAAACGTGTAGATACTTATATTTTCTATTTTAAGAAACTCTCTCTTAGAAAGTTGAGTGAAAATCAACCACTACTCACCTTTCAAAAGCAACAAAGTTACCAATAGAGCTTTTTAATCAAATCCCTCTCAGAAAATTGTTCTCCCTGCAATCAAATACTTCTTTTTCTGTAAGAACCATAAAAACCCCATTCAAAGTTACATATTCTTAATATTTTTGAAACTTTTTTGTATTGAACCCGTATAAATTAGTAGGAAGCTAATATATAGAGAGATAAAGGGGGAAGGTACTTATGAGTTTGAAACGAATTTATTCAGTAACCGGAATGGTTTTGACCGCTATTATTTTGATCATTGTATTGCTTACTTCATGGTATACAGTAGATGAATCAGAACAAGCCTTAATATTAACATTCGGTGAAGCGGGAGAGCCCGTAATAGACTCTGGTCTTCATTTCAAAATGCCTTGGCCAATGCAGTCAGTTGAAGTTTTATCAAAGGAAACCTTCAGTCTTCAGTTTGGATATGAAGAAAAGGATGGAAACATAAAAGAATTTCCTAAAGAAACGAAAATGATCACAGGTGATGAGTATATTGTACTTGCGGATTTGGTGGTTCAATGGAAGATTACAAATCCAGAAAACTACTTATTTAACTCAGACAATCCTGAAGAAATTTTATATGACGCTACGTCAGCTTCCTTGAGAAGTATTATTGGTAGCTCATTGATTGATGATGCTTTAACTTCTGGAAAAGCAGAAATTGAGGCAGAAGTGAGAGATCTCTTAACAAGTCTAATTGATGAATATGATATTGGGATTTCAATTTTAGCCGTTAAGCTACAAGATGTTGAACTTCCTAATGCAGAGGTTCGAAATGCTTTTACTGCCGTAACGGATGCTAGAGAAACTATGAACACTAAGAGAAATGAAGCTGAAAAATATCAAAATCAACGGACGAACGAAGCACAGGGTGAAAAGGATGCTATTATTTCCAGAGCAAAAGGAGATAAAATCGCCCGTGTAGAGCAAGCTCGTGGAGATGTGGCTGTGTTTGATAAGCTTTATAACGAGTATAAATCGAATCCTGAAATTACAAGAAAGCGTTTGGTGTTAGAGACACTTGAAAATGTACTCCCAAATGCTGAAATCTACATTATGAAGGATAGTGGAGAAACACTTAAGTATTTCCCTATTCGTCAGCTGGAAAATCAAAATGGACCGGTGAAACAGGAAGGGAGTGAAGAATAATGACTGAGAATAATGTCTTCGATATGAACAGTAAAAAAAGAGAGCCGATCGAATGGAGAAGATACACGAAATTAGGCATATTCTTCATCATTTTGTTTGCGGTCCTACTTTTGATTTTTACGAATGTATATATCGTAAAAGAAGGAGAATATAAAGTGGTTCGCCAATTCGGTCAGGTTGTGAAGATAGATAAAGAACCTGGATTGAATTTTAAAATTCCTTTTATTCAATCCACTACTACCTTACCTAAACACCAAATGACTTATGATGTAACAGAAGCAGAAATTAATACAAAAGATAAGAAACGTATGTTAATCGACAATTATGCTGTGTGGAGAATTGAAGACCCTTTAAAAATGATCAAAAATGCTCGAACTGTTATCAATGCTGAAACCAAAATGGAAGAGTTTATTTATTCAGTCGTTCGCGCAGAGCTTGGACAGTTAGAATATGATGAAATCATAAATGATGAAAAATCTTCTCGTGGAAGTCTAAATGATCGTATTACAGCGAAGGTGAATGAAGTATTAGATCGAGATGGATATGGGATTGTTGTAACAGATGTGCGAATGAAACGCACAGATTTACCTGAAGCAAACGAAAAATCTGTATATACACGAATGATTTCAGAGCGTGAGTCAAAAGCTCAGGAATACTTATCTAGAGGAGATGCAGATAAGCAGAGGATTACAGCGGATACTGATCGTGAGGTCAAAGAATTATTAGCGAAAGCTGGTGCTGATGCGAATGTGATTCGTGCAGAAGGTGAAGCTGAGGCGGCTAAAATTTATAATAATTCCTTTTCAAAGGACCCAGGGTTTTATGATTTATTTAAAACGTTAGAGACGTATAAGAAGACAATAGATGATAAGACAGTGATTATTTTACCATCGGATTCTCCTTATGCTCGCTTATTGATGGGATATACAGAATAATAAACTAAAAGCTCTTTAAGAATGTATTTTCATTCTTGAAGGGCTTTTGCATTTTTTTTTCGATTGCCCGATTTTTCCTTTCAATCTTTAACATGATAGAATAAAAGGGAAGAAACATACTTAATTCAAATAAACCTTACAAGCCTTTCTAGGAGGTCCTGATATGTCCAAAAAATTAGTGTTAATTGATGGAAATAGTATAGCTTATCGAGCATTTTTTGCCTTGCCTTTATTGAATAACGACAAGGGTGTACATACAAACGCAGTTTATGGTTTTACCACCATGCTGCAAAAAATAATAGAAGACGAAAAACCTTCTCATATCCTTGTTGCGTTTGATGCTGGTAAAACAACATTTCGCCACAAAACATATAAAGAATATAAAGGTGGAAGACAAAAAACTCCTCCTGAATTATCAGAGCAATTCCCCTATATCCGAGAACTTTTAGATGCTTATGGAATTAAGCGTTATGAAAAAGAAAACTATGAGGCAGATGACATCATTGGAACACTATCATTACAAGCCGAGTCAGACGGATATGAAGTAAAGGTGTATTCAGGAGATAAAGATTTAACACAGCTGAGCACGAAAAAAACGACTGTTTGTATTACGAGAAAAGGGATTACAGACATAGAAGTGTATACACCTGAGCATATACAAGAAAAATGGGAAATCTCACCCGATCAAATTGTGGATATGAAAGGACTTATGGGAGATAGCTCCGATAATATTCCCGGCGTACCTGGAGTAGGAGAGAAAACAGCTATAAAGCTCTTGAAGGAATTTAAAACGGTGGAAACACTTCTTGAGTCCATCGACCAGGTAAGTGGGAAAAAACTGAAAGAAAAGCTAGAAGACAATAAAGATCAAGCCATTATGAGTAAGGAATTGGCGACGATTCTAAGAGAAGCGCCTTTAGATGTTACGGTTGAGGAACTGTTATATGAAGGAATGAACACGGCCACATTAAAAGACGTATTTAGAGATTTAGGTTTTAATTCCTTATTGGAAAAAATGGGAGAATCTCCACAAGAAGAAACAAAAGAATTAGAAGATATATCTTTCGATATCATAGAAGAAATCACGGAAGAACATCTTACGAATGAAAGCTCTCTCTATATTGAAATTTTAGAAGAAAACTATCACTTAGGTGATATTGTTGGAATGAGTATACACAATGAAAATGGAACGTTTTTCTTTACCCTTGATACAGCTTTGAAATCAAAAGAGTTTAAAAAATGGGCAGAGAATGATCATGCCGTAAAATATGTGTTTGACTCTAAGGAAACCGTTGTGTCACTAAAGAGAAACGGGATTCATATGAAAGGAATTGAATTCGATCTACTTTTAGCCTCTTACATTATTAACCCGTCAACATCAGGAAATGACTTTGCCTCTATCGCAAAAGACCACGGTCATCCAGTGGTGGAGTCTGATGAATCAATATATGGCAAGGGAGCGAAATTGAAGGTTCCATCAACGGACATCGTTTCTCTTCATCTCGCAAGAAAAGCTCTTATTCTACAAGAGCTAAGAGCAACCTGTATGAAAGAATTAGAAGAAAATCAACAATACGAATTATTTACTGAATTAGAGTTACCTTTAGCCCTCATACTCGCTGAGATGGAATATACCGGAGTAAAAGTAGACCAACAGCGATTACTAAGTATGAAGGATGAATTAGCCCTTCGTTTAGCTGATTTAGAGAAGAAGATACATGAACTGGCTGGAGAGGAGTTTAATATTAACTCACCTAAGCAGCTTGGTGTGATTCTTTTTGAAAAGCTTGAATTGCCTGTTGTGAAGAAAACAAAGACGGGGTATTCAACGTCAGCGGATATATTAGAAAAACTTCAATCGAAACATGAAATCATTGATTATATTCTTCATTATCGTCAACTTGGGAAGCTCCAATCAACCTATTTGGAAGGGTTATTAAAAGTTGTTCATAAAGATTCGAGTAAAATTCATACAAGATTTAACCAGGCTCTGACTCAAACAGGACGTTTAAGTTCTATCGATCCTAATCTGCAGAACATTCCCGTCCGATTGGAGGAAGGAAGAAAAATACGCCAGGCATTTATCCCTTCAGAAGAGGGGTGGGTCATGTTTGCAGCTGACTATTCGCAAATTGAATTACGGGTTTTAGCCCATATTGCCAAGGACGAAAAACTGATGGAAGCTTTCCGTAATGATATGGATATTCATACGAAAACGGCGATGGACGTGTTTGGAGTAGAAAAAGAAGAAGTTACATCCAATATGAGAAGACACGCTAAAGCTGTAAACTTCGGTATCGTGTATGGAATTAGTGATTACGGTCTTTCTCAAAGTCTTGATATTACCAGAAAGGAAGCAGGAGAATTTATTAAAAAATATCTGGAAAGCTTCCCGGGGGTAAAAGAGTATATGGATGATATTGTCCAGGATGCAAAGCAAAAAGGTTATGTGACGACCCTTCTTCATCGACGTCGTTATTTGCCTGAAATTACAAGCCGTAATTTTAATTTAAGAAGTTTTGCAGAACGCACGGCCATGAATACGCCAATCCAAGGAAGCGCTGCCGATATTATTAAAAAAGCGATGATTGATATGGCAGCACGATTAAGGGAAGAAAATCTTCAATCTCGATTACTCCTACAGGTTCATGATGAACTGATCTTTGAAGCACCTGAAGATGAAATTGAAGTATTAAAGAAAATTGTCCCAGAAGTGATGGAAAATGCAATGGAACTGGAAGTGCCATTAAAGGTCGATTACTCCTATGGACCATCATGGTACGATGCAAAGTAAGAAACAAACGGAGGTAGATGAATGCCTGAGCTTCCAGAAGTAGAAACAGTAAGAAAAACTCTTGAACTCCTTGTAGTGGGGAAAGTAATTAAAGATGTTTCAGTTACCTGGCCGAAAATGATTAAAAATCCAGTTGATACTCATGAATTTGTTCACAGCTTAAGGGGTCAAGAAATACTTGAAATGAGAAGAAGAGGAAAATTTTTAATCTTTTATTTCAATGATGTAGCCCTTGTTTCTCATTTACGAATGGAAGGGAAATATGGGGTGAACAAACAGGATGACCCTGTAGAGAAGCATACTCATGTCATCTTCCATTTCACTGATGGAACAGAGCTAAGGTATCGTGATGTTAGGAAATTCGGAACGATGCATCTATTCAAAAAGGGAGAGGAATTATTACATCTTCCTCTTCTCCAGCTTGGAGCCGAGCCTTTTGATCATGAATTTACAGTAGACTACCTGGAAAAAAAGCTAAAAAAGACCGAAAGAATTGTAAAGGCCGCTTTGTTGGATCAAACAGTAATGGTTGGATTAGGAAATATTTATGTAGACGAAGCTTTATTTAGAGCGGGTATTCATCCTGATCGAAAATCAAAGACATTGTCCAAAGCAGAAGTGCAACGTTTGCATGAGCATATTATTGAAACGTTAAAAGAAGCCGTGGAAATGGGCGGGAGTACCATTCGGTCATATGTGAATTCACAAGGCCAAATCGGAATGTTTCAGCAGAATTTATATGTATATAGTCGAAAAGATGAACCATGTAAAATTTGCGGATCCACCATTGAAAAAAAAGTTTCAGCAGGAAGAGGAACCCATTATTGCCCAGAATGCCAAAAGTAAAATCAAGAACATTTAACATCTGATAAGCCCTTACCATATAGTATTGTAATGATTTTTGGGAGGGCTAATCGATGAATGAAACAATCTCCTTATTACTATTGGCGTTTGCTGTAAGTCTTGATAGTTTTAGCACTGGTTTAACCTATGGCTTAAGAAAAGTGAAAATTCCTATAAAATCAATCAGTATTATCTCCATTTGTTCTGCAAGCTCCTTACTATTGGCTATGATACTCGGTCAAACCATTCAATCTGTCATCTCTCCAATTTGGGCAGGGAGAATTGGTGGGCTTATCCTTGTCCTAATAGGAGCAGCGGTTTTATATCAATTTTTTCGCCCTGAAAAAGAAATGCCAATCTCTAAAGAAAAAACTCTTATTAACTTTGAAATTAAATCTATTGGTTTAGTCATTCAAATATTGAAGAGACCCTTAACAGCGGATTTTGATAAATCTGGAACGATAACTGGAATCGAAGCATTTATGCTCGGGATTGCTTTATCTTTGGATGCCTTTGGAGCTGGTATTGGAGCAGCATTATTGAATTTCTCACCGTTACTACTTGCCCTAAGCATCCTCTTTATGAGCTTTTTGTTTTTATCCTCTGGTTTGAAAATGGGGCAATTCTTTGCTCACTTAAAATGGGTGCACAGAGTATCATTTTTACCAGGTGTGTTATTAATACTGATAGGTATTTTACGATTTTAATCAAATATGTAGCAATATGAGTAGAAAGGATTACAATTATGGCGAGTATTATTGGATTAACAGGCGGTATTGCCAGTGGTAAAAGTACCGTTTCAAATATGCTAAGTGAAAAAGGCTATACAATTATTGACGCAGACTTAGCAGCACGAATGGTTGTTGAAGTAGGGCAACCGGCATATTTAGCCATTGTCGATTCGTTTGGAGAAGAAATTCTTCACAAAGATTCAACTATTGACCGGGAAAAGTTAGGATCCATCATCTTTAACAATGAGGAAAAAAGAAAACAACTAAATGAAATTGTTCATCCCGCAGTAAGAAGTATGATGCTGGCACATAAAGATGAGGCCATTGCATTAGGCAAAAAAACGATCTTTATGGATATCCCTCTTTTATTTGAAAGTAATTTAACTTGGATGGTGGATCGAACTCTTCTTGTGTATGTCAATGAAGATACTCAGTTAACCCGATTAATGGAGAGGAATCATTTAAATCAGAAAGACGCTTCAGCTCGAATCTCTTCTCAATTTCCTCTAAAGGAAAAAGTAATCCTGGCAGATGCAGTCATTGATAATAATGGTTCATTACTCCAAACAAAAGAACAGCTGGAAAAATTACTATCGGATTGGAATTTACAACCATAATACTTAGTATGTGAAGGCAAATAAGGAGTTCTCCTTGTTTGCCTTTTTAATTGGTTGTATACCAATGACTCTGTCAATCAGTATGTGCTGGATGGTGAGGGGAACTGCTTCTCTTGCTGCTAGCGTTCGGCCGAGCCTCCTCAGCTTCGCTTCCGGGGTCTCGCCACGCCCGTACTTCCGCAGGAGTCTACGCAGCTCCCCTCACCATCTATAAAATATGTGGTGACAGAGCTCAATAAAAACAAAAGAATATATATAATACAGAAATTCTAATACACAACTAGAAATTAACCACTTCTCTTTTAGAAAATGCTTTTTCTAAAAGTTTATTGTTAGAAAAACACTCGCTGAGTAAGTTGATTTTCGTTGCAGGTGCGAGACTCCTGCGGAAAGGGAGCATCCTGCAGCGAAAATCAACTCCCACTTTCTTATCCGAAATAACAACAATTATTAAAAAACGACTTTATTTGAACAAAATGATCATCAATAAACTACCTGTCCATACAAAAGAATACAAAAATCTATTCATTTTTTTCATTCTCTTCAATATGATTAAAACGAGGGATTTGTCAGAATAATAAAACATTTAAAAACTATAAAATATTTATTACCTAAATCGCTAAATATGTTATACTATTTTTAGTAAAAAAACATATAAGTATAACATTAATATAGAGGGGAGCCGGATTTATGAAGGCGAAAATTGCGATTAATGGTTTTGGACGTATTGGAAGAATGGTTTTCAGAAAAGCTATATTAGAAGAAAACTTAGAGGTTGTAGCGATTAATGCGAGTTACCCAGCGGAAACATTAGCTCATTTAATTAAGTATGACACAAACCATGGTATTTTCCAGGCAGACGTAACGACTGATGAAAATGCGATTATTGTAAATGGTAAGCGTGTTCAATTGTTAAGCAATCGTGATCCTAAAGCGTTACCTTGGAGTGAATTAAATGTTGATATTGTGATAGAAGCAACAGGTAAATTTAACTCGAAGGACAAAGCCAGCCTTCATTTAGAAGCAGGTGCAAAGAAAGTCATCTTAACGGCTCCAGGTAAAAATGAAGATGTGACCATTGTGATGGGAGTAAATGAAAGCGCATTAAATATTGAAGAGCATAGTGTTATTTCAAATGCTTCTTGTACAACAAACTGTTTAGCTCCTGTTGCAAAAGTATTAGATGAGCAGTTCGGAATTGAAAACGGTCTCATGACCACGGTTCATGCCTATACAAATGATCAAAAGAACATTGATAATCCACATAAGGATTTAAGAAGAGCAAGAGCTTGTGGGCAATCAATCATTCCTACTACTACTGGAGCGGCGAAGGCTCTATCACTGGTTCTTCCTCAGCTAAAAGGGAAGCTGCATGGCATGGCTTTACGTGTTCCAACTCCAAATGTATCTCTAGTTGATTTAGTAGTGGATGTAAAGAGGGATGTTACAGTTGAAGAGATTAATGAAGCGTTTATGACTTCTTCATTAGGCTCACTTCATGGAGTATTGCAATATACAACAGAACCTCTTGTGTCCATTGATTTTAATACGAATCCTCATTCTGCCATCATTGACGGACTGTCTACAATGGTAATGGGAAGTCGTAAAGTAAAGGTGCTGGCTTGGTACGATAACGAATGGGGTTATTCTTGCCGCGTTGTGGATCTTGCTAAGTTTGTAGCATCGAAGATGAATGTGAAATCAGAAGTAAACGTTTGAAAGAATCGACATAAATAAAAATGCTTCAATAATTGGAACGTACCTTTTCATGGTGCGTTCTTTCTTTTTTCCTAAGTTTTGTTGTGAACGCCTTGTCATTAAAGATGGATGATGAGGGACATAGGATAGGATTTGAAAAAGTTTAGAAAAATTTATTGCAAAAGATATTTAAACAAAGTATACTATTTTTCGTGAACTTCTTAAGAGCAGATGAATACTGATTTAGCTACTTAAAGGGTTAGGACCTCTTCGGACTAACTTTCCCCCGTGGTAGTTAAGATTTTGCCAAGGGACTTGTTCATTTTGACGAAAAAAATCATGTCAAAGGGGGAAACATTCAATGGAAACAATGGGACGTCATGTAATCTCAGAATTATGGGGTTGCGATTTTGAAAAATTAAATGATGTAGTAGGTATTGAAAAAACATTTGTAGATGCTGCTCTTAAATCAGGTGCAGAAGTTCGAGAGGTAGCTTTTCATAAATTTGCACCTCAAGGAGTGAGTGGTGTGGTGATCATTTCTGAATCACATTTAACTATTCACAGCTTCCCTGAACATGGGTATGCAAGTATTGATGTATACACTTGCGGTGATTTAGACCCTAATATCGCTGCTGAATATATTGCTGAAGCTTTAGGCGCTGATACTAGAGAAACTATTGAATTACCTCGTGGTATGGGCCCGGTGCAAGTGAAAAAAACACAGGCAACTGCTCTTTAATATTGAATAATCAAGAGATGCATATAATTATGCATCTCTTTTTTTGCCTATATTCAGATGGTGAAGTTGAAAACGAAAGCTATCAAAAGCTTGTTGTCTATACTTAGGCTTTTTCAGATCTATCTCAATAGGACTTCGGGCGAGTTCACCGCCTTGGATTACAAACCAAAAAGGAAATCGAAAGGCAGGCAAAAGATCCTCGATTAACCGAAAAAAGAAGTAGTTTTTCGATCCTTCGCTCTCTTCCTCAAGAAAAGAAAGAAGCAGGTTAAGAGAAAGATAAAGTTTGTTTTTGGGAACAAACGCTCAAAATATATATTCATTAGGAGTTATTTTGTTTGTCTATCTGTCAAATATGCAGACAGAATATAGAACCACAAAGTGGAGCGAAAAGGAACGGTCAAGTTTTGTTCTGAACACTCTATCTGAAATTCAGATTGCTTTTTTTTGGAAGTTAGGCAAAGCAAGTAGATAAGACCCCACAGGCGAAGCCAAGGAGGCTCAACTCACTCCCTGAGGAAATCGAACACACCTCGCTGCAATCAACCACTACTTTTCTATTCCTTCAAATACACCTCACCTTTTATTTTAAATTTTCATCTTGTACATTTTCGTGTAAAATAAGGGTAAATAAAGGGAGGAAATGTAGAATGAGTGGTTTACGTACCCTATTAAAGCGATTTCAATCAGAGTGTGAGACATTGGATCAGCATGAAGACCCGGACTTGCAGTCTCATTACTATAAATCCATGCACACAGGAGCTTTTAATTCTGTATTACAATTATTTTCATCTTCAGAGTATGAAGTTCTCTCTCAATCTAAGGATCGAGGAGAGATAACGGTTCGGAAAAATGGAACTCCACAATTGTTTATCGTTGCAACTGTCATAACTGTTCGTCCTCTTGAAACGGCTGTTGATTTTAAAGTAAGTGCTGATAAAGGGAAGATTTTTGGTACATATACTGTTTTGAAAGCTCAAATTAAGCATTATTATCAAAGACTGGAAAGTGAATTGCCTCGTGTGAAATAATGGGTACATGATAGAAAGCTTGTGAAAAGTGTATTCTTTTTATATGATGAAAGTAATAGTTTTAATAACGGAGCTGATAATATGAAATGCCCGTCTTGCCAGCATAATGGCACACGAGTAGTAGATTCTCGTCCGGCTGACGAAGGACGCTCAATCAGAAGACGAAGAGAATGTGAAATATGTAATTTTCGTTTCACTACATTTGAAAAGGTTGAGGAGCTTCCTTTAATCGTGATAAAAAAAGAAGGCGTACGTGAAGAATTT
This sequence comes from Rossellomorea aquimaris TF-12, assembly GCF_001648555.1. GTDB lineage: Bacteria > Bacillota > Bacilli > Bacillales > Bacillaceae_B > Rossellomorea > Rossellomorea aquimaris. The sequence continues at coordinate 217,556 of NZ_LQXM01000027.1, read as the reverse complement.
AGTCGGGAGAAAATTCTCAGAGGATTAATCAAGGCCTGTGAGAAACGACCAGTACCACTGGAACGCTTAGAAAAAATATCTATGGACATCGAAAAGGAACTTCGCAGTCAAGGAGTCTCTGAAGTAGAATCTGTGAACATAGGCGAAATGGTCATGGACCAACTGGCTAAAGTAGATGAAGTGGCATACGTACGTTTTGCATCCGTTTATCGACAATTTAAGGATATCAATGTATTTATAGATGAATTAAAAGAATTGATAAAAAAAGAGTAGAAAAGTGAGCTAAAGAGGATCTCTTTGGCTCTTTTCTCTTTATTACTTTGAAAGGTAGAATCAGTTTATGATGAAGAAGCATTGGAATGAAATACAGCCAATCGATCACTACACCGTAGGTATAAATGGAATGCTTCAGGAGTACGACAGAAAAATCATTACATTCCTTTATCAGCCACTGATCGGATCTGCTTGTTATAGCTTATACATGAGTTTATGGGGAGAAGTGGAAGAGAATCGACTTTGGTCTACTAACTCAACTCATTACCATCTTATGAATATCCTTTCAGTGAACCTGCAAGATGTGTATGAGGCAAGGCTGAAGCTTGAGGGGATTGGGTTGCTTAAAACGTATGAACATAAAAACAATGAGGGTAGAAGCTTTGTATATGAACTTCAAAGCCCACTATCACCTCAAGAGTTTTTTCATGATGGTATGTTAAATGTATACCTATATCGGAAAATTGGCAGAACTCATTATTTACGTTTAAAGAAATTCTTTACCGATTCATCAATGGATAAGAGCGAGTATAATGACATCACTCGTTCTTTTCAAGACGTTTTCACTTCGGAACAAAACATTAATTTCCTTCATCATGATGCGAATTCTGATTCCGAAGCAGAACCTAATACTCAGTATGTTCAATATAGTAGTGGTGCAGGTCTTCCCCTGGATGAGATTGACTTTGATTTTCAACTTTTACTTTCTGGTCTTTCGGAATCAATGGTTCCAAGAAAGGCATTTACCACTGCTGTGAAGGAAACGGTTTTGAAATTAAGCTATTTATATGGAATAAATCCTCTCCAAATGAAGAATATTGTACTAAGCTCATTAAATTCAGAAGATGAAATTGATATAGAATTATTAAGAAAAACCGCAAGAGACTGGTATCAGCTGCATACTGGTGATCAATTACCTGATCTAACCACACGAATGAAGCCGACTAGTCCCAAACCAAAAGATAAGCCAATGTCTCAGGAAGAAGAGCTGATTGAATACTTGGAAACCACTTCCCCAAAAGATGTATTATCTGATATCTCAAACGGGAGCTCTCCGTCAAAATCAGATCTTCAGGCTGTTGAAGAGGTGTTAATGGCACAAAAATTACCGATAGGTGTCATGAATGTTCTGATTCAATATGTCTTATTAAAGACAGATATGAAGTTAACAAAAGGGTATATGGAAAAAATCGCATCTCATTGGACACGTAAAAAAATAACAACAGCCGCTCAAGCAATGGACCTAGCTAAGAAGGAACACAAACAATATTTAGAGTGGGCAGATGGGAAGAATAATCCTCGTAAAACCAGGGGAAGAAAACCAATTCGAACAGAAAAGCTTCCGGATTGGTTTAAAGAAGAGCCGAATAAGCAAACAAATCAAAGTGATGAAAAAGATGACTTTAATTTAGATGAAGAAAGAAGAAAACTAGAGGAAGAACTAAAGAATTTCCGAAAGTAGGTGAATAGTTTGGAGAAAATTAATCGAACACTAAATAGATTATCAGCCTCTGACTCCTTTCAGAAAAGGTACAATCAGATGAGGAATGAAATTCTTGCAAATGAAGATGTCAAAGCATTTATGCGTCAACAAGAAGGCGTCGTTACACGGGATATGATAGATCAAAGCTTAGGGAAGCTATATGAGTACATTTCACAAAGTAAAGAATGTGGTCAATGTCCTAGCTTAAAAGAATGTAAAAATATGATGGAGGGTTACGACCCCCATTTAGTTATTAGGGGCAATACTATTGATATCGAATATCATCGTTGCCCTCGCAAAGTCGTACATGATGAAAGAACGAAGTCCCAAAAATTAATTAAAAGCCTATATGTCCCTAAAGAGATCTTACAGGCCTCCTTCTCTACCCTGGAGCCAGATTCTAAAGGGAGAATTATGGCGATGAAGCTGGCAAAGAATTTTGTTGAAGAATATGAACCAGGTAAAAAAATGAAAGGGTTATTTTTCTATGGTGAGTTTGGAGTGGGGAAATCCTACTTATTGGGTGCAGTAGCCAATGAACTTGCTGAGAAAAATATTTCATCCTTGATCGTATATGTTCCAGAGTTTTTTAGAGAGATAAAACAATCATTAGGTGATTCTTCCCTTAATGAGAAGCTGGAAGCTGTTAAAACAGCTCCAGTGTTGATGTTAGATGATATTGGAGCGGAAACAATGTCAAGCTGGGGAAGAGATGAAATTCTAGGAACGATTCTTCAGTTTAGAATGCTGGAAAATTTACCGACGTTCTTTACGTCCAACTTTGATTTTAGTGGACTGACTCACCATCTGACCTATTCTCAAAGGGGAGAGGAAGAAAAATTAAAAGCAGCACGGATTATGGAAAGAATTAAATACCTGGCCCAGCCGGTTTTAATTGACGGACATAACCGAAGAATGTAATAGACTGAACACATTTCAAGAAGAGGGGAAATTTCTCTCTTCTTTTTTTATATCAGCAAACAAGAAGTCAGCCCTTAGAAAAGGAATAGTAAATTCCTCATAATAATTTCACGAGAAACTTCTAATTTAAACAAGCTCCCCATATATATAAAGCATGTAATGGGCTTTAAGGGGGGAAAAGTATTGATTGAGTTTATTTTCAAGAAGAAGGACGATGCATTAAAGCTACAGGCAAACTTAAATAAGTCTTTATTGCAATCGTGGTTTCATGAAACACTATTTCAACATAAAATTCATTATAATCTTTCCATAGAAGTGTCACCATTTTTTAAAGAAAAGGAAAAGCTATTCAAAGGGTTTGCGCAATTTATATTAAATGAAAAATGTATGGAATGGGCAGAAAAAGCCTTAAAGGAATTTTTTTATTATGAGGATGAACATGAAATCGATCAGATATTAGAAATCGTCTCTGATATGAGAATGGGTGAACGGCCAGAATTACTTCAGCTATTAAATGAATGGGATGAGCAGGCATATGTAGAAGAGAGCCTGGAAATGATCATTGAAGGAAAATCACCTATTTCCTTTGATTCCTTTAGTACGTTTCGATTAAAGAAGCTCCATGAACGACTTGTGCATATTGTGGAATTAGCCATCGATGAGTACAAGATGGAGCAGGAATACCAAATGTTCATTCATATGCTCAGGGAATATTTAGCTTCTAAAGAACAAAAAATCAATACCATTCATCTATATTCAACTCCTTTTGGATTTCGATTTTTTGACGAAGATTTAAAGGAAGTATCCAGAGAGGAACTGACAAAAGCCATTGATAAAAGACTTTTAACCAATCACCCTTTATATGTGGATTCATATACAATAGCTCCTTTATTGTCATTAGCTCCCAATAAAATCTGTGTTTACGGCAGTAGTGAACATAGCTTAATAAGGACATTACAAAATATCTTTGAAGAGAGAATTGATGTGCTACCAATAAATTATTTTCCAGATACATTATTATTTCCTTCAATGGATATCGCTCAAGAATAGAGCGGGTTATTTAGTGTTAGCTCTTGCTTTTCAAAACATAACCGATTATAATACCTACATAATAAGTCAATAATCAAAAGGTTATGATGAGGACAACAATATTTCTATTCGATTCACAGAGAGGGAAGGCGTGGCTGCAAACTTCCTAATTCGTTAGTGATATTTACCACCTCTAAACTTCATTCATGAACTGGATTTTTTCCATGGTAATGAGTGACGGCTAAATGTCGTTATACTTTTACAATGAAGTCACACGTTTATGTTTTTAACTTAAAGGTGTGTGAAGTTGGGTGGAACCGCGAGAATGTGTATTAACCTCGTCCCTTCAATCGTGAAGGGGCGGGGTTTTTTGTGTTTTTATTTATTAAAAGGAGTGAATCAAATGTCTGAAATAGTGAAAATTCAATTCCCGGATGGAAATATAAAAGAATTTCCTAAGGGAACAACTACTGAAGAAATAGCTGCTTCTATCAGCCCGGGGCTTAAGAAGAAAGCATTAGCAGGAAAAATAAATGATGTGTTAATTGATTTACGTACTGGAATTCAAGTGGATGGAGCGATTGAAATTGTGACTCCTCCAGGAGAAGATGCGCTGGAAATCCTTCGTCACAGTACAGCTCATTTAATGGCTCAGGCGATTAAACGCTTATACCCTGAAACAAAGCTTGGTATCGGTCCGGTCATTGAAGGCGGATTCTACTATGACATTGATTCTGAACATACGTTTACTCCTGAAGATCTTCCATTGATTGAAAAAGAAATGAAGAAAATCACAGGAGAAAATCTAGAGGTTATTCGTAAAGAAGTGATTCGTGACGAAGCGCAGAAAATGTACGAAGAAATCGGAGACGAGTACAAGCTGGAATTGCTAGAAGCCATTCCAGAAGGGGAACAGGTTTCCATCTATGAGCAAGGTGAATTCTTTGACCTTTGTCGTGGAATCCATATTCCTTCTACTAATAAAATCAAAGAATTTAAACTGTTAAGCATTGCTGGTGCCTACTGGCGCGGAAATAGTGACAATAAAATGCTTCAGCGTATTTACGGAACAGCCTTCTTTAAGAAAGAGGACTTGGAAGAGCATTTACGTTTACTTGAAGAAGCGAAAGAACGTGATCACCGTAAAATTGGTAAAGAGTTAGATCTATTTATGAATTCTCAAAAAGTAGGTCAAGGTCTTCCAATGTGGTTACCAAAAGGCGCGACAATTCGCCGTATTATCGAAAGATACATTGTGGATAAAGAAGAGCGTCTTGGCTATGACCATGTTTACACACCTGTATTAGGTAGTGTAGAGCTTTATAAAACAAGCGGTCACTGGGATCACTACCAAGAGAACATGTTCCCTGTCATGGAGATGGACAATGAAGATCTCGTTCTTCGACCAATGAACTGTCCTCACCATATGATGATTTATAAAAATGGAATTCACAGCTACCGTGAGCTTCCAATCCGTATTGCTGAGCTTGGTCAAATGCACCGTTATGAAATGTCCGGTGCCCTATCTGGCCTTCAAAGGGTTCGTGGAATGACATTGAATGATGCTCATATCTTTGTTCGTCCAGATCAGATTAAGGAAGAATTCAAGCGTGTTGTTCGTTTGGTTCAAGAAGTATATAAAGACTTTGATCTTAATGATTATTCTTTCCGCTTATCTTACCGTGATCCGGAAGATACTGAAAAGTACTTCGATGATGATGAAATGTGGAACCGTGCACAAAGTATGATTAAAGAAGCGATGGATGAACTAGACCTAGACTACTTCGAAGCAGAAGGAGAAGCTGCCTTTTATGGTCCAAAACTGGATGTCCAAGTTAAAACAGCACTGGGTAAAGAAGAAACTCTATCAACTGTTCAATTGGATTTCTTACTACCAGAACGCTTTGACCTTTCCTATGTAGGTGAAGATGGTAAACAGCATCGTCCAGTCGTTATACACCGTGGAGTGGTATCAACAATGGAACGCTTTGTTGCCTTCTTAATTGAAGAGTATAAAGGTGCATTCCCGACATGGTTAGCTCCTACTCAAGTTCAAGTTATCCCTGTTTCTCCAGACGTTCACTTTGACTATGCGAAAGAAGTGAAAGAGAAGCTTCAAGGAGAAGGACTTCGTGTAGATATTGATGACCGTAATGAAAAAATCGGCTACAAAATCCGTGAAGCTCAAATGAGTAAAGTACCGTACATGCTTGTCGTTGGAGATAACGAAATTAAAGAAGTGGCAGTCAATGTCCGCAAATACGGTGAACAAAAATCAGAAACGATTTCTCTGGACCAATTCGTAGACATGATCAAACAAGAGGCAAATCGTTAAGGATATTTAGAGGAGGGACGGACCTTAGGTCCGTCCCTCCTCTTTTTTCATCAAATAGCATGAAAAGTGGCTGTTTTTGGTTGAAATAGGAATTGGAAATTGTTTTTTCATAGTAAATGATTGTTATTAATGAGAAAAATGCAGGAATTGAAAATAGAAAGGCATAAAAACAAGAAGGTCATGAAATATATTATCGACAATCAAGAATTTATTATCGAAATTGAGAAGTTTATTATCAACTTTGAAGATTTTATTATTAACTTTCAATATCGGCGAAGTTTTATTATCAAGTTTGATGAGATATTTTTACCTTTTGATCGATTTTATCAAGTGCGACCGTATATCATCGCACCACATCAAGTTTTTCGACTCACATCCTATCACCTCGAGCTTCATCTTTCCCTTCACCAATCATCATCATATTTCTACCATCCTCAACATAAAACACAAAAAACTATTGCGCTCACATTAAATCTCTGATAATATGAAATACGTTGTGATAATAAAACGATTATTTGACATCCATTTTGTCTTATGATATATTATCTAAGGTGAATTGAATACAGATTGGTACAAGTAGGAGCTACCCGCTTCTCACCTGATTGACACTTATGAAAGTTGTTTGCAGGTATGTTATTGACTATTAAAGCCATTTATATATGCTTAATAATCAGATGCGGGTGTTTCGACACTCGCATCTTTTTTGTATGTTTCTAACATGCAGGTGAGTAATCGAGTGCGACCAAAACCGTGTATTCTTTTAAAAAACCTTGGAGGTGGCTAATTATTAGCAAAGACATGATCTTAAACGAAACCATTCGTGCCCGTGAAGTACGTCTAATCGATCAAAATGGTGAGCAACTTGGGATTAAAACCAAGAATGAAGCCCTTGAAATTGCTGAACGTGTAAATCTTGATCTTGTTCTTGTTGCTCCAAATGCTAAACCACCCGTTGCTCGTATAATGGACTACGGTAAGTTTAAGTTTGAACAACAAAAGAAAGAAAAAGAAGCGCGTAAAAATCAGAAAATCATTAATCTTAAAGAGGTGCGTTTAAGCCCGACGATTGATGAGCATGATTTCAATACAAAGCTTCGTAACGCTCGTAAGTTCCTTGAAAAAGGAGACAAAGTTAAAGCATCAATCCGATTTAAAGGTCGTGCGATTACGCACAAAGAAATTGGTCAACGTGTATTAGATCGTTTCTCTGATGAGTGCAAAGATTTAGCAACCGTTGAATCAAAACCGAAAATGGATGGTCGTAGTATGTTCTTGGTGCTTGCACCAGTTAACGAAAAATAAAGGACCCGAGGAGGAAAAGCACATGCCAAAAATGAAAACTCACCGCGGCTCAGCTAAGCGTTTCAAGAAAACAGGTTCTGGTAAACTTAAACGTTCTCACGCTTACACTAGCCACTTATTCGCAAACAAATCTACTAAAGCAAAGCGTAAGCTACGTAAAGCAGCTGTTGTCTCTAAAGGAGATTTCAAACGCATTCGTCATATGCTTGACAACCTAAAATAAGAAGTAATAGAAACAGGAGGGAATTATTATGCCACGCGTAAAAGGCGGAACAGTAACACGCAGACGTCGTAAAAGAGTTCTTAAATTAGCCAAAGGTTTTTATGGTTCAAAACATACATTATACAAAGTAGCAAACCAACAAGTAATGAAATCCTACATGTATGCTTACCGTGATCGTCGCCAGAAAAAACGTGACTTCCGTAAGCTATGGATCACTCGTATCAATGCAGCTGCTCGTATGAACGGTCTTTCTTACAGCCGTTTAATGCACGGATTAAAGCTTGCAGGTATCGAAGTAAACCGTAAAATGCTAGCTGAACTTGCGATTTCTGATGAAAAAGCATTCAACCAATTAGCTGACGCTGCAAAAGCTCAACTTAATAAATAATTCATCTTTGATGAAATAAAAAGGACTGGCCAATTGGTCAGTCCTTTCTTATTCAAATTATTATAGATAATGGCTCTATTCACTAAAATGGTTGAAAAGGATCTGTCTACCATCGTCACAGAGCTAAATAGTAAAAAAAGTATATCTACTATACAAGCTGAAATCTATCACTGAACATTTTTAAATAGGCTGTTTTCGTATAGATTGTTGCTATGAAATAAATTATGTATAATGGTGTCGGTACTTGTATAGATAAATTTTTTCGGCAATAAAACTTATCGCCAAACCGATTATTAAGGGAACTAACGACCCTGTTGTAACAAGGAACCCACTTGCATTATTTGTGTACTCGTATTGAAACATTAACCAAGGAATAGTAAACACATAACCAAACAAGTAAAGTAAGGTTGTTGCCAATGCAAAGGACCCAAAAGTAACTATGAACCCCTTTAATTTCATTTAAAAAACACCTCCTAATTAGATATTAACAAATTTTTCTTGTTGTTAGTCTAATATACATTTTTTTAATTTATAAACAACAATCTTTTAGAAAAGAGCCTTATAAAAACAACAAAGTTTACGAAAAAAGCCTAAAAAATAGAAAGAGGTGTAATCATGGAATCAATCGTAAGTATTGTATACTTATATTTTCTAATTTTGAACATAGTAGGGTTTATGGTAATGGGTAAGGATAAAAAGAAAGCGATAAGAAATGAATACAGAATAAAAGAAACCACCTTATGGGCAATAGCGTTAGCAGGAGGCAGCATTGGTGCATACGCTGGTATGAGAATATACAGACATAAGACCAAACATACACTTTTTAGATTTGGGTTTCCCCTTCTAGTGATGGTCCATAGCCTTTTATTTATTTGGATCAATACGAAGATATAAAGAGGTAAATCGTAAGTTTTCATTCTTTAACTCCCTCCACTGTCATACTATGTAGAAAGAATGTAAAGAGCATAGGAGACAGAAGGAGGTTACGTTACAATGAATGAACGTTTAGTAGCCGCATTAGCCATCATGGAGGCTAGTGGGTATATAGCTCCTTTTCTGTTCATACTATTTCATATTCTTAGGCAGTTTCTGTTTATTCCAGTTGCCCTTGTTTGTATGGCAGGAGGAGTATTGTTTGGCAGTTTGTTTGGGACTCTTTATTCATTAATTGGATTAACGCTTTTATCCATTACTTTTTATTTTGTCATTGGGCGATTTCCTGCTTTTTATCATCGGTTATTACGCCTGAAGGAGAAATGGTTTGGAAGAAGTGCAGCTTTGACAACAGGACAAATTGCCATTTTACGCCTCATCCCCTTTGTACATTATCAATTATTAAATCTTTGTTTGTTAGAAAGAAAACCAAAGATTAAGTCTTTTGCTCGTGCCTCACTTATTTCAAATATCCCCCTCGCCTTTTTTTACACAGTTTTTGGTCAATATATTAAGCGATTCTCCCCTCCCATTCTTGCTATGATCCTACTCGGTTTAGTAGTGTTATTTTATTTGCTAAGAGAGAAGGTACGTGTGTTTGAATGGAGAGAGTTTTTTCCAAGTAAACAAAATTGAAAAAGGCTAACCATTTATTAAAATGGTTAGCCTTTTTCCTTATGAAGAAATTCTTTAATGGGACTTTTCCAATCAATCTTTGCGTTAGGGTAGCGTTCGTTTATCTCATTTTGTAAATATTGAAAGTCTTCAAAGGTTAGTCCTTTTAAAGAAGAAACATTTTTTGTCCATACAAAAATGGATACGACTTCAAAGGAGTTTTCAGTAGTCCCTAAGTATTTTTCTCCTTCAAACAATACACCTTTATAGGTTACATGAAAGTTTTTACGTACATTATCTTGGTCGTCGAGAAAATAGAATCTTCTTTGTTCCTGTGCCAGTTCGATTTTTCGCTTTGGATCAATAATAAATTTCACACTGCGATATAAAAGATAAAAAATAAGGAAAAGGATAAGAAAACGAATAAGCCAAAGCATGTATATTACCTCCATAGGCATAATTCTTCTAATATGATTTACGATAGAATCATGAAAAAGTTTCATTTTATTTAAAATTTGTTTGAAAGTTTGTCATACTAGGAAGAGTACATACATAATCTTGGGGAGGAAAATGCGTGAATTTAGAAAAGCTGTTAGACATGCAAAAGAAGTTAGATCAACATATTGAAAGTGAACATGGCTTACAAGAAGAAGATTTAGTCGAAAAAAAAATACTTGCTCTTCTAGTAGAAGTGGGTGAACTGGCAAATGAAACGAGAAGTTTTAAATTTTGGAGTAAAAAGCCAGCTTCTGAAAAAGAGGTGGTCCTTGAGGAATTTGTAGATGGTGTTCATTTTATTTTGTCATTAGGAATTGAAATAGGCATTCAACAATTTGATTTAGAAGAAACCAATTATTCCAATGAAGATGTAACCAAACAATTCCTGGAAGTATTCAAGGAAGCCAATCATTTTATGGAGGCACGTTCTGTTAACCACTTCCAACAATTATTCAGACAATATTTCCATTTGGGCGAATTGCTCGGATTTACACACGAAGAAGTGTTTGATGCCTATGTAAAGAAAAATGAAGTGAATTATAATCGACAAAAAGAAGGATATTAAGCATATTCGTTCGTAATTAATAGTAAGGAAAAGTCCTTTTTTGAAGAAATGAAAGGGTTTTAGTATAATGTAAGGGAGTCAATTATTTAGGGGGTCGAAATATTTGAAGAAACTAGACGAAACATTAACGATGCTTAAAGATTTAACAGATGCTAAAGGTGTACCAGGAAATGAAAGAGAAGCAAGAGACGTAATGAAACGATACATAGAACCATTTGCTGATGAAATGACAACGGATAACTTAGGGAGTTTAATTGCCAAAAAAGTTGGCGATGAAAATGGTCCGAAAATTATGGTGGCAGGTCACCTTGATGAAGTAGGATTTATGGTAACTCAAATTGATTCTAAAGGGTTCTTACGTTTTCAAACCGTAGGAGGCTGGTGGTCTCAGGTTATGCTTGCACAGCGAGTAACGATTGTCACAAACAAAGGGGATGTGACGGGTGTAATCGGTTCAAAGCCACCGCATATTTTACCACCGGAAGCCCGTAAAAAGCCCGTTGATATTAAAGATATGTTCATTGATATAGGGGCGTCAAGTCGTGAAGAAGCTCAAGAATGGGGAGTAAAGCCAGGAGATATGGTGGTTCCTTATTTCGAGTTCACGGTTATGAATAATGAAAAAATGCTTCTTGCCAAAGCATGGGATAATCGTATAGGATGTGCGATTGCCATCGATGTATTGAAAAACCTTAAAAATGAAAAGCATCCAAATATCGTTTACGGTGTGGGAACAGTTCAAGAAGAGGTTGGCCTTCGTGGAGCAAGAACTTCTGCTGCTAAAATTCAACCGGATATTGCATTTGGAGTCGATGTAGGAATTGCAGGAGATACACCTGGAGTTTCTGAGAAGGAAGCTCAAAGTAAAATGGGTGAAGGCCCTCAGATCATCTTGTATGATGCTTCAATGGTTTCTCACAAAGGACTTCGTGACTTTGTAACAGATACTGCAGATGAACATAGCATTCCATACCAATTTGATGCTATTGCTGGAGGCGGAACAGATTCAGGAGCGATTCATTTAACAGCGAATGGAGTACCTGCATTATCCATTACCATTGCTACTCGTTACATTCATTCTCATGCTGCCATGCTTCATCGTGATGATTACGAAAATGCAGTTAAATTAATTACTGAGGTAATTAAGAAATTAGATCGTGATACTGTAGCGAAAATTACATTTGATTGATTTGTTAAGGGAAAAAGCGTCTAAAACGGCGCTTTTTTCTTTTGGATTGAGTGTGCTACTGATTTATCAGCGAAATTCTCAATTTATCGTCGGAAACTACACGTTTATCAGCAAAAGTTTTCAGCGAAATCCAAACTTTTACCGGCGAAATCATAAATATATCAGCGAGCCAATGATTTTTCGACATACATGCATCCCCCAAGAAAACTCGACGTCTCTTCAAAAAAAAGGCAGCCCATCACAGGCTACCCTTTTTTCATTATTGAGTTTGCTGCTGTTGTAAGGACTCTTCAAGTGTGTCCAGAAGCATTTTTTGCTCTTGCTGATCGGCATTTTGCCAAAATACCTCCAGAAGAACTCCTAAACCTGGCAGCGTTTTTTCTTCTCCACCTTGAATGGCATCTACAATCGTGTCTCGTAGTTCATCTTGATTATTTCCAGAAACATTGTGTATGATTGCTTTTCTTAAATTCAGATTCATCACACATTACTCCTTTTTGTTTAGGATGAGGAATTCATTGTTATCATGTCTCAAAATGAATTTATTATGTATGAAAGATAAGGTATAATGAATGCTTGAAAAGTAAAACTAAAGGAGCGGATTCGATTGAAGTTTATTCAATCCTCAAAAAATCCTGTAGTCAAACAGTGGAAAAAACTTTTAATCAAAAAAGAAAGAGATCAATCTCGTACATATATCATTGAAGGTTTTCATTTAGTGGAAGAAGCGTTAAAACAGGAAGACACAGTTCTTGAAATCATCTCGGTAGAAGGAATTGACCTTCCGAATAAATGGAATGTAGATTCTATCCCAATGACATTGGTTTCAGAAGAAGTAGGCAAAGTTCTGTCTGATACGGAAACGACTCAAGGTGTTTTTGCCATTTGTAAACAAAAAGAAGATAGTGCCAACATAGAGAATGCAAAGACTTTATTGCTTTTAGATGGGCTGCAGGATCCAGGGAATATTGGAACGATTATTCGGACAGCCGATGCAGCGGGAATTGACTTAGTAGTATTAGGAAAGGGTACGGCTGACCCGTATAATCCGAAAGTGTTGCGTTCTGCCCAAGGTAGCCACTTTCATCTGCCTATTGTACGAAAGGATCTTACAGAAGTGATTACCCTGTTAAAGGAAAAGGGAGTGCCTGTTTACGGTACTACTCTAGAAAATGGCGTGGAATATGTAACCATTCAACCCAAAGGGTCTTATGCATTAATTGTTGGAAATGAAGGAAGCGGAATGTCACAAGAAGTACTGTCTCTAACTGATCAAAACCTGTATATTCCTATATACGGCAAGAGTGAATCCTTAAATGTTGCCATTGCTGCTGGAATCCTTTTGTATTATTTTAAAAATGGGCAGTGATTTTTTCTTAAAAGATTTGAATTTCAATGAAAAATTCACTATAATAAAGCACATATACCTTAAAAACGTTGAAAGAGGAAAGTAGCACATGCCCTTCTTTTAGGGAAAGAATGCCTTAGACTGAAAGCATTCTTAAGAAAGCATGATGTGAACATTTCACCTCTCGAGTTGGCATCGGGACCGTTTCTCACACGAGATTCGTAAAGATGCACCGGCAAAGCCGTTATCCGAATGAAGTGAGTATAGTTATTGATCGTTATACTTATAAGGGTGGTACCGCGAATATAAACCTCGTCCCTTTCTGGGATGGGGTTTTTTTATTTGTTTTTAAACGTGAAAAAAGGTGCAAATAACATGTCTACATCGATTAAAGGAGGAAGAATGATGGAGGATAAATTAAGATCTCTTCAAGAAGAAGCCATTGGAAAAATTAATGACGCAGACGACTTAAAAGAATTGAACAACATTCGAGTTGCCTATTTAGGGAAAAAAGGACCTGTAACAGAAGCTCTAAAAGGAATGGGAAAACTTTCAGCTGAAGAGCGACCTAAAATGGGGGCTCTCGCGAATGAAGTTCGTGGAGCAATCACAGAGAAACTCGAAGCGAAACAAGCTAAGCTTGAAAAAGAAGCGGTGGAGAAAAAACTTCAATCTGAAACGATTGATGTCACTCTTCCTGGCCGTCCGGTACGAAAAGGAAATCACCATCCTCTGACGATGATTGTAGAAGAAATTGAAGATTTATTTATTGGAATGGGCTATACGATTGCTGAAGGTCCTGAAGTGGAAAAGGATTTCTATAATTTTGAAGCCTTAAATCTTCCTAAAGGGCATCCTGCACGAGATATGCAAGATTCCTTCTACATTACGGAAGAAACATTGCTCCGTACCCATACATCTCCTGTGCAAGCAAGAACGATGGAACTGGCGAAAGGAAATGGCCCGATCAAAATTATTTGTCCGGGTAAAGTGTATCGCCGTGACACAGATGATGCGACTCATTCCCATCAATTTATGCAAATTGAAGGATTAGTTGTCGATGAACAAATCCGTATGAGTGATTTAAAAGGTACTCTGGAAGTCTTTGCGAAAAAAATGTTCGGTGAAGATCGTGAAATTCGCTTACGTCCTAGCTTCTTCCCATTCACAGAGCCTTCTGTTGAAATGGATATTTCATGTAAAATCTGTGGTGGAGAAGGCTGTCGAGTATGTAAGGGAACAGGCTGGATCGAAATCCTCGGTGCCGGTATGGTTCACCCAAATGTACTTGAAATGGCAGGGTTTGATTCAAAGAAATATTCAGGCTTCGCATTCGGTATGGGACCAGAGCGTATTGCCATGCTGAAGTATGGTATTGATGATATTCGTCACTTCTATACGAATGACACTCGTTTTGTTACACAGTTCGGCGTTAAAGAATAACTAGACAATAATTGATCGGAGGTATAGACATGTTTGTTTCATATAAATGGCTAGAAAATTATGTAGACTTATCAGGTGTCGCACCTGAAGAGTTAGCAGAAATGATTACAAGAAGTGGTATTGAGGTTGAAGGCGTAGAAAGAATTGGTGAAGGCATTAAAAATGTTGTTGTAGGTCACGTTTTACAATGCGAACCTCACCCGGATGCAGACAAATTAAATAAGTGCTTAGTTGATGTAGGTGAAGAAGAGCCTGTACAAATCATTTGTGGTGCTCCTAATGTAGCCAAAGGGCAAAAGGTGGCAGTTGCAAAAGTGGGGGCAGTCTTACCAGGCAACTTCAAAATTAAAAAGGCTAAGCTTAGAGGCGAGGCTTCTCATGGTATGATTTGTTCCTTGCAGGAACTGGGTGTTGAAGGGAAGCTTGTGCCAAAAGAGCATGCTGAAGGTATTTATGTATTTTCTGATGATACAGAAGTCGGGAAAAATGCAGTGGAGCAATTAAACCTTGATGACGCCATTTTAGAGCTTGGTTTAACCCCTAACCGTTCTGATTGTTTAAGTATGCTGGGAGTTGCCTATGAAGTAGCGGCTATTTTAGATCGAGAAGTAAAGCTTCCTAAAGTTGAGGTAGCCGAAGGAACAGAAAAAGCATCTGATTATATATCAGTCAACGTAGAAGCAAAAGAAGATAATCCTTTGTACGGTGCTAAAGTAATTAAGAATGTAAAGATTGGACCGTCACCTCTTTGGATGCAAAACGCATTGATTGCAGCAGGTATCCGCCCTCATAATAATGTGGTAGATATTACGAATTATGTGTTATTAGAATACGGTCAGCCATTACATGCCTTTGACTATGATCGTCTAGGCTCAAAGGAAATCCTGGTGCGTCGCGCGACGGAAGGTGAAACCTTCATCACGTTAGATGATGCTGAAAGAACGCTAAAGAGTGATCATCTTGTGATTACCAATGGTTCTGAACCAATAGCATTAGCAGGAGTAATGGGTGGTGCTAACTCTGAAGTGCAAAATGACACAACCACTGTATTATTAGAAGCTGCTTATTTTACAGGTGGAATTGTTAGAGGAGCTTCGAAAGATCACGGATTAAGAAGTGAAGCGAGCGCTCGTTTTGAAAAAGGTGTAGATCCTAATCGTGTGTTACAGGCTGGTGAACGTGCAGCAGAGCTGATGGCAACGTATGCAGGTGGAGAAGTTCTCCAAGGAACAGTGTTATTTAATGAACTAACGGTTGAACCTTCTAAAGTAGAAATTACGTTAGAGAAAATCAATGACTCATTAGGAACTTCCATTTCAGTAGAGGAAGTAAAAGAAATTTTCCGTCGTCTCCAATTCGAGTTGGAAGTAATGGAATCAACATTTACTGTAACAGCTCCATCCAGAAGAGGAGATATTACAATCCCTGAAGATTTGCTTGAAGAAGTGGCTCGTTTATATGGTTACGACAATCTTCCACTAACACTTCCTAAAGGTGAAGCAACGCCAGGTGGACTTAGTACTCATCAATTAAAACGTCGTACAGTTCGTCGTTATCTTGAGGGGGCAGGCCTCCTACAAGCGATTACCTATTCATTGACAAATGATGCTAAAGCAACGAAATATGCTCTGGATGTAAGGGAGCCTGTTCGTTTATTAATGCCAATGAGTGAAGAACGCAGTAATCTTCGTTTAAGCATTATTCCACAGCTTCTGGAAGTGGTTTCCTACAATAAAGCTCGTCAAAATGACTCTTTAGCTTTTTATGAAGTAGGCTCGGTTTTCTTAAAAGAGACAGGAGAAGAACTTCCAACTGAAGAAGAGCATATTGCAGGTGCCCTAACAGGACTATGGCATCTACATCCTTGGCAAGGAGAAAAGAAACCCGTTGACTTTTATGTAGCAAAAGGGATCTTAGAAGGCTTGTTTGAGGAAATCGGAGTGTCTGAAGCGATCTCTTTCCGCCAGGGAACCATTGATGGAATGCACCCTGGAAGAACAGCTGAAATTTTAATTGGTGATGAAGTCATTGGTTTTGTAGGTGCCATTCACCCAGAAATGGAAAAAGAGCTGGATCTTAACGAAACATATGTTTTTGAACTTAAGACTAACCCTATTTTCCATTATGAAAAGCCGGCGTTAAGCTATTCTCCAATTCCTCGCCATCCTTCTATTACAAGAGACATTGCCCTTGTTGTAGAGCAGAAAGTAAAAGCGGGTGAGTTAAAAGGAATCATTGAGAAAGCTGGAGGCAAGCTGCTGAAAGAGGTTTCTGTATTTGACCTTTACGAGGGAGAACATATGGAAGCAGGGAAAAAATCTCTCGCATTCTCATTAAAATACTTTGATCCTTCTAAAACCTTAACGGATGAAGAAGTAGTAAAAGTACATGATAAAGTCCTTCAAGCTGTTAAAGCAGAAGCTGGGGCAGAATTAAGAGGATAATATTCATTGGAGATGTCAGGCTTAGAGTCTGGCATCTTTTTTGATTCATCTGAATTGGAAACTATAAAACTGTTCAATTTTCAGTTCAAACGATCTTCATGTGAACTTTTTTAAAGGTCCAAATCTTCACTGCTTTACTCTCTCTCCAATTTTATGAGCCGGATTCGAAAATTTATAAGCGATTTTTCGATCTTAACTCCATAGACCAAACCAAAACCCAGTCTCTCCTAGAGGACTGGGTTTGTTCAATCTATTTTTTAGCAAGCCTAATCGCTTTTTCACTGTTGGCAAAATGCCACTTTGTAATTGATTTTAATTCTTCAATCCCTTTTCCCTTAATGATTTTGGCTGCTGCCACATCTACGTGCTTTCCTGCACCTTTTGGA
Organism: Rossellomorea aquimaris TF-12; assembly: GCF_001648555.1. Classification (GTDB taxonomy): domain Bacteria; phylum Bacillota; class Bacilli; order Bacillales; family Bacillaceae_B; genus Rossellomorea; species Rossellomorea aquimaris. Next base: position 200,181 of record NZ_LQXM01000027.1, on the reverse strand, counting down.
ATCTCGACTCCTGTTTTCGTACTTAGTTTATCCATTTCTTTGAGAAAAGCGTAGCGAGCGATAATGGACGCAGCGGCTACTGCAATGTGGATACTTTCACCTTTCGTACTAAAATAAACACGGTCTTTTTGTATTTTCTTTTGAGCATTGATGTGTTTGAAGTATGTGTTTTTTTCTACGAATTGATCAATGAGAATGGCTTCCGGTTCCTCTGGCTGCATCTTCTCCAGTAAGTGAAGAATGGCTTGGTTATGTAAAATGGCTTTCATCTTCCCTTGGGTCATGCCTTTCTCTTGAAGGGCATTGTATTTTGTATTGTGAAGAATCAATAAACTATAGGGAATGGTGTTGATTAAATCCTTGGCTATTTTAATGATTTGAGGATCAGATAAATTTTTAGAATCTTTTACACCAAGCTCCTTCATTAAAGGTATTTGATCCTTATGTACATAGGCACTTACTACCGTGATGGGACCAAAGAAGTCACCTGTTCCTACTTCATCAGATCCAACAACAGACCATGATGCAAAATTTTCTGGTAGCGTAGCGGTTCCTCCTTTAGACGGAGATTTGACCTTTGATGGTTGGCTGTTACCCCATATACTTGCTTCTTCCTCACCCTTTGCACCCTGAAATAATACTTTTCCTGATTTATATGCTGTTACTGTACAGCCGCTTGGTTTGGCTACAAAGAGTGCACCTTGTGGTACTTTCTCTATGCACTCTTTCTGATAGTAAACCTTCATTTTATTTAATATTTCTTTGCTTGCTACGATAACTGTATTCGCCAAAAAAACCACTCCTTATGACAAAATAATAAAAAATGTGACCTCTTATGACAATTTCCTTCCAAAACAAAAAGATTTCATGGTATGATAATGTTTAGGATTCTAAAGAATGGGGGCTTTTGGGGTGTCTAAAGAACAAAAAAACCGCACCACTGTGGATATTTATGGTCAACAATATACAATTGTTGGTACTGAATCAACCAGTCAAATTCGATTTGTTTGTTCTAAAGTGGACGACAAAATGAGAGAAATTAACTCCATGAACCCTTCTCTAGATACGAGTAGACTTGCTGTATTAACGGCTGTAAATGCCGTTAATGATTATATCAAACTAAAAGAAAAGTTTGAGAGTTTAGAGCAAGAAATTAAACGATTAAAGGATTGAATAAAAGATGCTGGATTTAGCTATATTAATCATCCTATTGATAGGATTCTTTATAGGTTTAAAACGTGGATTTATCTTACAAGCCATCCACATGGCAGGATTTATCGTCTCTTTTATTGTAGCATACATATACTATGATCAGCTTGCACCGAAACTAACCCTTTGGATTCCATATCCAGTACTGGACGAACAATCAAAGTTGAATATGATTTTTGAAAGTACAAATTTAGACCAAGCATATTATCGTGTTATTGCGTTTGCTATGATATTTTTTGCGGTGAAAATTCTGCTTCAAATTATTGGTTCAATGCTTGATTTTGTTGCTCATCTACCAATATTAAAACAATTAAACATTCTTGGTGGTGGACTATTAGGATTGGTAGAAACGTACTTAGTTATTTTCATATTATTATTTATTGCCGTATTATTACCAATAGAGTCAGTGCAATTATTAATTAATCATTCGATTATTGCAGAGGCAATGGTGAAACATACACCTGTATTTTCAGATTTGGTAGAAAAATGGTGGATTGAATATGTAGCCTAAAAGGAGGCTGACTTTAAGAGTAAACATTTTTTAGTTAAGGGAATTTCACCCTGGCTAAAGGAACATGTTTGTCTTACAAGTCAGTCTTTTTTCTTTTTCTCACAATTTTGCTACTATATAAGAGGAAAGATCGATTTTCTTATTCATAGAATGAGTAGGTTTTTTACATAGATGGTGTATCTTAATAAAAGAAGGTGAGTACTTTGAATAAAAAAGATATTATAAAATTATTAGAGGAAATTGGCATTTATATGGAGCTTAAAGGTGAAAATTCCTTTAAGATATCAGCTTATAGAAAAGCAGCAGCTGCATTAGAAAATGATGATCGAAGCTTAAATGAAATAAGTGATTTTACCAAACTTAGTGGAATTGGAAAAGGGACTGCCGGGGTAATAGAGGAGTATATCAATGAAGGGAAGTCTTCGGTTCTTGAAGAATTAAAGGAAGAAGTTCCAAAAGGTTTAGTTCCTCTTCTTCAGCTCCCTGGATTAGGTGGGAAAAAGATTGCAAAATTATACAGTGAACTTGGTGTAGAAAATATTCAAGATCTTGAAGATGCTTGCAAGGAGAATAAAGTTCAAGACCTTGCTGGATTTGGAAAGAAGACAGAGGAAAAGATCTTAGCGTCAATTGAACAAGTAGGAAAAAGACCCGATCGATTGCCGATCGCTTACATGAACGGAATTGCAGAGGAAATGGAGAGCTTTCTTTCTTCAATTAAACCTATCTTGCAGTTTTCCCGGGCAGGAAGCTTGAGAAGAATGAGAGAAACGATTAAAGATCTTGATTTTATTTTGTCAACGGACGATCCCAAAGCGGTAAAGGAAGAATTATTGAACCTGCCAAACATTGTTGAAATCATTGGAGCTGGTGAAACAAAAGTCTCATTAACTCTTCACTATAATTGGGATGTAAGCATTGACTTTCGTATTGTAAAGCCGGAAGAATTCGTTACGGCTCTCCATCACTTTACTGGTTCAAAGGATCATAATGTTCGTATGCGCCAATTAGCAAAAGAAAAAGGAGAAAAGATCAGTGAATACGGAGTAGAGATTAGTGAAACAGGGAAAGTCATCACCTTTAAAACAGAGGAAGAATTCTTTCATCACTTTGATCTCGCCTATATCCCACCCGAACTAAGAGAAGATGGGAAAGAAGTAGAGGATTTTCATAAGGACTATCCGTTGATTGAGCTGGAACATATAAAAGGCGATCTTCATATGCATTCAACCTGGTCTGACGGCGCTTATTCTATTGAGGAAATGGTGGAAGCATGCAGGAATAAAGGCTATCAATATATGGCGATCACGGATCATTCACAATATTTACGTGTGGCCAACGGGTTAACACCCGAGCGCTTAATAAAACAAATAGATGAAATAAAAGAAATAAATAAGAAGTATGACGATATTGAAGTTCTTTCAGGTATTGAAATGGATATTTTGCCAGATGGTACATTAGATTATTCCGATGAAATCCTTGAAAAAGTCGATGTAGTCATCGCTTCTATACATTCTAGCTTTTCTCAATCCCAAGAAAAAATTATGGAGAGGTTATCTACTGCCTTGAGAAGTGCCCATGTAGATATAATTGCCCATCCAACAGGTAGAATCATTGGTAGAAGAGAAGGGTACGACGTGGACATGGATCTTCTAATCCAGCTGGCGAAAGAAACGAACACGGCTTTAGAGCTTAATGCGAATCCAAACAGACTTGATCTTTCTGCAGAAAACATTCGAAAAGCTCAGGAAAGTAACGTGAAACTCGTCATCAATACAGATGCTCATAGCGTAGAGCATTTAGATTTTATGAAAATCGGTATTGGAACAGCCAGAAAAGGATGGATAAAGAAAGATACAGTGTTAAATGCAAGTGACAAAGAGGAATTATTAACATTTATAAGACGAAACAATTGAAAAAGGTGGAATCTGTTCTGTGAATTCTAAAGTACTAAGAACATTAGAGTTTGATAAAATTAAAGAATTATTAAAGGGGTTTGCTGCCTCTGCTCTAGGGCATGCTCGTGTCTCTTCTTTATTGCCTTCGGTAGAGTACGAAGAGATTGTCCATCTTCATGAAGAGACAGACGAAGCGATGACCATTCTCCGACTTAAAGGTCATGCACCACTAGGGGGAATATTTGATATTCGTCCCCATGTTAAGCGTGCTCAAATAGGTGGAATGCTCGCTCCTTCTGAATTAGTACAAGTGGCAAGTACGATTCGTGCCAGTCGGAAATTAACTAAATTTGTAGAGGAATTGCTTGAAGAAGAAGTTGAGATTCCTTTATTAGAGAATAAAATGAATACAGTTATTCCACTTCCTTATTTAGAGCAAAACATTCGAAAAGTAGTGGATGATAATGGAGAGATATTAGACTCTGCCAGTGAAACTCTTCGATCCATTCGTACACAGCTGCGATCTAATGAAAGTCGTATTCGTGAAAAGCTTGAAAAAATGACTCGTTCATCAAATGCACAGAAAATGCTGTCTGATGCCATTATCACGATTCGAAATGATCGTTATGTGATTCCGGTAAAGCAAGAGTATAGAGGCCACTATGGCGGGATTATTCACGATCAATCTTCGTCTGGGCAAACGTTATTCATTGAACCAGAAGCTATCGTCGCATTAAACAATCAGCTTAGAGAGCTTCGATTAAAGGAACAAACTGAAATTGAAAAAATCCTTCTCGCTCTATCAGTAGAAGTCCAGGAAGCAGCGGAAGAGTTACTTCTTATTGTAAGTATTTTGTCAGATGTAGATTTTATGTTTACAAAGGCAAAGTTTGGTCGATCTATCAAAGGGTCGAAACCAATCATTAATAATGAGGGAAGAATAAAATTAAATAAGGCACGTCACCCTCTTTTACCGATAGAGGAAGCTGTTGCAAATGACATTGAATTAGGCAAGGAATTTTCTTCTATCGTGATAACGGGACCTAATACCGGAGGAAAGACCGTTACTCTGAAAACGTTAGGTCTTACCAATATGATGGCTCAGGCTGGGTTACCAATTCCCGCACTTGATGATTCTGAAGTGGGGATTTTCCGTTCCATTTATGCTGACATTGGAGATGAGCAATCGATAGAACAAAGCTTAAGTACGTTCTCCTCACATATGGTGAATATCGTAGAAATACTTGAAAAAGTAGATCATGAAAGCCTGGTTCTTTTTGATGAATTGGGAGCAGGTACCGACCCTCAAGAGGGAGCGGCTTTAGCGATTTCTATTCTGGACGAGGTACATGGGAAAGGGGCAAGAGTCGTTGCTACTACTCATTACCCAGAGCTCAAAGCCTACGGTTATAATCGTGAAGGTGTTGTGAATGCCAGTGTAGAATTTGATGTAGAAACTCTAAGTCCAACCTACAAACTATTGTTAGGAGTCCCTGGGAGAAGTAATGCTTTTGAGATTTCCAAGCGATTAGGTCTATCTGACTCAGTCATTTTAAGAGCTAAGTCCCATATCGGAACAGATACAAAAGAAGTCGAAAACATGATTGCATCATTAGAGGAAAATAGACGACAGGGTGAAAAAGAGCTGGAAGAAGCTCATGAGTTACTGAGACAAGCTGAAAAAATGCATAAAGATATGCAAAAGCAAATGATGGAGTACTATGAAAAGAAAGATCAGCTTTACGAAAAAGCCCAATTGAAGGCTTCTGATTTAGTAGAGAAAGCGAAAGAAGAAGCAGATCAGGTGATTAAGGATTTAAGAAGGATGCAAAAGGAAAAATCTGCGCAAATAAAGGAACATGAGCTGATTCATGCAAAGAAACAATTAGAAGAAGCTACCCCTAAACTAAAGAAATCATCTGTCCAAAAGAGTAAAGGAAACAATGGTAAACAGGTGCTTAAAGCTGGAGATGAAGTGAAGGTACTAAGCTTTGATCAAAAAGGTCATCTAATTGAAAAGGTTTCAAGCAAAGAGTGGCAAGTGCAAATGGGCATTATGAAAATGAAGGTGAAGGAATCTGACCTGGAATTTATTCAATCACAGCAAAAAGTGGAAACAAAGCCGCTGGCTACTGTTAAAGGAAAGGATTTTCATGTGAGCTTAGAACTGGACTTACGTGGAGAGCGATTTGAAAACGCCTTATCAAGAGTAGAGAAGTATATCGATGATGCATTACTTGCAGGCTATCCCCGTGTTTCGATTATTCATGGGAAAGGTACAGGGGCTTTGAGACAAGGGGTTCAAGAATATTTAAACAATCATCGATCTGTTAAGAGCATTCGCTTCGGTGATGCAGGTGAAGGTGGAACCGGTGTGACGGTAGTTCAGTTTAAATAACGAAAGAAAAGAGGCTTAACATTGGAAAACTTTTGGGAAAATGAATATGTTCAAACGGCAGGGAATTATAGCGTAGTCATTCTATGCCTTGTCCTTTTCTTAGCGATTTTTGAACTAGTCACAAAATACAAAAACTGGGATGAGATTAAAAGGGGAAATGTAGCGGTTGCTATGGCAACTGGTGGGAAGATATTCGGGATTGCAAATATCTTTCGTCATTCCATTGAACAACATGATACGATCTTAACCACCATAGGATGGGGAATTTTTGGATTCTTGCTTTTGTTAATTGGCTACTTTATTTATGAATTTTTAACACCAAAGTTTAAAATTGATGAAGAAATAGCCAATGACAATCGAGCTGTTGGTTTTATATCCTTAGTCATTTCCGTTGGGTTATCTTATGTAATTGGTGCAGGCATATCGTAAGGAGAGGAAACATGGAAACGTTAGCGAAGGTTTTATTGGCTTTATGTGGAGGCTTTCTAGTAATAGGAATCATTTATATGCTGTTTTTCACTTGAAGCATTTATAATATTAATATAGCAATAAATAGAAAAGAGACTGCCATTAGATAAAAAATGGCAGTCTTTTTTCATGAGTTTAAAATATATATAAGTATAGAATGCCTATATATGTTTTCATAAGAGAGTTAAGACAAGCTGATGAATGAAAAGATTTCAAAGAATTATACCTTTCAACTTAGGTAAATAGTAATAAAAATAAAGATTTCAAATTGTAACTGTAGTTCCCTTATATTATAATAGTGAAAAGAAAAAATTTTCTAACAATTCACAAGGAGGGATACAAATGAACAAGCCGTGGCTTAACGAATATCCAATAGAAATACCAAGAGAACTGGATTTAGTTGAAAAACCTCTTCAATCCTACTTAACTGAAGCAGCTTCTCTATATGGTAATAAAGCTGCCATTCACTTTATGGGGAAAGAAATGACCTTTCAAGAATTATATGAGTCGGCTCTGAAATTTGCCAACTATTTAAGGGGGTTAGGAATTGAAAAAGGTGATAGGGTGGCAATCATGCTGCCAAACACTCCTCAATCCGTTATTGCCTATTATGGAGTCTTATACTCTGGTGGAGTTGTAGTACAAACCAATCCATTGTATACAGAAAGAGAAATTGAGTATCAAATGAAGGATTCTGGAGCTAAAGTCATTCTTACTTTGGATATTCTATATCCGAGAGTATCGAAGGTAATGAAGAATACAAATCTTGAGCATATAATTGTAACCGCTATCAAAGAATACCTCCCGTTTCCCAAAAATCTCATTTACCCATTTATCCAAAAAAAGCAGTATGGTATTGTCGTAAAAGTAGAACCGACAGATTCCAATCACTTATTCACACACATTATGTCCACATCGAAACCTGAACAGATTGAAAGTGAGTTTAATTTTGATAACGACATTGCCCTCCTTCAATATACTGGAGGAACCACAGGGTTTCCTAAGGGAGTAATGCTTACACATAAAAATTTAGTTGCCAACGCTTCTATGTGTGATGTGTGGCTTTACAAATGCAAAAAAGGAGAAGAAAAGATTCTTGGTATACTACCATTCTTTCATGTGTACGGGATGACAGCCGTTATGATTCTAGCTGTTATGCAAGGATATAAAATGATTTTATTACCCAAATTCGATCCAGAAACGACTTTAAAGACAATTCAAAAACAGAAACCAACGTTATTTCCTGGAGCTCCAACCATTTATATTGGGTTATTAAATCACCCTGATCTAAAAAAATATGATTTATCTTCCATTGATTCGTGTTTAAGCGGAAGCGCTCCATTACCTGTCGAGGTGCAACAGGAATTTGAAAAAGTTACAGGTGGTAAATTAGTTGAAGGATATGGATTAACTGAATCTTCTCCTGTTACTCATTCCAACTTCCTATGGGATAAAGAAAGAATTAAAGGTAGTATTGGTGTTCCTTGGCCAAGTACAGAAGCAGCAGTCTTCTCATTGGAAACGGGAGAACCCCTACCAGCTAATGAGATTGGAGAAATCGTTGTAAAAGGTCCACAAATCATGAAAGGCTATTGGAATCGCCCCGAAGAAACAGATCAAACCTTAAAGGACGGGTGGCTGTTAACAGGGGATTTAGGTTACATGGATGAAAAAGGCTATTTCTATGTAGTAGATCGTAAGAAGGATATGATCATCGCGGGTGGATTTAATATTTATCCTCGAGAGATAGAAGAAGTTTTATATGAGCATCCATCTATCCAAGAGGTTGTAGCGGCTGGAGTCCCAGATCCTTATAGAGGAGAAACAGTTAAAGCCTATGTGGTCCTAAAAGAAGGAGCTACCTTATCTGAAGAAGATCTTAATGAATTTGCTCGTAAATATCTAGCTGCGTATAAAGTACCTCGTATTTATGAATTTAGAAATGAGCTTCCTAAAACAGCAGTAGGAAAAATATTAAGAAGAGCTTTAGTTGAAGAAGAACGCAAGAAGGTAGAAGAAGAAGAAAAATTAGGGTAAAGTAATCATATAGAAGAAAAATTCTTCTCTTTTTTAAAGTTTAATTGGACAAGCACACTATTCTTGACAATTAACCACATACATTTTATTATTGAAATATGAATGACCATTCATTCATATTTCCCTAAGGTAGGTCAAGATATTATGAAACGAAACAAACCTAAATACAAGCAAATTATCGATGCAGCCGTCATTGTTATAGCCGAAAACGGGTATCATCAAGCACAGGTTTCGAAGATTGCCAAACAAGCTGGTGTCGCTGATGGAACAATTTATCTTTATTTTAAAAATAAGGAAGATATCCTGATCTCTTTATTTAGAGAAAAAATGGTACTCTTTGTTGAAAAGATAGAGGAAGTTATAGCAGGAAAACAGACGGTTTCAGAGAAATTATTAGTGATGATTGAAAATCACTGCAAAATCCTTTCAGATGATCATCATTTAGCAATTGTTACTCAATTAGAGCTACGTCAATCAAATAAAGATATTCGTTTAAAGATTAATGATGTTTTAAAAGGGTATTTACAGTTGGTAGACAAGATTTTAATTAGTGGAATTGAGTCTCGAGAGTTTCCGGAAACTCTGGATGTTCGTTTAGCACGACAGATGATTTTTGGAACTTTAGATGAAATGGTGACAACTTGGGTTATGAATGATCAGAAATATGATATAGTAGCTCAAGTACCTGCTATTCACAAACTGTTACTTCACGGTTGTATAGGCAGAAACTAAATTCTTTAGGGGGATTAGAGATGGAGAACTTATCCTGGTCATTAGAAGGAAAGATCGCAACAGTTATTATTCAAAGACCACCCGCCAATGCATTAGCGAGCGGGCTGATTAGAGAAGTCGATGCAGTTCTGGATGAACTTGAAGGAAACCCTGATGTAAGAGTAATCTTGCTTAAAGGTGAGGGCCGTTTCTTCTCTGCTGGTGCTGATATTAAGGAATTCACTACCATTGAAAGTGGTGAGGAATTCTCTCAATTAGCGAAAAAAGGTCAAGATGTGTTTGAAAGAATGGAGAACTTCTCTAAACCAATCATTGCTGCCATTCATGGTGCAGCATTAGGTGGAGGATTGGAACTTGCTATGGGAAGTCATATCCGATTAGTAAGTGAAAAAGCAAAGCTTGGATTACCAGAGTTGCAATTAGGACTGGTTCCCGGGTTTGCAGGTTCTCAACGATTACCGAAGCTTGTAGGTAGAGCGAAAGCTGCTGAAATGCTCTTAACAAGTGAACCTATTAGTGGTATAGAAGCTGTTCAATGGGGACTTGCGAATAAAGCGTATCCTGAAGAAGAATTGTTTAGCAAAGCTCAGGAAATGGCTGAAAAAATCGCTAAGAAAAGCCCAGGGGCTATGAAAGCAGCCATAGAGCTTTTAAGCTATACAAAAGATGACCGCTTTTATGAAGGGGTCATGAGAGAAGCTGATCTATTTGGTGAGGTATTCGTATCCGACGATGCAAAAGAAGGAATTTCAGCCTTCATTGAAAAAAGAGAACCGAATTTTAAAGGGTAGAATACATTCTATTAATATAGTAAACTCTTATATAGGGCAGTGTTGATTGGTAGTTTCCAATCACTCTGCCCCTTCAAAGGGGATAAATTTTCAAAATCTTTTTAAGGGAAAGAATGTTTTAATTATTAGGAGGGACTAACGTATGAACATCTATGTACTTTTGAAAAGAACGTTTGATACAGAGGAGAAAATTTCAATTCAAAATGGTCAAATTGCTGAAGATGGGGCTGAATTTATCATAAATCCATACGATGAGTATGCAGTCGAAGAAGCCATTCAAGTACGCGATGCACATGGTGGAGAGGTTACAGTGGTAACAGTAGGTGGAGAAGAGAGCGAGAAACAGCTTAGAACTGCCTTAGCCATGGGAGCTGACAAAGCTGTACTGATCAATACGGAAGATGATGTTGAGAATGGAGATCAATTCACTACAGCCAAAATCCTTTCACAATATCTAAAAGACCAGGAAATTGATTTAATTCTTGGAGGTAACGTGGCGATTGATGGTGGTTCTGGACAAGTAGGACCTCGTGTTGCAGAACAATTAGACATTCCTTACGTAACAACGATTACAAAATTAGAAATTGATGGAAGCACTGTTACAGTTACTCGTGACGTAGAAGGTGATTCTGAAATTATAGAAACTTCATTACCATTACTAGTAACAGCTCAACAAGGTCTAAATGAGCCAAGATACCCTTCTTTACCAGGGATCATGAAAGCGAAGAAGAAACCATTAAATGAAATAGAAATTGATGATATAGATTTAGATGAAGATGAAGTAGAAGCGAAGACGAAAACGATCGAAATTTATTTACCACCGAAGAAGGAAGCTGGAAAAGTATTAGAAGGCGAGTTGGATGCTCAAGTATCAGAACTAGTTAAACTTCTTCACAACGAAGCAAAAGTAGTCTAATTTTGAGAGTATAAGAACAACTAACATTCAGGGGGTATTTAACATGGCGAGAAAAGTATTAGTACTTGGAGAAGTACGTGATGGATCATTACGTAATGTTTCTTTTGAAGCAATTGCAGCTGGTAAAACCGTTTCTGAGGGCGGAGAAGTAGTAGGAGTTTTAATTGGTAAAAGTGTAAGCGCTTTAGGAAATGATATGATTCAATATGGAGCGGACAAAGTAATCGCTGTGGAAGATGATAAACTGGAGCAGTATACTTCAGATGGATATTCACAAGCGATTATGGCTGTTATTGATCAAGAGAAGCCTGAAGGAATCATTTTTGGTCACACAGCGTTAGGTAAAGATTTATCTCCTAAAGTGGCAAGTAAATTAAATTCTGGATTGATTTCTGATAGTACTGACCTAGAGGAAGCTGGAGGAAATCTAGTATTTACAAGACCAATTTACTCTGGAAAAGCTTTTGAAAAGAAAATTGTAACTGATGGATTGATTTTTGCTACTATCCGTCCTAACAATATCGAACCACTAAGCAAAGATGAATCCCGCACTGGTGATGTATCAACTCTTTCTGTTGACATTAAAGATTTACGCACAATTATTAAAGAAGTTGTACGTAAAGCAAGTGAAGGCGTTGATTTATCAGAAGCTAAAGTTATTATTGCAGGTGGACGTGGCGTGAAGAGTGAAGATGGATTTAATCCACTTCAAGAATTAGCAGATGTTCTTGGTGGTGCTGTCGGTGCTTCACGTGGAGCGTGTGACGCAGATTATTGTGATTACTCTTTACAGATTGGTCAAACAGGGAAAGTAGTAACACCTGACCTCTACATTGCTTGTGGAATCTCTGGAGCTATTCAGCATTTAGCTGGTATGTCTAACTCAAAAGTAATTGTGGCCATTAACAAGGATCCTGAAGCGAACATTTTCAATGTAGCTGACTATGGTATTGTTGGAGATCTATTCGAAGTGGTTCCAATGCTTACGGAAGAATTCAAAAAGCTTAAGGTAGCTAGTTCTTAATAAACACTCTTCATGTTTGTTTCTTAACATAAAGGGTATGATAGAAGTATTGAATAAAATAATAAGGATGTAATCATCGAGAAGGTGGTTACTCCTTATTTTTTTTCAAGTTGTACATAGTATATTCCGTTTTTTGAAGGGTATATTACCTACGAGCAGATTAATAGCATCCATAAAAAAACGGTGATATACTAACCTTACATTCAAAGAATTTAGGAGGCGCATATAAATGGCAATTACACATGCTACTGATCAATCATTTACTACTGAAACAAATTCTGGACTGGTATTAGCGGATTTCTGGGCACCTTGGTGTGGACCTTGTAAAATGATCGCTCCAGTATTAGAAGAGTTAGATGGAGAAATGGGCGACAAAGTGAAAATCGTCAAAGTTGACGTTGATGAAAACCAAGAAACAGCTGGTAAATACGGCGTAATGAGTATCCCAACGTTAGTCGTTCTTAAAGACGGCGAAGTTGTTGATAAAGTAATTGGTTTCCAACCTAAGGAAGCACTTGCTGAACTATTAAACAAACACGCATAATTTCAAAAGGCCGAAGCTCTAATTAGAGCTTCGGCCTTTTTTAATGCTCTTTTCGCAAAGAATGTTGTTTTATAACATGAGTCTCTTAAAGGCTCTGTCAACCTGTATTGTGCTAGATGGTGAGGGGAACCACTTCGCTTTCCGCGGATGTTCGGCCAAGCCACCTCAGCTTCGCTTCCGGGGTTTCGGCACGCCCATACCTCCGCAAGAGTACGTAGTTCCCCTCCCCATCTATAAAGAGAATACCTGACAGTGATTAATAACAATAAACAATCTAAAAAAGTATTTCTACCTACAAGCTAAAATCGACTACTGTACACCTTAATAAGACTGTTTTGAAACGTATATATTAGTCTTTAATAAAAAACTCATACTTAGAAAGTTGATTCTCGCTGCAAACAACCACTACTCGCCATTTCAAAAGCAACAAAGTTTACGAAAACAGCCTTTCTAAAATAGTCTTTTTTTTGAATAATGTTAAATAAGCGTTGACTATGAGAATCATTCTCGATATAATTTTAAACGGAAATGAAAATCATTATCAGTTATAAAACATTTGGGGGTTATTACATATGAAGAAGAGAAACTTGTCTAAAATATTTGCCGCTTTTTTACTAACAGGGTCTGTGTTAGCAGGATGTGGTTCTGATGAGAAGAATAATGAAGAAAAAAACACATCTACTTCAGAAGAAAATGAGAAGGTAGAATCAGAAGAAGGCGAACAAGAGAAGGTTGATTTTGCCGCTTCCTATAACGAAGCTAAAGATGAATTATCCAAAGCAAAAGAAGATAAAGAGGTTGATTACGATAAAGTCATATCAATCTATGAAAACGATTTACAAGAGCTAGTTCAAAAACGTGATCAAGAGTTTGAAGATACAGTAGATGAACATATTTCAACAGCTCTTACTGCTGGTAAAGAAGGTTCTTTAGATAAGGTTGTCGTTGCTCAATTATTTGATAAATTAATGCAAAAAGTATTCTACACAACCATGAAACATGAATTTACTGAAGTAGCGGAAAATTGGGATAATAAAGAAGAAGTGAACGAAGAAATTGAAGAAGCAAAAGAATTCTATGAAATTCTTGAATCTACAGTTGAAAAAAGAGACCAGGCATATGAAACCAATATGGTTGATGTCATCAATGGAGGTTTTCAAGAAATAGAGAAAGCCGTGAAAGAAGATGACGAATTAGGTTTCCAACTTGGAAAACAAGTAGTTGATAAGACATTAATGAAGACATTCTATTTAGCTACTGGGGCAATTCCGAATGGATATGCAACGAAAGCTTCTGAAGAAGCAAAAGAAGATGCAGAGGCAGCGAAAGCAGAACAAGCAGAGGGCTGGGCGTTCTATCAATCACTCTCTAGTTACCTTTCTGGAAACGCAGCTGATGAAGCAGAATTTATTAATAGTCAGTTTGATTTACAAACCGATGTAAAAACATTAGATCCTGAAGCGGTGAACCATGCATTTATTAGAGGCTTCTCAAAGATTGCTCTTCACGAATATGAAGAGAGTGAAGAAAATTGGGGAGAAGATAAATCAGTCATTACTGCATTAGAAGGTGCCTTATTTATTGATTTAATTTCCTCAGATATTAAATCACTCATGGGAGAAGATTCATATCAAACATTATCAGAAAATGCTCAAAGCTACTTAGAAGCTGTAAAGTCTCAAGATAAAGAGAAAGCTGAATCGTTACTTACTGAAATTGAAACAATGTTAAACGATGTAATGGCTAAAGCGAATAAATAGTTTCTTGGGTTGACCCTAAACAATTTTGAAAGATACCTTTTCTTCAAGTTCTATTGAATTTGATTGGATCTAATTGGTGTTCTTCAAAAGGAATAGGGTCAACCCTTTTTCACTTTCTATCTAATGTAAGGTACAATATTATAAGGATTAACGTCGTAATGGCTCGAGGTGTAATGAATTGAAGGTTATTGTAACAGGTGGAGCTGGATTCATTGGATCCCATTTATCCAGAAAGCTTCTACAGGAAAAGCATGAAGTCTTAATAATAGATAATTTTCATCCATATTATTTACCTGAAAGAAAAAAACAACAGCTCTCCTTTGTAGAAGAAATGGGAGAGTTTACGTTTATACAAGAAAATTTACTTTCAGAAGAAGCAGGTTTAAGGGAAGTCTTTCAACAATTTAAAGCAGACTGTGTTATTCATTTAGCGGCAATACCCGGTGTTTCTCATTCAATAACTGCGCCTAATGAATACGTCGATTATGATATTAAAGGGACAATTAATACCTTAAGACTTGCAGGGGAAAGTGGTGTTAAGAAATTCATTTTCGCATCATCTTCTTCTGTCTATGGGAATATTGGAAAGAACGCCTCAAAGGAAGATAGCGTAACGGGTGCAGTGGTGTCTCCTTATGCAGCTGCAAAATATAGTGCAGAAGCTTTTTGTCAGGCATATGCCTCAATCTATGATTTGAATATGACCATTCTTCGTTTCTTCACCGTATATGGACCGTGGGGAAGACCTGATATGGCAATATCATCCTTTATAAAAAAATTAATGCAAAATAAAGAAATCCCTATTTATGGACTTGAAAACAAACGGGATTATACTTACATAGATGATATTGTAGATGGGACGTACAAAGCGATTATCAGCAAAGAGTCGGGGACCTTTAATATTGGAAGCGGTCATCCAATATCAATGAAAAGTCTTATTAATGAACTAGAAAAATATTTTCCACATCTTGATCTTAGCTTAAGTAATCGAAGAGTGGGCGATGTAGTTTCTACTTGGGCAGATATCACAAAGGCAAAAGAAACCCTTGGATATTCTCCATCTGTTTCCTTTGAAGAAGGAATAAAAAGAACCGTTCATTGGATGAAGAAAAATGAAAATGTCCTTCTATAAGTTTGCAAAGAATAGTATTCGAATATTATTACTGTCCATGTTTTTGATCTTACTCTTTTTCTTTTTGGATAAGGAGTTTTTAATGGATAGCGGACGAAGAATGCTTCAAAATCCTATTACGATTTTTATAGTAATAAGTATTTATTTTCTTTCTTTTTTCCTGAAAGGTATAGCATGGAAAATGTATTTAAATGACGGAGTAAGATTAACAAGCTGCCTATATGGTTTATTTTATAGTTTGCTTTTTAATCACCTATTCCCTCTTAAAGTTGGAGACGGTCTAAGAGTGATGATCATGAATAATCGGGAAACTCACATCAGTGTGGAAAAATCGTTTCATTCCGTTTTTGTCTTAAGGATTATGGATACTATGTCGTTGTTGATAATCGTCTTGATAGGATTACCATTTTTCACTATTCCTTTTTCAGCTTTAAACGTGTTTTTCATATTTGTCATCACTTTATTTGTAGGAGCTTTCATTCTTAAAAAGATGTTTCCCGCATTTTTCACCCGCCACTGGCAGCTGCTTACAAGCTCTCTGTCTGGTAAAAATGGGTTTGTCATCCTGAGTTTGATTTTCTTTAGCTGGATATTAGAAGGAGCCATCCTCTTTGGTGTATCAGGAATACTAGAGCCCGCTTTACATATTGGAGTGTCTATTTGGGTCAATAGTGTGACGATACTGGGGCAATTGTTTCAGTTTGCACCCGGGGGAATAGCTACCTATGAATCTGTCATGAGCTATACATTATTTACACTGGGAATTCCGCTGGAAATTGGACTTTCAATGGCTATATTTAGTCATGGAATTAAATTTATTTTCTCCTATTTAATAGGAGGATTAGTAATCTTATTGTCTCCTGTTTCATTAAAAAATGTAAAACAGTGGATCAAGATGAAAGGAAGGAATTAGATTGAAGAGTGCATCAAAATTTGAAAAAATAGCAGCCAGAGGATGGAATCTCTTAAATGAAGGTAAGCCTTTCACACCCATTTTTGTCGTAGGCACAATGGTTTTGTTTCATTTTCAAGATTTGCTCCAAGGAGATATTTTTCCTTTCCTTATTGGCTTATTGTTTACACTGCCTTTATTTATATTGTATTTCTATTATGACTTCCCATTGTTTTTACGCAATTATTTATGGATACCCATCATCGGTTATCTCCTCATCTTCGATTCTCCTAACTTAGCTCTCTGGGGTCTCGGGATAGGGCTATATTTCTTTTTTACTGTTTTTTTCTGGGGGACGTTTTATTATCATCTGCGTATTCGTACAGATTGGTTAAACTTCACTCGTTTTTGGAAGCTAGTATTAAAGAATAGTGACTCTACAAGTGGGAATGCGCAGGAACAGCTTCCGAAATTCTTACTATTGTTGGCAGTATGGGACGGTATAATGACCATACTATCAGCAGACGAAATGTTTCAAACTATCTCTTACTTTTCCTTCTATGGTGGTGTTTTTGCATTAGCCTTTATCCTTCACTATTTCTTATTTGATTGGAAGCCAAAGCAATATGAATCATTCACAGATGATTTACATGCACCGGAAGAATCAAGAAATGAGAAGGTAATTGTCATTGTAATAGACGGAATGAGGAAAGAACGGTTCTATGAAGCGAATACGCCTTTCTTAGATGGATTGGTTGAAAAAGGAACAGAATATTTAAATATGGAAACGGTCTACCCTGCAAGAACGGTCGTTTGTTTCTCTTCCATGTTTACTGGAACCTATCCTAAAGAGCATGGTATGAAATCAAATATGGTCTGGAAGCTTGGAATTAAGGTAGAAAGTATATTTGATTCCCTGCGAAAAGTAGGGAAAACAGGAAAAATGCTAGGGATTGCTCACTTAGTCGATTCCTTTGGAAAGGATGTTGAGACGGTCACAGCCGTCATGCATAAAGACCAAGCAGATCGAAATATCATGAATAAAGCTAAAAAAATAATGAATGAACAAGACCCCGATCTTTTTATTGTTCAATTGATTGGAACGGATCAAATTGGACATAGTAGAGGTGTCTTATATGATGAGTATCTTGAGAAAATTGAAGAGGCTGATGCTCTCGTTAAAGAATTTGTTGAAGAATTAGAGTCTGAAGGAAAAATGGATAATACCACTTTAATAATCTGCGCAGATCATGGACAGGCTGATGGGATTGGAGGCCACGGCCATCTGGATGAAGGAGAACGATATGTTCCTTTCTTTATGGTAGGACCTGGAATAAAGCAAGGAGAAAAAGTACAAGAAAAAAGAAGTCTTGTATCCATGACCCCAACAATTGCCTATCTGTTAGGGGCTCCATATCCAAGTCATAGTAGAGGACCCGTTTTAAAAGAAGCGCTAAAGGAGAGTTGGAATCAACATGAGTAAACAGAAAGTCATTGTGTTCATGCCTGCACATAATGAAGAAGAATCCATTGGTGAGGTCATTAAGCGTGTACCTCGTTCCTTTCATCCGTTAGTAGAGGTAGAAGTTTTAGTTATCAATGATGGCTCAACGGACTCAACGGTAAACGTGGCTAAAAAGGCAGGTGCGGATCACATCATCTCGTTTGATACGAATCAAGGTCTGGGCGCAGCCGTAAGAGAAGGGTTAAAATCGTCCGTACGTCTAGGGGCCCAAATCGGTGTGATGATTGATGCTGACGGAGAGTATCCACCAGAACAAATTCCAGATCTATTACATCCTATCATGACAGGTAAGGCAGATTATACGATGGGATCTAGATTCTTAGGTACAATCAATGGAATGAAGATTCATAGACGTTTGGGGAATTACTGTTTTACAGCACTTCAATCCATTCTTCTCGGAAGGTGGATTTATGATGGACAGTCTGGTATGAGGGCCTTTTCAAGGCAGGCAATGGAAAATGCAGAAATTATTCATGATTATAACTATGCCCAGGTACTTACGTTAAACTTAGTTCGCAAAGGCTTCAGAGTAAAAGAAATTCCTATTTTGTACTATGTGAGAACGACTGGAAGGTCTTTTATTAAGTTTAAATCGTATATGTCTTCTGTTTTACCAGCTATTTATAAAGAAATGCGAAGACCAGTTGAAAGGGTATATGTAGCAGAACAGGCCCATAACATTCCTTGGAAAAAAGAATCTAACCAACTTACAAAATAATGAGAACTCTTCATATTTACCTGATAATTGCAGAAAATAAGCACATCATCACTTCGATGATGTGCTTATTTCTTATTGACAATACGAATGATAATCATTATCATTGAAAATGGGAGGGAACAATAGATGAAAAAATCATTCATAACTAGCGTATTATTGTTATTACTATTCAATATTGTTTTTTCTTCGAGTGTATCAGCCTATTCATATGGGGATCCCAGCGAAGAAAAAATTGCAGAGGCTTACAAAGATATCCTTATAAAACTTGATGAAAACCCTCCAAATTACAAGGAATCAAAAAAGATTTATGAAACGGTTCAAGAAGAAGTGGACCAGCATATGGGTGAAGAACCATCTAAGGTCATTCTTACCAATCTAGATAATAAAGAAAAAGAAGAAGCGATTAAGAATTTAGAAGAATTACTTGTCCTCAACATTGCAAGAAGACTTGAAGGCATTGAAAAGAATTTTTCTGAATACGATACAAGTAAAAGATTACTCGCAAAGAGTTTTGCTACATATAAAGCATTATCTCCAAAAGTTGAAACAGAGAATCCTGACTTAGACAAAGAGATAAGATCGGAGTTTGATGATGCTCTACAAGCTTTAGGGAATCCTGGATTGTTTGGAGTCGGTACTCAGGAATCAGATCAAGAGGCATTCAGTAAAAACAAAACAACCATTTTAGATTCACTGCAAAAGGAGTTCGGCATAGAAAGCTTAGAAGTTGGTCATTTTGCAGAAAGTGCTACGGAAGAAACGAGTCAAAAACAAGAATGGACAGATATATCCAATCTTAAAAATTGGATTCCATTGGTTATTATTGTGGCAGTACTTGCAGCCGCAATTATTTACGCAATAAGAAAACGAAGATAAACTTCATGTATAACAAAAAATGGATGTAAGGTTTACCTAGTAAGGAGGAACTACTGTGGAAATACAAGCGTTGCTGATTACCTTTCGTGAAGTCCTAGAGGCTCTTTTAATTATCGGTATTATTACCACATATCTGAAAAAAATGGATTTTGGTCAATATACAAAGTTTGTCTGGTTAGGTGCAGGATTAGCCATTCTTGCAAGTGTCGGTGTTGCCATGTTATTTCAAGTTGTATTCACTGGATTTGCAGCCATGGGAAGCGAAATGTATTTGAAAATAAGTATCATGCTTATTTCATCAGTCCTGCTTACACAAATGGTATTCTGGATGGCAAAGCACAGTCGTGATTTGAAAGGGAATATGGAAGGGAAAATGAATCAGTTTATTACCACAGGAAACATCGTTGGAATGGTCATACATTCATTTTTAGTCGTGCTTCGTGAAGGGGTTGAAACCGTATTCTTCTTTGCAGCTATTACAGGTGGAAATATTGGAGCTGCAATGCAAGGATGGGGAGCGATTACAGGATTGGTCATTGGCTGTGTTGTCGCATACTTCTTCTTCAAAGGTACGATGCGCATTCCGTTAAAGAGCTTCTTTAAAGTAACCGGTGCGTTTATTATCCTTATTTCAGCAGGCTTATTGGTTCAAGCCATTTCTATGATGCAGGATTTAAGTATTATCGGTAGTGTCATTCCCCATCTTTATGACCTTACTTGGATCTTACCAGAACATCCGATTGATTACGCACATTATTTACGAGATACAGGAACGGCACCTTTGCTTTCAGGTGATATAGGAATATTCTTTAAAGCACTATTCGGATATTCCTCTATGCCTTCGATTGAAGAAGTTCTTTCGTATTTAGGTTATTTTGTAGCCATTTATCTCCTTACTTCCTCAAAGCCTAGTTCGGCAAAAGCGGAAGAAAAAGTAAACACTGGAGTAAAGGACCTGAGTCCACAAGCTAAATAAATGTAAAAAGTACCAAACTCCATTTGGGAAAGATTGAAGACACTTGACGATAAGTGTACACTCTTTAGAGAATGGATGTTTGGTTCTTTTTTTACTTAGGCTGTTTTCGTGAAAGATTGTTATTTTATAAAATGATATCTGCCAGTAGCTCTGTTTACTAGAGTCTGCTTGATGGTGAGGGGAACTGCTCCGCTTTCCGCGGACGTTCGGCCGAGCCTCCTCAGCTTCGCTTCCGGGGTCTCGGCACGTTCGTATTTCCGCAGGAGTCTACGCAGTTCCCCTCACCATCTATTAAAAATTTACGTGACAGAGATTAATTGAAAAAAACGTCTAATAGAGAACAGAATTTCTAATACACAAACGAACACCGATCACAGTTCTCTATAAATAAGAACCCTTTGTAGATATTTTAAATTTTTAAAAAACTAAAGCTGAGAAAGTTGATTGGAGCGTAAGGTGCTCGACTCCTGCGGGAGTAGTGGGACAGGTGAGACCCCACAGGCGCTTGCGCCGAGGAGGCTCACCGCCCACCCCGCGGAAAGCGAGCATCCTGAAGCGGAAATCAACTACTACTTTTTTATCTAAATTAGCAGCAATCTATACAAAAACAGTTTTTACTTAAAGGCTTGTATAAAGCTTATTATTGAATTCCACACTAAGTAGCTGGAGCTTAAACAATAGCACCTTTGAACAAATCTTACTTAAAAGGAAGAAATGCGAATTCAAATGAGGAAAGAATATGAGGGTGAATGAAGTGAGAGTGAACAAACAATTTTCATTGTGGCAGAACTGGGCGGGAATACTAGGAATAACCTTCGTATTTATCATTCAAATGATTTGGGTTCCGCACTACGCAGCCACATGGGATCAGGTGGATTTTTCTCTGGGAGTTCTTCACTTTGATATGTATCAAATGCAACCTCATTTCCCTGGTTACCCTTATTTTATTTTGGGTGGGAAATTGGTTCATCTAGCGGTTGAGGACCCTGTTAAAGCGCTAATATATTTTAATCTAATTATATATGCAAGTGCATTAGTCCCATTGATATTATTAATGAAAAGAGTAGTAAGAGAATCCTATGCTATTATGGCAACAGCAATGATTTATACAAGTAGTTTTACGGTCCTAATGGTCAATCAGCCTATGTCAGAAGGGGCAGCCATTGGTTTTATGTGGTGGTACATATGGAGTTTACAGATGGCTAAGCGTAAAAACCATCAGGGATTTATGATCCTGCCTCTCTTTATATTTAGTATTCTTCTTGGAACTAGATTGTCGTTTATTATCCTTGGGGTTGGTATTCTTTACGTCATGTTTAGTAAATGGAAGAAGGGGTTACTAAAGAAAATGGATGTAGCTCTTTACCTCTATATTGCTGTACTCTTTCAACTTCTCTGGGTTGTAGCTATCGTGATATCAGAAGGAGGATGGGAAAGCTTTCTTCGTCTTGCTCTTTCATTTACAAATGGGCATTTTCAAGAATGGGGTGGAGCATTCAGTGCCTCTGATTTAAGCTTATTCGAACGAATTATAAAACTTACCTTTATCAATACAATTTGGATTGGTGGGTTGAATCAATCTATTATCCAGTTCATTATCGTAGGGAGTATCCTTATAATAGGGTGGAGAACGAAGATAGATAAAAATGATCTAACAACATTATTATATCTCTTATTCGTTAGTTACTTTTTATGGGCATTGTTTGCTCAAAATGTCATGAAGCCAAGGCATTCTCTTCCCCTTATAGGAATTTTATTATTTCTCGTAGTGATTACATTATTTGCAAAGAAACAATCTATTTATTCTTTCATACTACTTAGTTGTTTATTGTTCAGCCAGGTATTCTTAACGAGCAAGCTTTTATATGTGAATAAATCTGAGGTTCCTGCTTCCTATCAACTGACTCATTATTTAGAAAAGGTTGAAAAACCCTTTATCGTTTATACATGGGAAGAGACGAGAGTAATGGAGTATCTTTCGGCACCTTTTAGCCATAAAAAGGTACAGTCTTATGAAGTATTTTTATTAGATTCTCGATATTATCACAACCGGGACATTTATTTGACAAATAAAGTAGTCGAAGGATTTAGAGCACAAGGTGTATCCATTGATGAACATCTAAAGGTAGAAAAGGATTTTCGGTCAAATGACCTCGTTGATCCAATCTATCATGATATAACATTATACAAATGGGTTAAAAACAGTGAATAAATGGATGGAGGAAGATAAATGAACCAAAATATTTCCAATAAATTATCGCTTCTTCCCGATCAGCCCGGCTGCTATTTAATGAAAGACCGACAAGGTACGATTATCTATGTGGGGAAAGCGAAAGTTTTAAAGAATCGTGTTCGTTCCTATTTTACAGGTTCCCATGATGGGAAAACTCAACGACTGGTAGGAGAGATAGAGGACTTTGAATATATCATGACTTCGTCAGATCTCGAAGCTCTAGTGCTGGAAATGAATTTGATCAAAAAATATGACCCGAAATACAATGTTATGTTAAAGGACGATAAAAGCTATCCTTTTATTAAATTAACAAACGAACGGCATCCAAGGTTGATTACAACTCGTAAGGTTCAAAGAGGGAAAGGAAGGTATTTTGGTCCATATCCCAATGTCGGTGCTGCAAATGAAACGAAAAAATTGTTGGACCGTTTATACCCTTTGAGAAAATGTACCACTTTACCTGATCGAGTATGTTTATATTATCACATGGGGCAATGTCTAGCGCCATGTGTGAAAGAAGTGAGCAAAGATACGTATAGAGAGATGACGGATGAAATTTCTCGATTTTTAAATGGCGGTTATAAAGAAATTAAAAAACAGCTATCCGAGAAAATGAATGAAGCATCTGAGAACCTAGAGTTTGAAAGAGCAAAGGAGTTCCGTGATCAGATCCTTCACATAGAAGCAACCATGGAAAAACAGAAAATGACCATGACGGACTTTACTGATCGAGATGTGTTTGGATATGCAGTAGACAAAGGGTGGATGTGTGTACAGGTCTTTTTTGTCAGACAAGGGAAGCTGATTGAACGGGATGTATCCCTATTTCCCCTATATAACGAGCCAGAAGACGAATTCCTAACATTTTTAGGACAGTTCTATTCAATGTCCAATCATTTTAAGCCTAAAGAAATCTTTTTACCTGAAGAGATTGATGAAGAATTAGCTTCGAATCTCCTTGAAGTAAATATCACGCAGCCAAAGCGAGGAAAGAAAAAAGATTTGGTTCAATTAGCACAAAAGAATGCCAAGCAAGCGTTAAGTGAAAAATTTGCTCTTATTGAACGAGATGAAGAAAGAACCATAAAGGCCATCGAGCAGTTAGGTGAAATTATGGGGATTTATACACCTTTCCGAATTGAAGCATTTGATAACTCCAATATTCAGGGAACCGATCCTGTATCAGCTATGATTGTCTTTTTAGACGGGAAACCTGCCAAAAAGGAATACAGAAAATACAAAATTAAGACTGTTAAAGGACCGGATGATTATGATTCTATGAGAGAGGTTGTAAGGAGAAGATATTCCAGAGTATTAAAAGACGGACTTCCCTTACCAGACCTAATTATTATCGATGGAGGGAAAGGGCAGATCGAAGCTGCTCGAGATATCATTGAAAATGAATTAGGACTTGATATCCCCATTGGAGGGCTGGCAAAAGACGATAAGCATCAAACATCAGAATTACTGTACGGAAATCCGTTGCAAATCGTTCCTCTTGAGAAAAGAAGCCAAGAATTTTATCTTCTTCAACGAATCCAAGACGAAGTTCATCGTTTTGCCATCACATTCCATCGTCAGCTTCGAGGTAAAAGTGCCTTCCAATCGACGTTAGATGACATTGATGGAATTGGACCAAAGCGAAAGAAACAACTCCTTAAGCATTTTGGTTCAATGAAAAAAATGAAAGAAGCTACCTTAGAGGAGTTTATTGAAATTGGTATACCGGAAAGTGTTGCAACTGTCCTATTTGAAAAGCTGCGAGATGGAAAAGAATCTTAAGCTAGAAGTGAGGGGATTTTTCTCCATTTCTCCTGCTTCATGGTACATCTTCAGCTTTAGCAGAAAAGTGCCAGAAAGGTCCACATGACAAGAAGGGGTCAAATTCTAATATAAAAGTCCATTGAATCCGATTTTTGGTTGTGCTATAATTAACGAAAATTTATAACATTATCACTTTTTAAGTGGTGATAGAGGTGCGAACTTCAAGAGTATAGGTAAAGAGGAGTATGAGATCCGTTGAGATGCCTAAAAAGGGGAGATTTGCCGAAGTGGTCTTAGTCTCATGCTAATTCCGCTGGTTCTACGTTTAAGAAATGTAGGATTGTCAAGATGTATTAATCTTGGAGAGCTATCTCACAATGCCAATGAACCTATTTAGTTTGTTCTGCTGTATGTTCATAAAGCAATGAGATATTTATTCTCATTGCTTTTTTTATTACCTGCTAGGCGCTTCGTCTAACATCCGTAATATTGTGATGAATCTCTTCACCATCTAAAAGCATGAGTAAAGTATACAAAAGAGAAGGAGAAAGAGGGAGAAGCTATGAGTATTATTGTTCAGAAATTTGGTGGGACTTCAGTAGGTTCTGTTGAAAAAATTCGAAATGTTGCGTCTAGAATATTAGAAGAAAAACAGCGAGGAAATGATGTGGTGGCTGTTGTTTCTGCTATGGGGAAAACGACAGACACACTTGTTGGATTAGCTAGAGAGATTTCACCACAACCAAGCAAAAGAGAAATGGATATGCTTTTATCTACAGGAGAGCAGGTAACCATTTCTTTGCTCACCATGGCATTGATCCAAGCTGGTCAAGACGCCATTTCTTACACTGGCTGGCAGGCAGGTATTGAAACAGAGTCTGTTCATAGCAATGCTCGGATTACAAATATTCATACGGAAAAAATGACTTCCCAACTACAAATGGGAAAAGTTGTGATTGTTGCAGGATTCCAAGGAATGACGCCATCAGGTGATATTACGACTCTTGGTCGGGGTGGTTCAGATACAACAGCTGTAGCCATTGCAGCTGCGTTAAAAGCTGACCGATGCGATATTTATACAGATGTTGATGGTGTATACACTTCAGATCCCCGATATATTATCAATGCTCGAAAATTGCCATCCATATCTTACGATGAAATGCTGGAATTGGCTAATTTAGGGGCAGGAGTACTTCACCCTCGAGCCGTAGAGTTTGCAAAAAATTATCAAATTCCATTAGAGGTTCGCTCTAGTGTTGAAAAAATTGAAGGAACGTATATTGAGGAGGAAGCAAGCATGGAGCAGAATTTAATTGTTAGAGGCGTGGCATTTGAAGACGAAATTACGAGAGTCACCGTTTTCGGTTTGGGAAATGCCTTAACAGGATTGTCTTCAATCTTTACTACTCTGGCAAAGCATCACTTGAATGTGGATATCATTATTCAAAGTCAAACAGATAAAAATGCAACCAACTTATCGTTCTCTATAAAAGAACAAGATTTACAAGAAACCCTGGCTGTTTTAGAAAAAAATAAAGAACATTTAGGGTATACACATGTAGAACATGAAAGTGCACTGGCAAAAGTATCGATTGTTGGTTCGGGGATGATTTCAAACCCGGGTGTTGCAGCGGAAATGTTTCAGGTGTTAGCAGAAAATGACATTGTCGTCAAAATGGTCAGTACTTCTGAAATTAAGGTTTCAGCGGTTGTCGACGAAAAGAATATGCAAAAAGCAGCAGGAGTATTACATACTGCCTTTAACCTGGATGCATCAAAAGTAGAGGAAATGTCATTGTAAATATAAGTAAAGGGTTGATCGTATCTTTACTAAGTAGTTCAATTTTAGAGTGCAATATTGAAAATAGCAGTCCAAATAGGACTGCTATTTTATTATGTAATCGTAGAATATTCACTCATAAAACCGCAGGCTTATCATAGATGTACAATTTTTCAAGACTATTCTGTTTATGTATTATTCTATAAATAGAACTTGTTCAACGAACGTGGTTAGCGATTTAAGTAGGAAATTGTTTAATTAGTAACGAAAATAATAATTAAACATTTAAAATGTGCAGTTTAACAAAAACTTCTTTATAAAATGAACTTATGTATAATCAAAAGGGGGAATCAGATTATGATTAGTTATGAGAAAAAGGAAGTAGTTGAAAAATGGTTTTATGAATTTTTTACAAAAGGAAATTTAGAAATTATAGATGAAGTAACCACAGAAGATTTTCTTTATCATGGGTCTAGTGGTGATTCTACTCGTCAGAAGATAAAGGACTTCATGGGATGGTATCGGACTTGTTTTAAAGATGATCAATGGGAATTACACGATTTCATTGAACAAGGTAATAAGCTAGTTGTAAGGTATACAGGTTACAGCACCTATAAAGGTGGATGGTTTAATATCCCTTCCACAAACCAAAGGGTTAAGGAAACAGGAATAATGATATATTATTTTAAGGGAAACAAGGTTAAAGAGCTTTGGTGCGAGTTATCAGATGCAAATGTGCTGTATCAATTAGATGCACTTCCAAAGGGTACTCATGAAACTTTCGAAAGTTAACAGTAAAAAGAGTCAATTTCTCGATTATTTTACTTTTATCATTTTTATCTAATACCACTAACGGTTGGCTTTAGTTGAAGAAAAGCTGCTTTTCAAATAGTAGGTTTGTAACAAATTTGAAATCCTTATGAAAGAACGAATTATAACCATAATGGATAAAATCCGTTATGGTTTTTTTATACCATTCGGCAAGTTGATTCACTACATAAATCACAAGACTACAATATATATTTCAGATGCGAAAACGTGTACGAATTTAGATGCGAAAACACACTTAAAAGTAAAAGATATGCCGTAATAGCAATAAAAATAGCATACGAATAATGGTGCGAATTCGTATGCTAAAGACAATGGATTTTACGTTTTGTACCTCTAAAGTAAACTACTTAGTATCTTTACGGTCAACCCTTTTGTTTGGAGTATATTTTATATGATAGGAGCTGGTTTATTCGATTCTGTCTTTATCATCCCATCGGGTGAGGATTCTAACTGATTTACTCCGTTTATGTATTTCATCTGTTGCTTCGGTTACACACTTTTTTTGAAATTGAATTTGCTCAGCAAGAAAGCCGGCTTCGAGTTTGAACGTAACATCTGACTTTAAGGATAAACGTCTTTCTACTAAGGGTCCGTTCATTTCGAATGTCATTTCATTTTTCTTTTGTTCTATTACGTTTAAAGTTCCCCAACCTGCTTCATTGAAAAACGATATGAGTTCTTCTGTTGTTTGAAGGGGGAATCTTCTAGAAAGCTGTTTTCCTCCCCAGTATAAAATATCGGGTGAATGCTTTCCTAAAATGTCTGGTATTAACATATCCCTTAAAAGCTCATATCCGAAAATTGGAACGGACTCCTGATGTATTTCTTCCTTTTTCTGTTCCAAGTAAATCCCCTCTTTCTATAAAACTATTATATACATGACTCATAAAATTATCATCCCAATACATTAAAAAAATGCACATGGGATATTTTGGTGGGATAATTTATTTACACTATTTATTTGAATTTTCCAACAAATAAAGCGAGGAATCACTCGTTTTACTTGTTATCTATTTATTAAAAATATTTTTTCAGTATTGTCGAATTTATGTATACGTTTTCTTGACGCTTCCACTCCTTGAGAGTAAAATGAACATGTCACATTATTGTTACAATATAAAGTATGTATCGTCGTCTAGTGAAAATAAAAGCATTAGAAAACGAATTCATATTTTATGATTAAGGGGGGTAAATCATGGCTGGAAATCGAGAATTTAATTATCGTAGGCTTCATTCATTACTAGGTGTTATTCCAGTTGGATTATTTTTAACGCAACATTTAGTCGTGAATCATTTTGCCACAGGTGGGGAAGAATCATTTAATCAAGCGGCGCATTTTATGGAGAGTTTACCTTTCCGTTATTTCCTTGAAATTTTCATTATCTTCCTTCCATTGTACTTCCATGCAATCTATGGAATTTACATTGCTTTCACTTCAAAGAACAATGCTACTAAATTTGGCTATTTCCGTAACTGGATGTTCTTACTTCAACGTGTAACTGGAGTCATTACGTTTCTTTTCGTTACATGGCATATTTGGGAAACGAGAGTAGCAGCGGCATTTGGAGCTGAAGTGAATTTTCAAATGATGGAAAACATTTTAGCTAATCCATTGATGTTAACATTCTATGTTCTAGGTGTACTTTCAACGATTTTCCACTTTGCAAATGGCCTTTGGTCTTTCTGTGTAAGCTGGGGAATTACAGTTTCACCTCGTTCTCAATTAATTGCTACATACGTTACGATTGGAATTTTTGTTGCGTTATCTTTTGTTGGTATGCGCGCCATTTTCGCTTTCGTATAAGCACAATCAATATACAAGTCTAATAGATAAGAAATAGTATGGGAACTTTGGTAGGAAAAGGAGTGAGTCACGATGAGTAAGGGCAAAATCATCGTAGTCGGTGGTGGATTAGCCGGCTTGATGGCCACAATTAAAGCAGCAGAAGTAGGAGCGGAAGTAGATTTATTTTCATTAGTACCTGTTAAACGTTCTCACTCTGTATGTGCTCAAGGTGGTATTAACGGAGCCGTTAATACAAAAGGAGAAGGAGATTCTCCTTGGGAACATTTTGACGACACAGTGTATGGTGGAGATTTCTTAGCAAATCAACCACCGGTAAAAGCAATGACAGAAGCAGCACCGGGAATCATTCACTTATTAGATCGTATGGGAGTTATGTTTAATCGTACTCCTGAAGGATTGCTTGACTTCCGTCGATTTGGTGGAACACAACATCACCGTACAGCCTTTGCAGGGGCGACCACGGGTCAACAATTATTATACGCTTTAGACGAGCAAGTGCGTCGTCATGAAGTTGCAGGATTAGTAAATAAATTTGAAGGATGGGAATTCCTCGGAGTCGTCATTGATGACGAGGGAGTAGCGAGGGGAATCGTTGCACAAAACCTTCAAACTATGGAGATTAAATCCTTCGCCGCAGATGCAGTCATTATGGCTACAGGTGGACCTGGAATTATCTTTGGTAAATCCACTAACTCTGTAATCAATACTGGATCAGCAGCATCTATCGTTTATCAACAAGGGGCTTATTATTCCAATGGTGAATTTATTCAAATTCATCCAACGGCCATTCCAGGAGATGACAAGCTTCGTCTCATGAGTGAGTCAGCTCGTGGTGAGGGTGGACGTGTTTGGACTTACAAAGATGGTAAGCCTTGGTACTTCCTTGAAGAAAAGTATCCTGCATATGGAAATCTTGTACCTCGTGATATCGCGACACGTGAGATTTTCGATGTATGTGTAAATCAGAAACTGGGTATAAACGGTGAAAACATGGTATACCTAGATTTATCTCATAAAGATTCTAAGGAGCTTGACATTAAGCTTGGTGGAATTATTGAGATTTATGAAAAATTCATGGGTGATGACCCTCGTAAGGTTCCAATGAAAATCTTCCCTGCAGTTCACTATTCAATGGGTGGATTATGGGTTGATTATGATCAAATGACCAATATACCAGGTCTATTTGCGGCTGGTGAGTGTGATTACTCTCAACATGGTGGAAACCGTTTAGGAGCTAACTCATTACTTTCTGCAATCTATGGTGGTATGGTTGCAGGACCAAATGCAATCAAATACATCAACGGATTAGAAAAAACAGTTGAATCTGTTCCTTCTTCTTTATTTGACCGCTATGTGAAGCAGGAAGAAGAAAAATGGAACAATATTATGTCTATGAATGGTACGGAAAATGCGTATGTCATTCATAAAGAGCTTGGGGAATGGATGACTGACAATGTAACGGTTGTTCGCCATAATGACAAGCTTAAGCAAACGGATGAAAAAATTCTTGAGTTGATGGAGCGTTATCAAAACATCAACATTCATGATACAGCTAAATGGAGTAACCAAGGGGCAATGTTTACACGTCAGCTTTGGAACATGCTTCAGCTAGCTCGTGTTATTACTATTGGGGCACTTAATCGTAATGAAAGCCGTGGAGCTCATTACAAGCCTGATTTCCCAAAACGTAATGACGAAGAATTCTTGAAAACAACAATGGCAAAATACAATAGTGCTACAAATACACCTGAATTCCATTATGAAGAAGTTGACACTTCGTTGATTCCACCACGTGAGCGTGACTATTCTAAGAGCAAAGGGGGAAATAAATGATGAGTGAAAACAAAAGAGTGCGTTTTATTATTACTCGTCAAGACAGTCCTGAAACAGCCCCTTTCCAAGAAGAGTTTGAGCTAGATTACCGTCCGAATATGAATGTTATTTCCGCTCTTATGGAAATTCGTCGTAATCCAGTGAATGCTAAAGGGGAAGAAACAACACCTATCAATTGGGACATGAACTGTTTAGAAGAAGTTTGTGGAGCATGTTCTATGGTCATCAACGGTAAGCCGAGACAATCTTGTACAGCTTTAGTTGATCAATTAGAGCAACCAATTCGTTTAGAGCCTATGAAAACATTCCCGGTAGTCCGTGATTTACAAGTGGACCGTAGCCGTATGTTTGACAGCTTAAAGAAAGTGAAAGCATGGATTCCGATCGATGGAACCTATGATCTTGGTCCAGGACCACGTATGCCTGAGAAGAAACGTCAGTGGGCGTATGAACTTTCAAAATGTATGACATGCGGTGTATGTTTAGAAGCGTGTCCAAATGTAAACAGTAATTCAGATTTCATTGGGCCAGCACCACTATCACAAGTTCGTCTCTTTAATGCACATCCAACGGGTGCTATGAACCAAGATGAGCGTTTAGAGTCAATTATGGGAGACGGTGGACTTGCCAACTGTGGTAATTCTCAAAACTGTGTGCAATCTTGTCCTAAAGGAATTCCTTTGACAACTTCTATTGCAGCATTAAACCGTGAAACGACCTTCCAAATGTTTAAAAATTTCTTTGGAAGCGACCATATGGTAGATTAATAATTCCTTCATTTCTAAAAAGCACTTTCTTATATAAGAAAGTGCTTTTTTTGATGTTTATAAAGGCTGTCTTCTTGTAGGTTTGAGCATTTACTAATGCTCGATTAATTATTCCTTTCCTTATCCATCAGGCATACATAGTAAAAAGTTATCGCTTTTTTCTGTCTAATGGTTCCTAAATCCAACTAAAACGTATATAATTATCAAAAAAAGAATGAATCTTCATTCATTTATTACTTTTATTAAAAGGAGGAGCCAAATTGAAACATATTACATACATTAAAGATATAGCTACATGGAAAAAAGAATTTTCTTTTTCCCTTCCAATTAAAGTTCGATTTTCAGAAACGGATATGTTTGGTCATTTAAACAATACAATTCCATTCACATATTTTGAGGAAGCAAGAATTGAATTCTTTAAAAGTAAAGGCTTTATGCAGAATTGGGTAAGGGCAGATCATGAAACCATTCCAGTTGTAGCAGATTTACAGTGTGATTTTGTTAAACAAGTATTTTTTGATCAAAAACTGAAAGTCTATGTTAAGGCAAATAGTGTTGGAAATTCATCTGTGGATTTACATTATATGGGGATGGATGAAAAAGAAGAGATATGCTTTGTAGGTAGAGGGACTATGGTTCAAATTTCAAAGAAGAATGGAAAAGGTGTTTCGTGGACGGAAGAGATGAGATCTAAGCTCGATTGTCGTTCAATTGTCTCTAGCTAAACATGGGTGTGCCATAAATATTGCCTATTTTTAAATTTACCTCCTCCTCTATGTCACTCTAAACCTTACCTTCACATATTATATTCTGACGACCAACAATACCCATCCCCGCGGTTTAAAGCTGGCGAAGGCAAGGAGGGTTACCATAATTGAAGGACAATGATTATACACACAAACCGTTGCTCACCAAAAGAGAAAAAGAAGTATTCGAACTGTTAGTTCAAGACAAAACAACTAAAGAAATTGCTAGTGATTTATTTATTAGTGAAAAAACAGTTCGAAATCACATTTCCAACGCCATGCAAAAGCTTGGAGTGAAGGGGCGATCTCAAGCTGTAGTAGAGCTTCTTCGCATGGGGGAACTCAAGCTTTAAATGTAAGGGACTGATTCTTATTCACACAAACTTTAACTGGTTTCATTCCTCTGATGCCTTTTAGTGTTTGGATGAGAGTCAGTCTCTTTTAGTGAAAAGGGTTATTTACTATCTTGAATTTTTAGTGAAAAAAGGTGAAAATGCTAGTAGGACAAAGTGTGATAGAATGGTATTGCCATGAATGTATTAGAAATGGAAGATAATAGCGAGGTAATTTACGCTATCTTTGATAAAAATAAGTTTCTGTGATTTGAAAAAGGAGAGTAAACATGACGCATTCTAAAACCCCATCTACTAGTGATATACAAGTAGTTGCAGATATTGAAAAAGACTTACGATACATATCCTCAATAATTAAACAAAAGGGTCGAGAAATCCTCAGTCAATATACGATTACCCCCCCTCAATTCATTGCACTTCAGTGGTTATTTGAATATGGAGATATGACAATTGGAGATTTGTCGAATAAAATGTATCTTGCCTGCAGCACCACGACTGATTTGGTGGATAGAATGGAGAAGCATCAGTTAGTTGAACGTGTGAAAGACGAAAACGATCGCCGTGTAGTACGTATCCATATGCTTAAAGAAGGCGAAAGAATCATTGAAGAAGTAATCAATAAAAGACAAGATTATTTACAAAGTGTATTGAAAGACTTCTCAGAGACTGAAGTGTTATTATTGAAAGATAATTTAGCAAAACTTCACCAAGAAATGAAATAAGAATGAGGGAATATTGTGATTCAACCAATTGGCATCATTGATTCAGGAGTTGGGGGCTTAACGGTCGCAAAAGAAGTAATGAGACAATTACCGAAAGAAACGATTTATTACTTAGGAGACACGGCTCGTTGTCCTTATGGTCCTCGAACAGCTGAAGAAGTGAAGAAATTCACATGGGAAATGACGGAGTATCTATTACAATATGATATAAAAATGCTGATTATTGCTTGCAACACTGCTACTGCTGTTGTGTTAGATGAAATACAAACCCATTTGGATCTCCCTGTTATAGGAGTTATTCATCCAGGAGCAAGGGCGGCAATTAAGCATACAGTGAACAAAAAGATTGGTGTTTTAGGAACTGTTGGAACGATTAATAGCGGTGCCTATGTGGAAGCTCTTCATTCTCTACATGGAAGCCTCGAGGTTTCGTCTCTGTCGTGTCCTAAATTTGTCCCTTTAGTAGAAAGTGGCGAGTACAATAGCAGCATGGCAGATTCTATCGTAAAAGAAACCCTGACTCCAATAAAGAATCTTGATTTGGATACATTGATATTAGGTTGTACCCACTATCCACTTTTACAAGGGAAAATTCAAGCATTTATGGGGTCAGAGGTAAGCGTAATTAGCTCTGGTGATGAGACTGCACGAGAGGTTAGTACAATTTTAGATTATTATAATCTACTATATAGAGGAATTCAGCTACCTTCTCATCGTTTTTTTACAACGGGCTCTTCTTACATGTTTTCAGAAATTGCATCTGATTGGTTAGCCATTGGAGATGTCCAAGCAGAAACCATTCGATTATAGACTTTGGTCTATGTCGGATGGTTTTTTTGTGGAAAGAGGAAGGTTTGTCAATTTTTTCTCAAAGTTTCGGTCTATTTTTTTAAAAGGCTCGTATACATATAGTACAAACTGTCTTTTAGGAGGTTACCGGAATGGCAAAGAAAGCGAAAGTGTCAATTGCTGTAACAGTATTAGCATCTTCAGTATATCTTTCAGGTTGCGGGTTACTTAGTTTTGGTGATAAAGAAAAGATTGATCCTCCTCAAGATGTCTCTTACTTAAAAGAAGGGGAAAAAGTTGATACAGCTAAAGAGGGGAACGAAGGGGATGACACAGTAAGCAACCAGGAAGACGCTGCACTTACGGTGATGACAGAGCTTTACTTAATTGATAAAAATGGATATGTCGTATCACAATCGTTACCTCTTCCAAATAATGAAAGTGTAGCGAAACAGGCGCTTGAATATCTTGTTGTAAACGGCCCGGTTGAAAATGTATTACCGAATGGATTTAGAGCTGTCCTGCCTCCAGATACTCAAGTGACAGTGGATATTAAAGATGGTACGGCAGTAGCTGATTTTTCACCGGAATTTAATCATTATCAACCAGAGGATGAACAAAAAATTCTCCAATCTATTACTTGGACGTTAACCCAGTTTGATTCTGTTGAAAAAGTGGAGATACAAGTAAACGGATATCCTTTGAATGAAATGCCTGTTAATGGGACACCAATAGATGAAGAGGGCTTAACAAGAAAAGTAGGGATTAACATTGACACTTCGGGAGTAGTTGATCCAACGAGTACGAAACCTTTAACGGTTTACTATGTGTCACAAACCGATGATAAAACCTATTATGTGCCTGTTACAAAGCGAGTCAGCTCAAACTCTGTTGATGAAGTGAAAGCAGTTGTTCAAGAATTAATTGATGGACCAGGCTACTCTTCTTCACTAGTAAGTGACTTTACGGGTGCCGAGCTATTAGACGATCCTGAACTTAAAGATGGAACGGTTACATTAAATTTTAATGAAGCAGTTTATGGAAGTTTGGAAGAAAAAATGGTATCGGAACATATGTTAAATTCACTTGTCCTATCTTTAACTGAACAAAAGGGAATCAAAGGGGTGTCCATCCTTGTGAATGGGGAAGCAACAATTGTTTCTAAAGATGGTGAAACAATTACGGAGCCGGTAACAAGACCAGAAAAAGTGAACTCAATTAGTTTTTAAATATCAATTTTTTGATATACTATTATAGAATCAATGAAGAGAGGTTGGCATACTGCCGCCTCTTATCTTTTTGATAGGAATCTTTTACATAACAAAATGAAGTGCTTCACTATTATAGGAGGGAAAAGCATGAGAACAGATGGAAGACAAGTAAATCAATTACGATCAGTAGACATACAAACAGAATATGTAAAGCATCCAGAAGGATCTGTTTTAATTACGGTTGGAGATACAAAAGTTATTTGTAATGCAAGTATTGAAGAACGAGTTCCTCCATTTATGAGAAATAGTGGAAAAGGGTGGATCACAGCAGAATATTCTATGCTGCCAAGAGCAACAGATACGAGAAATATCCGTGAATCATCTAAAGGGAAAGTATCAGGAAGAACGATGGAAATTCAACGTTTAATTGGACGAGCTTTGAGAGCGGTTGTTGATTTGGACGCTCTTGGTGAACGAACCATTTGGATTGATTGTGATGTCATCCAAGCTGATGGTGGAACGCGTACGGCTTCCATTACGGGAGCGTTCATTGCCATGAGTATTGCCGTTGCTAAACTACAGGATAATAAAAAGATTTCGTCATTTCCCTTAAAGAGCTTCCTGGCAGCTACAAGTGTTGGAATTGTGGAAGATCACGGAGCGGTTCTCGATTTGAATTATATTGAAGATAGTAGTGCGCAGGTTGATATGAATATCATCATGACTGGTGAAGGTGAATTTGTAGAACTTCAAGGTACTGGAGAAGAAGCTACATTTACCATCGATCAGCTACATGAAATGTTAAAGCTTGGTCAAGATGGAATTCAAGAGTTATTTCAAATACAGAAGGAAGCATTAGGAGAAATAGCAGAAAGAATAAAGGGATGAGGTTAGATTGATGAAAAAAGTAATCATTGCCACGAAAAATAAGGGGAAAGCAAAAGAATTTCAGCAAATGTTTGCTCCATATGGATATGAGGTACAAACATTACTAGACCTGCCTCAAATTGAGGATGTAGAAGAAACAGGTGTAACATTTGAAGAAAATGCCATTCTTAAAGCAGAAACCGTAGCTCAGGAATTAAGAGCTTTAGTTATTGCCGATGATTCGGGTTTATCCATTGATGCTTTAGATGGTCGTCCTGGGGTTTACTCAGCTCGTTATGCAGGGGAAGACAAGAGTGACGAAAGGAATATGGTAAAAGTATTAGATGAATTAGAATCGGTTAAAGATGCTGACCGTACAGCTAGGTTTCACTGTGTATTGGCAATTGCCGGACCTGGAATCAAAACAGAAACCGTAACAGGTACTTGTGAAGGACGCATTTTAAACGAAAAAAGAGGAGACAATGGATTTGGATATGATCCAATCTTTTTTGTTCCTTCCCTTAACAAGACAATGGCGCAATTAACTCCCGAAGAAAAAAGCAGTATTAGTCACCGTGGGAATGCCCTAAAACAATTAAGGGAAAGAATCTCAGACTTTATTTAAGGGTGAGGATAATGAAACTATTAATCGTTAGTGACAGTCATGGCTCAACAGAAGAAATTGAGGAGCTTTCCAACAGGTACTATTCTGAAGTAGATGCAATGATCCATTGTGGTGATTCAGAGCTTAATGCTGATGATGAAGCGATCTCCTCCTATCTATCAGTCCGTGGTAACTGTGATATGGATACACGATTCCCTGAAAATCTAGTTGAGAATGTTAAAGGGAATCCGATTCTCGTCACTCATGGACATCTTTATGGAATAAAAATGTCTTTAATGAAGTTACGTTACAAGGCTGAAGAAGTAGGAGCTAAGTTTGTTTTCTTTGGTCACTCTCACACTTTAGGGGCTGAAATGAGTAATGGTACTCTATTTTTAAATCCTGGAAGTATACGATTACCTCGTGGAAGACAGGAGCGAACGTATGCAATGGTGGAAGTTATGGAAAACAAGATAACCGTTACATTTTTGACACATGAGCATGAAGTGATGGATGATTTGACACAAGTGTTTACTATTTAACATGAATGAAAAGGGCTCATGAATGAGCCCTTTTCATTTTGTTAGTGATTCCATTGTAAGTTAAGTGTTTTTCATATGAATATAGTTTTAAAAAAAGTTCTAAAACCTGTTGACATCTTAATGCTATGTGAATATAATAAGTATTGTCCTTAAAAAACAAATCAAGTCCCAGTAGCTCAGCAGGATAGAGCAACGGCCTTCTAAGCCGTCGGTCGGGAGTTCGAATCTCTCCTGGGACGCCATTAACCTACATACTTTAAGCTTACCTTCCAAAGGTAAGCTTTTTTTGTTATATAAGAAATAAAATGCTAAACTATTATCAACTAAAAAGTATAGGCAGGTACGTATATGACGAAGGAAAACCAAAACAGTAATGGAAAAATCGTTTATTTTCCTGGATTAAAGGACAGGCTTTTGGAAAAGGGTGTTCAAGCATTAGAAAAAGGAGATATCCATGTATCTTCTGAGCTCCTGACACAAGCTTATGAATTAGATCCAGAAAACCCTGACATTAATACAGCCCTAGTCTTATCCCTCTATGAAGGTAAAGAGTATGAGCAAGCAAAAACTATTTGTAAAGAAATGCTCCTTGAAGGAATTGGTGATTATTTTGAAGTTGTTGATATGTATATAATGATTCTGATTCAACTTCATCAACATACTGAGGTAGTCGAGACGATTCATGCATTATTTGACGAAAAGGAAGTTCCTTTCGAAAAAGAAGATCATTTCAAAAAATTACTTCACTTCAGTGAAAAAGTATTAAACGGAAAAGAGCCGTTGCCTTCATCAAAAGAAATCGTGCAACAGACTTCTATATTAAAAGGTAAAAGTCTTGAAGAGCAAACTATACTTGTTGCAGAACTTGTTCACCGGAACATTCGACCGTTTTTATTGGAATTAGAATTGATTTTAAAGGATTCTGACGCACATCCGTTCCTGCAAACGATGATATTAAATGTATTCAGAGAACATGGGATTGAAAAAGAAGTGGTGGTTTCAAAGTTAAAGAAACAGGAAGTTGTTCGTCCTTCAACACTTCAGGATATGTTTGAATCAGAAATTTTCACAGAAACAGTAAGTGAAATAGAGGACTTACTACAGCAGAGAAATCCTACATTGCTTCAGCACGTTTTAGAACTATATAAGCGTCATTCGTTTCTCATGTATCCATTTCCTTTACAAGGAAAGCAAGAAGATTTGGCTATTGTGTATGGGTTTTATACTGCAAGTATGTTTTCAGATACCGTTCTTGAAGATGAAT
The DNA here is from genome assembly GCF_001648555.1 of Rossellomorea aquimaris TF-12. Classification (GTDB taxonomy): domain Bacteria; phylum Bacillota; class Bacilli; order Bacillales; family Bacillaceae_B; genus Rossellomorea; species Rossellomorea aquimaris. The sequence goes on along the minus strand of NZ_LQXM01000027.1, from coordinate 161,661 downwards.
TAAGGGAACATATCGAGGGAAATCCTGATTGTGAGCCGATTCTTCATAAATTAAAGGAGCTAGAGGAAATTTCCTCTCCTACTATTTAAGTGCTCTCTGTTGAAAGAAAGCCGCTGTATGTTATAATATAATGGTTGCAATGTAAAAGTTTTTTATATATTTACGATGATAGTGCTAGATTTCATACGGGACTATCTACTACTATGCGTAAAAAAAATCGATCAAATATAGATTGTTGGAGGGAATAGTATGTCAGCAAAATGGGAAAAGCAAGAAGGAAATCAAGGAGTTCTTACAATTGAAGTAGAAGCTGCAAAAGTAAACGAAGGTTTAGACGCTGCTTTTAAAAAGGTTGTAAAACAAGTAAATGTACCAGGATTCCGTAAAGGGAAAATGCCTCGTGGAATGTTTGAAAAACGTTTTGGTGTTGAATCATTATACCAAGATGCTTTAGACTTCATTTTGCCAGAAGCTTATGCTAAAGCGATTGAAGAAACAGGAATCGATCCTATCGATCGTCCAGAAATCGATGTTGAGCAAATGGAGCAAGGAAAAGATTTAATCTTCACTGCTAAAGTACAAGTGAAACCAGAAGTTAAACTTGGTGAGTACAAAGGCTTAGAAGTTGAAAAAGTAGAAACAGAAGTAACTGCTGAAGATGTTCAAGCAGAACTTACAGCACTTCAAGAAAAACAAGCTGAGCTTGTAGTGAAAGAAGAAGGCAAAGCTGAAGAAGGCGATACAGTAACAATGGATTTCGAAGGATTCGTTGACGGTGAAGCATTCGAAGGCGGCCAAGCAGAGAACTACTCTCTTGAACTTGGTTCTGGTCAATTCATTCCAGGTTTTGAAGAGCAACTAGTTGGTGTTGAAACGGGCGAAGAGAAAGAAGTAGAAGTATCTTTCCCAGAAGAATACCATGCAGCTGAGCTTGCTGGTAAACCAGCAACGTTTAAAGTGAAAATTCACGAAATCAAAACTAAAGAACTTCCAGCTTTAGATGACGAATTTGCAAAAGATGCTGATGAAGAAGTAGAAACATTAGCAGCACTTAAAGAAAAAATCGAAAATCGTCTTAAAGAGTCTAAAAAGACTGAAGCAGAAACAGCAGTTCGTGAAACACTAGTAGAAAAAGCATCTGAAAATGCAGAAGTTGAAATTCCTGAAGTAATGGTTAACAGCGAAGTTGATCGTATGATGCAAGAATTTGAACAACGTCTTCAAATGCAAGGTATGAACTTAGAGCTTTACTTCCAATTCTCTGGTCAAACAGAAGAAGATCTTCGTGGTCAAATGAAAGAAGATGCTGGAAAACGCGTTCGTACGAACCTAACATTAGAAGCTATTTCTATTGCTGAAAATCTTGAAGTAACAGATGAAGAAGCTGAAGAAGAAGTAAGCAAAATGGCTGAACAATACAATATGTCTGTAGACAACATCAAACAAGCATTAGGTGGACTTGATACTCTTAAAGCGGACCTTAAAGTTCGTAAAGCAGTAGAATTCCTTGTTGAAAACAGCAAAACTGTAGCATAATTAAAATAGAAACAAGGCGCGATTTATTTCGTGCCTTGTTTTTAAAAAATTCAAATGAAAATTCATCTTACTTTATAAAAAGTAAATAGGTCTATATCGTAGACTCTACATTTAGTGAATATAGTTTCGTTTTATAAGAAGAATAAGAACCATCTTTTTTGGATAAACCTTAGTAAACAGGGTTTGTTTTTTATATTATTCAATACATAAGTTTCCTTACATCTACTTACGTAAAATGGATACCATAAAAATAGTAGCGAATTAAAATATTTGCTAAAAAACGTGTTACATAATAAGATAATTCTTATAGAATCGTATCAATTTCATTGCCAACATATATTATGATAAAATGCAGTACATAACTTGATGGTAAGTATATTGTAAGGAAACGTTCGTTTTTAGGAAATAGTACACAATTTAATGAAGTTTTAACTAAGGGGTGAAAATCATTGTTTAAATTTAATGATGAAAAAGGACAGTTAAAGTGTTCTTTTTGTGGTAAAACACAAGATCAAGTACGTAAATTAGTCGCAGGTCCAGGTGTATATATATGTGATGAATGTATTGAGCTATGTACTGAGATTGTAGAAGAAGAGCTGGGTACAGAAGAAGAAGTTGAATTTAAGGATGTACCGAAACCTCGTGAAATCAGAGAGATTTTGGATGAGTATGTCATTGGCCAAGACCAGGCAAAAAAATCCCTGGCTGTGGCTGTTTATAACCACTACAAACGTATCAACTCCAGTAGCAAAGTAGATGACGTTGAACTATCTAAAAGTAATATCGCTATGATCGGACCAACTGGTAGTGGTAAAACATTACTTGCACAAACTTTAGCACGTATACTAAACGTTCCATTTGCTATTGCAGATGCTACTTCTTTAACAGAGGCAGGATACGTTGGTGAAGATGTGGAAAACATTTTACTAAAATTAATTCAAGCTGCTGATTACGATGTAGAAAAAGCAGAAAAAGGAATCATTTACATCGATGAAATCGATAAGGTAGCAAGAAAATCTGAGAATCCTTCTATTACTAGAGATGTTTCTGGTGAAGGTGTTCAGCAAGCGCTTCTAAAAATTCTTGAAGGTACAGTAGCAAGTGTTCCTCCTCAAGGTGGACGTAAGCACCCTCATCAAGAATTTATTCAAATCGATACATCAAATGTTCTATTCATCTGTGGTGGTGCCTTTGATGGTATTGAACAAATTATTAAGCGTCGTTTAGGACAAAAAGTAATCGGGTTTGGATCTGATCCAAAAAAAGCCGATGTGAAGGAAGAAAAATCTCTACTTACTAAAGTAGTTCCAGAAGATTTATTAAGATTTGGTTTAATTCCTGAATTCATCGGTCGTTTACCTGTTATTTCTAGTCTTGAACCACTTGATGAAGAAGCATTAGTAGAAATTCTAACGAAACCTAAAAATGCACTAGTAAAGCAATATCAAAAAATGCTTGAACTAGACGACGTAGAATTAGAATTTACAGATGATGCATTAATCGAAATTTCGAAGAAAGCAATTGAGCGTAAAACAGGAGCTCGTGGTCTTCGATCAATTATCGAAACGATGATGCTTGATGTAATGTTTGACCTGCCTTCTCGTGATGACATTAAAAAATGTATCATCACAAAAGAGACAATTCTGAATGATGCCGCACCTCATTTAATGTTAGAGGATGGCACAATCATTGATCCGAATGAAGAAACAAAAACGTCTGCATAATTAATGCCAAAAATCCTAGAATGAATTTTCATTCTAGGATTTTTTTATTAGGTTTTTTCAATGTCAAACAGTGTGTGCAAGATGGTGAGAGGAACCGCTTCGCTTGCAGCCAGCGTACGGTCGTTTTTCCTCAGAAGTCTAGCAGTTCCCCTCACCATATACAAGGAATTACGTGACAGAGCTTAAAAGTCGAAAAAATCTTTTAGTATACAGATTTTCTAAGATAGAAACTTAAATCGACCACTTTTTTCTTTTGGAAAACTGCTTTTAAATGTTTATTGTATTTAATAAAAAACTCATGCTTCGAAAGTTGGTTGGAGCGGAAGGTACTCGACTCCTGCGGGAATAGCGGTACAGGTGAGACCCCACAGGCGAAGCTGAGGAAGCTAACCGCCCGCCCCGCGGAAAGCGAGTATCCTGCAGCGGAAATCAACTATTATTTTCTTCGATAAAATAGCAACAAACCCTAAGAAACAAACCTTACGGTAAAGTTTTAAATGATGACAAGTTCTATCAATTATGACTTAACCAATGTACTCTTTTTACGCATATTGCCTCTGATCAAGGTACCTTCCGCTTTTCGAATTTCCTTGTTTATTCCCACATGGTGAGGGAGATACTAACCGTTAACAACATGTATCTACTTGGAGGGAGAAGAATGAGCTTTACTAGTATCGCTTTATTTATTCAGTTATTCTTCGGGATCATCATTGGGTTGTATTTTTGGAACTTATTAAAAAACCAACGAACGCAAAAAGTATCCATTGACCGTGAATCAAAAAAGGAAATGGAAGAGCTAAGAAAGATGAGATCCATATCCTTAACGGAACCTCTGGCTGAAAAGGTTCGACCATCTAGTTTTGATGATATCATTGGTCAAGAGGATGGAATTAAATCACTAAAGGCGGCTTTGTGTAGCCCCAATCCACAACACGTTATTATTTACGGTCCACCAGGTGTAGGGAAAACAGCAGCAGCTCGGCTGGTTTTAGAAGAAGCCAAAAAAATGATGAAATCCCCTTTTCGTCAGTCAGCCGTATTTGTTGAGCTGGATGCTACAACCGCCCGATTTGATGAAAGAGGAATTGCCGACCCGTTGATTGGATCAGTACATGACCCTATTTATCAAGGGGCAGGTGCAATGGGACAGGCTGGGATTCCACAGCCAAAGCAAGGAGCTGTTACAAACGCTCATGGCGGAGTTTTGTTTATTGATGAAATTGGTGAATTACATCCTATTCAAATGAATAAACTGTTAAAGGTCCTGGAAGATCGAAGAGTCTTTTTGGAAAGTGCTTATTATAATGAAGAAAATCATCAAATCCCCAATCATATACATGATATTTTCAAAAATGGCCTTCCGGCAGATTTCCGCCTAATTGGGGCAACTACACGTACTCCAAACGAAATTCCACCAGCTATTCGATCAAGATGCATGGAAGTTTTCTTTAGAGAGCTAGAACAGGATGAAGTGAAACAGGTGGCAGCTAGAGCGGCAGATAAGGTGAATATGCAACTGAGTGAAAAGGGTCTTGAAATCCTTTCAACATACTCACGAAATGGTCGAGAAGCAGTAAATATGGTACAAATCGCCGCTGGAGTAGCCATAACAGAAAATCGTAATGAAATCCTGGACCATGAATTAGAGTGGATCATACAATCAAGCCAACTGAGTCCGAGGTATCAAAAGAAAATTAATGAAAAAGCTTCTATTGGTCTTGTAAATGGATTAGCCGTAGTCGGTCCTAATACAGGTTCCCTATTAGAAATTGAAGTGACAGTGATTCCGGCTTCTGAAAAGGGCTTAATTAATGTAACAGGTATTGTGGAAGAAGAAAGCATTGGAGATCGAAGTAAATCCATTAGAAGAAAGAGTATGGCTAAAGGATCAATCGAAAATGTCATAACCGTTCTTCGTTCTATGGGCGTTCCGGCAGATCAATACGATATTCATGTGAATTTTCCAGGAGGTATTCCTGTTGACGGTCCTTCTGCCGGTATTGCTATGGCCCTTGGGATATACTCAGCCATCTATCGAATTCCCATAAAACACAATCTTGCTTTAACAGGAGAAATCAGTATACATGGAATGGTAAAACCGGTAGGAGGAGTTTATCCTAAAGTGAAAGCGGCAAAAATAGCCGGTGCAACCGTAGCGATCATTCCATATGAGAACCAGCAAGGGATTTTAAAGACTATTGAAGGCATAGATGTAATACCGGTGGAAACGTTTAAGGATGTATTAGACTTAGCTTTACTTAAAGAGCCAATAGCTCAAAAAGACACAATATTAACCGAAAATAAGAAAAGTGTTTAGTATATGACCGGTTCGGGTCTATCCGAATCGGTTTGCTTTTGAAGCAGAGGAGACACACAAGTGTAAGCTAAAGTTGTATATACCTATTTAATAGACACTACCTAGTAAATAAGTTAGAATTGTACAAAGGCTTAGAGCAAATTTTGGAGGTGTTAGATGTGGCAAAAAAGAATAAATTAACGGTTCCCCTCCTTCCATTAAGAGGCTTGCTTGTTTATCCAACTATGGTCTTACATTTAGATGTTGGACGTGAGCGCTCCGTGCAAGCTTTAGAAAAAGCCATGATGGATGATCATTTAATTTTCTTAACTACTCAAAAAGATATGAATATAGATGAGCCGACACAAGAAGATTTTTATGAAATGGGAACATTGACAAAGGTAAAGCAAATGCTGAAATTACCAAATGGCACTATAAGAGTTCTTGTAGAAGGCTTGAATCGAGCTTCCATTTCTTCATTTACAGATGAAGACGAATACTATGAGGTAGAGGTTGAAGACTTTAAAGATTCTGAGAAAAAAGAATCAGAAACAGATGCTCTTATGAGAACCTTATTAAATTATTTCGAGCAATACATAAAATTATCAAAAAAAGTATCTGCAGAAACATATTCTACTGTTTCTGATATAGATGAACCAGGGAGACTAGCCGATATTGTGGCTTCACACCTTCCGTTGAAAATGAAGGAAAAGCAGGCGGTACTAGAAACTCTAGACATTAAAAAGCGCCTTCAAATGGTGATTGAAACCATTAACAATGAAAAAGAAGTATTAAGCTTAGAAAAGAAAATTGGTCAGCGAGTAAAGCGTTCCATGGAAAGAACTCAGAAAGAGTACTACCTAAGAGAACAAATGAAAGCCATTCAAAAAGAGCTTGGAGATAAAGAAGGAAAAACGGGTGAGGTTGAAGATTTAACATCTAAAATCGAACAAGCCAATATGCCTGAAGAAGTAGAACTGACAGCGTTAAAGGAATTAGCCCGTTATGAAAAGGTTCCTTCAAGTTCTGCTGAAAGCTCTGTGATTCGTAATTATATAGAGTGGCTTGTATCTTTACCTTGGTCAACCGAAACTGAAGATCAATTAGATATCAAACGTTCTGAAATGATTTTAAATCGTGATCACTATGGACTTGAAAAAGTAAAAGAAAGAGTTTTAGAGTATCTTGCTGTTCAACAATTAACAAAGTCTCTTAAAGGACCTATCCTTTGTCTTGCTGGACCGCCAGGAGTAGGGAAAACAAGCTTGGCTCGTTCCGTAGCTGAATCCTTAGGACGAAACTTCGTTCGGGTATCATTAGGTGGAGTTCGAGATGAATCAGAGGTTAGAGGACATCGCCGTACGTATGTAGGGGCCATGCCGGGAAGAATCATTCGTGGAATGAAGAAGGCAGGAACCATTAACCCAGTTTTCTTATTGGATGAAATAGACAAGATGTCAAGTGATTTCAGAGGAGACCCTTCTTCTGCAATGCTTGAAGTACTGGACCCTGAACAAAATTCTACTTTTAGTGATCACTATATTGAAGAAACCTATGATTTATCGAAAGTGATGTTTATTGCAACGGCCAATGACTTGTCTACGATTCCTGGACCATTAAGAGATCGGATGGAAATCATTACGATTGCCGGATACACTGAACTAGAAAAAGTGAACATTGCAAAACAACACTTATTGCCTAAACAGATAGAGGAACACGGATTAACGAAATCCAAGCTTCAAGTAAGAGACGAAGCGATTATTGACATCGTACGTTATTATTCACGTGAAGCCGGAGTTCGTAGCTTGGAACGTCAGTTAGCGGCTCTTTGTAGGAAAACAGCAAAAATTATCGTTTCTGGCGATAAAAAACGTGTAATAGTCACCAGCTCTAACATAGATGAATTTTTAGGGAAAAAACGATTCCGATACGGTCAAGCAGAAACGGAAAATCAAATCGGGGTTGCCACTGGTCTTGCTTATACAACGGTTGGTGGGGATACTCTGCAAATAGAGGTTTCATTAGCTCCTGGTTCTGGTAAGCTTGTATTAACGGGTAAACTAGGAGACGTTATGAAGGAATCAGCTCAAACTGCTTTTAGTTATGTTCGTTCAAAAGCAAAGGACCTTGGTATAGATGAAGGGTTTTATGAGAAACAAGACATTCATATCCACGTACCTGAAGGGGCTGTTCCTAAGGATGGACCATCAGCGGGTATAACGATTACGACGGCTATTGTTTCAGCATTAACAGGGAAATATGTTAGTCGTGAGGTAGGAATGACTGGGGAAATGACACTTCGAGGGAGAGTACTTCCAATAGGTGGAGTAAAAGAAAAAACATTAAGTGCTCATCGTGCTGGAATTAAAACCATTATTCTTCCAAAGGATAATGAAAAGGATATTGATGATATTCCTGAAAGTGTAAGGGAAGATTTAACTTTCATCCTTGCTTCCCATATTGATGAAGTCTTAGAGAAAGCATTAGTAGGTGAAAAGAAGTGAAAGTAAATCAAGTTGAATTAGTTATAAGTGCAGTGAGGCCTGAGCAATATCCCGAGGATCATCTTCCGGAGTTTGCCTTAGCTGGCCGATCAAATGTAGGGAAATCATCTTTTATCAATAAGATGATTGGTCGTAAGAGCATGGCAAGGATTTCGTCTAAGCCTGGTAAAACCCAAACCTTGAATTTTTATAAAATAGAAGAAACGTTATATTATGTGGATGTACCTGGTTATGGATTTGCGAAAGTCTCAAAGACTGAACGAGAGGCATGGGGGAAAATGATTGAAACATACATCACATCCCGTGAACAATTAAAAGCTGTATTGTTAATTGTTGATCTTCGTCATCCACCTTCAAAAGACGACGTGATGATGTATGATTTTCTAAAGCATTATGGGTTGTCCTGTATTGTCATTGCTACGAAAGCAGATAAAATTCCAAAAGGGAAATGGGAAAAACATTTGAAAGCAACAAGAGAAACGTTGAATATGGATAGCGACGATCATCTTATAAAATTTTCATCTGAAACCGGACTTGGAAAAGATAAAGCATGGGATGCCATTAAATCATATTATAAATAACAAATGGACGCTCTAATCGTATTAAACGATTGGAGCGTTTTTAGTTTGTGAAAATGGAAAACAGGGCTTATAGAACTATGCTATCTATGGATATTGGAGGAAATGGAAGGATGTAGAGGCATGTCTATCTAAATGGAAGCTCAATGAGCTTCAGTAACAAAAATGGGAAATTACATCCAATTATCGAGAGATATGAATTTTGAGAATTTTCTCTATTGTTGATACAATTGTGAAAGATTAAAGATATTACAAGCTATACAAGGGGGACATTGATCGTGAAAAAGTGGTTAGGTATAAGTATACTCGTTCTTTCCGTACTGCTTCTTGCAGCATGTGGAGACAAAGCAACAACGGAAAGTGGCGCTAAATTAGTAGATGAAGGTAAATTTGTATATGCAGCTTCAGGAGAGTTTAAACCTTTTAGTGTGACGAACAATGATGGAACCATGTCAGGCTTTGATATTGAGGTTGCGGAAGCAGTAGCGAAAGAATTAGGACTTGAACCGGAACAAAAAAAGTTTAAATTTGCCGGAATTGTAGAAGGAGTAAAATCCGGTCGTTTTGATGCCGCTGTTGCGAGTCATACGATTACGGAGGATCGTTTGAAAGAAGTGAAATTCTCTACACCTTACTATTATTCTGGTCCACAAATTTTTGTTCGCCCAGATAGTAAAGTAGAAACATTAGATGATCTTAATGGTATGGAAATTGCTGTATCAAAAGGATCTACTTACGCTGAAACAGCTCAAGGAGTAACGGATAACATTCAGCAATATGACAGTGATGTTGTCGCTCTTGAAGCTCTGAATAACGGGAAACATGACGCCGTAATTACTGATTTTATAACAGGTAAGGAAGCAATCGCGTCAGGATTAAATCTTGAAGCACGTGAACTCATTGGACGAAGTGAACAAGCCATTGCTGTTAGTAAAGAGAATGAAGCTTTACTAGAGGAAATTAATAACGCTTTGGAAAAATTAAGAGAAGACGGAACATTAAAGAAAATCAGTGAAAAATATTTTAATACAGATATTACAAGCGACCCGGAAAAAGAGTAATGGCAGCATGAGACAAAGCGAATGTGCTTCGAATGCGCATTCGCTTTTTTTCATCAAACCTTGATTAAGTCAGTAAGACTTGTAAGTAGTTGATTGGAGGGAAGTACGTGCATTTTCTTGAAACTTTTGTTGGAACATATGATGTATTTCTAAAAGGGATGTTATTAACATTCCAATTAACCTTTGTATCTATTTTAATTGCCATTGTCATTGGTCTATTCTTTGCCTTTCTTAAAATTTCAAGAATAAAGCCGTTAGAAATCCTGGCAGATTTATATATTTTTGTTGTTCGTGGTACACCATTGATTGTTCAAATCTTTATCTTTTATTTCGGATTAACTGCCCTAAATATTTCCGATTTCTGGTCAGTAGTATTAGGGCTTGCCTTTCACAATGGAGCCTATATCGCTGAGATTTTTCGTGGGGCCATTCAATCCATCGACCGTGGTCAAATGGAAGCAGGTCGTTCTCTAGGAATGTCCCAAGGTCTTTCAATGAGAAGAATTATCTTGCCACAGGCATTTAGAAGAGCACTTCCACCACTTGGAAATCAATTTATTATCGCCCTAAAGGATTCATCACTTGCTTCCTTTATCGGCATGTTTGAATTGTTCAGTGTCGCTACTACATTAGGCTCAAATAACTTTGATTATATGACGTATTTACTTGTGGTTGCGATTTACTACTTAGTACTTGTTCTTGTCTTTTCTACCATTGTCAATATTATTGAAAAACGTATGTCTGTTAGTGACTAACCGAGGAAGACAGGCACATACAGTTGTTATGAAAGCTACTTTCGTTACGGGAGGGATCGTGCTTGAGTCAAGAAATGATTAAAGTAGAAAAACTAAATAAATCCTTTGGTGATCTGCATGTCCTGAAGGATATCGATGTTAGTGTAAAAGAAAGTGATGTTGTTTGTTTAATTGGAGCAAGTGGATCAGGTAAAAGTACTTTGCTTCGTTGCTTGAACTTTTTAGAATTGAAGGATGATGGAAAGGTTATTTTTGAGGGGGAAGAAATAAACCAGGACACTCATGACCTCAATAAAATTCGTCAAAAAGTAGGCATGGTGTTTCAGCACTTCTATCTATTCCCTCATAAGACTGTATTAGAAAATGTGATGGAAGCACCTATTTACGTAAAAGGTGTCTCTAAGAAAGATGCGAAAAAAGACGCCCAGTCTTTATTAAAAAAAGTCGGGCTTGCTGAAAAAGAAAATGTCTATCCTTCTAAGTTGTCAGGAGGTCAAAAGCAGCGTGTCGCGATTGCGCGTGCGCTGGCTATGAAGCCTGACATTATGTTATTTGATGAACCTACTTCAGCCCTTGACCCTGAATTAGTAGGAGAGGTGTTAGCTACCATGAAGGAGCTTGCTGAAGAGGGAATGACAATGATTGTCGTAACCCATGAAATGGGGTTTGCCCGTGAAGTAGCGGATTGGGTTGTGTACATGCACGACGGGAAAGTTGTGGAGGTAGGACCTCCTAAAGAAATGTTCACAAATCCAAAAGAACAGCGTACAAAAGAATTTTTGGATTCTGTTTTATAACTCTAACGCAAAAAAGCACCTCATAAATTGAGGTGCTTTTTACTGCTTATTTTTTCTTAATAAAGAGCAAGTAAATACCGATTACAATAATCACGATTGGCCAGATTTCCCAAGGAGAACCTACACTGCCTTCGAGTAGTCCAAACCATCGAATCACTTTGTCATAGAAAAGTAGAATGATAGATAGAGTTAAAAAGAGAATGGCTTGAAATAATCCTGTTCGTGTCTTTTGGTAACGTAAGAGGAAACCTAACGAAATGATTAATATAAATGTGCCTATGTGATCCGGCCAAATGGCAAGCTTGTTGACTACATGGAAGTGAAGCCCGAAACCGACTAATATGGTTCCTGGTAATATAGCCTCGTAGTCTCTCCCGCCGTAACCTTGACCTAAAAATGCTACTCCAACAATGATGAGTAAAGTCGGCCAGGTGAAGAACTCTTGGAACAGGACGATATTTGCTTGCTGCAAATAAAAATAAATGCCAAATCCTATCAAAATGATTCCAGGGAAAATTCTTTGCTGTTTCATTTTCATCCTCCGCATCTTTTTTTTCTCGAGGTGTTATTTTTCCTGTTTTTAGGGGAAATGATAGAAAAGTAAATGAGTTGTTTGTTTACTACTATTCGACGCTTTTCTCTTCAACCCTTCTCTTAACTTGATTCTTCCCTTATGATTTGTTACCCTACTTAAGTAGGCTATGTCGAAATAAAGTGATGGTTATAGTGTTGAAAGTGCTTTCAGAGAATAGGTTTAATGGAAACCTATCTTTGATGAAATGTTTCTTTCACGTTTAATGTAACATAAAATAGGTTTCAATTTCTGTTCACATTTACAAGCTTTCAGTTGTAATGGACATGTTATAATAGTAGTAATGATATTATGTTGGGGGTGTAATGCACAGCATGTATACGATAGTCGTTGGTTTAAATTTTAAAACGGCCCCTGTTGAGATTCGTGAAAGATTGTCATTCAATGAAACTGATCTTCCCTTTGCCATGAAGGCATTAAAGGATAAGAAAAGCATTTTAGAAAATGTGATTGTCTCTACTTGTAATCGCACAGAGGTTTATGCAGTAGTAGATCAGCTTCACACAGGTCGTTATTATATTAAAGATTTTTTATCTCAATGGTTTGATATAGATAAAGAGGAGTTCACACCTTATTTGTTCATTTATGAACAAGAAGGAGCCGTTGAACACCTTTTTAAAGTTGCGTGTGGATTGAATTCTATGGTGTTAGGGGAAACCCAAATTCTTGGTCAAATTAAAAACAGCTTTTTAACCTCTCAGGAAGCCGGAGCAACAGGAACGGTATTTAACCATCTTTTTAAGCAGGCTGTGACTGTGGCTAAAAAAGGACATTCAGAAACAGAGATAGGTTCAAATGCTGTCTCTGTCAGCTATGCAGCTGTTGAATTAGCTAAGAAAGTATTTGGTAGCTTAGACCATAAACATGTTCTGATTCTTGGTGCTGGAAAAATGGGAGAGTTGGCCATTCAAAACTTACATGGAAGCGGTGCTACGAAAGTAACCGTTATTAATCGAACGTTTGAAAAGGCCCAAAGCTTAGCTGAACGATTCAGCGGAAAAGCGAAAACCCTCCAAGAGCTACAGTGTGCTTTGGTGGAAGCAGATATCCTCATTAGCTCTACTGGAGCAAAGGATTTTGTCATTTCTAAAGAAACGATGTCTCATGTGGAAGAAATGAGAAAAGGCCGTCCCCTGTTCATGGTAGATATTGCAGTTCCTAGAGATTTAGATCCTTCAATTGGAGATTTAGAAAGTGTCTTCCTATATGACATTGATGATCTGGAAGGAATTGTCCAAGCGAATCTAGCAGAGCGCAAACGGGCAGCGGAGCAAATTGAATTAATGATAGAGGCTGAAATTGTTTCCTTTAAAGAATGGTTGAATATGCTTGGCGTTGTTCCAGTGATATCTGCTTTAAGACAGAAAGCTCTATCTATTCAAGCTGACACAATGGAGAGCATTGAACGAAAGATGCCAAACTTAACAGATCGTGAACGTAAGGTGTTAAGTAAGCATACAAAGAGTATTATTAATCAATTGTTGAAAGATCCTATTTTACAAGCAAAAGAATTTGCAGCTCTTCCAGATGCGGAGGATAAATTGGATTTATTTATTAATATTTTTAACATTGAACAACAAGTGTTAGAGCAGAAACAAGTGAAAGCAGCCAACGAAAAGACTGAGAGCTCAACCAGCTTTACACCACAACCTTCTTTTCAAGCATAAGTGAGGTTATTGTCGATGTTTGAACAAACGATGACTAGGCTGCATGAACTTATGATTGTTCTGTATGCTATTAGTATTTTGTTTTACTTTATAGATTTCTTGAACAAAAACCGGAAGGCGAACCTGTTTGCCTTCTGGTTACTTGCGATTGTTTGGATTCTTCAAACAATCTTTTTGTTTCTTTACATGATGAATACTGGTAGATTTCCAGTCCTCACTATTTTCGAGGGGCTTTATTTTTATGCATGGGTATTAATTACGCTGTCACTCGTCATCAACCGTTTACTGAGGGTTGATTTCACCGTGTTCTTTACGAATATACTCGGCTTTATCATTATGGCCATACATACCTTTGCCCCTGTTCAAGTAGAATCTCAAGCAATGGCAGAACAACTCGTTTCAGAGCTATTGCTCATTCATATTACAATGGCTATCCTATCATATGGAGCTTTTTCTTTATCTTTTGTATTTTCACTTTTATATCTCCTGCAATTTAAGCTGTTAAAGGAGAAAAAATGGGGGCAAAGGTTATGGAGAATCAGTGATTTGTCTAAGCTTGAGAAGATTACCTATATTTTAAACTCTATTGGAGTGGCTATGCTTCTACTTAGTTTAATATTAGGTTTACAATGGGCGTTTATTAAGTTACCGAATTTCATTTGGTATGACCCGAAAATTATAGGATCATTCGTTCTATTAATTTTATATAGTACTTTTTTATATCTTCGTTTGAAAAAGAATGTATTTGGTAAATCACTAGCATTATTGAATTCTGCAGCCTTTTTAATAATATTGATTAACTTTTTCTTAGGAAGTCGCTTGTCATCATTTCATTTTTGGTATTCATAAGTCTTCAGGAGGTTATTATGAGAAAAATTATCGTAGGATCTAGACGAAGTAAATTAGCACTTACACAAACAAATTGGGTGATCAATCAGTTAAAGGCTATTGATTCTTCTTTCGAATTTGAAGTGAAGGAGATCGTCACCAAAGGTGACCAAATATTAGATGTTACCCTTTCCAAAGTTGGAGGAAAAGGCTTATTTGTTAAAGAAATTGAACAAGCTATGCTGGATAAAGAAATTGATATGGCTGTTCATAGCATGAAGGATATGCCGGCTGTTTTGCCAGAAGGTCTAACAATTGGCTGTATTCCTGAGAGAGAAGATCATCGTGATGCCTTCATTAGTAAAAACCATGTGGCGCTGAAGGATCTACCATCAGGTGCGATAATTGGGACAAGCAGCTTACGTCGAGGAGCTCAAATACTTGCTGTACGACCGGACCTGGAAATTAAGTGGATAAGAGGGAATATTGATACACGGTTATCTAAGCTTCAAAATGAAGATTACGATGCTATTATTTTAGCGGCTGCCGGTTTATCTCGAATGGGATGGACGAGTGATGTAGTAACGGAATTTTTAGATCCCGATCTTTGTTTACCTGCAGTTGGTCAAGGAGCGTTGTCCATCGAGTGTAGAGAAGATGATCGTGAGCTACTTGAACTTCTTGGAGAGTTTGCATGCGACGAAACAACGAAAACGGTTACGGCTGAAAGAGCTTTCCTTCATAAAATGGAAGGTGGTTGTCAGGTTCCTATCGCCGGTTACGCTGAGCTTAAAGATAATGGTGACATCGCCTTAATGGGACTTGTCGCTTCTCCTGACGGTAAGGATATTTATAAAGAATACGAAGTTGGCCAAGACCCTTATGAAGTAGGAGTAATAGTTGCTGAAAGAATGACAGAGCAAGGTGCTAAAGTATTAATCGATCAAGTAAAAGAAGAGCTTGATCAATAATGATGAGTGAGCAGCCTTTAGAAAATGTAAAGGTACTGATTACTCGTGGCAGTGAGGGAGCAAGAGAAATGAGTTCCCTTGTTGAAAGCTATGGGGGGGTTCCAGTTGTGGTACCGCTCCTTCGTTTTCAATCATATATGGATTCACATGAATCAACTATATTATCATCACTACATAATTTTGAATGGATTATCTTCACTAGCAAAAATGGAGTGAAATATTTCCTTGAAGCATTAGAGAGAATACAGCTGGATGTGGATTCTTTTACAAGTAAATTTGCCGCAGTTGGAAGCAAAACAAAACAGTACTGCGAACAACATAGAATTCCCGTCTCATTCGTCCCTGATCACTTTACAGCAAATGATTTTGCAGCTCAATTTATCTCAAAAGTAAAACCTTCGGGAGAGATATTAATCCCTAAAGGCAATTTGGCAAGAGATATTATTTCTGCGGAGTTATCAATGTCGGGTGTTCAATGTACTGAATGGATCGTGTATGAAACGGTTCTACCGAAAGATAGTATGAAAGAATTAAAGAGGATTGTAGAAGAAAATCTAGTAGACGTTCTAACGTTTACGAGCTCATCAACGGTTCATCACTTTATGGAAATAATCCATCATTACTCCTTACAGGAAAAGATTAAAGATACTCCTATCGGTTGTATTGGTCCAATTACGAAAAGTACCATTGAAGAGTACGGATTACATGTAAAAATATGCCCCAACATTTATACTGTAAATGAAATGGTCAAAGACATCATAACGTATATGTCACTTTACAAGCATGCTCAATTAGATGAATAATCAATCTTAATCTATCATTGGAGGTTTTATCATTGAAAGATTTATCATTTTCTCGTCATCGTCGTTTGCGCCAGTCAGAGAACATGCGCTCATTAGTTAGAGAAACACACCTAAGAAAAGAAGACCTAATCTATCCTTTATTTGTGGTAGAAGGAGAAAATATCAAAAATGTTGTACCTTCTATGCCTGGGGTATTCCATATTTCCCTTGATAATCTGAAAGCCGAAATGGATGAAATTGTTTCATTAGGCATTAAATCCATTATTCTATTTGGGGTACCTGCTGAAAAGGATGAGTATGGAAAACAAGCTTATCATGAGCATGGTATTGTTCAAGAAGCTACACGATTTGTTAAAGAGCACTATCCTGAAATGGTTGTAATTGCAGACACATGTCTTTGTCAGTATACTAGTCACGGTCATTGTGGAATTGTAAAAGAAGGAAAAATTCTTAATGATCCAACCCTTGATCTATTGGCTAAAACAGCTGTAAGCCAAGCAGAAGCAGGTGCGGATATTATTGCACCGTCTAATATGATGGATGGATTTGTTGCAGCCATTCGCCATGGATTAGATGAAGCAGGCTACACAGATGTGCCAATCATGAGTTACGCAGTAAAATATTCTTCAAGCTTCTATGGACCTTTCCGTGATGCAGCCCACTCTACACCACAATTTGGTGATAGAAGAACCTATCAAATGGATCCGGCAAATCGTCTAGAGGCATTAAGAGAAGCGAAGTCAGATATGGAAGAAGGAGCCGATTTCCTAATAGTAAAACCAGCTCTTTCTTATTTAGATATTATGAGAGAAGTAAAAGACCGTTTTAATGCTCCCGTCGTTGCTTATAATGTTAGTGGAGAATACAGCATGATCAAAGCAGCTGCTCAAAATGGATGGGTGAATGAACAGGAAATTGTCATGGAAAAGCTTACGAGCATGAAACGGGCAGGTGCAGACCTTATCATTACGTATTATGCGAAAGACGTTGCCGATTGGTTATCTTAGTACGATCATTGTGAAACGATAAAAAAGGAGGAAATCAGATTGCGTTCATTTGAAAAATCCAAAGAAGCTTTTATTGAAGCAAAGAAACTGATGCCAGGTGGAGTTAATAGTCCAGTTCGTGCGTTTAAATCAGTGAAAATGGACCCTATTTTTATGGAAAGAGGAAAAGGGTCAAAGATTTATGATATTGATGGGAACGAGTATATTGATTATGTCCTTTCCTGGGGGCCACTAATTCTTGGTCATAGCAATGATCGAGTAGTCGAGTCCATAAAGAAAGTAGCTGAAAGCGGGACAAGCTTTGGTGCTCCCACTGAAATTGAAAATAAATTAGCTCAATTGGTTATTGAGAGAGTTCCAAGTATTGAAATTGTTCGTATGGTTTCATCGGGAACGGAAGCGACCATGAGTGCCTTACGCCTTGCTCGTGGATACACAGGTCGTAACAAAATCATCAAGTTTGAAGGCTGTTATCACGGACATGGTGATTCGTTATTAATTAAAGCAGGTTCAGGAGTCGCCACTCTTGGATTACCTGATAGCCCTGGTGTTCCTGAAGGTGTTGCTAAAAATACAATTACTGTTCCTTACAATGACTTAGATAGCATGGCTGTTGCCTTTGAGCAATATGGAGATGATATTGCGGGTGTCATTGTAGAACCAGTTGCAGGAAACATGGGTGTTGTGCCACCTCAACCCGGATTCTTAGAAGGGTTACGTGAAATAACTGAAAAACATGGTTCCCTGTTAATTTTTGATGAAGTTATGACCGGATTCCGTGTTGGCTATGGTTGTGCTCAAGGGTATTATAACGTAACACCTGATTTAACCTGTTTAGGCAAAGTTATTGGTGGAGGTCTGCCGGTAGGTGCTTATGGTGGTAAAGCTGAAATTATGGAAAGAATCGCCCCTAGTGGCCCTATCTACCAAGCAGGTACCCTTTCAGGAAATCCATTAGCTATGACAGCAGGTTATGAAACGTTAAGTCAATTAACTCCTGAAACATATGAAGAGTTTGCACGTAAAGCTGACCTTCTGGAAAATGGTTTAAAAGAAGCAGCAGAAAAATACAATATTCCTCACACGATCAATCGTGCAGGATCTATGATTGGTATTTTCTTTACAAATGAAGATGTCGTAAACTATGAAGGCGCAAAATCATCAGATCTTGATTTGTTTGCCGATTATTACCGTGAAATGGCTCATGAAGGTGTATTCCTTCCCCCTTCTCAATTTGAAGGATTATTCTTATCCACAGCTCATACAGATGAAGATATAGAAAAAACCCTTCAAGCTGCTGAAAAAGCGTTTGAGAAAATGAGTACTAAAGAATAGAAAATGACTGGTCCTTTTATAAAGGGCCAGTTTTTTATTGGTTCTTTTTTAATAGATGTTTTCGTAACCTTTGTTGCAATTGAAAAAAAGACTAGTGATGAATTTAATTTAAATTGTAGAAAGACAGCTTCTTTCAATTGCTATTTGTCACAATGAAGCTCTGTCACATAAATTCTTTTGATGGTGAGGGGAACTGCGTAGACTCCTGCGGGAAAACGGCCGTGCCGAGACCCCCGAAGCAGAGATGAGGGGGCTCGACCGTTCGTCTGCGGAAAGCGGAGTAGTTCCCCTCACCACCAGCACACACTGATTGACAGAAAAGAGCCTTTTTAAAAAAATTGTTGCTTTAGTTTTTTGAAGTGAATCTTTGCAAAATCATGGAGAATACCTATAAAAAATCCTAATATCTTTCATAACTTTTCTGATTCCTATCATAATCCTTCTTTTCTACTCATAAAGTGATAATGACATTGTCATATATTTCTTTGGTTTGGAACTTGAAAGGAGGAATTTCTTTGTCACAAGAACAACAATCGTGTTTGCGATTTTCTTTGGAGGAATCAATTTGGTTTAAAAAAGGACAGGAAGTTGAAGAATTACTATCTATCTCCTTAGATCCTCATATAACAATACAAGAGCAGGAGCAGTATGTTCTAATCAGAGGTAGCTTAGATTTGTCAGGTGAATACTTACCAACTTCTCCAAGAGATGAAGATGAAGAGGACTTTGAGGCAAGTGGTAAATTTGTTCAAACGGTGGAAAAGAGAGAAAAAGGGGAGTATGAGTTTGTTCATTGTTTTCCAGTGGATGTAACAATCCCCAAAAATCGTATCGCTAATTTAAGCGAAATTGATGTATACGTAGAGTCATTTGATTACGTAGTTCCTGAGAATGCTTGTATAAAACTGAATGCAGATTTAACCATAACAGGTATATACGGGGAACAGCAGACGCAACTCCCAGTAGAGGCTGAGTATAGTGGAGAAGAAATTTACGAGCCCCTTCATCGTTCTGTCAGTCCGGTATTGGAAGCAGCAGAAGAGGATGTTGAGACTGAGGACGAAAATGAAGAAGTATATGAATATGAAGAATATGAGGAAGAAGATAGAGATGAAATAGAAGAAAATCCTCAAGCAGAAAATGACGAGTATGAGGCATTTTCCTTACAAGGTAGAACACAGTCAACTAGTCAGGATGAGGAGATACCAGTTGAGATTCAATATGATTTACTCGGTCATTCACAACTTGAAGATAATCAATATAGGAAAGAAAATGTATTCCAATTGCCTGAGCATGAATTAAGTGAATCATCTGAAGAACAAGAACAAACACCTTCTTCCTATTCGCCACCACCTAAGGTTCAAGAAGTAGAAATGGAAGAAGAATCTTCTTCTAGTATGGAGGAAGAGGTGGAAGAGGAAAGCTCAGAAGAACAAACTGAAAAGAAAAAGAAGGTAAAAGGGAAAAAGAAAAACGAAGCCATATCATTGACAGATTTCTTTGCCAGAAAAGAAGAGGAAAGAGCAGCGAAACTAAGAGTGTGTATTGTGCAGGAAGGGGAAACGCTTGATGCTATTGCAGATAAGTATGATCTGACCATTCCACAAATATTAAGAGTAAATCATCTGGAAGCGAATCAGGATGTTTATGGAGGGCAGGTTCTCTATATACCTAATGATGAACCAATATTAAAAGGTTGAATAAAAAAAGTCGTTCCTATCTTTTGAAATGAATTGAAAAGGGTACGAATGAGAAGATACGTTAGGGGACTGACACCAATAGTATGTTGGGGCCAGTCCGTTCTCTTTTTATAAGCTCTGTACCCGTTTCCAATTGGAATTAATTGGAGACAAGGGGATTTCCTCGGTTCTCTTACAATTCACAGAGCTTTTTTATAAAGGACGTGATACCACAATTCCTTAGAAGGTGAGAAAAATGGCACTAACGATTGAAGACCTAAGACCAGTTTTACAGCCGTATGGGGTGGAGCCGTATTTTGTTGAAAATATTCATAAAGTGGTAAAAGTGTACTCAAACAAAGGTACATTAGCAGTGAAACATATCCCTACACAGCATGGAGTGGATTTTGTCCGCCACGTGCAGGTGTTATTTCAAAAGGGATATAATCGCATAGTCCCTATCTATCCAACATTAGATGGACGGTACGCGGTATGGAATAATGAAGAGTTATTTTACGTAATGCCTTGGTTAATGAATGAAGAAAAGGAAGATCGGTTTGAAAAGCACCAGAAACTATTCCGAGAGCTTGCTCGGCTACACACCATTTCGTCACAGGAAGTAAAAATTAATAAAGAAGATCGAGAGTCTCATTACGAACAATTAACTTCACGGTGGGAAAAAGAACAGCAGTTCCTAGAAGAATATGTTGAAAGCTGTGAGAAGACAACCTACATGTCCCCTTTTCAACTTCATTTTTGCATGTATTATAAAGACACATCTCAAGCCCTTAAATTCTCTAGGAAAATGATAGATGAATGGTATGAAAGCACAAAAGATTTAGAAAAGGTAAGGACAGTTATCACTCATGGGAAGGTCTCAATAGAGCATTTTTTGTTTGATGATAGAGGTTTAGGCTATTTTCATAATTTTGAGGAATCAAAAATTGCTTCTCCATTTCATGATCTGCTCCCGTTCTTATCAAGAACCTTGAAAACCTATCCAAAGTATTACGAGGAATGTGTAGAATGGCTAACTACCTACTTTCAGCACTTTACCGTACGCAATGAAGAGCGCTTACTGTTTATGAGTTATTTAGCTTATCCAAGCTCAGTTATTGCCATTGTAGAGAAGTATTTTCACACTCCTAAAGGAAAGAGAAATGAACGCAAATCGTTAAAAAAGCTTCAACGCCATTACTGGCTTCTGAAGAACACAGAATATATCGTAATGCGACTAGATGAGATAGAAAAACAAAAGAAGGAACAACAACAGGAAGCAGAGTCATGATGACTAAAAATAAAGAGGACTGACGATGCACGTAGTCCACATTCGTCAGTCCTTAAATCCAATCAAAATAAATCGCAAGGGCTAAACCGATAAAAAGAGTCAGAAGTAGAACGTCAAAGGTAGTTGGCAATAAAATGGTTCGAATACCTTGAAAAACAGAAAATGGAATAATAAATTGTTTACATATTAATCGTGCATTCCGTAACCATGGGGGAAGGGTATAGGGGTTGTATTTTTTCATTCTAATTTCCTCACTTTTCTAGGTGGATTCACTACTATATCTTATGAAAATTAGGCTAAATTGTGCCTATACTATAAAATCCGAATAGATTACGAATATTTTTTTAAAAAAATGCCGATAATGATTGACGAAAGTTGATCTTTTCCGATACTATAATGAATAAATAAATAAAATAAAAAGCAATGAACAGGAAGAGTACGTTGACCCTTACTTTAAGAGAGGAAAATCGTTTGCTGAGAGATTTTCTAAGTATAGACAATGGAAGGTCGCCTGAAGAGCTGTTTCTATGAAGAGTAGTAGTAGAAGCCGGTTAAAAGCCGTTATGGTTGTCGAGAGTTCAGGAGCAGGTGTATTTCTCCTGAGAAAAAAGGTGGTACCGCGAATAGAATCCTTCGTCCTTTTCATAGGACGGGGGATTTTTTGTTTTTTTTTAAACCAGTACCAATTGAATGAAACATACAAAACATATAGGAGGAAATGATATGGAAACCCAAGATCAGCAAATTTCAATGCCAACAAAATATGATCCAAATACCATTGAACAGGGAAGATACAAATGGTGGTTAGAAGGGAAATACTTTGAAGCGAAATCCGATAAAGAGAAGGAACCTTATACAATCGTGATTCCTCCTCCAAACGTTACGGGGAAACTTCATTTAGGTCATGCTTGGGACACTACCTTACAGGATATCCTGACAAGAATGAAGCGTATGCAAGGTTATGATGTTCTATGGCTACCAGGAATGGACCATGCTGGAATTGCGACACAAGCAAAGGTAGATGAAAAACTTCGCAATCAAGGCATTTCACGTTATGACCTTGGTCGTGAAAAGTTCGTGGAAGAAACATGGAAATGGAAAGAGGAATATGCAGAACATATTCGTCAGCAATGGTCTAAGGTTGGATTAGGTTTAGATTACAGCCGCGAACGTTTCACTTTAGACGAAGGTTTATCTGACGCTGTTCAAAAGGTATTTATTGATCTTTATAATAAAGGTTTAATCTACCGCGGAGAATACATTATCAACTGGGACCCTGCGACAAAAACAGCATTATCTGATATTGAGGTAATTCATCAGGACGTACAAGGGGCATTTTATCATATGAGATATCCTTTGGCAGATGGAAGTGGCCACATTGAAATCGCTACAACGCGTCCTGAAACAATGCTTGGGGATACTGCAGTTGCTGTTCACCCTGAAGATGATCGGTACAAACATTTAATTGGTAAAAAAGTTACGTTACCTATCGTTGGGCGAGAGATTCCGATTGTAGGGGATGACTACGTTGACATGGAATTTGGTTCTGGAGCTGTAAAGATCACACCTGCCCACGACCCAAATGACTTTGAAATTGGTAACCGCCACAATTTAGAACGAGTTCTTGTTATGAACGAAGACGGTACAATGAATGAAAAAGCAGGAAAATATAATGGAATGGACCGCTTTGACTGTCGTAAACAAATCGTAAAAGATCTTCAAGAGTCAGGCGTTCTGTTCAAGATTGAAGAGCATATGCATTCGGTTGGACATTCAGAGAGAAGTGGGGCTGTAGTAGAACCGTATCTTTCTACTCAATGGTTCGTTAAAATGGATCCATTAGCAGAAGAAGCGGTAAAACTTCAACAGGATGAAAATAAAGTTAATTTTGTACCTGAACGTTTTGAAACATCGTACTTACGTTGGATGGAAAATACTCGTGATTGGTGTATTTCCCGTCAGCTTTGGTGGGGACATCGTATACCTGCCTGGTACCATAAAGAAACTGGAGAAATATACGTAAATCAACAAGCACCAGAAGATATTGAAAACTGGACACAAGAAGAGGATGTACTTGATACTTGGTTTAGTTCAGCTCTATGGCCGTTCTCAACAATGGGCTGGCCTGATGTGAATGCTGAAGATTTAAAACGTTACTACCCGACTAATACACTAGTTACAGGCTATGACATCATTGGTTTCTGGGTTTCTCGTATGATTTTCCAAGGGATAGAATTTACAGGTGAAAAGCCATTCAAAGATGTTCTTATTCATGGACTGGTTCGAGATGCTGATGGACGTAAAATGAGTAAGTCCTTAGGTAACGGCGTTGATCCTATGGAAGTAATCGAAAAATACGGTGCTGATTCTCTCCGTTACTTCTTATCTACGGGTAGTTCACCTGGGCAGGATTTACGATTCTCCTTTGAGAAAGTAGAATCTGTATGGAATTTTGCTAATAAAATTTGGAATGCCTCTCGCTTTGCTCTTATGAACATGGATGGGATGACTTATGATGAGATTGATTTATCTGGTGAAAAATCAGTTGCTGATAAATGGATTTTGACTCGATTAAATGAAACAATCGAAACGGTTACTCGATTAGCCGATCGTTACGAATTCGGTGAAGTAGGTCGTGCTTTATACAACTTCATTTGGGATGATTTCTGTGATTGGTATATCGAAATGGCAAAATTACCTCTATACGGTGAGGATGAGGCAGCTAAGAAAACAACTCGATCCATTTTAGCTTACGTACTCGACAACACCATGAGACTTTTACATCCATTTATGCCGTTTATTACCGAGGAAATATGGCAGAACTTGCCGCATCAAGGCGAATCCATTACAGTTGCGTCGTGGCCAAGTGTGAATGAAGACCTAAGTGATCAAGCTGCAGCTGAGGAAATGAAGCTACTTGTTGACATCATTCGTGCTGTGCGTAATGTTCGTGCAGAAGTAAATACTCCAATGAGTAAACAAATCAAGTTAATGCTAAAAGCGAAAGATGAAAAGATTTTATCTATACTTGAAAAAAATCAAGGCTATATTGAGCGTTTCTGTAACCCGGAAAAACTTGAAATGGGTATTGATTTAAAAACCCCAGAAAAAGCCATGACGGCGGTTGTAACTGGAGTTGATTTATTCCTACCACTTGCAGGATTAATCAATATCGAAGAAGAAATTGCTCGTTTAGAAAAAGAACTGGAGAAATGGACGAAGGAAGTTTCCCGTGTTCAAGGTAAGCTAAACAATGAAAAATTTGTAAGCAAAGCCCCTCAGAAAGTTGTAGATGAGGAAAAAGCCAAGGAAAAAGATTATTTAGAAAAACAAGCTACTGTTAAAGAGAGAATACAGGAATTAAAAACTGTTTAACACTAGAATGAGTGAATGAAGAGGGCATTTGAATAGAGGTCTAATAGTTAAGAAATGAAGGCATTAATGATACGTTCTCAACACGCAATGAAATCCATTTCTTCTATTAGTCCTCATATTCCAGCCCTTTTTCTATTTATCACCATTAGTGTTAAGGGATCGGGTCTATCCAGGGCAATTATCGATTACTAGAGCCAGCTGTTTTTAGAATGAACAATTTGGTATAAACAATATGTTCTCATTTTTTGAGTGTAATGGAGGAAGGTGACAAGTATGTTAACGTATGAGGGGGCAGTTGAGTGGATCCATTCAAGACTAAGGCTTGGGATAAAGCCAGGCCTACAACGGATGGAACACTTACTAAAAGAGCTGGGACAACCACATAAAACCCTAAAAACGATTCATATAGGCGGTACAAATGGAAAGGGATCGACCGTTACGTACATAAGAAATGTTTTAGAAGAATGTGGCTATACAGTAGGAACGTTTACTTCCCCATATTTTGAAGTCTTTAACGAAAGAATCAGTACCAACGGTCAGCCAATATCAGATGAAAAACTGACTTTACTTGTAGAAAGAATTAAGCCTATTGCAGAAAAAATGGAAAGCTCTGAATGGGGAGCTCCATCTGAATTTGAAATCATCACAGCAATGAGCTTCGTTTATTTTGCTGAAATAGATAAGGTGGACTTTGTACTCTATGAGGTAGGGTTAGGGGGAAGACTTGATTCTACGAATATCATAACCCCTTTATTATCAATCATTACAAGCATTGGCATGGATCATATGTCATTTCTAGGGAATACCTTAGCTGAAATTGCTTCTGAAAAAGCAGGAATCATTAAAGAGAGAGTGCCGGTAGTATCAGGTGTCCTCCAAAAGGGAGCATGTGCCGTCATTAAACAGAAAGCAGAGGAAATGGAAAGCGAAGTTTATCAATTAGGAGAAGCTTTTTTTGCTGATCGTCAATCTCTTCTAAAAACGGGCGAACATTTCTTTTATGAGTCTTCCTCTCAAGCAACAACGTTTGAAATTTCTATGATAGGAACTCATCAAATTTATAACGCCGCAGTAGCTATTAAAGCACTTGAAATACTTCAAGAGATAGGACAAATAAACTGCAGTCAAAAAGAAATAAAAGCAGGATTGATGAGAGCGTATTGGCCTGGGAGAATGGAAAAGGTGTCAGAAAATCCTGAAGTTTACATGGATGGTGCACATAATCCTGAAGGTGTAAAAGCGCTAGTTCAAACCTTGAAAGAACGTTTTCAACATAAGAAAATAACTGTGTTATTTTCAGCTCTAAAAGATAAGCAATTAAAGCCCATGATTGAAGAACTAGAAGAAGCAGTGGACTGTATTGGATTTACTTCATTTCAATTTCCTAGAGTCGCTTCTTCAGAAGAACTTTATCATTTATCCACTCACAAGAAAAAGATAAACATTCTTGAATGGGAGAGTTTTATAGAAGATAAGCTGTTATTAATGGATGAAAATGAAGTGTTATTTATTACGGGATCTCTTTACTTTCTTTCGGAGGTAAAACCTGTCCTTATGAAAAAATTAGAAAATTCTAGAAAAAACAAGTGACTTTAATCGACAGATTTGATAAAATATTCTTAAACTTGTGACTATTTGACTAGTTCTAAATTTCTAGTTGGAAAGATTAACGAATATGGAGGATAGATATGCAGTTGTCAGTGAAGAAAAAGTTAATTATCTTGTTTACATGGCTCGCCATCGTCCCTACTGGCTTATATTATGCTTATCAATACTATCCTCCAGAAAATTTGGACGGAAATGGATTGGAACTTATAACATTAGTCCTTTTCGCAACGTTTATTCCACTTATGCCAATTGTTATTAATGGAACGACTATTTTCTTTATTCAATGGGTTACCCTTGTTGGTTTCTTAAAATATGGTTTGTTTGTTGAAATCATTCTTATGCAATTTTCCATGATTCCATTATTAATACGCGTACGAATTAGATCCAACGACTGGCATAGGATTCCTTTAAACTCGGGAATGTTTTTTGTTGTTTCCTTTCTAAGTGGTTTGATCTATTTTCAACTGGGTGGAGAAGTGGGGATGAGAGACATTTCCAGTCTTCTCCCTCCTGTTATTAGCTATGAAGTTATGGCGATTATGATTAATACGATGATTCTTTTCTTCTATCAACGTTATTTTGCAAAGCTGGATGTACGATTTAATAGTAAAGATTTTCAATGGGACTTTCTTTCCAATATGATTATGCTGCCTCTTTCGCTTTCTCTCTATTATTTAACCTTTGAATTAGGTGCTTTTGCTTCACTGTTGATTGGAGTACCCTTTGTCAGCTTATCCATTATATTGAAAATGTACAATTCTTCCGAAAAAATCAATGAATACCTTCAAAAAGCCGGTGAAATTGGGCATCAGTTAACAGAAAGCCTCAAGGTTAAAGAAGTCTTGGACATTTTTATTGAAAAAATCATTGAAACCCTGCCTGTTGAATATGCCTATATACTTGATTGTCACGACGAGGAGTTAGTTCTTTTAAGAAGAGTAGAAAATGGTGAAAAGAAACCAAATGACCTCAAGCCATTAAGAAAAAATGAAGGAATTAGTGGTGCCGTTTGGATGTCTGGTCAGTCTGTTCTTTATAGCTCCCGCTCAGAGTGGTCTCATGTGGCCAAGGGCTATATGCCTGAAGGAGTCGAAAGTGTATTATGTGTTCCCATTGTGAGAAGTCAGAAGGTAAGAGGAATACTTCTTTTAGCTTCTTCAAAAAAACGGGCATATGAAAAGTTCCAATTAATGATTGTAGACATTTTATGCTCTTATTTTGGAATAGCGATTGAAAATGCAAGACATCATGAAACGACGAAAAAGAATAGTGAAAGATGTGCCCTTACGAACCTATATAATTATCGTTATTTTGAAGATTTACTCACTCTTGAGTTTAATCACCTCGATGTTGGGCAAAGAAAGTATTTATCTCTTATCATGCTGGATTTAGATCACTTTAAAGTGATTAACGATAACTATGGTCACCAAAGTGGAAATGAAATTTTAATAGAGTTAGCCGACCGTCTATGCATGCTAATAGGTAAAAAGGGTACCGTTGCAAGGTATGGCGGGGAAGAGTTTGTTATACTACTACCTGATGTAGAGCGTGATGAAGCTGTACGATTAGCTGAGCTTGTTAGGTCAACCATTGCTAATCGTCCTTTTACCCTACATGATAGTTTAGATGATTCAAATAAACAATTGATGGTTAGAATTACAGCCAGCATAGGCGTTGCAACAGCACCAGAAGATGCTGATGATACGTTAGCATTAATCCGTCATGCCGATAGAGCTTTATATACTGGAGCCAAACAAGCTGGAAGAAATCGAGTGGCTCAATAT
Source organism: Rossellomorea aquimaris TF-12 (assembly GCF_001648555.1). Classification (GTDB taxonomy): domain Bacteria; phylum Bacillota; class Bacilli; order Bacillales; family Bacillaceae_B; genus Rossellomorea; species Rossellomorea aquimaris. Next base: position 133,473 of record NZ_LQXM01000027.1, on the reverse strand, counting down.
GTGAAATAAAACACCTTCTTTGAAGGTGTTTTATTCATATATGGCAAAGAATTTTTAAAACTTGTTAGGTCCAGTATGCTCACCATTCAGAATATTTTACTAGATTAACAATTTACAATCTTTCATTTTTAGTACTGATGTACTAGAATGGAAGTAGTCGAATCTTGTAATTTATACTCGAAATGGACATCTTATTGTTGGGAGGTATGAAATGAAGATTATTGTGTTTGCCCTTATAGGATTTATTCTTTTATTGCCTCCGCTTGCCCTTATCCCTATTAAATTATCATATAAAAATAAATTAATCATTTCTTCTATATCCCTACTAATTCTTATGATCAATGGTCTAGTTAGTATCGTTATTCCTCTTTTTCAATCCATCTTAATGACCTGCATACTTATCGTCCTAATGATTTACATACTGGAAACAAGGTTTGGTTCGAAATTTGCTCAAAAGGACACTTACATATTTAACAAACAAGGACAATCCGCCCATAATCAAATTGCTAGTTCAGCCGAAGAAGAGGAGAAACCGGAAGAGTACATAGAAGAGTTGTTTGTATCTGGAGAAAGTCATTCCTCTCAAGATTTAGAAACTCCCCAAGAAGAAGGTTATATTGTCCCCATTCAAGAGGAGTCTCTTGATGTATTACAAAAAATAAAAACAACTCCAGAACCACACATCATAGACTTGCAAGAGTGGACAGAAGATGAAGCTGATATCATCGAACCAATCATGGAAAAGAACATAAAAGAGAAAGAATCATCAGCCATTTCTTTAGAAGAGGAAGAAGAGTATCGTCGTTTATTTTCTGACGAGAAAAACTGAAGTGAATAAGAATTTTGAAGGAGGCATCGAAAATGAGTAAGACACCCATATCAAAGGTTACCTTTTTCTTTATTCTTTGCAGTGTTTATTTAGTTAGTTTTGCTCATATAGGTGCATTTTCATATGACCAATTCTTTTCAAAGAATGAACGTTTCTCAGAAGGCGCAAAAATTGCAGGAGTAAGTGTTGCAAATGCCAGTAAAGAAGATGCAGTGGAAAAATTAGAAGAAGAAATTAAGAAATGGAAGGTCAATCAAAAACTGACCTTTTCATACCTTAATCAAACATTTCCCGTAGCCTCCCGTTTATTTTCCTTTGATGTTTCAGCCTCAATCGAGAAAGAGGGCGAAACTCTTCTTTTAAACGTGAAGGTAGATGAAGGAGAACTGAGTGAGTTCCTTTCTGAAAGTGGGGTAGATACCTCATTAATAAATATGGAAGCACTGTCCGAAGTTTTAAAAGATAAGGCATCAGAGTTAATAACCGAAGAAGAGTTCATTAAGGTAAATCAATACTTAATCACCTCTGATTCCATTTTGACAGTTGCACAAGCGGAAGTGAACTCTCTGACGACTACACCTGGCATAACAAATTTCATAGCAGTATTTCCTGAGATTCAAATTAAAGGAAACTCTGATTTCTCATTAATACAGTGGATGGATCAAAATGGTTTTACAGGGGCAACTGATAGTGACTTGAGTATCATTGCTTCATCAATCTACAAGACCATTCTTCAAACTAATTTCCTAGTAATCGAGCGAAATTACAGCAGAGAACTTCCTGAAGGGATAGAACTTGGCTTCGAAGCAAACATCAATCGGAATTCTAAAAGAGATTTTGCTTTTAAAAACCCCAATGATACTACATATTCTATTCATTTAGATTTGCTTCAATCGAAGCTTTCAACCTCCTTAAATGGATTGGAATTACCATATGAAATTGAAATTGAATTGAGAAACGAGCAAACTTTTTCACCACGAATCATTAAACAATACAGTCCTTATTTGAATTCAGGTGAGGTTAAGGTAGTAGAAGTAGGGAATGAAGGCGTGTTAGTTGAGGTTTGGAAAAGGAAGGTGACTTCAAAGGGAAATCTATTGGAGGAAACAAAGGTGTCAGAGGACTTCTATCCACCTCGTCATAAAGAAGAGATTCATAGAATGAAAGATTATGTTATTAATACCTCTAACGATTCAGGTGCACCAACGACGGATGGAAATGGTGTTCCCACCTATTCCATTCCGAATGAAGACCCTTTAGATCCTGATGAGGATCAAAATGAATCGGTTCCCACACAATGGTCACAACCAAACGATAATAATCAGTCGAATGATCAAACGTCCCAACAACCAGATTCCAGTGATAATTTACACCCTTTGGATGTAAAACCAGAAGAAAATATGAAGTAAGGTCAATATATAAAGGGAGGTGGGATAGGATGGCCCAAGTGCGAAAACGTTTAGGGGATTTATTAGTAGATTCCGGTTTACTTTCAGAGGAAAATCTGCAAACGGCTCTAAAAGAAAAGAGCAAAGATCAGAAGCTTGGAGACGTTATCTTACAAAAGGGGTATATAACGGAACAGCAATTGATTGAAGTATTGGAGTTTCAATTAGGAATTCCTCACGTAAGTTTATTCCGCTACCCGTTTGATTCAAAATTGTTTCAATTAATCCCCAAAAAAACAGCTAAGCGAAACTTAATCATTCCTTTGAAAAAGGAAGGGGACAAGCTTTTTGTGGCCATGGCGGATCCAATGGATTTTTATACGATTGAAGATCTTCGTTTATCCACAGGTTTTTATATAGAAACGGCTATTGCGACAAAAGATGATATTCTACGCTCTATAAATAAGTATTATGAGATGGATGATAGCTTTGATGACCTTAAAGGTATTGAAAATGACCAGCCTGAGAAAGAAGCAGAAATAGTACCTGATCAAGAATCTCCAGTAGCAAAACTTGTTAATCAGATTATATCTAATGCCATGACACAAAAAGCAAGTGATATTCACATTGACCCTCAAGAGACGAAGGTTCTCATTCGATACCGGATAGATGGAATTCTTAGAACGGAAAAAGCATTGCCAAAACATATACAAAGCAAGCTAACGGCTCGAATGAAAATTATGTCCCAACTGGATATTACTGAATATCGAGTTCCCCAAGATGGAAGAATTAAAACCAATATTGATTTTAGACCGATTGATATTCGAGTATCTACGCTTCCAACAGTTTATGGAGAGAAAATGGTTCTCCGGATTCTAGATTTAAGCTCTTCGCTGAATGACCTGGGACAATTAGGTTTTAATTCCCTGAACCTTAAACGTTTCCAAGACTTGATTGAAAGACCAACAGGAATTGTATTAATTACTGGACCAACTGGTTCTGGAAAAACTTCCACTTTATACGCTGGATTAAATAAATTAAATAGTGAAGAAGTGAATATTATTACAGTTGAAGATCCTGTTGAATATCAAATAGAAGGGATAAATCAAATTCAAGTAAGCCCTAATGTAGGACTTACATTTGCGAAAGGTTTACGCTCCATTTTGAGACAAGATCCCAATATTATAATGGTTGGGGAAATTCGGGATAAAGAAACCGTCGAAGTGGCGATTCGAGCTTCATTGACAGGGCATTTAGTTCTGAGTACCATTCATACAAATGATTCAATAGGAACTATAACTCGACTTATCGATATGGGAGTCGAACCATTTTTAGTAGCAACATCAGTAAGTGGAATTGTTTCTCAGCGGTTAGTGCGTAAAGTATGTAGAGACTGTTCCAAAGAAGAAAAGCCTACATCAAGTGAAGTGGATATTTTCAAACGTAGAGGATTGACCATAGAAAAAGTAACACGTGGACAAGGTTGTTCTTCGTGCCATATGACAGGATATAAAGGAAGAATGGCCATTCATGAAGTCCTGGTGGTCAACGAGAAAATGAAGAGAATAATTATGAATAATGAGCCTCTATCCAATTTAAAAGAAGCAGCGGTGGAGAGCAAAACTATTTTTCTTTTAGACGATGGTTTGTTTAAAGTGAAACAAGGTCAGACTACAACAGAAGAAATTCTTCGAGTAGCTATTGAGTAGAGAAGGTGATTAGATTGACTGAACGAATTGATAATCTATTGCGAGCAGCATTTGAATTGAACGCGTCTGATATTCATTTAACCATTGGGTCTGCTCCTATTTTTCGTATACATGGTGAACTAAAACGCTATGGAAAAGAAGTCTTAAAGCCTGAGGATACAGAAACCATGGCAAAGGGCATTATTCCAGAGAGTTTATGGGATGATTTTCGAGATAGAGGGGAGCTGGACTTTTCATATGGAATTTCTGGTCTTTCTCGATTTAGAGTGAATGCATATTTTCAAAGGTCATGTATTTCTATTGCTCTTCGTGTCGTACCAACAAAAATTCCAACGATTGAAGAGCTCATGCTTCCTCCCGCTTTAATGAAAATGACTGAAAAACAGCAAGGGTTAATTCTGGTTACAGGGCCTACTGGAAGCGGTAAATCTACTACCTTGGCTTCGATGATTCAATATATGAATCAATCTATGCGAAAGCATATTATCACATTAGAAGATCCTATTGAGTATTTACATAAACATGGTTCCTCTATTATTGATCAACGTGAAGTTGGCTTTGATACGAAGTCCTTTGCTGATGGTTTGCGCAGTGCATTAAGGCAGGACCCAGACGTAATTTTGGTTGGGGAAATGAGGGATTTAGAAACGATTCATACTGCTATTACTGCAGCCGAAACAGGACATTTAGTCTTAGGTACTTTACACACATCCAGTGCTGTTTCAACCATCGAGAGAATCATTGATGTATTCCCGCCAGAGCAACAGGCTCAAATTCGTGTCCAGCTTGCATCTGTACTACAAGGAATCGTTGCTCAAAGACTTTTGCCAACTGTTGATAAGAAGGGGAGACTGGCAGTAACGGAAATTCTTTTAAATAACTCAGCCGTAGCAAATCTCATACGCTCTGAAAAAATTCATCAAATTCCAAGCGTTATGCAAACCTCTAAATCTCAAGGCATGGAGCTCTTTCATTCAAATGTAAATAGACTGCTTCAAGCTGGCATCATTACTAGAGAAGTTGCACAACCATTTTTACAGGAGAACGAGTAGAGATGGCCCGGTTTACATACGAGGGTAGAGATAAAAGTGGAAAAAAAAGAGGGAGAATCACAGCCCCTTCCAAAAAAGAAGCCATGCTTCTTTTAAAGAAACAAGGTGTTAGAGTCACCATTATGGAAGAATTACCTGAGACCTTTTTGACAAAGGAAATCATATTAGGGAACTCAGTAAAGCTTCAGCATTTGGTTATTTTTTTACGACAGTATTCAACCTTATTAAAAGCAGGGGTCACTGTAGTAGATGCTACAAGAATATTAAAAACTCAAACTGAAAGTAAAGCCCTTTCTAAAATATTAGGTGATGTTGAGCTGGAATTGAAAGAAGGGAACCCGCTATCGGATGCGTTTGCTAAGCATAAAAAAGTATTCGAACCACTGTTTATTAATATGTTAAAAGCAGGAGAGGCTACTGGAAGCTTGGATGAAACGTTAGAACGTTTAGGGGATCACTATGAAAAGCAGCATAGAACCCGTCAAAAGGTATTGGCAGCTCTCTCATATCCTGCGGTAGTAGGTGTGGTTGCGATAGGAGTAGTGATCTTTCTTTTAGTGGCTGTTGTACCAACATTTGTCGACATGTTTGAAGATTTCGGTGGAGAATTGCCGCTGATTACCCGGTTTGTACTCGGTGCAAGTGAGGCCGTTCAAAGTTTATGGTATATCATTTTATTACTCTTCTTACTTTGTCCTTTAGGAATCATGATGGCTAGAAAAAATAATAAAGCCAAATACTACTTGGATTTTATGGTTTTGCGAATTCCTATTTTCGGAAGTCTGATTCAAAAAGCAGTCATTGCACGGTTAACTCGAACGTTGAGTTCATTATTTTCAAGTTCGGTTCCTATCCTACAGTCTTTAGGTATCGTTGAAAGAGTAGTGGATAATTCTGTTATTTCATTGGTTCTCAAAGAATCAAGAGAGTCCCTTGAAAAAGGGGGGAGCATTACAGACCCTATGAAAAATCACTGGGCTTTTCCACCACTCGTATCACATATGATTTCCATTGGAGAGGAAACGGGAGCACTTGATAGTATGTTATCCAAGGTAGCAGACTTCTATGAGAATGAAGTAGAGAGTGCTACGGATCAGCTCAAAGCGTTAATAGAACCATTAATGATTGTCCTTTTAGCCGGAATAGTAGGAACCATTGTAACAGCAATTATGATTCCTATGTTTGAAATTTTTAACAACGTTCAAAATTTCTAGCAATTCTGATAATATTTTACACATTTAGACTTAAATTCCACAATAAGTATTGTATAATAAAAATAGAATAAAAGAGTACTAAAGTACTATACGACGATTTTAGGAGGAATATGGAATGGTAATGAAACTCAGAAAAATGTTGAAAAATGAAAGAGGTTTGACACTTGTTGAGCTATTAGCAGTTATTGTCATTTTGGGGATTATTGCGGCGATTGCGGTACCTAGTATTGGTGGGATAATTGATAAAACTAAAGAAGATGCGAAAGTGGCTGAAGCCATTCAGATTATCAATGCTGCAAAGTTAGCACATGCTTCAGACTCTGAAATTACTCAATGGAAACATGATGCAGATAATAGTGTTACTCCTGCTTACGGTGGTTTAAAAGAATATTTATCTAATGTAGATGATGTTGATTATATAGTTAAATATAGTAATGGAATTTATACTATATCAGGACATGATTCTGCAAAAGTTGTGAACGCAAGCTACAAGAATAAAAAGGCGGTACCTGAATCTGAATTATTAGAAGTCGCAAAATAACATGGTGCTTTTCATCATCACCACCTACGCACTCCTCCTAGGCTCCTTCTACAACGTTGTTGGATTGCGAGTTCCGTTAAAGAAATCCATTGTTAAACCAAGGTCAAGCTGCCCGTATTGTCGCCATCAGTTGACGGCATTCGAATTGCTGCCAGTGTTCTCTTATGTCATTCAAAAGGGGAAATGTCGCCGGTGTCAAGGGCGCATTTCTCCTTTATATCCTTTTATGGAAGCTTTAAATGCAAGCCTTTTTGCCCTTGCCTATGTGCAGATTGGACTGGAATGGGAGCTTCTGGTTGCTTGGACCCTTATCTCCATGTTTATCATTATTACGGTTTCGGATTTAAAGTATATGGTGATTCCGGATAAGGTTCTCCTATTTTTTACTGGATTATTTGTATTGGAACGAATCTTCCTACCCTTATCCCCCTGGTGGGATAGTTTGGTTGGAGCAGGAGTAGGTTTCATTTTACTACTCACTATAGCTGTCGTAAGTAAGGGAGGCATGGGAGGAGGAGACATTAAACTCTATGGTGTCATTGGGTTGGCCGTTGGTTTAAAGGTCACCCTCTTATCCTTTATGTTAGCTACCTTTTTTGGAGCTATCATTGGACTTCTTGCTTTAGCATGTAAAGTGATTGAAAAAGGAAAGCCTATTCCCTTTGGTCCATTCATTGCTGCAGGAACCGTCGTTGCTTTTCTGTATGGTGAAGCTATTATGTCTATTTATCTTTCAATTTTTCAAATGTAAGAAGAAAGGGTTTGTGTTATGGGTATTCTCCAGTTTCTCTCTAGTAGCCAAAAAACGGCAAATCTCGTTTTTACTGATCAGTCTATCCGCTTTCTAGAGTTGAAGCAAACTTCGCCTCTAGTCGTTCAAACTATTGGAGAACGTTCTCTTCCATATGGTGTTATTAAAGGTGGAAGGATTATTGATGAACAAACGCTTCAATACATCTTAGAAGAGTGTGTGGAGGATTGGAAAATCAAAAGGAAGTCTGTCCGATTTGTGGTTCCGGACCCCTTTGTCGTATTACGAAAAGTAACGATTCCCCTGGATCTTCAAGAGGATGAAATAGAAGGGTATTTATTTTTAGAAATTGGAACAAGTATTCATTTGCCTTTTGAGGATCCTGTTTTTGATTATGCTCTTTTAGGTGAAACAGATCATAAAAGGGAAGTCCTGTTAATTTCCTCTTACCAGGAAGTTGTAGACAGCTATAAAGATGTATTGGTGTCTGTGAAGCTAAAACCTGTCGTTGCAGATATTTCACTTCTTGCTCTTTACCGGTTAGGAGTGGAACAACAGCTGGTGAATTCAAATGAGCATACGATGTTCCTCCATTTCGATGAACACCTATTAACCATTTCGATTTTTCACAATAACGAACCGATTTTTACAAGACCTCTTGTTTTAGAGGAGGAAAACGAGAAAGTATTAAATGAGGGACCTCTCAGTTGGCGAAATTATGAAGATGCTTTTAATGAAATAGAAAAAGTGATGAATTTTTACCGATTTTCATTAAATCAAGGTGAAAATGCCGTTGATAGGGCTCTTATAAGTGGAGATCATCCAAACCTTAAGGAAATGAGAGAACATTTGAATGAGAGGCTGAATGTTAAGGTGGACTTTCTTCATTTAAATGGAATTTACACTACCAATGATGAGGAAGTATCGAGACGTTTTGCAACAGTATTAGGTCTGGGGTTAAAAGAGGTGCAATACAATGAATCTCATTGACATTAACTTACTTTCAGAAAAAAAGAAGAGAACTCCTCTTTTTCTATATAGTGCTGGCATCCTTCTTTTACTCTTTTTCATTACGCTCCTCTTTCTTATGATTTCCTTACATAGTATACGAAATGAAACAGAAAGAACCCAAGTGAGTCTATCCCAAACGAAACAATTAGTCCAACTGCAACAAGAAAAAATAATAGATTCACAATCTTCCAATGGAATCAGAGATTTACAAGAAACCGTTAAAAGAATGGAAACATACCCTATTGAAACGATTCCTCTCCTTAACGAGCTCATTTCTCTTCTCCCTCAAAGAGGGTTTATTCAAACCTTTGAATACAGAGATAGACAGGTGATCAACTTTACGGTTCAATTTGATGCCAGTCGAGAAGCAGCCTATTACTTAGAGAGAATGAAAGGGATGAATTGGATAACAGAAGCCGAAATTCAAGAAATCACAACAGAGGAAATCATAAGTGAGGAAGCCGCGCTTGAAGAAGCGATTCTCCCGAGATATGTTGTACAGTATGAGTTAACTCTTAACTCGATAAAGCTTCAGGAGTTAAAGGAAGAATCATCCTTGTCCTTAGAAGAGGAGGGTGAAGAATGAACTTTCATTTATCAAAAAGAGAATGGACTCTATTTATTGGTTTGATCCTTATTTGTGTTATGAGTTTGTCTCTTCTATATTTCTTTGTTTATTCTCCTCAAAATACTAGGCTTCAGCGTATTCAAAATGAACTACAAACAGAAAAAGCAATTTTACAAGCAATGGAAGCAAAAACGAATGTTGAAAGCAGAGCCTTTACTGACTTAAGTTTGCAAAAGAAAATTCCGGTTGAACCATTGACAGAGCAATTGCTTCTTGACTTTGAAATGGCTGAGGTTGTTTCGGAAAGTTTTATTCAGAGTATGAGCTTTGAAAAAAATGATTTCTCACAGACTCTTTCAGAAATAGAAGGAGGAAACGAAGAGGATGGTACCGCGAGCACTGATGTGGGCAATTCTTTGATAAAGAGATTGCAGATCACTATGACGGTGGAGTCGCCGACTTACTTTGAGATGGAAAGGTTTTTAACAGAAGTCGAGAATCTTGAGCGGATTGTTGAAGTGAATCAACTCATATTTACAGGCACAGAGGAATTTAACGAGGGAGTTGTAGAGGGAAGTGACCAATCTATTATTTATCAGATTGTGGCTTCAGCCTTTTATCTGCCAACTTTAACTGAGTTAAAGGAGAGTTTGCCGTCGATTGATAGCCCTCCTCCCTCATTGAAAAAAAATCCGTTTAATCAGTTTACTGATCCTGCAGGTGAAGAGATACAAAACGATACTGAGGATTGATGAATGCTCTTGCATGCAAAAAATTTGACGAAAACCTATTAGGACAAGACGACAAAAGTCTTGTTCTTTTTTTTATGGGATGTGATAGCATGGAAAAAACTAGATGAAGGAGGGTGGCGATAGTGGAAAAGAATAATGGAAAAGAAAAGAATATTTCCTTGAAGATTAATGGGAAGAAAACAGACTTTGAAGAGGATCTTCTTGTCTATGATTGGAGACTGGGGAAGTCGGAAACAGCAGCAAGTGATGAAAAAATGGAAGAGGACGGGTTTAATTGGATGCTTCCTGATCAAGAACCCCAGCCTCCAAAGGAATACAAAAAAATAAACTACGTGACAGGTAGTAAAAAGAATCGAAAGAAATTCAGAAACCCTTTTCATAATTCTGTGAATTTATTAATGTCCATTATAGGTGCAATTGTGGTAGGGGCCGTTCTTGGGTTTGGAACCTTAAAGGTAATCAATACAACGGACAACCCTTCCGTTCCGGCAGCAGCATTAAAGGACAATACGGTGGAAGAGGCACCGGGTGGGAACACAGAGATGTCTTCGGTGAAAGTAGGAGAGTTTCATGCACCGGTAATCCAGGGAGGGGTATACTCCAAGGAAGAAACATTAATTGCTATGCAAGATAGTATCTCAGTAAAAGGAGTTAATGGTGCCAGTATCGAAAAAGATGGTCAATGGTTCCTACTTCTCGGTGTATCAGGAGATGTGGCCACTGCTAAATTGGTTGGAGAAGGGATGACAAAACAAGGGGTGGAGGTTTATGCGAAAGATTTTGTCATAGGCGAAAAAGAAATTAATGCCTCTCTTGAAGAAAAGTCATTCCTGGAAATGGGAAATACTTTGTTTGGAATCCTTGCTCAAGAAAGCAGCAATGGACTATTAATGGGGAAAACAAATCAATCCGTAATGGATTCGATTTCTTCTACATTAAAGGAACTGGAGTCCACTAAAGTTGAACAAGAAATCCTTGTAAAAATGAAGGAAACACTTGTAAATGCAGGGAATTTGACGATGAAAATAAAATCCCCTGAAGATGCCAGAAAAGCCCAGAATGAATTACTACGATACATTGAACTTTATGGCAGCTTATAATCTCGACAAATATTGACTATTTTCTAGGAAATAATTATTCGAAATAAAGGGAACTCTATAAAAGGTTGAGCTGGTTAGGGCATAATCTTTTGATTTGAGGCTCCCTTTTTTCACTTGTTTACAAGGATTGAATTTGGTACGATAAGCTTGTATCTCCTAATCTATACACCGAAAGGAATGGTATGGTGTGTCCAACCTCATACTCGCTTCACAATCTCCTCGAAGAAAACAACTTCTTCAACAAATTCAACTTTCTTTTTCCGTTAAAAGTAGTTCAGTAGAAGAAACTTTTTCTCCACAATTACAACCTCATGAAGTTGTAATGGAACTTGCACAAAAGAAAGCGAAACAAATTTCATTAGAACACCCTAATCACTATGTCATTGGCTCTGATACGGTTGTGACAAAAGATGAACATATTCTTGGAAAGCCACGTTCAAAAGAAGAAGCAAAAGAGATGTTGACCATGTTGTCTGGCAAGACACATTCTGTCTACACAGGTGTTGCCATTTTAAGAGGCGAAACAGAAGATGTATTTTACGAAAAAACAGACGTTACGTTTTGGGAGTTAACATCTAAGGAGATAGAAGATTACATCGCTTCAGAAGAACCCTTTGATAAAGCTGGCTCTTACGGAATTCAGGGCTTAGGAGCAAAGTTTGTAAAAGAAATAAAAGGTGATTATTTCTCCGTTGTGGGCTTACCGATTTCAAGAGTATATCGAGCCTTGCATAAAATGGGCTACCTTCATTAAGAATAACTCCTTTCGTAGCATAAGGAGGATACTATGGTAAAAATGATGTCGAAACATCAGGAAAACAGGCTGATGATTCGAGATTTCCCTCAGGATGAAAGACCAAGAGAGCGTCTTATTCAAAGTGGGGCATCGAGTCTTTCAAATCAAGAGTTATTAGCGATCTTAATTAGAACGGGCACAAAATCGGAATCTGTTCTTCAGCTCTCCAATCGACTTTTAAATTCTTTTGATGGACTAAACCTATTAAAGGATGCTTCCCTCGAGGAAATTACGAAAACCAAGGGGATTGGATTAGCAAAAGCAGTTCAAATTATGGCAGCAGTGGAATTTGGACGAAGAATTAGTAACCTGGCCTTTGATGACAGATATAGCATTCGCTCCCCTGAAGATGGAGCGAAATATGTCATGAACGATATGAGGTTTCTTGCCCAAGAACACTTCGTATGTCTTTACCTCAACACTAAAAATCAAGTTCTCCATAAGCAAACCATCTTTATTGGAAGCCTCAATGCCTCTATCGTTCATCCAAGAGAAGTGTTTAAAGAAGCGTTTCGGCGATCGGCAGCATCAATTATTTGTATCCATAATCATCCTTCAGGTGATCCAACCCCTAGCAGAGAAGATATTGAAGTAACAAAACGGTTAGTTGAATGTGGTCGGATTATTGGTATAGATATTCTTGATCACCTTATCATAGGGGAAAAGAAATTTATCAGTTTAAAGGAAAAAGGGTATTTATGACACTATGATTTTTACGATTGTTACGATATAATTAACCTTATGATTTTTGCAAACAATATGGTGATTCTATATTGCGTAGCTTAGGTAGAAAAGGGAGTCATTCTAATCAGGAATGAGTCTTTTCGTTATGTCATGAAACCATCAATTATTGTGAACAAAATTACGAGGATGAAGAGTTTTTGGACAACTCTCCTGTTTAGTCACATATAAAACCAGCCAATTTGTATCAGAAAGGGAGATACCATTAATGTTTGGAACGAAAGATTTAGGGATTGATTTAGGAACAGCAAATACATTGGTCTACGTAAAAGGAAAAGGAATTATTGTTCGAGAACCTTCCGTAGTAGCACTTCAAACAGATAATAAACAGATTGTAGCGGTAGGAAACGATGCGAAAAATATGATCGGGAGAACTCCAGGGAACGTTGTAGCCCTTCGTCCAATGAAGGATGGAGTCATTGCCGATTACGAAACAACAGCTACCATGATGAAGTATTACATAAAACAGGCAACTCGTAGTACAGGGGCATTCTCCAGAAAACCTTATGTCATGATTTGTGTCCCTTCAGGTATTACAGGTGTTGAAGAAAGAGCTGTTATAGATGCAACAAGGCAAGCCGGGGCTAGAGATGCTTATACAATCGAAGAGCCATTTGCAGCAGCCATTGGAGCGAATTTACCAGTTTGGGAACCAACAGGAAGTATGGTTGTGGATATTGGTGGAGGAACAACAGAAGTAGCGATTATTTCTTTAGGTGGAATTGTGACAAGTCAATCCATTCGAGTAGCTGGAGATGAAATGGATGATGCGATTATTAATTATATACGTAAAACGTATAACCTTATGATCGGGGATCGTACAGCAGAAACCATTAAAATGGAGGTTGGATCTGCCGGAGATTCAGAAGGCATTCAATCGATGGAAATTCGTGGACGTGATTTATTAACCGGTCTACCAAAAACCATCGAAGTAACAGCAACCGAAATTGCTACTGCTCTACGTGACACAGTATATACCATTGTAGATGCTGTAAAGAGCACTCTTGAAAAGACACCACCGGAACTGGCGGCAGATATTATGGATCGTGGAATTGTCTTAACTGGCGGAGGGGCACTGCTTCGAAACCTTGATAAGGTAATCAGTGATGAAACAAAAATGCCGGTTCTTATCGCAGAAGAACCACTGGATTGTGTAGCGATTGGAACAGGTAAAGCTTTAGATCATATCCATTTATTTAAGAATCGCAGTAAATAGAATCATATAGAATTTTAAGGGGACTGTTCCATGAGGTGTACTCATTTTTAAGAGTACCCTTAAGGTCGGCCCCATCTTTTTTAAAACAATTTCTGAATAACATGTTGAATAATATCAATATTTATCGTTATTTGATATAGTATTGTATAGAATTAGAAAAGGTTGAGGTGTACAGCATGCCACAATTCTTCCTTAATAAGCGTTTGATTATTCTGCTCGTAAGTGTCATCGTGCTTGTTGCATTAATTGGTTTTTCCCTACGTGAACGTGACAGTATCACCTGGCCAGAGCAGTTTGTCAAAGATATGGTAGGATTCGGACAATCATTGGTTTCAAAGCCTGTTAATTATGTAAGTGGAGTTGTTGATAATGTTCAAGATCTTCAAAATACATATACAGAAAATGAAAAATTAAAAACTCGATTAGATGAGCTTGTAAAGCTTGAAACAAAGGTTAGAGACCTTAAACAAGATAATAGTGAATTACGAGGAATACTTGAGAAAAAGGAAGATTTGAGAAGCTATAATACGATTCAAGGGACAGTCATTGCACGAAATCCAGATCGTTGGCAAGAGCTTCTGACCATTGATAAAGGAGAGGTTAATGGCATTAAGTCTGATATGGCTGTTATATCCTCTGCTGGATTAATTGGTAAAGTGAAAAGTGTAAATGAATTTTCTTCCACAATTGAATTAATTTCTACTAATAATACAAAAAATCGTATTTCTACTGTCATCCAAAGTAAGCAGGATATAAACGGTTGGATTGAAGGATACGATACAGATAAAAAGGAAATTTTAGTTAAGCGTATCCCAAATGATATGAAGGTGGAAAAAGGCTCGAAAGTTATCACTTCTGGTTTAGGTGGAGTATTCCCTAAAGGTCTAGTCATCGGAGAAGTTAATGAAGTGAAGCCGGATCAATATGGCTTAACTCAAACAGCATATGTTAAACCAGCAGCTGATTTCTATCATTTAGAGCATGTCATGGTAGTTGAGCGTGAACTGAAGGGTGTTAAAACGGATGAAGAAAGTGATAAAGAGGGGGAAGAGCAATGATAAACAGGCTCCTCCTTCCTTTATTGACTTTACTTTTCTTTTATAGTGAAAGTCTGTTTGTTCATCTTTTTCCAGGTGAAGAATACTTTGATCATCGAATCATTGTTCCTCATTTTCTCATCATTTTTTTGTTTTTTATTTGTGCCTATTTTCAGTATCGGACTGCGTTAGTATACGCATTTATTTTTGGATTTCTTTTTGATATCTATTACACTGAAATCAATGGAATTTACTTAGTATTCTTTCCGTTTGTTGTGTTTCTCACCCATCAAATGATTAAGGTGCTGCATAATAACCTATTTGTTCTTGGATTGATTACGATTGTAAATGTATCAGTGTTAGAGCTACTGGTGTATGAAATTAACTTGATTATACAGAGAACTGATTTGATGTTTATGGAATTTGTCGATTGGCGCTTGTGGCCTACATTGGTATTAAACGTTATTTTCTATATCGTGGTGTCATTTCCAATCAGAAATTTCCTTCTTCGTAGACAAAAAGAGTGGTTAGAAGAATAATTTGTGATTTTTTCCATTAAAAGAGGAAATGACATTCCATATGTCGAATTTATAGACGACTGAGGTGAAAAATTGCGCCATGAATAAAAAAGCCAATGTAATGATAAAAGGAACAAAGGATGGACTTACTCTTCATCTAAATGATCAATGTTCTTTTGCAGATTTAAAAAAAGAGTTAGATGATAAGCTTTCTGCCCATTCTCGTAAAACAGAAGGGACACCACTTTTAACCGTCAACATTCAAACTGGTAATCGATACTTAACAGATCATCAGGTGGAGGAGTTAAAAGAAATCGTTCGACAAAAGCGTAATTTAGTAGTAAATGAAGTTCGAAGTAACGTAATGACAAAAAATGAAGCAGAGACATTAATAAATGAAAGAAATATAGAAACCCTCACAGGGGTTGTTCGTTCAGGGCAAGTTGTAGAAGTTACTGGTGATATTCTGATAGTAGGGGATGTTAATCCAGGTGGAAGAGTTCTAGCAGGAGGAAATATTTACATATTAGGTTCCTTGAAAGGAATCGCTCATGCAGGGCATTCTGGGAACAGAGAAGCCGTTGTTGTTGCTTCAAAGATGACTCCCTCTCAGCTACGTATTGCAAGCTGCTTAAATCGTGCACCTGACCGGGTAGACGATGTGGACGAGCACCAAATGGAATGTGCATATGTTGATGATGAAGATCAAATTGTCGTCGATCGATTACAAGTATTAAAACATCTTAGACCAAATATTACTAGTCTTAAAGGAGGAAGCTAATGTGGGTGAAGCCATAGTTGTTACTTCAGGTAAAGGTGGAGTAGGTAAGACGACTACATCTGCCAATGTTGGTACAGCATTAGCTCTACAAGGGAAAAAAGTTTGTTTAATTGACACGGATATAGGTCTTCGAAACCTAGATGTTGTCATGGGATTAGAAAACAGAATCATTTACGACTTAGTAGATGTAGTAGAGGGACGCTGTAAAGTTCATCAGGCTCTAGTGAAAGACAAACGCTTTGAAGAGAAATTATTCCTATTGCCTGCCGCTCAAACAAGTGATAAATCAGCTGTTCAGCCAGAACAAATGAAAAAGCTGGTACTGGATTTAAAGCAAGACTATGATTATATTATTATTGATTGTCCTGCTGGAATTGAGCAAGGGTATAAGAATGCAGTTGCAGGGGCTGACCGGGCAATTGTTGTAACTACCCCGGAAATTTCAGCTGTCCGTGATGCTGATCGAATTATTGGATTACTAGAAAAAGAAGATATCGAACCTCCAAAACTAGTCATTAATCGAATTCGTAATCATATGATGAAAAATGGGGAAATGCTTGACGTAGATGAGATTACCACTCATCTTTCCATTGACTTACTTGGAATTGTTGCTGATGATGAAAACGTCATTAAATCATCCAATAAAGGAGAGCCAATTGCTCTGGATTCCACAAGTAAAGCATCTATTTCTTATCGAAACATTGCCAGAAGGATTCTTGGAGAATCTGTACCATTGCAATCTCTTGAAGATGAAAAATCGGGAGTATTTACGAAAATTAAAAAGCTATTCGGTGTCAAAGCATAAATAATGAACGACGGCCTGGTTAGGTGCAAATGTGCATCCAGCCAGGCCTTTTTTTGTTGTCTTTATGAATATTTCTCTCGGACAAGTCATACATTGTAGCAAATCCTCTTTGTAATGAAAGAAGTGTGGAAAAAGGACAATGGCTCTCGAATTCCAACAAAATGAATGCGTGTAGCTAATCAAAGGAATGAAGACAATACCTTAATAAAAAGGAATGATGTGAATGGGGAATCGAGCGGATGAAATAAGAAAACGGATAGCCAAAAGGAAAAATATGAGTAACATGAACTCTCAACGTGGAAATACCTCAACTCCCTATTTTCTTCCTAGTGATGAAGAGCGCTATGGAGCGGAACGCTATTCAAGCTTTGAGGGAGGTCCTCCACCTGAAGGGATTCACCCATTATTTAAGAAAGAAACGTTTATTCTAAAGATTTTAGGAGCAGGCATAATGGTATTAGTGACAGCCATAATGTTTAAAAGTCCTTCTCCAGTTTTTAATGATGCAAAAATAGTAGTGCAAAAAACAATGGATACGGAATTTCAATTCGCTGCTATTTCCTCCTGGTATGAAGATCAATTCGGAAAGCCTTTAGCTTTGTTACCTTCAACAAAAACAGAAGAACCATCACCATCCAATACAGAGTATGCACAGCCTGTATCAGGAAAAGTAGTCGAGAACTTTAAGACAAACGGACAAGGGATCATGCTTCAAACTCGATTTGGGGAAGAAGTGTCCGCCATGAAAGGGGGATTAATTATCTTTGCTGGAAAAAAAGAAGAGCTCGGAAATACTGTTGTTATTCAACATAAGGATCAGTCTGAATCCTGGTACGGTCATCTTGATTCCATCGAAGTAAATCAATATGAATATGTAGAAAAAGGATTACCTGTCGGAACCGTATCCACGAGTAGTGAGAATGATGTTTCAGGTGAATTTTATTTTGCCATTAAAATGGGTGATAACTTTATTGACCCAATACAGGTGATATCATTTGACTAATCTCATTTCTTTAGCAAAGAAATTTTATATTCATCCCCTTCTATGGCTTGTTATTGGCATTGCTATACTGACAGCCCACTTCCTTGAATTGATCTTACTACTTGTTATTATAACAGTGCACGAGATGGGTCATGGGATGATGGCGCAGAGTTTTTCATGGAGAGTAAAACGTATTGCTCTTTTACCCTTTGGTGGAGTAGCAGAGATGGATGAGCACGGTAACCGTTCTTTAAAGGAAGAGTTCTTGGTCATCGCAGCTGGTCCATTTCAACATGTGTGGCTGGTACTAGGTGGTTGGATACTTTTTCAATTAACCATCCTTGAAGGAGATGTATTCTTTCTTTTTCTTCACTTGAATCTGATGGTTTTTCTGTTTAATCTTTTGCCTATTTGGCCACTGGATGGTGGAAAATTTTTATCTTTACTGTTTGCTTTAAAATTCAATTACTTAAAGGCTTATGAATATACCTTGCTTTTTTCGTTTGTAACTTTAATCCTTCTTCATTTTCTTGTGTTTCTCACAGCGCCCTTACATCTGAACCTTTGGATTGTTGCTTCGTTTCTGTATTTTTCCCTCTATACAGATTGGAAGCAGCGGCGTTATACCTTTATCAAATTTTTGTTAGAACGATATTATGGAAAGAGTCATCAGTTTGTTCAGCTAAAACCCCTTCCTATTCAAGGGGAGGATTCTATTTTGCAAGTCGTGGAGCGATTTCAGCGCGGAGTTAAGCATCCCCTTGTTGTATGGGAAAAAGGTTTGGAAGTAGGCAAATTAGATGAAAACGAATTATTACATGCGTTTTTTGTAGAAAAGAAGACTACAGCGAAAACAAAGGAACTTCTCTACCTTTATTGACGAAAAGGGCTGGACTGTTTAAAGTGAAGATATGAAAATGAGGAAAAGGGTTTGACTGTAAAGGTCAATCCTTTTTTCTATGGTAGAAAAATGAAGGTGTGGAAAAGAGGGTCCTCATTGGAAGAAATTTTCGTTAGTGCAAAAGGAAGAGAAAAACGGTGGCTCCTCCGTACGAATGGGGAAACCACTGGCTTATATACATATCAGCCTCAGGATGATTCTTTAACAGGTAATATTTATTGGGGAAAGGTCGTAAAGGTGCAAAGTGGCCTTGGAGCAGCCTTTGTGGATATAGGTCATATAAAAAATGGATTTTTACATGAAAAAGATTTCCCTCAAAATGTCGAGGCCTATCATTCAGGATCCATAAGCATACCGATTGGCAAATGTGTTCATGAAGGGCAAAAAATAATGGTTCAAGTCGTTAAAGATGCCATTGGAACAAAGGGCCCCCGGTTATCTGCTGTGATTGAGTTTAGGGGTGAACATCTGGTTTATATGCCTCTGGGGCATTATGTTGCCGTTTCTAAAAAGATTGATGAAGATATTAGGAAGGTTCTTAGAGGTTTAGGGCATGAGTGGAAGGAATCTAAAGAGGGGCTGGTCATTCGAACCAATGCAGCCTCTGTTAATAGAGATGTTTTATTCGAAGAACTGAACGCATTAAGAAATTTATATGAAGGGTTACAACGGTTGAGTAATCGACTGAAGCCACCTGCGCTTTTATCTGAAGAACAAACATTCTATGAAGAGCTTCTTGATCACTTAAAAAAAGGTGAGGGTGGGAGAGTGTATGTAGACCACCAAAGTACACTTCAGCACCTTGAAGAAATGGTGGGGAAATTGACGAAGGATCATTGGAATTTCCACCTCTATCAAGGGAATGAAAATATTTTTCATCATTATGAGGTTTCTGCTGTATGGGAAAATGTTATGAAAAAAGTAGTTTGGCTGGATAAAGGAGCATTTTTAGTCATTGAATCCACGGAAGCCATGACCGTTGTAGATGTCAATTCAGGTAAATTCACAGGGAAAAATGATGTAGAGCAAACGATATTACAAACGAATATTCTGGCAGCAAAGGAAATGGCGAAACAGCTAACTCTTCGTAACTTAAGCGGAATCATTATGATTGATTTCATTGATATGAAAAAAGAAGCTCACAGAATAGAAGTCATCAATGCTCTTAGCGATGCATTAGTCGAAGATCGCCAACGAACTTCTATCCTGGGATTTACAGCTCTTGGCATTCTTGAACTTACCCGAAAGAGAACACGCCTGCCGTTAACTACTTATTTGACCCAGCCTTGTACAACCTGTAATGGTTCTGGAAGAGTGGTAAGTGCAGAAAGTAAGGCTTTTCAATTAGAAAGAGATCTTTGGGAGTTAGAGGGAGTAGATGCATCTCAAGTTGTCATTGATGGAACTAAAGACGTGTTGCAGATATTTGCAGGAGAACAGTCTCAACATTTAAAGAAGCTAGAGAAAATCCTACATAAACAAATCACCCTGCATGAAGAAAATCATCCACATCCATATTATAAAATAAGAAAGATTGAATGATTTTCAGGAATTAGATTGACATTTTCTCTAATTATATGATAGGATTCTAATGTTATTGATTGTAGCACCCGTGCTACAACCGCTCATTACAGGTAGAAAAGTGTGGAGCATTCCAACACCTGTCATTGGCGAGTCTGAGTTTATAAGGAGGTGCGATTATGTACGCAATTATCGAAACAGGTGGTAAGCAAATCCGTGTAGAAGCTGGTCAAGAAATCTACATCGAAAAGCTAAACGCTGGAGAAGGCGATACGGTAACATTTGACAAAGTTCTATTCGTTGGTGGCGACGATGTGAAAGTAGGAAGTCCATTAGTTGGAGGAGCTACTGTAACAGCGAAAGTTGAAAAGCAAGGCCGCGCGAAAAAGCTTGTAGTATTCAAGTACAAGCCTAAAAAGAACTACCGTCGTAAGCAAGGTCACCGTCAACCTTACACTAAAGTTGTCATTGACAAAATCAACGCGTAAGGCGTGATTTAATTGATTAACGTTTACGTTCAAAGGGCCTCCAATGAAAGAATTGATTCTTTCTCGATGGACGGTCATGCCGATTTTGCCGAACATGGGCAAGACATTGTTTGTGCAGGAGCTTCTGCTGTTTCATTTGGTAGTATTAATGCCATTATGGCCTTAACAGAGGTAGAGCCAATCATTGAGCAATCAAGTGATGGTGGATTTCTACGCTGTATCATCCCAGATGATATACCTCAGGAAGCAGACAGCAAGGTTCAGCTGCTTTTAAATAGTATGGTGATAAGCCTGCAAACAATTGAAAGAGACTATAGTGACTTTATTAAAATAACCTTCAAAAAGTAGGAGGTGGAACAAAATGTTAAGATTAGACCTTCAGTTTTTTGCGTCTAAAAAAGGAGTAGGTTCGACTAAGAATGGTCGTGACTCTATCTCAAAGCGTCTTGGTGCTAAGCGTGCAGACGGTCAAATGGTTACTGGTGGATCAATTCTTTACCGTCAACGCGGTACAAAAATTTATCCAGGACTAAACGTCGGCCGTGGTGGCGACGATACACTTTTCGCTAAGACCGACGGTGTTGTTCGTTTCGAACGCATGGGTCGTGACAAGAAAAAAGTGAGCGTATACCCAGTTGCGAATGAAGCTTAATCGCATATCTTTAACGAAAACTCTAACCGACTTTCGGTTAGAGTTTTATTTTTTGTCATAACAAAAATAGAGATATGTTACGAATTTCCAGTAAAATATGAAGGATTTTTCCCTTTTATCGTAATGAGTTTTACAGAAACGATATACGCAGAAGACTCATTTTTGATATACTTACAAATAAGCAATTAAAGTATAGGAGTTAAACTATGAGGGAAAATTGGGGTGTAGTCGAGGCACTTAGACATGCTCGTCACGACTGGATGAATGATCTTCAGTTAATAAAAGGGAACTTGGACTTAAATCGTTTAGATTGAGCGAAAAAGGTTATAGAAGAAATGGTTCTTGTGGCTCAAAATGAATCAAAATTATCGAACTTAAAGCTTCCATTATTTGCAGAGTGGGTTTTAACATATAATTGGTCCAGACGTTTGATTAAATTGGAGTTTGAAGTTCTTCAATTCGAGTCTTCCCATTCTCTAGATGATCAAATGTTGTTAAATTGGAGCAAGACTTTTCTTGATATTCTTGAAATCAATGTAATGAACAATGTAGAAAATCAGCTTTCGTTAATAATTAATGTATCGGACGAACAATCCCGTTTTATATTTGATTTCACTGGTATACTAAAGAATAAAAGAGAAGTGGAAGAGTGGCTTGAAGATCAAAAAATGAATGGGCAAAATATAGAAATAGAACAACTAGACGAAGAAGTTCTTGTTATCCACGTAATTGTCGATTAACCGTGTAAAGTTGCTCACTACTTAATCAACAAGTAAGCATGGACAAGTTAGGAGTGAAAGTATGTTTATAGATCAGGTCAAGGTTTATACAAAGGGCGGTGACGGCGGAAACGGTATGGTTGCCTTCCGTCGAGAAAAATATGTACCTAAAGGTGGTCCTGCCGGTGGAGATGGCGGGAATGGCGCTGACGTAATATTTGAAGTGGACGAAGGGTTAAGAACCTTAATGGATTTCCGATATCAACGCCACTTTAAAGCTCCCCGCGGGGAACATGGAATGAGTAAAAATCAGCATGGTCGTAATGCTGAAGATATGGTCGTAAAGGTTCCACCTGGAACGGTTGTAAAGGATGATGATACAGGTGAAACCATTGCCGATCTAGTCGAACACGGTCAACGTGCGGTTATTACAAAAGGTGGACGAGGTGGACGAGGAAATACTCGTTTCGCGACTCCTGCCAATCCTGCTCCTGAACTTTCAGAAAAAGGTGAACCGGCTCAGGAACGTTACATCATCATGGAGCTAAAGCTTCTTGCAGATGTAGGATTAGTAGGTTTTCCCAGCGTAGGGAAGTCTACTCTACTCTCCGTCGTTTCAGCGGCTAAGCCTAAAATCGCTTCATATCATTTCACTACAATTGTTCCAAATTTAGGAATGGTTGAAACAGGAGATGGAAGAAGCTTTGTCATGGCAGATTTACCTGGATTAATTGAAGGTGCTCATGAAGGTGTTGGGCTAGGTCATCAATTCTTACGCCATATTGAGAGAACGCGTGTCATTGTACATGTTATTGATATGAGTGGAATGGAAGGAAGAGATCCTTACGAGGATTATCTAACCATCAATGAAGAGCTCAAACAATATAATCTGCGTTTAACTGAACGTCCTCAAATTATTGTAGCCAATAAAATGGATATGCCTGGAGCAGAAGAGAATTTAGAGGCTTTCAAAGAAAAACTAACGGAAGATTATCCTGTATTCCCTATCTCAGCTGTGACTCGACAAGGGTTAAGCGAGTTGCTTTATGCAGTAGCGGATAAAGTAGAAACGACTTCTGAATTCCCTATTCATGAAGAAGAAGAAACTGGTATCCATCGCGTGATGTATAAGCATGAAGAAGAAGAAAAAGAATACGAAATTACACGTGACCCAGATGGTACGTTTGTTGTGGGTGGAGCGAAGATAGAACGATTATTCAAGATGACAGACTTCACTCGTGAAGACTCAACAAGACGTTTCGCGAGACAGCTTCGTTCTTATGGAGTTGATGAAGCACTTCGTGAGCGTGGAGCTAAAAATGGCGACACAATACGCTTATTAAAATATGAATTTGAATTCGTGGATTGATCATAGTCGTATTGGAGGATTAGTCGTTTGAAGAAAAAATTTCAAGAAGGTAAATTTTATTTAGTACGAGAAGACGTATTACCTGAAGCTATGAAAAAGACCCTAGATGCAAAAGAATTGATTGAAAGAGGAAAAGCTGACTCTGTATGGGAGGCGGTACACAAGGTCGATTTAAGTCGAAGTGCCTTCTACAAATATCGTGATACAGTCTTTCCCTTTCATACTGTTGTAAAAGAAAGAATCATTACTCTTTTCTTTCATTTAGAAGATCGTTCAGGGACTTTGTCACATCTATTAAGTGAAGCTGCTAATCATGGATGTAATATTCTAACGATTCACCAAACGATTCCATTACAAGGAAGAGCAAACGTGACATTATCACTAAATGTAACGGATCTTACAATAGGTTTAGAAGAATTATTGTCTAAACTAAGACGATTAGAATTCGTTGAGAAAGTAGAGGTGTTAGGCTCAGGAGCCTAACACTTCTTTTTTGTTTTATTCGCAAAGATTGCTGTTGTCACTGGCTTTGTGAATTAGTAAGTGTTAGATAGATCGGGAAATGGAGAGGGACTTTGATCAGGGCTTCAAGTATAAGGCGCATTTTGCCTTTTTAGCAGAATTGACTTATACCCTCGAGTCCCTAAGCCCCATAGCCCCATAGCCCCATAGCTAGACAGTGAGACCACGCAGGGCAAAACCAGAGGATGCTCATCTCACGCCCCGCGGAAACGAGCATCCTGAAGCGGAAATCAACAACTTTCTCACCTCAAATAACAACATTCTTTATAAAACAGATTTAAAATAAATTTGTGTACAGGTATTATGCATTCATGATAGAATATTCTTTAAATTTCTTGAAAGGAAGAGTAGAGTGAAAATTGCTTATTTAGGACCCGAGGCTTCCTTTACAGATTTAGCTGTTAAGAAGGCATTTCCTCATCATCAATCTGTTCCATATGTTACGATACCCGATTGTATAGAAGCTGTGATTGAGAATGAAGTGGATTATGCAGTCGTCCCTTTAGAAAATGCATTAGAAGGGTCTGTACATATTACCGTTGATTATTTATTTCATGAAGTCAATTTATCGATTGTTGCTGAATTAACATCAGCTATCCAACAACATATGATGGTACACCCTGAGTGGAGTAAAGGGGGATCTTCCATTGAAAAAATTCTTTCTCATTCCCATGCACTAGCTCAGTGTCATAAGTTTTTACACGGGAAGTATCGAGGGGTTTCTTTAGAACAAACGACTTCTACAGCAGCAGCAGCCAAGTATGTCAGTGAAAATCCTGAAAAAAAATTAGCTGCCATAGGAAATGAATTGTCAGCAGCAAAATATGGGCTAACGATAGTAGAAGAAAATATCCATGACTTTGCCTATAATCATACTCGCTTTATCGTATTGCACAAAAATGGTGGGCAGGTCTCTCTATCTCATAAAAAAAACACTGAGAAAACGACTCTTATGGTCACCCTTCCAAAGGATCGTTCAGGAGCACTTCATCAAGTTTTATCAACTTTTGCATGGAGACAACTAAACTTAAGTAAAATAGAATCCAGACCTTTAAAGACGGGGCTTGGTGAATACTTTTTCTTAATAGATGTTGCTCATGGAATGGATGAAATATTATTGCCTGGGGCTATTAATGAAATGGAAGCCTTAGGGTGTAAAGTAAAGATGGTAGGAACTTATCCGTCCTTTCTCTTAGATGAATAAATAAAAACCAGAACCCAAGAGAGTTGGATTCTGGTTTTTATTCTTTATTGATAAGATTCAATAAGGAATCCTGCTTTTTTTAGTGCTTGTTCAGCGGTCATCAAGGTCTTTTCATCCTGAGCCATAATGGTGTGAAGGTGGATACCATCTGTTAGTTCGGATAAAAATGAAGCCTTTGTATCTTTGATTTTCTTCATGAATTGCTCGACTTCTTTACGATTAGAAACCATGATGGACGCAGTCAAATCACCATAGACTCCATGTTCAATCTTTACATCCTTGACGGTGACTCCATAATCTACAAGTAATAATAACTCTTCTTCAGATTTTTCAGGAGCATGCTGACACGCTATGACACGTTCGATTAATGTATCTTGATGAGTATTTGGCATATATAAATACCCTTGACTCGTAGCGATGATGGGTTCACCCTTTGCTTTAAGTAAGGTAATATCACTAACAATCACTTGACGACTTACATTTGTCAGCCTAGCCAGATCTCCTCCAGTAATAGGAGCCTTCTCAGTGATCAGCTTGTCGAGAATTAATTGTCTTCTTTCTTCCCCAAGTATCTTTTTTCCTGTCAAAAAAATCTCCTCCGTACCGAAATGATATAGCAAATCATACCACAACTCTATCTTTAAGTTAAGGAAGATAGTGTATTCGTGTGGATGGTAGACAATGTAATGACAAGGTCTTCCACTTGTTTTTCTGTTGTTTCTTTTCCAAAAGAAATACGAATAAATTCTTTGCTTTCACGACTGCTCACGCCCATGCTGGTTAGGGTCCTGGACAAGCCCTGCTTCCCCACCTGACATGCACTTCCAGTTGAAATACTGAATCCACTTCGATTGCATTCAAGCATGAGCCATTGTCCTTCCAATCCATGTATGCTTAGACCGATGAGGTGAGGAAGCTGAGCATCTTCGGGAGCTTCGTAACAGGTATATTTTCCAGGCAAGTGCTCATCTAAACAACTGAAAAAGTGTTGGCGAAGACCTTTGTAATGATCAAAGGTATGAGCATTGAACTTGCTTGCTGCTGTTACAAAGCCTGCAATTCCTGGAACATTAACGGTGCCCCCTCTATATCCTCCTTCATGGGTTTGTTCAGGGAGATAAGGATAAACATCCAAGGAAGGATTGATGTAGACTGCTCCAACCCCTTTTGGTCCATAAATTTTATGAGAGGATACCGTAAAGCTATCTACAATAGAGGTCACATCTTCCAAGGGAAGCTTACCGAAGGATTGGACCATATCACTGTGTAAAAGAATGCAGGAACCATCAAGTAATGCTTTTATTTGCTTTAAAGGTTGAATACTTCCAATTTCACCGTTGATATGCCCGATGGAAACAATCGTCGTTTCATTTGTAATCGCTTCTTTCAGTTTGGGGACATCAACTAACCCCTGTGAGGTGAGAGGGATTCTCGTAATGGTAAACCCAAGCTTCTCTAAAAAAAGAGCTGAGGAGTGGAGTGAAGAGTGTTCACCACTACTGAGTATGATATGCTTTCCTTTATCTTGTCTACTCAACCCTAAGGTTAACAGGGCCAAATGATTTCCTTCCGTTCCTCCTGATGTAAAATAAATTCCTTTAGAAGGAACATGGAGAATGTCCGCAAGTGTTTCTCTACATCTTTGAAGCAGCCCCTCTGATTTTCCGCCAATTTCGTGAAGACTGCTTGGGTTCCCCCAGAATTCCTTGCTGACCTTTGTAAAAACTTCTAAACTATCATGATCAATAGGCGTAGTAGCAGCATAATCAAAATAACTCATCCCATTACCTTCCTTCAAAAGAAAATTCTGAAAACATCTCATAAGTAAAAAACTCTTGTCATTAGTTTAAATATGTGTAAATATATGTGTCAAGACACCTGTAAATAAACAGGAGGATTTTTTATGAAAAAACCCAATATTTTAATTATAGGAAGTGGCATTGCAGCGTTACAGCTTGCAAGACAGATTCAAGATCAATTTTATGTGAGGATTATCACAAAGAATAAAATAACGAGTAGCAATTCCTATTTAGCTCAAGGAGGAATTGCAGCACCCATCGGAAAAAATGATCGTATTGAAGACCATTATCTCGATACATTAGCAGCAGGACGGTATCATCAAGCTGAAGACCTTGTGAATCGATTAATTAACGATGGAAAGAGAGTCATTGAAGCATTAGTTAAAGAAGGCGCTCCTTTTGATAAAGATGGTGATGGAAATCTCTCCCTCGGCATGGAAGGTGCACATAGTGCTAATCGGATTTTGCATAGTGGAGGAGACCAAACAGGAAAATTTTTAGTGAATTATTTATTAGGGACCCTTACAAATGAAGTTGATTTTATAGAAGAAGAAATGGTATGTGAACTAATGAAAGACAATAAAGGAACATGTTGCGGAGTGAAAACAAAGAATGAAGAAGGAACAATAAGAACGTATTATGCTTCCCATGTTGTCCTTGCTACGGAAGGGATTGGCGGACTTTATTCTTCTACTTCCAATCATCCTTCTGTGTCGGGGGATGGTATGGCACTTGCCTTTCTCGCTGGTGCAAAGCTGGCTGATATGGAATTCATACAATTCCATCCTACTCTTCTTTGGATGAACGGAAAAACTCACGGTCTCATATCAGAAGCTGTTCGTGGGGAAGGGGCTACACTTATAAATGACAGGGGAGAAAGGATTATGGAAAACGTTGATCCTTTACTTGAGTTAGCCCCCCGTCATATTGTGGCTGAAAGAATCTATCAACAGCGATTAGCTGGTAGAGAAGTATTTTTAGATATTAGTAAGATAAAAAACTTCCAAGTAAAATTCCCTTCCATTAGTACTCTTTTCTCAGAGCAAAAGATTTCGATTGAAAAAGGAAAAATCCCTGTATCACCAGGGTGTCATTTTATGATGGGTGGTATATTAACCGACGACGTAGGAAGAACCAATGTACCTGGACTGTATGCAATCGGAGAGGTAGCATGCAGCGGAGTTCACGGAGCTAATCGCCTGGCGAGTAACTCTCTATTAGAGGGCTTAGTGTATGGTGTGCGCCTAGGAAACTATTTAATTGAACAAGGTGAGAATTGTTCAAATCACCATCTAATGCATGTAGAACAAAAGAATCGAAAACCCATAACGCATATGGGTTTTCAACCTCATGAATTAAAGGAACGTATGATGAAAAGTGTAGGAATCATTCGATTCGAGGATGAATTAAATACTCACTTGAATTGGCTAAAAAGCCATCCCTTCACTTTGAATGAAAATATAGATTCTGCTTCACCAGAACAGATTAAAATCTATTTCATGTGGATCGTTAGCATGCTCATTACTCAATCAGCTCTTTTACGAACTGAAAGCAGGGGTGGACATATTCGATCTGATTTTCCTGAAGAGAATAATGAAATATGGTTAAAAAGAAAAATAATTCTTCAGAAACAAGAAAACCAATTGAGGGTGAAATTTCATGAACAAAATGAAACTAAAGTCTATGCTTGAACAATTTTATAACGAAGACCTTGGAGACGGAGATCTTTCTTCAGAGGTTCTCTTTTCTTCAAAAGACAAAGGTATTTTTTATTTGATGGTAAAAGAGAAAGGGATATTTTGTGGGAAAGATGTGATTGAAATAGCCTTCCCTTTACTTAACCAATCCGTTGAGGTTGAAGTATTAGTAGAGGATGGAGAAAAAGTAGAAGAAGGACAATTACTTGCAAAAGTAGTCGGACCCGTTCGAGATCTTTTGCAAGCTGAAAGGGTTGTATTAAATCTTATTCAACGGATGAGCGGGATTGCGACAGAAACAAATAAAGCCGTATCAGAAGTGTCAGAAACAGGAGTGAGGATTTGTGATACAAGGAAAACGACTCCTGGCTTAAGGATGCTTGAAAAATATGCAGTAAGGACTGGTGGGGGATACAATCACAGAAATGGTTTATATGATGCTGTGATGTTAAAAGATAATCATATTTCCTTTGCAGGCTCCATCCTAAATGCTGTCCATCAGGTGAAGGGCTCCGTTGGACATACGGTAAAAGTGGAAGTTGAAATAGAATCAAAGAAACAATTAGAAGATGCTATTGAAAGTGGAGCAGATATCATTATGTTCGATAATTGTTCTCCTGGAGATATAAATGAGTGGATTAAGTTAGTGCCACCCCATATCGTAACAGAGGCATCAGGAGGGATTACAAAGGAAAGCCTTCTTGATTATGCCAATACGGGTGTTCAATACATTTCTTTAGGCTATTTAACACATTCAGTTAAAGCTCTCGATATAAGCGCAAGAGTACTAATGTAGGTTTGAAAGGGGTAAGAAAGAATGGGGTTACTTGAAGAATTAACAAAGGATACGGGAATGATACCGGAATCCATTACATCTCTATCAGTGGTTGAAATGGAAAATAGAGTAAAAGAAATAAAGAATCAATTAGGGAAAAAACTTTTTATTCCTGGACATCATTATCAAAAAGATGAAGTTATTCAATTCGCAGATGCCGTTGGAGATTCCCTCCAACTTGCACAAATTTCTGCTCAGAACAAAGAGGCCGAACACATTGTATTTTGCGGAGTTCACTTTATGGCGGAGACTGCTGATATCTTAACCGATGATAATCAAGTCGTCATTTTACCTGATATGAGAGCAGGATGCTCCATGGCGGACATGGCCGATATTTATCAAACAGAAAATGCATGGGATAAGTTAATGGAGTTGTTTGGAGATAGTATCATTCCTCTAACGTATGTCAATTCAACTGCAGCCATTAAAAGCTTTGTAGGAAAAAATGGTGGAGCGACGGTCACGTCTTCCAACGCACATAAAATGGTGAAATGGGCACTTGGAGAGAAAGAAAGAATATTATTCTTACCGGATCAACATTTAGGGAGAAATACCGCAGCGGATCTTGGTATTCCTTTAAATGAAATGGCCATATGGGACCCAATAAGAAATGAGCTTGTCTTTGATGGGGATATCCAAAAGATAAAAGTCATTCTTTGGAAGGGCCACTGTTCAGTTCACGAAAATTTCACCGTAGAAAATGTAAAACAAGTAAGAAACGAACATCCTGATATGAAGATCATCGTCCATCCAGAATGTCGTCGTGAAGTGGTGGAGAAATCTGATTTGAACGGAAGCACCAAATTCATCATTGAAACCATCGAAAATGCTCCGAGTGGTTCATCGTGGGCAATCGGAACAGAAATGAATCTGGTGAAAAGACTTATCCAGCAGCATCCTGATAAGAAAATCATTTCATTGAATCCATATATGTGTCCGTGTTTAACCATGAATCGTATCGACCTGCCTCACTTACTGTGGTCATTAGAAAATATCGTTAACGGAAAAGTGGAAAATATTATTAAAGTGAATGACGAAGTCTCAACCAATGCTATTTTCGCATTAGAACGGATGTTAGAACGAGTGTAGATGAACTTCGATTCATGATAAGCATAGCTTCTCATGAATCGAAGTTATTTTTTGTTGAAAAAAGTCCGGTTTCACACATTTTAAGCAGTTTTTAGAGGGAGTTTTTATAGAATAGAGAATGCGAGATGTAAATATCCATTGAAAAGAGGAGATTTTGACTACAAATCGGTCTGTGTAAACGTTTATTTTCAATTTTCTTGAATTTATTTTTAACTTTTCGAAGTTTATTTTCAACTTTCGCGATTATATTTTCAACTTAATAAATCATCGCAAATTTATGATCAACTACATTATTTTATCATCAACAATCACCGTTTATTTTCACTTTTCCAATTTACTCAATTCCTAAGAAACAAAATAGCTTGTCTCCTCCCTGCCGCTTTTCTTTTCGGTATATTTTATTTAACCTTTTCATAAGTTTTTATGTAGATGATTAGCAATTTGCCTATCTTGTCATAGGATATATAGACTTATGCCTGAGGAGGGAAAAATAGTGAAAATCCATATTGTTCAAAAAGGGGACACTCTTTGGAAAATCGCCAAAAAATATGGTGTGAATTTCGAAGAGTTAAAACAGATGAATGCCCAGCTTTCAAACCCTGATATGATCATGCCGGGTATGAAAATTAAAGTACCAACAACGGGAGGATCCGTAAAAAAAGAGACACAAATCAATTATGGATCAAAGGAGATGCCAAAGAAAGAGATGCCAAAAGCAGAGCATCCTTTTAAAGAGCAAAAGCCCGTTACCATGCCAGTGGCTGAAAAGCCGAAGCAAGAAAAGCCGAAAGAAGTCCAAAAACCATTTACTCCCAAAATGCCGCAGCCAGTTGTACCAGAAATCGATATTAATAATTACTACATGATGAACATGGCGAATATGCAAGTTCAACAGCCTAAACAACAAATGAAGCCAAAGCCTAAACCACAACCACAAATGCCGCCTAAACCTACTAATGTTCTCCCAAAAGCAAAAGAACAAAAGAAAGAAAAACCAAAACAAGATGTTGTTAAAGGTGTTCAAGATGAGGAAGAAAGCTTACAAATGCCAACACAACCACAAGGAGGATACAATCAGCCTATGTATTTAAACCCAAATAACTGCGTACCTGTTTCACCAGTAATGCCAGGACCAGGCTATGGAGCTCCATATGGAGGCGGAATGCAACCAGGAGGCTACGGAATGCCAATGGGTCAAGGAATGCCAATGGGGCCTCAAGGCCAAGTTCAAGGAGCATCTACAATGCCAGGAATGCAACAAATGCCTATGATGCCACAGATGGGGTATGAGGAAGAGTCTTCATCCGTAATGCCATATATGCCTCAAATGCAAGGGCAAATGCCAATGCAAATGCCAATGCAACAACCAATGGGGCAACCGACAGGAGTCATGGGTGTCTCAGATGAAAACGATTATCCTTCGGTGCAAATGCCAGGACAAATGCCAGGACAAATGCCAGGACAAATGCCGGGACAAATGCCATTCAACCAATACTGTTACCCTGTGTCCCCGGTTATGCCAGGTCCAGGATTTGGAGGTGGGATGCCTGGTGGATATGGAATGGGTCCACAAGGTCAAGTCCAAGGTGCAATGACTGAAGAGTCACCTTCATCCTTTATGCCGGGGTATCAAATGCCAATGGGGCAGCCGTCAGGAGTCATGGGAGCACAGATGCCAATGGGGCAACAACCGACAGGAGTCATGGGTGCACAAATGCCTATGGGTCAGCCTTCAGGAGTAATGGGTGCGAGTGATCAAGGAGATTGTGGATGTGGGGGACCACAAGGATACGGTCCGATGATGCAACATCATATGATGCCACAACAAATGCCTCAAGGAATGCAGCAACCTTATGGCTACGGAGGACCAGGAATGATGGGCCAAGGAATGCCAATGGGACCTCAAGGTTATGGAATGCAGATGGGTCAAGGAATGCCGATGGGACCACAAGGTCAAGGCATGTATGGACCAAGAGCATTTTCAATGCCGAACATCCATGATGATGACTTTGAGGGATAATATGCAGGAACGAGGGGACGATTATTCATATCGTCTCCTTTCTTTTTTAATAAACAGATTACATGATCCCACTGCCACACTGAAAATGTTAAAAGAAGGAAAATGGGTGTTAAAAAGCAACGGGAAGAAGTGGTTTGTAAAAAGGTATACAAGTCAACTCCGCTTTATGCAACAAGAAAGACTTACTCAATCGTTATTACATGATAACTTCCTGCATGTTCTGCCACTTCACCCTATTCATCAAAGAGAACTTCTACTTTTTGAAGGATCTCCCATAGGAATTACCACCTGGTTAGATACCTCAGATCCCATTAGTTATGAAAACTCTAAAGATCGAGAAGATGCTTTGCATGTTCTAAAAAAATTTCATTTCATAACTAGTAAAATAAAAGGGAAGTGGATAGAGGAAATCCCTTCTCATCATTGGATGAAAAAATGGAAAAAACGACTTCAACAGTTTGAATTTAATATTCCCTACCTTCAAGCATTCATTCAGCCATATTACTTATATTCGTATCTAGAGTGGGGAAGGTGGTCCTTAAAGGAATTAAAATCAATTGAAAGCAATCATAGTACGGAGTGTATAACCCATGGAGATGTTGCTCACCATAATTTTTTAAGAGGAAAAAATGGAAGGGTGTATATTATTGATTTTGATTTAATGTCCCGTTCCTCACCCTTAACGGATGATTTGCAATATTGTAACCGGATATTGCCTTATCTTGATTGGTCCTTAAGTGATATAAAAAAAATCGAGGCATTTCGTCCATATCAAGACAACCTCTTATTTTTCTTAGGATTAATGTATCCAACGGATATCTTTAGGGAATGGAATCGATTTATGCGTGAAGATGAATTGTATAAACAGCGAGTATTTCCGTATTTAGTAAATTTAACCCTACATCAATTTCCTCAACGAATGCAGTTTATTCAAGAATTGCACCAGCAAGTAAAACGGATTCATAGCCAATTGTAGGAGATGTCTCCAACTATTGAATGAATGAATAATATACCTCTTTCACAACCTAATGGTGAGCAGAATTTCTGCTCAATCGTGGGTTTAAGGAGGAATCACCATTGAATAACCGATTATTCATGGTCCCATTAACAGCCATCATGACTCTAGGACTTGCGGCGTGTAACACTGGAGAAGAAAAAGCTCAAGATCGTTACAGCAATACCTACGAGCCACTAGGGTATTACTCCAACGAAGGCCACGGTGGAGATAAGAGGGATGAGAGGGACGGACCTCTAACCGAAATGTATGATCATTCCGTAGGTAAGGAAGGTCGAGATATTCGCCAGAAGAAACGTGAATTCTTACAAGTGAGGGATGAAGATGGAAACCCTCAAAACCCTTCAAGTCCACTGGCTAAAAACGATAAAAGCTTTTTAGAACAAGATCCACGTGCAAGTCACGGGGACGCCAATTATCATGGTCACTTAGATGATAACACTCGTAAAGCTAAAAGATCCTACTATACAGCGTATGAAGGTGATTTAGCGGAAAAAATAGGTGATGTGACCGGGAATGTCAAGAACGTAAGTGACGTACGTGCTGTTGCATACGGTACAGATGTACTCATTGCTGTTGAGCTTGAAGATCATAGTAAGCTGGAGGAAACAAAGAAAAGAATTGAGAAGGCTGTGAAACCTTATTTGCACGGGAGAACGGTATCCGTCGTTGCAGATGAAGGAACGTTTAGTCGTGTAAGAAATATAGACAATGACTTACGTGATGGTGGTCCAAGAGAAGGAATTAATGCAGACATTCACGATATGTTTAAATCCATTAAGTATCGTTTAGGTCAATAACATCATGATAATGGAAAAGCGCCGAAATGGCGCTTTTCTTTTTTGGGAAAGTATATTTCCTTTCCTCTACATCAAGCATTTGCTTATTATTTTCTTACTACAATCTTATTCCGAAGGTCCGTCCCTCAAAATTTTCGATTTGATTGGATATTCTTTACAGGTTTTGGTCAGACTATTGGATAGAGGTTACATAAATTTATTTGAGGTGATCACGATGACGATGAAGATTCGAGTCGTGTTTATGGTGATGTTATTATTAGGTGCTTTTTATTTCACTTTTTTTTATAGTGATGAAAAGCAGGCGGCGGATCGAGACGCTTTGGCAACAGAGGAGAACAATCTTGTTGAGGAAACAGCTGCCCATACTGTCAGGGTAAAGCTGGAAAGGGTCTACTTGGACGGCGAAGTTAGTGAAGAGGTTGTTCAGGAAACCATTTGGAGTATGGAGGATTTTTGGGCTGCGTATGATGAATGGCAACTGATCGACATGACAGAAGAAGAAATTATTTTCCAAAAAAGGGTCGATGATATTTCACCATTGTTAAAGGCTAATGGATATTTTGGCATTTCTGAAAATGGGGTTCTCTCCATTTTTAATGGAAAACCGGGACAGGCTGAAATCATTCAGTCCTTTTTTCAGATTGATGTAGAGAGGCTGGAAAGTAAACGACATGATGATTTAGTAAAAGGAATCCCGATCAAGTCTAAACAAGAATATGAAGAGGTGCTGGAAAGCTTCAAACCATTTTCTGTGCCAAAATAAAGAGTATGTTTTCACTAAAGGCAAAACAAGTAAACGTAAATATGAATAGTAAGAAACAACTAGTGAGAACATGATCCTAGTTGTTTTTTTGTTTCCTCCTAATTTCTATTCACAAAGGAAAAAAAATTGATAAAATAAGAACAGGTGTTTCGTTCAAAGTGTCCCTTTCCCATCTCTATAAATAGTGATATGATACAATGGGTTTAGGTGACTCTATGAAATGTTTAACCATTATTTTAAGAGGTTAACAGGGGCGCACCTTAATGGAAAACAGGGAGAGAAATCAATGTATGAATATATAAAAGGGACAATTAGTCAAGTTAGTCCTGAATATGTAGTAGTAGAGAATAACGGTATTGGTTATCAACTGTATACTGCCAATCCATTCGTTTATTCCAAATATCATAATCAAGAGATTCAAATTTTTACATATCAGCATGTGCGAGAAGATATCATTGCCCTTTATGGCTTTTTATCATTAGAAGAGAAACTTCTGTTTATGAAACTATTAAATGTATCGGGAATTGGTCCTAAAGGGGCATTGGCTATTTTAGCATCAGGGGCTCCTCAGCAGGTCATTACAGCCATTGAAGAAGAAAATGAAAGCTTCTTAACCAAATTTCCAGGTGTAGGGAAGAAGACCGCTAGACAAATGATTTTAGATTTGAAAGGGAAATTACAGGATGTCGTGCCTGATTACTTTCCAAGCCTATTCAATCATAACGATGAAACAGAAGCCCTTAGTGACAAGGATGAAGCATTTGATGAAGCCATTCTTGCCCTTAAAGCACTTGGTTACTCAGACCGTGAGATTAAAAAGATTACTCCTAAATTAAAAGGAGAAGGTCATTCAGCGGACGAAATTATTCGGAAAGCGTTGCAGCTCCTGTTGAAATAATCGTATTCAAAGAAAGGAGGAGGTCTAAATGGAAGAAAGAATTGTATCAGGTGAATCAGAAATTAATGAAGACTCTTTTGAATATTCCCTGCGTCCACAGACGATAAAACAATATATTGGGCAAGATAAAGTAAAGAATAATTTAGAGGTCTTTATTGAAGCAGCTAAAATGAGAGAAGAGACTTTAGATCATGTTCTTCTATATGGTCCACCAGGATTGGGGAAAACCACATTAGCAGCAGTTATTGCAAATGAAATGGGAGTTAACCTTCGTACTACATCCGGACCGGCTATCGAAAGGCCAGGTGATTTAGCCGCTGTTTTAACAGCTTTAGAGCCTGGTGATGTTTTATTTATTGATGAAATTCACCGTTTACCAAGGGCAATTGAAGAAGTTCTTTATCCTGCAATGGAAGACTTTTGCTTAGATATTGTGATAGGGAATGGTCCCAGTGCTCGATCTGTTCGTTTAGACCTTCCACCTTTCACCCTTGTAGGAGCAACAACCCGAGCAGGTGCCTTATCAGCTCCATTACGCGACCGGTTTGGTGTTTTATGCCGTTTGGAATATTATAGTGAAGAGCAGTTAAATGAAATTGTTCAGCGTACCGCCGTTATTTTAGGTACAGGAATTGAAGAAACGGCTTCAGAAGAGCTTGCTAGAAGATCAAGAGGGACACCTCGAATAGCTAACCGTTTATTACGTCGAGTAAGAGATTTTGCTCAAGTAAAAGGAAACGGTGATATTACGACTGGTCTCTCAAGGGAAGCATTCGATCTTCTTCAAGTAGATAAACTGGGTCTTGACCATATTGATCACAAGCTCCTAAAAGCGATAATCGAACGTTTTAGAGGTGGACCGGTTGGACTTGATACGATTGCAGCAAGCATAGGGGAGGAATCCCATACGATTGAGGACGTATATGAACCATATCTTCTTCAAATCGGATTTCTTCAACGAACTCCGAGAGGAAGAATTGTGACCCATCTCGTATATGAACATTTTCAGTTGGAGGTGCCAACGAAGTGACAGGAATCCCTAAGCTCTTAATGATCGTTGGTGGTGTTATTTTGGTTGTTGGATTTCTCATGCAATTCATTAAGATTGGAAAGCTCCCTGGAGATATCGTAATAAAAAAAGAAAACACAACATTTTATTTTCCACTTATGACTTCTATTTTGTTAAGTGTTATACTTTCCGTTGTCTTTTATATTATAGGACGATTTAAATAGAATGTATTTGTGAGATTAAAAAGCTAGGTGACCAACTTTGAAAGTAGAAGATTTTGATTTTCATTTACCAGAAGAACTGATTGCACAAACTCCACTTGAGAATCGTTCTGAAAGTAAACTGATGGTGTTGAATAAAGAAAATGGATCCATTGACCATCTTCGGTTTAAAAATATTGTGGACTACCTCGATGAAGGAGACTGCCTTGTATTAAACGATACACGAGTATTACCTGCTCGTTTATTTGGACAAAAGGAAGAGACAGGGGCAAATATCGAGGTCCTTTTATTAAAACAAGAGGATGGAGATCAATGGGAAACCCTTGTTAAACCTGCCAAAAGAGTTCGTCTTGGTACAGAAATTATCTTTGGTGACGGAAAGCTAAAAGCAATTTGTACAGGTTTAAAAGACCATGGGGGAAGAATCCTGGAATTTCATTATGAAGGTATTTTCTATGAAGTTCTTGATGAGCTTGGAGAGATGCCGTTACCTCCATATATTCGCGAACGTTTAGATGAGCAAGACCGCTATCAGACGGTTTTCGCAAGAGAAAGAGGTTCTGCTGCTGCACCAACTGCTGGCCTTCATTTTACCGAAGAATTATTAGAGGAATTGAAGGCGAGAGGCGTACATATTGCATTTATAACTCTTCATGTGGGACTTGGAACCTTTAGGCCCGTTTCTGTTGATACGATTGAAGAACATGATATGCACGCTGAGTTCTATCAAGTTTCTGAAGGAACGGCACGTCTTCTAAATGATGTAAAAGAACGAGGCGGCCGAATCATTACTGTAGGAACAACCTCAACCCGAACGCTTGAAACGATTGCATCGAAGCATGGAAACTATGTAGAGGAAAACGGTTGGACAAATATCTTTATTTATCCAGGATACGAATTCAAAGGTATTGATGGGTTAATCACAAACTTTCATCTTCCTAAATCGACACTGATTATGCTAGTCAGTGCATTTGCCAGTCGTAAACATGTATTAAATGCGTATGAAACAGCTGTACAAGAAAAGTATCGTTTCTTTAGTTTCGGAGATGCCATGCTGATTATGTAAATAAGTATCACAACAATCTATGGAATAACAACCAAGTATGTGGAAGGAGATTCACACGTTGACTGCAATCAAATATGAATTGATTAAAACTTGTAAACAGACCGGAGCGAGGTTAGGGCGTGTTCATACACCACACGGTTCATTTGAAACACCTGCTTTTATGCCAGTTGGGACTATGGCAACGGTTAAAACCATGTCTCCAGAGGATTTAAAATCCATGGATGCAGGCATTATCTTAAGTAATACGTACCATTTATGGTTACGTCCAGGGCATGAAATTATTAGAGAGGCAGGCGGCCTTCATAAATTTATGAACTGGGATCGCCCCATTCTAACAGACTCAGGAGGATTCCAGGTCTTCAGTTTAAGTAAGCTCCGTCAAATTGAAGAAGAAGGAGTTCACTTCCGTCATCATTTAAATGGTGACAAGCTATTCTTAAGTCCTGAGAAAGCAATGGATATTCAAAATGCGTTAGGCTCTGATATTATGATGGCCTTTGATGAATGCCCACCATATCCAGCAGAATACGACTACATGAAAAGTTCCGTTGAACGTACTTCAAGATGGGCAGAACGCTGTTTAGCGTCTCATCAACGACCTCAGGACCAAGGTCTCTTTGGTATCGTTCAAGGTGGAGAGTACGAAGAACTTCGTAAGCAAAGCGCTCGAGATCTAGTCTCTTTAGATTTCCCTGGATATGCTGTTGGAGGACTTTCCGTTGGGGAGCCTAAAGACGTCATGAACCGCGTTCTTGATTTCACAACACCTCATTTACCGTCGGATAAGCCTCGTTATTTAATGGGGGTTGGTTCACCAGATTCACTTATTGATGGATCTATTCGAGGCATTGATATGTTTGATTGTGTTTTACCTACACGAATTGCCCGTAATGGTACCCTCATGACAAGTGAAGGACGTCTCGTAGTGAAAAACGCTAAATTCGCCCGTGATTTTAGACCGATTGATGAAAATTGTGATTGCTACACGTGTAAAAATTATAGTCGTGCATACATTCGTCATCTGATAAAATGTGATGAAACCTTTGGAATACGTCTTACGACTTATCATAATCTTCATTTTCTGTTAAAATTAATGGAGCAAGTCAGACAAGCGATTCGTGAAGATCGTCTAGGTGACTTTAGAGAAGAATTTTTTGAACAGTATGGGTTTAACCGTCCAGACGCGAAAAACTTCTAAAGCAAAGCTATAAATATTAATTTGAAAGGAGGGGAAAAGAATGGGAGGAAGTTTAGGAACAATTTTACCATTGATTCTAATGTTCGTGCTTTTTTATTTTTTACTTATTCGTCCACAGCAAAAACGTCAAAAAGCCATTTCTAAAATGCAAAATGAACTTGCTAAGGGTGATAAGGTTATCACAATCGGCGGATTACACGGAATCATTGATGCGATTGAAGAAGGTAAAGTAGTCATCCTATGTGGTGACGGTAGTCGTCTTACATATGATCGTAACGCAATTAGAGAAGTGATTAGTGCTGAGGTTGTGTAAGAGAAATGAAAAGGTTGCTCCGAGTGTATGACACTTATGGAGCAACCTTTTTATTTTTCTCTATTCTTTTCGATACATAAGAGCAAAGGTTGAATAAAGAACAAGTATTTTTAGTTTAAAAAATTGATTGGAAGGTGCCAGGTAAGTGAGCATCATGGAATGGGAATCCACTCTACTAGTGAATAACGAATGAATTAAACCTATTCTCTTGCTCCACCACTCATATTCACTCCAAGTATTCCACCCATCATTGCCGTAAGAATATAGCAAGAGTGATAGACAAGTTGTTCCATAGAAAATAAGCTATTATGTCCTAAGTATTGAAATAAGAAAACGATAAGGGTATAAATCAGACCGGTTGCCCCTCCTACAATCCAACCTTTTGCCTTTCCTTTCCCACCTGACATAAATCCACCAATAAACAACGATAGGAAGGAAATAATCGTGACAAATAAGGATATTGAGCTTTCAGTAAGCTCAGTAAATCGAAGCAACAAAGAAAATACTAAACTCGCCCCAATGGCTATAACAAAAATGGTTAATGTCCCGTAAAGTACGGCACCTCCGATTTTTTTCGCTTCGATGACGGTTCGCTCCCTTCTAATAATACGAATATTTTTTAATGCATGTATTAGTACAAGCATATTCAGAGCTTTCCGAAAAAAGACTAGAAATTTTTTGTGGTCAAGCCTCATAGACTAGTATGAAACTTCCTAACTAAAGGAGCTTGACTATGTCACCGATAATGATACTCATCGTGTTTATCGTCGTTTATTTATTGTTAATAACTGAAAAATGGAATCGAGTATTAGCTGCCATGGCCGGAGGGGCAGCAATGCTTGTCATTGGGGCTTTTCCTATAGAAAAGGCTTTATTTACGTATATAGATTGGAAAACGATTACCTTATTGTTCTCCATGATGTTAATCGTGACGGTGACGAGCAAAACAGGCTTCTTTGAATATATCGCCATTCGACTGGCTCAGTGGGTAAATGGGAACGGACTATCCCTTTTAATCATATTTTCATTGTTAGCTTCTATCGGTTCTGCCTTTTTAGCGAATGTAACGATTGCCATGTTATTAGTACCGATCCTTTTTAAACTGACGAAGCTTCTGGATTTACCTCCCATTCCATTCTTAATCATGACTATATTAGCATGTAATATCGGTGGGACTGCTACGTTGATCGGTGACCCTCCAAATATGATGATCGGGCAAGCTGTGAAGCATTTTACGTTTAATGCCTTTATTGAAAATCTATTACCGGTTGTAATTATTATTTATTTTGTTACCTTGCTCCTTATGTGTTTTCTTTATAAAGATGTATTGTACGTTAAAGAGGATAGAAAGCTATTGTTAAAGGGGATTATTGCGAAGGACTACCTGGGAAAAAACAAGGGGTTGGTTCAATCACTGTTCGTACTGGGTTTAGTACTAGTAGGGTTTTCTTTGTATCCCATGTTCCACCTCGATGTTACCACTGTTTCACTTGCAGGGGCTGTTCTGTTAATGCTGCTCCTTGAAAAAGTGTACCCCCCTGAAATGATATTAAAAGAGGTAGAGTGGGGGACTTTATTTTTCTTCATGGGGTTGTTTCTCCTGGTAGGCGGAATAGAAGAAGCGGGGTTTATTGATGAAATAGCTCGGGAAATTTTGCGTATGACAGAAGGAGATATGAAAAAGACTGCCTTTGTCATTTTATGGGGTACAGGACTTTTATCTGCCGTAGTTGACAATATCCCATTCGTTGCGGCCATGATACCAGTTATTCAGGAATTTGGAGAATTCGGGATGGTGAATATGGATCCATTATGGTGGTCACTCGCTTTAGGTGCCTGTTTAGGGGGGAACGGAACCCTATTAGGCTCCTCCTCTAATTTAGTCATTGCAGGACTTGCATCAAAGGAAAATGTACATATTAAGTTTTATCAATATTTGTTCATCGGGGTACCGATTACACTCATTTCCTTAGCTGTTTCTACTGTTTATGTCTATTTTAAAT
This sequence comes from Rossellomorea aquimaris TF-12, assembly GCF_001648555.1. Classification (GTDB taxonomy): domain Bacteria; phylum Bacillota; class Bacilli; order Bacillales; family Bacillaceae_B; genus Rossellomorea; species Rossellomorea aquimaris. Next base: position 91,580 of record NZ_LQXM01000027.1, on the reverse strand, counting down.
ACATTCAACCTTTTTTAGGTGGTTAATTATTCCTCCTATGAAAAACACTCTGCTGAGCATAATAAAAGATGAAATGCTTTCTTAGGGGTGGAAGTAGTGGAAGAATATATAATCATCATCATTCGAACACTTTTTCTTTATTTTTTAATCATATTAATTTTTAGAATCATGGGGAAGAGGGAAATCGGTGAACTAAGTATATTGGATTTGGTCGTATTTATTATGATAGCAGAGATGGCTGTAATGGCTATTGAACAGCCTAAGGACCCTATCATTCACACCGTTCTTCCCATGGGGGTCATTCTAGCTGTTCAACTCCTATTTGCTTGGTTTTCATTACGCTCTAAATCCTTTCGAGAGCTCATAGATGGGAAGCCTTCAGTAATTATTCATAACGGCAAAATTGACGATGTCGCTATGAAGAAACAACGATACAATTATGATGATTTATTACTTCAATTAAGAGAAAAAGATATATTCAATATGGCAGATGTTGAGTTTGCCATTTTGGAGCCATCTGGAAAGTTATCTGTATTAAAAAAAGATCGATCGAAAAAATCAACTCAATCCTTGACCCTGCCACTTGTTTTAGATGGACAAATCCAAACCACTCATCTGGATATGATTGGAAAAACTGCTTTTTGGTTAAGGAAGGAGCTAAGGGAAAGAGGCTACAAGAATATAAAAGAAATAGCCTTTTGCAGCTTTCAAAACGGAAAATTTTATGTGGATTTAATTGACTCAGAACAGTGAACTTTTGTCGATTTGAATGAGGAAATCGTTAGCTCGCAAATAAAATTGGAATTTCACTCGATATACTCAAAATATCGCAAATATATTCAAGATTTCGCAAATATCCATTCGCAAAATGAAAAACGCCTCATTCAATATGAGGCGTTTTACTAATTTTCTACACAATGAATTTACGGATAAATGGAATTCTTGCTAAATCGCTTTTAACGATTAGTTTTAACATGATGGAAAGGCATATATACATTAGAGACGTAGAAACTACTCCAAATAATAACCGGAATAGTAACCCTTCGTGAAGCACCATATGAATGTAGGAATAGTGTCCCCAAGCCCCTGAAATGCCAATTACAATAACAATCTTAAGGTAGTCTCTTACATATATCGTTAAGGGAATGTATTTTATAATCGTCACAAAATGGAGCATCGTCACTAACATGAATCCTGTTACAATTCCTAAAGCAGCTCCGTTAATTCCGAAAGAAGGCTGTGAGGCTAGTACAAAAATGACGCCTGTTTTAATCACGGCCCCAATCAAACTGTTAATCATGGCAGCTCTTGCTAAATTAAGTGCTTGAAGCACTGCCTGCAATGGACCCTGGTAATAATAAAATAAGAAAAAAGGAGCCATAATCATAATAAAGGTAGCCCCATTTTCATTTCCGTACAATATTTGCATTAAGGGCTTAGCATAAATGTAAAGAATAACAACCGATATTCCACCTGTAATTAAACAAAAACGTAAGGCTTGTTGCAATCGGTGTTCAATGAGTGAAAAGTTCTTTTGAGAGTTCGCTTCACTTATAGCAGGAACCAGGGATTGAGATAGTGACAAGGTGACAAAGGATGGGAGAAATAATAAAGGAAGAGCATACCCTGTAAGGGACCCATACTGCTTAGTAGCCATGGTTGCTGCAACTCCTGCAAGAGCTAAGCTATGAGCAACAACAATCGGTTCGAAAAACCATGCAATGGAACCAATCATTCTACTACCCGTTGTTGGCAGGGCTACGCTCATGAGTTCATTAAACGTTTCTTTTCCATTCTTCATTGACGAAAAGAAGTGCTTTCTCATCTTGAATTTTTTCTTTATTTTAAAGCTTGTAAATAAGTAAAGGAGTGAAGCCAGCTCTCCCAGTACGGAGGCTACCATGGCAGCAGCTGCAGCATACTCAATGCCGTATGGAAGGAACGTTTTGGTTAATACGGCAATTAATGTGATACGAACGATTTGCTCAATGACTTGTGAGTAGGCAGAAGGCTTCATGTTTTGTCTTCCTTGAAAATAGCCTCTAATGACAGACGAAATGGCTACAATGGGAATGATGGGTGCAATCGCTACCAAGGGATAGTATATTCGTTCGTCCGTAAATAACGTCTCTGTAAGATACGGGGCGAGGAGGATGAGAGCTGGTGTAAAAATAATAGAAAGTCCTAAAGTAGTTGCTAGTGAAACAACTAAGATCTTCTTTACTTTTCGAATGTCACCTTTGATTTCTGCTTCTGCAACATTTTTCGAGATGGCGACGGGAAGTCCTAATTGGGTGATGGTAATCACAAGTACTAGGGTAGGAAATGCCATCATGAACAGTCCTACACCCTCTTCTCCGATAAAGCGGGCGACGACTATCCGATTAACAAACCCTAATATTCTTGTTATAAAGGCTGCAATCATTAAGATCATAGTCCCTTTAAGAAATTTTGACATAATATTCCCTGCCTTCTCAAAATTGGTATTATCGTATACAATGATGTATATGCAATAAGGTGGACAAAGCATGACAAGTTGTGAACAATTCTGGCTAAGTGAAACCCATTTAGTCAAATAGGCGGTGACGGGGAATGACGAACAATCAACATCCTTATGATCGTTTTTATGCATCTTTGGAACCAGCGCTTCATAGCAAAGTGGAAGAATTTGAAGTTCTGGGTTATGGGAAGGCGAATGTAGAACGTCTTTGGACTTATTTAACGAAGAAAAAATGGAAAAAGCCTGAAGTAGATATAAAGCTTTTTCAATTGGTAAGCGATGTATTAACAGTGAAGCCTGGGGAATATATGAGCTTTGAAACTGTAGAGGCTTACCGATCTCCAAACTGGTTTGCAGATATAAATGAAGATGAGTTAAACGAACTTCTTCACCCTAAAAAGAACGGAAAATAACTGGAAAAGAAATTGACACCTTTTTCTTTCTCGTAGATAATGAGAATGTTGATTTAAAGAGTAAAACAGCATAGTGTGGTTGAATAATGGCAAGGAGGATTTATACATAATGGTAAAGCGCGGCAGAATCATTGCCTTCTTTATACTTGTGGTTTTATTAGCGGGTACAATGGGAGGAACAACAAAGAGTATTGTGGACAATATCAAATTAGGGTTAGACCTCCAAGGTGGCTTTGAAGTTTTATATGAAGTACAGCCTTTAAAAAAAGGTCAAGAGATTACCAAAGAAACAGTAGCTAACACAGCTGATGCTTTGGATAAGCGAATTAACGTATTAGGGGTAAGTGAACCGAATATTCAGATTGAAGATGGAAACCGTATTCGTGTTCAATTAGCAGGCGTTGAGGATCAAAACGAGGCAAGGGAAATCCTCTCCACTCAAGCAAATCTATCTTTCCGTGACGTAAATGATAAACTGCGTCTAGATGGTTCGGATCTTGTATCAGGTTCAGCGAAGCAAACTTTTGATAGTACTAGCAACAACCCAATTGTTTCGTTAAAACTAAAAGACCACACAAAATTTTATCAATTAACAAAAGAAATTTTGGCTATGGCTCCAGAAAATAAACTGGTTATTTGGTTAGATTTTGAAGAAGGAAAAGATTCTTATAAAGAGGAAGTCGGAAAAGCGAATCCTAAATTTCTTTCTGACCCGAGTGTGAGAGAGCCTATAAATTCAGATAGTGTTATCATCGAAGGAGATTTTACAGTTGAACGTGCTCAAAACTTAGCATCACTATTAAATGCAGGAGCACTTCCAGTAAAATTAGATGAAATTTATTCCACATCAGTTGGAGCGAAATTTGGTCAGCAAGCCCTTGATAAAACAGTATTTGCTGGTATGATCGGCATTGCCATCGTATTCTTATTCATGATTGCTTATTATCGTTTTCCGGGTCTTATTGCAACCATTACACTTTCATTTTATATTTACTTAATTCTATTGATATTCGATCTCATGAATGGTGTATTAACTCTTCCTGGTATCGCAGCCCTTATTCTTGGGGTTGGTATGGCAGTTGATGCGAATATCATTACCTATGAAAGAATCAAAGAAGAAATGCGGGTAGGAAAGCCGATTCGCTCTGCTTTCCAATCAGGTAACAAATCTTCATTCTTAACCATTTTAGATGCCAACGTAACTACAATTTTGGCTGCTACTGTGTTATTTATTTTTGGAACAAGCTCTGTAAAAGGGTTCGCGACGATGTTAATTGTCAGTATCCTGACAAGCTTTATAACAGCTGTATGGGGCTCACGTCTTTTACTTGGATTATGGGTGAACAGTCGCTTCTTTAATAAAAAGCCAGGCTGGTTTGGTGTGAATAAGAATGAGATAAAAGATTTGGCGGAAAATTATGATACATTGGATTTGCCGACTAAATTTGATCGCTTTGACTTTGCGAAGCAACGAAAGAAATTCTTTGCTCTATCAGGCATTCTAATTACCACTGGAATCATCATTCTAGCCATTTTTAAGCTGAATTTAGGAATAGATTTTGTTAGTGGATCTCGAATGGAAATCTTAGCTGATGAAAGCTTAAAAACAGAAGAAATTCAAAAAGAGCTAGACGATATTAATTTGTCCTCTGATGATGTCGTCATATCCGGTAATGACGAAAACATTGCTGTCGTTCGATATACTGAAGACTTAGGACAGAAAGAAATTGCCACTTTAAAAGATCACTTTAAGGATCTTTATGGTGCAGAACCAAGTGTTAGCACTGTTTCTCCGGTGATAGGGAAGGAATTAGCTAAAAATGCTATGCTTGCTGTGGCCATCGCTTCCATCGGAATTATCATTTATGTTACATTCCGATTCGAGTGGAGAATGGCGATTGCATCGATTCTTGCGTTACTGCATGATGCGTTCTTTATCATTGCATTCTTTAGTTTAACAAGGCTTGAGGTTGATATTACCTTTATAGCAGCTGTCCTTACCATCGTAGGGTATTCCATTAATGATACGATTGTAACCTTTGACCGCCTGAGGGAAAATCTTCACAAAAAACGTCGCCTTAAGACGGATCAAGACATTGAAGATGTAGTCAATCAAAGTATTCGCCAAACAATGGGCCGTTCTGTAAATACTGTATTAACCGTTGTTTTCACAGTTCTTGCCCTCATGATCTTTGGCAGTGAATCCATACGTAACTTCTCGATTGCTTTATTAGTTGGACTGATTTCAGGTACGTATTCTTCCGTCTTCATTGCTTCTCAAGTGTGGCTGGTTATGAAGAAGAAAGAATTAAAGAAAAAAGGTACAATTAAGACTGTTAAAGAGAAAAAGACATGGTCTGATGAACCGCAGGTTTAAGGAATAATTGGTAGGTTCAGGGAGGGTTTTCCCTGAACCTATTTTTTTGTTTTTTTAAAATGGTAGGTTACAATAAATAGGAATGGAAAGGAGGCTACCCGGGTGAAACCAGAAGATCGATTTAAAAAAGCTGAATTTGCCGCAATGGTTGGGGTTATTGGGAATATTGTCTTAGCAATCATAAAGTGGGGAGCGGGAATATTAGGTAATAGTAGGGCATTAATTGCCGATGCTGTCCATTCTGCTTCAGATGTAGCAGGTTCGTTGGCTGTTTTTATCGGTTTGCGTGCTGCAAAACAGCCCCCTGACCGAGATCATCCGTATGGCCATGGTAAAGCGGAATCCATTGCAGCGATTATCGTTGCAGTTTTGTTATTTTTAGTCGGTGTTGAAATTGGAAAATCTTCAATAGAATCCTTTTTCCACCCTTTATCCCCTCCAACGGCCATTGCTATTTATGCTGTCATTTTTTCGATCATTGTCAAAGAAGCAATGTTTCGATACAAATATCGTTTGGGTAAAAGAATTAATAGTGATGCCCTCATTGTGAATGCTTATGAACACCGGTCAGATGTTTTTTCTTCCATAGCTGCCCTCATTGGTGTCTCTGCCTCTATCATAGGGGGAAAATATGATGTTGGCTGGCTTATTTATGCAGATCCAGTTGCAGGAATCTTCGTCGCTTTACTTGTACTCAGGATGGCTTGGAAGCTTGGTGCTGAGTCAATACATAATACACTGGATCACGTTATGCATGAGGAAGACATTTTACCATTTCGGAAGGTTGTTGAATCTGTTCCAGAGGTGAAAGCCATAAATGAGTTGCACGCCAGGGAGCATGGACACTATGTCATCATTGATTTGAAAATCAGCGTTGATCCGTATATGACCGTAGAAGATGGACATCGAGTTGGAAAAATCGTCAAAGAAAAGCTACTGGAAGAATCAAATGTGAATGATGTATTTATTCATATTAATCCGTACAACTCTACTAATGAAGAGGATGAGGGAATAGACTTATCCTAAGGGAGGGAAAATGATGAAATTTCAATGGACTTTACTGCTAGGAATCTTCTTTGCCCTAATAGTATCCGTTTTTGCAGTGATCAATGTTGATCCTGTTACCGTAAACTATTTCTTTGGAACAGCTGATTGGCCTCTTATACTTGTTATTTTAGGATCTGTTTTTATGGGAGGAGTCATCATTGGCTCCGTAGGATTGTTTCGCTTATTTGTAGTACAAAGAAAAGTAAAAGCTTTGGAGAAAGAAAATCTTCAACTAAAGGAACAAGCTCATATTGCCTTACAGGAAAAGAATAAAGTTAAAGATGAACCGTTAAAGAAGAGAGCAACAGACTCTGTTGGGGAAACGGGAGAATAATAATAGCAAGGGACACTTTCTAAGTGTCTCTTGTTTTTTTTTGCTCTTTTTAGAAAGTAGTAGTTGATTATTATTATTATTTCAGGATGCTCTCTCTTTTCGGCACACACTGGTTGCCAGAGCTTTGACAGATCATGTATTTCAAAATAAAAAACTTTGCGGAAACAGCCTGAAAAATAACAACTGGGTTTACGAATAGTAAATTTCCTCCCTAGCCAGTCCTATTCGATTAAGATTGAAACAGTCTCTTCCTTTTTGTATAATGAGTAAGGCTGAGGGGTGAACGTATGTTAAACTCAAAAACGCGTTGGAAGATGACAGAATCAGACCAACAAAAAATCAATGAATTAGTAAATGAATTACAAATACCTTCGCTTGTGGCGAAGTTATTAATAAACCGAGACTTAGAAAATGTTGAAGAAGCTCGGAATTTTTTATTTGATACAGGCGAATCATTTCACGATCCATTTCTATTTGAAGATATGAAGAAAGCGACAGAACGAATTCATAAAGCAATTGAGAACGGAGAAAGAATTCTTGTTTATGGAGACTATGACGCTGATGGAGTAAGTAGTACATCCGTCATGATGACGGTGTTAAAGGATTTAGGGGCTGATGTTGAGTTCTATATTCCGAACCGCTTTAGTGAGGGATATGGACCGAATGAGAATGCTTTCCGTTGGGCTAAGGATGAAGAGTTCAGTTTAATTATAACAGTGGATACAGGTATTTCGGCTGTGAATGAGGCTATTCTTGCGAAAGAATTAGGGATTGATTTAATCATTACAGATCACCATGAACCAGGACCGACCTTACCACCTGCCTTTGCAATGATTCACCCAAAAGTTGGTACAAGTTACCCTTTTGAGGATTTAGCAGGAGTTGGTGTAGCTTTTAAATTTGCACACGCCCTTTACGGGAAATTGCCTACACATTTAATAGATTTGGCAGCTATTGGTACGATTGCCGATTTAGTCCCTTTAAAGGGAGAGAATCGTATACTAGCAAAACGAGGCCTTTCTGAGCTTCGGGTGACAAACCGGTTAGGTATAAAAGCTTTATGTAAAATAGGGAATACCCATCAACAGGAAATGACGGAGGAATCCATTGGATTCATGATTGCTCCTCGTTTAAACGCAGTTGGCCGATTAGGTGATGCGGATCCGGCAGTAGATTTATTACTAACGGAAGACCCAGAAGAGGCAAAGGCTTTAGCTGAAGAAATTGATCGTTTAAACAAAGAAAGGCAAGCCATTGTAAGTGAAATGACGGATGAAGCCATCAACATGGTAGAAAATCAATTTCCATTAGAGGATCATTCTGTCTTAGTTATCGGGAAAGAAGGCTGGAATTCTGGAGTGGTTGGAATTGTGGCTTCCAGGCTGGTTGATAAATATTACCGCCCAACCATAGTCTTAAGCTTTGATTCTGAAAAGGGAACAGCAAAAGGATCCGCTCGAAGTATTGTAGGTTTTGATTTGTTTAAAAATTTATCTACCTGCCGAGACATTCTTCCCCATTTCGGAGGACACCCAATGGCAGCGGGAATGACACTTAAACTTAATGATGTAGAAGAGTTTCGAGAGAGGCTGAATGAACTTGCTCTTTCTGAACTAACTGAAGAAGACTTTATTCCAGTTACTTTACTGGATGCTTCCGTGCACCTAGAAGAGGTCTCCGTTGAAACGATTGAAAAGCTTCAGCTGTTGGCACCTTTTGGAATGAAAAATCCAAAACCAAAGTGGATGATTGAGAATGTTTCCGTTGAACATTACAAAAAAATCGGATCATCTCAAAATCACTTAAAGGTCGTACTCGAGGGGAATGGAAGTCAATTAGACGGTGTTGGCTTTGGATTAGGGGAGCTGGCTGATCATATTACTCCATTTTCAAATGCCTCAGTGATCGGCGAGCTATCAATCAATGAGTGGAATAACCGTAAAAAGGCGCAGATTTTTTTACAAGATATAAAAATAGAACAATGGCAATTATTTGATGTTCGTGGAATTAAGCAAGTTCACAAATGGGAAGAACTTATTCCACATGAAAAGAAAAAATTAGTATGCTTTAATGCTTCTACCCTAGAGAAAATCAATCTAACTAGTAAGAGTGATGTTCTTCTACTAGAAAATGATGAGTCCCTAGAAGGAGTTAGCATAGATCAGGCAAGTCTTGTCCTTCTAGATTTACCTGTATCGAAATCGTTGTTAGAGAATCTACTTAAAAAAGGTCGTCCTCACAGAATTTATGCTCATTTCTTCCAAGACGAAGATCATTTTTTTAGTACAATGCCTACCAGAGATCATTTTAAATGGTATTTTGGATTTTTAACAAAGCGAGGATCATTTGATTTAAATAAGCATGGAGATGACCTTGCGAAGTACAAGGGATGGTCTAAGGAAACAATCGATTTCATGTCGCAGGTGTTTTTTGATTTGAAGTTTGTTACAATAGTGAATGGATTTATTTCTCTTAATCCTACAAAAACCAAGAAAGACTTATCTGAATCTACTACGTATAAGAAGAAGCAGCAACAATACGAGCTTGAAAACGAATTGCTTTACTCTTCTTATCATGAATTAAAGACTTGGTTTGATGAAAGGATAAAAGAGTCCGTTATATTTGAGGAGGAAGCAGAAGCATGGACTTAAAACAGTATGTTACAATCGTAGAAAATTGGCCTAAAGAAGGTATTAAATTTAAAGACATCACAACATTAATGGATAATGGTGATGCTTATAGATATGCTACAGACCAAATTGTAGAATATGCAAAAGAAAAACAAATCGACCTTGTTGTTGGACCAGAAGCAAGAGGATTTATTATTGGATGCCCGGTAGCCTATGTCCTAGGTGTTGGATTTGCACCAGTTCGTAAGCCTGGAAAATTACCTCGTGAAACGATTCAAAAAGAATACGGTTTAGAATATGGAAAAGACTCACTTACGATTCATAAAGATGCCATTAAGCCTGGTCAAAGAGTTTTAATTACCGATGACCTCCTTGCAACAGGTGGAACGATTGAAGCAACAATCAAGCTTGTAGAAGAATTAGGTGGAATTGTAGCTGGTACGGCTTTCTTAATTGAACTGACGTACTTAGACGGACGTGACAAGCTTGACGGGTATGATATCCTAACATTAATGCAATATTAATAGTAAAATGGTTTACAATTGTTCATAGAAGTATATACTTTGTGATATAATCAATAAATAAGGGACTGACATCTAGTATAAGAGTGTCAGCCCTTATTTTTATTTTGAAACAAAACCTTTAAAGAATCGACAAAATTCGACGAAAATTGAGGGTTTCTGAGAATTTTCTCCTAAACCCTTTACATAATACAATTTTTTTTTGATAATAGTAACAATCATTACTATCGTACATTAGTGAAATAAATTAAATTATAAAGGTGATTTTGATCATGTCTAAAGATCAAGTACTAACCCCTGAACAGGTTATAGATAAAACAAGAGAATATTTAAACGATGAAAATGTGGAATTGGTGCAGAAAGCCTATGAGTATGCAAGAGACGCTCATAGTGAACAGTATCGTAAATCTGGTGAACCCTACATCATTCATCCTATTCAAGTTGCAGGCATTTTAGCTGACTTAGAGATGGACCCAGCCACTGTAGCAGCAGGGTTTCTTCATGATGTGGTGGAAGACACAGGTATTTCTCTTGGGGAAATTGCAGAGGCATTCAATGCAGAAGTAGCAATGCTCGTAGATGGGGTCACAAAGCTTGGTAAGATTAAGTACAAGTCCCATGAAGAACAACAAGCAGAAAATCACCGAAAAATGTTTGTGGCAATGGCTCAGGATATACGTGTCATTTTAATTAAATTAGCAGACCGACTGCATAATATGAGAACTTTGAAGCATTTGCCCCAAGAAAAGCAGAGAAGGATTTCAAATGAAACCCTTGAAATTTTTGCTCCATTAGCCCATCGATTAGGTATTTCTAAAATCAAATGGGAATTAGAAGACACGTCTTTACGTTATTTAAATCCCCAGCAATATTACCGTATCGTAAACTTAATGAAGAAAAAACGTGCGGAACGAGAAGAATACCTTGATGATGTCGTGACAGAGGTTAAAGATAAATTAGGAGACGTCAAGATTAAATCAGATATTTCAGGACGACCTAAGCATATTTATAGTATTTATCGTAAAATGGCTCTTCAAAATAAGCAGTTTAACGAAATATATGACTTGTTGGCCGTGCGTGTAGTCGTGGATAGCATTAAAGATTGCTATGCGGTTTTAGGAATTGTTCATACTTGCTGGAAGCCAATGCCTGGACGCTTCAAGGATTATATTGCTATGCCTAAACCAAATATGTATCAATCTCTTCATACAACCGTAATAGGTCCTAAAGGAGATCCTTTAGAAGTTCAGATTAGAACGTTGGAAATGCATCAAATTGCTGAATATGGTGTAGCGGCACACTGGGCATACAAAGAAGGAAAAGCAGATCATGAAAACGTATCCTTCGAGAAAAAGCTTTCCTGGTTTAGAGAAATATTGGAATTTCAAAATGAGTCGGCAAATGCTGAAGAATTTATGGAATCTTTAAAGATCGATCTGTTTTCAGATATGGTATTTGTATTTACACCAAAAGGGGATGTTATTGAATTACCTTCTGGCTCTGTACCAATCGATTTTTCCTATCGCATTCATTCAGAGATTGGAAACAAAACCATCGGTGCGAAAGTGAATGGGAAAATGGTGACACTGGATTATAAGTTGAAAACAGGAGATATTATTGAGATTTTAACTTCTAAGCATTCATATGGCCCAAGTCAAGACTGGTTAAAGCTTGCTCAAACATCTCAAGCCAAAAATAAAATCAAACAATTTTTCAAGAAACAAAGAAGAGAAGAAAATATTGAAAAGGGTCGGGAGTTAGTAGAGAAAGAAATCAAAAACCTTGATTTTGATGTAAAAGAAATTTTAACTGCTGAAAACATTAAGCGTGTTTCAGAGAAGTTTAATTTCTCTAACGAAGAAGATATGTATGCGGCTGTTGGTTATAATGGGATCACTGCAGCACAAATTGCAAACCGACTTACTGAAAAAGATCGACGCAAGCGTGAACAGGAAGATATTTTTGAAGAAACGATAAAAGAATTAAATGCTCAACCAGTTAAACGAAAAAAGGATGCTGGAGTCCAAGTAGAAGGTATTGATAATCTTCTGATTCGTTTATCCCGTTGCTGTAGTCCAGTTCCGGGAGATGAGATAGTCGGCTTTATTACAAAGGGACGAGGCGTTTCAGTTCACCGAGCTGATTGTACAAATGTGAAAGCCGACGAAGTAGAACAACGCTTAATCCCTGTTTCCTGGGAAAGTGATGGAAACAATCGAAAAGAATACAATGTGGATATTGAGATATCAGGGTATGATCGCAGAGGCTTGTTAAATGAAGTACTTCAGGCTGTAAATGAAACGAAAACAAATATATCAGCAGTAAGTGGAAGGTCAGATCGAAATAAAGTAGCTACGATTAATATGTCCATTTCGATTCATAACATCTCCCATTTACACAAAGTTGTAGAGAGAATCAAACAAATTTCTGATATATATGCAGTAAGACGTATTTTGAACTAAAGGAGATTTCTTTATGAAGGTTGTTTTACAAAGAAGTAAAGAAGCCTCCGTCACTGTTGATGGAGAAATAAAAGGTCATATAGAATCTGGACTCGTGTTGCTTGTTGGTATAACACATGATGATACGGAAGAAGAAGCAAACTATGTAGCAGACAAGATTGTGAATTTACGCATTTTTGAAGATGCCGATGGAAAGATGAATCATTCTCTATTAGATGTAAAGGGTGAGATTCTTTCGGTCTCTCAATTTACACTCTATGGTGATTGTAAAAAAGGCAGGAGACCCAACTTTATGAATGCAGCTAAGCCTGATCAAGCTAAGTCTATTTACGATTATTTTAATAATCTATTGATCGAAAAAGGAATTAAAGTAGAAACGGGAGTTTTTGGAGCCATGATGGATGTAAGCTTAACCAATGATGGCCCAGTGACTCTAATAGTTGAGAGTAAATAATAAAGAGCTGACCCATTTGCAAGTGGGTCAGCTCTTTTTAGTTAGAAAAATAATTACTTAATCCCTGATAAATAGCTGTTGCAGCCAAATCTTGAAAATAAAGAGAGTTAACATTGGCTTCTTCTGTTGGGTTACTAAGGAAGCCTAACTCCAATAATACTGCTTTCTGCTTATTTTCCCGAATAACATGATAATTCCCGACTTTCACTCCACGATCCCTTGTAGGTAATCGGTTAGCTAAGCTTTCATTCACATCAACGGCAAGGTCCCTTTGGTAGTTTTGATAATAATAGGTTGTATGACCCGCTACGGAGGAGTCGTATATACTGTCATAATGGAGACTGACAAATGCGTCTGCATTATAGTAATGGGATAAAGATACTCTTGAATTCAGAGAAACATATTCGTCATTTTTCCTTGTCAAAATGACTGTAGCACCCGCACTTTTCAGTTTGTCGGCTATAAGTTCACCTGTTCTCATCGTAAGAATCTTTTCTAAAGTACCCCTTGCCCCAGTAGTACCGCCATCTCTACCGCCGTGGCCAGGGTCAATGACAATGACCTTATTCCTGATTCCACTTTTTGAAGTGGGAGAAGGGTTTGTGGTTGAACCGGTGTTCGATTGAATAGATACTATCCACCCAGCAACAAAAGCAAGGCTTCCGTTCTCTAGTTTGATTTCATACCAATCTCCACTTTTACCCATAACCTGAAACGTTTCCCCGCTATTCGCCCGTTTTACAACCCTTGATTGCACATTAGACTCGCTTCGAATATTTGTTCCGTTGTAAAGAATGGTCACTCTTTCATTTGAATGTGATTGAGATGAGTTTTCCTGAGGGGGTGCTTCAACTGTTTTTTGAACAAACCATCCCGCTACCCATCCGGAATTCCCATTAGAAAATGAAATTTGATACCAATTATTCTCTTCTTTGAGTATGGTATATTTTTCACCTTTTGACACCTTACCTACGACATTTCCATTCAATGATGCTTTGTCTCGAACATTTAAAGAGTAAACGGTTATCGTCCCTACTAAGCTTTGTTGAACAGAAGCAGAAGACTCACTTCCAGAACTCGAACTGCTGTCTTCGACGTATTTATCGCTAATCCAAGCCTTTTTGGTTCCAAATTTTATTTCATACCATCCGGAAATACTTCCTGTCAGGTCTACTCGAGTTCCCTTGTGAACGACTCCTAATACAGTACTACTAAGTGAAGGGGATTCCCTGACATTAAGTGAACTGACAGTTATGATTCCTTGCTTGCTCTCCGTGTTCTTAACAGGAGCAGAGGGAGAGTTGGAAAGTGTTTGACTGACATAATCTTGATGAACCCATCCTTTTATATTTCCCGCTTCAATAGATAACCAGCTGCCCTTTTGATTCGTAATGGTAACCTTATCTCCCTTATATAGAACAGATACGATTCCGTCAGAAGTACTGGGACCTTGCCTAACTCTCAATCCATTTGCTGAAACAGTTCCTGATTTTTCAGAAGATTGAGGGGAAGCCGAGGATACTCTTGTAACAAGCCAGTTTGCAACCCAGCCATCCACACTGCCTGTTTGGATCTTATACCACTCATTTTTCGAGTCAACAACGTTGAACTGTTCTCCACTATGTACTTTTGTTACGACCGGGTAACTCAACCCTGGACCCTTTCGAACATTAAGTGTTGAAACACTAATGGTTACCTTGCCTGATTCAGCATGTGCCAAATCCACCATGTTTGGTAGAGATGGAAGGATTAAGAACAAAGTCAGTATGGTAGCAATTAGTTTCTTAATCATTTTCACCCCCTTTTTTATCGCCTTATGTAATATCGGATCTTTTTACTGTTATTAAAGAAAATTGTCCAAAAATCGTCAATTAACTCAATTCAATCTTTAGGTTATTTAAGAACCATATGTTTTTAATACGATAAAAAAAAATAAATTCCTCTATTACGAAAAAAAAATAGGTAATTGGAAATGATAGAGTTAAGCAGTCTTTGAAAGGGATGGTTTGATGAGATCTAGTGAAAAGGGATTTATGAGTACAAAGGGTGATAATCAGTTATTCGGCATCGATTTTCACAACTTTTTAGAACGTGAGAAGGACGCTTTGAACGTAGAGCTTGCCTCAGAATTTGGTTTATCATTAAGGGAAGTAAAGCTGTTAAAAAAGAAAATGGAGAGATCGTAATGAAATTTTTCTCCAACCTCTTGACATGGACTTGTGGCATACGTATCATTAGATAAACAAAATAACTTTAATAAAACCGTTGATCGAGCATAGTAGCTAAACCTTACTGGTAAAGAGAGGAAATGCCTTGGCTGAAAGCATTTCTACTTTGTAACTTAGTGAATGAACACTCGGGGAGGTTTCGCTCTGAAAGAGATATTCTAGTAGGAGATGAACGTACCAGGCGTTAACTGGCTAAGTGGAGGTCTTTATAGACTTCAATTAGGGTGGCACCACGGGAATAATAGCTCTCGTCCCTTGTTTTACAAGGGATTGAGGGCTTTTTTTATTTACATAAAAATACGGTAAAGTGTAAAGGAGGAATCATCTTGACGATTCAAATACCAAGAGGTACACAGGATATCTTACCAGGTGAGGTAGAGAAATGGCAGTATGTAGAGGAAGTGGCAAAAGATCTTTGTCATGCCTATCAATATAAAGAAATTCGCACTCCTATATTCGAAGCGAGTGAATTGTTTACTCGAGGTGTAGGAGATACAACTGATATTGTACAAAAGGAAATGTATATGTTTGAGGATAGAGGTGGAAGGAGCTTAGCTCTTCGACCAGAAGGAACAGCATCTGTTGTTCGATCCTTTGTAGGCAATAAAATGTTCGGAACCCCGAGCCAACCCACAAAACTTTTTTATACAGGACCAATGTTTCGATATGAAAGACCGCAAGCAGGACGTTATCGTCAATTCGTTCAGTTTGGGGTAGAGGCACTCGGAAGCGAAGATCCTGCCATTGATGCAGAAGTCATTTCTTTAGCAATGGGTATTTATCAGAAATTAGGCTTAAATCAACTAAAGTTAGTGATCAACAGCCTTGGGGACGCAGGAAGTCGAAATGCTCACAGAGAGGCTCTTATCAATCACTTTAAACCAAGAATTGATGAGTTTTGTGGAGATTGTCAAAATCGGTTAGAGAAAAACCCATTGAGAATCCTTGATTGTAAAAAAGATCGAGATCATGAATTAATGTCGACAGCTCCATCTATTCTAGACTATTTAAATGATGAATCTAAGGCTTATTTTGAAAAGGTTCAAGCCTATTTATCAGCCATGAATGTAAAATTCGAAGTGGACCCGACCTTGGTCCGTGGCCTGGATTATTATAATCACACAGCTTTTGAAATCATGAGTGATGCTGAAGGATTTGGTGCTATTACAACCCTTTGTGGTGGAGGGCGTTACAATGGATTAGTAGAAATGATTGGTGGTCCACAAACACCTGGAATCGGCTTTGCATTTAGCATTGAAAGACTTCTTTCAGCTCTTGAAGCAGAAAAGGTAGAACTTCCAATTGAACAAGGGGTAGATTGCTTTATTGTTTCACTTGGTGATGAGGCCAAAGATTATGCTGTAAAGCTTCTTCACAATCTGAGAGTAGAAGGTATATCTTCTGAAAAAGATTATTTAGATCGAAAGGTTAAAGGGCAATTTAAAGCAGCTGACCGATATGAAGCGAAGTATGTGGCCGTTATTGGAGAAAATGAGTTGAAGGAAAATAAAATCAACCTAAAAGATATGGCTACGGGGGAACAAGAAGAAATAAGTCTTGATTCATTCGTTTCAAATGTAAAAGATAAATTAGGTAAATAAAACAGTATTTATACAGTGGTGCATTTGACAAGGAGGAGAACATGATGGCAAAAAGGACAGCTTATTGCGGAGAAATTACAGAATCATTAATCGGTGAGAAAGTGACAATCAAAGGTTGGGTACAAAAAAGAAGAGATTTAGGTGGCTTAATATTCATCGATCTTCGTGACAGAGAAGGTATCGTTCAGGTTGTCTTCAATCCAGATTTATCAAAGGAAGCTCTCGGCCTTGCTGAGAAAATTCGAAACGAGTACGTGTTAAGTGTAACCGGAACCGTTGTAGTAAGGGGAGAAGGTACAGTTAATGCTAACTTAAAGACTGGTAAAGTGGAGATTCAAGCAGATCACGTACAAATTATCAATGAATCCAAAACTCCTCCATTTATGACTGACGATCAAATGGGAGTTTCAGAGGATATTCGTTTAAAGTATCGTTACATCGACCTTCGTCGTCAAGCAATGCAAGAAACATTAAAGATGCGTCATAACGTAACAACTTCTTTCCGTACTTTCTTAAATGAAAATGGTTTTCTAGATATAGAAACCCCGATTCTAACGAAGAGTACTCCTGAAGGGGCTCGTGACTACTTAGTGCCTAGTCGAGTTCACCCAAGTGAATTTTATGCATTGCCACAGTCGCCACAAATTTTTAAGCAATTGTTAATGGTTTCTGGGTTTGATCGATACTATCAAATTGCACGCTGCTTCCGTGATGAAGATCTTCGAGCAGATCGTCAACCAGAATTCACTCAAATTGATATGGAAATGAGCTTTATGGAAAAAGAGGAAATCATGTCTCTAGTGGAGGATATGATGAAAAAGCTTATGGTTGATGCGAAAGGGGTAAGTGTTCAAACGCCTTTCCCAACTATGACCTATGACGATGCAATGAATCGCTTTGGTTCAGATAAACCTGATACGCGCTTTGGAATGGAGCTTATTGATGTTTCTGAAATCGTGAAGGATTCAGGCTTTAAAGTATTTTCAGGAGCTGTCCAAAGTGGAGGACAGGTGAAATTAATCAACGTTAAAGGTGGAGCTTCTCAATATTCTCGTAAGGACATTGATGCCTTAACAGAATTCGTAGCTGTTTACGGAGCAAAAGGACTCGCTTGGCTTAAAGTAGAAGAGGAAGGTTTGAAGGGTCCCATTGCTAAATTTGTAACGGAAGAGGATGCCTCTCAAATTTCAACAACTGCTGATGCCGAAGCAGGAGATCTATTATTATTTGTAGCTGATAAAACATCAGTGGTAGCAGATGCATTAGGTGCGCTACGTCTTAAATTAGGAAAAGAATTAAAGCTAATTGACGAAAGCAAATTCAATTTCCTTTGGGTAACAGATTGGCCATTACTTGAATATGATGAAGGTGAAAATCGCTATTATGCAGCTCACCATCCGTTTACCATGCCAGTAAGAGAAGACCTTGAACTTTTTGAAACTGCTCCTGAAAAGGTTCGTGCTGAAGCCTATGATCTGGTTCTGAATGGTTATGAACTTGGAGGAGGATCTCTTCGTATCTATGAGCGCGATATTCAAGAAAAAATGTTCAATGTATTAGGGTTTTCGAAGGAAGAAGCTGAAGCACAATTTGGTTTCTTATTAGAAGCATTCGAATATGGTACTCCTCCACATGGTGGAATCGCACTGGGATTAGACCGTGTCGTAATGCTATTGGCAGGACGTACAAATCTTCGTGATACCATTGCATTCCCTAAAACAGCCAGTGCAAGTTGTTTACTTACAGAAGCGCCTGGTGGGGTAAGTGAAGGACAATTAAAAGAATTATCATTGTCACTTGATGTAGAATAATGTAAAAATATTCCGTAGGGCCCTTCGTTGAAATTCACAGGTCCTTATGGTATTATTTAAACAATAACAAACGAGTCCTGATGTGTACGACGTTTTACCTAACAGTTTTGACCGAACACTTATACCTTCGGGAGCTTGACGTTTCTGGTTTGCGTTCATGCCTCACGCTGAGGACTAACAAAGACTGGAACAGAGCACCCACCTGCCGAGAGCGGGTTCAAAACGAAGGAAATGTAGCGACGGCACAATTGGGACTCGACTAAGTGATTTACATGATGTATCCTTAAATTAATAGGAAGTCAGGCTTTTAAAAGCCTGGCTTTTTTGTGTTTTTGAAGGGATTAGGCTATCCCTCTACAATTATCCCCTCATAAATAATTAGACTAAACCTCAATTGAATGGGGTAAACGATAAACAGGACAGGATTTCATGTTGATTTTCCCACTGTAATCCTTTATTCTAATTCAGTATAAACCTAGTTGAATACTTATAATGGAGTTGATTATTTTGCTACACCAGTTTTCACGAAATGAACTAGCGATCGGAAAAGAAGGACTTCAAACCCTTAAAAATAGTACTGTAGCCGTTTTAGGTATTGGGGGAGTAGGCTCCTTTGCCGCTGAAGCTTTGGCTCGATCAGGTGTAGGCCGTCTTGTATTAGTGGATAAAGATGATGTGGATATTACCAATGTAAATCGTCAAGTCCATGCATTGCTCTCAACTGTTGGTCAACCAAAAGTTGATTTAATGAGAGATCGTATTAAGGATATTAATCCTGAATGTGAAGTCATTGCACTTAAGATGTTCTATACAGAAGAAACCTATGAAGAATTTTTTAATCAAGGCTTAGATTACGTCATTGATGCGTCTGATACCATTTCATATAAGATTCATTTGATGAAAGAATGCTTAAAACGAGAAATTCCACTAATCGCCAGCATGGGAGCAGCGAACAAAAATGATCCAACCCGCTTCCAAATTGCCGATATTAGTAAAACACACACTGACCCCATCGCAAAGGTGATTCGGACTCGTCTGAAAAAAGAAGGAATTAAAAAAGGTGTAACAGTCGTGTTCTCTGATGAAAGCCCAATCGTGATACGAGAAGAGATTCGAAAAGAAGTAGGAAAGGATGATGCGAAAATTAGAAAAGCGCAGCTTCCTCCGTCTTCAAATGCCTTTGTTCCATCAGTAGCAGGATTGATTGCAGCAAGTCACGTTATTAACGAGCTTTTAAAGGATATAGAAATTAAAAGAGTGAAGGATAAATAAATATGTAATTCACAGACTGACTCACCATCTGGTGAGTCAGTCTTTTTAATGGGATTACCTTTTCACTCCAGATTTTAACAATAAACCTCCTATTTTTTGTTAAAATTTCATTGACGAAATAAAATGTAATAGTGTACTATTTAACTAGAACACTAAAACACGTATAAGGAGTGAGTGTATGAATGCTTTCAAAGGCCTTCTTTGGAAGGACTATCAAACGTCGAAAATTTGGTTTGTAGGGTGGTTGGCCATTATTTTTCTAATTTATGTAATTGGAATAGTAATTGGTAACGTTGTGAACAATCCCAGTGTTGTCATTTTCTTTCTCATAATGATAGGCGTATTTCACATTGCCGTCCTTCCAACGATTGTTGTCTCAATGCTTAAATTAGAAGGAAATACACAATTATGGTTGCATACCCCACAAAATGGATTTACTCTAATCATTTCTAAAATAATGATAGCTTTCCTTTACTCAACACTTTCCTTATTCGTTGTGGATGGATTAGGAATGATCAGTTTGGCACTTTTCCCTGAAAATGGACTCTTTTCATATTGGCCATTTAAAGAGGGAGTTTCCTTTAATTTAGTTGTTACTACAGTAGCCCTTTACTTTTCTGTTTGGACCATCTTCTTTTGGACGCTTTATCATGCGTTAAATAAATATCCTTTAATAAAAAATATTAGATGGATGGTGATTATTGGATTTATCATTGTTTATCAAAGTATTATTTCATTTTTTATGAGTTTAAAATGGGTGCAAAAACTTTTCTTTGAACGCTTTACAATCAATGTGAATTCAGGTTTGTTTTTTACAATAGGGCCAGGAGAAGCGGAATTTGGAATGAATGCAGAAATTATTCCAATGCCCATGCTTCCTTTTATTTTTGAAGGCTTTGTCATGATCACCCTATTTATTATTTCGTGCTGGTTATTAGATCGTAAGGTTGAGGTGTAATAAATGACAGATGAATATTCAGCTTCCAAGCCCATATACCTACAAATTGCTGATCGAATTATTCGAGAAATTGTAAGGAAGGAACTAACTCCAGGAGGGAAATTACCTTCAGTAAGAGAGATGGCGGTTCAATCAGGAGTAAACCCAAATACCATTCAACGTACTTATAGCGAGTTAGAAAGGATGGGCGTTGTGGAAACAAAGAGAGGGCAGGGTACCTTTGTAACGGAAAAAGAAGATATTCTTATAGAACTGAATGCAAAAATACAACGAGAAGTAGTTGAAGACTTTATTCAAAACATGAAGGAACTTGGGTTAACTAAGAAAGAAATGATATCAAGTATAGAGAAGTATCATAGTGAACGAGAGGAGACAAAAAAATGGTGATACATTTTGAAAATGTTACAAAGAAGTACGGAAATGAAAAAGCTCTAAGTAACACTAGTTTCCTCTTTGAAAAAGGAAAAATTTATGGTTTGCTCGGTCCTAATGGTAGTGGGAAATCTACGACGCTAAAAATGATTGCAGGACTGGTACTACCTAACTCAGGAAATGTAACCATGAACAATGAAAGGATAACAAGAAAAATTGCCAGTAAGGTTTCTTACCTCACGGAGTTGGATATGTTTTATGAAGCATTTACTGTGGAAGGAATGATCCGCTTCTATGCTTCTCAGTTTATAGATTTTGACAGGGAGAGAGCGAAGGAACTAATTGCCTTTATGAAGCTTGATACTAGTAAGAAAATTAAGCATTTATCCAAAGGGAATCGCGGACGACTTAAGCTGGTGCTTGCTCTTTCGCGAAATACAGAAGTACTTCTATTGGATGAACCATTTTCCGGATTAGACCCTATGGTGAGGGATTCCATCGTAAGGGGCCTACTTTCTTATATTGATTTTGGAAATCAGACCGTAATTATTGCTACACATGAAATTGATGAAATTGAAGCTATTCTTGATGAGGCTTATATCATTCACGATGGGGAAATCAAGGGTCATTGCCGGGTGGAGGAGCTTAGAGAAGAAGAGGGATTATCTGTTTTGCAATGGTTAAAGAAAACAGCAATATAAAAAGGGGGAAAGCAAAGGATGAAACCAGTTGTTCAATTAGAGAATGTGTCAAAAACAATTAAAGGAAAGACGATTATTGATTCACTTTCATTTGATGTGTATGAAGGAGAAGTATTTGGTTTTTTAGGACCTAATGGTGCGGGGAAAACGACAACCATTCGTATGATTGTTGGCTTAATGAGTATTTCAAAAGGTGATGTGGTCATTGCTGGGAAAAGCATAAAGAAAGATTTTGCTGGTGCAATAAAAGAAGTCGGGGCGATTGTTGAAAATCCAGAGCTTTATAAATTTATGACAGGTCATCAAAATCTGAAGCACTTTGCTAGAATGCATAAAGGAGTTTCAGATGATCGAATAAAAGAAGTGGTTGAACTAGTTGGATTAACGGATCGAATTCATGACAAAGTTAAAACATATTCACTTGGAATGAGACAGCGATTAGGCTTAGCTCAATGCTTACTTCATAAGCCGAAGCTATTAATATTAGATGAACCAACCAATGGATTAGATCCTGCCGGAATTCGAGAAATCAGAGCGTATATCCGCAAACTGGCTAGAGAAGAAGGGATGTCTGTCATTGTTTCCAGCCATCTCTTATCTGAAATGGAAATGATGTGTGATCGAATTGGCATTATTCAAAAAGGGAGGCTTATAGACGTTCAAACTGTTCATGACTTTGTTCAAGGGTCTGAGCAGGTTTATCAGTTTGAGGTGGATAATGCAGTCCTTGTACATGAAGTATTCAATAAGTTTGACCCTACTTTGAAGTTTGATATTAAGGATTCACAAGTTCAAGTAGGATTAACGAAAGAGCAGGTTCCTCATATCATTAGGTTGTTAGTAGAAAATGGAGTGGAAATGTTCAGTGTCATGCCGATTGCAAAATCGTTAGAAGACCGATTCTTAGAAATTACGAATGATAAAGGAGAGTTCTTGCATGCTTAGTCTCATAAGAAATGAATGGGGAAAGATTTTTAAGCGGGTCGGCACATATGTCATGCTTGGAATATTAATCTTAGTAATTGGCATTACAGGGGCAGCCATTAAATACAATGACACGAAATCAGAAGCTGCTTCCAATTGGAAGCAAGAGCTTTCTGCACAAGTTGAAGGGGATAAACAAGCTCTATCCCAAAGCTCAGATACGAATCGAATAAATAAAGGAATGATAGAACAAAACATAGCCATTAATGAATACCGGATCGATAATAATATTGAACCGAACTGGAATACAACGGTTTGGACGTTTGTTGAGACCAATGGTTTTACCGTAACCCTGGTGGGGATGTTTGCGATTATTGTTGCAGCGAGCATTGTGGCTGGTGAGTTCTCATGGGGAACGATTAAATTACTTCTAATCCGCCCAATATCCAGAACGAAAATCTTAGTGTCTAAGTATATTACCGTTCTTTTATATGGTACTACGATGCTAGCTATATTATTTGTAGTATCCCTTCTGTTAGGACTGATCCTATTCGGTGGTGCAGACCAATCGATTCATTTAGCTTACGTAGATGGTAAAGTAGAGGAGCAAAACATAGTGGGTTATTTGATTAAAACCTACTTATTAAAAACAATTGATGTGGCAATGGTAGCGACAATGGCCTTTATGATTTCCACCGTATTTAGAAGCAGTTCTTTAGCCATAGGTATATCTCTTTTCTTATTATTTATGGGTGCCAATGTAACACAGCTTCTAGCAATTAAATTTGATTGGGCAAAATATAGTCTGTTTGCAAATACAGACTTAACACAATACACAGGCTTTACTCCAAAGATGGTAGAAGGCATGACCATGGGATTTTCCATCACAATGCTCATCATTTATTTTATTATCTTTCAATTACTTGCCTTCATCGTCTTTAACAAGAGAGACGTTGCTGCCTAGGGATTGGTTTATTTCCAAGTGTCGATTAGCGTCGGAAAATCGGTAGCTCGCAAATAAATTGTGAATTTCGCTTGATATAGTGAAAATATCGCAAATATATTCAGAATTTCGCTTGATATAGTGAAAATATCGCAAATATCTATTCCAAACAAAATGACGGGCACTTTAAAGTGCCCGTCATTTTATGTGTATAAATAAAAATCGGAAAAAACGAGTCTAGTCACTTGTTCCAAAAGGTAGGCGTCCTTCTTGGCATCCTCTTTACGAAGGGAGTTTAGAGCTTCTACCATCTCATTATGAGTAACGATTCCGATTCCATGACCGAAATACTGACCTTCTTCCAGGTAAACTGAATTTTCCCCCATCCAAATGGGATCTTCAAAATCGGGATTGTAGAAGTAATAAACATCTCCAGGGATGTAGTCCAGTCCTTCATAGGTAACCATACTAAGATCTGAATCAAAATGGTGGCCCCAAACAAGGAGTTGTGAGAAAAGTTCATTAAAATAATGAGTATTTATAGTATCAAGGATAGATTTGTAGTATATGAGGACGATAGAAGTGACACACTCAAAACTATATGCAGAGCTGTTCGTGAAGATATCTTCAATGGCTTCAGAAGGACGTTTTCCCTTATTAAGTAAGTATCCATTATTTTGTTTTGTCCAGAAAGTTGGATTAAAGTAGGAGTGTTCAAAGGAGGAAAACTTAGCATCACTATCATTTAGTAATCGGCTATTGGTTATGATTTTTTCTCGTAACCTTATTTCATAATAAAGCTCATCAAGGTTTCGATATTGATACTCAGTAGGACTATTCTCTAAAGCATTCAGAATCTTTTTTTCATTAGATGTTAGCTTTGTTGCATTTTTACTAAATGAACCATCGGAAATCGAAATCAATTCACTCACCTCCTGCATCTTATTTAATAGGTTAAACATTGTAATTTTATAAAAAGAAATCTGACAAAGTCTCTGACATCCAGCATGTGTAAGGTGGAGATGGAGATTGTTTTATATATGGTGAATTTTTCAATATAATTTAAAATAATGAACAGGGAGGAGAAATTAGATTATGAAAAAGAAAAAATTTGGAACCATACCATTAATGGAGCATCTTTGGTACCTGAAATGATTATTTTTCCGTTTAAAACAATTGGGAAATTATTGAGGTTTATTATAAATTTATGGAACTAGGATGCTTTCCTGTGGATGTTGGATAGGAGCGCTTATGAGGTCTCAGTACGAACGCCATTTGGAAAACGAGCATTCTGTAGCGGAATCAACTATGACTATCTTTTTTATTACTATATGTTGAAGATTTCAGAAATGGTATAAACACAATTGAAAAAGTGTTTTGCTCATCCTATTTACCAAGTTAAATGAACATAGTAAATGAATGAGCAAAACACTCACTTCATCTGTTTATTAATTTTCTCATACACTTGGGCAATGGCTTGTTCAAACTTCCCGGTAGATTTAGGAGTATAATACTGGGCATTCTTTAAGCGAACTGGTAAATACGTTTGTGGTACCCATCCTGATTCGTAATCATGAGGATATTTGTATTGAATACCCCTACCTAATTCTTTTGCTCCTTGATAATGAGCATCCTTTAGATGATCAGGAACCTCCCCACTTTTTCCTTTACGAATATCATCAAGTGCTTGATCAATGGCAGAAATGGCTGAGTTTGATTTAGGTGAAAGGCAAAGCTCTATAATCGCATTGGCTAAAGGGATCCTGGCTTCCGGGAATCCAATTTTCTCAGCTGTCTCTACAGCGGCTAATGTTCTAGGTCCAGCTTGAGGGTTGGCGAGGCCGATATCTTCATACGCAATCACCAATATTCTCCTGGCAATACTAGGAAGGTCCGAAGCTTCAACGAGTCTTCCTAAATAGTGAAGAGAAGCGTTGACATCACTTCCACGAATGGACTTTTGAAACGCACTTAACACATCATAATGGGCATCCCCATCTTTATCGTGGGAGAAGCTCTTCTTCTGTAAACATTCCTCTGCAATACTTACATCAATAGAGATGATGCCTTCTTCATTGGGAGAGGTTGATAACACAGCAAGCTCTAAAGCATTTAATGAACTTCTCACATCTCCAAAGCTGCTGCCTGCAAAATGTTCAATGGCTTCTTCTGTAACATGCAGAGAATATTCTCCGAGTCCACGTTCTTCATCATGAATTGCCCGATGTAATGCGATTTTCATTTCCTCAATGCTTAATGGCTTCAATTCGAAAATCTGACATCTACTTCTAATGGCAGGGTTAATGGCATGATATGGGTTACTTGTTGTAGCACCGATAAGGGTAATCATCCCATTCTCTAAATACGGCAGAAGGAAATCTTGTTTTCCTTTGTCTAATCGGTGTACTTCATCTAAAAGAAGAATCACTTTCCCAGACATTTTAGCCTCTTCAGCAACAATTTGGATATCTTTTTTGTTGTTTGTAACAGCATTTAATGTTTTGAATCTGTATTTTGTACTGCCGGCAATGGCACTTGCGATGGACGTTTTACCAATTCCAGGTGGTCCGTATAAAATCATAGAGGAAAGCTGTTTCGCTTTCACCATCCGGTCAATGATTTTTCCATCTCCTACTAAATGCTGTTGACCAATGATTTCTTCAATTGTTCGCGGTCTCATTTTAAAGGCAAGTGGTTTTATAGACATTGAATATCTCTCCAAACTGACGTTCTACTTACGTTTACTTTATCATAGGCACATCATTTAAGGAAATGTTGAGTCTGAATAAGACTAGGCGAAAAAGAGTCTAACCCTTTCACAGTGCATGGTTGGTTATGCTATAATGACAAAAGTCAATAATAAATAGAGGAATACTCGTAGATTAATGAACATTTAAAAAATTCGAGAAAAGATAATAGCTTAACTTACAAATATAAGAGGTGCTAGAAATGAAGATATCTACTAAGGGTCGATACGGTTTAACGATTATGATTGAATTAGCAAAGCGTCATGGTGAAGGGCCAACTTCTTTAAAGACAATTGCTCAACAGCACGAGCTTTCAGAGCATTACCTTGAACAATTGGTGGCACCTTTACGCAACGGCGGTTTAGTAAGAAGTATTCGAGGAGCTTATGGTGGTTATGTTCTAGGACATGAGCCTTCAGAAATAACAGCAGGGGATATCATTCGTATATTAGAAGGCCCTATAAGTCCTGTGGAAGGAATAGAGGACGAAGAGCCAGCAAAACGAGAGCTGTGGATTCGTATTCGTGACGCGGTAAAAGAAGTGCTTGATAATACAACAATAGAAGACCTGGCTAGTCATTCAGATGATGGGGAATCAGACGCTTATATGTTTTATATTTAGGAGGAAATTAGGAATGGAAAGAGTATACTTGGATCATGCTGCAACGTCTCCTATGAATCCTGAGGTAATTGAAGAAATGACCTCCGTAATGAAAGAGACCTTTGGTAATCCCTCGAGTATTCATTCATTCGGTCGTGAATCTCGACATATTGTTGATCATGCTCGAACGAAAATTGCACAAAGCATACATGCAGACTACAATGATATTATTTTTACAAGCGGTGGAACCGAAGCGGATAATTTAGCCATCATAGGGCTTGCAGAAGGAAATAAAGCTAAGGGTAAACATATCATTACATCTCAGGCTGAGCACCATGCTGTGCTTCACGCGTGTAAATATTTAGAATCTCAAGGCTTTGAAGTCACATACTTACCGGTAGATGAAACTGGACGCGTTTCAGTAAATGATGTAGAAAAGGCACTTCGAGAGGATACAATCTTAGTTACTATCATGTATGGAAACAATGAAGTGGGAACCATTCAGCCCATTCAGGAGATTGGTCAATTATTGAAACATCACACAGCATATTTTCATACGGATGCTGTTCAAGCATTTGGATTAATGAAGATAAATGTGAATGAGTTGGATGTAGACCTGTTATCTGTTTCAGGTCATAAAATTAATGGACCTAAAGGAATTGGGTTTCTCTATGTTCGTAAAAACGTTGAACTTCAACCGGGGATTTATGGTGGAGAGCAAGAAAGAAAAAGGCGTGCTGGAACAGAAAATGTAGCTGCCATTGCGGGATTGGGAAAAGCAGTTGAACTCGCTCAGGAATCTATGGAAGAGAAGAATTCTTCCTACAATGAGTTCAAACAAATTCTAAGAGAAAACTTAAGGGATTCTGGTATTCTTTTTGAAGAGAACGGTTCTCTTGAGTACGGCTTACCTCATGTGCTAAACTTAAGCTTTCCTGGCACTGATGTGGAGTCCTTGCTAGTGAATTTAGATATGTCAGGTATTGCTGTTTCAAGCGGTTCTGCTTGTACAGCTGGATCAATAGAGCCATCACATGTGTTAGTTGCCATGTATGGAAAACAGTCAGTGAAAATCAGAAATTCCATTCGTTTTAGCTTTGGTCAAGGGAATACAAAAGAACAAATTGTACAAACTGCTGAAGAAGTAGGGAAAATCGTCAAAAGATTAACTTCATAAGCCGGTTGTACGTAAAAGGAAAGAAGAAGGAGGTGGCGTAAGTGAAAAAAGAACCAAAAGATACGAGAGTAGTCGTCGGAATGTCTGGTGGAGTAGATTCATCTGTAGCAGCCTTGTTATTAAAAGAGCAAGGCTATGATGTCATCGGAATTTTCATGAAAAACTGGGATGATACAGATGAGAATGGTGTTTGTACTGCAACAGAAGATTATAACGATGTTATTCGAGTATGTAATCAAATTGGGATTCCTTATTACGCTGTGAATTTTGAAAAACAATATTGGGATAAAGTATTTACTTACTTCCTGGATGAATATAAGGCTGGGCGTACTCCAAACCCTGATGTTATGTGTAACAAAGAAATAAAATTTAAAGCATTTCTTGATCATGCACTAAAACTAGGAGCTGATTACTTAGCAACTGGACACTATGCACAAGTAGATTATCGCGACGGCGAATATAAAATGCTTCGAGGCATTGATAACAATAAGGATCAAACCTATTTCTTAAATCAATTAGGACAGGATCAACTTGAAAAAGTAATGTTTCCACTTGGTGGTATCGATAAGAAAGAAGTAAGAGAAATAGCTAAAAAAGCTGGTTTGGCAACAGCAACGAAAAAAGATAGTACAGGTATTTGCTTTATTGGAGAACGAAATTTCAAGGATTTCTTAAGCAACTATTTACCTGCTCAACCAGGAAATATGGAAACCCTTGATGGGAAAGTGATGGGAAAACATGATGGATTAATGTACTATACCATTGGTCAACGTCATGGTCTTGGAATAGGTGGAGCAGGTGAACCATGGTTTGCCATTGGAAAGGACCTTAAACGAAATGTTCTTTTTGTGGGACAAAGTTTTGAGCATCCCGCTCTTTATTCTGATTCTATTCTCGCAACAGATGTTCACTGGACATCAACGAAAGAGAAGACCTCTGAGTTTTCCTGCACGGCCAAATTCCGTTATCGTCAAGACGATAATGGAGTAACCGTTGTTCCTTTAGAAAATGGTCAAGTGAAAGTGATTTTTGACGAACCTATTAGAGCCGTCACCCCTGGTCAAGCTGTTGTATTTTACAATGGAGATGAGTGCCTGGGTGGAGGTACTATTGATACAATATACAAAAATGACGAAAAACTAACCTATGTAGGCTGATGAAACGGGCTGTGAAGAAGAGACATAAAACCTCCCTTCTCACAGTCCTTTTTTGATGATCCTCTCTTCTTATTTTTAGAATGCGTTATGATATACTAAGTACGAAAAGTTTGAAAGATTATATTGAATATATACATAAAAAATATAACATTATAGAGGTGTTTAAAATGGATAAAAATTTAAAAGGTATTGAGTTATTACAAGAAGGCAAAGTGGAGGAAGCAGTTAAGCTATTCACTGAAGCTATTGAAGAAAAGCCGAAAGATCCGGTAGGGTATATTAACTTCGGGAATGTGCTGATGTCCGTTGGGGACAATGAAAAGGCAAAGAAATTTTTTGATCGTGCCATTACGGTGGATGAAAATGCCGCAGCAGCCTATTATTCGTTAGGGAATGTCTATTTTAATGAAAACAACTTTGATGAAGCAAAGAATCAATTTGAAAAAGCGGTTTCTAAAGGAATGGAAAATCCAGATGTCTATTTCATGCTAGGAGTAAGTCTTTTTCAATTGGAGCAACCAAAGCTTGCACTCCCTTATCTTCAAAGAAGCGTTGAATTAAATCCCGAAGATGTTGAGGCTCGTTTCCAATTAGGTCTTTGTTTAGCAAAGGTAGAAGCGTATGAAGAAGCCATCAAATACTTGTCAGAAGTAGTGGAAGCAGATCCTGCCCATGCAGATGCATATTATAACTTAGGAGTTGCTTATGCAGGGTATAAGGATGATGCAGATACTGCTCTTGCTTATTTTAATAAAGCTGTGGAAGTCCAGCCTGATCACATGCTAGCCGGTTACGGGATTAAGATGATTGAAAAGCTTAAAAATGAAAAGAGTGAATAGTTAGGGGGTTCACTGATTTGAGCCAGCAAGACTCTTTAAAGCTATTTGGAGATGAAGAAATATATATTAAGGGTAGACTTCTAGTGACGATTTTTCATAACGAAGAAAATCTTTATACGGTTGTCCGAATTCGAGTAGACGAAACAAACGATTCGTATGAAGACAAAGAAGCAGTTGTGACGGGGCACTTTCCTAAGATTCATGAAGAAGAATCGTATGTGTTTTATGGTCGATTTCAGGATCACCCTAAATTTGGCATGCAGTTTCATGCTAAGCATTTTAAAAAGGAAATCCCACAAACAACTCAAGGAGTCGTTCATTACTTATCAAGCGACTTATTTAAAGGGATTGGAAGAAAAACCGCTGAGAAAATTGTTGAGCATATTGGTGAAAATGCCATCACCAAAATACTAGAAAATCCAAATCTTTTAGACGAAATACCTAAGCTTCCTGGGGATAAGGCTAAAAATATATATGATACACTGACGGAACATCAAGGCTTAGAACGAGTCATGATTGTCTTAAATGATTTAGGGTTTGGACCGCAAATTTCTATGAAAGTTTACCAAGCTTATAAAGAACAAACCCTCGAAATTATTCAAAACAATCCATATAAATTGGTTGAAGATATTGATGGAATAGGGTTTACTCGAGCTGATGAATTGGGATCTAAAATTGGGATTACCGGTAGCCATCCAGATAGAATTAAGGCAGGCTGTTTGTATATATTAGAGCAAACCTGTGTAAAACAAGGGCATGTATATCTGGAGGCAGAAGATTTAATTGTTTCAGTAAAAGAATTATTAGAGAAAAGTCAGCCCACTCAGATTGATTTCACGGAAATTTCCAGTCAGTTAGTAACTCTGGAGGAAGAAAGTAAGGTTATTGGAGAGGGAAGTAAAGTGTATGTTCCTTCACTTTACTTCTCAGAAAAAGGAATTGTGACGAACATTGAGAGGATTTTATCTCAAACCGAATATAAAGATCAGTTTCCTCAATCAGAGTTTCTCCTTTCACTGGGAGCATTAGAAGAAAGGTTAGGAGTGCATTATGCACCTTCACAGAAAGAAGCCATTGAAACGGCCTTAATGTCCCCGATGCTCTTATTGACTGGGGGTCCTGGTACTGGGAAAACCACGGTTATCAAAGGAATTGTTGAACTTTTTGCAGATTTACATGGTTGCTCTCTCGACCCAAAGGAGTATAAAGATGAACCATTTCCTGTGTTACTAACAGCTCCCACAGGAAGAGCAGCAAAACGAATGACTGAATCAACAGGACTACCTGCTATGACCATTCACCGTCTCTTGGGCTGGAATGGCCAGGAAGGCTTTCAAAGTGACGAAGAAAGGTCCATTGAAGGAAAATTATTAATCGTGGATGAAGTTTCCATGGTTGATACGTGGCTGGCTCATCAATTATTAAAAGCTTTGCCTGAACATATCCAAGTCATCTTTGTTGGGGATGAAGATCAGTTACCTTCAGTGGGACCAGGGCAGGTATTGAAAGACTTATTAAGGTCTGAGGTTGTACCTACAGTCAGACTGACGGATATATATAGGCAGGAGGAAGGCTCCTCCATTATTGAATTAGCCCATAGCATGAAAAAGGGTCTGGTTCCAGCGGACTTAACGAAGCAGCAAAAGGATCGATCTTTTTTTCCTTGTCGAACGAATCAAATATCTGAAGTTGTAGAGAAGATCGTAGTAAATGCAAAGAAAAAGGGGTATACACCTAAAGATATTCAAGTTCTAGCCCCTATGTATCGTGGTCCGGCTGGTATTGATAAGCTAAATGAATTGCTTCAAGAAATCTTTAATAGGAATGATGGTACACGTAAAGAAATTGGGTTTGGAGACATAAAATATCGAATTGGTGACAAGGTTCTTCAACTTGTAAATCAACCTGAAAACAATGTCTTTAACGGTGATATTGGTGAAGTCGTTTCAATTTTTTATGCGAAAGAAAATACAGAGAAACAAGATATGGTCATTGTGTCCTATGAGGGGACTGAGGTGACGTATACACGTCAAGATCTTAATCAAATCACCCATGCCTATTGCTGCTCTATTCATAAATCACAAGGCAGTGAATTCCCGATTGTAATATTACCTGTTGTAAAAAGTTATTATCGAATGTTGAGACGAAATCTTCTCTACACAGCAATTACGAGAAGTAAACAATTTCTCATTCTCTGTGGAGAGCTGGATGCCTTTAAATTAGGTGTTGAGAGAGAGGAAGATTTTCTCAGAAAGACAACTCTAAGTGAAAAATTGGGAAATGTCATTGATTCGGAAATGGAGAGAGTGGAAACTCATGAAACAAACCTTCCCATTGAGGAAATCCTCATGAATGAAGACCCAATGATTGGAATGGAAGGTATAACTCCTTATGAATTCATGAAATAACAATGCATAGTACGTTCTATCCTAAAGATCAATGGATTCTTTGGAAAAGGTTACTCCTTATGAAATCAAGAAAATAACCCACACTATATAAGAACGATGAAATTCAAATAATCATTTCATTGTTCGGTGCTTCTTTTCTCTTAAGACAAGTATAATATTTACTCTGTTTGGACAGGATGGTAAGGAATAATCACCAATTGTTAATGGTGTAATTGAGGTGATCCTTACTGATGAAATGCCCAAATTGCCAGAGTAAAGATATAGGGAAAATAGGCATCAACCAATATTATTGTTGGGGTTGCTTTATTGAACTTTCTCTTACTAAAGGAGTCATTCATACTCATCAGGTAGAAGAGGATGGATCGTTAAGTTCTTTAGATGACTTGTTTGATGAGGAAGAGCGCCGATTAAGCTAGAAAGAGGTGTCTTTCTTGAACAGAACATTTGCATCGATAGTTGGTTTTGGAGCGGGAATTGCAGCATCTATCTATTCTCAAAGATCGAATATGATGAATCAAAGACAGATGAAAAGAATACGAAAGCAAATGAAGAAACTTTTTTAACGAAAAAGAAAGGCTGACTCGAATTTCGAGTCAGCCTTTCTTTTATTCATTATCAAGATGAATAATAATATCCCCTCTCATCAAACAATATAAAAGAGAGGAGGATGACATGGTGGAAACTCGACAGTATGCAAAATGGCTATACAGACTTTCAATTGCACTGGTAATCGCCATTTTTATTTATTTACTTTTTTTATTGAAACCTGTGTGGCATCCCGTCTTAGAAGTAATGTTTCTCTCATTAGTGCCTTTTCTAATTGGGGGATTTATCGCGTACTTATTGCATCCATTAGTCGAGAAGCTTCATGAGGCAGGGATTCATAGGGCAGTAGCCATCCTCCTAATATATATTCTTTTCTTTGGAGGCTTAGGGTACGCTGTTTATAAAGGAACACCTATTATCCTTCATCAACTAAAGGATCTATCTGAAAATGCTCCTCAGTTTACCTCTCAATATCAAAGGTGGCTCCAATATGTCCAAAGTCAAACCTCCACCTGGCCAGATGGTATTCAATCCCAATTAGAGGAGAGAATAGATGGTATGGAGGCATGGTTAACTGGTTTAGTAGCCCTGGTACTTGCAGCTGTGATGAAATTTATGAATAGTCTTCTAATCGTTGCCATTGTACCCTTTGTATCCTTTTATTTGTTAAAAGATATTCAAAAGGTGAAAAAATTCTTTTGGGGAGTAACTCCATCAAAATGGAGGAAAAGTGCTCTTCTCTTTTCAAGAGACGTCGATGAATCATTAGGAGGATATATTAGGGGACAGCTTCTGGTTTGTATTATTATTGGTAGCGTTTCAGCAATAACATTATGGTTTTTAGATATGAAATATCCACTAATTTTGGGTCTTATCATTGGAGTGACAAATGTGATTCCTTATTTCGGTCCCATAATTGGTGCAATCCCCACTGCCATTGTGGCAAGTACAATGTCTTTGAATATGGTGATATATGTTGTGGTTTTAGTTATTATATTACAATTCCTTGAAGGAAATATCCTATCGCCTTTAATTGTTGGGAAAAGCCTGCATATGCATCCTCTCTTTATTATGGCTGCCTTAATTATTGGTGGAGAGGTTGGAGGAGTTATGGGTCTTATTTTAGCCGTTCCGGTCCTGGCCATTGTAAAGGTAGGTATACTTCATGGTAAAACTCATTTTATAAATACAGTAAGTGAAGAGAATCTTTCAGAAAAGAGCCATGAGCATTGACAAATAGAATGAAAATTTCTATAATCCAACATATACAAGTAAACTTAAATAGTTAAATGCAATGACGGAACCAGTACGTTATAGTCCATCTTTAAGAGAAGAATTTCCTTAGGCTGAGAGAAATTCTAGGTGAAGGATAACAGAAAGCTAATCCAGAGTGCAGGTAAAGCCTGCCGTATAACCGCGTTAAGGTGTTTTGAGGGATGGACAATTATAGTAGTACACTATAGTTTAGAGAATCGTAAACGATTCTACTAATTGTTCATAACCAGGGTGGTACCGCGAGCTAGCTCTCGTCCCTGTTTTTAGGGATGAGGGCTTTTTTCTATTCTTTTTTAACATGTACATAAATACAAGGAGGAAGTTTCACATGAAAACATTAACAGGTGCAGAAATTCGTCAGAAGTTTTTAGATTTTTTTCAGGAAAAAGGTCATAGTGTTGAACCAAGTGCATCCTTAGTTCCCCACGAAGATCCTTCTTTACTGTGGATCAATAGTGGAGTAGCTACATTAAAAAAATATTTTGATGGACGAGTCATTCCTCAAAATCCAAGAATTGTGAACGCTCAAAAATCAATTCGTACAAATGATATTGAAAATGTAGGAATCACAGCTCGACACCACACTTTCTTTGAAATGTTGGGAAATTTCTCTATCGGAGAATATTTTAAGGTGGAAGCAATTGAGTGGGCATGGGAGTTCTTAACCGATAAAAATTGGATAGGATTTGATCCAGAAAAGCTTTCTGTGACGATTCATCCAGAGGACCATGAAGCCTTTGACATTTGGAACAAAAAGGTTGGAGTACCTGCTGAAAGAATCATCCGTATTGAAGGTAATTTTTGGGATATAGGAGAAGGTCCAAGTGGTCCAAATACAGAGATTTTCTATGATCGTGGTCCAGAATACGGGGAAAACCAAGAAGATCCTGAATTATACCCAGGCGGTGAAAATGATCGTTATCTAGAGGTTTGGAACCTTGTGTTCTCCCAATTTAACCATAATCCTGATCATACGTATACTCCACTTCCAAAGAAAAACATAGACACAGGTATGGGCCTTGAAAGAATGGCATGTGTTGTACAAGGAGTCCCTACGAATTTTGATACAGATTTATTTATGCCAATCATCTCTGCTACAGAAAAATTATCCGAAAAAAAATACGGTGAAAATGATGAAGACAACGTTGCTTTTAAGGTGATTGCAGATCATATTCGTACCGTCTCTTTTGCAATTGGAGATGGGGCACTTCCTTCGAATGAAGGAAGAGGATATGTTTTAAGACGTTTATTACGTAGAGCAGTAAGGTTCGCAAAGCAAATTGAAATTAACCGTCCGTTTATGTACGAACTTGTTCCAGTGGTAGCAGATGTTATGGTCGACTTCTACCCTGAAGTAAAGGAGAAAATAGACTTCATTCAAAAGGTTGTAAAAAATGAGGAAGATCGTTTCCACGAAACCTTAAATGAAGGGTTAGCCATTCTTTCGTCCATTATAAAAAAACAGAAATCTGCTGGAAATCAAACGATTCCGGGGGAAGATGTATTCCGTTTGTATGATACATACGGGTTCCCTGTTGAGTTAACAGAAGAATATGCTGAAGAAGAAGGTTTAACCGTTGACCATGATGGTTTTGAAAAAGAAATGGAAGCTCAACGTAATCGAGCACGTTCAGCTCGTCAAGATGTAGGAAGTATGCAGGTTCAAGGTGGAGTTCTAAGTGATATCGTAGTGGAAAGTACGTTTGTGGGGTATGATTTATTAGAGACCGAAGCTACGGTGCTAGAATTACTGGTGAATAACGAACGTCAACCAAAAGCGGAAAAGGGACAGGAATGTCAATTTATATTAGATCAGACACCTTTTTATGCGGAAAGTGGCGGACAAATCGGAGATAAAGGGTATGTAGAATCAAACGGGGTAAAGGTTTTTGTCACATCGGTAAAGAAAGCACCTAATGGACAAAATCTTCACTCAGGTATAGTGGAAGAAGGTGTACTGGAAACCGAACAAAAAGTTGTAGCGAACGTTTCCAGGGAATCAAGAAAGAAAGTGGAGAAAAACCATACTTCAACACATTTACTGCATCAAGCCTTGAAGGATGTACTTGGAGATCATGTCAATCAAGCAGGATCCTTAGTAGAGCCTGACCGTCTACGATTTGATTTTTCCCACTTCGGTTCAGTTTCTCAAGACGAGCTTGATAAGATTGAGAGTATTGTAAATGATAAAGTATGGAAAGCTATTTCAGTAAATACTTCACTGAAATCTTTAACAGAAGCAAAAGAAATGGGAGCGATGGCTCTATTTGGTGAAAAATATGGGGATGAGGTTCGTGTTGTTTCAATTGGCGACTATAGCCTGGAGCTTTGTGGAGGTTGCCATGTATCAAATACATCAGAAATTGGTTTATTTAAGATCATTTCTGAAAGTGGAATAGGTGCAGGAACAAGAAGAATCGAAGCAGTTTCTGGAGAAAATGCTTATGAACGATTAAACGATCAGGTCACGCAATTAAAAGAAATTGCCTTAAAATTAAAAACAAATCCTAAAGAAGTTGTTAATAAAGTGGATACTTTATTGACAGAGATGAAAGAGCTTCAGCGAGAAAATGAATCATTAGCAGCAAAATTGTCTAACATAGAAGCAGGAAGTCTAACAGATCAAGTGAAGGTCATTGACGGAGTAAATGTATTATCTGCCAAAGTTGGAGCAGGAGACAGTAATGGGTTGCGGACGATGATGGATGATTTAAAACAAAAATTAGGTTCTGGAGTCATTGTTCTTGGAACTGCTGAAGATGGTAAAGTTAGTATCATTGCAGGAGTTACGAAGGATTTAGTCGAAAAAGGTTATCATGCCGGAAAACTTGTGAAGGAAGTTGCTTCACGCTGTGGAGGAGGCGGTGGTGGCCGTCCAGATATGGCTCAAGCAGGTGGGAAAGACCCTGAAAAATTAGAAGAAGCTCTTCAATTTGTAGAAGAATGGATCAAATCCGTTTAACTCCATGTCAAAGTGGTGTACAATGTAGGTAACGATTAACAATTCGGTTGTCAAAGAGACAAGCCTAAAGAGAGGTGCTAATAATGAGTTCTTTTGACAAAACGATGCGGTTTGATTTTTCAGAGGAGCCGTTTGAACATGATGTGAGGGAAGTTCTCCTTCAAGTTCATGATGCTCTTCAAGAAAAAGGATATAATCCTATTAATCAAATCGTTGGGTATTTATTATCTGGAGATCCTGCTTACATTCCAAGACATCAAGATGCCAGAAATATCATTCGTCGTTTAGAGCGTGATGAAATCATCGAAGAATTAGTCAAATCGTATTTGAAACAGCATAAAGAGGGATAATACATGCGGGTAATGGGTTTAGACGTTGGCTCTAAAACAGTAGGAGTCGCAATTAGTGATGCACTTGGCTGGACAGCTCAGGGTATTGAAACCATTAAGATTGATGAAGAGCAAGGAGAGTTTCGAATCGATCGCTTAAAGGAACTTGCCGATGAATATGAAGTGGATACGATTATTGTTGGATTACCTAAAAATATGAACAATACAATTGGTCCACGTGGAGAGGCTTCAAAAGCTTATGGTGAATTAGCTCAGAAAGAGTTATCTATTCCTGTGAAGTATTGGGATGAACGACTTAGTACAATGGCAGCTGAAAGAGTCCTGTTAGAAGCCGACGTAAGTAGAAAGAAACGTAAAAAAGTAATCGATAAAATGGCTGCAATGATGATTCTGCAAGGATATCTTGACAGTCAAAAATAATGAGGTGAATGTTCATGGAACACGGAGAAAAACAAATTACAGTAGTTGACGAACAAGGAAATGAGCAATTATGCGAAGTACTTTTCACATTTGAATCAGATAAATTTAACAAATCGTATGTTCTTTACTATCCATTAGGAGCAGATGAAAACGACGAAGAAGAAATTGAAATTCATGCATCTGCATTCGTTGCTGGTGATCAAGGTGAAGAAGGCGAATTAAAGCCAATCGAAACAGAAGAAGAATGGGAAATGATCGAAGAAATGTTAAACACTTTCTTAGATGAGGAAGAAGCTGAATAAACAGGGTTCTTCGTTTCTTAAAAATAACAGGGATCGGCAGAAAGGATAAAAAATTTATCCTTTTTGCTGGTCCCTGTTTTACTTTGTGCAAAATATTGTATAATAGTGAAGATGATGTCGAAATGTGCACAAAGGATATCCCACTTTTTTGCTCGAAAGGGGGAAGTGAAGTCATGGTAGAAAAAAAGAATTTTAAAGAAACATTGATGAATAAGCTTTTAGAACGACAAGAAGAAGCTAAAGTGATTAGGAAAATTGTTGGACTGGTTATTTTATGCTTAGTCATTGTTATTGGTGGAACTGCTATTGGTGGGTATTTATATGTTAGTTCAGCGCTTAAACCCGTTGATCCAGAAAATAGTAAACCAGTAAAAGTCGAAATACCAATAGGTTCTGGAGTAACTTCTATTGGAAATATTTTAGAAGAAAATGGAATTGTCAAAAATTCAACCATCTTTAAATATTATGTTAAATTTAACAATGAATCCGGTTTCCAAGCAGGTTCTTATGACTTAACACCTGCTATGACCTTAAACGAAATTGTTAATAGTTTAAAAACAGGAAAAGTAATGAGAAAAGCGGAGTTTAAAATTACCATTCCTGAGGGACTTCAATTAGATCAGATAGCAGATATCATTGCGAAGAAGTCTCCATATAGTAAAGATGAAATCCTGACAAAATTAAGCGATAAGAAATGGATCGAGCAATTAAAGAAGGCATATCCAAGTTTGATTACCGACGAAATATTAAAAGAAGGAATTATAAGACCACTAGAAGGATATCTGTATCCAGCTACGTATTCATATTATGAAAAAGAACCTTCATTAGAGGCTATTCTAACAAAAATGATCTCTCAAACTGATGAGGTACTCGCCCAATATGAAGGCTCAATGGATGAACTGAAGTATTCCCCTCATAGTCTTTTAACATTAGCATCTCTTATTGAAGAAGAGGCAACGGAGAAAGCGGATAGAGGAAAAATTTCAAGCGTCTTTTACAATCGGTTAGAAGAAGGCATGCCTCTTCAAACGGATCCAACAATATTGTATGCACTAGGTGAACATAAAGACCGTACTGTATACAAGGACTTAGAAATAGATTCTCCGTATAATACGTATAAAGTGAAGGGACTTCCTCCAGGACCAATTGCAAATGCTGGTCTATCTTCCATTGAGGCAGCACTCGTACCAGATGAAACCAACTATTACTACTTCCTGGCTTCAGCTAATGGATCAGTTTATTATTCTGAAACGTTAGAAGAACATAATGAGAAAAAAGCGAAGTACATTACCAATCAAGAATAAAGAATTTCCACAGGGATTTTTCAATATTATGTGATATTGGTAGAAGAGGACTGGGAATAGTCCTCTTCTACTTGTGAGAACCTTTATTTAATATTCAAAGAAACATTCGCTTTCAAGTTTCTTATATGTTAAAATAGTACAAGTTAATTTTATATTTTTGCGTAATCCTACGGATATTTATGCAGACAGTAGAAAGCTCTTGGTAGCTTTCTTCTTTTCATGTTGTCTGCAAAAGAATCAATATTATGAAAAGGAAAGTTCCTTTTTTGCGAATCGAGAGGATTTATTATGAACGAACAAGTAGTTCAATATATAGAATCAATCACACCATCGCGTTCTGATTTATTAACAGAGATGGAACAATACGCTGACAATCATGATGTGCCTATAATGGAGCTGGTAGGAATTGAAGCATTACTAGGGATGTTAAGGATCCAACAACCCAAGCGCATATTAGAGATAGGAACAGCAATCGGTTATTCTGCATTAAGAATGGTTGAAGCTGTCCCACACTCTACTGTCGTTACCCTTGAAAGGGATGAAGAGCGTTATGAGGTTGCACAGAGCTTCTTATCCCGCTCCATTCATGGAAACCAAGTGATTTCATTATTTGGAGATGCATTGGATGTAGTAGAAGAAGCAGAGAAGCATGGCCCATTTGATGCGATTTTTATTGATGCAGCAAAGGGACAATATCAAAAGTTTTTTGATATATACTCTACAATGCTCACAAATAATGGAGTTGTGTATTCTGATAATGTGCTATTCAAAGGACTCGTTGCACAAGAAGAGGTTGAGCAGAAAAGAATTCGAAATATGGTCAAAAAGCTCCAAAAATATAATATGTGGCTTATGAATCATGATCAGTTCGTAACAAGCATTTTACCTGTAGGTGATGGTATTGCCATTAGTAAGAGAAGAGGTGAATGAATTTGAAAAAGCCAGAATTATTAGTTACTCCAACATCTGTTTCAACTATTGAAGCACTGGCACTAGCTGGAGCAGATGCTTTTTTTATTGGTGAACAAAGGTACGGTCTAAGGCTTGCTGGAGAATTTTCTAAAGAAGATGTGAAAAAGGCAATAAGAATTGCTCATCAATACGATAAAAAAGTATATATTGCCATGAATGCACTATTTCATAATGATAAAGTAGCTGAAATTGAAGAATATATTTCATTTTTAAATAAAGCAGGAGCAGATGCTATTGTGTTTGGAGATCCTGCTGTATTAATGGCTGCCAGAGAAGTAGCTCCTCAAATGAAGCTCCATTGGAATACTGAAACGACAGCTACGAATTGGTACACATGTAATTATTGGGGGAGAAAAGGAGCGAAGCGTGCTGTTCTAGCTCGAGAATTAAGCATGGACACCATTGTGGAGATAAAGGAAAATGCTGAGGTTGAGATTGAGGTGCAGGTTCATGGGATGACATGTATGTTTCAATCAAAGCGTTCCTTATTAGGTAATTATTTTGAGTATCAAGGAAAAGCTTTAGAGATAGAAAACCGTAAGGAACAAAAGAATATGTTCCTTCACGATAAAGAAAGACATAACAAATATCCCATCTATGAAGATGAGAATGGAACACATATTATGAGTCCAAATGATATGTGCATAGTAGATGAGCTTGAAGAAATGATTGAGGCGGGTGTAGACTCTTTTAAAATTGAAGGAGTTCTTAAAGACTCAGAGTATCTTCTCAATGTGACCAAACTTTATCGTAAAGCCATCGATCTATATTTCCAAAATCAAGAAGAATATGAAGAGGCCAAAGATGATTTGTTGGAAGAAGCAAAAGAACTTCAACCAGAAAATCGCCCATTAGATACAGGGTTCTTTTTTAAGGAAACCGTTTATTAATGAACGGTTGTGAACAAGTTGGATAAGAACGGAGGAGTTACGATGACAACGGTAGTTAAAAAGCCTATCTCTAAGGTTGTTGACGGGAAGCGTGTCATTGACAAAAAACCTGAATTACTAGCTCCTGCTGGTAATCTTGAAAAACTAAAAATCGCTGTACACTATGGTGCAGATGCAGTATATATTGGTGGACAAGAATATGGTTTGCGTTCTAATGCAGGGAATTTCACGTTAAAAGAAATGAAAGAAGGCGTGGAATTTGCAAAGGGATATGGCGCGAAAATTTATGTCACAACTAATATTTATGCACATAACGAGAATATGGAAGGGTTAGACGACTATTTACGTGGTTTAGAAGAGGCTGGAATAGCTGGAATTATTGTTGCAGATCCACTCATTATAGAAACCTGTAGAAAAGTTGCTCCCAACGTTGAAGTCCATTTAAGTACACAACAATCTCTTTCTAACTGGAAAGCAGTTCAATTTTGGAAAGAGGAAGGCTTGGATCGAGTGGTTTTAGCCCGTGAAACAAGCGGAGATGAAATTCGTGAAATGAAGGAAAAGGTAGATATTGAAATAGAAACCTTTATTCATGGGGCTATGTGTATTGCTTATTCAGGACGTTGTACATTGAGTAACCACATGACAGCCCGTGATTCCAATCGTGGAGGTTGTTGCCAATCCTGCCGTTGGGATTATGACCTGTATGAGCTTGATAAAGATACAGAGATGCCCCTTTATACTGAAAACGATGCCCCATTTGCGATGAGCCCAAAAGACTTAAAACTTGTGGAATCTATTCCACGTATGATTGAATTGGGTATTGATAGCTTAAAGATTGAAGGGCGAATGAAATCCATTCATTATGTTGCCACAGTGGTAAGTGTTTACCGAAAAGTAATCGATGAGTACTGTAAAGATCCAGACAACTTTAAAATAAAGAAAGAGTGGCTGGAGGAATTAGAAAAATGTGCAAACCGAGACGCTGCTCCTGCTTTCTTTGAAGGTGTACCTGGCTTTAATGAGCAAATGTTTGGTGTTCATAACAAGAAAAATACCAATTTTGATTTTGTAGGACTGGTTTTAGATTACAACGAAGAAACCCAAATGGTCACACTTCAACAACGAAACTATTTTAAAACAGGTCAAGAAGTAGAATTTTTCGGTCCGGAAATATCAAATTTCACTCAAATAGTTGAAAAAATGTGGGACGAAAAAGGAAATGAACTTGATGTGGCAAGACACCCATTACAAATCGTGAGATTCAAAGTTGATCAGAAAGTATACCCTGACAACATGATGCGAAAGGAGAACACCTGAAAATTATGAAACATAAACCCGTTGTGATTGGTGTAGCAGGAGGTTCCGGCTCAGGTAAGACAAGTGTTACTAAAGCGATTTACGAACAATTCCAAGGACACTCCATTTTAATGCTACAGCAAGATTATTACTATAAAGATCAGTCTCACCTTCCTTTTGAGGAAAGACTCAAAACGAATTATGATCATCCTTTAGCCTTTGACAATGATTTGTTAATCAAGCATTTACATGGTCTTCTAAGTCATAATTCTGTTGAGAAACCTGTGTATGATTATAAAATGCATACACGTTCAGATGAAACGATTCATGTTGAGTCGAAAGATGTTATCATTTTAGAAGGAATTTTAGTATTAGAAGATGAAAGATTGCGTAACTTAATGGATATTAAGCTTTATGTAGATACCGATGCGGATCTTCGTATCATTAGAAGAATGTTGCGTGATATAAAAGAGCGAGGGCGTTCCATTGATTCTGTGATTGATCAGTACATTACAGTTGTCCGTCCAATGCATAATCAATTCATTGAGCCGACCAAGAGATATGCAGATGTCATCATTCCAGAAGGTGGACATAATCACGTAGCGATTGATTTAATGGTAACAAAAATTCAAACAATTCTTGAACAAAAGTCATTTTTGTAATACGATAGCATAGATAAAGAGATATAACTAAAATTTACATTTCCCACATTGTTAGGTAACAGGGAATGGAGAGAGGCTAACTCATCTCCATTCCCTACCTTTACATTATTACAAAGTATTATTTACATAAAAGAGCAAGGGGAAGCTCTTAGAGAGTAGAAGGAGTGAAGAGGGTCATGAGTACAGACAAAGTATTTCCAATGACATTAGAAGGAAAAGAAAAGTTAGAAAAAGAATTAGAAAACTTGAAAACGGTTAAACGTAAAGAAGTAGTTGAGCGTATTAAAATTGCTCGAAGCTTCGGTGATTTATCTGAGAACTCTGAGTATGACGCAGCAAAGGATGAGCAAGCGTTTGTTGAAGGTCGTATCTCAACATTGGAAAATATGATTCGCAATGCGAAAATCATTCAAGAAACTGATAACAATACAGATACAGTACAATTAGGTAAAAAAGTAACATTTGTTGAACTGCCTGATGGTGATAAAGAAACGTATACAATTGTTGGTAGTGCAGAAGCAGACCCATTTGAAGGAAAGATTTCAAATGACTCTCCAATAGCTAAAAGCCTGTTAGGCCATAAAATTGGAGCAGAAGTCACAGTCCATACTCCAGGTGGAGAAATGAATGTGAAAATTATTGAAGTAAGCTAATATAGCTTTTTAAAGAAGAGACTCTTAAACGGGGTCTCTTTTTTTATGACTTAATGGTTCTTTATACAAAGTTGTTTTCGTTAATTTTGTTACTATTGAAATAGAGAGTAGTGGTTGATTTCCGCTCCAGGTGCTCGCTTTCCGCGGGGCGTGAGTTGAGCCTCCTCGGGCTTTGCCCTGTGGGGTCTCAACGTTCCCGCTATTCCCGCAGTAGTCGAGCACCTTCCGCTCCAATCAACTTTATAAGTATGTGTTTCTTGCTAAAGACTTATATAAATATCTTATAAAGAATTTAGTGGTGAATATAAATTGTATTTTAGAAAGACTGCTTTTTTC
This sequence comes from Rossellomorea aquimaris TF-12, assembly GCF_001648555.1. Lineage (GTDB taxonomy): Bacteria > Bacillota > Bacilli > Bacillales > Bacillaceae_B > Rossellomorea > Rossellomorea aquimaris. Next base: position 47,132 of record NZ_LQXM01000027.1, on the reverse strand, counting down.
GATTGTATATTTTCACAACTAGGCTCTGTCACATAAATCTCTTTTGATAGTTGAGGGGAAATGCTTAAATTCCAACAAACTTTTTACTAGCCTCTTTTCTCTGAAATTTACTTCACATGTCTTTGTACAAAGCATCAAGAAAGATTGAAGAAAGATTCTTACTTAATAACAATTAACAAATACTTACACGAATTGAGAGTCTAAGCTGAGTAAAACTCGTCAACAATGTTGACGAGGTGACAATTATGAAGCGAAAAAGGGTCTATACCCTCAGCCTTGTTTTACTCCTGTGCTTTTCACTCTATTGTGCTAGATTAATGCAGCTGCAATTGTTTCAAACCGAATCCTTTTCAAAGCATAAAATAAATCTTCTTGAAGAAAGTGTCATTCAACGAACTCAACAGTTAATCATTGATGAAGGAAGAGGCGAATTTTTAGATCGAAATGGTGTACCCCTTACGTATACTGAAAAAAATGTTTTAGTACTATTTCCTTTTCTCAAAAAAATGAATTGGCCAGTGGAGAAAGTGGCAAGCGTCCTGAATATCAGTCCTGAATTTATCCGAACGAGCGTAGAGGAGTCAAAAGGACCTATTGTTTTGGGAGGCAAGTCAGCCGTTGAGCTGTCTGAGAATCAAATGGAGGCGATTAACGGACTTGAAATTCAGGGGGTATTCGCTCTATCAAAGAAATTTAAGAATGAACAAGTAATAGCTTCACAGTTAATTGGTATTACGGGTGAAAATGCTGAAGTATTTCATAAACGATACCCTGATAAAGTAAAGGGGTACAATCAGAAAATTGGTGTTTCAGGTCTACAAGAAAGCTTTGATGAATGGTTAGTAGCAGAAGAACAGGCCAAGCTCATTTATCATGTAGATAATATGGGGGGACCCTTGTTTGGAGTGGATGTTAAATATTTAGCACAAGCAAATCCTTTTTACCCACTTAATGTAAAGACCACCATTGATGGAGAAATTCAATTAGCTTTAGAATCGGTTGCTGACACCTACGATATAAATAAGGGTGGATTATTACTACTGGACATTGAAAAAAATGAAATAGTAGCCAGCGTATCAAGACCTAAAATGAGCAGTAGTGACCCTTTCAATGCAGGAGCAACTAACTTTATGCTCAAAGCCCTAATTCCCGGTTCTGTCTTTAAAACCGTTGTAGCAGCGGCAGCTATGGATGAAGGGATTGTTGACGAAAGTCGCTTGTTTCCTTGTGATGAGGATATCTATGGAAGCATGGCTGAAAAACCACATGGAAATATAAATATTAAGACAAGCCTTGCAGTGAGCTGCAATCGAACCTTTGCAGATTTGGCAAATGAGCTGGTGGAAAAAGATAGCCATGCCCTAGAAAACTACGCAAAAAAGCTTGGCTTATTAGGAGATATATCATGGAACGGAGATGTTTTCCATTATGAAAATTTCCCGCAATTACAAGTGAGTGAGGGAAGAATATTTTCTTCTGAAGTAGGAAGGAGTGACCCTAACTACATCTCCCAAACGGGTATAGGGCAATATGAAGTAAGAGTAACCCCTTTAGGAGTTGCCAATATGATGGCAACCATTGCAAGAGGAGGAGATAAGTATCAAGTGAGTGCGGTATCAGCTGTTGAGTATCAAAATGGAACGGAGATGTTTTCATTTCCTCAGAAGAATATAGGTGGGGAAACCATTACTCCATATACAGCAATGAAACTACAACAATATTTAAGAGGGGTTGTAAATTCACCTGAAGGGACAGCTCAATATTTGCAAACTGCGGCTTACCCAATTGCAGGGAAAACCGGTACGGCTGAGACAGGCAAGCACAAGTATCAAATAAAAGAAGATAAATATAAATTATACAATAAATGGTTTGCTGGCTATTTTCCGTTTGATAATCCCAAATATGCCCTTGTTGCTGTGAATATGGATGTTTTGGAGTATGAAGGTGGTATTTATCCAATTTATCAAGATAGTGTGGATGCCATATACAATATTGAGAACGAATAGTTCCATACTCTTACTTCTAATAATGGCGTATACCAACTTAGCCTATATGATGTTTTCCTTTATTCTTTTCCCTCTGTCATGTTAAAATGTTTAGGATAATAGGGAGGGAAACGAATGGCGAAATATAAGTCTCGATTAGATAAGCGATCAAAGAAAAATACAAATAAAATTTTAAACATCCTGATTGCAGTGGTAGTGTTACTCATTGTGGTAGTGGGTGGTTCAATTATTATGGGGAATACTTCAGGAGATGAGAAAGCAACTTCTGTGAGTCCTGATAAAGATACAAAAAATGCAGAAGAAAATAGCGAATCTGCCAAAAAAGAAGATAATGAAAAGAAAGAAGAAAAGTCTGTTGATATGAAGGAAGAAGATTCAGAGTCTGAATCCACTGATGAATCATCAACGGAAGATACAAAGAAAGAGGATGAAACGTCAGAAGAGAAAAAAGAAACAGTTGCTTTAGAATCAGAAGATGAAAATAAAGTTCAGGTTGAAGAAAGTGATGAACCGAATGTTAAGAAAAACATTGTCCATCCTGATTGGAAACCAGTAGGAACAGATCAAACAGGAGAACACGTTTCCTCGTATGATACAGGATCTGTTGACTGGCAAGAAAAAATCAAAGCTATGTCCTATGCTACAGGGATTTCAGAGGATAATATGACTGTCTGGTATATCGAAGGGAATGGTGGACCTCAAAAATCCCTGGGAACGATTACTTCCAAGGATCAATCACAGGTATACAGAGTTCATTTACAATGGGTTGATGGCGAAGGCTGGAAACCGACAAAAGTTCAAGAACTAGTTGAAAATGATAAAGATTAATATAAGTTGGCTCCCTTAAAGCGTTGAATTCACGCCTTAAGGGAGCTTTTTAATTTTGTTTTCGTAAAGCTCTTTTCTCAACAATGTATAAAGAATTATTTCTTCACCTTAAAATGAACGACTGCACTGTACAGTCTCCGCCCATTTTCATCGATGGCTACTCCGTGATTCACGCTGTGAACGCTTAACATAATCGCTTTATTGTGTTGTATTTGTTCATCTACTTTTTTTTCAAGTGTTTTTAAACTTTCAGCTTCAAAAAATTCTACTTTATCTTCAATTAAATCAAATGAAATATTCAATGTAATCCTCCTGAGAAATGCTTGATAGCTAATATTTTAAGGTCAAAAATCACATTTTACAAATATTATTTGTTGAATAAAAAGAAAGAGTGTGATAATTTAATAACAGTTTAATTTTTAATTCATAGTATGTTTATAGGAATTATAAACTTAAAATATACTGAGGTGCTTATCAATGGGTCGAGAGTTTTTGGATTTGTTTCAGGATTGGGCAGATTCTTACGATGATACAGTGACAGGGAAAGATATTGAATATAAAGCAGTATTTCAACATTATGACAACATTCTTGATGAGGTGGTAAAAAGATCGAGTGGTCGAGTGGTTGAATTTGGACCGGGTACTGGGAATCTTACACAAAAATTAGTAGAAGCCCAATTAGAAGTCCTTCCATATGAACCTTCACCGGAAATGAGAGCAATTGGAATGCAGAAGCTTGGGAAACAAGTGACGTTTTTTGATGGAGATTTTTTAGATTTTAATCTAGAGGGCAGTGTGGATTCGATTGTAAGCTCTTATGCTTTCCATCACTTAACTGATGAAGAAAAAGGAAAAGCTTTTAGCATATATGGAAAGCTACTATCACAAGGTGGTAAAATAGTATTTGCTGACACGATGTTTGAATCAAATCAGCATTATCAAGCCGCCATATCCCAAGCCAATAAACAAGGATTTCAAAATTTAGCGGAAGACTTAAAACGAGAATATTATACTACGTTAGATGTATTGAGAGACTTATTAACTTCTCATGGTTTTACCGTTGAGTTTCAGCAAGTAAATAGCTTTGTTTGGATCATGGAGGCGACTAAACAGTAGAAAGAGGTTTTAGTAATGAAAATCGCCATCATTGGAGCAATGGAAGAAGAAGTAGCCCTATTAAGAGAAAATATTTCTAACCCAACAGTAGAAACAATCGCAGGCTGTGAATATACAACTGGAATACTAAAAGAAAAAGAAGTCGTCTTACTCCGTTCAGGAATTGGTAAGGTTAATGCAGCAATGTCTACAGCTGTATTGTTACAGCATTTTAAACCTGATCATATCATCAACACTGGGTCAGCTGGAGGTTTCGATCCTTCATTAAATGTAGGGGATGTGGTCATTTCTACAGAGGTAAGGCACCATGATGTGGATGTAACAGCTTTTGGATACGAATACGGTCAAGTCCCTCAACTTCCTGCAGCATTTGTAGCAGATGAAAAGCTGAAGCAGGTAGCTATTGACAGTGTGAAGGAATTAGGAGACGTACAGGTGGTGTCTGGCTTAATTGCAACAGGCGATTCCTTTATGAATGACCCACTTCGTGTAGAAGCTATTCGAGATAAATTCGTTGACTTACAAGCTGTTGAAATGGAAGCAGCGGCTATTGCCCAAGTTGCTCATCAATTTGGAGTTCCATTTGTTGTTATTCGTTCTCTTTCTGATATTGCCGGGAAGGAATCAGATGTTTCCTTTGAACAATATTTAGAAAAAGCAGCGCTCCATTCAGCCAAAATGGTTATGAGCATTGTTGAGTCTGTTTAACAGAATTGTAAAATAGAGAGGCTGACCCAAGCATTTTCCTATTACTTTCTACACTTACTGCGGTGAACCACCTCAATAAATCCTGTAGAAGAAAGAGAAGATGTGTAGGTTAGTCTTTTTTAAAGGGGAATAAATAGATGGATGTATATAAAAATGTACATGAGCTCATAGGAAATACGCCTATTGTTGAGCTTACTCATTTTCCACTTAAACAAGGTGTACGACTCTTCGCGAAATTAGAATTTTTTAATCCAGGTGGAAGCGTAAAGGACCGATTAGGTAAAGAATTATTAGAGGATGCCATTTTAAATGGGAAGATCAAGCAGGGTGGTACGTTTATTGAACCGACTGCTGGAAACACAGGAATAGGTTTAGCTCTCGCTGCCGTAAACTCTGGTTTTAAAGTGATGTTCTGTGTACCTGAGAAATTCAGTATTGAAAAGCAGGAGCTGATGAAAGCGTTGGGAGCACAAATTGTGCATACGCCTACTGAGGAAGGGATGAAGGGTGCCATTGCGAAAGCCAATGAACTTGTTGAAGAGATTCCAAATTCCTATTCTCCTCAACAGTTTGGGAACATAGCTAATCCACAAACGTATTACAAAACATTAGGACCAGAGGTATGGCAACAAATGAATGGTAAGATTCATACATTTATTGCCGGTGCTGGAACCGGTGGAACGTTTATGGGGACAGCTCGATATTTAAAGGAAATGAATCCTGCTATTAAAACCGTTATCGTGGAGCCTGAAGGATCTATATTAAATGGTGGTCCTTCTGGTCCTCATAAAACAGAAGGTATTGGCATGGAATTCTTACCGGATTATATGGATTCTTCTTATTTTCAAGGAATTCACACAGTGACAGATAAAGATGCATTTCAAAGAGTAAAAGAATTAGCTTTATTAGAAGGATTACTTGTAGGTAGCTCATCGGGTGCTGCTCTTCATGCTGCACTTCTTGAAGCAGAATTAGCACAGCCTGGCAGTCATATTTTGACGATTTTCCCGGATTCAAGTGAAAGATATTTGAGTAAGAAAATTTATGAAGGAGGAATTTAACAATGAAGAAAAAAACACAACTCATTCACGGTGGTATTCCAACTGACCCTCAAACAGGAGCCGTTTCAACTCCTATTTATCAGGTAAGCACTTATAAGCAAGATGAAGTAGGAAAACATAAAGGGTTTGAATATTCACGTTCAGGCAATCCTACCAGACATGCTCTTGAGGAGTTAATAAAGGATTTAGAAGGTGGAGAAAAAGGATTTGCATTTGGATCAGGTATGGCAGCTATTACAGCTGTTATGATGCTTTTTGATAGTGGAGACCATATCGTTATGACAGATGATGTGTACGGAGGGACCTATCGCGTTATGACGAAGGTATTAAACCGTCTCGGAATCCAATCTACATTTGTTGATTCCAGCAATCTCGATACCCTTGAAAAAGCGATTCAAACAAATACAAAAGCGCTTTACATTGAAACACCAACAAATCCTTTGTTAAAAGTGACAGACATTAAAGGTGCAGCCGAATTAGCTAAAAAACATCAATTAGTAACGATTGTGGACAATACGTTTAGTACACCTTATTGGCAAAATCCGATTTCATTAGGAGCTGATATTGTACTTCACAGTGCCACAAAATATATTGGTGGACACAGTGATGTAGTAGCTGGTTTAGTAGTTGTAAATTCATCAAAGTTAGCTGAAGATCTATTCTTTGTACAGAACTCTACAGGTGGAGTTCTTGGACCACAGGATTCTTGGCTGTTAATTCGAGGCATTAAAACATTAGGATTGCGTATGGAAGAGCATGAAGTGAACACGAAAAAAATCGTAGAATTCCTCCTGAACCATCCTAAAGTGTCAAAAGTCTATTACCCTGGCTTAGAAACTCATCCCAATCATGAGATTGCCAAACAACAGGCATCTGGTTTTGGAGGAATGGTTTCATTTGATGTAGGCAGTGAAGAAAATGCAGATCGCTTATTAACCAATACTAAGTATTTTACGTTAGCTGAAAGTCTTGGAGCAGTAGAGAGTTTGATTTCAGTTCCAGCTCGAATGACACATGCCTCGATCCCGGTTGAAAGAAGAAATGAGTTAGGTATTACAGATGGACTGGTACGTATTTCTGTGGGACTAGAGGATGCAGAAGATCTTATTCAAGATATAGAAAACGCCCTTTCACATTAATAAATAATCAATTAGCTACTGGAAGAACTGGCATCAATTACATGGTAGGATGATGATCTGAATATGTTACCATAGAATGAGAGTTTACTAGTTCTAAAGTAGGTGATGAAGTTTGGGGAACATTACAAATAAAAAAACAATTCAACAAAAAATAAATGATTTTAAACGATTTGGCTTTACGCTACTGGCACTTAGTGTATTTATGTACCTTGGTGTCATCATCCCGTCTGAAACTGTTACTTCTAGCAAAACGGTTACACTCATGACAGGTACCGTCGTCTTACTGGGTTTCTCACTTGTATTTTTCACGAAAGCAATAAAATATAAAAAAGAGCTTCATTCAGCAGACGAATAAGAAACAAAAAAGTCAGGATCTCATTGAGATTCTGACTTTTTTGTTTTGTGGGAAATTGTAGAAAAAAATATCACGAAATAGGTTTACTTCTAATCTATAATTGGATATACTAACCAATGTAAGAAAAAATTCACATTAAAGGAGGTCGAATAACATGTTTATTTTAATTGATAAAAAGAAAACAATTTTATATAGTACGATTCATTCGACCACTTGTGGGATGTTTTTCGCTTAATTTAATTTTATTTAAATGATAGCCACAGGGAGGATGACTTTCCTGTGGCTTTTTTGTGCCACAAGGAGCCTTTCTTTGTGGCTTTTTATTTTGTTTTAGCTTCTATATCGTTTTATGATTAGTAAGCTTTGAAAGGGGTGATATGTATGACACTAAATCTATTGTTTATAACCGTTACATTTAAAAAGAAACAAGAAACATTTGATGAAGCTACACATTTTGAAAATGTTTCACAGCGATTTGAAGAAACAAAATCCAAGCAATATACGAAAATGTCTCAAATTTTTTAATTCTAATAATTTATGGAGAGGAGAATGAAAAATGATTTATTTACAAGAGAAGAGACTGAATGCGCTATGGATTGAGAAGGACACAGCCTAACGAATCGAAAAAGTAGGTGAAAGTATGTTTTTAAATATTGTTATTTGGACTGCATTCTTTCGAAAACGAAGAAGTGTAAAAGAATAGTAAGTACAAGGAGATGCCAATTCGTTGGCATCTTTTTGTTATTCATTTTAAGATGTACCAGACATCGAGGTATTGATCCTTTTTGTAAATTAACTTTATTTAATAAAGAAAGCTTCATTCACATTTCTGTCAATCTTTAGTAATAAGTTGTTCACTTATTGCCCGGGAATTTCACCTTAATCATGATACATTAATAGTAAGAAGAGCGAATTAAATTGCTACTAATAAGGGAGAGTGATTAGGATGTTTTCAATGGTAATGGGAGTAATCATAACATCTGTTATTGGTTTAATTATTTCAGCGGAAGTCAGTGTAGAATAGTGAATTTTTAAAAACGACCTGATCAGGTCGTTTTTTTATTGGATTATGTATAGTCTAAATGGTGAGGGGAAGCGCGTTGACTACTTCCCAAATACATTCGTGCTCAGACCCTGAAGCGAAGGATGTCCCTTCACCATCTTGTAAATTACCATTGAATATATAAGTGAATTATTATATATTAATATCCGGATGAGTTTAGGAGGTGCATTTATGGAAGGAACTACCCTGGAAATAGATAAATGTGCAATAATTTTAAAGCTATTAGGAGATAAAACTCGTTTAACTATGATGAAAATATTAGACACGAATGATTGTTGTGTCTGTGAGTTTGTTGAGATTTTTAAAGCTAGCCAGCCAGCTATTAGTCAACACGTTCGTAAATTGAAAGATGCTGGAGTTATTCGGGAAAAACGAAGAGGACAGTGGATTATCTATTCCCTTAATCGAGAAAGTGATTATTTTCCAATGGTTCAAAGTCTTCTACATCATCTTCCCAACCAAGATTTTAAATTAGAAGAATTAAAAGAAAAAGGATTACGCATCTCATGTGATTAATTGGAGGTTTAAGTGTAAAGATGACGATTTTAGCATCCGTGATTTTTCTTATCACTCTTATTTTAGTAATTTGGCAACCAAAGGGCCTTTCAATTGGCTGGTCAGCATGTGGAGGAGCGGCTTTAGCACTCCTCGCTGGAGTTGTTGATTTTAACGATGTCATTGACGTGACATCCATCGTTTGGAACGCCACCCTGGCATTTATTGCAATCATCATTATTTCTCTTATTTTAGATGAAATTGGTTTTTTCGAGTGGGCAGCGCTACATATGGCGAAGGCTGCAAAAGGAAGTGGGGTACGAATGTTTATCTACGTATCCATTCTCGGTGCCATCGTTGCTGCTTTATTTGCAAACGATGGAGCGGCCCTTATTTTAACCCCGATTGTCTTAGCGATGGTTCGAAACCTTAACTTTAGTGAGAAACTTATCTTTCCATTTATTATTGCTAGTGGGTTTATAGCTGATACTACGTCACTCCCTTTAGTTGTAAGTAATCTTGTGAATATCGTTTCAGCAGATTTTTTCGGAATCGGCTTTGTTGAATTTGCTTCAAGAATGATCGTTCCAAACCTCTTCTCACTAGGTGCAAGTATATTGGTTCTGTATCTATTCTTCCGAAAAAGTATTCCGAAGAATTATGACGTATCACAATTAAAAAGACCTGTTGATGCTATCCAAGATCAAAAAATGTTTCGACTATCATGGGTTGTCCTGGCGGTTCTGCTAGTAGGTTATTTTGCAAGTGAGTTTATCGGCTTGCCTGTTTCCATTATTGCAGGCATTGTCTCCATTTTCTTCTTGTTTATGGCAAGAAGAAGTGCAGCTGTAAATACAAAAACAGTTATCAAAGGTGCTCCCTGGGCCATCGTCTTTTTCTCCATTGGAATGTACGTTGTTGTTTATGGATTGCGTAATGTAGGATTAACAAATGTCCTGGCTGATGTCATTCAAGTGACAGCTGATCATGGATTATTTACCGCGACAGTGGGAATGGGTTTTATTGCAGCCATTCTTTCGTCAATTATGAATAATATGCCGACAGTCATGATCGATGCCCTAGCTATCGCAGATACAAGTACGACCGGGGTAACCCGAGAAGCTCTAATATATGCGAATGTTATTGGTTCTGATTTAGGTCCAAAGATCACACCTATTGGTTCCCTTGCTACCTTACTTTGGCTACACGTACTTTCTCTAAAAGGAGTAAAAATTTCTTGGGGAACATATTTTAAGACGGGCATCATACTGACCATCCCAACATTATTCATTACATTAGTTGGGCTTTATATATGGTTATTAATTATCTAATTCACACAAAAGGAGACGTTCATCATGTCAAAAAAAACAATTTACTTCCTATGTACAGGTAATTCTTGTAGAAGCCAGATGGCAGAAGGCTGGGCAAAAAAACATCTAGGTGATGATTGGAAGGTTTACAGTGCCGGAATTGAAGCACATGGATTAAATCCTAACGCCGTAAAAGCCATGAATGAAGTAGACATTGATATTACAAACCAGACATCTGATATCATTGATACAGATATTCTAAATAATGCTGATTTAGTCGTAACCCTTTGTGGAGACGCAGCTGATAAGTGTCCAGTGACTCCACCACATGTAAAGCGTGTACACTGGGGCTTTGATGATCCGGCTAAAGCTCAAGGGACAGACGAAGAAAAGTGGGCTTTCTTCCAGCGTGTGCGCGATGAAGTGGGAGAAAGAATTCTACGCTTTGCCCAAACAGGTGAATAAACAAGAAAACCAAGAGATTTTCTCTTGGTTTTTTTCTTGTTCTCTACATATCTTTCCATACTATTTATTTCGTTTTTCTTTTTCTTCACGATAAAATTCATGGAACATCTTCATCAAAGCTCTCTTCTCAATTCTTGAAACATAGCTCCGTGAAATTCCTAATTCCTTTGCAATTTCTCGTTGTGTTTTTTCCTCTTTCAGTTCTAATCCAAAACGACCTACGATGACCTCTTTTTCTCGTTCGTCTAGGACACAAATATATTTCCTTACTTTTTCAAGCTCCATACTTAATTGAATCGTTTCAATGACATCATCTGTTTCAGATTTCAGTATATCAATTAAGCTAATTTCATTGCCTTCTTTATCTTGACCAATGGGGTCATGAAGAGAGACGTCCTTTTTTGTTTTCTTAAGCGCTCGAAGATGCATGAGGATTTCATTTTCAATACATCTTGCTGCATAAGTAGCCAGCTTTGTTCCTTTCCCTTCGGAATAACTTTCAATGGCCTTTATTAACCCGATCGTCCCAATGGAAATTAAGTCTTCTGGATCTTCGCCAGTATTTTCAAATTTTTTCACAATATGAGCAACTAATCTTAAATTGTGCTCAATCAGCATGTTACGAGCATGATCATCACCAGCAGCCATCCGTTTTAAATACTTTTTTTCATCAGCGGCAGATAACGGTTGGGGAAATGCATTATTCTTAACGTAAGATACGAGAAAAATTAATTCTTTTAAAAAATAGCCTAGTGCTGTCAGAACTCCAGACATGTTTTCACCTCCATAAGGACTTATGTCTATATTCATTCATATGAAGATGAAAGCGTGTCCTTGCATGTCCTGGAAAAGTAAACAACAATTACGTGAGATTTCTTGTAATCTGCCATGTGATTTGTAGTCAAACGCCTATACCTGAAAATCTTGTTCCTCATATACTAATGGTAATAAGTAAGTGAGGAGGTATTATGATGCCATATGGATATCCATATTATGGACCTGTTTATCCTGGATACTATGGTGGGTTCTATTTCGCGTTAGCCGTTGTACTACTAATCTTACTTTTTTTATTTGGTGGATGGTGGTATTACAATAATTGTTAGTAAGAAAAGTGGAGTAGACTTGCTTAGCGCCGACAATTAAAAGGTTCTTGGGTTAAATAATAGCAATGACTGTGAAAAAAACCGAAACAAAAAAATGCCCTGATTGACGTTTTGGGGCATTTTTAGTTTACATTTTTTTAATTTGAAATGGGCTGATCATTAGAAAGGAGAATAGCATTGTCAAAATTAAAAACGATACACCGGGGATATAAGGTAAAGCTAAATAACTAAGTGTTAAAAAACATCCTGCTACTGTAATCGGTAAGCCGATGAAATAATGAGAGGTCTCAGTTATGTTAAATCGTGCTAAACGGTACGCTCCACAGGCAATATAAAATAGAGTAATAAGTATTCCTGGAACATCGAAGTGAACTAAGGCGGCTTGGTAGAGTAATAAAGCTGGTGCTACTCCGAAGGAAATAATATCACTCATTGAATCTAATTGCTTTCCAAAATCGGATTCGCATTGGAATTTTCTCGCGATTATGCCGTCAAAACGGTCGGCCAAGGCAGCGATAAAAATTAACAATAAGCTTAAATTCAGTTGATTATGAAAGGTAGAAATAATGGCAAACCCACCAAGAAATAAATTAGACAGAGTGACTAAATTGGCTGATTGTGACTTCAATTTCTTAGCCGTCTGATCTACAATTTCAGAGAGAATCAATTCTACTCACTCCCTATACATAAAAAGTTCCTACAATTATAGTATATGAGAATGATTTATTATATACTTATTAAACTGCTAAAGTAAGTTGAGTATAGAAATTTGTGAGGTGTCGGCATGAAACAAACAATTTACCGGTCTTTTATAGAGTTAACCAATAAGAAATGGTCATCATTTATTCTGAGAAAATTCGTCCAGTCACCTATGAGCGCTCCATTTATTCCATCCTTTATTAAAACATTTAATATTAATGTAGATGAGATAGAAGGAAGTGTAACGGACTATAAAACTCTACATGAATTCTTTATTAGAAAGCTGAAAGATGAAGCAAGAAATATTCAATATGGAGACTCACTAGCTGTAAGCCCTGTGGATGGTTTATTGGCCAGTACTGGAATGATTACAGATAAACTGGAAATAGAAGTAAAAGGAAAAAAGTATTCTGTACTTGAAATGCTAGGAAGCAAGGAGAAAGCATCTAATTATAATGGAGGGCAATTTGCCGTATTATATTTAAGCCCTGCAAATTATCACAGGATTCACAGCCCCATAAATGGGAAGATTCTCGAGAGATGGTCTCTTGGAAAACATTCTTATCCAGTAAATCATTTAGGACTAACCTATGGAAAAGAAGCTCTCTCAAAAAATTTCCGTTCCATAACTGAACTTCTTCACTCAACGGGGAAAATAGCCGTAGTCAATGTTGGGGCAATGTTTGTGAACAGTGTTGATTATGTTCACGACAGAACAGATTGGAAACAAGGGGAAGAGGTAGCTTATTTTAGTTTTGGCTCTACGGTAATTTTACTATTCGAGAAGAATACGTTTGAATTTTCAACAGCAAAACAGATTCCTAGGGAAGTGAAAGTCGGTGAAATACTCGGGAAGCTTACTTAAATTGAAAATAATCGGCTAAACCAAAGGGGAAATTTGTAGTTTTTTAAAACTAAGGAAGTAAGTGTGTAAAAATGGACGGATTCTATATGAATCCGTCCATTTTAATGGTACTATTCTATGATGTGGCTTTTATTCTATTTGTAAGAGATCGACGGTGAATTTCCAATTCGATGAGGCGAATGAATTCTGTATTGAGTTTTAGCTCGCACGCTTTAAAATAAGAATCAATTAACAATTCGTCCGATAATTTCCTCATTAATGCCACCTCCAAAGTTTAAAAAATATTTTTTATGATGAACCATAACGTTAGTAAGTAATAATCTAGTAATTAAACTTTACCAAATTTATTTTTTTAGAACAAGCGTTCCTTTATCCACAGTTTGTAGTGGATAAGTTGTGGTTAACCTGTATATAACTGGTAAAAAGACCCATGTTTGTAATATGAATAATGTGTATAAGGTTATCCACAGAGGCCGAGAACTTATGAATTTTGTCGAAAAATATTTATTGTGCACTGGAATATTCATTGACCATCTCGCATAGATGTGATTTATTTTGAATCTAAGGCTAAAATTGGGTATCATTAATCTGATATAGGATAAAAAGTAAATGTGTGCTTTTAAGATTTTTCGTTATCATCAGAAAAAATAATAGTGGCATTCATTTAAATAAACCATTAATGACAAACGAATTTGAGGTGTAGCAAGTGATAAAGCAATTTTTACCCGATGAGCAGGTTCAAGATATTTTTAGTATTCGTCCTGAGTATTTAAAGGAAAAAGGGATAAAAGCAATTATAACGGATTTAGATAATACGTTGGTAGAATGGGATAGGCCAAATGCCACTCCTAAATTAATTCAATGGTTTAAAGAAATGCAGGAACAAGGAATTCTTGTTACGATTGTATCCAATAATAATGAAAACAGAGTAGGCGCTTTTGCTGAGCCTTTAGGAGTTCCATTTATTTATCAGGCAAAAAAACCAATGGGACGTGCTTTTAAGAAAGCCGTTAAGGAAATGGGAGTTAAGAAAGAGGAAGCAGTCGTGATTGGTGACCAGCTTTTAACGGATGTATTAGGTGGGAATCGAAGCGGGTTTCATACTATTCTTGTAGTACCTGTTGCCCAATCAGACGGGTTTATTACGAAGTTTAATCGTAAAGTGGAGAGAAGAATAATGAAGTTTTTCAAGCGAAAAGGCATGCTTGAGTGGGAGGACAAAAAGTGAGTCAAGTAGTATGTATAGGTTGTGGTGTAGCGATTCAGACAGAGGATAAAGCTGGTTTAGGCTATGCTCCACCATCAGCTCTTCAAAAAGAAGAAATCATTTGTCAGCGTTGTTTCCGATTAAAGCATTATAATGAAGTGCAGGATGTCCCTTTAACGGATGATGATTTCTTAAAAATCTTAAATGAGATTGGAAGCTCTGAAGGATTGATTGTAAAGATCGTTGATATTTTTGATTTCAATGGAAGCTGGTTACCTGGTCTCCACCGTTTTGTTGGGTCCAATCCAATTTTGTTAATAGGGAATAAAGTAGATTTACTTCCAAAATCCGTGAAAAATTCAAAGCTTATTCATTGGATGAAACATGAAGCTAGCCAGTTAGGGTTAAAGCCCATCGATGTTCAATTAGTCAGTGCCGCTAGGGGACAGGGTATTGCAGAAGCAATTGAGGCAATTGAAGAATATCGTAATGGGAAAGATGTTTACGTTGTAGGTTGTACCAACGTAGGTAAATCCACTTTCATCAATCAAATCATCAAGCATGTATCAGGTGAACAGGAGGTCATAACGACTTCCCATTTTCCAGGAACGACCCTTGATATGATTCAGATTCCTTTAGATGATGAAGAGTCATTAATTGACACACCAGGAATTATCAATCATCACCAAATGGCTCATTTTGTAGACAAGCAGGATTTGAAAATTATTACTCCTAAAAAAGAAATAAAGCCTAGAACATTTCAATTAAACCCTGAACAAACTTTGTTTTTCGGGGGCTTGGCACGTTTTGATTTTACAAATGGAGTACGTCAACCTTTTACTTGCTATTTCTCAAATGAACTTTCTATTCATCGGACTAAGATAGAAAAAGCCGATGAGTTATATAAGAACCATGCAGGTGAACTTTTGCAACCACCAAGAAAGGACGATATGGACACGTTCCCTCCACTGGTGAGGCATGAGTTTAGAATAAAAGAAGCAAAAACAGATATCGTTTTCTCTGGACTTGGCTGGATTACAGTAAATGATGCTGGAGCAACTATTGCTGCATATGTTCCTAAAGGAGTTAGTGTATTTTTAAGAAAATCATTAATCTAGGAGGGATTGGGTGAATGACGTTTATGGAGTTATAGGTGATCCAATCGCTCACTCGAAGTCTCCTATCATGCATAACGTTGCATTTAACGATAATCAAATAGAGGCTACTTACGTTAAATTCCATGTAAGTAAAGAACAATTACCCCAAGCCATCAGTGGGTTACGTGCACTAGATATTAAAGGTGTGAATATAACGGTTCCACATAAATCGAGTGTAATGCCTTTATTAGATGAAATTGACCCATTAGCAAATGCGATTGGGGCAGTAAATACAGTTGTTAACCAAAATGGGACATTGATAGGCTACAATACAGATGGTCTTGGTTTTGTGGAAGGCTTAAAGCCACATATAGATGGAGAGCTGGAAACGAAGTCAGTCCTTATTATTGGTGCAGGTGGAGCAGCAAAAGCTATTTATTATACTCTTGCATCTCTCGGAGTAAAGAAGATTGATTTGACGAATCGAACGAAAGAGAATGGAGTGGCACTAATAAACTCTTGTCCCTTTGCATTAGAGTCTCGATACCTGCATCTTTCAGAGGCTGAAACAATCTTGAGTGACTACGATGTTATTATTCAAACAACTTCTATAGGGATGTCACCCAGTGTAGAACAATACCCGTTGGCTCTCAGGCAATTGAAGAATGGTACCGTCGTGAGCGATATAATTTATAACCCTCTTCAAACAACATTTTTAAAACAAGCAAAACAACTTGGTGCCCGTACACAAAATGGACTGGATATGTTCGTTTTCCAAGGAGCATTAGCTTTTGAAAAATGGACGGGGATTTTTCCAAACACGATAATGATGAAAAAAGCCGTTTTAAAACAACTAGGAGGTTCACATGTTAACAGGTAAACAAAAAAGATTTTTACGTTCAGAAGCCCATCATTTAAATCCAATATTCCAAGTAGGGAAAGGCGGAGTAAATGAAAATATGATCGTCCAAATAGAAGAAGCTTTAGAAAAAAGAGAATTAATGAAGATCAGCGTTCTTCAAAACTGTGAATTTGATAAATCAGAAGTAGCAGAGCAAATAGCACAAGGTGCGAAAGCAGAAATCGTTCAAGTTATAGGCAGTACGATTGTATTATATAAAGAGTCAAAAGAAAATAAGCAACTAACTTTGCCTAGATAAGGATCGATTCTATGAAAAAGAAAGTTGGACTACTAGGAGGCACGTTTAATCCTCCTCACCTGGGTCATTTATTACTCGCTGAACAAGTATTAGAAAGAGCACAATTGGATGAGATTCGCTTTCTTCCAAATCGCGTGCCACCTCATAAGCAGGTAGATGAACGTGTATCGGTGGAACAACGCTTATTTATGCTTAAAGAAGCGATTAAGGACAATCCTAAATTTTCTATTGAAATGATTGAATTAGAGAGGGAAGGTCCCTCATACACGTATGAAACAATAAAATGTTTGACTCAAAAGGAAAAAAATATAGATTTTTCGTTTATCATAGGGGGAGATATGATTGAGTATCTCCCTAAATGGTTTCGAATTGACGAGCTTCAAACAATGGTCAGGTTCATTGGTGTTAATCGACCTTCTTATTCCCAGGTGTCACCATATGACGTTAAAATGATTAAAATTCCTACCATAGAAATTTCTTCTTCTTTCATACGGGAAAGCATCCAAAAGGGACAATCCATTCGCTATTTGGTTCCAGATAATGTGTATCGTTTCATAAAGGAGGAGAAGTTATATGAATAGGGAAGAGGCTTTACAAAAAGTAAAGAGCCATTTAACAGAACATCGTTATGTTCATACCTGTGGTGTAATGGAAACAGCGATACAGCTCGCAAAAAAATTCGGGGCAGATGAAAAAAAGGCAGAATTGGCTGCTATTTTTCATGATTATGCTAAGTTTCGAAATAAAGATGAGATGAAAACCATCATTATTGAAGAGAAATTATCTTCAGATTTATTGAAGTTTAACAGTGAACTTTGGCACGCCCCTGTGGGAGCCATTTTGGTTCAGCGTGAAGTAGGCATAGAGGACCAAGAAGTATTAGACGCGATTCGATACCATACATCCGGCAGAGAACAGATGACGACCCTTGAAAAGGTGATATATTTAGCAGACTATATAGAACCAAATCGTCAATTTCCCGGTGTAGAAGAAGTAAGAGAGTTATCCAATACTTCATTAGATAAAGGGATTATTAAAGCCCTTCAAAATACAATGACGTTTCTTATGAAAAAAAATCAAGGGATATATCCAGATACATTTCGTTTTTATAATGAGTTAATATTAGATTCTAGGAGATGAAGGAATGGAACAAAGTTTAGTAGAATTAGCATATAATGCAGCAGATGATAAACGAGCAGAGGATATCGTTGTTTTAGACATGAAAGGCGTTTCTTTAATTTCAGATTATTTTCTTATCTGTCACGGAAATTCCGATAAACAGGTACAAGCCATTGCAAGAGAGTTAAAAGATAGAGCAGAGGAAAACGGGTATAGTGTAAAACGGTTAGAAGGATTTGATCAGGCACGTTGGGTACTTGTTGACTTAGGAGATGTGGTTGCCCACGTTTTTCATAAAGAGGAAAGAGGCTATTATAATCTTGAGCGATTATGGGGAGACGCTTCTTATGTAGAGGTTGGACAAAGTGAGAACAGCTAAATGAGTTATGAGCGTTTTGCTTATATATATGATTATTTAATGCAGGACGTCCCTTATGAACGCTGGTTAGACTATGTGAACAAACAAGTACAGGCGTGCTCCATCCCGGTACGTGACGTGCTAGACATTGCCTGTGGAACAGGGGAATTATCTATTCGTCTAGCTAAAAATGGATACACTGTTACTGGTGTTGATCTTTCTGAAGACATGCTCATGATCGCCCAAGAAAAATCCTTAGAGGAAAATGTAAAGCTTTCACTATTTCAACAAGACATGTGTAAACTTGATTCTTTAGGTGAATATGATTTAATCACCATATTTTGTGATTCTCTCAATTACTTGAAAGATGAACAGGATGTTGAGAATACATTTAAAGGGGTTTATCATCATTTGAAATGGGATGGTTTGTTTTTGTTCGACGTTCATTCCATTTTCAAGATGACGCAAATTTTTATAAACCAAACCTTTACCCATACTGATGAAAGTGTATCTTATATTTGGGATTGTTTTCCTGGGGAATCACCAAATAGCGTTGAACATGAGTTAACTTTTTTTGTTTTAGATGAAGAAACAAATCTGTATGAACGTGTAGAAGAGTTGCACAGGCAAAGAACATATCCAATTCTAATGATGAAGAATATGCTATCTAATGCTGGTTTTGAGGTGTTGAGTGTATCTGCTGATTTTTCAGAGGATGAACCTACAGATCAAAGTGAAAGAATCTTTTTTGCATGTAGAAAAAAGAAAATATAAAAGAACAGCGGGTTCGGTTTTGAAAACAGGGAACCGAATTATAAACCATTTTAGCAACCATATCATATAATGATTTGGTTGCTAATTTTTTAATTACACCTCAATGTTTCATTATATTTTAAGCTGAAATTAGTTTTACTGCTATTTATCAGGTTTACCCTGATATGTGGGTGGGGTAAGGGGTTCATTAATAATCCTTTACACAAATAAAAACCTACATTTTCACCTGGGATTATTTAGATTCCTTTTCAAGCAATTCAATAATTCTATCTAATTTCTTGTTGATATCATTAGAAGTATTGGATTTGAACTTTGTATTAATAAGCAATCTCCGGATGAAAAGGGTAAAGGAAAGAGCTCCTAAAAGTAGTAATGAAATTATGACAGTTGAATAAAAAAAATCATTAATGTACATAATTCCCCCCCCTATCTTTTTGGATAATTATACCACAAATTAAATTATAGGGTGTGTAGTTGTACGATAATAAAAGAACCCTTCTTTTTTAGAAAGGTTCTTTCTGTTTTTGTAATTTATTGAAGGAATTTTACTTTTTTTGTCGAATTAAAAAAGGAGTCTAGATTAGACCCCAAACTGTGATGTTGTTTTAGCGATGTCATCCTCAAATTTCTCTTGAGTACCTTTAAACAACTGCTGAAATACATCTCCTAATTCTTTCTCCATGACGCCTATGCCAATCCCTGTCACCCCACCTTTTACACATACTTTTTCCTGTAAAGTAGGAAGAGTATATATATCTTTCTTAAGTAAATCTCCAAGTCCTACAAGCATTTCTGAAGCTAAGATAGTCGCTGTTTCTTTATCGATCTCCGTTACTTCCACTGCCGCATCTATAAAACGTTGAGTAAGATAACTGAAAAATGCTGGTCCACAGCTGACGATATCTGAGGCCACTCTTGTTACGTTTTCATCAATGAGAACGGGTGTTGAAATCTTTCCTGCCAGCTCTGACAACACATTTTTCCATTGATCACTACATTGACTACCGTATGTTAATAGAGATACTCCACTAAGAGCACGATTGGTGATGCTAGGTATGAATCTTGCACACGAACAGGATAATACAGATTGTAATTGGTGTACACTCACAGGGCTTGTTATGGAAACGACGCATTTCTCTATTGAGAAACTGTTTTTATTTTCTTGAATGATTTTAAATACATCATGAGGTTTAACACAAATAAAAAGTAAATCTGATGAGTGAATAACCTCTTCGTTTGAATGAAAAACATTTACTGTTTGGAATCTTTCTTTTATCTCTTCTGCTTTTTTGACCGTTCGATTTGTAATCATGAGATTTGAAGGAGAAATCGCTCTTGATTCTATGAGAGCTTCGATGATGATTTTCCCCATATTCCCAGTTCCGATAATACCTATCTTCATGTACAGCCCTCCTTCTTTCATACGCTCTCTCCTAAAACTTATGAATTCCACATAACGAATATTCCATTAGAGGTGATTTCATGTGCAGCCCTTAATTGAAAAGTACAATACGATTCTGGTTGTAATTGGTATTGGGGTGGTTTGTATGGTAGTTTTCTTCGTTAATACCACTTCAAACGATCCCGTTGAAGAAAAAAATTTGGAACTTCCTTTCCGTGAAAAAATGGAAGAAACTACTGCTAAAAGGGATGAGACGAAAATAAATGAAAAAAATAATGTGTTTGTAGATGTAAAAGGAGAGGTAGCATTTCCTGGCTTATATGAAGTAGAACAGGGAGAACGCTTGAAATTTGTTATTGATCAGGCAGGGGGATTTACTGAAGAAGCAGACAAAAAACTGATTAACTTGGCAGTCAAGGTAACAGATGAAATGTTAATATACGTTCCGAAAATAGGAGAAATGGAGGCAGATGCACAACTCATTACACAAAAGGGAACAAGCTCATCTATACAAAGGGTTGACCTGAATACAGCTTCTAAAGAAGATTTTGAAACGTTACCAGGAATAGGTCCATCCAAGGCGACAGCGTTTGTAAAGTATAGGGAGGAAAACGGTCCTTATCAAAAAATAGAAGATATTAAAGAGATTTCTGGGGTGGGGGAGAAAACATTTGAAAAATTAAAAGAATATATTTTTGTCCAATGAATTGACGAAATGCTTCAACTATTTATACACTTATACAGAAAAGGGAAAGGAGTATGGGAATGGAAAGAATAGCTTGGCATCAATATTTTATGGCACAAAGTCATCTACTTGCATTACGAAGCACTTGCACGAGACTTGCAGTTGGAGCCACAATTGTTCGAGAAAAACGTATTATTGCAGGTGGCTATAACGGGTCAATAGCAGGGGGAGACCACTGTATTGATGAAGGCTGTTATGTAATAGATAATCATTGCGTTAGAACCATTCATGCCGAAATGAATGCTGTGTTGCAATGTTCAAAATTTGGAGTTCCTACAAAAAATTCAGACGTTTACGTGACTCATTTTCCATGCCTGCAATGCTGTAAGGCATTAATTCAGGCCGGAATTAAAACTGTGTATTATGCTAAGGATTACAAGAATCATCCCTATGCGCTGGAACTCTTTAAACAAGCAGAAGTCCAGGTGGAAAAAGTACCATTCCATGAAAATAGTTTAGATTCAAATTTTAAAGAAAAATCTCATTTGATTTTGGAATTAATTCAAGAGTTGAGAAATCAAGGAGAGAACGAAGAAAAAATCGCTCATTTTGAAAATGAATACATAAGACTTTTTAATGATGAATAAAGGTCTTGCCCTTTATCTGGCATTATCCACACTGTCAGGAACACTCATGGCACTTCAATGGTATTGGGGTGCTTTCTTCTTTGGAGTTCTTCTGCTCTCCCTCTTTCTTAGAAAAGAAAAAACAACGGTTCTTTTTTTATCTCTTCTATTCATCCTTCTATCCTTTTTGAATGCAATAATCCAGGAAAAAAATCATCAAACCTCCCTTAGTTACAACGACATCTCTTCTGAAAAATTCACTATCACAATAAACGATATCCCTTCAATAGATGGAAATACATTTGTAAGTAGAGGAAAGATAAAAAAAGAAGATATTATGTTACGCTATCTCATACCCACAAAGGAAGATAAAAAGCTTCTTAAAGGTTTAAAGCCAGGTGCTACGTGTAGGGTGAAGGGGGAATTTTCACAGCCGAATGAAAATAGAAACCCTAATATGTTTAACTACAAACAATACCTTTACCAACAGCAGATATTTTTCATCCTATCCATTAAAACAATTGAAGAATGCACTATACATCATTCGTTGAAGTATTCTCTAATGCAATGGAGATTTGATGGTTTAAGACATATTGAAAATACATTCCCCTTGTCAACAATAGGAGTTACACAGGCGTTGATTTTTGGTGAATCAGAGCGTATTCCTGAAGAGGTTATGAATACCTTTCGGGAATTAGGTGTTGTGCATTTATTGGCCATATCAGGATTGCATGTCGGTTTAGTATTCTTCATGCTCTATTTTGTATTACTTAGGATAGGAATGATAAGAGAGAATGTAAACAACGTATTACTTCTATTCCTGTTCATTTATACGATGATCACAGGGGGTGCACCTCCTGTAATCAGAGCTTCTTCTATGTGTATGATTATTATTGTTAGTAGGAGATGGTCGAAGAGCTTAACAACACTTGATAGCTTGTCCATCATATTTAGTTTATATCTTTTTTATAATCCTTTTTCAGTGTTCAATGTAGGCTTTCAGCTTTCATTTGTAGTAAGTTTATCCATCATTTTGTCTTCTGAAAACATCATTTCCTCTTCTTATGTTATTCAACTGTTCAAAGTGACAGCAGTTGCTCAAGCTTCATCCTTACCCATCATGATGTATCACTTTTATGAATTCTCAATCATTGGTTTTTTTACGAATCTCATATATGTCCCACTTTTTTCAATTGTGATACTTCCAATTACATTATTTCTATTTTTCATGAGTTTTCTTTCCAGTAAAGTGACTGAGTGGGGAATGATTTTATATGAATATTTGGTAAAAGGCGTCGGATGGTGGTCTTCATTACTTAGCGATCTACCGATGAATACAGTCGTAATAGGAAAGCCTTCAATTGTTATAGCGATTTTTTATGCAGCAGTGATGATCGTTTTTTTTATAGGAATAGAAAGGAGGAAAGGTAAATATGCTTTCATTCTTTATTTCACTGTACTTACAGGAAATATTCTTTGGAACAATTATCAACCATTTGGGGAAATCATTTTTATTGATGTAGGACAAGGAGATTCAATTCTAATAAAACAGCCTTTTAATCGAGGAACGTATCTCATTGATACAGGTGGGGAAATGAGCTTTCCGAAGGAGGAGTGGGAGATAAAGCAGCATTCTTTTTCCGTTGGTGAGGATATCCTCGTCCCCTTTTTAAAAAGTAAAGGAGTAACCACTTTAGACAAATTGATTTTGACCCATAGTGACTTAGATCATATTGGTGGTGCTCAAGATTTACTAAACCAACTGAACATAAAAGAAGTGTACATTAGTCCAAACTCCTGGCAGAAAGAAGGCATGAACCAAGTTGTGAAAGCAGCTTATGAAAAAAATCTTCCTGTTAAAGAAGTGAAATATCCTCATGTCTGGCATGAGCAAAACAATCAATTTTATATTATATCACCTCATGATGATAAGTATGAAGGGAATAACGATTCAATTGTATTATATGCTGAAATTGGGCAGCTGAAATGGATGTTTACAGGAGATTTGGAAGCAAAAGGTGAAGAAATAATCAGGGAATTCTTTGATTTTGAAGTGGATGTGTTAAAAGTAGGTCACCATGGAAGTAAAACGAGTACAACAGAAGAGTTCCTCTCGGAATTAAATCCGTCAGTTGCCATTATTTCAGCTGGTGAAAATAATCGATTTAATCATCCTCATCCTGAAGTTATAGACAGATTGAAGCGGCATGGAATCAAGGTGTTAAATACAGGGGAAAATGGAGCAGTAACCTATCGTTTTTGGTATAAAGAAGGAACGTTTTCGGCCCAGTTCCCATAAGATGTATTACTAAAACAAATTAAGCGCTAAAGAAAAAGGAGCAGACCCATTTAAATGTCAGGCATCTTCAACCCATTTGATACTTATGTAGTAAAACAGTACCAAGTATGGAATTTGAAGAAACCAGCAACTAAAAGGTCCGCTCCTTATCTTTCATTAAGATCCAATAAGCTTAATGACAGTTGCAATGACGAACATTATAGCAAAGAATCCAAAAGATACAATAAAGCCAACACCTGAATCTACTGCATCGTTTCTCTTTGATTGTACGCTTTTTTCAAATTGGTTCACAACTACCCCTCCTATTTCTATTCTAGTATAGAACATCGCTTGAAAAAAATCTATACTTCACTGTACATTTTCCTTTACTGACAAGAGTTGTCACATATAAGTTACCCATGCAAAGGTGACACTAATCACAACAAAGGAAATACCGTTATCGTTAAAGGGTCCTAGGTCTTTCTCGATAACGTTAATATAGATATAGGGGGTGTCCATTTGACGGGCGTCCCCTTTCCCCCTTGTCAAAACCAAAAAGCTTTTTTACCATAGAGTAGATAAAAGAAAAAACTGGAGAGTGCTGACTTGGTTATTGATACTTGGAAAAACATTGAAAAATCTCAATTTGCCCCCATATACTTAGTGTACGGAAATGAATCATTTTTAATTAATGAAACAAAACAAAGAATTGTATCAGCTGCGATTTCTGAGGAAGAGATGGATTTTAATTTTTCTAGCTATGACTTAGAAGAAACGCCAATTGAAGTAGCAATTGAAGATGCTGAAACCTTCCCGTTTATGGGAGAAAGAAGAGTGGTAGTTCTTCAAAACCCTGTGTTTTTAACCGCGGAAAAAACAAAAGAGAAGGTTGAGCACAATGTAAAACGGTTTGAACAATACATACAATCACCTGCACCATACACAATTCTTATCATTACAGCTCATTACGAAAAATTAGACGAGAGAAAGAAAATGACAAAGGCTTTAAAAAAACAATCTGAAGTGGTTGAAGCAAAAAAGCTAAATGAGTATGAGTTAAAATCATGGGTGAGGGAGAGAGCAGCCTCACATGCCGTTCAAATTGACGAAGATGCAGTTGATTTACTTCTTACATTAGCAGGGACGAATCTCATGATGCTTACTCAAGAATTAGACAAGCTTTCACTATATGCAAGTGACACAAATAGAATCGATGTAGACGTCGTAGAAAAATTAACAGCACGTTCTCTAGAACAAAATATCTTTTCATTAGTAGATAAGGTCGTACACCGAAGAATAGACGAAGCCTTAAGAATTTATTACGACTTACTGAAACAAAATGAGGAACCATTAAAAATATTGTCTATTCTGGCAGGACAATTTCGTTTAATCTATGGAGTTAAAGAGCTTTCAAGAAGAGGATATGGTCAACAAAAAATTGCCACCTCTTTAAAAGTTCATCCCTTTAGGGTGAAGCTAGCTGCAGGACAGGCAAAACATTTTAATGACAGCCAACTAGCAGACATTATGGAAATGCTCTCACAGGGAGATTATGAAATAAAAACAGGAAAACTCAAAAAAGAACTTATGATCGAGATGTTCCTCTTTAAACTTCATGATCAAAGCTTTATCCAATAGCTAAACTTTATAAGATTGTCCAGAATACTTTCCGGAGCCCGGCAATGTTTATGAAAGGCCCTTTTAGTAAAGATTATTGCTTTTGAATATGTCCGTTTATTGTACCAATCGGAGGTCCGTCCCTCTTCTAAAAATCTCCATGCTCGTTTCCCCAAACGTGCATTTGTTTAAGGATTGGCATGAGTGTCATGCCGAGTTCGGTCATGGAGTATTCTACTTTAGGGGGGATGGTGTCGTATTGGGTTCGGTTGATGAACCGGTCTTCTTCCAGTTCTTTTAGTTGCTGACTCAGTACTTTATGGGCAACTCCCGGTAATAACCTGCGCAATTCATTGTATCGGAGAGTGCCATCCGTTCCTAAATGCCAAAGAATGACGGTCTTCCATTTCCCGCCTATTTTCTTCAATGTGTATTCAATAGAACACTTTAGTCTTCCATGCTGATCAATTGGTGTATCCATGTCCTGTTCACTCCTTTCTTACCTTTAGGTTAGTTTCTCACAAAAAAGTGCATTCTTACATCGAGAAGTCCTGTCACGTATAATCAGGACGTGTTAGATGAAACTTATTAAAAATAAAGGAGGAATCAGTAAGATGTTACCATACCCAAGATCTTTTTCTCATATTGGACTATCCGTCCCAAACCTGGAAGAGGCAGTTACATTTTACAGAGAGGTGTTTGGTTGGTATGTCATCATGGAACCTTCCGATGTTGAAAATGATGACACGGCAATCGGGCAGATGTGCCGAGATGTATTCGGGAATAATTGGGAAAAATTCAGAATCGCCCACCTTGCAACAGGTGATAAAATCGGGGTGGAGCTCTTTGAGTTCCCTCACAATGAAAAGCCTGACAATAATTTTGAGTACTGGAAAACAGGCTTATTCCATTTCTGCATCCAGGATCCTGATGTAGAAGGCATGGTTGAAAAAATCAAACAGCATGGTGGGAAGCAGCGCATGCCGATACGTGAGTATTATCCTGGAGAAAAACCGTATCGCATGGTCTATGTGGAAGATCCATTCGGAAATATTTTTGAGATTTACTCACATAGCTATGAATTAACTTATTCAGATGGAGCGTACTAACCATATGGAAGAAAGACATGTTCAATGATGAATGTGTCTTTTTTTTTCTATCACGGGGTTTCGAGGGGCTCTGTCTATCAGTCTGTCCTGGATGGTGAGGGGAAATACGGCCATGCCTCATATGCTTCGCTTTTTGGTATCTGCTGGCCAATTTTTCCGTTGAAGTATACGTCGTTGCCCTCACCTAAAAGAGATTCTTGACAGAGATTAATAATGACAAAAAACCAGTGTAATAGTATTTTTATAAGCTGAAATCTACAACTGACTCTTTAAAAAATGCTGTTTACTTAACCTGTGAGGAATTAGAACAGACTATAGTCAGAAGCTCACGTCCCGCATAAAGCCAGCACCTCCTGCTATCTTAAATAGCAACAAAGTTTACGAAGGCACCCTTATGAAAAGAGAGCTAAATAAAAAAACCACCTAGCAGAAAGCCAGGTGGTTTTTTATGAATTAGTTCGCTTTTTTCATTAGGCGAGACTTTTGACGATCAGCAACATTTTTGTGGATTAATCCTTTTTGTGCTGCTTTGTCTAATTGGCGAACGGCTTCGTTCACTAATTCTTTAACGTTGTCTTCGCTGTTTGCAGCTGCAGCTTCTGCTTTCTTCACAGCAGTACGCATAGAAGATTTTACAGCAGCGTTTTGAGCGTTACGCTCGTTGCTAGTTTTAACACGTTTAATAGCAGATTTGATATTTGGCATTTCCTGTCACCTCCTATAAAAGGATCGAGATTCTATGTGACTCGATTTAAATTCCTAAACAATAAGAACAAATGATATTTTATCAAACGAATGGTGATATTGCAATACTAAGGAGTGAAAATAAACAAGTGAATGAAGCTCTATCAAAAAGGTAAACCTAAAAAAATAATAGAAAAGATCTTATGGTTGGAGGTAATGTGGATGATGAAAAATGAAAACATTGATTTAAGTGTTTATTCTGTTCGTACGGATTTGGCAGTGGAAGCCCATGAAATGGTGGTAGCTGATAAGAACAATGATAATCAAGAAGACGATAAAAATGTATCAACGGAAATTAAAGGAGTAATCGTAAAAGAAAGGGAAGAGGAAGGTATTAAGGTATCATTGGTGACCGTCACACCTGAAGGAGAAGAAAGTATCGGGAAGAAACCTGGTAATTATTTAACCATTGAAGCACATGGGATTCGAGAGCAAAATACTCAATTACAAGAAAAGGTTGAAGTGGTTTTTGCAAAAGAATTTAATCAGTTCCTTATAAATAGTGGGATCGATAAAAATGCAAGCTGTCTTATTGTTGGACTTGGGAACTGGCATGTTACACCCGATTCATTAGGACCACTTGTTTGTGAAAATATTATTGTAACGAGACACCTTTTTGAACTCCAACCTGAATCTGTTCAGGAAGGCTATCGCCCTGTAAGTGCTCTCGTACCTGGCGTAATGGGGTTAACGGGAATAGAAACAAGTGATATTATTTTCGGGGTTGTTGAAAAGTCAAAACCTGATTTCATTATTGCCATTGATGCATTAGCTTCTCGTTCCATTGAGAGAGTGAATTCAACCATTCAAATATCTGACACTGGTATTCATCCAGGATCAGGGGTTGGAAACAAACGTAAGGGACTGGATCAAGAGACATTAGGGGTACCTGTTATTGCGATAGGAGTCCCGACGGTTTTAGACGCTGTCACCATTGTTAGTGATACGGTGGATTTTCTTTTAAAGCATTTTGGAAAGGAAATGAGAGAAGGCGGACGCCCTTCAAGATCTCTCGCCCCTGCTGGAATGAGCTTTGGAGAAAGAAGAAAACTTACTGAAGAAGACCTACCTGAAGAACAGCATCGCCAAACGTATCTGGGGATTGTTGGGACACTCGAGGATCAAGAAAAAAGAAGGCTGATTCACGAAGTGTTGGCTCCGATTGGCCATAATTTAATGGTTACTCCAAAAGAAGTGGATGTGTTTATGGAGGATATGGGAAATATAATCGCCAGTGGTCTTAATGCTGCCCTCCATGAATCCATTAGTCAAGAAAACACAGGTTTTCATACTAGATAATTTCTTGAAAAAGAGCTGCCTCTTTTTAAATAATGGCAGCTCCTTTTTATATCTCAAATTTCAGTTTATCGTCCCCAGAAAATATTTTAGATGCCATTCTTCAAAATAAGACAAAATGTCCATCGGTCAATTCTTCCTCTACTAACCCTATCTAAATGTATTTCAATAACCTCCCTTATAAACAAACATATTAGGTATTATTCCTTTTTATGAATAGGCTAAAGCTTTCTAATAGAGCCTTTCTAAAAAGATAAAAAATTAATAGAGAAGTTCTTCTTTTTCTGTTTATTCTTTCGCATTTAACCTCATAATGACTACTAATTATGGTTCTACTTTTTCTATTAAAGTCATAACTTGTACTAAAGTGATGATGAGAAAGGGTGAAAGAATGGGATCCTATAAATCAACCAATTATGTTGTAGCTATTAATATGTCCACGATTTTAAAAGCGGTATTAATCTTCGTAGTGGGATTGCTTTCCATCTTTTCTATTACGGGCATTCTGACTTCGTTAAATCCTGAATACAGAATCACCTCGAACTCATTGAATCAAGCAGCATCGAGAGCAAAAGGAGATGTTTTATATAAAATTCTAACCTTTGAAAATCATTCATTTAGTAGTGTTTTGACTGAGGAAGAAAAGAATTTGCCTAGTTTATCCGCTCTTATGTTTCAGGTAGCAACCAATGTTCGTTTTGAGGATCCAAGAAGTTTTCTTGGCCGTGAGCTACCGGGGTTTTCTATTTTTGATGGAGATATCCTAGTGGCTGGAGAGGGAACTGATTTCACCAATATGCCTATAGAGTCTGTTCCCCCAATGGAAGCCTTAAATGCAGAAAATGAAGCTTCTCTAAAGAATGTAGACAGCATAAATCAACCTGATTCAAATAAAAATGCTAAACCACCTATATCGACAGGTGACAAGGATACGGTGCATCTCTATTTCACTCATACCCGTGAATCTTATCTACCTTATCTAGAAGGAGTGACCAATCCTGATTCAGCCATGCATTCTCAAATCAATGTCACGAAAGTAGGGGAGATGGTGGAGAATCAATTGGAGCAACAAGGCATTGGGACAAGTATAGATAAAACCGATGTCATTCAAAACTTGAATAATAAAGGCCTAAACTATTATTCTGCTTATCAGGAATCCCGTCCTCTAGTGAAGGCAGCGATGGCAAGTAACAAAGACCTCTTATATTTGATTGATATTCACCGTGATTCCCAGAGAAGGGATGTCACGACTGGCATAATAAATGGGCAATCGTATGCCAAGCTTGCATTCGTTGTAGGGGAGGAGCATCCGAATTTCGAAAAAAATCTAAAAGTTGCCACGGAGCTTCACAAACTTCTTGAATCAAAATATAAAGGTATTTCTCGTGGGGTTATTGCAAAAAAAGGGAGCGGAACTAATGGGAAATTTAATCAAGATCTATCAAGCAATGCATTACTGCTTGAATTTGGTGGGGTAGATAATACGTTTGCTGAACTGGAAAGATCAGCTCAAGCGTTTGCAGATGTATTCGCAGAATATTACTGGCAAGCAGAAAAGGTGAATCATAATCTTTCAGCACCACCAGTAAGTCAGTAAAAAAGAGGTGGAAGTATATGAAAAAATTTATGTTTAAATGCATACTACTTGTATCTGCTTTGTTTATTGGAGTTCTCTTAGGCATGGAACAGGCGAATAATGGAATCGTTGAAATGAAAGGATATGAAGGAGAAGTTTTCACATCTCCAGTTGGAATCTCTCAAAATCAACAAGGAAATGTTGAGGCATCCTTTCTTGGAAATGATATAGAGTCAGAGACACTCAAGGAGAAGAAAGAAAAACTGGAAGAAATGAAGGCATTTAATGCATTTTCATCTATAGGGAAAGCCCTGGCAGATATGATCGTGAATATTACGAATGTGTTTGTGGATTTTATTGCATCATTAATCTAATCATTTAGAAGAAAAGACATAAAAACATATGTTTTTATGTCTTTTCTTTTTTTGACAGGCAAATTCTATAGGGTATTTGCGAAATCCACAATATATCGAGTGAAATTTCAAATATATTTGCGAAAAATACACTTTATCTAGCGAAATATTCATTTTATTTACGAGCTACCGATTTCTCGACGCAAATCGACAACAGGCGGATGCCTGTTTTATTTCCAGCTGTTTTGCTTACAAAGCTGCCCTTTTCTAGTTTACATTGAATATTATATTGTCTACTGCTATAATTCAAAATAGTGTACATGTGTGGAAATAACAGGAGTTGAACATTGAATGAATCGTGAAGACAAATTAAAAAGACAACAGAAAATTAGAAATTTTTCTATTATTGCTCATATAGATCATGGGAAATCAACCCTAGCTGACCGTATCTTAGAAAAGACAAAAGCACTTACGGCACGAGAAATGAAAGAGCAATTGCTAGATTCTATGGATTTAGAAAGAGAACGTGGAATTACAATTAAACTGAATTCAGTGCAATTAAAGTATCAAGCGAAAGATGGAGAAGAGTATATTTTTCATTTAATTGATACACCGGGACACGTCGATTTTACATACGAAGTATCTCGTAGTTTGGCTGCATGTGAAGGTGCAGTGCTTGTAGTAGATGCTGCTCAAGGTATTGAAGCTCAAACATTGGCGAATGTTTACTTAGCACTTGATAATGATTTGGAAATCCTTCCTGTCATTAACAAAATTGACCTTCCAGCCGCTGACCCAGAACGAGTTCGTCAGGAAGTAGAGGATGTTATTGGTCTTGATGCATCAGATGCAGTATTAGCTTCTGCTAAAGCAGGAATTGGAATTGAAGACATTTTAGAACAGATTGTTGAAAAGGTTCCAGCACCTGTTGGAGACCCTGATGCTCCATTAAAAGCTCTAATCTTTGACTCATTATATGATGCATATAGAGGTGTAGTAGCTTATATTCGCGTGATGGAAGGTTCTGTGAAAGTCGGAGATAAGGTCCGAATGATGGCAACCGGCAAAGAATTTGAAGTAACCGAAATTGGTGTCTTTACCCCAAAACCTACTGGAATGAAAGAACTGACAGTAGGAGATGTAGGCTATTTAACAGCAGCTATCAAAAATGTAGGAGACACTCGTGTTGGTGATACCATCACCCTAGCGAAAAATCCAGCTGAAAAAGCACTGCCTGGTTATCGTCGATTAAATCCGATGGTGTATTGTGGTCTTTACCCAATTGATTCTAATCGCTATAACGATTTACGAGAAGCGTTAGAAAAATTAGAGTTAAATGATTCTGCCTTACAATATGAGCCAGAGACATCTCAAGCTTTAGGATTTGGTTTCCGTTGTGGTTTCTTAGGACTTCTTCACATGGAAATTATCCAGGAGCGTATTGAACGTGAATTTAAGATTGATCTTATTACGACGGCTCCAAGTGTTATCTATCATGTTCAACTTACAGATGGAGAAGAAGTGAAGGTTGACAACCCGTCAATGATGCCTGATCCTCAAAAAGTTGATTATGTAGAAGAGCCTTACGTTAAAGCAACAATAATGGTTCCGAACGATTATGTAGGAGCTGTTATGGAGCTTTGCCAAGGGAAACGTGGTAATTTCATCGATATGCAATATATGGACGACACTCGAGTGAATATTGTATATGAACTTCCTTTAGCAGAAATTGTGTATGATTTCTTTGATCAGTTAAAGTCGGGAACAAAAGGATATGCATCCTTTGATTATGAACTGATTGGATACAAGGAATCTAAACTTGTGAAGATGGATATCTTGTTAAATGCAGAAAATGTAGATGCATTAAGTTTCATCGTTCACCGTGATTTTGCCTACGAACGCGGGAAGATTATTGTTGAGAAGTTAAAGGATCTGATTCCAAGACAACATTTTGAAGTGCCTATTCAAGCGGCTATTGGCCAAAAAATTGTTGCCCGTTCAACAATTAAAGCGATGCGTAAAAATGTACTTGCAAAGTGTTATGGTGGAGACATTTCCCGTAAGCGTAAACTTCTTGAAAAACAAAAAGAAGGTAAAAAGCGTATGAAATCTGTTGGTTCCGTAGAGGTTCCACAAGAAGCGTTCATGGCTGTTTTAAAAATGGACGACACTGATTCAAAAAAATAATTTTGATCTGGATAAAGGGGGGGAAGAGGCTTGTATCAACAAGCGCTACTTTACCCCCTTTTCTCTATGATTGACACTAAAGGATGGATACAATTGGTAAAATCAGCGTATATTCATATACCATTCTGTGAACATATCTGTCACTATTGTGATTTCAATAAGTTCTTTTTAGAAGGTCAGCCAGTTGATGAGTATATAACTCGCCTGGGTGAAGAAATGAAAATGAGAGTAAGAAATCAAGCCTCTGAACAATTAGAAACTATTTTTGTTGGAGGAGGAACACCTACTGCTTTAAACGCTAATCAGCTTGATAAACTCTGTACGGAAATCAACACTCACCTTCCTTTTGAAACGGGAGAGTTTACATTTGAAGCTAACCCAGGAGACCTTTCTGAAGACAAGCTTCGTGTATTGAAAGATCACGGGGTGAATCGATTAAGTTTTGGGGTACAGTCTTTCAATAATGACCTTCTTAAGGGAATTGGAAGAACTCATAAAAGTGAAGATGTTTATTCATCAATAGAAGCGGCTCAAAAGGTAGGATTCACAAACATTAGTATCGATTTAATATATAGCTTACCGAAACAAACAGAGGAAGATTTTCAAGATACCTTAAGAAAAGCCCTTGACCTTAATCTTCCCCATTATTCAGCTTATTCTCTTATTGTAGAACCTAAAACGGTCTTCTATAACTTGATGAGAAAAGGGAATCTTCCACTTCCTTCTCAGGAGCAAGAAGCAAACATGTATGAA
Organism: Rossellomorea aquimaris TF-12; assembly: GCF_001648555.1. Taxonomy (GTDB): domain Bacteria; phylum Bacillota; class Bacilli; order Bacillales; family Bacillaceae_B; genus Rossellomorea; species Rossellomorea aquimaris. Next base: position 13,578 of record NZ_LQXM01000027.1, on the reverse strand, counting down.
ATCTTGATTGATACAATGGAGGAGTATGGGCTGAATCAATATGAAATTAGTAATTTTGCCAAAAAAGGATATGAAAGTAAGCATAACCTCGTTTATTGGGATAATGATGAATATTATGGTTTAGGAGCAGGGGCTCACGGATATATAAACGGAGTACGCTATTCAAACTATGGACCCTTGAAAAAATATATGGAACCTATTCAACAGGGAAAGGCACCTACGATTCAGGAACATCATGTGACCAAAGGGGAAATGATGGAAGAGGAAATGTTCTTAGGTTTGCGAAAGGTAGATGGAGTTAATAAAGCTGTGTTTGAAAGAAAATTTGGATGCTCAATTGAATCTGTATTCCAATCGTCTATAGAAAAAATGAAGGATAGAAACTTAATCACTGTATCGGAAAATAGCATTTGCTTAACCAAACAAGGTCGCTTTTTAGGTAATGAAGTATTTCAATCTTTTTTGGGTGTAATCTAATATATTGACATCCCTTTTCTGATTTGATAATTTATTAATTAGATTTAGCACTCATCTTGAGAGAGTGCTAACAGGGGTGATGAATGTTGTTAACAGATCGACAACTTCTAATTCTTCAAGTGATTATTGATGATTTTATTCTTTCCGCTCAACCAGTTGGATCCAGGAGCTTGTCTAAAAAGGACGAGATTTCTTTCAGTTCAGCTACCATTCGTAATGAAATGGCGGATTTAGAGGATTTAGGTTTTATCGAAAAAACACATACATCTTCAGGACGTGTTCCTTCTGAAAAAGGTTATCGTTATTATGTGGATCACTTACTTTCTCCTCAACAATTAAACAAGAACGAGGTTCATGCATTACGTTCTATTTTTAATGACAGGATTTACGAATTAGAGAAAGTGGTTCAAAAATCAGCGAAAATTCTTTCTGAATTGACAAATTACACAACAATTCTATTAGGGCCTGATTTGAAGGAAAATAGATTGAAGAAGATTCAACTCATTCCTCTAAATAAAGACACAGCCATTGCCATTATCGTTACGGATAACGGACATGTTGAGAATAAATTATTTCAAATTCCTCCGACGATGGATGCTCTTGAGCTTGAGAAATTAGTGCATATTTTAAACGATCGTTTGTCAGGAGTTCCAATTAGTGAACTAAATGATAAGATCTTCAAGGAAGTCGCTCTGGTACTTAAAGAGCACATCCAGAATTATGATTTTATCCTACACTCGATCACAGATTCTCTTAATCCATCGGGTACAGATAAGCTGTTCTTTGGGGGCAAGACTAATATGCTGAATCAGCCTGAGTTTCATGATGTTCATAAAGTACGCATGTTACTGGAAATGATTGATCAAGAAGAGAGTCTTTATCATTTGATTCGTCCATCCTCATCAGGAGTGAATATTAAAATTGGGAAAGAAAATAATCATCTTGCAATGGAGAATTGCAGTCTCATAACCGCTACTTATTCTATTGGTAAAGAGCAATTAGGTTCTATTGCGATTATCGGACCTACTCGGATGGAGTATTCCCGTGTCGTAAGCTTACTTAATTTCTTCTCAAACGATATGTCGAAGGTTCTTACGAAACTGTATCAAAGTGAAGATTAGTGGACATATTGTATAAAGGTAAAATAGACCTGGAAATCTCATCTATGAGCTGATTTCTGGTGTCAGAGTTCGACTGTCATGTAATGTTTAGTATGGATGATTTTTATAAGGAGGTGAATGTTATGTCTGAAGAAACAAAGCAAGCACAACAAGAGACAGAAGAAGCAAAGAAAGATAACAACGAGCAAGAGGTTGTTGAAGAAGTATTTGCTGAAGAACCTCAAGTAGAGGAAGCGACAGAAGAACATGAATCAGATGAGCTTTCACAACTTCAAGAAAAGCTGAATGAATCTGAAAATCGTTATCTTCGATTAAGAGCCGATTTCGATAACTATCGCCGTCGTGTGAATGTTGAGAACGAAGCGAAGGAAAAATATCGTGCTCAAGGTCTTATTACTGAACTTTTGCCAGCACTTGATAATTTCGAGCGTGCTTTAAATATAGAAGCTGAGAACGATCAAACGAAAACGTTGCTTCAAGGAATGGAAATGGTTCACCGCAGTATCACTGAAGCCCTAAAAAAAGAGGGCGTCGAAGCAATTGAAGCCGTAGGTCAACAATTTGACCCTCATTTGCATCAGGCAGTGATGCAAACGGAAGATGAAAATTTTGAAAGCAACGTCGTAGTTGAAGAATTTCAAAAAGGATTCAAACTCAAGGACAGAGTTATTCGTCCATCAATGGTAAAGGTAAATCAATAAATAACATTACATAAGATTAATAGGGAGGTTTCTTACTATGAGTAAAATTATCGGTATTGACTTAGGTACAACAAATTCATGTGTATCAGTACTTGAAGGTGGAGAGCCAAAGGTCATTGCAAACGCAGAAGGAAACCGCACAACGCCTTCAGTTGTTGCGTTTAAAAATGGAGAAAAACAGGTTGGGGAAGTAGCGAAGCGTCAAGCTATTACAAACCCAAATACAATCATCTCAGTGAAGCGTCACATGGGGACAGATCACAAAGTAGAAGCTGAAGGAAAAGAATATACTCCACAAGAAATTTCAGCTATGATTCTTCAACACTTAAAATCATATGCAGAAGACTATCTTGGGGAAAAAGTTGAAAAAGCGGTTATCACAGTACCTGCTTACTTCAATGATGCTGAGCGTCAAGCAACAAAAGATGCTGGTAAAATCGCTGGTCTTGAAGTTGAACGTATTATCAACGAGCCAACTGCTGCTGCACTGGCATATGGTTTAGATAAAATGGACGAAGATCAAACGATTCTTGTTTATGACCTAGGTGGCGGTACGTTCGACGTATCCATCCTTGAACTTGGTGACGGTGTATTCGAAGTACGTTCTACTGCCGGTGACAATCGTCTTGGCGGAGATGACTTTGACCAAGTAATCATCGATTACCTAGTAGCTGAATTCAAAAAAGATAACGGTATTGACCTTTCTAAAGATAAAATGGCTCTACAACGTCTTAAAGACGCAGCAGAGAAAGCGAAGAAAGATCTTTCAGGTGTTACGTCAACTCAAATTTCTCTTCCTTTCATCACAGCTGGAGAAGCAGGTCCTCTTCACTTAGAAGTGAACCTTACTAGAGCGAAATTCGAAGAAATTTCTTCAGACCTTGTAGAGCGTACAATGGGACCAACTCGTCAAGCGATGAAAGATGCTGGTCTATCTGCAAGTGAAATTGATAAAATCATTCTTGTCGGTGGATCAACTCGTATCCCGGCTGTACAGGAAGCAATCAGAAAAGAAACTGGAAAAGAGCCTTCTAAAGGTGTAAACCCTGACGAGGTTGTAGCAATGGGTGCAGCGATTCAAGGTGGAGTTCTGACTGGTGACGTAAAAGATGTAGTATTACTTGACGTAACACCACTTTCACTTGGAATTGAAACTATGGGTGGAGTAGCTACGAAGCTGATTGAACGTAACACAACGATTCCAACATCTAAATCCCAAACTTTCTCAACTGCTGCTGACAATCAAACAGCTGTTGATATCCATGTATTACAAGGTGAACGCCCAATGGCAGCGGATAACAAAACCCTTGGACGCTTCCAATTATCAGATATTCCACCAGCACCACGTGGAGTACCTCAAATTGAAGTTAAATTCGACATCGACAAAAACGGAATTGTAAATGTTAGTGCGAAAGACCTTGGAACAGGAAAAGAGCAAAACATTACAATCAAATCTTCTACTGGCCTTTCTGACGATGAAGTAGAACGTATGGTTAAAGAGGCAGAAGAAAATGCTGAAGCAGACAAACAACGTAAAGAGGAAGTTGAACTTCGTAACGAAGCAGACCAACTTGTTTTCCAAACGGAAAAAACGTTAAAAGACCTTGAAGGCAAAGTAGAAGAAGATGAAGTGAAGAAAGCGGAAGATGCTAAAGCTGAACTGAAAGAAGCAATCGAGAAAGATGATTTAGATCTAATCCGTGAAAAGAAAGATGCACTTCAAGAAATCGTTCAAAGCTTAACAATGAAGCTTTATGAGCAAGCTCAAGCTGAAGCTCAGGCGGCTCAAGGTGAAGAAGGTCAAGCTGGAAATGAAGACGATGTTGTAGATGCAGAATATGAAGAAGTAAATGATGACAAGAAATAATAGGTAAGGAACAGGCTCTGATAATGTTGCAATTGATTTTAGTGTGAGGGAATCTATAAAGATTCTCCTCACTGATTTATACTTCACGTTACAGAGCAAAGTAAAAAGTCAAAGTCAGGGCGGTTCTTGGCTTTGACTTTTTCTATGAATGGACCTATTGAAATGGATAGGAATATCAGAGGGAAAATCCAAATCTCGGTTTTTATTGATATTCCATCATATACAATGTTAAAATAACCTTTATGCAAAGGATTCGGGAGTGGTGTTTTAATGAGTAAACGGGACTATTATGAGGTTCTTGGTGTCGGGAAAGACGCCTCAAAAGACGAAATGAAAAAAGCATACCGCAAGCTCTCTAAAAAATATCATCCGGATATTAATAAAGAAGCGGATGCTAATGAAAAATTCAAAGAAATATCAGAAGCGTATGAAGTGTTAAGTGATGATCAGAAACGCGCTCAATATGATCGCTTTGGACATACAGATCCTAACCAGGGATTTGGTGGCGGAGGAGACTTCGGCGGCGGTTTCGGTGGCTTCGAAGATATCTTTAATACGTTCTTTGGTGGCGGAGGCGGTCGAAGAAGAGACCCTAACGCACCTAGACAAGGAGCGGACCTCCAGTACACAATGTCCTTGACTTTTGAGGAAGCGGTTTTTGGTAAAGATACAGAAATCGAAATTCCTAAAGAAGAAGAATGTGATACATGTCATGGATCTGGAGCAAAACCAGGAACAAAGGTTGATACATGTTCACATTGTAAAGGAGCAGGTCAATTAAACGTTGAGCAAAACACTCCTTTTGGACGCATTGTAAACAGACGAGTGTGTCATTATTGTAATGGTACAGGAAAACAGATTAAAGAGAAATGTACGACATGTGGTGGAGCAGGTAAAGTGCAAAAACGCCGCAAAATTAATATAAAGATTCCAGCTGGAATTGATGATGGTCAGCAACTTCGTGTGACAGGTCAAGGAGAACCGGGTATTAATGGTGGTCCTTCAGGTGACTTGTATGTTGTGTTCCATGTTCGCTCTCATGAGTTTTTCGAGCGTAATGGGGATGATATTTACTGTGAAATGCCAGTTACATTTGCACAAGCTGCTTTAGGTGATGAAATCGAAGTACCTACTCTACATGGTAAAGTCAAGCTGAAAGTTCCAGCTGGCACACAAACAGGTACGAAATTTAGACTTAAAGGTAAAGGTGTTCCAAATGTACGTGGATATGGTACAGGAGATCAGCATGTACAAATGAAGGTAGTAACTCCTTCAAAACTAACTGAAAAGCAAAAGCAGCTACTACGAGAATTTGCTGATATTAGTGGGCAAATTCCAGATGAACAACATGAAAGCTTTTTTGATAAAGTAAAAAAAGCCTTTAAAGGCGAATAACTCAGAATGGAGTTGGTAGGATAAATGAAATGGTCAGAAATCAGTATTCTAACTACGAATGAAGCGATTGAACCGATTTCAAACATTCTTCATGAATCAGGAGCTAGCGGAGTGGTTATTGAAGACCCTTTTGATTTAATTAAAGAAAGAGAAGATATGTTTGGAGAAATCTACCAACTCAATCCTGATGATTATCCAATTGAAGGTGTATTAGTAAAAGCTTACTTACCTGTTAATAGTTTTTTAGGTGAAACAGTGGAAGAGATCAAGCAAGGAATAACAAACCTTGTTACCTATGATATTGATATAGGAGAAAATAAAGTAGAGATCTCAGAAGTGAATGAAGAGGAATGGGCAACAGCTTGGAAGAAATACTACCATCCTGTAAAAATTTCTGATAAATTCACCATTGTTCCTACTTGGGAAGACTATACCCCGGTTCATAGTGATGAATTGATCATTGAGCTTGATCCTGGTATGGCGTTTGGTACAGGTACTCATCCTACAACGGTTATGTGTATCCAGGCCTTAGAGCGTATCGTACGGGAGCAGAACACGGTAATTGATGTAGGAACGGGTTCAGGGGTTCTCTCGATTGCCTCTGCTTTGTTAAAGGCGAGTAAAGTGGATGCATATGATTTGGATGAAGTTGCCGTCCGATCAGCTAGGTTAAATGTAAAGCTGAATAAAGTGCAGCAAGTAGTAACTGTTGAAGAAAATAATCTGCTTAATGGCATTAGTGAACCGGCAGATGTTATTGTGGCAAATATTTTAGCTGAAATTATTTTACGTTTTACTGAAGATGCCTATAACCTTGTGAAACCAGGGGGCTATTTTATTACATCTGGAATCATTCAGCCTAAAAAACAAGAGGTACGAGATTCCCTGGAGAATGCTGGCTTTATCATTGAAGAGGTTATGGTAATGGAAGACTGGGTTGCCATTATCGCTAAAAAACCTTTATAGGACCCTAATAGAAGACGTGGAGTGAGACTGAATGCAAAGATATTTTATAGATGAAGCTTACAATGAGGAACTTCCTATCTATCTTACTGGTGAAGACTATCATCACATTGTTCGTGTAATGAGAATGAAGGAAGATGATCACATTTTCGTCGTATTTAATGATCAAGCATCAGCCATTTCACGTATTGAAACGATTTCCAGTGACTCCGTTGAAGTATCAATAGTACAATGGGAAACAACAACAGTAGAATTACCAATTAAAGTAACCATTGCGAGCGGCCTGCCGAAAGGGGATAAATTAGAGTTGATTTTTCAAAAGGGAACGGAGCTCGGGGCAGCTCAATTTATCCCTTTTAATGCGGATCGCTCAATTGTAAAATGGGATGCGAAAAAAGCTAAAAAAAAGGTTGAACGTTGGGAAAAGATTGTGAAAGAGGCTGCTGAACAGTCTCATAGACTTTTGATTCCCCAAGTGCTTTCACCTGTTTCTCTGAAAGAATTACTAAAGCTAGGTCAAGAGTTTGATTATAAACTCGTTGCATATGAAGAAGAAGCTAGAGCAGGAGAAAAAGGCAATCTTTCTACAACACTAACGAGCATTAAAGAAGGACAAAGTGTTCTTGTTGTGTTTGGACCAGAAGGTGGATTATCTGATAAGGAAATACAGCTTTGTAAGGAAGAAGGCTTTTTGACATGTGGATTAGGCCCTAGAATACTGCGTACAGAGACGGCTCCTTTGTACGTCCTTTCTGCCATTAGCTATCAATTAGAATTAATGAGGTGATTGTAATGCCATCAGTAGCGTTTCACACTTTAGGGTGTAAAGTGAACCACTACGAAACCGAAGCCATTTGGCAATTGTTTAAAGAAGAAGGATATGAACGTGTTGAATACGATTCGATTGCAGATGTTTATGTCATCAATACTTGTACAGTAACTAATACTGGAGATAAAAAAAGTAGACAAGTAATCCGTCGGGCAATTAGAAAGAATCCGGACGGAGTCATTTGTGTTACAGGTTGTTATGCTCAAACATCTCCTGCTGAAATCATGGCGATTCCTGGAGTAGACGTAGTAGTTGGTACACAAGACCGAAGAAAAATGCTTACCTATATAGAAGAATATAAAAAAGAACGACAGCCTATTAATGGCGTAACAAATATTATGAAAAATCGTGTATACGAAGAATTAGATGTTCCGGCCTTTACGGATCGAACACGTGCATCTTTAAAGATTCAAGAAGGGTGTAATAATTTCTGTACATTTTGTATCATCCCTTGGGCGCGTGGTCTGATGAGATCTCGTGATCCTGAAGAAGTCATTCACCAGGCCCAACAGCTTGTTGATGCTGGATATAAAGAAATTGTCCTTACGGGTATCCATACAGGTGGATACGGAGAAGACATGAAGGATTATAACCTTGCCATGCTTCTTAAAGATCTTGAACAGAAGGTGAAGGGTCTTAAGCGAATTCGAATATCATCCATTGAAGCCAGTCAATTAACAGATGAAGTCATTGAAGTAATAGACCAATCGAACATTGTTGTTAGACATCTTCATGTACCTTTGCAATCAGGATCTAATACGGTTCTTAAAAGAATGCGTAGAAAATACACGATGGAGTTCTTTGCTGAACGACTAGACAAGCTCAAGAAGGCTTTACCCGGTCTTGCTGTTACTTCTGATGTTATCGTTGGTTTTCCAGGTGAAACAGAAGAAGAGTTTATGGAAACCTATAACTTCATAAACGAGCACAAATTTTCTGAGCTTCACGTATTCCCATACTCAAAGCGCACCGGTACTCCGGCAGCGCGTATGGATGACCAGGTTGATGAAGAGGTTAAGAATGAACGAGTGCATCGTTTAATTGGACTTTCAAATCAACTGGCAAAAGAATATGCTTCTCATTTTGAAAATGAAGTATTAGAGGTTATTCCAGAAGAACCTTACGGAGATGATCTTTATGTCGGGTATACTGACAACTATTTAAAAGTAGTGTTTCCTGCAACGGAAGAAATGGTCGGTCAATTAGTTAGAGTGAAAATTACTAAAGCCGGTTATCCAATAAATGAAGGACAATTTGTTCGTGTCCTTGAAGATGATTTAGAATCAGAAGAAAAAGCCGCTATCTAACTCATAGTGAGTCACCTCTTTATACAAAGAGGTGACTCATTTTATTTTACTAGTATACTATTTGTAATCGATTTCTTTTTCTGCTTTCTTCCAAATTATCTATTGATATGTACACAAGAAGGTTGTAAACTATTATTGTTAACGTATTTGAATTATGCTCTTTTTTTATCTAATTAATGCAAACGATTGCATTGAAATGTAAGCGTTTGTATCTTACTATACTTTGATGAGGTGTTACGATGAAGAAGGCGTGGCGTAAAGAAGCAGTAGGCTATCAAATTTATCCGAGAAGTTTTCAGGATTCAAATGGAGATGGAATTGGAGATTTACAAGGGGTTATTCAACGATTAGATTATATTAAAGAACTAGGAATAGATGTCATTTGGATTTGTCCAATGTATAAGTCACCTAATGATGATAATGGATATGATATTTCGGATTATCAAGATATCATGGAAGATTTCGGTACAATGGAAGATTTCGATCAATTGCTTCAAGAAGTTCATAATAGAGACATGAAGCTGATCATTGATCTTGTTCTAAATCACACTAGTGACGAACACCCTTGGTTTATTGAATCAAGCAGTTCTAAGAGAAATCCTAAACGTGACTGGTACATTTGGAGAGATGGTATTAAAGGGAAAGAACCTAATAATTGGGAAAGTATCTTCGGTGGGTCTGCTTGGCAATATGACGAGGAAACGGATCAATATTTTCTTCACGTATTTTCAACCAAACAACCGGATTTGAATTGGGAAAATGAAGAGGTACGAGATGCCCTGTATGATACTGTAAATTGGTGGCTAGATAAAGGAATTGACGGTTTCAGAATTGATGCTATTAGCCATATTAAAAAACGACCAGGTCTACCTGACATGCCAAATCCTAAGAAGAAGAAATATGTGTCTTCTTTTGACATGCACATGAATCAAAAAGGAATCCATACATTCTTACAAGAGTTCAAAGACCGTACGTATTCAAACTATGATGTGATGACAGTCGGGGAAGCAAACGGTGTGAAAGCTGATGAAGCTGAGCTATGGGTTGGAAAAGAAAATGGGAAAATGGATATGATTTTTCAATTTGAGCATTTAGGGTTATGGGATGCTGAAACGAATCCAGAACTAGATATCGTTGAGTTAAAGAAAGTATTGACTCGTTGGCAAAAAGGACTTGAAGGCAATGGTTGGAATGCTCTATTTATCGAGAACCATGATAAACCAAGAGTTGTATCTACATGGGGGAATGATAAAGAATTATGGAGAGAAAGTGCCACCGCTATGGCAACGATGTATTTCTTAATGCAAGGAACACCGTTTATTTACCAAGGACAAGAAATTGGTATGACAAATGTTCAATTCCCTTCTATCACAGACTATGATGATGTAGCTGTGAAAAATTTATATCGTCTAAAGCGCGAAGAAGGTGTAGAGCATCAGGAAATCATGGAAATTATTTGGGCTTCTTCCCGGGATAACAGCCGGACACCAATGCAGTGGTCAGATGAAGAAAACAGTGGATTTACAACTGGAATACCATGGATGAAAGTGAATCCAAACTATAAAACCATTAATGTAAGAGCTCAAGAAAAGGATGATACTTCAATCCTTGCTTTCTACAAAAAAATGATATCATTAAAGAAAACGGAAGATATTTTCACTTATGGAACCTATGATCTTCTTCTTGAGAAAGATCCACAAATTTATGCTTATACACGAACAACGGAGAATGAGGCCATGGTTGTCATCACCAACCTATCCACCAAAGCAGCAGTTTGTGACTTAGGGAATATAGAGGTTTATTTTTCCAATCTTCTCCTAAATAACTATAATGTTCAAGATCATCAAAAAATGAGTAAGGTGTCTCTTCTACCTTACGAAGCGAGAGTATATCGATTAAAATAACAAAAAATAAACAACCTGGAATTCTTTTCTGGGTTGTTTTGTGTTTTTTTGGAAAAACATGAAAATTATATTGAAAGGGTTTACTTTATTTATGGAATCTTTAGGAGATACTATAATAAATACTCGTATTTCTTGTCCCTTTTTGATATGATAAGAGAGGTACGTACATCTGTTAAAGGAGAGATAACGATTATGTTAAAAAATATTGCAAGTATGATTGATCATACTTTACTTAAACCTGAATCAACGAAGGACCAAGTAGAAGTACTTTGTCAGGAAGCAAAAGAATTTAAATTCGCTTCTGTGTGTGTAAATCCAACGTGGGTTCAATATTCAAGTGAATTATTAAAAGGTACAGAAGTAAAAGTTTGTACAGTAATTGGTTTCCCATTAGGAGCTTCTACTCCTGAAACGAAAGCATTTGAAACAAAGGATGCTATTGAAAAGGGTGCAACGGAAGTTGATATGGTTATTAATATCGGCGCATTAAAAAGCGGTGATGATGAACTTGTGAAACGTGATATCGAAGCTGTAGTTGCTGCTTCAAAAGGTAAGGCACTTTCAAAAGTAATCATTGAAACTTGTCTATTATCAGACGAAGAGAAAGTGAAAGCATGCAAATTAGCTGTAGAAGCTGGAGCTGATTATGTAAAAACATCAACAGGATTCTCTACTGGAGGAGCGACTGTTGAAGATATCGCTCTTATGAGAAAAACTGTAGGACCAGATCTAGGTGTGAAAGCTTCTGGTGGAGTCCGTTCTGCTGAAGATGCTAAAGCAATGATCGATGCAGGAGCTACTCGTCTTGGAGCGAGCTCTGGAGTGAAAATTGTACAAGGTTTAACAAGTGATTCTGATTATTAATAACTATAGAAAAGCTGAATGAGGCTATGCCTCATTCAGCTTTTTTTGGTAGGTGAAGATTTTCAATGAAACGGGCGAATGAATGAGCAAATGGCAGAACTAGAAGGGAGCATAGGATATTAAAAATTACACTGGCATGAGCGAGCTGTAAATCTGGAGAATGGGCTAAAGATTGAACAACGGATCTTAAAATGGGAATGAGAGGGAGAAAGAATAAAACTCCTAATACATTTAGCCAAATATGTGCATAGGCTGTCAATTTGGCCTCGTTCCCGCCGCCGATGCTGGCTATAAATGCAGTAATACAAGTTCCGATATTCGCTCCAAGCATAATAGCAATTCCTGCATCCAAATCAATGGAGTTAGCAGCAAGAAATCCCATCGTTACGCCTGTCACTACCGTGCTTGATTGAATAGTGGCAGTTAAGATACATCCAATGAATAAAGCAAGAAACAGGTGTTCATTTACTTCAAGAATATAGGATCGTAATGACTCATGTTTTGTTAATGGTGTTGCTAACCATTGAATAGCCTGTATAGAAGTGAAAATCAGTCCAAAGCCGATACATATAAAAGCAGTACTTTTCAATGTTGGAGAAGGAAGAGCATACATAATAACTCCCAAAACCATAGAAGGGATAATAAGATAATTCATATTTAAAGTGAACATTTCAAGGGTAAAGGTAGTACCAATGTTAGTACCAAGCATTATGCCAATTGTTTGCCTAAAAGGAATAAGTCCAGAAGAGGCAAGTCCAACAGTTAACACCATTACTGCTGAACTACTGTGAATAAGAGCAGTGACAATGGTACCAGTGAAAACCCCTTTAGTAGCTGTGTTTGTTAAGTAGTGGAGCACGGATTTAATTTTCGTGTTTGCAATATTAAAGAGGCCAGTTCTTAACCAGGTCATACCGGTTAAAAAACATAATATAAAAAATATAAAGGCAAGTATATGTAATAGCATGTTCCTCCTCCCTTTTAGACGAGAATTCTACTTTCATTTATATAATGTATGGGAAAAGATAAGAGACATGCCTATTTAAACAAGCAATTATATAGAAATTGTTGACCTATCTCAAGACATATATTATAATGGCAAAGTACATGGATTTCTTTATGTAAATAAAGAATTTCATCCAAGAAAGACATACACTTTCTGTCCCCTTGTGACAAATACAACAAGGGCGAAGCCATACCTATTGGTGAAGTAAAGGACGTTAGAGCTTAAATGATCTTACGTCTAGGAAAAATGGACCTATCCATTTTCTTGACTTGAACATGTAAGTGTAGTGTGTTCGGAGGGAGGGAAAGAGAGATGTCAAAAACAGTTGTTCGTAAAAACGAATCGCTTGAAGATGCTCTTCGTCGCTTCAAACGCTCAGTTTCTAAAACAGGAACTTTACAAGAGTTTAGAAAGCGCGAATTTTATGAAAAGCCAAGCGTAAAACGCAAAAAGAAATCAGAAGCAGCAAGAAAACGTAAGTTCTAAGAGAGGGTGTAAGCATGAGTCTTCTCACTCGTTTAAATGATGATATGAAACAAGCGATGAAAAATAAAGAAAAAGAGAAACTTTCTGTTATCCGTATGCTTAAGGCTTCACTTCAAAATGAAGCGATTAAACATGGAAAACAGGAACTCTCTGAAGACGAAGAGTTGACTGTCCTTTCTCGTGAAGTGAAGCAAAGGAAAGACTCCCTCCAAGAATTTAGAAACGCAGGTCGTGAAGATCTCGTTGAGAAAATTCAAACAGAACTGACTTACGTCGAAATATATATGCCTAAACAGCTTTCAGAAGAAGAGGTCTCAGCCATTGTTCAAGAAACAATGGTTGAGGTAGGTGCTACTACTAAAGCTGATATGGGTAAAGTGATGGGAGCAATCATGCCTAAATTAAAAGGGAAAGCCGATGGAGCTCTCGTCAACAAACTTGTTCTTCAACATCTATCATAAGATAAAAAACCCGATGGGCATTGATCCCACTCACCGGTGTGTGCTTCATGTTGGAGGAGCTTATGATGACAAGGAGAAGGCATTGGAGCAATTATACATAATTGGGCTTGACCCCTGTTCACTTCAACGAATGATTATGTTAGAGAATGACGATACGGTGTTTAGTGCAGCGGATGCTTTATATCTTTGTGAGAAGC